>OZ220464.1:0-3265669 GCA_965115825.1 Dehalococcoidia bacterium
ATGGTACTCATGGCTGGGAGCCTCCTCTTGCTCGCCTCAGTATGAGGTTGAGTAATGGTACTGTATCAATCCCGTATTTTCAAGGGGTAGGCGCGGCACTGGTAGAGCATTGCGGGGATCTGGTCCAGGGCGGCGCGGTTGGGTTCGCGCACGTCCAGGCGACGTTGCAGCGTGATGGGAGACAGGCGGGCAAGCGTATCGCACTCTTTGACAAAGCCGTTGACAGTGGCAGCCTCGCCGCCCAGGACTACGTAGTCGAGACGGTCGAGCCAAGGCTGCCACTGACGTTGCAGGACGGCGGCGGCCTCTGCGTAAAGGCGATGAATCTGGTTTTCGCGGACGCGCTGAAAACGTCGCTGGGAGGTTCCGCCGGCGTGATGGCGGCTTTTCACGTAGCGGGTATCGGTTTTGGACGCCGCCAGCTGTCGGCCCTCATAGACAGCTATGGCGTAGCGGCCCAGCCGCACCAGAGCGACGCCCACGGTGAACTCTGAGGAAAGCAGCAAGCGCAGGGGAGCGTCGACTATGCCGTCGTTCAGCAGAGCGATTTGCATGGGAAAGGACGGCAGAAAGGCAACGCCGGCATTGTTGACGCGAAACGCCGCGATGCCGGCGTGAGAGCGCAAGGCGCGGCCACAGGAACGTTCCAGCGTGTTAATCCAAGTGGGGCCGCCGTGCTCGCGGGCCAGCGCGGCCATTATTGCGCCATCGCTGCCGTCTGAAGCCGGCACGTAGAGCGTTCCCACCGGGCCGGCCGTCGCGGCCCGGTCGCGCAGGTCGTCCAGAGCGCGCAGGACACGCTCCGCGGTCACGGTTTGACCGGGGCGGAAAGCGAACGGAGTGTTGCCTTGCGGGGTCATCGCGGCTGTATGATAACTTACCGGGCCGTTGCCGGCATCATTTGACAGCGCTATTCCGGGGGAGGAAACGCATGGTATCTCACCATTACCCTACTGATGAAGACAGTCTTACGCCGGTTGAGCGGCGGGAGCGGGCTTTGCGGCGTCTGGACGATGGACACGCTGCGCTGCTGGCGGCGCTGGACGGTCTAGAAGAGACTGAGGCGTTCCTCGGTTCGCGATGGTCGGTTTGGGAGGTGATGCAGCACCTGCTGACGGAGAGTTTCGTGCAGGCGTTGGAGGAGATTGCATCGGGCGAGCGGGAGATGCTGCCGGCCTTTGACGCGCGCGGCGACCGCATCGCCAACGACATAGCAAAACTGGAGGCCAACTACCGGCGATTTCGCGCGCTGATTGCCGGGCTGTCCTCGGCGCAGCTTGACCTGCCGGCTACGCCGTATAACCCGGAGAACGATTACCCGGCGCTGTCGCTGCTGGATCTGATTGAACGGGTGGCGGGACACGAGGGCAACCACGCTCGCCAGGTGTCGGAAACCCGCAAGTTCGCGGCAGCGTTCCGGTCGGCGCAGCGCGCGGTTACTGTGGCCGGATTGGGTCCCGGCGATGCAGCGTCGGTTCCGATGCAGACGCGGGAGCTGCTGTCCAACGCCGATTACGTCATCGGGTCGCCGGCGGCGTTGGCGTTGGCGCGGCGGTGGGTTCGGTCGGTGGAGCTGCCGCTGCGCGCCGATAACCGGGCAGAGCTGGTGAACCGCATGGGTCGAGACGCGCGGGCCGGACTGTGGTCTATGGCGGTCACGCTGGGCGACCCGGCAGAATCGGCGCCGAGCCTGCTGTCCGACCTGGCAGCCGCCGGGGATGACGTATTGGTGATGCCGGCGCCGGGGTTTTACCGGCTGGCGCTGGCGCTGGCGGGGCTTTCGCCGCTGGACGCCGTATGTGCGTCGGTGGAGCGGATTGGCGACGTTGGCGGTATGGCTGCGTCGGGCCGGGCCATCATGCTATTGGGCGCAGACGGCGGCGGAACGTGGCGGGACGCAGCCCGGGCGCTGGCGCAAGCGGGAGCGCCGACGGATACGCGGGCGCGGTTGCTCAGTGGGCTGTCCGCCTCGGCGTCAGGCTCCGGCGGGTCAGTGATTACCGCATCCCTGGGCGATGTTGCGGAGACGACGGCGGGGGATGGGAAGGCCGAGGTTGATTCGGCGCTGGCGCTTGACGGTTGGAGGTAGCGTTGAATGACTGTTCCAGTCTGTCGGGTTGCGCTTATCCCAAGCGTTTTTGTACGCGACAACCAAGACTTGCCGGGGTTTGCCGCCGGCGCGCCGGGATACTACAATTCCTGCACTCCGCAATCCCTGTATCCCGCATATTCCGCACGATGGTGAACCGCCATGCCTCGCCCCAAAGCGCTGGTTACCCGAACCCTGCTGCCCGACGCCCTGGACATCGTCCGCGCCGTGGCCGATGTTGAGGTCTGGCCCGATGAAGCGCCGCCCTCCGCGTCGGAGCTGCGCCGCCTGGCCGCCGAAGCCGCCGGCATCCTCACCACCATTATGGACCGGGTGGACGCCGACCTGCTGGACGCTGCGCCCGGCCTGCGGGTAATCAGCCAGCTGGCCGTCGGCCTGGACAATGTGGACGTTGACGAGGCGACCCGGCGGGGCATCCCGGTAGGCTACACCCCCGGCGTGCTGGCGAAGGCCACGGCCGACCTGGCCTTTGCCCTGCTGCTGAACGCGGCGCGGCGCACGTCGGAGAGCGAACGCTGGGTGCGGGCCGGCGGTTGGGAAGTCCAGTTCCATCCCACCCACTGGCTGGGGCAGGACGTTCACGAAGCCTGCCTGGGCATCGTAGGCTTGGGTCAGATTGGCCGGGAAATCGCGCGGCGGGCGCGGGGATTTGACATGGACATTGTATATTACTCCCGCACCCGTTATCCGGACGCCGAGGCGGAATACGGCCTGCGGCGCGCAGATCTCAACGCGCTGTTGGCTCAGGCGGATTTCGTAGCGCTGAGCGTGCCGCTGACGCCGGCAACTCATCATCTCATCGGCGCGTCGGAGCTGGCGGTGATGAAGCCGTCCGGTATCCTGATTAACGTTTCCCGCGGGCCCGTAGTTGACCCGGCGGCGCTGTACTCCGCTCTGCGCGATGGACAAATCGCCCGGGCCGCTTTGGACGTAACCGCGCCCGAACCCATCGCGCCGGACGACCCTCTGCTGACTCTGGACAACCTGATCATCACGCCGCACATTGGCAGCGCGGCCCTGCCGACGCGATTGAATACGATGAAGCTGGCGGCCCGCAACCTGGTGGCCGGGCTGCAGGGTCAGCCGATGGAAGCCTGCGCCAACCCGGAAGCGCAAGGGGCGATGTCCTAAACGACAAAAGCCCGCCGGCGTAGCCGGCGGGAAGCGAAAGCTGTGGATACCTGCCGACGCGGGAACGGCGGCGCAGGTTGGCAGCGGACTAGGCCGGGTTGTGCCGCTCCACGAACTCGACGATGCGCGTGTCCAGGTTTCCCTTCTGGTCATCCAGGACGCCGGCGTCGGCGTAAGCGACTGCCAGGTGGGCGTCTCGTTGAATGTCTTCCCAGTCGGTTTCCAGCTCGAACTCGTCTCGCAGCTCTTCGAATAGCGCGTCCAGCGAATTCTTGTCGAACATTTTGGCTTGATACCTCCTCCAATTTTCGGCAGCCGTGGGGTTGCCAGGCGCCGCCGACTGAAATCGCTACGGCCGGTCAGCGACGTAAAGCCGTCCAATGGCGATAATGGCAGCGCGGGTATATTACTCTTTATTGACGCCGCCGGCAAGCCATCCGCCAGCGGGGCGGCCAACCGCCTATTTCACCCCGAGCCTGGGGAGGGACGGTTCATTGCCGGGCCGGAGGGAAGCCGCCGCCGCGCCGGGTGTTGGCCCAGTAGGCAATGACGATGAGCGCCGGCATGGCGAGGATGATGAGGCCGATGATGATGACTACGGTAAGTTCGGTGAGGCCCAGCTTGCCCAGCAGAATATGGCTCAGCGCGGTCATTATCCACTGCAAGAGCGTAGGGTCGGCCTCGCCGTGATGGGGAGAGAGCGACAGCAGCAGGTTAGTCAGCGCGGCGCCAAACATGGTGTCCTAGTAGGCGCGGGGGCCGGCTCCGGCAACAGCCAGCTGCGGAGCCGCCGCATCCTGGCTGTTGTAACGACCGGAGTAGCGATACTCGTTGATGCTGAATGCCGCCAGGGAGGCGGGAATCAGGGTCAGGCCGGCAATGAGGAAGGGCCAGGTGTAGTTGTTGCCGAACCAGATGTAAGCGTAGCCGGTGAGCTGGATGCTGAAGAAGGAGCCAATCTGATGGGCGAAGAAGACCCAGCCGCTGATGGTTCCCAATGCCCGGAACCCGTACACGTCTGCGGTGAGGGTGGAGGTGAGAGGCACGCTGGCGACCCAGGACATTCCGGAGAGGAGGGCGAAGGCAATTAGGCCGGCCATTCCGTAGCCCATAAGAGGGAGGAAGACCAGGGCCATGAACGCTACGCCGCGGGTTGCGTACACCACGGCCAGCACGTTCTTGCGGCGCAGGCGGTCGCCGAGAAATCCGGTGATGATGACCCCGGCGGCGTTGAGGCCGGTCATCACGCCGAAGATCAGGCCGGCGAAGACTTTTTCATCCCAGACGCCGCCCAGGAAGTTGACCTGGGCCGGCAGGACGTCTTCGGCGTAGGGGATGAAGTGGATGCTCAACAGGCCCGTGGTGATGCCGCAGACGACGTAGGCGCCGGAGAGCTGCCACATGGGAGCGGTTTTGAAGCATTTGCGCCAGCTGTCGACTTCATAGACGCCGCGGGCGCGGGAGCCGGGCGCCTGGCCGGCGGAGGTGTCGTCGGGGTCGCCGTCGGGATTGAGGCCCATGGACTCCGGGTCGGGGCGCAGGAAGAAAACGGCCAGAGGAGCGGCGACGAACATTACAATCAGGCCGAGAAGGAACCAGACGGTGCGCCAGCCGGCCAGCTGAACGTCGCCCAGCATTATGCCGGATGAGTCAATCACGCCCATAAGGTAGGCGGCGAAGGGGATGGTGAGGAGGCCGCCGATGGAGGTTCCACAGGCGGCCAGGGCGGTGGCCTTGCTGCGCTTGCGCCGGAACCAGCGCACCACCAGGGCCAGCATATTGGTGATGGAGGCGGCGCTGAGGCAGGTGTTGACGATGACGGAGAAGACGACGATGAACCACAGCAGGTCGAGAGGAATGCTCACGAAGCCGAGCGGGAGGGAGGCGTCCAAGTCTTTAATGAAGGCGAGGCTCGTAATGGCCAGACCCATGACGACCAGGCCGAAGCCGAAGACCCGGCGGGGGCCGTAGCGGTCGAAAAGCGCGCCCATGATGGGCTGCATTGCGCCGTTGATAAGGAAGCCGATGGAACCGACCCACGAGATGTCGGCCCGGTTCCACCCGAAAGTGGGCTCCATCTCGGTGACGAAAAGGCCGAATCCTTGCCGGCCGGGTATCGACAGGAAGGCTACGAAAAAACAGGTGGCGACGATGTACCAACCGAAGTACAGCGAGCCGCCAACCTGAGCTGCGGATTTGGTACTCATAGGCCCCCTTGCGGCGCAGGTTCGTCAACCGTCCGGCGCGGGACGGCGATTATCGCGCAATGATAACAGGCCGCTGCCCGCGCTGCCAGTGTTAGGGAGATAGGAGGCCCTTGCAAAACGCTCTTTTCGCCGCTTGGACCTCAACGTTACGCGGCGTCCGATGCTCCGCTGTGTAGCAATCATCGGCTTGACGCGCCTGGCCCAATGATTGTCACGCCGCTTTGCAAGCGCCTCCGTCAGGAACCGGCCCGCGCCGAAACAATCCGTTTCGCTCCGTGATTGACTTGGCCTGCCCTCAAATCCCATTCATCCCGTCCATTCCCCCAAAATCCGGCCAAATCACCCCAAATTGCCCCATTCTCGTAATACTCCCGTAATACTTCTCGGTTTATAATGCCCCAGCAAACGCCCGGCGCAAGCCGCAACCCACATCACGGAGGCAACCCTCCCGTCCCGATTCTGACGACAAGGAGGCAATCCAAAATCCCGAATCCTGTAAATCCCCAAATCCCGTAAATCCTGATTCTGACAACAAGGAGGCATCATGCTCATTACCCCCCCCCCCCCCCCCCCCCGAGGTCCACCTCGCTGGACATTCTCTCTCCCTAGTTCCGGTGCCACCCGGAACCCCACACCAACCACATCAGAGGATTTACCCAAATGCAACCCAAACTGCAAAAACTCACACGGTCGGCGCCGCTGGCCATCACGGCCCTGGCCGTGGTCGGCGCGCTGGCCTTTTTTGGCCTCCTAGCCCTACCTAATCCCGGCCCGGCCAGCGCTCAAGAAGGCGCCTGCGCCGAAGGCGGCTCCGGCTTCCAAACCACCCCCACCACCAAGCCGGCCGCGCCCACGCTGACGGCCAAAAACACGGCTCTGGCCGTCATGCTACCCGCCGCGGTGGACGGCCAATCCGCCGCCGCCACCAACGGCAGCCCGGAATACACCGGGTTCGACATTCAATACCGGCAGGGCACCTCCGGCGCCTTCACGGCCTTTACCGGCGAGATTACGGTCAATCCGCGCAACCTCTCCGGCGCCGCGCAGATTACCGGCCTCACCAACGGCTCCGCCTACGAAGTGCAGGTGCGCGTAACCTGCGCGGCCACCTCCGGCCCGTGGAGTACTTCCGCAACCGGAACCCCGGCGGCTACCACGCCGGGCCCCATCCGAAACCTGGCCGCCAAACAAATCAGCTGGCTGTCGGCAGCCGAAAACGAGGAAGCCGTTCCACGTGCGGTCATCTACGTGACCTGGGATCCGCCGACGGATGACGGGGGCAGCCCCATCACCGGCTACGACCTGGACATTTTGCGCGGCGGCAACGGCAATACCATCGGCGCCCTGACCTCGATTTTCAGCCGCAAATTCGGCTCAGCCAGCGGGGTCTGGAAGAACTCTAGGGAAGCCGATATGACCGACCTGACCCATACCACCGGCAATGCTGGCGGCGCTGTTCCAGCAGGCTTAGGTCGAGACAACCAGTGGCTGGAGTACCGGGTAGGCGCGGCCAACGCCAAAGGCGCCGGGGACATCGCCAAGGTTCAAATCCAGGTTGACAAGGATGTAGCGCGGGACTTGCCCGCCGCGCATCTCACGGGGACGATAGCGTCAGACAGCACTACGTCGGGCGGCGCGCCCAAACTCACGGTGAAGCTTACCAACCTGGAGCCTCCTATGCCGGTAGGCTCCCGCGTCGTGCTGTTCCTGGAAGACGATTTCCAGGTTCCCGACTCTATCCCGGCCAGCTCGGTCTACTTCGTCGCCAACTCCCCGGCCACCGTCGCCACCGGCAACGGCGCCCCGGTGTACGTCACCGAAGCCCCTGAGATTGACACCGACGAGTACTTCGACGACGACAAGGACGACGTCAGCATTACCATCCGCATCCCCGATATGTGCACCGGCGACTCGGACGCCTGCGAAGGCTCCAACGGGGTAAACCGAGGCCAGGACTTGACCATGGTCATCCTGGGCAGTTCGGGCATCAAGAACCCCTCCGAAGCGGGAACCCACACTGTCGCCTTCGACATCCGCGGCTTCGACGATGCCCTTCCCGGGCGCATAATGCGGCTGATGGAAAAGGGCATGGAACTCAGCGCCAAAACGGCTGACGGCAATCGCACCATCCAGAAGCGGCAGGGCGTGTACGTCAGCACATCGGCCAAAATCTCCCTGTCCGATACGGACGGCGAGCGTGGGGAAGAGCTGACGGTGAACGGCAGCGGGTTCAACAACGGCGTCTCCGCTTCCGCCTATGTGGCCCAGCGCAAAGCCGCCCGCTACGCCGTAGCCGAATGGTGGGAAACCCTGGACTGCGACAAGATGAAAGCAGCCATGGGCCCCGGCGCCGGCAACGAGTTCTGCTTCCATTACACCCTCAACGAAACCGAGATGACCTACACCGTGGCCAGCAAGGACAAGGCGTCCAGCGACAAGGTGTTTGCCCGCCACCTCTGCAAGCAGGGCATCATTCCCACCGGAACCGAGGCTGGCAGCGCCACCGTGGGCAGCGACGACAAGGTAGCCATCTCCTTCGAGGTCAGCGTACCCACCTTCAAGCCCGGCAACAACAACCTGATCTGCGTAGAGGACGGCGAAGCCCGCAACTCCGGCGAGGATGTTGAGGACTTCGAATTGACGCCCAACATCAGCGTGTCGCCCGCCGAGGGACAAGCCGGCGACGAGGTAACCGTGTTCGCCGAGGACTTCCCCGTCGCTGGGGCAGCCTTCACCGAGCTGAAAGTGGGCGGCGTGGTCATCAAGGACGGCATCCGCTCCACCAGCATTAGCTCCGACGGTTCGGCCACGGCGACGTTCAAACTGCCGCCGCAGAAAGGCACCAAGCGCGTTGACGCCAAGTGGGGAACCAAGTCCGAGGACACCAAGGTGACCATCCTGCCGGCCGTCCTCAACGTCAGCAAGGGTGAAGTCAATCCCAACGAACGGATTACCCTCACCGGAACGGGCTTCGCCACCGGAACCGGCAGCGGCATCATGGCCGAGAAAATCACCATCGGCGACGTGCCTCTGTACGTGTACGATGACTCCACGGACAGCGACGACGAAGTCGAGGTGTCCAGCGGCGGCCAGTTCGTCGCCGCCATCGCGGTGTGGCCGGCCGACGACGCCTCGTCCAACCCGACCTTGACGCCCGGCAAGCACAGCATCAAGGTTGTCGACAAGAAAGGCTACGAGGGTGAGGTGGAAATCACCATCCTAGAGCCTGCCGTCAGCTCCACGCCGGCTATCGCCGGCCCGCGGGATGTGGTAACCATCTCCGGCGAGAACTGGCCGGTGGACAACCCGGAAAACTCCATTGACGCCATTACCGTCACAGTCACCGACGGCGACCGGATGCGGCAGTACAGCGTGTACGCCGACGGCTCCGGGCGCTGGTTCATCGAGCATCAGGTGGACGGCAACGTCCCAATTCCATCCACCAGCGCGATTGAGGCCAAGTACAGCGACCTGGTTCGCTTGGGCGAGTACGAAGTGCCGGCCTCCATCATCATGGTCGACCCCGGCGAAGGGCAGCCCGGCGATGATATCACGCTGTCGGTGGAGAAGATGCCGGTGCACTCCCGCGTCAGCCGGATTGAAATCGGCGGTCGCGACGTAATGCCGGCCGGAACTGCGGGCACCGACGGCTCCGGCGCGGTAACGGTGGAAGACATCGTCATCCCCGGCCTTGACCCCGGCACGTACAGCGTACTGCTGGAGGTCAACAACACGGTAGCCATCGGCAACTTGGACATCCTCCCCGAAGGGCCCATCGGAACCGGCACGCCGGTAGGCGAAGCCCTGGCCCCGCTGGGCGACCGAATAGCGGCGGTGTTCTACTTTGACGGGGTGAGCAAGGAGTGGCTCTTCTACGACCCCCGCCCTGAGTTCGCCGGCCTCAACACCTTGGAGGAGCTGGTAGCCGGCGAACCCTACTGGATCCTGGTAACCGAGGACGTTGAGGACGTAGCGCTGGGCGGCAAGAGCCGCAGCCTGACGTGCAGCGCCGGCGGCAACTGCTGGAACCTGATGGTCTGGTAGGCGGGCAACCGTCCGCGATACCCCACAATCGGGAAAACCGCGCTCCTCTCCCTCATCAACGAAGGAGAGGAGCGCGGCTATTTAAGGGTGATGAAATGGGCAGGATGAGAGGATGTGGGTTGCGGCTTTTGTCGGAACGATGAGGAAGTGGAGCCGGAGCGTTGGGCAAGGGGTGGCGCGACGGTGCGAGTGGGGCGGAAATGACGGGGGAGGTGGATTTGGGCTTTCGCCGGAATCATGGGGGAAGGGGTGCGCGACAGGAGAGGAAGCGGGAGTGACGGTGGAGAGGGCGGGAGCGATGGTGTGAAGGGGTAAAACACGCTGGGTTAGCCAAACAAACCAGACTGGCCGGATCTGGCCGGCGGGCAAGGGCTGGCCCGTGGGGAGGCCCCTGCCGTTTTTATGACGGCCGGTCTATACCCGCTCCTGACGCTTTTAGGCGAGCAGCGCCGGCAGCAGATACTCCGTCCACGGGTCAACATCGTCGGGATCCGTGAGGCTGCTCACCAGTGTTGCCGCTTCACTGCCATGGCGGGCCGCAATCTGCGCCGGCGCGGTATCGCCAGCCAAGGCAGTAATCGCCGCTCGCAGCCGCTCCACGTAGATTAGCGTCTCCCGCAGAGCCAGCTCTTTATCCCGCTGCGCCCTGATAGTTTCCAGCCGCTCAATCCAGTCAATTTGCTGCGCTACCTTTTCAAAATCGTCTTCGCTGCTTTGCGCTGTGATGGTACTCATTGTGTCTCGTTCCTCGAATTGGGCATATCCTTGCTAACTTTTGCGCCGGAATTGTAGCATAGGCGCCGGTTGATGCCGGGGGTATGAATGACTGACGATTCTCAGACGACGCGGGGCTTTCGCCGCCTCCGGATATTCCCATGGCGGATACTCCGGTGGCGGCTGTACGCATGGCTTCTGCTAGCCGTCCTGCTGGTTTATGGGCAGGATTACCGGCCCGATGACATCGCTCTGGCCGTTGCTCCGTATCGGTTCAGCATGATTGGCTGGGAGCTGGGCAACCTGCCCGACAAGTGGGCGCGCCGGGCCGTCAACCTCGGCGGAGCCTTTTCCGCCAAAGACGATGACCAGCGTTGGAGGGAGGTCGTAGAGTATTTTGAGGCCGGCCAGCGCCTGGCAGAATTGGAGCGGCGGCTGATACGGCTGGAAGCGGAGACGCCGGCCTCGGAGGAAAGCGCGCGGGAGATTGCGGAACTCAGGCAGAACCGGGCCGCGCTTACGGATTCCCAAGCCAGGCTTCACGCCGGGGTTGAGGAAACCGTGGAGTCGGCGGTTGCGGACACGCTGCGGCAGCAGGGGTTCGGCGCCTGGCCCGGGGTGTTCCCTCCCGTTGACACTGCCCTTACCGGCTCGCCTACGGTGCTGATTCTGTCGCCTCGCGAGCGGATTGAGCGGCTGGATGGGGCAGTGCTGCATACCGGGGTCACCGGCGACCAGCGCGCGCAAATTGAGCGCAGGGTAGAATCTGCGACCGAATTATCTGCCCTGGTGGTGAACACCGGCGGCATCGCGCTTTACCCATCCATTGCCCGGAATGACCTGGGGTTGGATTTCGCGCTGGAAACCGTGGCGCACGAGTGGGTGCATCACTGGCTATGGTTCCGACCGCTGGGGCGTCGGTATTTTGAGAGCGGCGACCTGACGGCCCTCAACGAAACGGTTGCCACCATCGCCGGCAGGGAAATAGGGCAGCTGGCGCGTCATCGGCTGGAAGGAACTGAACCCCAACCGCCGGACCATCGCAAGCAAGCGCCGGCTCCCAGCGAACCCGGCGCGCCGGAGGAGCCGCCCCGGTTCGACTTCCAGGCGGAGATGCGCGTCACCAGGGTTCGGGTTGACGAGATGCTGGCGGCCGGCGAAGTTGCCACCGCCGAGGCGTACATGGAGGAGCGGCGGCTGGTCTTCGTGTCGGAAGGATACCCAATCCGCAAGCTGAACCAGGCGTTTTTTGCCTTCCACGGGGCCTATGGCACGACCGGAGCGGCCGGCGTGGACGTAATAGGACAACAGGTTACCGAGCTGCGAAGGCGGAGCTCCTCTCTTGAGGACTTTCTGCGCGCCGCCGCGCAAATCACCGGGCCGGAAGACCTGGCTGCGCTGCTGGCTACGCCGCCTTGAGGGCATCTTCCAGCAGGGCCAGCGCAGCGCGGGCGAAGACCCACATATTGGCCTCCCGGTCAGGGCTGCCGGTTTCCAGCGTTTGGGCGCGTTCCACGGGGCCGGCGACGCCGAAGCAGGCGTGTCCGTAGTTATCGCCGTAGCGGTTGCCGGTGGGCCCGCTGGCTCCGGTTTCCGCCAGGGCCCAGGTGGCGCCCATGATAGCCCGGGATGCGCGCGCGTTGAGCAGAGCGTAGTACTCGGTGCTGGCGCGATGTCCTTCCATAGCCGAATCGGGAACCTGGAGCAGCCCCCGCTGGGCCGTGCGCGTATAAATCACCGAGCCGCCGACATAGTACGCCGACGCTCCGGCAATGGATACCAGGGCCGCCGAAATCAGGCCGCCGCAGGATGACTCGGCAACGGCAATGGTGTCGCCACGCTCTTTCAGGATTGCCGCTACCGATGAAGCCAGGTCGTTCAGTTCTGCCATTTGCAGCGCCTCCACTCAATTTGCGGATTTTCAACGCCCGCTTTCGCGAGCATCGCCGTGTGTCATTATAGCCAGGGTCGGCGCTTGGAGACCGACTTGGCTGATTCGTCGGTGGGCAGGCCCTGTTGCTCCAGGAGAAGCAGGGCCAGTTTGCGAAACTCCGCCCGGTCGTGTCCGGTAATCACTGCCTGCTCGTGGGCTTCGGCAATCGCCACCGGATAGCCGAAACCCAGTTCGCACTGCCGGGCCAGCATGGCGTGGCTGAGCGCGAGCAGTTCAGCATCAGCGGCTACCCAATCGGGGGTTTCCACCCGCGCCACTTCCGTACCGCTGTGCAGATAGTAAAAGTGGCTCCACTCCTCTCCCAGCTCCAGGCCGACGGCGAAGCGGGAGGATAAGTGGCCCGACTGATATAAAGGCGAGCGGCGGCCCGGTTCCAGCACTGCCGTAAAGAGTTCCCGGTCGTCGAAGCCGGCGGCGGCGTCGCACTGCGTCAAATCGGAGCGGCGCGCGCTGCAACGGCGGGTACATTCGGCGTCGCTGCTGCCGCAGAGGACAACGCGAAGGGCGCCGGCGGTTTCGGCAGTCCGGGGGCGGGAAGTATAGGCCGCCACTGCCAGAGGACGGCCTCGTCGATAAGCAGCGCGCAGGCGTTCCAGGGCTTTACGCAGCCGGCCGTCAATGAGCAGCTCGCTGACGTAGCGGGGGAAGTTGCCGCGCTGCAAGTCCCAGAAAGCCAGCGTGCCGTCGAGCAGGGCCAGCGTCGGCAGGTCATCCGGTTGTGCGTCCACTGCGTCGGCCAGTCGTTCCACTTCCCGCACGGTACGCAGCGCGCCGAGGACTTGGCCGGAAATCGGGGTCTCGGCGTGGGAATCGCCGGCCGGCCGCAGGTAGAGGTCGGCGTCGTCAACGGCAAGGCGCGGTTCGCTGAAAACCTGGCAGTCGGGGGTTGGCCCGTAAGTAATGACGCAGCCGCCCAAATTGGTCAGGTAACAGGGCAAGGGCAGATGGCGGTCAACGTCAATGTGGGAACCGTCCACGGAGAGCGCGGCCCAGCGGTCGGGAACGGGCGGCGGCGGGATGCTGTCCAGGAGACCCTCCGGCCCGGCGCGCGCGACGATGAAGGGGCGTCGGCCGGCGGCGGCAGTGCGCTGGGAGGCTTCCTCCGGCGAAATAGCCCAGGCTCGGTCGATGGTGTCGGCGAAGCGTTGGCGGCGCGAACGGGCGACGGCGGCTACGCCGTCCATGGCAGCCATGAGCTGTTGGGTGGTTTGCCCGAAGTCCAGTGCCATATCCGAACCTTCATCTACTACTGATGAGCGTGAACAGAAGATTCAGCGACTCTCCGACAGCAGTTCGGGTTGAGAAAGAACTCGATTCACAAAGCGGTGAACCGCGAGGCGGTCTCGTTCTATTTCGTAATCTTCCATTATGACCTCGTCGTGGGCAAAGTTGGAGAAAATTTTCTGAGCTAGACCGAACTGCTCCGAAAGCCGGGGTTCCCCCAGTTCGTATGCCAAGCGGTTGGCGTTCACATTGATGGAACAATGAGTCTCGTCAATGTCCCATTCCCGTTGGATGGCGACAGCCATCACTGCGTGAGCTGCTGCTTGAAATATCTCGTCAGAGCCCCTCTTTATGTCACCGCAAGCGAACAAGGAGTCCGCCTTTGCCAAGTAGTCTTGCGCTAACTCGACGCATTCTTGAACTGTCATAATTCTCTATAATCCTCCCATGTCATGCTACCGCAGGGTCCTCTCGTCCCCGACTCGGCGGGTGATGCGCTGACGGTCGAGGTATTCCAGCAGGGGAAGCACGTATTTGCGGCTGGTTCCGAAGATGGTGCGGGCGTCCGCGACGGTTACGCTGCCGTTTTCTTGCAGATGGGAGACTATTCTGGCGGCCATATCTTCGTAGGCGGCGGCGGTGAAGATCACGGTTTCGTTGACTTTTATGACGTCGCCCCGTTCCTGCAAGTAGGCCAGCAGTTCAGGGTCGATGCGGCGGTCAGTGGGGGGAGACCAGGGTTCGGCGGCCAAGGCGGACAGGTAGGCGGCGGCGGCGCTTTGCTGTGTTTCGCTCAATGCTACGGAGTGATGGGGAGCGCGGATCAATCCGTCGTCGTCAACGAGCGCGCCCTCATCGGCAAGCCGGAGGGCGGCTCGGAGATAGACCGGCTGCGACACATTGAGGCGGCTACGCAGTTCCTGAGGGGGGGCGCCCCGGCGCAGTGGGTACTGGTTATGATAGGCCTGCAAAGCCACCTGGGCCCGGTTGCGGACGATGTCCCAACCTCGGCGGGAATAAACGACGGCGTCGCTCTGGGCGTCCATTTCACCGAGCTGAACAATCTCGCCGGAGTCGGTGAGCGGGCCCAGCCGCTCCAATACCTCGGCTTCGGAGAGGTTGGAGCGTTGGGAAAGCGTTCGCAAATCGCAGGGGCCCATCTGATCGGCGATGGTAAAGATGACGTCGGAGCTGGCGCCGGCGTCGAGCATGGTCAGCCGTTCCAGGACTTCGGGAGCGAAACGCCGGTGGCGGCGGGTGGGGTTGGGGTCGGCTACCTGTCCGCCGCCCAAGGTGTCCTCGGAGGAACGCAGCACGAAAAAATCTCCCTTCACCATGGCCATCGGCTCGTCGAGCAGAACCTGCACCCAACCTTCGCTGCCGGGAGGGAGGCGGTCAGCGTCCAGCAGGCGGACGCGCCCGGTGGTTTCGGAAGTGAAAAGGTGAAAGGTGATGCCTTCGTTGTGCTTTAGGGCGTGGGGGGCGCCTTGGACCATATGGAGGTTGGCGTCAAAGCGGCGGGTGGGGCGGAGCCAGCCGGGGTTGGTAAGGGCTTCGCCGCGCAGGACGTCATCGCGCGCGATGCCGGAGAGGTTAACGGCGAGGCGAACGCCGGGCGCGGCAGAATCCAAGCGGGACTGGTGGCTCTGCAAGCCTCGGATGCGCGCGGGCCGGCCAGAGGGGGCGAGTTCGACCTGCTGACCGACGGCAACCGAGCCGTCGATGAGAGTACCCGTTACGACGGTGCCAAAGCCGCTGACGGTAAAGCAACGGTCAATGGGCAGCCGGGGCCGGCCCAGGTCGCGGCGCGTTTCGGTTCCATCCAGGATGTTGTCGATGGCGGCTTTGAGGGCGTCCAGGCCGTCGCCGGTGTAAGCCGAGGCGGGGACCATAGCGCAGCCCTCAAAGGCGGTTCCGGCGAGGGTGTCTTCGACTTCGGCCTGGACCAGCTCCACCAGTTCCGCGTCAACCAGGTCGGTTTTGGTGATGACGACCAGTCCGCGGCGGATGCGGAGCAGGTCGAGGATGGCCAGATGCTCGCGGGTCTGGGGCATGACGCTTTCGTCGGCGGCTACAATGAGCATGGCCAAATCAATGGCGCCGACACCGGCAAGCATATTTTTGATGAAGCGCTCGTGTCCGGGCACGTCAACGATACTGACTTCGCGGCCGCTGGGGAGGGTCATCCAGGCAAAGCCGAGGTCAACGGTCATCTCCCGCTCTTTTTCTTCGGGAAGGCGGTCAGGGTCAATGTTGGTGAGGGCTTTGACCAGGGTTGATTTGCCGTGGTCAACGTGGCCGGCGGTGCCGATTACGTACATAGCGCTGGAACCTGAGGGTTTGGCGTGGCGGGCGAAGCGGGTACACAATACCATATTTCCGCGCCAGTCCTAACCCTTTAGCCGTCACCCCAGTCGTCTGGCATTGCGGGAGAGGGAGCAAGGGGATGAGGCGTCAGGGGTCGCGGATGTGATTGAGATGCTGCCAGCGTTTATCGAGCCAGCGGATGCGGTTGATGTCGACGGGGTGGTCGGGGTTTTCGGCGTTGCGACGGTCGAGGTAGTCGGCATAGCGGGCCAGGAAGGCGTCGATTTTATGGGGATCGCCAATGAAGAACTGCATACCGGGGCCTTCGCGGGCGACTTTTTCGCGCTGCTGGTCGTTAAGGAGGTTCCCTTTACAGTCGTGGAGGCGGTCTTCGCAGGCGCAGAGGCGGGGGTCGCTATCGTAGTACGCCGGGCTGTGGAGGCTGGATTCGATGTCTTCGGCGTGGCGGCGTTGGGCTTCCAGTTGGGCGGGATCGGGTTCGGGTTCGGCAGACTGGAGGGCGTCGGGGTTTTCCGGAGCGTAGTCGAAGCCGCGGTGGAGGAGTTCTTTGGCGGCAGAGAGACGGTGGCCGGGCTTGAAGTTGGGGAGTTGACCCTGCATTACGTCGATGAGGAAGAGGACGGCGGCAAGGCCGTCCTGGGTTTCTTCGCGGACGATTTGGGCAAGTTGGGAGCGGAGGGAGCGGTCGGGGTCGGGAAATTGGGGCGGGGGCTGGCCGGGGGAGCGGGGATCGCGTTGGGGATAAGGATCGGCTTGGCTGATGAAGGTCTGGGCCTGGTCGAAGCCGAGTTTGACGAGGAGGCGGGCGGCGTCGAGACGGTGGCAAGGCTGGAAGTCGGGGAGTTCGCCGCGCATGGATGAGATGAGGAAGCGGACGATGAGACGTCCGTCCTGGGTTTCCTGGGCGATGATGTCGGCTAGATTGGACATTAATTCTATTTTAGGTGAAAAGGGTGGGGGCGTCAAGCAAGGGCGCGTCATCGGTTCAACTGCTTATGTCCCGCCGAATGCAGGCAACCTCTCATTCCGGTTCAGCGCTCCTAGTTGTTCCCGCCATGCGTCGCTATGGCGGCGACCCGCTTGGGCAGATTTCCGGCCGGCTTATGATAAGAATGCAACGGTACCGGCAATCTGTCAGGGGGCTGCCGGTATGTGGTAGGATATTCGGGCCGTTTAGCGACAAACCTAAAGGACTGCAACGTTATGACTACTAACCGGGCCGCTACCCACACTCGGTACGCGCACGACGCCCATGGCGACGGAGACCACGAAAGCATACATGACCATGGTCATGGGCGGCATCACCATGGACAGAGCAATGGGCACGGACACGAGGATATGCTGGAAGTGGAAGATGCCCTCGCGCGGGTCCTAGCCCACTTTGCGCCGCTGGACGGCGTTGAGCTGCCAACGCTGGAATGCCTCGGCCTGGCTTTGGCGGAGGATATTGCGTCGCCGCTGGCTCTGCCGCCTTTGGCCAACTCGGCAATGGACGGCTATGCCGTGCTGCACGCCGATATTGCCGGCGCCGATGACAGGCCGCCCGCATTGTCGGTAATTTCCGCAGTGGCCGCAGGGCAGGTATCGGAGGACACCGTAACCCCGGGCGCTGCCATACGGATTATGACCGGCGCGCCGATACCCGACGGCGCGGATACAGTAGTTCCCTTTGAAGAGACCGATGAACTTGACCGCCGACGCAGCGGGCAGTCCCTGGATGAAATCGTCATCCGCAAGTCTTTGCCGCTGGGCAGCAACGTGCGGCCGGCGGGCGAGGACATCGCAGCCGGCGAGCTGGCGCTGCCGGCCGGGACGGTGGTGAGGCCGGCCGAGGCGGGCGTCCTGGCGTCTTTGGGATTGACCAAAGCCTGCGTGATACGCCGCCCAGTGGTGTCGGTGCTGTCCACCGGAGACGAGCTTACGCCGGCCGGGGAGGCGCTACATCCGGGACACATTTACGACAGCAACAGCAGCGGCGTGGCCGCGGCGGTCATCGCCGCCGGGGGTACGCCGCGCGTAATCGGCATTGCCCGGGATACGCTGACGGATCTGCACCGCTGCATTGACGAAGCTGCGGACGCCGACCTGTTGGTAACGTCGGCAGGGGTGTCGAAGGGCGATTACGATATGGTGAAGGATGTGCTGGAGCAGCGTGGGGACATGAATTTCTGGTCGGTGCAAATGCGTCCGGCCAAGCCGCTGGCTTTCGGCTTGCTGCGCCGACCCGGCGGGGGTTCGCTGCCGCTGCTGGGGCTACCGGGCAATCCGGTGAGCGCGCTGCTGGCCTTTGAGATGTTTGGTCGCCCGGCGATTCGTCGGATGCTGGGGCGGGAGCTGCTGGAGCGTCCCGCGGTTGAGGGGATACTGACCGGCCCCATCTTTAACAACGACGGACGGCGGGTTTATGCCAGGGTGGAGGTGGAGCGGCGCGACGGGGCTTGGTACGCTACTCCTACCGGGCCGCAAGGCTCCAACATTCTGACCTCTCTCTCCCGGGCGAACGGTTTGGCCGTGTGTCCGGCCGACTTGCCCAGGAAAGAGGCGGGCCAGGCGGTAAAAATCATCATGCTGGACTGGAACGAAGAGGCTGCCCAATGACCACAGTTTTCGCAAATGCCCGTTTGGAAGGATTGGAATATCGGTTCAGCCTGGAGCGGTTGGAAGAACTCAGCCGTTCCCCGGCGCCGTTGCTGCTGGCGCGCCTCAGTCCCGACTGTCCTTCTTATAGGAAGGCTCCTACCGGAGTTGTCAACCCCAGCGATCTGATTGATGAAATCCGCGCGCACTGCGTCGATGACCCCGACTATATCCGACAGTGGATGCCGTTGCAGGAGATTGTGTTCCGTACGCTGCTGCTGGCGGATGACCAGACCATGACGCTGGGGGAGATTCACAGGGAATTAACCGAGCGCTGGTCATCGCCCGTCCGCCCCATTACCGTTACCATCGCCGGCCTGGCCAGGATTCTGGACAGCGATGAGTTTTACGGGTTTGAGCCGGTTGCGGCGCCGGAGACTGAGGACAGCGAAGAATCCGATGCGGAACCCGATACGCCGATGCTGCCGGCGGCGGGGACTGCGTTGGCTCCCGCTTTTGCGGAAGAAGCCGGTTTGGGCGATGCGGAGGATGATGACTACGACGAAGACCTGGATGAAGACGATCCGTATGATGATGACGACGCGGACGATGATGACGACTAGCGTGCCGGGAGGCGGCTGACGGTTGAGGATGGCATCCCGGCGCGCTCATGCCGATAAAAATGGGCTATGCCGCAGATCCAGCGCGCCTATTCCCCTTGGACGTGTGAGCGTTTGCGACCCTTGCCTCCGGCTCCGGACAGCGGATGGCGGCCCCGATAACTGACGCGGCATTTGCGCTACCGGAGATTGATGATGAAACCGCTTGCTGAGTGGACGGCTTTTGATATAGCCATGTGGGGTTGCCTAGGGCTGCTCTTCTTTACCGCATTGCCGATAGTGCTAGTGGTTTTATTCGTGTTCGGCGGATACCCAGCACTTGCTATCATCGGCTACCTGACCGGCATACCCTGGCCGATTCTGATGGTAGCGGCGGCCTGCCTATTCGTGATGGCGGTCCTGCTTGTGCTATTCATACTGAGTCGGCGGCGGCGATGATTAAGATATTGCAGCCTGACGCGGGAGGCGGTTGGCGCATCGTTGACTGAGGGCTGAGCTGACGCTAGAATAGGCCGGCGCGCCGCCGCTGATTGGAGGCGTCAGGAGGGTGGATTGTCGCCAGCAGCAAAACGTACGCAAAGGGAGGTGGCACTATAGCCAGGCAATACAGGGTCAACGAACAGATACGCGTTCCGCGGGTGCGGGTAATTGGAGAAGATGGCGAGCAGCTTGGCGTAATGACCGTGTCAGACGCGCTCTCCAGGGCGCGTATGCACGACCTTGACCTGGTGGAGGTGGCGCCCAACGCCGACCCTCCGGTGGCCCGCCTGCTGGACTACGGCAAGCTCCGCTACCTGTCGTCCAAGAAGGAACGGGAGACCCGCAAGTCGCAGAAGAGCAACGAACTGAAGGAAGTGCGTTTCCGGCCCAACATCGGCGTCCACGATTTTGACGCCAAGATGCGGAAGGTTCGCCAGTTCATCGGGAACGGGGACAAGGTGAAGCTGACCGTGCGGTTCCGGGGGCGGGAATCGGTTCATCAGCAAAACGGCCTTTCGCTGCTTAAGAAAGTGGCCGAGGAGATGAAGGATGAAATCCGCCTGGAGCAGCAGCCTTCAATGGAGGGGCGGGCCATGTCGATGGTGCTGATTCCCAGCCCGACGGTGGCGGCGCGCCAGGAACGCAACGAAACCAACCCATCCGCAACTGCGGAATCGGAATAGGGAAATATGCCCAAACTCAAAACCCACAAGGGCGCCAAAGCCCGCATCCACATCACCGGCTCCGGCAAGCTGATGCGGCGCAAGCGGATGAGCAGCCACCTGCGCCGCAAGAAGCCGAAGAAGGTTACGCGCAAGTACGCGCAGAAAATGCCTTTCGACCAGGCTGACGTCAAGCGGCTGAGCCGATTGGTGCCTTACGACCTCTAAAAACCGGGGGAACTGAATACCGTGCCCAGAGTGAAACGGGGCGTGACCAAACGCGCCCGCCACAAGAAGATTCTCAAAGCGGCCAAGGGCTACCGGGCCTCTTCCAGCCGCAACTACAAATGGGCGAAAGAGGCGGTGATGCACGCCTGGAGCCACGCTTACCGCCATCGCCGGGAGCGCAAGGGGGACTTTCGCCGCCTGTGGATTATCCGTATCGGAGCGGCCTCACGTCAGCATGGCGTGACGTACAGCCAGTTTATGCACGGGCTCAAAGTCGCCGGCATCGAGATTGACCGCAAGATGCTGGCGGACATGGCGGTGCGCGACCCGGAGGCATTTGCGCGGCTGGTGGAGGTTGCCAGGGGGGCGACGGTTGCGTGAAGCGGCAGGCCGGGTTGGCTCTGTCCTGATGATTACGGCGGCCTGGCTGGGTTAAGCTCAGCCAGGCCGCCGCAGTTTTCAGCGTCCCCAGGCCGTAATGCCTGGCAGAGGCGTGAGTATTACCATGACCGCTGCGCTTGTTTATGGCCTTCGCGCCGTGTCCGTGGGGGACGTTATCCGTCCCGCCGGCGTTTGCCTGTACGGTTCCTGCGGCCCGGGGCGACCGGCGCTTTGGCTCCGAGTCAGGGGCTGCGCCGTTATTGGTGGAAGCGTTGGAGGAGGCGGTGTAGGGCTTCGGCGCCGAAATCGAGGGCTGACACGGGGACGCGCTCGTTGGCGGCGTGGATGGTTTTGAGGAAGTCGAAATCGGGAGGGAGGTTCATGGGCATCCAGCCGTAGGTTTGGATGCCCAAGCGGGCGAAGTGGCGGCCATCGGTGCCGGCAGGCATGAGCATGGGGACGGACACGCCGACGGCGTCCTGTTCGGCGATGATGTTGGAGAGGGTGTCGAACAGGCCCATGTTGAGCAGCCAGGGTTTGGGTTGGAAGTTGACGGCGTGAAACTCGATGTTGGGGCCGGCGACGTTCTGCAACTCGCCGAGCAGGTCTGCGGCGTCGTAGCCGGGGAGCATCCGGCAGTCAAGGTTGACCAGGACCTCGCTGGGGATGACGTTGGCTTTTTCGCCGCCGTTGATGATGGTGGCGTTGGCGGTGTGGCGAAAGAGGGGTTCCATTTCCTGCCCGGCGGTTCCCATGCGGCGGAGCATCCGGCCGGTGAAAGCAGGGTTGAGCAGCAGTTTGAGAAAGGCGGAGTCGGGCATGGGCAGGCTGCGGCTCATGGCTTCAATCATCAGCCGAGTCACCGGGTGGATGTGATAGGGGAGGGCGACGCGGTCGAGCTTGATCAGGAACTCGGCCATACGCAGGGGCGCGGTGTCGTGGTGCACGAGGGAGCCGTGTCCGCCGGGGCCTCGGGCGACGGCCTGGACGCGGCAACCCTGCTTTTCGGCTACCTGCACCATGTAGAACTTGCGGCTGCGGTAGGTCTTGCTGAAGCCGCCGAACTCGCCAATGGCGTAGCGGGCGCCCGCAAACAGCTCGGGGTGGGCATCCACGAGCCACTCTGCGCCGGTGTGGCCGCCGGCTTCTTCATCGGTAACCAGGGCCAGTATGACGTCGCCGGGGAGGGCGGCGTTTTCGAGATGGGCGCGGATGAAGGCGTCCATCATCATGGCGACGCCGCCTTTCATATCAAGCGCGCCCCGGCCCCACACGTAGCCGTCTTGACGGCGGCCTTCAAAGGGGGGAACGTCCCAGGGCTGGGCAGCCGTGGGCACCACGTCAAGGTGGCCGTAAAGCAGCAGGGGCGGAGCGTCGCCGCGCCCCGGCAATCTGCTGATGAGGTTGACGCGGTTCGGGTCGCTGCCCAGCAGCTCGGCGGAGATGCCGGAGCGGTTCAGCACGTCGCGGCAATAGAGGGCGCACTCACGCTCGTTGCCGGGCGGGTTGGTGGTGTCGTGCCGGATGAGGGCTTGCAGCAGTTCGGCGACGTGAGGTCGAGCTGCGGGGGTTTGGAGCTGCGCCGTCATGGGGCATGCGTCGCCGGTTGACGGTTATACCCTATCAGGGTGGTCGCCGTCGGCGGGGGCATCGTGGTCCAGGTCAGCGGTGAGGCCCTGTAGAAACTCCTCGATGCTGGAGGGCAGCGGGGTTGTCGGCTCCGGGCGGGCGTCAGTTTGATATTCGCTGTCGTACAGTTCTTCGATGCGGGAGAGTACGTCGGCGGAGGGTATCTGGCTGTCCTGGGAGGTGAGCTCGTCGTACTGTTTCCGGCCGCGCTCGGTCTGAGCGATGCGCTCGGGCAGGTCGTAGAGTCGGCAGAGGAGGCCCATCATTCTGGCGGCGCCCTGGTAGTCGTCATCCAAGTTGAGGTATTGGGGGAGGTGAACTACGAAAGCGCGGGTCTCCAAGCCCATTTGGGCGGCGGTTTCGCTGATGGCGTAGGTGATGGTGGTGGGGCCTTCGTAGCTACTGGGGCGGGCGTCGGCGATGGCGTAGTCGCGCTCTACGTTCCGGCCGGAGCCGAGGCCGGAAACGGCCAGGGGCCTGGTGTGGGGAACCATGTCGTACATACCGCCGACGAGGGCGTACTGCTTTACGTCAAAATACCTGATTATTTCCAGGAGGGCGTCGGAATAGTCTTCGCCATAAAGGTGGGGTTCCAGCAGGTGAGCGGTGATGAGGTGGGGCCCGTCCTCGGGGTTGGAGTAGCGGAGGATGGTGTTGGGAATGGTGACCTCGCGGTTGCCGCTGACCAGATAGGAGCGGGGACGGTAGCGCGTGAAGTCATAGAAGCGGCCCGGGCGGTAGAGGCGGCCCAGTTCTTTGCTGCGGAGGTGGCGCTCGATGCGCCCCAGGGAGAGGCTGCCTACGTTGCCCACGTCGATCCAAGGGCGCAACACCGCGAGGATATGGGGGTCGCGGAGTTCGGGGACGGGTTCCGCGATGTCAAATTCACCGATTCGCATAAGAGGGCCTCACGGTAACATCGGGGGTGAACAGCGTCAAGGCGGAGGGGGAGACGCCGGCGGGCGTCAGCATTCGCCCATTTGGGTGAGGCGGCCTTCGCGCCAGGCTACTGCGCCGCCGCGGACGGTGGCGAAGGCGTCCAGCCGCAAGGAGCCGTCCACGTTGTGCCCGGCCATGTCGTGCCAGACGAAGCGGCCCTGCCGTCGTTCCCAGACTGCGGCGTCGCCGGCCATGCCGAGGGCGAGGGAGCCGATGCTGTCCTGCATCCCCAGAACCTGGGCTGGCCGGCTGGTACTGGCGGCGATGGCGTCGGCCAGGGGCATTCCCATGGCGTGGAACTTGCTAACCAGGTCGTTCATCAGATAGACGGTACGGCCGGGGGGAGCGATGTGAATGTCGGTGCTGATGGTATCGGGGACGATGCCCTGGTCCATAGCGGCTTTGACGACCTCAACGTCGCAATGGACGCCGGCGTGGGCTACGTCCATGATGACGCCGCGCTCGGCGGCGGCGCGGACTTCGGGACGGATCTTGCCGGCGTTGTCCAGCATATTTTCGGGGAGGCCGTTGAAGGCGTGGGTGGAGATGTCGCCGGGGCCGAGATGCTCCAGAATGTCGGGCAGAGGAATGGGGGTGCCGCTGACGTGAACCATCAGGCGCACGCCGGCTGCGGAGGCGGCTTCTTTGGCTTTGGCCATGGCTTCGTGGGCGTTCCAGCGGGCGACGGCGTCGTAGTGCATCCGCACTTTGACGCCGAAGAGGAGGTTGGGGTTGTCTTTGATGGCCTGAACCGTCCGGGGGACGTCGATGATGCGCATATCGTGCAGGCCGCCGCCGAGGACGCGGTTGGCGGCCAATCCTACGGCGCCAATGTGGAGGAAAGCAATGAGCCGGGTGCGGTGGGCGGGAAAGACGTAATCGCGCATTGCTCCGTAGTTCAGGAAGCCGGAGCTGCCGGCGTCAACGCCGGTGGTTACGCCGCTGCTGAGGCAGGTTTGGTCGGCGTGAACGGCGCTGCCGCTGCCGCCGTGGTAGAAATGGCCGTGGAGGTCAATCAAGCCGGGGGTTACGAGCTTGCCGGAGACGTCGATTACCTGGGCTGCTGAGGCCGGGTCGATGTGGTTGGAGACAGCGGCGACGGCGCCATCTTTGAAGGCGATGTCCCGGGGTAGGTCGTTGATGTCCTGGGCCGGGTCGAGCAGGTTGCCGCCGGTGAGAGCGAGGTCGTAAGCGGGGGTAGTCATCAGTCCTCGTCCCAATAGTAGTCGTCGGCGGTGAGGTTATCATGCCACCAGCGTCGCAGGCGGGGCAGCACCAGCTCTTTGGGCTTGCGAAAGTCAGCCTCGACGAAGTCGAGGGAGTCGGGCAGAGGCCGGGCCTCCCATTTCTGGATGGCTTCGAGGATGAAGCGCCGCACGAGGTCGGGGGAGCGGGCTTCCAGACGCCCGAGTTGGTAAGCCAGGGTTACGGCCATTTGCATCTGGCAGATGAAGGCGTGGGCGTCGTCTTCCCGGATGTTTTCGGGCATTGCGCCGGACTGGTCGATGAAATCGTCCAGGACCTGGCCGATAATGAGGGGCGGGTCGTTTTCGTCCTGCTCAGGGAGAAACTCGGTGAGCCGGTCGGCAAGGTCGGCAACTCCTTCTTCGGGCAGGGCGAAGTTGGCCCATTCGTGTCCGTCAGGTTCCGAATTGGGCATGAAGGGGTCGTTGCTCATTGCGATGTCCTGTGCGCCGGGCTGGGTGCGACTATTGTATCACGCAGCCGGAGCCGGGCGGGGGGGCGCGGGTGGCGGTGTTGGGGTTGGCGGTGTTGTTCATGGTGGTTGTTTCTCTCCTTTGTGTCGGTCGGTGGATTTTTGGTTGGGTTCCTGGGGTTCAGGATGTCGGCGCTACGGCCCGAGAGCGTGCTTGCTATTTACGTCCTAGTCTTGCGCGTGCTAACGGCTTCCTGCTTACGCAGTATTACGTCCTCGCGCAGCGGTGGTGACTCCCGCCGTGCTGGGTGCGCCAGCCGGGTAATGTGACCGACCTCCGGCGCACCTACAGTGGTGCAATGGATCCGACATGCCGCACAGTACGGATGCGGCGGATTAGACCGTGATGTCCTGAACCCCGTGAGACTCCTATTCAGTTGTGGTGTCGGGCGGTTGTCCTGGCCAGGGACGGGTATCCGACGGTTCGCGCGGGGCCGGCGGATGAGCCTGACGGGGATATTGTAGCACGGTGGTACGGTTTTGCAAACTGGGGTTTTGTCAGAATCAGGATTTACCGGATTTTGGGATTTTCAGGATGGGGGGTTTGGGGGTGCGGCGCTGGGAGGGGAGAATGGGGGTTGGTGGGGGGATTGTCGGAATCAGGATTTACCGGATTTTGGGATTTTCAGGATGGGGGATTTGGGGTGTGCGGCGTGGGATGGGAGAATGGGGGTTGGTGGGGGGGACTGTCGGAATCAGGATTTACCGGATTTTGGGATTTTCAGGATGGGGGGTTTGGGGGTGCGGCGCTGGAGGGGAGAATGGGGGTTGGTGGGGGGCATTGTCTGAATTGGGATTTATGGGATTTTGGGATTTTCAGGATGGGGGATTTGGGGGTGCGGCGCTGGGAGGGGAGAATGGGGGTTGGTGGGGGGCATTATCTGAATTGGGATTTATGGGATTTTGGGATTTTCAGGATGGGGGATTTGGGGGTGCGGCGTGGGAGGGGAGAATGGGGGTTGGTGGGGGGCATTGTCTGAATTGGGATTTATGGGATTTTGGGATTTTCAGGATGGGGGATTTGGGGGTGCGGCGCTGGGATGGGGGTTGCGGGTTTTGACGGGGCAGTTGTGTGGGGTTGGGGGTTAGGTGATGGCGCCCAGGTTGTTGGGGTTGGCGATGGGTGGCGGCTGTGCGAGGGTGGATGTGATGTGTCCTTCACCCGTCCGCAGTGGGGGCAACGCAGGCACGCGTCAATCAGCCCATCCCTGGCCCGCCTTCACCCGTCCGCAGTGGGGGCAACGCGTATGGCGGGAATCGTGAATCCTTGCGGCTGCCCTTTACCCGTCCGCAGTGGGGGCAACGGATGGGCTGAGGCCGAGCGACGCAAGCCAGCCACCTTCACCGTCCGCAGTGGGGGCAACGCCAAACCCTTCCCACGCGTGGGCCAATCCGATGATTAGCAACGGCCGCATCAAATGGGCTACCAAACCCTTCTTCCCACGCGTGGGCCAATCATATACATCAGCCTGAGATAAGCCTTTGAATTGCCAAACCCTTCCCACGCGTGGGCCAATCGGCGCCTTCACCCGTCCGCAGTGGGGGAGATGGGTGGCGGCTGTGTGAGGCGTTGGGTGTGATAAAATCGCGGCGGTTGGGCGTTGGCATCTGCAAGGTTTGGGCGTTGCTTTCGTGATTAGGTACTGGATTACATACGATGAGCCCGATGGCAGCGGGGGCGATGGCCGGGGTTGGGGCCGGCTGCGGGGCGCTTCCGGGTGGTTGAAGGTAGTGCTGGTTGGGCTGATTTTGCTGTTGTTGGCGGGGCTGGTCGCATTTCTCTTGGCAGGGATAGAGGATGATGATGGGGAGGTTATGGCATCCGCTACGCTCACGGCGGCGGATGTTGCGCCGGCTAGGGCCGGCGTGAGGGAGACGCCGGGGGCTGTCGCGGTGTCTGACGGGGCGCAGACGCCGGGGGCATCTGACGGGGGCGGAGGGTCGCAGACGCCGGTTGTTCCCGCATTGCCTTATCCGCCGGAAGCGTCGGGCACTCCGGCCGGGCCTGGCGCGGCGCGGACGCCGGGGGCTTCAGCCGGGTCTGATGCGCCGGAGGCGCCGGCTGTTCCCGCATCGCCGGCTCTGCCGCAGATGCCGGGCGTTACGGTGGAGGGTGTGGAGGCGACGGCTGCGCCTACGAGGGGGCCTAAGCTGGGAGTTACTGCGACGAGGGCGGCGCCAGCGCTGGCTACTGCAACAAGGTTGGCGGAGCCGGCGCCGGTTAGTGGGACGAGCGTGGCAACGCAGGGGGCTAGCGCGACGCCTACTCCGACGGGGGTTATGGCGGGTACGCCGAGGGGGACAAGCACGCCGACACCGACAGCTACGGGGACTCCGGTGGGTACGCCGGCAGGTACGCCGAGAGGGACAAGCACGCCGACGCCGACAGCTACGGGGACTCCGGTGGGGACGCCGGCGGGGACAAGTACGCCGACGCCGACAGCTACGGGGACTCTGGTGGGGACTCTGGTGGGGACGCCGGCGGGGACAAGTACGCCGACGCCGACAGCTACGGGGACTCTGGTGGGGACGCCAGGGGGGACAAGTACGCCGACGCCGACAGCTACGGGGACTCTGGCGGGTACGCCGACGAGGACAAGCACGCCGACGCCTACTCCGACAGCTACGGGGACTCTGGTGGGGACGCCGGCAGGCACGCCTACTCGAACGGCTACGCCTACGCCCACTCGGACAGCTACGGCTACCGCTTCACCTACGCCTACTCGGAGGGGAACGGCTACGGCTACGCCTACTCCCACTCGCACGGCTACCGCTACTGCTTCGCCTACTCCTACCCGCACGGCTACCGCTACTGCTTCGCCTACTCCTACCCGCACGGCTACCGCTACCGCTTCGCCTACTCCCACTCGCACGGCTACCGCTACTGCTTCGCCTACTCCCACTCGCACGGCTACCGCTACTGCTTCGCCTACTCCCACTCGCACGGCTACCGCTACCGCTTCGCCTACTCCTACTCGCACGGCTACGCCTACTGCCTCGCCGACTCCGGTACTTGCTAGCTGCGGCGACCGGGCGGTGCTAACGGAGCTTTACCGCGCTACCGACGGAGATAACTGGTACGAATACGGCAGAAAGGAGAATTGGCTGAGCGCCTTGCCGTTGAACGAATGGAAAAACGTGGAGGCTGACGTGCACGATTGCGTAACTGAATTAAACCTGTGCAATTATAATTTGACCGGCCGGATACCGGCGGCGCTGGGGAGGCTCAGCAAGTTGGAGAAGTTATGCCTCGGCAACAATGATCTGGAGGGCAGGATACCGGCGGAGTTGGGGAGGCTCAGCAATCTGAAATCTCTGTCTCTGCAAAATAACGAGCTGACCGGGCCGATACCGGAGGAGCTGGGGAGGCTCAGCAAGTTGGAGAAGTTGCATCTCAGCAACAATGATCTGGCGGGCGGGATACCGGCGGAGCTGGGGAGGCTCATCAAGTTGGAAATCCTGACGATGCGAGATAACCGGTTGACCGGCCTAATACCACCAGATATGAGGAACCTCAGAAATTTGTGGTGGGTGACTCTCCGTAACAATGCTGGGTTGACCGGATGCGTACCGGCTGCCTGGCGCACTCTCTCTGCCAATGACATTGATAGAACGGGGCTGTTGGATTGTCCCTAGTAGGGCGGCGGGGTGAGGGTCGTCAGAATCAGGATTTACGGGATTTTGGGATTTTCAGGATGGGGTTTGGGTTTGCAGGGGTTGGCTGTGGCTGCGTGTTGGCTTATGGGAGGGGTGGGCGGCGGGTTTTGGGGATGGCGGCGGGGGCTGAGGTGTGGGTGCCGCGGCGTGGTATAAAGCCAACTTGAACGGGCGTCAAGGGTTATAATCTCGGCGATGTCCGCGCTGCTGCCCAACATTGCCATCGCCGTGCAAACGGATTTACCCGACGACGGGGATGCGAGCGTGCCTTGCTTGGGATGGCTGGCCGACGCGGTTCGGCAGGGCCTGGCGCAGGGGCTGGCTCCGGATGCCGTGGGCCAGGTCAGCCTGCTGCTGGCGGACGATGCGACGGTGCGCGAGCTGAACCGTCGCTATCGCGGCCTGGATGCAACTACCGATGTTCTGTCATTTTCGGCGGAGCATGGCGGGCATTGGGAGGGGGATGCGCTGCGACAGGCTCAGGATGCAGGGGAGGAGGAGCCAGCTTTTCCCATCCCCGCGGAGGAGCCGCCGCCGTTGGGAGATATTGTTGTTTCCGTGCCGCAGGCGGCGCGGCAGGCGGCGGAGCAGGGGGTTGAGCTGCGGCGGGAGCTGGGTTTGCTCGTGGTGCACGGGGCGCTGCATCTGCTGGGGCATGACCACTACGGGCAGGGAGAACGGGAAGCGATGCAGCGGCTGGAAAGGGCGGCGCTGGCGCGGATATTTGCGCCGGCCAGCGGGTAGTTGGGGTGACGGAGGTCAGGGCTTGGTCAATATGAAGGCGCGGCGGCAAGATGACGGCGGTTAGGCTCCGGTCAGTATGGCGCGGCGGCAACCAGGGTGGAGGCCGCTTGCAGGGCGAACAGGGCCAATAAAGACCATATTCCCGCCGCTACGTCGTCGAGCATAATTCCCCATCCGCCATGGCGCCGTTCCAGCTGACGGCAGGGCCAGGGCTTGAGGGTGTCAAAGGCGCGAAAGAGGAGGAAGGCCGCAGCCAGCCAGGCGATATTCCAGCCATAGTCCCGCTCCCAGCTGAGTCCCGCCAGAGGGAACAGAGTCAGCCACATACCGACGAATTCGTCCCACACCGCCACGCCAGGGTCGGGGTTGTGGTGGGTTGACATACGTCCGGTGGCCCATACTCCGACGGCTAATCCGCCGGCAACCAAGGCCGGCAGGGCGATCAGCCGGGCGACGGGGATGACGTTTGAGAATGGGCCAGTAGCCGGCAGCAGGAGCGTTATGACGGCATAAACCGCTATCGCAGCCGCCGCCCCTGCCGTCCCCGGAGCCAGGGGTGAAAAACCGCTGCCGAAGCCGCTGCCGATGAGCCATGCCAGACGGTCGGCCCACGACAGGCGGCGCCAATCAGGCATAGCCCAGCCGGTCCAGATCCGGTTCGCTGAGGCCCAGGTAATGGCCGATTTCGTGCAGGAGGGTGGTGCGAATTTCACGGACAACCTCATCGTAGGCGTTGCACATTGCCAGGATAGGGCAGCGGTAGATGTAGATGCAGTCGGGCATTATGGGGTCGCCGCCGTAGCGCTCCACAAGGGGGATGCCGACGTAGAGGCCGAGGATGGCGTCGGCGTGATGATGGTCGTGGGCGTCGCGGTCAAGGGAGCCCTCGGCTTCCGGGCCGGGGATGTCCTCCACTAAGATGTCCAGGTTGCGCAGGGCCGCCAGCACGGACTCCGGCAAGTCGGCATAGGCTTGCCGGACGAGGCGTTCAAACTGCGGGGCGTCCATTCGCATTGCGATTGCTTACCCGCAAACGCGCTGGCGTATCGCCTTTAGGATGTCGACGTTGGGCTTATCCGGGCCTCGGTTGTCTTTATCGTAGCCGGGGACTTCGAGGAAAAAGGGGAGGTCGGCAAAGGCGGGGTGGGACATGATGTTGGCGAAACCTGCCTCGCCAATCAGCCCCTCGCCGATGTTGTCGTGGCGGTCGATGCCGGAGCCGCAGGCCCGCTTGGAGTCGTTGGCATGCACAGCGGAAAGGCGGTTCAGGCCAATGTCGCGATCGAATTCGTCAATCATGGCGGCGACGCCATCGGGGTTGGTGAGGTCGTAGCCGGCGGCGAAGGCGTGCTGGGTGTCCAGGCAGACGCCGAGGCGTGGGCTGTCCACCGCGCGCAGCACGTCGCCGATCTCGCTGAACTTGGCGCCGATGTGCTGGCCCATGCCGGCCATGTTTTCGAGGCAGAGCAACGGCCCCTCTGGGGATTGTTCCAGCACGCGGTTGACGCTGTGGACGACCTGGGGGAATATGCCATCGTAGCCGGCGCCGCCGTGGCTGCCGGGGTGAAAGATGACGCCGCCGGCGCCGATTTGCTCGGCCAGGCGCATATAATTGACCAGGGAGGTTACGGATTTGTCGACGTTGTCCGGGTTGGAGTTGCCCAGGTTGATGAGATAGATGGCGTGGAGAAAGGGAGGCGCCAGGCCGGCGGCGGCGTTCTTTTCCCGAAACTGCTCTGCCTGGGCGTCGGTAAGCGCTTTGAAACGCCAGGAGCGAGTGGAGGATCCGAAAAACTGGACGGCCTCTGCGCCGATGTTAACGGCGCGGTCGATGGCGTTGGAGATGCCGCCGGCGGCGGAAACGTGGGCTCCGATAATCATATTGTTTTCCTCTTGTTTGCTTCGCTGGGCAGTTGCCCGGTTGCCAGCAGTATCGCAGAATAGCATGGTCAGGGTAAGTTGATGCATTCACCGCTTTTAGCGGTTCCCGCAACTATGGACGCGCTGAGCGTGGTTGAGGCCGGCCGGCCGCCGAGATTGGCCGTCGTCAAGCGTCCTACTCCGTCGCCCGGCGCGGGCGAGGCGCTGCTGAGGGTTGAAGCCTGCGGCTTCTGCCACCATGACCTGCTGGTGATGTCAGGGAGGCTGCGGCGCGGAGTATCGCCCGGCGTCATTCTGGGGCACGAAATAGCGGCGACGGTTGTGTCCATTGGCGCGGACACGTCGGGGGAGGCAACCCAACTGCGGCCCGGCGACCGGGTGGTCAGCCTGCTTACCGCCGCCTGCGGGCGTTGCGCGCGCTGCCGGGCCGGACGGGAGCATCGCTGCCTGGTGGGAGCCGGCGTGGGACACGGGAGGGACGGCGGGTTTGCCGAGTACGTAGTCCTGCCGACCACGGCGTTGGTTCCAGCGCCGGAGAGCATTCCGGCGGAGCGGGCTGCGCTGCTGGCCTGCCCCGCCGGCGTCGCGCTAACGGGCATCGAGGCGGCCGGCGTTGCGGCCGGCGAGACGGTGGTGGTAACCGGGGCCAGCGGCGGGTTGGGAACGCACGCGGCACAGCTGGCGGCGATGCTGGGCGCGCAAGTCATCGCCGTGACGACGTCGCCCGACAACACGGAGAGGCTGGAACAGCTGGGCGCATGGGTGGTTATTGAGGCCGAGGACGGGTTGGACATCGCCGATGCGGTAATGGCGTTGACCGACGACGCGGGGGCCGACGCGGTGATTGACACCGTGGGGCCTCCGCTGTGGCCGGCGACTCTGCGCTGTCTGGGCCAGTACGGACGGCTGGCTCTGCTGGGCGACGTTACGGGGGAGCCGGCTCCGCTGCGGCTGGCGGAGGCAATCTTCCGCGACTTGCGGATAACGGGGGTGTCCGGCGTATCGCGCGCCGCTTTGCAGCGGACGGTGGATCTGGCAGCGGCGGGCCGCCTGCGCCCGGTGGCGTCGGAAACCCTGCCGCTGACCGATGAGGGCGTTGCAGAGGCGTGGCGGTTGGTTGCCACGGGCAGCCTGCTGGGACGGGCGACGCTTACGCCGCGGCCTGCCGCCGGCCCAGGGTAAAGATGCGCCCGAACTCGCGGCGTTCCCAGATGACGATGAACTGGGCGGCAACGAATATGGAGCTGTAGGTTCCCACGATCACGCCGACAGCCACCACCAGGAGCAGCTCACGGATGGACTCGCCGCCGATGAGCAGCATAGCCAGCAGGACCAGCAGGGTGGTAAAGCTGGTGTTGATGGAACGGCCTACGCTCTCGATGATGCTCAAGTTCACCGTGTCTTCCAGGCGACGGTCGGGGACGCGGATGGCGTTTTCCCGGATGCGGTCAAATACCACGATGGTGTCGTTCACGGAGTAGCCGGCCACAGTCAGGATGCCGACGATGAACATGGAGTTGACCTCCATACCGAGGACGCGGCCCAGGATGGAAAATACGCCCAGCACGATCAGGGTGTCGTGGGCGAGGGTTACCACCGCAGCCACGCCGTAGCGATAGGCGCGGGGAACCCGACGGAAGGCGTACCAGATATAAACCAGGATGAAGGCCGACGCTACGAGCAGGGCTACGAAGGTGTTGCGGACGGTCTCCTGGGCGATGATGGGGGAGACGGTGTCGACGCCCGACGCTGTAATGGGATTAACTTCTTCCGTCAAGGCGTCCTCGATGCGCTGACGCTCCGATGCTTGGCCGCCGGAGGCTTCGGCGAGGACGCGGGTGCGGATCAGCACTGAGTTTGCGCCTACAGACTGCACCAAGGCTTCGGGGTGGCCCAGGTCGGCCATCACGCTGCGGACGTCCTGGGTGTCTATGGGCTCGTCAAAGGCTATGTTGAGCACCGAGCCGCTGGTGAAGTCGATGCCGGGGCGGAGGCCGGAGCCGCCGGTGGCCCAGCCGGGAGGGGCAATCATTGAAACCAGGCCGGGGATAATCAGGAGGGCGGATATGACGAAATACCAGCCGCGTTTGCCGACGATGTTGTACATATGCTAAGGGCCTCCCTGAACCTACCTGGGTTGACGCCCGGCGGCTCGGGGTTGGATTTTTTCCGGCGTGAACAGGCTGGCCATGCGGCCGAGGCCCATGGACTGAAAGGCTTGCAGCAGGTTGCGGCTCACCAGCACCGCAGTGAACATACTGACCATGACGCCAACCATGAGGGTGAGGGCGAAGCCGTTAATGAGGCCGCCGCCCAAACGGTTGCCGAACCACAGGAGCACGGCGCAGGTAATCAGAGTGCTGACGTTGCCGTCCCGGATGGCCGGCCAGGCGCGGCTGAAGCCCACGTCCATTGCGGAGGACAAACTGCGTCCCAAGCGGATTTCCTCTTTGATGCGCTCGAATATCAGTATGTTGGCGTCCACTGCCAGGCCGATAGAGAGGATGAACCCGCCGATGTGGGGCAAGGTGAGGGTGATAGGCACCAGTTTGAAAATCGCCAGCGTTACCATTGCGTAGTAAATGAGGGCGACGGCGGCGACCACGCCGGCGGCGCGGTAGTAGGCAACGACGAAAATCAGCACCAGCCCCAACCCTACCAGGCCGGCCATCAGGCTGCGCTGCAAGGATTGCGCGCCGAGCAGGGCGTCAACCTCGGATTCCTGTATCAGCTCCAGGGGTACGGGGAGGCTGCCGGACTTGAGTTGGATGGCGAGGGTGCGCGCGCTTTCGCGGTTGAAGTTACCGGAAATCTGGCTGCGGCCGTCGCGGATATGAGCCCGGGCTACCGGGGCAATCAGTTCTTGGCCGTCGAGGATGACGGCGATGACTTCATCGGAATCGGGGTTGCCCTGTACATTGATGTCGCCGGTCATGTCAGCGAAAATATCGGAGCCGCGGTCTCTGAACTGGATGTTGACGACCCACTCGCCGGTGACTGCATCGGTGCTGGCGTAAGCGTCGGCGAGGTCGTCGCCGGTGAGGCCGATGTCGTTATCGGTGAAGGGAGGGAGGCAGCCGGCACCAATCACCGGGCCGGCGCATTGGCGGCGTTTGAATTCCAGCTGGGCGGTTTCGCCGATGAGCCGTTTGGCGTCGTCAATGCCGCCGGTCACCTGGTAGGATTCAATTGTGCCTACTTCGGCTTCCAGCAGAGTTTCCAACTGATTGCGCTGTTCGAGGTTGAGGGCGGTTGCGGTGGTGATGCGATATTCGTTGTTGCCCCGGCTAACGATGTCGGCGTCGGGGTATCCCTGGCGAGACATTACACTGCCCAGTTTGGCGACGTCGGCGTCATCGCTGAAGCGGGCGGTGATGACGGAGCCGCTGGCGCCGGGCAGCTGGACGATGATGCGGTCATCGCCGAAGCGCTGGACGATAGGCTCTTCGGTGCCGTAGAGGTTGACTCGGTTGCTGATGATGCTGAGTACGCCGTCCATTTGCTCTGAAGTGGGAGGAGTGAGGCCGTCGTTGTCGAAATACGTCAGCTCTCCGACGTTCTCCTCCAATGACCGACGCACCAGATCGCTTTGCTGAGGCGGGAGGTAGTCGCCGGTAATGAAAAAGGACAAATCATCGCTGGTTTGGAGCACTCGGGGCTCGTAGTCGGCTTCGGCCAAGGCAGGTCGTATGAGGTCGAGGTTTGCGTTTACGTCATCGGCGAAGGTTATAGAGAGAGTGATTTCTTCTTCCGGTTCCGGCGGTTGGTTCGCCTGGTACACGAGGTGGGCGCCGCCTTGCAGGTCAAGGCCGAGCTTCAGGCCCAGGGGGCCGGCTTCGGCGCGGTCGAATCGGGGCACGCCGGGTATGGCAATGCGGATTTCCGGCAGGGCCAAAGCGGTGACGGAGAGGCCGAGGACAACTACTATCAGGAGGGTTAACAGAATGGTGCGGCGTCGCATTTGCGTTATACAACCTCAATCGCGGCATCGGCCTGCAAACGGGCGGCCAAGGCCAGGGCTTCCTCACGGCTGGCAACCTCGCCTACGGCCTGGGCTTCGCGCAGCCTTTCCAGGAGCGCGCCCACGGGAGGGCCGGGCGGTATGTGCAGAGTGTCCATCAGGTCGTGGCCGTTGACTAATGGTAGGGGGCCTTTATCGGGTTGGGCGCCGTTCCGGCTGACGGAAGAAGCGGCTCCCGTTTCAAGAACGGCGGCAATCATTTTAGCATAGTTATGCCACCGTTCCGGAGACAGTTCCGGGCCGCGGGCGGCCAAAAAGTCGGCCATGGCCAGATACAAAGTGTCCACCGCCGCATCGCCAACGTCGCGGTAGTATCGGTATATCGCCCGGCGCGAGGGCATTTTGTCGCCGTCGCGGAGCTGGCTGGGGCGCAGGTGATGCAGCGTCATGGCGGACACCAGGGAGGCGGTTCGGCCGGCGATGCGGAGCTTGGCCAGGCGGTTTTCCGCGACTTCCGCTCCCTGCTCGCTGTGGCCGAGGAAGCGGATGCGGCCTTTCTGATCCGGGCCGCGGGTTTGGGGTTTGGCGATATCGTGGAGCAGAGCGGCCAGTTTGAGGACGGTGCGTCGCGTGTGCCCGTCGCCGATCACTTCGGCAAAGTGAGCATCTTCCGCCGCAGTCCAGGGAGCCGTGGTGTAGATGGCGCTGTTGCGATGTCCGGCGGTTATTGCTTCGGCGTATTCCACGCAATGGAGCAGATGCCCCCATACGTCCCAATAGTGGTGAGGGCGGGGCTGCTCGCAACCGCGGGTGGGTTCCAGCTCCGGTATGACGCGACAGAGCAGGTCGAGGCGGTCGAGGATTTCCAGCTGGGCTTTGGCGCCATCGGCGGCCAGTATCGCCATAAACTCGTCGCGCACCCTTTCGGCGGATACTTGATGCAGAAGGGGCGCGTCACGACGGATGGCCCGGGCGGTTTCCGGCGTCATGCGGAAGTCCAGGGTTTTAGCGAGGCGAACTCCGCGCAGCATACGTCCGGGGTCGTTCCGGAAAACGTCGTCGTCGGCAGCGCGGAGGATGCGGCGGCGCAGGTCGGCCCTGCCGTTCAGGGGGTCAACAATGCTGTCAAAGCGAGCGTCGTCATCCCAGCAGCGGAGCGGGATGGCCATGGCGTTGACGGTGAAATCGCGGCGGCGCAGGTCTTCCTCAAAGGAGCCGTAGTAGCCGGCAATGTCGATTATGAAAGGGGGCGGGGTTACAGAAGGGGATGAGGCGATACAGGGTGACGGGGCAGGCTTCGCCTGGGGTAGGGCGATACGGGTAACGTTCCAAGCGTCCAGCGGCACCGGGGTGGCGTGCAGATAATCGGCGATGGCGCGCCCAACGGATTGAGAGTCGCCGGGCACGGCAAGGTCGATATCGTGGAATTCCCGGCCGCGGATAGCGTCGCGCACTGCTCCGCCCACCAGCCACACATCATCATTGCGGCTCCGGCCAGCGAAGAATCCGGCCAGCCGGGAGAGCAGGGCATCGGCGTTCATGTCAATCGACGGCGGCATCGGCGGCGCCGTCCGTTGGCTCACGCCCGCCGGTGGGGTCGAACTGGGGCGGAGGAGGGCGCTGGCGCATACGACGCGCGGCGGCTTCCAGCTCGGCGGCGTCGGGCTCGCCGGTGGGCTGGTACTCTATATCGCCGTCTTCGTTGACGTGGATGCGAAAGAACTGGTCGTGGGCAATCAGATGGTCAATGTAGAGGATGCCGTTGAGATGGTCGGTTTCGTGTTCGATGGCCTGGGCGAGGATGCAGTCGGCCTTTAAGCGCAGAGGCTTGCCGGCAAGGTCCTGATAACGGACGCGGATACGCACGGAGCGATTGACCATGCCGCGATAGCCGGGCAGGCTGAGGCAGCCTTCTTCGACTTCGCGCTCACCTTCCCGTCGGATGATTTCGGGGTTGACCAGCACCAGCGGCTCATCACAATCTTCGGGCTGGACGACGCAGAGGCGCTGCAAAACACCCACCTGGTTGGCAGCCAGGCCGACGCCGCGCTGGGCGGCCATGGTTTCCGCCATGTCGGAGGCCAGCCGGGCCAGTTTGGAGTCAAACCGGGTGACCTTCAGGGCGCGCTGGCGCAGAATGGGGTCGGGAAACATACGTACTTCCAGTACGGCCACGGTAATTCTCCGCAGACAGCCCGGTGGTGTCGGGCGGCTGCTGCGACATTGGTCTGGTGATGATGGCTTGTGATTATAGCACGGCTACAATCCGGTTATGTTGCCCTCGGGGGTAACGTCCAGGTCCATGGCTCTGGGGCGGGAGGGGAGGCCGGGCAGCGTTTCAATGCGGCCGGCCAGGGCATAAAGGAAGCCGGCACCTACGGAAGCGCGGAGGTCGGCAATGGGGAAGGCGTATCCCGACGGGCTACCCCGCAGTGTTGGGTCATGGGACACGGAGAGGTGGGTCTTGGCCATGCAAATGGGCAGGCCGCCCCAACCTTGTTCGGTGAAAAATCGAGCCCGGCGACGGGCATCGGGCGTCCAGGTGACGTTGGCTGCGCCATAGACTCGCCGGGCGAGGGCCAGGGTCTTCTCTTCCACGGTGGCGTCCAGGTCATAGGCGTAATCGACCTGCGCCGGAGTGAGACCGTCGTTGCTGGCGGCGGCCAGGGCGACGGCTTCGGCCAGGGCGATGCCGCCCTCTCCGCCGTGGGCAAACCCGGAGTATTCGGCGACAGCGTAGGCGCCGGCGGCCTTTGCGATACGAGCGGCGGCTTGCAGTTCCTCTGGGCTGTCGCCCTCAAAACGGTTGAGGGCAACCACTGCCGGCAACCCGAAGCTGCGCACGATGTTGATGTGGTGGACCATGTTGGCGGTGCCTTGCTCCATAGCGGCCAGGTTCGGGATGCCGAGCTCCCGCCGGGCTGCGCCGCCGTGCCAGCGCATGGCGCGCACCGACGCCACCAGCACCGCCGCGCTGACCGGCAGCCCGCTCTGCCGGGTCTTGATGTGCATGAATTTCTCAAAGCCTAAATCGGAACCGAAGCCGGCTTCAGTAATTATGTGGTCGGCGTAGCCCATGGCCAGGCGGTCGGCGATGACGGAGCTACAGCCGTGGGCAATGTTGCCGAAGGGCCCGGCGTGGACGATGGCCGGCTGGCCTTCCAGTGTCTGCACCAGGTTGGGCATCACGGTATGGCGCATTACCGCCATGAGCGGGCCGGCCAACTCCAGGTCGCCCACAGATACCGGCGCGCCGCTGCGGTTGGCTCCTACCACCATCAGGGAAAGGCGGGAGCGGAGGTCGTCAAGGTCGGCGGCAAGGGCGAGGATGGCCATGATTTCCGAGGCGGTGATGAAGTCGAAGCGGGTTTCCCGCAAAGGGCTGTTGGCGCTGCCGCCCAGCCCGGTGGTTATCTGGCGCAGGGCCCGATCTGAGGCGTCGGTGACGCGGGACCAGGTGACGCCTTCGGGCGCCATATTGTTGGCGCTATTGCGATACACGGCGTTTTCGACGAGGGCGGCCAGGAGGTTGTGAGTGGAACCAACGGCGTGGGCGTCGCCGGTGAAGTGGATGTTGATTTCGTCTTCCGGAACGATACGGGCCTTGCCGCCGCCGGCGCCGCCGCCTTTGATGCCGAAAATCGGGCCCAGGGCCGGCTCGCGCAGGTTGACGACGGGGTGATAGCCTAGACGGCCCAACCCGTCGGTAAGGCCGATGGAGGTAGTAGTTTTGCCTTCGCCGGCTGGCGTCGGCGTGATTCCGGTAACGACCACCAGTTTGCCCTTAGGGCCGTCGGGTTTGATAGCGTCAAGGCTTATTTTGGCTTTGTGATGTCCGTAAGGGATAAGGCACTTTTGGTCGATGCCGAGTCGGTCTGCGATTGCGCTGATAGGCTCCATGCTGCCCCCAAAGTTCCGCTTGATTCAGCGGAATCAATCGTATCACATACCGCCGTGGGCTAATCCAGGCGTAACGGGTCGATGTCCACGCGGCAGTTGCGGGGGATGGCCTCGCCGTGCAGGAACCGCCAGAGACGGCGGCCACGGAGCAGCAGCCGCCAGCGATAGCTGCCTCGCACCCGTTCCGGCTGGCAAGGCGTGGGGCCGACGATTGATACGTCGCTGCGGGCTTGCCGTTGCGCGCGGCTGCGTAATCGCTCGGACAGTTCGCCGAGGGTCTGCTGCGCCGCGCGGACGCTCCAATCCGAGCAAACTATTTGAGCCAGGCGGCTGAAGGGGGGATAGCTCTGCCGCTGACGCGCGGCAATCTCGATGCCATAGAACAGGTTGTAGTTCTGAGCGGCGGCGGCCATGATGGCGTAGTGGTCGGGTTGGTAGGTCTGGATGATGGCCCGGCCACCTTGTCGGCCCCGGCCGGCGCGACCGCAAACCTGGCAGAGCAATGCGAAGGCGCGCTCGGCGGCGCGAAAATCGGGCAGGTTCAGGCCGAGGTCCGCGAGCAGGGCGGCGGAGAGGGTTACGTTGGGCAGGTCAAGGCCGCGCGCTACCATCTGCGTGCCAATCAGGATTTGCGCCTCTCCATTGGCCAGCCGAGCCATGGCGCGCTCCAGTTCCGCCGGGTCGCGCACTGAATCCGAATCCCATCGTTCGACGGTTACTCCGGGGTAACGCTCTTGCAGCTCGGCTTCTATTGCCTCGGTGCCGGCGCCCATCTCGCGGATGCGGCCTTTGCGACACTGGGGGCAAGCCCGGGGCAAACGGCGGGAGCGGCCGCAGTAGTGGCACAACAGCCGGCCGGTTTCGGCATGGTAGGCATAGGCTACCGAGCAGCGACTGCAATTAACCACGCTGCCGCATTCACGGCACTGCATAAACGCTGCGCTGCCGCGACGGTTCAGGAACAGGATGGCCTGCTGGCCGGCCGCTATCGTTTGGCCTAATGCGGCGGCCAGGCTGCGGCTGAAAACGCTGCGATTTTCTTCCCGCAGCTCGCGGCGCATATCTACGACCTCGGTGTCCGCCAAAGGCACGGGCGCGCCGTCGTCGCCCGGTATGCGGCTGGACAACGTCATTAAGTGGTGGCGGCCTCGCTGAGCGTCGTAGTAGGTGCAAACGTCCGGGGTGGCCGAACCCATCACTACTACGGCGCCGCAGCGTCGGGCCAGGGCCAACGCGCTGTCGCGGGCGTGGTATAAGGGCGCAAACTCACTCTGCTTGTAGGCGGGTTCGTGCTCTTCGTCCACGATGATGACGCCAAGCTTGGAGACCGGCGCGAAAAGGGCGCTGCGCGGGCCTACCACCACGTCCGCGAGTCCGTCGTGGATGCGCCACCACTGGTCGAAGCGCTCGAGGTCGGTAAGCCGGTGATGTAGAACGGCGGCGCGTCCGGGGAAGCGGTCATTGACCGCGCCCACGGTTTGCGGCGTCAGCGCGATCTCCGGGACCAGGTAGATGGCCTGCTGTCCGAGGGAGACGGCGTGGGCAATGGCGCGGAGGTACACCTCGGTTTTGCCGCTGCCGGTTACGCCGTGCAGGAGAAAACTGCGAGGCGCGGCGATGGGGTCGTCCAGGGCGGCGGTGATGCGGGATACGGCGTCGGCCTGAGGGGACGTCAGCGCGACGGGCGTCGCGTTGGCCGGCGACACGCCGGCGGGTATTTCCGGGGCGCTGCGCCGCCACTCTTCGGCAATCAGGCCGCGCTTGAGCAGCGCATCCGCGACCGAGCCGACTCCCGCTGCCGAGTAGGGAGTGGGCGATTCTCGAACCGCCGCCAGCAAATCCGACTGACGGTGGGCACTGCGCGGAACTTCAGCCGTAACGTCGTCAGCGGCGGCGGGATAATGTCCGGGAATGAGCAGCCGGCGGTAATGATGGGAGCGTGGCCGGGGCAAGGTGACTTCTTTATGCACCAGGCCCCGGTCAACCAGACGACGCAAATCACGGCGCGCGAGGTCAGCGCGGTTGCGGGCGGATTCGATCCGCCGCAGGAAATCCGGTTCCTCCCAGGTTTTTCCCGACGCGGCCAGTTCGCGCCAGGCGTCCTGCGTCGCTGGCCGGAAAGAGGCCAGGCTGGCGTTATCGTCGGGGCCGCTGACTGCCGTGAGTCGGGAGCGCTGCTGAGCGTGGAATCCCGGCGGCAGCATCAGCGCAACAGCTGCAAAGGGCGAGCATAGATAGGTTTGCCCCAGCCAGTCGGCCAGCTCCAGCCCTTGCGTCCTAACCAGCGGCGACGGCTCCACAGGATGGAGGATGTCCCGGGTTTCTTCCTCGGACACGGCCGAGGCGTCGGAAAGGCTGACCACCATGCCCTGCGCGTAGCTGCGTCCGAACTGCACCCAGACCAGCTGCCCCGGCTCCACCGCCAGATGTCGGGGAATGCGATAGGAGAAGGTTTTGCCCGGGGGTATCCAGGCCGCGTCGACGGCAACGTCGGCGTAGTTCACGGCGCAGCCTCAATAAATGCGAAACCGCCGCAGCCGAGCTATGGGAGACACGGGCGGCGGTTGGGGTTTGCCGTTGCAATTTAGCGGTTTGACAGACCTTGCCCGATGATTGCTAAGTAGCCGAGCAGCGAGCACTATACACCATTGAGCTGCAAACACTGAAAGAGAGCATTTTGCAAGCAGTCTTTCCAGTCGCTCTGCAACAGCTATGAAACAGGTCTCGCAGGGTAATTACAGCACCTTGTTAAGCGGTTTTGCAAGCGCCACGATTTGGAAGGCGTTGACAAAGGCGCCAGCATTGTATTGGGTAATGCGGGTTAGCGCTGACGATAAACCTCGCTGCGATGCCCCACCACGTGAACCACTATGCGACGGCTTGCGTGGTCAACATCGTACAATGCGCGGTAATGACCAACCCGCATCCGGCAAAAATCCGTCCATCGCCCGGTCAATGCAGTGTGCCGCACCGAGGCAGCATTCTCTGCCGGCCAAATTAGTCGGGTAATTATACGTTGGCTATTGCCATGTCCAGCCGGGATCGGACAAGGTGTGTGTCAAGCTGATGATTGCCTTTGCCGTGGCAATTCAGCGATGGCCGTAGGTGGTGCGCTCCTTGATGCGGGCGGCCCGCCCCTGGCGTCCGCGCAGGTAGTAGAGTTTGGCCCGGCGCACTTTGCCCCGCCGCGTTACCTCCAGAGAATCAATCAGAGGGGAATGCAGAGGGAAAACGCGCTCGATGCCGATGCCGGCGGTGATGCGCCGCACGGTGAAATTGGCGGCCGGCCCCTGGCCGTTGCTGCGGCGGATGCAAACGCCCTGGAAGGCCTGCACACGCTCGCGGGCGCCCTCACGGATGCGGAAGTTCACGCGCACCGTATCGCCGGGGCCGAATTCGGGGATGCTCTCGTTGACTTCAGGGGGAACAAGTTCGGATGCTTTCATGCTGTCGGAACCATGCCAGTTACAGAGTTTCGGGATACGGGAACCTTCCGACGCTGTCGGCCGGCTCGCGGAACAGTATAGCACACAGGGAAAGGACCAGAGTCGCTCACGGGTCAAATCCGGGCAAAAAGCCTTGAGGCGGTCGTATGACTTCAATGGACTCCAGGTACACGGTCAGGTCATCTTCGACCACTGAGTACCAGATTTCGGTTTTGACGCTTGCGCCGTGAACAAAATCCAACCGGCGCAGGGCAATCCCCGGCTCCGCATTTTCAAACAGGGGGAAACAGTACGGGTCCAAGGAGAGAAATCGCGCCAGACTTTGCAGCAAGTTATCCGCAACCGCATCGATTACGCCGGCATCGGTGGCGGCATCCCATAGCTCGCTGAATTGGGCCGTCTCAACAACCCTATACCGCATCTTGCCGCTCGACCAGGATACGGGAGGTTTGGCGGCCATCCTTACGTATGCGGTCGGCTATGCGATTTCCCCTTTCCCGCACGTCGTGGGTGATTGGGCCGGGCATCCTGAGTCCTGACAATTCGTAGGGGACAGCCTCACCCTGCTTTGTAATGCGCCAGGCCAGTTCGTCGTGGGAGTACTCCTCAATCCGGGCGGCGTTGAAATCGGCGAAGCGACGCAGCTGTTCATCGAGGATGCGCCGCTCCGGTTCAGTGAGCGCAGCCGCAGCCGACGGGAGACCCGCGACCGGGCGGCGACGCTGGTTGCCGTTGGGGATCTCTTCCGGCAAGACACTTATCACGTGTTCGTCTTGCAGGCGCCGCAGGATGTTCTCCCAGTCATCGGGGTATGGCCCGTGCGGCATATGAACGTAGGGCGTCCCCGTGATGGGTTGGCCGGTGCGGAGGTATGCGGCGCAATCCGCGTAGTACAGCAACTTGACCAGTTTGGTCAGCCCAAAGGCGTCATCGCGCCGCGAGCGTTCCGTGAGATATGCGACGGCCGCGGCGAGTTTTTCCCATTGTGGCGGGAAGCGCTTGCGTCCTTCCATAACCATCAGCGGCCTCCTGGTTGTTCCGGGTTTATGTCGCCATTGTACAGCATATAGAACTTGGGTGCAACAGCGGGGTCGTTGGAGCCGGGACTATGCGATGCTTGTGCCGATGCCTTACTGCCGGACGTATTTGTCCACTCGCTCCTGGGCGCCGAGGGCCATGTAGATGTTGCCGGGAAACTACCCGTCAATGGTGGTCACTCGTTCCAGATAGACAATGCGGTCATCTTCCACGATGCAGTACCAAATTCGCACTCGGCGTTCGTAGGTAATTACCCGTAAGTCGGAAATGAGGCCGGCGTTCGGAGGAACCCGATAAGGGTCTCGCGCCAATTGTTCCTTGATGGCAGCCAAGTCGAAACCGCCAAACATCTGGTTGATGTAGCCATTGCGGACCGCCTCACGCCAACCTTCGTTGAAATCATCGGTCTCACGAACATCATACCGGGGATCGTTTTCGCGCAACATCAGCAGCAATCCGTTCCGCTTCCGCAAGTTCAGCCATGCTCAGAGGCATATCGGACAGACCGGCCAATTCGTAGGGAATCGGTTCTCCATCTTCGGTAGATAGCCAGCCCAGCTCCTGGTGGGAATATTCCTCGATGCCGGCGGAATTAAAGCCGGCAAACCGCTGTAATTGCTCGTCCAGGATGGCGCACTCATCGGCGGTGAGCGTTTCAGGTTGAACCTGCCGATTGGCAACCCAACGGTACTGCCGGTACACGCGAAAAGCGCTTACGATGTCTTCCGAATGCACCTGCACATCCCCGGCAGTCTGCATCCGGCACTTCGACTTGTACCAATCCGACGGATAGGGTCCATGCGGGTAGTGCAGGTATGTTGTGCCGGTGATAGGGGCGCCATGGCGCCGATAGGCTGCGCAATCGGCGTAGTACAGCAACTTGACCAGCTTGGTCTCTCCGAAATTGGGATCCGACCGAGAGCCGTGAACCAGATAGATCACCGCTTCGGTCAGCTTATCCAGCCTTTGCTCAAAATTCTCCCGCTTCTCCATGGCAGGGCCTCCTTCGGCTTGGAGCGGGCTCGTTCCGGAGCAGGGAGGTTCCAGACCCTGCGTTCCATCGGAACCGGCAAGCGCCATCGGCGCGCCCGCTCGCATAATCCGGATACGCTTTGCTTACTGCCGGACGTATTTGTCCACCCGCTCCTGGGCGCCGAGGGCCATGTAGATGTTGCCGTTGGCGTCAACCCAGCTGCCGTGCGCAGACTCGGAATCCCAACGGGCCAGCACGTTGCCGTCGGCGTCCATGATGCTGACTCGCGGCGAGGCGCCGTTGACGCCGCCTTCGCTGATGATCAGCGCGCCCTCGCCATCCACGGATATGTCCAGCGGCCGGCGCAGGTCGTCCCACATGGACAGAAACTCGCCGTCGGGGGAATAAACCTGGATGCGATTGTTCTCCCGGTCGCAGAGGTACAGGTTCCCGTTGGGATGGGCCACGATGCTGTGGGGGAGGTGGAACTGGCCGGGGCCGCCCTTGCCCGGCTCGCCCCAGGACTGCTTCAGCCGGCCGTCGGCGGAAAAGCGATGCACCCGGGCGTTGCGGTAGCCGTCGGACACGTACAGGTCGCCGTTGGGAGCGGGAACCAGCTCGGTCGGGTAGTTGAAGGGGCCGGCGGAGCGTGGGCAGACCTCGCCGGGAACCTCGCAGCCGGTGTCGGAGTGGACGCCGCGCTGGCCGATGACCTGCAACGGCTTGCCGTCCAGCGTGTAGATCACGCAGACCGAATCGGTGCGGTCGGTGAGATAGACGACGTCGTTCTGAATGTAGATGCCGTGGGCTTCGGCGATGGCGCGGAGGCCCCAGGAGCCGAGGTAGTTGCCGCCGGGCCCGAAAATCAGCACGGGAGGGTCTTTGCGCTGGAAGATATAGACTCGATTCTGGGAATCGGTGGCGACGGCCGAGGCGTTGCCCATGGTCATGCCCTCGGGCAGGCGCGCCCAATCCCGCTCCAGGGTGTACGTGTATTTGCCGGAACCTACCGTAGTCATTGCGGGCCTCCTGACGTGTCTTTTGTCCGTTGAGCAGTGGGGATTACCAATATTCGGTTATGGTCGACATTCTATCAGAGTGGCCAGAGTACCACAGCTTGGGATGTGGGTGGTGGGTTTTGTCAGAATCAGGATTTACGGGATTTTGGGATTTACAGGATTTGGGGTTGGGCTGCGGGGAGATTGCAGATCCGTATCAGGTGGTAGGGTGGCGTTCTTTTGTGGGGGTATTTGGGAGGGTGTGGTGTTTGTCAGAATCAGGATTTACGGGATTTTAGGATTTACAGGATTGGGGTTTTGGGGTGCGGGGAGATTGCAGCTGCGTATCGGGTAGTAGGGTGGCGTTTCTTGTGGCGGGGTATTTGGGAGGGTGTGGTGTTTGTCAGAATCAGGATTTACGGGATTTTGGGATTTACAGGATTGGGGGTTGCGCTGTGGGAGATTGCGGCGGCGTATCAGGTGGTAGGGTGGCGTTCTTTTGGCGGGGTATTTGGGAGGGTGTGATGTTTGTCAGAATCAGGATTTACGGGATTTTGGGATTTACAGGATTGGGGTTTTGGGGTGCGGGGAGATTGCGGCTGCGTATCAGGTAGTAGGGTGGCGTTCTTTTGTGGGGGTATTTGGGAGGGTGTGGTGTTTGTCAGAATCAGGATTTACGGGATTTTGGGATTTACAGGATTGGGGGTTGCGCTGCGGGGAGATTGCAGCTGCGTATCAGGTAGTAGGGTGGCGTTCTTTTGGCGGGGTATTTGGGAGGGTGTGGTGTTTGTCAGAATCAGGATTTACGGGATTGTGGGGTTGGGCTGTGGGAGATTGCGGCGGCGTATCAGGTGGTAGGGTCGCGTTCTTTTGTGGGGGTATTTGGGAAGGTGTGGTGTTTGTCAGAATCAGGATTTACGGGATTTTGGGATTTACAGGATTGGGGGTTGGGCTGCGGGGAGATTGCAGATCCGTATCAGGTGGTAGGGTGGCGTTCTTTTGGCGGGGTGACGTTTAAACTCGGCGAAAATTGGGCGGAAGCGGGCAGTTGCGGCAGTACACCGGCATTGCGAAGTATGCTATAATGAAGACAGACAGCGCGCGCCACAGACAGCGCGCGCCACAGACAGCGCGCGCCACAGACAAGGAAGGAGGCGCGCGTTGAAGCATCTGTCCAGCTGACGGAAACGGCGCCGGCCGGCTCGCTTTGAGCCGATGCCGGCTTGTTGCGTTTCCGTCCCGTAAGCCTTCCACCGTTCCGCTCCGACGCCGGCTTTGCTGTGCGGGAGCGAATGATGTCGGAGGCAATTCAACTGACAACCCTTGAATGGCAACCTCAACCTCAGTGAGGAGATTCTGTCAAATGCGAAGCAAAATGAGAAAACTAACTTGGTCAGCGCCGCTGGCCGTGGCGGCTTTGGCTATCGTCGGCGCGCTGGCCCTTTTTGGCCTCCTGGCCCTACCTAACCCCGGCCCGGCCAGCGCCCAAGGCGGCGCCTGCGCCGAGGGCGGAACCGGCTTCCAAACCACCCCCACCACCAAGCCTGCCGCGCCTACGCTCACGGCCAAAAACACGGCCCTGGCCGTAATGCTCCCTGAGGCAGCGGACGACGCCGCCACCGACGGCAGCCCGGAGTACACCGGCTTTGACATTCAATACCGGCAAGGAACATCCGGCGCCTTCACAGCCTTTACCGGCGAGATTACGGTCAACCCGCGCAACCTCTCCGGCGCCGCGCAGATTACCGGCCTCACCAACAGTCAAGCCTACGAAGTGCAGATACGCGTCACCTGCGCCGCTACCTTCGGCCCCTGGAGCGCTTCCGCAACCGGAACCCCGGCCCCATCCGTGCCCGGCCCAGTCCGGAATCTAACGGTGACCCAGACTCTGTATCGAACCCCGGCGCAAAGCGACGCCATTCATAGTGGCCTTTCTCATAATTTCCCCTCGGTCATTATCTTCACTGACTGGGAACCGCCGGCGGATAACGGGGGCAGCCCGGTTACCAGCTACAATCTGAAGATCCACACCGGCGGAACGGGCGCTGCCATCGGCAGCTTGACCAGTCTGTTTACCAAGGCCGATTGGAAGAACGACCTGCATCCGAACTACCCGGCCGAATTCGACGACGTGCAGTATGATTCTCTGCCCAATGTCGCAAGCACTGACAATGGTCATGGCGCCAACGGCCTCTGGTACCGGTACGAGGTGGCGGCCAACAACTCCGCCGGCGCCGGACCGGCGACGAAGGTTGACTTCCGGGTCGTCGCCGGCAAGGCGCAGAACTTAACCGCCGTGTGGTTCACGGGGACGATTGCGTCGGACAGCACCACGTCCGGCGGAGCGCCCAAACTCACGGTGAAGCTGAACAGCCTGCGCGCTCCCTTGCCGGTAGGCTCCCGCGTCGTCTTGTTCCTGGAAGACGACTTCCAGGTTCCCGACTCCATCCCCGCCAGCTCAATCTACTTCGTTGCCAATTCCCCTGCATCCGTGGCCACCGGCAACGGCGCCCCGGTGTACGCCACCGAAGCCCCGGAGATTGACACCGACTCTTACTTTGACGACGACAAGGACGACGTGAGCATTACCGTCCGCATCCCCGATATGTGCACCGGCGATTCGGACGAATGCGAAGGTTCCAACGGGGTTGAGCAGGGCCAGGAACTGACCATGGTCATCCTGGGCAGCTCCGGCATCAAGAACCCCTCCGAAGCGGGAACCCACACCGTCGCCTATGATGTGCTGGACTTCGACGATGCCCTTCCCGGCCGAATTGAGCGGCGGATGGAAAAGGGCATGGAGCAGAGCGCCAAAACCGCCACCGGCAATCGCACCATCAGCAGGCAGCAAGGAGTGTACGTCAGCACGTCGGCCAAGATATCGCTGTCGGATGTGGACGGCGAACGTGGCGACGAGCTGACGGTCAACGCCAGCGGGTTCAACAATGGGGTTTCCGCCGTCGCTTACGTCAACCAGCGCAAGGCAGCCCGCTACGCCGTAGCCAAATGGTGGGAAACCCTGGACTGCGACAAGATGAAAGCAGCCATGGGCCCCGGCGCCGGCAACGAGTTCTGCTTCCACTACACCCTCAACTCCTCCGAAATGACCTACACCGTGGCCAGCAAGGACAAGGCGGCCAGCGATAAGGTCTTCGCCCGCCACCTGTGCGAAGTGGGCATCGTTGACGCTGGCACCGAGTTGGCTGCCGCTACGGTGGGCAGCGATGACAAGGCGGCCATTACCTTTGAGGTTACGGCGCCGACCTTCAAGCCGGGCAACGACAACCTCCTCTGCGTGGCGGATGGCGAAGGCCGCACGTCGGGCACGGACTACGAGGACTTTGAGCTGCTGCCGTCCATCCGGGTGTCGCCTACTGAGGCCAGAGTGGGCGATACGATAACGGTCTTCGCCCAGGATTTCCCTACTCAGGGCGCCGGGTTCAAGGAGTTGAAGTTGGGCGGCGAGACCGTGATGAAGAGCGGAACCGGCGAGGACAATGTGGGCGCGGTATCGCTGGTCAGCGTGTCGTCCACCAGCATCAGCTCGGACGGCTCAGCGACGGCTACGTTTGACCTCCCGCCGGACGTCAACGGGGTATCGCTGGGAGTAACGGTGCGAATTGACGCCAAGTGGGGCGACAAGTCTGAAGACGCCAAAGTGACCATCCAGCCGGCGATGCTCAACGTGAGCCAGCCGCAAGCCAAGCCCAACGAGATGGTTACGCTGACCTGCGTGGGCTTCGGCTCTGGTTCCGGCAACGCGATTATGGCGGAGAAGATCACCCTGGACGGTGTGCCGTTGAAGGTTCACTCGGATTCGCTGAACAGCGATGGTGAGGTTCCCGTGTCCAGCGCTGGGCGGTGCGTCTTCGCCGTAGCCATCTGGCCGGAGTCCGACGGTGGCGCCAACCCGGCGCTGACGCCGGGCGCGCATACCATCAAGGTCGTTGACCAGAACGGCTATACCGGCAGCGTGGTCATTACCATCCCGGAGCCGGCGGTCAAGGTTACTCCAGCCGTGGCCGGGCCTCGGGATGTGGTTACCATCTCCGGGGAGAATTGGCCCGTGGACAACCCGGACAGCACTCGGCTTGACGCCATCACCATCACCGTTACGGACGGCGAACGGGAACGAGAGTACAGCCAGTACGCTGATGGCACCGGCCGCTGGTTCGTCGAGCATCAGGTTAGCGGCGCGGTCAGTATTCCGTCCACCAGCCGCATTGAGGCCAAGTACAGCGACTTGGTTCGGCTGGGTGAGTACGCCGTGCCGGCGTCCATCATTACGATTGAGCCTGGGGAGTGTCAGCCGGGGGACAGCGTTATGCTGACTGCATCCCGGCTGCCGGTGCATTCCCGCATCGACCGGGTGGAAATCGGCGGGCGGGATGTCAAGCCTACCGGGGCGCCCAGCACCGACGGCGATGGCGCCGTTACCGTGGAGGGCGTCGTCTGCCCAGGTCTGGATGAAGGCCGGTACAGCGTGCTGCTGGAAGTTGAGGAAACCGTTGCCATCGGCGAGCTGGCGATACTGTCTGAGGGGCCCCTTGGGGCAGGAGACGCCGGTAGCCGAGGCTTTGGCCCCGCTGGGGGACAGCCTGGCAGCGGTGTTCTACTTTGACGGCATCGGCAAGGAGTGGCTGTTCTACGACAGCCGTCCGGAGTTCGCCGAGCTGAACACCTTGACGGAGCTGGTGGCGGGCGAACCCTACTGGGTTCTGGTCACCGAGGACGTTGAGGACGTAGCCCTGGGCGGCAAGAGTCGCAGCCTGACGTGCAGCGCCGGCGGCAACTGCTGGAACCTGATGGTCTGGTAGGCTGGCGGCAAGCACGCTGCGCTTACCCGATAGTCGGGAAAACCCGCTCCTCTCCCTCATCAACGAAGGAGAGGAGCGCGGCTATTTAAGGGCGATGGAATGGACAGGATGGGAGGACGCGGGCTGCGGCTTTTATCGGAACGATGGGGGGAGTGGAGCCGCAGCGTTGGGCGAGGGGTGGCGCGACGGAGCGAGTGGGGTGGGAATGACGGGGGAGGTGGGCGGGTTTTTGCGGGAACTGCGGTGTGAATGGAACGAACAGGATGGATAGGAGTGCGGGGTCGCCTGGGATGGTGGTATAGGCATCCAGGGGAGGGTGTGAACGGAATGGACAGGATGGATAGGAGTATGGGATTGCGGCTTGCGCCGGAACGATGGGGAGGTGAGGCCAGAGCGCTGAGCGGGGGATGGCGCGACGGTGGGAATGGGAATGAGAGGGTGGCGCGACGGTTAGGAATTGGGGGGGATCCGCGGTGCATCTATGAGCAAGCAGGAGTATATTGTAGCGAATCGCCCTGCGATCGGTATAGGGTCTGGCGCAGTTGGCAGGCGCTAATCGTTGGCGGGGAGAGCCTGTTGTGAGGGAATTACTATGGTTGATTTGATATTTGCCAACGGCACGGTGATAGACGGCACCGGAGCGCCGGGCTATCGCGCCAGCGTAGCCGTAACCGGAGACACAGTGCGGGTGATGACCGGCGATGCATCGGCTGTTGACGCCGGTCGCGTGATTGACGCCGCGGGCTATGTTATCTGCCCCGGCTTCATTGATATGCATTCCCATTCCGACCTCAAGCTGCTGACTGAGCCGGCGCACGAAGCCAAAATCCGGCAGGGAGTAACCACCGAGGCGTTGGGGATGGACGGTTTGTCCTACGCTCCCACTACACCCAGGGCGCTGGAGCAGCTGCTCGTTTATCTGGCTGCCGTCAATGGAACCGCTCCCGACGGCGTCCGTTGGAGCAGCGTGGCGGACTTTCTGGCTCTTTTTGACGGCAACGCAGTATGCAATGTGTTCCACTTTGTGCCGCACGCGGCCATCCGCGTTGCCGTGATGGGATGGTCGTCCCGCTTGCCCACTGACGCTGAACTGGGGCAGATGCAGGACTTAACGCGACAGGGAATGCGCGACGGAGCCTTTGGGTTCACTAGCGGGCTTACTTACGCGCCGGGGGCATACAGCAACACCGAGGAGCTTGTCGCCATCGCTACGGCTGCAGCGGAAGAGGGCGGCTTTTACTGCACTCATGCCCGCTACACTCTGGGGGACCGGCTGCTGGATCCTTTTCGCGAGGCTTTGGAGGTTGGGCGTCGCTCCGGGGCACCGGCGCACATCTCCCACTACCATAGTCCGGTGGCAGGCCTGGGCGCGCAAATGACGGCGCTGGTGGACGAGGCTCGGAACCGGGGTCAGGATGTAACCTATGACCAGTACCCTTATCCGGCGGCCAGCACTATCCTGCACTCCCTGCTGCCCTACTGGGCGCACGCCGGCGGGCCTCAGGCTCTGCTGGCGCGCATCGCGGATCCGGACGTCCGCGCCCTGATGGTACGGGCCGTTGAACCGCAGTGGGGCGGGCAGACTCTGGATAATTATATTTTCGCCAACATCGCCTCGGACAAAAACAAGGAATGGGAGGGCCGCTCCCTGGAAGAACTGGCGCAGCATCGGGGCGGGCGGATGGTGGACGCGGTTTGCGACCTGTTGCTGGAAGAGGATTTACAGGTGGCATTCGTGGCCCGGACGGGAAACTTGGAGAACATCAGGGAGATTGCGTCCCATCCTGCGCAGATGATAGGCACCGACGCCATTTTAACCGGCGGGCGGCCCAATCCGCGCACGTATGGCACTTATCCCTACGTACTGGCGCAGTTCGTGCGCGGCGAAGGACTGTTCTCACTGGAAGAGGCTATCCGCAAGATGACCGGCGCGCCGGCGCAGCGTCTGGGCCTCACTGACCGGGGGGTAATCCGGGACGGCGCCAAAGCAGACCTGGTTCTCTTCAACCCGATGACGGTTGACACTCCGGCCACTTTCGACGACCCACTGCAATTTCCCGAGGGCATTGACTATGTAGCCGTCAACGGAAGGCTGGTGATTGACAGCGGGCAGCACACCGGAGAGCGGCCGGGGCGGGCGCTGCGCAGTCGGTAGCGGGGAGCGGCGTGTCGTCAGGACAGTTCCTGCAGCGCCGCCGCGTTATCCCGGTAAAAGGCCGTTAAAGCGTCGTGGCGCTCGCGGAGCAGCGCGGCGACATCGGATGTTGGGCCGTTGCCCAGTCGTATCCAAATCACCTTAGGCGGATGCCCGCGCGCGATGCTCAAATTCCGATAGTCGGCGTCTTTGGTGACAATCACAAAGCCGCCGGCGAGGGCGTAGGCCCAGATTGCGGTGTCGGAGGCAGTGTCCATCTCCAAGTCCCAGACATGGAGTGATTGAGGGTAAAGGTCGGACAGCAGGGTTTTGAGGCCTGGCGACAGATTATGATCGAACAGCAGCCTCATAGCGGTTGCGGGTGTTTGATGCGTCGCTTGGGTTCGGCGGCGAAGGCATAGCAGGCCAGGATGTCTTCATGGGTCAGATAGGGGAAGTCGTGCAGGACTTCCGCCTCGGTCATACCGCCGGCGAGATATTCCAGCACGTCGTACACCGTGATGCGCATGCCCCGGATGCACGGCTGCCCGCTGCGTTTGCCCGGCTCGATGGTGATGATTTTCTTGTAGTCCACCGACATGGCCCGTCATTCCTGTAATGGCGTCGTACTCCGACAGATTTATGCATTCCCGACATGGGTGAAGCGTAACAGGGATTGGGATTGTATTGTAGCACCGCCGGTGTCCGCTGCCTGGTCGGCCGTAGGTCGGAGTTTCGGGCGGATGCCGGTAAAGCCGGTTGCCGCATCCGGCTGCATAGGGCATAATTGCGGGCTGAACCCGAATTGATATTGCCGGCCGGGCCGGTCGGCGCGAGGGGCATAATGGACTTTGAACCGCGTTACACCGCCGAGCAGGAGTCTTTCCGCGCCGAAGTGCAGGAATGGCTCCGCGACAACATTCCCGTCGGAATTGAGCATCCCGCCGACTCTGCCGATTTGACCTATGAGCAGTACCAGCTGCGTCGGGATTTGGGCCGTCGGCTGGGGGAAAAGGGCTGGCTCTGGCCGACCGCGCCCAAAGAGTACGGGGGCGGCGGTCTCACCGTTGACCATTCGGTGGTGCTGGAAGAGGAGATCGACGGCTACAACCTTTCCCTACCGCCTTACTACGACTCCGGCGGACGGCTGGGCGGCAACTCGATTCTGGTGTGGGGGTCTGAGGAGCAGAAGCAGGAGTTTCTGCCCAAGATTTTCAGGGGGGAGATTCGCACTTGGCAGTTGCTCACTGAGCCGGAGGCCGGCTCGGATCTGGCGAACGCGAAGGCGGCGGCCCGGCGGGACGGCGAGGATTACGTCATAAACGGGCAGAAGGTATATGTCGGCAGCGCCCACGGCTCGGACTATATGTGGACGATTACCTGCACTGATCCGGAGGGGGAACGGCACCACAACCTGAGCTGGTTCATGGTGCCGTCCGATCTGCCGGGGATAAGCGTGTTTCCGATGGACTTGCTGTCCTCGGCAGGGGAGTCCGGGGCCGGTTCCGGCGTCAAGAACATCGTTTATTTTGACAACGTGCGGGTGCCGGCCAAAAACCTGATTGGCGGAGAAAACGAAGGGTGGAAAGTCGCCACCACGCATCTAGAGCTGGAGCATGGAACCGGCGGGAAGATTGGGCGCAACTGGATTGTTGACCGCATTTTTGACTACTGCAAGTCCAATAACCGCCGGGGCGAGCCTCTGAGCAAAGACGCGGACGTGCGGGAGAGTCTGATTGACATTTACATTGACGCTGAGATTGGCCGGCTGTTACAGCTGCGCAACTACTGGATGCGGCACAGCGGGGCGCGGGTGACCTACGAAGGGCCGCAGGCGTCGTACTTCCGCAAGCAATCGGGCCTGCGCATTGCTACCGGCATCCTGGACATTCTGGGGCCGGCCGCGCTGACGAAAGACGCACGTTGGGGCGCCGGCGAAGGCCATATAGAGGCTCACCAGCGGGCTGCCATCATCGCGCTTCATCCCGGCGGCACCACCGACATTCAGAAAGTAATTATGTCCCGGCGCATTGGCATCGGACGCCAGCAGCGGGAAAGCGCCGGGGCCCTGGCCTGACGGCGTCATCATTCCAACCAACTTTATACACTGCGGTTCCCGCGAAGGAAGGTCATCCCGGGCTTGCTACGGGGTGGGAATCCGGCAGTTCACAGGAGCAGTCAACCAATGGACTTGTCCCTCACTGAAGAACAGGAAATGCTGAAAGCGGCCGTCCGCCGTTTCGTGGACACGGAATACCCCAAAGAGACGCTGCTGGAATTGCAGGCGACGGGCCAGAACGCTCCCTCGGAACCGTGGTCAAAGCTGGCGGATACCGGCTGGCTGGGCATCATCATACCTACCGAGTACGGCGGGGAGGGCGGCTCCTTTACGGATGCCGGCGTGTTGTTTGAGGAGCTGGGGCGCGGCCCCGTCCCCGGCCCACATCTCAGCAGCGCCGCCCTGGGGGCTTCGGTGATTCTAGAGGCTGGCACCGAGGAGCAGAAGCGTTCACTGCTTCCAGACGTCGCCGCCGGACGCCGCACTATTGCGCTGGCCGTGACGGAAGCCGATTATCAGTGGGATGAGTCGGATGTCCAAGCCGCGGCCGTTGCTGAGGGCGACGGCTATCGCATTTCGGGCACCAAGGTGTACGTGCATGATGCGGCGGCGGCCACCGACCTGATATGCGCCGTCCGCACTGAAAACCGCCAGCACGTTGGCCTGGCTTTAGTGCCGGCCGACGCGCCCGGCGTCTCAATTCGCCGATTGGAGGGCTTTGCGTGGAATCTTGCCGAAGTGCGGCTGGACGGCGTACAAATCGGGCAATCTTCGGTATTATCCGGGCGGGCTATGCCGGGTGAGGATCCTTTTGCCGGGGGCTGGGTGGGGCTGGAGCGCGCCGTAGCCAACGCTGTGCCACTTCTCTGCGCTTACCAGGTGGGGGGTTGTCAGCAGGTCTATGAGATGTCGGTGGAGTACAGCCGCACTCGCATTCAGTTCGGCACTCCCGTGGGGCGCTTCCAGCGCGTCCAAGACCATATCATTAACCTGGTTAATGAGCTGGACTCGGCGCGCTGGACTACGTACGAAGCCTTGTGGAAGCTGGACACGGAGCGGGAGGGGGCGGACAGCATCCACCTGGCCAAGGCAGTCAGCAGCGTGGCTTATTACAACGCCTGCAACCATGCCCATGAGGTGCACGCCGGAGTTGGCAGCACCACGGAGTACGGCCTGACGCTGCACACTACGGCCTCCCGGACGCTGTACCAATTTCTCGGAGACCCCAGGTTTCACCGCCGCCGGCTGGCCGACGCTTTGGGCCTGTAAAGCGCGGGTCAGTAGGTTCCCATTCCAATCAGGGCTTCCCGCACTTCGGCTTGGAGCGTCTCGAAGACTTCCTGAACGCTGCCGCGGGCGTCCACGGTAGTGAAGCGGTGTTCTCGGGCCAGGTTGCGGAACTCCTGGATTAGAGCGCCCTGGTATCGGATGAAGTTGTCGTAGAGGTCGGGGCCGCGGAGATAGTCTTCGCCGGACTCCCAGTGGTCCAGCTCGCGGACCGAGAGGACGCGCGGGAGGAGGTCTTCGACGTCGATATCCAAGTAGAAGACCCGGTCGGGGATCATGGCGAACTCAAAGACGTCGTCGAGCCAGCGCGCCGGCACGCCGCGGGCCCGGGCTCGGGCGATGATGGAGAAAATATAGCGGTCAACCAGGGCGACCATGCCCGCTTGCAGGGCCGGTATGATGTTTTTTTCCAGTCGGTCCCAGAAGTCGGTGGCATAAAAGAGGTTGAGCGTGAGGGCGTCCAGGGTGTTGCCGCGCATGGCCCGATCAATGCCGGAAGCGGCCAGTTCGGAGCGTCGGAATCCGGTGACGAGCACACCGTAGCCCTCCGCTTCCATCCATTCCTGCAACAGGGCAATCTGAGTTGAACGGCCGACGCCGTCGGTGCCTTCCAGCACTATCAGGCGGCCGGGGGCGATTTCCTCTCCGGCGCCCGGCGGGGTGTGGCCGTAGTATCTGACGTTCATCATGGTTGTTTTCACCAGAAAGTAGGGTGTGGGAGAGTCGCTTGCCGTCGCCTGGGGTTGCCTATCCGTCGGCGGCTTCCTGGGCGGTCAGGCGACGACGGCGGGGCGGCGTGAGGTAGCAGCCGGTCAGCCCGGAGTTGCTCAAAGCTTCGTGAACGCTCTGTCCGCGGACCGTCATTGTATTTTCCAGCAGAGGTTGGACATAGCTGCGGACGCGCTGCTGCTGGACGGCGATGGGCTGAGTGGCGTCGATGGTCATCAAGCCGAACTCTTCGGTCAGGCGGTCGTACTCGTCCAGCAGGCGGGCCTGGAAGATGCGGAAGGATTCCTCGCGGTCGTGTGAGAAGCCCATGTCCTGCCCCGATTCGTAAAAGCCGAGTTCTTCGCGGCCCAGGTTGATGCGGCGAATTGACTCGTCCAAGGGGACTTTGAAGTAGAGGGCGAGGGTGGGCTGCACGGCGAAGGAGTAGATGCGGCGGAGCCAGTCCCGGTTGACGCCGCGGGCGGCGTCCCGGGCGAAAGCGGTGAAGACGTAACGGTCGGCGAGCACGATTGCTCCTGCGCGCAGAGCCGGCAATATCTGCGTGTGGACTCGGCTGGCGAAGTCGGCAGCGTGGACGAGGCTGAACGACATTGGCGTCAGCATTTCTTCCTGTTTGCCGCGCTTGGTGGTACGGCGCACGATGGGGGATGAGTTCCATTCGGTGTGCACCGTTACCAGGTTCAGGCTTTGCAGCCACTTGCCGAGCAGGTCGATTTGAGTGCTTTTGCCGGATCCGTCGATACCTTCCACGATAATCAATTTGCCCGGATACCGGCCGTCATCGGGGTGTTTGCCGTAACGTTCGCCCATTTTGTAGGCCAGATGCGCTTGCAGGGTAGTCATTTTTCACACCTCGTAATCTGGATGTTCTCTCCAAATGCTTTGCGCCAACGAGCCGGTAGTTCCGGCGCCGCGACCTGTGACCAGCCCGGGGTGGATACCGTCAGATTGCCTTGGCGTTTTCCCAGCTGCACGGCGGAGGCCGGGCAATCGGGCGGCAAGCGGCTGTCGAGCTCGTCGGCCAGGGCCAGTATTACCGCGGCCTGGCCAATGAGATTGATGTCCTCCGCAGGCAGGAGACGAGAGCGTCGGAACCGGGGAGGTATCCGTCCGCGTTCGCATACCAGCAGGATTGCGGCAATCCGGGCTGATTCCTGGTGGGTGAATCCGGGCAAGTCCGTGCGGGCTATTATACTGGCAGTGCGGTTCAAACGGTTGTAAAAATCAATGGCGCTGCCGATGTCCAGCAGAAAAGCTGCGCATTCCAGGGCGGCGGTAATCTCGCGCTGCTGACGCTGCCAGGCTAACGCGCCGATGCGGGCAGCGAGGGCGGCCCGACGCTTTCCGCGCTGGGAGAAGCGTGGCGCGAACCGGCCCACCAGGTCGGCCAGCGACGCCTTGCGGGCTGATGAGAGCGGCGGGAGTCTGACTGCGCAGTCTTGGGGCAGCGGCGCGGGATGCCGGGCCAGGCCTTCTCTGAGACCTTGCCCGGATACCAGGATGCCGTCGCTATTGACGCACTGAGACAGGGCGTGAGCCACGACGGCGCCGCCTACGATGGAGTGGCTGCGTTCCGGGTTCATCCCGTCGATTTTCGCGCGTTGGCTGCGGGATAGGGCGGCCAGGGCCCGGGTCTGTTCCGCGAGGACTTTGGCGTCAATCCGGTAGCCGTGCACTTTGGCAATGGGGTAGGGTTCCGTACTCCGGGTCAGCCGGGAGAGGAGGCGCACGGACCCTCCGGAACCCACCAGGGACTGGCCGGCGGACAGGCGGGGGACGCCGGCCTCGGCCAGCGTGGTGTGGATGTGTTCGTAGGCGGCGCGTACGTCGTCGGCTTGCGGGGTGTCGGTCAGGCGGAACCGGTTGGCGATGCGGAGGCTGCCGAGGGGGAGGGAAAGGCTGTTGAGGATGGCGCGGCGGTGAAACCGCACGATTTCCATACTGCCGCCGCCGATGTCCGCCAGGATGCCCTCTGAGACAGGCAGGCCGTGGATTGCTCCGATGAAGCAATAGGCGGCCTCGTCGTTGCCATCAATCAGGCGGAGGGGTATGCCGAAGCGATGGATGGCGGCGTCAATAATGGGGGCGGCGTTGCCGGACTCACGAAGGGCGGCGGTGCCTACGGCGTGGATGGCGGGAACGCCGTACCCTCTGGCAATCAGCGCGAAATCCTCCAGGGCGTCCAGTGTGGCGGCTATTCCGGTCGGGTTGATAACGCCGGCGTCGTCGACGCGGCTGATCAGGTTGAGGTTGATGCGCTGCTGGGCGACGATTGAGATGCCGCCACCGGGGTTGACCTGCATGACTACGGCCCGCGCCGACCCGGAGCCGATATCGACGACGGCAGTGTACGGCGCGCAGTCTGCGCCGTTGGTTTCCGGCGGCGACGGGATAGCGTCGCGCGTGGGGATCCTGGGCCAGTCGCGCATCAGCTGAAATCCTGCCGGTACCGTATATGCGGGTGAAGGCGGCGCAAGGCGGCGGCGCTGTAGTCCGGCAGTTCCGAATGGAGTTTGGGTGAGGGAAGCCATGAGCTGCCCGGCGCAAAAATAATGCCCGTAGGCTGAAAGCGGGCGGGCGGGTTAGGGGTTGTTAGTTGACGCTGCATGACGCCTATCGCTCTGATTCCGGCATGGCGGCGATGTCGGCTTCCAGGCGTGCGATGTCGGCTTCGTCCAAGTTGAAGTACTTAGCGTCGGGATGGTGGAGAACCAGGGCGGATACCGACCCTTCGGGGTCCATCATGCACCCGTCGGTGAGCTCCACTCCGATGTTTGCGGTAACGTCCAGGAGGGCGAAGAGTTTTGCCTGGTCTTCGAGGCGGGGGCAGGCGGGGTAACCGAATGAGTAACGCTTGCCGCGGTAGTTGGCGCGGAACAAGTCGCGCAGTTCGGCATCGTCGCGCACTTTCGGGCCGGAGGGCTCGCCGATGTTCCACATACTGCGGATGCGCTTATGGAGGAGTTCGGCGAAGCCCTCCGCCGATTCTATGGCGAGGGCTTGCAGGGTGTAGGAGTCGAGGTACCGGCCGGCGTCTTTCCAGCGTTCGGAGAGGGCGCGAACTCCGGGGCCGACGGTGGTGGTGAACATTGCTGCGTAGTCGTTGGGGCCGTCTCCTACGGGACGGGCGTAGTCGCTGAGGCACAGGCCATCGCGTCCCCGCTGGCGACCGAAGTAGAATCGTTCCAGCTCGGTAACGCCGTCAGGCTGGTAGATAATCAGCCTTTGGCCGTGGGAACGGCAGGGGAAGAACTTGAAGACGGCGCTGGCGGTGATATCGGAACGGGACAGCATGATGTCTTCAACGCGCTGGACCTGCCGGCGCAGTTCGAGGGCTTTCGGTTCGTCGTTCCGCAATGCCTCACGGAAACGTCCGCGGTAGCCGAGGTGCCGCACGTACAGCATCTGAGGGTTGATGTAGCGGAAAATCTCGTCCAGGTCGTAGTCATGGAGGACGTGCAGGCGCAAGTCGGGCGGCTGTGGGGAGGAGGGGAGCCGGGCGACGGCGAGGGCAGGGGTGATGTTATCGGTGACGTTCATAGCCTGGGCTGTGTAGGGGGCTTTTGCTTGCGCCAGCGGGCAGTGGGGGCTTTAGGCCGTACTTTTCAGCCACGACCGGCGGCTTCCCGGTGGAGCTCGGCGCTTTCGGACTCCAGCCGGGCGGCCAGGCGTTCCCGTTCGTCGGCGTCCTGTATTGTGTTGGCGAGGGCGAGTCCGCTCATTGCATCGGGGGAGTAGGCTACCATGCCGTCGTACTCGGGGGCAATGCGGAGGAGGGTGAAGCGGTTAGAGAGGGCGGCGCCGCCCACCAGGACGGGAACCCGTATGCCGGCGGCGCGGAAGTCCTGGACGGTTTCCACCATCATCTGCGCCGATTTCACCAGCAGGCCAGACAGCCCGATGATGTCGGGCTTATGCTCACGGTAGCCGGCGATTAGTTCCTGGGCTGCGACCTTGATGCCCAGGTTGACGACTCGGTAGCCGTTGTTGGAGAGTATGATTTCGACCAGGTTTTTGCCGATGTCGTGCACGTCGCCTTTTACGGTGGCGAGGAGGACGCAGCCGCGCGCGGCGGCATCGCTCCGTTCCATATAAGGCTCCAGATGGGCGACGGCCGCTTTCATGGCTTCTGCGCTTTGGAGGACTTCGGCCACAATCAGCTGATTGGCGTTGAATTGCCGGCCCACCTCGTCCATGCCGGCCATGAGGGGGCCGTTGATGATTGCGAGGGGTTCGCGTTCCCGTAACGCCAGGTCGAGGTCGTCGGTCAAACCTTCTTTGCTGCCCTCAATGATGCATTGGGCGAGGCGTTGGTCCAAGGGGAGGGCGAGGCGTTCTTCGGCGGTTGCGCGCGGGGGACGATTCCGGAAGTGAGCGGCAAAGGCGGCCACGGGGTCGTCTCCCCGGTTCCAAATTAGATCTTCGGACAGTTGTCGTTCTTTTTCCGGTATGGTTGAGTAACGCTGCATCATTTCCGAGTTGACGATGGCCATGTCCAAGCCGGCGAGGGTGCAGTGGTACAGGAAAACGGAGTTGAACACTTCCCGTCCGGCGGCTGGGAGCCCGAAAGATACGTTGGAGATGCCCAGCACGGTTTTGGCGTTGGGCAGAGCCGCTTTAATCAGCCTTACTCCCTCGATGGTTTCGGCTGCGGAACCGACGTAGTTTTCATCTCCGGTGCCGGCTGGGAACACCAGGGGGTCGAAGATGATGTCGTGTTCCGGGACTCCGTACTTTTGGGTGAGCAGCCGGTGGGAGCGCTGGGCGATTTCCAGTTTGCGCTGGCGGGTGATGGCCTGGGCCTGGTTGGGGTCGTCGTCGATGCAGCCGACAACCAGCGCGGCGCCGTAACGCCGGGCCAGGGGGACCACTTTCTGGAATCGTTCCTCGCCGTCTTCCAAGTTGATGGAGTTGATGACTGACTTCCCCTGCAGCCGTTTCAGCGATTCTTCAATGACAGCAGCGTCGGTGGAGTCAATCATGATGGGGGCTTTGACGCGGCGGTTGATCTGGTCGAGGAATTTGATGACGTCGGTGGTTTCATCGCGGTCAGGGTCTTGGAGGCAAACGTCCAGCACGTGGGCGCCGTTGCGGACTTGGCGGCGGCCGATTTCGGCGGCTTCTTCAAAGCGTTCGGCGGCGATGAGGCGTTTGAATCGGCGGCTGCCGAGGACGTTGGTGCGCTCGCCGACTACGGTGGGGCGGGTGTCATCGTTGACCACTACGGTCTCAATGCCGGAGATGCGGGTTTCCGGCGGCGGCACGGCAAGGCGGGGGGGGTTGCCGGCCATGGCTTGGCTAATCCGGCGGATGTGTTCGGGGCCGGTGCCGCAGCATCCGCCGGCCACGTTCAGCCAGCCGCTTTCGGCAAAGCGGGCGAGAGTACCGGCCAGCATCTCCGGCGTTTCGTTGTAGTTTCCGTCCTCGTCGGGCAACCCGGCGTTGGGGATGCAGGCGATGCTAAAGCGCGAGAGGCTTTGCAGCGTCCGCAAGTGGTCGGTCATAAACTCGGGTCCGGTGGCGCAGTTGAAGCCCATCCACAGGAGGTCGCGATGGGCGAGAGAGGTGTACAGGGCCTCGGCGTCCTGCCCGGCCAGCAGGGATCCCATGGGTTCAACGGTGCCTTGCACGGCAACGGGGACATGGGAGGAGAGCTCGGCCTGGGCGCGGTCGATGCCTTCCAGGCCGGCCTTGATGTTGATGGTGTCCTGGCCGGTTTCCAGGAGCAGGACGTCTGCGCCGCCTTCAATCAAGCCGGCGGCCTGCTGATGGTAGTCGGCGGCCAGTTGGTCGAAGGTGGCGCCGCCGGTAACGGAGATGGCGCGGGTGGTGGGGCCCATGGAGCCGGCTACGAAACGCGGTTTGAGGGGGACGGCGGCGGTGGTGTCGTCGGCAGCTCGGCGGGCGATGGCGGCGGCTTCGCGGTTGATGCGCCGCGCGTGTTGAGCCAGGTCGTACTCACCCAGTACCAGGGCAGTGGCGCCGAAGGTGTTGGTTTCGATGATGTCCGCGCCGGCTGCCAAGTATTCCCGGTGGATGTCGGCGATGACATCGGGGCGAGTGATGTTGAGGTATTCGTTGCAGCCCTCGTACTCGGCGCCGCCGAAGTCAGCCGGGGCCAAGCCGCGCGCCTGGATCCGGGTGCCCATTGCGCCATCGGTAACAAGTATGCGCTTTTGGAGGGATGATTTCAGTTCAGAGATGCGTTGAGAGGAGTCCATAATGCCATACCAATGCGTGCGATTTTCACATTCAAGGCTACCCGTGGTGAGCAGTGATGTCAAATGCGGCACGCAAAGGTTACCGCCCGAGCGGCGCAATCCCTAACCCGGCGACAACCACCAAGTCGCAGGGTTGGGACGGCGCTGCTCTGTTACGGAGGCAGCCGTATGGCAAGGCTAGCTGCCACTTATGGCGGCTGACACCGCGCGCGGCGAGGCGGGGGCGCGCGGGTTTTGGGGTTGGCGTTTTTCATTGTGGTTGTTTGCCTCCTTTTGGTCGGTCGGTGGATTTTTGGGTGGAGTTCGTGGGGGTTCAGGATGTCGGCGCTACGGCCCGAGAGCGTGGCTTGCTATTTACGTCCTAGTCTTGCGCGTGCTAACGGCTGCTTGCGCAGTGCCCGTCCTCGCGCAGCGGTGGTGACGCCCGCCGTGCTGGGTGCGCCAGCCGGGTAATGTGACCGACCTCCGGCGCACCTACAGTGGTGCAATGGATCCGACATGCCGCAAAGTACTGGTTGCGGCGGATTAGACCGTGATGTCCTGAACCCCGTGAGACTCCTATTCAGTTGTGGTGTCGGGCGGTTGTCCTGGCCGGTGCACCAGCTGGGACGGGTATCCGACGGTTCGCGCGGGGCCGTTGGATGAGCCTGACGGGGATATTGTAGCACGGTGGTACGGTTTTGCAAATGGGGATTTTGTCAGAATCAGGATTTACGGGATTTTGGGATTTTCAGGATTGGGGGTTGCGGAGGTGGTTGTGACGTAGGGGCGGAGGATGGTGGTGGAGTTGTCGGTGGGGGATTGTCAGAATCTGGATTTACAGGATTTGGGGATTTTCAGGATTGAGGTTGTGGAGGTGGTTGTGACGTGGAGGCGGAGGATGGTGGTGGAGTTGGCGGTGGGGGATTGTCAGAATCAGGATTTACCGGATTTTAGGATTTTCAGGATTGGGGATTGGGGTGTGGGTGTAGGGGGGCGTGTGGTCCAGCTGGACGGCAAGTCCATGCTGGCAAGTTGGAGTGTGGGTGTGGGGGGCGTGGGTTGCGGCTTTTGCCGGGACTGCGGTGAGGACGGGAATGTCGGTGAGGGTAAGGAGGTGGAATAAATTGCGGAGGCGCCGGGGCGTGAGTTGGCGGCGATTTCGCTACATTTCGCTACTCGGATTGCAGCGGGCATTCAGCGGGAAAAGACTGTTTCGGTGACGGATCGCGTAATCCGTTGCGTCGCTGGACCCTTTCCGCCATCGGCAGGTCGGATCGCGAGTAGCGAAATCGCCTGCGCGTGACCGGATCGACGCTGACCGGCGTCGGAGTGGTGGACAAGCCGGCCAAATCGCCTGCGCGTGACCGGATCGACGCCATGGATTTAGGTTATAATGGGCGGCTATGTTCACGCTGACCAAACTATTCTACGTTGTTGGAGCCGCGCTGTGCGGGAGCGCAGCCGGCGGGTACGTGTCCTGGGCGATTTACGCCCGTTTCGCGCGCATCGCCGAGCTCAATGACCGGGCGATAGTGGAGCCGCACATCCTGGTGGTGCTGTGCGCGGCCGGCGGTCTGCTGGCGTTTCCGCTAGGCGCGGCGGCCGGGCTAGTTGCAGTAGCGCTGGTTACCCGGGTAGTGGACTATCTGCGTAGGAGCGGCGGCGGAACGGATGATGAGTCCTGGGTAACGAGGCGTTAGGGTTAGCGTGTTGACCGGGACATGAGCGTCGGCTTGCGCCGGAATAACGGCCAGGACAATAAGATAAAAGGAGTTTAACCATGCCTCAATTCGTGCGCGTGTACACCGGAGACGACGGACAGTCGCGTTTGGAACGCTATGAACCGCCCTTTGAGGACTTCCTGGATACCGAAGGGGCTTACGGGCGCGGCACTCCGATGCAGCCGGCCAGCGGTATGACCATTCGCATCTCGCCGCCTGATTATTTCCTGGACTTTCATTGCGCCCCGCGCCGGCAGTACACCGTTACGCTGTCAGGACAGGCTGAAATAGGCTTGGGCGACGGCAGTACGCACCGGGTGGGGCCTGGCGACGTGCTGCTGGCCGAGGATCTGACGGGCCAGGGCCACACGACCCGTGTGGTCGGCGGCGAGGAAAGGGTGTACCTGGTAATACCCTTGGCCGACTAGCGGCAACCCCTGATTGGGGCGTCATTGCCGCGAAGTCCGCGCAGGGCGGATAGCGTCTTTGGCACTGATAACGCGGCTTTCGCCGGAACGATGCCGTAAAGGCGAAGAGGTTAAAAAACGCCGGGGCGGGTTTGTACCCGCCCCGGCGTCAGCCGCCAAGGGTCGGCGCTGGGATCTATTGGGCTGCCGGGCTGCCGGCGACGTGGAGACGCCGGGTCTGCGCGGCCTCGGCTACCGGCGCCGTTACGGTAAGCACCCCGTGCTCCAGGGATACCGCCGCTGCGTCGAGGTCAAGGTCGCTGGGCAGGCGAATGGCGCGGGCAAAGCTGCCGAAGCGACGCTCGCGCATGAGGTATTCCTCGTTTTCCTGAGTCACCTCCGTGTGCCGGGAGGCCTTGATGGACAGCACCCGGTCGGGGCTGATGGACACGTCAACATCCTCGGCGGCAAAGCCGGGGAGAGATGCGGAGACGGTGAGGGATTTGTCGTCCCGACGCACGTCCATCGGGATGGACCACGACCCGGTCGACGGTTCGCCGTCGCCGTCGCTTTCCAGGGGGTCGCCCCAACGGTGGCCGGCCCAGAAGGGGCTGGACATCAGGCGGTTGAAGTGGCGCATCTCGCGGAAGGGGTCGAAGCGCTGCATGGTCGTCATAGTCGTTCCTCCATACGTACCGGCTCGGTGGCCGGGGCTGCCGGCGGGTATCGTCCGGCTGACATTGGTCATTCTACTAACTTGATTGGCTTTTGTCAACTATATGGCATAGATGCCATCAAGTTATTGACCAAACCGCCATTGCGCTGTATGATAGCAGTACTATCACTATATTACGGAAACGAGTGCTGACATGGCTGACTACTATGACATTCTAGGGGTAGGGCGCGCTGCCGATGAGAAGGAGATTCGGCAGGCGTACCGCCGGCTGGCGCGGCAGCATCACCCGGACGTGAATCCGGGGGACGAAGCCGCCGCGGAGCGGTTCAAGTCCATCAACGCCGCCTATGAAGTGCTGTCGGATGCGGACAAGCGCGCCAAGTATGACCGCTACGGCGACCAGTGGCAGCACGCCGAGCAGTTTGAGCAGCAGGGAAGCCCCGGCTTCACGCAGTTTTTCCGGGGAGGCGACTTCGGCGATGGGCGCGGCACATTTACTTTTAGCGGCGGCAGCGGCTCGCTGAGCGACTTGCTGAGCGGACTGGGCGGGCTCACCAACCTGGGAGGCATGGGCGGGATCAGAGACCGGATGCGGCGGGCACCGGCCGAGATAGCGGCGGAGATTACTCTGGAAGAGGCGGACGCGGGCGCAACGCGGCTGATCTCCTTGCCCGAAGGCCGCCGACTGGAAGTCAAAATTCCCGCTGGCATTGCCGACGGCGGTAAAGTGCATATCGCGGCGGGCGGCGGCGACGGCGACGGTTTCAACCTCGCGGTGTCAATACTGCCTCACCGGCGGTTTGAACGGGACGGGGACGACCTGCACACCAGCGTGAACGTCCCTTTGCTGGATGCGGTACTGGGGGGAACGGCAACGGTGCAAACGCTCCGCGGGCAGATTGAGCTGACCCTGCCGCCGGAGACGCAGAACGGGCGGCGGTTCCGTCTGACCGGCCAAGGAATGACCCGGCTGCACGACCCGGAGCGGCGGGGCGACCTGTACGCTACGGTGAACGTAGAGCTGCCGAGCAACCTTACCGAGCGGCAGCGGGAGCTGTTTGAGCAGCTGCGGGAAGCGGAGAAAAGCGATAAGTAGGGCCGCCGGAAACGGTTTCTCCCCTGCGCGGTAAGACGACCAGTACCGGAGGGAGGGATTGGCAAGGGTATGCCAGTTTCTCCCCTGCGCGGTAAGACGATCATATCAATTGGGAAGGAGTGATTTGGAATGTCGCCGGATGACAGATTTGCTACGGAACCTTGTTTCATAATCAGCGTGGCGGCGCGGATGGTGGGCCTGCACGCGCAGACGCTGCGCTACTACGAGCGGGTCGGGCTCGTGATGCCGTCGCGCTCCGGGGGACGGCAGCGGCTGTACTCCATGGCCGATGTGGAACGGCTGCGACGCATTAAGACGTTCACGGATGACATGGGCGTGAATCTGGCCGGGGCCGAGATTGCGTTGAAGCTGATGGACAGAATCAGGGAGTTGGAGGCGCAGGTTACGGCGCTGACGGAAGAGTTGGCGCGGCGGCGGGGCGAGAGCTTAATCTAAGAGAGGTGCAACTATGGTAATGACTGCTGACAAATTTACGCGGCAAGCGCAGGAAGCGTTGCAGCGTTCGCAGGAGCTGGTGCGGAATTACCGGCACAGCCAGTGGGACGTGGAGCACGTGCTGCTGGCGCTGGTGGCGCTGGACGGCGGGCTGCCGGAGCGGATTCTGCGCGAGCTGGGCATTGACCCCGAAACCGTGAAGTCGCGGCTGCATCAATCGTTGGAAGCCGCGCCTAAGATGGTGTCGGACACCCAGCAAATTTTCATCACGCCGCGGCTGCAACGGATGTTGCAGGCCTCCGATGAGGAGGCTGAACGACTGAAGGACCAGTTCATCAGCGTGGAACATCTGCTGGTGGCGGCGGCCCGGGAAAGCTCCGGCGACTCGGCCCGGCTGTTTCAGCAGCTGGGCATCAACCAGGAGATGGTCTATCAAGCCATGCAGAAACTGCGGGGAACACATCGGGCGGACGACCCGAATGCGGAGCAGCGCTACCGCTCATTGGAGAAGTACAGCGTTGACCTCACGGAGTTGGCGCGAGTAGGCAAGCTGGACCCGGTAGTAGGCCGGGAGCAGGAAATCCGCCAGGTGATGCAAACGCTGACCCGGCGCACCAAAAACAATCCGGTGCTCATCGGGGAGGCCGGCGTAGGCAAGACGGCCATCGCTGAGGGGCTGGCCAGCAAGATCATCTGCGACGACGTGCCGGACTCGCTGCGCGACAAACGGGTAATGGCGCTGGATATGGGCCGGCTGGTGGCCGGGGCCAAATTCCGGGGCGAGTTTGAGGAACGGCTGAAGTCGGTAATCGACGAGGTTACGTCATCCAACGGCGAGGTCATCGTGTTTCTGGACGAGATGCACACACTGGTGGGCGCCGGGGCCGGCGAGGGCGGGCTGGACGCCAGCAATATGCTGAAGCCGGCGCTCGCGCGCGGCGAATTGCAAGCCATCGGCTCCACGACGCTGGACGAATACCGAAAGCACATCGAGCGAGACCCGGCGCTGGCCCGGCGGTTCCAGCCGGTGTACGTGGAGGAGCCGGACGCTGAGCAGGCTCTGTCTATTCTGCAAGCGTTGAAGCCGCGCTATGAAGCCCATCACAAGGTAACGCTGACCGATGGGGCCCTGGCGGCGGCGGTGCGGCTGAGCGACCGGTACATCACCGACCGGAAGCTGCCGGACAAGGCTATTGACTTCATCGATGAAGCCGGCAGCAAGGTGCGTATTGACGCGGGTATGCTTCCGCCCACCTTGCAAGAGATGGAGAACCGCCGGCGGGAGCTGCTGGATCTGGAGGAACGCGCCAACCAGATGTCCGATTACGAGCGTTCCGCCCAGCATCGCACCGAACGGATGCGCCTGGAGGCGGAACTGAACGCGGAACGGGAGGGTCTTGAACACGCCCACGGCCCCGACCTGGTAGTGAGCGAAAAGGACATTGCGGAGCTGGTGTCCAGTTGGACGGGAATTCCCGTAGGCCAACTGATGGAAGGTGAGGCGGAACGGCTGCTGCGTATGGAGGAACACCTGCACCAACGGGTCATCGGGCAGGACGAGGCCGTTAGCGCAGTGGCGGACACCATCCGCCGGGCCCGCTCGGGGCTGAACGACCCGAAACGTCCCTTTGGCAGTTTCATTTTTCTGGGGCCTACCGGCGTGGGCAAAACCGAGCTGAGCCGGGCGCTGGCGGAGTTTCTGTTCAACGACGAGGACAGCATGGTTCGGCTGGATATGTCGGAGTACGGAGAGCGGCACACGGTATCGCGGCTCATCGGCGCTCCCCCGGGCTACGTCGGTTACGATGACGCGGGCCAGCTGACGGAAGCCGTCCGCCGTCGCCCGCACCGGGTCATTCTGTTTGACGAAATTGAGAAGGCGCATCCGGACGTGTTCAACCTGCTGTTGCAGATTCTGGAAGACGGCCGGCTCACCGACGGGCAGGGCCGCACCGTGGATTTCCGCAACACCGTAATTATCATGACCAGCAACCTGGGAACGGGAGATGTGTCGCAGCGGAACTTCGGCCTCAACCCCGGCGTTGACCGGGAACAGGAAGCGGGCAAGGTTACGCCGGAACTGGAGCGCTCGGTTCAAGAAGCTCTGCGCAAGGCATTCCGCCCGGAGCTACTGAACCGCATCGACGAGACAATCGTGTTCCATCCGCTGAGCCGGGCGCAAATCGGCCAGATTGTGGAGCTCATGGTAGGCGAGGTGCAGAAGCGTCTGGCCGAACGGGAGATTACCTGCGAGCTGACCGAAGCCGGCTGCGAATGGCTGGCGCGGGAAGGCTTTAACGTAACCTACGGCGCGCGTCCGCTGCGCCGGGCTATCCAACGGCATCTGGAGAATCGGCTCTCCCGGGGGGTTCTGTCAGGGGAGTTCAAGGAAGGTGACCACATCATCGCCGACGTGAACGCCGCGCGAGACGGGTTGGCGTTGACCGTAAGCGCGGATGCGGCTGCGGGCACGTCGTCGGAGAGAGAGCTGGCCGGGGTCGGTTAGTTGAGCACCAGCACAGCGGCGGCGAGGATTGTCCAGACAGCGACGGCGGCGAGGAGCGGCGCATCGCGCAGCATCAGCAGCTCGGGAGATTCGGCGTCGCGGCTGTGGTTCAGCAGGTACAGGTAGCGGAAAAGGCCGAAAATCACCACCGGCACGGTGAGCAGCATGGTGTTGTTGGCGGGCAGGTTATCGGCCTCTACCGTGTACAAAGCGTAGCTGACCAAGGCGGCGGCGGCGGACAGAATAAGGAGCTGACCGCCCAGAGGCGGGCCGTAGTATTGCAGGGTGCTGCGCTGAGCTTGCGGGCCGGCGCCGGCCAGGCGGGCTTCCGCGTAGCGACGACCAATTACGATGAACAGGGCGGCGGCGGCGGTTACCGCGTAAAGCCAGGGCGATGGCGTCGCGCCCACGGCGACGGCCCCGGCGACGGCCCGCAGCACGTAGCCGCCGGCGACCAACATCACATCCACCAGCGCCACCCGCTTGAGCCCCAGCGAGTACCCGACGTTGAGCAGCAGATAGACCACGCCGATGAGGGCCAACGATGCCAGCGGCGGCGTTGATATGGCGTACAAGGCAGCCATCCCTCCAAGAGCGATAGCGAACAGAGAGACTATGGCCAAGGGGACGGGCAGCCGTCCCGACGCAACAGGACGGCTGCGCTTGCGGGGGTGCTGGCGGTCGGCATGGCGGTCGGCAATGTCGTTGATGATATAGACGGCGGAGGACAAGGCGCAGAAGGCTGCGAACAGTATCGCCAGTCTCGGGGCGTAGGGCAGCAGCGTAGTCGGGTCGGTCGGCGTCCATACGAGGTCAATAGCGAACAACAGCGGCAGAAACAGCAGCAGGTTCTTCACCCACTGGCGGGGCCGCATTGTCTTGAACAGGGCGAGGGGCAGGTTCATAGGCTATCCGTCCCGGCAGGGTTGGCGGTATCCGCCGTCCGGCCGGGCACTCCGGTTCGGCTGAGCCACAGCCAGGCCAGCAGGCCAATCAGAACGGCCAGCCAGAGAGTGGCCAGCCGGGTGAGCAGCGTAGCCAGGACGGCGACGGCAGCAGACAGCCCTGCCTGGCGGAGCAAAGCCACCATGCTTCCCTCAAAACCAATCAGGCCGCCGGGCAAAGCGGTGAGCGCGCCCACCAAAGCGGCGGCGGCGGAGATAGGCAAAGCCAGCTGGGGGGCAATCCAGTGGCCCAGGCCGACCACGATTATCCACAAGGCCAGTCCCTCGGCAGCCCAAGCCAAGCCCCCCAGCGCTATGGCCGCCGTCAGAATGCCCGGGGACATCAGGCGGCGGAGACCGTCCTGAGACTGCGCCAGCGGCTGTTGCCAGCGTCGCAGCAGGGGCAGCCGCAGCGCCAGCAATCCGAGACGGGAGGCTGCCAGTATCCCTACTATCGCCACGACCGACAGCATCGCGCCTAACGCGAGCGCGACGGCCGGCGGCAACAGGAAGATGCCGGCCAGGCCCATCAGGGCTACGGAGACTACGTCGGTGAGGCGTTCCATCACTACGGCGGGAGCTGAGGCGGCTACGGGGATGCCGGCGTGGCGGTTCAGCCAGACGCTCTTAAGCAATTCTCCTACCTTGCCCGGCGTGATGGACAGAGCCAGGCCGGCGACAAATATGGGCAGACTGACCGAATGGGCGACGGAGAGGTTCAGCGCTTTGAGGTACATTGCCCAGCGCAGGTAACGCAGGAAGTAGTTGAGCAGGGCCAGGCCCAGGGCGACGGCAAAAGCGCCGTAAGGGGACGGTGAATCGGCCAGCAAGCCGCGCAGGTCGCGCAGGTCGCCATAGGCCAGGAGACCCGCGAATACGGCCAAGGCGGGCAAAGCCAGCAGCAGCCAACTGCGTCGGTTCAACAGCCCTCCGACACATTCTGCCCGGCGCGGGACAACGAGGGCATCAGGCAAATCTGGGCGGCGAGGTAGCCGGCGCCAAAGCCGTTGTCAATGTTGACTACGCCGACGCCGGGCGCGCAGGAGTTGAGCATCCCCAGCAGAGCGGCCAGCCCGCCAAAGCTGGCGCCGTAGCCGACGGCAGTGGGCACGGCAATCACCGGCGCGGAAACCAGGCCGGACACTACGCTGGACAGAGCGGCCTCCATACCGGCGACGACGATGATGACGCGGGCCTCCTGCAATCGTTGGCGCTGTGCCAGCAGGCGGTGCAGTCCCGCCACGCCAACATCGTTGAGGCGGCCGGCGGAGCATCCCATCAGCTCGGCGGCGATGGCGGCTTCCTCGGCAACGGGCAAGTCGGCGGTGCCGGCGGTTACAATCAACAGACCGGCATCTGCCGGAGGCGCCGCGGCGTCGGATGGGACAACAATGCACCGGGCCATTTGGCGGTACTCGGCGGCGGGAACAGCGGCGGCGACAGCGTCGTAAGCCTCGGAGGACACGCGGGTTATCAGAACCGGATGCCCCCGGCCAACCAGAGCCGGGACTATGCCGGCAATCTGCGCGACGGTTTTACCCTCGCCAAGGACTACTTCCGGCCAGCCGGTGCGCAGCGGACGATGGTGGTCTAATCGGGCATAGCCCAAGTCCTGATAAGGCAGGTCGCGCAACGCGGCGGCAGCTTCTGACACGGGAAGGCAACCGTCGCGCACCTTTTCCAGGAGGGTGAGCAGGGCCGCCGCATCCATAGTTAACCCGCGATTAACCCGCGTCGGTAGAGGGCGCAGCAACCGCGGCGGATTGGGTTTTCAGCAGGCGAAAGAGGCCGCCCAGCGCGCTCATGCCGGCAACGTAGGTAGAGAACACCGCCACCGCAATCCATGCCAGAGCGATATAGCGGCCGTCTTCGAGCCAGGCAAAGGTGAGGATAAGAACGATTACGGCGAGGATCAACGCGGAAGCCGCTCCAACGACACAGCCGAAGATGGCGGCGGCGAGGAGCGGAGTCCTGTCTCCCAAGTCAACCGACCGGATGCCGAAGTACGCGCCGATGAACGGGCCGAAGGCCTGAGCGAAGGGGATTACTGCGCATATCAGCATCACGGCGAGGGTGGTAATCAGTCCTTTGAACATTGCGCAAGCCAGTATAGACGATTGCCGCCGCCAAGGCATCGGGCGGCAGGAGTATAATACCGCGCCATAGCAATAATGATATGGCGACGATGGGCAACAATGGAGGAATTATGACGCAACAGCATCAGTCGGCGGCGGAGCAGGATGGCCCCTTTGCCGAATTGCTGGGCATCCGCCCCGGTGTATCAACCGACGGGGTGGGCGTGGCGTTTATGACGGTGGCGGATCGGCATCGGCAACGGGCCGGCGTGGTACAGGGCGGCATCTTGGTCGCGTTGGCGGATTATGCGTTCTTCCGAGCCTGCCTGTCGGCGCTGAAAGAGGGCGAGCGGGCCGTAACCATCGAGCTTAAACTGAACTTCATCGCGCCTGCTCGAGACGGAGAGTTGACGGCACGCAGCAGCATCAAGAGCCGAGGCGGGCGCATCATCGTTGGAGACATGGAGATATTCGGCGAGGAGGGGCAGCTGATTGCCACGGGCATCGGGACGTATATGACGGTGTACGACCGACAGGGTGATAATTAGCCGGCGAAGTCCGCGCCAGGGTTGGCAGAAAGCGCTGGAATCGGATATAATCGGGCGGACGGAGGTATCAGTTTGCGCATTCCAATGAGAGTTGACTACGGAGTCCGCGCGCTGGTTGAGCTGGCTATGCGCTATGGCGAGGGCCCGGTGCAGACGGCTGCAATAGCCTACCGTCAGGGCATCCCGGAGCCGTACCTGGAACGCCTGATGTCCACCTTGAACAAAAGCGGTTTCGTGCACAGCCGGCGGGGGCCGCAGGGTGGGCATATGCTGTCGCGGGAACCCGGTCGGGTCAACCTGTACGAGGTTATGCGGGAACTGGACGGCAACTCCTCACCCTTGGACTGCCTAACGCTCCCTACCGACTGTATGTTTGCCGATTCATGCGCTCAAAAGGAAATCTGGCAGTCGGTGGAGGAATCCATCCGGCAAGTATTGGCAGCCACTACGCTGGCGCATCTGGCAGAGCGGCAAAACACGCTGATTGAAGCCGCCGACCGGCACAGCGCAGGTTGGGAGCCATTGCCTGGCCCGGTTCCGGCTACCCACCAGGCTCGGCAAGCCTGACCCATACTCGGCAATCTTGACAGGAACGGCAGCCCGGCGATAGACTGGCCATCAATATGCTGCCCACGCGACTGCCACGTTTCACCTGCGCCTGTCCCTGCACATAGGGGGCAGGCTCAACGCAATTTTGCGCCGCGCCTGCGCCCAGCGATAGCCGCCGCCTGACGGCTTGAGGGCGCGGGTTTTTGCTGTGCGTCAAGACCCCTGAGAACGAAAACCCCCATCAGAACGAAACCCGACGGCAAAGCCGGAAATTACTGACACGGAGGAACCCTAAATGGTCCAACCCTTACGGTTGACGCCCGAACAGGTCAAACGCTACAGCCGCCACATCATCATGCAGGACGTGGGTAGCGCGGGGCAGCGGAAAATGATGGAAGCCAGCGCGCTGATTATCGGCGCCGGCGGGCTGGGCTCTCCATCAGCAGTGTATTTGGCGCTGGCCGGCGTTGGCCGGCTGGGCATCGTAGATTTTGACGTGGTGGAACTTTCCAACCTGCAACGGCAAATCCTGCATCACACCCCGGATGTGGGCCGCCCCAAAGTGCAATCGGCCCTGGACAACATCAAGTCGTACAACCCGGAAGTGAACGTAACGCTGCACGAAGCCTGGCTGACCTCCGAAAACGCCTTCGACATACTCGGGCAGTACGACATCGTTATCAACGGAGCCGATAACTTTGCTACCCGCTACCTGGTCAATGATGCCTGCTACCTGCTGAACAAGCCGCTGATTGACGGCAGCATCCTCATCTTCGATGGGCAAGCGACGGTGTTCCTGCCTGGGCAGGGATGCTATCGCTGTCTCTTCCCGGCCCCGCCGCCTCCGGGCATGGTGCCCAACTGCGCCGAGGCGGGAGTGCTGGGCGCGCTGACGGGGCTGGTGGGTTCCATCCAGGCCACCGAAGCGTTGAAGCACATCCTGGGGATCGGCGAAGGGCTCTCCTCCCGCCTGCTGGTGATTGACGCGCTGAGTATGCAGTTCCGGGAAGTCAAGCTGCGCCGCAACCCCGATTGCCCGCTGTGCGGCGACAACCCTACCGTCAAGGAACTCATCGATTACGAAGTATTCTGCGGAGTAGCCGAAGCGCCCGAACCGCTGGCCGTTGCCGCCGGGGCGGTGTAATGCCCGCCAACGGCACATACAAAGGGCTGCTGGCCACTATCGGCAACACGCCGCTGGTGGAGCTGCCTAACCTCAGTCCTAACGGCAACATCCGGCTGTACGCCAAGCTGGAGGGCCAGAACCCCACGGGCAGCGTGAAGGATCGCATTGCGCTGAAAATGATCGAGCGCGCCGAGGCGGACGGCGAGATTACGCCCAACCGCACCATCCTGGAACCCACATCCGGCAACACGGGCATCTCGCTGGCGATGATTGGCCGACTGAAGGGTTACAAGGTGAAAGTGGTGATGCCGGAAAACGTGTCGGTGGAGCGCACCCATCTGCTGGAAGCCTACGGCGCCGAAATAATCTACTCCGACGGTACCCTCGGCACCAATGGCAGCGTGGTAATGGCCCAGGAGATTGTGGAGAAAAACCCTCATGACTACCTGATGCCGTACCAGTATGGCAACGAAGGCAATCCGGAAGCGCACTACGAGGGAACCGGGCAGGAAATCGTAGCGGCCCTGCCCGACGTTGACGTGTTCGTCGCCGGACTTGGCACCGGCGGCACCCTGATGGGCAACGCCCGGCGCCTGAAAGAACACAGCGGCGACGTCAAGATTATCGCGGTGGCCCCGGAGCCGGACGACTTCATATCCGGCCTGCGGCGGCTGGAAGACGGGTTCATTCCTCCGATACTGGACATCGATATGCTCGACAACCGCCTGCTGGTGAACAGCTTTGACTCGTTCTACATGACCAAGGCGTTGATGGACCGGGAGGGCATTTTTGCAGGCATATCCTCCGGGTCGGTAATCGCCGGCGCGCTGAAGCACGCCGAGCGAATGGAAAGCGGCAACGTAGTGTGCCTGCTGGCCGACGGCGGCTGGAAATACCTGAGCAGCCAGCTGTGGACGCGAGATTATGAAACGCTGGCCAAAGAAGCCCAGGGCAAAATCTGGTGGTAGTTGAGTACGCCGTTTTGTCTTGCCCTGTATCCCAGCCGATGCTATAATGTGGACAGATAAACGCCCGGTTGCGTGGCGGACGGGGAGAACTCCCGATTGATCCGCAACGAGAGGTGCAAGGATTTAGAAGGCGGGGCGTGCACCCGCCTTCTTCTTGCGAACTTCGGCCGGGCCTGAAATCAACTCGGACAGCAGCGGGCCAGCGGAGGACAGCGATGAAAAGCGATTTCATGATGGCGTTGAACCAGCTAGCCGCTGAACGCGGGCTGCGTAAGGAGCTGGTTCTCAATAAGGTGGAACTCGCCCTGGCCACGGCATTTCGTCGAGACAGCGTGGCTGGCCCTAAGAACCTGTCTGTAAAACTGAACCCCAACACCGGGGACATCAGCATTTTCCCGCTGCGTACTGTGGTAGCCGAAGTGGAAGACCCTGAAACGCAAATATCGCTGTCGGAAGCTCTCCGATTTAAGCCGAACGCAGAGATTGATAGTGAGATCCCGGAATCCGATGAAGTGTCCTACGATACCAGCCGCATCTCGGCTCAGACAGCCCGGCAAGTGTTGATACAGGGCCTCCGGGAAGCGGAGCGGGAAAAAACCTTCGAAGAGTACTTCGACCGTCAGGGCGAAATAATCAGCGGCACCGTAGAGAGCATTGAAAAAGGCCCCACGGTTTACATCAACTTGAACCCCCATCAGGCGCAGAATCAAAACCGGACGCGCGGAGTAATGCGCCCCGACCATCAGGTGAGGAATGAACGCTATCGCAAAGGGCAAAGCCTGAAAGTGCTGCTGGCTGAAGTTCAGCAAACCCCCCGCGGGCCGGAAGTAGTGGTCAGCCGCGCGCACCGGGACCTGCTGCGCCGGCTGATAGAAGCCGAAGTGCCGGAAATCAACAATGGTACAGTGGAGATACTAGCCATCGCCCGCGACCCGGGAATCCGCAGCAAGGTTGCCGTGGTCTCGCGCCAGGAGGGTGTTGACCCCGTTGGTTCGTGCATCGGGCTGCGGGGCAACCGCATCCAGAGCATTGTCAACGAGCTGCAGGGCGAGAAAATTGATGTTATCGAGTGGACTCCGGACGCCAGGGAATTTATCAGCCGAGCCCTGAGCCCGGCCGACGTGAACCGCGTCGAGCTGGTACCGGACGAGGCAACGGCCTACGTAGTAGTCCCGGAAAGTCAAATGTCGCTGGCCATCGGAAGGGACGGACAAAACGCCAAGCTGGCCGCTCGGTTGACCGCATGGCGGTTGGACATCAAGAACGTGGAGCAGTGGGAAGTGATCAGCACGGCCCGCGCTGCGGAGAAGGCTGCCCGCATCGCCGCCCGGCGCGCCGAGGCCGCCATCAGAGCGGAAGCAATGCTGGCGGAAACCGAAACGGAAGCCGATGTTGCAACCCCGGCGGAAATCCTGCCCGCTGCCGAATCTGCCGAGGCCGCGATTGCCGAGACAGGCTTGGCAATCGAAGCGGTGGAGGAATCCGTTGCCGTTGCCGAAACAACCGAGCTTCCCGAACCCGTCACGGGGCTGGCCGCTGCGGAGGCTGCCGAAGCCGCAGTTGTACCTGAGGTCGAAATCCCAGAGGCCGAAGTCGCCGAGCCGGACTACGACGAAGATGCGTTGTTAGCCGAGCTTTTGGCGGAAGAGGCCGCAGCCACACCGACGCCTGTCGAGGAAGAGCCGGAGCCGGTAGGCTTGAGCGTTGACGCGCTGGAAAGCCTGACCATTGCCGACGTAGTTGAAGAAAACGCCGCAATGGATGACGAAGAGTTTGACGATGCGGAACTAGACGAAGGCATGGAGGACATGAAAGAGCTGCTGGCTGGGTTGCCTGACCTGTCCCCCGACGCCGGAAAAATTCGGTTTGCGGAAGACATTGTTGGCGATTTCCGCGGCGGCTCCGGGCGCCGGCGGCGGGGCGGAGGCAACCGTCGCGGCGGGAACGTTCCCGGCGGACGCGGCCCCGGCCCACGGCGGCGGTAACCAACAACCCGGCAATTTGCCTCCTCCGGCGCGACATCCTATCCCGAAGCAGGTGCAGACATTCCCAGGACGCGACACATACCGGAACGCAGCTGCATCGCCTGCGGCCACAAGGGGCCGAAGGGCGAATTCGTCCGCGTTGTGCGCACTCCGGAAGGGTCGGTGCAACCTGATCCCAGCGGAAGGAGCAACGGGCGCGGCGCTTACCTGTGCCACAAAGCCGGATGCTGGGAAAAAGGCTTGGCCCGCGCCGCGCTAGAGCGCCGGCTGCGCGTCAAGGTAGCCAATGACGACCTTGATGGGCTGAAAAACTACCTCATTGAATCGGCAGCGTCCGGGAAACACAGCATCAGGCGGGAGGTGTGATTTATGACAACCACTCAACAACGCGCTGGCGGGCCGAGCCGGCCCCAACGCAACGAGCAGCGCCGGGCCTCTTCCCGCGTCCTGAGACTGCCCGAAACGCTGACGGTTAAGGAACTGGCCGAGCTGCTGGACCAATCTCCGGTGGACATCATCAAGCAGCTGATGCGACACGGCATCATGGTCGCTGTGAACCAGGTAATCGACCATCAGGTCGCCACCGTGGCCGCAGCCGGATTCGGCGTGCGAACCCGGCTGGCGGAGCAGGCGGAGGACGCCTCAGCAATCAACGCCGGGGAGTCTGACGACAGCGCAGAACTAATGGAAAGCCGCCCTCCGGTGATTACCATTTTGGGTCACGTTGACCACGGCAAGACGAGCCTGCTGGATTACATTCGGGAAACGTCGGTTGCGGAAAAGGAAGCCGGCGGCATCACCCAGCATATCGGAGCCTATCAAATCGACCGGGACGGAAGGCCGATAACCTTCCTGGATACTCCGGGCCATGCGGCCTTTACCGCCATCCGCTCCCGGGGGGCGCGGGTTACGGACATTGCCGTCCTGGTCGTAGCCGCCGACGACGGCATTATGCCCCAGACCGATGAAGCAATCAACCACGCCAAGGCCGCCGATGTCCCGATTGTAGTAGCAATCAACAAAATGGACTTGCCCGGGGCGCAGCCGGACGTAGTAAAACGGCAGCTGAGCGAGCGCGATCTGCTGGTGGAAGAATGGGGCGGCGACGTCATTGCCGTCCCGGTTTCGGCGGAAACCGGCGACGGCGTCAACGACCTGCTGGAAAACCTGACGATCCTGTCCGAAGTTCTGGAACTGAAGGCGAACCCGAACCGGAACGCCGCCGGGGTAATCGTAGAGGCGACCCTGGACCGGCGGCGTGGCCCTACCGCCACCGTGCTGGTTCAAGCCGGAACCCTCAGGGTTGGCGATCACATCGTTGCCGGCAGCTCTTGGGGGCGAGTCCGTGCGATAACCAACGAGCGCGGCGAAGCCATGACCCAGATTACCCCCGGCTCTCCCGGCGTGGTCATCGGACTGAACAACACCCCGGAAGCCGGCGATATTTTGAAGGTGATGGCCAACGAGCGCGCGGCTCGGCAGACCGCCACCCGTTACGACCAGCGGGCCAGCTCCGGCAACCTGGACACGGTGCTGACACTGGACAGCGTGGTAAAGCAGATTGACGCCGGCGACGTGAAAGAACTGGTGCTAGTGGTTAAAGCCGACGTGCAGGGCAGCGTCGAAGCGGTGGTAAGTTCGGTGAGCGAACTGTCGGAAGGCGACGTGAAAGCCCGCGTCATCCACTCCGGCTCCGGGTCGGTAAGCGACTCCGACGTGCAGCTGGCAGCGGCGTCCAACGGCATCATTCTGGCTTTCAACGTAGGGTTTGAAATCGGCGCCGAGCGAACGGCGGAACGGCTGGGCGTCGAAGTCCGCCATTACCGGATAATTTACCGGCTGCTGGAAGACGTTGAGCAGGCGCTGCGCGGGATGCTTGAGCCTGTGTTCGAGGAAGTCGTCGTAGGGCGGGCCGAAATCCGCGAGATTTTCGTCGGACGGCGCGGCGTACGCATCGCCGGCTGCCGGGTCTTGGATGGCCGCATCACGCGCCAGGGCTCGGTGCGAGTCATGCGACAGGACGAGATAATGGCGGAAACGGACATCTCCAGCTTGCGCCACTTCCGTGAGGAAGTGAACCAAGCCACCGCCGGCACCGAATGCGGCATCGTCTTGAACTCATATAACGACTACACAGAAGGCGATGTAATCGTAGGCTACCGGATGGAACGGGTGAATTAGCCGGCAGCCTCAGCTGAAGATACGTGCACAGATGGCAGACCGACGTCGCATTGAGCGCGTGAACGGGTTGTTGCGCGAGGAAATCTCCAACCTGATTGCTTCGCAAGTGAACGACCCACGGCTCAGGGGTATCATCACCATAACCCAGGTGGAAACCGCTTCGGACCTACGCAACGCGCGGGTGTACGTCAGCGTGATGGGCAACGAAACCATCAGGGACGAAGCCCTCGCTGGCATCCGGTCTTCAGCGTCCTACCTGCGGCGGGAATTGCGAGGCCGAGTTTCCCTCCGCTACATACCCTTTCTGCGCTTCGTGCTGGACGACGCCATGCTGGAAGCGGAACGTCTGATGCAGGTTATTGACGGACTGGATGATGCCAACGCCGGCAGCCCCCCAGCCCGGCCGTAACGCAGCGGAAGCCATGTCAAACGGCCAACAGGCTCCGCCGGCCCTCAACGGATTTCTGAATTGCCGCAAACCGGTGGGCATCACATCCATGGCTGCCCTGCGGCAGGTAAAGCGCATTACCGGGCAGCGCAAAAAAGTAGGACACGCCGGAACCCTTGACCCCTTGGCGGAAGGCGTCCTCCCCATCTGCTTCGGACAGGCCACTCGCCTGATGGAGCGGGTCGTATCCGGGTGGAAGCGCTACCGCATGACGGTGCGACTGGGCGCAGTCAGCGACACCTACGACGCGGAGGGCGACATTACGGAGGCGGGAAGCCCCGATGCGCTCACCCGGCGCGAAATCGCGGCGGCTCTGGCCGGGTTTATCGGCAGAATTGAGCAGGTGCCGCCGATGTACAGCGCCCTCAAAGTGGACGGCCGGCGACTCTACGAACTGGCCCGCGCCGGCCAGGAAATCCGACGCGCCCCGCGGCAAGTGACCGTCAGCGCCGTCAGCATTGACGAAATCGCATTGCCCTATCTGCGGCTCACCGTTGACTGCGGCAAAGGAACTTACCTGCGCTCCATCGCCCACGACCTGGGGCAGAAGTTAGGCTGCGGAGGGTACGTTACGCAGCTGAGCCGGCTGTCCTGCGGGCAGTTCAAAGTGGAAAATAGCGTAACCCTGGAAGCCTTGGCCGAGGCCGCCGCCGAGGGCCGGTGGCAAGAGCATTTGTATCCCGTTGACTGGGCGTTGTTGGACCTGGCGCCGATTACAGTTACCGATTCCGAAGAGCGCGCCATCCGCCACGGCCAGGCGGTTGAGGGTCTCCGCGCCGCCGCGCGGAATGAATGCGAGCAGAGGCGGGCTTACAACCGAAACGGCGTTTTCTTGGCGATCCTGGAATACCGGCCTGGCAGTGCGCAGTGGCAGCCGATGCAAGTGTTCCACAGCGACGCGCCTTCCCCTCACGCTGCCCCGGAACAGTAGCCGAAATGAACCCGGCCAACGTCTTGTGCCAGCGGTGCAACCGACCGACGCCCCGCAAGGCCAGCTACACTTTCCGCCCCCGAGGCGGCCCGCACGCTGTCATCAAGTGCCTGCGGTGCGCGCTGCGCCACTGGCCCATGCTGCGACGCTCCTTGATTGCCGGCTTGGTAGTTGGCACGGCGCTGACGGCTTTGAACCAGGGCGACGCCATCCTGTCGGGGCAGATTGCGGGATCGTTGGCGTGGAAAATCCCGCTGACCTACTGCGTGCCGTTCCTGGTAGCCAGTTATGGCGCGCTGTCCAACAGCCGGAACTAAAAGGTTTGCGGGAATGATGATCTCATTCCCGCAAAGTCCTAACCGCAGAGACCCAGGCTCGGCGCGAGTCAGAACTGGCGCAGAACCTCAACCACGCGCCCGCGGATTTCTACGTTGCCCGCCTCCGCGTAGATCGGTTCCATAGTGCTGTTGGCCGGCTGAAGGCGGACGCGGTTGCCCTGGCGATAGAACTTTTTGAGGGTAGCTTCCTCTTCCTCTTTGAGCCAGGCCACAACCATCTCTCCGTTGTTGGCGGTGTTGGTGGGCGCGACGACCACCATATCGCCATCGTCGATGAGGGCGTCAATCATAGAGATGCCTTTGACGCGCAGAGCGTACAGGCTTCCGTGCTTCTTTTTGAGATCCGGATGGACTTCCACCACGTCGAACTCGGCAGCCCCGGCATCGCCCTCCGAGGACAGCGCCGGGATGGGCTCGCCGGCGGCGATGCTGCCGACAACCTGAACGCGCGCCACGCCGGTAGCTACCGGAAGACCGGTTTCATCCAGCAGCTCAAGCCCCCGGGCGATTTCGGAGCGGCGCTTAATGAAACCGTCCCGCTCCAGCACCCGCAGGTTGTAGTCCACTACCGACGTGCTGCTCACGTTGCAGCCCCTCTGGATGTCGCGCACCGTGGGCGGAATTCCGTTTTCCTCAAAAAATCGCTCGATGTACTCGAGCATTTGCTTCAGACGGGGTCGCAAGTCTTTCTTTGACCGCATTGTGCTTTACCTCCTGGCGGTATCTGTTGCTGAATACCGTAACCTTTGTTTGGTACGGATATACTAGCATCCTCCATAGAGAGCTGTCAACACCCTGAGACGCATCCGGTAACCCCAAACCCCGGGCGGTCGGGCCAGGTTAGACCGGCCCACGTCAACGAAGAGTCGAACTAATCGGCTTGAACGCGATTAAGGGCGGCGGCCAAGCGGGCCTTGCGCCGGGAAGCGTTGTTCTTGTGCAGCACTCCCTTGCGCACGGCGATGTCAAGCAAACTCATAGCCTTGCGGACGGCGGCCTCGGAGTTCGGCGAGCCGGCGTCCAGCTCCCGCCGCGCCTGTCCAATGGCGGTTCGGGTCGTGCGTCGCACGCTCAAGTTGCGGGCATAGCGCTTAGTTGATTGTCGATGGGCCTTCTGAGCAGGCAAGGGATACGCTCCTTTATGCGCTGATTTCGAGTGTAGATAGTACCAAAGCGGAAGCGAATTGTCATCCGTCGGTTGACAATTGAAGCCGCGTTGCGGACAATTAGCATTGCCAAGACTATGCGAAAATCTCGGCGTCGGGATGGCTGTTCCCGTCATCGTTTTGCGAATTGAGCTTATCAACATTAACCCGCCGGAGGATTTCAGCAATGCCTGAAAAGCAGCTAATTTTCGACGAAGCCGCCCGACAAAGTCTGATGAGCGGCGTTGACCAATTGGGCCGCGTAGTGGCCCTTACCCTCGGCCCCAGCGGACGCAACGTCATCTTGGGCCGCGTCTGGACGCTGCCTGTGGTTTGCAGCGACGGCGTCACCATCGCCAAAGAAGTCGAACTGCCCGACCCCTACGAAAATATGGGCGCCCAAGTCGTCAAAGAAGCTGCCTCCAAGACCAACGATGTTGTCGGCGACGGCACCACCACCTCAGTCGTGCTGGCCCGCTCCATCATCCAGGGCGGCTTTATGAACGTCGCCGCCGGCGCCAACCCCCTTGCCCTGAAGTCCGGCATCGACAAAGCCGTCGACGCCGTGAGCGACCAAATCAACGCCCAGGCCGTGGCCGTGGAAAGCCGCGAGCAGGTCGCACGAGTCGCCGCCCTCTCCGCCCACGAAGAAGCCATCGCCGAACTCATCGCCGACGCTATGGATAAAGTAGGACGGGAAGGCATCATCACCGTTGAGGAAAGCCGCGGCCTCACCGACGAACTGGACGTAGTAGAAGGTATGCGCCTGGACCGGGGCTATCTGTCCCCGCACTTCGTCACCGACCCCGACCGCATGGAAACGTCCCTGGACGAACCGCTCTTTTTGCTCACCGACCGGAAGCTTTCGGCGGCCGCCGACGTAGTACCCACCTTGGAAGCAGTGGCTCAGGGCGGACGCCGCCCGCTGGTCATCATTGCCGAAGACGTGGAGGGCGAAGCCCTGGCCACGCTGGTAGTCAACAAGCTGCGCGGCACCGTCAGCAGCTTGGCAGTGAAAGCCCCCGGCTTCGGCGAGCGGCGCAAGGCCCTGCTGGAAGACCTAGCCATCATGACCGGCGGCGCTGTCATCACCAGCGACGCCGGAATGCGTCTGGAAGACGTGTCCATCGAGAACCTTGGCTCCGCCCGGCGGCTGGTAGCAACCAAAGACGAAACTACCATCGTTGAAGGCCGGGGGAGCGAAAACGCCATCGCCGACCGAGTAGCCGAGCTTCGGGTGCAAATTGAAGACACTACCTCGGATTACGACCGGGAAAAGTTGCAGGAACGACTGGCCAACCTCGCCGGCGGCGTCGCGGTAATCAAAGTGGGAGCAGCCACTGAACCGGAACTCAACGAGCGCAAGAGCCGCACCGAAGACGCGCTGGCCTCCACCCGCGCCGCCGTCGAAGAAGGCGTCATACCCGGCGGCGGAGTTTCGTTGCTCCGCGCCCAGGCCGCTTTGAATAACCTGATGCGTAGCGTGTCGGGAGACGAAGCCGTTGGCGTCAAACTGGTGCGCGACGCCTTGGAAGCCCCCCTCACCACCATCGCGCAGAATGCCGGCTTCAAGGGCGAGGTAGTAGTGGAGAACGTTCGCAACAGCGAAGGCGACTACGGCTTTGACGCCGACCGAGGCGATTATACCGATCTGGTCGCCCGGGGCATCATTGACCCGGCTAAGGTAACCCGGTCAGCCTTGCGCAACGCCGGCTCAGTGGCCGGTATGCTGCTCACCACCCAAGCCATCATCACCGAAATACCCAAGCACGAGCCGCTGCCGGCCGACATCCAGGACTTCATGCACGACTAGCCGCACGGCAAAGATGCAACGGCCCGCCCGCGCCGACGCTAATCGGCAAAGGGGCGGGCCGACTGCCGCCCCAAAACCCCCGCCCAGTCCTGAAAATCCCCAAATAGCGGCCAGTGGCGCAGCCGCCGTACCGTCTGGGACGGAGGGCGCAACTGCGGGCAGCCCCATACTCTGACAGCCCCTCCCGCCAACATCATTGACACACAATTTCCCCCAAAGTAACATGCCTTCCGCACCCACGCCCGCGCCCGTACATCCTACGGAGACTATCCCATGTACAACACCAACGTGGCTCCCTATCGCAGCCAAACCGCCCTCCCCCAAGTTAACCTCACCTACCTAGGCCGCTGGCGCCGCCTGGGAGCATTGCTAATAGAACTGGCCATGGTAATCTCCGTCTACAGTTCTATAGTGGGCGCGAGTTTCGGCCTGCCTCCACTCTTCATAATATTAATATCGCTCGGGTTCCTTGCCGTGGCTATCGCAAACATCGGCTACCTCGCCTTTTTCTACTGGTATTTCGGAGGCAACATCGGCCATCTGGCGCTAGGCGCCCGCGTGGTTAACCACCGCAACGGCGGCCCCTTGAGTTTCGGTCAAGCCGCCATCCGCGCCATTGCCCCCATATTGGACTGGTTCGGCATCCTCTTCCTCATCAATTCAGCCATGGTCCTCATCCGCGCCGACCGCCGCCACCTCTACGACTTAATGGCCGGCACCGTGGTCGTCTATGACCGCCGCGCCAGCGGAGACCGCTGGACGCGCATCGCTCCCCGCTAACCCCTATCATTGACAACGCAATTTCCCCCAAGTAACATACGATCCCAACCTGCACAGCCTACGGAGGCCGCCCCATGTACAATACCAACATAACTTCATACCCCCCCCCCCCCCCGAGTTAGCCTCACCTACCTGGGCAGGTGGCGTCGTTTGGGAACCACCGCGATTGAGCTGGGCGTCAGTCTTTCCTTCGCCTTGCTTCTGGGGATTCCAACGTTCGGCGTGCTCTATGTAATCGGCTACCTCGCCTACCTCACCTTTTTCTACTGGTATTTCGGAGGCAGCATCGGTCACTTGGTTCTAGGCGCCCGCGTGGTCAACCACCGCAACGGCGGCCCCTTGAGCCTAGGTCAAGCCATCGGCCGCTCTGTCGTCACCATATTAGACTGGTTCGGCATCCTCTTCCTCATCAATTCAGCCATGGTCCTCATCCGAGCTGACCGCCGCCACCTCTATGACTTAATGGCCGGCACCGTGGTCGTCTATGACCGCCGCGCCAGCGGAGACCGCTGGACGCGCATCGCCCCCCGCTAATCACCGCGATGGACGTAACCGTAACCTACTCCCAACCCGGCGACCGGCCCACTCCACCCGCCGACTCCGCCTCAGGCTTGACGCCGGCGAACCCAATCGCCCGCCTCTTCGCCCGGATAATCAACGGCGCCCTCATCTTCACCATCAGCCTGCTGTTCTGGCTCGCCGCCTTCATCGCGATCACCCTGCTGGTAGCCGGCGACCTCCTCCGCTACCTCTGGCCCCTGATTGCCAAACTGGACTCCGACGAGTTATCCAACGCCGACCAAATCATCGCCGACGCCATATCCGAGTATTATGCGTCGTACTCCGTAGGCTCCGCCACAACGGACATCGCCCTGGCAACTCTGCTTCCCCTGGCCGCCGCCCTCCTTGCGTACCTGCTCCGCATATCCTACCTCTGCCTGATGGTGCGGTTCGCCGGCGGCGACATCGGACACCTGGCCCTGGGCCTCCGCGTGGTGAACTACCGTAACGGCGACCGTCCCACCTTCGGCCAGGCCCTGGGCCGCGCCCTCCTCAAACAGCTGGACAGCCTCTTCTTCCCCTGGCTGATTAACGGCCTGATGGCGCTGTTCTCCCCGGAACGCCGCCATCTCTACGACCTCGCCGCCGACACCATGGTCGTACCCGCCGCCAAAATCCCATCGCCGGCCCCTCAAACTTACCCCTCAACGTCGGCCACGGATGCCCCGCAGCTCACCGGAAACCGCCCACTGCCACTACCACCCCCACGCGCCTGACCCTTTGCCGCCTCCAACTCCCACCCGGCCGCCCCATCGCCAGGACGACTATTGCGTAGAGCGCGCTATCGCCTGATGATCCGGCTCCCCCCCATGGTCAACGTCCCAGTCCCACAAGTCCGCGTGAAACCCCGACAAATTGTCGGCAAGCGTGTTGATGAAGTTGCGCACGCCGCGCCCGTGGAACTTCCCCCTCAACGTACACACCCCGATATTGGCCGACGGAAAGAGATGATCCAGCCTGACCACCGCCAGCCGGTCATGGTCTTCGGGATGCAAAGTAAAATCGCTCACAATCGCAATCCCCATCCCAATCGCCACGTAGCGCTTAATCATCTCCGTGTTGTCCATCTCCAGCACCACGTCATAGCTCACGCTCCTCTCCCGCAGCTTCTGCTCCACCCGCCGACGGCTCAAACTCTCCGGGCTGTTCAAAATCAGCGGAAACTTGGCCATATCCTCAATCGCAAGCGGACTCCGCAGCAGCAGCTCATGGCTTGGCTCCGTAATCAGCACCACGTTGTAGTCAAACAGCTGCGAAAACTCCAGCGACACGTCGTCCGTCGGCGGCGCCGAACACAGCGCCAAGTCAACCTCCCCCGACTTCACCAGCTGGATCAAGTTCGCATACGAGCGCGCCACCAGCCGCATCCGCACCTCCGGATACCGCGCCCGAAACTGCCGAATAGGCCGCGGCAAGTGATACGAAACAATGTCCGGGTACGCCCCTACCACAAACGAACCGCGCCCCTCCGAGTAGTCCATCTGCGTCTTCAGTACGTCAATGGACTCCACGATAGGCGTTACCAGCTCATAGAAAAGCGAACCCTCCGACGTCAGCTGAATCGGCCTCTTGATGCGGTCAAACAGCGTAATCCCGAACTCCCCCTCCAACTTCCGCAGATGCGTCGTAACCGTCGGCTGCCCCAACTCCAGCTTCCGCGCTGCCTTCGACACGCTCCGCAGTCGCGCCACGTGGTAAAAACTGATTATCTCGCGCAGTTCCATTAGCACCCGCCTTTGCCATTGCGAGCCTCGCTCACAGCATTGCGATACGGCAATATACTATATCTAATTTGCGGATAACGCAACGCAACCCTCAACCGCGCAGCCCTCGCCACCCGTCAACCCAACCCAACTTGCTCGACCTGCTGGCGACCGGCTATGCCGAGCCTAGCCCACCGCCAACTCAACCCGCCCCCGGCATATCGCCGCCGGCAATAGCAATATGCGCCCCGTATGCCTTGACAAAATATCACGCCAAACCGCAGAATACCCTTCCAATAACCGGCCACCTAACAGAGGCCTAATGTCGGCAACCGAGCCGGCGTACAATCTGCCGCGTTCATTCGCCCGTATGCTGAGGTAACCTGATGGCATTCGTGATTACACAGCCATGCGAGGGAGTCAAAGACGCCTCTTGCACCCAAGTTTGCCCAGTCGATTGCATCCATACCGATGACGATGCGCCGATGTACTACATCAACCCCGACGACTGCATCGACTGCGCCTATTGCGTCGCCGTTTGCCCCGTCTCCGCCATCTTCGACGAATTCACTGTGCCGCCCGATATGCGCGAGTACGTCCGCATCAACCGCCTCTACTTCTCCTGAACCTCTCTCTCGCCAATGGCCAGATTCCTCACCGACGCCGACGTCCACCGCTGCGCCACCCTGGACGACATCCTGCCCGCCATCTCAGCGATGCTGGCCAACTACGGCGCCGGCGACGCCGTCAATCTCACCCGCCGCCGCATCGCCGGCCCCGCCGGGTACCTGGCCGTAATGGGCGGAGCTCTCCTTTACGATGGCCTTTTCGGCCTAAAAACCTTCACCCACACCGAAAACGGCTACTCCTTCCAGGTCAGCCTCTACGACGCCGAGACGGGCCGCCTCCTTCTCTACGCCCAGGCCAACCGCCTCGGCCAACTCCGCACCGGCGCCACCACCGCCGTCGCCGTCAAAAACCTGGCAAACCCCTACGCGGCCCGCTTGGGCATCATCGGCACGGGCAGCCAGGCCGGCGACCAGATTAGGGCCGCCGTCAAAGTCCGGAATATCTCCGAAGTCCACGCCTACAGCCGCAACCCGGCAAATCGCCAGGCTTTTGCCGCCTGCATGGCCAACGAGCTGAACATCCCCGTAATCGCCGCCAACAGCAACCGCGACGCCGTGGCCCGCTGCGACATCGTAATCGGCATCGCCCCCGCCGAAACCCCGGTTATCCGGGGCCAATGGCTGTCCCCCGGCGCAACGGTCATCGGCGCCGGCCCCACCAGCCCTCGCCACCACGAAGTGGACGCCGACGCCTTGCTCCAAGCCAACCGTCGCTTCGTAGATTCCCTCGAGCAGGCTCCGTTAGAGTGTGGCGACATCGCTTCCGCCGTCGACCGGGGATTAATCCGGTGGAGCCAATTCCACGAACTCCGCCACGTAGTTGCTGGAACCGTCCCCGGCCGATTAGCCCACGACGACATAGTCTATTGCAAGCTGATGGGAACCGGCCTCGCCGACGTCGCCGCCGCCAAAGTGGTATGGCAGCGCGCCGAAGAGCTCGGCATCGGCGTGACAATGGACTGGTAAAAGAACCCTACCGGGGCGTCGCCAGGTACTCGTCCGTCGTCAGCACGTTGTAGTTCTCCAGCCCGCTGAGCATACTCTCCATAGCCGCGCGAGCCGTGTCCAGCGAGGTAAAACACGGTATCCGACGCTCCACCGCCGCCCTTCGGATATAGTACCCGTCCCGCATCACCGACGAATCCCCCGACAGCGTATTCACTACCGCGCCCACCGTGCCGTCGTTTATCACGTCCAGCACGTCCGGCGAACCTTCCCCGATGCGCTTCGTAATGGTGGTAACCGGCAGACCCATCGCCGTAATCATCGCCCCGGTGCCCTCGGTCGCATACAGCCGACAGCCCGCAGCCGCCAGCCCGCGAACCAGCGGCAGCGCATCGGCCTTTGACTGATCCGATACGCTCAGCAGCACCCCCATACCCGGCGACAGGTTGATGCTGGCCGCCTGCAACGCCTTGGTCAACGCGCCGGTAAAGTCCCGGTCTATCCCCATAACCTCCCCCGTCGACTTCATCTCCGGCCCCATATACCAGTCCACCCCTACCAGCTTGGACATGGAAAACACCGGAGCCTTAATTCCCACCAACCGCTGCCGCGGCCACAGCCCGCCCTCGTAGCCCAATTCCGCCAGCTTGTCCCCCAGCATCACCCGCGTCGCCAGGTTCGCCACCGGCACGCCGGTAACCTTGGATATGAAGGGAATGGTGCGGCTCCCCCGGGGATTCACTTCCAGCACGTAGGCTGTGGTCGGTTCGTCCTCGCCGGAAGTCTTCACGCTGGGGCTGCGATAGGCGTCTCCCCCCTGCAAAACGAACTGAATGTTCATCAATCCCCGCACGCCCAGCACCAACCCGATGCGGGTTGTATAATCCACCAGCCTGTCCACCTCAGCCTCCGCAAGGTTCAGCCCAGGATAAATAGCCATGGAATCGCCGCTGTGCACCCCGGCTCGCTCCACGTGCTCCATAATGCCCGGAATAAGCACCCGCTCGCCATCGCAGATGGCGTCCACCTCGCACTCCCTGCCCTCCATATAGTGGTCAACCAGCACCTCCCGTTCCGGCGCAGCCTCCGTAGCGATGGCCAGGTAGCGGATAAGCTCGGTGGCGTTGCGGACAATTTCCATCGCCCGCCCACCCAGAACGTAGCTGGGCCGCACCACCACCGGATACCCAATGCGCTGCGCAACGGTAAGCGCCTGAGCCACGGAGTGGACGGTAGCCCCCGGCGGCTGCGGAATGCCCAGGTCAACCAGAAAGCGCTCGAACTTCTGTCGGTCGCTGGCTATATCAATCGCCTCTGCGCTGGAACCAAGTATCGGCAAGCCCGCCGCAGCCAGTGCCTGCGACAAATTGATGGCCGTCTGCCCTCCGAACTGCACCAGGCTCGGCGGCGGGTCATCGTCCACCGTCTCATTGTCAATAATGTCGCGGATGGCCTCCTCGTCCAGCGGCTCAAAATACAGCCTGTCGCTGGTGTCAAAGTCCGTGGACACCGTCTCCGGATTGGAGTTAACCATTATGCTGGCTACCCCGGCCTCCGAAAGCGCCCACGCCGCGTGTACGCTGCAATAGTCAAACTCAATCCCCTGCCCAATGCGAATGGGCCCGCTGCCAATAACCACCGCCTTCCGGCCCGGCAGCGGCGGCGCCTCATTCTCAGCGTCGTATGCGCTGTAATAATACGGCGTAACCGCCTCAAACTCGGCGGCGCACGTATCCACCATCTTGAACACCGGCTTGATGCTGTTCCGAACGCGCATCTGCCGCACCTGCTCCGGCAGCAGACCCGACAGCGTGGCGATTTCAACATCAGGGAAACCCAGCCGCTTCGACGCCAGCAGAGCCGTCGGCGTCAGCGGGTTCCCCAGCAGTCGCCGCTCCTGGTCAACGATGCGCTCCAGCGCAGCGATAAACCAGGCGTCAATGCTGGTATGCCCCACCAGTTCGTCCCGGGTAACCCCTCGGCGCAACGCCGCCGTCAGCGCCCACAGCCGCAGGTCGTTGGGATGCAGCGGCAGCGCATCCATCAACTGCCGATGCCCCTGCGCTGCCGTCAAACCACGCCACTCCCGGTCTTCCCACAGCAGGGACGAATTGGGCTGTTCCAGCGCGCGGGCGGCTTTTTGCAGCGCAGCCTCAAAACTCCGGTCAATGGCCATCACCTCGCCCGTGGCCTTCATCTGGGTCGTTACCTGCCGATCCCCGTTGGGAAACTTGTCAAAAGGCCAGCGCGGGATTTTCACCACACAGTAGTCCAGGGCCGGCTCAAAAGCCGCTCCCGTGCTCCCCGTAACCGCATTCGCTATTTCGTCCAGCCGCTTGCCCACGGCGATTTTGGCTGACACCCGCGCTATCGGGTATCCCGTCGCCTTGCTGGCCAGCGCCGAAGAGCGGCTGACCCGAGGATTAACCTCAATAACATAGTAATCCGAATCAGCATTCCACCCCCCCGGACGGTTCCGCATCGCATCGGGATGCGGGCGCAGCGCCAGCTGGATGTTGCAGCCTCCTTCAATCCCCAGGCCGCGAATGATCTTTAGGCTCGCGGTGCGCAGCATCTGGTACTCTTTGTCCGTCAGGGTCTGACTCGGCGCAACCACTATGCTGTCGCCCGTATGCGCGCCCATAGGGTCAAAGTTCTCCATATTGCACACCGTGATGCAGTTGTCCGCACCGTCCCGAATTACTTCGTACTCAACCTCCTTCCAGCCCACCAGAGAACGCTCCAACAAAACCTGGCTGATGGGACTGGCCGCCAGCCCGCTCTCCACGATAGCGTTGAACTCTTCGTCGGTATTGGCAATGCCGCCCCCCGTTCCGCCCAGGGTGTACGCCGGGCGAATCACCAGCGGCAGCCCCGCCTCGGCGCGGTAAGCCAGCGCTTCCTTCATAGTGAATACCGTGCGATTGGGCGGCATCGGCTCCCCGATGTCAGTCAGAAACTGGCGGAAGAAATCCCGATCCTCCGCCTTCCGAATCGTCTCCAAAGGCGTGCCCAGCAGCCGCACGTTGTAACGATCCAAAACCCCCGCGTCTGCCAGCGCAACCGCCAGATTAAGGCCGGTCTGCCCTCCCAACGTGGGCAGAAGCCCATCGGGGCCCTCAGTCGCTATAATCCGTTCCAGTACGGGAATCGTCAGCGGCTCAATATAAACCCGGTCGGCAATATCCCGGTCGGTCATAATCGTCGCCGGATTGGAATTAACCAGCACGGTAGTTACGCCTTCTTCGCGCAGGGCCTTGCAGGCTTGCGTACCCGCGTAGTCAAACTCCGCCGCCTGCCCAATCACGATTGGGCCGGAGCCGATTACCAGAACCTTCCGAGGCTTTGGGGGTGCGCCGTTCAACATATGCCTTCACTCTGCCGGTCAGAGCAGTCTGCCCTGACTATTTACTCATCGGGTTGGCGTCGTCAACCATCGCCAGAAATCGGTCAAACAGATACTCGTTGTCCCGCGGCCCCGGCGACGCTTCCGAATGGTACTGAATGGTGAACAGAGGCAGTTCCTTGTGCCGCAGCCCTTCCACTGTATTGTCGTTCAGATTAATTTGCGAAACCTCTAACCCGGCGGGCAAGTTGTCCGCATCCACCGCATAGCCGTGATTCTGCGCGGTGATGTACACCCGTCCGCTGGTCAAGTCTTTCACCGGATGATTCCCGCCCCTATGGCCGAACTTCAGCTTGTAAGTGCGCGCCCCCAAGGCTCTGGCCGCAATCTGATGCCCCAGGCAAATGCCCATAATCGGAACCCGCCCAATCAGCTGTCTCACGTTCCCCACAATCCCCTCCAGCAGCTCCGGATCCCCAGGGCCGGGCGACAGCAGCAACCCCGACGGCTGCATACCAAGCATAACCTCGGCGGGAGTATCCGCCGGCGCTGCGATAACCTCACAGCCCCGGCTTTGCAGCAGACGCAGGATGTTATACTTCAGGCCAACGTCGGTAACCAGAATCCGCCTCACCCCTGCCGGCGCCGGCGCAGTAGGATAACCGGCGGACTCCGAACCGTCCCACGAATACCCAGCCGGCGTGCTTACCGTACTCACCAGGTCAAGGTCGTCGTACCGAGGCAAATCGTCAAACCGCCGCCGCGCCGCTTCCGGATCGTCACCCGTCAGCAGGCCCATCATCACTCCCCGAGTACGCAGCCGTCGCGTCAGGGCCCGGGTGTCAACGCCGCTGATGCCCGGCACCTCGTACTCCCGCAAAAAGGCATCCAGCGTCATGTCGCTGCTCCCGTGGCTGGGCAGATCGCAGTGCTGTCGCACAATGAGAGCCGACGCCTGTATCCGCCGCGATTCAAAATCCACCCGGTTGATGCCGTAGTTCCCCACCAGCGGATAGGTCAGCGCCACCATCTGCCCGGCATACGACGGGTCCGTCAGTACCTCCTGATAGCCGGTCATCGTAGTGTTGAACACCACCTCACCCCAGCTGTCCCGCTGTGCGCCAAAGGACTCTCCGGTGAAAACCGCCCCATCCTCCAAAACCAGATGCGCCGTCCGACTCACCGCTCGCCTCCCATATTCAACAGGCCTGGCTCCTCAAAAACTACCTTGCCGCCCACCAGCGTAGCGGCAACGCGGCCGCGCAGCTCTACACCATCCAGCGGCGTATTGCGCCCCAGCGACGCAAACTCGTTCACGTCCACCGTCCACAGCATATCAGGGTCAAATATCACCACATCGGCCGGCGTCCCCGGCGTCAGCGCGGCATACTCGGCGAAACCCTCGCCCATCACCCTGGCCGGCCCGGTCGTCAGCCGTTCCACCATATCCGCCAGGCTCATGGCCCCGCTATGCACCGGGGCCATCACCGTGCCCAGCGCCGTCTCCAGCACGCTGATGCCAAAGGCCGCGTCGTGGTAAGTGCATTCTTTGCTTACCCGATCGTGCGGCGCGTGGTCTGTAGCAACGCAGTCTATCGTACCGTCGGCCAACCCCGCCACGCAGGCTGTTACGTCCGCGTCGGTACGCAGCGGCGGGTACACCTTGGTGCTGGTGTCATATGCCATCGCCCCGGCGGACGCCGTCGGGTTCCCCCTAACCCCCAGCGCCCATTCGTCGGTCAGCAGCAGATGATGCGGGCACACCTCCGCCGTTACCCGAATGCCCCGTTCTTTGCCCTGTCGCACCAAAGCCACGCTGCCCGCCGAGCTGAGATGCGCCAGATGCAGCCGGCCGCCCGTCAGCTCCGCCAGCGCAATATCCCGCGCTGCCATCGCCTCCTCCGCCACGGCCGGAATGCCGGCCAGACCCAGGCGGCTGCTCACCCATCCCTCGGCCATCTCGCCGCCCGGACACAGCGCATGATCCTGACAATGGTCGGTGACGGGCGCCCCCAGCCCACGGCTGTACGTCAGCGCCAGGCGCATCAGCTCCGCGTCATACACTGGGTCTCCGTCATCGCTGAACGCCACCACTCCGGCGGTAGCCAGTTCTTCCATGTCGGCCATCTCACGCCCGGCCCTGCCTTTGGTAACGCAGCCTATAACTCTAACGCGCACTGGCCCGGCGGCCCCCCGGCTCAAAACATAGTCGACCATCGCGGCGTTATCGATGGCCGGAGCGGTGTTCGGCATGGCGCAAATCGTGGTGAACCCGCCGCGCGCCGCCGCCGCCGCTCCGGTGGCGATAGTCTCCTTATACTCAAACCCCGGCTCCCGCAGGTGGGTGTGGATGTCAATAAACCCGGGACACACCACTTTGCCGTCGGCCCGGATTACCTTCACGTTCCCGTCCAGCAACTCGGCGGATATAGAACGGTCAACCGCCTTGATTGCCCCGTCGGTAATCAGCACGTCCGCCACGCCGTCCCGCCCGCCGGCCGGGTCTATCACCCGCCCGCCGGCAATCAGCGTTAGCCCGATTTGAGATGCAGCCGGCATCGTCAGCCCTCAACCGCCGTGGCGCCGGCCAGCTGATACAGCAAAGCCATGCGGACTGCCACCCCGTTCGTAACCTGTTCCTCAATCAGCGAGCCTTCGCCATGCGCCAGCCGGCTGCTTACCTCAATCCCTTCGTTCATCGGGCCGGGGTGCATCAATAGGGCGCCCGGGTTCGCCCGCGCCATGCGGTCGTCGTTCACTTGCCAGCGGCGGATATACTCCCGTAGGCTTGGGAAAAACCCTCGCTGCTGCCGTTCCGACTGCAACCGCAAGGCCATCACCAGATCCGCCCCCTCAATCGCAACATCCAAGTCAGGCTCCACGGTTACGCCGGCCAGCTGGTTCTCCACGCTGTTGCCGCCGGTTCCCATTCCCCAGCCTTGTGGCGTGAACGGGTCCGGCATCAGCGTTGGCGGCCCCGACAGTGCGACGCTGGCCCCCATCCGCGCGAAGCCCCACACGGCAGAGCGCGCCACCCGGCTGTGCAACACATCCCCTACAATCACCACCTTGCGCCCGCCGATGCTCCCCAAATGTTCCCGCGCGGTGTACAAGTCCAGCAGCCCCTGCGTCGGATGCGCGTGCGCCCCGTCGCCGGCGTTAATCACCGCCACGCTGCTGAGGTTACGCGCCAAAAAGTACGGCGCGCCGGCGTGAGGATGCCGTATCACGATAACGTCCACGCCCATTGCCTGCAAAGTCAATCCTGTGTTCAGCAGCGATTCTCCCTTCTCGATGCTGCTGGCATTGGCAGTCATGTTGATTACGTCCGCGCTCAGAATCTTGCCGGCCTCTTCAAACGAAATGCGCGTGCGAGTGCTGGCTTCGTAAAACAGCGTCATCACCACCCTGCCCCGCAGCGCGGGAACTTTCTTCACGTCTCGATCCAGCACCCCCCGCATGGCGGCGGCGTTGTCCAGCGTCGCCGTCAGCTCCTCGGCGGTAAAATCATCCAGGTCAAGCACGTGCCGGCGGCGGCCGGGAACCGTCCCGGCGCTATCTCGAACATTCCGTACCTCGGTCGCAGCGGCGGATACCATCAGATACCTCCACGCTCCAGGATGGACACCTCGTCAACGCCGTCGGTTTCGCAGAGACGCACCCGCACCAGCTCCGTACGCCGCGTCGGAATGTTCTTGCCCACAAAATCGGCCCGTATGGGCAGCTCCCGATGCCCCCGGTCAACCAGCGCCGCTACTTGGATACGCAGGGGACGCCCCAAATCACTGATTGCCTCCATCGCCGCGCGTACCGTCCGGCCCGTATAAAGCACATCGTCAACCAGCGCCACCGTGCGCCCCGCTACGTCAACGGGCATCGTGGTGGGCCGTATCCGCATCCGTGGCCGTTCCGACAAATCATCCCGGTACAGGTTAATGTCCAGCCGGCCGACGGGAACGTCCACCCTCTCCGCGTCCCGAATGTGACGGGCCAGGCGTTCAGCCAGGGGCGCCCCTCGCGTGCGGATGCCGGCCAGCAGCAGCCCGTCCGCGCCGTGATTGCGCTCCAGAATCTCATGGAACATTCTGGTAACGGCCCGCCGTATCTCATCAGCGTCCATAATGCGCCGTCCCGCCATGCTCGACTCGTCGCCGTCTGCGCGCGCGTTGATTTCCTCGGATGCGGCTATGAAAAACCCCTGCTATGCCGGTAATCAGTCGGCAGGCAGGGTGCGTCAGTCCACGGATGCGGGGAGCATGAATTCATGCCACCCCATCCCGTCTTGCGCTCACGCTTTGCCAGCCTCGCCGGACTGCCTTAAAAGCGGCGTACTATGTTGCCCAACATGGTAGCACGGGCCGGCGAATTTGGGAATACCGCATAACCCCGTCCCGTCGCTGCGAAGCGCGTAATCGTCTAGATCCCGCTCTCCACTGTGCCGATACCCACCATCCCAACGCGCTGATGGAGTAGTCGCAGGGTCAGCCGGCCACCCGCTTGCGTCGATTGGTGATGTAGTCCACCAGCACATATTCTCCCAGGTTCTCACTGCTGCTGTAAAAAGCTCGTCCCCGGTTGATGCGCGTCATCCGGTCAACGAAATTAACCAGCTGATAGCTGTTCTCCAGCATAAAGGTGTTGATGACGATGCCCTCCTGCGTGCACCGCCGCACTTCCTTCAGCGTTTCCAGCTCGGTGCGATAGCTCGGCGGATAGGCGAAATACGCCTGCTCCCCTTCCAGATGCGCCGTCGGTTCCCCGTCGGTAATCACCAGAATCTGCCGCGTGCCGCCCTTCTCTTTCGACAGCAGCCGACGCGACAGCATCAAAGCATGGTGCAGATTCGTGCCGGACACCCAGTTGTTCCAAGTCAAGCCGGCCAGGTCTTCCTCTTCCAACTCCCGCGCATAATCCGAAAACCCCACCACGTGCAGCGTGTCCCGCGGATACTGCTGACGTATCAGCGCGAACAGCGCCAGCGTAACCTTCTTCGCCGCCGCCCAATTGTTGAACAAGCCCATAGAACGGCTCTGGTCCAGCAGCACGATGGTTGCCGCCCGCGTCATGTGCTCGTTGCGGTAAATTTCAAAGTCCTCCGGCCGCAACTGCACCGGAACCTGCGGCCCGCCTCTCACCACGGCGTTCTTCACCGTAGCCTGCAAGTCCAACTGCAACGGATCCCCAAACTCATAAGCCTTCGTGTCCCTCAGCAGATCGCCGCCCGCCCCGCGCGTATCCAGCTCATGGTTCCCTATCCTGTCTTTCTTCAGATGCCGGAAAACCTCCCGCATCGCCTTCTGCCCGATGCGACGGATTCCCCGCGCCGTCAGCGCCGGATCATCGTCCCCCGTGATATACCCGGCGTCTTTCAGCATCTGACGCAGTCTATCCATTTCTTCCCAGGCCCGACGCGCCTCCTCCCCCAGCAGTTCCGCCAGCTGCTCCGGGTCAACATCGTCCAGGTTCCCGGTGCGCATCGCCTGCTGTAGCGACTGCTCCAGCTGATCCAGAGACTGCATCTGCTGCATCGCCTCCATAGCCTGCTCCAGCGTCATGCTGTCGTCGCCCAAAAAGGGATACTGCCGAGCCAGATCCTCCGGCGGCATCAGCGATTGCATCAGTGCGGTGAACTCCGCCATCTCATCCATCAGCCGCGGGTCCATCGCCGACTCCATCGCCTCTTCCAATTCCTGCCGCGCGCCGGGCGAAAGGCTGTCCATCAGCGACTGCATCTGCGCCATCTGCTGCTGAATACGCTCCATCAACTCGTCCAGGCTTTGCGGCGGGTCGTCGCCAAACATCGGCCCCCACTTCTGCATAAAGCTCTCAAAGCCCGGGTCCCGACCTTCCATCCGGTCGCGCAGCATCCGGTTAAGGTCACGCATCATCTCGCGCATGGCCTCCATCTGCTCCGGCGTCATATTCTGCATCTGGTCGCGCATCTGCTGCGATATGTTCTGCGCCATCTGACCCTTCAGCATTTCCAGCAGCTCCTGAAACTGCCGTTGCGCGTCCGGGTCCATAAAGTCATAGTCCATCAGACCCTGAATCTGCCCCCCGACGTTGTCGGGCAGTTCGTCCAGCTTGTCCAGGTTCCGTTGGGCCCGCTCCCGCAGCAGGCGATTCAACGCGCGCTGTTGCTCCTTGCCCTCCATGTCCAAAGGCTCCGGCTGGCTTTCCGCTTCGTCCAGCCGACGATCAATCCCCTCCCGTTCGGTGCGCAGGATGGCGTCCAGCCTTTCCCTGAGGTCGTCAACCACCGAGTCCAGGTTGCTCTGCTGCAACTGCTGATGACGTCGGTCTTTAAGCTGCTCCATCAGATGGCGCAGGTTCGGCATCTGAGAGCCGTCCCGATTCTGCATACCGTTGCGGAACAGGTCCCGCAGCGCCCAGGACAGGTCGCCGTGTTGCAGCAGGTCATCCGACAGCGCGTCCATCAACTCGCTGGCGTCAACGTCAAATATCTGCTGAGTGCCATCCCACTGGGAATAGCGATAGCGCTGGTACAGCATCGGCAACCTCCGGACGGCATACGCAATCATCGCCCCGACTCTCACCCTGCATCCCGGCGCAAGAACGTCTCCCCGTACCGATACGGGGCCGGATCCACGGCCCAAGACAAACAGGCGCCGCGATGATAACACAGCCCGCAGCTGCGGGCCGCCCGCCCTTACACCACCTGCGCCCCTAGAATCCTGCCCATATGCCCCAGCGCCCAGCGGTGCGCATCCGCATCAAATGACGCCACGCAGTCGGCCCGAATCTCCACGGCGTAATCCCGATTCCGCGCATCCGACGCGGTATGCATCACGCAGATGTCGGTGCAAACCCCGCAGATAATCACCTTGTCCGGTTTCAGCGCCGCCAGCCGTTCCGACAGGTCGGTGTTGAAAAACCCGCTGTAACGGTTCTTCGCTATAACGTTATACTCCGTCACCCACTCGCCCAGCTCCGGTATCACTTCCGTTTCCTCCGTCCCAATGACGCAATGCGCCGGAAACATCCGAAACTCCAGGTCATCGGGCAGATGATGGTCGGATACGAACAGGATGGCGGAGCCGGCGTCAGCCTCCCGCCGCAGCGTCTCCCGCACCGGCTCAATGATCCTGCGCGCCTCATCCCCGCAGTACAAATTATGCTCAGGTTCCAGAAACCCCCGCACCATATCCACAACCAGAACCGCGTTAGCCATCGTAGAACCTCCCGCTCATGCCCCTTTCCACTTACTGTGTGCCCGTCGAGCCGTCCTGCTGCTCCGGCGCAAACGGCTCCCCATCCACCAGCACCGTCTTGATTACGGCGTTGCCGTCCGAATCCAGCGACACCACCACCTTCACGTCCCTGGCCTCCTCAATAATATGGCCCGTTCCTTCCGGCACGAAAAACGTCCCGATGCCGAAATCCAGCCGCCTCCGGTCATTTACCTCCCCCTTGATGAAGACATAACCATCCGGGATGGGCCCCTGGTACAAACGATAATCATACGCGCACCAGACATCGCCACACTCCCTCAACACCACATACACGGTTCTGCCCTCGGGCTCATCCTCGAGCCACTCCGGCAATTCCGCAATCTCATAGTCCAATATCGCATAGTCGCCCTGAAACAGCGAGCGCGGATCAACCGGAGCCGTTCGCAGCGTAATCTCCTTGCCCTGCGTCAAAGCAACCTCCCGCGCGCCAGCGAAAACCACCAGCCCAATCACTTGCGCCGCCACCACCGCAAAAAACAGAACCGCTATCCTCCGACTCATGACGCGCTTCCCTCTTGGCGTATACGCCTCACCAGCCTCCGGCGCAGGTACTCCATACCGAACCCTCCGGCCAGCAGAATCACCCCGGCCACGATAAACGCCAACGACTGGTCCAGCAGGTCGAACCCAAACTCAAAGTAGCGGGTGAACAGCGTTATCGCAAAGATGGCCACCGCTATATTGATTAGGTACGCCCGGTTCCAGCGATACCCCGCCGCAATCAGCGCCAGCACTCCGCCCAGCATCACCAGGTTGAACGCCCACCACAGCCATTCGTCCCCATAGGCTATACCCAGCCACATCCCTGCCGCAATCAGACCCATCGCCGCCACCGCCGACGCCTCCCACGTGACTTGCTCCAACTGCCCGACGCCGTCCCGCCAGCCGGCAACGCCAATGGCGACTACGCCGGCAGCCCAAGCCACGCCCACCACCAGCCAGTATTCCAGCGACGGTTCCTTCAGTATGCCAGCGTCATCCCAATCCCAGGAATCCCAAAATTCATGAAAACTCAATACGTAAAGGGCCGCCGCAACCGTCAGTAGTCCCACTACGTCAAAAATGCGCGCAAAGGGCAGCGTAACCTCAAACCGCGCCTGCGCCCGACCGGCCGCGAATAGAAACATCCCCAGCGTCAGGTACAGGGGAACTATCAAGACCGTCTCTTCATCAAGCTCCGGCATCCATTCCTGCACCCGAAAGCCTGCCGCCACCAGCAAAAGTATGATGGACAACCCCATCATCGCCTGCGAACGGATAACGTACGCCAGCGGTATCACCCCCAGGAACCACATCGGAACCAGATTCGGATGATTCACCGGCACATGGTAAGCCTGCGCCACCAGGTGAATGGATGCCCCGAATGCAATTGCCCCCAGCAGCAGAATTGCTATGCCAATCCGGGGATAGCCATAACGATACCCCACGAACCACCCGATAACGTAAATCGACGGTGTGCCCACCACCATCAGCGCCAGCTTGACCTCTCTGGAAATCGCCGTCCAGTTGGCGGCGATGAACGTAATTATCCCCAGACCAATCAGCACGGCCCCCATGATGGCAATGATGCTCACCACCCGGTTCCCGATAGCGCTGCCGCCCGCCTCCGGAGCGTCCGACGCGTACCGATCCCGTATCGCCTCCGCCTGCTCGGCCGCAATTATCCCGTCGGCCTCCCACTGCCGAACTTCATCCCGGAGCCTGCTGGCAAATTCATCCTGTGCCATCAGTCGCTCGCGCTATGCGTCTTCGCGTATCCCGCATCCTGTTCCAGCATCTCCGTCAGTCCCATCAGCTCAAAGGCGTCCGCCAGCGGCGTCATCTCACCTGTCAGGCGCTCGGTAGTGCCTTTGTCCTTCAGCTCCGCCATCACCTTGCTCACCGTATAAGCCGCCGACATAAACGCGCTGCCGGGAAAAATCACCATCTTGAACCCCAGGCGCTCCAGCTCCGACACATTCAGCAGTGGCGATTTCCCGGTTTCCACGAAATTATACAGCAGCGGTACGCTGGTGCGCTCCACCACCTCAGCGGCCTCCTCAGCCGAGCGTATCGCCTCCACAAACAGCGCATCCGCCCCGGCTTCGGTGAAAGCTTCGCACCGGCGCATCGTATCATCCCACCCGGTTACCGCCAGCGCGTCAGTGCGCGCGATGATAGTAAAATCCTCATCCGTCCGCGCATCCACGGCAGCGCGGATTTTCTGCGCCATCTCATCAATCGCCACTACCTGTTTGTCATCCAGATGCCCGCAGCGTTTGGGAAACTGCTGGTCTTCAATATGGACGGCGGCCACGCCGGCCCGTTCATACTCGCGTATCGTCCGCCGCACGTTCATTGTGCCGCCGTACCCGGTGTCCGCATCGGCAATAACCGGAATGCCCACCGCGCCGGCGATAGCGGCGGCATTAGCCAGCATCTCCGTAGCCGTGGCCAACGCCAGGTCGGGGTAGCCAATCCGCGCCACCGACGTTCCCGCCCCAGTCATATACACCGCAGGGAACCCCGTGCGCTCGATAATCGCCGCCGTTAAGCAGTCATAAGCCCCCGGCGCCGTAATTATGCCCGGTTCGTTCAGCAGCCGACGAAATCGCTGGGTAGCTTTCATGGCGCAAGCCTCTCTTTATCGCTATGGTCGTCCGGCGAGGTCAACTGGAACAGCATCCCGAGGTTCAGCAGCAGGGCGGCCCGGCGCCGGCGGTTCCAAATAGGTAACGCTGTCGTAAAAATCATCCAGCGCAATAAACTTGCCCTTCTCTTCCACCCACTCCCTCATTCGGCGATTGCAGCTGTGCCGCCACGACAGCGCTTCAATCCGCCAACCCTGCCGGTGCATCCGCTCCATATCCGCATGAAAACCTACCCCGTCGTCAAATCCCGCGCCGTCGCCGGTAAGCATCACTATGACGCCCGGTTCCCCATTATAGTCGAACCCGTCGCGCAGCATCGCCGTTTGCAACGCCTGGTCCACGCCTTGCTCCCGACCATCCAATGCTCCCCGCTCCAACCACTGAACTGTAACCCCCTCGTTTTCAAGGCGATTCCAAACGTGCCTCAACTCCGGCGGCGCCGAGCCCACCGCAATCGCGCGTTCAATCTCCCGTCCCGCGTGGGCTAATTCCAGCAGATTGCGGAAGTGAATGCGTGTCCGGTATCTTGCCGTTTCGCCTTCCCGTTCTATAGCCGCTTGCTGCGCGCTGATAAAAATGTTGGAATTATCCCAGTAGATGAAAACTCTGTCCGTCATAAAACTCCCCGACCTGATTGGTTCGGCTTGCCGGCAATACGCTCCCACGCTGCCCTTTTCACGCCGTAAGCCCGCCGTCGATGGTCAACGTCTGCCCGGTGATGTACCCGGCCTGCGGACTCGCCAGATAAAGCACCGCCGACGCCACATCGCCGGCAGCCCCAAACCGGCCGGCCGGCACTCGAGACAAAACCTGACCCCGCTGCTCATCCGTAAGCGCACCCGTCATCCCGCCGGCATCGCCAATCTCAATGAACCCCGGCGCCACCGCGTTGACGGTAATGTTTCGGCTGGCTACCTCCCGCGCAATGGCCTTGGCCATCCCAATCTGACCCGCTTTAGACGCCGCGTAGTTCGCCTGCCCGGGGTTCCCGGAAAGTCCCACCACCGACGAAACGTTCACGATACGCCCGTAGCGCTGCCTCACCATCAACGGCACGGCAAACCGCGTCGGCAGAAAAGTACCCCGCAGGTTCACCCTCAGCACCTCATCCCAGTCCTCCGCCGTCATCCGCATCACCAGCCGGTCCCGATTGATGCCCGCGTTGTTCACCAGAATGTCCAGTCTTCCCAGTCGGTCGGCGGTAGTTTTGACTACGGCCTCAGCCGAGCTTTCATCAGACACGTCGCCGGGCACCCGCAGCGCAGCGCCGCCGGCCTCCCTGATTTCGTCAATCACCGCATCCGCCGCGTCAGCGTTGCTGCGGTAATTTATGCCCACCGACGCCCCGGCTGCGGCCAGAACTTTGGCGATGGACGCCCCGATCCCTCGCGACGACCCGGTTACCAGCGCAACCTGCCCGCTCAAATCTATCGTGTACATAGCGCCGCCTTATCCTTCGCCCGCTCGCGTTTCAGCCGTATGCAGCTCGGACAGCTCCTGCCGGAACCCCTCCACCAGCTCCACCCGACGGCATAGCAAGCCCGTGTTGATTGCTCCGGCGATTCCTTCCGCCGTCGACGAGCCATGCCCTATCATCACCAAGCCGTCCACCCCAAACAGCGGCCCTCCCATCGTCCGCGGCAGGTTCATGTTGGCCCATAGCGCGCCCACCACCTGACGCAGCTGCTCTTCCGGCAAAAACTCAGCCAACTGCCGGCTCAGATAAGGCCCAAGAGCCGAACCCACTCCCTCCGCAAACTTAATCAGTATGTTCCCGATGAATCCATCGCACACTATCACGTCAGCCTTGTCCGTGAAAAAGTCCATCCCCTCCACATTGCCCACAAAGTTCAGGTGGCTTTCCCGAAACAACTCGTGGCTTTCCTGCACTTGCCGATTCCCCTTCGCCGCCTCCTCCCCCACGCTTAACAGCGCCACCCGCGGATTTTCAATCCCCAGCTGACGACGGGAAAAGACCACTCCCAGCGCGGCAAAACTCAACAGCAGCGACGGACGACAGTCCACGCTGCTGCCCAGGTCAACCACCGTCGTGTTCGGCGCCACCCCCAGAAAGTTACCCCCGATGCAGGGCCGTTCCAGTCCTTCCAGCAGCCCCAGCGTCATCGCCGCCGTCGCCATGGTCGCCCCGGTAGAGCCGACGGAAACCGCCATATCCGCCTCGCCGGCTTTCAGCAGCCCTATCGCGGTGGCGATTGACGAACGCGGTTTGCGCCGCAGGGCCGATATCGGATGTTCGTCGTCCTCAATCTTCCCCTGCGACGGCGCAACGGTAATCGTCCGTCCCTCCGTCGCAGCGGGATGTTTGGATAGTTCCGCGTTCACCGCCACCTCATCGCCCACCAGCGTTACATCCAGCTGCGGATGCGCCACCAGCGCCGCCAGCGCGCCGGGCACCGTCGCCGGCGGCCCGAAATCTCCGCCCATAGCGTCCAACGCAATCCGTACCCTTGCCGTGCTTCCGTTGCTGCTCATCCCTGCAACACCTCTGCCGTTGTGGAACGCGCCAACAACGTGGCCGTTCCGGTAATTATACGTTCTTCCGTTTCTGCATTTCGCACTGCGACGTTACAGGTTACCACCGTTCCATTGTCATCCGCTTCACTTTTTGCAACAACGCCCGTAGATTCCAGCGTGTCGCCTGGATACGCCGCTCCCCGAAACCTCACCCGCAGGCTGCCGCCCGTCAACCAATCTGCGCCGTAGGCTTGCGCCATCATCTCCGACGCCAGCGCCAGCGTCAGCATACCGTGCGCAATAACCCCGCCGAACCGCGTAGCGGAGGCAAAAGCTTCGTCATAGTGTATCCGGTTGTTATCGCCCGACGCAGCGCGATAAGCGTCAATCGCCGCGCGCGTGATGGTACGCCGCACCGCCGGCAGCGCATCGCCCACCATGTTGCCCCCTGTTGCAGTTCGGTTAACCGTTGCCATCACCGCCCCCATCCCCGTTGCCAGCCGCCGGAGGCATCAGCGTCGTAGTTTTACCCCGCTGCAATTCCCGTCCCGTGTCCGCATCGGCGATACTGTAATTCACCGTCATAAACCGCAATCCTCCCCTTTCACGGGGAGACTCCGGCCACGCCCTGGCCGATACCACACTCCCGATTGCGGCGGCGCTCACCGTTTCCACGTCTTGCAGGCTGTGTACCGCCTCGTCCGGCAGCGACAGGCGTTCCAGCAGCAGGCCAATCACCCGCGCCGTCAGCATCAGCGGCGGCGGAGCTCCGGTTTCCAGGTACGTCGGCAGACTGTCCCCCACCGCGTCCAGGTAGTCCTGCACTCCGTCAGCCGTGATTTGCCAGCTCCCCAATTCTATCGCAGCGTCTTGCACGTTCCATCCTGCGGCGCGCTTGACCTGTACCCATGTGTGCGCGCCCCACCAATATACACCATCGCCCCATCAGGCCCCGGCCAGCCCGAAATCCTCCATCGCCATCTCCGACAGATACTCCCCGATGGCCAGCGATGACGTCGCCCCCGGTGAAGGCGCGTTCAGCACGTGCAGCGCTTTCCGCCCCCGCAGTATGTGAAAGTCGTCCAAAATCGCCCCCGACGACGCCACTGCCTGCGCCCGCACTCCGCTGCCTCCCGGTTCCAGATCCGATGCCTGTATCTCCGGTATCAGCTTTTGCAGGTCGCCCACGAAAACCGACTTGCTGTAAGACCGGTGCATCTCCTGCATCCCGGTGCGCCAATGTCGCGCCGTCATCTTCCAGAACCCGGGAAAAGTCAATGCCGCGGCCGTTTCGCTCAGGCTGACGTTGCCCTTCCGGTAGCCTTCGCGCGCCCATGCCAGCACTGCGTTGGGCCCCGCTTCCACGTAGCCATGAATGTTCCGCGTGTAATGCACCCCCAAAAACGGAAACCGAGGATCCGGCGCCGGATAAATCAGCCCTTTCACCAAATAATGGCTCGACTCCGCCAGCTTGTAATACTCTCCCCTGAATGGAATGATACGCACATCAGTATCTTCTCCCATCATCCGCGCCACCTTGTCGGCGTAAAGCCCGGCGCAGTTGATGACATGCTTCGCTTGCAGCGCCCCCCTTTCAGTCTCCAGCGCCGTCCCGCCGGCCGTCTGCCGCGCCTGTTTCACCGCCGCCCCGGTGAAAATATCCCCGCCAGCCGCTTGGAACTTGCCAGCATACGCGTTAGCCACCCGGACGTAGTCCACTATCCCCGTATGCGGCGCCCACAACGCGCGCACTCCTTGCGTATGCGGCTCAATCTCCGCCAACCGTTCCGGCTCCACTATTTGCAGGTCGGGAACCCCGTTAGCCACGCCGCGCTCGTACAAGTCTTGCAGACGCCCCAGCTCGCTCTCATGCGTCGCCACGATAACCTTTCCGCAAGGGTCGTACTCAATCTCATTTTCATCGCAGAACGCTATCAAACGGTCTTTTCCGCTCACGCAGAACCGAGACTTCCACGAGCCCGGACGATAGTAAATACCCGAGTGAATCACGCCGCTGTTGTGCCCCGTCTGGTGCTGAGCCAGCCGTTCCTCCTTCTCAATCACCGCCACGCTCAAGTCGCGCGACCCTCCCAGCAGTTGCATCGCCGTTGACAGGCCAATAATGCCCCCACCCACGATAGCCACGTCATAAACGCGCCTCTCCACCGAGCCTGTGTTGCCGTTCGTCGCCATAGTCTCCCCCAAATCCGGGTCGCCCGTAAACGCGCCGTCAGCCCACAGTTTAGCTGAACCGTCGCCGGCCCCTCCTTAATTTACCCCATAACTTCCATCACAGCCCATACGCCGCGAAGCCGGCAAACTCCGCCTGCGCTCCTTGCACCTTCCACTCCCGCAACGACTCCGCCACAATAGCATCAAAAGCGTCAGCGTCATGGTATGCCAAACCGGCGTCCGCTGAACTCTAAATAGCCTCCCTCCAACGCCCCACGCAGCGCGGATGTTGGCCCCGCTCCTGTCGGGTTCCTCACCGGATGTTCCACCTGACAATGATAACGCAAACCCGTAACCCTATGAGCATATCGGCCGGCCGTCAGCTTGCAATCTCCACGCCACCGTTCTGCTGCCCGTCCCGCCATTATACACCCGGCGCGCCCAAGCAATTCACCCTCCAACACTCCGGGCCATCCCCCACATCACCATCCCGGCGAAACCCTCAATCCGGCCCCGGAGCGGAACCCCAATCCTGAAAATCCCCGGATTCCAGCGGCAGATACGGCTCAGCCGCCACCATCCGTTTTTACCCTAATCACAAAACGGCAGCCCCACACCACCCCAGTCATTGCTGATGATGCTGCGCAAGGTGGCCCGCACACACCCGCTGAACTGATTCCCGCCGAGGTACGATACCATCAGGTTGAGGTTTCCCAACTCCCCTGGTATCTCACCCGTCAACCCGTTATTGTCGAGGAATAAAAGCTCCAAGTTGCCGAGGTTTCCCAGTTCCGTCGGTATCTCGCCCGTCAGCCTGTTCCTGCCGAGATCCAACGATTCTAAGTTGCCGAGGCTCCCCAGCTCCGCCGGTATCCCGCCCTCCAACTGATTGTCTCCCACCCACAGTTCCTCCAAGTTGGCCAGATTCCCAGCTCCGCCGGTATCTCGCCTGCCAACCGATTGCGCTGGAGGTACAGTGTTTCCAAGTTGACGAGGTTCCCCAGCTCCGTTGGTATCTCGCCCGCCAACAGGTTTTCGTTTAGATGTAAACGCTCCAAATCGGCCAGGTTCGCCAGCTCCGCCGGGATCCTGCCCGACAGCACGTTGTTGTTTAGATATAAACGCTTCAAATCGGCCAGGTTCGCCAGCTCCGCCGGGATCCTGCCCGACAGCACGTTGTTGTTTAGATATAAACGCTCCAGATTGGCCAGGTTCCCCAACTCTGCCGGGATCTTGCCCGACAACTGGTTAAAGTGGAGGGACAATTTGGTCACACAGCCGTTGCCGTCGGTAACGACCCCATGCCAATCATCCAATGGCACATCCTTATCCAGCCAATTGTCGTTGTTAGCCCAGTATGGGCCGCCCGTGGCGTGGTAAAGCGCCTCCAGCGCGCCCCGGTCGGCGCAGATACGAGCCGTTGGGGTTGGGGGAGTCTCCGTTGGAATGAGGGTAGGATAGGGCGTGTACGTCGGGTAAGGCGTGTATGTCGGATAGGGAGCAGCGGGAGCGGCCAGGGTGTACGTCGGGTAAGGTGTGTACGTCGGATACAGCGTAGCCGTCGGCCCAATCCCGGACTCCTCCCCGCATCCAACCACTGCCACCGCCAGCGCGCAGAGTAGTCCAAACAATGGTATCGCTCTTAAAACCCCCTTAAACAGCCAAGGCATTAGCCACAATCCTCCCTCGTCGCCGCGGCACTGCCGCGAGAATCGTCAATACTCACACATCAGCCCACCAGCCTCTGCCGGCAAGCCGGGCAATGCCCATATTGCAAGGTCAAAACTATCGCTCCCGCGAACATCTGTCAAGCACGTCTCCGCCCGTCCATGCCCCCTGAGAGCCCTTGACATCCGGTGGTGTAATCCCCTGCGCGCATCCCTATGACCCTGGTGATGACAACCGCCATTACCTCCAAACGGGCATAATGCCAACCCGCTGAACCCCAAAACCTGCCGAACGCCACTGCACAACCGAAACGCTCCGAGATGCCGGGGTGGGCCGACCCGCCGTTGCGCCAGCAGCCCGACCCCGCTATCCTTGCCATACTATGACCGAGACCAACGCCTCCGCACCGGACTTTGCCCAGCAAATCGCCCGTTTCGCCGCCGAAGCCGCCGACGGCAGCATCCCGCTGCCTACCCCGGTAGCCGACGTCTGCCGCGATATGATGCTCAACGCCGCCGCCGCCGCCCTGGCCGGCGCTGCCCACCCTGACGCCATCTCCCTCACCCGCGTCGTCCGCGCCATGGGTGGCAACGGACGCAGCACCATCATCGGCATGGGCCAGCGCACCTCCCCGGTGTACGCCGCCCTGGTCAACGGAACCCTCATCCGACTGCTGGACTTCGACGACAACCTCTACCACTCCCGCAGCCCCGTCAGCAGCTCCCCGGCGGCCAACCACCCTACTGCCGCCGTCTTACCGGCCGTAATGGCCCTGGGCGAAATGCACGGCTTCACCGGCGCCTCCGTCTTGGACGCCTTCGCCGTCGGCTGCGAGGCGATTGCCCGCTTGTCCGACCAACCCGATACGTCTCCCGCCGCTAGCTCCATTGGCGCCGCCATCGCCTCCGCCATGCTGCTGACCCCCGACGCCAATTCCATCGCCAACGCAGTTGCCCTCGCCTCCGCAACCGCCAGCGCCAACGCGATATATCAGTCCGCCGTTGCTGTTTCCCTAGCCGGCGGACACGCCGCCATGCACGGCGTGATGGCCGCAATCATGGCCTCCGAAAAAATCGCCGCCCTCACCCACCCCGAATCCCATGGCCATCCCGACGCAATACGAAACCCGTTAGCCGACCTCGGCCAGAACTGGCGATTGACCGACCCCGGCGTCACCATCCGCCTCTACCCCTGCCATCCCGCCAGCCACAGCGTTATTGACGCCGTACTCGGACTGTCTCACCTCCACCGCTTCAACCCCGGGGACATCACCGCCGCGCACGTCGCCGTTCCCCACGAAACCCTGGCGCAGCTCCCCCATATCCTGCCCTCCGATGGCTGGCAGGCCCGCTCCAGCATCGACTTTATTGCCGCCGCCGCTTTGTGCCACGGCCGGCCCCTCATCAACTTCTTCTCCGACGCCGCCGTCCGCGATGATAACGTCCGCGCCATGATGCAGCGCGTATCCGTAGAGGCAGCCCTCCCCCCTTCTCCCCTTTCCCCACACCCGGCGGAGGTGTCCCTGACGCTTAACGACGGCCGGACCCTGCGCCACCGCGTCGACTACCCCCGCGGCGCTCCCGCCATGCCCCTGGACGCCGAAGAGCTGGAGGCCAAGTTCCTCTACTGCACCCGCTACATCCTCCCCGCAGACCACATTGCAGAGGCCATCGCCAGCTTCCGCGACATCGCCGAAATCCCAAACGTTACCGGTATGGTATCCGTGCTTGGAGGCTGATCCTCCACATCCTTCCCCCGCCTCGAACACCGCACATCATTCCCGCTCCGCCACGCCGCATTCCCGCGGCGGCAGGAACTCACACTCAGGAGAAAGCGCCATGAAAGCCATCCGCGCCTATGAAACCGGCGACCCCGACGTTCTCAAATATGAAGACGCGCCCGAACCTGCCCCCGGCCCCGGCCAGGCAGTGGTGTCAATCCACAGCATCGGCGTCAATTACACCGACGTCTCCAGCCGCAAGGGAACCAACCCACCGGCCGCATTTCCCTGGACGCCCGGCCGCGAAGCCTCCGGCGTCGTAACCGCAATCGCCGACGGCGTAACCGACGTAGCCGTCGGCGACCGCGTAGCCTACGCCATGCACACCGGCTCCTACGCCGAGCGGCAGGCCGTCCCCGCTTGGCTCCTCGTGCCCATCCCCGACGATATGGACTTCGCCACCGGCGCAGCCACCCTCCTCCAGTGCATGACCGCCCACTTTCTGGTTCACGACGTCATCCCGTTGCAAGCCGGCCAACGCGCCCTCGTCCACGCCGGCGCCGGCGGCATGGGCTTGCTGCTCATCCAGATGCTCAAGCGACAGGGCCTCCACGTGTACACCACCGTCTCCACCGACGCGAAAGCAGCCCTCGCCCGCAGCGCCGGCGCCGACGACGTCATCCTCTACACTCATCAGGACTTCGAGGAAGCAATCCGCCGGATGACCGACGGCCAGGGCGTCAAAATCATCTACGACGCCGTAGGCGCAACCACCTTTGAAAAAGGGCTGCGCATCCTCGGCCGCCGCGGCTGCATGGCCCTCTACGGACAAGCCGGCGGCCCCGTCGGCATGGTCGACTCCGCAATGTTGCGCAACGGTTCCCTCTTCCTGACCCGTCCCACCCTCGGCGACTATACCGCCACCCGCCCCGAGCTGCTCCAACGCGCCCAGGAGTGCCTGGATTGGGTACAGTCCGGCCAAATCAAACTCAACGTCACCTTGAACCTCCCCCTCTCCCAGGCCGCCCAAGCCCATCGCCTATTAGAGGGCCGCCAAACCACCGGCAAAATCCTCCTCACCCCGTGATAAACTCAATATCACGCCGTGCACTCCCAACCTGATACCGGAGAGATGCCATGACCGAGGCCGCTAAACCCCAGCCCATCATCCTCACCATCCACACCGAAGAACTTAAGGAGCGCTGCCTGGAAGTGGTAGCCAAGCTAGCCGAGTGCGGCGGCATGGTAATCATCTTCCACGATGGCGAGCCAATCGTCCAAATGACCCAATTCGAGGAACCGCCTCTCAATGGCTACGGCTCCATGAAAGGCCAAATCAAAATCCACGGCGACATCGTATCCCCGCTACCCCCGGAATGGTACGCCAGCAACTACGACGAGGAGAATCTCATTTGATACTGCCCGACACCCACTCTCTCCTCTGGTTTATGAACTCCAGCCCCCGACTTGGCCGGGAGGCCAACCTGATAATTCGCAGGGCAACTGACATGGGAATAGCCGCTTTCTCCGCCATCTCCGTCTGGGAAGTAGCCCTGCTCCTCTCCAAAAGCCGCCTCGCATTAGACGTCACCGCCGCCCAATGGCGCCAGAACCTACTCTCCGCCGGACTCGCCGAAATCCCCGTCGACGGCGTAATCGCCGCCCGCTCCGTCGCCTTGCCCGATTTCCACGCCGACCCTGCTGACCGCATCCTGAACTGGTCTGGCCCACTCAACCGTTTCCCAGCCCATCGCTGAACGGAGCAAATAGCAATGGTTAACATACGGATACATACTGAAGACCTCACCTCTCCAATCCAATCTCTCGAGGATTACTTCCGGGATGGCGGCGTTTCCATCGTTCAAGCCGCCTTCGCACATTCATACTTCGTTCACCCAAGTAAAGTCCGAGACAAATTGTGCTACTATCCGGAGCGCGCTCGGCGCAGCCGGGAACATTATCCGGGACTTGAAAAAGGGGCGCACACCACATGGCTCCAAGGAGACGGCCGCCCAGTTATCCTGGATGATAATTCGAGGGCCCAGATGGCCTGGGAAAGATACACTGGTAGCAAGCTTGTCCGCGGTACTGGCTACAGCCTGCGCCACGTCTGGGGAAACACCCACAATCCGGATGCCTTCACAGCCGGCTGGAACTTCTGCTATATGCCATTCTGGGCCGGTATGCTGACCGAAGACCAACACCCACACCATGAGCTACAACAGGCCATTAGGCAGGCCTCGTGGGATCTTTACTTCCGAGACGCCCCTGTATGCCCACCGCCCAATTTCGTTGAGAATCCAAACGTGGACTTGGATACCATTTTACGTGGGCAACCGCTCCTAATTCTAGCTCGGGAAGCGCCAACAAACCCAAAGCGTATCAGACAGACCACGTCGCAAAGTAAAGTACTCCCAATTACTCTCGACCCGTCACCCGAAAGCGTTTTCAAAGACGCTTTGTTGCGCACGAAACAAGCATGGATAGTAGAGACCTACACGGACGGCAGCCAAAAAGCGCGTCTCTGGAAGGCCGAGCGAATTACGCAGTCATCCAACATACTTGGCAATCTCAGAAGCCGTCCCGAATTCCGGCCCGGCACTTGGCAACAAAATGGCATCGCCAGCGTCAGGGTGAGCATAGAGCGTCCATAAACCCAACCGTTCCCCGCCGCATTGACGCCCCAACTCCCCCCGCCATATACTAACCCTCACAAAATCTACACACCCCTGAAAGCCGTGCGCAGGCCGGCATCGCGGCATCGCGTCCGTCCCTGATCGGGGCGGACTTTTCATCATTTACCCTCCCCCTCGCCATACCCAGGCCCCAGAGCAATATGTACCATCCTACCCTCGAACAAGTCCGCGCCCTCGCCGACCAGGGCAACCTGTGTCCGGTGTACCGCACCATCAACGCCGACCTGGAGACCCCCGTTTCGGCCTACCTCAAAGTCGCCCGTCCCCCTTATTCCTTCCTCCTGGAATCCGTCGCCGGCGGCGAACGCATCGGACGCTACAGCTTCATCGGCACCGAACCCTACGACGTCTTCAGCGCCGGCGCCGGCCAGCCCTCCGGCCCCGTCGACCCCCTTACCCTCGTCGAGCGCGAAATGAACCGATACCGCCTGGTTCCCGTGGACGGCCTCCCGCCCTTCCACGGCGGCGGCGTCGGCTACGTCGCCTACGATGCCGTGCACTACTTCGAACCCCGCGTGCCAATGCTCAGCGCCGACCCCCAGGGCCTGCCCGAATCCGTCTTCATGTTCACCGACACCCTCCTGGTGTTCGACCACCTCCGCCACGACATCAAAGTCGTCAGCCACATCCGCCTCGACGACCCTGACGTCGCATCCGCCTACAACGCAGCCACCGCCAAAATCGAGCGCATGGTTGACCGACTCTCCCGCCCCCTGCAAATACCTCCGGAACTGCTGGTCTCTCCCGGCTTGCCCTCCGGCGGCGATGTCGTTTCCAACTTCACGGTACAGGAATACGAAGCCGTGATTGAAAAGTGCATCCAGTACATCTACGCCGGCGACGTCATCCAGGTCGTCAACTCTCAGCGCTTCAGCCGACGTACCAACGCCCACCCCTTCCAGGTGTACCGCGCCCTCCGCGGCAGCAACCCATCCCCCTATATGTACTACCTGGACCTCAACGGCTTCCAGATTGTCGGCGCCGCCATCGAAACCGTCGCCACCGTTCACGACGGCATCGTCGCCACTCACCCCATCGCCGGCACCAGGCCCCGCGGCCGCACCCCCGCCGAAGACGCCGCCCTCGAAGAAGAACTCAAAGGCAGCGAAAAGCAGCAGGCCGAACACATCATGCTCCTCGACCTCGGCCGCAACGACATCGGCCGCGTCAGCGTCCCCGGCACCGTCAAAGTCACCCAGTACATGGACGTGGAGCGCTTCTCCCACGTAATGCACCTCGTGTCTCACGTCGAAGGCCAGCTGCGCCCCGACATGACCACCTATGACGCCCTGCGCGCCTGCTTCCCTGCCGGCACCGTTTCCGGCGCCCCCAAAATCCGCGCCATGGAAATCATCGCCGAGGTAGAGCAGGAACGCCGCGGCCCCTACGGCGGCGCCGTCGCCTACTTCGGCTACAACGGCAACATGGACACCGCCCTCGTCCTCCGCACCGGCATCTTCAAAGACGGCGTTATGTACGTCCAGGCCGGCGGCGGCGTCGTCGCCGACAGCGTCGCCGAAGACGAATACATGGAAACCCGCCACAAATCCGGCGCAATGATGCGCGCCATCGACTCCGCCGAAGTTGTCGCCTGACAATATCCACCTCACCGTCTCATTCCCTCAGCTGCCATCTCCAACCGCTACAACCTCTATTCCCCTTTACACCCACCATCCCCCCCTTACAACCCCCATTCCTACCCCCGTCCACGTCAGCCATTCCGGCAAAAGCCGGAACCAGGAGGTAAAATGCTCAAATCCTTCTTCCACACTGGCTTTATCGTCAAAGACCTCGACGCCGCCATCGCCTTCTACTCTGACGTGCTCGGCCTTACCCTCGCCATGCGCACGGAACGCGCCGGCCAGTTCCCGACCACCCTGCTCGGCTTCCCCAACGCCCACATCAAAGGCGCATTCCTCGACTTGGGCGACGGCCACCAGCTCGAACTCATCCAGTACATCAACCCTGAGGGCGGCTACGCCAACTTCGACAAGAACGACGTCCGCGCCGCTCACCTCGCCTTTTTCGTCCAGGACATCGACGCCTTCTACGAAAACACCCGCGCCCTCGGCCTGGCCTATCCCACTCCGCCCGTGCCAATGTACGACGACGCCGGCAACCTCGTCCGCAAAGCATCCTACTGCCAGGATCCCGACGGCAACTGGCTCGAACTCGTCGAACTGTACTAGACCGCTCCGCCATTCCCCCCTTCCGTCGCAACCTGCAACCCTCACACCCTCGCGCATCGTCCCAGAGTGCCGGAATATGCTGCTTCTCATCGACAACTACGACAGCTTCACCTACAACCTCTACCAATACCTCTCCGAGCTAGGCGCCGACGTCACCGTCATCCGCAACGACAAAACCACCGTCGCCGACATTGAGGCCATGTCCCCCCAGGGCATCGTAGTGTCGCCCGGCCCTTGCTCCCCCCGCGAGGCCGGCATCTCCAACGACGTCATCCGCCATTTCGGCCCCAAACTACCCGTCCTCGGCGTCTGCCTGGGTCACCAGTGCATCGGCGACGCTTACGGCGCAACCGTCGGCCGGGCCGGCGAAATCCGGCACGGCAAAACCTCTCCCATCCACCACGATGGCAAAGGCGTCTTCGCTGGACTTCCCAACCCTTTTGAGGCCATCCGCTACCACAGCCTGGTCATCTACCCCGAAACCGTCCCCGACTTCTTGGAAGTAACCGCTTGGACCGACAACGGTCTGATAATGGGCGTCCGTCACAAAGAGCTGCCTGTTGAGGGCGTACAGTTCCACCCCGAATCCATAATGACCGCCGTCGGCCACGACCTGCTCCTCAACTACCTCCGCCAAGTCGCCGACTTCCATCACTCTACCCCAACCTAACCGCCCACCCCAACCTAACCGCCCACCCCAACCTGACTACCTACCCCACGCCGCCGAGACTCCGGCCCAGCGCCAACTCCCCCCAACCTGGCACACCGGCCCTCGCGCCAGGTTCACCCGTTCGTTCATCCCACATCCCCACCCCCTCACAACGGCCCCCAACCACACTGCCAACCCATCCCCCGCAGCCACCTCCACACAGCACAACCCACTCCATCCTGAAAATCCCCAAATCCCGTAAATCCCGATTCTGACAAACCGTCGACAGCGCCGCCATCATCCGCAATCCAGCAGCCACATCCGCCACAACCCACCCCTCAACCCTGCACAACCCACAACCCCCAATCCTGAAAATCCCAAAATCCCGTAAATCCTGATTCAGACAGCCACGAAGCCGTGAATCAGCGAGGTCGCCGCGCCGCATCCCTCGGCAAACCCGAACAGTTGCCAGGGGCAGACGCAACCGCCTGACCCCGTATTGCAAGGCAGGGTAGCCCGGGCTTTGGCACACCGCCGAAGCCCTGAGCCAGCTGGCCAGGGAGCTGACCCAACTGCAGCCCCACCGGGTAATCGTAGCAGCCACCGGACGCCTGGAAACCCCGCTGATAACGGAGTTGAGCGCCGCCGGCCTCTCGGTAGTGGTGGTCAATCCTCGGTAAGTTCGGAAGTTCAGCCCGAGCCAGCGGACGCCCGGCCAAGACCGACCAACTGGACGCGCAGACGCTGGCCCACTTCGGCGCCGCCCTGAACCCGCCGCTGCGCCCGCTGCCCGATGCAGAGCTGCGCCAACTGTGAACCCTGGTATCCCGCCGGCGCCAACTCATCGCCATGCAGACCCAGGAAAACAACCGTCGCCGTCCCACCGACCCGCCAATGGTGGCGGCGCAGCTGGAAGCCACCGGAATATGCTGAAAGAGCAGGTAGCGGAGCTGGCCCGGGCCATCGCCCAGCCGGTGCAAAGCAACCCCAACCGGCAGCCTTCCCCCAATCCTGAAAATCCCCAAATCCCGTAAATCCCGATTCTGACAATCCCCCACCGCCAACCCCCATCTCCCCTCCGGCGCCGCACACCACAACCCCATCCTGAAAATCCCAAAATCCGGTAAATCCTGATTCTGACAAAAACCCCATTTGCAAAACCGTACCACCGTGCTACAATATCCCTGTCAGGCTAATCCAACGGCCCCTCGAGAACCGTCGGATACCGTCCCCGGCCAGGACAACCGCCTGACATCACAACCTAACTAGGAGGCTAAAAACAGGAGTTCAACGGGGTTCAGGATAACACGGTCTAATCCGCCGCATCCGTACTGTGCGGCATGTCGGATCCATTGCACCACTGTAGGTGCGCCGGAGGTCGGTCACATTACCCGGCTGGCGCACCCAGCACGGCGGGAGTCACCACCGCTGCGCGAGGACGGTACTGCGCAAGCAGCCGTTAGCACGCGCAAGACTAGGACGTAAATAGCAAGCCACGCTCTCAGGCCGTAGCGCCGACATCCTGAACCCCCAGGAACCCAACCCAAAATCCACCGACCGACCAAAAGGAGAAAAACAACCACCATGAAAAACGCCAAACCAATCCCAACCGAGAGGCCGCCTCCCAACTAGCCGGCCCACGAAATTACGTCCCCGTCAACGTCACACCATGCCGTCGGGGAAAGTAGCGGGCGCACGATTGTAAAACTGGACGGCGGCGCATAAACTGTCGTCCACTGCTCCCGCTACTCTCCACCCTTACGGAGGACAAACCTATGACTACGGCCCACACCCACGACCGTCCCCACACGCACCCCCAAGCGGCCGGCGAAATGCGCAGCGCGGCCCTCGCCCTTCTGGCCAGCCTGGACGCCAACCAGAAATCCGCCATCAGTTTCAGCTACTACGACGGCGAGCGCATCTTCTGGTACTACCCGCCCTTGAACCGCCACGGCCTCGCCCTGCGCGATATGAACGAAGCGCAGCGCAAGCTCGCCTACGACCTCATGGCCACCGGCCTCACCGAGGACTCCAACCGCAAAGCCCAACTCATCATCGAGCACGAAGCCGTCCTCGGCCCGCTGGAAAAAGAACAGGGCCGCGTTACCTGGGACCGGAACCCCCTCCTCTATTCCTGGACCATTTTCGGAGACCCGGGCAGCGACGCCGAACCCTGGGGCTGGCGTGTCGAAGGGCATCACGTGTCGCTCCATTACAGCGTCTGGGGCGACCGGGTGCTTTCTATGACTCCCTTCTTCTTCGGCGCCAACCCGGCCGAAGTTCGTAACGGCCCCAAGCAGGGCCTCCGCATCCTGGGCGACAGCCAGGACATCGCCCTCGAACTGATGGACAGCCTCGACTCCGGCCAGAAAAGCCGCGCCGTCATTTACGACGAAGCCCCGGCCGACATCATCACCTTCAACGCTTCCCGCGCCTCCCTGCCCAAAGAAGAGGGCCTGCCCGCCTCCGCCCTGTCCGGCGCCCAGCGCGAAATGCTCATGGCCCTCGCCAGCGAGTACGTAACCCGCATCCGCTCCGACCTCGCCGAGGAAAAACTCACCGCCCTGCGCGATGGCGGCCTCGAAAAAATCCACCTCGCCTGGGGCGGCCCCATCGACCGCGCCCAACCCCACTACTACCGGCTCCACGGCGGCAACTTCGTCGTCGAGTACGACAACCGACAGAACGGCGCTAATCACATCCACTCCGTCCTCCGCGACGTAAGCAACGACTTCGCCAGCGACGTAATGCGCGACCACCTCCTCATGTACCACATCCTCTAAACCGCGGCCCCGCACGGAAAACGACGGCTCGGCGCAACCTGTCTCTCCCCCATCTATCACCCGTTTCGCCGGGCCGTCATCGCAACCCACGTGGAGAACGGCCATGACCACCGTCAAATCTAAAACCGACCCGGTTGCCCGCCACTGGGAACCGTACCCGGATCTGCCCAAACAGGGCTACGATATGCAGCAATCCCGTCCCGCTCTCTATCTCATCGATATGCTCCGCAGCATACTGACGCCGGGCTATTCCCATTGGGAACACCCCAGCATCGTAATCAGCAACGAAGTCCCCATCTACTACGACCCCGACGCGCCCCCCTCCGGCGGCCCTCCGCCCCACGTAATCCCCGACTGCTTGGTCGCCCTCGACGTGGACGCCGCCGCCATCTGGCGACGTGTCGGCTACGACCCGGTGCAGAACGGCAAGCCGCCCGACATCGCCATCGAAATCGCCTCCCGGAGCACCCGCCGCAACGATATGCTGCGCAAGCGGGACCTGTACCGGCAAATCGCCGTCCCCGAATACTGGCGCTTTGACCCTACCGGCGGCCGCCACTACGGACAGCCCATCATCGGAGAGTTTCTGGTCTCTGACCGGTACGAGCGGTTTCCGCCGGTAGATTATGACGACGGAACGTCGGGCGCGACCAGCCCGCTGCTCAACCTCAACTTCTGCTGGGACGGCCAGCGCTTCCGCGTCCACGACCCGGCAACCGGCGCAGAATACGAACACTGGCAGAGCGCCAACACCCGCCTCGCCGTCGACAATACCCGCCTCGCCGCCGACAACGCCCGCCTCCTGGCCGAAGTCCGGCGCCTACGCGCGCAACAGGGCAACGACAACCAAAGAACCACCTGATATAACCCCAGGCCATGCCCTTCCGCTCATTGCCAGCGACCGCCGGCGACCCAATGATCCTGCCTCGTGCAAAACTACTTCGCGCACGCAATCAGGGCTACGGCCCGCCAAATGCGCGCCTGAGCTACGGCTTGGCCGCTCCTGCAAATCCGCTTTCAGCGCGCAGCTACAATAAGGGGCGGCGTTTGACGCCGCTCCACTTCGATTTGTTACCATACTATCCATACGCGCCGCGATATAGCCAATCCCAAACGCGAAACCGGAGCCAGCCAATATGACCTCCCTACTCCAGCGCGCCGACCCTGCCGTTGCCGCTGCCATCGCAAACGAAAACCGCCGCCAGCGCGATTCCATCGTACTGATTGCCTCCGAAAACTACGCCGGCAAAGCAGTCCTGGAAGCCCAGGCCCAGCTGATGAGCAACAAGTACGCCGAAGGCTACCCCGGCCGGCGCTACTACGCCGGCTGCGAATTCGTGGATGTCGTGGAGACCCTGGCCATCGACCGCGCCAAAGCCCTCTTCGGCGCCGAACACGCCAACGTCCAGCCCCACAGCGGCGCCCAGGCCAACATGGCCGCCTACTTCGCCGTCCTCGAACCCGGAGACGCCGTGCTGGGAATGCAGCTCGACATGGGCGGACACCTCACCCACGGCGCCAGCGTCAACTTCTCCGGCAACCTCTACCGATTCATCCCCTACGGCGTCGACCGCGAAACCGAGACCATCGACTACGACCAGGTCCAGCGGCTGGCCCATGAGCGCAGGCCCAAGCTCATCGTCGCCGGATGCAGCAGCTACTCCCGCACCCTGGACTTCCCCAGCTTCCGCGCCATCGCCGACTCCGTCGGCGCGCTGCTCATGGTGGACATGGCGCACATCTCCGGCCTCATTGCCGGCGGCGCGCACCCCTCGCCTTTCCCTCACGCTCAAATCGTCACTTCAACCACCCAGAAAACCCTGCGCGGCCCCCGCGGCGGCATGGCGCTCTCTCAGACAGACCTGGCCCGCAAGATTGACTTCGCCGTGTTCCCCTATATGCAGGGCGGCCCCTTTATGCACGTCATCGCCGCCAAAGCCGTGTGTTTCGGCGAGGCGATGCAGCCCGACTTCACCCGTTACGCCCACCAGGTGGTTGCCAACTCCCAGGCAATGGCGCAGGAACTCTCCCACGCCGGCGTCCGCCTGGTAGCCGGCGGCACCGACAATCACCTCATGCTGGTTGACCTGACCCCCCTGGGCGTCACCGGACGCCAGGCCGAGCGCGCGTTAGAGTCAGTGAACATCGTTGCCAACAAGAACGCCATCCCCTACGACCCGCTGCCGCCGCGCACCGCCTCCGGTCTACGCCTGGGCTCCCCGGCCATCACCAGCCGGGGCATGGGCGAGGACGACGCCCGCCACGTCGCCAAACTCATCATCCGCACCCTCGGCAGCATCGGCGATGACGCGGCTTTGTCCGCCATCCGCGACGAAGTGCGCCATCTCAGCAGCCGGTTTCCCGTCCCCGGCCTGGACGAGGATTAGGGGGATTGCTTATTCCCCATCACCTCTCGCCCGCACGCCCACAAACAAATTCCCCCCGAACCCGCCCGCGTAGGCGTTAGTCTGAACGTACTCGGCCTCCAGCCCAACCTCGTTCAGCAGGTTCAGCCACGTTGCCATCGGGAACAGGCCGCCGGTATGGCGGTCGGTCTCCACCCGTAGCTCGCCGCCCTGATCGATGATGAATATGAACACCGACTCAATCGTGCTGGCCCCCGGCCGTGGTCCTGCCATGTATTCAATGAATGTAACCGAACGCTCCGATGCATCCCGCGTCCATTCCACCACGCGCGGGCCCTCGTAAGTTTCACGGATGCAGTCCGGCGCGAACAGCGCCACGCCGCCCGGATTCAGATGCTCCGCGACGGTTGCCATGGCCGCGCGCAAGTCTGCTTCCGTCGTCATGTAGTTCACCGCGTCGTGGATTGCCACCACGTCAAAGGCGCGGCCCAGGCGAACCGTGCGCATATCCCCCAAATGATGCAGCGTCTGCGGGTTCAGCCGACGGGATATTTCCAGCATCCTGGGCGATATATCCACCGCCTCAGTGATGAAGTGCGCCGTCAGATGAGACAGCAGATGCCCGCCGCCGCAGCCCAGCTCCAGCAGCGTCGGCCGGCCCAGGCCGGCCTCCGGCGCCGGCGCCAGACGGCTCCGGATAACGCCCAGCCATTCCTGCGCCTCCACCAGATACTCCTCCGGCGGGCTGATGATGGGCCACAGGTGAGCCAAATCGTCGTAAAGCCGTAAAGTCATCCGTCAGTCACGCTGCTTTGCCGTCAATGCCGCACGTGTCGATGTAAAGATACTCCCGCACCCGGGCCAGCCAGGGGCCGGGCGCCGGCGGATTGTTGTACAGCCAGCGTTCCAGGTTGCTGATGACCACCCCTGACTCCAGCTCGATGAACGGCCGGCCCAACGCCCGCCAGCGGTCAATCATGCGCTGGGCATCCGCCGGCAGATGAACCTCCGCCTTGCCGTAGCCCGCACCCTCCTCGGCAATCGGGCGCGTTTGCGCCGGAATGTGAACCGTCATAATGAAGCCTCCTGCTCATTTTGCACGATTGTACGAAACTCATCGTCGCAATGCAATCCCTCGTCAAGACCGTCCATCCAAAACTGGCGCCGCCGCCTGAACGACTGGTATAAAGCCAGCACAAAGGCCAGAACGCTTTACCGCACAGACCATACCGAGGTCAACCCGAATCATGACCACTGCCATTGACAGCGCCGAACGCGCCCGTTCCCCAAACCCCCAACCAACCCCCCATCCTGAAAATCCCAAAATCCGGTAAATCCTGATTCTGACAACACCCCTCAATTTATGCTAAAATCCCCACCCGCGGCATCCTTAACCGGAACTAACCCCGGCCCAATGCCGTAGTCTATCGCGGTACGATACTCGAGGCACAATATGGCAGGCAAAGACGACTTCACGCCCCACTCCGTAATGCCCCCCCCCCCCCCCCCCCCCCCCCCCGACTCTCCGGCCCGGAGGCGCTCTGATGGGCCTCCTCCGACGCATCAACCGCAACCGCAAGCTGGTTGTCATCGCCCTGGCCGCCACTGCCGTAGCGCTGACCCTTATCTCCACCCTGCTGATCGATGAATCGGCGTCGCCGTCGGCCGTGAGCGCGCAGGCCTCTCGGAATGCGATCGTCACCAAGGTAGTCGTCAACGGCGCCGGCACCTCAGCGACCATAACTTGGCAGAAAGGGCCGGGCTGCTCGTCCGCTCAGCATTTCAGCACAGTGCAGGAAGACTCCTTCGCCAATACCCCCATTGATTTGAACGGAGCCTCCCCTGGGGAGGGCTTATACTCGGACCCAGGGAGTTTCACCGCGCCGGGGTTGACCGCAGGCAAAAGATACCGGCTCAGGATTCGATCCAGGCTCTGCGGGAATGTTGATACGGACTTCTATTTCACCGCCACCGCCGGAACGACAATCACCTCCACGCCGATAGGCAACACTCCGAGCACCCCGGCCACCAACACCCATACTCCGGTGCCCGGCTTCAATCCCCAGATCCTTCTTAGCATTGGGAAATCTACCGGCAGCGTAGTCTCGGTGCCAACACGTGAAGTAACCGCCGGTTTCCGGAGCGTCTCCGGCTACTCGGGCGTCCGGAATGCGGCAAATAAGGCAACCATCACCATACCGGCTGGCGCTTCCTCCGTGCGGGTGCGCCTGCATTGGACGCCGCATGCGTCGGGCGACACGCCCCGGGACGAAACGCTGACGGTCGGAGAGCACACCCTCACCGGCAAAACACCCGCCACTGACGCTAAACCCCAAGGCGCGGACTACAACATAACGGTAGTTGTGAAGAAGGCGGTTGTTGCTCCCACGCTGACATCAGACGCGGACAAATCTGCGACTTTGCCCCAGGGCGAAAGCACAGTGCAGGTCTGTTTCAACCTGACTTCCGTCAAGCACGGCGGCACAACTTACCTGGAGACCCGGCAGGGCATGACGGCAGTTTCCGCCAACCCAGCGCTGAGCGACGGAACCACCGGCGTTTTTGTATCCTCCAGCGTCTCCGGCATCACCACCGGCCGGAACGTTAACCTGAACCCCTGCGCCAATCTCGGCGTAGGGACCCACACGGTCACCTGGAGCTGGCACGGGCCCGGCGGCCCCAGCGCAGCGGGCGCCCTGGAAGGCAGAACCTCCACCACCGCCACCGTGAGCGCCGACCCCCCCACCGACACGCCCACCCACACCAACACGCCCACCAACACGAATACGCCCACCACGGCGTCCGCTTCCAAAACCATCACCCTCTCAGCCGACAGCACGATGATAACCGAAGGCGATTCGTCCCGCAAATCTGTCAATATCACCACCACCCTGAGCGAGGGGGCGCCGTCCAACTTTGCTGTCCGATTTACGGCTACCGGATCAGCCACGATTGAGAACAGCAACAATCTAGGAGTCGTAACTTGCAGTGCGCCAACGGATGCTTGCGTAGGTACCGAGGTCGTTATACCAGTAGGTACAACCAAAAAGACCTCAGCCATAGTGTCTATCGTTGGCGACACGCGCAACGAGGGGAACGAAACCATCGTAATAACGGCCAGGGGCGGAACCGCAGGCTCTAGCACTCTCGACCCTTCCTGGCAGGCGGGAACTATCACCCTGACCATAGTGGACAATGACGCCCCCGGGACATCGCCGACGCCGCCCACCAGCACGCCGACCAGCACGCCGACCAGCACGCCGGTTGTAGGCGGAGGGGCGCCGTCTGAGGGAAGCGGGTTCGCGGGAGCCGACGGGTTCATCACGGCGCCGTCCACTGCGCCCGATGCGCCCGCGCTGACGGCGCGCAACCGGGCCATAGCGGCGAACATCGCCGCGCCGGCCTCCAACGCCGGCGCCGCCAAACTGGGCATCCCCGAATACACCGGGTTTGACCTGGAATACCGCAGAGGCAGCGCCGGGGCGTGGACGCGCTTCGCCGGGCCGGTAACGCTGAACCGCCGCAACCTCTCCGGCGCGGCGCTGATTACGGGGTTGGAGAACGGGGTGGAGTACCAGGTGCGGGTCAGGGTAACCCACGGCGACGGCTACGGCCCCTGGAGCGCCGCCTCGGCGGCCACGCCCATGGCCACCACGCCGGGCCCCATCCGAAACCTGGCCGCCAAGCAAATCGGGTGGCTGACGGCAGACGAAGCCGGCGCAACCCATACCGTTCCAGCGGCGGTCATCTACGTAACCTGGGATCCGCCGACGGATGATGGGGGCAGCCCCATCACCGGCTACGACCTGGACATTTTGCGCGGCGGCAACGGCAATACCATCGGCGCCCTGACCTCGATTTTCAGCCGCAAATTCGGCTCAGCCAGCGGGGTCTGGAAGAACCCCAGGGAAGCCGATATGACCGACTTGACCCATACCACCGGCAATGCTGGCGGCGCTGTTCCAGCAGGATTAGGTCGAGACAACCAGTGGCTGGAGTACCGGGTGGGCGCGGCCAACGCGCAAGGCGCCGGCGAAATCGCCAAGGTTCAAATCCAGGTTGACAAGGATGTAGCGCGGGATCTACCCTCCGCGCATTTCACGGGGACGATAGCGTCAGACAGCAGTACGTCGGGCGGCGCGCCCAAGCTCACGGTGAAGCTGAACAACCTGGACGCTCCTTTGTCGGTAGGCTCCCGCGTCGCGCTGTTCCTGGAAGACGACTTCCAGGTTCCCGACGCCATCCCGGCCAGCTCAATCTACTTCGTCGCCAACTCCCCGGCCACCGTGGCCACCGGCAACGGCGCCCCGGCGTACGCCACCGAAGCCCCGGTGATTGACACCGACGCCTACTTTGACGACGACAAGGACGACGTGAGCATTACCATCCGCATCCCCGATATGTGTACCGGCGATTCGGACGAATGCGAAGGCTCCAACGGGGTAAACCGAGGCCAAGACCTGACCATGGTCATCCTGGGCAGCTCGGGCATCAAGAACCCGTCCGAAGCGGGCAACCACACCGTAGCCTTCGACGTGCTGGGCTTTGACGACACGCTGCCGAGCCGCATCGAACGCCTCATGGCCAACGGCATGGAGCGCAGCGCCAAAACCGCTGACGGCAATCGCACCATCCAGAAGCGTCAAGGCGTGTACGTCAGCACGGAGGCTAAAATCTCCCTGTCGGATACGGACGGCGAGCGTGGGGAAGAGCTGACGGTGAACGGCAGCGGCTTCAACAACGGCACCACCGCCGCCGCCTACGTGGCGCAGCGCAAAGCCGCCCGCTACGCCGTAGCCCAGTGGTGGGAAACCTTGGACTGCGACAAGATGAAAGCAGCCATGGGCTCCGGCGCCGGCAACGAGTTCTGCTTCCACTACACGCTGGACGAAACTGAGATGACCTACACGGTGGCCAGCAAGGACAAGGCGGCCAGCGACAAGGTGTTCGCCCGCCACCTCTGCGAACGGGGCATCATCCCCACCGGAACCGAAGCCGGCAGCGCCACCGTCGCCAGCGACGACCGCGTAGCCATCTCCTTTGAGGTCAGCGTCCCGACGTTCCAACCCGGCAACAACAACCTGATCTGCGTGGAGGACGGCGAAGGCCGCACCTCCGGCGAGGACGTTGAGGACTTCGAGCTCACGCCATCCATCAGCATATCTCCTAACGAGGGCCAGGCCGGCGACGAGGTAACCGTGTTCGCCCAGGACTTCCCCGTGGCCGGGGCATCCTTCGCCGAGCTGAAAGTGGGCGGCGTAGTCATCAGGGACGGCATCCGCGCCACCAGCGTAAGCGCGGACGGTTCGGCCACGGCGACGTTCAAGTTGCCGCCGCAGAAAGGCGTCAAGCGCGTTGACGCCAAGTGGGGCAGCAAGTCGGAGGACACCAAGGTAACCATCCTGCCGGCCATCGTGAACGTCGGCCACGGGGAACCCCTGCCCAACGACCGGCTCACCATCACCGGAACCGGCTTCGCCAGCGGCGCCGGCAGCGGCATCATGCCCGAAGACATCACCATCTCCGGCGCGCCAATGCTCGTGTACGACGACTGTCTGGACGGCGACGGCGAGGTTGAAGTGTCCAGCGGCGGGCAGTTCGTCTGCGCCGTGGCAGTATGGCCCGCCGCCAGCGCCGCCTCCAACCCAACGCTGACCTCCGGTCGGCACATCATCAGGGTCAAGGACAAGCAGGGGTTTGAGGGCGAAGTCGCCATCACCATCCCGGAGCCGACGGTCAAGTTGCTGCCGGCGGTAGCCGGGCCTCGGGACACGGTAACCATCTCCGGGGAGAACTGGCCGGTGGACAACGCGGAAAGCTCCATTGAGGCCATCACCGTTACGGTGACCGACGGCGACCGGGCGCGGCAGTACAGCGTGTACGCCGACGGTTCGGGCCGCTGGTTCATCGAGCACCGGGTCAGCGGCAGCGTACCCATCCCCTCCACCAGCCGGGTGGAGGCCAAATACGAAGACCTGGTGAAGCTGGCCGACATCACGATACCGGCCTCCGTAATCAGCGTAGCGCCCGGCGAGTGTCAGCCCGGCGGCGACATCATGCTGTCGGTGAACAATATGCCGGTGCACGCGCGGGTTGAGCGGGTAGCCATTGGCCGCCGCGACGTAATGCCCAACCCCACGCCCAGCACCGACGGCGACGGCTTAGTTGCGGTGGAGGTAGCCTGCCCTGGCCTGGATCCCGGCGTGTACAGCGTGGAGCTGGAGGTTGACGACACCGTAGCCATCGGCAGCGTGGAAGTCCTGCCCGAAGGCCCGGTAGGAACCGGAACGCCGATAGCCGAAGCCCTGGCCCCGCTGGGCGACAAAGCGCTGGCAGTGTTCTACTTTGACAGCATCAGCAAGGAATGGCTCTTCTATGACGTCCGTCCGGAGTTCGCCGACCTCAACACGCTGGAGGAGCTGGTAGCCGGCGAAGCCTACTGGGTGCTGGTAGGCGAAGACGTCGCCGACACCGCCCTGAACGGCCAGAGCCGCAGCCTGACGTGCAGCCCCGGCGGCAACTGCTGGAACCAGCTGGTCTGGTAGCCGCGCGCGGGGAACCGCAACCGCCGCATCAACCCGCACGTCAGCAAAAACCCAGGGGCAGGCCCGAAGGCCTGCCCTTACTCTTTTATGGAACCGCTTGGCCCAGCCGCAGTTTGCGCAACCCTACATTCTCCTGCGCTGATGCCGTCCCCTCAACGCCTTGCCACCATATGCCTCAGTCAGTTAAACTGCGCCCATCACATCCCCCGCATTTCCCGCGCCGGAACCCTCATCCCATAATCGGCGCCGGGCGGAACTCGGAACGTCGACCGCAAAGGAGGAACCCTCATGGTAGCCGTAAAATACACGCTGGATGACTTCGTTCAGGAAATGGAAGACCTGCTCGCTACCCAGCCTAACAACGAGAAGATCTTCGACCGAGGCTCCGATTACCTGTCCCGCCTAATCGCCAACCCCGACGCCATACCGGAACGCTTCCGACAGCCCGTAGGCGCCGGCCGCCGCGCCAACCATGGCTCCTGGCTGCTGCACCACAGCCCCGACAGCGGCCTGCTCGTCACCGCCGTCGTCTGGGGCCCGGGCGACCACGCCGCTCCCCATGACCATCGCACCTGGGGCATGATTGGCGTCATGGACAACGCCCTCACCGAAACCCGCTTCCGCCGCGTTGATGACCGCCAGCGCGACGACTGGGCCCAACTCGAACGCGACCGCTCCGCCGTTGTCAAACCCGGCGAAATCAGCTTGCTCATCCCCGAAGTGGACGAAATCCACCAGATGGACAACTTCACCGACCACCCCACCGTCGAAGTCCATGTGTATGGCAATGACCTCCGCGGCCTCGAGCGCGTCCGCTACGACCTCGAAACCGGCGCCATCAAGCAGATGATGACCGAAAAGTACGACAACTGCTAGACGAGGTGCCGCCATGGCCACGCCCATTACCCCTGCCCAACTCCTGGAACTCTTCAACGGCGATGCCCCCTTCGCCCTCATCGACGTCCGCGAACCCGGCGAGTACAACGCCAGCCACATCCCCGGCAGCAGCCTCATCTCCCGCCGTATGCTGGAGTTCGACCTCCCTGCCGCCGTCCCCCATCCCTCTACCCTAGTCGTTTTGTGCGATGACGACGGCCGCCGCGTCGCTCGAGCCGTCAGCACCGTTGCCGGCCTGGGCTACTCCAACATCGCCTGGCTGGAAGGCGGCGTCAATCGCTGGATGAGCCTCGACCATCCCACCGAGTGGGGCGTTAACGTTCCCAGCAAGGATTTCGGCGAAAAAATGGAAGTAATTCACCACGTCCCCGAAATCGACGCTATGGAACTCCACGCCCGCATCGAGCGCGGCGACAAAATGGTCATCCTCGATACCCGCACCCCCGAAGAATACCGCCGCTTCTGCATCCCCGGCGGTCAAAGCGTCCCCGGCGGTGAACTTGCCCTCCGCATCACCGACATCACCGCCGATCTCGACCCCGATACCACCGTCGTCGTCAACTGCGCCGGCCGCACCCGCAGCATCATCGGAACCCGCGTTTTGCAGCGCATGGGCCTGAACCGCGAAATCGTCGGGCTCAAAAACGGCACCTCCGGATGGGTCCTGGCCGGCTACGAACTGGAATCCGGAGCCGACCGCGACCGGTTGCCCAGCGTTTCCGACGCCGGCCGCGCCGCCGCCGAAGCCTACGCCGACCGTTGCGCCGCCGAAGACGGCGTCCGTTTCCTCGACATCGCCGGCCTCGACGCCCTCCTTGACCGCAGCCGCCGCGAGAGCGTCTATTTCATCGACGTCCGCACCGCGGAAGAATATGACCAGGGCCGGATTGCCGGCTTCCGCTGGTTCCCCGGCGGACAGTGCGTCCAGCGCAGCGACGACGTAGCCGTCGTCAAAAACGCCCCCATCGTCTTCTGCTGCGACGGCAAAGCCCGCGCCGTCCTTACCGCTTCCTGGTATCGTCAGCTGGGCCACCATGAAGTGTACGCCCTGGATGGCGGCGCCGCCGCCTGGACTGCCGCCGGCCGAACCCTGGAATCCGGCTCCACCGTCAGCGCCCTCTTTGACGGCTCCATCAGCGGCGCCGGCGAGCCCCAGCCCCTCCTCGACGCCCGCAACTCCGTGCCCGCCGTTTCCCCCCAGGATGCGCGGAACGACTCACACGCCGTCGTCATCTTCGTCGATACCAGCCGCGACTTCGCCCGCGGCCACGTCCCCGGCAGCCATTGGGTTCCCCGCGGCTGGCTCGAAGAGCAGATTGTCGCTTGCGTGCCCGACGCCCATGCCCGCGTCATCGTAACGTGCGGCGATGGTCGGCAATCCCTCCTCGCTGCCGCCACTCTCCGGAATCTCGGCTACTCCAACGTCGCGGCCCTGGACGGCGGAATGACGGCTTGGCGCGCCGCCGACCTGCCCGTGGAAGGAGGCCTCACCGGCGTTATGCGCACCCCCGCCGACATCGTTTTCAGCGGCCCCGACCGTACCTACGCCGATATGCAGCACTACCTTCGCTGGGAAACCGAACTGGGCGCAAAATACGCCGCCAACTAACCATTCCCCCGATTCAACCGCGCGCAGACTCTGCGCTGCCGACTCAAGGAGGAGCGGGCGCATCCACCAGCTCCCCCTCCTCCGGGTTTGGCTCTATCCGCAGCGTCTGCGTAATGCGGTTATAAACCCGTTCTCCGGTGTGCGAATCCCCCACGTGCCGGGTCGCCCCGTCTTCAGCCCGGCGTCGGTCGTCGTAAATGTCGTACCACCCGCACTCGGCGCAGTCCACCCGCCACTCAGTGCGCCCGGTAGGCACCTGCTCAACAACTTCCACTACGATGTGCATGGTGGTCATCAGCGTCTCCTGATCCTTTATCTCCCCCGGTTATCTCCCCGAATTGTTGCCGCTGCCCGGCCCGCTGTCAATCCGACCGTCCCCGCGCCGGGTCTTGCGATAGCAACGCCGGCGTGGGAAACTGACCCCGCGTCGGCCTCCAGGCCGGCCAGCAACACCCCAGGAGGCCCTTACGCATGACCGCCCAGCAAAACCCATCCCAAACCCACGATGGCGACGCCGCCCGCCCCGACTTTCTCCAAATGAACGGCTCCCAATCCGCAGCTGCCGACGACAACGCCGGTACCTGGCACGGTTGGCCCCATCGCAAAATCGAGCCCGTTATCCTTCAGCGCCCCGACGGAAAAACCGAGCGCGTCCGCACCCCGGTCATGGAACTGGAAGGTCTCATTACCCCCACCGAACTCCACTACGTCGTGCAGCACTTCGGCGTGCCCGAACCCGTTTCCGCCGCCGACTGGGCCCTCTCCGTAGATGGAGAGGTCAAAAACCCACTGCGCCTCTCCTACGATGACGTCCGCCGCCTTCCGTCCCGTTCCGTCCGCACCGTCATGGAATGCTCCGGCAGCGACGCCACCTATTTCGAGTACTTCAAAGGTGAAGGCCCCCGCCCGTCCCGCACTCAAGAGCGCATGATCCTCTCCGGCAGCGAATGGACCGGCATCCCCCTCGCCTCCGTCCTCAACGAAGCCGGCCTCACCGGACGCGCTACCCACGTCCGCGCCGAAGGATGGGACGAAGGCGTACCCGCCACCGCCGCCGAAGGTACCGAACCCTTCTTCTACGACAAAGGCCTGCCCATCCAGAAAGCCCTCCATCCTGACACCATCCTCGCCTACGCCCAGAACGGCCAGATCTTGGAGCATCTCCACGGCGCGCCCATCCGACTCCTTGTCCCCGGCTGGTCCGGCAACTGGTCCGTCAAATGGCTCCGGCGCTTGGAAGTCCTCGACCACGAACCCGACTGCTGGTATCACTACAACTTCTACTACTACGGCAACTCCTCCGATGACCCCAACAAGGAACTCATCACCACTATCGGCGTCAAATCCCTAGTGTCCCAGCCCAACGACGACACCCGTACCCTCCCCGCCGGCCGGCGCGTCGTCCGCGGCTACGCCTGGAGCGGTAGCGGCGCCATCACCCAGGTGGACGTCAGCGTAGATGGTGGCAAAACCTGGCAGCCCGCCCGCCTGGAAGAACCTTCCGAGCGCTGGATGTGGCGCCGCTGGTCTTGGATCTGGGACGCCTCCCCCGGCGACTACACCGTAATGTCCCGCGCCACCGACAGCGTAGGCCAGGTGCAGTCCCACGAACCGCGCTACAACAATATGCGCAAAAACTTCAGCGCCATCGTCGGATACGACATCACGGTGGAGTAACCCTCTATGACCACCATCGCATCCATCTTGGAGCAAGCCCCTGCCGTCGCCGCCGAATGGGTCGAGCAGCGCGCCGACCGTCAGCAGCGCACCAAAGCCGACCCCGCCGACTTCGCCCGACTCGCCCAAATCGGCGTCCCCCTCATGGCCGTCCCAACCGACCTCGGCGGCCTCTGGCAGTCCTTGGAGCAGTCTGCCCGTCCCATCTGCGCCATGCTTCGCACCCTGGCCGTCGGCGACCCATCCATCACCCTTGCCAGCGCAATGCACCACCTGGTACTGTCCTCCTGGCGTATGCCCACCGTTCCCGATCCCTACGCCGCCGGCTGGGTCAACCAGCGCCGCGAGGTCTTCGACACCGTCCATAGCGGCTGCTGGTGGGGCACCATCGTCAGCGAACCCGGCTCCGGCGGCGACACCTCCCTCACCTCCAGCGTCTGCGAACCCGACGGCGTCACCCAGTTCGGCTACCGCATCTCCGGACAAAAGCACTTCGGCAGCGGTTCCGGCCTCACCTCCTTTATGACCACCCGCGCCCTCGCCGCCGGCGAAACCGTCCCCGACCTCTTCTTCATGGAAGTCCGCAATCACCCCTGGGACGGCTCCACCGGACTCAAGCTCACCGCCGAGTGGCGCGGACACGGCATGAAATCCACCAACAGCCACGCTTTTCAATTCTCCAACTTCCCCGCTACCCGCGTCGCCTGGCCCAACCACCAGGCCGATCTCATGGGCGCCAACGGCGGACTTGGCTCCGCCGCCTTCCTCTCCGTAATCGCCGGCATAGTCGACGCCGCCATGGACTACGTCCGCCCTCGCCTGCAAAACGGCCTCGCCTCCGATGCCGGCCTGCGCGCTTTCCAGCAGGTGGAATGGGCCCACGCCGAGCAGGAAGCCTGGCTAATCCAGCAGGCTTGGGAGGGCGCCGTCCGCTGCCTGGAAACCGGCGCCGCCCGCCGCGAGCTTCTCCTCGCCAAGGAAAGCGTCGCCCGCCTCTCCGAAGATTGCCTCAGCCGCCTCTGCAAACTCTCCGGCGGCAGCGCTTACACCCGCTACTCTCCCCTGTCCGTTTGGTACGACGACGTCCGCGCCCTCGGCTACCTACGCCCCCCCTGGGCCTTGGCCTGGGACCAGATCTTCCACCAAAGCCTCGCCGCCTGACGAACACCTCCTGCAATTTGTAGTCCCTGCTCCCCGGCAAGCCCCTCAACAATGTCAAACACCCTGTTCAGCCAGTCCTACCTCGAATCGGGCCTCAAAGAGACCGACGAGTACCAGCAGGTCAGCCCGCAGCAGTTGTCCCATCTCGGTCAGGACTTGCGCGCCCCGTATCAGGCTTTCCTCAGCGCCTACCAATCTTCCAACGAAGCGCAGATCGAAGACGCTCTCATTCGGCCCGTGCTCAACGCTCTGGGCTGGAGTTACCTGCCCCAGCAGCCCATTCCCGTCAGCGGCAAAACCCCCGACTACACCCTCTTTGCCGATGACGCCGACCGCGCCGCCTTCACCGCTGGCGGCGACGTGTCAGTCTATCCCCTGGCCCCGGCCGAAGCCAAAGCTTGGGACATCAACCTCGACCGGCGCGCCGGCGCCCTCAGCCCCAGCGCTCAAATCCAGGACTACCTCCGTGCATTCTGGCAGTCCACCAACGGGCGCGTGAAGTGGGGCATCCTCACCAACGGCGATACTTGGCGGCTCTATCGCGCCACGGGCCCCGGGCCCGACGGTAAATTTCACCGCACGCAGGATACCTGGCTTGAACTCAATCTCAGCGAAATCGTCAGCGACGTTGGCAAGGAACCCCGCCGGCTGTTCCTCCTCTTCTTCCACCGCGATGCTTTCCGCATCGGCGACGACGGCTATTGCTTCCTAGACCGCGCCCTGGCCCAGGCCACCGACTACGTGCAGAACGTCGTAGATACCCTCACCGATGCGGCTTTCAACGACGTCTATCCACAGCTGATTAGCGCCTTCTTCCACGCCGCTCCCGATGCCACCCCCGACGACATTCAGGAAGCCTCCCTGACGTTGCTCTATCGCCTCCTCTTCCTGATGTACGCCGAAGACCGCCGCCTTTTGCCCACCGAGCACCCGGCATATTCCACCATCAGCCTGCGCGGCCTGCGCACCGAGATACGCTCCCGCATGGAATCCGGCCCCGTTGTCTTTCTCAACACCTATACCTACTGGCCCCGCTTGCAGGAACTCTTCACCCGCATCGACTCCGGAGAGCCGGCCGCTGCCCTGCCGCCCTACAACGGCGGCCTCTTCAACCGCCAAACCCCGCGCTTGCTGGCCCGAGTCCAACTCCCCGACGCCAGCGTCGCAGCCATCGTTCACAGCCTGGGCGCCGCCGCCCGCGATACCGACGAAAAAGTCCTCGTCAACTTCCGCGACCTCTCCGTCACCCAGTTGGGAACCCTCTACGAGCAGTTGTTGGAGCAGCGCCCGGTAATCCGCAACGGACAGGTCTCCACCCAACTCCAGCCCTACGCCCGCAAAGACTCCGGCAGCTACTACACTCCCCCCGAATTGGTCAACCTCATCATAGAGCAGACCCTGGCCCCCCTTGTCTGCGAACGTACCGAGCGTTTTCAGCAGCTTGCTCACTCTCTCGCCTCCGACACCCGCGATTTTGCCGCCCGCCGCCGTGAGCTGGCCGCCTCCGACCCCGCCGAAGCCGTCCTCCAACTCAAAGCCCTCGACCCTGCCATGGGCAGCGGACACTTCCTGGTCGCGGCCCTGGACTATCTCACCGGCGAGGTTGACCGACTGGCCGGCCTCGGCGCCGAAATCGCCGCCTGGCTCCCCGACGATGACCCCTACGTGTCGCCTCTGGAAACCCGCATCGCCAACATCAGAAACGACATCCAACGCCAAGCCCGCGAAAACGGCTGGCAGCTCAACCCCGAAAGCCTCACCGACCGCGCCATCATCCGACGCATGGTCCTCAAACGCTGCATCTACGGCGTCGACCTCAACCCCCTCACCGTAGAACTGGCCAAAATGTCCCTCTGGCTCCACAGCTTCACCGTCGGCGCCCCCTTGTCCTTCCTCGACCACCACCTGCGTTGCGGCAATTCCCTCGTCGGCGGCTGGTTGCAGCAAACCGCCGACGATATCCGTACCGCCGGCGGCCTGTTCGCTGGCAGCGTTATCTCCGGACTCACCGCCGCCGCCAGCGAAATCCAAACCATTGAACAACTCAACGACACCGACCTCGCCGAAGTCAAGGAATCCGCCGCCCTCTTCCACGGCATGGAGCAGACCGTGCAGCCCTTGCGCAATATGCTCAACTTCTTCACCGGCCTCCGCTGGATTGCCGCCGGCAACGGCTCCCGCCCCCTCTCCCTCCAGCAGCCCCGACAACTGCGCCGCCAGATTGGCGACGACCACGCCGCCGCCGTCCAGTGGTGGCTGCTGCAAGGCCGCCATACCCAACTCCGCCTGCTCCAATACGGACCCGACGCCATTTCCGACGAAAAGCGTGAAGCACCCGATTTTGACTTCGCCGGCTTGGCCCATTTCATCACCCTGTGGAGAGCGGTGCAGGAACTCGCCGAAGCGCGCCGCATCTTCCACTGGGAATTGGCCTTCCCCGGCGTCTTCACCAACTGGACGCCTCGCCGCGGCGGCTTCGACGCCGTAATCGGCAACCCTCCTTGGGAGCGTATCAAGCTGCAAGAAGTGGAATGGTTCGCCCCCCAATCCCGCCGTCCGGCCATCGCCAGCGCTGCCCCAGCATCCCGCCGCCGCGCTATGATTGCCCAGTTGCAAGCCCAGGGCGACCCCCTGCACGATGAATATACCGACGCCCTCAACGCCGCTGACGCCATGCTCCAGTACGGGCGCATCAGCGGCGACTACCCTCTCCTCGGCGGCGGCGACGCTAATCTCTACCGCCTCTTCATGGAACGCGCCGCTGCGCTGACCCAATCCGGCGGAGTCACCGCCCTCCTCACCCCGTCGGGCATCTACGGCGACCAGTCCGCCGCCAAATTCTTCAGCGATATAACCGCCAACCGCCGCCTCCTCGCCCTGTACGACTTTGAAAACCGTCGCGGCTTGGGTGATGACGGAACAGAACGGGGTAGGTTTTTCCCCGATGTACACCCGCAATTCAAGTTCTGCGCGTTGATAATGGGCGGTTCCGAACGTACCTCCGAGGAAGTGCCAGCCGGCTTCCTTCTCCACGACCCGCCCGATAAAGTTTCCCCGGAACGCCTCATCACAATGCAGGCGTCGGACTTCGCCCTCGTCAACCCCAAAACCGCAACCGCTCCCATCTTCCTCACCAAACGCGATGCCGACATCGTGCTGAACATCTACCGTAACCACCCCGTCTTTGAAGCCGAAAATCGGAATTTTAAAAATTTAAACGCTGTCGTTCGTCATGTCGCTTTGGCGCACATGACGAACGACAGCGGGCATTTCTGGACGCAAGAGCAGCTGGAAGCCGACGGTTGGTACCCCGTCGCGCTGAACCGCTGGCGCAAAGGCAATGCAGAAATGCTGCCACTATATCAGGGCCGTATGATATACCACTTTGACCACCGCTATAACTCGGTTCGGGTAAATACCAGCAACGTTCATAACCCATACGTCGATGAACCTGTGAGCGACCAACAGCATGATAACCCGTTGTTTTACCCTAATCATCAGTACTACGTTCACGAGCATTTTGTTGAAGGTAAATTCCCCAAGTCCCCGCCCTGTGCCATAGGATTCAGGGACATAACGAACCCTACCAACGAGCGCACGATGATATCAACCATTACACCGTGGGCCGGCTATGGTAATAACCTGCCGATACTGGTTTGCGATGGTAATATACCTACCGGAGTTTTTACGGATGTAGTGCCTTTGTGGACAGCTAATTTCTGTTCATTCGCATTCGACTTTGTTGCCCGTCGCAAGGTTCAGGGTACACACATGAACTGGTACATCCTCCAACAACTCCCCATCATCACCCGCGCCGCCTACAACCGACCAATCGGCAACACCACCGCCGCCGACCTCATTCGCGACCACGTCCTGAAACTCTGCTACACCGCCCAGGACTTGCAGCCCTTCGCCCAATCCCAGCTGCCCCTCCTCCCCGCCGCATTGCTGCAAAGCGCCAGCCCCCAACCCTCAACGCAGCAAGCCTCACAACCCACCCCCACCGGGCAGCACAACGCCAACCTTCAGCCCATTTCCACCTGGGAACACGACGGCAACCCCTACCCTTGGGACACCACAGTCCGCCGCCACCTCCGCGCCCGCCTGGATGCCCTCTACTTCATCCTCTACGGCCTCAACCGCAACGATGCCGCCTACATCCTCGACACCTTTCCCATCACCCGCCGCAACGACGAACGCAACCACGGCAGATACCTCACCAAAGACCTCATACTGGGCTACATGAACGCCCTAACCGCCGGCGATACCACCACCACGCTCTCAATCTAACCCTCCACGCCAAGCTCCCCCCTCACCCACAACCCAACCCCACAACAACCCCAAAATCCTGAAAATCCCAAAATCCGGTAAATCCAGATTCTGACAACACCCCCTCCCCAAAAGCATAGCGGCTTTCGCCCCGCAGTAGTACAATGACCGCACTATGCTTGCTTACACTAGGCGCAACGCGGCAATCGCTACCTCCGTAGGCGCGATGGCAGCCTCCCTCATGCTGCTCATATTCTTCGGCGCCTGGGCCGTGTCCGCCAGCAGCGAGGCCAACGTCTCCGACGTCCTCGCCGGCGCCGCCTCCGGATTCGCCGGCAGCGCGTCCCCCCGGCCGCTCCAACCCGTCCCCGCCGTCTCCAACCCCGAACCCGACGGCGCTGTCTCCAATCCCCAATCCGATACCGTACCCCGTCTAGCCTCCACTGCCGCCGGAGCCACCCCCGCCGACACCTGGTGGGGTAAAGCTCTCCTCGGCGCTTGCCCCCTGCACTAGCCCGCATCAGCCAACCCGACGACGCACCGCGTTTCCTCTCCGGCCACCCTGCACTGACGCAACCTGCAATAGCCCACCATCTACTGAAAGGCAGCCCCCAATGTCAATCAGCTCAACCCTGCGCCCGCCCGAGGGCCGGTTCCATTACGCCTGGGTCATCCTCGGCATCCTGGCCGTTATCCAGATCTTCGGCCAGTCCATCTCCATGTCCGCCGGCATCATGGTGCCCGAACTGCGCGCCCCCCTCGACCAAGGCGGACGCTTCGGCTGGTCTGCCGGCGTCATCGGCGCAGCCCTCGCCGGTTACTACCTGGTAGGCTCCCTCACCTCCCCTTTCAGCGGACGCTTCGGCGACATCATCGGCGCCCGCAAACTCCTCATCGCCGCCGGGCTCCTCTTCGGCAGCAGTATGATACTCATCGGCTTCATCACCCAGGTCTGGCAGTTCTTCCTCGTGTACAGCGTGATGCTCGCCCTCACCTCTGCCATCACCATCGTCCCCCTCATGGCCGCCGTCAACCCCTGGTTCCGCCGCCGTCTCGGCCTCGGCATCGGACTGATGTGGGCCGCCGGCGGCCTCGGCGCGGCCCTCCTCGCCCCCGTCTATACCGTCCTCCTCGAATCCTTCGGCTGGACTACCACCTTCGTCATCATCGGCGCTGTCGGCGGCGGCGTCACCCTCGCCCTCGTCCCCTTCTACCGCAACCGGCCGGCCGAAAAAGGACTCCAAGCCTACGGCGCAACCCCCACCGACCGCCCTGCCGTCAGCTTCACCACCGACGCCGCCAAAGTCCGCCTCAAGGTATTCCAGCGGCAAATGCGCCACACCCGCGCCTTCTGGAACCTCCCTGTCATCCACGGCCTCGGCTGCGCCGGACACGGCATCATCCTCATCTTCGTCGTCGACTTTGCCGTTCAGCGTGGCATCGACCTCACCACCGGCGCCGTCATCCTTACCATCGTGCAGATCTTCAGCATCGCCGGCCGCTTCGCCGTCCCCATCATCACCGAGCGCATTGGCGGCAAGCCCATCATGGCCACCGCCCTCGCTATTCAGGCCCTCGCCGTCGTCATCCTCTTCTTCGCCCAGGACGTTTGGGCCTTCTACCTCTTCGGCGCCGCCTTCGGCCTCGGCTTCGGCGGCGAGATGTCCGCCTACCCCGTAGTCAACCGCCAGTACTTCGGCACCGGCCCCGTAGCCACCGTGTACGGCCTCCAAATCTCCGGCGCAATGATGGGACACTGCATCTCCACCGTAGTTGCCGGCATCATCATCCAGTTCATCGGCTACGAACCCGCCTTCATCCTCTCCATGGCCTTCAGCGGACTCGGCGTCCTCATCATCCTCACCCTGGAAACCACCAAGCGGGAACTCATTCCCGACTGGGAAGACCAACTCCCCCCCGAAGCCCGCACGCCCGGCCTCGCCCCGGCAGCCGCGCCCCCGGCGGCGGCCGCTGCCGGCGTCGCCTTCGGCAACCTCGCCGCCGATGGCGACGGCGACTAGCCCCCGGAGCCTAAAAGTGAACACCAAGCTGGCATTCCTCTGCGATTCCGCCTTCGACGACCTCGGCAAACTCCACGCCCTCGGCATCGACATCGAAACCATTCAGGCCGACGCCCTCCCCCTCACCCACCCCCGCTTCATCATCGTCTGCGTCGTGCAGTACTCCGCCGTCGAAGCCGGCGGCAAGCAAATGCTGATACGCCTCCTCGACCCGGACGGCCAGCACGCCATGACGCCCATTACCGAAAACATCGCCTTCTCCCCCCGCGAGGGCATCGCCGACGCCAGCGCCCGCATCGTCGCCGAAGTCAACAACGTAACCTTTCGCCAGCCCGGCCCCCACGCTTTCCACATCCTCATTGACGGCGCCGAAATCGCCCGGCTCCCCATCAACGTCAGCCTCCGCTCCAACCTGTCCTCCGACTAATCGCGTCAATGCGTCATCCCGACATCCTCCTCGCCACCTCCAACGCCGACAAGCAGCGGATGCTGCGGTGGCTCTTGGATGGCCTGCCCCTCAACCCGGTAACTCCTGCCGACCTGCGCGTGTCCGCCGACCCCGTGGAATCCGCCGACACCCATGAAGCCATCGCCCGCGCCAAAGCCGAAGCATGGTCCCGAGCCGCCGGCCTCCCCGCCATCGCCAGCGACGGCGGCCTGCTGATTCCCTCCCTGGGCGCCAACTGGGAAAGCCGCTACACCCGTCGCTTTGCCGGCCCCGCCGCTGATGACGCCGAAAGACAGCGCCGCCTGCTCGAACTGTTGCAGCCCCATCCCGAAACGGAGCGTCGCGCCGCTTTCGTAGAAGGTCTGGCCATCGCTTGCCGAGGCCAAACCCTTGCCTCCTGGCAGGTTCAGGGCGCCACCGGCTGTATCATAAACAACCCCGCCGACGCCGGCCAACCCACCGACGGCAGCGGCTTTTGGGTCTTCCCCCTGTGGTACTTCGCCCAGTATGAACGCACTTACGACCGCCTGACCGACTCCGAACGCGCCGCCCTGGGCGACCATTGGCATACCCTGCGCGCCCTGGTTCGCCAATTCGCCGCCGGTTGGTTATCGTCGGAACCGACCCAATCCCGGAAACCCAATAATCCGCTGAACCCTGCTACTGACGGCGACAAGTAGGTTACAATGCGCCAACCATCTCCTCCGGAGCGCCCCCCTTGACTGCCCACTCCACTAATACCCATCCCGCCGCTATCGCAGACGTCCAGAACCTCCTCCGCGACCAGGCTTACGTCGCCGACCGCGGCCTGGCCATCGCCATCTTCCTCGCGCTGAAATTGCAGCGCCCCTTGTTCCTGGAAGGCGAGGCCGGCGTCGGCAAAACCGAAATCGCCCGCGCCCTCGCCGCCGGCCTCCAAACCGACCTGATCCGCCTGCAATGCTACGAGGGCCTGGACATTAACCACGCTGTGTACGAGTGGAACCACACCCGTCAGCTCCTGGAAATTCGCCTGCTGGAAGCCCGTCTAGTAGAAACCCGGCGCTCCGGCTCCCATCCCCCCGCCGCCGACCCTGCTCCCTCTGACGCCGCACCCACTGACATCGACCTCTTCGACCCCAGGTTTCTCATCAAACGCCCCCTCCTCGCCGCCATCGACCAGTCCCGCGACCGTGCCCCGGTCCTGCTCATTGACGAACTCGACCGCGCCGACGAAGAATTTGAAGGCTTCCTCCTGGAACTCCTTGCCGACTACCAAATCACCATCCCCGAGCTCGGCGCCTTCCATGCCGTCCATCCCCCTGTGGTCGTTATCACCTCCAACCGTACCCGCGAAGTTCATGACGCCCTGAAACGTCGCTGCCTCTACTATTGGGTCGACTACCCCGACTATCAAAAGGAACTGCAAATCGTCACCGCGCGACTGCCCCACGCCCCCCGTCAACTGGCCCAGCAGGTCACCTCCTTCATCCAGGAACTGCGCGAAACCGAACTCTACAAAATCCCCGGCGTCTCCGAAACCCTAGACTGGACCTCAGCGCTCATGGCCCTCAATATGCGCCAGCTGGAGCCGGAAGTCATCGACGACACCCTCGGCATAATTCTCAAGTATCAGGACGACATCGCAGCCGTGCGTGGCGAACCCGTCCGCGCCCTCCTGGAACGCTCTCGGAACCGCGGTCCCCGTCGCGGCCCCCGTCGCTCTTGACCACCCCCAAACCGTCCCTACCGGGCGAGGAAATCAACGTGAAACAGCTTTTCGAATCCCTTAACCCCAATGTTCCCCCTACGCTGGACGCCGACCTGCTCGACGACATTCTGGCCGAGGGCGGCCGCACCGCGTCGGAGCTTATCATGCTCTACTTCGCCAGCCTCGCCGCCAACCCCGATGCGGACGCCTCCGACGATATTGCCGACCGTATTATCCAAGCCATCTCCGATCTGGCCGACGATGGCGACGAGGATGCCATGATGTCCAGGGTTGCCCTTACTGCCCTCGACTCCGCAGGCGCTCCCGACGAAGCCAGAATCGTCGGCGTTGCCATGATGCAGGCCGTCGTCAGCCGCCCCATACTCCAAGACGTCATCTCCGGCGATGTTGACTACGAAGACGCCGCCGCCTCATTGAGCGTCATCAAGATTTTCTCCGACAGCTTGCTCCAGGACGTTTTCCCGCCGGACGGCCTCGACGACCTCGACGATGTTGATCTGGACGACATCGACTTTGGCGAACTCGCCTCCCAGCTCGGCCTCTCCGAAGCGGAACTGGACCTGTATGGTGATTCCAATGACCGTTAGCCAATCTGCCCGCCACGTCGCCGTCATCGGCGCCGGCATAGTCGGCGCCTCAATCGCCTGGCGCATCGCCTCTCGCGGCCTGCGAGTCACCCTTATTGACAAAGCGGAACCCGGCAGCGGCGCCTCCAGCCACAGCTTCGCCTGGATTAATGCCGGCGCCAAAGAACCCGTCGGTTACCATAATCTCAACCGCCGCTCCCTCGAAATGTGGCCCCGCTTCGCCGCCGCCGTCGCTGACGACGGAGACCCTGCCAGCATCGGTCTGCGCTGGGGCGGCAAAATCTCCTGGGAAACCGAACGCGGGCCCGCCGCGGACTTGCAGGCCCGCGTTCAGCAGCTCCAATCCTGGGGCTACCCCACTCGCCAGGTTTCCGCCGACGAGCTGGCCCGGCTGGAACCCGCCTTGCAAATCGGCCCGGTAGCCGCCGCCGAATACAGCGAAAACGAGGGGCAGGTTGAGCCTCAGCTTGTGGTCGACGCCTGCCTCCGCCGCCTTGCCGCACTGGAAGCCAGCGTCCTCACCGGCGTTGCGGTAACCGGCTTCAATAGCGACGCCAACGGACGCATCCGCTCAATTGAAACCTCCACCGGCTACATCGCTGTCGATATGGTAGTGCTGTCCGCCGGCGCCGATACCACTACGCTGGCCGCAATGGCCGGCGCCAAAATCCCCCAGGCTGAAAGCCCCGGCGTCGTCATCCGAACCACGCCCCTGCCGCGCCTGCTCCATCACGTCCCGGTAGTTTATGCCCCGCCGTTGGGCGATGGCCGCCGCGAAATCCACCTCCGTCAGTGCGCCGACGGTAGTTTTATGATTGGCGAAGGCGACCAGGAAAGCCTGGCAGAAGATGATTCCCAGGCTCACGCCGATGACCTCCTCTCCCGCGCCGCCACTTACTTGCCCAGCCTTTCCACTGCCCAGGCTGTCCCCGTCCCCGTCGGATGGCGGCCTATGCCCCTGGACGGCTATCCCACCCTGGGATTTGCCCCCGAAGCCTCCAACCTGTACGTAGCCCTTACCCACAGCGGCGTCACCCTCGCGCCGGTGGTCAGCCAGCTGGCCGCGTTGGAAATCTGCGAAAGCGCCCGCGCCGACGCAGTCCTGTCCCCTTACCGCCCGGAACGTTTCGCCGCCCTGAGTCCCGAGCAAATTAAAGCCATGGCCCACCCCCGAGACGCCCACCGCTAGCTCCGTCTCTATCGCTGGGCCGGGTTCAGGTTATGCCCCACCCCGGGAGCCGATCGCCCATAGTTCCGCTTCGCCCTGCCGCCGCTAGCCTCCATCAATCGAACAACCCGGCAAAACCCGCAACCCACCCTACAAACAGCCCTAATTCCAAAACCCAGTCACACAACACCCGCCGACCCCTCTCCACATCCCCCCAACCGTCGTTCCGCCGCCGTCATTCCTGCAAAAGCCAAAACCCACTACTCCCGCAAACTGCCCACGCCTCACGCCATCGTAGCAACCCCCATCCTGAAAATCCTACCCCAGCAACGCCGCAACCCTCAATCCTGAAAATCCTAAAATCCCGTAAATCCAGATTCTGACAAAAACCGCTTGCACAAAGGAGGCAAACAACCACAATGAAAAACGCCAACCCCACCAACCGAGCCCCACCCCCCAGCGCCGCGGAGCGGCCGAAAGCGCCGGCTTTCCCCGGCCCTTGCTCGGCCATCCCTACGCGCCAATGATTGCGCCGGCTTCTGGATGAACCGATGACTGCCAGCGTTGACATCAACCTGCATACCGCCCCGGCCGATGCCGGCGATGGCGCAATCCTTCCCAACCTGTTGATGTTCGGGGAGGTATTGCGCCGGCTGGGTTTGGACGTAAGCTCCGCCAATATGCTCGATTTGGTGCGGGCCGCCGAGTTCGTGCCTATTGGGGGCAGCCGCAGCGATTTTCGCTTGGCGGCCCGCGCCCTCCTCGTCCACCGCCGCAGCGATTTGCCCCTCTTTGACGAAGCGTTTCAAGTGTTCTGGCGGCGTCCCGCCCACGGCCGCAGTATGCGCGACTTGCGTTCCATGGGTGAAGAACGACGCTATCGCGCCCCCCGTGTAATCCCCCACCGGGAAGACGCCTCCGATGGCCCTCCCGACAACGGGGAACCCGACGATGCCGGCGACCGCCAGCCGGTAGTAGACCTTCAACGCTCTTTCAGCGCCCGCGAAGTCTTGCGCCAGCGTGATTTTGCCGATTACACCCCCGCTGAACTCTCCGCCGCAAACGCCCTGATGGCCGAGCTGGCTTGGGATTTAGGCCGTCGCCGCGCCCGACGCCTCACCTGGGGCAACGGCCAGGACATCGACCTCCGCCGCAGTATGCGACGTAGCCTTGCCTATGGCGGCGAGATGCTGGACATCATTCACCGCCGGCGCAAGACTAATCCCCGCCCGTTGGTGCTTATCTGCGACGTCAGCGGCTCTATGGAGCGTTACACCCGTATGTTGCTCCATTTTGTCCACACCGTCGCCGTTAGCGGCCAGCGGATGGAAGCTTTTCTCTTTGCGACCCGGCTTACCCGCATCACCCGCCACTTGGCCCACCGCGGTGTTGACCAGGCCGTAGCCGAAGTCGCCCAAGCCGTGCCCGACTGGGCCGGCGGCACTCGTATCGGAGAAGCCATCAAGAACTTCAACTATTGCTGGGCCCGCCGAGTCTTACGCAGCGGCGCGGTAGTGCTGGTCATCTCTGACGGCTGGGACCGCGGCGACCCGGAGCTGCTCTCCCGCGAAATGGCCCGGCTGCAGCGCAGCTGCCACCGCATCATTTGGCTCAACCCCCTCCTCGGGTCTCCCTCCTACCAGCCCCTGACCAGGGGTATGCAGGCCGCCCTTCCTTACATTGACGACTTCCTGCCCGCTCACAACCTGCACAGCCTGCAAGAACTGGCCCGACACCTGAACCGCCTGTCCGACCGCCGGACTCCGCCGTCGTTCCGGCCGCCAAAACAGCCCGACACTGCAGAACCTCGCCCAACCGACGTTGCCCCCCACGACGGCGCCGCCGCGGCTCATGCCCGCCGCGAACTGAACCCTGCGCTGGCCCCCACCTTCCGCCATCCGCTCTGGGGCCACCCCAACATACCCGGCGGCGGTTAGCCGGCCTATAAAACGGACGCCCTCATTCCCGCATTAGTGAGAGCCCGAACCTCCTGGCCGGCCTGTAATCAACCACAGTCATTCCCGCGAAAGCCGGAACCCGGCAACATGTCGCCTATCCAGCCTGCCCCGGCGCTATTTCCTCATACAGGCCGGCCAGCGTCGTAGCCAGCGCGCGCGGACGCCCCGCATACTCTGGTGTGGGATACCATTCATAATCAAAACTGCGCACGATATTCCCCTCTATGCTGGTGCGCAGTGCGGACACGATTACCCGGAAACCCAGCGCGCTGGAAGCCAGCTCCGCTAACTGCTCCAGAACTACGTTCGGACAATTGAAAATGACCATGAAGCCGCCTTCCCGCCGTCCATCGGTAACCCGCGCCCTGAACACCCTGCCGAACCGGTCCAGGTCAACGATGGTATAGCGACGCTCTGCGCCCCCATAGTCCGGCCAGCCGATGTAAATGTCGCCGCCAATCGCCCAGTGGTGCATATTGCTACCCTCGCCTTGCTTCCTCCCGCACGGTAATGACCGCCAGCGGTATTGACGAAACCGCCACCAGCATCAAAGCCGGCGCTGCCGCCCGCGCAAAAAACGCCTCTTCGGCCGCCGCCCATATTGACGATGCCAACGTGGTGAACCCGATGGGGCTGAGTATCAGCGTTGCCGGCAGCTCCTTCATCGTCAACAGGAACACCAGCGCCGCCCCGGTAAAAATGCCGGGCCGTATCAGCGGCAGCGTAACCCTTGTCAGCACGGCAAGAGGACGCTTCCCCAGGCTGCGCGCCGCCTCCTCAAGCTCCGGGCTCACCTGAACCAGAGACGCCCGCAGCGAACCCACCGCCGCCGGCAGAAACAGCGTTACATAAGCTGCCGTCAGCATCGCAATGGACTGGTACAGCCAGGGAGCATACTGCGACCCCAGATAAACCAGCCCCAGGGCGATAACTATCCCCGGCAGAGCGAACCCCACGAACCCCAGCCGCTCAATCCACCTGCTGAACCGGCCGGGATAGCGCACCGCCAGTATGGCGATAGGCGCGGCGCAAATCATGGTGGCCGTCGCTGCTAATGCCGAAACTCCGACTGAGTTCGCCGTTGCCTGCCACAGCAGCAGCAGCGGCTCCCCGGCGGACACGCCGCGAATCGTCCAGTACGCCAGCATACCCGTCGGCAGCCCCAGCGATACGACAACCACCGCAGTGCAATAGGCCAGCGCCGGCCAACGCCATTTACCCAGAGCAACCGGCTGGGACACCCGCGTCGCGCCGCCGCCGCTGCGGTAGTAGCGTCCACCGGCCCCGGACTCCCGAGCCGTATGCTCGCCCCAGACTATCGCCAGAGCCAGTGCAATCAGCGCCAGCGACCAGGCGGCGGCCAGGGTGCGATTCAGGGCTGCCCCATACTGGATAAAAATGCCCCAGGTAAATGTCTCATAGCGCAGCATCGCCACCGCGCCGAAATCGCTCAGGGTGTAAAGCGCGACGAGCAGCCCGCCTGCCAGAATCGCCGGCCGCAGCATCGGGATGGTTACATCGCGGAAAGTTTGCCAACGGTTTCGCCCCAGCGCCCGCGCTGATTCTTCCAGAGAGGCGTCCAGGTTCCACAAAGCGGCGCGCACGGGTAGCAGGACATAGGGAAAACTGATGATGATTAGCGTCAGCGCCGCCCCCGGGAAACCGTAAATGCTGGGTATGCGCTCAATTCCGAAAGCAGTTTCCAACCAGCCTTGCAGCGTCCCGCGCGGGCCCAGCCCTATGGCGATGGCGAACCCGACAATGTACGACGGCAGCGCCAGAGGCAGCATCGTAACGACCCGCCAGAATGCCCGGGCCGGCAAATCCGTCCGCACCGTCAGCCAGGCTAGCGGCATAGCTACGACGATGCACCCCGCCATCACCGTAGCCATCAGCGCTATGGTACGCAATACTACCCAGGCCGTGCGGGTGCGGAAGATGAGCTCGGCTGCCTCCGATCCCGCCCCCAAAGTGCGAATAGTGAGATAAACCGGCGCGGCAAGCAGCATGGCCGCGACCAGCAAAGCCGGCGCCCACACGATTGCCGGCGGCCTGGCCTGACCCTCAAATAACCTTTCCAGCAACGATCGGGGTATTGAAGCTGTCAACGCAGCGACTGACGACATTTTCCGCGAGAGCACAGCAGCCTTGTAGTTCTCAATAGGATGATACCATTGGTATGGAGAATCGGATTGCGATATAATCGCAGCAACTTGGCAGATCGGGAGGAAATGTGCCCCGTCCTCGCAAAACCGCCGCGGCCGTCAGTGCGCCGACGAGTGAAACTGCTGAGCGCCTGTCGCCCGTCACCGAAAATTATCTCCTCTCTCTCTACAAAATGTGGGAGGATGAGGATATTCCGACGCTGACGCAGCTGACCGAAGCGCTCCGCCAGCTGCCGCCCACGGAAGGACTGGGAACCTCGGTGCCGTCGGTGGCCGGTATGCTGCGACGTATGCAGAAACAAGGCCTGGTGGACATCGGCGGCGACAAACGCATCCGCCTGACCGGTCGCGGCAAGAAAGAGGGCGAGAATATCGCCCGTCGGCATCGCCTGGCGGAGTGGCTGGTGGTGAAACTGCTGGGCATGGAACTCCACGAAGCGCATATCGAGGCTCACCAGCTGGAGCATGGAATGTCGGAGACGCTGGAGGCCAAGCTCATGGAGCGGTTGGGCCATCCGGCGCGTTCCCCCTTTGGCTGGCCTATTCCCGGCTCCGGCGAAGACACCCCCAGCTCCGGCGCCGTTACTCTGGACAACGCGAGCAGCGGCCATCGCTACGTAGTCGATCGCGTGCCGGAAGAAGACCCGGAACTACTCAAATTCCTTGGAGCGTCGCAGCTGATTCCGGAGCGTCGCATAACCTTGGTGGAAGCAATGCCCTACCTCGGCGTAATGCGCGTCGAGACCGAGGTGGAGCAAATTTCCATCGGATACAACGTAGCCCGGCAAATAGTAGTGCGGCCGGCGGAGGCCGAGACCACGGCCGTCTAGAAGTCGTTGGGGGTCAAGGCGCGACGAACTTCGGCCCACCCCTCGGCCATAGTGCGCTCCGGAAAGGCGGCCGGTTCCGGGCCGGGTACAACTTTGACCGCCACCAGCGTAGGGCCGGGCCGGCGCATGATGTCTTCCATGCCGATAAGCAGCTCTTCCAGATTGTCAAATCGGCAGGCGTGCGCGTAACCCGCGCTGCGGGCCATACCCTCAAAGTCCACTTTGTCCAAGCCGCGGATTGGCGCGCCGTCGGTGGAACTATGGTCGGCGTCTTCTAGCACGAAATGCACTAAGTTGACGGGCGCCGCCTCTCCGATGGTAGCCAGGCTGGCCAGATCGGTGCGCAGAGTGGCGTCGCAGTCCAGCACCAGAACACGGCGGTCGGGCTGAGCCAGAGACAACCCCAACCCAACGGCAGGAGCCCGATCCATACAGTCCGTAAGGTCGATGTCCAGATCCCGACGCTGCGACACCTGGTGCCAGTCCCGAAGAGCGGCAGAAGTGGATACCACCAGCGCGTCATTGCGATGGTAGCTGATGGCCCGGGTTACTTCTCCAGAGGGGATCATTCGGTGTCGCTCTCCGCATCCTGTCGCGATTCATCGCGCACTTGCGCGCGCCGGGATGAAACCATCAGGTACAAGCCGACAGGGATGAGTACGACCCCGGGCGCCGCTTTGAGAGCATTGCCCTCGTTGAAACCCGCCCAAAGGAGATAAAAGCCGCCCACCACTACGGCGGAGGCCGCCAAGCGACTGACGATGCCGCTGATAACGAACTTTGGCATATGGACGATGGCTTGCCGGAGAATTAAGGTAGGGGCAATCCGCTATCGGCGGACGACCCCGTACCCATACTTTGGCGGTGACGCGCCGGGGTTAGTCGTCGGCCAGAGCGGCGGTTACCTCCCGGTATGCCTGCTGCGCGGTGCGACTGGCGCGCTGGCGGAACTGCACCGGCGTATTCTCGATTTCCGGCGCCACTGAGAGGTGGACGAACACCGGGCCTTCGGCAGCGAGAACCTCATCAATGCCGGTAGTGAAGTCTTCCAGGTTGTCATAAGAGAAAACGGCGGCGTAGCCGGCCCCTCTGGCAACCTCTTCCCAGTTGGTGACCCCGTCGGAACCGGGAATAGGTTGGCCCCCGGTTACGGCATAGACCCCGTTGTTGAACAGGAAGTGATAGAAGTTCTTGGGGGCTTTGGTGGAGGTGGTAACCAGCGCGCCCAGGTTCATCAACAGGCTGCCGTCGCCGTCAAGAACGAACACCTTGCGTCCGGGCTGCGCAAGGGCCACGCCCAAACCGACGTTGCTGGCCTTGCCCATTGCGCCGGAGATGGGCAGGTCCAGCTGCTGGTTGCTGGTAACGGTAGGCAGGCCGAAGCGGACATTGCCGGCGTTCATGGTAGGGATGAGGACGGCGTCTTCGCGCTTGCTGTCGATGAGGCGGACGGCGTCGGTATTGTTAATCATGGTGGTGTACTCCTGCGGTCAAATGCCTCTCCTCTCCCCTGATGGGAAAGGGTTGGGATGAGTGGGATGTATCAGGCGCCGAACTCGGTGCCGATGAGAACCGCTACCGGGCGATTCAGGCGCTTGGTTTCCTCAAACGCAATGCTGATGCGGTCAGCGTCATCGTCCGTTTCAACCAGGTAGTAGTTGATGCCCCAGGCGTGCAGAATGTGCTCGATGAAGCGTCCGGCGGAGTCGGGGGTGGGGCCCCGGCGGGTCCAGCCCCGATAGCCTACCAGCATCACCAGAGGCTGGTTGAGGTCGAGGCACAGGCCGCGGATTGAATCGCCAGCCTCGAAAACGCCGGTGTTCTGAATCAGGACAACGGGATTCGCGCCGCCCACCCACAAGCCTGCGGCGACAGCCATGGTTTCACCCTCACGACACACTGGTATGAGGTCAATGGTAGGTTCCTCCATCATCATGTTGTAGAGGAAGTTCGTTTCGCTGTCGGGCAGCCAGACAACGTGGGAAACATCGTTTTTCTTCAGCTGGGCGACCAGGGAACCCGGATGCAAAACAGATTCATAAACTTCGGTGGTCATTATCGCGGCTCCTTGTGGAATGTGGAAATGTAGTCGACGCTACGCAATTCGCCGGCATTATATGGCGCGCCGTTTTGGGCGTCAACGGGTGAGCCTGCCGGGTCAGAACTCGGCGTTGTGGGGAGTGCGCGGAAAGGCGATGACGTCGCGGATATTCTGCATCCCGGTAGCGAACTGGACGGTGCGCTCGAAGCCCAAGCCGAAGCCGGCGTGTGGTGTGGTTCCGTAACGACGCAGGTCAAGATACCACCAGTAGGGAGCGTCATCCAGGCCGGCCTCCGCCATGCGGGCTTGCAGCGCATCCAGCCGTTCCTCGCGCTGGCTGCCGCCGATGATTTCGCCGATGCGCGGAACCAGCACGTCCATAGCCCGCACGGTTCGGCCGTCGTCGTTCAGGCGCATATAGAAGGCTTTGATGGCGCTGGGGTAATCGGTGACGATGACGGGACGGCCAACCTTGCGCTCGGTCAAATAACGCTCGTGCTCGGACTGTAGGTCGGAACCCCACTGCACGGGAAACTCGAACGACTCGCCGGAAGCCTGCAAGACGTTGACGGCTTCAGTGTAGGTCATACGCTCAAAGTCGGAGTTGACAATGGCCTCCAGGGTCGTTATCAGCTCTTTGTCGTAGAAGCGGTTGAAAAAGGCCATATCGTCGGGGCAGCTTTCCAGAAGGTGGGCGAATATGCTGCGTAGAAAATCCTCGGCCAGCTGCGCCAGGCGGTCAAGGTCGCAGAAAGCGACTTCCGGCTCCACCATCCAGAACTCGGCCAGATGGCGGGAAGTGTTGGAGTTTTCGGCGCGGAAGGTGGGGCCAAAGGTGTACACGTCGGACATGGCTTGCGCGAAGATCTCGGCTTCCAGCTGGCCGCTGACGGTGAGGAACGCCGGTCGTCCAAAAAAGTCGGCGCCGTTGTCAACGCGCCCCTCGGCCAATGGCAGGTCGTTCAGGTCAAGGCTGGTGACGCGGAACATCGCGCCGGCTCCTTCGGCGTCGCTGGCGGTGATGATAGGCGTCTGCACATATAGAAAGCCCCGCTGCTGGAAGAACTGATGGATGCCGAAGGCCATGGCGTTGCGGACGCGCGCCACGGCGCCAAAGGTGTTGGTGCGGGGACGCAGGTGGCCCAGTTCGCGCAGAAACTCCAGGGTGTGCCGCTTCTTTTGCAACGGATACTCCTCGGGGTCGGCGCCCCCCAGGAGGGTCAAACTGCCGGCGGCAACTTCGTAGCGTTGGCCGCGCCCCGGCGATTCGCGCAGCGCGCCGGCGGCGGTCAGGCTGCATCCGGTGGTGAGATGGTCAACCAGAGGGTAGTCGGGGCAGTTGGCGTCAACCACAATTTGCAGGTCGGCCAGGCTGGAACCGTCGTTGATCTGGACGAAGGCAACGCCGCCGGAAGAGCGAACCGTTTTGACCCAGCCGCTGACGGTTACGGGGTTGGGCGCATCGTCAGGAGTTTCGGCGTCAAGCAATTCCTTGATGCGAGTGCGCGGCTGCGCTGGCGCGGGCATGGCGGGGCCTCCGAAACGGGATTAGTACGTAGGCGTATTTTAGACGGGCGGACGCCGGCGGCGCCAGTCGGTGGCCTGCTGGTAGGCGTGGGCGATGTTGAGCAGGCGGGCTTCGGCCAGATGCGGGCCAATCAGCTGGAGGCCGACCGGAAGAGGAGAGACGCCGTCGGGAGGGGTGGCAAAGCCGCAGGGAATAGACATTGCCGGCAGGCCGGCGATATTGACGGGTATGGTGTAGATGTCCACCAGGTACATACGCACAGGGTCGTCGGTTCGGTCGCCCAGAGGGAAAGCGGTTACCGGGGAAACGGGCGCGACCAGGGCGTCCACCTCGCTGAACACGCGGGCGAAATCCTGGCGAATCAGGGTGCGCGCCTGCTGAGCTTTGAGATAGTAGGCGTCGTAATAACCGGAGGAGAGGGCGAACGCGCCCAGCATAATCCGCCGTTTGACTTCGGGGCCGAACCCGTATTGACGGGTGCGCTCCATAGCGTCCCACATATCGCCGTCGCCAGGGTGGGAGTAGCCGTACTTCACGCCATCATAACGGGCCAGGTTGGCGGAGCACTCGGAGGGGGCGATGATGTAATAGCAGGCCAGGGCGTGTTCGGAGGCGGGCAGCGATACCTCGCTGACCTCTGCGCCCAGAGCGGCCAGTTGGTCGATGGCAGCGGTTACGGCAGCGCGCACTCCGTCGTCCATCCCAGCGGCAAAATACTCGACAGGCACGCCGAGGCGGAGGCCGGATATATCCCCGGTAAGGGCGGCGGAGTAGTCGGGCGTCGCATCGGGTAGCGAGGTGGCGTCGCGGCGGTCGTGCCCGGCGATGGCTTGCAGGATGAGGGCGCAATCGCTGGCGTCGCGGGCAATGGGGCCAATCTGGTCCAAAGATGAGGCGTAGGCGACGAGACCGTAGCGGCTGACCCGTCCGTAGGTGGGCTTGAGTCCGGTTACGCCGCAAAAGGATGCCGGCTGTCGGATGCTCCCGCCGGTGTCGGTGCCCAGCGCGTAAGGAGCCATGCCGGCCGCCACCGCCGCCGCCGAACCGCCGCTGCTGCCGCCGGGAACTCGAGTGGTATCCCAGGGGTTGCGGGTGGGAAAGAAGGCCGAATTCTCGGTGGACGACCCCATGCCGAACTCATCCATGTTGCCTTTGCCCAGCAGCACGGCGTCCTGCTGGCGCAGACGGGCGACGGCGGTGGCATCGTACACCGGCACATACTCGGCCAGCATCCGGGAGGCGCAGGTAGTGGGGACGCCGTTGGTGCAGAGCAGGTCTTTCAGCTGCATGGGGATGCCGGTAAGGGGGACGGCATCCCCAGATGCAATCCGTCGGTCGGCGACGACAGCCTGCCGGCGCGCAATGTCGGCGGTGACGGTTATGTAGGCGGACAGCAGGCCGTCCACTTCGGCGATGCGCTCCAGGCAGGCGTCGGTTAGTTCAACGCTGCTGATTTCGCGGTGGGCGAGGAGCTGAGAAGCCTGCGTTACGGACAGCTGCCAAAGATCGGACATCGGGGATTTACTCATCCAGGACGACGCGGACTTGGAAGAAGTCGCCGCGTCGGTTCGGGGCGTTGCGCAGAGTGTCGTCGGCGGGCAGGCTGGCGGCGGGTTCGTCATCCCGGAGCACGTTATCCAGACCGGCGACGTGGGCGGTGGGCGCCACGCCGGCGGTGTCGAGGGCCTGCAACGCCTCAAACTGCTCCAGGATGTCGGACAGCTGGCGGGCAAAAGCCTCGGTTTCCGCATCGGTGAGACGGATGCGGGCCAAGGCGGCGATGTGTTCCACTTGCGCGCGGTCGATTGGCATGGTTGGGGCAACCCTCGGGAAAGGCTAACTCATTTCGGAGCCGCCGGAAACGCTGATGCTGAGGCCGGTCATATAGTCGGATTCGGCGGAGGACAGGAAGGCGGCCATGCGGGCGATGTCGTCGCCCTGAGCGATGCGCCCCAGGGGTACGCGCATTTCCCGCTCCCGAACCATCAGGGCCCGGTGTTCCTCTCCGGAGGCGCCTTCGGGAGCCAAAGCGGCGGCGATGAAATCTACCCGCTCGGTGTCCACCAAGCCGGGACAGATGGCGTTGACGTTGACGTGGTAGGGCGCCATTTCGTGGGCCAGCGACTGGGTAAAGCCGATGACGGCGAACTTGCTGGCGCAGTAGGCGCCATAACGGGCGATGCCGCGCTTGCCGGCGCCGGAGGATATGTTGATGATTTTGCCGGGGCCGCCTCGGTCAATCATGTGGCGGCAGACGGCCCGGCTGGCCAGGTAGGTGCCGCGGACGTTGACGCGCATCACATCGTCAAAGGCATCCTCTTCCAGCTCGACAATCAGGACGCGGTCGCGGCCGGGACGGGAGCCGGCGTTGTTGACCAGTATGTCGATTTGGCCGAACTCGTTGAGCGTGTCCGATACCATGGCGTCGACTTGGGCGCTGTCGGCAACGTCGTAGTAGAGGCCGAGGCTGCGCCGGCCCATAGCCTCAATCTCTTTGACGACGCTGGGGAGGCCTTGCCAGCCGTCCAGACGGTCTTCGGTGCGGATGGCGTCGAGGGAGGCTTCTATGTCGGTAACCGCCACGTCGGCGCCTTCAGAGGCCAGGCGGGTTGCGATGGCGCGCCCGATGCCGCGGCGTCCGCCGGCGCCGGTGACGAGGGCGGTTTTGCCGTTGAGGTTGTACATTGGAATGTTCTCCTGTGGTTGGTCAGTCATTGGAATTAATTTACAGGATAGGCAGGGCTTTGTGGATTGGGAACGGTTAATTCAGCGGAGGCAGAGGAGGTTGCTGCGCGCGCGGTTCCGGCATCGACGTGAAGGCTGCTACTCCGGTGCGTTGCGTCCTATCTTACGAATAAGGATAACCATAACGACAAAGGTGGCGATGACGATAGCGAGGAGGATTGCCAAGGCGACCACACCCAAGGCGATGTCAATGGGATCTGAGAAGCGCAAGCCGATGCGCTCTGCCAGGAGGGAGATGAGCATGATGAGCCCGAAGAACCCAGCGAACACAAGACCGCCGCCGACGGTCGTGGCCATCCCGATTACTGCGCTCATTCCGTAGCTAGCGTTGCGGATGAAGATGGCGGCGATAATTCCTGAGACCGCGCCAAAAGCGAGGTAGAGTATGATCCCGGCGATGATGAAGGGAGTTGGGTCAATTTCTTCACCGGGAAATACTTGGCCAGATTGACTTGCCGTTACCGAAAGCAGAATCGCGAAGGGTAAGGGTAAGATAGCCGCAGCGACTGGCACAGTCTCTACTCCTCAAACCACTCCGGGCCGAGTTTTAGCGGCGGCCGGGCCAGGTTGGTTTGTGGTCGTGGTGGCGCAGGGCGTAGGCGCTGCCGGCGGCGCGCACCACCAGTGAGGTCGTACATTGGAATGTTCTCCTGTGGTTGGTCAGTTGTTGGAATTAATTTACAGGATAGGCAGGGCTTTGTGGATTGGGAACGGTTAATTCAGCGGAGGCAGCGGAGGTTGCTGCGCGCGCGGTTCCGGCATAGATGTGAACGGCTGCTACTCCGGCGCGTTGCGTCCTATTCTACGAATAAGGATAACCATAACGACAAAGGTGGCGATGATAATAGCGAGGAGGATTGCGTAAAAGACCACAACGAAGGCAACTTCAATGGGTTCACTGACTGAGATGCGCAAGCCGATGCGCTCTGCCAGGAGGGAGATGAGCATCATGAGCCCGAAGAACCCAGCGAACACAAGACCGCCGCCGACAGTCGTGCCCATCCCGATTACTGCGCTCATTCCGAATCTAGCGTTGCGGATGAAGGCAGCGGCGATAAGTCCCGAGATAGCGCCAAAGTTGAGATAGAGCATTATCCCAATCATTATTACCCCGATGGTGACGAGGGGACCCGGGTCAATTTCTCCGGGAGCTTGGCCGGATTGAGTTGCCGTTACCGAAAGCAGAACCGCGAAGGGTAAGGGCAAGATAGCCGCAGCGACTGGCACAGTCTCTACTCCTCAAACCACTCCGGGCCGGGTTTTAGCGGCGGCCGGGCCAGGTTGGTTTGTGGTCGTGGTGGCGCAGGGCGTAGGCGCTGCCGGCGGCGCGCACCACCAGCTGATGGCCGAATACGTCGGAGAGTACGGATTCGAGCAAGACTTCTTCCGGGGGGCCGTAAGCGATGAGGCGTTGATTAATCAGGGCGACGTCGCTGGCGCGGGCCGACACGCAGGTGAGGTCGTGAGTGCTCATCATAACGGTGGCGCCCTGCTCCCGAAGGTTGTCAATCAGGTCGAGGAAGTTGTGTTGAGCGGTGGGGTCGAGGCCGTTCATGGGCTCGTCCAGCAGCAGCACGGAGGGCTGGGAAGCGATGGCGCGGGCCAACAGGGCGCGGCGACGCTGGCCTCCCGACAGCTCGCCGATGTTGCGGCGGCGCAGATTGTCCAGGTTGACGGTGGCCAAGGCGGCGGCGGCGGCTTCACGGTTGGCGCGGCTGTGGGCGCGAAAGAGGCCGCGCGAGGGGGTTAGGCCCATCATTGCCACGTCCCAGACGGTTACGGGGAAATTCCAATCGACCTGCTCCAGCTGGGGAACGAAGCCGATTTGCTTGCGCATTTCGGAGCTGGGGCGGCCATGGACGTCGACTTCTCCCCGGTCGGGCTTTGTCAGGCCAACGACGGCTTTCAGCAGGGTGGATTTACCGCCTCCGTTGGGGCCGACGACGGCGGAGAGGCTGCCGCTGTCAACGGAGAAGGAAACGTCGCGCAGGGCGTAAATTGGGCCGTAGGTGACGGTTACGTTGGCGAAGGAAACGGCTTGAGGAACGTTGCCGTTGTGGGTGTGAGTTTGGCCGGCCCGCGAATGGGTGTGGCTGTGAGCGGCGGATGAAAGCATGACGCTATTCTCGGAACCAGTTATCGCCGGCGGGAGGCCAGGGATTTTCGGCGTCGAGCACTTGGGAAAGCTGGGTGAAAGCCCCCTTGAAGGTGGCGGGATGCAGCCAGATGCTGTTGAAGCCCAGGTTAGCGTAGTTATCGGTGCGGCGGGATGTGGTAAAGCGAATGTCGTCCAGGGTTTGCAGGTAGGCGTCCGCGGCCAGGGAGTCGGCGATTTGGTAGATGGTGAGATAGATGCCCTCGCCGTAGCGGGCCAAGAAGCGGCCGGAGGGCGAGTCGGCGGCGGTAGGCTGGGCCAGCTCGATGAAGGTATTGCGGTCGGCAAGCGGCAGAACTGCGATTTCCAGGTCGGTGAAGCTGATTTGGAAACGCTGGGAAGGGCGCAGCCCGAACAGCGCGCCCCAATGGGCGATGGCGGCGTCGAGGTCGTTAACGATGATGGCGACCTGGCGCAGCTGTACCGTGTTGGGCTGATGCCGGGATGCTGGCGAGTCGGGGCCGGCTGCCGGCCAGGGGTTGGCAGGGTCGGTCACCTCCACGATTTCCAGGAAGGCGCCGTTGCAGGAGGAGGGATGCAGAAAGGCGGAGCGGGAGCCGGGATGCTCGGTTTCGCCGGTGATGCGGACGCCCAAATCCCGCAGATGGGGGATGAGCCGGTTGTATTCGGTGGTTTCGAAGATGATGAGATAGGGGGCTTCGCCGCGACGCTGCAAGAAGCGGGCGCCGGCGGAATCGGGCCCGGCGGGGGCCAGCAGCTCAATAAAGGTTCCGTTGCCGGCCGGCAGAACGGCGTTATCCAGGCCGAACTGGGGCAGCGAGCCGGCGCGAGCCGGGGCCATGCCGAGGACGCGGCCATACAGGTCGACGGCCTCGGGCAGGTCTTGCACCATCATGGCGACTTGGCGGAGTTTATGCAGCATCGCGGGAGGGGAGGTTGAGGAGCGCAGTGCCGATGACATAAGGGCGGTCGGGGACGGGGCCGGTCACGGTGATGTCGCACTGGACGCGGTTGCCGTCGGCGTCCTGGTCGGTGTCGCTAATCTGGATGCCGACGTGGAGCGGCTGATTGTGAGGCACGGAGCTGCGGAAGACCAGGTCCAAGTCGGCGACGGTTCCGGGGCCGGCCCAATCGGTAAGGACGCGGGAGACCAGGGCCATGGACATAATGCCGGGGACGATGGGCTCGCTGAGGCCGACGCGCTCGGCTTCGGCCTGGTCGGTGAAGCGGTTGGGCGCGGGATTGCCCCAAAGGGAGCAGAAAGCAATGACCTGCTCGTCGGAAAGGGACAGGATGGCGGGGCCGATTTCGTCCCCCAGGTCGACGTCTTCGAAGTAGAGTTTGGCGGGTTGGGTCATGGCGAAATCACTCCCGGACTACTTGGGAACGCTGTACGTCGGCGACGACTACGCCGCGCTGATTGCGGAAGGTGGTTTCCCATACGACGTGAACCGAGGTTCCGGAGCGGCCGGTTTTGGCGTACACGTCTTTGAGGTGGGAGGATGCGTTGAGGGTATCGCCGGCGACGATGGCGGCGCGGGGTTCTACGCGCTGGCCGCCGTGGAACTGGAGGCTGCCAAATTGCAGGTTGATGTCGGGCAGCTCGCCCCGTTCAAAGAGGGCGCAGAGGATAGGAGGCGCGACCTGGTCGGAATAGCCGGCGGCGCGGGCGGCGTCGGGGTTGGTGAAGATGGGGTTGTCCTCTCCGACGCTGTGGGCGTAGGCGCTGATAATTTCGTTGGTGACGTGAAACGGGCCGGAATGGTGTTCAACGCCGTAGAGGGAGTGGTCGTATTGGTATTCAATTTCGGTGGGCATGGTTGGGCTCCGGTCAGTCGGCGGCAACGGCGGCGGTTGCATCCTGGGCGGTTTCGGCGATGTAGATGGGGCGGAATTGGCCGGAGAGGAGGGCCTCTACCAGCTGGGGTTCGGTTTGGATGTCGGCGCTGAATTCGGTAACGGCACGGCCGATGTGGCTGGCCAGGTGGGCGTCGCTGCCGGCGGTGCCGAGGAGGCGGGCGCTCCGGCAGAGGGCCTCGGCGCGCTCGTTTTCTTCGGGTTTGCTGCCGGCGTTGATGATTTCAACGATGGATACCTCGTTGAACTCTTCGCCCTGCTCAATGTACTCCACCAGGCCGATGCCGAAGCGGCCGGGATGGGCGGGAACGACGAAGGCGCCATGGTGTCGGGCGGCCTTGATCAGCTCGTGGCCGTCCATTTTGACGTCGCCGAAGTCGATGTCTTTGGCGAGGCCGGGGGTGATGTTATAGACGAGCATATGGCCGAAGCGGGTATCAAGCTCGGCGCCCTTGAGGACGATGACGCCGTACTCGGCGGCGAGCTGGGAGTAGTCGACGTTGAAGTCAAACATGCGGTGCTCGGTGAGGACGATGCCGTCGATGCGGAAGCCGCGCTTGCGGAGGACGTTGACCCATTTGAGGTATTGCGGGACGGTGGCGCGGGAGTCGTCGGATGCGACGGAGTGGCAGTGCAGGTCGAGGTAGGTGGTCAAGGGACGGCCTCCGGGGAGCGGGATCGCGGCTGATTATAGGTTGGGATTGGTATGGGATGCAACCGGGCGGTGGGGGACATTGGCATCGGGATGTCGCAGGCAGGGCATAGGTGGAGGATGCAACCGGGCGGTGGGGGACATTGGGGCTTGGAGGCACCGTTGTTGTAATGGCGTGGGAGAAAGCCGGGCGGCCTGTAAGCCGGGTTCTGTATCCGTCGGGGTCGTGGCGACGACGGCGGACGGTGGCCATCTATCTAGCCCCGGCGTTGCCGCCGGGGTCGAGCGGCCAACCCGGGGACGGGCCGGACACCCATGGTCCCTCTATTTGGCCTTGCTCCGGGTGGGGTTTGGCCGCCGGTATGTCGCCATACGCAGCCGGACGCTCTTACCGTCCGATTTCACCCTTGCCGCGCGTCGCTATGGCAGCGGCGGACGGCGGTATGTTTCTGTGCCACTTTCCGTCGCCGGGATACGCTGGGAGCGCAGACCGACGCCTGGGGGTTACCCAGCACCCTGTCCGGAGGAGCCCGGACTTTCCTCCCCGAGACGGCGACGGTGGTCGTAGTCTCGCGGCGGCCACCCGGCCGGGCCGGCTTTCTCCTATGGAGAGTTTAGCATAAACCGGAGGGCTGGGGGCGGGAGTGGGGCGGCCGGGTGGGAGGAGGTGCTATAATTGGGTCAGGTGCCCCGTGGTGTAGCGGCAGCACGTCAGCCTTTGGAGTTGAAAGCCCTGGTTCGAATCCAGGCGGGGCAGCCAGGTTTTGTGCGGTGGTGGAGGGGGGTTGTCAGAATCAGGATTTACGGGATTTACAGGATTGGGGTTGCTGGTTGGGGTGGGATGCCGGCTTTGGCGGGAATGGCGGGGGTTGAGGTTGGGCTGTCTGACATGGCAGGGTTAGCGGACCCTTATGCTAATGTACTTGCCGCCGGTGCTCTTGGCATAATCCGTTATCGGCTTGAATTCAAGGACGCAATATCTGTCAATGAAGTCACGCTCGGACATTCCGAGATGACTTTGTATTTTCTCTTCTGAGAAAAGGCACCCGTAACTATCTCCGGTTCCGCTGCAATCGGTTACGTCAGCGTGCCTGACGCCGGCGGAGGCGTAGTCGCAGGTGACGTATTGCTGATGGTTGTACGACAATACGTCAACGGTCAGATTGGGGATGTTGAGGTTTCTGATTGCAGATAAAATGCGCTCTCCCTGCGAAAACAGGATGCGGTCTCCTTCTCTCTTATAATAATCATGCCCTGAGCCGTCCGTAAGCAAGACGATTTTGTTGGCTTTGCCATTACTGCTGGCAGCTAGTAACTCCCGATGCGCGCTTTGAAGGGCATGGTAGGTGTTCGTTACGGTATCGCTAGATACTCGCAGACGTGATACAGCGGCTCGAAGGTCGGCTATGCCGGCTTCGCTGTCCATGTCGGTGAAAGGCAGGGCGGTGCTGACTCCGGCTCCGAAGGTCATCAGTTGGACTGACAGTGTTTCAAAATCAGCGTGGGAGATGAGCCTAATCAGGTCGATTCTGATGGTGTGCAATTCTTCAGTGAAGGATGCGCTGGTGTCGGCCAGGAAGATTATGTTTGCGTTGGGTATGAAGACGTGAGCGAAAGTTCCAGTGTCAGGTGTAGGTGATGGAGTGGGGGTGTTGGTGGGTGTGTGGACGATGGTGGGGGTGTGCGTCGGGGTGGGCGTGTGGGTGCGGGTAGGCGTGGGCGTATGTGTTAGGGTGGGCGTGGGAGTAGGGGTGTTGGTGGGAGTGTGGACGATGGTGGGAGTCGGGGTGGGTGTGTGGGTGCGGGTAGGCGTGAGTGTTGGGGTGGGAGTGGGCGTGTTGGTGGGGGTATGGACGGTGGTGGGAGTGGGGGTAGGCGTGTGGGTGTGGGTAGGCGTGGGCGTGCGGGAGGTACGGGGAGCAGTGGATGACCCCGGGGCGGAAGTGGGATAGGGGGTTTGCGTCGGGTAGGGAGTGGGGGACGGGTAGGGCGTGGCAGGGGGCGCCGGCGTTTGGGTCGGATAAGGGGTTTGGGTCGGACGAAGGGTTGGGGACGGGTAAGGCGTGGCGGACGGGAGAGGCGTGTGGGTGGGATAGAGGGTGACGTGAGGGGCTAACGTTTGGGTGGGATAGGGGGTGAGGGTGAGATGCAGGGTTTGCGACGGGTAGGGTGTGGCGGACGGCGCCGGCGTGAAGGTGGGGTAGATGGTGACATTGGGGGCCATCGTTTGGGTCGGATAAGGGGTATGGGTGGGGTAAGGCGCGGAGACCGGCGCTGACGCATCGGTGGGGTCGGTCGCGCTGGCCGGCGGCGGGAAGGCGGGCAGCGGCGCGGCGTTGGGCGACGGGGTGTAGGTTGGGTTGGGGGTGTAGCTGGGATGGGGCGTGTAGGTTGGGAGAGGCGTAGCGTCCGGGGGCGGCGTGTAGGTGGGATTGGCCGCGGCGGTTGGAGCGGGCACGGTGGTCAGGGAGGGCGCGGCAGAGGCGATGCCCTGAATGGTCTCTTGAGGGGAGGAGAGAAGGTTTCCGAGGAGGGCCGCCAAGAGGAGCAGGAGGGCGGCGATGATGAGGGCGAGGAGGGTTTTCAGCCACTGGGGGATTTGCCAGCGGAGGCCATCACGGCTGTCGTAGGTAAGGTAACGGCTGACCATGGCGGCGATGGGTTAGGCGGAGGGGGTTGTCGGAATCCGGATTTACGGGATTGGGGGATTTACAGGATTGTGGGCTGATATGGGGGTGGGTTGCGGCTTTGGTTTTTGCAGGGATGGACAGGTTGGATAGGGCTATTCGCGCTATCGTAGGTAAGGTAACGGCTGACCATGGCGGCGATGGAGCAGGCGGAGGGGTTGTCGGAATCCGGATTTACGGGATTTGGGGATTTGCAGGATTGTGGGCTGATAGGGGGGTGGGTTGTGGCTTTGGTTTTTGCCAGGGATGGACAGGATGGATGGGGCTATTCGCGCTGTCGTAGGTAAGGTAACGGCTGACCATGGCGGCGATGGAGCAGGCGGAGGGGGTTGTCGGAATCCGGATTTACGGGATTTGGGGATTTACAGGATTGTGGGCTGATATGGGGGTGGGTTGTGGCTTTGGTTTTTGCCAGGGATGGACAGGATGGATGGGGCTATTCGCGCTGTCGTAGGTAAGGTAACGGCTGACCATGGCGGCGATGGGTCAAGTTGAAAGGGATGGACAGGTTGGATGGGTGGGTTGGCGTAGTTAGTTGTCTGCTTGAGTGGGATGGACAGGGTGGCTAGGATTGGGTTGCGGGGTGGGTTGGGTTGGCGCGGCTAGTTGTCTGCTTCGCTATCTACTTGGATGAACTCGCCGCCGGTGTTGGCGGAGTACTGCTTTATCGGTTCGAATGTACTGCTACAATAATTGTTTTGGAACTGATCGACGGACATTCCGGTAAGCCGCCGCACTTTCTCTTCTACGAAAGTGCAGGAGTAATTATCTCCGGTGCCGCTACAAGTTCGAACGTCTTCAATGTCGATGCGGGCGCGGTCAAAATCGCACCTCAGGTTGAATGTAGAGCCGTACTTTATGATGTCAACGGTGAGGTCCGGGATGTTGAGGTTTCTGATGTCGGCCATAATGCCGGCGCTCTGGTCGTAGTCATCCAGCAGGGTGTCGGTGAACAGGACGATTTTGTTGGACTTGCCGTTATCGCTGACGGAGGCGAGAGCTTCGTGGGCGCGCTCGAAGGCGCGGTAGGTGTTTGTCTTCGAGTCTTCCGTGTTGGGCGATATAGCCAGTCCTGATACGGAATTTCGGAAGCTGGCGATGCCCTCATCGCTGTTCATGTCGGTGAAAGGCAGGGGGGAGCTGACGGAGGTTTCGAAAGTCATCAGTTGGACGGACAGCGTTGCGAAGTCCTCGTGGTTGGCGAGGTTGGACAAAGCGTCTATGAGTTTGGGGAAGTCCATAGCGAAGGAATTGCTGGAGTCAATCAGGAAGATGGTGTTTGAGTCGGACAGGATGGTGCTGGCGAAGGCTCCGGTGAAGCTGGCGACCGGGGCCGTGGTAGGTGCGACGGTAGGCGGCGCGGTGGTCGGGGTAGGCGGCGCGATGGTTGGAGTAGGCGGCGCGGTGGTAGGCGGCGGAGCGGCGGTTGGAGTAGGCGGCGGCGGAGTAGCGGTCGGGACAAGCGTGGCGGTAGGCGGTGGGGGAGCAGCGGTCGGGGTAGGATAAAGGGTGTAGGTTGGGTAGAGGGTGTAGGTGGGGCGCGGAGTGCCGGTTGGAGCGGGGACGGTGACGAGGATTACCTCGGGCGGCGGCGCGGAAGCGGAAATGGTGGTGTTCCCTTGCTGGAAGGAAGACAGGAGGTATCCGGCCAAGCCGATCAGGGTGGCCAGGATGAGGGTACCGAGGATGGCGACAAGCAGGATTTTGAGCCAGCGGGGAAAGCGCCGGCCATCGCGGTAGTCGTAGGAAAGGTAGCGATTTGCCACGAGAGGATGCTCCGGTGGTGAGGGACGAGGGTGGGTTCCGGCGAAAGCCGGAACGACGGTGGGGGGCGGATGTGGGTTAGCGGATTACTTCGATGAACTCGCCGCCGGTGTCGATGGCGAACTGCCTTAGGGGGTCGAATATGTCGCTGCTGCAAAATTGGGCAGTGAACTCCTGGGAGGTTATTCCGGCAACCTGCTGGATCTTGATGTCGTCCAGGATGCAACGGTAATTATCGCCGAAACCGGAGCAGACTTCTACCTCGTTGCGGTCAATCTGGGCGGAGGCGTAGTCGCAGTCGAAGAAGGGGTGAAAGCCGTAGCCGACGATGTCAACCCGGAAGCGCTCGGATGGGATGTTATCTTTAACCGCATTCAGGATTGTCTTATGGCCTACTCGGCCAGCGCCTCTGGAAAAGTCATCCAGTTCGCCATCGGTGAACATGACGATGGAGTTGGGGGTGTCGGCATAGTCTGCGAGGGAGAAAAAAGCTTCGTGGGCGCGGCCAAAGGCCTGGTAGGTGAAGGTTTCGTAGTGGGCGATGTTTTCCGCCGTTTGCAGTTCGGATATGGTGTCGAGGAAGCGCAGTACGGCGGCGTCGGTATCCATGCTGGTGAAGGGGAGGAGGGTTGTGGTGCCGTCTCTCAGGCCGAAGGTCATGAGCTGCACGTTGAGGGTGTTGAAATCTTTGTGGGCGACGAGTTGGGCGAGGCCGGTTTTGACGGCGTTGAAGCGCTCGTCGGCGAAGGAAGGGCTGGTGTCGATGAGGTAGATGGTGTTGGAGTTGGGGACGACGGTGCGGGCGAAGGCGATGGCGAAGTTGAGCGCCGGGGGCGGGGTGTTAGTAGGAATTAGGGCGGGGGTGGGAAGGGGGGTGGAGGGTGGGGCCGGCGCAGCCGCAGCCGGGGTTGGGTATGGGGTGTTAGTGGGGTAGGGCGTGTAGGTGGGGCGCGGGGTGGACGTGGGCAGAGGGGCGAAAGTCGGGTTGGGCGTGTAGGTGGGGTAGGGTGTGGACGTGGGCAGCGGGGCGAGGGTCGGATAGGGGGTGTAGGTGGGCGCGGGCACCAAGGGCACTAAAGCCGAGGTGGAGGCTTCGTATTGCTGCTCGGGGGATGAGATGAGGAGACCGAAAAGGGCGGCCATCAGCAGCAGGAACGTTGCGGCGACGGCAAGGGAGAAAACGGTTTTGAGCCACTGGGGGGGTTGCCAGCGGCGACCATGCTCATCATCGTAGGAGAGGTAGTAGTTTGCCACGGTGGACGCTCCGATCGTGGGTGGGACATCATTATGATGGAGCGAGGGGCGGCGCGCAATAGGCTGCGCTGTCAGAATTCGGATTTTCGGGATTTGGGGATTGGCAGGATGGGGGTTTTGCCATGTGGTTGGATTACAGCCCGGGAGTAAGGATACAGGGGACGTGGGTTCCGGCTTTAATCACGGGCCATGCCGCGGCATTCTTCCCGACAGGAAGGTTTGACGCTGGCAGGTATGCCCCGGGGACGCTGAGAGGCAGCGTCAGTGAGCGGCCGGCACAGCGGTTTGGCCGTCGTGGTGACTTATCAGGGGTTGGGAAAGCCGGGGCTGGCGGCCTCCCACCTCCGCCAGCCCCGGCCCTTATTAAGGGCGGTTGAGCGGGGGCGCGCGGGTGTTGGGGTTGGCGTTTTTCATGGTGGTTGTTTCTCTCCTTTTGGTCGGTCGGTGGATTTTGGTGGGTTCGTGGGGGTTCAGGATGTCGGCGCTACGGCCCGAGAGCGTGCTTGCTATTTACGTCCTAGTCTTGCGCGTGCTAACGGCTGCTTGCGCAGTGCCCGTCCTCGCGCAGCGGTGGTGACGCCCGCCGTGCTGGGTGCGCCAGCCGGGTAATGTGACCGACCTCCGGCGCACCACAGTGGTGCAATGGATCCGACATGCCGCAAAGTACTGGTTGCGGCGGTTTAGACCGTGTTATCCTGAACCCCGTGAGACTCCTATTCAGTTGTGATGTCGGGCGGTGTCCTGGCCGGTGCACCGGGCTGGGACGGGTATCCGACGGTTCGCGCGGGGCCGTTGGATTAGCCTGACGGGGGTATTATAGCGCACTGGCGTGCGTAGTGCAAGCGATTTTTGTCAGAATCAGGATTTACCGGATTTGGGGATTTTCAGGATGGGGGTGTGGTTGCGGTGTGGAGGGGAGATGGGGGTTGGCGGTGGGGATTGCCGGAAATGGGATTTACGGGATGGGGTGGGTTGCGGCGTTGGGATGGGGGTTGTGGGTTTTGGCGGGGGCAGCTGTGTGGGGTTGGGGCGGGAGAGTCTGCCCTATGCGACGATTTATGAATGCCGTCGGCGTCAGCCCCCGCACCGTCCGGCGTGGTCTGCCCTATGCGACGATTTATAAGTGGGAGCGGCTGTGTGAGTAGTCGGGTGTGATAGAATCGCGACGCTAGGCTCGGAGGTCGGAAAGGCTAGGTCGTTGCTTTCGTGATTAGGTACTGGGTTACATACGATGAGCGCGATGGCCGGGATGGCGGCGGCGATGGCCGGGGTTGGAGCCAGCTGCGGGGCGTTTCCGGGTGGTTGAAGATTCTGCTGGGTGGGCTGATTTTGCTGCCGTTGGCGGGGCTGGCAGCGTTTTTCATGGCCGGGATAGGGGAGGAAGATGATGGGGAGGCTATGGCATCGGCTACGCTGACGGTGGCGGATGTTGCGACGGCTACGGCCGGCGTGACGGAGACGCCGGGGGCTGTCGCGGCGCCCGACGGGTCGCAGACGCCGGGGGCATCTGACGGAGGGTCGCGGACGCCGGTCGTTCCCGCATTGCCTTATCCTCCGCCGGAAGCGTCGGGCACTCCGGCCGGGTCTGACCCGATGCCGCCGCGGGTGGCTTCGGACGGGTCTGACCCGGCGGCAGCGGCGGGTGTTCCTACGTTGCCGGCTCTGCCACAGATGCCGGGCGTTACGATGGCGGTTGTGGGGGAGACGGCTACGCCTACGAAGTGGCCAACGCAGGGGGTTACTGCGACGAGCGCGGCGCTATTGCTGGCTACTGCAACAAGGGTGGCGGAGCCGGAGCCGGTTAGTGGGACGAGCGTGGCAACGCTGGTGGCCAGCGCGACGCCTACTCCGACGGGGACAGGGACGGCGACGGCTACGCTGACGGGAACTCCGGCGGGGGCGTCAGCGGGTACGCCGGCGGCTACTGCCACTGTATCGCCGACGCCGACGGCTACGGGGGCTCCGGCGGGGACTTCAGTGGGTACGCCGAGGGGGACAAGCACACCGACGCCGACGCCGACAGCTACGGGGGCTCCGGCGGGGACTTCAGTGGGTACGCCGAGGGGGACAAGCACACCGACGCCGACACCGACGGCTACGGGGGATCCGGCGGGGACGCCAGCGGGTACGCCGAGGGGGACGGCTACGCCGACGCGGACGGGAACGGCTACAGCTACGCCTACGCCTACGCCGACGCGGACGGGAACGGCTACAGCTACGCCTACGCCTACGCCGACGCGGACGGGAACCGCTACTGCCTCACCTACGCCGACGCGGACAGCTACGGCTACGCCGACGCGGACGGGAACGGCTACGGCTACACCTACACCGACGCGGACGGGAACGGCTACGGCTACGCCGACGCGGACGGCTACGGCTACACCGACTCGGACGGCTACGCCTACCTCTTCGCCTACGCCGACTCCGACGCTGCCGGTCTCCGGGTGCGCTGGGGATCGGGACGTGCTGATAGAGTTCTGGGACGCCACAGAGGGGCCGAACTGGTACGGTCATGGGAGGAAAGAGAATTGGCTGAGCGACGGGCCGTTGGACGAATGGAAAAGCGTCGATACTGACGTGGATGGTTGCGTCACCAAGTTGTTCCTCACGAACTATGGGCTAAGGGGTGAAATACCGGCGAGTTTGGGGCGGCTCAGCAAGTTGGAATATCTACTCCTCGCCAACAACCCGCGTTTGGGAGGCGAGATACCGGAGGAGCTGGGGGACCTGAGCAATTTGAAAGAGTTGAGGTTGTTTAATAACGATTTGGAAGGCGAGATACCGGCGAGCCTGGGGAGGCTCAGCAATTTGGAATACTTATACCTCCAAAAGAATAAGTTGGACGGCGAGATACCGGGGGAACTGAGGAATCTCCGCAAGTTGAGAGAATTAAGGCTCGGCCATAATCTGCTGTCGGGAGAGATACCGGCCTGGCTGGGGGAACTCACGAACTTGCAGCTTTTGTGGCTCGGAAACCTCTGGCGGAAATTCGACTCCCCCTCAGGGGAACCCCGTCCACAGGACCACCCTAATGATAACCAATTCAACGGCCCGATACCGTCGGAGCTGGGGAGGCTGGCGAACTTGCAAAAACTGTACCTTAGCTATCTCCAGTTGAGTGGCCCGATACCGTCGGAGCTGGGGAGTCTGGTGAGGCTGAATGGGTGGCGCCTCGCAGGCAATGAGGATTTGGAAGGGTGCATACCGGCTATCTGGGGGAGGGCAGGGTATAATGACTTTGATGATGCGGGGCTGTCGTACTGTATGGAATAGCGGCGGGTTGTCAGAATCAGGATTTACGGGATTTTAGGATTTTCAGGATGGGGTGGGTTGTGCTGGTGGGGGTTGGTTGTGGCTGCGTGTTGGCGTATGGATGGTGGGTTTTGGGTTTAGGCGGAACGACGGTTGTGGCGCGAGAATGTGGGTTGGGTGGATGCCCGGAATGAGGGTTGGGAGGGTTGAGGAGTTGGGAGAATGGGGTGAAGAGGTGGTTATGGGGGAGCAGAGACTCGACGAAGCCGTCGGCTTTGCCGGTGTGGGTTGTTGGCGATGCTTTTGGCAGCGTATTCGGCGTATTCGGCGGCTTTGCCGGTGTGGGTTGTTGGCGATGCTTTTGGCAGCGTATTCGGCGCATTCGGCGGCTCTGCCGGTGTGAGGTTCGGGCGTGACGCCGTGAGAGTATTGCCAGTTACCTGGTGGGATACGGTGGTGGTTTGGGGCGTAGGGAGGTCGGCGCTGGAGCTGGCCGTAAGGCACTTGCAAAATGGTGTGACAATCATCGGCTTGGCGCACCTTGCCCGATAATTGCTGCTCATCGAAACCGAACTCCGTATCGCTACCTCCGGCTTGCTGACGCACCTTGTCCGGTAAGTGTTGCTCAGCAGAACACTGGATGTCGCGCAGCGTTGAGGCGCAAGCGGCGAAAGAGAGCGTTTTGCAAGCGTATCGCCGTGGCGGAGGCTATGCGGGTTTGGGGTTCGGTGATAAAATCGGGGCGCCTGCGAGGTTTCTTTGGTGTGGGTTGGTTTGGCAATTTACGGCACAGGAGAATCCTGTGGCGTTTTGGGGAGTCGACTTGAATCGGCGCCAAGGTTTAGTACACTTGCGGGCGGGTGGCGCATTGCCGGGTGTTTCGCTATGGCGTCAACAGCATTCAGTACATATGCGGGCGGGATGGCGGCTTGGTCGGCGCTTCGGCTCGCGAGACAGGAGATGACAGTTTGCCACGAGAATTGAATGGAGGATTGGACGGCGCCGGCCTGCGGGTGGCAGTGGTGGCAGCCCGTTTCAATCGCGTTATCACCAAGAATCTGATGGAGGGCGCGCTGGACACGCTGGCTCAATATGGGGTGCGGGACGGGGACATTGCGACGGCGTGGGTTCCGGGCTCTTTTGAGCTGCCCGTGGCGGCGAAGGCGCTGGCGGAGTCGGGGAGGTACGATGCGGTGATTTGCCTGGGGGCGGTCATACGGGGCGAGACGGGCCACTATGATATGGTGTGCAATCAGGCGTCGGCGGGGATTGCGGCGGTGGCGCGGGAGACGGGGGTGCCGACGATGTTCGGCGTGCTGACGACGGAGAATCTGGAGCAGGCCATCAACCGCTCGGGCGGGAAGGTGGGCAATCTGGGAGCGGATTGCGCGGTGGGCGCTATTGAGTCGGCCAGGCTGGTGGAGGCAATCAGAACGGGGTGAGTAGGCTCCCGTTTTCGCAGGAATGCCGGGATGGAATGCCCGGCCTGGGTTCGGTCAGAGCGGGTTCCGGCTTTTGCGGGAACGATGGGCGGCGTAAGTGACGGGAGGATATGGAGGGCAAGAAGCGGGGACATGATTGAATCGAGGCGGCGATTGAGCCGGGAGAGACGGTTGAACCGAGGGGATGGATGACCCGAGGGGACACGATTGAATTGAGAGGTGAATTATGAAGAGCAAGGTGGAGTTCAGCCCCAGCTATTCGCTGCTGACGATAGAGTTGGAGGCGGGCGAATCGATCAAGGCGGAGACGGGGGCGATGGTGGCTCAAGCGGGAGTGGGAATGAAGACGGGCATGGGCGGCGGCGGGCTGTTCGGGGGGCTGCGTCGGATGGTGGCTGGGGATTCGTTTTTCCTGAACACCTTTACCGGGGAAGGATATGGCGGCTGGGTAAGCCTGGCGCCGCCGTCGCCGGGAGACCTGGGTTCTTTTGATCTGGAACCGGGGAGGAATCTGTTTATCCAGGGGAGTTCGTTTCTGGCTTGCACGGAGAATGTGGAGACGGACGCGAAGTTTCAGGGGTTTCGGGGGCTTTTCAGCGGGGAGAGCCTGTTTTTCATCCGGGCTTATACCGAGCGGGGGATGGGGACGGTGTATTACAACTCTTACGGAGCAATCAAGCGGGTTCCGGTGACGCCGGATCGGGAGCTGGTGGTGGACACGGGGCATCTGGTGGCGTTCAGCGATGATGTGGAGTATTCCATCGGGAAGGTGGGCGGGATTGGGTCGCTGATTGCCGGGGGAGAGGGCTTGGTGATGAAGTTTCGAGGCAACGGAGAGGTGTGGGTGCAGACGCGGAATCTGGCGTCGCTGGCGGACAAGATTATGCCGTTCCTGCCGAAAAGCGGCGGGAGCTAGGGTGCGGAGGAGAGCAGAACTGCCTTGGCGCAGGGCCGGCAAGGCTCGGCGGGAGCCGGGGTGAGGGAAGGGAGCAGAATTAACTGTCTCGGCGCGGGGTCGGCAAGACCCGGCGGGAGCCGGGGCGGGAGGAGTGAGTAAGAAGACGATGGAGTTTGGAGTTACGGTTCCGAATAATTGGGGGATTGAAGACCCGCAGGCGGTTATTGGGTTCGGGCCGCTGGCGGAGGAGCTGGGGTACGACTCGGTGTGGGTGATGGACCACCTGTTTAACAACGGGTACATACGGGAGCGGCTGGACGGCAAGCCGTACTATCATCCGATGGCGACGCTGTCGCACATATCGGCGCTGACCGGGCGGATTCGGCTGGGCACGTCGGTGCTGGTGCTGCCGTATCACAATGCGGTGGAGCTGGCCAAGTATGCGGCTACGCTGGACCAGATGTCGGGCGGGCGTGTAGTTCTGGGGGTGGGCGTGGGAGCGATGGCGCCGGAGTTTGAGGCGCTGGGGGTTCCGTTGAATCAGCGGGGTTCTCTGACTGATGAGACGATGGACGTGATGCGGGAGCTGTGGGGCAATGATGACCCGCGCTACAGCGGCAGGCGGTGGGAGTTCGGCGATTTGAAGTTCTCGCCGAAGCCGTTGCAGAGGATAGACGGGGTGGGAGGCGTGCCGCTGTGGGTTGGGGGCAACAGTCCGGGGGCGCTGCGTCGGGCGGGTCGGCGCGGAGACGGGTGGCATCCGTCCGGGGTGAGCGCCGAGGAGTTTGCCATAGGGCGGCAGCAGGTGCGGGAGGTGGCGGAGGCGGCGGGGCGGGACCCGGAGGGGGTGGCGATGTCGGTGCGGGTTGAGGTGGAAGCGCACGGGGGCCCGTCGAGTCGGCGGTCGGCGGAGCGGGCGCGATTGCCCGGAGATGATCCGGCGGGGATGGCGGCGGGTATTGCGGCTTATGGAGAGGCCGGGGCGGAGCACGTAGCGTTGGCCTTGAATACGGGCGAGGTGAACCGCATACGTGAGCTGATGCAGGTGATTGCGGAGGATGTGATTCCGCAGTTTCGGTAGGGGCGTCAGAATCCTGATTTTCAGGATGGGGTTTCGCTGCGGGGGAGGGCGCTGGGGTCGGAGTGGCGGGTGGGGTGAGTAGCGGCTTCTTGGTTTGCGCAGCCTTGAACGGGGTGGCAAGAGGGCTGTGGTAGGGGGCGTAGGGATGGCCTGAATTTGGCGCTAAATTGGGTGTTGACAAGGGGCGAAGGATGGGGTAAAGTTACGGAACGCATCCGCTGTTGAGGCGAGCAGCTTCCGGCGGTGCGGGCAGATTAACAGCTGAATAGTGGAAGGAAGTAAGGTTCTCAATTAAGAGAGTTTGATCCTGGCTCAGGGTGAACGCTGGCGGCGCGCTTAATGCATGCAAGTCGAGCGTGACCGTGGCTTCGGCCACAATGGTAAAGCGGCAGACGGCTGAGTAACGCGTGAGTAACCTGCCCTCCGGTGGGGTATAGCCTCGGGAAACTGAGGATAATCCCGCATACGATCTGCGTACTTTGGCGCGCAGATGAAAGGCGAAAGTCGCCGGAGGAGGGGCTCGCGTCCTATCAGGTAGTTGGTGAGGTAAAGGCTCACCAAGCCGATGACGGGTAGCTGGTCTGAGAGGATGACCAGTCAGAGGGGGACTGAGAACGGCCCCCACTCCTACGGGAGGCAGCAGCAGGGAATCTTGGGCAATGGGCGCAAGCCTGACCCAGCGACGTCGCGTGGGGGACGAAGGCCTTCGGGTTGTAAACCCCTTTTCCGAGGGAAGATGCCAGACGGTACCTCGGGAATAAGCCCCGGCTAACTACGTGCCAGCAGCCGCGGTAATACGTAGGGGGCGAGCGTTACCCGGATTTACTGGGCGTAAAGTGCGCGTAGGCGGTTGGATAAGTCTCTTGTGAAAGCTCCCGGCTCAACTGGGAGAGGTCAAGGGATACTATTTGACTAGAGGACAGCAGAGGTAAGCAGAATTCCCGGTGTAGCGGTGGAATGCGTAGATATCGGGAGGAATACCAGTGGCGAAAGCGGCTTACTGGGCTGTTTCTGACGCTGAGGCGCGAGAGCGTGGGGAGCAAACTGGATTAGATACCCAGGTAGTCCACGCCCTAAACGATGGATACTAGGTATGGGGGGTATTGACCCCCTCCGTGCCGTAGCTAACGCGTTAAGTATCCCGCCTGGGGACTACGGCCGCAAGGCTAAAACTCAAAGGAATTGACGGGGGCCCGCACAAGCGGTGGAGCGTGTGGTTTAATTCGATGCTAAGCGAAGAACCTTACCTGGGCTTGACATGTTGGTAGTAGGAGCCCGAAAGGGCGACGACTCGGGGGTAACTCCGGGAGCCATCACAGGTGCTGCATGGCTGTCGTCAGCTCGTGCCGTGAGGTGTTGGGTTAAGTCCCGCAACGAGCGCAACCCTCATCGTTAGTTACACTCTCTAGCGAGACAGCCTCCCGCAAGGAGGAGGAAGGTGGGGACGACGTCAAGTCATCATGGCCCTTATGCCCAGGGCTACACACACGCTACAATGGCCGGTACAATGGGTTGCCAAATCGTGAGATGGAGCCAATCCCAGCAAAGCCGGCCCCAGTTGGAATTGCAGGCTGAAACTCGCCTGCATGAACGCGGAATCGCTAGTAACCGCAGGTCAGCATACTGCGGTGAATACGTTCCCGGGCCTTGTACACACCGCCCGTCACGTCATGGAAGCCGAGAACGATTGAAGTCGCTGAGCTAACCCGAAAGGGAGGCAGGCGCCGAGGTCGGGTTCGGTAACTGGGACGAAGTCGTAACAAGGTAGCTGTACCGGAAGGTGCGGCTGGATCACCTCCTTTTCAGGGAGACCAAAAATCGGGGAGCGCCTGACGGCGTGAGCCGGTTCACTCCCAGGTCAATCAGCGGACGTTCCTGTCCTTCGGCCTGTCCGGTCGAGCCGAAATGGTTCCCGAGGCTAGAGAGCAGATTCCCTGAGAAAATCCGCTGTCCTCGGCTAAATAGCCGGAAACACACTCAAACTTTCTTACTTCCTTTCACTACTCAGCCGGTAAGATGCCGCAGAGACGCCGGGCCTTGTACGTAGGCCCGGTTTTCTTGTATATTCACTGGCCGAATTGATAGCGTGAGCCGTGGTTTTCCGATGTCTGTTTTGTTGCGCGTAGTTGGCGTCGTTCTGCTGGCGGCGGGAGTGGCGCTGGCCTGTACTTCCGCTGAGCTGGAACCGCTGGGGCCGGAACCGCCGGCGGTGGCAACGGAGGCGCCGGCGAGGCCAAGAACGTCCGGGTTTACCGTGGCGACAACGGCGGCGGCTACCGACAGGCCGCAGCATACGGCTACTTTGGAGCCGACGGATACGCTGACTCCAGAACCGACGGTTGCTTTGGAACCGCCGGCAACGCGCGCGCCGGAGCCAGAACCAACGGCGACGGCTACACCGGAGCCTCCGCCGACGCTGGCGCCTGGGGAGCCGACGCGGACGCGGACGCCAACCCCGGAACCTACACCGACGTCGAGGCCGACGTCTACGCCGGCGCCCATTGACATGCTGACGCCGGCGGATTTGTCGGGGTTGCTGCCATCTTTGGAGGATATTGAGGGGCTGGCTACGGAGACGTCGGAGGACAGCCCGGTAATCAAGAGGGTTACGCCGGCCGGCGTTTGTGAGGGCTTGCCGGCGTCGGAGTGCGTCTATAGCGGGATAGATGGAGAGGGGGAGTTCAGGGCGGGAGACGCCGGGTTTATCGCCGGGTACAAGCGCCATACGTGGGCGGGCGGCCTGCTGAATGTGTACAGTCTTGCCGGGACGAGGGTTTATTTCACGCTGCAATGGGTGAGTATGTACGAGACCAGAGAGCAGGCGAGGGCGCAGGTTGAGGCTCTGAAAGGCTATGACCGGGAGGCGGTGAATCGGGATATAGGGGGTATAGTGAAGGATCTGAAGTTGCCGGTGGCGGCGGTGAATATCATTTCGGTTGTTGACGGGGACGGCGGAGGAATCGGCGATTACGCCGCTGGCAAGGAGTATGCCTTTTCAGGTTCCAGCGTGGTGCTCGAGGGGAGGGAAGCGCGGTTTGTTCGCGGGCGCACGGTGTCGCGGGTGATTGTGGTCGGGGTATATGGGAAGACTGGGGGGGAATCCGCGCTGGCGCTGTCGCGGATTGTGGATGCCAACTTGGGGCCGTTCCTGCTGGAGAATTAGATTAGGCAGCGTATGAGGATTTCCGACGTAGGCGAATTCGGCCTGATTGAGCTGGCGCGGCGATGGACGGAGCCTGACCAGCCGCCGACGGGAGACGTTCCGTATCGGCTTGCGGTGGGCAATGGGGATGATGCCGCGGCAGTTACGTTCGCAGTTGGGCCGGTTACCGAGCTTTATACTACGGACACGATGGTGGACGGGGTTCACTTCAGCGAGGCTACGACTCCCTGGCGGGCGCTGGGCTGGAAGGCCATTGCGTCCAACATCAGCGACGTGGCGGCGATGGGCGGCGAGCCGAAGGCGGCGTTGGTGACGCTGGGGCTACCGTCGGACACGCTGGTAGCCGACGTTGAGGAGCTGTACGCGGGGATGATGGAAATCTGCCGTCAGTTCGGCGTGTGGATAATTGGGGGGGACATGGTGCGCTCGCCGGTTACGTTTGTCACGGTAGCGCTCACCGGGGTGTGTTCCGGGCTGCCGATGGTGCGAACGGCGGCGGCGCCGGGCCATCTGGTGGGCGTAACCGGGCCACTGGGAGGATCAGCCGGAGGATTGCGTCAGCTACTAGAGGGGGATGCTAGGGAGACGGCGGATGAAAACGAATCGGAGCTAATCCGACAGCATCGGCGGCCCTGGCCTGATGTGGCTGCGGGCAAGGCGCTGGCGTCGGTGGGGGTTCGCTGTGCGATGGACGTGAGCGACGGGTTGGCGGATGACTTGGGGAAGCTGTGTTCGGCCAGCGGGGTGTCCGCCGAAATTTACGCGAATGAAGTGCCGGCGCCGCCGGCGTTGAAGCGGGCGTTTCCCGCTGGATGGCTTGACCTGGCGTTGTACGGCGGGGAGGATTACGCGCTGCTGTTCACTGCGCCGTCGGATATAATGGACGCTGCGATGACGCGGCTGCATCCGGGCGGCGCGGTCATCGGAGAGATTAAGGAAGGCGAGCCGGGTTCGGTGGCCGTGCTGGACGAACATGGGAAGCGCAGGGCCAGGGCCGGCGCCGGATGGGACCATTTCGCAGGCTGATGGCGTTGCGGGCTGACGATGCGATTATGCTCAACGATGTAAAATGTTTGACATAGTATGGCCAGGGACGTAACGATTCATACCGATACCGCCGAGGAAACGCGCCGCTTGGGGGAGATTATTGGCCAGGGGGCCGGCCCCGGAGACGTGTATCTGCTTACCGGGCCACTGGGGGCCGGCAAGACCTGCCTGACCCAGGGCATTGCCCGGGGTCTGGGGGTTGACGGGTACGCGCGCAGCCCTACGTTTGTGCTGGTGACGCGCTACCGGGGTCGCCTTGCGCTGCATCACGCGGATCTTTATCGGATTGACCAGCCGGCGGAGGCTTGGGATTTGGGGCTGGAGGATGTTATTGCCGCCGGTGAAGACGTGCTGGTTGTAGAATGGGCCGACCGCGCCGGGGACATATTCCCGGACGATGCGTTGTGGATTGGGCTGGACTATGCGGTGGAGGGCAATCCCGTCGCCGGGGAGGTTGTTCCGGGCGAAGACGGCGCGCTGCCAGCGCGCCATAGCATCGTTATTGAGGATGCGCCAGAGCGGTTTGCAGAGCTGCTGGCCCGGCTGACGGCGGGGAGCGACTGATGCTGTTGTCCATTGACACCTCGTCGCGGTATGGGGGCGTGGCTCTGTCCGACGCCGATGGAAGGGTAGTAGAGGCCCGGCTGTGGCATTCCGCTGCAAATCACACCAGGCAGCTGATGCCGGCGGCGGCGGAACTGCTGGTGGCCCGCAATCTGCCGGCCGCGGAGCTGGACGGGGTAGCGGTGGCGTTGGGGCCGGGGCCGTTCAGCGCGCTGCGGGTAGGGGTCAGCGCGGCGAAAGGGCTGGCGATGGCCGGCGGATTTCCGATAGTGGGGATTGATACACTGGCGCTGGAGGCGATGGCGCACCTCAGGAGCGACGGCGTGGCGACGGCGTGGCTGGAGGCCGGGCGGAACGAGGTCGCCGCAGGCTGGTTTGGAGGGGACGGAGAGCGAGTTCAGGAGGATGCCATCGCGTCTCCGGAGGAATTGCTGGGGAGGGCCGGAGCGGAGAGCGGGCCGGTGATTTACTGCGGAGAGGCGGCCAACGGCCGGGCGGAGGCCATCCGGGGCGCCGGGTTGGACAGGGCATCGGTTGCGTCGTGGACGCCGGCCGGCCGGCTGTGGGCGCTGGCGGAACTGGCCGCGGCGCGCGTCAGGGATGGAGATTGCGATGACCTGTCGTCTCTGCAACCCTATTATCTGAGGATGCCTACCATAGGAACGGCCAAACGGCGGGACCGGGTGCGGCAGGGTCGTACCGCTACGCGGAACCAGACGGGTCAAAACTGAACAGGAGACTTGCAATTTATGGAACGAACCTTTGTGGCCGTCAAGCCAGACGGCATACAGCGAGGCCTGATTGGAGAGGTGATATCGCGGTTGGAGCGTCGGGGGTTGAAGCTGGTGGGCATTCGCCTGATGGTAGTGGATGAGGATTTGGCGCGTCTCCATTATGCGGAGCACGTGAACCGACCATTTTTCCCGTCGCTGGTGGATTTCATCACTTCGGGGCCGATCGTGGCGATGATTTGGGAGGCGGACAATGCGGTGGCGCTGTCGCGGCAAACGATAGGTTCCACGAACCCGGCGGAGGCGACGCCGGGGACGATACGCGCGGACTTGGGGATTGACACCAGCCGCAATATCGTCCACGGTTCGGACAGCCCGGAGTCGGCGGAACGGGAAATCAACCTGTTCTTTGATCCGGAGCACGCTTTGGATTACGCGCGAAGCACTGACCCGTGGCTTAGAGAATCCTGACGACCTGGGGGGCGCGGTTCCACAGGCGTTCGAGGTTGAAGAATGCGCGCTCTTCCGGCCCGAAAATGTGAATGAGGACGTCGGCAAAGTCCAAGAGGACCCAGCCGGAGGCGGGGGAGCCTTCGCGGTGGTGTCGGGGGACGCCGGCTTGCTTCATAGCATTGGAGAGGTCTTCTTCCAGGGCTTCGATCTGGCGGGCGGAGTCAGCGGTCATGACCACGAAGTAGTCGGCGAAGGGGGCCAGGTCTCTGAGGTCGAGCATTACGATGTCGGTGGCCAGCTTTTCGGCGGCGACGTCGACGGCGAGGCGGGCGACTTCGGTGGGGTTCAGCGTGTTGGCAGTGGTCATGGTCATGGGGGTGAGGTTCATCGGGTATTACGAGAGTATAGGCCGGGAGGGGGCCGCCTTGCAATCCCTGTAGTTTGTGATATATTACACAAGTCAATTTTCCGGCGGAGCCGCTACGCCGTGTTGTCCCGACAACGCGGGGACGTTTCCCCGCCCGTTGCGGGCAGTTTTTCCGTTAAATTTTGATGTAGGGTACTGCTATGAATTCGCTCAAAGAACTGGCTCAGTCCGGCTTGTATGCTCCGGAGCAGGAGCATGACGCTTGCGGCGTCGGCATGGTGGCCAACGTCAAGGGCGAAAAGACGCACTCCATCATTACGGAGTCCTTGCAGGTACTGGACAATCTGGGGCATCGCGGCGCGTCCGGCTCGGATGCTGAAACGGGCGACGGAGCCGGCATTCTGGTGCAGATGCCCGATGCCTTTTTCCGGAAGGTTACGGCTGGCACGGGCATTGCGCTGCCGGCCGAGGGGGAGTATGGCGTCGGTATGGCGTTTCTGCCTCAGGAGGCCGGGGCGGTGGCGGCTTGCGTGGCGCACATTGAGAAAGTGGTTGCCGGCGAGGGTCTGACCCTGCTGGGTTGGAGGGATGCGCCCGTTGACCATTCCGCCATCGGGCACGATGCGCGGGCCGTCTGCCCGGTTATTCGTCAGTTTTTCGTCGGGAAAGGCGCGGCCGGCATAGCTGACCGGGTGGCCTTTGAGCGGAAGCTGTACGTAACTCGTCAGGTGATTACGCATACTCTGACGGAAATCGGCATAAGCACCGCCGACGCTGATTTCTTTTACCTGTGCAGCCTCAGCTGCAACACGGTGGTGTACAAGGGTCTGTTGGTGTCGTATCAGCTGGCACGGTTTTACCTTGACCTGAACGATGCGGCCATGGTGTCGGCGTTTGCCTTGGTGCATTCCCGATTCAGCACCAACACGCTGGGGCACTGGAAGCTGGCGCATCCGTACCGCTATCTGGCGCACAACGGCGAAATCAACACAGTGCGGGGCAATATCAACTGGATGCATGCGCGGGAGCAGCAGTTCAGTTCGTCGCTTTACGGAGACGATGCGCGCAAACTGGCGCCCATCTGTGACCCGGCAGCCAGCGACACGGCCAGTTTTGACAGCGCGCTGGAGCTGTTGGTGATGACCGGGCGGGAACTGGCCCATGCCATGCTGATGATGATTCCGGAAGCCTGGGAGCAGCACGAAACGATGCCTCAGGAGAAGAAGGACTTTTACGAATATCACTCGTGCATGATGGAGCCTTGGGACGGCCCGGCGATGATGCTGGCGACCGACGGTAAGGACGTTTGCGCAGTGCTGGACCGCAACGGTCTGCGTCCATTCCGGTATGCCATTACGCACGACGACAAGTTGGTTATGGCGTCGGAGACGGGGGTGCTGGAGCTGCCGCCGGAGAGTATTCGGGAGAAGGGCAGGCTACAGCCGGGGCGGATGTTCCTGGTCAGTTTTGACGAGGGGCGCATCATCGGCGATGAAGAGCTGAAGCATACGCTGGCGAATCGGCAGCCCTACGGCGAATGGCTCAAAGAGAACAAGGCCGAGCTTGACGAGCTGCCGGCGGCTTTACCGCTGGCGCCGGCGGGCGGGTCTGACCTGCGTCAGCAGCAGCGGGCCTTCGGGTACACGGTTGAGGAGCTGCGGATGCTGACCACGCCCATGGCGGCTGATGGCTATGAAGCCATCGGGTCCATGGGGAACGACGCCGCGCTGGCCGTGCTGTCGGACCAGAACCGCTTGCTGTTCGACTACTTCAAGCAGCTGTTCGCCCAGGTGTCCAACCCGCCGTTGGACGCGATACGGGAAGAGCTGGTTACGTCGTTGGGCGCGTTTATAGGCACTGAACAGAACCTGTTTGACGAAACGGCGCAGCACTGCCGGCAGCTGCGCCTGAAATCGCCGCTGCTTACCGATGATCAGATGGCGAAAATCCGTGGGCTGGATTTACCCGGCCTGTCGTCGGTGACGCTGTCGACGCTATTTGACGCCCGGGCGGGTTCAATGCAGCAGGCTCTGGATGACCTGTGCACTGCGGCGTCGCGGGCAATTGCCGGCGGCAAGAACGTTATTATCCTGTCCGACCGGGGTGTGGACGCCAATCATGCGCCGATTCCGAGCCTGCTGGCGACGGGCGCGGTGCATCACCATCTGACCAGGGAAGGCACCCGCACCCGCGCCGGCTTGGTAGTGGAGTCGGGGGAGCCCCGGGAGGTGCAGCATTTCTGCCTGCTTATCGGCTACGGGGCCGGCGGAATCAATCCCTACCTGGCATTGGAATCGGCCCGCGACCTGGCCGAAAGAGGGGAACTCAACGGGACCAAGCCGGATTGTGCCGTCTATAATTTCATCAAGGCCAATGAGAAGGGCATCCTCAAAGTAATGTCCAAGATGGGCATTTCCACGGTGCAGTCGTATCGTGGGGCGCAGATATTCGAGGCTATCGGCTTGAACGACGAGCTGGTTGAGCGGTACTTTACGCGCACTCCGTCGCGCATTCAGGGCATCGGGCTGGACATTGTTGAAGAGGAGGCCTTACAGCGCCATCGCTCGGCCTTTGAGGATCCTTTTGTGCCGGGGATGCAGGAGCTGGACATGGGGGGCCAGTACCAATGGCGTCGGCATGGCGAGTTCCATCAGTGGAATCCCGAGAGCATCGCCAAGTTGCAGTATGCTACCCGAGCCAATGACCCCGCTGCGTACCGGCAGTTTGCCGATGAAGTCAATGACCAGAGCCGGAGAATGGCGACGCTGCGCGGTTTGCTGGAGTTCAGGGACGGGGAGCCGGTTCCGATAGAGGAGGTTGAGCCGGCGGTGGAAATCGTCAAGCGGTTTGCTACGGGGGCAATTTCGCTGGGTTCCATCAGCCGGGAGGCTCACGAAACCATGGCTATTGCGATGAACCGGCTGGGGGGGCGCAGCAACACCGGCGAGGGCGGTGAAGATTACCACCGCTACGCTTTGGACGAAAACGGCGACAACCGCTCCAGCGCCATCAAGCAGGTAGCTTCGGGTCGGTTCGGCGTTACCCCTAATTATCTGGTGAATGCCACCGACTTGCAGATTAAGATGGCGCAGGGTTCCAAGCCCGGCGAGGGGGGGCAGCTGCCGGGCCACAAGGTTGACGAGTACATTGGATGGGTGCGGCATACGACGCCCGGCGTTGAGCTGATTTCGCCGCCGCCGCATCACGACATTTATTCCATCGAAGACCTGGCGCAGCTCATCCATGACTTGAAGAACATTAACCCGGAGGCCCGCATTCATGTGAAGCTGGTTTCCGAGGTTGGCGTTGGCACTATCGCTGCCGGCGTCTCGAAAGGCCACGGCGACGTGGTTCTAATCAGCGGACACGATGGCGGCACTGGGGCGTCGCCGGAGTCTTCCATCAAGCACGCCGGCCTTCCCTGGGAGTTGGGCGTGGCGGAAACGCAGCAAGTGCTCGTGGCCAACGACCTGCGCAGCCGCATCGTGGTGCAAACGGACGGCCAGCTGAAAACGGGCCGGGACGTTGCCATCGCTGCGCTGCTGGGTGCGGAAGAGTTTGGGATGGCTACCGCCGCACTTATTGTCAACGGCTGTATTATGCTGCGCAAGTGTCATCTGAATACCTGCTCGGTGGGCATAGCGACCCAGGATCCGGAACTTCGCAAGCGTTTCGCCGGACAGCCGGGGCATCTGGTCAACTACTTTTACTTTGTGGCCGAGGAGCTGCGGGAGATTATGGCGGAACTGGGCTTCCGCACCGTTGCCGAGATGGTGGGTCGGGTGGACAAGCTGGAAACGCGCCGGGCGGTTGGCCACTGGAAGGCCGCCGGCATTGACCTTTCCCGCCTGCTGACGATGCCGCGCCGGGCGGAGCGAGTCCCGACGTACTGCTGCATTGGACAAGACCATGGGCTGCATAAGGCGCTGGACCATCAGCTTATAGCGCAAGCACAGCCGGCCATTGACAGAGGCGAGCCGGTGGAAATCAGACTGCCGGTGTCCAACTCCAACCGCACCGTTGGGGCGATGCTCAGCGGACGAATTTCGCGGAAATACGGCGAGGAGGGCCTGCCCGATGGAACCATCAAAATCAATCTGAACGGCTCCGGGGGGCAGAGCTTCGGGGCGTTCCTGGCGCCGGGCGTTTCCATCAGGCTGTCGGGCGACACCAACGACTATATGGGCAAAGGCATCGGCGGCGGCCGCATCGTCATTGTGCCGCCGGAAGGTTCGGGATTTGCGCCTGAGGACAACATAATCATCGGCAACGTGGCCCTGTACGGGGCTACGGGCGGCGATGTGTTTATCCGGGGCCGGGCGGGCGAGCGGTTCGCCGTGCGCAACAGCGGCGCGAGGGCCGTGGTGGAAGGCGTCGGCGACCACGGCTGCGAGTATATGACCGGCGGGGTTGTCGCCATAATCGGGAGTACGGGGCGGAACTTTGCGGCCGGCATGAGCGGCGGCATTGCCTTTGTCTATGACCCCGGCGGCGATTTCCACATTAGTTTCAACGCGGGTATGGCAGATCTGGAAGACCTGACGGAGCAGGGGGATATTGACCTGCTGCATGATATGTTGAGCGAGCATTTGGAGCGCACCGGCAGCGGGCCGGCCCGACGCATCCTGGGCGACTGGCGCGCCAGCATCGGCAACTTCCGCAAGGTGATGCCCCGGGACTATCGCCGTGTTCTGCAAGAGCGGGCCCAGCGGCAGACGGCGGAACTGGCAACGGTTTGATGATGGGGAAAATTACCGGGTTCATTGAGTTTGAGCGCGTCGGGCCGGAGCGGCGTCCCCCGGCAGAGCGTGTTGGCGACTATCGGGAGTATTATCACCGCTGGTCTGACCGGCAGGCGATGGAGCAGGGCGGCCGCTGCATGGACTGCGCGGTTCCGTTTTGCCACATGGGTTGTCCTTTGGGCAACGTTATCCCTGACTTCAACCATCAGGTTTACCAGGGCAACTGGCAGCGGGCACTGGAAATTCTGCTAAGCACCAACAACTTTCCGGAGTTCACCGGGCGCATTTGCCCGGCCCCCTGCGAGGCGTCCTGCGTGCTCAGCATCAACGCCGACCCGGTTACCATTGAGTACATAGAGAAGGAAATCAGCGATCGGGGTTATGAGCAGGGCTGGATTAGGCCGATGCCGCCGGAAACCCGCACCGGCAAAACCGTCGCCGTGGTGGGAAGCGGCCCCTCGGGCCTGGCCGCCGCGCAGCAGCTCAACCGGGCAGGGCATAGGGTCACAGTGATGGAGAGGGCGGACTACATTGGCGGCTTGCTGATGCTGGGCATCCCCGATTTCAAGCTGGAGAAGTCCGTAGTTCGGCGTCGCGTGGCGATGATGGAAGCCGAGGGGGTGGAGTTTCGCACCGGGGTCAACGTGGGCGTGAATTACCCGGTGGAGCAGCTGCTGGCGGAGTACGATGCGGTGTGTCTCACCGGAGGCTCTACGAAAGCCCGGGACCTTGACTTGCCGGGCCGGGAGCTGGACGGCGTACACTTTGCCATGGAATACCTGCCGCAGCAGAACCGCACGCTGGCCGGCGAAACCGTTGAGGGCCAGATCAGCGCCGAAGGCAAACGGGTCATCATCCTGGGAGGCGGAGACACGGGCGCCGACTGCCTGGGCACCGCTCACCGCCAGGGCGCGGAGATTGTGTATCAGTTCGAGCTGCTGGACGAACCGCCGGAGACGCGCCCGGACGATAATCCCTGGCCGCGGTGGCCGATGATTCTGCGGACATCCGGCGCTCATGAAGAGGGCGGCGTCCGGGACTATAACATCCTTACTAAATCCCTGTCCGGAGAAAATGGGCGGGTGAAGAAGCTGCACGCCGTGCGAGTGGACTGGAGCCGCGGAGAAAACGGACGGTTACAGATGTCGGAAGCGCCTGGGAGCGAGTTCAGCGTTGACGCCGATTTGGTTCTGCTGGCAATGGGTTTTGTCCATCCGGAGCACGAGGGCATGCTGGAGCAGCTGGGGGTAGAGTTGGACGCGCGGGGCAACGTCAAAGTGGATGCTGACAAGATGACGTCGGTGCCCGGGGTGTTCGCCGGCGGCGATATGGTGCGCGGGCAGTCGTTAGTGGTGTGGGCCATCGCCGAGGGACGCGATGCGGCGCAGGGAATTGACCGCTATCTGATGTCGGGCGTCAGCCACCTGCCGCGTTCCGCCGCCGACTAGCGGCTGTACGGACGCGATGGCGCGTCGGTTGGGCGGGAATTATCCCGCCCTTACGTTTGCTCGTCGAGCAGCGCAAGGACACGGTTGACATATTCGCGCACGGTGGGACGGTCTGCTTCAATTTCGTATTCTTCCATTTCGTCGTGGAAAAAGTTCTTGTGAAACTTTTCGGCCACGCTGAACCCGGCAACCAGAAACAAGTCATTGTACTCATTCGCCAAGCGCTGGGCGGCGTTCTTCATATCCCGGTGGGTACGGCGCTGCCAGCCGCGTTGCGTAGCGATGGCGGTCAGCGCTTCGTTGGCGGCGCCGTACAGTTTCTCGGAGGCCTGCTGCCGTTCGCCGGCGGCAAACTCATGGTCTGAGTCGGTTAGAAACTTGCGCGCGCATTCGGCGTAATCCTGCTCGGTCATTATAAGCATTCCTTGCGAATTGGCCGGGGCTGGCGTTATTTTACCTTATTTTGCCGGCAGGCTAGCGGCGATGCCGGGGCATTTAGCCGGAGGGTGCACTGCGATTGGGCAACAGGAACTACCCCACCCTTACGTTTGCTTCGTCGAGCAGCGCAAGGGCGCGGTTGACGAAGTCGTGCACTGCTGGGCGGTCGACGGCTATTTCGTAATCCTCCATCTCATCGTGAAAGAAGTTCTTGTGGAATTTTTCCGCGATGGCAAACCCGCCGATTAGAAACCGGTCGCCGTATTCGTCGGCCAACCTTTGGCTGACGTTCTTCATATCCCGGTGGGTACGGCGCTGCCAGCCGCGTTGCGTAGCGATGGCGGTCAGCGCTTCGTTGGCGGCGCCGTACAGTTTCTCGGAGGCCTGCTGCCGTTCGCCAGCGGCAAACTCACGGTCTGAGTCGGTTAGAAACTTGCGCGCGCATTCGGCGTAATCCTGCTCGGTCATTATAAGCGTTCCTTGCGAATTGGCCGGGGTTGGCGTTATTTTACCTTATTTTGCCGATAGGCTGGCAGAGATGCGGTGGATTGTAATGACGCCCCGGCGTGAATGCGCTAAAATCGGAGCTGATACTGCCGTCTTACGGTACAGAGGGAGGACTGCAATTATGCCTAATGACAGCAACCGAGCCGTCTTTCCGGCCGAGGGCTGGCGGAACCCCCTTGCGGCGGAACACATCGGGCCGGACCGGTTCGGCAACGGCCAAATGTATGACGCCAGCCTTAACGGCGCGCCTTTGATACGCCTCATCTACGACGCGCGGGATAGCGAGATTACGGTTCGCTGCCTGCGCTGCGACCAGCAGGCCCAGGCCGGGGGGAGGTTTCAGGATTATCGTATGATTGGTATTGTCAGCGTTAACGCCACCGCGCTGCTGGTGCCGATGAATACGCCGCGCATTATGAAGCATCTGGCCGATGTGCATGACGAGTCAATGGAGGGGATCGACGATCTGGATTTCTTCAACGGGCTGCTGGATTGCTGCGAACTGTGAGCTGAACTGAGAGGTTTCTTATGAATTACGATTTCATCATCATCGGCGGGGGTTCCGCCGGCTGCGCTTTGGCTTCACGGCTTACCGAAGATCCGGAAGTGTCCGCGCTGCTGCTGGAAGCCGGCCCGGACTACCCCGACTTTGAGCATCTACCCGTTGACCTGAAAGAAGGCAACAACGTCTGGCGCTCGGCATACGGAGACCATAGTTGGGGTTACCTGGCCAGGGGGACGCCGCAGCAGGAGGAGCCTATCATCATACCCAGAGGCAAGGCTATGGGCGGCTCCAGCAGCATTAACGGTCAAGTGCTTTTCCGCGGGGTTCCTGAGGACTACGACAACTGGGCCATCTGGGGCAACGACGAATGGTCGTTCACCAAAGTGCTGCCCTACTTCCGCCGTTTGGAGAACGACCTGGACTTTCCCGGCGATGACTTTCATGGCGACAGCGGCCCTATTCCGGTGCGACGGTACAAGCGGGAGGAGTGGCTGCCGGTGGCGGAAGCCTTCTACGACACCTGCCGCGCGTTGGGATTTCCCGAAGATCCTGACCAGAACCACCCCGATTCCAACGGGGTTGCGGCCCGCCCGCTGAACAACATTGACGGGGTGAGGATGAGCACCTCGCTCACCTACTTGTCGATGGCGCGCCACCGGCTGAACCTTACGGTGCGCGGCGGCGTGGTAGTGCGGCGCATTCTCTTTGAGGGCAAAAAGGCGGTGGGCGTGGAAGCGGAGAGCGGCGGCGATGTGTTTGCAATCTACGGCGAGCAGATTATCCTCAGCGGCGGCGCCATCGCCTCGCCGCAAATCCTGCTGCTGTCCGGCGTGGGACCGGCCGGCCATCTGAGTGAGATGGGGATTCCGCTGGTTCACGAGCTGCCCGGGGTGGGTGAGAATCTGCGCGACCATCCGGCTGTGTTCAGCCTTTTCCGCGGCGTCGGCGACCCGCCGGCTCTGGAGGCGCCCAGCATTCAGGTGGCGCTACGCTACAGTCCTGAGGGCACGGGCACTCGGGGCGATATTCAGCTGTCGCCTATTCTGATGACCAGCGAGCACCGTCCGGCCAGCGTCAACATTGAGTCCGACGATTTTCACTTCGGGTTCAGCGCGGCTTTGCAGAACGCCGCTACCGCGGGCCGGTTGCGCCTGGCGTCCACCGACCCTCACGTTCAGCCGGATTTGTTCTATGACTACCTTTCCGACCCGGTTGACCGGCAGCGGATGCGGGCAGCCGTGCGGCTGGGATTGCAGATTGCCGAGCAGCCGACGTTTCAGGGATTCGTGGTGGAGCGCATTACGCCCACGGACGACGACCTGGCCTCCGACGCGGCGCTGGATCAGTGGCTGCTCCGCAACGCTTATACGCAGCATCATTCGTCGGGCACCTGCAAGATGGGCCCCGGCTCCGACCTGGATGCGGTGGTTGACCAGTATTGCCGGGTGTACGGGATGGAAAACCTGCGGGTGGTTGACGCTTCGGTGATGCCGGATGTCATCCGGGCGAACACCAACGCCACGACGATAATGATTGCCGAGCGCGTGGCGGATTTCATCAAGGAGGGGAAGTAGGGATCTCAGGGATACGTTGTACTCAACCGCTTGACGGAGGGAGGGGAATGTATGAACGGCACTAAAGTTGCGGGGATTCTGTATGCCGAATTCAGGCATGACCAATTCCTGACCCGCGATATTCCGGCCCGGGCGATGCAACGGCTGGGTAAAGCTATGGGCGTCGTCGGCGCCGGCCAGAGTCTCAAAATCAAGGTGGGCCAAGCGCTCAGCAATATGGAAGGACGCGAATATGCTCTGCCTTGCGGCAAAAAAGTTGCCATGGGCGTGAAGCGGCCGGAGAATAAGAACAAGCCGTGCCGCTTTTGGCTGCTTCCGGCTACCGGCGAGGCAGGGGCCGGCCCAACCGCGCAAAGACTTGCCTTTGATGTTGTGCTGACGGATTCGGGCGAGGGGTACTCCGTCAGCTGCCCGGCTTTGCTCGGCTGCCACACGCAAGGCTTGACAGAAGTCGAGGCTTTGGAAAACGTGCGGGAGGCTATCGCCGGCTGGTTGATAGCCGAAGCGCGGGCGGTAAAAATACGCACGCAAAAGATGGTTGACGAGTACAACGCCGCCGGTTATTCCAGCAGGGTTGCAGTGGTGAGCGTTTTGCCGGTGGATGAGTGGCACTTCCGATCGTCTCCGCGGTTTCTGTCGGAAACGCAAAGGTCCGTTGCGAAATGATCGGCTGGCAGGATGACGGGCAGGCAGATTCGAAGCGCTTTTCAGTACATCGTTCAGTACGTCCCCAAATGCGGGGGGCGTCGCAACTATTAGCGATTTCGTCGCCAAGCCGTGGTCAAAGTGCTAAACTTGCTACTCGATTTTTACTTTACGCACAGGATGGCAGTAGAAAATGACCACTTCCGACACTCGTATTGAACGCGACTCCATGGGGGAGATGCGGGTTCCCGCCGATGCGCTTTACGGCGCGTCGACCATGCGGGCCGTGCTGAATTTCCCCATCAGCGACCTGCGTTTTCCCCGCCAGTTCATCAGGGCTTTGGGCCTGATCAAGCTGGCCTGCGCCCGCACCAATATGGAGCTGGGAGCGCTGGATGCAACCGTCGGCGACGCCATTGTGCAGGCGGCGCAGGAAGTGGCCGACGGCAAGCACGACGCGCATTTTGTCCTGGACATTTTCCAGACCGGCTCCGGAACCTCCACCAATACCAACGCCAACGAGGTTATCGCCAACCGGGCCACGCAGATCCTCGGCGGCGACCTGGGTTCGCGTCTGGTTCACCCCAACGACAACGTGAACCTGGGGCAGTCGTCCAATGACGTGATACCCACGGCCATCCACCTGGCGGCCCTGCTGGGGATGAAAGAAGATCTGCTTCCGGCGCTGGAGGAGCTGCGCATCGCGTTGCAGGGCAAGGCCGATGAGTTCTGGCCCATCGTCAAAACCGGGCGGACGCATTTGCAGGACGCCACGCCGGTACGCCTGGGGCAGGAGTTCGCGGGCTACGCCGGGCAGGCGGAGTACAGCATCGCGAGAGTGCGCCGGGCCGAGGCGGCGCTGGCCGAGGTGGCATTGGGCGGCACCGCCGTGGGCACCGGGGTGAACACGCATCCGGAATCCGCAGCCCGAGCCTGCGCGGCCATCGGCGCGATGACCGGGGTGAACATCCGAGAGACGGGGAATCACTTCCAGGCGCAGGCGGCGCTGGACGGCATTGTGGAAGCCAGCGGGCAGCTCAAGACCGTTGCCGTCAGTATGCACAAGATTGCCAACGACATTCGTTTTCTGGGCTGCGGGCCTCGGGCCGGGCTGGGTGAAATCAACGTGCCGGAGGTTCAACCGGGCAGCAGCATTATGCCGGGCAAGGTTAACCCGGTCATCTCCGAATCGGTGATACAGGTGTCTGCGCAGGTGGTGGGCAACGATGCGGCGGTGGCGCTGGCCGGCGCCGGCGGCTACTTTGAGCTGAACACTATGATGCCCCTGGCGGCCTACAACCTGTTGCAGTCGGTGTCGCTGCTGGCGGCGTCGGCGCGGAACTTCGCGCGGCAGTGCGTGACGGGCATAACGGCCACGGATGTGGGGCCGGCGATGGTGGAAAAGGGCTTGATGCTGGGCACGGCGCTGGCGCCGTCCATCGGCTACGACGCTGCGGCCGGCATTGCCAAGAAGGCCGCCGAAACCGGGCAAACCATCCGGGAAATCGCTCGGGCCGAGACATCCCTCACTGAGGATGAGTTGAACGCTCTGCTTGACCCTGAGGAGATGACCAAGCCGAGCCTGGAGGTTCGGGCCGGCGGCGGTTAGCGCGCCGGAAGCGTTGCTTCCTGATGTAAGGCCGCGCAAGATGCGGCCGGGCGCATCCGTAGAAACGCAGGGGCGAGCCCGAAGGCTCGCCCCTGCGTTTTTGCTGACCGGCGGGTTGATGCAGGCCGTTGCGACTGACCGCGCGGCTACCAGACCATCAGGTTCCAGCAGTTGCCGGCGGGGCTGCACGTGAGGCTGCGGCTCTTGCCGTTCAGGGCTGTGTCTGCGACATCTTCGGAGATCAGGATCCAGTAGGCTTCGCCGGCTACCAGCTCCGTCAGCGTGTTGAAGTCGGCGAACTCCGGACGGGCGTCGTAGAACAGCCACTCCTTGCTGATGCCGTCAAAGTAGAACACCGCTACCAGCTTGTCGGCCAGCGGAGCCAGGGCTTCGGACACCGGCGTACCGGAGCCGATGGGGCCTTCGGGTAGGATTTCCAGCTCGCCGATGGCCACGGTGTTGTTGACCTCCAGCAGGACGCTGTAGGTGCCGGGGTCGAGGCCGGGGATGACGATGTCCTCCACGGTGACGGCGCCGTCGCCGTTGGTGCCGGGGGTTCCGGCGGGCATTACGTCGCGACCGCCGATTTCGATTCGGCTGACGCGGGAATGCACCGGCATCTTCTCCACCGACAGGGTGATTTCGTCGCCGGGCTGCCCTTCGCCGGGGGCAACGGTGATGACGGAGGCGGGTATCGCTATATCGGCCAGTTTCACCAGGTCTTCGTACTTGGCTTCCACTCTGCTGGTGGAGGGGATGGGGACGTTGCCGTCCACCAGGTGTTCGATGAACCAGCGGCCGGAACCGTCGGCGTACACGCTGTACTGCCGCATCCGGTCGCCATCGGTCACGTTGACGGTGATGGCGTCAATGGAGTTTTCCGGGTTGTCCGAGGGCCAGTTTTCGCCGGAGACGGTTACCACATCCCGCGGGCCGGCTACGGCCGGCGTGGAGCTGACGGTGGGCTCGAGGATGGTGATTTCCACTTCGCCCTCGTAACCCTTCTTGTCCTCAACCCTGATGGTGTGTTTGCCGGGCGTCAGGGTGGGGTTGGACGTGGCGTCGTCGGCGGGCCAGATGGCTACGGCGACGACGAACTGGCCACCGCTGGACACTTCGACTTCGTCGTCGCTGTCCACGGAATCGTCGTACACGTGGAGAGGCACGTCGCCGATGGTGATTTTCTCGGCCATGATGCCGCTGCCGGCGCCCGTGGCGAAGCCGGTTCCGGTGAGCGTAATCCGCTCGTTGGGAATGACTTCATCCTTGCTGACGTTGAGGATGGCGGGCAGGATGGTTACTTTGGCATCCTCGGATGTGCTGCCCCACTTGGCGTCAACGCGCTTGACGCCTTTCTGCGGCGGCAGCTTGAAGGTGACCGTGGCGGAACCGTCGGAGCTGATGCTGGTGGAGCGGATGCCGTCCTTGATGACTACGCCGCCCACTTTCAGCTCGGTGAAAGACGCCCCTACGGTGGGGAAGTCCTGGGCGAAGATGGTTACCTCATCGCCGGCTTGGCCCTCGTTGGGCGACACGCTGATGGACGGGGTGAGTTCGAAGTTCTCAATGTCGGCGGCGGAGGCGCGGCCTTCGCCGTCTTCCACGCAGATGAGGTTGTCGTTGCCCGGTTTGAAGGTGGGGACGGCAACCTCAAAGGAGATGGCTACGCGGTCGTCGCTGCCTACGGTGGCGTCGCCCACATCCTGGCCGGCGTCGACGATGCCGACTTCGCAGAGGTGGCGGGCGAAGACCTTATCGCTGGCGTCCTTGTTCTTGCTGGCGACGGTGTAGGTCATCTCGGTTTCGTTGAGGGTGTAGTGGAAGCAGAACTCGTTGCCGGCGCCGGGGCCCATGGCCGCTTTCATCTTTTCGCAGTTGAGGGTTTCCCACCACTGGGCTACGGCGAAGCGGGCGGCTTTGCGCTGGTTGACGTAGGCGATGGCAGTTACGCCATTGTTGAAACCGCTGCCGTTGATGGTGATCATCTCGCCGCGCGTGCCGTCGATGCTGGACAAGGCGATTTTGGCCTCCGTGCTGACGTACACGCCTTGCCGCTTCAGGATGGAACGGTTGCCGGTGGCGGTTTTGGCGCTCTGCTCCATGCCGTTGGTCATGAGGCGCGCGATGCGGCCGGGGAGGGCGTCGTCAAAGCCGAGGACGTCGAAGGCTACGGTGTGCGTTCCCGCTTCGGAGGGGTTTTTGATGCCGGAGCTGCCCAGGATGACCATGGTCAAGTCCTGGCCCTTGGCTACCCCGTTGGGGCCTTCGCATTCAGTGGAGTCGCCGGCGCACATATCGGGGATGCGCACCAGGATGCTGGTGTCGTCCTTGTCGTCGTCAAAGTAGGCGTCTTCGTCAATCTCCGGGGATACGGTGGCGTACACCGGGGCGCCGTTGCCGGTGGCGACGCTGGCCGGGGAGTTGGCGACGAAGTAGATTGAGCTGGCGGGGATGACGTCAGGGACGTCAAAGTCGTCTTCCAGGAAGAGGACGACGCGGGAACCTACCGACAGGGGAGTGTCCAGATTGGTCAGCTTCACCGTGAGCTTGGGCGCGGCGCCGGACGATGTGCTGTCGGACGCTATCGTGCCCGTGAACCGCGTGGCGGGCAAGTCCCGCGCCGCATCCTTGTCAACCTGGATTTGAACCTTGGCGATGTTCCCGGCGCCTTGCGCGTTGGCTGCGCCTACCCGGTACTCCAGCCACTGGTTGTCGCGACCTAGAGTAACGCCGGCGTTCTGTCCGGTGGTATGGGTCAGGTCGGTCATATCGGCTTCCCGGTCGTTCTTCCAGACCCCGTTGGCTCCGCCGAATTTGCGGCTGAAAACCGAGGTCAGGGAGGAGCTGATGGCGTTGCCGTTGCCGCCGCGGAGAATATCCAGGTCGTAGCCGGTGATGGGGCTGCCGCCGTTGTCCGTCGGAGGATCCCAGGTTACGTAGATGACCGCCTGGTTAATGTTCGAGCTACTTTCGGCGGCCGGGATCCACCCGATCTGCTTGGCGGTCAGGTTTCGGATGGGGCCGGGCGTGGTGGCCATGGGCGTGGCCTTTGCCACCAGGCTCCAGGGGCCGTGGCCGTCGCCGCGGGTTACGCGGATGCGCACCTCGTATTCTGAGCCGTTGTCCAGGTTGGAGAGGAGGGCGGCGCCGGAGAGGTTGCGGGGGTTCAGGGTAATGACGCCGTCAAAGCGCGTCCAGGAGCCGGAGCTGCCTTTGCGGTATTCGAGGTCAAAACCGGTGTAGTCGGGGCTGCCCACTTCGGCTGAGCTGGCGTTGGAGGCTGGCGCGGCGATAGCGACCGATATGGCCGTGTTGCGGGCCGTCAACCTGGGAGCCACCGGCGCAATGGTGGGAGCTGTGATGAACCCTGAGCTGCCGGTAACGCCGACGCCGGTAGGTCGAAAAGAGGAATCGATCTGGGCATCCACCCACGCATCGTTAAGACCGTCTCCGGATGCAAAGTCACCATAGATTTGGCTTTCGTGCACGGAGTTGACCGCCGCCACTTCAAACCTCCACCACCGTCTATGGTCGGCTTGGCTCCCGGTGAGCGTAAAGGTGTAGGATGTACCGCGGATGTTTTTAGCCGTAAGAGCGTCGACTCTGGCCGGTACGGTGCCGCCGAGGATGGAGCCGATAGTGTTGCCGACATTGCTTCTGAGAGCATAGATGTTGTAGCCGGTAATGGGGCGACCGCCGTCCGATGTCGGCGGGTCCCAGTCAATTCTGATGGTGGCCTGGGCTTCCGCGCCGGCGGCGGCGGGGGTGTAAGACGTTTGCGCCGCCCGGATTTTATCTTCGCGGACTGGGTCAGGTCGGTCCGGGAGGTTGGAGTCGAGCCGGATATCAACCGTTTGCGCTGTGCCGAGGCCGGCGGAGTTTCTAGGCGTCACCGTGAACCGCCACCAGCGACCAGGGGAAGCGTCGCTAGAGGTTCCTCTGGTTGTATGTCTGGACTTCCGAGCGACCCACCATGTGTCCGTGATGTCATTACTAGCACCACTAAAAGTACTGAGGTGCGCTTTTCTGGTCGGGCTGGCGGAGATGGTAGTTGCGTCTCCGCCGTCGTAGGTATCCAGCTTGTAGCCGGTGACGGCGCTCCCGCCGGTGTTTGTCGGCGGGTCCCAGGAGAGATAGATTCTGGCCCAGTGTGTATTAGGGGTACCGCGCCAAGACCCTTCGGGATCCGTTGGCAGGTGGTATTCGATTTGCTTCGCCGTCAAATTCCCGACCGGGCCGGGCGCGGTTGCCTGAGCGTCGGCCGTTTCGGGGTTGGGCAGGTTCAGCGCGCCAAAAAGGGCGAGGGCGCCGACGACAGCGAGGGCCGCCAAAGCGAGGGGGGTTGCCCACAGGTATGGCCGCGCTACTATTTTGGATTTCATTTGACAGGATCTCCTCATTGAGTGCTGTTAATCGGCGGGGATTATAACATTTTCGGCAATGCCCCGGCGCTGTCGGAGTTGTCAGAATCAGGATTTACGGGATTTTGGGATTTACAGGATTGGGGGTTGCTAGGGGGTTTGGCGCTGGGCTAGGTGAGGTTGTTGTCAGAATCAGGATTTACGGGATTTTGGGATTTACAGGATTGGGGGTTGCTAGGGGGTTTGGCGCTGGGCTAGGTGAGGTTGTTGTCAGAATCAGGATTTACCGGATTTTGGGATTTTCAGGATGGGGGTTGCTAGGGGGTTTGGCGCTGGGCTAGGTGAGGTTGTTGTCAGAATCAGGATTTACGGGATTTTGGGATTTACAGGATTGGGGGTTGCTTGGGGGTTTGGCGCTGGGCTAGGTGAGGTTGTTGTCAGAATCAGGATTTACGGGATTTTGGGATTTACAGGATGGGGGTTGCTAGGGGGTTTGGCGCTGGGCTAGGTGAGGTTGTTGTCAGAATCAGGATTTACGGGATTTTGGGATTTACAGGATGGGGGTTGCTAGGGGGTTTGGCGCTGGGCTAGGTGAGGTTGTTGTCAGAATCAGGATTTACGGGATTTTGGGATTTACAGGATTGGGGGTTGCTAGGGGGTTTGGCGCTGGGCTAGGTGAGGTTGTTGTCAGAATCAGGATTTACGGGATTTTGGGATTTACAGGATTGGGGGTTGCTAGGGGGTTTGGCGCTGGGCTAGGTGAGGTTGTTGTCAGAATCAGGATTTACCGGATTTTGGGATTTTCAGGATGGGGGTTGCTTGGGGGTTTGGCGCTGGGCCTAGGTGAGGTTGTTGTCAGAATCAGGATTTACCGGCGTTTTTTTGGCGGGCGGTTTCGCCGGCAGCCCGCGATTCGTTACAATTGAGGGGAGGTGAAAGCCGTGACGCAGCAGAACATCGCCACCATGCAGGACATTCTGGACGCCCTGAACCGGGATCCCGACCTGCAACGGGAGTTTCACAAGCATCTGGTCGCAGTGGTCAGGAGCGACGACGAACTGCGCGGGGAGCTGCGCAAAGAGATACTGACCGAGGAGCTGCTCCAGCTTCCCGCCCGGTTCACGCGCTTCGAAGAGGAGGTGGCGGTTCGGTTCACGCGCCTTGAAGAGGATGTGACGGGCCTCAAGGAGGACATGACCCAGGTCAAGGACAGGGTAATTAGACTGGAAGAAGGACAAGCCCGTCTCGAAGAAGGACAAGCCCGTATGTCAGGGCAGATTGCCCGTATGTCAGGGCAGATTGCCAACCTACAGGGCAATACCTACGAGATCCGGGCTATTGAAGGCTCCCGCCGACTGGTCAGACGCGACCTTGATATGGAGCAGGCCACGATCCTCTACGCAAGCGACGGAAGAACCTCTGCGGGCTTCGAGAAGGACTTCCTCATTCCGGCGATACGCGCCGGCCGGCTGCAACGGCGGCATGCGGATGAACTGGAAAACGCCGATTGCATCATCCAATGCGAAGACTCGGACGGTGAAATCGTCTTCGCCGTGGTGGAAATATCCATGACGGTGCAGGAACACGACCGGAGCCGGGCGGTACGGCGGGCCGAGCTGTTTGAGCTTGCCACCGGCCGGCGCACGCTGCCCTATGTAGTGGGTATAGATCAGGAAGCGCCCGGCGCGGGAGCCGCCAACGCGAAGTTCCTGGAATACCGTCGGGAGTAGCGGAGGCCGGCAAACCGGCATGGGGCCGCGCCCGGCTGCGGCGTCAATCAGCACCTTTTCCGCTTCCGCCCAGTTTTCGGGGAATCCGGGAAACGGCGTTGGAGCATGGCGCGGGGCTAAACGTTGCGTGGGCGATGATTGGCAACATAGCCCGGTCAACGCTATAATGGCCTGGATCTTTGCTCAAAGGGGGCATTACGTGAGTACCAACGGCGCAACCAATGGCCAGGCAGCGTTCAACGCCGACGAATTGCAAGTGTTTTTCCGCGGGCAATACGTTCCCGTCAGCGATGCCAAAGTAAGCGTAATGACCCACGCCCTGCATTACGGCACCGGCGTGTTCGAGGGCATCCGCGGCAACTGGAACTCCGAGCAGGGGGCCATCAACATTTTTCGGATGCGCGAACACTACGCGCGGTTGCTGGACGGCTGCCGGATTCTGATGCTGGACATCCCCTACACCGCGGACGAGCTTTGCGACATCACGGTTGAGTTGGTGAAGCGCAACCGACATGATACCGACATCTACATCCGGCCGCTGGCTTACAAGAGCGAGGAGCTGGTGGCGAACCTGAAGCTGCAAGACCTGGCCGCGGACTTTACCCTCATCACCGTGCCCTTCGGCAACTACCTGGGCAGCGACCGGCTGCGCTGCTGCACGTCGTCGTGGCGGCGGGTGGATGACCCGATGATACCGGCGCGCATCAAGGCCTGCGGCATCTACGTCAACAGCATTCTGGCCAAGACCGAGGCGACCCTGAGCGGTTTTGACGAGGCCATTCTGCTGAACCACGACGGCCACGTTTCGGAAGGTTCCGGCGAGAACCTGTTTATGGTCAAAGACGGCCGCATCTACACGCCGGGCCTGGAGGACAACGCGCTGGGGGGCATCACCCGGGACACCATCATACAGCTGGCCCGCGCCGAGCTGGGCCTGAACATTGAGATGCGCACCATTGACCGCAGCGAGCTGTACTTGGCCGACGAGGTGTTCCTCAGCGGCACGGCGGCTCACCTGACGCCGGTGGTGGAGCTGGACTGCCGCCCCATCGCCGACGGGCAGCCCGGCCCCATATCCAGCGAACTCCAGCGTTTGTACTTTGACATCGTGATTGGCGGCAACGCCAAATACCGGCACTGGTGCACGTCGGTGAAGACCGGGAGCCTGGCGCCGGCCTGACAGGATGGGAAATGACGCTCTGGCTGCTGGCGTGGTGCGCCGCCGGCGGGCTGGGTTACTTGCTGGGCAGCCTGCCAACCGCGTACCTGGTCACCCGAAGGTTCGGCGAAGGCCAGGCTGACGTCAGGCGCGCCGGGGACGGCAACGCGGGAGCGGCCAACGTCGCCCGTCTGCTGGGTTTCCGTTGGGGACTGGCGGTCGGCACTGTGGACATCGCCAAGGGGGCGGTTCCCGTGCTGCTGTGCAACGCGCTGGCGGGTTCCTGGGATACCGCCAGCGGCGCGGGGTTGTTCAGCGGCGTAGCGGCCATCGGCGGGCACGTCTGGCCGGTGTGGCTGCGGTTTCGGGGAGGGCGGGGCGCCGCCACCGCGGTGGGAGTAACCGCCGCCATCCTCACCGGGCCTATCCTGCTGGCCGCGTTGCCAGCCCTGGCGATAGTGTGGCGCACCCGCAATGCGACTCCGGCGCTGGCCTTTGTGTATATCGCCTCAATCATACTTGCCAGGGTACTGTTTGGCGCGCCTTGGGGCATCATCTGCTACTGCGTTGGCATTTTCATGCTGGTGGGCGCGGCGCACTTTTGGAGCATCAGGTTCCGCAGCCGCCCGGCAGAGACGGTTTCGTTGTAGGGCAGAGGCCGGGCCGGGCTGAGTAGGGCTATAAAACCGCCAGCAGTACGGCGCCGCCGACAATCATCGCTATGGCGGCGAACTTGGCGGCCAGCGCCGAGGGGCCCAGGGATTCTTGCAGCAGGCCGAGGCTGCGCCGACTGAGCAAGGTTCCAATCACGAATACGAACAGGGGGCGCGCGGCCAGTATGGCCGAAGCCAGCGACACCGGCCCCAAGGCGAAAGACCAGATGAACAGGAGTATCGCCAGCTGGGGCAGCAGCCCCTCGCCGATGAGAAACGTGGCCAAAGCCGGGCCAGAGCGCAGCCCGCTCCATAAACGACGCCAGTTATCGGGTCGCCCGAACACTGCAAACACGGGCGCCATGCCCAGCTCTTGCAGGGCGAAAACCTCCCAGAGAGACAGGTCGGCCAGGGCCAGTTTGGATAGAAAGAAGGAAAGCCCCATGGCAATGGAGCTGCCCACCAAAGACGTCAAACCCGGCGTGAGACGAAACAAACCCCGTCCGAACCCCTCAATGGAGACCAGCGCCGCGCCGCAGACCACCAGCGCGATGGCCGTCCATTGCAGCGGGCCAATCCGCTCCCCCAGAAACGCCAGCGCCAGCAGGGCAACGAGGATCGGATTGGTTTGGCTGACGGCCACCGCCCGGGAGGCTTCGCCAAGCTTCAATCCGAGGAACAGCAAAGCCAGTCCGGCGCCGACGCTGACGCCGGACAGCAGGCCCACGGCGATGGAGGGCAACGGCGCATCCGACGGCCAGCCCACCGCCGCCAGCACGATAACTCCGCAGGCCAGTCGGGTGAGCAGGGAGCCGGCTCCCAAGACTCCGACGCTGGCTAGGTAGTTGTCCAACAGCCGCTTGTGGGCGATGTTGGCGAGCCCCAGGGAGGCTGCGCTGCAAATGGCCAGAAAAACCCACATGGATGGCTCGGTTACTAACCGGCCAACTACGCGAGATCGGGAAACACGCCAATCGTCACTTCGCAGTCGGGCGGCAGGAAGTGATGGAGCAAAGCCTGAACCACATCCTGCAATTCGTCGTTGGAAACCCTTCCGATGATGCTACGCATACGATCTGTGGACACTGCTCTAATGTGTCTGGTCAATTCTGCTTCGGAAGTTGGATTGAGCGCTAGACAATATCAAAACAGGCCGGTCTCCGGCTTGCTCATGGCCGCGGGTGGGATTGAGATCTGCCCAAGCAACTTCCCCGCTCAATACTTGGGCCAGCGTTGTATGTACTCCTCCAAGCCTGCTTCCGCCAGGGCGAGTTCGGCCGGCACGTCCATTTTCTCCAACTCGCTGAGGTACCGCTCTTCGTTTATGATTGCGTGAATGGCTTTCCGTGTTGGCCCGGGGGTCTTGGGCTCTACTCGTTCGGTCTCGTTTGCGGAGCGTTCCGGTTGCGCGTCGCTGCTTGGCACGTGTTGTCCCTCAGCGGGCAGGCCATTCCCGCCTTTGCGCAGCAAATTTATTTTTATCTTCATTACCATAAGGCCTCCCGAGGATAACCAGCGTTTGCTAGCCGCTCCCTCAATTGCCGATTATAGCAGGTTCAATCTGCATTAAGCACTGATTCAGGCCGCGATTTTTGTCGCTGCGACGTTGCGCGCAGCCAGTGTTTTCCTACCGTGTTGATTGCATAACCCTGCTATAATCCGGCATTATTTTATCCGCCGATGGCGGACGGAGGGCGCTTATGGGCTGGTCAATTCATCATCCGGTGGGGTTGATTCACTACACTCCGGCGGCCTGTCAACGAGGATATACGCTGTTTTCCACCACCAGGGGAGGTCGGGACGCATACCTGATTGACATGAATGGCAATGTGGTTCATCGTTGGCATTCCGATGAAGGCATCCACTATGCTTATCTGCTGGACAACGGGAACCTGCTCTGCCGGACAGGCCCGCCGGAGGACGCTGGCGGCGTGGAAACGGTGGGCGGCTCCTCGGCCGGCATCCTGGAGCTGGACTGGGACGGCAACGTGGCGTGGGCCTATCGGGACAATATGCTGCACCATGACTTCGAGCGGCTGCCCAACGGCAATACTCTGCTGCTGCTGTGGGAGCCGCTGCCTGACGGCCTGGCGTCGCAAGTGCAGGGCGGGTTTGATGTGGACTTCGCTCCCGGTATGCTGGGCGATGTGGTTCGTGAGGTTACGCCGGACGGAGCGACCGTCTGGGAGTGGCGCTCCTGGGAACATCTGGACGTGGCCGAGGACATAATCTGCCCGCTGGAGGCCCGGCGAGAGTGGACGCATCAGAACTGCCTGAACGTGACTCCCAACGGCGACCTGCTGGTGAGCTATCGGCTGATCAGCACAGTAGGAATAGTTGACCGGGACAGCGGCGCGTTCAAGTGGAAGTGGGGGCCGGGCGAGCTGTACCACCAGCATCATCCCACCTGGCTGGACAGCGGGCGCGTGCTGATTTTTGACAACGGCGGACACCGCCGGGGCGTCAGCTATTCGCGCGTCGTGGAGGTTGACCCGGAGACCAATGAGGTGCATTGGGAGTACCGGGGCGGGCCGCCCATTTCCTTTTACAGCTACAATATCAGCAGCGCCGAGCGTCAGCCCAACGGGAACACGCTGATTTGCGAGGGCGCGCCGGGTCGCCTGTTTGAGGTTACTCCCCGGGGGGAAATCGTGTGGGAGTACATCAGCCCCTTCTTCACGTACACGGGAGCAGCCGGGGGCGCCGACGGTATGGAATACTCCAATGCTACCTTCCGCTGCCATCGTTACGGGGCTGACCATTCGGCGCTGGTCGGGCGTGATTTGGACCCGGGGCGGCACGCGGGGCTGAATCGGATCCTGCGGTGAGGCTTGCGCTGTTGGCTGTTGAGCACACGCGGCGATACAATACCTTCCGAACCCATTTCAATGGGGGTCAAATGGCAACTCAAAAACCGACTCCACTGCGCCGGAATTCCGGTCGGACGCTCAAAAACCGGCGTCGGAAAATCGCCTTTGGTTGGTATGGCGGCAAGTTCAGCCATCTAGACTTTCTGCTGCCTAACTTGCCCAACGATGCTACGCATTTTTGCGACGTCTTCGGCGGTTCCGCAGCGGTGCTGATCAACAGGGAGCCGGCGCCGGTGGAGACCTATAACGACCTGGATTCTGAGCTGGTCAACTTTTTCGCCACTCTGCGGCACCCGGAGCAGGGTGCGCGGCTGCTCAAGGAAATTGCGCTGACACCGTTCTCACGTGAGGAGTTGGCGCTGGCTTGCACGCCGGAGATTGGCTTGGACAATGTAGAGAGGGGGCGACGGTTTTATGTCCGCGCCCGCCAGACTCGAACGGGCCTGGCGCAAACGTCGTCAGAGGGGCGATGGGCCCAGTGCATCCTGACCTCTCGCTCCGGTATGGCCGGCGCGGTATCGCGGTGGCTGGGGGCGATAGAGGGCTTGCCGCCTATCATTGACCGCCTGATGCGAGTCCAGATTGAAAACGCGCCCGGTTTGGAGGTCATCCAGCGGTACGACACGCCTGAAACCCTGTTCTACTTGGATCCGCCTTATGTGCACGACGCTCGCGGAGATAAGCACGCCTACTACGGTGAAATGACCGACGCTGAACATACCGAGCTGGCTCACTTGCTACACGGCGTAAAAGGCCGTGCAGCTTTGTCCGGCTACCGCAGCGAGCTGTACGATTCTCTGTATGCGGATTGGAATCGAGTTGACGCCCCGGAAAAAAACTGCCACTCGGTTCGTCAGTTGCGGCAGGAATCGCTGTGGATGAATTACGAGCCGCCATGCATAACAATGACAATGTAGCCTGCGACGAGCGGGCAGAGCAACGTACTCCGCTGGAACGCTTGCGGGCAATGTGGCTGGATGCGTTGGCTGATGCGGATCCCATGATTGACCCGGGTATTGACGAGTTGGTTAGCTGCAATGTGGTCAGCCTCGGAAAGGAGGCGGAGGGAATTCAGGTTAGGGGTCAATATCTATTATCTAGAGGTTGAGGTTTTCCTCCGCGTTGTGTTGACCATCGCCGGCGAATCAAGTCGGACCGAGTTCCTAACGCTGGTCGGTGAGGAACTGAACGACCGGGTAACGCAGCCAGCGCACAAGTTGGTTTGGCAAGATTTGTTGCGTAGCTTGTGAAATGCGGGCTGTGAAACGCCGCTCGCCGCTCTACGGCGTAACCTCAAAGGCCACTTCGGCGACCTTGCGGCCGCTCTCGTACACGTAGGCCCAATAGCGGCCGACGGCCCAGCGTTGGCCCGGCGAAGGGCCTAACGAAACCCAGTGGGTTCCCCCGGAGTGTTGAGGCTGGAGGTTTATGGCGACCTCGCGCCGGGAGTAAGGAAACCCATCTTCGTAATGCTCAATGATGTCCAGGGTCAGGGCTACGGCGGAGATCCCCACTTGCTGGGAGTATTCCAGCGTCAGGTATGCCCAGCCGCTTACGTCGCCAGCGGAGAATGCGCTTACGGGAGGGCCGTTGGGCGTCAAGGCCACATAGGCCCGGTCGATGCGGCCATTGACAGCCGTAAGGTCGGGATTGGCAGGAGACGAGTCCGGCGCATCCGCGACCGCGAAACCGGCCTCGCCGCGATACCACCGGCCCCAAATATGTTCCAATGCCGGCCGACCGGTCGGGCCGGCGGCGATTAGCCAGGCAGCGCGCAGCTCGGGTTCCGCAAAGTCGCGCTGGGCCGGGTACTCCGGGGCCTTTGCCAGAATGCCGTAAAGATCGCGCCAGCCTTGCAGGAATTTTTCCTCTCCCAGCTCGTTGTACATTGCCAGCATAAGGCGCTCGCCCAGAGCGTAGTTGCACTGCCAGAGGCTGGGGTCAGTGTTGGCGCCGGCGTAGCGGCTGTCGTCGGGCAGCAGCGGCTCAAGCTCGCTGATGGAATCGGCTTCAGAGCAGGGGCTGTTGGTGGCTGCGATGGGTGAGCCGGTGAGGGCGTGTCGGGCATAGGAGGCGGCGAAATCGGCTCCGCCTTCGGCGAACCAGATGGGATGGGCATACAGATAGTAGTGGGCGATTTCGTGGAAGACGGCGTGAACCGAAAAGTCGGGGTTTTCGTTGGCGTCAATTTCCGGCTTGAGGGTAATGTGCGTTTGATGGTTGGCGCCGACGTTAGCGCCGGCAATGTAGGGGGTAACGTGGATGATGACCGCCGGCGTAGGAAAGGGGGCATCAAACATCCGCTCAAAGAAGGGGACGGCCATTTGGGCGACGAGCGTCACCGGGGAGTCGGACGGGGCCGGGCCGGAGCGGAGGACGGCAATGGGGAGGTTTTCTCCGGCGCGATTGGTCGCCGTGGACATGGCGACGGTGAGAGCCGCTTCGGGATTCGCGACAATTTCGTCGAACTCAGGGGACAGGAAAAGGGAGGATTCGTACAGCGCGGCGATGATGGCGGCCTCTGCGTCGGTTAGCCCGTCGCGGAACCAGCCGGCGGCAGTGAGTTGAGCCAGCTGCTGGGGACGGTCATGGGCCATCCGTTGCAGGGACAGGAGGGCGGGCAAGTCCAGCGGCGACAGGTATTCGCTGACGGTGTGGGATTGCAGGAGTACGTTCAGAGTTTCCGGCGCGCTAATGCCGATGTTGACCAGACGCTCGGCGGCGTTGAACTCATCAACGCCCTGCAAGCCGTCGGCCAGCCAGGAAACGGCTTGCAGGCTGGCAACGACGGTTGGGGAGGACTGTACGGCGTATTCCCAGTTGCGCACTTTTGCCAAAGCATAGGATGGGGGCGCGCCGGATGGAGGGTCAGCGGCGGCCAGGGTTGCGCCGACGGTCGGGGTTGCGCCGACGGTCGGGGTTGCGTCAAGTCGAAGGATGGCGGCGTCTATGGTCGCTTCCGCTGCGGCGGCGGAGTCGGGTTTGCTGTCGGAGCAGGCGAGGAGAAGGCTCAACATCAAGAGAGCGAGCGCGATGAGGGGGCGTTGCATAGGAACAGTATAGGGATAATTCGGAGGACGCGCTATAATGCCGGCGTTGCGTATTGCAATACGCGCTTCAGGAGGCGAAACCATGGGCAAGCTGGACGGCAGAGTGGCGTTGATTACCGGGTCGGGCCGCAACATTGGGCGGGCGACGGCGCTGATGATGGCTGCGGAGGGCGCGAACGTCGTGGTCAACGCACGCAGCAACCGGGACGAGGCGGAGGCAACAGCGGCGGCGGCGGCAGAGCTGGGGGTGAAGACACTGCCCGTTCTTGCGGACGTGTCGCAGAAGGACCAGGTTGACGCCATGATTGACGCGGCGCTGTCGACCTTTGGGCGCATCGACATTCTGGTGAACAACGCAGCGATCCGCCCGCATAAGCCCTTTACGGAGCTGACGCAGGAGGATTGGGAGCACGTGCGCGGGGTGGTTCTGGACGGTTCTTTTTACACAACGCGCGGCGTCATTCAGCAGATGGTGGACAACAACTACGGGCGTATTGTGTTTCTGACCGGGGATGGAGCGTTTCGCGGCAGCGCGCTGCGGTCGCACGTATCGGCGGCGAAGATGGGCCTGGTAGGAATGGCCCGGGGGCTGGCGTCGGAGTTTGCGCCCTACAACATTCGGGTCAATGTGGTGGCGCCCGGCAGCATTGACACCACGCGGGCCAACCCTGAGTGGTACGCTGGCCGGGTTCCCGATGCGTCCGGCATCCCGATGGGTCGGCAGGGCAAGCCGGAGGAGATTGCGTCGGCGGTTACGTTTCTCTGTACCGACGACGGCGGGTTCATTACGGGGCAGACGCTGCACGTGAACGGGGGCCAGGGCTATTTCGGGTGACGCCGCCTATGGAGCGGCTACTGAAGCAGTTGGGCCGGAGGAGCCGATAGAGGGCCGGGTAATCCGGACTGGCTGACGGAGCGGCTATTGCGGTCGCACTCGCATCTCGCGCAGGTCGTCGGCGATTATGAGCTCGGCTTCGGTCTGCTCCTGGATGTCTTGCGGAGACCAGCCGGGGGCGTGCTCGCGCAGGATGAAGCCGGCTTCGGTAATTTCGAACAGGCCCAAGTCGGTGGCGAGGAGCTTGACTACGCCCGGGGCGGTGATGGGCAGGCTACAGCGTTTGAGAACGCGCGGGGCGCCGTTGCGCTGATTGTGTTCCATGGCGATGAAGACGCGCTTGGCGCAGGCGGCCAGGTCCATGGCGCCGCCGATGCCGCCGCCCTTGCGCACCGGGATGCGCCAGTTGGCAAAGTCGCCGTTTTCCGAGACTTCGTAGGCGCCCATTACGGTAACGTCCACCATGCCTTTGCGGATGAGGCCGAAGGAATCGGCGTGGTGAACGATGGCCATGCCGGGCAGGGCGACGACGTTCTGCCCGCCGGCGTTGACCAGATGCCGGTCTTCGGAGCCGGCGGGGGCCAGGGGGCCGTAGCCGATGACGCCGTTCTCCGAGTGGAAGATGATCTCTTTATCGGGCTCGCACTCCAGGTAGTTGGAGCAGAGGGTGGGCATTCCGACGCCCAGGTTCACAATCCAGCCGTCCTGGAATTCCATGGCGAGGCGGTCGCACATGGCCTGACGGGACAGGCGGGGCTTATCGGCGGCGGTCATATCGCTCTCCTTTAAATTCACATTCAGATGCGCGCTGCTCCGGGCGTTGGGCGTCAGTCCCGGATGCCGTTTTGGGGAATTTGGACCAGGCGGTCGACATAGACGCCGGGGACGTGGACGCAATCGGGGTCGATTTCACCCGGCGCAACGATGGCGTCTTCAACTTCGACTACGGTGATGTCGGCGGCCATGGCCATGATGGGGTTGAAGTTGCGCTGGGTGAGGCGGAATTGCAGGTTGCCGAAGGTGTCGGCGCGGTAGGCGCGGATGAAGGCGAAGTCGGCGGGCAGGGGGTATTCCAGCACGTAGGTGCGTCCGTTGATTTCCCGATGCTCCTTGCCTTCGGCCAGTTCGGTGCCGACGCTGGCGGGGGTGTAGAAGGCGCCGATGCCGGCGGCGGCGGCGCGCATCCGCTCGGCGAGGGTGCCCTGGGGGACGAGTTCGGCGTTGAGGAGGTCGTCGTTGTACATCTGCACGAAGGGGGTAATCTGCGAGGGATGGGTGGGCGCGGTGAAGGCGCAGATCATTTTCCTGACCTGTCCGGCCTCGATTAGGGTACCCACGTCAACGCGGTCGTCCAGGCTGCCGGCGTTGTTGGAGATGCCGGTGAGGTTTTTGACGCCCAGGCGGTGGACGGCGGCCAGCAGGTTGCGGGCGAGGCCGACGTTGCCGAAGCCGGGGGACATAAACGTCATGCCGTCCTGCATATCGGCGACGGCGGAGTCAAAATCGGGATAGACCTTGTTCTTCATCGGGACAGGCTCCCAGGCAAGTTTGGGTCGGCGCGGGGCCAACGCCGCCCATTATACAAGCATCGGGGAGGCTGGCAATGCGCAGGGCAATGGTCGTGATGGCTGAGCAGGGGCGGGAAAGGCCGGGGCTTGCGGTGGCGCAGCGTTCGGTGAGGGAGGGATGGCGTCGCTGTCAATTCGGCGACGCCATTATAGGTTGCAATGGCCGGCCGCGGTTATTGGGGCGGCGCGGGTGGTGTTGGGGTTGGACTTTCCGGCGCGCCGCCCTGCCCGGGCGCTCCTCCCCCTACGTTTTCGTTGTTCGTGCTCTCCTGTACTGTTGTGACGATAAAGCTTGTCCACGGGGAGTAGCCGTAGCCGTTTATGCTGCGAACGGAGTGCGCATAGGGGGCACCTTGGTCAAGGCCGCGGATGGTGGCGCCGGAACCGTTGAAGGTGATGGTGTAGTCGTGGGTCAGGTGGCTTTCCCGGAAGGGAAGCGTCCGCCACTTAACGGCCCGCCCATCCCACTGCATTACTTCGTAGGAGGTAGCGCGGGCGGCGTCGCTCCAGTCCAGGGTGATATAGCCGATGCCGGCCGTGCCGGTTAAGCCCGTGGGTTTCGCCGGTAGCTGCAACTGGGTCGGCGTCGGAGTGGGCGTTAGCGTGGGCAGATAGGCGAAGCCGGCTCCCCAATCATTGTTGGGGCCCGGCGTGGGTGTGGGGGTGCCCGCGGGGACGCTGGCGGAGCGACGCAGGGCGTGGTCTTTGAGGAATTTAACGATGTCGGCGGGCGCGTCGGATTGTCCGGTTTTCCGGCGCATTTCGATTGCCAGCGCGGCCAGGCCGGCGACGTGGGGCGCGGCCTGGCTGGTGCCGAACCAGGCGCCGCCGCCGGCGGCGGCCGACCTTCCCCCGTCAGCGCCGACGATGTCAGGCTTGTGAGCAGCGCGGCCGTCCACTGCCGGGCCGCGACTGCTGAACGGCTCAAGTACAGTAGGGGTTGCCCAGTTGGCGGCGCCTACCGCCAGCATGCCCCGATTAGGGCTTTCCGCCGGGCTCTGAATACTGTAACTCTCCGTGTAATGTTCCAGTTCGCCGGGGCCGGTGTGAACTTGAAGCTGCACCCAGGACGGCATGATCGTGCCCGGCTTGTATGGTATGCGCAGGCAGTACTCGCCGTCATTGTTCGGCGTGTAAATGATAACTTCCAGCGGGTAATGTTGGATTCCGGCACGCTGCGGGCGGTTGCTGATTACAACCGGTCTATTGTCGCGCTGGCGAACTTTCATCAATTGCAGATCAAGGTCTTTTCTTGCGCCCTGGCCGTTGCCATTCTCATTGCCCCAAACGTCATCCCAGCGCAGTTGAAAATAATAGCTATTACCTCCCACCAGGTCAATTGCGTTGCAGGCGTCGCTATTCGTGAATTTAATCTTCATGCCAGGCTTATTGACGCTGAAATCATCAGAGAACCAGATCCGTTTTGCCTGATTGCCGGCGGAGTTCACCCATACCGCCGGGTTGACTATCCTGTTCCCATCGCTGTCTATGGCCGGGGTGTTGCCGCTGCTGAAAACTGTACCGTCAACAGCCGCGTCAATGGCTCTGAGCGGGCTTTGACTAAGCGGGGACCTACCGTCTCCCGGCCCGTCCCAAGGATAACTAATCGAATGCACGATAACGTCCGCTTCCCGTTTCAGCATCCATTTCACTGCTGATAGCAGATCTCCATAACCAGCGTTTGAAATCAGCAGTTTTACGTTGGGCGCGATGGCGATAACGGCCTCAGCAACGGATGTGCCGTGAGTACCGCCACTTTGACATACGGTGCCGGGGAACTGCGCCGGATCTTCAGGTGTGAGCTTTTGCCCCGCGAATATGAGATTTGGGTTGTCACCATAGCAGTGATACTCAACCGGCACGGATCTCAGGTGCTTTGATAAATCTCTGAAACCAATAGGGTCAATCACACCTACGGTTATTCCATCCCCTTTGTATCCATGTACGGCATTGTTATTCCACACCGTAGCGCCGTGGGCGTCTGCCGGGTTGGTGGCGCCCGATGGTTGCTGCCGCCCCGGCGAATGCACCGGGCCACCAGGGCTATGAGGTACATAGTTGTGTCTGATCTCCACCGCGGGTAGTTTTGCCAGTCGAGGCACCAGCGACCACGGCATCGAGGTTATTACGGCGTCAGTCGGCGGTATGCCCTTAAAGTAAGGGCGATAGATTTTCCAAGGATGATCCACTGTGACGCGATTGTCTTTCAGGAAGCGCAGCACCCGGTCGGTGTTGCCGGAGCCAGTCGGATTCTCGATCCAAATTTCCACTGGAATGTTACCGTTCTGGTAGCCGCCCAGGCTGGCCACGGCTTCCTCTGCGGTAATCAGCCCGGCGTCGTACTCGGAGTACACCCCGCTCAGTCTGATACCCATGCCTGGATACTGTTGGCCCCTTGAGAAGATTGCGCTTACCCCACGCATTTCCGACAGCTCGATAATCGTGTCCAGCGTAAGCTCAGCCTCGATCATACCGCTCTCGGGATCGTCGAAGGTCCAGTCGAGCGGGGTAACGCCCTGCTCTTTCAGGTAGCGCATAATGCCGGGGTAGTTGTACTCAGGCGGGTACAGGGAGCCGACAGTAAAGATAGACGCCACAATCAGCTCCTCGGCATCCGAACCGCCTTGGCCCAGGAAGCCTGGCCCCCTGGCCTTGCGCTTGGCGACTTCCCCGGCGAGGAACGAGTCGAAGGGGCTGTCCTCTCTGACGTATTTGGTTGGCGACGGTGCGGGGGTGTGCGTGGGGGTAGGGGTGTGCGTTGACGGCGAGTCTGGGGTGTTGCTCTGGGCTGACGGGGAGGCCGGCGCGCAGGCGATGGCCAGCCCAATCAGGATGACCAGCGTGGCGGCGGCGGTGAGTAGGAGCAGGGGTAGGGCGTTGCTGTGGCGGGTCATGTTGGGTAGCCTCCGGCGTCGGGCTGGTCAGGTTGGGGGTGATTATAGCCGCGCGTGGGAGGGTTCGCAAATGGCGGCGCCGTGGGCGTCGGCCGGGCTGGCGGCACCCGATGGCTGCTGCTGCCCCGTCGACCCCATCGGGCCAAGAGGGAGGAACGTATCGGGATTTGCTCTAACCTTTATTCCCGGCAGCTTTGCCAGCCGGGGCACCAGCGTCCACGGCACTGAGGTAAATACGGAGTCGATAGGAGGCTCGTCCCCTGTGGCACTACCCTTAAGGTAAGGGCGAGAGACGTGCCTGGGGTTCGGCGTGACGCCATTGTCTTTCAAGAAGCGCAGCACCCGGTCGGTGTTGCCGGAGTTTGCCGGGTTCTTGATCCAAATTTCCACTGGAATGTTCCCGTTCGGGTAACCGCCCAAGCTGGCCACGGCTTCCTCGGCGGTAATCAGCCCGGCGTCGTACTCGGAGTACACCCCGCTCAGTTCGATGCCCATGCCGTCGTGCTGATGGCCTATTGAGAATATTTTGCCAACCCCGCGCATTTCCGACAGATCGATAATCATGTCCAGCGTAAGCTCAGCGTAAATTCTGCCGGACTCCGGGTCGTTAAAGGCCCGGGTAGGTGTAACGCCCTGCTCTGTCAGGTAGCGCATAATGCCGGGGTAGTTGTAATGGAGCGGATACTGCCAGCCGGCAGTATCGAAATGCACCTTAATCAGTTCCGTGGCGCCCGAGGCGCTTTGACCGGAAAAGCCCGGCCGGTTCGCGGCGGCCTTGCGCTTGGCCACTTGTGCAGCGAGGAAGGAGTCAAAGGGGCTGTCCTCTCTGACGTATTTGGTGGGTTTCGGGGTAGGGGTGTGCGTTGACGGCGAGTCTGGGGTGTTGCTCTGCGCTGATGGGGAGGCCGGCGCGCAGGCGATGGCCAGCCCAATCAGGATGACCAGCGCGGCGGCGGCTGTGAGGAGTATCAGGGGTAGAGCGTTGCTGCGGTGGGTCATGTTGGGTGGTCTCCGGCGTCGGGCTGGTTGGGTTGGGGGTGATTATAGCCGCGCGTGGGAGGTTCGCAGATGGCGGCGCCGTGGGCGTCTGTTATCGGGGGACTATGGGGTGTCGGGGCTGGCCAGTTTCAGGGCTTCCGGCAGGCTCAGGTGGAGGGTTTCGTCGGTATGAGAGCCTTCGTCACCGCCGGCGCCGGTGACGCCGCCGGCAAACAGTTCCCGTTTGGTCGCACTGAGATCATATGGCTTGCCGTAATGTTCGGTCTCATTCAGCCTGGCTCCCTCTATTTCCCATAACTGAAACGGAAATCCTAGTCCCGAGTGATAGTAGGTCTCGTCGCCCCAGAACGGACAATACGGGTCGCTGACCAAGCGGCCGGTACGTTCATTTTCAGGGGTGATGAACAGCAGATATTCTTTGCCGTTCTCAATGCCTAGCCCCTCATCTAATCCATAGGTAGAACCTACAAGCAATTTGCCCTGTTTCGGATCATCCCCCCACACGTAGAAGGTTCGGGTCCGTACCAAGATTGTATCTTCCTGATACCAGTCGAGTTTGCCAGCGGCCCCGTTGAAAGTCGCCAACACCTTCGCTTCCGTTACCTCACAGGCGGTTTCCTTATCGTACCACACCCGGATAAAGCGCTGCCCGGTGGACTTTATCCGCACCATTGGGTCATTTCTGAATTGTCGGTGCAGGTACACTCGATAGTCTCCTTCGGGATAAGTGCCGTGCAGCGTCACCGCTGCTGGGGACAATTCAAACCGGACCACTTGGTTGGTGTCGACATCGATGGCCTCGTAGTCTAGGTAGCCGTCACCGTCAGTGTCGGTGTCGCCGTTGGAAAGGGCGATGGTGGAAGCGGGCGCCGGCATGGAGGGCGAGGCAGGGATGTTGCTCTGTGCTGACGGCGCGGCCGGCCCGCAGGCCAGGGCCAGCCCGGTCAGGATGACCAGCGTGGCGGCGGCTGCGAGGAGTATCAGGGGTAGGGCGTTGCTGCGGTGGGTCATGTTGAGTAGCCTCCGGCGTCGGGCTGGTTGGGTTGGGAGTGATTATAGCCGCGCGTGGGGGGCGTCGGGCTCGGTAGCGCCGTGGGCGTCGGCCGGGTTGGTGGCGCCCGATGGCTGCTGCCCGGGCGAATGCATCGAGCCATCGAGCTCACTCGTATCAGGATTCTCTCTAACCTCTATTCCTGGCAGCTTTGCCAACCTAGGCACCAGCGTCCACGGCACTGAGGTAATTACGCCGTCTATGTTGCTGCCTTCAATCAAGGGGCGATAGATGTCCCAAGAGCTCAGTATGATTCTATTTTCTTTCAGGAAGCGCAGCACCCGGTCGGTGTTGCCGGAATTTTCCGGGTTCTTGATCCGAATTTCCACAGGAATGTTCCCGTTCGGGTAACCGTCCAGGCTGGCCACGACTTCTTCAGTGGTAATTAGCCCTGCGTCGTACTCGGCGTACACCTCACTCAGTCCGATACCCATGCCTTCATATTGTTGGCCCTTTGAGAAGATTTTACCGACCCCGCGCATTTCCGACAGCTCGAAAATCATGTCCAGCGTAAGCTCAGCATCAATTCTACCGGACTCCGGGTCGTCAAAAGCCCGGATAGGTGTAACGCCCTGCTCTGTCAGGTAGCGCATAATGCCAGGGTAGTTGTAATGGAGCGGATACTGCTGGCCGGCAGTATCGAAATGCACCTTAATCAGTTCCGTGGCGTCCGAGCCGCTTTGACCAGAAAAGCCCGGCCGATTCGCGGCGGCCTTGCGCTTGGCCACTTGTGCAGCGAGGAAGGAGTCAAAGGGGCTGTCCTCTCTGACGTATTCGGTGGGTTTCGGGGTAGGGGTGTGCGTTGACGGCGCGGCTGGGGTGTTGCTTTGGCCTGACGGCGCGGCCGGCCCGCAGGCCAGGGCCAGCCCTATCAGGATGACCAGCGTGGCGGCGGCGGTGAGGAGTATCATGGTAGGGCGTTGTTGCGGTGCGTCATGTTTGGGCCTCCGGCGTCGGGCTGGTCGGGTTGGGGGTGATTATAGCCGCGCGCGGGGGGCGTCGGGCTCGGTGGCGCCATGGGCGTCGGCTGGGTTGGTGGCGCCCGATGGCTGCTGCTGCCCGGGCGAATGCATCGGGCTATTGGGAGCACTCGTATCAGGGTTTTCTCTAATCTCTATTCCCTGCAGATTTGCCAACCGGGGCACCAGCGTCCACGGTATGGAGGTAATTACGGCGTCGGTCGGTGGTATGGCCTTTGTGATATGGCCTTTAATGTAGGGGCGATAGATGTTCCAAGGGTCCAGCGTGACGCCATAGTCTTTCAGGAATTGCAGCACCCGGTCAGTGTTGCCGGAGCCAGCCGGGTTCTCGATCCAAATTTCCACTGGAATGTTCATGTTCGGGTAACCGTCCAGGCTGGCCACGGCTTCTTCGGCGGTAATCAGCCCGGCTTCATACTCGGAGTACACCCCACTCAATGTGCCACCCATGCCTTGATACCGTTGGCCCTTTGAGAATATTCTGCCTACCCCGCGCATTTCCGACAGCTCGATAATCATGTCCAGCGTAAGCTCGGCCGAGATGACGCCGTTTTCCGGGTCATCCACGGCGGTGCTAGGCGTAACCCCTTTCTCTTTCAGAAAGGCCAGAATGTTGTCAAAATTGTGAGTTGCGTACCTGCTGCCGTCAGTATCGAAACGCACCTTAATCAATTCCGCGGATTCCGAACCGCTTTGACCGGAAAAGCCTGGCCGGTTCGCGGCGGCCTTGTGCTTGGCCACTTGTCCCGCCAAGAATGGGCTGAAGGGGCTCTCCATTCTGACGTATTTGGTGGGTTTCGGGGTGGGGGTGTGCGTTGACGGCGAGTCTGGGGTGTTGCTTTGGCCTGATGGGGAGGCCGGCGCGCAGGCGATGGCCAGCCCAATCAGGATGACCAGCGCGGCGGCGGCGGTGAGGAGTATCAAGGGTAGGGCGTTGCTGCGGTGCGTCATGTTTGGGCCTCCGGCGTCGGGCTGGTTGGGTTGGGGGTGATTATGGCCGCGCGTGGGAGGGTTCGCAGATGGTAGCGCCGTGGGCGTCGGCAGGGTTGGTGGCGCCTGTCGGCTGCAGCCCCGGAGACTCCATTCGGCCCTGGGGAGCGCTCGTATCAGGATTTGATCTAACCTCTATTCCCGGCAGCTTTGCCAGCCGGGGCACCAGCGTCCACGGCACTGAGGTAATTACGGCGTCAGTCGGCGGTATGGACTTTGTGATATCGCCTTTAAAGTAGGGGCGATAGACGTTCCAAAGATGATCCACTGTGACGCGATTGTCTTTCAGGAAGCGTAACACCCGGTCGGTGTTGCCGGAGTCTGCCGGGTTCTCGATCATAATTTTCACTGGAATGTTACCGTTCGGGTAGCCGAACAGGCTGGCCACGGCTTCTTCTGCGGTAATCAGCCCGGCGTCGTACTCGGAATACACCCCGCTCAGTCTGATACCCATGCCTGGATACTGTTGGCTCGGTGTGGAGATTCTGTCCACCCCGCGCATTTCCGACAGCTCGATAATCATGTCCAGCGTAAGCTCAGCCCTAATTAGACCGCTCTCCGTATCGTCGAAGGCCCAGATCGGGGTAACGCCCTGCTCTTTCAGGTAGCGCATAATGCCTGGGTAGTTATACTCAGGCGGATACAGCGAGCCGACGGTACTGATAGACGTCTCAATCAGCTCATCGGCGTCCGAACTGCCTTGGCCCAAGAAAGCCGGCCTTCCTGCCTTGCGCTTGGCAACTTCCCCGGCGAGGAACGAGTCGAAGGGGCTGTCCTCTCTGACGTATTTGGTGGGCGACGGTGCGGGGGTGTGTGTTGCCGTGGGGGTGGGAGCGTGTGTCGCTGTTGCCGTTGCCATGGGGGTAGAGGTGTGGGCTGACGTTGCCGGCGAGGTAGGGGCGTTGCTTTGCGTTGGCGGGGGCGCCGGCCGGCAGGCTAGGGCCAGCCCGGTCAGGATGACCAGCGCGGCGGCGGCGGTGAGGAGTATCAGGGGTAGGGCGTTGCTGCGGTGGGTCATGTTGAGTAGCCTCCGGCGTCGGGCTGGTCGGGTTGGGGGTGATCATAGCCGCGCGCGAGGTATCCGCACACTGTGGCGCAACGAGTTAGTCTTAATGTGTGTTGGTATTGTATTGTATCCGCCCAGCCAGACCTAACCCCGCCAACCCCTCCCAATCCCGTTCAAACAACCAACGCCCGCCAACGCCCGTCGCGTATGCTACAATCATTGACGCGGCCTTGCGGCCCAACCGCCAGGCGACGCGGGGGCTTAGCTCAGTCGGGAGAGCGCCTGCTTTGCAAGCAGGAGGTCAGGGGTTCGAATCCCCTAGCCTCCACCACCCGCAACCTTATGCCCAATGCGCGTACCGCCGTTTTGCTTGGAGGGAGCCCAATGGCCAACAGAACGCCCCGAAAGTCGGCAACATCCGCCGCTGCGACGCCCGATAGCTCCAACCCCGGCGGCGCGGTAAAGCTCCTCTCCGGCGGCAACCCTCAAATCCCAAAGGGCGACGGCGACGCCCCCGTACAGGCATACATCGCTGCCATGCCCGACTGGAAAAGCCAGGTCGGACGCCGCCTCGACGACATCATCGCGCGCGCCGTCCCCAACGTCCGCAAAGCCGTCCGCTGGAACTCCCCCTGGTACGGCGTCGACGGCCAGGGCTGGTTCGTCAGCTACCACGTTTTCACCCGTTACGTAAAAGTAACCTTCCTCAATGGCGCCGCGCTCAGCCCCGTCCCTCCCGGCGCCGGCAAAGACCCCGACTCCCGCTGGGTGGACATCTACGAAGACGCCCTCGACGAAGCCCAGATGACCGAGTGGATTCGCCAGGCCGCCGCCCTTCCCGGCTGGCGCGGCTTCGATACCCTCTGAACTCCAACCCGGAAATCCCGTCCGCCATCCCGACGCCAAGCCAACCCTCCAACCCATCCAACCTGAGGAAACCCCTTTATGCCTATCAGCTCCGTAGCAATCTTAAGCCCCGGCGACATGGGCCACGCCGTCGGCCAGCGCCTCCGCGAGCGCGAACTCGACGTTGTCACTTGCCTGGCCGGACGCAGCCAACGAACCCGCGCCCTGGCCGAACAGGCCGGTATCCGCAACGTCCCCACTATGGAAGAGCTGGTCCGGCAGTCAGACCTCATAATGTCCATGACCGTGTCCGCCGCCGTCCCCGGCCTGTGCCGGCAGGTCGCCGATGCAATCGCCGCCGTCGGCGTCCGCCCCCTGTTCGCGGAATGTAACGCCGTCTCCCCCCGGCTGGCGCAGGAACTCGAGCCGGTTATCGCCAACGCCGGCGGCCGCTTTGTCGATGCCTCCATCATCGGCGGCCCGCCCCGTCCCGGTTACAGCCCTCACTTCTACGCTTCCGGCCCCCACGCTGCCGAGTTTGCGCAGCTCAACGACTTCGGCCTCACCGTGCTGCAACTGGACGGCGGAGTCGGCCAGGCCTCCGGCATCAAAATGTGCTACGCCGCCATGACCAAAGGCTCCTGGGCCTTATACTCCCAGCTGCTCATCGCCGCCGAGCTCCTGGGCCTCACCGAGCCCCTACTGGCCGAGTTCCAATCCGGCCAGCAGTCCGTCCTCCAACGCATGGAGCGCAACCTCCCCACCGTGCCGCCCCGCGCCCGCCGCTGGGTCAGCGAAATGGAAGAGATTCGCGACACCTTTACCCATTTGGGCCTGTCTCCCCATCTTTTCGAGGGCGTCGCCGATATGTACCGCTTCATCGGCGACACCCCTCTGGGCGATGAACATCCGGAAACCAGAGACCCCAACCGCACTTTTACCGATACCATCCGCCAGCTGGCCCAGCGGCTGCCCCCGCCATGAACTCCACCGAAGGCTCCGGTACACCTCCCCTGCCGGGCGGCGCCCCGCCAAACGGCCATACCCTCCGCAAAACGGCGCTCATCCTGGTGTCCGTTGGCTTGTTGTGGAACCTGGCGGAGGCCGGCCTTGCTTTCTGGGTCGGCCTCCAATCCGCCAGCGTCTCCCTACTGGCTTACGGCCTCGACAGCGTGGTGGAGCTTTTCGCCGGCGGCGTACTGCTCTGGCGCTTGAGCATCGCCGGCGAGGGTGATAACGAACCTGCGGCGGAGCGACGCGCGCGTCGGCTCATCGGCTTCACTTTCTTCCTCCTGGCCGGGTACGTTGCCCTCCATTCCGTAGCCAGCCTCGTCGGATGGTTCCCCCGGCCCGAGCCCAGCCTGGCCGGCGTCGCAATTGTAGTAGCCAGCGCCGTAGTCATGACCGCCCTCTACGTAAGCAAAATGCGCATCGCCTCCCGTATGCAGTCGCGATCCTTGCGCGCCGAAGCCATCGCAAGCCTCTTCTGCGACCTGCAAGACGTTGCCGTGCTCATCGGCCTCGCCTTCAACGTCCTCCTCTCCTGGTGGTGGGCCGACCCGGTAGCCGCTTTGGCTCTGCTCCCTTTCTTCATCAAGGAAGGCCTGGAGAACTTCGAGAGCCACGAGCATGAACATGAAGATGACAACGAACGCGCCGCCCCGCGCGTGTGCTTCTGCTTCGGCTGCTGTTATGGCCTGCGCGCCTGCGCAACGGTCTGCTGCCACGCCTAGCCGGCCCTACTAGCCATCCAGCAGCGCCAGCGCGTCCTCCAGCGAAACGCTTTCCCGGTCAAAGTACACCTCGGCGGTAGTAAAACTCAGCCAGCCTTTCCCACTGGACACGAAAGAACCGGACACCGGCTTCGCTTCGGAATAATCCCGCCCCACCGCGAATTTCAGGTAGTCGGCCCCCTCCGGCGCCGCCATCCCCCGCGTCGGGTCGGCCGGCAGCCATCCCTGCTCCGGGTGCAGGTATTCCAGCCAGGCATGCGTCTCCCCTGGCTGCCGCGTGAGCAGCCCGCTGGCGTATCGCGCCGGCACTCCCCTCACCCGCAGCATCGCCAGCCCCAGGTGCGTCATATCCTGGCATACTCCGCTCATTGCCGCCAGCACGTCGGCAGCCTTGGTGTTCACCGACGTGTCGCCCCGCCGATACCGGATGTTATCGTGAATCCAGCTCACCACCCGCTCCACGGTTTCCAGCAGCGTCTCAGCGTCGCCGGCCGTCTCCCATGCCGCCTCCCGGACGCTTTCCGGGTCCACCAGATGCGAGGCGGTCAGAAACTCCTGCGCCTCCACCCCGTAGGCTAGCGCGTCCAGCGACGCATCCTCAACCTCCGGCGCGCCTCCGCTCAGCCACGCTTGCCCCGTCGCCGCTATGATCAGCTCCCGATGCGGCGACGCGATCCTTATCCGGTTGACCACATTCCCCAGACGGTCGCGGTAGGTTGCCTTCCGCCCCGCCGGTATCGTCTCCACTTCGCCGCCGCCGTAGCCCGGCGTCCGATGCCCGGCGTCGTAAGGGCACAGCAGCAAAACGTTGTCGTTCTGCGCCACAACGTCGGAATAAGCATACCTGGCTACGTAGGCGTAATGCGCCGGTATCGCGCCGCCCGCCGCCGGGCCACCCATATCAACCTGCATAACCCTCCTGTCCACTGCGCCCCGTCTGATGCGTCCCCCGTACAATGTCTCCCCTGTCCAATAACATGCCGACGCCCGCTCCCATGCCGGTCGCCGGGGCAAAACTCAACTTTATGGTTCAGCCCTCCTTTCGTCAATCGGCAATTTGTAACAAAACCGTAACGGGTTCGTAATTCCCCGTTAATCCGCTGACGGCAGTATGCAAGGCATGACAGTCTCCGCTCACAACCTCCCGGATCCCTCCGTCCCCCGCCCCAGGGCGCAATCTTCCGCGTACACCGCAGGAGCTGGCAGACCCTCGGCTTCCCCCGCCGCCCACCCGGCCCGCGTTCTCCTCCTCGGCGCCGGCTGGGAGAGCATGGACGGCGCCTTGGCCGCGGCAGCCGACAGCGGCGCCGTGATTTTCATGGGCCCTGAACCTGCCTACCACCGCGCCGTTGCCTCCGCCGGCGACGGTCAAGCCCCCAGCGTGCTGCTGATGTCGCCGGACGCGCGCCTCCGCGCCTCCGACCTCAACGGCGATGCAGCCGCTCCGCCAATCCTGCGGTGCATCCCCGGCACAGAACTGGACGCTCCCGACCTCTATCACGACGCTGACGATTTCGTCGCCGTCCCCTGTCCTCCCGCCGAGCTGATTAAACGCATCCTGCGGCTTGCCCGCCGCCGCCAGTCCGCCACTTCCCAGGCCGAACTAATCCGCGTCGGCGACATCACGCTCAACCCGGCCACCTATCAGGTAACCGCCGGCGGCCGTCCCATAGATTTGGCGTGGCTGGAGTTCCAGCTGCTGCTTTTCCTGATGCAGAACGTAGGCAAAGTCTTCACCCGCGACCACCTCCTCGCCAGCGTCTGGGGCGTGGCCAACATCGGCGGCACCCGCACCGTGGACGTTCACATCCGCCGATTGCGCTACAAGCTGGAAACCGACCACGCAACCTACTTCCGCACCGTAAAAAACGTAGGCTACGGCATGATGAACCCTCTCCCGCCGCCAGCTCAGCCGTAAGCGCCGCAAAAACGTAGGGGCGAATAACCGTCCGCCCCTACTGCATCGCTGCGCTGTCAACGCTCGGCTACCACTCCACCGGCAAGCTCACCACCCCGCGGATGTTCAGCAGATTGTGGTATTCCAGCTGCTCCGGGTCGCTGGCGAACTTGAACGGCGGGAACTTGCGCGTCAGCGCGCGGAACGCCTCCTGGCCTTCCAGCCGCGCCAGGTTCGCCCCCAGGCAGTGGTGAATGCCCCCGCCAAACGCCACGTGCGGGTTCGGATACCGCGTGATGTCCACGTCCTCCGGATGCTCAAACGCTATCGGGTCCCGGTTGGCCGCATTGATAATCACCATCACCTTCTCCCCCTCCCGAATCTTCTGGCCTCCCAGTTCAATGTCATCCAGTGCGATGCGCGGCGCCCGCTTCACCGGCGAATCGTAGCGCAGCAACTCCTCGGTGGCCCGCACCAGCAGGCTGTCGTCCTCTTTCAGCATATTCCACTGCTCCGGATTCCTCATCAGCGCCATCGTCCCGTTCCCTACCAGGTTGATGGTAGTCTGGTGGCCCGCGATAAGCAGCAGCAGCGTGTTGCCCAGCACTTCCTCCCGGCTCAGCTCACCTTCCCGCTCTCCGATGGCCAACACCGACAGCAAATCATCCGACGGTTCGCTCACCCGCCGCTCCACCAGCGGGTTCACGTAGTCGTTCAGCGTGGTAATGGCTTCGTGCACCCGAGTATGCCGGTCGGGGCTTTCCTGGTCCAGCGACAATAGCTGCCGCGACAGCGTGCGGATAAACTCCCGGTCTTCGCCCGGCATCCCCAGCCAGTTGGCAATCACCAGCACCGGCATCGCGTTGGCAAAGTCCCGTAGTACGTCCATCTCCCCGCTTTCGGCGTCAAAATCCCGCAGCAGATCCTGGATGATGTCCTGCACCATAGTGCGGAAGCGGTTGTCAATGTACTTCGGATTGAATACCGGGTGCACTGCCCGCCGCATCCGCAGGTGGTCCGGCCGGTCCCGTCGGATGAACCAGTTGTTCATGTAGTCCAGGTTGAACTTGTACTTCGGAAAATCCTCTTCGGAGATCGGCGGACTGGGCGGCTTCTCATCCCGCAGGAACACCTCGGAAGAAAAATACTCCGGGTGCCGCAGTGCCCACACCACCGCTTGATACGACGTAACCACCCACGTGTCAAACTTCGCGTTCCAATATACCGGCGCCTCCTCCCGCAGCATCGCGTAGTACGGATATGGGTTGCGCAGGTTCTCCGGAGAGAGCAACTCGTCGTGAATCCAGTCTTTCAACATCGCAAAACCTCGCCGACAAAGATAAATTTGCCCCAATGTAGCCGACAAACTCCGCCGCCGTCAACCGCTCCCAGGAACCCCGACGCCGCCATGCTAGCAGTACGGCCGCCCTACGTAGGATATGTCGTTATTCGCGACGTTGCGCAATGCGGCCGGCACGCAATCCTCAAATCGGTTATTGCCCCCGCTGCCTTGGATATACAACTCTTCCAAGTTCACGAGGTTCCCCAGTTCCGCCGGTATCCGGCCACTCAAACGATTATTCCGAAGGTGCAACTTTTTCAGTTTGACCAGGTTCCCCAGCGTCGTCGGTATCTCACCTTCTAACTGGTTGGCGTCGAGCCACAGCTCTTCCAGGTTGCGGAGGTTCCCTATGCTCTCCGGTATCCTGCCTGATAGGTCATTATCGCCGAGCCACAACTTTTCCATGTTGCGCAGGTCGCCCAGTTCCTCCGGCAGCTCGCCTTCCAGATCCTCGTTCGCGAGGAATAGATCAGTGACGCAACCATTGCCATCGGTGTCGAGGACCCCGCTCCACCTACCCAGTGGCATTGCACTCAGCCAAAAATAGTTGTTTTTCCAGTTCGGCCCGTCGGTAGCGTGGTAAAGCGCCTCCAGCGCAGCCCGGTCCCGGGCGACGCAATCAACGGACACCGGCGAGGGCCCCGGCGTGAGCGTCGGTGTTGGCGTGCGTGTTGCAGTAGCCGTCGGCGTGAGCGTGAGCGTAGGTGTTGGAGTGGCGGTAGCTGTCGGAGTGAGCGTAGGCGTAGGTGTTGGCGTGCGTGTTATCGTCGGTGTTGGCGTGCGCGTGGCAGTGGCCGTCGGAGTGAGCGTAGGTGTTGGAGTGGCCGTAGCTGCAGCCGTCGGCGCAAGCGTCGGCGTAGGCGTCGGTGTGGCCGTAGGCGTAGCGGTAGCCGTCGGCCTCCCCGGCAGCGTTGGCCTCAACGTACGCGTAGGCGTAGGTGTGGCAGTAGCCGTAGCCGTCCCCGTCAGCGTAGGCCTCGGCGTAGGCGTGCTTGTTGGCGTAAGCGTAGCGGTAGGCGTAGGCCCGCGTGTCGGCGTAGCCGTCGGCGCCCCCGGCAGAGTTGGCCTCAACGTAGGCGTAGGTGTGGCAGTAGCCGTAGCCGTCCCTGGCAGAGTTGGCCCCAGCGTAGGCGTAGGCGTCGCCGTAGCTGTCGCCGTTGGCGTGAGAGTTTCCATCCCCGGCAGAGGAGTTGGCGGCGGCGTAGCCGTGGCTGTCGCCGTCCCTGACAGCGTAGGTACGAAGATAGCCGTCACTCCAACGGTTTGTGGCGCCGTCGTCAGCGCAACCGTAGCGCCAGCGCTAGCGGTTGCCGTTGGAGTCGGTGACACTGGCGTAACCGTGGCGCCAGCGGTTGCCGCCGGCGCCGGGGACGCCGGAGTAGCCGTCGCGCCAACGGTTTGTGGCGCCGTTGTCAGCGCAACCGTCGCTCTAGTGCTAGCGGTTGCCGTTGGCGCCGGGGACACTGGCGTAGCCGTAGCGCCAGCGATTGCCGCCGGCGCCGTAGGCGTAGCTGTCTGAACCTCCGCTAATAGGAGATTGCCAAATGCCCCGACCGGCTGACGCTCCTCCTGACAGTTAGCCAGCAGGTACGCGACCAATCCCGCCAACAGCAGTAAAAGCAGCCCAACGAGTAAGATTCTCAGCCACCCCGGAACGCGCCGGCCCCGACCACCGCCATCGCCGTCCGCCCGGTCATCGCCGCCATCAGCGCCGCCCGCCCCGCCATCGACGTCGCCAGGCGCCTGGCGGTCGCGCTCCTCATCGCGCTTATCGTATGTAATCCAGTACCGTATCACAGCGCAATGCTCTAACCTTACCGACGTTGGCGCCGCCTCCCCTCAACCCCGAAAACGCCGCAGAATCTCCTCATGCCATGACCTAACACGCCCACAGCGCAGCCCCCCATGCGCCTCCCCAATTTTACCACCGCAACCCACCTCCACAACCCACCCCATCCTGAAAATCCCAAAATCCGGTAAATCCTGATTCTGACAATCCTCCTATTGCACCCCGCACGCCAGTGCGCTATAATACCCCCGTCAGGCTAATCCAACGGCCCCTCGAGAACCGTCGGATACCCGTCCCCGGCCAGGACACCAGCCCGACACCACAACCTAACCAGGAGGCTAAAAACAGGAGTTCAACGGGGTTCAGGATAACACGGTCTAATCCGCCGCAAGCCAGTACTGTGCGGCACGTCGGATCCATTGCACCACTGTAGGTGCGCCGGAGGTCGGTCACATTACCCGGCTGGCGCACTCAGCACGGCGGGAGTCACCACCGCTGCGCGAGGACGGTACTGCCCCAGGCAGCCGTTAGCACGCGCAAGACTAGGACGTAAATAGCAAGCCACGCTCTCGGGCCGTAGCGCCGACATCCTGAACCCCCACGAACTCCACCAAAAATCCACCAACCGAAACGCCAAAAACCACCGACCAACCAAAGGAGCAACAACCGGCCATGAACCCGCCCCACCGCGCCAACCCCAGCCGGACGCGCCCCCGCCTTACTCTTCCGCCCGCCGCTTCCAGTAATAATATACGAAGCAGTCGGTAGGATTCTGCGGCACGAACAGCGGCATCGCCGACACCAGTTCCCAGCCCTGCGCGCCCTGCGCGTTCAGAAACTCCGCGTTCACAGCGTCAACGTTCATCCCGTTGCCTACGAAACCGCCGGAGCGGATGGGCATTTTGTCAACCCGGTATTCCCATCTCATCGCGTCATAGTCCTGCCTTGCCGCAACCGGCCCGGGCCTGCCTTGCCTCTGTTGCCGTCCGATGTCGCCGTCCCAGCGTCGCCGCCGTATTCCGATGGCGGCCCGGCGGCCTTGCGCTGGCCTGCTGCCTCATGACATTTCCTCGCTCAGGCTGTAAATCCGGCCCGGCCGTCCGCCGGCGGGCAGGCCCAGCGGCAAGCGCACGTTGAGCAGATACGGACGTCGCTCGTCCTCCACCACTCGCAGCCCCTGCTCAATGGCCTCGCTGATGGTGGCCTCGTCGGTCGCGTCGGCGGCCTCTACGCCAAACCCCTCCGCCAGCTTCACCGGGTCAATGTTGTCCAGCGCCACGCCCCGATACTCACCGCTGTCCTTCATCCCGACGCCAGCGTTGGCCCACGAGTTGGCGACGATGCCGTAGGCCCCGTTGTTGGATATGACGTACATCACCGGGATGCTGTGGCTGGCCGCCGTCCACAGAGCGTGGTCTGAATAATACAGCGACCCGTCGCCCACCAGACCTACCACCGGCCGGTCCGGCGCGCCCAGTTTGGCCCCGATAGCCGCGCCTACCCCATAGCCCTCGGAGCCGCCCGCCGGGCGGATATACTGATTCCTGCCGGCCGCGCCGGTGTTGTCCAGAATGTCCTGCGCCACGGCGAACTGCTCAATGGTTACCAGGCCGCCGCCGCGCCGCTCCAGGGCCGCATCCAGCGCATCGCCCAGCGCGACGGGGCGTACCCGGCCCTCTTGCGCTGGAATGTTCCGCGCGTTGGCTCGCAGCCGAGCCCGCAGCGACGCCGCTTCCTCCCGCGCCCAGGCCCGACGGGCTGCCATATCATCCGATGCCGATTCCGTAGCGTCCAGCAGGCTCTGGACGGCGCGCCGTTCGTCGGCCAGTACCGCCAGATCCAGGCCGGGGATGTTCTCCAGGTTCTCCGCGTCCGCGCCGATAGCGACGGTGCGTTGAGCATTGAAAAAGGCGGCATAGTCGCTGGCGTTGCCCGCGCCGTTATGCGTAACCCCGATGCACATAATCAGATCCGGGTCAATATCGCCGGCCTGTTCCAACCGCCGGCCCCCGGCGTGCAGCGGGTGCTTGATGGGAACCGCCCGGGGATCGCCCACCACCGGAACTCCGAGCCGTTCGGCCAGAGCGGTAACCTCGGCAATCGCTCCGCTCTTCCACACGCCGTCGCCCACGTACATCAGCGGACGCCTGGCGTCGCGCAGGGCGCGGGCCACCGCCTCAACGTCGGCCTCCGACGGATAGCCGGCGCGAAACTCCGGCAACCCTCCGTCAATGATGTTGGCGGTATGCTCCTGCGGCCCCAGCAGCCGGTCGTACACCGCCAGATGCACCGGGCCCACCGGCGGCGTCATGGCGACGCGCAGCGCGCGCTCCACCGCGGCCGGCAGCCCCTCCGCTTCAATCACCGTCCAGTTGGCTTTCATCATCGGCGCGGCGATGGCGGTAGGCCCGGCGTTGTGGCTCACGTCCAGGCTGATTTTGCCGGCAAAACTCCCTGTGTCGCCGGCAAAAGTGATTACCACCACCGGCAGGCTGCCCGTCCACACGTTGATAAGCTGCCCCATGGCCTGGGCCAACCCCGCGCCCAGATGCACTACCATCACGCCGGGCCTGAGGTTGGCCTGCGTATAGCCGCCGGCCATCGCCGTAACCGCGCCCTCGTGCAAGCCGAGGATGCCGTGAATGTCGGAACGCGCGTGCAGCGCATCAAAGAACAGCGCCTCGCGGGAGCCGGAGTTGTTGAAAACGTACTTCACGCCGGAGGCCGCCAGCTGCTCAACCATAAGTCGGGAGGCGTTGGCGGTCATTTGCCTGGTCTGCATAAGGCTGCTCCTTCAAGTGCGGGTGAGTAAGACGACGGCATAGTAAGCCGGCGGCGCGGGAATGTCCACCGGGCCGGTTCCCGCCGATGGCAAAAAGCCGGCCATTCGCGCCGCCGTCTGCCCGGCCAGCCCACCGTTATCGCCGACGGATGCGGCTCGGAGCGCCGGATTGGGCGCATCAGATGAATCCGGCGGACTAATTCAATGACCGAGTTCAATCCGCCGCGATGAGCGTAAAAGCCCCGGAGTCGGCCTCATCGGGAACCAGCTCCCGCACCCGAACCACCGCGTCAGGATTGATGGGGCCGTACACGTGAGGGTAGATTTCCCCGGAGCGAGCCGGCTCGCGGACTACTGGAGAGCCGTCGGCCAGCCGCGTTGTGTCAACATCCAGCGCCAGCAGGTCATCGCGGCCCGCGAACAGCCGCGACGCAACCCGGAGCAGCTGCGCTTCGTCCCCGCTGGCATGAATAAACCCCTCCTCGGCCAGCGACGGCGCGCGATACTCTCCGGCGGCCAGGCCGGCCGCCCAGTCGGCGCGAAAGGCCAGGTGGTAAATGACGGCCGGCATCGGCTATTCGCACGCCGCCCGCACCGCCCGCGACATGGCCGCCAGGCGCGGGTTGTTGGTGGCGCTGGCTCGGAACCCGTTGGTGATGTAGGCTGCCGCCAGGCCCAGCGACGGGTCGGCCCAGCCTACCGACGTGCCGGCGCCGGCGTGTCCGAAGGTGCCGGCGCCGCTGCCTGCGCTGGCGCCCATGCGATTGTCGTCCAGCACCAGACCCAGAGAGCGGCGCATCCGAGATCCCAGGGAGAAGTCGTTAGCCTCCAGTTGCAGCCGGGTGCCCTCGGCCACGGTTTCGGGTTTGAGGATGCGCACGCCGTCCAGCTCGCCGGAATTGGCCATCATCGCGTAGAACCGGGCTAGTCCGCGCGCCGTGAAAATGCCCCCGCCGGCCGGGTGCACCGCCTGATGCACCTCCGGGCGATTGTAGGGGCGTATCATGCCGGGACGGTCGCAGTCATCCATAGCGTGGATGCGCGACACCCTGCCCTCCAGCTCCGGCGGCAGCCCCACGTAGCCGTCAAAGATGCCCAACGGGTCCAGAATCTCCTCCCGCAGGAACACCCCGATGTGCCGCCCGTCGATGCGCCGCACCAGCTCCCCGATTACCCAGCCGAAGTTGCGCGGATGGTACGCCATAATCTGCCCGGCAGGGTAGTCGGGCCTGATATCCTCCATGCACTCCGCCACATAATCCCAATCCTGCCAGCGGTCCCAGGACAGTTCGGGCGGCGTCTCCGGAAAGCCGCCCCGGTGGGTCAGAATGTGCCGGATGGTTACGCCGCCCTTGTTGTGCTTGGCGAACCGGGGCCAGTATTTCGCCACCGGGTCATCCCAGTCCAACCGACCCCGTTCCCACAGGATATGCAAGCATACCGCGGCCAGCGGCTTGGTGGACGAGTACAGGATGAACATGGTATCGGCGTTGACGGGAACGCCGGCGGCATCGTCGGCCAACCCGCCCCACAGGTCAACGGCCAGCCGGCCGTGACGATAAACGGCCAGGCCCGCGCCGGGATGCAGCCCCTGGTCGATTTGCTGGCGGAAGAGGTTCTCCAGCTCCTGAACGGCGGCCGGGTTCATCCCGGCCTGGTTGACAACGGTAGTGGCGGTAGTGGTCATCTCAATCCTCTGCAAGACGCCGGATGCCCGCTTTCGCAGGAATTACCACGGAGGGCGGGAAGACGGACGGTAGATGATGGCGGGCGTAGCGGGAGATGGCGGTTCAGTCGGCGAAGACGGTGTTGAGGTTGGCGGACAGGTCGAAGAAATGCTGCAGGCTCTGGTTGTAGCGGAAGAACAGGTCGGCGCGCAGCTGGTCGCCGACGGCGTTGTTGGAAATCTCGTGCAGCATATCCAGGCTGACCAGCGTCTGGCCGGCCTCGGCGCCGCCGTTGGCCCTGATGTTCTCCAGCATCGCGCGCCATGCGGCCGGCTCCATCTCAATGAAGAAATCCACGTTGATGAGGTCGTACTCGCTGCCGGCCCGCACCGAGCGGCACTCAAACGCCTCGAAGGTGATGATAAATACGCTGTCGCCAACTTTGACGCCCATATCGGCGTCCACCGTGCCGATTTGCCGATAGCCGGCGTCTTCGTTGGCCATCCCTTGCAGAGCCTCAAACCAGGCCAGAGATGGGAATGGGATAGCTTCGGCAGCCATTCGTTTCATGCCTCCTGGAGGTGGGTAGCGTAACTTGCTGGGAGAAATCGCTTGCGGCAGTCAGGGATTGCCGGGTTCCTGTGAAAGCGGGAATGACGGGTCGCTGCGGCAATAACCGTATGGCTGTTGCTGACGGGATTACTCTTTGAAATAAGGGGCGCCGGTCTTCTCCGCTGCCGAGAACGGGGCCATCCGCCGCAGGTAGTGGTCAGGGCTGGACGTGGACGATGCCTTGCCCATAGTGTCATCCACCATCTTATAGTAGCGCGGATCAAGGTTGCGGTACTCATCGGCCTCCGTGCGCCCCTGGGAAAACGACGACATGATGCGCTCCATGCCGGCGTCGCCGCAGCGCTGGCAGCTGACGGCGGCAGCGGTAGAAGCGACCTTGAAAAAGAAGCTGCTGACCCCATGGCAAGCCTGGCAACGGTACTCATATATTGGCATGGGAACAACACCTTTTGGAGCGCGCAACTGGCTCAGCTTTTTCCCGCCCTGCGCTGGCCGGAACTGAACCGGCGACGATGGTAGCGGAACCGCCCGGCGGTGTCAAAATCCGTCAAACTCCGGCCGGTGCGGCTTGATGTCAATAATCGGGGAGCCGTCCTGCGCGTCCAGCTCGGTTATATCCAGAATTATCTCCCCGGTATCCGCATTGGGGCGGATTGCCTGAATAGTTGCCACCGTTGCCGCGATGAAGTTGGGGCGATACTGGCTGCGGGTGGCGAACACCCCCCGCATCGGGTTGGCCGGGTTATGCCCCGGATGCAGCCGCAGTTCGTAGCCGATTTCCGCCGCGCGGTGAACCACGAAAAGCGTCAGGATTTGGCCGCCGGGCTCCAGTCCCATCACGCCGTCGGCGAATTCGGGCAGCACCACAATTTGCGATGGGCAACGGCGCATCTCGTCAGACGGGGCATAGCCGCTGAACCGGCTGCGCGCGTGCCCGATGGGGGTAATGGCGATGGCGCCGCGCTGCAAGTTGGACATGGACATCAGTCGGCAGCGGCGGCGGATGCGCCGGTGTCGGACAGCGAGGCCAGCCAGTTAATGACGGCGGCGCCCGCGGCGGGCATCATATTGGTGAGCGAGTGGTTGCCGCCGTCCAGCGTCAGATACTCGGCGCGGGGGCTGTTGACGGCGGCGGTTACGATGTCCCGGGGCGCGTTCAGCAGGCGGGTGTGGGTTTCCTGCGAGCCGGCCAGCACAAACAGCGGCGCCCGGATATTCGGCGCGTGCCGGATTATGTTGTAACGTTCCAGCGGCCCGTGCTTATCGATATAGGCCATGGCTGAAAACAGTTCCTTGATTGGAAAGTCCACGGCGAACAAGTCCAGGGCGCGGCCCTCCGCCTCCATACGGTCGGCGGTTTCCAGGTTGGCGCGGAATTCATCAGCGTCAGGCGACGCCAGGTAGTAGGAGCACGACAGCCGCACGGGCGATACCGGAATCACGGCGGCAACGCGGGAGTCGCCCTCGACGGCAGCGTAGTATGCTACCTTCACCGCGCCCATGCTGTGGCCCAGTATGGCGATGTGTTCGTGGCCCAACCCGGCAAGGTAATCAATGCCGGCGCGCAAATCCTGCCGGCTGTTGTCCAGAATCTCGTAGGCATTTCCTTCCGCGGCGCCGGTTTGCCGGTCGACCCAGACCGTGTCGTGGCCGCGGGTGTTCAGAGTAAGTGCCGCGTAGCCCCGGTTTCGCAAGTCGTTGGCCATGTTGGCCGTGGCCGGGGTATAAAAGTTGCGCCCCGATCCGTGGATGCACAGCACGGCCTCAATGCCCCCGGCAGGAGCGGCCTCCGGCGCCGGGGCGAAATATGCTCCGTCCAGCTCCATACCGTCGGGGGCGGTCAGGCGAATCAGGTCAACCAGCATGGCGGCATCCTCCCAGCCGGGCGGTTTTCAATGAGCAAAGCCGGGTTTGAACCCCGGCTTTGCGTTTTTTCAATAACCGGGAAACCGGGCCGGCAACGGTGGCTACTGCAAGCCCAGCAGGTAATCCACCAGATTGTCGATATCTTCGTCGCTCAAAGCCGGCAGGATGCCGGCCATGGTGGCCAGCATCAGGTTGCCGTCGTAGTCCTGGGAGAGGCCGTCGGCGGTTCCGGCGGCGTAAGCGTCGGGTTCTAGGATGGACTCTCTGATGTACTGTTCGGCGGAATAGCCGGCAATGCGGTTGGCTGCCAGTGAGCCGATGCCGTTCAGCGCCGGGCCGAGGACGCCCTGGGCTACGCCGTCGATGGCGTGGCAGGCGGAACAGCCGCCGCTGCCGGTGAACAGGGCCTGACCGGGATGCGCGCCGGCGGCCGGCTGGGCGCTACCGCCCGGCGAAACCGCGCCTACCGGCGCCGGCGTAGGCATTACCGGCGCTTCGTAGCGAGGCTCCTCTACTGCCGGGTGGTGCTCGAAGTGCGCCTGACGAGGCTCGGAAAAGGCGCGAGGCGTGGGTCGGAACACGCCGAAGAGCAGCACCAGGGCCACGGCTACCACCAGCCCCAGGGCGAGGCCGGCCACGAAAATCTGCCACAACAGCTCGTGCTCAAACTTCAAGTGCATGAAGAAGGCAATGACGCAAAAGAACTTGATGACCGATAGGATGACCAGCGGCGCGATGACGACGCTGGATCCCTGCAAGCCTTCCGGGACGATGATGAGGAACTCAATCAGCGTGATAATCGCCAAGAAGATTGCCAGAATGCCGTATTGCTTCAGTCCACCGTGCACTCCCTCCGGAACGCGCCCGAAAAAGAACCGCCCAATGCCGGCGTCTTCGTGGGAGGTGTGCCCAGGTTCGGGCAGCGCGTCTTCTTGTCCGGGGTTAGTGCTCATCGCTCGAAAGCCTCCTGGGAGCTAGGTGATGATGCCGGTTAGCCAGTGCCATCCCTGCACGGCGGCGTGGCCGGCGTCCGGGCCGGCGTCAAACCCGCCAATGAGGTAAAGCAAGGTGAAAATCACAATCCAGACGATGTCGACGAAGTGCCAGTACAAACCGGCGATGTCCACGTCTTCCCCGGAAGGCCGACCCGCCGGGTTGCGAAGCGATACGACGGTGAGGCAGATCAGCCAGAAAATACCCAGCGTAACGTGCGCCCCATGGAAGCCGGTCAGGGTGAAGAAAGTGCTGCTGAACAGGTTGGTTTCGTAGCGCAAACCCTCGACGCGGAAGAGGTTGAACTCATAGACCTGGAAGCCGATAAACCCGGCGCCCAGCACGATGGTGCAGACCAGCCACTGAATAAGCCGCCTTTGGTTCCCGCTACGGGCCGCCGCCACCGCCATCACCATCGTGAAGGAACTCATCAGCAGTACGAAGGTGCTGATAGTGGTGATTGGGACGTCGATGATGTCTATGGGGTAGGGGCCGACGATGCTCTGACCCCGGTACACCATGTAAGTGGCGATGAGGGAACCGAAGAACAGGCAGTCGGAGCCGAGGAACACCCACATGAGGAGTTTCCGGTGGCTGATGCCGGTAGTGGTTTCCTCCTCGTGGGCGGGAGGGTGCGCTGACGTTTCAGGCGTCGGCGGGGCGTGGGAGGTATCTACGTGGGCCAACGGGCGCCTCCTGCGTGATACGTTTGACGGAGCGGAACAGAGCTGCAAGGGCAGGGTTGATGGATGGGTTAGTGATGGCCTTCGGCTGCGTGATGCTCGGCGGCGGCCGGTTCGTTGGACCAGCCGATGACGCCGATGATGGTAATCAATCCGCCGATGAAGCTGACCGGGAAGCGTATGTAATCCCAGCCCACGTCAATCAGCAGGCCGCCGGCAATCCAGACGACGCCGAAGGAAGTAATCAACGGCCAGTAGGACGGGCTGGGCATGTGGACGGTGGAGGGATCGACGTGGGGTTCAGCCGGCACGGTTTCGCCCTTGGCTGCGGCCTCACGCTTGGTAATCCAGTAATCATCCTGGCCCTTTACCACCGGAATCTCGGCGAAGTTGTACGCCGGCGGGGGCGAGGAGATGCTCCACTCCAGGGTGGGCGCGTCCCATGGGTCGTGGCCGGCGGGTTCGCCTTTTTTGATGCTGCGGAAGAAGTTGTGGATGAACACCAGCAGGCTGATTACGATGATGAAATAGCCAATGGTAGCCAGCAGGTTCATCGTTTCCCAGCCAAAGCCTTCGGCGTAAGTGTAGATGCGGCGGGGCATTCCGTTCAGGCCGGCGTAGTGCATCGGGAAGAAGGTGAGGTTCATGCCGATGAACATGAGCCAGAAATGCGCTTTGCCCAGGACTTCGTGGTACATCTTGCCGGTGATTTTCGGATACCAGTAGTAGATGCCGGCGAATATGCCGAAGATGGCGCCGCCGAAGAGCACGTAGTGAATATGGGCGACGATGTAGTAGGTATCCTGCTGCTGGAAGTCCGAGGGCGAGACGGCGTGGGAAACGCCGGACAGTCCGCCGACAATGAACAGAGCGACGAAACCGATGGCCATAAGCATCGGCGTCCTCAGGTCAATCGAACCCTGCCACATGGTGCCAATCCAGTTGAAGATTTTGACGCCAGTGGGGACTGCAATCAGCATGGTGGTGATAGTGAACACCGAGTTGGCAATGGGGCCGAGGCCCACCGTGAACATATGGTGGCTCCAGACGGCCCAGCTCATGATGGCAATGACGACGCCGGAGAAGATCACCACCGGGTAGCCGAACAAGGGCTTGCGGCTGAAGGTGGGGATGATTTCGGAAACTACCCCCATGGCCGGCAGTATCAGGATGTACACTTCGGGATGGCCGAAGAGCCAGAATAGATGCTGCCAGAGGATGGGGTCGCCGCCGGCGGCGGTGTTGAAGAAGTTGGCGCCGAACTGGCGGTCGGCAGTGAGCTCAATCAAGGCTACGGTGATGATGGGGAAAGCCAGAACCAGCAGGATGCTGGTAACCAGGGTCATCCATACGAACACCGGCATCCGCATCAGGGACATACCCGGCGCGCGCATATTGATGATGGTAACGATGAAGTTGAAGCCGGCAGCCAGGGAGGCTACGCCCAGGACTTGCAGGCTGAGAGCCCAGAAGTCAAGGCCTTGGCCGGCACTGTACGGAGCAGCCGTGAGGTTGGCGTAGGAGAACCAGCCGGCATCTGGCACCTGGCCGACGAGGAATCCCCCGTGCATGAGGAGGGCGCCGAAGAGGAATGTCCAGTAGGAAAAGGCGTTGAGACGAGGAAAGGCTACGTCGCGGGCGCCAATCATGAGGGGTATCAGGAAGTTGAAGAAGGTCGCGCCGAAGGGCATGATGGCCATGAAAATCATGGTCGTGCCGTGCATGGTGAACATGGCGTTGAACCAGTCGGGCGATACGAGGGAGGAGTCTGATGTAGCCAGCTGCAGCCGCATGATGCCGGCCTCGATGCCGCCGACCATGAAGAAGAAAAAGGCGGAAAAGCCGTACAGCGCGCCGATGCGCTTGTGGTCAACAGTAGTCAGCCAGCTCCACAGGCCGGTATATGTGGTGGGGCGGGGTATCACGCCGGTGATGGTTACCATTGCCTCTGTTCCTCCGCTATAGCGTGGTCATTACGGCCGGAGCCGTGCGTTAGCGGCGTTTGTTCTTACGCGTTTATGGGGTTACTTCTGAGCCATCAGGTATTCCACCAGATCGCTCAACTGGTCTTCGGTGAGGTCGGCTCGATGGTCGAGACGGGTCTGGTAGATAGCGGCCAGTTCGGACATACGGTTGCCCGGTTTGATGTCGTCGGGGTTGCGCAGCCACTGGCGCAGGGTTTCGCGGTTCAGGTCAACTAGGCCGGAACCAATGGTGGTGCGCGCGCCGAGGTCGGTGAGGTTAGGGGCGGCGAAGGCGGTAGGAGGTTCTTCTCCGGCGCGCACATCGGCCAGGCGTTCCTCGGCCGGCTTGTTCAGCCATTCGGTATAGGCGATGTAGGTTTGCATCCGGGCATACTGAACCCCTTCGCCGACTCGATTCACGGCGTCAGCAGAGCCGACGGTGTGGCAGGTTACGCACTGGCCATCGCCGAGGAACACCAGCTGGCCGCTTTGGGCCGCTGCCGGATTATCGGCTTGCGACAAGTCCACAGGCTGCCCCCAGCCGTTGACCCAGGCCTGGTATTCGGCCTCGGGCAGCGCGTGGACGCGGAACTTCATTTGAGCGTGCGCAGTGCCGCAGAACTCGGCGCACTGGCCGTAATACATACCGGGTGTTTCGGCGAGGAACCACATTTGGTTGTTGCGGGTAGGCACCACGTCCTGCTTGCCCGCCAGTTTGGGAATCCAGAAGCTGTGGATAACGTCGTCGCTTTTGAGGGTCATGATGATGGGGCGGTCAACGGGAATGCGCATCTCGTTGGCAGTAGTTATGAGTTCGCACGCCGAGTCTCTGAATCCGCCTTCGGGTACGAGGTTGGGGTTGTCGCATTCTCCGGTATCGGGGAGGGCGTTTTCGTAGCGGAACTCCCACCACCATTGGTGTCCGATGGCTTCTACGTGCAAGGGTTGTTTGCCTTCGGCGGCGGCGATGGCGATGGCTTCATCGGGTTCCAGCTTGAAGAGGACAAAAACGGACCAAATGCCAAGGCCGAGGATGAGGATAGTAGGGACGATGGTCCAGGCTATCTCCAAGGGGGTGTGACCATGAGTTTGAGGCGGCAAGGGGTCGCCAGGCTTGCGACGGAACCGGATGGCGGCATAGAGGAGGGCGCCCTCGACCAGCACAAAAACGACGACCATGGTCCAGAGCAGGACGTTAAAGAGAAGCAGCTGATCGCGAGCAACGGGCCCATCGGCGCCATCCAGAGACCAGGGGGTGGAGCTGAGAACGGACTGGGGAGCGTCGGAGTCGCAGGCTGAAGCGGCCAGCAGAAGGATTACGGCAAGGAGGGCCAATAGGAGCAATGCGCTCCGGCCTTTGCGGAGGGAAGAAGATTCGGAGGGGATGTTCACCGAGGCAGGGCCATTGGGCGCGAGGCCGGGGCCGAGTTGGGAAATGGTCGGTGAGTCTTTCTCAGAGGAGGGCAGCAGCCCCATCGTGAACCCCCGGATACGGCGATATAGCAGTGGCCGCCGTATGTGCAAAATTTCACTAACTGCGGATACCATAGCATACGGCATTTTGCCTGTCAATTTGTGGGACGATGGGTTGTGGGAGAGTGGGCTCGCTCCGTGGAGGCGATGGCGGTTTGCATTGTGTTGGGTTGGCTCCTTTGAGTTGGACGTTTGGTTTTCGTTTATGGGGTTTTCCCGGCCTGCCAGAAGTGAGGTTTGGCTTTTGGTTCGGTCGTTGTCAGCATGCGGCTGGATTGGGTACGCTTGCGCGCAGGCTCATACCGCGCCGGAGTCTCCGGCGCGGCAGAAACGGAGCTGGCCGTGAACGGCGGCCACGAGGACGCGGCGATGGGAGGGCATGTGATAGCAAAGAGTGATTTTTCAGCATCAGGATTGGCGGATTATCATGATTGAGGGTACTTTGGCATACGGAGAAATCCTGATGCTGACGATGCGCTCGGTTATTCCGGTTATTCAGCTGTAGGCGCCCAGTTGTAGATTTTGGCGAGGGCGCCGCCCATTAGCGTGGCGCGGTCGGAGTCGGACAGGGTGTTAGTGAGCAGGAAGGCTTGTACGCCTTGCTCGTAGGTAAGGAGGTTGACTGCGCGGGTCCAGTCGGTGCCCCACAAGCAGCGGTCAAAGCCAAAGGCGTCGAAGATGCGAGACAGGGGCGCCCAGATGTCGGGGTAGGGAAAGCCGGCGTGGGAAAGGGTGCCGGCGCCGGAGATTTTGATGGCCACGTTGTCCAGTTGGGCCAGGGATAACGCGTTGTCCAGGTCGGCGAAAGGTTCGGGCGGCGCCGGCGGTTCAAAAGGCTGGGCCAGTCCCAAGTGGTCAACGACGATTTGGGTGTCGGGATTGCGGCGAGCCAGTTCACGCAGCAGGGGCAGTTTGCCGGCGGCCATGATGTTGATGGGGACGCCGGCACGCGCGCCGGTGGCAAGAATCTCATTGACGCCGGCATGATCGGGTTCGTAGTCGGCGTAGGTCAACATAATGCGCGCGCCGACTACGCCAGGGGTGGCCGTCCACTGGGCCATATCCTCGGCGATGGACGCCGACGCCGGGTCGAAAGGACGGATGAGGCCGAACTTGGTAGGGTGTTTGGAGTACACTTCCAGGGCGTAGCTGGGGTCATAGCCGTACATGGCGAAGGGTGATACCAGCAGCGCGCCGTCCACTCCGACGGAGGCCATTGCGGCGACCATATCGTCGCCGGTAACTTCGTCAGGGCCGGTGAGGTGGCCTACCCAAGGGCGTTCGGGATGGTTGCGTTCATAGGCGTGAACCTGAGAGTCGATGACGGGCATAGGGTGCCTCCTTGAGATTGGGTTTCAGCCTGCGCAGGAGGGAATGATGGCGGCGCGGCAGCGATGATAGCAGATGTCAGGTTGCGTTGGGGTAGGCCGCCGGCTATGATGTCAGGGCTGACCATTTACGATTTGCCTACTCTCCCACAAGGATTTTTGACGTTATGACTACTGCAACGCAAGCGTGGACTTCCAGCATTACCGAGGTGGCCGGCGCCAATGTGGAGGTGGTCACAGGCGGCTCCGGCGCGCCGCTGATCATCCTGCACGACGAGCTGGGGCATCCCGGCTGGCTGCGCTATCACCAGGCGCTGGCGCAGAATCACACGCTGCACATCCCGTCGTTGCCGGGCATCGGCGGGTCGGACCAACTGGACTGGTCAATGAAGATGCACGACCTGGCAATCTGGTATCTGGGAGCGCTGGACAAGCTGGGACTGGAAGGCGCCGACCTGGTGGGCTTTTCTTTCGGCGGCTGGCTGGCGGCGGAGCTGGCTACGATGTGTCCGCAGCAGTTCCGTCGGCTGATTCTGGTGGGAGCCGGCGGCATCCGACCGCCGCAGGGCGACATCTACGACATCTTTGAGGTAACGCCGCCCATGTTCATCCGGGACTCGCTGCTGGACGCCGACGGCACGCCGGAGTATCGCGCGATTTGCCCCGCTGAGCCGACGGAGGATATCCTGGAACGGTGGGAGAACGGGATGGAAACAACCTGCCGGGTGGCGTGGCGTCCGTATATGCACGACCCGGGGCTGGCGCATCAGGTGTACCGGCTGGAACGGCTGCCGACGCTGCTGATTTGGGGCGCGCAAGACCGCATCGTGCCGGTGTCCGCCGGCGAGGAGTACCACCGACGCATACCGGGTAGCTGTCTGGAGATAATCGACCACTGCGGCCACCACCCGGAGCTGGAAGCAACGGAGCGGTTCGTGGCGGCAGTGGAGCGGTTTTTGGAGTAGGTAGGTTGGGGAGATGATAGGAAATAGTGGTAAGATGGGGTTGACGGCAGGAAAAAGGCAGGAAAATCTATGAGCGATGGAATGAAGAACGCTCCTGACGAGGCGGAAAAACCTGGCGTGTCGGAGAGCGAGGCAGAAGAGGCATCTGAAGATCTCCAGCGATTGTACCAGCAGTTGGCGGAACTACGCGCGAAGGGGATTATATCCGGAGGCGAAGGGCCGCGCGATAGCCTGAAGCCTACGGCGCGAGCTCCGGGCGCGTTGGCCCGATTCCTTGCCGATGGACGATAGTGCCGGATGATCGCTACTCCTCCGTATCCATTGATGGCGTATGTTGATGCGTCCGCCGCCGTAGCCGTCGCTCTCGAGGAACCGGGGTGGGAACTGACGGCGCGCCTGTTGGCGTCATTCCCTGTGCTGCTGTCAGCTAACCTGCTGGAAGCGGAAGTACGCTCCGTGTACGCTAGAGAGGGGTTGCAATACGACCCGAAGGTGGTTTCCAGCATAGGGTGGGTTCACCCTCACCGGTCGCTGGGATCCGAAATGGCGACAGCCTTGGACGTTGGTGGCTATCTGAAAGGAGCCGACCTATGGCATGTCGCCGCCGCCTTATACGTGGATGAATCTATAATTGGTAGAATGGCATTCATTACGTTGGATAACAGGCAACGCGCCGTGGCCGCCAAACTAGGGTTTGCGACGTGAACTGCGAAGTCTCTACTCAGGTGAAAGCCTGAAACGGTTTGCTGGTAAAGGGAAGGCATATTACGGTTATGAAAATACGGCATTTGCTCTTGGAATCTTGTATAATATACTTGTAATGACTCGATGTTGGGTATGGCTTGGTTACCAGTTTAAAACCACGCGAACGGCACACAGCTCGCTTCGTGTGCCGTGACAACGAGTTAGCGGCAGGCACGATCTCATCGCCCCTATTTTGATAAGTGATACTAATGGCGACACGTGCTAATTGGACGCGCTCGCAGCTCCTGGTCGCGTTCGCGCTTTACTGCCGCATCCCTTTCGCTAGGATTAGCTCCCGTAACCCTGACATCATTCGGGCTGCGGCGGCTATCGGGCGGACGCCGTCTGCTCTGTCTATGAAGATGGGTAACATTGCCAGCCTTGACCCTGCGATTACGTCAACAGGTCGCACCGGATTGCGGGCCGCCTCTGCCAACGACCGGGCGATGTGGAAGGAGATGACCAGCGATTGGGAACGCTTTGCCGTCGAGTGCGAGCAAGCCTTGATAGCGGCGGAAGTTATGCCGGAGTCGTTTGCTGAAGTTGAACAGGTTATACCCTATGATGATCTGCCTGTTGGCGAAGACCGGATCGTACCTGCCACAACCCGGATTGGGCAGCGATTTTTCCGAGCGGCGGTTATGAGCGCATACGACGAACGGTGCTGCATCACCGGCTTGGCCATTCCACAGTTGCTCATTGCAAGCCATATCATCCCTTGGTCACATGACGCAACGAACCGGACGAATCCGCAGAATGGCTTACTGCTGTCGTCGTTGCACGACCGGGCGTTTGACGCGGGCCTGCTGACCATCAACGACAATATGACCGTTAGGTTGTCCGGAGAGAGCGTTGGAAGCGCTGGCGCGTTTTTCTCAGCAGCTATTTCGGCCTACGATGGACAACCGATTAGATTGCCAGAGAAGTTTGCGCCGCATCGGGATTTTCTGGCCTATCATCGGGAATATGTCTTTCAAGGCTAGTGGCGCTTATCGCAGCGACCCCACCACCGGGATTAGGCGCTGGTTGTAGGGATCAACGGCTAGGAATACCCCTTCTAGCGTGTATGCCCCCAGCAGGGGCGATGTGCCTTCTTCGCCGAATATCACCCAGGTGCTTGTTTCGCGTCCATCCACTTTAGCCCGCGCCTCGGCCATGTCCAGTTGGACCCGCTGGCCGCCGGCGTACTCGAAGGTTTCCCGCTTGGTTGGGGTGATGCCCAAGCCTTCCAGGATGGAGCGAGGGATTACCGTAGTTACCGCGCCGGTGTCCACCATCGCCTCGACGTCCTCAAAGTGTTCACCATTGAGGTTGGCAATCTGGATGGTTACGTTGAAGATGCCCATGCTTTTACCCTCACCCAGCCCTCTCCCACGATGGGAGAAGGCTGGCCTGCTGCTATGACGCCGCCTAGTGCGCCACCGCGCTCGGCGCCCAGCCGCCGTAGCGGGGGTATTGGGAGCAGATGAACTCCAGGTAGGAAGGCTGCCCGGAGTCGTTGGCGGCCAGGGCCCGTTGGAAGGCGGGAATGACGTCGGAGGGCTCGGTGACCCGCTCGGTATAAAGCCCCATCTCCGCTACGGCGCGGGACATATTGACGTCCTCCGGCCCCAGCACGCGGTGGGTATAGGGGTCGTGGCCGTCGCCCCAGAAGCCGGGCCCGTAGCCGGCAAAGCCGCCGTTGGCAATGTGGGCGATGGTAATGCCCAGGTTCTGCCGCACGGGAACCTCCAGGTTGCCCAGCATATAGCCGACGCCGGCGTCGCCGGTGACCGCTACCGACTGCCGCTTGGGGTAGGCCAGCTTGGCGGCCATGGCGCCGGCCAGTCCGAAGCCCAGGGTGGAAATGTTGCCCCAGCCCAGGAAGCCGCGGGGAATCAGCGTGTCATAGACGGTGCTGAGCTGGTCGCGGGTATTGCCGGAGTCATGCGTGACGAAGGAGTTGTAGGGGTCAAGGACTTTCATCATATCGCCGAAGACGCGGTAGGGGTTGATAGGCGCGTCGTTGGAAGCCATGGCTTCCCGGTACTCGGCCAGGCCGGCGTCGCGGGCTTGTCGGATTTCCGCAATGACGCTGCCGGCGGGCCGGCCGGCGCCGTCGGTGCGGCGGGATGCTTCGTCGGCCAGAGCTTGCAGTGTGAACCTGGCGTCGCCGAGGACAGCGTGATGGGTGGGGTAGATGCGGTTGAGGTGAAACTCGTCCAGGTTGCACTGGATGATAGTCTTGCCGGGCGCGTTGGGAATGCCGTGGGTGAACCGGCCTGGCGAGAGGCTGCTGCCAACGGCGAGGATGACGTCGCTCTTGTTGAGGTACGCGATGGGATGCTCGCCGCGCACGCCGACAAACAGCGGGTGATTCTCCGGGAAGGCGCCCTTGGCTTTGAGAGTAGTGATGACCGGCGCGTTGAGCAGCTCAGCCAGGGCCGTCAGTTCCGACGATGCGCCGGCGTAGATGACGCCCTCGCCGGCGTAAATCAGCGGGTTGGCGGCGTCCAGCAGCAGGTCAACGGCGCGGGTAACGTCCGACGGATCGGGAGCGGATTTGTAGCCGCGGACGGGATGGTAAGGGTCAACGGTTTCGTCATAGCTGGCGGCGGCGTTGGGCACGGCCAGGACGACGGGGCCGGGCCGTCCGCTGCGCAGCATTGAGAAGGCGCGGCGCATAAACTCCGGCGTGCGTTCAGGCCGGTCGATGTAGCCGAACCACTTGGTGACGGTTTTGAGGCTGGCGGTGACGTCGAACTGAGTGTTTTCGGAGCTGCCGGCAGGCACGCCGTCGGTGATGCAGAGCATGGGCGAGTTGTCTTCAAAGGCTTGGGCCAGGCCGGGGTAGGAGTATTGCAGTCCGGCGCCGTTGACGCCGCCCTGGACGGTGCAGACGCCGATACGGTCGCCGCCGGTAACGCGGGAATAAGCGTCGGCCAGGGCGACGGCATAGCGGTCATCGCGCATCATAATCATGGGAACGCCCTCGCGCCCCAGGGCGTTGTTGACCCGGCAAACAGGAAAGGTGGAAACCCACTGGACGCCCTCCTGCTGTAGGATGCGGGCGATGGCGGTGGCAACGTCAATGCTCATATCGGATACCTCATTTGGCGAATGGAAGTTGGGTGATTGTACCACTACGACGTTTGGCAGCGATGGAGCGACGGAATTGGCGATGCTTGCCCATTGATGGCGCAGACCAGAGGCTGTTAGCATTCCGGTTGCGTGGCGCATCCATAGGCCGAGCGTTATGCGGTATCCACTCATCGAGCTCGGGTTTAGTCGAGCCCAACTCACCAATTGGTTCAATGAGCGCTACCCTGGGCGTTACCTACCATCAAGCTCGTGTATAGGCTGCCCTTATCACAGCGACGCTATGTGGAAACAGATCAAGGAGAGCGACCCGAGATCTTTCCAGGAAGCAGCCTTCGTCGACCAAGCGTTGCGCAATGTCCCGGCCGCCAGAGGCGCAATCAAGGGGGACTCTTTTCTTCACCGATCAAGAATCCCCCTGATTGACGTGGACTTCGACAGCGTCACCAGTTATCAAAACCTGATGATCGAGGAATGCGAGGGACTTTGCGGCATCTAGCCAGAGAGCGCCTCTATGATATTGAGGTAACCGGATTTGCCGTAACCCAAGCCGGCATTTTCACCCCCTATTCCCGGAACGGATCAGCTTTGCCGACCCTACCCACGCTCAAATACCGCGGCTACTCCCTGGCCGCCGCCCACGCACATCGTTTCCAAGCCCCATTGTAAATCCTGTCGCTCCATCTCGTGCAGCATCGTCGTCAGGATGCGCGCTCCCGTCGCCGCGATAGGATGCCCCAGTGAAATGCCCGACCCGTTCACGTTCAGGTTATCCTGATGGGGCAGCTGCCACTCGCGCAGTACCGCCAGGACCTGCGCGGCAAACGCCTCGTTCAGCTCAATGATGTCCATATCTCCCAGCGTCATCCCGATTTTCGCCATCACTTTGTTCACCGCCGGCACTGGCCCGATGCCCATCGTCGCCGGATGGCAACCCGTAACCGCCCACCCGCGCAGGTACGCCATGGCAGTGAGGCCCAGCTCGTCCAGCTTGTCGGCGGCCACCACCAGACACACGGACGCGGCATCATTTTGACTGCTGGCGTTACCCGCCGTCACGCAGCCGTCTCGCATCACCGGGCGCAGCCGTCCCAGCGCTTCCATGGTAGTGTCGGCCCGCGGCCCTTCGTCGGCGTCAAAGATCCTCGGCTCGCCCCGTCGCTGCGGGATGCTAACCGGAACGATTTCATCAGCAAACTTGCCAGATTCGCGGGCAGCCACGGCGCGCTGATGACTCCGCAGGGCGTACTCATCCTGCTCTGTCCGAGGGATTTCGTACTCCCTCGCTAAGTTCTCCGCTGTTTCCACCATCCCGCCGGGAATCGGCCCAAACCGCTCATCAGGCGCGATGGTAACGCGAGCGCGGGCGAGCCGGTCGTGAAAGGTCACCGAGCCGAAGCGCGCTCCCCAGCGGGATTCATTGCTGTAAAACTCCGCGCTGCTCATACTCTCCGCGCCGCCGGCAATCACCACGTCGGCGTTGTCCGTCTGTACCAGCATACAGGCGTTGAGGATGGCCTGCAGCCCGGAAGAACAGCGCCGATCCAGCTGATAACCGGGCACCTCAATAGGCAGACCCGCTTTCAGTCCGGCAAGGCGTCCGATGGCGGGATTTTCCCCCGACGGATACCCGTGGCCGAGAATGACGTCGTCCACCTTGGTCGGGTCAACGCCGCTGCGCTCCAGGCTGGCTTGGATGACCGTGGCGGCCAGGTCGGCGGCCGGCACATCGCGCAGTGCTCCGCCAAAATTCCCGACGGCAGTGCGAACGGGGGCAACGATGGCTACTTCTCTCATAACAAGGCTCCTTACCCGCATACGCGGACGCTTCATGCAACTGTAAAAACGACGCGGCCATCATACCCCCTGTCCGCCCTGCTGTAAAACCGCCGCCTTCATCTACTCCCACCCTGTCCATCCCTGTAAAAAGCTCAAAACTGATGACGCCAGTCCTTTGCGTACACTGCCATGGTCGTGGGGATGACGACGGCTACTACTTCAATAACCCAGGCAGCTGGCCAACCTACCGAAAACCCCAAACGCATTTGTCAACCCACAGAAGGAACCTCACAGTGGAAACTACGAATCCGAACCCCGCCAACCGAGCGTGTCACTTCCCAATCGACCAAAAGGAGCCGCTCCACGCCCCAGCATAACTTGAAGTCCCCACCGCCGCCGTTGACGCCTGCCGCCGGCCGGCATACACTGATACTGCTTATGGCTCGCCTCTTTGACCTCCATATCCATACTACCAAAGGCAGCGCCGACTCCAGCTTGACCCCCGAAGACCTCATCCTGGAATCGGAACGCCTCGGCTTGCGCGGCCTCTGCATAACCGAGCACTCCGGTCCCTGGGACCGGCACGAGTTTGCCGCCTTCGCCGCCCAGCACAATGTCGTGCTCATCCGCGCTATGGAAGCCGACACCGACATGGGACACATTCTCTGCTTCGGTGTCGACCGCTACCAGAGCGGCTTCAACCGCGCCGCAGAACTCAGCAAAGCCGCTCATGCCGTCGGCGGCTTCGTCGTATCCGCCCACCCTTTCCGCGGCGTCCTCGGTCAGCATCACCGTACCCGTCCTTACCTTTACCCCGACCCCAATGAACCCATACCCACCCAGCCCGAAGAAGCTGCGCAGCACCCGGTCTTCCAGCTGGTTGACGCCGTGGAAATTGCCAACGGCGGCACCTCTGACGAAGAAAACCGTTTCGCCGCCGCCGCCGCCCAGCTCCTCAAACTCCCGGTAACCGGTGGCAGCGACGCCCACAGCACCCATGGTCTCGGCAAGTTCGTTACCGAGTTCCCCGACGAAATTCACGACGAAGCTCAATTCCTTGCTGCCCTCCGCCAAGGCAACTTCCGGCCCATGGAGGGACTGCGCCAGCAAAACTTGCGTCCCTACCATCTACGTGGCGTATAACCTTCCGGCGGCTCAAGATGACGTTGACCCAGCCATCCGTCTTCGATGGTGCGCCCTTCGGAAGTACGCCTATTGACCCCTTCCGGCAGGAATTCGCTTTCATCGACCTGGAAACCACCGGCCTCAACGCCAACACCGACACCATCATCGAGCTCGGCGCCGTCCGCTTCCGCAGCGGCCAAATCCTCGACCGCTTCCAGACCTTCGTCAACCCCGGACGCAAACTCCCTGCCTTCATCCAGCAGCTCACCTCAATCACCCCTGCCCAGATTGAGCGCGCCCCCGCCTTTCATCAGGTTGCCGGCCGCTTCGCCGAGTTCATCGGCGACCTACCCATCGTCGGACATAACGTCTCCTTCGATATCGGCTTTCTGCGCTCCCACCACCTACCCTTGCCCAACCCTAACTACAACACCTATGACCTGGCCTCGATATTCCTGCCCATACTCCCCGAATACAACCTCACCGCCCTCGCCAAACATTTGAATGTGAAGCATGAACAGCATCGCGCTTTGGGCGACGCCGAAGCCACCGCTTTTGTCTTTCACCGCCTGCTGGAAATCGCCGCCGGGTGCTCCGCGGCCAAAGTTGCCTTCATCGCCCGCGCCGCCCGCGCTGCTAGTGCTTCCGTCGCCGACCTCTTGGAGGGTTTAATCCCTTACGCTGTTGGCGCCAACGCCGTAATGTCGGCCTCCGCCGGCGCATCCACAGTCAGCGGCCTTGAGTTGGCCGGGCTTTCCCAGCGAATTTCGGCCCATCCTCCGGCCGGGGCGGGCGACGCCCCGGCTGCCAACGCCCTTCGTAGGCCTCTTACCGAAGCCCAGGTTGAGGAACTGCTGGCTCCCAACGGCATATTCGCCCAGTCCTTTCATGGCTTTGAAACCCGCCCCCAGCAGGCGGAAATGCTCAAAGCCGTCACCCGCGCCATCTACCAGAGCCGTAAGCTCATCGTAGAAGGCGGTACCGGCATCGGCAAAAGCGTCGCATATCTGCTCCCTGCCGTCCTCTACGCCGCTGCTCACGGTCAGCGCGTCGTCGTCTCCACCAACACCATCAACCTGCAAGAGCAGTTGATACACAAAGACATCCCCGCTGTTATCAGGATCTTGGAAGACGCTGGCATCCTGGAAGCCGGCGTAGTCAAGGCTGCCCAGCTCAAAGGCCGCTCCAACTACATCTGCCTGCATCGCTGGAACAACCTCGCCAACTCCGACACTCTCAACGAAGAGGAAGCCCGCGTCATCGGCAAAACCGCCATCTGGCTGGACGATACCGACGACGGCGACCGCACTCTGCTCAACCTCCAGCCCCAGGACTGGGGCGCCTGGTCCCGCATCTGCGCTGATGCCTTGGAGGGCTGCCCCGCCTTTCGCGACGGCTCGCCATGTTTCTTACGCCAAGCCCGTCAGCGCGCCGAGTCCGCCCATATCCTGGTCATCAATCACGCTCTGCTACTGGCCGACCTTGCTTTCGGCGGAACTGTGCTGCAAGATTATCAGCGCCTCATCATTGACGAAGCCCACCACCTAGAAGAAGAAGCCAGCCGTCAGCTGGGGTTCGAAATCTCCGACGCAACCCTCCCTCAGGAGCTGGACGGCGTCTATCGCGTCATCAATCATCTATCCGCTTCCGCCCGGCAGAGTGGCGCCCCTGAGGCATCCCAAGCGAGGGACGCGGCCGCCACCGCCACCGCCGCCTGCAATCAGGCCGGGCAAGCCTGGCTGCGGCTCTGGCAAGCGGTCGACGCCCTCCATCGTAGCAGCGCGCGCTCCGAAGGCGGCAACCGCTCAGACCAGGATCGCCAGCCCCTGACCCTTGACCAGAGCGCGCGCCAAACCCGCCCGTGGAGCCTGGCCGCTATAGAATGGGAATCCCTCTCCGCATTCCTGCGTGAGTGCGTCAACGCCTTGGCCGCTCTCCAGAAAGCCGTAACCGATGGGTGGTTCATGCTGTCAGACGATGCTCCCGCCGTCGAACTGGCCGCCGCCGGCGACGCCATCGCCCAGATTAGCGACAATCTGGCCTCCGTTTTCGGACGCTACGATGAGGAACAAATCCAATGGCTTGACGTGGCGCGCCGCAGCCTCACCTTGCACTCCACTCCTCTGGCGGTTGGGCCCATCCTGGCCGAAAAACTCTTTGCCGAAAAGGCATCGGTGATACTCACCAGCGCTACCCTTGCTGCGGACTCCGGCTTCGACTTCCTGCGCCAGCGCGTCGGCTTCCCCGAAGACAGCGACGAGCTGCGCGTGGACAGTCCATTCAACTACAGTCGCAACACCCTGCTTCTCGTCCCCGACGACCTGCCCGATCCTCGTCGCGCCGCCGACCACGCCCACGGCGCCGCCCAGGTCATCCTCAACATGGCCCAGCAACTGGACGGCCATCTGATGGCTCTGTTCACCTCGCACAGTTCCTTGCGTGATACATCATTTCGTGTGCGCGGCCCGCTCCGCGCCCAGGGCATCGCCGTGCTAGCGCAGGGCATCGACGGCACGCCTCGCCAGCTCATCGACCGGCTACAGTCCAACCCCCGCGCCGTGCTGTTGGGAGCCGCCAGTTTCTGGGAAGGCGTTGACCTGGAAGCTGGCATCCTGCGCGCCCTGCTCCTCTGCCGTCTCCCCTTCCCGGTTCCCAACGACCCCATAGTCAAGGCCAGGGGCAACCTCTATAACAACCCCTTTAACGATTACCAGGTTCCCAACGCCGTGCTCCGTTTCCGTCAGGGATTCGGCCGGCTCATCCGCAGCAAAACCGACCGCGGCGCGGTGGTCATCCTCGACCGCCGCATCCAGACGGCCAACTATGGCGACCGTTTCCTCAACGCCCTGCCTTCCTGCGCCTTTGAGAAATCCAGCGTCAGCAGCGTCGGCGAACAGGCCGCCCGATGGCTGAACTTGTAGCGCCATGCAATTGCCCATCAGCCAGCCTTTCAACCTGGCCGAAAGCTTGGAAAGCGGACAGGCCCATCGGTGGCGCAAGCTTCCCGACGGCTGGTATTCCGGCGTCCTGGGTCATTCCCTCTTCCACCTCCGGCAAACCCCGGATGGCTTGGAGTACCGGGTTGCCGGCGCCGAACTTAAACCGTCATCTCCAATCTGTACGCCGTCATTCCCGCAAAAGGAGGAATCCTCTCTCCCTCCCGGCGTCGAACGCCTGCTCCGCGCCTACTTCCGCCTGGACGATGACATCGACGCAATCTACGACGACATCTGTCGCGACCGCCGCGTCGCCGCGATGGTCGCTGCCTATCCCGGGCTGCGCATCCTGCGGCAGGAACCCTGGGAATGCGCTGTTGCATTCATCTGTTCCTCCACCTCCAACATTCCTCGCATCCATCAAAATATGGAAGCCATGTCCGACAGCTTGGGCGATCCCCTGGAGCTGGATGGCGAAGTCCGGCACACGTTCCCATCCGCCGAACAACTAGCCTCCGCCGGCGAGGGCCGCCTGCGCCAGCTGGGCCTCGGCTTCCGCGCGCCTTACGTAATCGCCGCCGCCCAGCAGGTATGCGACGGCGCTCTGGATTTGGACAACCTCATCCACCAGCCCTACGCTGATGCCAAAGCCCGCCTGATGGAGTGCCACGGCATCGGGGCCAAGATTGCCGACTGCATTGCCGTTTTCTCCCTGGAAAAGCTGCAAGCCTTCCCGGTGGACGTATGGGTGCGCCGCGCCCTGGCCGAATGGTACTTCCCCATGCAGAAAAAGCCCCCCGATCGGGCCATGGTCGAATGGGCCCAAGCCTACTTCGGACAATACGCCGGCTATTCCCAGCAGTACCTCTTCCACGGCCGGCGCAACCAGAAATAAACGCCGTTCCGCCAGGCCGTCATCCCGTCGCCGGCGGAAACCGGCATTCCCACATCCTCCTATGGCTCATATGTTGACAAAGCCCGGCGCTCCTGTTAGCATACTGATACGGAGTATCAATTTAATGGTCGCTACCACCGCCAAGCATACAGCCCACGACCATCCGCGCCCCCGTTCCGCCGCCGTCGTGGACGACATTGTCGCTCAACTGGCTGGCTTGGGTTACCGGGACACCGAGCCGCGCCGTCTGGTTATCAGCGCCGTAGCTGCCCAGGGGCGTCCTTTCACCGCCGAGGAGTTGTGCGCCGCCCTGCCCTGCATCGGCCGGGCCACCGTCTATCGCGGCCTGCGTCTCCTGGTCGAAACCGAGCAAGTCTGCCGTGTGCTCCTGGAAGACCGCGAACTCCGCTATCAGCTCAGCGGCCAAGGGCATCACCATCATATGCTATGCGCCGTCTGCGGCCTGTCCGCCGATCTGGAGGAATGCGACGTTGAAGAGACCTTGCGCGCCGCCGCCATCGCCGCCGGTTTCCGGATGAGCGGCCACTGGCTGGAAGTATATGGCCGCTGCGCCGATTGCGCTGCCGCCTGAACCGCCGATCTTCTAATTTTGACCGCATTATTGAAGCTATGCACTGTTAGCCTTTGTTAGTGATACAAGACACTCTAAACCTTGACCGCTTATCCCATGAGGAGTTTTCTGATGCACCACCAGCCCGCACGTTCAAGATTTTTCGCCAACTTCCCTGCGCTCCGTTCGGCGGCGATTATCGCCGCGCTGCTCCTTTCTACCATCCTCCTCTTGTCCGCCTGCGGAGACGACGAACCGGCCATCCCTCCGGCTGATTCGCCTCTCTCCGCAGGTTCGGCCACCACCCCGGCTGACGGTGATGCCCCTGCTACATCCCCTGAGCCTGCTCCCGTGTCCGCCGAACCCATCAACGTCGTCGCTGGCAACGCCGTCCTGGCCGACCTTGCCGCGCGGGTGGGAGGCGACCACGTGTCCGTGTATAACCTCGTCCCCCCCGGCAGCGACGTTCATTCGTGGCAAAGCTCTCCCCAGGACAGCGTGCGCATTGCTGAGGCTGACGTCGTCGTCAGCAATGGCGCCAAATTGTCCGAAACAGTGGAGCAGCTCATCCAGAATGCCGTCTCCGCCAATTCCGTTCAGGTAGTCGCGTCCGATGGACTGGAGCCTCAGGAACTGGTTGAACTGCCCTTCCCCGGCGCTGACCATGGCGACCATGACCACGGCGACGAGGGGGCTGCCGTTGCCATCGCCGGCCGCTTGCTCGTCGGCGATGGTGAAAGCGGCTCATTGTCCGTCATCGACCTGGAATCCGGCGCAGTGCATCAGAACGAATTTGACCTCGGTTCCCGCGCCGGACGCATCTACCCCAGCTCCAGCGGGCGCTACGCTGTCGCCGTCTCCACTGACGCCAACACCGTCCACATCTTTGACGGCGGCATCTATCTGGAAGAACACGGCGACCATCACGACCTGGTGGAAACCGAAGTCAGCCGCCTCGACCTGGACCTGTCCGGCGACCGGCCCGTACATCTCTACACCTCCGGCGAGTGGGCCACTATCTTTTACGACGGCTCCGGCGACGTGATCCTGCTCAACGAGCATGAACTGGAACACCACGGAGATTCCTATGCTCCCTCCGTCTTTAACGCCGGCCCTCAGCATGGCGCGGCCGTGCCTCTGGAAGACGACCTCTTCGCCGTGACTACCCAACACCCCGAATATGGCGATGACCCCGAAGAGTACCGCCTGCCCATCGGCGCCGAAATCCGCGATATTGACGGCAAGGTTCTGTACTCTGCGGAAGGCTGCCCCGACCTCCATGGCGACGCCGGCAACGGCCATATGGCCGTCTTCGGCTGCACCGGCGGCGTCCTCGCCGTAGAAGCCCACGACGGCGACTTTGAGCATCGCTTCATCTCTCCTCCCGCCGGCTCGCCTGATGACTTCCGCCTCACTTCAGTCTGGGGCTACCATGGGCTGGATCACTTCTTCGCCTTGGGCTCCGCTGTCGGCCTTTACATCGTGGAACCAGAAGCCGGCGAAATGGAACAGTTCATCGCTTCCACTGACTCCGCCAGTCCCATACAGGCGGCCTTCAGCTACGACGGCAAACTGCTGATAGTGGTGATGAGCGACGGCGAAATTCGTCTGTACGACGCCCACGACGCTGACCTGCTAGCTTCTACTGATGAGGTTCTGTCGGAGGACATCGACCCCGGCTTCTGGGCGCGCCCTCACATCGCAACCGCTCCCGGCCATATCTTCATTACCGACTCAATGGCCGGAGAAGTCATCGCCATGGACGCCCACGACCTGGAGGTAGTCAACCACTGGGACGTCGCCGGCAAGCCTACCAAGATTGCCTTTGTCGGGATCCTGGGCGAAGACGGCCACGACGACCACGGCGACGACGATCATGATGACGACGACCACGGTGACGACGATCATGGCCACGACCATGACCACGGGGCCGGCGACCCGCACTTCTGGCTAAACCCGCGCTTGGTTGTCCACTACGTCAACCAAATAGCTGACGGCCTGGCTGCCGCCGACCCCGACAACGCCGGCGCGTATCGGGATAACGCCGACGCCTATATCGCCGAACTGGAAGCCCTGGACGCCTATATTGCCGATACCCTTTCCGCCATACCGGAAGAGCATCGGGTCATCGTAACTTTCCACGACGCTTTCGGCTACTTCGGCTCCCGCTACGACATGGAAGTCATGGCCTTTGTCGGCGGCCATGGCGGCGATGTCTCCCCGGACGATATCGTGCGCGTACTGGACCTGGTCAACGACCGCGGCCTTTCCGCCGTCTTCGCTGAACCGCAATTCTCCGATGACGCCCTGCAACAAGTCGCCCGCGATGCCGGCGTCGAAGTAGGCTATATGCGCGCGCTCCCTGATGACGAGCGCCCTGACTACATCAGCATGATGCGCGCCAACGCCGACTCCCTGGCTTCCCTGCTGAAATAGCGGCCGATGCTTGACCTCATTGTCGAACCCTTGCAGTACGGCTTTATGCAGCGCGCCCTCCTGGTGTCCGCGCTGGCCGCTGCCGCCTGTGGCGTGGTGGGCACCTTCGTCGTCCTGCGCGGCATGGCCTTCCTTGGCGACGCTATCGCCCATTCCGCCCTCACCGGCATGGCGGCAGCGTTTCTGATGGGGGCCAACGTCTTCCTGGGCGCGCTCATTTGGGCCGTGCCGGCATCCCTCGGCATATCCCTGGTGTCCCGGCGCGCCGGCATCCGGCTGGATGCCGTCATTGGCGTCCTTTTCGCCGGCGGTTTCGCCATGGGCATCATCCTCATTAATACCACGTCAAACTACGCCGGCGACCTGCTCAGCATCCTCTTTGGCAACGTGCTGGGCGCATCCTGGGGAGACGTGCTCGCGGTTGGCGCGCTGGCCGGCGGCGTGCTGCTGGTGGTGCGTCTGCTTTACAAAGAGTTGGTCTTCGCCACTTATGACCCCGCCGTTGCAGAGGCTTCTGGGCTGCCCGTGCGCTTCCTGGAGTACCTGCTTCCCCTGCTGGTGGCCCTCACCACGGTGGCGGCGCTGAAAACCGTCGGCAACGTTATGGTGATGTCTCTGCTGGTAGTGCCGGCCGTAACAGGCAGCCTCCTGGCGCGTCGAATGGCCAGCATGATGGCGGCTACCGTCGCCGTCGCGCTGGCCGCCATCGTCATCGGACTGTACCTGTCCTTTCACCTGAACCTGCCCACCGGGCCCGCCATCGTAGTGGTGTCGGTCGCGCTGCTGCTGATTACGCTGGCCGCCTCTCCGCGTCGCTGGACGCTGCTGGCTCGCTTCCGACGCCAGCAGCCACAGCCGCAACCGGCCGCAGAGCTCACGCTCCCTTGAAAATCCCGTCGATTCTGGCGGGACTGTCCACCCTACTGCTGGCCGTGGCCTGCGCCGCTCATGGGCCGTCGTTGCCAGCTGGTAACGACGGCCCGTTCACCGGTACTTACGATGAGGTAATCGGCCCGTCCGGTCGATCCGTTCCCTGCTTCTCGGACGCCGATTACGTTCAGCTGCTGCGTCCCGACGACATCCCGCCCATCTACGCCCCGGAGTTTGTGCCATCTTCAGACGCCGGCCTGCCCGACGACGAGCTGGTCATCGGTCTCTCCTTAAACGGGGACGCCCGGGCTTATCCTGCCGGCATTCTATACACCCGCGAAATGGTCAACGATGTGGTGGGCGGCGCGCCGATGCTGATCACCTGGTGTCCCCGCTGCTACGCCGCCCTGGTTCATCGCCGGCCCATCAACGCAGCCGGAACCGCCTCCGTCTTTGGCAGCCAGGGCGCGTTATATCGGGGCGCAATGACCTGGTATGACCACGATACCCGCAGCATCTGGTCTCAGCCTCTGGGCATGGCCGTGTCCGGCCCCCGGGCTGGCGAAGTACTGCCGCTCTTGCCATCGCAGCTGACGACCTGGGGCGAATGGCGCGCCGCTCATCCCGATACGCTGGCCCTGGCCGTCACCGAGCCGGCGCCGCCTTTCCGCGGCCGTCGGCCGGGCCCGGAGCACGTTGTCGGAGTAGTTATCGGGGACTCCGCTGCCGCCTGGCCCTACGCAAGCGTCGCCGCCGGCCCGGGCATCAACGCCGTCGTCGGCAAGACTTCCGTCTTCCTGTGGCGAGACGATGCAACCGGAGCAATCCGCGCCGCCACAACCGACGCCGACGGCAGCCGCCGCGAACTGCCTGCCATCATCGCCTATTGCCAAGCCTGGCTGAAGCTCTACCCTGACAGCGTAATCGCAACTGACGATTGAAGGGCTGCGTCCCGCGCGCCTACCAGATCATCAGGTTCCGGCAGTTTCCGCCGGCCCTGTACGTTGGGCTACGGCTCTTGCCCCTAGTGCTATGTCCTCATCGTTCTTGGCTGTCAGCGCCCAGTAAGGGTCGTCGGCTACCAGCTCCTCGCGGGCATCCGACGACAAGAGTGGATGCCCGCGTTGGTGGGAGCGGTGTTGGAGCGGGGCGCGTGATTTGTCTGTTTGTATTCTAGTCCACGAAGCAATGTGGGAATATCACGAGAATGGGGTAATGGCCCGAATTGGAGCAATTGAAGAAAGCCAGTCGGCCCTGCAACAAGCCGCCCGGAACGGTTGACAACGCCCTGGCTTTTGAGTACATTTCCCGAATAAGCTGCTTTGCCGCTAACGCGTGGCAGCTGCTATCGCATAACCAAACCAACCGCATCAGTTCGCTGACCGACTCGGAGGTAGAACACAGTGAATAAGGCCTTTTCTCTACGCACTGCGATTTTCGGCGCGCTCGCCATCGCTTTGACCATCGCCATTGCCTGCGGCGATGCCGCCGAAGATACGACGCCGGCGGATTCCGGCGCTACCCAGCCGCCTGCACAAGAACAGCCGACTGATCAGCAGGAGCAGCTAGACGGCGGACCTACTGAGACTACCGTTGAGCAGCCCAAAGGCATGACCGACGCCGGAGCCGGCGGCGGCAGTACGCCTGTTTCCGAGCCTACTCCCACGGAAATCCCGGAACAGCCCGCTGGAGAGCCTGTCCAGGAAGACCTGCGCGTCGCCATCACCCCGCCTTACGCTGAGAACCTCCTGGGCTGGCGTGTGGGTGGAACCAACCAGGGCATGCTACAGCCCATGCAGGAAGCTCTTTTCCAGCGCGACTACCAAACCTGGGAAGCAAAGCCGATGCTGGCCGAGTCCTGGTCGGTATCGCCAGATGGCAAAGAGTGGACTATCAAGTTGCGGGAGAACGTTCCCTTCCACCACGAAGAAGACACCTTCGGCGTCTCCGACTTCGTGTTCAGCTTCCAACTCTGGTCGCACCCTGAAGCCAATACCGGATTCGGAGCCTTCTGGGATCAGATTCTGGGGCCGGAAGGCGACGACGTGCGCAGCTTCACTACCGAGACACTGGGTCAGGCGGCCACTGTCACCGAAGTCAGCGACAACGAAATGGTCTGGAACATGAACCGCCCCGAGCTGTGGATTCCCTTCTACGCTTCGGAAGCCACCACTGACCCGCTGATTTACAGCCTGGACTACTGGGAAAAGAACGGGGAAGCCGTGTACGCTGAGAACCCCGTAGGAACCGGCCCCTGGAAGTTCGTCAGCTATGAACAGGGCGCCAAACTGGAATATGAGCGCGCCTTTGACGACCACTGGCGCATCAACCCCGACTTTGACACCCTTACCTTCCACTTCGCCGAAGAAGACCTCACTCGCGTTGCCCAGCTTCGAGCCAAAGAGGTCGACATCGCCGAAATTCCCCGCGAGCTACAGGGCGATGTCGTTAACGCCGGCTTTGCCATCACCCAGAGCACCCTTCCCGCCTTCATGGTCTGGGTCGGCATCGGCGGTCAATACCTGGAAGACAAGCGCAACCCGGACGACCCCAACACCAACGTTCTTGTACGCCGCGCCATGAACCACGCCATCGACCGCGACGCTCTCAATGAAGCTTTCTTCGACAACAAGATGGAACTCATGGCCAACACCGGCTGGCATCCCACCGACCCGTCCTATGACCCCGCATGGGAAATCCCGGCTTACGACCCTGATATGTCCCGGGAGCTGCTGACCGAGGCCGGCTACGCCGAAGGCTCGGGCCCCAGCGTTGAGTTCATGTCCGGCAAGCTGGTTGGCGTCCCCGAACTCACCGAAATCGCCGTCCCGATGATCTCCTGGCTGGAAGACGTCGGCTTCACCGTGGACGCCCAGATTGGGGAGTTCCAGCCCATCCGCACCCGCTATCGGGCTCGTGAGATGAACAGCGTGTTGTGGACCCACCGCACGGGCTTCTGGCCGGCCGGTCGCAATATGCGCGTCTATTTCGTCAGCCCCACCCTGGCCGGCGCCGTCTTCATGTTCGAAGACCCGCAGACGGAAGACCTGTTCAGCCGCTGGCAGAGCAGCGTTGACGAAACCGAGCGCCTCAACCTGATGAAAGAGGCCGGCCAGTATATGTACGATCAGAGCGCCACCATACCGTTGGGCTTCCTGTTCGCCGAGTTCGCCATCAACCCCGATGTTATCGCCGAGTACTCGGTCAACAACAGCTACTTCGGCGGTATGAAGGGCCACGAATACACTGAAGTCGTGCGCCAGTAAGCAATCCACCACTACAACGGGGCGACCGACTGATCGGTCGCCCCGGCAACGCAACTGCCCAGTCAATTCAACTGACTACTCCCGGTATAGCGAAGGTTACCGATGCAGCGTTTCATCTTTCTGCGGGTGATTCAGTCCATCGTCGCACTCCTGGTCATCAGCGCTGTGGTATTCGCGCTGGCCCGCGTTACCGGCGACCCGGTGGCCATCCTCCTGCCCGAGGACGCTCCCGATACCGTTGTCGCGCAGGTACGCGAGAAGTGGGGCCTGGATCAGCCCATCTACATCCAGTACGCACGCTACATCGGCAACTTCGTTACCGGCGACTTCGGCGAGGCGTGGGCCTACGGCGGCGTCCCCATCACCGAGCTGATTGCCAGACGTCTCCCCAACACCATCATGCTGGCCGCTTTCGCCTGGATTGTCAGCGCCGCCATAGCCCTGCCAATTGGCGTGATGGTAGCCGTCAAGAAAGACTCCGCTTTTGACTGGGCCGGCAAAGTCGTTGCCCTGATTGGGCAATCTGCGCCATCCTTCGCCATTGGTCTGATTCTGATGTGGATATTCGCGGTGCTGTTAGGCTGGCTGCCCACCTCCGGCAACGACAAGGGCTTCAGGTCCATCATTCTCCCCGGCGTTGCCCTGGGCTACTACAATGTCGCCGCCGTGATGCGCCTCACCCGTTCTTCCATGCTGGAAGTGCTGGATACCGAGTACGTGAAACTGGCCCGCATCAAAGGTATGCCCGAGTGGAAAGTCGTATGGAAGCACTGTTTCCGCAATGCTTTGATTGTTCCCTTTACCTACATGGGACTTATCGGCGCGGTACTCCTCACCGGCTCCGTGGTTATTGAGACGGTCTTCGTCTGGCCTGGCCTCGGCGACCTTGCCATCGATGCCATCCGCAACCGTGACTTCCCGGTAATCCAGAGCATCGTCATCCTGTTCGCCGCCTGCTACATCTTCATCAACCTGTTGGTTGACGTGATGTACGCCTACCTGAATCCCCGAATTCGCTACTAAACCGGCGGATTCCCCGGCCACTCCGTTCATCTCCGCGCTCAGTCCCGTTCAAGGAAAATTGGCAATGACGACTCCTACGGCAGCTCCGGTCGCTACCCCGCCAGCCGATGCGGCGCTGGATTTCCCCCGGCGCGGCAGGCTTGGGCAGGCGTTTTTCAACATCCGCCAGTATCCCATCATCCCCTTGCTCATTCTGCTGGTGATGCTGATTATCCCCGCGCTATTCGCCGATCTTATCTCGCCCCACGACCCGGTGGACGTCAACCTCCGCGCCCGTCTGATGCCTCCCGCATGGATGGATGGGGGCAGCTGGCAGTACGTGCTGGGCACCGACCGCCAGGGCTTTGATATTCTCAGCCGCATCATCCACGGCGCTCGCATCTCCCTGTCCATTTCGCTCCTCGCTATCGCGTTGGGCGGCGGCGTCGGCACTGTGCTCGGGTTGCTGGCCGCTTACGGCGGCGGCTGGGTTGACACCCTGATAATGCGGATTGTGGACATCAAGCTGGCCTTTCCATCCATTTTGCTGGCCCTGGTGCTGGTGGCCGTCAGCGGCCCGGGCTTCCAGACGGTGGTGCTGGTAATTGCCCTGTTGTTGTGGGCCAGGTTTGCCCGTATGGTTCGCGGCGAGGCTTTGGCTATCAAGCAGCAGGACTTCATCGCCCGCGCGCAAGTTGCCGGGGCGTCGCCCACCCGCATTATGGTTCGCCATATTTTCCCGAACGTGGTCAACACTGTCGTCGTCCTAGCCACCTTGGAGGTTGGCCACGTCATTATTCTGGAATCAACGCTGAGCTTCCTCGGCGCCGGCTTGGTCAAACCCACGCCGGCCTGGGGCCTCATGGTGGCCGACGGTCGGGCCTTGATTGTATCGGCCTGGTGGCTTTTCTTCTTCCCTACCCTGGCCATAGTGCTAACGGTGCTGTCCATGAACCTCTTGGGCGACTGGCTGCGCGACCGCCTCGACCCTAAACTGCGCAACGTGTAGAGCCACAATGCCCGACAGTTCCCTGGATGACTCCGCGGTTAATGACTCGGCAGTTAACGACGCGGCGGTTCCTGAACGGCTGCCCGATTGGGCCCAGGAACCGCCGCGTCGCCGTCGCTTCCTGAACCGCCGGAATATCATTATCGCCGCGCTGGCCGTGCTGGTCATCGGCCTGGTGGTCTGGCTCAATTTTCCTTTCATTCCGGACCCTGTCATACTGCTTACCCGCCAGCCCGAAGCGGATTTCGATTCGGCATCCACAGGACAGCAGTGGAAGATGGCCGGTCGAACCCTGGGTCAAACCCGCTACGCTCCTGACGCGGTGGACGAGCCCCAGGGCCGCCCGGCCTGGAGTATTGACGCCGGCCCCCATACCCTTGCTGCGCCGATAGCAGCCAACGGGCGCATCTACCTGGGCTCGCATTTTCGCATCGCCGTGCTGGATGCGGACACCGGCCGGCAGCTGCAAGCTATGCCCGCCACCGGCCCTATCGGGAACTCTCCGGCCCTGGCGAACGGCGCGCTCTACTACTCAATGCCGGACCGGCGGCTCGTCGCCCGCGACGCCGCAACCGGCGCAATTCGGTGGGAATACGAAATGTCCGATTCCACCGCCGGCCCCGTCGCCGTAGCCAACGGCATCGTGTATGCCGGCGCGCTGGATGGCGTCACTTACGCCGTCAACGCTGAAACAGGAAGACTCGTCTGGCGGCACGAATCTCTGAGCGAGGTTCGTTCACCGATAGCCGTGGGCGATGGAAACGTGTACGTTGCTTCTGCCGACCGCAGCCTCTACGCGCTGGACGCTCGTACCGGCCAGGAGCGGGCGCGTTTTCGCACCGGCGCATCACTGGCGGCTCCGCCGGTAACGGCCAACGGCCTGACTTACTTCGTGTCCGACCGTCGTCTCTACGCCATGGCGGGCGATGTTCTGGAATATCCGGGGCAATACGCCGTAACGCGCACCTGGAGCCAGCTTTGGCTGTGGGGGTTCCCTTTGCCGTCGCCGCCCTCTCAGCCCGGCGACCAGTGGCGGTTCAACCCTGATTACCCAGAGGGAACTTCCAGCCGCGTCAAGAGAACCGAGGGTATCATCTCCGGGCCCGCGGTCGCTGGCGACAGCCTTTACGTCGGCGATACTCTGGGCAAGATGTACGCTGCCGATGCCGTCACCGGAGCGGAAAAGTGGCAGTTTCAGGCTGAGGATGGCATCGTAGCGTCGCCGGTGGCGGTGGGCCAGCTGCTGGTATTCGGGGACAAGTCGGGCTGGCTGTATGGGCTGAACCGCGCCGACGGCTCGCAACGCTGGCGGCTCCAACTAGGGGCACCCGTCCGAGTCGGCCCAATCTATGCTGAAGGCCGGCTTCTAATCCGCACTGAAGACGGCCAACTGCACGCGGTAGAGTAGCAGCAGCCCGCTTACTGCGCCGTATAGCCTCCGTCAATCACCAGTTCGCTCCCCGTCATGAACGACGCTTCGTCCGACGCGAGGAACAGTACGCCGTTGGCGATGTCGTCCACCGTGCCGATGCGTCCCATGGGAGTGGCGTCAATGCGCATCTGGCGTATCTCCGGGTCCGACATCATCCGCTCCGTCATTGCCGTATCGATGTAGCCGGGGTGGACCGAGTTGCAGCGGATGCCATCGCTGGCGTATTGCACAGCGGTTGATTTGGTCAACAGCCTCACCGCGCCCTTGCTGCTGGCATAGGCTGACCCTGCGCCCGAACCGGGGTGCAGGCCGACCAAGCCGGCGATGGACGATATGTTGATGATGGAACCGCCGCCGGCCTCGCGCATTGCCGGTATTGCGGCCCGCGTCCCCAGGAACACCCCTTTACCGTTCACGTCCATTATCTGGTCCCAGACTTCGGTAGGCGCTTCGTGGATGCGCGGCGCGTTGAGCCCGCCCACATTCGTGCTGCCGATGCCGGCGTTGTTCACCAGTATGTCCAGCTTGCCGTAGCGATTCACGGCTTCGGCGACGGCATCCGCCCACTGGTCGGCGTCGGTAACGTCCAGGTGCACAAAGGCAGCCTGCCCGCCGAGTTCGCGGATTTCCGCCTCCAGCTTCATTCCGTCATCGTCGAGAATATCGCCGATGATTACGGCGGCTCCTTCCCGCACGAACAGCCTGGCTTCCGCCGCTCCCTGTCCGCGCGCGCCGCCGCTGATTAGCGCAACTTTGCCTTCCAGTCGCATCGTGTACCTCCCGGCTCAAGCCTGATTTGTGCGCCCATAGTAGCGCATCGGCATGGGGATTGCTAACTTTGCCAGTGGAGTATAATCAGCGTCGGCGGCCTTAGCGCCGGCCGCCTCAAGGAGCGCCTTATGACGACCGCCAACACTCAAGCCAATCCCGTACCGGCCATCCCGCAGTGGGAACCGTATCCCGACTTGGAAAAAGAAGAGAAAGATATGCAGCAAGGCCCTCCCGAAGATGACCTCACCGCCAAGCTGCGCTCGGCGCTCGCTGCCGGCTATCATTACCCTTACCATCCGGATGTCCTGATTGGGAACGAAATCCCCATTTACTACGGCGACCGAGACCCGGTTACCCGTCGGTTCTCCCACGTAGTTCCGGACATCCTCATCGCGCTTAACGTAGATAGCGATGCTATCCGCCGCCGGGTGGGGTACGACCCCATACAGAATGGCAAGCCGCCGGACGTAGTGGTGGAGATTGCGTCGCCCAGCGCCTACCGGATTGATGCGGGCCGCAAGCGGGACGTTTATCAGATGTTGGGCGTGCCCGAGTACTGGCGCTTCGACCCTACCGGTGGCGGAATGTTGGGGCAGGCGGTTATCGGGGAGCAGCTGGTTGCAGGACGTTATGAGCGCCTGCCGCTGCTCAGTTACGAGGGCGGTGTGGCTGGCTCCACCAGCCCGCTATTAAACCTGAACTTTCGCTACCAGGGAGAGGAGTTGTTCACCATCCACGACCCGGCAACCGGGGAGGAATACGAACACCCGGAGCGGCGCAACACGCGCCTACTGGAAAGCCATCGCACAGCAGAGCAGGAGTATCGCTTGGCGCAGCAGGAGAATGAGCGTATGCGCCGGGAGAACGCCCAGCTGCGCGAAGAGATTCGCCGCCTGCGGGGCGGCTGACGCGCAGCTGGGCGCCAGGGGTATAAATTAAACAAACCAGCGGCTGGACGCAGCCGCTGGTTTGCTCGATGGCCGAGACCTTAGATATTGGGGACTGTTTTCTAAGGTGCGGGAATCAGCGCCTTCCATACCGCTTCGACCAGAGCGGTAATACTGCGCTTATATGCTTTGACTGGGGAGGTTGTTGTGAAATGGGCGGAGTCGCTATGGGTAAGGTACGGTATCCAAAGGACTGTGATATCAGCCTTCTTACGGCTGTTTCTATCAGTAAAAATCCATGTGATCTCAGGACACATTCGCCGAAGTTCGCGCATCTTTTTCTCACTACTAGTGCCCGAGACTACTAAAGCACTCTTGATACCAGCGTCCAGAATGTCGGGGATCATGCCTTTACATTCACGCACTCTAGGCTTGCCGTTGCAGATATGACAAGCCTGCTGCTCTACCAGCAATGTGGGCTGGTCGCTACTAGTGGCTGCTTGGCGACAACCTCCATTGGTGCAGTGCCAAATGAACGTCTTAGTTAACGCAACTCTTACACGGTCAAACTTCTCACTAGCGATGTTAGGCCGCTTTCGATTCGATATACCCTGCCTGCTCAGTTCTTCGATGGCTTTAGGCACCTCCTTAATGTCAAGCCTTTTCAGCATGTCCTGCTTAGGTTCGTCCATATTCTACCCTCCTTTTGACGGTCTTTCTGATTTCCCTTGGCTGCTCGCATACTACGTACGACTTTCATCACGCCACCTCCTTCTTGGCGTACAGTGTGTTTGCGCCGGCAGCGCACGGACAGGCCGGCCAATATGGCCGGCCTTGGGCCGCAAAGCCATCCGGCTGGGGTTGATGATGGGCGAAGCACCGGGACAGGAAACTCCCGCTCCCGGCTCGCTCCGAGCTGGCAGCCGCATCTATAGGGTGCAGGGGGCAACACGCTAGAGTCGCCGTGAAACCCTGCTCTTCCGTCTAAGCCAAGCCTTGGTTAGCTTGGCTATCTTTACTAAGTCCACTGGATCGCAAAAACCACAACAAGGCTAAGGGTCAAGCCATTTTCATCACCTCACAAAGGGTAAAAGGTAACCGACTTTGACCGTACCACAGAGGATCACCCTGTGTCAACCCCTCCGCGCCTTGGTTAATCCGATAACCGGTGACTTCCACAGATCCTCCAGGATTCCGCAGGAGCCCGCATACAGCGTCGGCTTGTCCGGACACTGGCAGCCGGTACCGGGCCGCCTGTCATTACCGGCTGCTCACCCGCCGGCGTCAGCTCCCGACTGCCTGCGTCCGTCGCAAAGATGGACGCTTTGTTGTCATCCGCGCCGCCAAATGCACGTGCCCGTAAGGTACTTGTGTTTGCCGCCTCCTGCGAATTTGATCCGTCATTCCTACTCTCGCGAGAATGCACCCGTTGTTACCGGAGCAGCTGCTGGGCCATTTGCTCCAACTGCTGGGCCATTTCCGCCTCGCTGTCGTTGTGGTTGGGCCAGACGCAGACGCGCTGCGCGCCGGCGTTCAGGAAGTCATCCACCGTCTGCCGAGTGGCGTCGGGCGGTTGCCCAAATACCGATATAGTGAGCGACTGCGGGTCGCGGCCCCGTTCGGCGGCCAGGGCGTCCAGCTGCTTTCGGCTGTCCTCAATCTGGCCCGGCGTAGCCCGGTTGGGCAGCCATCCGTCGGCGTAGCGCGCGACCCGACGCAGCACGTTGCGGGCGTTGCCGCCCAACAGGACGGGAGGGTGCGGCTGCTGCGCGGGCTTGGGGTACATATAGACCGGCGGGAAGTTGTAATAGCGTCCGTGGAACTCGGCCTGGTCCTGCGTCCACAGTTCTTTGAGGGCGTTCACCGCCTCCTCCGTTTGCGTCCAGCGATGGTCGAAGTCGCCGCCCATCATCTCCGTTTCTTCCCGGTTCCAGCCGGCGCCCACGCCAAAGACGAACCGGCCGTTGCTGTGCCGGTCAAGCACGGCAATCTGCTTGGCCAAGATCAGCGGATTGCGTTCCGGCACCAGGGTGATGCCGGTGCACAGTTTGATTTTCTCAGTAACGGCGGCGGCCATCGCCAGCGACATGTACGGGTCGGAAAAATGCCGATACGTCCAGGGTATTTCGCCCCCGGTGGCCGGGAACGGGCTTTCGCTGTGAACCGGCAGGATGGGGTGCTCGTGATACCAGATGGACTCAAAGCCCAACTCTTCGGCCTTCTTGGCGATAAACGCCGGGTCAAGAGTGTAGGCGGGTAGCGGTACGATGATTCCAACGGACATTGTTATGCTCCTTCTGCCTGTCATAGACAGGCGTCGGCTGCTATGAGTTTCTCGAGGGTGATAATCGTCTTCTGGGTACGGCCAAGCGCGAACAGCGAGGTATGCCATCTCGGTGGAGCGATCAAAGATGTGCTGCTCGGTCCAGTCATCTTGGTTTTGTTCCAGAACTTCCCTCGTTAGCGCAATGCTAGCGCTTTTCTCAAGGACTTGCGCCTTTTCGGGCCAAGCCGCGTTGTTGTCGTTGCTACTGAGTTTACGTTTCACTATTGTCCAGTTGCCGATGAGTTTGATGCTCCGCTCCCGACGTTCGATTCGGCTGGACGTCCAATTGCCTTTGATAGGATAATTCACTCTGCCGATTTCGCCACCGGGCATCAGATCAGTAAAGTTGATACTGCCGTTCAGCGGATCCATCCCCATCTCGCGGCGCAGCTGAGATTCCAGGGCTTCCAGCACTACGTTCCGGCGGGGATTGCTCATCTCGTGAGGATTTTCGGAGAGGCGCTTGATTATATCGGAATCGGTGGGCCATCGGGCAGATTCAATGCTAGGGGCTTTGAGTACTCTAGCAACGGTCTTGGAATGGCTTGCACCCTCGTCGGAAGCTTGGCTGAGCTGGGGCAATAGGTTATTGGTCATGGCGTTGGCCATCACGTCGCCTACGTTCAGGCCTACTATTACCCGACGGATGGCGTAGTTCTCGATCAGGCGCAGGCAGGTTTGACGCTCACGGCGGCTAACTCCATTGTCATCATCCCATAGCCAGAGGATTACGGGCAAGGTTGAATGCAAGCGCATACGAAGTAGTCGCGAAGAAGCAGGCTTCGTATCACTGAATTCGTGGTGGCAGACATCCTCGTAAATTTTGGCTGCCCGATTCATCCGGTCTGTGACGTACTGGATGTTACGCCCTCTGGCCTTAGCTTCCTGTGTATGGGCACGGAACTCCGTGGACACTCGGCTAGTAGTAATACGCCGGCGCATCCGTGAAGTCAACCAGTCAGCGAGGAAGTAGTCCATTTCACCATCCTGCCACCACTTGCTTTCAAGCCTGGAGTGCCAGAGCGCATTGGCCTTCTGCTCATCTTCGGTGACCTGCCCCTCATACATTATAGTGTTCTTGACCAACTCGAAGGGGCGCAAGGGTTCCGCTCGTCCGTTCAGCGTCTCGAATACCACATTAGGCTGTTCGGTGACGTCCAGCAACAACAGCGCAGTCTGCATTTTCGACTTCAGGGTTGTTAGGAGATTTTTGCACTGCTGTTCGGTGCTCTGGCCTCTTCGCATATAAGCTACGGCAGAGCTGTTGAAGAAGTCGTAGCACTCATACATCCGATTGTCAGAGTCGGTGCCGTTGATCCCGTTGAGTACCCCCCTGAGGTTCAAGCTATCGCGCTTGTTAGTGTGGCGTACCTTGGGCGTCTTCTGGTTCAACCCAATCTCGTTCCATACCTTGCTCAGGAACTGCTCAGATAGCTGGGTCTGGTCGCACTCCGCAGCAGCGTCTCCTAGCGCCTTCAATATTATGAGCAACGTAGTCATACGCTGCTGACCGTCCACCACGATGTAGCCAGGAGGGCGGCCGTCAGGGTGAGCACCGCGTTCCTGTATCACCACGGGTCCCATGAAATGGGGAGGCACGTCGTCAATGTTATCAGCGTTAGCGATAGCGTTGGCCACGTTGACGATGTCATCCCACAGCGGCGCCCATTGGTTCTCCTGGTTCCAAGCGTATGCGCGCTGAAAGTACGGAATAACGTACTCTTCGTCGCCTTCCATCATCGTAGCCAGCGTAGTTACTTCTGCTTTCATCTTGTCAGCCTCCTCAGGTTTGTTTAGATCTGCTTTGTGAGCGTTCCCGATTTTATCACCGACTAGATCGACGGTAAAGGAGCAATGCCTCCTAGCTCTTGATACAGGGCCAGTGGAGGTTGCGGAGGGTTGGTTGGGCCGGGTGTGGTACACTGGGGCAAGGATGGCTGCGGGAGGCTGGATTATGGAAACGTTTATGATTGTTTTTGCGATGGTGGGAATGACCATCGGCGCGTTGGGGCTGCTAGCGAGCGTCGGGTTGCTGATCTGGGCGCTGTGGCGACGCTGGTATGTTGAACCTTCGCGTCGGGCAGCCAACACAACTACTGCTTCCGAGGGTCAGTCGGGGGCGGCGGCGCAATGACCGATAGGGTCATTGTTCTGGCGATTATTGGGGCGCTGCTGGCTTTGATTGCGCTGGCCGGCAGCGCGATGGTTTGGATGGCGGCGGTGTCCGGCGCGGAGCCGACGCCGGCGCAGGACGCGCTAATTACGGCGTCGGACTGGACTATCAAGGCGGCGGTAGGCGCGCTGCTGGGGTTCGCCGGGGGCGCGGGACTGTCGCGGAGAAACGGCGTCCACCAGGCCGGATAGGGGCTGATAGGAGAATCTTGGCAGGGGCAGGTAAGGGCGTACTGCTGCCGGTGCCGGTTGGCCGGATAGGGGGCTGATGGAGGATCTTGGTAAGGGCAGGTAAGGGCGTACTGCTGCCGGGGCCGGTTGACCGGATAGGGGGTTGATAGGAGAATCTTGGCAAGGGCAGGTAAGGGCGTACTGCTGCCGGGGCCGACTGGCCTGGTAACAAACTGAGGGGCGAACTGGGGTTGGGTTGAGCAAGCAAAATTGGCAGGAGGATTGGAAATGCACTGCGGAGTTATGGTTACGGGGTATAACCAAGGGGATTGGGAGCGGCTGCTGTCGGGGGACTATGACCGTCCGCCGACGGTGCCGGACGCAAGGAATATGGACGATACCCTGTATATGGGGGAGCTGGTGGAGCCGCTGGGGTTTGACTCCATCTGGGCGACGGAGCACTATGGCTCGGCGTACTCGATGCAGCCGAATCCGTTGCAGTATCTGGCGTACTGGGCGGGGCGGACGAGCCGGGTTGACGTGGGAACGGCGGTTATAGTGGCGCCGTGGTGGAATCCGGTGCGGCTGGCGTCGGAGATTTCGATGCTGGACATTCTGCTGAAAGGGCGGCGGCTGCATCTGGGAATTGGTCGGGGGATTGCGCCGCATGAGTACGCATCGCTGGGGTATCCGATTGGGGAGTCGCACAAGTATTTTTACGACGTTATCAACGTCATCAAGGCGGCAGACGGCGCGGAGCGGTTTGAGTATCAGGGTGAGGTGTATGACATTCCGCCGACGAGCATTCGGCCGCAGGCGCGGCATAAGGGGGAGCTGACCCGGGACATCAAGGTGGCGTTCACGACGGAGGCGTCGGCGCGGCTGGCGGCGGAGAACGGGCTGGGACAGATGTTTGTGGCGGGGGACGATGTGGAGGAGATGACGGCGAAGGTGCGTCGGTTCAACAGGATTCGGAAGGAGCTGGGGCTGGGGCCGGACCAGCCGACGACGCTGTTGTGGATGTATTGCGCCGAGACGGAGGAGGAAGCGGCAGAAGGATGGACGTATTTTCACAACCAGCTGACGGCGGCGCAGCATCACTATTTTGAGTGGAACAATCCGGGGTATGAAGGCATCAGCGGGTATGAGGAGTATCTGCTGAGGCAGCAGGCGGATGTGGGTACGGCGGACGCCGGTTTTGCTGCGCGACGGGCGACGCAGCCGATAGGGACGCCGGAGGAGATAGTTGAGAAAATCCGGGCGTTGCAGTGGACAATCAGCCTGGAGAAGGTGGTGGTGCACGTGTTTTACGGAGGGATGCCGCGGGAAAAGGCGGAGAAGAGCCTGAGGCTGTTTGCGGAGAAGGTATTGCCGGCGGTGCAGGAGATGCCGACGCCGATAAATCCGGCGTCGCTGGAATGAGGAGCGCCGTCGGAATTGAGATTGGAGGGAGCGCTACCCAGCCCAGTAACGGGCAATGGCGGTCGGTAGGGAGCGCGAAATGAACCGTACTGCGTCCGACTGTCGGGGGCGTTATCCGGGTTTTTCGCACGCCGGCGCATTGGCACATCGCAGTCGGGCCATGTTTAGAATAAGCGTTGTAATCAGCGTTCTTATGGTGGGCATTTTGCTGGCCGGCTGCAACGCCGTCGGGCAAGTATCGGTGGATACGGCGGCGGCGGTTCCGCTGTGGATTCCTCCGCTACTAGAGGCGACGGTTGAGAATGGCGTGGCGCGTTACGACCTTACAATCGGCAAGGCGCGGCACGATTACGAACAGGCGGAGCTGACTGAGACCTATTCCTACAATGGCCTGTCCGTGCTTGGGCCTACCCTTCGTCTCAGGTCGGGCGCCGCGGTGGCAATCAACGTAACCAACGCATTGGACGAGGTTACGACAACCCACTGGCATGGCGGGGACGTCCCGGCGGAGGACGACGGCGGCCCACACAGTCCGATTGAACCGGGGGCAACGTGGACGGCCGACTTTGACGTCATACAGCCGGCGGCTACCCTCTGGTATCATCCTCATCGTCATGGGGCGACAGCCGAGCATATTTATCTGGGGGCTGCCGGGATGATAATAGTTGATGATGACAATCCTACTGGGACACTATTGCCGGCGACTTACGGGGTTGACGATATTCCGGTGATCATCCAGGACCGGGATTTTACCGACGACGGCCAGCTGGACTTTGCCATAGACGGGGACGACGAGGGCAATCTTGACGGCGTTCTGACGATAAACGGTACAATCAGGCCGTATGTGGAGACGCCCATGGGGCTGGTTCGTCTGCGGCTGCTAAACGGGAGCCAGGCCCGGATTTATCGCCTGAGTGTAGAGGGATCCGATATGACGATGGTGGCCTCGGACGGCGGCTATCTGGATAGTCCGGTAGCGCTCGAACAGCTGACGCTCGCGCCTGGGGACAGGGCCGAGATTATAGTCAATGTCGGGGCGGATTCCGTTGTTCTGGTCGACAGCAGGTTGGGTCGGGCGCTGGAGCTGCGACCGGACGGCACGACTTTCGGCACGGGAGCGCTTCCGGAGAAGCTTGCCACGATAGACCGAATAACCGAGTCGGAGATCAAAGTGGATCGGAGTTTCCACATGGGGGAAGCGGGCAACTTCTGGGAGTTCAGCCCAAGCTGGGCAATCAACGGAGTCCAGTTCGATGTGAACCGGATTGACGAAAGGGTGCAATTTGGAGATACCGAGCGCTGGACTCTCTCCAGCGATGACGGCGAGCACGTGTTCCACATTCACCAGACTATGTTTCAGATACTGGCGATTAATGGTGAACCTCCGCCACCGGAGGAATTGGGCTGGGAGGACTCGGTATGGGTGAACCCGGAACGGGAGGTCGTTATAGCCGCCCGATTCGATAGTTACGCTACTGAGGATATTCCGTATATGTTCCACTGCCACGTTCTGGATCATGAGGAGCTGGGTATGATGGGGCAGTATCTAATAGTTGAGTAGCGGCGCGGCCGGCGGCTGTCGTAAGCGGGAAAGGCTTACGGTGGGGCGGGAACAGGGGCGGCATACTGGGGAGGGCTGGGCGATGTCGGGCTGCCGCCTTGCGGAGACTTTGGCCGGTTGGCGCTTGCTGATAGAATAGGCAGGCTTGCGGCAGGCGCATTGGCGGCGGCTGCGCTGTGAACATGAAGGTTCCGTGCGCTGCAAATCGGGAGCACTCCGGCCCGCTTCGGTAAATGCCGTCAGCCGCGACTTTGCATCAAAGGGGAGGCTACATAATGGCGAACAAGATACGGCTGGGGTTTGTGGGGGCAAATGTGAGGGCGACGTGGGCGGGTCAGTCGCACTTTCCGGCGGCACTGGCGAGCCCGGACGTTGAGATGACGGCGGTTTGCACGACTCGGGAGGAGAGCGCGGAAGAGGCGCGGCGGCATTTTGGCGCGAAGCTGGCTTTTCACGATTATCGGGAGATGGCGGCGTCTCCGGAGATTGACGCGGTGGCGGTGGTGGTACGGGCGCCGTCGCACTATGGGCCGACGAAAGCGGCGATTGAGGCGGGGAAGCATGTGCTGACGGAGTGGCCGTTGGGTCGGACTACGGCGGAGGCGGAGGAGCTGGCGGCCCTGGCGCGGGCGAAGGGAGTGCAGACGGCGGTGGGGCTGCAATCACGGGTGAGTCCGGCGTTGCAGTACGTGAAGGAGCTGATTGAGGAAGGGTATGTGGGGGAAGCGCTTTCGTGCAGCGTGACTACGTTTCGGGACGGGCCGCTGGAGCGGGATTCGAGCAGGACGTGGCAGCGGGACGCCAGCCTGGGGGCGAATACGCTGACGATTGCCACGGGACACGTGATTGACGCTTTGCGCTTTGTGGCGGGGGAGTTTGAACGGGTGGCGTGTATGGCGACGACGCAGGCTCCGCAGTGGTATGAGACGGATACGCAGCGGTATGTGGAGGTTACGGCGCCGGACAATGTGCGGGTAGCGGGACGGTTGACCGGGGGCGCGGCGGCGTCGGTACACGTGGGGGCGGCGCCGTGGGCGGGCAGCGGGTATCGGATGGAGATATACGGTCGGGAGGGGACGCTGTCGGTTACGGGGAGCGTGTCATCGCAGCGGGGCGAGATGCTGCGGGTACGTGGGGCGCAGCGGAGCCATCAGTTGCAGGATCTGGAGATACCGGAGCGGTTTGTGTATGTGCCGGGGGATTTTCCGGTCGGGGATCCGTTCAACATTGGGCAGTTGTACACGCTGTTCGCAGGGTCGATCAGGGCTGGGGAGAGTCGGGGGCCGATGCCGACGTTTGACACTGCGGTAGGGCTGCATCGGTTTCTGGATACGGTGCAGCGGGCATCGGATACGGGGAGGGAGTTGTCGGTGGAGGGCTGAAGTCTATCAACATTGGGCAGTTGTACACGCTGTTCGCAGGGTCGATCAGGGCTGGGGAGAGTCGGGGGCCGATGCCGACGTTTGACACTGCGGTAGGGCTGCATCGGTTTCTGGATACGGTGCAGCGGGCATCGGATACGGGGAGGGAGTTGTCGGTGGAGGGCTGAAGTCCCGATTCGCGGATATTCCGGGAGTTGCGGGCCAGTGGGGGAGTGACGTCGGCCCGGGTAGGGGGCTAGCGTCGGGCGGCGGCTGGGGATGTGGGTGGGTTGGAGGGGGGCTTGGGCGGTTTCGGCGCGGGATAGGGCGGGGGGAGAATCAGGAGGGGTATTTGCCGAGCATGAGCCAGCCGCCGCTGCTGGGGGTGGTGAAGGCGCAGAGGGCGGTTTCGGCGCGGACGGATACCTGGCGGTCGCCGGCGTCGCCGCGGAGTTGCTCGATGCTGTCGGTGTACATGGCGGTGCGGGTGCGGCCGTTGCCGAGGTTGCCGCCGCTGGAACAGAGGGGGTGAGGGCCTTTGACGCTGATGTCGCCGGAGTAGAAGGGGAAGGAATCGCCGCGCTTGACGCCGTGCCATCGGAAGCCTTCCAGGAAGAACTGGGTCATTATGGAGTAGCCGTCGTAGGGGTTGAAGATGTCGACGTCGTTGGGGTTGAGGCCGGCGCCTTCGTACATACGGGCGGCCTGGCGGTCGGTCCACATTTCGACTTCGTCGAGGTCGGGCTGGGTGGTTCGGAAGGGGAAGTTGTGCTGGGAGTGGTTGAGGACGTACACGGGCTGGGATTTCATATCGCGGGCGCGCTCGGCGGTGGTGAAAAGGTAGGCGGCGGAGGCGTTGACGGGGCGGTCGCAGTCCCAGATGCGCAAGGGGTTGAGGATGTGTCGTGAGGTTTGGTAGTCTTCCACTGAGATGGGTTGGATGTTGTGAGTGTAGTTGTAGCCCCAAGGGGTGAGCATACCGTTTTTGTGCTGGTTGATGACGAAGGGGGCGATGTCGTCGTGCTGACCGCCGTATTTGCGGAGGTATTGCAGGTGGGGGAAGATGTTGATGAAGTCGTTGCCGCCGTGGTTGCCCCAGGGGACGGTCCACTGGCGGGGGCCGCGGGCGTAGTCGTCGGCGTTTTCGCCGCCGCGGCGGTAGCGGCCTTCAAGGTTGCCGGTGGGGTAGATGACGAGGCAGGTGGAGCAGAGGCCATCGCCGACGGCCTGGGCTGCCATGCCGACCATTTCGCTGATGGTGGGCACGCCGGTGGGAGCGAATTTGACGTTGGGGAAGCCCATGGTGTTGATGAGCCACTGGGCGTTGATGAGGGTCAGGCCGTACTCTGAGTCGTAGGGCGGGTCGAAGTAGGGTCTGGGGGCCCACTGGGAGGCGGAGCCGCCGCTGCCGCCGGCGATGTGGCTGTCGCAGCAGATGATGCCGTCGACCTGGTCGATGGTGACGCCGGCCTGGTCCATGGCTTTTTGGCAGGCCATGATGGTGTAGGCGCCGAGGGAGGTGTCGAGGTTTATGCCGTCCCAGCGGCGGTCGACGGGGGAATGTCCGAAGGCGGCGATGGCGACTTTGCCGCGGTGTTCCCAAAGGCCGAGGCCGTCCTGGTCGCGTCGCCACTGGAAGTTATTGCTGCCGGTCATAGGGTGTCCTTTATGCTTGCCGGCGAAGGGGCCGGGGCTGCAATGGATGATGGTTACTGAAATGCGGTTATTCGGCGAGCCGCCATTCGTGTATCAGCTGGCCGGGGGCGACTTCTTCGAAGGCAACCGTCACGGCTGCGCCTATGGGGGCCTGGTAGGGGGGTACGCCGGGCAGGTTGGAGTAGAAGTTGACAGTGGGGTCCTGGTCGAGGGTAATGAGGGCAAGGTTATAGGGCTGGTCGGGCATTCGCCGATTGAGGCGTCCGTCTTCGATGACGATGCAGGCGGCGATGTGGCCTTTGCCGTCGACCTCTTGCCACTCTATGGCGTCGGCGGAGTTGCACAGTTGGCAGGCGGGCCGGGGAGGGTACTGGAGCTTGTGGCAGGAGGCGCAGTTCTGGATGACGAGGCGCTGCCGGTTGACTGCGTCCCAGAAGGGCTGGCTGAGTTCATCGGGAACCGGGATTAGCTTAGGCATCGCTTGTCTCCGACGGTTTTCTCTACAGATGAAGGTATAGGATGGCCGCGTACTACCCGATATGAGCGGGGAGCGGTCGGCGGCAGGGGAAGCCGGGTTGCAGGATGGCGGAGAGGGCGGGATTCGAACCCGCGAGAGGCGTTAACCCCTACGCGATTTCCAGTCGCGCCCATTCGTCCACTCTGGCACCTCTCCGCGCGGCGGTGGTTATTATAGCACGAGCCGGGGGATGCTCAAAACGGCGATGTTGCGCCGGCCGGCCCAGCCGCTGCCTGGGCTAGCGGCTGTTGGGACGGTCGAGCATGGGTTGGGAAAGCCGGGGCTGGCGGCCTCCCACCTCCGCCAGCCCCGGCCCTTGTTAAGGGCGGTTGAGCGGGGGCGCGCGGTTGTTGGGTTTGGCGATTTCCATGGTGGTTGTTTCTCTCCTTTTGGTCGGTCGGTGGATTTTGGGTTGGGTTCCTGGGGGTTCAGGATGTCGGCGCTACGGCCCGAGAGCGTGCTTGCTATTTACGTCCTAGTCTTGCGCGTGCTAACGGCTTTCCTGCCTGGGCAATATTACGTCCTCGCGCAGCGGTGGTGACTCCCGCCGTGCTGGGTGCGCCAGCCGGGTAATGTGACCGACCTCCGGCGCACCTACAGTGGTGCAATGGATCCGACATGCCGCAAAGTACTGGTTGCGGCGGATTAGACCGTGATGTCCTGAACCCCGTGAGACTCCTATTCAGTTGTGGTGTCGGGCGGTTGTCCTGGCCGGTGCACCGGGCTGGGACGGTTATCCGACGGTTCGCGCGGGGCCGTTGGATGAGCCTGACAAGGTATATTGTAGCACTGTGGTACGGTTTTGCAAATGGAGTTTTGTCAGAATCAGGATTTACCGGATTTAGGGATTTTCAGGATGGGGGTTGTGGTGTGCGGCGTCGGAGGGAAGATGGGAGTTGGCGGTGGGGGATTGTCAGAATCAGGATTTATGGGATTTTAGGATTTACAGGATGGGGGTTGTGGTGTGGAGGTGGGTTCGGGCTTTGGAGGGTGGTAGAGGGTTTGGGTTGTGGCTTGGGCCGGAATGACGAGGGAAGGGGTGAGTAACGGTTGGGGCGTGGGAGGGAGAGTGGGGGTTGGTGGTTTGGGTTGTCAGAATCAGGATTTACCGGATTTTGGGATTTACAGGATTGGGGTTGCGCTGTGTTTTCGAACATGCGCCGGCTCGCGCCCTGGACTAGATAGGTTAGGTCCCTGCGCTCGCCGTCAGTGTCGATACTGGTCGGGGGGCTGGTGATAGCGATGGGTTAGGCCTTTGCGCTCGCCGTCAGTGTCGATACTGGTCGGGGGCTGGTGATAGCGATGGGTTAGGCCTTTGCGCTCGCCGTCAGTGTATCGTCAGTCGGGTAGTGTGTCCGTTTGAAATAGGGTGGCTATAAGGCCGCGTCGGCGGTGGCGGTGGGGTTGACCGACCGGATACGAGACATCCGCCGGCTAACCGACCTGGTTTTGGAGCATCGGCTCAAGCCCGGCAAGGTAGGGGCGTACAAGCTCCGCGCGAAGTTGCCGATGCTGACATTGCCGCCATCCTCCGACGCTTGTCCGCACAAGCTCCGCGCGAAGTTGCCGATTCTATACGCAACGCAGCTAACGGTAATGGACGGCGTACAAGCTCCGCGCGAAGTTGCCGATTTCAAAGTGAGACACTACCGTCAGTCGGAGGCGATTTCGCTACTCGGATTCCAGCGGGCATTTAGCAGGAGAAGACTGCTTCAGTGACGGATCGCGTAATCCGCTGCGTCGCCAGACGCTTTCCGCCATTGGCAGGTCGGATCGCGAGTAGCGAAATCGCCTCGTCAGTCGGGGCGGCTATGCGAGGGGTGGGGTTCGGTGGTAATATCTGGGGCGCTTGTGGGGTTTCTTTGCTGTGGGTTGTTGGGAATTTGCGGCATTGGGGGATCCTGGGGCGTTTTGAGAGGTAAATCAAACCGGCGCCGATGGTTAGTATCATGGAGGATTGTTTGCGTCGGCGATGAAATGCAGGAGTGAACTGCGATGGGTTTCCGTTCTTTGACGTGGGGCAGTTTGGCGCGGACGGGGTTGACGTGGGCGCGGTCGGCATTGACGGCCGGATTGGCGGTTGGCATGGGGCGGCTGGCGTTGGTCGCCGGGTTGGCGGCCGGCTTGGGTCTGTTGACGGCGGCGGCGGCTTGCGGGCCGGAGTCTACTGCGCCAACGCTGCGGGTGGGCGGCATACCGGACCAGGACGCGCAACGGCTGGCCCGTCGGTACGAGATTTTCGCGGATTATCTGTCGGAGCGGCTGGATGTGCCTGTGGAGTATGTGCCGAGCGTGTCGTACTCGGCGGTGGTGACGGCTTTTGCGCAGAATGACGTGCAGCTGGCGTTTTTCGGCGGGCTGACGGGGGTGCAGGCGCGGATGCAGAGTCCGGGGGCGCAGGCGATAGCGCAGCGGGTGAACGATGCGAAGTTTCACTCTAAGTTCATTGTGAGGGCGGCTGAGGAATATGCGGACCTGGAGGGGCCGGAGGATTTGACGGGCCGGGCCGGGGATATGACCATCACGTTTGGCAGCGAGAGTTCGACGTCGGGGCATTTGATGCCGCGGCACTATCTGAGGGAGGCGGGCATTGACGCGGGGACGGACTTTCGCACGGCTCCGGGCTTTTCGGGCTCGCACGACAGGACGTGGCAGCTGGTGGAGGCGGGGTCTTATGACCTGGGAGCGCTGAATGAGGATGTGTGGAACCGGGCGGTGGAGGACGGGCGGGTGGATATGGAGAAAGTGCGGGAGTTTTACACTACGCCGGACTATTTTGATTACAACTGGACGGCGCGGGGAGATTTGGATGCGGTGTACGGGGACGGGTTCACGGAGGAGGTGCGGGCGGCGCTGCTGGCGCTGAATCCGCAGGAGCATGGGGAGATACTGGAGCTGTTCAGCACGGAGGGGTTCATCGCTACGGAGAATGGGAACTATCGGGCCATTGAGGAGGTGGCGCGGGAGCTGGGGATAATTCAATGAAAGGAGTCCGCCGAGCGCGGACTGGCGAGCAGGTTGTTACGCCCGAACCGCTTATCACTGTAAAGAGCGCGGCAAAGGTCTATGGGAAGGATCTGGGCCTGTCGCCGCTGAGTCTGGACATATGCGCCGGGGAGCGGGTGGCGCTGGTGGGGCCGTCGGGAAGCGGGAAGACTACGCTGCTGCGTCTGCTGTCGGGTTTGCTGGTGTCGGACGGCGGCGCAGGGGCGGTGAAGATAGACGGGAAGGCGCCGGCGTCGCTGAAGGCGGGGCGGGAGTTGGCGTCGCTGGTGGGGATGGTGAGCCAGCGGTTTGACCTGGTGCCGCACTTGCCGGCAGTGCATAACGTGCTGGCGGGACGGTTGGGCTATTGGAGTTTGGCGCGGGCGGCGGCGTCGCTGGTGTGGCCGCTGGAACGGCGGGAGGCGCGGGAGGCGCTGGCGCAGGTGGGGCTGGCGGACAAGATGAATGAGCGTCCGGGGCAGCTGTCGGGGGGTGAGCAGCAGCGGGTGGCCATCGCGCGGATGCTGATGCAGTCGCCGCTGGTGTGTCTGGCGGATGAGCCGGTGGCGTCGCTGGATCCGGCGCGGGCGGAGGAGGTGATGGAGCTGCTGGTGGGCCTGACGGCGGCAGAGAACCGGACGCTGGTGGCGAGTCTGCACACGGCGCCGCTGATAAGACGGTATTTTACGCGGGTGATTGGGCTGCGGGAGAGTCGGCTGCGATTTGACTTGCCGGCGGAGGAGCTGACGGACGGGGTACTGGCGGATTTGTATGAGCTGGGGGGCGGTGAGGATACGGAGCCGCTGGCAGGGCTGGCGGCGCGGGACGGCTAGGCGACGGCGGGCGCGCCGAATTGTCGTGATGATGCGATTACTGCCGAGGCGGCCGGAGTTGTGGCTGACGGGCCCGCGTCTGCTGACGCTGGGGATAGTGGCGACGCTGGGGTGGAGTCTGTCGCGGGTGGATTGGCAGCAGCCGATGGTTCATACGGGCGGCGGCGCGGCGGCGTGGCAGGTGCTGGCGGCGCTGTTTCCGCCGGAGTTGTCGCCGGAGTTTTTGCGCATCTGCGCGGCGGCGAGCTGGCACACGCTGGCTTATGCAGTGGCGGGGATGTCGCTGGCGGTGGCGGTGGGCCTGCCCTTGGGAGCGCTGGCGTCGGGGACGCTGACGGAGCGGTCATCGGCGCGGCGGCGGATAGTGACCGGAGCGGTTCGGCTGCTGCTGGCAGGGATGCGGTCGGTGCATGAGCTGGTGTGGGCGCTGCTGTTCGTGGCGGCGGTGGGGCTGTCGCCGATGGCGGCGATTTTGGCGATGGCGATTCCCTACGCGGGCATCCTGGGCCGCATCTACGCGGAGCTGTTGCAGGATGTGCCGTCGGAGCCGATAGCGGCGTTGAAAAGCGCCGGGGCGTCGCCGCTGGGGAGGCTGCTGTACGGGTATCTGCCGATGGCGCTGCCGGACTTGTTGAGTTATACGTTTTATCGGCTGGAATGCGGGATACGGGCGGCGGCGATTATGAGTTTTGTGGGGATTGACGGCATCGGCTTTCAGATTGAGCTTTCGCTGGCGGACTTGCTGTTTCGGCAGGTGTGGACGCTGCTGATATTTCTGACGGCGCTGGTGGTGGCGGTGGATTGGTGGAGCGGGCGGGTGCGCCGAAGCCTGGCGTACTGATGGAACGCGGAGGACGGGAGCAGGGGGACAGGGGGCGGAAGGGCCGGGGAGGGCGAGGCCGCATCAGCGCGCTGCGGTGGTCGGCGTATGGGGCGGCGCTGCTGACGGCGGCGGCGTGGGGGTTCATCCTGCTGGATGGAGACAGCGGGTTTGGGGACTTGTTCCGACGGGAGACGTGGGAGAACGCCGGACGGTTTGCGGCGGGAGTGGCGGGCGCAGGAGGGAACGGGCCGTCGCCTTTCGCGCAGCCGGGGCGATGGCTGGAAACAGGGCGTCTGGCGCAGAATACGCTGGCGATGTCGGCGCTGGCGATGGGGATTGCCGGGGCGGGCGCGCTGGCGCTGCTGATGCCGGGGGCGCGGACGGTAAGCGACGGGACGCTGGGAGGGGCGCCGTCGCGCGTGGGCGGGATGGCGTATGCGGCGGTACGAGGGTTTTATACGCTGACGCGGGCGATACCGGAACTGGTGTGGGCGATGCTGATAGTGTTTTTTCTATCGCCGGGGATATTGCCGGGGGCGCTGGCGCTGGGCATCCACAACCTGGGCATCGTGGGACGGCTGACGTCGGAGGTGGTGGAGAATCTGGATCCGGGGCCGGCGCGGGCGCTGCGGGCGGCGGGAGCGTCGGGGCCGCAGGCGCTACTGTATGGGGTGTTTCCGCAGGCGCTGCCGACGTTTTTGACTTTTCTGCTGTATCGCTGGGAGGTGGTTATCCGCACGACGGTGGTGGTGGGTTTTCTGAATGCCGGCGGTCTGGGGCGGGAGTTTCGGCTGCGGATGTCGTGGTTCCACTATGATGAGGTGGGGCTGCTGCTGGCGTGGTATCTGCTGCTGGTGGTGGGTGTGGATGTGTTGAGCGCGCAGCTGAGGCGACGGGTGCGGTGGGAGTGAGGTTTTGGGGTTGAGAAGTTGGGTATGGGTTGAGACCAGGGGGCATTACGCCGTACCCTACATCGGTTACCATCAGGATGCCGTTATTGCAATTGAGAAGCGCGCTGATATAATCGCCCGCAATCGGAGAACCGGGTTCGCTGAACGCGGAATCTCTATTTGCAGAGCGAGCCAATGTCCGATAGGAGGCACAGATGTCAGAACATCAGGAGGCAGCCGGTTACAAGAGCATTTTCTACAAGGATCCCATCCGCGTAGGCGTTCGCTACGTGGAGATTTTCAAGGAGCCCATCTCAAACCCACAGGAAGCTGAGGCGTTTTTCCAAATCAACGGCAAACGGGAGAAGGCGTTTGTCCCGCTCTATGCCGTGAACGAGGAGGACTGTCGGGCGTTCGGCGCGATAGTTGGGAACTTGGAGGGACAGCTCATTGTTGAGTTTCCGCCAACTACGCTAGGGCAGTCGCGTTTCACTGCGTTGGAAGAGGAATTGAACAAGATTGCCATTGTGGGGACGGGATAGTGGGGAACGCCGGAATGGTGGGGGACGTCCGGTTCCGGCGAAAGCCGGAACGATAATTGAGGGATGGCCGAATACAGGAAGGCAGAGGGCTAAATGGTACTATCACGGATTGCAATTGAGGCTGAAATCGCGCTTGGACGGCTCAAGTTTGAGCCCTCAGTAATGGGGAAGATTGGAGCATCGTCAATTGACCTGACGCTGGGGGAGCGGCTGTTGCTGTTGCCCGACAGAAAAGAAGCCGGCTCGATCGTTGAGCCGGCGAAGCCTGACTTTAGCGTTATGCCGATGTTGGAAAAGCGAGGGAACGAACGCTTGTTGACGGACGATCCCTACGTTATAAATCCGGGCGGATTCTTACTTGGTTGGACTGCGGAGCACGTCGCACTTCCAACAAGCTTAGCAGGTCGAGTTGAAGGCAAGAGCGCGATGGCGCGATTGGGGCTATCGGCGCACATTACTGCGCCGACCGTTTTGGCGGGTTATCAGGGATGGTTGTGTTTGGAAATATACAATAGCGGCCCGTTCCGCATCCAATTGGTTGCGGGCATGGCTATTGCTCAGCTTGTCCTTGAACGTGTGGACATCCCTCCGGCGGAAGGGTACAGCGGGCAATTTCAAGAGACGCTGTAGATAATGCAATAAAAGCGGTGAGTCGGAGGGCTAGGGGCAGAGTGGGGGAGTTGCCCTGGGATGCGGCGGTGGGGGTTAGTCGAATTGGTAGGGGTAGATTACTTGGATGACGCGGCCGTCGCGGAGGGCGTTGAAGTAGCCGTGGGGGGCGTCGGGCTGCTGGAGCCAGCGGCGGACGACGTAGGAGCAGAGGTTGGCGAGCTGGCCGCCGACGCAGGTTTCGGGCGGGGCGACGATTAGGTCGTCGTAGATGTTGGGGTTGACGACGTCGTTGTCGTCGCTGAGGAATTGGGAGAGGGCGACGGAGAGGGATGGGGAGGGGGAGCCGGCCATGAGCATGGCGTAGTCGTTGACGTTCCAGGAGGATTGCATGATGTCGTCGGGGTTCATTTGGGCCATGACGTTTTCATCCAGGAACATGGTGAGGGCGAGGAGGAGTCGGCTGAAGGCGAGGGCGGAGGGGTCGGTATGGCCGTAGAGGGAGTTGCCCGGGGTGGAGCTGGCGGCGGCGAATTGGTCTTTGCCGATGTAGGAGACGATGAGGGGGGTTTCGCGGCGGATGAGGATGCTGAGGCAGTCTTGGATAAGTTCGGCGCGCTGCTGGGGGAGCCAGGAGCGGAAGGGGCCGGCGCCCTGGTAGATGTGGCGGGGGTTGAGGCGAAGGGGGAGGCCGTTGGAGCCGAGGGAATGTCCGAAGTGTCGGCGGAGGAGGGCGTCGTATTCGCCGGATATGGAGATGTACTGGTTTTCGTGGATGAGGAGGCCGGCGTGGACGTGGTGGGGCTGGCTGGGGTCGTTGGCGGCGGTTCCGGTAAGGCCGGACTCGCTGAGGAAGACGAGGTACATGGCAACAAGCCTCCTGCCGGGTTCCCGCCGGCGTTGTGGGATGAGGGGTCAGGGAGTGGATTGAGGGTCAGGGGGAGGGGGGAGGGTGCGGAAATCGACGTGGAGGACGTCGCCGGTGCGTGGGTCCCACTGGATTTCGGAGGCGAGGGCGTGGTATTCGTGGGGTTCGCCGGCGACGGTGAGGCGCATGGGCTGTCCGACTTCGCCGCCGGCGCGGCTGACGGCGCGGAGTAGGGTACGCACTTCGCACTGCAAGGCGCGGGATGGGAGGCCGCGTCCGTAGAGATGGACGGGGACGATGCCGTCGCGACGGAGGGCTTTGACCTTTTTGCCCAAGGTGGCGCGGGTTTCGAGTTCAAGGTGAACCGCCGGGGTAGTCATGGTGATAGGAGCTCCTGGGCTGGCGGGTTGGCCAGTGGTTTGGAGCGCCTATCATAGCACATACGGGGGTTGGATGGCCGGGAGGCGGCTGTCGGATTGGGGATTTTGGCTTTCGCCGGAACGACGATGCGAGGGGGCGTAGGGCGTGGGGCGAGGAAGGCGGTGTTGGCAGGTTGCCGGGAGGGATACCGGCGGAGCTTGGGAGTCTCGGCAACTTAATCCGGCTGGGGCTTGGGCAATCGGTTGACCGGGCGCGCGCCGTCTGCTTGGGGCCAGGACTTGATCATGGTAACCCTGGGCATGGTTGACCGGGCGCGCCGTCTGCTTGCGTGATGTCAGCAACGATGGCTGGGATGTGGCGGGGCTGCCGTTTTGCGGCCGGGGCAACGACTGTTGGCGGCGGCTCGGACGTATTCCGCGATGTTTGTGAACGGATGGCTGTCTTGGTATGAGTTTTAGAGCTGCTTTAGGGTAGGATTACGGTATGAAACGGGGTATAAGGGAGTTTTTTCGTCGGATTACGGCACGTGGCAGAGTACTGGGGGAGGTTTTTCGTTGGATGATGGCGTGGGGCAAGGCGTCGGCTATGTGGCGGCAGCGTTCGGTGATAATATCGGGAATGTTGGCAGGGCCGATTGCGGATATGCCAGATCGTAGTGTAAGGGAACTCTGTGGCAATTGACTCAATCCGGCGCCGACAGCTGCAAGAGCAGAGAATTGCCTCGTGGCGAAGTATTACATAACATACGATGAGCGGGATGACGGGAGAGAAGGCCGCGCAGACGATGGGCGACGCCGGCGCGTTCCCGGATGGCTGAAAATCCTGCTTATTGGGCTTTTTCTCCTGCTGCTGGCGGGGCTGGGCGCGTACCTGCCGGCTTCCTGCCAGGAAGGGAGTGGATAGGAGGAGGCATCTGCGGCTCCCCCATCGGCGACTGCTCCGACTGCCGCGTCTGACGCAACGGGCGCGCCGGGGGTTCTTGCCGGGGGAAATGCCGTCCCGACAGCTACGCCTACGGTTACTTTCTCCGCGCCGACGGCGACTACTGAGGCGACAGGTACGGCTACTGCGCCCGCGCCGACGGCGACCGCCGGTTTGACGGCTACGCCTGTGCCTACTATCTCCGCGCCGACGGCAACTGTTGTCCTGACAGTTACGCCTATGCCCTCGGCGCCGGCGGCAACTACTACGGCGACGGCTATGCCGGCAACCCCGGCTGAGATGGCTGTTGTTGGCATGCCTACTGCGACGGACAGGCCGACGTCAACGTCCGCCCCGTTGCCGTCGCCTACTGCAACGCATACGCGGAGGCCATCGCCGACGGCAACTGCGACGGGTACGCCTGCTGCGACGCATACGCCGACGCCGACATCCGTACTGTTACCAGCGCATACCGCGGCGCACACGGCTACTGCATTGCCAACGCCGACAGCGACGGGTACGCCGAGGCCAACTCCATTGCCAATGCTCGTTATGTGCAGCGGCGACCGGGAGGCGCTGGAGGCGCTTTACCGCTCAACAAATGGGGATAGCTGGGTCAGAAGGGGCGGTTGGATGGATGAGAATGTGCCATTTAGATACTGGCAGGGAATTACCTACAACAGCGATGGTTGCGTCACCGGAATACGCCTCCAAGATAACCAGTTGACGGGTGAGATACCGGGGGAGCTGGGGAACCTCAGCAACTTGGAGATGCTACTCCTCAACTATAATCAGTTGACGGGTGAGATACCGGGGGAGCTGGGGAATCTACGCAACTTGAAGTATCTAGAACTAGCCCATAACCGGCTGACGGGAGTGATACCGGAGGAGCTGGGGAACCTACGCAACTTGGAGTATCTAGAGCTCTACTATAACCAGTTGACGGGTGAGATACCGGGGGAGCTGGGGAATCTACGCAACTTGAAGTATCTAGAGCTAGCCCATAACCGGCTGACGGGAGCGATACCGGAGGAGCTGGCGGAAATCACGAACCTGAGATTGTTATCGCTGATTGGCAACGGGCTCACTGGGTGCGTTCCAGCCGCCTTGCGGGCTGCCGTAGATGATGTGGGCTTGAGGTTCTGCCAGTAAGGTGAGGACGACGGGACGGCGGTGTGAGTTGCGGCGGCTGCGGTTGGCAGCCGGACGGCGGGTGAGAGCCGCGGACGGCGGGGTTCTTGCCCGATTGGGCGGTTTGAATTACGATATAGGCGGCAATGGCGATACGTTGCAGTGGCGGCGCACCATTTTACTGATTTACCGAGACGTGTACTGATTTACCGAGACGTGTTTTTATGGCGGAGACTACCAAAGTCCTGGTTACCGGCGGGGCCGGCTTTATCGGCTCGCACCTGGTGAACGGGCTGCTGGACAAGGGCTACGCGGTGGCGGTGGTTGATGACCTGAGCGGCGGGCAGTTGAGGAACATCAATCATGGGGCTGCGTTTTACCATGCTCCAATCAACGACCCCGGGATTACGCAGATTATTCAGCGGGAGGGGCCGGAGGTTATCTTCCACCTGGCGGCCCAGAGCAGCGTGCGGCAGTCTGCGCTTGACCCGGTGGCGGATGCGGATGCCAATGTGCTAGGAACCATCAGCCTGCTATCCGCCGCCGCTGCGGAAGGGGTGGACAAAGTCGTGTTCTCGTCCACGGGCGGCGCGATATACGGGAATCCGGACACCATTCCCTGCGATGAGGAGACGCCGGTGGCGCCTCTCACTCCTTATGGGCTGTCCAAGTACGTGAGCGAGCTTTACCTGAAGCTTTTTTACCAGACTTACGGGCTGGCCTACACCATTTTGCGCTACGCCAACGTGTACGGGCCGGGGCAGGATCCCAACGGAGAGGCTGGCGTCATCTCGATTTTTGCAGGCTTGATGCTCGGGAAGAAGCGGCCGAAGATCTATGGAGACGGGGAGCAGGAGCGGGATTTTGTGTACATTTCCGACGTGGTTGAGGCGAACCTGGCGGCAATGCATCGCGGCGACGGGCGGACGTACAACATTGGCTCCGGGGAACCGGTAACGATCAACCGCATCTATGCGCTGTTGCAGGAGTACACGGGCTTTCATGAAGCGCCGGCATATCTGCCGCGCCGCGCCGGCGAGGTGGCGAGAATCGCGCTGGATTCGGGCCGGGCCGGTCGGGAACTGGGCTGGGAGCCCAAAACGCCCCTGGAGGAGGGGCTGCAACACTCCATTGACTATGTACGCGATTCCGGCGCGCGCCGCTCCCGGCGCATCCGATCGGGAGCCTGACAGGAGGCACCATTGCGATGGCAAAAGACTACGACGTTGTAATTCTTGGCGCGGGGGCTGCCGGTATGTCGGCCGGCCTGTACTCCACGCGCGCCATGCTCAGCACGCTGATGATTGAAAGCATAGGCCCCGGCGGGCAGCTTTTGATTACCGACGATATTGAGAACTATCCCGGGTTTCGGGAAGGGGTCAAGGGGACGGAGCTGGCGGATGAGATGTATCGCCAGGCCGAACGGTTCGGGGCCAAGATGGAGTTTGCCGAAGTGGAGTCGGTGGACAACCTTCATGACGAGCGCAAGCTGATTCGGACGTCGGAAGGAGATTTTACGGCTCGGGCCATCATCATCGCCACCGGGGGGGCGCACAACAAGCTGGGGGTTCCCGGCGAGGATGAGTTCAGCGGGCGGGGCGTGTCCTACTGCGCCGTTTGCGACGGCAACTTTTTCCGGGGGCAGGACGTGGTGGTGGTAGGCGGGGGGGACTCGGCCATGGATGAGAGTTTTTACCTGACGGGCATCTGCAACTCGGTTACCATCATACACCGCCGGGATGAGCTGCGGGCGACTCGGTTCCTACAGGAGCGCGCGTTTGCCAACCCGAAGCACCGATGGCTGTGGAGCCATGTTGTAGAGGAGTTCGTCGGGGGCGACGTTCTGGAAGCGGCGCGCGTCAAGAACCTGAAAACGGGAGAGGTGTACGATTACCCTACCGCCGCAGCGTTCATCTATGTGGGCTTCCACCCCAACACGGAGTACTTTAAGAGTCAGCTGGAGATGGACGAGCTGGGGCACATCCACGCGGACATTCATATGCGCACGAACATCCCGCGGGTGTACGTCTGCGGCGACGCGCGCTCTGAATCGACCCGTCAGCTGGGGGCGGCCGTGGGCGACGGCATTACCGCCGCGCTGTCGGCTTTTCACGACCTTTCAGCGTAGGCCTCGGAGGGGGCGCCGAGGGGGTTACCACAGCCGCCACAGTTCCCGGGTCAGCAGGGTTGCGCTGCCGCCGATTATGACGAAGAGGACGGCGTAGCGGAAGGCGCGCAGGCTCATGCGTCGCGCGAGCCAGCCGCCGGCTGTCGCGCCCACCGCCACGACCGGGGCGCCGGCGCCGATGTTGTAGGCCATCTCGGCAGGAATCAGGCCGGCGAGGGTGTAGAAGGCTAAACCCAGCAGGCCGGCCAGCAGGAAGTACACGGCCAGGGTGGCGCGCATGGTTTCCCGGGGCCAGTCCTGCTCGATGGCGTAAATGGCGGCCAGGGGCCCGCCGATGCTCAAGGTAGTTGTGAGCAGCGTGGTGGTGAAGCCGAAGCCGAGGGCGGCCCAGGGCGTCCGCGCCGCCGGCGCCCGGACGTTGAACAGGCTCATGACGGCTATTGCCAGTATCAGGGTTACGATGGTCACGCGCAGGAGGGTTGGCGCGGCGGCGTCCAGCAGCAGGGCTCCCAGGGGCACCGGCGGGAGGCCGGCCAGGATGAAAAGCCGGGATTGACGCCAGCGGAAGTGTCGCCAGGTTTGGGCGAGGATCAGCAGCGTGGCCAGGGCTATCATTGCGTTGGCGAGGACTACGACCTGCTGGGGCAACAGTATCAGCAGCAGTATGGGGGCCATCACCAGGCCCATGCCGAAGCCTACGGCGCTGAACACGAAGGAACCGAGCAGCAGCGCGGCCAGGCCGATTACCAGTTCCCAGCCGGCGAGCATCAGGCGAGGTTGAACAGGCCCAGCTGCGCCGCTCGCAGCAACGCTCGCTGTACCTGGACCGCCGGCGGGCCGTCCCGCGCGAGCACAATCTCCGCGGCGTCGTCAGGCGTCAGGGTCAGGGAGCGTTCGCCGTCCAGGGCGATGGCGCAGTAGCGTTGTTGCAGGGGAACGGGGACGCCCTCTTGCAGCAGCTCCCACTCGGCGACGGCGGCCGGCGCGACGATGCCGGGCGCGACGGGAGCGTTGACCGTAACCGTGGCGGTAGGATTGGCCTCGTCGTGGGGGCCGGTCAGCCGATAACGCAGGCCGCCCACATCGGCGAGGGACAAGGGATGCAGGCGCCCGCCTACGGAGGACAGGCCGATGCCGTCCGGTTCGGCCCGGGTCAGGAAGACTTCATACACTGTGTCCAAGTCCCAGATGGCGCGCGTCGCCACGTAACGCTCACGGGAGATTGCGACATCGACCAGAGCGCGTTCGCGGAGTTCGCCGTTCACCCGGACGTGCAGCGTTTTGCTGACTATTGCGGCGTCGGCTGCGCTCAGCAGGCCCGACGCGACCAGTCCGGCGGCGATGCCGGCCAGGGTTCCCTCAACCATAACGGGAAAGATGTTGTTGGTGCCGGTGGATATGGCGACGATGGGGATTTGATTGGTTCCCATGGCGACGGCCCGGTTGGTGCCGTCGCCGCCGAGGGTGATGAGGCAGCCTACGCCCATGTCGGCCATCATAGCGGCGGCGCGGGTTGTGTCGCCCTCGGAGTACCGGGGCGACATGGGCAGGATTTCCAGGGGGATGGCGATGCCGGAATCGTCAGCGGCGCGGCGGCAGAGGTTTGCACTGTCGGGCATGGCCAAGGCCCGCTCTATCAGGGTGGATTGCAGGCCAATCAGCGCCCGGCGGATGGTGTTGACCTTTTCCCAGTCGGGCGTCACGCGCCCCTGCGCCACCAGCCGGCGGATGTCCTTGCTGGCAGCGGGGTTAGCAATAATTCCAACGGTGGCCATACTCGGATTTTTATCTCCCTTGATGGGATAGGCCAGGGTATGAGGGCGGAGAGGCGCAACGGCGGCCTACTATACACTACGCGCGGGCAGTATGGCGGTGGCGCGGGGGAAACGAAACGGAAACGAAGTTGAAATGAGACGGAAATAAAATCCGGGTTTTGGTATAATTTGAGTACGATAATTGCGAAATTAGCCGGAAACGAAACGGAAATGGCCTTGCAAAACGTCAGCCGCTACATACGCCCACAGCGTTGGATACGCTACGATCCTGCGGCTGTTATGGACTCTTTGATAGCGGCCAAAACCGCAGGGGGTATTTTACGCGGCCTGCCCTATCTGCCGCAATGGATTGCGCAAGTTCACGAGGAACAGCTGCGTCTGGAAGCGGTGGGCACGTCACGAATTGAGGGGGCTGAGTTCACCCAGCGTGAACAAGATGAAGCGCTGGCCCCCGAATCGGCAACGCGCTATGATTTGACTCACTCACAGCGGCAACTCCGGGCAGCCGAGTTTGCCTATCGTTGGCTGCGTTCCTCACTTGAGGTGCTAGCGTACTTCCGGCGGATTTACTATAGGTCTGACGGCGCGGTTCCGGTCAGCTCGTAGGCTCGGTTGATGAAAGTGTGCACCGCCAGGTTTATCTCTTGGCGAAACGCTGCCTGATCCAGTTCACTCATGCGAAAGGTGGTTCCGCTGTACCGGTAGAAGGCCGCGTACAACGTTAGCCAGTTGTCGTACCCACTGGGATGTGCGAGGTCATCGAATGTCGTGTACGCCATCAAAAGGCGTAATTGCGCGCTGGCCAGCGATTGCGTTTCTGCCGAGTCGGCAAGGGTGAGCCGCGCCAAATCCGCCAAGTCGTGGACCCGACCGTATTCAATATCGGCTGCCGACATCCACGCTTTCAGAGCGTTCTCTACCGCCTGCTGCGCGTGAAAGCCGTAGTCCTCCTGTGGAAAATCGCCCGCTTCCATCATCCTGTTAAAGGTGCTGATCTGCCGGTAAGCGGCTTGCAGCCTTTCCTTCACGTCAGGCCAAGATGCTGGGTATCCGTCATCGTGCTGACTGTTGGACGCTAGCTCTTGGTCGTTCATGATGATTCCCTCTTTGGCGGCTTGGCCCGCCACGTGGTTTCTGGCCCGCCGCGCGTACTCAAAACTCTCTCTTTTCATTGGCACCACGTCGATGCCCAGGCGCGGCGGGTGTGCCTCAAAGTAGGCTTTGGCAGCGTTGCGGGCAGTTGCCATTGCGGTGAGCGCGCTGCCGTTAGCCACTACCATCAAGTCAACGTCCGAGTCTGGACGGTGGTCTCCACGGGCACGGGACCCGAACAGTATCACGGTGTCGGGCGCTACGGCGTCCTGCGCCGCCTTGGCCACCGCCAATCCTATGGCGTCCGGGTTGCCTTGATGATGCGTTGCGCGAGCCATTGGTGTCTCCGGCGTCGGCTTGAAACAGGTTGCTACAGCAGTTGCTTGCCGGCGAAGGTCTGGTAGATTTCCACTACAAACCGCTTGGCTTCCATCGGCAGGGGCTCTTCCGGCTTGGCGTAGGCTTTCAGCCTGGGGTCGTCCAGCAGGAAGCGATAACTGCGCTCCACGTCGTCGTTGTCGTATTCCGGGTTCAGGTGTTCGTCCTTGACCAAGCCGGCTTGCCAGAGCAGGTTGCGGGCGTTGACGCCATAGTAGGCGGCCAGGCGGGTCAACGTCTTGACGCCTGGCCTGCTGGCGCCGGTTTCCAGACGGCTGATGTACCCGTTGCGGATGCCGGTGTCGTTTTCGACCTTGCGCAGAGTTCGTTCGCCCCGCAACCGGCGCAGTACGTTTCCGATGTTGGGAGTGTGCTCGGCAACGGCCGCGGCGTCGCCGTTTTCGCGTCGGTTTTCCGGCATTGTGCCTTTACCTCCTTGCTGGGGTTTGCTATATTCTAATGCGGCATTTTACATCGTCTGCATTGACGGCCCGGTTCGTCCGGTGATGGTTCCGACGGCGGCGTACCGCAACGGAATAGTGCAATCAGTGTAGCACGCGGAGCGGGATACGATGCAATTCTTCGGGGCCGGAGAAGGCGACTATGCGGACGAGGCGCGGGAAAAGGTACGCAGACAGGGCTTTTCCTGCATGGCGAAGGTGATCAGGGTGGCGATGGCAGCGGACCATGTGGCGGAGAACCCGCTGGCTACGAGTGTCTGGGCTGAGGCTGTCGCGGAACCGTTGCACTGCACCGTTCATGGCGCAGGCTGCTACGGTAACGACCACTACACCGAGGCCGGCACTGACCTGATGCGCCAGTTGGAGAGAGGCGTACCCCTGCGAGTGGACAACGGCAAAGATAACTATGTTGAGTGGTTGCCGATTGGGAAGGTGCTTGTTCCCAGGTTTCGCTTCAAGGAACCGCAGATGGCTTAGGAATAGGCTACGGGTTCGGGCAGCGTTCCGTTTTAGGGCCTGAGATCACGTAATGGCGTGGCCTGCGCCACCATTCTCCCCACACCGAAGGCCGCGGGTAACTGCGGCCTTTTCCTTGCGGCCTGCCGTTGTTGGGTTATCTGAAACTGCTGACGGAGCGCGATGACGGGACTATCATAGCGGCGACGCTGCTGCTGTTTCCGACATCGATGGCGTTTTATGGAGGAATGATCGTGTTTTTCGCAGCGAAGGAGTTCGTTGAGAAGAGAGCCATGAAGCGCGGCCTGCAAGAGGGCCGGCAGGAGGGCCGGCAGGCAGAGCGTGAGCGCATTCGGCGGGAGCTGGCGAAATTGGGCGCGCCATTGACGCCGGAGCAGGTCCGAATCCTGTCGGACGAAACCGGCAATGGCGGAGGTTGATGATACGATAAAACAGCGCGCGGCTGTTTTCCTGGGCGAAAACGAGGCATTAGATGCAGTTAGCCGGCTATGGTAAGGCTGTCCATCTACTACATATACGTGGGTTGCGCGAGCTGAGAGTGGTTGCAATGCGAGGATATAGTTTGAACGTTCCCAAGGTGGCAACGCTTGCGTTAATACTGGTCATGCTTGGGGTTCTGGGATTCTACGGTTACCGATTGTATGAGTTCAGGAATCCCAGTCGGGTGGTCTGGCACGTGGAACCCGTAATGCTCCACGGTTACATAATTGCTGCCGGCATGGTAGAAAAAGACCCGGGTCAGTCCTACACCAAGAGTTTTGGCCTATCAGTCGACAACGGGGGATGCCCGCCATCAACCCCTCGTTGGCCGGTGGGTAAAGCTGAAGCGTATTCGGTAGAAGGGTACTCCATCGATCCCAGCCAGTATTGGACCGACGGCGATTACTTCAGCATCGTAACGCCGCTGGATCCGGAGTGGATAGAGACGGCGCGACAGTGCGATCTTCGCCTGGTTGTTTATGGAGGCGCGTCCACGGTTTTCAGCTACGGCGCTTCCGGCTCCAAGCAAATCAGGATTGTTTCCGTTGAGCCGCCGCCGGGGACTGAGTGATGCGGTTGACACGCTGCGACCGGCGGCAATACCATCGGGGGCGTTGCGACGTTTAGAAACGCAGCAGGTTGATATGCAGGCATCTCAGCCCGACATTTCCGCCGGCCCGGTCGGGCTGATGCACGAGCAGACCTTCAACGAGGCGCTGGCCGAGGCGCTGCGTCAACGGCGCAAGACCTGGCGCGAGGACGCTCGTTACGTCATAGCGGAACGCCAGCAGGCGCTCAGCGACGCCGGCCGGGAGCGTCCGGACGTTCTGTTGGCGCCGCCGGACATTTATCCCATCGTGATTGAAGTGGAGTGGGGTGAGCCGGCCTTCGCCGACGCTCGGCGGAGACTGGGGCGGCGCGTGGCCGGCACTTCGTTTCCGGTGCGCTCGGCCATTGCGGTAGGAGCGCCTCCGGAGATTCGCAGCTGGTCAACCGACTATCTGCGGCGGCGGCTGGCCGAACCCGATGGCATAACCCTCAGTTACGCGGCGCTGTCCGCCAACGTGGAGGGCAATGAGACGGAAATCACGTTGACCGACGCCGAGGTTTCCGCCTGGCCGGAGCCGCCCAACTTCGTTGCCGGCACGGTTGACGACCTGGCCGCCCTTTGCGAATACGCGGCGGAACCTCCGGGGCTGGTGATGTTGACCGCCGGCCGGGTTGCCGCCCAAATCCATAGTCTCGCCGATTATCTATACCGCCGGCTGCCGCCGGGCGTTGCCGGCGACATCGCTGCCGGGTTGGGGCAGCGACAGGAGATGCAGGGGCTGCGCATGGCCTGCTGCATCTGGCTCACCTCCATGCGACTGCAAAACCTGCTGGCGGCCGGGTCGGGCGCGATGCAGCGCAACGGGTTGCGCTCAACCGCGGCGCTGCGGGCGGATGCCTATGGCGCAATCACCCTGGGCCATGTGCGCGCCGAGTGGGACAAGATACTGGCCGTCAACTATGGTTCCATTTTCAACACTGCCCGCAATGCGCTGGATGTCCGCATACCGGATTCAGTGGGCGCCGACGTGATGCTGCGGCTGGCCGAAATCGCGGAACTGATTACCGCTTTGCGGCTGGGCAACCGGGTGGACTTTGCCGGGGAGCTGTTCCCTCTGCTGTTGGACGACCGAGAGGAGACGGCGGCTCACTATACTCTGCCTGAAACGGCGGAGCTGCTGGCGCGGCTGGCGGCGGCAAGGCTCGACTTGCCGGCATGGTCTGACGCCGACGCCGTGGGCAATTTGCGAATCGCCGATATGGCCTGCGGCACCGGGACGCTGCTGCGGGCGGCTTATCGTCATATCCGCAGTCGTCATGAGGAGGCCGGCGGAACGGCGGATGACTTGCATCGCGTGATGATTGAGCAGTCGCTTACCGGGCTGGACATCAATGCGCTGGCGGCGCACATGACCGCCGCCGGAATTTCCATCACTGAGATTGCTACGGAGTATCACAGCGCCAATATCGCCGCCGTTGACGTGCAGAACGGCGCTACCGGCTCTCTGGAGCTGCTGGAATATGAGCAGATTACCGACATAACGGGCCAGTCGGCGCGTACCGCCGCCGGCGGGCTGGAACAGCCGGTTATCATTCCGGTGCCTCACCACAGCCAGGATCTGGTCATTCAGAACCCGCCATACTCCCGGGCCAGGGGCGAGCGGCGGATGTTCGACGTAACGGGCATTACCGAGAAGCAACGGCGGCGCAGCATGAATCGGCTGACGCAACTCCGCGACAAGCTCCGCAATGCCGGCAGCGAAATGCCCGACGCGCAAGCCGGCCTGGGCGCCGATTTTTCCGCTCTGGCCGGCAAGAAGTTGAAACCCGGCGGCGTTTTTGCCACCGTCCTGCCGCTGACCGCCGCTCACGCCGAGTCGTGGGAGGGCTTTCGACGCGCCGTTGAAAAGGAATACCGGGAGATAACCGCCATTGCCTTCACCGCTCACGAGGGCGCGATGATGTCCGCCGACACCTATATGAATGAGATGCTGCTGGTGGCAACGCGGCGGGACAAGGGGGACACGGCGGAAAGCGGCCCGGTTACCTGCGTGAACATCAGCGCCATTCCGGGAACGCTGACCGAAGCATTCTGGTACGCCCGGTGGCTGGACGACATCCGGCAATCCGGTGAACGAGGGGAAACGGGCGGAGTCATCCACAGGGCGGGGATGCGCATCGGCAGTTGGACGGCGATAAGGCCGCCGGCCGCCGGATTCCCATGGTTTGCCTTGGGCGTGCAGAATCACCATCTGGTCGCGGTCGCCGGAGAACTTTTTGCCGGCCGGCTGCATTCGCCGGAAAATCTGCAAAGCTGGCAGTTGGGCCTGGCAATGACCACCCTTGACCAGGTAGTTGGCATCGGGCCGACGCACCATCTGATTGGCCATGTACGGGGCGCGAGGGAGGTTATCGGCGCGTTCACTTTTGACCCCGTTACGCCGGAGTTCCTGCCGGTGTATCCTGCGCTGTGGGCTGCCGACGCCGAAACGCAAACGCGGATGCTGGCATCGCCGACGCACGAAGGTCAACCGGCGATAAGAGATGTGGATGAACTGCGCCGGATGCTGGCCCGGCGCAGCGACCTGTTTGTATCGCGCAACCTGCGTATGACCTCGCAAGCTTTGGCAGCGGCGCGAACTGACCGGAGTATGATGGGCGGCAGTACATGGACTGCTTTGACGTCAGACAATGACGATGTAAAGTCCGCACTGGCTATCTGGCTTAATTCCACGCTGAGCCTATTGATGCGTATATCTTATGCTCAGACTACCCAACCCGGACGCGCCAGACTGCAAATCAGAGGAGTGGCCGGTTTCCCGGTTCCGGATTTCGCCGCCGATACTCCTGCCGGGGAGCAGGCTCGTACCGTCGCCCGCGAGCGCATTGGCGAACTGCTGACGCTGGAGCTGCAACCGGTGTCTTACGCTTTCCGCGACCCTAACCGCCATCGCATTGACCAGGTGGCGCTGGAAATGCTGGGATTGGGCGAAGACGCATCGGCAGTCGCCGCAGTCGCCGCATTGCGCGACCAGTGGTGCCGGGAGCCGTCCGTCCACGGCGGCAACCGGGAGGTTGCGCGCGCGCTGGGCATCACGCTGTAAGCTACTTTCAAACTACGCCGCACCGGATTTATCTACAGGAGCATTCCGTATGGACGCCGAACTCGCTTTCGCCCCCGCTACCGACATCCGCCGCCTCATTGCCGATGGCGAAATATCGTCGGTTGAACTTACCGAGCTGTTCTACCGGCGCATCGACGCGCTGAACCCTCGGCTCAACGCCTACCTGGCGCTGTGCCCTGACCAGGCGCTGGCCGATGCGCGCGCCGCCGATGACGCCGTCCGCCGGGGCGATGCGCTGGGCCCGCTGCACGGCGTTCCCATCTCCATCAAGGATTTGGAGCTGACCAAAGGCGTTGTAACCACTATGGGCTCCGCGATATTCCGCGACCGCATACCGGAGATTGATTCCATCGTGGTTGAGCGGGTCAAAGCCGCCGGCGCCGTCATCCTGGGCAAGACCAACACGCCGGAGTTCGGGCAGTCGGGCACTACGGAGAATCTGGTCAGCGAACCCTGCCGCAATCCGTGGCATACGGACTACACCGCCGGCGGCAGCAGCGGCGGCGCGGCGGCAGCGTTGGCGGCCGGCCTCTGCACCCTGGCCACGGGCAGCGACGGCGGCGGCAGCATCCGCATCCCGTCCAGTTTCAGCGGCGTAACCGGCATCAAGCCGTCTCAGGGGCGGGTGCCTCGTTACGGGGGGTACGGCGGCCCGGCCGTGAACCACTTTTCCCAGAGCGGGCCCATGAGCCGCACGGTGCGCGACACGGCGATGCTGCTGCAAGTTCTGGCCGGCTCCGACTCCCGCGACCCCAACACGATGACCGACCCTCCGCCCGACTATATGGCGGCATTGGAGGGCGGCGTGGCGGGGTGGCGCGTCGCCTGGAGCGACGATTTGGGATACGCCGCCGTTGACCCTGAGGTGGCGCTGACCGCCCGCGCCGCTGCGCAGGTATTTCAGGAAATGGGCGCAATAGTTGAGGAAGCCGCGCCGGAAATCGAGGGCGACCCGTTCCCGGCTTTCGCAACGGTGTTCGGCACGGCGTCCTACGCCTCCTACACCGACTTGTATCCGGAGCGACGGGATGATCTCACCCACTACGTGCGCAGTACCTTTGACGCCGCGGCGCAGTACACCGCCGCCGACCTGTCGCGCGCCTTGGCCTATGTTGACCGGCACAAGCGCCGCTTCGCCGACTTTTTCAATGATTACGACCTGCTGCTGACGCCGGCCATGGCGGTTACCGCGTTTCCCATTGGAGAGCATCCTACCAGCATCGCCGGGCGCGCGGTGGAACCGTGGTGGGGGTATCTGCCGTTCACCTTTCCCATCAACATGAGCGGCCAGACGGCGGCCAGCGTCCCCTGCGGCTTTTCGGCGGCGGGCCTGCCCATCGGCCTGCATATCGTCGGGCCGGCAGGAGCGGAGGGCCGAGCGCTGCGGGCCATGGCGGCGTTTGAGGAAGCCCGGCCGTGGGGGCATCACCGGCCGGCGGTGTCGTAGGTCGGCTGACGTCGGAGTTACGCTAATCGTTGCTGAGCGTGACGGAGCCGGTTCTCCCGTCGCAGGGCATTTGGAAGCGCCTTAGAAAATCTCTTCCGATAAGGGATGAGTGCGGCTGCCCGCCGGCCAGCAGGTGGGCTCCTACGAAACGCCCGAAAATATACCGCCCATTCCCGGAAAGAATATTTGCGCCAAATGCACATTCACTCTCGCCAGATCATCACACATGGCTTCGTAGGCGCCGATATCATCTTTCCAAGTAGCTATGCGCGCCTCCCTTCGCTTCTGCGTTGGCTTAGAGCATAGGCTTTCTTGAATGAAACAATTGCAAATGTTTTAGTAGGTATGCCATTCTTCGTTAAGAATGAGCAAGCATATACTGCAAAACGAGAAACACCGGGGCAAGCGCATTGCCTGCCCCGGTGTTTCTTATGGATCCTGCTGCGGCTTACTTCAGGCGCTCGTTGAAGAAGGCCAGCGTGCGGGCTTGGGCGTCATCGGCGGCGGCCTGGTTGTAGCTGTCCCGGTCGTCGCAGTTGAAGCCGTGGCCGGCATCCGGGTAGGACTTGAAGTCGTGAGCCTTGCCGGCGGCGGTGAGGGCGGCGGCAATCTGCGCGACGTCGTCGGGCGTAGGGTTGCCGTCGGTATCGCCGAAGTTGCCCATCAGAGGGATCTTGATGTTTGAGGTGCCGTCGATGGGGGTTACGCCATCGGCGTAGGGCGCCATGATTGCGCCGCCGTAGTAGCACACGCCGGCGGAAAGGCCGTCGCACGCGCTGGCGGCCAGATAGACTACGCGCCCGCCCATGCAGTAGCCGACGATGCCGATTTTCTGCCCGCGAGTGCGGGGATAAGTGCGTTGCAGGTAGTCCACGGTGGCGTTGATGTCGGCGACGATGCCCTGGCCGGTGAGCTCGGGCATATAGGTGTTGATGGCGGCGTCAAAGTCGTCGGGCGTGTAGCCGAGCATAGGGTTGGGGTTGCGCTCGTTCCGGTGGAACAGGGCGGGGGCTACGGCGACGTAGCCGGCGGCGGCGAACCCGTCGGCGACGCGCTGGATGTGCTGGTTGACGCCAAAGGCTTCCTGCACCACGATGATGGCGGGCAGGTTAGTGCCCGCGCTGGGCGGCGGGTAGCTGACATAAACGGCCATGTCGCCGGCTTCGGCGATGTTGGCCCCGGACTCGCGGTCTTCCGTTGAGTCCGGCATTCGGATATTTTCCCAGAACGACGGCATAGTATCTCCTCCTCCGTTGGTTGCGTGAACATTGGTTGCGCGAACGGTCGCAGCGCGGCGAAAGGCCGGCGCCAGGGGAGTTCAGACCCAAGTCGACCATACCATTCGCGCGCCGGAATTGTAACAAAGGTTGGCCGGCCAAACAAGCGGGGTCGGTCGCCGACGTCAGGGGAGCAGGAAGTCGGCTACCGCCAGCGCCACGTCGGGAAAGGCCCGCGGGCTGATGATGCCCTCTGCGGTAGCCAGCCGGCGGCGGCGATACGTTCCGCCAGCCGGGTCATCGTAGGCTTCCACCTGGCGGTCGGGGACGTTGACAATCCACACTTCGGGGATGCCGGCAGCGGCGTAGCGGGCCAGCTTCACCTCACGATCAAACTCCAGGGAGGCGTCAGCGACTTCAATCAGCAGAAGCACGTCCTCCGCGGTGGCGCGCTCCCGGTGATAATTGTCGCGCAGCCGCAAGACGGCGATGTCCGGTTGGGGCAGGCTGTAGTCATTGAGCCGCACCGAACCCTGCACCCTGACCCGGGCCCGTCCGTGCAATCGGTACGTCAGACTGCCATTCAGGAGATCCGCGCCGGATTCGTGCGGCGCTCCGATAGGGGCCATTACTAGTATCTCTCCGTCCAGCAGCTCGGCGCGCTCGTCTTCCGACAGGATACCGGCCTCGGCCATGGCGCAGTATTCAGCCACGGTGAACCGGCGCCGCGCCAAGAGCGACGGCGTTGGGGATGGCGTCGGCGGAGCAGCGGTAGTTTGGGCGCCGGCGGTTGTCGGCGGGGTAGGCGCAAGAGCGGTGGTCATAGCGGAGCCTCGCAGGCTAGATGCTGCCGTCCAGGCGGTTGATTACCAAACCCGTCGGCAGCTTGGGGTAGAAGAACGTCGATTTGGGCGGCAGGCGGCTGCCGGCGCTCACGATTTGCCGGAAAGGTTCCAGCGGGAAGGGCTTGAGCAGAACCGCCATCTGCCGCTCGCCCAGGTTGACATGCCGCACGATGGCGTCGTGGTCGGGGCTGTAGTCTATATGCTGCGCCAGGTTGTCGCCCAAGGCCGGGCGCAGGGCCAGCTCTTGCAGCAGCCATGCCTCCGAAACTGCCAGCGAACCCCAGGTTGTCCAGTCCACGCCGGCGCGCAGCGTATAGAGGGCCGGCGCAGCATCCTGGCGGAACACGGCAAAGCAGTGCGCGGTTTCACCCACGCGCGCCACCTCGGCCGCGGCGGCGGCCGGCGTAATGTCCGGGTTGAGGGGATGCGATTCAAAGAGCTCGTCGATGCGGGCGCGCACGTCGTCCAGCTGCGCTGCGTTCATTCCGCCGGCCACCCGATGGTAGGGCAGCAGGAGCAGGCCGGGGTCGTCGAACTCAACCAGCGTCATCATTACGTAGTTGCCGGCGGCATGGAGGTCGGACTGCCGTTCCGCCGTCCGGCTGCGGCGGTAACGCAGCGCGGCCTCGTAGCGATGGTGTCCGTCGGCCAGAAACACCGGGCGATTGGCAAAAGCGTCGGTGATGTCTGCCTGAGTTTCGACGTCGGCGATGCGCCACAGCTGAGCGTGGCCGCCGTCCGGCGTAGCCGCCGCTGCGTCCGGCGGGTTGGCCATTATCCCGTGAAAGATGCGGTGCAGCGCGCCGTCGGTATCCTGGTACAGCGACATCAGCGGGCTGAACTGCGCCCGGCAGGCGTCCAGCAGCGCCACCCGATCCAGCACGGCCGGCTCTCTGGTGAACTCGTGGGGCAAGACGGCGCCGGCGTCGTAGTCTTCAACCAGCACGTTGGCAAACAGCCCGAGGCGCTGGCGGGCGCGTCCGTCGAAGTCGTAGGCGTGGCGCATCAGGTAGAAGCCGGGGGCGTCGTCCTGTTGCAGCGCGCCGCCGTCCAGCCATTCCCGGAACAGGCGCGACGCCTGCCGATAGCCGGCCTGCGGGTCAACCGGATCGGGCTGCTCGCCGCCCTCCAGATGGACGGCGTTGTACGGGCTGCGCCGTTGCAGTTCGGCTTTCAGCTCCGGGCCGATCATGTCATAAGGGGGACAGATTACGCTGGACAGGCTGCCCACCACGTCGGGGGCGAAACGGCAGCCGCGAAAGGGTTTGATGGTGGCCATAGTCGGCAAGGCTCCGGTGACAGGTATGGCGACATTATACGACAGGGATGCCGGCGATTTCGCTACTCGGGCTCCGCTCGCCGCAGCGGAAAGCGTCCGGCGTGGTGAGGGGTTGCGGAAGCGGGCGTTGGTTGTTTGGAGGCAGGCGGGCGATGCTGTCGGTTCAGCGGCTTGGATATGATTGGAAGATAGCTTTGATTGACGGTAGGTTGAGCGGCGCATATACTGCGCGCGTCGACGAAAGGGCCCTGGTGGAGCAAACGGCAAGGATGTCGCCTGTTGAGGCAAAGGATGGATTTGATGGTGGGGAACAAGCTGATGCTCAAGCTGGGTATCCTTGCCGCGGCAATCGTTGCCGTAGCTGGGGTGGCTTACCTGACGGTGAACGCGCCGTTTGCCCGGGGGCAGGATGGCGGCGGCCAGAGCGGCGGCGCGACGCCGGTGGATCTGGGCGAGAACACGTGGTACGTGGGGCCGCGGCTGTTGGGGCTGTTGCAGCGGTATGCGGACGGCGCCCAAACGCCGACGAATGTGGAGATTCTAATCGGGGACCGGCCGGATCTGAACGTGCAGCCGGCGTTGTCGGACTACATCAAGTCAGTGGGCGGCCAGAGCGTTGGGGAGGACACGTGGCGGATTCCGACCGCCGAGGCGCTGTCAGTGATTCAGAGGTCGGATGTGGAAGGAGCGATATTCCCGCCGGGGGTGACGGGCCAGGCGACAACTACGTACGAGCGCATGGACAGTACGATGAACACGATGCTGGCGGCCTATGCCAACGGGTCGACGGAGACCGCAGTCGCCCAGTACGCATTCTATGCCGACAACGGGAAGGTTATGGTCAAGATCAATGCTCCGGATGCAGCAACCATGAGCAGGATCAGGACGTGGTTCACGAGCCAAAGCTTGTATATGCCGCCGGAGAGTGAGTTCGAGGCTTACTCGGTCTATGTCCGGTACGCGATGGTTCCGGTATCAAAGCTGGTGGCGCTGACGGAGGCGTTCCCGACCACGTATCTGTCGGTAGAGACATTCCATCTGGATCAGGGTTTGTCCATGAACCGGAGGGGTTGGCCCGCAGATCCGATGGAACTTGAGGCGGCGGTTGTGGCGGCTTACTCGCCGGAGGAAGAGGAGGACAAAGAGGAGGAGGATTCGGGCAATGAGAGTGGACTCAACGGGGGAGGCGGTTCCGGCGGATAAGATACGACAAGGATGCCGGCGATTTCGCCACTCGGGATCTGACTTGCCGGCAGCAGAAAGCCCCCAGCGCCGTGATGGATTGCGTAATCGGGCGTCGGTTGTTTTGCGGCAAGCAGGTGCGCTGCCGGTTCAGCGGCTTGGAGATGATTGGAAAGCGCATTTGTTTGACGGTAGGTTGAGCGGCGCATATACTGCGCGCGTCGACGAAAGGGCCCTGGTGGAGCAAACGGCAAGGATGTCGCCTGTTGAGGCAAAGGATGGATTTGATGGTGGGGAACAAGCTGATGCTCAAGCTGGGTATCCTTGCCGCGGCAATCGTTGCCGTAGCTGGGGTGGCTTACCTGACGGTGAACGCGCCGTATGCCCAGGGGCAGGATGGCGGCGGCCAGAGCGGCGGCGCGACGCCGGTGGATCTGGGCGAGAACACGATGTACGTGGGGCCGCGGCTCCTGGGGCTTTTGCAGCGGTATGCGGACGGCGCCCAAACGCCGACGAGCGTGGAGATTCTAATTGAACACCGGCCAGACCTGAACGTGCAGCCGGCGTTGTCGGACTACATCAAGTCCGTGTGCGGCCAGAGCGTTGGGGAACATAGATGGCGGATTCCGACCGCCAACGTGCTGTCAGTGATCCAGAGGTCGGACGTGGAAGCAGCGGGGTTCCCGCCGGGGGCGACCGGTCAGGCGACACCCGTGTACGAGCGCATGGATAGTACCATGAACATGATGCTGGAGGCCTACGCCCACGGCGCGACGGAGGCCGCGGCTGCCCAGTACGCATTTTATGCTGGCGGCGGGAAGGTTCCGGTGAAGATTAATGCTATGGATGCGTCGACCATAAGCAGGATCAGGACGTGGCTTACGAGCCAAAGCTTGTATATGCCGCCGGAGAGTGAGTTCGAGGCGTTCTCGGCCGATGTCCGGTACGCGATGATTCCGATAGCAAGTCTGGTGGCGCTGACGGAGGCGTTACCGGCCACGTATCTGTCGGTAGAAACATTCCATCTGGCTCGCCTAACCGGAGGGGTGATTACACACTTTCGGTCGAGCTTAGCACCGATCCGGCTCCGATGTTAGGTGTCGAGCTGATGTGTCAGACCCCGCTGTCCTTCAGCGCAACGCGAGAGTTGGCTGGCCTAGTGAAACTAACGTGGAGAGCGCCGCCCAGCACGGAAAGCAGGACGCCCATCGGGTATCGGAGCGAAATTGTAAAGTCGGTCAACGGCGGGTGGCCGTTTGAACGGTACATCTATGAAGCGCCATTCACCAGGATTTCCTACCACATAGGGCTTGATGGCGGCTCCCAGTACGCCTATCGGATGTACACCAAGTGTGGCGCCACTGATTACAGCGAAGCCACGCCATGGGCCTATGTCTCGCCATGGCCTGTAGGAAGTGGCGGCGGCGGGGCCTCCGGCGGTGGCGGGGTCTCCGGCGCGGGAGGGATTGACCCGACTCCGGTTCCGCCCGGGTATGGAGGGGCTGGCTCACAGCATATTGACAAAACGCCGTCTCTGCCGCCGCAATAGCCGATGAATGCCGGCAGGGATCCGGTGAAGCAGGGGCCTGCCGTGGGGAATGATGCTTGCTCTTCGTTTTGGTATGGAGGTGGATTATGATTATGGCTTTGGTTGTTATGTGGTTCGCTGCGGAACCAAATCTGCAACCCGTGGGATCAATAAACTGGTCAGGGATATTATTTGTGACTAGCGTGCTAGTCATAGGGATGGTGATTCTCGCCGGCTGGGGAGTTGTTAAGGCTCGACGGGGAGGCACTTCGGCATGGAGCGTGGTCGCGGCGCTGTTTCTCGCGCCTGTTGCGGTGATAGCTGCGCCTGTAGGGTGGTGGCTGGTGTACATTAATAGCGGGATAGACTCTCTTATTCCATCATACGGGCTACAGGTCGTTATATTGTTGCTTGGCTTTACTGTCATGTCGATTGCGAGCGTCGGCGGCTTCATCTGGCTGATGCGGCGTATCGGGCGGAAGCCGGGCGAGGGGGCGGAAAGCGAGATGACAGTTGCTATGATCTGGGAGAGCGGCGCTTCGAGGTGGCGCCTGGTCGCGGCGTTGGCTCTCGCGCCTGTCGTTGCTATCTTGGCAGGTGTGGGGTGGTGGCTGGTGTACATTAATAGTGGGGTACACTTTTTTATTCCATTTATCGTACAGGTCGTTATATTGTTGCTTGGCTTTACTGTCATCCCGGTTGCGAGCGTCGTCGGCTTCATCTGGTTGATGCGGCGTGTAGAGCGGAAGCCGAGTGGGGAGCAGGGAAGCGAGGCAGAGGTTGATGGATGCCGGCAGGGATCCGGTGAAGCAGGGGCCTGCCGTGGTGAATGATGCTCGCTCTTCGGTTTGGTATGGAGGTGGATTATGATGATGGCTCTGGCTGTTATGTGGTTCGCTGCCGAACCAAACCTGCAACCCGACATCAGACCAGCCGTGGATGTGCTATTGCTCTTGGCTAGCGTACTAGTAATTGGGCTGGTGTTTTTCACCGGCTGGGCAGTTGCTACGATCTGGGTGAAAGGCACTTCGGTTTGGCGCGCGGTCGCGGCGTTGTTTCTGACGCCTGTCGTAGCTATCTCGGCGGGTGTGGGGTGGTACTATGTGATGTTTGATTTGATCGCCCCTCTTATCAATTCACCATGGGCCCTTTTACTATGGCTTGGCTTTATTGTCATGCCGATTGTGGCTGTCGGCGGCTTCATCTGGCTGTTCCGGCGTGTAGGGCGGAAGCCGAGCGGGGGGCAGGGAAGCGAGGTGGGGGAACCGGATGTTTGATTGGGCGTTGGGGCGGGTTAGGCTGGCTGGTTGGGGTTGGGTGGGTAGGGGCGGAAAGGGCGACGGTTGAGGGTTGACGGATGGGCGGCGGAGGTGTAACGTGAACATACGTTCCTTTACTAACGGAGGAGACGGAATTTGAAAGGGCGCGGTAGCGCCGTGAGGTTGAAAATGTTGAAATGTCGTCGCTGCGAGTCGGAGGCGCTGCTGGCGCTGGCCTGTTTGGGGTCGGAGGACCATGTGGTGTATCGGTGTCGGGAGTGCGGATTTTTGTTCAGTCCGCCGGAGGGGGAGAGGCGCGCGCCCGGGGTTTTGGCGTCGTCTGCGCCGCAGGATGCAGAGGAGGCGCGGCGTCGGTTGGATAGGATTGCTGCGGTGCGTACCCGGCACGGTCGCTACGGGTCGGCGGGTTAGCCCTGGGGAAGGATGGGACGGACGGCACGCAAGCCTATGACGGTTATGGATGGGAACGGAGACGTGGGCCGGGGGGCGCTGGGCGATGGAGGCAGGCTGACGGCGGCAGTGGGGTTGGCTCGGTGGAGTTGGGGATGGATGGGATGGATGGAGCGCAGGCCGGCGACTGGGATGGATGCGGGGTCGGATGGGAGACGGGGAACGCTGGGCGATGGGCGCAGGATGGGGAACGGGCGGAAGGTTCCGGTCGGCGCGGTGGCGGCGGCAGTGGGGTTGGCTCGGTGGAGTTGGCGGCGGGTTCCGGGGGACGCGGCGCGGTTGACGGCGGAGTGGGAGTTGGGAGCGGCGGAGGCGGCCGGGATGGGGTTGGCGCAGGGTTGGTTGATCCGGTGGAGTTTGCGCAGGATGTGCTGGGGGTGACGCTGTGGACGAAGCAGGAGGAGGCGCTGCGGGCGCTGATGCGTGAGCGACGGGTGGCGGTGAAGTCGGGCAACGGCCTGGGGAAGGATTTTACGGCGGCGGTGGCGGCGCTGTGGTATCTGTATGGGCATAATCCGGGGATTGTGCTGAGCACGGCGCCGACGTTTCGGCAGGTGCGGCACGTGCTTTGGAGACAGATACGGGCGCTGTGGCGTCGGGCGGCGAAGAAGCTGGGGGGCCGGATGCTGGATACGCGCTGGGAGCTGGGGCCGGAGCGGTATGCGCTGGGGCTGTCGGCGGACGAGGCGGAGCGGTTTCAAGGGTTTCACAGCGAGAATATGCTGGTGGTGGTGGATGAGGCGGAGGGCGTGGAGGAGGAGATTTATGAGGCGGTTGAGGCGGTGATGACGTCGGGGAACGTGAGGCTGCTGCTGATTGGGAATCCGACAACGTCGTCGGGGGCGTTTTACCGGGCGTTTAACGACGAGCTGGGGATGTATAAGACCATCACGATATCGGCGTTGGAGTCGCCGAATGTGGTGAAGGGAGAGGTTGAGATACGTGGGCTGACGACGGCGGAGTGGGTTGAGGAACGGAGGGCGATGTGGGGAGAGGAGAGCGATCTGTATCGGGCGCGGGTGTTGGGGGAGTTTCCGAGGCGGGAGGTGAACGCTTTGATTGCGATGGAGGACATCGTGTCGGCGATAGAGGCGCATGAGCGACGGGCGGGGGAACGGGGTGAGGAGGAACGGGGTCGGCGGGATGATGCGGGCGCGGACGCTTTGGGAGCGATGGGGACGGAGCGGGCGCCGGCCCGGGAACGCGGGGGACGGGATAACGCTTGGGGGCTGTTTCTGCCGGGGATGTTTGAGGAGCGGGCCGGAGAAGGCTGGGGGCGGGATGACGCGGACGCTTTGGGAGCGATGGGGATGGAGCGGGCGCCGGCCCGGGAACGCGAGGGAAGGGATGATGCTTGGGGGCTGTTTCTGCCGGGGGTGTTTGAGGGAATTATATACCTGTGTACCAAGCCCCTATGAGGCCGGGGCGTGACAGGTCTAGCACAGACCGTCGTTGTATAGCGTCTCGGGATAGTGAACTTCCCGTTCGCAGAGAGCGCAGTAGTACCGTTCCTGCGCCGGCGGGTCAAAGAAGCGACGCTTCGGCTTTGCTTGCAACACCGTCCGGGCAATTTCCGATGGCGTCGCGTCTATCCGAGGCGGATAGGTATATGACGACGGGCGCCCCCGTCCTTTCTTGGCGCGTGGCATTGGCTTCCTCTGCGTCTGTCAGATGCGCCGATTACACAGCAAGCAACGCAGCTTGCAGATAGGCGCGGCAATCATCTGGCAAAGTGTGTCAAGCCGATGATTGCCACGTTTTTTGCGGACGGTAACTTAAGCAGGGTGTAGGATGATGGACACGCCTTGCGTTTCCGCCAGGTTGAGCTGGTCTAGCGCGACGTTTTCGGAGATGACTGCCGGTATGACTGTGGCGTTTTCCAGCACAGCGCTCAGTATCGTAGCTCGTTCAGCAGCGCGGCTTATGTCGGCGTCACCGGCGGTGATCGATATTTCCGCCGCTACATAGACCGTTTCTTGGCTGGGGTGCCTGTGGCCGGTGAATATCAGGTCCAGCGCCCACAAGGCGACGTTTTCGGACCTTGTGATCCGATTTTCGTCTTGAGCCTGGTAGGAGCTATCTTCCAAGTAGCGGTCCGGGGCCTGCCCGGGTCGCTTTAGGGCGCGGATGTTGCGTATGTCAAGCGCTTGTCCGGCGATGCTGTTGATGTTGTCAGCAATCTTGTTTTCGTAGTTGCTGCCCAAGGCGTTATCTACGCGGCCTTCAAGCCGATTGAAACGCTCGTCCACGTGTGCGAAGCCATCGGCCATTTCCTGGCGGATAGTAGCGCGGTCGGTGGCGGCTTGTGCGAAGCCATCGGCCATTTCCTGGCGGATAGCAGCGCGGTCGGTGGCGGCTTGTGCGAAGCCATCGGCCATTTCCTGGCGGATAGCAGCGCGGTCGGTGGCGGCTTGTGCGAAGCCATCGGCCATTTCCTGGCGGATAGCAACGCGGTCGGTGGCGGCTTGTGCGAAGCCATCGGCCATTTCCTGGCGGATAGCAACGCGGTCGGTGGCGGCTTGTGCGAAGCCATCGGCCATTTCCTGGCGGATAGCAACGCGGTCGGTGGCGGCTTGTGCGAAGCCATCGGCCATTTCCTGGCGGATAGCAACGCGGTCGGTGGCGGCTTGTGCGAAGCCATCGGCCATTTCCTGACGGATAGCAGCGCGGTCGGTGGCGGCTTGTGCGAAGCCATCGGCTACAGTCTGGGTCAGTTTGTTGACCTGCTCAGTCAGCTGCGCGACGAGTTGGGGGAGCTGGCGCTCTTCGTCGGTAAGCAACTTGCGGCGCAGACTTTCCCTGACGTCGGGGTATTCGTCGATCACCCTCTCTATGTCAGCGATGGTGGATATGTACAGGTCTGGGGGCGTCATTTTGGGTTCCTCCGGCGGTGTCCCAATTATAGCCCCCTGCTTTGGCGGCAGTAAAGAGGGGCTATAAGCTTTCGTGCAAAAATCTGATGGGTAAGGGTGCCCAGCTATGCCCTGGCGCGCATCTAGTAGGGGGCCTGCTCCGGTTAACCGCGTGCAAGGCAAGCATCTGATTGCCAACGGCGTGGGTAAAATGGTATGTCAATTCCCTAATTTTGCTATAAATTGCCGGCGCGGGGTGAAATCGCTTGCCTGGCGGATGGGCTTCGGCAAGGCGGGCTGGGGAATGGCTTGAATATCCGGGGATCCCGTTTGATAATGCCAGCGGCGGCCGGTATCTGGCCGGCGGAGGCTCGGTAATCTAATGATTGAAACGCTTGGAGGGGTTCTGGGGGGCGTTGGGCTGCTGTTTTTTGGGATGTGGCTGCTGGCTGAGAACCTGAAGCGGGTGGTGGGGCCGCGCTTGCGGATGCTGGCCAGCCGGCTGGCGGACAACCGCTTTGCGGCTTTCGGCTGGGGGACGTTGGCGGGCGCGATTACGCAGAGTTCGCCGGCGGTTACGTTCATCACCATCAGTATGCTGCGGTCGGGGCTGATTTCGGCGCGGCAAGGCTATCCCATCGCGCTGGGGGCGCAGATGGGGGTGGGGCTGATTCTGTTCATCGTTACGGTGGACATTCGGGTGGCGGCGTTGTTCGGCATCGGCGTAGGGGGAGCGCTAATCACGCGGCTGAACCGGGGGAATTATCGGGAAGCGGGGGCGATGCTGTTCGGGGTGGCGGCGCTGCTGTTCGGGCTGTCGCTGATTAAGGAGTCGGCGGCGCCGCTGTCGGATCAGGCGTGGTTTCAGGCGGGGCTGGAGTTGTCGGCCGGTTCGGTGATTCTCTCTTTTATCCTGGGGGCGCTGCTGACGTTTATCGTGCAGGCGCTGGTTCCGGTGGTGGCGTTCGGCATTGGGCTGGCGGCGGCGGATTTGGTGGGGGTGGAGCAGGTTTTGATGTACATTTACGGCTCTTATGTGGGGCTGGCCATCAGCGTAATGGTGGTGTCTTACGGGTTGAGGGGGACGGCGCGGCAGCTGGGGATGTTCTGGGCGATACAGGTGTTTTTTTCGGCGGCGATATTAGTGGGGCTGCTTTATGTAGAGTTGTCTTTTGGGGTTCCGTTAGTGGCGGCGCTGGTGACGTGGCCGGACATCGGGCTGGGGCCGCAGATGGCGCTGGCGGTGATAGTTTTCGGGATGCCGTCGCGGATTGTGGTTCTGGCGGCGCCGGATTGGACGATGCGGCAGTTTGCGCGCGTCTGGCCGGCCAGCACGGAGGAGTTGGAGTCGCAGCCGCGGTATATTCACGACCAGGCGATGGATGATGTGGAGACAGCGCTGGATTTGACGCATCTGGAGCAGCGGCGGGTGCTGGGGATGTTCTCGGGATACCTGGATCGGGCGCGGGAAGGACGTCCGGCGGGCGAGATACGGGATTGGGCGCGGGAAGTGAACGGGCGGATTGACGAGTTTTTGGATGAACTGGGGCGGCAGAATCCCGGGGGGAGCGGTGAGCGTAGGAACGCGGTTTTGAGTCGGCAGAAGCTGATTACGTGGCTGGAGGAGCAGTTTGCAACGCTGCCGGAGGCGCTGCGGGAGCTGCCGGAGGATGATGCTACGATGGACGGCTTTCGGATGAGCGTGGTGGAAGGGACGGATGCGGCGCTGCTGATTTTCCTGGATGCGCTGGAGGATAATGATGGGGACGGCTGGGAGTTTGCGGAGCAGCTGATGGGAGACCGGCGCGCGCTGATGCAGGAGGTGCGGGCGCGCTATCTGGCGCTGACGCCGGAGGAGAACGCCGGGCAGCAACGCATCATCATTGAGACGACGAACGCGGTGGAGAACATATTCTTCCTGCTGGCGCAGCTGACGCGGGATTTTCGGGAGGCGAGCCGGGGGAGAGGCGTCGGGGCAGGGTGACGGGGGTGGTCAGAAGCAGGGGTTTTCGGGATTGGGGGATGTTCAGGATTGGGTTACGGGCCGGCTGTGGGTTTGCGGGAGGAGTGGATGAGGTGGGGTGAAGGCTTGGCGATTGCGGCTATGTCACAATGAGGAGGCTGACAAGAATTGCCGTTGAGGGTGGAGTATGGCAGACTATCAGGCAGGAAGGCGAAGGATTGCACCGGTCGCCGGAGGGAAGATGCTCGAGCAATATACAATAGCGGATATACTGACCTGGCTGGATGAGAAAACTCTCGTTGTCAACCGGGAATTCCAGCGCAGCAGCAAGGTTTGGCCCGTCGCCGCAAAAGTTTATCTAATGGACACCATTCTGCGCGGGATGCCCATACCGAAGATTTACATTCGGACGCAAACCGACGTGACTACCAGGAGGAGCTATCGGGAGGTAGTTGACGGCCAGCAGCGACTGATGGCAATCCAGTCGTTCGCCCGTGATGAATTTCCGCTGCGGCAAGCCGGCAACGGCCTGGAGGAATGTGTAGGAAAACGATACTCGGAATTGAACGAGGACGACAAGCTGAAGTTCCTGGAATATCCACTACCCGTTGAGCAACTGCTGAATGCGGATGACGCATACGTCTTTGACGTATTCCAGCGTCTGAACACGTACAATTACAATCTATCCTCCCAGGAACTGAGGCACGGCAAGTATCATGGAGTTTTCCGGAACGCTGTGATAACGTCGTCAAAGCAGTGGGGATTCCTGTGGGATAAGTATAGCGTCATCGGCAAGCGCGCCAGGGTGAGGATGGCGGATGACGAACTGATGGCGCAATTATTCGGCGTCATCCTGGAAGGGGTCAACGACGGAGGGCAACCGAAGATTGAAAGGCTGTACAAAGACTATGACGAGAAGATTCCCGATTATGTTTCGGGGCGCGTAGAGCGCACGCTGGACTACATCACCCGCAATTTTGCCGAGATATTGGAAACCGGCATCGCAAGGTCGCCGCACTTCCTGATGTTGTTTGCTGCGGTTGCACACGCAAAGTTTGGCATCCCTCCGGGTGGGATAGGAAAAGAGGATATGCCGCGCCGCGACCCGCACGCTCTTACGGACGTTGGGGTTGCGGTAGTCAATCTCAGCGCTCTGGCGGATGCGCTTGACCAAGACACTGAAGAAATCCCGAGCAGGCTCCATGAGTTCCGATTTGCCTCGGCTGGCAGTACACAGCGGATTAGAAGCCGGCGGGTCAGGTTCGAGATGACCTACAAAGCGCTGCTGCCAGCCACGATTTAGTCGTATGCGAAAGAGTTCGTTGAACGCGCTCTACAGGTCATACGCTGCCCGGAGCCGTTCTTTGATGTCCCGGTCGGCCGAGGCTCTGACGGCTTCGCCGGCAGAGATGATGATACGCGAGCAACTCCACCGGGACGGCTTGTTATTTCTGGTGGTGCGGCTACAGCATCTGTGGGGCGAGTTTTGCCGGGAGTTGGTGTTAAGGTCGGCCATCGGACGCTGCGTGACGAGAACGGGGATATACGTGCCGCCGGCGCCGGACGTGAGGCGTGTCGGCGACCTGCCTGGTATCGCCAGGAGATTTAGCAGACGGCCATTCACGGGATCCGGGGCTCTGTGGGAAGCGCCCGAAATTGCGATAGGGCGGGCCAGGGAATTACGAGTGGCTAATTACGGTCAGATAAATCTGGGACTGAGTGCGGTTAATGCCACAAACTACATGAAGCCCATTAGGAACTTTATCGTCCATCCTGGCATTAGTTCAGTAGCCAGATACGACCAGGCCGTCAGGAGTCTCGGCTTTCCGGGTTTATCTCCGGTTGAGTTGCTGGGTCGGCGGCTACCGGGGGGAGCCAGTATCTTTGACGTCTGGGTATGGGAGTTGGAAACTGCGGCTTGGAACGCGGTTGCCTGATGCAATAGCCGACGCAGCGCTTCCGAAGGCGGATATGCGTTGAGGGGTTGCCGTTGGGCGGGTTGGTGTGGCAAACTGGGGGTGGAAGCGGTCGGCTTTGGCCGGCGGCGGGCGGATGGGCGGCGACGCAGGGCAACGTGGCGCAGCGTTTGGGCCGTTTTTGCGGCGGCGCAGGGAGGCGCAACGCGGCGCAGCGTTTCAATGAGCGGGCGTAACTCAGTGGTAGAGTGTTTGCTTCCCAAGCAAAAAGTCGTGGGTTCGAATCCCATCGCCCGCTCCATTCTGCATTGCGCGAGGTTTTCCTGATGAGTTCCAATTCCGGGCTGAAAGTTGTTTGCGTGTTGTATGATGACCCGGTGACGGGGTTTCCGCCGAGTTATGCTCGCGACGATATACCGGCGTTGAGCAGTTACCCCGATGGGCAGACGCTGCCGTCGCCGTCGGGCATTGACTTTACGCCGGGGCATCTGCTGGGTTCGGTGTCGGGCGGGCTGGGCCTGGAGCCTTTTCTGACGGCGCGGGGGCATCGGTTTGTGGTTACGTCGGACAAGGACGGGCCGGATTCGGTGTTTGAGCGGGAGCTGGCGGACGCCGACGTGGTCATTTCGCAGCCTTTCTGGCCGGCGTATCTGACGGCGGAGCGGATTGCCCGGGCTCCGAACCTGAAGCTGGCGGTTACGGCGGGCATCGGGTCGGACCACGTTGACTTGCAGGCGGCGATGTCCCGGGGCATTACGGTGTGCGAGGTTACGTGGTGCAACAGCATCAGCGTGGCGGAGCATGCGGTGATGCAGATGCTGGCGCTGGTGCGGGACTATATTCCGCAGTACGGCTGGGTGGTGCGCGGCGGCTGGAACATCGCCGACGCCGTTTCCCGGTCTTACGACATTGAAGGGATGGATGTGGGCGTGGTGGCGGCCGGGCGCATCGGTCTGGCGGTGCTGAAGCGGATGAAGCCCTTTGACGTGAACCTGCACTACACCGACCGGCATCGGCTGCCGGCGGAGGTGGAGCGGGAGCTGGTGCTGACTTATCACGCCACGGTGGAGTCGCTGGTGGGCGTGTGCGACGTGGTGAGCATCCACTGTCCGCTGCATCCGGAGACTGAGGATATGTTCAACGATGCGCTAATCGGGAAGATGAAGCGGGGAGCGTATATTGTGAATACGGCGCGGGGCAAGATCTGCAACCGGGACGCCATCGTGCGGGCGTTGGAGAGCGGGCAGCTGGCGGGCTATGCGGGGGATGTGTGGTTTCCGCAGCCGGCGCCTAACGACCACCCCTGGCGGGCGATGCCGGGCCACGCGATGACGCCGCACACGTCGGGGACGTCGCTGTCGGCGCAGGCGCGCTACGCGTCGGGGGTGCGGGAGATACTGGAGAACTGGCTGGACGGGCGGCCCATACGGGAGGAGTATCTCATTGTGCAAGGGGGCGCGCTGGCCGGCGCGGGGGCGCACTCGTACAGCGAGGGCGACGCTACGGGCGGTTCGGAGGAGGCGGCGCGGTTTGTGGCGGGGTGATGGGGGTTGTCAGAATCAGGATTTACCGGATTTTGGGATTTTCAGGATGGGTGGCGTGGCGGGCGGTGGTGAGCTGGGGTTGTCAGAATCAGGATTTACCGGATTTTAGGATTTTCAGGATGGATGGAATGACGCCGGAGGAACGGGCCAGAGCGACGATTGACTGCCTGCTGACGCGGGCGGGCTGGAAGTTTGGCGTGGAGGAGTATGCGCCGGGGGTGGGGCGCTCCGGGTTTGGCGTGGAGGAGTATGCATCGGGGGCCGGGCGCTCCGGGTTTGGCGTGGAGGAGTACGCGCCGGGGGCGGGGCGCTCCGGGTTTGGCGTGGAGGAGTATGCGCCGGGGGCGGGGCGCTCCGGGTTTGCCGACTACATACTTTACGATGGGGATGGAACGGCGGTCGGGCTGCTGGAAGCGAAGTCCGCCGAGAAGGACGCGCTGGCGGGCAAGGAGCAGGCGCGGATGTATGCGGCCAGCCTGGGCGTCGGCTACGTTATTTTGTCGAACGGAGAGCGGCATTATCTGTGGGACACCCGCGGGGGCGACCCGAAACGGGTTCTGGCGCTGCCGGCTCCGGCGGAGCTGGCTAATCTACAAAGGCGGCCGGCCGGGGAACGCGCGCGGTTGTGGACTACCCGCGTAACGGCGGGGTATCTGAAAGAGGCGGCAGGCTCGGACATCGAGATGCGCGGCTATCAGGTGGAGGCCATCAACGCGATACAGCGGCGGGCGCAGGCGGGCGATACGGCTTTTCTGCTGGAAATGGCGACGGGCACGGGCAAGACGACGGTTGCCGCCGGACTGTGCTTTCTGTACCTGAACACGGGCAACGCGCAGCGCATCCTGTTCCTGGTGGACCGGATTGAGCTGCGGCGGCAGGCGAAAGCGGGGATTAACGCGGCCTTGAAGGGGCAGTATGTTGTGCGCAGCTATGACGGCGATGCGGCCTACGATTGGGAGCGAACCCAGATCACGGTGGCGACGGTGCAGTCCGTTGACGGTCTGATGATCGGGAGCGAACCCATTGCGGCGGACTGGTTTGACCTGATTGTGGCGGATGAGGCGCATCGGTGCATCAGCGGGCCGAACCATCGGCAGCTGTTTGAGGGGCTTCACGCCGAGAAAATCGGGCTGACGGCGACGCCGCGGACGTTCGTGGGCGAGCCGTCCGACGATGACGCCTCGCCGGCGGCGCGGGAGCGGCGGGCGCTCCGGGATACCTACCTGGCCTTTGGCCTGCCGCCCGGCGAACCTACCTACGCTTACACGATTGCGCAGGGGGTGACGGACGGCTATCTGGTGGGGCCGACGGCGGTGGATGTGCGCACTGAGGTTACGGGGCAGCTGATGTCCGATGAGGGCTATCAGGTTACGCTGGCGGATTATGAGCGGGGCGGCGATGATTTTGAGGTGGCTTACCGGGCGGGGGATTTCGCCAGGACTTTTCTGTCGCCGGGGACGAACGATGAGTTCGCGCGGGTGTATCTGGAGGAAGCGCTGCGGGAACCGGGGACGGATCTAATCGGCAAGGGCATCATCTACGCGGTGAACCAGCGGCACGCGGCGGCGCTGACGCAGGCGCTCAACAAGGCGGCGTCGGCGCGCTGGCCGGGTCGTTATCAGTCCGACTTTGCGGTGCAGGTTACGTCGGAGGTGAATGATGCCAACGATTACGGCGAGCGGTTCAAGAACAACGTTCTGAACGGGCGGCATCCGGAGAACTCCGGGTATGCTACGTCTAAAACACGGGTATGCGTTACGGTGGCGATGATGACTACGGGGTACGATTGCCCGGATCTGCTGAACATCGGGGTGTGCCGGCCGATTAAATCGCCGGTGGATTTTACGCAGATCAAGGGACGGGGGACGCGACGGTATGACTTTCGGGAGAACTATACCGACCGGCTGGTTCGCCGGGAGATGGAACCGCGGCCCAAAGAGAAGTTCAAGATTATTGACTTTTTCGGCGTGTGCGAATATCACCACGAAACCGAGTATTATGAGCCGCGCATCTCCATTCCGTCAGAGTGGGAGCAGGATGATGGGGATGGGGATGGCGACGGGGGCGGCGGCGAACCTCGGCCCAACGGCAAGGGGGTGCACATTCGGTATGGCGACGACCATATGGAAAGCGCTACGCAGCTGGAATTTGCGGACGACGCCCGACGCATCGCAGACCGGCGGACGATTTACAACATCAGGGAAGAGTTGCGGCTGCGGCTGGAAGATATGAATGCAACCGTGGCCGCGGCTTTCGCGGAGTATCTGGCGCGGCATCCGGTGGAGGAGGCGCATCTGGATGATGCGCTGACGCTGTTTGAGGCTTACGCTACGGATGCGGTCGCGCGGGAGGCTATTGACGGGAAGCGGTTCGCCTTGCTGACCGGAACTACGATTACGCAGCAGCAGTTCATCGCCGTACCCGCAGGGCATCGGGAGCGGATACCGGGGTATGTGCGCGAGCATCTGCTGAATGATGAACGGGCGGCCTGAAATCGCGAGGCACCGATATGGCGCAGGGGCGGACTGTCGCCCGCTATGTGGCGAGCGGGCAGCCTGAAATACTGGGGACGCATAAGTCGGAGAGGGTGATATGGAAGTGCAGGAAGTCAAGAACATTGTGGGCACGGCGCGGGATCTGCTGGTGGGCAAGGTGCCGCTGCCGGTGGATCAGTGCCAGGAGATTACCCGGGCGCTGATTTACAAGTTCCTGAGCGCCGCCGACAGCGACAGCGTGGGGCTGGGCGGGGAACCGGCTTACTTTACGGGCGACGGCGCCGAATTTCGCTGGGATGTCCTGATGGGCGCGGAGCAGACGGCCAACGATGTGGATCGGCGCTACCGCAAGGGGATGGCGCTGCTGGGCCAAACGGACGGGATGCCGGCGATTCAGACTATCTATCAGGATGCTTATATTCCCTATAACGACCCGATAATTCTGCGGGATTTTCTGCGGACGATTGACCGCTTTGACACCGGCGACACGGAGAAAATCGGCGACGCCTATGAGATGCTGTTGCAGGATCTGGGGGCGCAGGCGTCGGCGGGGCAGTTCCGCACGCCGCGGCACATCATTGATTTTATCGTGGACATCGTTGACCCGCAGAAGCATGAGACGATACTGGATCCGGCTTGCGGCACGGGCGGGTTTCTGGTGTCGGCGTGGGAGCATATCAACCGGGCCGGACGGCTGTCCGCCGCCGACCGGGGGAACCTGGCGCGCAATCTGACGGGCTGCGACATCTCGCCGACGATGGAGATGCTGGCGACGGTCAACCTGTTTCTGCATCACAAGCAGCAGCCGGTGGTGAGCGTTTATGACACTTTGACCAGCAAGGAGCGCTGGAACGACCACTATGACGTTATTCTGGCGAACCCGCCGTTTATGTCGCCCAAGGGCGGGATACGTCCGCACGACGGGTTTTCGGTGTCGTCGCGGCGGAGCGAGGTTCTGTTTGTGGATTATATCGCGGAGCATCTGACGCCGGCGGGACGGGCGGGCGTCATTGTGCCGGAGGGGGTTATCTTTCAGAGCCAGCGGGCGCATACGCAGCTGCGCAAGATGCTGGTGGAGGGTTATCTGGCGGCGGTCATATCGCTGCCGGCGGGGGTGTTTCAGCCGTATTCAGGGGTGAAGACGTCCATCCTGATACTGGACCGGAAGCTGGCCGGGCGGGCCGAGGGCATCGCGTTTTTCAAGGCGGCCAACGACGGGTATGACCTGGGGGCGCAGCGGCGTCCGATTGAGGCGAATGACCTGCCGACGGTGCGGGCGGAGCTGTCGGAATACCTGCGACGGCTGCGGGCGGGCGAGTCGGTGGCGGATTTTGCGCCGACGACGGGTCTGGTGGTGGCGAAGGAGCGGATTGCGGAGGGCGGGGATTGGAATTTGAGCGGGGAGCGGTATCGGGAGAGGGCGCCTAGTCATTCCAAGTTTGATATGGTTGCGCTTGGCAGTGTTTGTGAGGTTAGGAAAGGTACTGCCATTACCAGAAAGGAACTAACCGAGGGTACGATTCCGGTAATAGCCGGCGGGCAGGTTCCCTCGGCGTTTCATAATCAGCATAGCCGAGAGGGAGAAACGATTACGGTCAGCGCATCGGGAGCTTATGCGGGATTTGTGAGCTATTTTGACCAGCCTATATTTGCATCCGATTGTACGACCGTTAAGCCAGCAATAGACAATTTTATTAGCAAGTTTGTGTTTTATGTTCTCAAAGCAAAGCAGTCAGAGATTTACAATCTGCAAGTCGGAATGGGGCAACCGCATGTTTATCCAAAGGATATAGCAGCGTTCCAAATACCGTTGCCGCCGATGGAGGTGCAGAGGGGGTTGGTGGAGGAGGTGGAGGGATATCAGCGGGCCATTGACGCGGCAAAGGATGAGATTGTACGGTTAGAGCAGATGGCGGGTGATGCGGTGGGGAGGGTGTGGGAAGTACACATGGTGGAACCGATTAGGAAGGATGTATAGAAATGAGCACCGCACGGAAATGGCTATGCATGGGTTCCCTCATCATAGTGCCTTTGCTGCTAGCAGTATTGTTGTGGCGTTTAGTAGTAGTACCGCTAACGCCGGACACGACGCTGTGGACCATCAGCGGGGTTGGCGTGGCCTTGGGCAACGCCCTGTATATTGGAGCAGGGTTGCTTTGGCTTTGTGGGCAGTTTGGGTACTCGATGCGGAGATAGAGAAGGAGCGTGGGTTGGTGTCGGCGAGTGTGGAGTTGGCGGGTCGGATGGAGGCGCGGGTGTGTGGAGCGGTGGGGAGGGTGTTAGAGTTTGGCCCAGAATTGACACCACGCCGGATTATGGTATTGTGCCAGCCGAGGAGGCTAGGAACAATGGTAACGAGAGCGGAAGCAGAGGCCATAGTCGCGGAGCCTAAAGTGATTACCGCCAATCTGGCTTGGCGCTTTCAGGAGGGCGGATACCGGTTGGATGCGGCCGTACTGGCTGAGGAATCGGGCGAGCTGCTTAAGCTGAGGGGCTATGTGGGCCGCAAGAATCGCAGCTTCGCACTCCTTTACAAAAACACGCCAATTCGGAAATACACCGTCCATGACCGTCACACCGACCCCAAAACCGGCGAACGAGTAACCGGACCGCATAAGCACTTTTGGGACGATGTCTATGAAGACAACCGGGTGTATATCCCTGATGACATTCGCATTGGAGACCCTAATACAGAGTTGCCTGATTTTCTAGATGAATGCCGCATTGATTTGAAGGGAGCATATCAAATGGAGTCATTCTCTCGTTTCAATCAGGGAGACCTCTTATGACCAATTCAATGTTATGTGATGGCGTGGTGGAGAAGTACCTGGATTTTTTGTCCGGCGACTTCGCAACCGCAGCATCTCCAAATGATCATAACGGCTGCTATGTAGTGACGCCCTTCGTGCGGCCCGACGGTGAGGCCATTGAACTCGAGCTGTCGCTGCTTCCCAGCGGCAAGGCGCGGCTCAGCGACATGGGCGATACGTTGGGGTATCTATACGTCAATGGACTATCTTTGACCAGATCGGTTAGGGATAAGGCCCGGCACATTGCCCGCCGACATCGGGCTTCCTTGCACCAAAGCGCTTTGGTGATTGAGGGCGATGGCGAGTTGGCCGGGGACGCGGTTCATCGGTTGGTTCAGGCTGTGTTGGAGGTGTCCGCGCTCAGCCGGGGACGGGGTTCCGCCGGGCGAGTGCATTTCGATAACGAAGTTGAAGCCTTTATCATTCAATCCGGCGTTGTTTATGACGTTGACTTTAGCGTTATGGGCCGTCGTGAGTCGCACCGGTTCAAGTTTCACGTCAACAGCGGACGCAACCTGCTGGTACAGCCAATTACGGCGGCCACGGAATCAGCAGCTCACACGTGGGCTGAACGCTGGGCATATCGCTTCTCCGACACCACTGCCGAAGCCTCCCATATGCGCCCCATTGCGGTTTTAGACGACCGCGGCAACAGAAAAAACGCGTGGAGCGCACAGGCCCAGGCTCCAATCAAGGAGTTGTCAATCCTATGGACGGATAAGGAACGGCTGCTGGAAATGTTACAACCCTGAAGCCGGCCAACGCTCACCGCAACCGAACCGGCCTCCGCGATCCATTTGTGATTACGGCTTATCAGCTCGGCGGCAACGATCTCGCTCGTTTGCGGCGGCGGAGGTGGGCGTGGGGTGAGGTTGCGAACTGTTATGCGGTTTGCTATAATCGCGCGAAAGGGAGCAATAACCGCCCTCCCGTTTAGCTGGTCGGTAGTCTGATGTCGCCCAATTTCATACAGGAGCAGTTGTCCTTGTGCTACGTGCGGTCTGTGTTGTCCCGCGCCGGGCTCAGCTTGTTCATCCCGGTAGTTGACTACCACGGCATCGACGGTACAATCGTTGACCCCGAACGCCGGGGAATGAACCGTATCGATTTTCAGATCAAGGCCACGACGAGGTACGGAATCGGAGATGCCGCAATTTCGTATGACCTGCGCGTAGAGGACTATAATCGGTTGATTTCAGATGATGGCGTGCCGCGTATTCTGATATTATTTATCATGCCGGATGATGAAGATGAGTGGTTAGCGCAGGGCGAAGAGGAGATGTGCTTGCGGAAGTGTTCGTACTGGGTTTCGCTGATGGGCTTTCCGGTATCACCCAACTCGTCGACCGTCCGAGTTTCGGTTCCTTTGACAAACGTGTTTGACCAGAACGGCCTGCATGGCGCTTTCCGAGAGCTGATTGGGTAACGGAGTTTTGCGATGGACGTGCAAATCAGGGACGCGGCAGCGTTGCGGCGGGTGTCCCCGGACCGGTTGCGCGCTTATCTTCAGGCTCACGACTGGGAGCAGGCGGAAGTCTGGCGCAACCGGATTATGGTGTGGTCTGTCACGCGGGGGGAGCAAGTCAATGAGATATTGATACCGTTGCGCGAGCGATCGGACGCTTACGCCGTGCGGATTTCCGAGGCGGTGGCGCTCCTTGCCGAGATTGAGGAACGTTCCCAGATGGAGGTCTATTATGACCTGGTTGGGGCCGGCGCCGACGTCATCCGATTGCGGCCCTTGAACGGCGCGGGGCAATCCGGTTGGACTCTCGGCGACAGTGTGGAATTTCTGACTCGGGCGCGGGACTTGGTCGTAGCGGCAGCGCGCGCTGCCGAGCGTCCGGGGCAGGCGGTATATCGCGGGCGGGCCAGCGGCCAGGTTGCCGATTACGTGCGGAGCGTGCGTCCGCTGCCCGGATATGAAGCCGGACCGGAGCTGACGCTACACTCGGAAGTACCGACGGGGTACGGCATGCAAGAGGATCTGGGCGACGCCTTTCGCGCTCCTTTCCCGCGGCAGGCTACCATCGCGCTGAACAACGGATTGCGTGAAGCGGATAAAACGGCGGCGGCGGTGATTAGCGGAAAAGATATAACGGATGTGTTTGAGGCAGCCCCGTCGCAAGGGGTAAGCGCCAATTTTTGCGACGCGGTGGCTGACCTGGCCCGCCGCGGCCACGGCATTGGAGTCAGCCTTTCATGGGCAGCGGTACGGCCGGCTGAAGCTTACAATGGAGAGTTTCAATTTGCCGAGAGCGCAGCGGACGTTTTCACCCAAGGGGCACAGTTGCTGCGCCAAAACAACCCATTCACCGATGCCCACGTCATCGGCGAGATTGTATTACTGGACCGGGAGCGTCAAGAGGAGTTCGATGGCCGCGGAGTAGTGGTGTGCGAGCTTGACGGTCGTCCGATAGCTTTGCACGTACAATTCCCGATTTCGGATTATGATGAAGTATGGCGAGCTTTTCGGGATGGCATCCAGATCAGCGTCAATGGCGATATTCACCGCGAAGGCCGAAAATACACATTGCAAGATCCGCGCAACTTCGCCATTGCCTCTCCGATTCCTTGAATCGCCAACGGCTTTGGTGGCGGACTAGGGGTTGGCTACCTGGTTCAGGGCGGCTTGCAGCTCGGAGAGGGTGGCGTAGCCTTCATAACGGTGGCGGATGACGCCGGCTGCGTCCAGCACGAATACCCAGGATTCGTTGGTCCAGTGGGGGATTTGGGTGAAACCCCATTCGGCGGCGGCAGGGACGATGCGGGCAACGCTCAAGTCGCCCTGGATTGCGTCGGGGTTGTCGTAGAGCTCGACGTGGATGTAGTTGGCGGCGTCGGGATTGGCGGCGCGCAGCCGGGAAACAGTGTCCACCTGGGGGCCGCAGGTGGGGCTGGTGCAGAAGGCCGGCGTGGCGAAGACGATGACGCTGGGCCGTCCGGAGGCGACGGCGTCGGCGATGGACACCTGATAGAGCTGAGGGTCGGCGTCGTAGGCGGTGGTAAGGCTGGCCAGTTGCACCCCGTCGGACAGGGTTTTGGTTTGGCTGGAGGGAGGCCGGTCGCCGACAGAGGGGACGGGAGAGTCGGGCAGCACGGTAACGGTGATGATAGCGTCGCCGGATACGTCGCCGCCGATGGGAGTAACGGCCAGCCGGTATTCGCCGGGTTCGGGAAAGGCGATGTCGGCGGCGTAAGAGCCGCGCACGCCGTAGGGCCATTCGTTGTAGTCGGCGACGACCGGGGCGGACGCGGCGGAACCGTCGTGACGGGACACGGCTATTCGGGCCTGGGGCGCGTTGACCAACGCCCGCTGGGTGGTGAGAAGGAAGGCGACGCGCTGCTCTCCTACTTCCAGCGCTTTGGTGGCGAGGTGGGAGGTGATGACGTCGTCGGTGGGGTCAACGGTGGGCACCTGGATGGCCGGCGCAGCGGTGGACGTGGGCGCGGCGGGTTCCGCCGGGCCGAGGTCGGCGCCGATGCAGGCGATGGCTCCGGCGAGGGTTATGGAGAGCAGGAGGAGCAGAAGGGGGTTCGGCATTGCGACCTCGGAACGGCTGGGGAGGCGTTGTCAGAATCAGGATTTACGGGATTTTAGGATTTTCAGGATTGGGTTGGCTTTGGGGGTGGGTTGCGGCTCCGGGGCGCGGTATGGGGGCGTGGGGGACGGGCAGCATCAGGGCCTCTCTGCATAGACGCCGAAGGTGTTGTCAGAATCAGGATTTACGGGATTTTAGGATTTTCAGGATTGGGTTGGCTTTGGGGGTGGGTTGCGGCTCCGGGGCGCGGTATGGGGGCGTGGGGGAGGGGCAACATCAGGGGCCCTCTGCATAGACGCCGAAGGTGAAGGCGAACAGGCCGAAGTCGTTGGAGTTGGAGCGCATAATCAGAATGGAAGAGGGCAGATACTCGGGGTTGTCCACCAGTTCGTAGAGCCTCGGCTCGTTGACGTGGATGTATGACTGGCCGTTTTCATCCCATTGCACATCGGCGCCGGCGTTTTCCGGGGTGAGCATGGCGCCGTCAGCGGTTATGACCACGCGGTAAGGTTCGCCGGAGTCGGAGGTGAGGACGGCGTTGACGCTTTTGGCGGCGTAGTTGAGGGCTAGGTAATCCTCCAGGTTTTCGGTGGTTCGGGCGTGGCGGATGCGTTCGGGTTCCACCGACCACTGGCCCTGGAAGTAGAGGCGATGGGGCTGGAGTTCCTGGGGGATGGTTACATCCATGAGGCCGGTAGTCTGTTCGGTGCGGTTTTCCTGGTCGAGAATGGCGTCGAAGTACTCCTGCTGGGCGGCATAGGGGGCGCGGCCGGCGCGGGCGGTGAGGAAGTTCCGATGCCAGCCGGCGTAGAGTTCAGGGGTTACGGCGGCGCGTCCGAGGAGGCCGCTGGCGTCTTGAAAGGCCGGGTCGCGGGCCTGGTCTTCGGGGAGGTTGAGAGGGTCGTCGGAGAGGTCGGCGCCGGCTTCCACCAGGGCGTTGCGGATTTGCTGCTCGGTTTCGCCGTAGCGTCCTTCGCCGAAGTGGCTGTAAATCTGCTGGCCGCGACTGTTGAACAGGTATTTGGCCGGCCAGTAGTGGTTTTCGAAGTTGCTCCAGGTGACCATATCGTTGTCCTGCGCGACGGGCCAGCCGATGTTGTGGGCGGCGATGGCGTCGGCAACGTTCTGATAGTCTTTTTCGAACTCGAACTCGGGCGAATGGATGCCGAGGATGACCAGGCCGTCGTCTTCATAGCGCGCCCACCATTCGCGCAGGAAGGGCAGGGTGCGGACGCAGTTGATGCAGGTGTAGGTCCAGAAGTCGACCAGAACGACCTTGCCGTCGGCGGTGAGGTCGGCGATGGACAGGGCTTCGTCGGTGTTGAGCCAGGCAGCGATGCCATCAACGTTGGGAATGTCCTCCGCGTCGGCTCGGGAGTCGGCCGGCGGCGCGGTTGGCGCTGCCGTGGGTTGGTCGGAGTCCGCCCCGGCCGTCGGCGGGCGGGTCGGCGAGTCGGCGGCTGACGGGCTGCCGCCGGATGTGTCGGAGGTCGGCGGCGCGGTGGCGGCGGGCTGTTCCACTGCCGGAGACGTTGGCGTCGCTGGGTCGGTTTGAGTATCCGGCTCAGAGCCGGTCGAGCAGGCGATGGCCAGGGCCAGCAGGGTCGCCAGGAGAACGGCGGCGGTGATGGCGCGGCGCATTGGGAAAAGCATGGCGTTACTCACAGGGGCGGGTTTGGTATGAATACGTTGGCGCGGCGCGGGTGGGTTCACATCCGACCGGGTTGGGTCAATTCAGGTCACGCGCGGCATAAGCGCAAGGGTATTGTACCGGATTACGGTCTTTATGCTACTATGCCGCTGCAAATATCGACGCCGGCGCACCGCGCCGGCGCAACCTGACGGATGGAGGATACATTATGGCAACGATGCTTGACGGCGAGTCTTATCTGGGGCGGGTGCTGGTGCGCCCCCTGAGCAAGGAAGGAGACGTTACCATCTACTGCTGGCCGCTGCGCTGCCTGAAGGCGAAGTTCGGCGGGCCCACGTTCGGCGTGGACGTGAACGGGGAGGAGATTATCCGCTTTGACCCGCACGGCGTCCGGGGCCACTGGCACAAGGGCGGGTACGACAAGCTGGGAGCCGGCGGTTCCCACGTGGACTATCCGGAAGGGATGACGGAAGGGCCGGCGCAGCTGGAGTGGTCGCTGGCCCAGGTTCGGGAGCAGACGGGTAACTACCTGGCCGAGGCCGGGCATCCGGAAGCCGCCGCGCACCTGGACGCCGAGCTGCTGCAAGCAGCCACCGACGCCATCCAGTCCCACCTGACGGCAGAGGGCGACCTGATGCCGGAGGCGGTGGCGAAAGGCGTGATTACGGGGTAAGGGCGGTGTAAATACCGTTACGTTGGCAAGGGCTGGTGTTCATTAGCTCTTGCCAACAGACCAAACTGTCTGGCAATGGGCCCAGAGACGCCCGCTTTTTGTATAAGGATGTGAATGTCATGGTTGATCGCAGAAGAAATCGCCGACGATACGGTTATTCTACCAGTAGAACCAAACGGCGCGGCTCATTGACCAGTCGCAACAGATGGCACAAGACTGCCGCCGGCAGAAGTGAGGTAGAAGTTACGAAGATTGTAGATGGGGACACGGTCGAAGTTCAGTTCAAACGACATCACAACGTCCGCCGAGTTCGCCTACACGGGATTATGTCTCCCGAATTAACCGACCCCAGAGGGGATGCAGCCAAAGCCCATCTAATGGAGTTGCTGTCGGATCATCTGGACGGCGAATCCCTTTATCTGGAGAATTATCGTCAACTTAGTTGGGGCAGAGTTGTAGGCACCCTGTACTGGAAACTGGAAGGCCCCCACTCAGTAAATTACCGAATGGTGGAAGATGGCTATGCAAAAAGGGATGAAAGATACGATAACTCCGAAGAATATACCAAGGCAGAGAAAACCGCGAAACTTGGTAAAAGAGGCTTGTGGAAAGATGATCCCACGCCTGACTCGTGGGGTCGTTAAGTACCATGTAATTTGACACTCGGTTTATCCATTATCGCCAACATTAAAGCTACGGGGTGATGCGGGTGCCTATGGGCTGGCCGCTGACGCAGGCCATCAGGGCGCCGGGTTGGCGTCCGTCGATGATGTGGGCGCTGGCGACAGCGCCGTCGGCCAGAGCGTCGAGGCAGGCGGCCAGCTTGGGCAGCATCCCGCCGCGGGCGACGCCGGCAGCCCGCAGAGCCGCCGCTCCGCCGGCGTTCAGGCGGGGGATGACCCGGCCGCCGTTGTCCATCACGCCGGCCACGTCGGTGAGAAAGACCACGCGCCGGGCGCACAGAGCGTGGGCCAACGCGCCGGCGGCGGTGTCCCCGTTGACGTTGAGGGGCTGGCCGGCGTGGTCGCTGCCCGGCGTGACATCCACGGCGATGGGCGACAGCATGGGGATGTATCCGGCGGACAGGATGGCGTTGACCGGAGCGGTATCAACGGCGACGATTTCGCCGACGTAGCCAAGTTCGGGGTTAGCGACGCGGGCCTGCAACAGGCAGCCGTCGGCGCCGCTGATGCCGATGGTCGGGCCGCCCAGCCGCTGCATCAGACCCGTGAGTTCTTTGTTGACCAGCCCGCCCAGCACGGCTACCACGATTTCCAGCGATGGCGCGTCGGTAACCCGCAGGCCGTTGACGAAGCTGGGCGCCAGGTTCTGCCGCTGCATCCAGTCGCTGATGACATTGCCGCCGCCGTGGACGATAACCACGGGCCGCCCGGCGCGGTGGAGGTCAACCAGGTCTTGGAGCGAAGTATCGTTGCCGCCCAGGGTGCTGCCGCCGATTTTGACTACGATGGGCGGCTCGGGCTGTGGTTGGGACACGGCGTAGTTGCTCACAAGGGTTCCGGCTTTCGCCCGAATGACGATATTGGTCAGGCCGGAGCCACGGTGTTGGTCAGCCGGCTACGTTATTGGCCAGGGGCCGGGCTAGGTGGTGTAGGCGCTGTTGATGATCACGTACTGCTCGGTAAGGTCGCAGCCGTAAGCGGTGGCGGCGCCGTCGGCCAGGTTGAGGCTGACGCGGAAGTCCACCTGCTCGCCGGACATGAGGGCGACCACGGCATCCCGATGGAAAGGTATGGGAGCGCCGGCCTCCATAATGCAGACGCCGTTGACGAAGAGGTCAACCTTTTCTTCGGCGGCTTCGGCGCCGCTGCGGCCCAGGGCCATCATCAGGCGGCCCCAGTTGGGGTCGGCGCCGTACACGGCGGACTTGACCAGGTTGCTGCCGGCGATGGTCTTGGCGGCCAGGCGGGCGTCGGCGGCGTGGCGGGCGCCATCCACCCGGACGGTGATGAGACGGGTTGCGCCCTCGCCGTCGCGGGCCAGCATCAGGGTGAGATTCTCGGCGACCTGTTGCAGGGCGGCGCGGAAGCTGTCGGCGTCGGGTGAGCGGTCGTCAATGACCGGGTTGCCGGCCTGGCCGTTGGCGAAAGCGAGGAAGGTGTCGTTGGTGCTGCTGTCGCCGTCCACGGTGAGCATATTGAAGGTTTCGTCGGCGACGGCCTTGACGGTGGTTTGCAGGAAGCCGGGGTCAACGGCGGCGTCGGTGGCGGCAAAGGCCAGCATCGTAGCCATGTTTGGGTGAATCATGCCGGAGCCTTTGGCCACGCCGCCGACGGTAATGGCCTGGCCGGTGGCGGCGACGAAGGAAACGGCGGTTTCCTTGGGATGGGTGTCGGTGGTCATCATGGCGCGGGCCAGCTGGTTGCCGCCGTCAGCCTCCAGGGCGATTTCGGCGACGCCGGAACGTATGAGGGACATGGGCAGCTCCACGCCGATGACGCCGGTGCTGCACACCAGCACATCCTCGGCGGCCAGGCCCAGCCGATCGGCAGCCAGGCGGGTCATTTCCTCGGCGTCCTTGTAGCCCTGAGCGCCGACGCAGGTGTTGGCGATGCCGGCGTTGACGATGAGCGCGCGCGCCCGGCCGGTGGCTACCCGCTCCCGGTCCAGGTCAACAGTGGCGGAGCGGATGGCGGAGGTGGTGAAGACGCCGCCGATGGCGCACTGGTCATCGGAAACCAGCAGGGCCAAGTCCAACTTGCCCTCGCCGCGAGTTTTCAGGCCGATGAAGACGCCGCCAGCGGAAAAGCCCTGCGGCGAGGTAATAGAGCCGTTGGGAATGGGAGTGATGTCTGTGCTGGATGACATGGCGTGATCCCTCCTGCGGGCGTGAGTGGGCATGAAAGTGCCCCATAAATATAGCACAAGAGGAGGCCGGGGGTAGCGTGGGGAATCCGGGCTATCCCGCGCAGAGGTCGGCGCGGTTGAGCAGGTTGCGGTGGGAAGAGCGAACGTCTTTGCGATCTATCGTGGTATAAACCCGTCCCCGAGTACCGGCAATGATGTGACGGTCTGTGAAATCATCCTGCAAGGCGCGGTCATTGGTGAACAACAGGCGGGCGCCGCTGACCCGGGCCAACGCAAGCACGTGGGTGTCATTAGACCTGGTTGGCATCGCTTGTAAATCCGCTTCTGCTGCATCTACCAGTGGAGTATCGATCCGACGGGCTCGCCCGGCACGGAATCTGTCGGTGAAGAATTGGAGAAACTTGGGGTTCCGAGTTAGCTCTCCATAGAGTCGGCCGCCCGCGACTATAATCCCGCCATTCCTCCGGCCCAGCCATTGGAGAAAATAAAGGGCGGGCGGGGTTGGATTAGCACCGAACAGCTGATGAACAACATCGTTGTCTATGATGGCGCACATTTATAATCCGATAGACCGCATCATCTCGTCAGTGAAAAACTGCCGGTAACCCGGCGGGGCGTCCAGCACGTTGCCCATCTCATCAAGCCGGATGGAGTGGATTTTCACGCTCAAATCCCCCGGCTCAAAGTAAAGGATGGAAACGTCCTCCGGTTTGAGGCCGGTGGTTCCATCGCGGACATCCATGCGCACACGGTCGATGATGTAGTCGCTGTGGGTTTCGATGATCAGCTGGCGGCGGTTGTTGGCGGTTTGGCAAAATAAGGTTCCTAAGGCGGCCTGAGCTTGGGGGTGCAGGTGAACTTCAGGCTGCTGGAGGAGAAACATTGCGCTCGCGTCTGCCCGGAGCAACTCGACCAAAGTGGGCAGAGTCTGGCTGACGCCGTAGCCTACGTCAATCAGGTTCCGCCATGAGCCTTTGCGGCGTTTGCCCCACTTGCGCGCTTGTATCTGGAAAGGGTCGCCGTCCGGCTTGCCAAATGACCGTACTGAAATTTCGTCGAACAGCCCGGATGCACGGCCAAATCCCTCCAGGCGGCTTTTCAACAGCTGCCATGCATCCGCATCCCGCCGATATAAGCCAGCCAAGTAGCTGGGGATATAATCTCCTTCCGCATCTGATGACAGCAGCATCGGATCGTAGGTCCGTCTGGGGCGCGAGCGAACAGGAGCGCCGGCGAAGGGGCGCGCTTGCTTCGGAGGACGGCGGTTCCTTCCGATTATAGGATTGCCTCCCGTTCCTCCGCCATATAATCTGACGCGGCGATACAATTCGTTCAATAATGCTGAATCCTCATTGTCAATATCTCTTCCACGGTAGTAGATGGAGTTAATCCGGAGCAAACTCCCGTCGTTGAAAAAGCGATTCGCCGCCGCAGGGATCTCTTTCCATTCGCCTTGCTTGATGCGATACCTAACTTTTGCATCCGAGTCGATCAGACTGGAATCTATCTTGACCGTGACATTTCCGTCACTGAAACGACGCTTGGTTGGGAATGTCCCCTCCACATAGTTGGCAAAGGTAGATGAGAATAAAAATACGCCTCTTTGACGACGCAGAGCGTCGTGGGCAGACTTAAACCCAGCTTCAAACCGCTCCGCCGGTTTGGATCGCCCGCCAGGCTGATACACGATGTCGCCCCAGGATCCCAAATCGAAAGGTTCCTCGCGGAAATCGGGCACAACCTCACGAAAGGCTACATCCCACAAAGCGCGTATCAGCGCCAGGAAGGACGTTTTGCCCGTGCTGTTGGGGCCGACCAGCAGGGTCAGCGGCGCCAGGCGCGCCGTCTGCTTCTCGCTGCCGAAGCAACGGTAGTTTTGCAGGGTTATCGAGTCCATAACCCCAGTTTAACACGATGTGGGACCGGACAGCGCGGAAATGACACCCCGCGGGGCGGCGTGGGCAACGGCAAACCCTACCGTCAGCCCTGGGCCCGGCGTTCCTGGAAGGCGGCGGTTATGGTCTGTTCGGCGCGGCGGCTGTGCTGGGCGATGAACTGCTCCAGGCGGCGGATTTCAGCCGCGGCTTCATCGGATGGCAACTGATGGCCGGCCTGCTGCTTCAGCTGCGCCAGCGCTTTACGGGCTTCATCAACCTGCTGAACGGATTCCAGAGCGGCCAGCTCGTCCAGCGCCGCCTGCTTGATGGTCAGCACCCTACGCCGGTTGTCCTCAGCGTCGGCCAGCCGCTCTTCGATTTCGCCCATGGCGGAGAGGGCCATCTCCAGCGGGGCGCGCCCGTAGATGGTCTGTCGGGGCAGCCGGCGCAGCTGGGTGCGGAACTGCGCGATGGATGCGTCCAGCTGCTCTTCCTTGTGGCGGATTTCGGCCAACGAGAGACGCAGGGCCGCCATCGCCCGCTGCAATTGGGAGGGAGATGACACCGGCTAATCCTTGACGGGGCTCGTGACGGGGCTCGTGACGGGGCTCGTGACGGGGCTCGTGACGGGACTCGCGACGGAGCCGGCGAAGCCGACTTTGGGCAGCGTCCGCGCCAGGGCTTCCAAAGTCTCCGCGACGTCCGCCTTGGACACCCAGCCGAGATGGCCGATGCGGAAGCAATGGCCGGAGAGCTTGCCCTGGCCGCCGGCCAGCACCACGCCCTCCTCTTCGCGCATCATGGCCATGAACTTGCCGCCGTCGATTTCCTCGGGCATCTTGATGGCGGTAACGGTGTTGGAAGCGCGGGCTTCGTCCCTGGCCAGCAGTTGCAGGCCCAGGGCCTTGACGCCGGCGCGGGCGTATTCGCCGATTTCGGCATGGCGGTCGTACACCGACTCCATGCCCTCGCCCAGGATGCGGTCAAGGCCCAGGCGCAGGCCGTAGAGCAGGGCCAGATTGGGCGTCCAGGGGGTCTGACCACGGGCGAGGGAACGCTCGGCGGCCATCAGGTCGAAGTAGAACTTGGGCATCCTGGCCTCTTTATAAGCTTCCCAGCCCCGGGAGCTGATGCTGATGAAGGCCAGGCCGGGGGGAATCATAAAGCCCTTCTGGGAGCCGGTAGCGACGAGGTCGCAATCCCAGCCGTCCACGGGCAGGGGCAGGCAGCCCAGGCTGCTCACCGCATCCACCAGAAGCAGCTTGTCGAACTCTCCCTTGACCACGCGGGAGATGGCTTCCAGGTCGTGGGTCACGCCGGTGGAGGTTTCGTTGTGGGTTACCAGCACAGCCTTGATGGACGGGTCTTTGCGCAATTCGGCGCGGATGGCGTCGGGGTCGATGGCGTCGCCCCATTCAAAGTCCATGCGGAGCACGTCGGCGCCGTAGGCCTGGGCAATCTGAACGAAACGGTCGCCGAAAGCGCCGGCGGTGCCGGCGATGACCCGGTCGCCGGGAGAGAGGGTGTTCACGACGGCGGCTTCCAGGGCGCCGGTGCCGCTGGCGGTAAGGATATAGAGGTCGTTGGTGGTCATAAAGACCTGCTTCAAGCCGGCGGTGGTGGCCTCAATCAGCTCCTTGAACTCGGGCCCCCGGTGGTTAATCATGGGCAGGGACATTTCCGCAACGATGTCGTCGGGGATAGGAGTCGGGCCGGGGGTGCGCAGGTTTTGAGGGGCGATTTTGGTCAAGGTCATAGGTAAAGCTCCTGGGGCGCCGCAAGATGGCCGGTTGGATTGAAGCGGTGCGATTATAGCAACCGTTGGCGCCGGTCTGCGTCAATTTCCGAAATATCCAAGGGTTCCCTTATGTTGACGGCGTGCTGAGAGCAGCCCCCGGTGGGGCGCCCGGGCTATAGGCCAAGCGTACAGTTGACAGACCAACACCGCAGAGGGGAAACCCGGTGAACATCCCCGATTTTATCACCGAACGCCGCCGCCGCATAGCCGCCGCCTTGCCTGATGCCCCTCCGGCAATCACTGCCTAGCCGCAAAACTGCAGCTCCACGTCATCCCGGTCATCCCATTCGGCGCCGCGCCAGGACGCCGGCACACACCCGGTCAGCCCGCTGCCGGCGAGCTTCCACCGTACCATGTTGCGGTTCCCCAGCGCCGCCGGCAAATCGCCCGTCAACTGGTTTTCGCTGAGAAACAGGTAGCCCAAACTGGGGAGGTTCCCCAGCTCCGCCGGCACCTCGCCCGTCAGCCCGTTAGCGTCAAGGGCCAGGTATTTCAACTTGGAGAGGTTCCCCAACGTCGCCGGTATCGCGCCCGTTAACTCGTTGGTGCCGAGATCCAGATGTGTCAAGCTGTGGAGGTTCCCCAGGGCCGCCGGCATCGCGCCTTTCAAGCCGTTGGCGCTCAGGGCTAATTCAGCAACACAACCTTCACCGTCAAGTTCGACTCCATCCCATTCACCCAATGGCGCGTCACTCTGCCAACCCTCTTTGTTTATCCAGTTAGCTCCGTCTGTGGCGCCGTAAATCTCCACCAGCGCAGCCTTATCCCGTTCCCCGCAGGTGAGGTTTGCCGGAGGCGCGCCAACGGCGGCCGTCGGCGCGGGGGTTGCCGGCGCAACCGGCGCTCCCACTACCGCCGTTGGCACGGGGATTATTGGCGCAACCGGCGCGCCCACCGCCGCCGTTGGCACGGGGATTATTGGCGCAACCGGCGCGCCCACCGCCGCCGTTGGCACGGGGATTATTGGCGCAACCGGCGCGCCCACCACCGCCGTTGGCACAGGGATTATTGGCGCAACCGGCGCGCCCACCACCGCCGTTGGCACGGGGATTATTGGCACAAACGGCGCGCCCACCGCTGCCGGAGCAGAGGGCGCCGGCGTAGGCGTAGTTATGGAGCCGGCCGTTTCCGTAGCTGGGATGACCGGCCCGTCGCCAGCCCCTCCTGACTCCGATTGCGTCTCCGCAATTGCTCCATTCCGGGGTTCTTCCCCGGATTCGCTGCCCGTCTCAAACCACTCCTCAACGGAAGGCAGGAGGTACAAGGCCAGCGCCGCCAACAGCAGGAGGAGCAGCCCAACAAGGATGGCGGCGAGTAAGATCTTCAGCCACCGGGGAATGCCCCGGCGCTGACGCTCCCGCCCATCGTATGAAATGTAATAGGATACCATTGGGCAATGCTCCGATTATGCTGCGATGCGCCAAGCCAGCCCCACGGCGGCGAAACTCCGTGAACGCCCCGATTCTACCACCGAACCCCACCGCCGCATAGCCGACGCCGGGCGTCGGCTCCCTATTAGCAGAGAGATAATCTAGCGGTACGCCAGTCATTCAATACGGCATTTCTCAAGGCGGCCGGCACGCATCCGATCAACTGGTTATCGGCAAGGAACAAATCCCCCAATCTGCGGAGGTTCCCCAGCTCCGTCGGTATCCTTCCTATCAACCGATTATCATTGAGACGTAAGCTCCTCAAGTTGGCGAGGTTTCCCAGCTCCGACGGTATCCCTCCTGTCAACTCATTCTCGCTGAGATCTAATGTCCACAAGTTGACGAGGGCTCCCAGCTCCGACGGTATGTCTCCCGCCAAACTGTTGTTATTGAGATTCAAAGTTCTCAGCCGGACGAGGTTCCCCAGCTCCGACGGTATCTCTCCCTCCAAACGGTTACCATGGAGACTCAACCCTGTCAGCCGGCTGAGGTTCCCCAGCTCCGACGGTATCTCTCCCTCCAAACGGTTATTGGTGAGCTCTATATCCTCCAAGTTGCTAAGGTTCCCCAGCTCCGACGGTATCTCCCCCGTCAAACGGTTATCAATGAGGTATAACCGTTCCAAGTTGCGGAGGTTCCCCAGCTCCGACGGTATCTCCCCCGTCAACCCATTACCGGCGAGGAGTAATCGTTTCAAGTTGCCGAGGTTCCCCAGCTCCTCCGGTATTTCCCCCCTCAACCTGCTATCATTGATGTCTAGCGATTCCAAGTTGCCGAGGTTCCCCAGCTCCTCCGGTATTTCCCCCGTCAACCGATTCTGGTCGAGCGCCAAGTGTACCAAGTTGCTAAGGTCCCCCAGCTCCTCCGGTATTTCCCCCCTCAACCCGTTATCGGCGAGGAGTAATTCTGTGACACAGCCAGTGACGGGGTCAGTATCGACTCCATACCATCTTCCCACTGGCCTATCGCTCTCCCAAAGGCTTTTGCGGGCCCATCTACTGCCGCCGGTATCTTGGTAAAGTTTGACCAGCACCGCCCGGTCCCGGGCGACGCAAGCGTTGATGGACGGCGTATTAGTCGGAGTAGGCGTAGGCGTGGACGACGGCGCAGTAGTCGGTGTCGGAGTAGGCGTAGGCGTGGACGACGGCGCAGTAGTCGGTGTCGGAGTAGGCGTAGGCGTGGACGACGGCGCAGTAGTCGGTGTCGGAGTAGGCGTAGGCGTGGACGACGGCGCAGTAGTCGGCCTCGGCGTCGGAGTAGGCGTGGACGATGGCGCAGTAGTCGGAGTAGGCGTAGGAGTGGACGACGGCCCGCTGGTCGGAGTAGGCGTAGGCGTGGACGATGGCCCGCTGGTCGGAGTAGGCGTAGGCGTGGACGATGGCCCGCTGGTCGGAGTAGGCGTAGGAGTGGACGATGGCCCGCTGGTCGGAGTAGGCGTAGGCGTGGACGATGGCCCGCTGGTCGGAGTAGGCGTAGGAGTGGACGACGGCCCGCTGGTCGGAGTAGGCGTTGCCGTTGGCGACGGCCCGCTGGTCGCCGTTGCTGTTGCCGTTGGCGATGGCCCGCTGGTCGGCGTCGCTGTTGGGGCAGCAATTTCAGTCGGATCTGAGGATGTCAGCGTAGCCGCAGGGTCAGCGATTTCCGACTGAGCGAGGGTAGCATCGGGCGCAGCGGATGGCGCCGGCGTGTGCGCGGCGGACGGCGCCGGCGTGTGCGCGGCAGACGGCGCCGGCGTGTGCGCGGCAGACGGCGCCGGCGTGTGCGTAGCCGATGGCGCCGGCGTGTGCGTAGCCGATGGCGCCGGCGTGTGCGTAGCCGATGGCATCGGCGTGTGCGTAGCCGATGGCGCCGGCGTGTTCGTTCCGTCAGGCGGGGCCGGCGGAACCGCCGCCAACAGGGGCGTAGCTGGGTTGCCCGACGAACTCCTCTCCTGGCAGGAAGCCAGGAAATATGCGGCCAGCGCGGCCAACAGCAACAGCAGCCCGACCAGCAGGATTTTCAGCCACCGGGGAACGCGCCGGCGTGAGCCGCCGCCCGCATCGCGTGCCGGGACATCCGGGCCATCGCCATCGCCCGCGCCGCGCGTCTTGTCATCGCGCTCATCGTATGTAATGTAATGCCTTATCACGGGACAATGCCCTAATCTGGACGGCGGCGAAACTCCGTGAACGCCCCAATTCTACCACCGAACCCCACCGCCGCATAGCCGACGCCGGTCGTCGGCCCCCTAATCGCAGAACCCGAGTCCGTGGACAGCCCTGTCATTGTATACGGCGCTACGCAAGGCGGCCGGCACGCATCCGGTCAACCCATTATTGGCAAGGAGCAATTCCTCCAATCTGCGGAGGTTCCCCAGCTCCGACGGTATCCCTCCCGTCAACCGATTATCGTCGAGACGCAATATCTGCATACTGGAGAGGTTCCCCAGCTCCGCCGGTATCCCTCCTGTCAACTGATTATCGCCGAGAGCCAGTACTCTCAAGTTGGAGAAGTTCCCCAACTCCGACGGTATCTCCCCCGTCAACCGATTATAGGCGAGGACTATTTGTGTCAAGTTGGAGAGGTTCCCCAGCTCCGACGGTATTTCCCCCGTCAACCTGTTATGATCGATGCTTAGCCATTCCAAGTTGCCGAGGTTCCCCAGCTCCGACGGTATTTCCCCCGTCAAATCGTTATAACCGAGGTTTAACCGTTTCAAGTTGCCGAGGCTCCCCAGCTCCGACGGTATCTCCCCCGTCAAATCGTTGCCTCTGAGGGATAACCACTCCAAGTTTTGGAGGTTTCCCAGATCTGGCGGTATCTCCCCTGTCAACCCGTTTGTATGGATAAGTAAATCTGTGACACAGCCATCACGGTCAGTATCCACTCCATGCCAGCTTCCCAACCGCTCCCCACTCAGCCAATTGCTTTGGTCCGTCCAGCTACCGCTACCGCCGCCGGTATCTTCGTGAAGCTTGACCAGCGCGGCCCGGTCCCGGGCGACGCAAGCGTTGATGGACGGCGTAGCAGTCGGAGTAGGCGTAGGCGTGGACGACGGCGTAGTGGTCGGAGTAGGCGTAGGCGTGGAGGACGGCGTAGTGGTCGGAGTAGGCGTAGGCGTGGAGGACGGCGTGGTGGTCGGAGTAGGCGTAGGCGTGGACGACGGCCCGGTAGTCGGAGTAGGCGTAGGCGTAAACGACGGCCCGGTAGTCGGAGTAGGCGTAGGCGTAAACGACGGCCCGGTAGTCGGAGTAGGCGTAGGCGTGGACGACGGCCCGGTAGTCGGAGTAGGCGTAGGCGTAGATGACGGCCCGGTAGTCGGAGTAGGCGTAGGCGTAGATGACGGCCCGGTAGTCGGAGTAGGCGTAGGCGTAGATGACGGCCCGGTAGTCGGAGTAGGCGTAGGCGTAGATGACGGCCCGGTAGTCGGAGTAGGCGTAGGCGTAGATGACGGCCCGGTAGTCGGAGTAGGCGTAGGCGTAGATGACGGCCCGGTAGTCGGAGTAGGCGTGGCCGTAGATGACGGCCCGCTGGTCGGCATTGCTGTTGCCGTTGGCGATGGCCCGCTGGTCGCCGTTGCTGTTGGGGCAGCAATTTCAGTCGGATCTTCTGAGGATGTCAGCGTAGCCGCAGGGTCAGCGATTTCCGACTGAGCGAGGGTAGCATCGGGCGCAGCAGACGGCGCCGGTATGTGCGCAGCAGACGGCGCCGGCGTGTGCGCGGCGGACGGCGCCGGCGTGTGCGTGGCGGACGGCGCCGGCGTGTGCGTGGCGTATGGCGTAGCCGATGGCATCGGCGTGTTCGTCCAATCAGACGGGGCCGGCGGAACCGCCGCCAACAGGGGCGTAGCTGGGTTGCCCGTCGAACCCCTCTCCTGGCAGGAAGCCAGGAAATATGCGGCCAGCGCGGCCAGCAGCAGGATGAGCAGCCCGATGAGCAGGATTTTCAGCCACCGGGGAACCCGCCGGCGTGAGCCACCGCCCGCATCCTGTGCAGAGACACCCGGGCCATCGCCGTATCCGCCGCCATCGCCCGCGCCGCGCGTCCTGTCATTACGCTCGTCGTATGTAATGTAGTGCCTTATCACAGGACAATGCCCTGACCTGGACGGCGGCGAAACTCCGTTAACGCCCCAACTCTACCACCGAACCCCACCGCCGCATAGCCGACGCCGGTCGTCGGCGCCCTATTAGCAGGGCCCTAATCCGTGGACATCCTTGTCATTGAAAAAGGCATTATTCAAGGCGGCCGGCACGCATCCGGTCAAACCGTTGTCGGCGAGGTACACCCCCGCCAATCTGTGGAGGTTCCCCAGCTCCGCCGGTATCGCCCCCGTCAACTGATTATCATTGAGACGCAACCAGATCAGCTGGCCAAGGTTCCCCAGCTCCGCCGGTATCCCTCCTGTCAACTGATTACTGTTGAGACGTAATTGCCGCATATTGCCGAGGCTTCCCAGTTCCGCCGGTATCCCTCCTGTCAACTGATTATCTTCGAGAAGCAAATCTCTCAATCTGCCGAGGCTTCCCAGCTCCGTCGGTATCCCTCCTGCCAACTCGTTTTTACCCAGGAGTAACTTTTCCAGGATGCGTAGGCTCCCCAGCTCCGTCGGTATTTCCCCCGTCAAATCGTTACCAGTGAGGTTTAACTGTTTCAGGATGCGTAGGCTCCCCAGCTCCGTCGGTATTCCCCCCGTCAAATCGTTATAACTGAGGTGTAACCGTTCCAGGTTGCTGAGGTTCCCCAGCTCCGTCGGTATCTCCTCTGTTAAATCGTTAAATCTGAGGTATAACCATTCCAAGTTCTGGAGGTTCCCCAGCTCCGACGGTATCTCCCCTGTCAACCCGTTATCGTCGAGTTCCAACTTTACCAAGTTGCGCAGGTTCCCCAGCTCCCGCGGTATCTCCCCCGTCAACCTGTTAGAGGTGAGATATAATTCTGTGACACAGCCATCGCGGTCAGTATCGACTCCATACCAGCTTCCCAACGGCTCCGCACTCCGCCAATTGCTTCTGTCGGTCCAGCTCTCGCCGCCGGCATCTTCGTAGAGTTTGACCAGCACGGCCCGGTCCCGGTCGACGCAACTACTGACGGACGGCGCAGTAGTCGGAGTAGGCGTAGGCGTGGACGACGGCGCAGTAGTCGGAGTAGGCGTTGCCGTGGATGACGGCGCAGTAGTCGGCGTGGGCGTAGGCGTGGACGACGGCGCAGTAGTCGGAGTAGGCGTTGCCGTGGATGACGGCGCAGTAGTCGGCGTGGGCGTAGGCGTGGACGACGGCCCGGTAGTGGGCGTTGGCGTTGCCGTGGATGACGGCGCAGTAGTCGGCGTAGGAGTAGGCGTGGACGACGGCCCGGTAGTAGGCGTTGGCGTTGCCGTGGATGACGGCCCGGTAGTCGGCGTGGGCGTAGGCGTGGACGACGGCCCGGTAGTGGGCGTAGGCGTGGCCGTGGACGACGGCCCAGTAGTCGGCGTAGGCGTGGCCGTAGGCGATGGCCCGCTGGTAGGCGTTGGCGTTGCCGTTGGCGTCGGCCCGGTAGTCGGCGTTGGCGTTGCCGTTGGCGTCGGCCCGGTAGTCGGCGTTGGCGTTGCCGTTGGCGTCGGCCCGGTAGTCGGCGTTGGCGTCGGCCCGCTGGTCGACCTTGCTGTTGGGGCAGCAATTTCAGTCGGAGCTGAGGATGCCGGCGTAGCCACAGGGCCGGCGATTTCCGATTGAGCGCGGGTAGGATCGGGCGTGAAGGTGGAGTAAAGCCCGACGGGAGCGGCCGGCGTGTGGGTAGCCGATGGCACGGCGGACGGCGCCGGTGTGTTCGTAGCGTGTAGCGCAGCCGATGGCGCCGGCGTGTCGGTGACGTGAAGCGTAGCGGGTAGCGCGGTGGACGGCGCCGGCGTGTGCGTGGCGGGTAGCGCGGTGGACGGCGCCGGTGTGTGCGTGGCGTGAAGCGTAGCGGACGGCGCCGGCGTGTTCGTCCAATCAGGCGGGGCGGGCGGAACCGCCGCCAACAAGGGCGTAGCTGAGTTGCCCGACGAACCCCTCTCCTGGCAGGAAGCCAGGAAGTATGCCGCCAGCGCGGCCAGCAGCAGTATGAGCAGCCCGACGAGCAGGATTTTCAACCACCCGGGAACCCGCCGGCGTGGGCCGCCGCCCGCATCCTGTGCAGAGACATCCCGGCCATCGCGCTCGTCGTATGTAATGTAATGCCTTATCACGGGACAATGCCCTAATCTGGACGGCGGCGAAACTCCCTGAACGCCCCGATTCTACCACCGAACCCCACCCCCGCATAGCCGACGCCGGTCGTTGCTACCCTAGTCGCAGAACCGGAGTCCGTGAACAGCCCTGTCATTGAATACGGCGCTACGCAAGGCGGCCGGCACGCATCCGGTCAACCTATTATTGGCAAGGTACAATTCCCTCAATTCGGCGAGGCTCCCCAGCTCCGACGGTATCCCTCCCGTCAACCGATTACCTTCGAGGTGCAACTGTCTCAGCTGGCCAAGGTTCCCCAGTTCCGACGGTATCTCCCCCGTCAACTCGTTTTCATAGAGGAGCAACTGTTCCAGGTTGCCAAGGTTCCCCAGCTCCGACGGTATCTCCCCCGTCAACTCGTTTTCATGGAGGAATATCCGTTCCAGATTGCCAAGGTTCCCCAGCTCCGACGGTATTTCCCCCGTCAACCCGTTATACGGGATGTCTAACCATTCCAGGTTGCTCAGGTTCCCCAGCTCCGACGGTATCTCCCCCGTCAACTCGTTTCCATCGAGTTCCAACTGTACCAAGTTGCGGAGGTTCCCCAGCTCCGGCGGTATCTCCCCCGTCAACCCATTATTGTAGAGGTCTAACCATTCCAGGTTCCGGAGGTTCCCCAGCTCCGGCGGTATCTCCCCCGTCAACCTGTTAGAGTCGAGCCCCAACCGCACCAAGTTGCGCAGGTTCCCCAGCTCCGACGGTATCTTCCCCGTCAACCCGTTATAGGTGAGGTCTAATTCTGTGACACAGCCATCGCGGTCAGTAGCGACTCCGTACCAGCTTCCCAACGGCTCCGCGCTCCCCCAATTGCTTTCGTCGATCCAGCTACTGCCGCCGGTATCTCGGTGGAGTTTGACCAGCACGGCCCGGTCCCGGACTACGCAACTACTGACGGACAGCGCGGTAGTAGGCGTTGGCGTGGGTGTCGGAGTTGACGACGGCGCAGTAGTCCGCGTCGGCGTGGGTGTCGGCGTTGACGACGGCGCAGTAGTCGGTGTTGGCGTCGGAGTTGACGACGACGCAGTAGTCGGTGTCGGCGTTGGCGACGGCGCAGTAGTCGGCGTCGGCGTAGGCGTGGACGACGGCCCGGTAGTCGGTGTGGGCGTAGGCGTGGGCGACGGCCCGGTAGTCGGTGTCGGCGTAGGCGTGGACGACGGCCCGGTAGTCGGTGTCGGCGTAGGCGTAGGCGACGGCCCAGTAGTCGGTGTCGGCGTAGGCGTGGACGACGGCCCGGTAGTGGGAGTAGGCGTTGCCGTTGGCGATGGCCCGCTGATCGGAGTAGGCGTGGCCGTTGGCGACGGCCCGCTGGTCGCCGTTGCTGTTGGGGCAGCAATTTCAGTCGGAGCTGAGGATGCCGGCGTAGCCGCAGGGTCAGCAATTTCCGATTGAGCGAGGGTAGCATCGGGCGAGTGGGTGGTGGATGGCGCAGCGGACGGCGCCGGTGTGTTCGTGGCGTATGGCGCTGGCGTGTTCGTGGCGTATGGCGTAGCCGATGGCGCTGGCGTGTCGGTGGCGTGAAGCGTAGCGGGTAGCGCGGTGGACGGCGCCGGCATGAAGGTAGCGGACGGCGCCGGCGTGTGCGTGGCGTATGGCGTAGCCGATGGCATCGGCGTGTTCGTCCAATCAGGCGTGGTGGGCGGAACCGCCGCCAACAGGGGCATAGCTGAGTTGCCCGACGAACCCCTCTCCTGGCAGGAATCAAAAAGGTATGCGGCCAGCGTGGCCAGCAGCAGGATGAGCAGCCCGATGAGTAGGATTTTCAGCCACCGGGGAACGCGCCGGCGTGAGCCGCCGCCCGCATCGTATGCAGAGGCATCCCTGCCATCGCTGTGTCCGCTGCCATCGCGCTCGTCGTATGTAATGTAGTGCCTTATCACGGGGCAATGCCCTAATCTGGCAGCGGTTGGCGCCGGGTTGAGTCAATTTCCAAAACTCAGGGCGGTTCCCCTACGCTGTGCTTTATCAAACCGGCCGCACAGCAGAGGCGCCGCATGGAGTTCCCCGATTTTATCACTACCGGCGCCGCCGGGCCGGGCGACGGCCGGGCGTGGCAACTCACCGGCGAGGAGCGGTAAGCGAGCTGCGCCGTCTCCGACCGATAAAGTGCGCGCTCCACATGGCCCAAACCGACCCGAAGGTGAAGGCGGCGGAGAGAATGAAAGCCTGAATGTAGTCGCCCTGCCGGTCGAGCATTACGCCGCCGATGATGGGGCCGAGGAATATCGCGGCGCCGCGTCCCATCTCAACAAACCCCATCACGGTGCCGAGGGATTCAGAGGGAAAAAGGTCGGCGGCCTTTGCTCCCACAATAAGCCCGCTGATGCCGTCGGTTACGCCCGCAAACAGCACGTACACCGCCAGAGGCCAGAAACTGGCCCCGTCTCCGAAGTACAGGACGAAAAGAACCGCGCCGGCGGCCACGCTCATACCGACGGTGTACACCGATTCGCGTCCCCAACGGTCGGTGGCCAGCCCAACCAGCGGGCGGGCGAAGAGGCTGACCAGACCGACGCCGCCCATGGTGTTGGCCGCCTGTTGCGCGCTGTAGCCGGCCAGCACGAAAAAAGTCACCAGGTGAACCCGTATCAGCTGCACGCCGATTGACCCGGTGATGCGGGTAAGCGTCAACAGCCACATGGCGGGATCCCGGACGACGTTGGACAGAGCGACGGGCTGCCGACGCCGGATGCTCTCGGACTGCGCCGCCGGGCTGGGCGCAGATTCCGGCGGACTGCCGCTTGCGCGGGGATGGCGCCTCAGCGGCTCGGGTTCGGGAGCGCGGCGTTGCAGCAGGCCGTTGGGCAAAGCAATCAGCACGGCGAAGATGAGGCCGAAGATGCGGTAAGCCCAACGCCAACCCAGCTCGGCGGCAAGATAGCCCGCCAGCGGGGCAAAGATGGCCTGCCCGATAGGGTTCCCGCTGTCGGCCAGGCCCAGCATCCGACCGCGGGTCTGAGGAAACCAGGGCGCAAGGGTGGCCGTCATCGAGAACGACGAGATGGCAGTATGGCCAATGCCGGCGAAAATCCCGTAGAAAATGAACATCTGCCACAAATCGGTGGCATAACTGGAGGCCCACCAGGCAAACAGGATGACCAGGCCGGCCAGAGGAAACAATACCCGCCCGCCCCAGCGGTCAAGCAGCACGCCCAGCAGCGGAGCGGAAAGCGCGCCGATGAGTCCGGCCGTTCCAAAAACGGCCGACGTGTAAGTTGCGCTGCGTCCGAAGGCATCCCTCAGGGCGTGAAAATAGACGGACTCGCTGCTCTTGGTGCCGCCTTCTACGGTCAGGTTCCCCAGCGACAGTACGAAGACGACCCAGCCGTAGTGCAGGCGGGCGCGGGCAGATGCAAGCATCCGCCGATTATACACGCCGGAGCCCGTCCGCATACCCGGCGTCCACCCCTGTCAAGCCGCCACCCGCAGCAGAGCCTACTCCTGACCAACCAGCCTAGCCCGCCCCAGCCCCCAATCAAACATCCGGCTCGGCCCCCGCGCTTCCCTGCCCCTCGCTCGGCTTCCCCCCTATACGCCGGAACAACCAGATAAAGCCGCCTACGGCCACAACCGGCATGACCAAAAAGCCAAACCATAGTAAATTGCCCCATTGTACCCATCGTGATTGGAACGGAACGAGAGGGACGATCAAATCAAACATCACAAAATACCACCCCACACCCGACGAGATAGCAACGACAGGCGCCAGAAACAACGCCGCGACCACGCGCTCCGCCGAAGCGCCTCCCATCCAGATCCTAACAACTGCCCAGACGGTGACAGCCACCAGCCCTATGACTAGCACGCTAGCCACAAGTATTACCCCGTCCCAGTCCCAGTCTGTATCTATCTGGAATTGCAGGTTTGGTTCGGCAGCGAACCACATAACAACCAGAGCCATCATCATAATCCACCTCCATGCCAAAACGAAGAGCGAGCATCAGTCACCACGGCAGGCCCCGGTTCAATACGGGGCCTGCCGGCATTCATCGGCTATTGCGGCGGCAGAGACGGCGTTTTGTCAATATGCTGTGAGCCAGCCCCTCCATACCCGGGCGGAACCGGAGTCGGGTCAATCCCTCCCGCGCCGGAGACCCCGCCACCGCCGGAGGCCCCGCCACCGCCACTTCCCACAGGCCATGGCGAGACAAAGGCCCATGGCGTGGGTTCGCTGTAATCAGTGGCGCCACACTTGGTGTACATCCGATAGGCGTACCGGGAGCCGCCATCAAGCCCTATGTGGTAGGAAATCCTGGTGAATGGCGCTTCATAGATGTACCGTTCAAACGGCCACTTGTCGTTGACCAACTTTACGATTTCGCTCCGATACCCGATGGGCGTCCTGCTTTCCGTGCTGGGCGGCGCTCTCCACGTTAGTTTCACTAGGCCAGCCAACTCTCGCGTTGCGCTGAAGTACAGCGGGGTCTGACACATCAGCTCGGAATCTAACACCGGAGCCGGATCGGTGCTAAACTCGACCGAAAGCGTGTAATCACCCTTCTGTTTCCGCAAGTAGGTGGTGGCCTCAATCGTGTATGAACCGGGATTCAGCGTCCCCTCAATCCGCGCATAGAAGTCGTCCGTGCCGGTGGAGGAACTGACGTCGCCTCCATCGTCGTTCTGTGCCAGCATGGCGCCACGGAGATGCCGGCTCTTATACAGGTAGAGATACGTGTCGAACACATCTGTGGACGTCAAGTCAATAGTAACCTTCGACGGCGCATTCAGCGTGAACGTGTAGTAGTCGCTGTATCTCCCCGATCGTCGCTCCGATTGACAATCATCCTTCGACCACTCAGCGCCGCTACTGCGGTAAGATGCCGACAACCCTATGTCCGTGGACGGACACGGCAACTTCAGGAACCCCTTCCCCCAGACGTTGTCATTGCCGGCTGTGCCCTGGTCAATCGCAACGCCACGCATATAGTCCGCAATCGTGGCCGGCGTCGCGGCCACCCCCCAACGGTCATGCAGCTGCGTAACCAGCGCGGCCATACCACCGGTGTGTGCGGTCGCGGCGCTCGTGCCCCCAAAATAGAACCCGTCCAAGTCATGCCCATCAAGACACCATTGGGAGTAGGTCTTACTAGCGCACGTCGAAAACCATTTGCGGTAAGTAACCGCACCACTGCCCGCTACAACGTCCGGCTTAAGGCGCCCCGGGTCGTCGTTCCGCTTATCATCTGTGCTGTCAAAGACAAACCCCTGACTGCTGTACGGCATTATCTGGAAACCGCTCTCACGGAGGTTCTCCGCCCCAATCGTCAAAAGGCCGGTGTTGGCGCTCTCAGCCGGGTTCACGATGCTCCGCCCGCTGTCCGTCTCCAATTGCCATGCAGGACCATTGCCATGCAGGTTGTTAGTCAGGTTCTGGAACTGTACCCACTCCGGCCCTACCGGTGGACGCTCCCCGATGTTTGCAATCCTGATCCTAAAACAGGCGTGGAATCCGCGCAGCGTAAATTTGCTCGTCCTACGGAAAGGGTAGGCCGAACCGAGTTGATCGTGAGACGTTGATTTGTCGTACGCAGGAAAAACTGCTCTGAGCCGGCCCTTGCGCGTTATCTCGTACTCCCGCCGATGAGCGCCGCTGTTCCAGGTGTCGGCCCACCTCATGCTTTGATAATTCACAGTCCTTGCATAGACGGGATAATCCAGGCAAGTCTGATCCTTTTCATCCGACTTCGACGGATGGAATTTCAAATACCCATGCCATTTGCTCTTGTTGTTATTCACCCAATCCGAGCTTTCAAGGTCAGCCCAAAACGTCCACCGCTCAGCGTTGCCGGCCGCATTGATCCAGATAGGAGCGCTTGCCGCGGAAGTTACCACGCTGTCAACCGTATTGAGCGGCGACGGGTAATACCGGTACGGTGAATGCGCATCTACAATATCCCCGGAAGGGCGGTTTATCACGCCTTTAATCGGAGATGTACCGTCGCCGGGGCCATCGTAGTGCCACCCGTTCGCCGCTACAATCACATCCACCCCTTTGCGTACCAGCCAATCGGCGGCATCCTTCAATTGTTTCGGGCTGTTGGCCTGCGCCACGTAAATCTCGGCCTTGGGCGCCATATCGCGCACCAGCTCCGCTATGTTCGTGCCGTGGTCTATACTTGTCACCAACCCCCACAATATTCTGGGTTGGCAATCTGGGCTCCCCTTAAACAAAACCGTATTAGGAACGATGCCATCTTCAACGGGCTGGCAGAACGCATTCGGGTTCACGACCCCCGACTTTCCCTCAATCCGCAGATCATCAAGGTTCCACACTTCGTCGTACCCGGCGAACCCCCAGTCAATTATCCCAACTTTCACATTGTCGCCTTTCAGACCGCGAGCATGCCACTTGTCCACACCGTGAAACTCCAACTTGGCCGAAAGGTTGCGCACCTTCCACCATGGCGGCGTCGGTCCCGGCGTCGCTGCCGCCTGCCCTTGGCCGCCGGAACCGACACCCCCACCTCCTCCCGATGCGCCCCCGCTATCCGAACCATCCTCCTCATCCGGCGAGTAAGCCGCCACAACTGCCGCCTCAAGTTCCACCGCATGTGAGGGCCAACCCCTCCGGTTCATGGACGCACCCTCAGCCAAATGGTATGCCTCTACCGATAAATACGTGGTCGGGAACGCCTCCGTCAACGCCTCGAACCTCGATACCGGAACCATCGCGTACCGAGTATAGACCGAGTACGCCTCGAACTCACTCTCCGGCGGCATATACAGGCTTTGGCTCGTGAACCACCTCCTGATCCTGCTCATGGTTGCGGTATCCGGAGCCATGATCTTGACCAGAACCTTCCCGTTGTCAGCGCCAAATGCGTACTGGGCGACTGAGGTCTCCGTCGCCCCGTTGGCGTAGGCCTCCAGCATCGTGTTCGTCGTACTGTCCATGCGTTCGTACGTAGTCGTTGCCTGGCCCGTCACCCCCGGCGGGAATATCGCTCTTCCCACGTCCGACCTCTGAATCACTGACAGCGCCTTGGCCGTCGGAATCCGCCACCTACGTTCCCCAACGCTCTGGCCGCCCACTGACTTGATGTAGTCCGACAACGCCGGCTGCACGTTCAGATCCGGCCGGTGCGCGATGCGAATCTCCACGCTCGTCGGCGTTTGGGCGCCGTCCGCATACCGCTGCAACAGCCCCAACAGCCGCGGCCCCACGTACATCGTGTTCTCGCCCAGATCCACCGGCGTCGCGCCGCCGCTCTGGCCGCCGCCATCCTGCCCCCGGGCAAACGGCGCGTTCACCGTCAGGTAAGCCACCCCAGCTACGGCAACGATTGCCGCGGCAAGGATGCCCAGCTTGAGCATCAGCTTGTTCCCCATCATCATCATCAAATCCATCCTTTACCCCAATACCCCAACAAGCGCCATCCCTGCCGTTTGCTCCACCAGGGCCCTTTCATCGACGCGCGCAGTATATGCGCCGCTCAACCTACCGTCAATCAAAACCCTTTCCCATCATCTCCAACCAATAAACTTATCTCCGACCGCAAAACTGCCAGCATAGATCCAGCCTGCCTCCAAACCACCGACGCCCGCCTACGCAATCCGTAGCGCCCCCTCCGCCCTTGCCATCCTAGCCCCAACGTGGCAACCTTGTCGCCAGGTAATCCAATTCCATGCTCCATCCTCAAACACCGCCCCCAACGCCCTCCCGCGCCCGCATCATCGTCGGCCTCGGCAACCCCGGCCCGCGCTACCGGCACACCCGCCACAACGTAGGCTTCGGCTGCGTCGACCTCCTCGCCCAGCGCTGGAACATCCCCGTCAACGACCGCCGACGCACCACCGTCCTCGGCCAGGGCTACCGACGCGACCGGCCCGTAGTCCTCGCCAAGCCCCGCACCTTCATGAACCTCTCCGGCGAATCCATCGCCTACCTCCTCGCCAGATTCGGCGCGCGCCCCGCCGATTTGCTCATCGTGTACGACGAAATGGCCCTCCCCCTCGGACGCATCCGCCTGCGCCCCCGCGGCTCCGATGCCGGACACAACGGCGTCAAAGACATCATCCGCGCCCTCCGCACCACCGACTTCCCCCGACTCCGCATCGGCATCGGCCCCCCCCTCAACTCCGGCAGCGTCAGCCACGTCCTCGGCCTCTTCTCCGACGCCGAACAGCCCGCCGCCAACCACGCCGTCAGCCGCGCCGCCGATGCCGTAGAATGTCTCCTCGCCGATGGCATCAACGCCGCCATGAACCGCTACAACACCGACCCTCCAACAATCTGAACCCGGCAGCGCAGCGTATCAAACACCGCCGCGCGCCGCCACAGCCCAACCCGCCAACCAACACCCCAAAACAGGATGTCCCAATTGACGCTGCCCGCCAGAATCAAAACCCTCACCGCCGCCCTCACCGTCGCCGCCCTGCTGGCCTTCGCCCCGGCCTGCCAGCCCGACGCGACAGAATCCCCCGCTGCGCCGGCGTCAACCCCATCACCGGCCCCAACCTCGGCAGCCGCCCCAACCGCCGGCAGCCCCCCACCATCCCAGCCGACGCCAACCGTCCCGGCCACAGTTAACGCCACGCCCTCCCTGGCGATAACCCCGCAGCGTCCGCAAATCGCTAACCCGCCCATCCCGTCCTCCCCCATGACCGCCGCCGACTTCCCCGTCCCCCCGGATCGAGACCCCTTCCTCCTCGCCCGCCAGCTCCTCCATATCAACGCCGACCCGCTCACAACTCCCCCTGACGACTGGCAGGTAGGCGACGCGCGCAGCTTCTGGAGCCTCAACTACCCCCGTATGCAAATGGAACGCAGCGATTTCAACCTCGTCGCAATCTCCGACAGCGCCTACTGGTGGCTCCAGGACGGAACCCGCATCTCCGACGCCGACATCCAACGCACCGTGCAGGAAGCCGAAGCCCGCATTTTCCCCCGACTCCGCGCCGTTTTCGCCCCCACGCCCAACCCTGACTCCCCTCCCCACCGCCGCCACATCGTCAACGGACTCATCCCCGGCATCGGCGGCTACGTATCCAGCGCCGACCGCTACCCAACCGCCATCAGCCCCTACAGCAACGAAGCAGATGTAATCTACATCAACTCCAATGCCGCCCACTATGGCGAAGAACATTTCCTCCATATCCTGACCCACGAATTCCACCACTCAATCCAATACCAGGCCGACAGCTCGGAAGCCTCCTGGCTCAATGAAGGACTCGCCGAGCTGTCCGTCCACGAAGCCGGCTACCCCACCGACAGCATCCTCTACTACCTGAGCAGCCCCAACATCTCCCTGATCCACTGGGAGTCCGGCTTCAGCGACAACGCCGTCTATCACTACGGCGCCTCCGCCCTCTTCGCACTCTACCTCCGCGAGCATTACTCCCCCCATAACGGCTTGCAAGACCTCTTGGCCATCAACGCCGACGGCATCCCCGCCGTGGACGCCTTCCTCTCCGCCCGCAACGCCAAAACCACCCACGGAACCCCCGCCGACTTCCACTCCGTCTTTGCCGACTGGATGGCCGCCAACCTGCTCTACGCAGACCACGGCCCCTACAGCTACTCCACTCTCAACCGGACGGCCTTCATCACCCGCAGCCATACCGTCGGAGGCCCCCCCGCCACCGCCTCACTCCCCCAATACGCCATCGACTACGTGCAAATCTATAAGCACGAAGACGCCTCCACCATCCACTTCTCAGCCGACGCCGTCACCCCACTCATCCCCGCCTCCGTACCCGAAACATGCTGGTGGAGCAACCGCGGCGACTCCATATCCTCAACCCTCACCCTCCAACTCACCATCCCCCACGCCGCACCCGACGGTTCCGACCCCACCCTCACCTACCGCTACTGGCACGATATCGAAGAAAACTGGGATTACCTCTACCTCGCCACTTCAACCGACGGCGGCGCAACCTGGAACGTCCTGCCCGCCTCCGGAACCACCGACGCCAACCCCGTGGGCAACAGCTACGGCCTCGGCTACACCGGAAACTCCCGCGGCTGGCAGCAAGGCTCCGCCTCCCTCGCCGACTACGCCGGCCAGGACGCCCTCCTCCGATTCCACTACGTCACCGACGACGCCGTTCACACCTCCGGCTTCTGCGTCCAGGATATGCGCATATCCGGCGCCTCCGACGTCAACATGGCCGAATGGCAGCCCGACGGCTTCGTGCTGATCAATAACCTCGTCCGGCAGGACTGGATTGTCTGGGTGATTGCCGACACTCCCTCCGGCCCCGTCGTCCCACCCCAGCGAATGCCCCTGCATTTAGACCCCGTATCAGGCCTCTACACCGGCTCGCTGCCCATCCCCAGCATCTCCGAAGAAAGCCGACTCACGATAGCCATAGCCCCCACCGCGCCCGCAACCATGCAGCCGGCAGACTATCGCGTCTGGACCCAGCCATAACCCCCACCGCGCCCGCAACCATGCAGCCGGCAGACTACCGCGCGCAGCCCCAGCCATAACCCCCACCGCGCCCGCAACCATCCGGCCGGCAGACTATCGCGCGTAGCCCCAGCCATAACCCCCACCGCGCCCGCAACCATCCGGCCGGCAGACTATCGCGCGTAGCCCCAGCCATAACCCCCACCGCGCCCGCAACCATCCGGCCGGCAGACTACCGCGCGCAGCCCCAGCCATAGCCTCCACCGCGCCCGCAACTATCCGGCCGGCAGACTATCGCGCGTGGCCCCAGCCATAACCCCACCGCGCCCGCAACTATCCAGCCGGCAGACTACCGCGCGCAGCCCCGGCAACCGCCCGCAGCAGCTCCTCCGCCAATTCCAACAGCCCGCCGCCGCGCTCACACCCAAAACACCGCCACCGCACCGACGGCAGATGTACCTGAAACCACGACCCCGCACAAAACGGACACCGCCCAGCCAGCTTCTGCCGTCGCAGCGACGACGCCCCAGCATCTCCAACGGCCGGCTGATAATAGCCATAGCCCCCACCGCGCCCGCAACTATGCGGCCGGCAGACTATCGCGCGCAGCCCCAGCCATAACCCCCAACGCGCCTGCAACTATCCGGCCGGCAGACTATCGCGCGTAGCCCCGGCAACCGCCCGCAGCAGCTCCTCCGCCAATTCCAACAGCCCGCCGCCGCGCTCACACCCAAAACACCGCCACCGCACCGACGGCAGATGTACCTGAAACCACGACCCCGCACAAAACGGACACCGCCCAGCCAGCTTCTGCCGTCGCAGCGACGACGCCCCCAGCGGTTCCAACTCCGTAAAAGCCCCCGCCAGCTGCAACAGCCGTCCCCGACGCACCGCCCCGGACGGGTCTCTTCCCATCGCCCGACAATTGCGCCAGCGCAGCTCCACAATCAAAGCGCCGGCCAGCTCCTTCCCGGCCGCGCCCTGCCCAATCCCGCCGCCCTTCAACCTCCTCCTGTCCGCTGCGTCAACGCCAATCCCACCGCCGCGCGCCAACGCCGTAGCCAGCGCGTACAGCGCCGGCTCCCTAAGCCCCGGCAGCGTCGTAACCACCTCCCCCTGCGCCGCCGCCAACAGCCGCTCCGTAAAGGCCCGCAGGTAACCGTCCGTATAAGGCGGATACTCCACCGCCGGCCATCCTGCCCCTCCCCCCGCAACTTCAAAACGATTAGCGCCGGCAACGGTTACGCCGGCGCTGTCGGTCACAACATCAGTGTCAAACGTAGTAATCCTCAAGGCCCTGCTGCCCTCCCGCTGGAATCCCCTCCAGCATAGAAAGCTGCCAGCCCCCAGCGCAAGAAGCTCCCGTCACCCCGGCATATCCCCACAAACCCAGGCAATGATAAGCGCATTATATGCCTGTGTCCCAAATCGCTATGGGGTAGGGGCGTGGCAGGTTGCGCACAGGCGTCGCTGTATAGGGTCTCGGGATAGTGGACTTCCCGTTCGCAGCAAGCGCAACAGTACCGTTCCTGCTCCGGCGGCTCAAAGCGGACATAGCGAAAGCCCACGGGATTACAATCCCGTGGCCTTCGGCTTGTCTGGAATGGGTTTATTCTTCGTCCGGGACGATCCGGACATTTTGTTCGATGGCCATCTGCTTTGCGGAGTCGCTGGCGGATTTTCCAATAACGGCGGGGACGGCTGGCAATCCGGCGGCCGTTAGGATGTCGGCCCGTTGGCGGGCTCGTTCAATGTCCTGAGTGTGCAAGGATACGGAGATTTCGGCGGCAGCGTAGATGGTTTCGCCGTTGTCTCTGCGGGCTGCGGAGAAGATAAGGTCGGTAGATAAGATGTCATCAGCCTGAGATTCAGTGATGGCGCTTTGTTTTTCGGCGCCTTCTATGGTCTCCTGAAGGAGAGGGTCCGTCGCTGTATTGATATTTTGGAGAATCTTGGGGTTGCGGGTTCCGAGTTTACGGGCAAAGATTCTGATTTTCCGTGCGATTCGTCGTTCGTATTGGTCTCCTTGCAGGTTGCCGATCTGACTGGCCATTGTTCTTTGCTCGGCTTTGATTTCGGAGATGTCGGCTTTGATTTCGGCGACATCGGTTTCGAGGCGTGCGAAGCCCTCGGCCATCTCCTGACGGATGGCGGCGCGGTCCGTCTCGGCTCGTGCGAAGCCCTCGTCTACGGTCTGGGCCAGTTTGCTGACCTGCTCAGTCAACTGCGCAACGAGTTGCGGGAGCTGGCGCTCTTCATCGGTAAGCAACTTGCGGCGCAGACGTTCCCGGACGTCGGGGTATTCGTCAATCACGCGCTCTAGTTCAGCGATGGTGGGTATGTGCAGGTCGGGGGGCGTCATTTTGGGTTCCTCCAATCGTGCTCTCATTATAGCGCCTGATTTGGCGGCAGTAAAAGCAGGCGCTAGGATGAGACCCTTGCAAAACGCTCCTTTTCGCCGCTTGCGCCTCAACGGTGTGCAGCGTCCGATGCTCTGCTGTGTAGCAATCATCGGCTTCGACGCGCCCTGCCCGATGATTGCCACGCCGTTTTGCAAGCGCCTCAGCCTAATTTGGCGCACAGGTATATCATTCCCAATGATAAGCGCCTGGTCACCCCGGCATACTCCCCACAAACCCAGGCAAAGATAAGCGCCTGTCACCCCGACATATCCCCATTAGCCCAAGCCTTGATGAGATGGTGCGCAATAGCAATCGGCCCCGGCAGCATCAGCTGTTCGCTCCGCCCATCCAGAGCTTTAAGAACCTCCGCCCGGCCGAACCACCTGACGTCCGTCATCTCCTCATCGTCCATATTGATGTCGGTACTTTCCGCCTCCGCAATGCACCCAATCATCAGCGAAGACGGAAACGGCCACGGCTGCGATGAATGATAGCGCACGTTCCTCACCCGTATCCCAGCCTCTTCCATCACCTCCCGGGCCACCGCTTCCTCAATAGACTCCCCCTGATCCATAAACCCGGCCAGAGCCGAATAAGTCCGCATCCGCTGCAAACGCCCCCGCGACTGACCCAACAGGCAGCGATCGCCAACCGTGTCCGCCACCACGGTAATAACCACCGGGTCCGTGCGCGGAAAATGCTGCGCCCCGCAGACTGGACACTGCCGCACCTGCCCGCCGCGCCCCTTCCTCGTAGCCGCCCCGCAAACCGAGCAAAAGCCGTGCCGCAGGTTCCAGTCCAGCTGAGAACGCGCCTGCGCCAGTATCCCGGTGTCGGGGCCCGACATAGTCTCCCCCGCCGTGCGGCAATCCTCAAATCGCCACCCCGTCGCCTCCACAACCCCCTCGGCTGCCGCCGCGTCTCTAGACAGGTCAACCGCGAAATGCGCCGCCCCGTCCAGCAGGCCCAGAAATATCCACTCCGCCCCCTCCGGCAGCGCATCCGCCGCCCCGGCCGGCCGCCAGCCCAATTCCGGCGGCTCATCATCCGTAAGCAGCGCCTTGAGGTTGCGGAAAGGCAGAAATCTGCTGGCCGGATTCACCCATTGCTCGGCAATCCAGCCCTCATCCCGCCGTTCCACCTCCCCGCGGTCTAGAGGGTTGTCGGCAAAAATATGTGGCTTTCGCATTGGCGCACTCACCCCAATCAATAAGTCGCAAAAACACCTTTCATCGCCGGCCGGCTGTCCCAATGATTCGCCGGGCAACAGATGCTTTATAACCTATGCCGGCCAATGTGACAAGTCACACCCATGCCCTGCCGGATTCCGACATCGCCAAAGACCTTACAGTTTTATATGCGACAACCCCACATCCAAGCCCGATACAACACTGTCAGCCCATCCCCATATGCCCTGTCTCTCATATGGTAAATGGCCCACGTCGGAAAGTTGATGCAACAGCCCCGAAAAATCACGCTGCCAGCGCCCCAATACAACCCGACCGACCCCGCCCCCGGATTCTACATCCCCACAGCCCTCCATCAGCGCAGCGCCTCCAGGCGCCTGAACCGGTCGGTCGGAGTCGGCGGCCTGTATATTGACCATGAGCAACCCCTCCGGACGCCCGGCCCGGTCATCCCCGCTCCGCCCCAACCGCCCGACGCAGCATCGCCAACCCATCGCCGCCGTCTCCTCGCCCTCTTCCGTTCAATCTCCGCTACAATCTTGCCAGCCCAATCCCCAGTATGGTAAGTTGACCCCCGTCAACACTACGCCGCCATCACACGGCGCACATCCCTACGTCCACCGTCCGGATACGCTGAATCAACCCAACAGAGGAGCCTTGTCGTGGCCCAGCCCCTGCTTGAAGTCAAAAACCTCCAAACCTACTTCTTCACCTACGAAGGCATCGTCAAAGCCGTCGACGACGTCACCTACGAAGTCCTGCCCGGCGAAACCCTCGGCCTCGTCGGAGAAAGCGGCTGCGGCAAAAGCGTCAGCGCCCTCTCCCTCATGCGCCTCATCCCCGACCCTCCCGGCCGCACCGTCGGCGGCGAAGTCCTCTTCGACGGCGAAGACATCCTCAAAGTCGATATGGACGACATGCGCCGCATCCGCGGCGCCAAAATGGCCATGGTCTTCCAGGAACCCATGACCTCCCTCAACCCCGTCCTCACCCTCGACCGACAACTCACCGAAACCATCCAACTCCACCTCGGCAAATCCCGCGACGAAGCCCGCCAGGACGCCGTCAACCTCCTCGCCCAGGTCGGCATCCCCGACCCCGAACGCCGCATCCGACAATACCCACACCAATTCAGCGGCGGCATGCGACAGCGCGTCATGATCGCCATGGCCCTCAGCTGCAACCCCCAACTCATCATCGCCGACGAACCCACCACCGCCCTCGACGTCACCATCCAGGCCCAAATCCTCGAACTCATGAAATCCCTCACCGACACCCTCGGCGTCGCCCTCATCATCATCACCCACAACCTCGGCGTCGTCGCACGCTACGCCGACCGCGTCAACGTCATGTACGCCGGCAAAATCATCGAACGCGGCTCAGCCCACGAAATCTACACCAACCCCCGACACCCCTACACCGTCGGCCTCCTCGACTCCGTCCCCCGCCTCGACCAGCGCCTCATGGACGAAGACGGCAACGCCGCCAAACTCGTCCCCATCGAAGGACAACCCCCCGACCTCGTCAACCTCCCCCAAGGCTGCTCCTTCCGCGCCCGCTGCCGGTGGGCCATCGACAAATGCGCCGACGAAGCCCCCCCGCTCATGCCCGTCCCCACCGACAGCCCCGAACCCCACGTCTCCGCTTGCTGGCGCGCCGACGAACTCGGCCGACAGGCCCTCAGCTACGCCATGGGAACCGCATAAGCCCACCGGCCAACCACCACCATCCCCACCATCAACCTCCCCAGGAGAAGCCCCCCAATGACCACCGCCCAAACGCCCCAGGCCGACGTCGCGCCCACCTCCCAAGATAACGTCCTCCTCGACGTCCGCGGCCTCAAAATGTACTTCCCCGTAACCTCCGGCATCCTCTTCCAGCGCGCCGTCGCCCACATCAAAGCCGTCGACGACGTCAACTTCACCGTCATGCGCGGCGAAACCCTCGGCCTCGTCGGCGAATCCGGCTGCGGCAAAACCACCACCGGACGCTGCATCCTCCGCCTCTATCGCCCCACCGAAGGCCAAATCTGGTTCAACGGCTCCGAAATCGCACAAGCCCGCGCCGGTCAAATGCGCGCCATGCGCCGCCAAATGCAAATCATCTTCCAAGACCCCTACAGCTCCCTCAACCCCCGCATGACCGCCGGCAACATCATCGGCGAACCCCTCGCCGTTCACGGACTCGTCAACAACAGACGCGAATACCGCGAACGCGTCGCCGAACTCCTCAACAACGTCGGACTCAACCCCTACATGGCCGACCGCTTCCCCCACGAATTCAGCGGCGGACAACGACAGCGCATCGGCGTCGCCCGCGCCCTCTCCGTCGACCCCTCCTTCATCGTCTGCGACGAACCCGTCTCCGCCCTCGACGTCTCCATCCAGGCCCAAATCATCAACCTCCTCGAAGACCTCCAAGAACGCTACAACCTCACCTACCTCTTCATCGCCCACGACCTCTCCGTAGTCCGACACATCAGCGACCGCGTCGCCGTTATGTACCTCGGCAAAATCGTCGAAATCGCCGACCGCAACCAAATCTACGAAAACCCCCAGCACCCCTACACCCGCGCCCTCCTCTCCGCCGTCCCCATCCCCGACCCCGTCCTCGACGCCCAGCGCGAGCGCATCATCCTCTCCGGCGAAGTCCCCAGCCCACTCAACCCTCCCAGCGGCTGCGTCTTCCACCCCCGATGCCCCCTCTCCACCGACGACTGCAACCGCATAATCCCCGAAGCCCGCGAAGTCCTACCCCAGCACATCGCCGCCTGCATCAACATCCCCGGCTACGGCCCCTACTAACCCCCCACCTACCCCCACCGCGCCGCCTCCCCCGCACACAACCCCAAAGGAGATACAATATGCCAAACGGAGGCTCCGACTGCTGCGGAACCTGCTGGTTCAATCGGAAAAACCATGGCCAAGCCTTCTATCGATACGCAGACGACTCCGAACCCGCCCACTGCGAGATTAGAGACGTTCCCATCCCAATCCCCTTTTGGACCTACTGCGCCAACCATCCACGCCGCCAACCCGCCAAAGACCTGATCCCCATTGGCCCCATCTACCGCGCCAACCTTAACAACTCCTGCCATCCCAGAGAAGTATGGATACCGTCCCCCGACACCGAAGCAATCCGCCAGCGCCTCCTCCAACTACTGAACGGCTTCCCCGAAAGCACATCCCACGACCAGTACCCTGAATCTCCCGGACTAACAGAATCCATAATCTGGCAGTTGGGCGAATTCAGAGAACCGCGCGCTCTCCCAATGCTGCAATGGATTGCTGAAAACAGCTCCAACAACCTCCGGGATTTCGCCCTCCGTGCCCTGGAGAGCATCCAAAGCTAAAACTGACACTAGCGCCTCCCCCAACTCCGGAAGTTCGGAGCCCCATGCCAAGCCACCAACATAACGGAAGGAGGCCCCGGTATGTACGACCGAATTTTCCAAGCTTCGTTGCTAGTCGTCGCCATCGGCGTGATCGTAGCGCTGATAGCGGAGTACCTGATACCCGGAGGCTCAAAGATCCTCCTCCTCCTTGCCGCCGTAATTACAGGACTCGGCGGCCTGGCCGCCACAGCGTCCGGGATAATCACCATCCTCCCCATCAAAAACATCAAATAACGCCAACGGATGATACTAGCCCATCTCCTGATAATACCAACCATCCCAAAACAACCCCCCTCATCCCCCGTCCCAGCCCAAATCGGCCACCACCAACCCCCGCTGCGCGCCCCGACAGCACAATAGCATAACATCATCCCCACTCCAGACGCGCCAACCCGCCGCCAACCCGCTTTGACAACCACCGTTCTCCTGATTTACCCTGGTAATATAAACCCAAAAGGAGGCCCAACCATGTGGGACAAGGCCTTTACCGTTTCCTTGACCGCCTACGGCATCAGCAGTGCGCTATTCCTTGCGGGACACTTCCTCTTGCCTGTTCCGTTTCCAGAGGAATCGCCAATCCCGCAGATGGTCACATTCGTGGGGGCGGCATTGTTGGGCATAGCTGGCCTGTCTATGGGCGTAACGGGAATCGGAATGCTCATCATGCTCCTGTTCAGGGCAAAAGCGCAGCCCTAGGCAATGATCCCGTGGCGAACCATAGCGCTTGCGCTCATCGCTTCATTGGCAGTCTCCATCGCCGGCCTGGGGGTAACCTCCGTTCCCATACTGTTGATTTACTTGGTCAACGACATACAAATCGAATTGATCCTCGGCATCGTGGGCGCAATGGGTACATTAGGCTCCCTGCTGGATCGAGGGTACAAGATGATCCGGCGTTGGTTCTATAACGACCACCAAGAACACTGACCCGCAAACGACAACCCCAACCCCATTTACTCCCGCTGCGCAAGGCAGCAGCGGCCCCTTGTCAGTCGCCGCCCGCCGGCGCCGCATCATCTCTGCATTCTCGTCGCCGCCCGTATGTGCAATAGCATAACGTCATCGCCGCCCCGGACGCGCCAGCCCGCTTTGACAACCACCCTTCCCCCGATTTACCATAAACCAAAAATGAGGCCCCGTCGTGTGGGACAAACTTGTCATCGCTTCGATGATTGCATACGCCATCAGCAGCGTAATACCTCTGATTGCGCATCATTTGCTGCCCACACTACCCTCTGCCGAGATAGTCGGGGTAGTCCTCCTCCGCATAACTGCCCTTGCCGTCAGAGTATCCGCTTTGGGAGTGTTCCTCACGTTCGTCCGCAAAATCAAATCGCGGCCCTAGCCCAACGCCCCTGTTGCCGACACTCCCCCATGCAACCCCTGCGGCCAACCCCGTCACAACTACACTCTTGCCCACTATACGGATTACTATGGTCATAACCCACCCCAACATGGCCAGCCTCCAACAAACCCCTCGCTCTCGCCGGCGCCCCCTGACCCCATCCCCTCGCAGCCAGCCTGATAATCGGAACCATCCAAAACCGGCTTGACCCCAACCGGCAAACCAGCCAATAACCCAATCAAAAAAACAACACACCCTCCCCCAACACATCGCCGCCCGCATCAACATCCTGATCTGCGGCCTCTATTATCTCCCCATGCGCCCGCCGGCTGCCCCGCAACGAGCGCGCCGTCACCATGTGCATTACTCCCAGCCTGCCGGACAAAGAACTTATCCATCGCCCCGCCTTTGACATCCACCCTCCCTTGCCTTACCCTGATACCCGTAACCGAAAAGGAAGCCCCGCCATGTGGGATAAGCTCTTCACCGCCTCACTGGTCACTTTCGTAATCGGCATCGCTTTGTTCTTGGTGGTGCCGCAAATTGTAGAGCAGCCTCCCCAGATTCTCCTACTGGCCGCCGCCGCCTTCGTCGCACTCGGCGGGCTTGTAGTAGGCGTTTCCGGGTTTGCGCTACTCCTGACCACCGGCAGGCCCAATTCATGAACTTCGGCTCATCCGTAGTCCGAGGCGCGTTGATGACGCTGGCAATCGGAATAGCCGGTGGCTCTCCTGCATTCGTAGCCGTATTACTGAGTTGCGAATTGAGCTTTGACCGGCTGGAACCCGCAGCAACGCTCATAGGACTCGTTGGCGGCGCAGTAACCATATCAGGCGTGCTAATCCGAATTGGAAAGCCTATTCATAATCACCATATGCTGCAATAAACCGTCGCATACCCGTACCAATCACACCGAGCACAATCAAATACGTCTCCAAAACAAAACCGCTCCCACCCCCGGCCTCAACCCCAAATCCACCCCCACCAACCCCCGCTGAACGCGCCGCCAGTAAAAACAGCATAACATCATCGCCGCTCCGGACACGACAAACCGTCTCCCCATTGCCTTTTGACAACCATCGCCCCCATCCCGCAGGTCGTCACCTTGATGGACGATATACTGTTGGGCATATCCGGTACGTGCATAAGAGTATCCGCGTTAGAAATGCCCCCCTCTTACCCAAAACCCGGGTGCCCGCATAACCCTATGCGACTCCCCCGATTTACCTATCCCCCAAAGCAAAAGGAGCCATTGCCATATAGGATAAAACCCTCATCCTGTCAGTAGCCGCCTATCTCATCGGTATGTTACCCTTACCGACGGGCGAGCGCCCGTTGCCCGCATTAAGCCCAGTCACCCTTCCCCGTGGACGGCCCCCTGGATAACGGCGGGCAACGGCGTAACGATCACCGGTCACCCTCCCCAGTGGACGGCCCCCTCGTAGGCCTCAGTGGTATCACCGCCGTAGCATCCGCCATCATCCTGATACTGGCCTCCAACGTTTAGGTATGATGCCCCCCTCCTACCCAAAATCCGGGCGCCCGCATAACCCTATGCGACTCCCCCGATTTACCTATCCCCCAAAGCAAAAGGAGCCATTGCCATATAGGATAAAACCCTCATCATGTCAGTAGCCGCCTATCTCATCGGTATGTTACCCTTACCGACAGGCGAGCGCCCGTTGCCCGCATTAAGCCCAGTCACCCTTCTCCGTGGACGGCCCCCTGGATAACGGCGGGCGATGCCGTAACGATCACCGGTCACCCTCCCCAGTGGACGGCCCCTTCGTAGGCCTCAGTGGTATCACCGCCGTAGCATCCGCCATCATCCTGATACTGGCGTCCCAACATCGCGCCGCAGCTGAATGCGCTTCGACGCCGACGCCGCGCGGGTAGTCCTACCCGCCTCCTCGTCCGGCTCGGCTTCGGTAGTTTCGATGCCGACACCGCGCGGGTAGTCCTACCCCTGATGGCAGTGCTTACCCTCATTCCAACTAATTGCCGGCCCGACCATACATCGCCTTTTCCCCGAACGACCGCCGTCACCCCCGCCAACCCCCGCCACCATCCCCACCACCAACCCCTCAATCCTGAAAATCCCCAAATCCGGTAAATCCTGATTCAGACAACCCAGTCTCCACCCCTACCTCCCAGCCGACAAAACCAAACCCATCCCACCAAACTCGCCAACCCCCGCCACCATCCCCACCACCAACCCCTCAATCCGGAAAATCCCAAAATCCGGTAAATCCTGATTCAGACAACCCAGTCTCCACCCATACCTCCCAACCGGCATAACACAACCCATCCCACCAAACCCGCCAACCCCCGCCACCCTCCCCACCAACAGCCCCCCAATCCGGAAAATCCCCAAATCCGGTAAATCCTGATTCAGACAACCGCAACTAACCACACCAAGGACAATCAAATGCGTCTCCAAAACAAAACCGCCCTCATCACCGGCGCCAGCCGCAACATCGGCGCCGAAATCGCCCGCTCCTTCGCCCGCGAAGGCGCCGACCTCATCCTCAACACCCGCCAGTCCGCCGACGAACTGACCGCCGTCGCCGACCAATGCCGCCACTTCGGCGTCCGCGTCCACACCGTCATCGGCGACGTCTCCGACCCCAACCGCGTAGCCGACATGGTCGCCCAAGGCATCGCCGCCCTCGGCCCCGTCAACGTCCTCGTCAGCAACGTCGCCATCCGACCCCACAAACCCCTGCTCGACATCTCCGTCGCAGAATGGCAAAACGTCATCGCCACCAACCTCCACGCCGCCTTCTACCTCATCCGCGCCGTCCTCCCCGGCATGATCGACCAACGCTCCGGCAGCATCATCGCCCTCGGCGGACAGGCCGCCATCACCGGCCGACCCGAAACCGCCACCGTCACCACCGCCAAAACCGGACTCCACGGCCTCATCCGCGCCGTCGCCGCCGAATACGCCCCCCACGGCATCCGCGCCAACCTCGTCAACCCCGGCTCCACCGACACCTCCCGCGCCCACCCCGAATGGTATCCCGAGTTCCAGGACACCCCCCGCGGCTCCGACCAACACCTCAAAGACATCCCCCTCCGGCGCCAGGCCACCGTTCAAGACATCGCCAACGCCTGCCTCTTCTACGCCAGCGACGAATCCTCCTACATCACCGGCGACCGCATGAACGTAGTCGGCGGACGCTACATCGTCTAAAACCCCACCCCTACCTCCCAGCCGGCATAACCCAACCCACCCCAAAAACCAAAACAAACCCATCCCACCAAACCGGCGTAACATAACCCATCCCACCAAACCGGCGTAACACAACCCATCCCACCAAACCGGCGTAACACAACCCATCCCACCAAACCCGCCACCCTCCCCGAACGTCCCCGCCGCCCCCGCCAACACCCCCTCAATCCCGAAAATCCCAAAATCCGGTAAATCCTGATTCAGACAACCCCCATCCCCCGTTCCGTTTTAGACCACACCAAGCTCGCCGCCCCCACCAGCCCCTGACTGTCCCCCAGCGTAGCCGGAACCAGCCGAAACCGCCGATGCCCCGAGCTCATCGCCCTCCGCCGCATACCCTCCTCAATCTCCCCCAGCAGCCCCAATTGCAGCAGACCCTGCGTCACCCCTCCGCCCAGCGCCACCACATCAGGATTAAACAGATTGAGAACATTCCCCATCCCCACGATGATTGCCGCCACCGCATCGCTAATCACCTCCATCGCCACCGCATCGCCCTGCTCCGCCGCCCCGAACACATCCTCCCCGGTAATAGACCCCTTGCCCTCATACACAACTTGCAGCGGCGACCCCGGCGGCGCATCCCCCAGCCGAGCCTGCGCCGCCCGTCCGATGGCAGTCCCCGAGGCCAGCGCTTCCAGGCACCCGCTGTTCCCGCAGGCGCAAGGCGCAGCGTCCGCCCGATAGTCTATCGTCATGTGTCCCACCTCCGCGGCCGCCCCCGCCGACCCGACAAACATCTTCCCTCCGTCAACCACCCCCGCGCCCACCCCGGTGCTGAAAGTCACAAACACCAGCGTCCGGGCCGGCGCCCCCTGCGCCAAGCCACGACGTCCCGCCCCGTAATACCGTTCCCCCAGCGCCGCCAGATTCGCATCATTCCCCACCCACACCGGCAAGTCCAGCATCGGACGCCACAAATCCGGCAGCCTCACCCCATTAAGCGCCGGCAGATTCGGCGACGACAGCAGCGCATCCGTAGTCGCGTCTATCGACCCTGCCAAAGCCACGCCCACCCCGGCAATAGGATGCCCAAAAGCGTTGTCCTTCGCCTTACGCAGCAGCGCCCCGGCGTCATCCGCCAACTCATCCCACAGCCCGTCCCGCCGATTGGCAACCCGCTCCTGCCACAATATCCGTCCATCCCGGTCAATAACCGCAGCGCGCGCCCACGTGCCGCCCCAGTCCATCGCCAGCGCCACCGGCAGCTCCATACCCCCGTCAAAACCGAAACCAACGCCGCCACTCATATCCTAAACTCCCCCAAGCAGCGGCAACCCACGACCGCCGCGCCAGAGCCAAAACCGAAACCAACGCCACCACTCATAACCCAAACTCCCCCAAACAGCAACCCACGACCGCCGCCCCAGAACCAAAACCAACGCCGCCACTCATAACCCAAACTCCCCCAAGCAGCAACCCACGACCGCCGCCCCAGAACCAAAACCAACGCCGCCACTCATAACCCAAACTCCCCCAAACCCCGCTCCACCACCCCAACCGCACTCCAAAACCAACCCCCAAATCCCGAAAATCCTAAAATCCCGTAAATCCTGATTCTGACAATCATCCCCCGCTTCACCGCAGCAACCCACGACCGCCGCCCCAGAACCAAAACCAACGCCACCACTCATAACCCAAACTCCCCCAAACCCCGCTCCACCACCCCAACCGCACTCCAAAACCAACCCCCCAATCCCGAAAATCCCCAAATCCCGTAAATCCTGATTCTGACAATCCCCCCACCAAACCCGCCAACCCAACCACCATCCCCCACTCCAACACCACAACCCACCCACCGCAACCGCCTTCTCCCCAACTAGACCTCCATCCTGAAAATCCCCAAATCCCGTAAATCCTGATTCTGACAATCCCCTATTGCACTACGCACTCCAGTACGCTATAATACCCCCGTCAGGCTAATCCAACGGCCCCTCGAGAACCGTCGGATACCGTCCCCGGCCAGGACACCGCCCGACACCAAAATCCAGCCAGGAGGCTAAAACAAGAGTTCAACGGGGTTCAGGATAACACGGTCTAATCCGCCGCAACCAGTACTTTGCGGCACGTCGGATCCATTGCACCACTGTAGGTGCGCCGGAGGTCGGTCACATTACCCGGCTGGCGCACCCAGCACGGCGGGCGTCACCACCGCTGCGCGAGGACGACCACTGCCCAAGCAGCCGTCAGCACGCGCAAGACTAGGACGTAAATAGCAAGCCACGCTCTCAGACCGTAGCGCCGACATCCTGAACCCCCACGAACCCCAACCAACCAAACCAACAACAACCAACACCAACAACCCAACCAGGAGGCAACCCCAGCCAATGGAAACCATCTACCGGGATACCATCGACCCGGAAACCATCGCGCGCCACCAAAGCTGCGCCGACCGGTTCCTCAAACACGCCCAAACCAACATCGCCGAAGGCAACATCGAGCGCGCCATCCAGGCCATCGCCCGCTGCCTATCCCACTCCGCCACGGCCCTGGCCGAAAACCGTCCCCTTTGGCACCGTTCCCCCCGCCAAATGGAAAACGTCCTCAGATGGTACGTCAGAGACGGAGACTTCAGCCGGTCCCACGTCAAAACCTTCCGCGAAATCTACAACTCCCCACACCTACCCAAATCCAAACACCACAACACCCACAACAGCCACGCCACCACCCACCACCGCCAAAACAGCGACGCCGCCACCCACGCCAACAGCGACGGGAAAACCCGCCGCCGCCAGAACAGCGACGCCGCCACCCACGCCAACAACGACGGGAAAACCCGCCGCCAGAACGCCACCCATATCGACGCCACCCAAGCCAACAACGACGGCCAAACCCGCCGCCGCCAGAACAGCGACGCCGCCACCCACGCCGACGGGAAAACCCGCCGCCAGAACGCCACCCATATCGACGCCACCCAAGCCAACAACGACGGCCAAACCCGCCGCCGCCAGAACAGCGACGCCGCCACCCACGCCAACAACGACGGGAAAACCCGCCGCCGCCAAAACACCACCCATATCGACGCCACCCACGCCAACAGCGACGGGAAAACCCACCGCCGCCAAAACGTAACCCACATCAACGACACCCAAACGCAAACCACCCGCCAGCAAACCCGCCACCAACGCAACACCTTCACATCCCTGACCCGCCTCCGCCGTCGCGCCGCCGCCTTCCTCAAAGCCGCCAACGCCATCATCGCCGGCCAACCCCTACCCGTCCGTCCCACCCAACGCTACCTCCGCAAACCCCACGAAATCAGCCCTCCCACATTCTACTCCGTCCGCGACATCACCAACCTCCCCAACTTCGCCAAAATCCGCAGCCACTTCCGCCTCCCCAACGAACTGGCCGCCAAAACCGACCCTCACGGCCACTACGAGTTCTTACGCCAGGAACCCGTACCCTGCTACTGCCACCCCAAACCGCGCAAAATAACCACCAACTCAGCCTTCATCACCCTATCCCCCCTCTGGCGGAGGGCCTTGGAAAAGACCTTCCACATCAAACTACCCACCCCCCTACCCCTCCGCATCTAACCCAACCCCCAACACCACCCCAACCCACCACAACGCACCACCCCACCGAAAGCCGGCTCCCACTCCGGGAGCCGGCCCCAATCCCGTAAATCCCAAAATCCGGTAAATCCTGATTCTGACAACCACCACACCCCAAACCAACCCCCAATCCCGTAAATCCCAATTCAAACAAACCCCCGCTTGACGCCCCCCGCAACCCCGTTGTACTATGGCCCCGTCCCCCATCGTCAACCGCGCCCCGGCCATCATCAACCGACACCAACCGGGCCGACGCAACCATCCGATACTTATGCCCACCAAGTACATCTTCGTCACCGGGGGCGTAGTCAGCTCCATCGGCAAGGGCATCTGCGTCGCCTCCATCGGCCGCATCCTCAAAAGCCAGGGCCTTTCCGTAACCGTCATCAAACTCGACCCCTACCTCAACGTCGACCCCGGCACCATGTCCCCCTACCAGCACGGCGAAGTCTTCGTCACCCACGACGGCGGCGAAACCGACCTCGACCTCGGACACTACGAACGCTTCATCGACGTCGCCCTCACCCGCGACAGCAACATCACCGCCGGACAAGCCTACCTCCAACTCATCACCAGCGAACGACGCGGCGACTTCCTCGGCGGCACCATCCAAACCGTCCCACACCTCACCAACGAAATCAAAAACCGACTCACCGGCCTCGCCCAAAAATCCAACGCCGACGCCCTCGTCGTAGAAGTCGGCGGCACCGTCGGCGACATCGAAGGCCTCCCCTTCCTCGAAGCCATCCGCCAAATGCGCAACGACGTAGGCCGCGACAACGTCCTCTACATCCACCTCACCCTCCTGCCCTTCATCTCCGCCTCCGCAGAACTCAAAACCAAACCAACCCAGCACAGCGTAAAAGAACTCCGCAGCATCGGCATCCAACCCGACGCCCTCATCTGCCGCAGCGACACCGAAATAACCCCCGCCATCCAGGATAAACTCTCCCTATTCTGCGACGTCGCCACCCAAGCCGTCTTCCCCATGCCCACCGTCTCCAACGTCTACGAAGTCCCTCTCATCATGGAACATTTCGGACTCGGACGCTTCCTCTCACAATCCCTCTCCCTCTCCGGCCAGTGCCAACTCAACGAATGGCACGACCTCGTCCACCGCATGAACTCCGCCCAACACTCAATCCCCATCGCCATCGTCGGCAAATACGTCGAATACCCCGACTCCTACATGTCCGTCCGCGAAGCCCTCCGACACGCCGCCGCCTCCTGCGGACTCAAAGCCGAAATCCGCTGGGTCCACTCCGAAGCCATCGAGCGCGACGGCCCCCACCCACACCTCAACGACGTCTCCGGCATCGTCGTCCCCGGCGGCTTCGGCCCCCGCGGCGTCGAAGGCATGATCCACGCCAGCCGCTACGCCCGCGACAAAGCCGTCCCCTACCTCGGCCTCTGCCTCGGCATGCAAGTCATGATCATCGACTGGGCCCGACACGTCACCGGACTCAACCGCGCCAACTCCTCCGAACTCGACCCCAACTGCCAACACCCCGTCATCGACATCATGCACGGACAGAAAGCCCTCACCGACCTCGGCGGCACCATGCGCCTCGGACACTACCCCTGCCGTCCCCAGCCCAACACCCAAATGGCCCAGGCCTACGGCCCCCACGACACCATGGAACGACACCGCCATCGCTACGAAGTCAACAACCGCTACCGCGAATCCCTCGCCTCCTCCGGCATCATCATCAGCGGCCTCTCCCCCGACGGCTCCCTCGTCGAAGCCGCCGAAATCCCCGACCACCCCTTCATGCTCGGCGTACAGTTCCACCCCGAATTCCAATCCCGACCCAACCGCCCCCACCCCCTCTTCCGCGCCCTCATCAACCACGCCCAAAACACCGTCCGCGAGGGCAAACAAATCCCCTTCAACCGTCCCGGCCGTTGGTCATTTTCATCCCGCTAGCCCAACCTTCCCCCACCGGCGAGAGACACCTCCCCCGGCCTCCCCCATCCCCAACGCCACACCCACCACATCCCGAACAACCCCACCGCCTCCGCGCTCACCCACCGGGAAGAGCCGCCCGCCCGGGAGAACTGCAACAATGAAACTCTTCCTCGACACCGCCAACATCGACGAAATCCGACAAGGCGCCCAGCTCGGCGTCATCTCCGGCGTCACCACCAACCCCTCCCTCGCCGCCAAAGAAGGCATCGGCGCCCACTCCGGCTACCGCAACGCAGTCCAGCAAATCGCCGACATCATCCACGGCCCCATCTCAATAGAAGTCGTCAGCTCCCACGCCGACGACATGATCGCCGAAGGCCGCGACATCGCCGAATGGATCCCCAACCCCTGGGTCAAAATCCCCAGCACCTCAGAAGGCCTCAAAGCCATCTCCGTCCTCTCCCGCGACGGCATCAAAATCAACCAAACCCTCGTCTTCTCCGTCAACCAGGCCATCCTCGGCGCCAACGCCGGCAGCCACGTCGTCAGCCCCTTCATCGGACGCCTCGACGACATCGGCCAAGACGGCATCTCCCTCATCCAAAACATCGCCGCCGTCTATCGCCACCACAACCTCACCACCAAAATCATGGCCGCCAGCATCCGCAGCCCCCAACACTGCTCCGACGCCGCCGCCGCCGGCGCCCACCTATCCACCATCCCCTACAACGTACTCACGCAAATGATCAACCACCCACTCACCGACGCCGGTTTAGCCGCCTTCCTGCGCGACTGGCAACAAGCATCCGGAGGCTGACGATATGGTTCGCGCTCGCACCGGGGCCCCCGCCGCCCCCCGCCGCCGCCGCCCACCCCCCGCCGACGACACCCCCCTCCCCGTCGCGTCCCCACCCACCGACCAACCCTCCCCGGACGCCCCACCCTACGCCAACGGCGCCCATTCTACCCGTCAGATCGACATCGCCGACCTCGCAGCAATGAGCCGCGAAGACCTCATTGCCCTCGCCCCGGACGTCGGCCTCCGCAGCGACGCCCCCCTCGATAACCTCAACCGCGATGCCCTCCTCCAGCGCATCCGACAGTCCGCCGCCAACCGCAGCCAGCTCGCCGCCTCCGGCGTCCTCGAAGTCATGGACGCCGGACACGGCCTCCTCCGCTCCATGCTATACCCCCCCGTCGCCGGCGACGTCTTCGTCTCCCAATCCCAAATCCGACGCTCCAACCTCAAAACCGGCGACACCGTAACCTGCCTCGTCCGCCCCCCCAAAGACGGCGAACGACATTACGCCCTCACTCGGGTTCTCACCATAAACCTCATGGAGCCCGAAATGCAGGCCCCCGCCAACCGCCGCCTCTTCGAATCCCTCACCCCCATCTTCCCCAACAGCCATATCATCCTCGAACACTCCCAGGGCGGCCTCCCCTGCCGCATGATCGACCTCTTCGCCCCCATCGGCCTCGGCCAGCGCGGCCTCGTAGTCTCCCCTCCCAAAGCCGGCAAAACCACCGTCCTCCGTCAAATCGCCGCCGCCATCTCCGAAAACCACCCCCACGTCACCCTCATGGTCGTCCTCATCGGCGAACGACCCGAAGAAGTCACCGAAATGCGCCGCGCCGTCAAAGGCGACGTCTTCGCCTCCACCTTCGACGAGTCCGTCGAAGAACAATGCCGCGTCGCCGAACTCGCCGTAGAACGCGCCAAACGCATGACCGAAACCGGCCGCGACGTCGTCATCCTCCTCGACAGCATCACCCGACTCACCCGCGCCTACAACCTCGCCCTACCCACCTCCGGACGCACCCTCTCCGGCGGCATCGACCCCGCCGCACTCTACCCCGCCAAACGCTTCATCGGCGCCGCACGCAACATCGAAGAAGGCGGCTCCCTCACCATCATCGCCACCTGCCTCCTCGACACCGGCAGCCGCATGGACGAAGTCATCTACGAAGAATTCAAAGGCACCGGCAACATGGAACTCCACCTCGACCGCCGCCTCGCCGACCAACGCTACTTCCCCGCTATCGACGTAGTCCGCAGCGGCACCAGACGCGAAGAACTCCTCTACGACCCCGAAACCGTCCCCCAAATCTGGCTCCTCCGACGCATGGTCACCCTCGCCTCCAACGACGCCCAAGCCAACATGGGCGACGCCACCAAACGCGTCCTCGAACGCCTAGCCCGCACCCGCACCAACTCCGAATTCCTCCTCAACCTCACCAAAGACTCCTGATACCCCCAATCCCCATGCCTCCCAAATCCGGCAACATCCTCATCATCGACGACGAGGCCACCTCCTCCATCGTCCGCGCCGTTTGCATCCGCCTCGAAGACGAAGGCTGGCGCGCCCGCGTCATCAGCAAAGAAGACTACGGCTCCGCCGACGATATGATCAATGCCGCACTCACCGCCATCTCCGACAGCCTCCCCGACGGCGTTATCCTCGACGTCCGCCTCGGCGAATACCAGGACGACCACTTCAAAGGCCTCGACCTCCTCAAACACATCGTCACCGAGCGACCCCACCTCCCCGTCCTGATGTTCACCCAGTACAGCCAGGGCGTAGAGCGCGACACCGTCGCCCGCAGCGCCCTGCAAGTCAAAGCCCCCGTAGAATTCATCGACAAACTCGCATCCCCCGAAGAAGTCGCCCTCCGCATGCGTCGCCTCCTCGGCGCCGAACCCGATACCATCTCCGTCGGACCCCGCATCATCATCGACCGCGACGCCGGCTCCGTCCTCGTCAAAGACCCCCACGGACGCCCCATCACCGTCAGCGACATCCGCGGCCGTCGCTTCGACATCCTCAGCGACCTCGCCCAAACCTGGTATCGCAGCCCCGGCAGCGTCGTCCCCTTCGACCGCCTCGAACGCTACCTCGAAGGCGACGACACCCGCGCCTCCCTCCGCGTTCGCATCCGCGAAATAAAAGTCTCCATCGGCATCGCCCTCGGCCAATCCCTCGGCGCCAACGACTTCATCGTCAGCGTCCGCGACCGCGGCTACTGCCTGCTGCCACCCCGAGAATAACCCCCCATGGCTGCCCGGCCGCACCCACGCCTCCGCGCCCATCCCTGGCCGGCCTTCCTCGGCCTCGCCCTCGCCCTCGCCGGCCTGGCCGCCATGATCCTCTCCCTCTTCTTCCCCATCACCACCCTCTTCCCCCAACTCTGGCCCGTAGAACCCCTCGCCTACATCGGCATCGCCGCCATCGTCCTCGGCCTCTCCCTCGCCCTCGGAACCTACATAACCATCGGCCAAAACCCACGCCACTCCAACGGCATCCACGACATGGGCGACTGGAGCCGCCTCACCGAACGCCAATTCGAAACCTTCCAACACGACCTCGGCCGACCCATGCGTCGCATCCTCGGCAAATGCCGCGAAGTCCGCGGCGTCCTCGCCTCCACCGGCGAAGACGTCTCCATCGTCGTCCACGAACTCCTCGACGAAATCGAAGAACAAGCCCCTTCCTTCCGACTCATGATGGCCAATATGCAGGTCATGATCAACCTCGAAACCTCCGACGTCCCCACCCAATACTACCCCGTAGAACCCACCGCCGTCGTCAGTCGCATCGTAGAACGATACACCGGCCAGGCCTCCGAACAGGGCAAAGACATCGTCTGGTGGTCCGAACCCGAAGAATTCGGACTCGTCCATTCCGACGCCGCCGTCCTCGAACACATCATCGCCAACCTCGTCGATAACGCCCTCCGCCACGGCGGCGACTACATCGAAATCTCCGCCACCCGCAAAACCGACGCCTTCCAGGTCAACATCGCCGACAACGGCCCCGGCATCCCCGCCCACTACCGCCCCCACCTCTTCACCCGCGGCTGGACCCCCGAAATGGGCCGCAGCGAAGAAAAAACCTCCTCCGGCCTCGGACTCTACATCAGCCGCACCCTCGCCCATCGCTACGGCGGCGAACTCTCCGTCGCCTCCATCCTCGCCCCCCATCCCGACCACTCCACCACCTTCACCCTTACCCTCCCCATCGGCGCCCCCGACGCCTGACCCCACCACCACCCCCGACCCGAGCCGCCGCCTTGCGCCGCAATATATCAGCCGCCGCCCTGGCAGTCCTATTGCTCGCCACCTTCATGATGGTCTGGGCCCTCGCCCTGCCCGCCGCCCCCGAGTGGCCCCCTTTCTCCGCCCGCCCCGCGCCCACGCCCCCACCAACCCCTGCGCCCACACCCACGCCCCAACCCCCGGCCACCCCCACGCCGCCGTCCCCAACGGCCACCACGGCCCCAATGCCAACCGCAACCCCCATCCCCACCCCCACCGCCCCCACTCCAACCCCCCAGCCCACCCAGGACAACTTCTTCCTCAGAATCGACCGCCCCATGAACCTGGACGTCATTCACGGCCCCTCCGAGGTGGAAATAGCCGGCTCAACATTGCCCGGGTCCGAATTGATAATCATCCACCACAGCTCCGAAAGCGATGACGATGATGATGATGATGATACGCCGAGCGTCGACGCCGACGGAAAATTCAGCGTAATCATCGAGCTCAACGAGGGCGCCAACGTCGTAGCGATAACCGCCAAGGACAGCTCATCCGGCCGCGAAGCCCGCCAACTCTTGCAGCTCACCTACTCTCCCGACCCCCCGGAACTCTACGTCGTCATCACCCACCCCAATAACAACGTCGTCATCACCGACCGCGTCATAACCGTAACCGGCGCTACTCTGCCCGGCGCAAAGGTCGATATCAACCGCATCATACCCGCCGAACTCGACGCGCTCGGCCGCTGGCAGGCCGTCATCCTTTTGCAGGCCGGCTCCAACCGAATCGTTGCCACCGCTAAACGAGACGGCAACGAGGTTTCTACCGAAATCATCGTCATCCACCGCCTCCCCCCGGCTAATCAGCCCACCCCGCCATCCTAACCCTCTTTCCCGCTCCGCCTTCATTGATAACCCCGCCAACGACGGCTATAATAACCCCACTACATCCCGCCAGAACATAGGAGGCGCTTGTAATGGTTGCAGACATCCTGACCGGCACTTTTACCGTTAAATCCGGCCACGCCCAAATGCTCAAAGGCGGCGTAATCATGGACGTGGTTACCCCCGAACAGGCCCGCATCGCCCAGGAAGCCGGCGCCGTCGCCGTCATGGCCCTCGAACGCGTCCCCGCCGACATCCGCGCCGACGGCGGCGTTGCCCGCATGAGCGACCCCTCTATGATCGCCGATATCATCAACTCCGTCACCATCCCCGTTATGGCCAAGTGCCGCATCGGACACTTCGTCGAAGCCCAAATCCTCCAAGCCCTCGGCGTCGACTACGTCGACGAATCCGAAGTCCTCACCCCCGCCGACGAAACCCATCACGTCTGGAAACACGACTTCACCGTCCCCTTCGTCTGCGGCTGCCGCGACCTCGGCGAAGCCCTCCGCCGCATCTCCGAAGGCGCCGCCATGATCCGCACCAAAGGCGAAGCCGGCACCGGCGACATCGTCGAAGCAGTCCGACACATGCGTGCCGTCCAGGACGCCATCCGAAAACTCAAAACCATGCCCGACGACGAACTCGTCGTCGAAGCCCGCGACCTCAAAGTCAGCCTGGACCTCCTCCAGCAAACCCGCGCCGAAGGCCGACTCCCCGTGGTCAACTTCGCCGCCGGCGGCGTCGCCACCCCCGCCGACGCCGCTCTCATGATGCAGCTCGGCGCTGACGGCGTTTTCGTCGGCTCCGGCATCTTCAAATCCGGAGACCCCGCCGGCCGCGGCCACGCCATCGTCCAGGCCGTCACCCACTACAACGACCCCCATATCCTCGCCCAGGTCTCCCGCGACCTCGGCGAACCCATGGTTGGCAGAAGCGTCCGCGAACTCACCCCCGACGAACTCCTCGCCACCCGCAGCATATAGCCCAACCCATCCCTCCCGCAAAACCCCCTACCCACATCGCCCCAACGGTGGACACCCGGTTGAACATCGGCGTTCTGGCAGTACAAGGAGACTTCGCGGAGCACTCCCACGTCCTCCGCAGCATCGGCGCCTCCGCTACGGAAGTGCGCCTCCCCTGCCATCTGCCCGGCCTGGACGGCCTCATCATCCCCGGCGGCGAAAGCACCACCCTCAGCCGACTCATGTCCTTGTACCGCCTGCGCCAGCCCGTCGCCGACATGGCCGCCGCCGGCAAAGCCATCTGGGGCACCTGCGCCGGCATGATTATGCTCGCCTCCGAAATCACCGAAGACGACCCCGTACCCCTCTCCGTGATGGACGTAGGCGTACAGCGCAACGCCTTCGGCCGCCAGATCGACTCCTTCGAGCACGACCTCACCGTTGCCGGACTCGGCCCCCACCCCTACCACGCCATATTCATCCGCGCCCCCGTTATCATCCGCGTCGGCCACGATGTGGACATCCTCGCCGCCCTCCCCGACGGACGACCCGTCGCCGTCCGCCAGAACAACCTCCTCGCAACCTCCTTCCACCCGGAGCTAACCTCCGACGCCCGCATCCACCGCTATTTCCTCGCCATGGCCGGCGGCCCTCCCTACGACCCCCACGCCCCCCTTATCGAAGCCCCGCGAGTCCGATGAACCACTCAGGAGAACATCGTTGGTAACTGTCGCGCAACCCGCTCACGATGAACTGCTCCAACTCTTGGACGTGCTGCCCCCCCGCGTCCTCGACGCCCTCCGCCGCCAGGAAAACCTGCACGACCTCCTGGAAGTAGTCCTCGACCTCGGACGCCCCCCGGAAGCCCGCTTCGTTTCCGGCGACGTTTTGCTCGACGACGAACCCATCGCACGCACCGACCTCCAGCAGGTAGTTTCCCGCGTCGGCGATTTCGGCGGCGACAACCGGGCCGGAATGGAACTCACCCTCCATCGCATCTCCGCAATACGCAACCGCAGCGGCGCCGTCGTCGGCATCACCTGCCGAGTCGGCCGCGCCGTCTTCGGCACCATCAAAATGATCGAAGACCTCGCCTACGACGGCAAAAACATCCTCCTCCTGGGCCGCCCCGGCGTCGGCAAAACCACCATGCTCCGAGAAGTCGCCCGCGCCCTCGCCGACGAAGCCCGCAAGCGCGTCATCATCGTCGATACCTCCAACGAAATCGCCGGCGACGGCGACATCCCCCATCCCGCCATCGGCCACGCCCGCCGTATGCAGGTCCCCGCTCCCACCGAGCAGCACGCAGTCATGATCGAAGCCGTCGAAAACCACATGCCCCAGGTCATCATCATCGACGAAATGGGCACCACCCAGGAAGCCGCCGCCGCCCGCACCATCGCCGAGCGCGGCGTCCAGCTCGTAGCCACCGCCCACGGCAACACCCTCGACAACCTCATCATGAACCCCACCCTCTCAGACCTCATCGGCGGCGTCCAGACCGTTACCCTCGGCGACCAGGAAGCCCGCTTCCGGGGCACCCAGAAATCCGTCCTCGAGCGCAAAGCCCCCCCAACCTTCGACGTGGTCGTCGAAATCCAGGCCCGGAACGAAGTCGCCGTTCACGACGACGTAGCCCAGGTCGTCGACCAGTGGCTCCGCGGCTATCCCGTAGCCCCCGAAGTCCGCCACTTGGACGAAAACGGTATAGTAACCCGAACCGCCGCCACCCGCCGCAACGAGTCCGCGCCCCCGCCCTGGGCCGCCAGCGAAATCCGCAGCCGCCGCAGCAAAAGCCGCCGCAGCCCCGAACCGGACGCCCCCTACGACCCCTACGACCACTACCCCCCCGAGCGCTTCCAGGACGAGCCCGACGCCCCCGGCCTCCGACTCGACGCCCGCATCTTCCTCTTCGGCGTCAGTCGCGACAAAGTCGAAGCCAGCCTCGCCGAACGCGGCGCTGCCGCCGAAATCGTCAGCGAACTCCGTCGCGCCAACGTCCTGCTTACCACCAAAAACCACTACCGTCGCGGCAGCCAGCTCGTGCGCGTTGCCGAAAACAACAACGTCCCAGTGTACGTGCTCCGCAAAAACACCGTTCCGCAGGTAAGCGAGTTTCTCACCACCTTGGCCCGCGACCGGGGCGTAGAACTCCCCCCTCCCTCACGCCAATTCGCCGGAGAGCCCGACGCCGAAACCGAAGCCGCCGCCCGCGCCCAAGCCGAAGAAGCCGCCCACCGCGTCCTCTCCGGCGAATTCAGCGTCCAGCTCGACCCCCAGCGCCCCTACATCCGTCGCCTCCAACACCTGCTGGCCGAACAATTCAACCTCGCCTCCACCAGCCGGGGGCGCGACCCCCAGCGCGGCGTCCTCATCTACCGCCCCTGATACGGAATACCCGGAATGGGCGGAATACTCATAGCCTTTGAGGGCGGCGAAGGAGCGGGAAAATCAACCCAGGCCAGCCTGCTGCAGGAAACCCTGCGCCAGCGCGGCTACTCCCCCGTCCTGCTCCGAGAGCCCGGTTCTACCCCACTCGGCGAGTATCTGCGAGAGTACCTCATCGCCGGCCGGCCCCTCACCCCCACCGCCGAGCTCCTCCTGTTCGAAGCCGCCCGCGCTGAGCTGATGGAGAACCGCATCCGCCCCGAACTGGCCGCCGGCTCCGTCGTTATCTCCGACCGCTTCGCCGGCTCCACCGTCGCCTACCAGGGATACGGGCGCCTCCTTGACCTCGAACAAATCCGGTGGCTCAACGACTTTGCCACCGGCCTCCGTTATCCCGATCTAACCCTCCTGCTCGACATCGACCCCGCTATCGGACTCAACCGCATCCACGGCCGCCAGCTCTCCTTCGGCCTGCTCGACAACGACCCCAACCGTTTCGAAGACGCCGATATCGCCTTCCATCACGCCGTTCGCCGCGGCTTTCAAAAACAGGCCGACGTCGCCCAAAGCTGGAAACTGATCCCCGGCTACCATTCAATTCAGGATGTCGCCGCCAGGATATGGGCCGCAGTCTGCCCGCTGCTGGCCGATTGCCAAACCTTGCGCCGGATGATACCGTAGCCCCAATGCCGGCGCCGTACTTCCCCTTGTCCACGACGGTTGCCCTCGTTGCCATCATCCTGACGGCGTCCCTGGCCTGCGCACTTGACGGCGACGCCGGCCCTCCCCCGACTGATATGGCCATCAATCGCATCGCCTACATCAACTCCGACGGCCAGCTGGTTACCGTCAACCCCGATGGCAGCAACCGCGACACCCTCACCACCGGCGCAATAGCCGGTTCCGGCGGACGCATGGGCGGCATCATCGCCTCCCCCCGCGGCAGAGCGGAAACCCGCCTGTACGGCTGGCCCGTCTGGTCTCCCGATGGCAGCCGCATCGCAGTTTCCCTCATTAGCGGCCTTACCCCCGGCGACGCCGAAATGAGCGTGCAATCGTTGGAATCCGACACCGGGGTCGGCGGAGCGGTCTTCGTCAACCCCGCCCCGCTGACCATTGCCGACGGCGCTCCCCACTACGTGCAATGGTCGCCCGACGGCCGAATGCTCGCCATCACCGCCGCCACCCCGGAGGGCCTGTCGCTGTTCGTGGTTGACGCCAACCCCGCTGATGGCGAAGCCATTGCAACCGCCGGAACTCCGGCAGTCAGAGGCGCGCCCCTCTACTTTGACTGGTCGCCCGACAGTGCCGCCTTGGCCGTGCATAGCGGCCAGGATCTGATAGTGCTCCGCCTCAACGATGACCGAACCGGCTTCTCAGTGGAACCCATCAGCCGCTCCGTCTCCTTTCACACCCCGGCGTGGTCCCCCGACGGAACTCAACTCGCCTGGTCTGCCCCCGGCGGCGACGGCGAGGCCATCTGGCTCGGACGCCCCGGCCACCCCAACTACCCCCCGCTCCGGCTCACCGAAGTAGAGGGAGCCTGCGCTTTCCTCTGGTCCTCCGACGGCCAAACCATCGCGGTGGCCGACCGTCGTAACGACGGCTCGCCTGCATACCAACGCCTGCGGCTGGTGGCCGCCGATGGCAGCGCCGAGCGAACCGTGCGGGAAGACGACTGGGTGCTGGGCTTTTTCTGGGAACGGGACGGCGCGCAGCTGGCCTGGGTAGCCTTGAACCCCGAAGAAAGAAACATGGAATGGCGCATCGTCGGTGCCGACAATGATCCCGACGCCGGCGGAGACCAGCCCGTCGCCGGCCTCCGTTTCTCGCCCAGCGGCGAGACTTTTCTGATGCTGGCCTTCTTCGACCAGTACGCCCGCAGCCATTCGCCCTGGTCGCCCGACGGGTCCGCCCTGGTCGTAGCCGGCAACCGGCTCTACCTTTCCGAAAGGCGCAACGGCAGCGGCGCCTCCGGCCCCCATGTGTACGTCGCCGAATTGGGCAACGGCGGAGAATTGCGCGACATCGCTCCCGGCGCCATCGCCGTCTGGTCTCCGCGATAGGCTATACTAACAATAATCCGCGCGCTGGCCATTCCCCCGCAAGCCGTAATGCGGAACCGCCAGGAGAATGCCCAATGTTCCTGTCCCTACCCTTCGTCGCTGTCCGCAGTCCCTTCCCGGCAATCCTGGCCGCGATTTTGGCCACCGCGCTGCCCGTCGTGGGATTGGCCTGTGGCGGCGCAGACGCTCCTAGCTCCCTCGCCGAGCCGGCCGCTACCTCCCGGCCCGCCGGCGACCCTACATCTGCCCCCACGCCGCCGCCCGACCCGGCGGCCCTGCTCACCGAAACCGCAGCCAACGCCCGCGCAATGGAATCAATGCGCTTTGCCGTTACCCACGAAACGGGCAGCATCTACATCAGCGCGGCGGCGGCGAAAGCAATGGAAGCCAAAGGGGCCTGGAACGAAACGCAAGGCGCGGAAATAGCTATCGACGCTTACCTAGTGCCTGGCCCGGATGCCGCGCCGGAGTCGGGAACCTACGTTCAGCTCAATATGCTGGTAACATCCGACGCCTACTTTATCACCGACCCCCTGTCCGGCGCCTGGACCAAGCGCCCCCTGGACAACCTCCCCGTCCCCGTTGACCAGGTTGCCGACATAATGGGCGGTATGCTCGACGCAGTTGAATATCCCGAACTCGCCGGCCTGGATACGGTGGACGGCCGGCAATCCTATCGCATCACCGGAAAGGTGCCGGCCTCCGTAATGGAATGGATGCTGTTGGCCGGACTGGAAGGGCAGTATGTGGACATCGCTATATGGACGGATACGGAACGGAAGCTGCTCCGAAAAATCCGCATGACCGGCCCAATCGGCGCTTTCGATACCCCCGACACCGTCCGCGTGCTTACCGTAACGGACATCAACGATTCCGTAAGCATCGAGCCGCCCACCGATTTCCTCGACCTGACCAACCTTCAATAGTAACCGCGGTAACAACCCGAGATGCTGGAGCGACTGCGACAACATTCTCTGCCGCCCTGGGCCATGGTCGCAGCCATCGCCACTGGCACCTTCATCACGGCCCTCGACCAGACCGTGGTGGTAACGGCCCTGCCGGCAGTAATGGCCGACCTCAAAATCCAGCTGGCCCGCATGGAAGCCGTTATCTGGGTCGTGACCGCTTACCTGCTGGGCTACACCGTAGCCATGCCGCTCATTGGGCGCTTGGCCGACGTGTACGGCTACACCCGTTTATATCAGTTCTCTCTGCTGATATTCAGCGTCGGCACGGTGCTGGTCGCGCTCTCGGGAGAATGGCAGTGGCTCAACGGCCATGTCAACAGCCTGGACCAAATCGTCATCGCCAGAGTGGTCCAGGCCGTCGGCGGCGGCGGCGCCGTGCCAATCAGCCTGGCCATCGCCGCCACTCTGGTAGCTCCCGAAAAACGCGGCCTTGCCCTCGGCATCGTCGCCGGCGCCGCCGAGGCCGGCAGCATGCTGGGGCCGGCCTATGGCGGCGCGATTATCGAAATCTGGAGTTGGCGCGGCATCTTCTGGCTGAACGTCCCGCAGGCCGCCGTTATCGCCGTGGCTTTGCTCTACCTCCCCAACCAACGCTACGCCGACGCAAAAATGGACTATCGCGGGGCAATCGTGCTTACCGTCGCCCTGGTGCTCCTGTCTCTGGCCGCCGCCCACGAAGGCCTGTTCCGGTTGTCATCGTGGACGCCGTACTGGTTGCTGGTAGGATTCCTGGTCAGCACTGGGGTGCTGGTGGTTCTACAGCGGCGGTCAATGCAGCCCCTGTTGTCCGTCGCGCTGTTCCGGGCATGGGCCTTCGTAATGGCCAACGTATCCCAGCTGCTCGTAGGGATCGCCCTGATAGTAGCCATGGCTTCAATGGTGATAATGGCCAATACGGTCATGAACACCCCGGAGCGCCCCGTAAGTTCTTTCACGGCGGCGCTGTGGTTGCTGCGGATGACCGGCACGATCCCCGTATTCGCAGTGGTGGGCGGCTTGCTGCTGCGCTGGGTGGATGCCCGGTGGGTAACGATACCCGGCCTGGCCTTTGTCGCCGTCGGGATGTTCTTGGTAAGCGCATGGCCGATTGAGATTGCAGAGCCTCGGCTCACTCTGGATCTGATAATCGCCGGCGTCGGGTTCGGCCTGGTCATCGCTCCCCTGATGCACCGGGCCATAATGTCGGCCCCCGCGGACTACCGGGCAGTGTCCGCGTCAATGATTGTCGTAGCGCGCATGCTCGGCATGACGCTGGGAATGGCCGCATTGTCCGCCTGGGGGGTGAACGAGTTTTTGGCGATATTCGGCGACACGGTAGCCCTGCCGCTGCCCGAGCGTCAGAAAGTAATCAGCGCTGCCAGCCTCGAGCTTTTCCAGAGCTTCTTCCGCGCCGCTGCCCTCATCGCCGTACTGGCCATCGCGCCCGCGTTCCTCATGCGGGCCAGCCCCATAGAGCGGGAGGAAATGGCCGAAGCCGCCGCGGCTCAACTTTCCGGCGGCGACCGGAGGTAAAGCATGGAACGTAAGCGATTGGGCGCGTCCGGCGTGTCTGTCCCGGAGATTGGCCTGGGCACGTGGCGTTATACCGGAGGGCCGGAACCCCTGCGGCGCGGCGTTGAGCTGGGCGCCAATTTCATTGACACTGCCGAGATGTACCGCACGGAAGATGCGGTGGGAGAGGCGGTAGCCGGCATCCGGAAGCAGGTCTTCATCGCCACCAAAGTCCTGGGCAGCAACCTCCGCTACGACGCCGTGCTGCGGGCCGCCGAGCAAAGCCGGCGCCGGTTAGGCGTAGCTAAAATTGACCTGTATCAGCTTCACTGGCCCGACCCCCAGGTTCCCATCTCGGAAACCATGAAAGCCATGGAGCGGCTGGTCAGCGACGGGCTGGTGGATTACATCGGCGTCAGCAATTTCTCGGTGCAGGATATGGCGGAAGCCCAGGCGGCAATGCGCAATAACCCTATCGTGTCCAACCAGATCCTCTACAACCTGCGCCGCCGCCGTGCCGAGCGGGACGTAATACCCTACTGCCGTGAGCGCGATATTGCCGTAATTGCCTATTCGCCGCTGCACGAGGGCGCGCTGACCGGCAGCGAGGGCAACCGACCCGCCGCTGGCGTCCGCCGGGCTTTGGGGATGAACCGGAGCAGCCGGGAATTGGCGGACATCGCCGACGAGGTGGGCAAGACGGCGGCGCAAGTAGCCCTCAACTGGGTTGCCGACCAGCCCGGGATTATCGCCATACCAAAGTCCAACAGCGTAGCGCGGACGGAAGAGAACTGCGCAGCGTCGGGGTGGAGTCTTACCGCAGAGCAGCGGCGCCGATTGGATGCCGTGTTTCGGATTTAGAGCCCGTAGCTGCCGACGGCTTGCCATTGCAGATCGGCGGCCCAGCGTCCCCCGCTCCAGTCGTCGCCGGCGGCGTTGGACTCAAAGCGCGTGAGAGCCAGGCGCCAGGCGCGGGTTATTTGAGAGACTTTCAGCTCATCGGTAACCGCGCGGGCGAACTCTACGGCGCTGTCAAACACCGAGTCTGGCAGATTGGCATGGGAGAGCAGCGGGATCTGCGGTGGGAAGTCGGGGCCGAAAGCGCGATGCGGGCCGTCCACCGCCGCGCTGCGCCCCAGCAGGTCGGCTACCATAGACTGCAATCGGTACAGAGATTCGTTGACCACCTCAGGAGAGAAATCCAGCTGGATGTTGCCGTCGGCCTCAGATGGCCGGGTAACCGCGATGCCCCGGTTGAACAACGGGAAGCGGGGAGACACGCGGCGGTAGCGCGCTGCCAGTCGTTCCAGCGCGAGGGCCAGCTGCGCCTCAGCGTCCGCATTAGTGCCGGTAGCGGTGTCGGCGTTCAGGGAGAAGTAGTCGGACATAGCCATATGAACCATGTGCATCTCGGCGGCCCAGCAGGCATACTGACCGCAGATGAGCTGCCGCGCGCGGTAGGCTCGGGCCGTGAAATCGGGATCAGTAAGCAGACTGATGGCGTAACGGGTGGACATCAGCGGTCTCCTGCTCTTGCCAGGGCTGCGGCGGGCATTTCATCCCACGTTCTGCCGTCCAGCTCCCTGCCGCTGCGTTTCTTGAAAACGCCTCCCCACTGCTTGAAGTGAAAGGCAACGTCGGCGGCAATGCACTGGTCGCGAATATCCCGCGCCCAATCGCTTTGCATCTCGCGCGCTCCGGGGCCGGACTCGCCGCCTGCTATAACCCAGTCGATGCCTTGCAGGTTCAGCTCGGGCAAAGGCCCAAGCAGCGGCTCCAGCGACAGAAACTTTACCGCTGCGTCGGTTTCACGCAGCAGGTCGATGCGATGAACATAATCGGCGGATTCAACACTGACGCCCAGCCATATTTGCGCCGGCCAATTCAGCTGCGCGTTCAATGTCGCCACTCGCTCCGGGCGTTTGGTCAGCACCTGATAGCGATGCCAGTAAGCGCGCTCCATCACGTTGAACACCTCCAGCACGAAGTCATCGGGCACTTCATCGTGGAACAGGTCGCTCATAGAGTTAACGAAAATGGAGCGAGGCTTGCGCCAGCCCAAAGGGATCTCCAGCGTATCCGGATGGAGCGTCACCTCAAAGCCGTTGCGGTACTTGGCCATGCCGGTAGCTTGCAGGCGCCGCGACATCCGCTCAGCGTAGCAGCGCTTGCAGCCGGGGCTAACCTTGTTGCACCCGGTAACCGGGTTCCAAGTAGCGTCAGTCCATTCAATTTTAGAAGCGGCCATAATTCACCACTTATTGAGCAGGTGATTGGCTATGTTCAGAGCAATTTGACCACCCTTTCCAGGATTTGCTGCGGCAAACATAAACGCAAACAGCGGCGAGTTGCGAGAATTGCAAAACCACTTGGGCGATAGCGAGACAGACGGGAACGTGCTACCTAATTTGTCGAGATACACTTGGGCTATCGCTTGCTGCTCGGCCCGTACCGTCTCGGTCTCGTCTCCAAACAGAGTACGTTGTATCCGTGTCCGGTACAAGGTGCGCCATTCGTCGCCGCCATAAGCCCTGTCAAGTAGCGCCGAATATGATTCGTCCGGTTGCCTACCGCGCGGCAATATCCTGGTTAAGGCCGAAAGCGGGAACAGTATCCACAGGTCTATAGATTGCGTTGCTGCGATGGCGGCAATGGTGCGCCACTCAACCTGAACGGCGAATGGGTCAAGAAAGACAACGGCTCGTTGGCGCTTGCCCGGGCTGTTCCACGGAATTCCGAGAATCTGGTTCTGGCTATCGCACCACTTTTGCAGAAAGGAGTTTGCGTCTGCTCGCACTATTCTGATTGCACGATTCGGATAATCTGCCTTTACGCTGCCCAGCTCGCGTGCGTAGTCACGGTTTTGCTCCACAAACACAAAACTGTCAAATGGCTTGTCGGTGACCGCTATTGCGCGCCTGGTAGAACCCGTAAGAACCCCTCGTGTAGGGACGTCTAGCGCATCGCCCCAAGCGGGTTGACCTTGCCTTTCATCACGCGAATCCGGATCTACGTAGCCGGTGCCGGCAAATGCGTCAACGTAGGTCAAGTGAAAATCTTGGTTTTTCAACACGGTGGTGTACGCTTTCAGATAGTCCTCGAGAATATCCAGCTTTTGCTCCGTCCACGATCCGCCGAAACTATTGGTACCCTGGTTTGCCATCGGTATCACCTCGTAGAATTTTGGAACTGTTGAGCAGGATAGCAGGCCAGTCTCATTCACGCAACCGGATTTACGCCTACCAAGACAAATGCGCGTTCAATGCTACCACCGATGCGAGGCTTTTGGTCAGCGTCGCAGTGGCTTGCGGGAGTGTCGCGGAGGTCAAAAGCGCGAAAAGGACGGTCATCCGCGAGGTTGCAGACTGTCCAGATCCTCAATTAGGGATGCCATCGCTTCCGGATCGCCATCATCCCAACCAGGCCCGTAGTGGTAATCCTGGAAGCTGGCAATAATGCGCGCTACGGGCGGGTCGGGGAGGGCCCGATTGGCGTCCCTGCGGTGCTCCTGAGGCGTTTGCCACGTATGACGGGGGAACCCGACGGCGCGGGCTATTTCCAGCATCCGATGGTACGCCTCCCGCGGATTGGCCGGCCTCGGGGGGCGCCGGCGGAGTCTCCCAACTTGCCCAACCCACCCGGCCAGAGCGTCGGCTACATCTTGGCCGGTGCCATGTAAAGAAAAAGTGGACTCGCGGGTTTCGCCTTCGGCGTAGCTGCCGCCAACCAGCCGGCGGCGTCGGAACATACGGAACAACGCCCAGCCGGCGAGAGACGCGACGCCGAGAAAGGCCAGCCACTTGATGAGCGTGAGTATTACGCTGGGCGGGCCGTCGGATTTAACCTCTTGCAGGCTCTCGTGAAACTCCTGGATTTGCCGTCGAGCCATCTCGAGGCTGCTGAGATCGCCCCCTCCGAACAGAGAAGAAACCCAGTTGCCGACGGCAACGAGCCCGGCCGCCAGCAAGCCCAACAGAAGCAGGATGGGACGCAAAATCCAAAGACCGAGGAATGCAACGCCGCGCACTATGGCCCGGGCGGCGTCGTCCAGACCGCCAACGCCGGCTGCGCCTAGTATGACTGCAATGCACAACACCACGCCGACGCTGACGATGATGGCAAGCATCCAGCCCCGATTCATGCGACCGCCGCCCTCAGCGGCAAACCGGCAGAGAGCAAGACCGCCCAGGCCGATGGCAAAGTAGAGGGTGAGTATAGGCAGGCGAATGACGGGAACGGCCAGCAACGGATTGGCGGCAACCGCTATGACGATGACTATGACGCCACGAATGAAGGCGTTACGGACTACGTCCAGGGTTACATCGTCGCGGGCAATGGTCGTGCCTCGCCACCAGAGCAGGAGCATAAAAGCGGAGGCTAAGCCGAGGGCCGCAATGGCTGCCAGGCTCCCGGACCAGACCAGGCCGATGGGGAACCAGCCTGCGCCCATACTGAGGCCGGCGAGCATCAGCACGGAAAACGCGCTGAGCAGCAGCCCGATAATGCCCCTGAGGTTCAGGGAAAACCGGATGGCCTGAACGTACCAGGACAGTATGAAAGCCCACCCTACGGCCAGCATCGCAATAGCCAGCGGGATGGCGGCGTCGGGGAGGCGGATGGCGTTGGCAAACAGCCGGCTGGCGAGGTAGAGGACGAAGCCTTCCAGAAAGAGAGCGATGCCGGTGATAAGAGCGGCGCGGGTAAAGGCGGTCATGAGAAATCCCGTGGCGTCGGCAACCCGGACCCAGGGTCATCTTGCCAGTCGTCGCGCCAGAGGTCATCCAGTTCGGAGAGGGCGGCTCCAGGTAGGAAGAGAGGGATGTCCTGGGGCAGCTGGGCGGCGGCGGTGCGGGGTTCACCGTCTCCGGCGTAGAAAATAACTACGCGATGGCCCCGGCGACGGATTTCATCAGCCTCCCGGATTACGCCGGGAGACAGCAGAGCGGTTACCAGCGCCACAGTTGCGCCGGAAGACAGCGACGCAGTTTCGGCGCGCAGTACGGCGGAGAGGTCGGCGACCCAGAAAGGCCCGGCCATGGCCAGGGATTCCAGGACGGCTTCTAGTTGCAGGCTTCCCGAGCCGAGCGGCAGTGACAGCCACTTGCTGGAATAAGATGCGACGGCATTGCTGACCAGGCCGAAAGCGTAATCTTCGCGCCTGGCGTAGTCGGCTACGGAAGCGGCGACGGTTACGGCGCGTTCGAACAGGCGTCGGTTGCTCCCTTGCCAGGCGGCATCGCCGGTGCGGGCATTGAGGGCAATGAGGAGGGAGCGAGTTGCGGCCGGCTCGAAGATGCGGGAGGTGAGCTCGCCGCGCCGGGCCGTAGCCTTCCAGTCAATACGCTTCAGAGGGTCGGAAGGCAGATAGTCTCGGAGGCCGACGAAACGGGTGGGGTCGTCCTGTATAAGGCGGCGTCCCCGGCTGGGGCCCAAAGGTCGCTCGCAGAGGTTCATCAGGCGGCGCAAGTCCACAATGCGAGGATAGACGAGGAGATAGTCAACGGTCGTAACGTGCTCTTCGGCGGCGGTGACGCCGAACATATCGCCGCTGCGGAGACGGGCGGGGCCGATGCGATGGTTCCCCCGGGCGCGGCAGCGAATGCGATAGCGCCAGGTTACGCGCTGATACGGGAGCAGGGAAGTGGTGATGCGATGGTCAATCTCTGCTTCCGCTCCGACGCCCCGGCGGTAAGCGCCGCCGGTCTGGAGTCCCAAAGGGAAGGCGTCGGATATGTCGAGCCAAATCATGGGAAGGAGTTTGTCGTTGCTCACCGTGATGTGGTAGTCAATGATGTCGCCGATGAAGGCCCGGCGACGTTCCAGCCGTCGGGAATAGGCAACGCGACGGAAGGCGAAGCGCGGCCAGTATTTGCCGGTAGTCCAGACGAGCAGCACCAGGACGCCGACAATGATGAGCAGCGCCAGGCTGGCAAGCAGGCCGGCGGCTATAAGGATAACGGCGGCTATGGCCCAGAGGTCGCTAATCATGAGGCGCAGGATAACCGATTTGCGGGCGGTCAGTAAGCCGTCCCGTCTGGCCGAGGGGCTATGGTATGCTTTTCAGGCAGCAACGGGGAATGGCTGGCAACCTGCGGAGAGGAACAATTGCATGGCGGAAATCCCGGCGCCGCCGAGCTTGAGGAGATGCTCCCACGCAAAGTCGGCGATCCCCAACGAGGGGCCAAGACTTGAAAAGCGAAACGGTGCGGGGAAACCGGCGGTATTTGGTCATATCCGGAGATGACTTTGAACGGGCGTAACGGCGAATTCGGCGTGGATACCCTGGTGGGGAAGCTGGCGGGCTTGCTGGAGTGGCACGGTTTGGGGTCAGCGGCCCTGACGCCCCGACCCCGGGGCGGACGGCTGCACGGAGAGGATGCGGCCGAAGTAGCCGCTTTGCTGGACGCAATGGCGGCGGCCGACGCTGAATTGGCGTTGGGGCGAAGTATGCGCAGCCTGATATACGGCAACGGGTGTTTTGCCATCGGGCGGTATGCGGAGGCGCTGACGGTGTACCAAGCGCTGGCCGGAGCGCAGCCCGGAGATTTTGCGGCCCACTTCAACCTGGGGGTAACTTGCCTGCGACGCCGGGAACCGAAAGAAGCCGTGAAGGCCCTCACCGGTGCGCTGGCGATCGACCCTTTTTCGGCGCCGGCATACTACCAAAGAGGAAACGCGCGGGATGACATGGGCGATGGGATCGGCGCATTGGCTGACTACGCCACGGCCGTCGGGCTGCAGCCCGACTTTCTGCAAGCTCACTACAATCGTGGGATCGTGCTGAACAGCTTGGGCAGATACGAGGAGGCGATTGCGGCTTTTGACGCAGTGGCGGCCCTGCGACCGGACATTTCCAACGCTTACCTGAACCGGGGAGTAGCTCGGGACGAACTGGAAGATACGATCGGAGCCATGGCGGACTACGATGAAGCTCTGCATCACAATCCGGACAACGCCGATGCCCGTTTCAACCGGGCTCGGGCGTGTTACCGACTGGGACGATACCGGGAAGCGGCGCAGGATTACACGGCGGCTATCGGGCTGCGTCCCGACGACGTGGAAGCAATCAACAACCGGGGGCTGGCATACGACGCGCTGGGAGAATACCAGGCCGCCATCGCCGACTACGATGATGCGCTGCGACAGCGGCCGAACTTTGCGGAGGTTTTGAGCAACCGAGGCGCGGCCTGGGAAAGCTTGGGAGACTTTGACGCGGCGCTGGCGGACTATCTGGCGGCGCAATCGGCGGGCGGCGCGCCGGAGTTCGCCGCCGCCTATTACAACGCTGCGCGGTTGTATGCAGATCGAGGCGACATCGAGCGCTGTGCAGAGCAGTTGGCGGAGGCTATACGGATACAGCCGTCGCTGTACGACGATGCAAAGTCGGACGAGACGCTCGGCTGGATTCTGGATTTGTCGCGGATGCGGAAGGCGCGTCAGGGAAGCTAGTCGCCCAGGCGGGTGCTGCGTTGGGATTCGGCGTCTTCGTCGTCGTGGGGAATTACCTGGCGCAGGATGGCTTCCTCGCTGAGGCTTGCGGCCTGGTTAAGCACGTCGGGCGTGTCTGCGATAAGCAGGTCGGGGTCGCTGGCGGAAGATTCGACCGGGAGCTTGTGGTCAGCGTGGGTGAGGATATTGTGCGCGATAACGACAAGAGCCAGGGCAGTGAGGCCCAACATTACCTCCAGAGCGCGATGGCCGATGACCTCATTCACTGCCAGCATCACGCCATACCCGAAGAAAATCCCCAATGAAGAGCGGAACACGGAGCGGCGAAAGAGCAGAACGGAAGCGAGGCCGACGGCGATGCCAATGAGGATGAACCAGTTGAGATAGGCCAGGGATACGCCAACCAGGACGACCATGCCGTCGCCGCCCTTGAAGCCGGTGAAGACGCTTTTCCAGTGGCCGGCGATGGCGGCGGTGCCGGCCAGCATACCCAGCAGCAACTCGTTGCCGCCGAACATCCAGGCCACATACACGGCGACGGCGCCTTTGAGGACATCGCAGGCGAAAACCATCATGCCTCGGTAGCGTCCGACGTGCCAGAAGACGTTGGCTGTGCCGGCGCGTCGACTGCCTGTAGCAAAGATGTCGACGCCCTTCAAACGGGCAACCAGGTAAGCGAAAGGGATACTGCCCAAGAGATAGCCGACCAGCGCAGCGGCCATAGTGCGAGGGAGCAGCGCAATCACGTCGTCAAGGAACATAATCAATCAGCGGGATACAGCGTGGAAAGGAGGCGTTTATGATAGCATAGGAGCAGCTCCGAGTGGATTGTATTTCGCTGCCGCCGCCGCCCGCGCAGAGCCGGCGTTATCAGAGATACGGAGCCTGCTTTGCTAAAGATGGCCGGCTATGCGGTAAGTTGCTTGACGTTTTCCAGTCGCGCCAAGCAGCTTCCCATAATGTGGGAGTGGCGCCGGTGTCCGGGAATGACGCCCCCGGCGTCCATACGACGTTTTCTTACTCGGGCGGGTTGGTTAGTTGGTTGCCGTTTTGTATCGGAACATAGGTGACTCCGAAGTGCTGGAGTTTGGACCAAGCGCCCGGCGTAATTTCCGTACCGGCAACGATAGGAATGACCTGGCCGTTGAGATGGCGCGGCTGGTACTTGTTTAGGATAATGTCCAGGATGTTGGCGCGCTCCGAAGCTCGGTCCACATCCCTGTTGTCCACCCGGTAAGAGGCTTCCACTACCAGGCAGAAGGGACGATTATCGGACTTTCGGCGGGCGTAGATAAATACGTCGGCGCGGCTCAGGTTGCTGTATTGGTCGGATGTGATAGCGCCGCCCATCTCAGCCTCGTAGGCGATGTGCCTGATCTCCCGTTTGGAAATTACCTCTTCACGAATCATGCCAAGCGCGTCAGCGAATACCTGGGGGTTGCGTTCACAGTAGAGTTCCAAGCCCCAGCCCTTAAGGGTGGACACATCCTGGTTGGTGCGATTTTGCGCAGCAGTGAGGTCAGCGATGGCGGCGCGGATTTCGGCCATTTCCTTATCGTGGAGAGCGGCGCGCTCGGCGTTCTCTGCGCGCATTTCGGCAATGGCACGGGTGTTTTCCGCTTGCAAAGCGCGGATTTCAGCGAAGGTCATCGGTTCCGGCCCGTTGGCCAGGGGATTTGGGGAGGTCATGACGCTATATCTCCTGAGGTGATGGTTACTATGGTATCAGATTCAGCCCGGTCAGGGATTGCAGCGAACGACCATGCCAGGATGCGGCAGTCGTTGGCGCATTATCCGGACGGCTTCCGGGTTGTTGTCAATAAGGGTGAAGTTGCGGCCTTCGCGGTGAGCGGCTGCCCCGAGGGTGCCGCTGCCGGCGAAGCAATCGAGTAGGCGGTCGCCGGGGTTGGAGTGGACGCGTACAATGCGGCTGATAATGTGCAGAGGTTTCTGGGTAGCGTAGCCGGTTTTCTCCTTGCCGGTTACAATGGTGCGCCACCAGACGTCGGTGGGGGTTTTGCCCCGGGCGGCTTTTGCCGGCCCCACTAGGCCGGGAGCGAGGTAGGGAATGCGGTCAATGGCGTCGTAGTTGAAAGTGTAGTTATTGGGGTCTTTGGCATACCAGAGGATGTTGTCGTGCTTGGCTGGCCAGCGGGTTTTGGGCCGGCCCCCATAGTCGTAGGCCCAGATGATTTCGTTGATGAAGGAAGCGCGGCCAAAGATCTGGTCCAGCATTACCTTGCAGTAGTGGACTTCGCGGTAGTCGATGTGGAAGAAAAGGCTGCCGTGGTCGTCCAGCAGGCGGTAGGCCTCTGCCATGCGGGGGCGGAGGAAGCCGATGTAGTCGTCGAAATCGTCGGAGTAGCGGCTGCTGCTGACTACTTCCGTGCGGTAGCGCCGGCCCTGAAAACCGGCGCGGTCGCCATCGGCATCGGGCGTAACCTTGATGCGGGTGCGGGATTGGGTCTTGCCGGTGTTGAATGGGGGGTCAACGTAAATCAGCTGGAAGGCTCCGGCGGGCAGCGTGGGTAGGACATCAAGGTTATCGCCGAGTATAATTTCGTCCACATCGTCTCTAAGCATATTGCCCTCCGGTACGCCCTCGCATTATCCGGCGTACCGGCGCGAGCGTCAAACCGACATCCGACAGGTGACTGCAATGACCCAGAGCAATCAAAGCCATGATGACTACGCGGCCGGCCCGCTGGCCGGCGTGAAAACGCTGGACCTGACGCAGATTATGGCGGGGCCGATGTGCACTATGCTGCTGGCTGATATGGGCGCCGACGTTGTCAAGATAGAGCGGCCCAACGGCGGCGACGACACCCGGCGGATGGGTTCAAGGCTGGCCGGCGGGTTGTCGGCGGGTTTCCTGGCGCTGAATCGGAACAAGCGCAGCATTGCCCTTGATTTGCGGGCGGAGGCCGGCAAAGCGATTTTCAAGAGGATGGCCGAAAGTGCCGACATTGTGGTGGAGAACTTCCGGCCCGGCGTGATGGAACGGTTGGGGCTGGGATATGAGGCGCTGTCGGGAATCAACCCGGCCCTGGTGTACGCCAGCATATCGGGGTTCGGAGGCACCGGGCCATATCGCAACCGAGGCGGGTTTGACCTGGTGGCGCAGGGGATGAGCGGGTTGATGTCCGTGACCGGATTTCCGGGCGCTCCGCCGGCCAAGGTGGGCGTGCCGATTACTGACATCGGGGCGGGCAGCTTTACGGCTTTCGGCATACTGGCGGCGTACATTCACGCCCAGAAGACCGGGCAGGGTCAGCAAGTGGACGGCTCCCTGATGGAGGCGGGCATCGCCTACACGGTTTGGGAGTCATCGGAGTACTTTGCCACCGGGGAGGTTCCCGGCCCGCTGGGATCGGCGCACCGGGTAAATGCGCCCTACCAGGCTCTGCGGACCAACGATGGGTACATCAACATCGGGGCGGCGTCGCAGCCGACCTGGGAGCAGCTCTGCCGGGCCATCGGGCAGGAAGCGCTGATTGCAGACCCGCGCTACAAGGAACCCAACGACCGCAAGGCGCGCGAGACGCAGCTGGCGGAATTGCTGGAAGATATTCTATCGCAGCACAGTACTGACTATTGGTTGGAACGACTGCAGGCCGCCGGTGTGGTAGCCGGGCCGATTTACGACATGGCGCAAGTGTACGCCGACGAGCAGGTGCAGGCGCGGGAGATGCTGGTGGAGTTGGAGGATGACGACCTGGGCGTGGTGAAAAACATCGGAGTGCCGGTGAAGCTGTCGGCGACGCCGGGGAGCATCAGGCATAGTGGGCCGGCATTGGGACAGCACAGCAGGGAGGTCTTGCGGGAGCACGGATACACGGAGGCGCAGGTTGAGGGGCTGATTGCGGCGGGGGTGGTGAGAGACTGACCGCCCTTTAAAAATGCGCATCGCTCCCGTTACGCCGCCGCTGGCACGGAGATTCTCCACTGTGAGGCTGGCTCGACAAATCGCAGCATTGGAAAACCCAACAGCGCTTGAAATGGACTCAAACCGTCGCCGACGCCGGGGAGGATAACCCGCCGGGGACTGGCGCTATGCGAGCGGAGCCGGGAGCCGTGCTGCTCAGCAGCTGTCGGTATGCCTCCCACTGGCGCTATGCGAGCGGAGCCGGGAGGCTCCGGTGCATTGGTACGCAGATGTGGGTACGCAGGTTGTGGCAGGAGGATAGTATGAGATGGCTCTCGAGGCAAGGCGCGGGTTTGCTTTTTCGTCTAGGTATTTTCTGGCTAGGCTGTGGCGTAATTGCTGCTTTTTTGGTGGTAAGCGCGTCTCTGTTGGCGTGGTATAATGTGCCTACGGATGTGATCGCAACGGACGGTGCCATCGCAGGGAGAATTTACCGCGTCTTTCTTTCGGTTATACCGGCTGTTCTGGCAGTTGCCCCTCTAATGGAATGGTGGTTCATTACGTGGGCGCGGTTGTGTGGCGTGTATAAGTTCATCGAGCGAGGCCAATCATGAAAAGCAGGATAACATACCCGGTGGCTATCAGGATTTTCGCCTACGGCATAGGCGTTGCAGCCGCAGTTTTGACGCTGATATTCCTGGTCAACTAGCAGAAATTGGCGGCACACGTGGGTTTCAGAACATCATCCGGCTACATCGTACGCCAGGCCGAGCCTTCGGTTATTGCCAGAAACTGATTGACCAGGGCAGGGTTGGAGATAATCAGTCCCGGAGAAAACAGGGTGGCGTCTTGGAGCGTGGCGCGGTCGAGTACGCAGGCGCCAGCCTCTTTGGCCAGCAGTACGCCTGACGCAATGTCCCAGGCCGAAAGGCTGTGATGGCAGTAGAGATCGATGCGGCCGGCGGCGGTGTAGGCGATGCTCATGGCGCTGGAACCCATCAGCCGGTAACCAGACGCCTGCGGCCATATTCCGGCCACCATATCCATTAGATGCTTAGCCTGGCTGAAATCGTAGCCCAGGTCAAAGCCGATTATGGCGTCATGCAACTCCCGTCGGTCGGACACTCTGATGGGCTGGCCGTTCAAGCTGGCGCCGGCGCCTTTTTGGGCGGCAAAGATCTCGTCGCGCACCGGGTCGTACGTTACGCCGGCCACTACCTCATCGCCCATTGCGATAGCTACAACCACACAGAAGTGAGGGATGCCCTCGGCGAAGTTGCGGGTGCCGTCAATAGGGTCAACGACCCAGGTGTAAGGCGAAGCGCCGGCGATGGGCGCGGATTCCTCGGACAAAACGCCGAAGTCCGGGTATTCGTCCTTGACATAATTAAGGATCAGCTGCTCAGAGGCCAGGTCGGCATCGGTAACGACATTGGCGCGGCCTTTGAGGCTGACCGCGACATCAGTGCGGAAGCGCGACAGGACCAGCTCGCCGGCCCGTCGCGCCGCGTTTTCACAGACTGACAATGCGGCCTGTCCCGAACGAGAGCGGGGCAAATCAACAGTTGTAACGGCTTCCGACATCGGGGACGGCCTCCTGTGCTTATGGCGTATAATTGGGCAGTCTAGCACGAGTTGAGGGGCGAGTGCGCTCTTGCGCTATACTGTGGGCGTGAGTACGGAGAGAAATCGGCCGCTGGTAGGCGTGGGCGTGGCGTTTGTGCGCCAGGGACGGGTATTTTTGGCCCAGCGTCAGGGTTCGCACGGCGCGGCTACGTGGGGATCGGCCGGCGGGCATTTAGAGCTTGGCGAGACATTGGAAGATTGCGCGCGCCGGGAAGCCATGGAGGAGCTGGGGGTAAGGGTGGGCGAGCTGCGGGCGCTGTGCGTCAGCAATATCATAGCTTATAACCGGCACTATGTGGACGTGGAGTTTCTGGGCGACATAGGCGAGCAGGAGCCAGTTCCTACCGCTGACGACGGTTCTTTTGGGGAATGGGGCTGGTTTCGGTTGGACGAGCCGCCGGAACCGCTTTTTGAACCGATGCGGCTGGCCATCGCCAGCCTGCGCTCCGGGCGATGGTATTACCCTGCGCTCTGAAAAGGCGGCTTTTTCAAAATCCCGCCAATTATGACGTCGCTACCGTAGCGGGCAAGGCTGGCTTATGGTAGAATGGACGGTACGCTGCCAGCATAAATATGTACGCGGCGCACTACTAGTCAACGCTGCCGGATTGGTTTGATCCGGCGTCAACTCGATAAGGGTTGGGGCAACGGGGAGATATGGTTGAGGCATTAGCGATACCTACCGAGGAAGAGTCCGGGGAATATACTTCGGACAATATCCAGGTTCTCAAAGGGCTGGAAGCGGTCAGGGTGCGCCCGGGAATGTACATCGGCAGCACCGGCGTTGACGGCTTGCATCACCTTATCAAGGAGCTGCTGGACAACGCAGTGGACGAAGCGCTGGCCGGCCATTGCGACCGGATTGAGCTGCACATCGCCGGCGATGGCGCAGTGAGCGTTGCCGACAACGGCCGGGGCATTCCGGTGGACATGCATCCGGACACCGGGGTGTCAGGGCTGGAAACCGTGATGACCACCCTGCACGCTGGCGGCAAGTTCGACGGCGGCGCGTACAAGGTCTCCGGCGGCCTGCATGGGGTGGGCGCTTCCGTAGTCAACGCTCTGGCCTCCGAGCTGCACGCCGAAGTATGCCGAGGTGGATTCCTCTACACGCAGGATTACTCCAGGGGCATCCCAACCACCGAGCTGGTGGAGCGTCAGAAAGTGCGACGGCAGGGAACCAGGGTCACTTACTACGCCGACCCCGATATTTTCCCCGAGATTACTTACGACTTCGGCCGGCTGGTGGCCCAGCTGCGGCAGACGGCGTACCTCAACAAGGGCCTGGAAATTTGCTTGGTCAGCGAGTTTCACGAGCAGGAACGTAACGGCGATATTGAACGCTGCTTCTTCTTTGACACCGGCGTGGCCAGCATGGTGCGCAACATCAATCGCAAGCGCAACGTGGTCATGTCCGACCCCTTCTACTACCAGCGCAATGTGGAAGACGCTGACGTTGAGGTGGCCTTTCAGTACCACCACACCGACGGTCATGACAACCTGGCCGCAGACGAGCGCACTTTCGCCAACTGTATTCTGACGCCGGAGGGAGGCACTCATCTGGCCGGGTTCCGCTCGGCGCTAACCCGCGCCCTCAACGACTACGCCCGCAAGCAGAATTTCTTCAAAGACGCCAAGGACTCTTTCAGCGGAGAGGACACGCGCGGCGGCCTGGTCGCCGTGGTCAGCGTGAAACTGGGCGACCCGCAGTTTGAGGGCCAGACCAAGAACAAGCTGAGCAACCCGGAAATCCGCAGCCGAGTTGAAGCGGCGACGGCCGAAGGCCTTACCCGCTTTCTGGAAGAAAATCCAACCGCGGCCAAGGGCGTACTCGACAAAGTGCAAACCAACCACGCCGCCCGGGAGGCTGCGCGGCGGGCTCGGGACCTGGTGCTCCGCAAGAACGCCCTGGATGGAACATCGCTGCCCGGCAAGCTGGCCGACTGCTCCGAGAGAGACCCGGCCAAATCCGAGCTGTACATCGTGGAAGGCGAGTCGGCCGGCGGCTCGGCCAAAATGGGACGCGACCGGCAGTTCCAGGCCATCCTCCCTCTCAAGGGCAAAATCCTCAACGTGGAGCGGTTCCTGGACAAAGTGGAGCGAATCCTGGGCCACGAGGAAATCCGCGCCCTGATTTCCGCCGTGGGCACCGGCGAAGGCGAAGCTTTTGACATCTCCAAACTGCGCTACCACCGTATCATCATAATGACCGACGCCGACGTGGACGGCTCCCACATTCGCACGCTCATTCTCACCTACTTCTACCGGCGGATGCGCCCCCTGATTGAGCAAGGCTATCTTTACATCGCGCAGCCGCCCCTGTACCGCGTGCAGCGGGGACGCAACATCGCCTACGCCTACTCGGAAGAAGAAAAAGAGTCCCTCATCAAGCGAATGTCAACGGCCCGCTCCGAGCCGTCGGTGCAGCGCTACAAGGGCCTCGGCGAGATGAACGCCGACCAGCTCTGGGAGACCACTATGGACCCGGCAGCGCGCAAGATGCTTCTGGTTACCATCGACGAGCTGGACGACGAGGACGGTATCGTCGACACCGACGAGATATTCGCCATGCTGATGGGTGAGCAGGTCGCGCCGCGCAAGAACTTCATCCAGAACAACGCCACCGCAGTGCAGAATCTGGACGTGTAACGGCCGGCGCTGACGGCTTCCGAAGCGGAGGGTCGGGAGAGCATGGCAGCGCCGGCGAGCGTGCGCTGATTGTAGCCGCAGACACACGCTCCTATGTGTGAGAGGGAACCTGAGCCCCACGCACCCGATGCAGGCTTGTGAATTGCCTATCCCCGCGTTGGCGGGGAAACCGCCCTGTCATCAGGATTGGCGCCGTAGTAATCGGGTCTATCCCCGCGTGTGCGGGGGAGACGGGCCACCCTCTCCGCTGCCTTATCCCAAGGGTGCTCTATCCCCGCGTGTGCGGGGGAGACGGCGCCGGTGAACGCATTCTAAAAGCCGACGGCTTGACCGTCGCCGCGGGGATCGGAGGCGCCGGTGAGGACGCCGCGGCGCTGGTCGCGGACGATTATCTGCGCCACGCCGTTGTAAGAACCCAGGGGATTCTGCGTTACGTTATGGCCCATGCGCTGCAAATCCCGCACGGTATCGTCAGGCATACCAACCTCAACGCGCAACTCGCCGGCTCTGTTGACGGTGGCCGGGTCGGTGCCGGGGAAACTGTGCCAGCGCGGGGCCTCCACCGCATCCTGAGGCCGCAGCCCGCCATCAATCAGCTTGGTGAGCATCTGTATGCCGCATTGGGGCTGGAAATCGCCGCCGGGCGTGCCGCCGACAACGGCCACTTCCCCATCTACTGTGGTCAGGTAGCAGTTGAGGGTATGCATGGTGCGCTTGCCGGGAGCTATGACGTTGGGATGGCCGGGTTCCAGGCTGAACCCGCGGCCGGCCCGATTGTTGAACAGCACGCCGGTTCCGGGAGCGACGACGCCGGAGCCGAAGGCGTTGGACAGGCTGTGAATCCAGCTGACGGCATTGCCGGCTCCGTCAGCAACGCAGAAATATGTAGTATCGCCGCTGCCATTGATGGGAACGAGGGGGCGTACTTCCGTGCCGGCACGGAATGGATGAATCTGGTCGCGGCGCAGATCGGCGTAATCAGGGGACAGCAGGCCTTCGAGAGGCCAATCAACAAAGTTGGGGTCGCCGGCCAGCCGGTTGCGGTCGGAGTAGGCGATTTTCTTGGCTTCCACCAGCAAGTGGATGGCGTCGGCGGAGTTGGGCGTCATTGAAGTGAGATCGTGCCCGCCGACGATGTTGAGCATTTCCAACAGCAGGAAGCCCTGGGACGGCGGACGAGTCTGATAAACGGTGTGCTGCCGATAGTCAGTGCTGATTGGGTCGCCGATGTCCGCGTGATGGGCGGCAAAGTCAGATTCGGTGAAAAGGGCGCCGTCCGCAGTGGCCTGATTGAGGCCGTCCGCCAGCTGCGCCGTCAAATCGCTGCGGTAGAAGGCGTCGGCCCCGTCGGCGGCAATGCGTCGGATGGTGTTAGCCAGGTCGCGGTTGACCAGTATCTCACCCTCCCGCGGCGGGCGTCCGTTGTTGGCGAGGTAGATGTCCGCGGTGGCGGTGAAACGGGCCAACAGTTCGGCCTTATTGGCGAACACGCGGGCGATGCGAGCTGGCACTGGGAAGCCTGTTTCAGCGTAGCCGATAGCGGGCGCCAGCAGGTCGGCCATAGTCATAGTGCAGAAGTTACGGTGCATGGCTTCCCAGGCTGCCGCCTCGCCGGGAACGGACGCAGAATGTGGACCGGCAATGGGCATCAGGGCCAGGCCTTGGCGGCGATAGTAGTCGGCTTCGGCGCCAGTTCCGGCGACGCCGCTGCTGTTGATGTTGGTTACTTTGCCGGAGGCGGCATCATAAGCCAGGATGAACGAATCGCCGCCCAGTCCGCACATAGGAACGATGGTAACGGTTTCGACGGCGGCGACGGCCAGCGCAGCGTCAAAGGCGCTGCCGCCATCCTGCAACACGCGGAGGCCAGCCGCTGCCGCCAACGGCGAATCGGAACAGACCATGCCGCGCTGCCCGTGCACGGCGCTGCGGGTAAGGTTAGTGATGGACATAGCAGCCTCTCTCGATTTAGTGAACTTGAACACGCTTATATCGCAATATTATACTCCGTTCCACGCAGATTATGGCAACAGAAGGTGGCAGCAATGAAGACGGAACATCAGAAAGGATGGCAACTAGTTGCCATTGACAGGTTGGCTGGGCAGCATCGGAGAGGATATTTCAGCAGCAAAGAAATCAGCGACGAATTGAGAAAAATGCCTCGACATTTTTCGGGATGGTTGTCGACTAAAGGAGTAGACGCGATAATCCGCAGCGTCGGGTACAGGCGGAACGACTTGGAAAATGAAAAGCTGCTAGAACGACGGAACAAGCAGGGCAAAAGCAGTTGGCGACTGACGCCCGAAGGGAAGAAGCGCGCTGATGAGTTTCGGAATAGCAAGCCGTTTCCGTTTCCCCGTCCTACGAAAGATGAAGCTATCGACGCCCTCATCGAGGCCGGCTTTGATGAGGGGGCGATTTGGGTATTGGAACAAAAAAAATTAACCGGGGCTGATTTGCAGAGGCTTCTGAGAAGAATAGAGGGAAAGGACGTAATTACTGACCCCGAACCAGCACCCGGTGACAATTGGGACGTGGAGCAACAGGCCATCGATTTCATAAAAGACCACGACGAACGGAAGTGGCGGCGAGCAAGAAAAGCAAACCAGAAGGGGTACGACTTGGAAGAACGGGACAAGGATGGAAACGTCATTACTTGGTGTGAAGTGAAAGCAATCAGCGGGCCATTTGAACTGAGTCAAGGGGTATCTTTATCAGACGCGCAATTCCAGATGGCTATGGACAAGCGCAATGCCTATTGGCTGTACATTGTGGAGAACGTCGGCGACGCTGAAAGAACCCGGGTTCTTGCGATACGAAACCCGGCGTCATTGGTGAAGCGGTTTGTTTTCCGCTATAGCTGGCGTTTTACGGCCATCAAAGTGATTGAGGCTTGAGTAAATCAGGTATCATGGTATTCTCGGCGCGTCCCCCCACCGCGCCACCCCATCCTTGCCGCCCACATCATCCAGCAGGCGCCGCACCGTTGCGCCGTCAGGGGGGACGCTGGCGTCGGGCGCGATTTCAGCCAGGGGAACCAGGACAAAGGCGCGCTGGCGCAGGCGGGTGTGAGGGATTTGCAAGTCGGGCATCGTTAGCTTCACCGCCCGGTCGCCGTAGAGGAGGACGTCAACGTCGATTTGGCGGGGCCCCCAGCGGTAGGTTTGAGTGCGGCCCACGGCCTGCTCTACGGACTTGACGACGGCGAGCAATTCAGTCGGCGACAGCGTGGTTGCAAATGCGGCGGCCAGGTTGAGAAATGACGGCTGGTCGGTTACGCCCCAAGGCTCGGTTTCGTAGATTGATGAACAGGATACGCGGCATAAGCCGGGCGTGGCGTCCAGATGGGTTAGGGCGTCAGTTAACGCGGCCAGTCGGTCGCCCAGGTTGCCGCCCAGGCCCAGGTAGGCGATTACGGGTGGTTGGGCCATTCCTCCGGCCTCCAATCGCGCACGATGGCGTCGGTCATGCGGGCGACGCGCGCCATCGCTTTGACGTCGTGGACGCGCACGATGTCGGCGCCCCCGGCAATGCTCATGGCCACGGCGGCGGCGGTGCCTTCCAGCCGCTCCTCCGGCGGCAGGTTCAGTATGCGCCCTATGGTGGACTTGCGCGACACGCCCAGCAGCAGGGGGTAGCCCAGCGCGCGCAGTTCGGGCAGGCGGCGCAGCAGCTCTAGGTTGTGGTCAGCAGTTTTGCCGAAGCCGATGCCAGGATCCAGGATGATGTTATGGTCGGGGATGCCGGCGGCCAGGGCAATGTCGGCGATACGACGGAGGCCGGCGATTACGTCGGATACCAGGTCGTGGTACTGCGCTTCACGCTGATTGTGCATCAGGATGGCCGGTACGCCGGCGGCGGCGATGACCGGAGCCATAGCTCCGTCGGCCAGCAGGCCCCAAACATCGTTGACTATGGAGGCCCCGGCGTCAATCGCCTGCTGCGCTACCCTCGCTTTGTAAGTATCCACGCTGACCGGGATTCTGACGGCGGCGCAGATGGCGGCGAGGGCGGGCAGCAAACGGGCAGCCTCCGCCTCTGCGGAGATGGGCGCGCTGCCCGGACGGGTGGATTCGGCGCCCACGTCTATGATGTCGGCGCCGTCGACCTCCATTTGCCGGGCCAAAGCGGCGGCGGCTTCGGCGTCGCCGGCCAGACCATCGCCGGAAAAGGAGTCGGGCGTCAGGTTGACGATGCCCATGATATAGGTGCGGCGGCCCCAGATCAGAGGTTGACCACCGGCAACGGTCCGCGCAGCGGGGTTGCGTCGTATTTCGGGCGCGTTCGGCATAGATACGAATGTTATTATAACGGCTAACCGAATTAACGTCGGAGGCCGAATTGTCCATGCTTAACGAAACAGCTGGTGAAACGTCCGCCAATGCCGGCTTGGAACGGCTGCGGCAGCTTGAAGAGCAGGCCGCATTGGGCGGCGGGCAGCGTCGCATTGACCAGCAGCATCAGCGGGGAAAGAAAACGGCGCGGGAACGGCTGGAACTGCTGATGGATCCGGGCACGTTCCAGGAAATTGACCGCTTCGTTACCCACCGGGCTACTGACTTCGGGCTGGACCGTCGCGCCTTTCTCGGCGACGCCGTGATTACGGGTTACGGGAACATAGACGGCCGGCAGATATTTGCCTACGCGCAGGACTTCACAGTGTTCGGCGGCTCGCTGTCCGAGGTGGTAGGTCAGAAAATCTGCAAGGTGATGGATTTGGCCGCCAAGACGGGCTGCCCCATGATCGGCATTTGCGATTCCGGCGGGGCGCGCATCCAGGAGGGGGCGTTGAGCCTGGCGGCATACGGCGATATTTTCCTGCGCAACACGCTGTACTCCGGAGTGGTTCCGCAGATATCGGTGATTATGGGGCCGTCGGCCGGCGGCGCGGTTTATTCGCCGGCGATTACGGATTTCATATTCATGGTGCGCGGTACGGGGCAGATGTACATTACCGGGCCGGACGTGGTGCGCGCGGTAACCGGCGAGGACGTTACCCACGAACAACTGGGCGGCGCCGACGCGCACGCTTCCCGCAGCGGGGTCGCTCACTTCGTGCACGACTCCGAAGAAGACTGCCTCGAGGAACTGCGTCGCCTGCTTTCTTTTCTGCCGCTGAACAACCTGGACGACCCGCCCGGATACCGCACTGCGGACCCGGCCGGCCGCTCCGACGAGGCCCTCCGCGCCATCGTGCCTCCGGAACCCAACCGTCCCTACGACATACGAGAAATCATCTACCACATCATTGACGACGAAGACTTCATGGAAGTGCAGGCCGGCTACGCCCCCAACGTGGTGGTGGGTTTCGGGCGCATGGCCGGGCGTACCGTAGGGCTGGTGGGAAATCAGCCGGGGTTTTTGGCCGGGGTGCTGGACATCAACGCATCGGCCAAGGCGGCGCGGTTCGTGCGGTTCTGCGACTGCTTCAACGTACCGCTGGTTACGCTGGTGGACGTGCCGGGTTTTATGCCTGGCACGGAACAGGAGTACGGCGGCATCATCCGGCACGGAGCCAAACTGATTTACGCCTACGCCGAGGCCACGGTGCCCAAAGTGGCGCTGATTACGCGCAAGGCATACGGCGGCGCATACATTGTGATGAGCAGCAAGCATCTGCGCTCCGACGTCAATCTAGCCTGGCCCAACGCCGAAATCGCCGTGATGGGGCCGGAGGGCGCGGTGAACATCATCTACCGGGAAGAAATCAGCAAGGCCGACAACCCCGACGCACGCCGAGCCGAACTTATCACCGACTATCAGGAACGTTTCACCAATCCTTACGTGGCAGCCAACCGGGGCTATCTGGACGACGTGATTGACCCGGCTGCAACGCGGCCTACCATCATCCGCGCCCTGGAGATGCTGCAAAACAAGCGGGACACGCTGCCGGCGAAAAAGCACGGCAACATCCCGCTATAATAGTGGCATAATGACAGAGGAGCGCAATGACCGTATGGGATGGATTGGCTTGCCCAGCGTACCGCCCCAGCGGATAGGGCAAGCCTTTTTATCGTTTTACGTTGCCATCGCGCTAGCGACTACGGTTGACGCGCTCTTGATTGTGCGTAATGAAGAGCCGGAAACGTGGCTGCTGACCGCGGAGCTGGTGTTCGACGACGGAAGTTCGATATTGGCTTGGGCTTTGGTCGCAACTTGGCCTATCATGGAGGTATTCAGAATGGTGCTCGCATCAATTTGGGAAAATCGAATACGCCGCAGGGCAATTCAGCAGGGTCTCGAGCAAGGTCTCGAGCAGGGTCTCGAACAAGGTCTCGAACGGGGCCTTGAACAGGGGCAAAGGGAAACCCAACGTCTTTGGGAAGCTTGGAATGAACGACGACTGCAAGCCGATGCGAGAGGCGAGAGATTCACCGAGCCTCCGCCGGGCGCCGATAAGCCCAGCGGGAGACAATCATAGATGGAATTCGGCGTTTTTTACCAGATCCCATGCGGCGAGACCCAGACTCCCGCCAGCCGTTATGCCGACGTTATAGCGCAGGCCCAGCTGGCTGACCGGTTAGGCTATGACACCGCTTGGTTAGCGGAGCTGCACTTTGCCCGGCGTTTTTCGGTGATGCCGGCTCCGTTGCTGATGGCCTCGGCGCTTTCGCAAACCACCGAACGGATTATGCTGGGCACGGCAGTGAACCTTTTGCCGCTGCATCATCCGTTGCGCATTGCGGAAGAGGTGGCGACGCTGGACGTGCTTTCCGGCGGCCGAGCGGTTTTCGGCATCGGACGCGGCTCCAACCCGAACCACTATCGCGGTTACGGCATTCCCATCGAGGAGCGCAACGACCGTTTTATCGAAGGACTGGACCTGACCCTGCGCGTCTGGACTGAGGATGAACTTGACTACCACGGAAAGTTCTACCAGGCCGAGGGCGTCCGTCTGGAACCCAAGCCGATCCAGCGGCCTCATCCGCCGGTATATGTGGCATCCAACGGGGCGGACACCTTTCCGCTGGTGGGCAGGTTGGGCCACAACATCCTGGTCACCCCGCTGATTATCACAGTTGACGGGGTGAGCAACGGGCTGGCGGTATATCGAGAGACCCTGGCCGAGCATGGCCATAACCCGGCTGACGTCAAGGTGGTGGTCAACGTGCCGGTGTATGTGGGCGATACGGAGAAAGCGGCCAAATCGGAATTTGCGCCCACCATCAACAACTACCTGGACACTCTGCGCAGTATGCAGAATAACTCGCGCGGTTCAGGGCGCGCTTTCCAGATTGGGTACTACGACATCTATAACGAATTGGGCGCTGTCGGTACGCCGCAGCAGGTCATTGAACGGCTGGAATGGTTCAGCGAGCTGTACCGTCCCCAGGAGTTCATGTGCTGGTTCAACATCGGCGGGATGCTGACCGGCGATGAGGTGGGTCATTCGATGCGACTGTTTGCGGATGAGGTGATGCCGCATTTTCGCGGCAGCTAGCCGGATTGATATTTCTCCGCCACAGTAGAATGGCAGTATCGCCGTATGACCGGCACACATAACAACTACGGTCTTTTTGAGCGCGGGCAGCGGGAGTATGCCCGCGATACCGCGCCGCTGGCGGAGCGGATGCGGCCCGCGTCTTTTGACGAGTTCATGGGGCAGGAGCACATCCTGGGCGAAGATAAGGTGCTCCGCCGTTCCATCACCGCCGACCGGGTGCCATCCATACTGTTCTGGGGGCCCCCCGGATCTGGCAAAACCACGCTGGCGCGGCTGATTGCCACCGTTACGCGCGCCCATTTTGAGCCCGTGTCCGCCGTATCCGCCGGCGTCGCCGACTTGCGGAAAGCCATAGCCGGCGCGCAGGAGCGGCAAGCCCTGTATCGGCAGCCCACCATCCTCTTCGTGGACGAAATCCACCGCTTCAACAAGGCGCAGCAGGACGTCATACTGCCCCACGTTGAGGACGGCACCGTAACTTTCATCGGGGCGACCACGGAAAACCCATCTTTTGAGGTCAACGCGCCGCTGCTCTCCCGTTGCCGGGTGTTCACCCTGTACGCCCTGGACGCTGCGGCAGTTACCGGCATCGTCCAACGCGCGCTGAGCGACGACCGCCGCGGGCTGGGTATGCTGTCGCCGGAGCCGGAGCCGGACGCTCTGACCCACTTGGTCAACATCTCCAACGGGGACGCCCGCGTCGCCCTTAATGCGTTGGAGATGGCTGCCGTAGCCTGCGAACCCGACTCCGATGGCGTGCGTCGCATCAGCGTAGCCGCCGTTTCCGACGCGCTGCAACGGCGCACGCCCCTGTACGATAAAGCCGGAGACAGCCACTACGACACCATATCGGCGTTTATCAAGTCGGTGCGCGGCTCCTCACCCGATGGCGCGCTGTACTGGCTGGCTCAGATGCTGGAGGCCGGCGAAGATCCTCTGTTCATCGCCCGCCGTCTGGTGATACTGGCTGCCGAGGACATCGGGCTGGCGAATCCGGGGGCCTTGCCGGTGGCGGTAGCCGCCCAGCAGGCGGTGCACTTTATCGGGCTGCCGGAGGGGAGAATACCTCTGGCCGAGGCAACGGTCTATCTGGCTACGTCGCCCAAGAGTAACGCAGCGTACATGGCCCTGGAACGCGCCATAGCCGACGTGCGTGGCAATCCCCACCAGCCGGTGCCGCTGCACTTGCGCAACGCCGTAACTGGCCTGATGCGCGGCATGGGCTACGGCGCCGGATATAAATACAGCCACAACTACGAGGGGCATTTTGAGGCGCAGGAGTACCTGCCTCCCGAACTGTCGGCACGCCGTTACTACGAACCCTCCGACCAGGGTTCAGAGGCGACGATCGCCGAGAGGATGCGCCGATGGTGGGGTAGCCGTTCTGAGCCTGCTTCGGGGTAATGAGTGTTTTATCCGGGCGATGTGTAAACCTGCACCAGCTGCGAAACGGACAGGTTGAAGTTCAACGTCCTGGCTATAATTCCCCTGACCTGCCACCCTACGAAAGTGTGCTGCGCCAATGCCGAGGGCATCAGACGGTCAGGCACAGGCAGGCAAAAGTCCCAGTCGGTTTGCTCTCCGGCGGCCTGCATTGCCGGCCGTTGTAGGACTTGCCTGCTTTCCACTACTCTGGCCTGTTTGCTGCCGGAGCGTTCCCAGCGTACTAATTCCACCCGCAGCTCCCTGGCTTTAAGGGCCGTCCGCGATTGCACCGAGAGCGTTCCAGACAGCTCTCCGCCGTTTGCCGCCAGAGCCGAATCCAGCGACAAAGCGAGGTTCACGTTGCGGAAACTATGGGAGGCGCATGGCTTTTCCGGGAGCTGCTCGCCGCCGATGTAAGCCGACTCCGGGCGCGTAAAGACCACCAGCTCCTGGCTGCTTTGACCGGCTTGGTTCCCAGCCAGGTTGCTCAGCAGCGAGTAGCCGCCGGGAGCATGATCCGCCTTGACCAGAATCGATGCGGATAGCTGCCAGGTGATTTGCGCGCACTTGCCTTTGACCGTGGGCGGCGCCGGCGCTGGCAACTTGATTTGTGCAGCGTATTTATAGACTACTCCGCCATCCAGCAGGGCATCTGCAACGAATACATGGTCGATATGGTCGGGTGAGCCGTTGCGTCGCCCCGACAGCATCATCCGCGGTACGGCGTCCCGGGCCGAATCTATTCGCAACGCTTCAGTCTGGGACAGCCTGAGGAGGCCCGCTGCCGCCACAAAGGACGAATGAGGCGTAACGGTAACTTCAGCGTCAATCACGTCGCCGGCGTACAGCGGGCGAGGATGCACTGAGATGGCGACGTCTGCGGTGGGCGACGGAGAGCGACGTAGCATTGACAAATCTCAGCCGCCGGTCAGCCAGCGCGGATGACCTCCGTTCAGCGGCAGCGTGGAGTATAGTATGGACGGACGAGCGGCATAGTGAGTTGACAGCCGTCCAGCCGGGTGGTAATATACCACCGTCCAGCGACCCCCGGATAGTAAATAGGTTGGGGCGTGGACTATGATGGGGCCTTTTTGAGGCCCCTTAGTTTTTACAGCTGGAGATTGTCGCGATGCGCATCGCGATTTTTGTAGATGCAGGTTACCTCTACGCAGAAGGCTCAAAACCGCTCTCTGTATCCGGTGCTCCTCTGCCTAGGGCCGGACTAGTGTTGAACCTGAATGCAACGCTAGCGCAGTTACGTGATACAGCAGCCGAAAAAAACGGATAGTACTCCACTCTTGCGATTTTACTGGTATGACGGCGTCCGTGGGGAACTTTCTCAGGAGCAACGAGAGCTAGCTGCCACACCCGATGTAAAGTTTAGAGCGGGTGTTGTAAATTCCGCAGGTCAGCAAAAAGGCGTCGACTCACTGATTGTTACTGATCTCATTGAACTGGCGCGCAATCGCGCCATATCAGACGCGGTCCTGCTGTCCGGTGATGGAGACCTTAGGATCGCTGTCCAAATTGCCCAGAGCTTTGGAGTACGAGTTCATTTAGTAAGTATCGCGTCCAGCGGAGGAAATCAATCCCGCTCTTCGCTCCTATGGCAGGAAGCCGACACTGCTACCGTATGGGTAGTAGATGATATTCGAGATCTTCTAACCATCAAACCAGGGTTTGATGGCGGAGCTAATACAGCCGCGATTTCCGACAACACTGAAATCAGCAAGACTACCGCAACCAGTTTGGAGATCGCCGTTGAAGAATTCATTGAATCGTTGGATTATGATCAGTCAAAAACGCTTGCAGACATAGCACTTGACTGGATACCACCTGAACTTGACAGGCCGTTACTCGCTAGTTCCCGAAACAAAATTGGCCGAAAGTCGAACCAACTAGAATTAAACTATCTCCGGAGCAAATTCAGAGAAAAAGCCGCTACTAACGAAAGTACTCAATAATCAAAACGCCTCTCTCCACCGAATGAGAGAGGCATTTTGACAGAGCAGCGCTTACTTGGCCGCCGCCATCCGCCGCACCGTGCCGTTGACGCGGGACAGGGCTTCGTCCACGTCAGTGGAAGAGACTTGGCGGTGGGTAACCATGCGCAGAGACTGATTGCGGCTATGGCTGACCAGCACGCCATCCTCCCGCAGGGCGGCGATGACATCCCGCGCCTCGCCAACCTGGCCCCGGTCAACTTCAAAGATGACGATGTTGGTCTGGATACTCTCGGGGTCAACGGCAATACCCCTGATGTTGGCCAATCCCGCCGCCAGACGCCGGGCGTTGGCGTGGTCGTCCGCCAGTCGCTCCACCATGGTGTCCAGCGCCACCAGGCCGGCGGCGGCCAGCACGCCGGCCTGACGCATTCCCCCGCCCAGCATCTTGCGCCACTTGCGCGCCCGCGTGACGAACTCCTCGGAGCCGCACAGCACCGAACCCACCGGGCAGGACAGAGCCTTGGAAAGGCAGAAACTGACGTCGTCCACGTCTTTGGTCAGCTCTGCGGCGGGCACCTCCAGGGCGACGGCCGCGTTGAAAATGCGCGCTCCATCCAAATGGACGGCTGCGCCGGCGGCATGGGCCACGTCAACCACGTCTGTGGTCTCCTGAGGCGTCATTATTCCGCCGCTGCAACGGTTGTGAGTATTTTCCAAGCACACTAACGTGGTGGCCGGCACGTGGATGTTGGAACTGTCTCGGATGGCGGCGGCCACATCCTCCGGCGCGATGCGGCCATTTTCGTCGTTGGGCACCAGGCAAATCTGCGCGCCGGCCAGGGCGGTGGGGCCGGCGGACTCGTTCCAAAACATATGGGCTTCCTGCCCCATAATCATCTCATCGCCGCGACTGCACCAGGCGAGGGCGGCAATGAGGTTGCTCATAGTGCCGCTGGCGGTGAGCAGGCCGGCTTCGTGCCCCATCATCTCGGCGGCCCGTTCCTGCAAGGCGTTGATGGTGGGGTCTTCGCCGAACACGTCGTCGCCGACTTCGGCCGCGGCCATAGCCCGGCGCATTTCGTCGGTGGGCTGGGTAACGGTGTCGCTGCGCAGATCGATGGGGTTCATAGAGCCTCCGGGAGGTGTGAGACAGTATTGCGATGGTTCGCGGTCATTCTAGCATAATCGGCCGCAAGGGTTATCAATCTCCGCACTGCCGATGCCGGCTATGCGGAGCGCCCCAAGATCTCCAAACGAGTCAGCCAATCGTTGAACCTGGGACACTGTTCGCGAATAACACCCAACCCGATTTCTTCGGCTACTAAGTAGCCATAATTCCCCTTATCGTATCGGCGTATCACCTGCGCGATTCGCTTGCCTGGAGCCGTATCGGGGCTGTCGTTGATGTCTTCCGGCGTTTCATATTGAGACCGTATTGCAGCTAGAGCCGATACTGTGCTATCCGTTAATCCGGGCAAAACGGCGAAGGCCGTTACATCGGAGAACAGCAGACCTTCAAATTCGTACTGCTGAACATAAGAAAATGCTCTCTGGCTCCAACTCCCGGTTGTCGTTTTGTTAATCTCTGTATCTATGCTCACTTCTAACTCGCCAGGTGTTGCAGCATTGCTACGTTGGAATCCGTAAAAGTCCACCAACGAAGTCACTTGGTCGCTAGAGTGCAACAACCCACTCATACGAGCCGCTAGCCTACTCACGGATACGTGGCCATTTAACGAATTCGGAAATGGATATACGCCCCGTTCCAACAGGTAAGGAGCGAGTACTTTATCGACGAATTCGGTTTCCGTGGGGCCTTCTACCACGATAGCTAGCCTAATCATGGTCGCCCACCCAGAAAGTTCTGCCGCCACAGTTCGCCGGGAGAGATGCCTTTCTCAAGCCAAATCTGATAGTTTTCCTTATCCAGTTTGCGGAACTCGGTTTTGCCTTCGCGCAATTCTAGAGTGATGATCCCGTCCAAGTCAAAAGCGTCAACTAGCAGTGGCGACTGCGTAGCCACTATGACTTGTCTTTCTGTGGCAAGCGAATTAATCATACCGCCAACTAAGTCGACAGCCTTCGGATGCAAGCCCAGCTCCGGCTCGTCCAGCAGCAACACGTCGGGCAGCATCTCCGGCGGAAGATTCAGCAGCGTTACGAGTGCGAAGAACCGCAGCGAGCCGTCGGAGGTGAGGTGTGCCCCAAAGGTCTTGTCAGTCCATTTAGCTTTCCAACGCAAAGCAACCTTGCCGTAGCTTTCCTCAATTGTGAACCTGTCGAAGCCGGGCAGTATTCGGCCTATCTGTCGGCAGATGAATTCGTATCGGCGAATGTCTTCCTGCTCCAGCCGATAGAGCACCGCAGCCAGGTTGCCGCCGTGGCTGCGCAGTTGGTTGTTTTCGCCCACGTCCCAATTATTCTTGAAATTGGAAGCGTCCGAAGTGTCATGAAACTGATAAACGGCGCAATTGCGGAGCATTCTTACGATTACCGAGGCGATATTGGGATTGAATCCCGGATGCTCCTGGGGAGACTGAGCAACTTCGACAATTTTCGCTTCGCGATGGCCGCTCTCGAAGGATTGCCAATTCGCCTCCCTTGTGAAATGGTTGCTGTTGAACCGAAAACTCTCCTCGCTGAAAAAGAAGCGGTCGGGGCTACCATAGGACAACGCAAAGCGGTAGTCGTTCCGGCCGCCATCGGTCCGAAGACGAATCTCGGCTTCCATGCGAGGAGTAACCCTGTTGCCGCCACACAGCTGATCGTCGGCTCCGCCGTGCCGCTCAACAAACTCGCCGAGCCTCCGGGAGCGGGTCATCCAGTTCAGCATCTCGAAGAAGCGAATGAAATTGGACTTGCCGGAGCCGTTGGCGCCAATCAGAACAGTAGCCATAGGCAGCCCGGTAATTTCAACGTCCGCCAGAGAGCGGAAGCCTTGTATCCTGATGTACTCTACGACCGTAGGTCGCCGGCTCCCCTGCCGTTCGACCGGAGGCATTCGGCTTGTAGGTTGAGCCGCCATATCGTTCCCCATCCAAGAATAACGTGGGCTATGCCTGGCAATGAATTGTAGCACAGCGATGCCGGCGCAGCTCTCCCGGAAAACCTGCTATCATGGTTGGCAGATTCGGCAACGCTACCAGCATCGGGAGGCGAGGTTATGCGGCAGAGTGCGGTCAGCTTCATCACCAAGGGGCTCACCTTTGAGGGCATCATTGCGCTGCCCGACGGCGAGGGGCCGTTTCCCGGCGTGGTGATGTGCCATCCCCATCCGCTGATGGGCGGCAACATGGACAACAACGTAGTCATGGCCGTAACCTTCCGGCTGGCCGACGCCGGCATCGCCTCCCTGCGTTTCAATTTCCGGGGCGTGGGCAACAGCCAAGGCGAGCACGCCAAAGGCGAAAAGGAACATCAAGAGACGCTGATGGCAATGGACTTCCTGGGCGCGCTGCCCAATGTGGACGACGCCAGCATCGGACTGGGTGGGTACTCATTCAGCACGCGGGTCATTTGCGCCCACAAGCAGCTTTACAAAAAGCCGCGCGCCATCGCATTGGTCGCTCCTTCCATCGACGCCATCACCGACAGCCCGCTGCAATCGGACAAGACGCCGCGCCTCATTATCACCGGCGACCGGGATCGGCTGGCGAGCGCCGACCGGGTGGACGAACAGCTGGCGCGATTCAATCCGCCGGCCGAGTACCACGTAGTCGCCGGCGCCGACCACTTCTGGGTGGGACAGGAGCGCGAGATGGCCGATACTGTGGCGCAGTTTTTCCTCAGCCATCTGGCCGCTGCCTGAACCATGTCCGACTCTCCTCAAGGGCGCATCCCGATTTATCGGGACTGGGTACTGCTCCAACTGGCGGCTTTGACGCTGGCGCTGGACCAGCTGACCAAATTTGTGGTTCGCCAAACGCTGGAATGGCATTATTCCTGGCCTGCCACCGGGTTCTTTCGCTTCACCCACGTGCAGAACACTGGCAGCGCCTTTGGGCTGTTCCAGAACCAGAACCTGGCGCTGCTCATCGTTTCGCTGGCGGGCATCGTGGTGCTGGCTTACATCTACCGGAGCCAGTCGCGGCCTGGTCTCCTGCTGCGCGCCAGCATCGCCTTGATGCTGGGCGGCGCTTTGGGCAACATCATTGACCGCATCCATCAGGGGCACGTTACCGACTTTATCGACGTTGGCCCCTGGCCTGTGTTCAACCTGGCCGACTCCGCCATTGTCGTCGGCTTAATCACAATGGGCTGGCTGCTGGTGATGCGGCGGGAAAATAGCGCTGAACGGCAGGATCCACCGGATTAGGGGCGCAACCGGATTGGATGAGAGCGAGAGGTACGAATTTGTAACCGACGGCGGAGGAACCCGCCTGGACGTCTGGCTGGCCGGTCACCCCGAACTGGCGGCAGCCGGCTTCTCCCGCAGCCGGCTCCGGGCCTTGGCCGTTGACGGTAACATTGCCGTCAACGGAGACTCCGCCCGTCCATCGCAACGCCTGCGCGCCGGCGACGCCATTATCGTCGCAGTGCCGCCGGCGCAATCGCCGCGCAATTTGATCCCGCAGGATATTCCGTTATCGGTGGTCTATGAGGATGAGCATATTATAGTCGTGGACAAGCCGGCCGGCTTGCCGGTGCATCCTGGGCCCGGCCATCCCGACGGCACGCTGGTCAACGCCCTGCTGGCCCACTGCCCCGATATTCGCGGCATCGGCGGCGAGCTGCGCCCCGGCATTGTGCACCGCCTGGACCGGGATACCTCCGGCCTGCTGGTAGTCGCCAAGAATCAAAGGGCTCACCAGAGCCTGACCGAGCAGATGCAGCGTCGTGCAATACTTAAAGAGTACCTTGCCGTGGCGGTGGGCCTGGTTACGCCGGCATCAGGCACGATTGACGCTCCCATCGGCCGCGACCCGCGCCACCGGCAGCGCATGGCCGTCTCCGTGGGCGGGCGCGACGCGCGCACTCATTACGACACCCTGGCGGAGCTGCCCGGACACACTCTGTTGAGGCTGCGCCTGGAAACGGGCCGCACGCACCAGATTCGGGCGCACCTGGCCTGGCTGGGTTATCCCGTGCTGGGAGATGCTGTGTACGGGAGGGCCGCCCAGCTGCTGGAGCGGCAGTTTCTGCACGCCGCCCGGTTGGGCTTCCACCATCCGGCTACCGGAGTATGGTCGGAGTGCCGGGCCGAGCTGCCGATCGCATTGGCGGAGGTTCTGGATGGGTTGCGGCAATAATGGGAGACACGTCCCATCCAGAACCCCCTGGCCCTTCAGGTTGTGCTGTGGCGTTCGACCGGCGTTCTCCTTGGGGTTGGTCGGTGGGATTGGGGTATTCGACTTTGGGGTTGGGCGTCAAGCGTTACGGCTGCGCGGGTGTCGGAGCGCGCGTCATCGTGAAGCAGCCACGCCTGCTCGCTGGGTTACGGCTGCGCGGGTGAGCGTACCATTCAGCAATAACCGAACATTGCTCCGTGATAGGTCATTGCATACGACGAGCGCGATGGCGCGACCGTTATTGCCGGTATTCCTGATCGTAATCTGCCGTCCACCCTAATTCTACCTGCCGGGCCAGCGGTACGGCGGAGGGTGTCTGCGCGCCGGTGAGGGCCTCGCCTACTGCGCCGGCGGCCTCCAGTTCCGCGATTTCTCCGTCGTCCATGCCCAGCACCTGGGACAGCGCATAGCGGTTGTCTTGTCCCAGCAGCGGGGCCGACTTGCGGATACGCACGTCGCTGCCCGACATCCGCCAGCCGCGGCTCACGTACTCCCGCCGGCCCAACCCGGTGGTTGCGTCGTGCTCTACGGATTCAAAATAGCCGCGGTGCCGAAAGTGCGGGTCGCTGAGCAAATCCCGACCGTCGAGCGCCGGGCCGGCAGGAACCCCGACACCTTGGAGCAGATTCATCACTTCGTACTTGCTTCTGATGGCAGTCCGGCCGGCGATGATTGCGTCCAGCTCATCCTGGTTCCGGTGGCGGGTTACCGGGTCGGCAAAGCGCGGGTCGTGAGCCAGTTCCGGCATTTCCAGCGCGCGACACAAGGCTTGCCAATCCGCATCGTCGCGAGCGGCGATAACCACCCACTGGTCGCTGCCCTGGCAGGGGTAACAGCCGTGGGGCGAAAGGGTTTCGTGGCGATTGCCCATGCGACGCGCGCGCCGTCCATTAAAGGCGAAATCAAGCAGGCCCTCGCCCATAAAAGAGGCCCCGACCTGGTACATTGCCAGGTCAATCCACATTCCCTGCCCGGTGCGCGCGCGGTGTATCAGGGACACCAGCACCGCCAGCTGGGCCGTCCAGCTGGCGAGGAAGTCGGTGTAGGAGTTTGCAATTTTGTTGGGCACGGTTCCCGGCGCGCTGCGGCCGTGGTCGTCCACATCAAGATAGCCGATAAATGCGCCGGCGCCGTGGGTAGGCTCCAACGCCGTGGCCATAGCTCCGAAGTCGCTCCACGGCCCGGAATGCCCGTAGCCGGTGTTGGACACCATAATCAAATCAGGCTTCGCCGTTTTCAGGTTGGGGTAGTCCAGCCCAAAGCGTCGCATGACGCGAGGGGTGAAGTTCTCCAGCACAACGTCGGACACGGACACCAGCCGGCGCAGCACAGCCAGAGCGGCCTCCGAGCGCAAGTCGAGCGTAACGCTGAGCTTGCCCCGATTCAGCGTGTGAAAGGTGCCGCCCCGTTCGTAGAAGAGTTCGCCAGGTTCGTTGTCGGGATAAGGGCCGTTGAGGGTGCGGGTGGTATCCACAAAGGCGTTGTGGTGGGTTTCCACCTTGATGACCTCGGCGCCCATGTCGGCAAGGTACGCGCCGCAGTAAGGCATGGCGAAAACCCGGCTGAGGTCAAGCACTCGGATCCCGGCCAGCGGCAGGGTCGCTTTTGGTGTGGTCATATCGCCCCCAAAGCCCGCAGCTGCGTCAATTCTTGGGCGGAGCGCCCCAGCTCATCGCCGTAGATTTCCCGGTTGTGCTGGCCCAGCAGCGGGGCGGGACGATGCGCGTCATACTCCATACCGGACAGCTTCGGCCCCATGCCCGGGTAATCGGCTGCGCCGGCCACGGGATGGCTGACCGTTCGGAAAAACTCGCGCTCGCGCAGGTGGGGGCACTGCTGCAAATCGCCCGCGTCCTGCGCCATGCCGAACACCAGCCGACGCTCCCCCGACGCCTGATGCAGGGCCTTTTTATCCCATCGGGCCAACCCTTTTATGAGCAAATCGTAAATCTCCTCTCCGTGCTCAATCCGTCCGGAACCGGAGGCGAACCGTTCGTCGTACAGGCCCGGCTCGCCAATCAGCTCAGCCACCGTGCTCCACGGCTGGGATCCCTGCACTGAAGGGATGACGTAGCCGTCTCGGGCCGGCATCAACTCTTCGAAGCCCGAGCCGCGCACCGGACGCCTCCCCTTGATGGCGCCCATGTAGCTGTAATAAGGAACCGCCTGCACCAGATGCGATGCCAGACATTCCACGGTGGACACGTCGATAGCCTGGCCCAGGCCGGCGCCCGTATCTTGGAACAGGGTTGCCTGGAACAGGGCCGCCGCCGTGGCTACCGCAGCGTTGACGCCGGCCACGTAAAAAGACTGATGCAGCGCGTGGCGCAGCGGCTCCCGGTCGGAATCTCCGGAATGATACATCAGCCCGCTGAACGCAGCGGCAACGATATCGGTCGCCGCAAAGTCGCGGTACGGCCCGGTCTGTCCGAAGGGAGTTATGGATGTAATAACCAGATTGGGGCAACGTTGGGATAGATATTCAGCCTCCAGCATCGCTGTCGGTTTTCCGTCCGGCGGGTAGTTTTCCACCAGCGCGTCGGCGGTTTGCAGCAGCTCGGCCAGCAGGCCGGCGCCGGCGGTGGTTGTCGGGTCGAGCGTGATACCACGCTTGTTGGTGTTAAGGTAGAGAAAGGGTATGCTCTTGTCGGGGTGGGGATCGTCGCCCACGAACGGCCCCATCCGACGGGCTGCATCGCCGCTTCCTGCCGGTTCCACCTTGATGACGTCGGCGCCGTAGTCAGCCAGCAGTTTGGCGCAGAAAGGAGCGGACACATACCCGCCCAGCTCCAATACCCTGACGCCGCTGAGCGGCAGCAGCCGGGGAGGGCGCGAGGCTACCACGCTTCCCCCTCCCAGGCCAGCGGGAGCGACTGGCCGCGCTTCGGCAGGATGACAGTGGCCGTGCCGGACGCCGTTTCATGTCCCCTGTCGTTTTGCAGAGCGACGGCGCAGTCCACATATCCGTAACCATCCACTTCGCGCTTGGCGGTAACCACCCCGGAGGCGGTGAGCGTATCGCCGGGAAAGTCCATCCCCCTGTGCTCCACGTAGAACCGCTTGAACCACCCCTCTTCGCCCGCAAAGTCCAGCAGCAGCTGCCCCAGATACTGATTTTTCAAGGAGCCGTTAACCACCACGTTGGGCAGACCCTGGTAGAGTTGAGCAAACGGCAAGTCCCAGTGAATGCGCGCGTAATTCCCGTTGGCGGCGGCCCATCGTACCAAGTGAGTTGTAGTCATCGGGCCTTTCACCACCGGCGGCAGGTCGTCGCCAACGGATACGTCATTAAAACGTCGCTGCCCGGCGGGGGCTGACGTCGGCTTGGGCAGAATCACCTCCGGATCCGGCGGGGAAACGCCTACGGTAGTCAAGTCGGCGGCTACCTGGGCCACGTCGGTGGGCCTCTCCCCGGCGGGCAAGGCGCGATGGATGCTGACTCGGCGGGCCCGGCTGAGCTCCGCGGCGTGCTGGTCGCGCTGCGTTTCCTCTCGGACGATAAACACCAAGGCCCCGGAACGGCCCTGCTTCTCGAAAATGTCCAGGATGCGGAACTGCCGCGTAACCCAGCTTCCCACGCGGGCCGGCGCCAGAAACTGCCAGTCGCTGCCGCCGTTCAGTCCGTAGCTGTTGAATGGCAGCGGCACCTCAAAATGCCATTCCTGCCCGGCGCCAAAGTAGCCGATGGGGGGCGCAATGTCCTTCCATGCGGCCAGAGGCGGGCAGAGTAGGCCGCCGAAACGGCTCTTTTCCGCATAGTCGGGGTCAACGTACAGCGGATTGTAGTCCTCAATGGCGTCGGCTACGTCGCAGGCCATCTCCGCGCTGATGGGAAAGCGATTGCGTTCGGGTTCCGACTCCAGGCCGATTAGGGCCTTTATCTCCTCGGTAATCAGACTGTCCGGCATCAAACTGCTCCTTATGGAGGGACGCGTGCTGGAAGAACACGCAGATTAGCGCAGAGATTGTAGCCAAAGCAGCCGCATAGTACAAACGGATGCCGCCCGTCGTTCCTTCCCGCCGGCGTCGGTTTTGACATCGTTCCGGGCTTTTTGTACCATCGAACGGAACAGTCCCCGAACAGTCAGCCTCTGCATTGCATTGTCAGACGTCAACAGACGTCCAGGAGTTTTACGCCAATGGTTACCCGAGGATTTTTTGGCCGGCGCCGGGAAACCCCGCCGCGTCCCATCCCGCCCGGGCAGTATCTGGAGCGCGGCTTCCCGGTGCTTACCGCCGGCCCCACCCAGCGGATTCCGTTGGACGAATGGACTTTCACCCTGGCCGACGTTGACGGCAACCCCCTGAGTCAATGGAACTGGCAGGAGTTCCGCAGCCTGCCCGAGACCGAAATGCACACCGACATCCACTGCGTTACCAAGTGGAGCAAGCTCGATACAAGCTGGAAGGGCGTAACCGTTGATGACCTGCTGGCGGCGGCCGGCGTAACCGACCCGACCCCGTATCTGATGGCCTTCTGCTACGGCGGCTACACTACCAACCTGCCCACTTGGGACGCCCTGGACGGCCGCGGCATGGTCGCCTTTGAATTTGACGGCCAGCCCATCGCGCCGGAGCACGGCGGCCCGGCCCGACTGTTGGTTCCGCATCTGTACTTCTGGAAATCCGCCAAGTGGCTGCGCGGCATCCGCTTTATGTCCCAGGACCACCCCGGCTTCTGGGAGCAGTACGGCTACCATATGTACGGCGACCCCTGGAAAGAGCAACGCTATTGGGGCGACTAGACGCTGCATCGCCGCCATCGGCCTGGCAACTCGCCACCGTTGAGCGCGTAGTCATTGAGACGTACCGGGCCGGAACCTACACGCTCCGCCTCGCCGAGCCGCGTCCGTTTCTTGCCGGGCAGCGCTACGACGTCCGCCTCACCGCTCCCGACGGTTATCAGGCGCAGCGCTCCTACTCCATAGCCTCCGCGCCGTCGGACGCGCCCGACCGCATCGACCTTACGGTGGAGCTCATTCCCGACGGTGAGGTATCTCCGTACTTCCATGAAGTCCTGCGGCCGGGCGATGTGTTGGAAGTCCGCGGGCCCATCGGTGGCCCTTTCACCTGGCGACCCGAAATGGGCGGGCCTCTGCTGCTGCTGGCCGGCGGTTCCGGCGTTGTGCCGCTGCGCTCCATCCTGGCCCACGGTGAGGCTGTCCGACGACAGCAGCCGGCCCTGCTGCTGTATTCCGCCCGCGCGCCGGAGGACATCATCTATCGGGACTGGCTCGATACGCTGGCCGCCGCCGCGGCCAATGTCGCCGTCCGCTACGCTTTCACCCGCCGTCAGCCGGCCGGCTGGCTCGGCTATGCCCGCCGCGTTGACGCTGCGATGCTGCGCGACTGTATCCGCGGGCTGCGGGAGTTGGATGGCGGAGAGGACGCCGGCCATCCCGGCCACCCCTTATGCTACCTTTGCGGCCCTACCGGGTTCGTGGAAACCGCCGCCGACGCGCTGCTGGCCGTCGGGATGCCCGAGGCTGTAATCCGCGCCGAGCGCTTTGGCCCCACCGCCTGACCCGCTCAGAATCCGGTAGCCAGGCTCGCGAGCCATTGGGCCGCCGGCAGTACCGTCGCCCACAGAATGCCGGGCCGCAGTACGTAGTCCGATGCAATCAGCGCGACCAGCAGAAGCGGGGCGAATCGCTGAAACCGTTGGTGGGTTTCCGATGCCCCCGACGGCAGCAAGGCCGACAGTATGCGATACCCCGCCATAGGCGACAGAGGGAGCAGCTGGAACACCGCCTGCAACAGGTTGTAGATAACCAGCAGTCCGACAATATCGGAGATTCCCGACCGCAATCCCCCGGTCATTACCAGTGTCAGGCTGTCCGGAGAGGGTATGGCCCACGCCAGCCATCCGGCCTTGACCGGAGTTGCCAGAAGGAACGCCAGGCTCACGTTCCCCAGAGGGCCGGCCGCCGCAATGGCAACCGAAGGCCAACGTCCCTGGCGTCCCGTCTCCCCCGGCAGAGGGCGACCCCAGCCGAAGCCCGAAACCGCGGCCAGGATCAGCCCCACCGCATCCAGGTGCCGCAGAGGACTGCCCAACACCCGGCCCTGGGCTCGGGGCGCCGGGTCTCCGAACACCGTCGCCGCTACTGCCTGGAACCATCCGCCGGCCCAGGTGGCGACGGCGCCGGCAAATAGGCAGAGCGCCGCCAGCCGGATGAAAGCGGCAATATCGCCCGGAAGCAGGTTGACCGAGGAAATCAGCATGGAAGGCGCTTATTGTACGCCATCGCCGCGATACGAACCCTGCGATTGAGGGTGAGTTCTGCGGACTGTCCGGGATTGCTCAACCCGGCTCAATCCATTCGGCAAAGGACAGGCCGTCAGTATATTCCGCCGGCAGCAATCCCCACAGGATTTCCAGCAGCGGGCGCACATCCTCCAGGGCGAATCGGGCGAGCTCCGAATTCATAAAGACTTCGTAGAAATTGCCATGGAGGCGTTCAGCGGCAGCTAGGCCGCGGGCAATATCCTGCCCCCGCTGGGGCATTTCCTCAACCAACGCCGCAATCACGCCCCGGACGGCTTCATGGTCGTAATGCTCCCACTCGCGCAGCGTTGCCACGGCTTTGGTCAGCTGCGCTACCGCCCCCCAGCCCTTTTCGCCGGCTTGGCATACGTCTCCTTCCGCAAGATGCGCCGGCCATTTTGACCAGTATTCACGCGCCTGCGCCAAATGCTTGCTGATGCGAGCGTCACGCCGGCCTGGCGCTTCCGGGCGTCTTATTCGCGGCGACACTTGATGCCCTTTACCCCATGTTCCCGCGATTTGGTTGCATATCGCCTTACTGCTGCAACGCCGCCGCCAGGTCGGGATGCAGGGCAGCCTCTGCCTTGTCGATGCCCACGTATTGCAGCCGAGCCACGTACTGGCGCACGTAGTCGGAGCGCAGCCGCGCCACCGCCGTCATACCCTGTCTCATAGTGCTCACCGAGCCGCCGGCGATGATTGCCAGCGCCTCCCACAGCGCCGGATCGTTCAGCTCCCCGGCCATATCTTTCTCAATGGAGCCGAGGATGCGCCGCAGGGAAAGCCCGAAGTCAACGCCTTTCACCGCCACCGTCAATTTCAGCATCCCCATGCCGTAGGCCAGATGTCGCGCCTTGTCTTGCAGGCAGAGGCTGAATATCCTGCGGTCAACCGAGTTGGACGCGAAGTGCGCGCCGAAGCGGTACAGCAGCAGCGTCAGCGTACCCCGCGCCAGGTACATTGAAACGGCCACCTCCGGCCATCCCGCCCGGGTTTCCACCATGCGCCGGTTCATCATCCCCGGCGATTCCAGCCCCAGGGCGCCGCCGTTGCAGAGCGCGCGCCGGCGCATTGTCTCAAAATGCCGCGCCCCGTCAAACCCCTGCGTAGCCAGAAACATTTTGGGTTCAATGTAAGCGTAGTTCATGCGATGCAGCCACTGCCCGATAGTGTCAATCTCGGCGGTGGCGTGCTGTCCCAGCTCAGTGCAAAGCTGGCGCCATGCCAGTTCAAAGTCCTCGGCATGCTCCGGCAGCATATCCCACAGGATGTCCTGTGTTGCATTCCAGCGCCGCTGGATCCCTTCCTCGTAAAGGGCTGCGGCGTTGTCCGACCACAGCTCATCCTTGCGGTTCACCGAGTAGTTATCCAGCCGCGGCATCCCCGGAGTGGCGTAGGATCCCCGGGGCATCCGCGTCATCTCCCTGCTTTCGTCGGGGATTTCTCCGTACACTCCGATGGCGATGGACTCCACCGTCAGCCCGTGCGCCGTCAGTGGCGCGCGCACGCCCCACTGCCTGGTGTCCTTCAGCCAGGGAAACCGCTCGGCCGGCGTAGGTTCAACCTCTGCTTCCGATGGATCGCTGCTCCCCGCATCCGCAACCCTCTGCTGTACCTGGCCGGCCGCCGAGGAGTGATAGCGGCCAGTGGGGTCGCTGTCGTCCGCCGGCGCGTTAAGGTTGTCTCCGGGGCCGGTTCCGTTGCTGTCGCTCTGCGAATTGCTCTGCGTAGTCATAGTTGCCTCGCCGTAGTGGAAGAGATGGAAGACTCAATCAAACCGCTGCGCAGTCTGCCGCATCTTCATGTCGGTATTTGCGGAGCAGGCGACCAAAGCACTGAATAGACAGCGCGACTTTGAGACGTTAGTAGCGTTGTCGCGATTGGCCCCTACAATGGCTGCATGAAGCGTAACTTCCTGAATAATTGACACCACAACGTACACAAATGCCGGCTGCGCGTCGGGCATCGTAAGTCTTGTTGCTGTAAGTTCGTTTTCGACGGGGCATAACCTTCAACTTCTAGTCATCGTATGATTTTATACTTGCTACTCCCGATAATAAGCGATTCCAACTTACCCAGGAGCCGCTGGACATTTCCCTGCTCGGTTATTGCTTCTTCCGAGTGCAGTTCCAGCAAGCGATTATGCCAAGCGCCTCCGATGCGTCGCCGATGTTTGCGAACCATCCGCCAAGATCCCATTTATGACCATATTTTCGCGCATCCCCACACCCTCCGGCGCGATGCACCACAGTGCGCTTGGACCTGCCATTGACATTGACAAGGTAACGCGAGAACTCAATGGGAGGCGCCAGTTGTTCCAGTAAATCCAAGAACTGCCGGACATCTTCCAGCCCTGCTGCCACGTCCGCGGCGGTGTCCAGGTCTTCATAGAAATTGATATGCAAGCTGTCAGCCACCCGGTACAAGCGCCGGACTTCGTCATTCTCCATCTCATCCGCCAGCCGGCTGGCCGCCTGCCTGATGAGTTTGTGCCCTTGGTGTCCCCACCCGCGCTGCTCGGCGATTGATTTGAGCATCTGCGCGGCCGCGCCCCAGCCATTCTCCGACGCCTGCCGCGTGTTGCCTTGTTCAAGATCAGCGAACGCTTGCTCGAGCAGCTCTCGGCTAATGTCCCGGTAGGTTTGGACTTGCATCGCCATGTGCGGAGTTTCCTAATCCGCCGCTCGATACGCTTCCAGCAGGGCCGGGTTGACCCGGCCGTTCTCGATGCGGTCGTCGAAGCCGCAGGACTTTAGCCGCTGGAAGTACTCCTTTACCTGCCGTTGGCGGATGGCGGCCAGAATTTTCTGCCCCTCGTCGGCCTGCTTTGCGCCGCCGCCCAGCAGGATGGCCAGCGACTCTGCCGTCAGGTTGGCGCTGCGGGCCGCCGGATTTTCGCCTCCGTTGCCGGTGGCCTGCCGATCTTCGGCCTCATCCAGATAAGCGTGGATTTCCTCCCGACGCTCCGGCGTGCACTCGTTCATATAGCGGGCATGGAGTACGCCGAACGCCACGTGGCGCGCTTCATCCTGCGCCGCCCGGCGGTAGATGGCCTTCTCCGCGTCGTTGTAGGCCATCAGCTCGCCCAGCCGGAACAGCGTCAGCACGTTGCCCTCGCCGACAATGTGCAGCCGGCTGGACATTTCCGTGAACTCCCGCGCGTTGTCGGTGCTGCCTCCGGTAACGTCGCTCACCGAGTCAATCATCCGCATCAACCCGCCCCCGTTCGCCAAGGCGCGCTTGCGGAAAACCTCCATGTGGCGCGACTCGTCCATCACCTGCGTCAGCAGGAACATCCGCACTTCGTGATAGTCCGGCGACATCTGCGCTATGAACCGCCCCGGCACGTCGGCCGCGACGAACTCCACTTGCGCGAAGAACGTCGCCAGCTGGCATTGCGCCGCTTCAACGTCGTCGGGCAGCGGGCGCAGCGTCTCCCAGGGAATATCCGTAGCCGACGACCACTGCCGCGACACTGCCTCCTGGTACAGCTTGGTCAAGTTGTAGGCCCAAACCTCATTCTTGTCCCGAAAAGTGTAGGCGGAGTATTGCGGAATTCCGTGACGCTTCAACGCGCCCCGCGTGCGCTGAGTCTGGTTGGGAGATTCGTCCAGCAGCGCCGGCGTATGCTCCGCCAGCGTCGGGTCATTGGCCAGCTCCTCGGCGGCGCCGGGAATCTGCTCTTTCATCCGTTGGAGCCAGGACAGATTGAACCCGTTCTGAACCGCCTCTGCCATGGTCTCGGCGGGCGCAGCGGTTGGCCGATCCTGCATTATTGTCATTGCTAGTTCCTCCCCGGCCCGAATAAGTGTAATAATAGCCCAATCTACCCGATTGCGACGCTCGCCGTCAAGCGCGACGGCAGCGCAAAGGCGCATCCATGCAGTACGGAGTCATCCTGCCCAACGTCGGCCCCATGGCCCAAATCGACGTCCTGGCCCGCCTGGCCCAACGCGCCGAATCTCTGGGGTATCGTGGCATCTTCCTCAGCGACCATATCGCCCTCCCCGCCGACCTGCGTTCCGCCTACCCCTACCGCAGCGACGGACGATTTCCCCTTGCCGCCGCCGATTTGATTCTGGAACCGATAGCGACCCTGTCCTATCTGGCGGCAGTTACCGACCGGGTGCATTTGGGTTTCAGCGTGCTGGTGCTGCCCTACCGCCATCCCGTGCTCAACGCCAAAATGCTGGCGACGCTGGACGTCATATCCGGCGGCCGGCTGATTGTCGGCGCCGGCGTCGGCTGGATGGCCGAGGAGTTCGCCGCCCTCGGCGCCGATTTTGACGCTCGCGGCGCCGTCACCAACGAACATATCGCTATCCTGCGCACTTTCTGGACTCAATCTGCGCCCACCGTGTCCGGCTCCCATTACGACGTTTCCGGCGTGTCCATATCGCCCCGTCCGTTGCAAAGCCCGCACCCGCCCATCTGGACCGGCGGCGTCAGCGCGCCGGCCCTGCGCCGCGCCGCCGCTTTGGGCGACGGCTGGCACGGCGTCCGCCAATCTCCCTCCGACGTGGCCCGCGTCGTAACCCGCATCGCCGCATTGCGAACCGACGCCGGCCTCACAATGGACGGCTACGCAATCTCTCTCCGCGCCGGCTTGGACGTTGCCGATGCGCCGTTCACTGGCGGTGCCCGAACCCCGCAGCGGGGCTCGCCCGACCAAGTCGCCGCCGACCTGGCTGCCTACGCCAAAGCCGGCCTCACCTACCTGATCTTGGAACCCCGCGCCGAAAACGCAGAGCAATTCATCGCCCAGCTGGAGCGTTTTATCCGCGTCGCCAAGCCTTGACCGATTGCTATTCCGACCACAACCGGCAAAAGGTCAGCCCCCCATCCCCATCATCCTCCAACGCATAAACGTCTGGGTTGGACAGACTTTCCCAACCCGCATAGCCGAAAGAGCCGTCCAGCGAGTGTAAAACCAGGCTCATCAAGTTCCCATGCGTGACGGCGACGGGCAGCCGATAAGCGCCATTCATCAGGTCGTTCAACCCGGCCCATGCCCTTGCCAATGCTTCCCGCGCCGATTCTCCGCCGGGGCCGCGCAAGTCAGGGTCGCCGAAAGAGCCCCGCAGAACTGCCCGCCAATTCTTGATGGGCGCCGCTGCCAGCCTCCGCTCGTTCAGCCGGTCGTCGACTTGCGGAGTCAATCCCAGCGCAGTGGCCAGCGGCTGCGCGCTCTGCTTTGCCCGCTGGTGCCGGCTGGTCACGATGGCGTCAATGGGCTGGCCGGCCAGAGCGTCCCGCAACGCTTCCGCCTGTCGCCGCCCGGTTTGCGTCAGCTCCGCGTCCCCTTCCTGGCCCGTTGCCTGGCAGTGTCGTATCAGGATTAGCCTAGGGACGCGGCCCATCCACCGACACCGTAATGATGTCAACGCCGTGGTACTTCTGATGCTTCACGGAGGATGCGTAATGCCGCAGCAATCGGAAGGAGACTTCGTTCTCATCGGGTATCGCCGGCAGTTCGCTCAGATACGATAGCCTGTCCTCCATATTATCGCCTTCCAGCGCGGTAACGAACTCCACTTCCGCCGCTCCGTCTTCCACACGTGTGGAAACGGACAAACGGCGCGCCCCTCCGGCCGTAATTTCGTCCTCCTCCTGCAACAGGATAGCGACGGTTTCTTCGCCGGCCGCAGTCAGCCGCGCCGTGGCGGCTTCATCCCAGCGGTTTTGCGACGCGAACCGCCGCAGCAGCTCTTCAACCCGAGGCTGCGCGTCAGCGTCCAGCGGCGTCCGCAGGTAGCGCCGCCGCCGACGGGAAAGCTCTACGAAGGCTGCCATCAGCACCGCAACAATGGCGCCGGAGGTCATGCCGTTGCCCAGCAGCACGCCCCAAAAGCCGTCCCCCAGCAGGGCCGGAAAAATCGCCCGATTCTGGAACCCCACGCCAATCCAGAAAGCCAGCCCAACGATGGCGGCCTTGCGGTGGTCAAGGCCGTCCCTGATTACGATATTCATCCCCTGAGCGAACAGCAGGGCAATCAGCAATGCGGCGTACCCTGCGATTACCGGAGCGGGAATGGCGATAAGCAGCGCAGCGACTTTGGGGAAAAAGGCCAGCGCTATGAAGATGATCCCAATAGCCACGCCCACCCGTCGGGCGGCGATGCCGGTTACTTCGGCCAGGGATACGCTGGTGGAGTAAGTAGTGTTGGGCACGGTTCCGGCCAGCCCGGACAGCAGGTTGCCCACGCCGTCGGCATTGAGCGCCCCCTGCACCACGCGGAAATCCGTGGCCTGAGGCCGGCGTCGCGAAACCCGCTGGATGGCCACGCCGTCGCCGATGGTTTCAATCGCCCCCACCAGGGTTACCACCACAAAAGCCGGCAGCAGCGCCCAGAACTCCACGCCGGGCGTTACGTCAAATCCCGGCCACGAAGCAAAGGCGATGCCAAACCACGGCGCATCAAGCACATATTGAAAGTCGTACATCCCAAAGGGCACGGATGCGATACACCCCACTATGATGCCAATCAGCGGCGACCAGATACGCAGCGCCGGCGGTGCCCGCAGAACCAACCCGGCGACCACCACCACCGTCACCGCCGTTACCATCACGGGCGCGCCGTCGGCAACGCCGTCCGGCACGTCGGTCAGCATACTGAACAGAATCGGCATCACGGTGGCGGCAATCAGCATAATCACCGTTCCCGTCACCACGGGAGTGAACACGCGCCGCAGCAGCGAAAGCCGCGCGGCCAGCGCAAACTGAAAGAGAGAGGAGATGACGACCAGGCTGGCCATCAGGGCCGGGCCGCCTTGCGTTAGCGCAGCGGCGCAGACTGCGATAAAGGCCCCGGAGGTGCCCATCATCAGCACGTGGCCCGCGCCAATCCGCCAGATGCGGGTCGCCTGGATAATAGTCGCAATGCCGCTGACCAGCATCGCCGCAAACACCGCCCAAGCCAGGCTGGCCTCAGGCTGCCCGGCAATGCGGAACACGATAAGAACCCCCAGCACCACGCCCCCGATGATGGACAGGGCAGCCTGCAACCCGGCGCCGGCGGTAATCAGCAGCGGCGGACGCTCATCCGGTTCGTAGCGAACGTTGTTGTTAACAGATACGGCGCCCAATACGTCACTCACCCGTATATCAAAATATTGAGATATTCCAAGGTTGAAGATTTACAATCAATAATGCGGTTCGCTTCAACGCGTACCTCAATGCTGCTCCCTTGGATTACAATGGGCGGCAAGTGTGGACTTTCCTACGCCGCCCTTCATATTGATCAACGCTACCTTCCTCGCCATTTTGCCGCCTCCTGCTTATTTTCGGTTCTTTGGTGGGCCCGACAGGGTTCGAACCTGTGACCTGCCGATTATGAGTCGGACGCTCTACCACTGAGCTACGGGCCCATCCCCACTATCAAGCGTAGCCCCCGACGGCGCAATCGTCAAATCCCCAACCGCTGCCGATAATCCGGATCCCATTCCGCCAACTGCCCTCGCTCCACCAGTTCCTGCGGATCAAGGGCCGGCGACGGCTCGCCGTCAACGGGAACCGACGCTATCAGGTTAGCGTCGGCCCAGCGCGCCACCTGCTCCGCCGGCTTGCCTAGCAAACCCTCCAGCAGCGCCATGTTGTCCTGCCCGAAAGTCGGCGCCGGGCCGCGTATTGCCAGCGGCGTTTTGGACATCCGGTAGGGCCGCCCCATCAAAATCCGCGTGCCGATGCCCCGTTCCTCCGGGTACTCCACCCGCTCCAGAAAATTGCGGCTGCGATACTGCGGGTCAAAGTGCGCCTCCTTGCCGCTCAATACTGGCCCGGATGCAATCCCTACCCCTTGCAGCGCGTGCATCAGGTCGTACTTGTCCTGCTGCCGCGTCCATTCGGCGATTGCCCCGTCAATCTCGTCGTGAGCCTGCTGCCGTCCGGCCAGCGTTTTCAGCCGCGCCTCCGCAGCCAGATCGTCCCGCTCCATCAGCCGGCAGAGGGCTTGCCACTGCTCTCCGTCGCCCACGGACAGGACAACCCACTGGTCGCGGCCTGCCGCCGGATAGGCTCCCTGCGGCGCGCGGTAGGGATGCCGGTTGCCGATGCGTTCCCCTTCCCGTCCATTAACAATAGCGTCCATCAGGTACTCCGACAGGAACATGACCCCGGCCTGATACATCCCAATGTCCACCCATTGCCCCTTGCCGGTGCGGTTGCGGTAGCGTAGCGCCGCGCCGATGGCGAGCATTGCGCTCCACGTGGACAGAAAATCTACGAAAGACCGACCGGCCTTGGACGGCGCATCATTAGGATACCCGGTAACCCAGCAATGCCCATGCGTGCCTTCCTGGGTAGTAGCCTGCGCCGGGTATGACGAATACGGCCCGTCCCCGTGTCCATAGCCGGTGTTGGACACCATTATGACGTCGGGCCGCAGCCTGCGCAGGTTGGGGTAATCCAGTCCCCAGCGTCGCATTACCCGTGGCGTGAAGTTCTCCATCACCACGTCGCTGACTGTCGCCAGCTCCCGGAAAATCTCCCGCCCCTCTTCTCTAGACATATCCAATACCAGGGAACGCTTCCCCCTGTTCAGCAGCTGGTACGTTGATGGCCGGTTCCACCAGTCTTCGCCCGGCTCATTGTCGGGAAATGTGCCGTACAGCCCGCCGCCGCGGGTGATGTCCGGTCGCCCCGGGCCCTCAATCTTGATAACCTCCGCGCCCAGGTCGGCCAGCTGCCCCCCGGTATAGGGCAGCGCGAACACGTAGGTGGAATCCAGTACGCGAATCCCTTCCAACGGCAGCCCCGTCATGTCTCACAACTCCATCCGTCCGTTTCAGATTACGCCGATCTGCCGCATCACCGACAGCTCCTCGCCGCTATAGCCCAGCCCATCGCCATACACTTCCCGATTATCCTGTCCCAGCGTGGGCGCCGCCATCCGCAGCTGATACCCGTTCGGCGACATCCGGAACAGCTCCGCCGGAACCTTCACCCGCCCGATTACCGGATGCTCCGTCTCCCGGTAAAACTCCCGCGACTCCAGCTGTGGGCAGTCCGCCAGCTCCGTAGGCGTCTGCACCAGGCCGAACAGCATCCGCTTTTCGGCGGCTTTGGGAAACAACTCCCACTTTTCCCTATCTTTGATAGCGTCCAGCGTTACCCGGTCCATGGCCGGGCCGTTCCGAACCCGTTGCGCCCGGTCTGCAAAGCGCGGCTCCAGCAGCTCCGGCGCGCGAAAAAAGTCGGCGATGTCCTCCCACGTAGCGCCGCCACCGGCCTGCACGATTATCCAGCCGTCCTTGCACGGCATCGGATTTTCCCACATTGTGCCCTCCGCCCTCCTTATCTGCACTCCGCCCATGAAGGGGTAAATCGTCTGCGTAGCCATCATCGTTGACGCCACGCACTCGGTGATCGACACGTCCACGTGCTGCCCCACGCCGTGCCGCTCCTGCGTGAACAGTGCCATAGCCGTTGCGCCGGCCCCGAACAGCCCGCCCTGATACTGCGCCTGAAATCCCCCATGCTTCAACGGCGGACGCCCCTGCACCCCGCTGATGCCCATAACCATCCCCATCGCGTAGGATACGATTTCCTCCCCCTCGTAATGACGGTACGGCCCCGTCTGGCCGAAGGGAGTTATGGAGGTCATCACCAGGCCGGGATTGCCCGCCGCCAGCTCCTCGTATCCGATGCCCAAGTCGTCCAGATACCCGGGCCGGCAGCTTTCCACTATCAAATCCACGCGGCCGGCCAGGTCGCGGAGCAGCCGCCGGCCGGCGTTGGATTGTAGGTTCAGCGTAACGCCCTTCTTGTTCAAGTTCAGAATGAGAAAGAACAGGCTCTTCTCCAGGTGAGGGCTGTCATGATAAAACGGCCCCATCCGACGCATTGCCGACCCGCCCGGCGGTTCCACTTTGAGCACGTCCGCGCCATAATCGGCCAGCAGCCTGGCGCAAAACGACCCGGCGATGTCCTCGCTCAGGTCTAAAACCTTGATGCCCGTCAGTGGGCCGCCAATGTCCATATTCCAAATCCGCCCGCCGGAAACCGAATAGCCTGACCAGTGCGCCGGCGCGCCGGCCGCAATAAGCGCTCCGATTGTATCCCAACGCGCCGGCGGCGGCAATTTGCCCGCCCTCCCGCTTTAAGCGGTATAATCGCCCATGAACCATCCCACCCCAAGCACACAGGAGCCGGCAACTATGCTCATCGACCCCCGGAACTTTGACCGCTTCAATATGATCCTCACCGGCGTGGTCGTGCCCCGACCCATCGCCTTCGTGTCCACCGTCTCCACCGAAGGCATCGTGAACTTGGCCCCGTACAGCTTCTTCAACGCCATGGCCTACAACCCCCCCACGCTCATTTTCTCCTCCTCCCGCCGCGCCGCCGGCTGGCAGGACAAGCGCAAGGACACCCTCACCAACGTTGAGGAAACCGGCGAGTACGTGGTCAACGTCGTCGTGGACGACATCGCCGCCGCCATGAACGCCACCGCCGCCGAATACCCCTCCGACGTGTCCGAGTTTGACGTCGCCGGGTTGACCGAAGCCCCCAGCGCCGTCGTCAAGGCGCCCCGCGTGCTGGAGTCCCCCGTCAATATGGAATGCCGCCTGGTGCAGGTGGTCAACATCGGCCAGCAGCCCCACGCCCATGGCCTGGTCATCGGCGAAATCGTCCGGATGCACGTCCGCGACGACATCCTCTACCAAGGCCCCAACGGCCTCCGCATCAACCACGAAGCCCTGCGCCCCACTGGACGCCTGGCCGGCAATATGTACTGTCGCACCGACGACGTGTACGAGCTGGTTCGCCCCCACTACGCGCCGCAGCCGGCTGAACAGGCCGCCGACTGAACTCCGCTCCCGGGATCCCTATTCAGGAAATTGCAGCAGCTGGAGCGTGTTGCCGTCCGGATCTTTGAGGGTAGCCACCCAGCCGCCCCAGTGCTCCCGCTCCGGCGCGCGAATAAACTCCACGCCCGCGGCAGACAGCCGGGCGTGTTCAGCCTGAATGTCGCTGACGCCCAGGTGGGGCATAATCCTCAGCGAGTCCCGAGACCGCCCGCTGACCCCGCTGTGCCGGCCCACGTTGAACCGCACGCCCCCCAGCTCAAAAGCCGCGAACCCCTCAGCTTCATGGTAAGAGTGCAGCGGCAGGCGCAGCGTGTCCCGGTAGAACCCCAACATACGCTCCAGGTTATCCGTCCACAGCGTTACGCCCACCACTCCCGTAATCATAAACGCCCCGTAATCCCCGCCATCACGAACAGCGGTCACTCGACCGGGATTTCTATCTTCAGCGCGCCGGCCTCAGTACAGGGCGGACACCATCCGTGGAAGTCAATCCGCTGCCACATCGCCTGAAAGCCGGTTTCGCTGGCGACCTGCTCCCGCAAGCGAAGGATTATCTCGCTGCCGTCGTCCGCGTCGGTAACGTTGCCGCACCCGATGCACACCAGGTTGACGTGCGGCAGCACATTGCTCTCATACCGCGACTGCTTGGCAAACGGCAGCTCCTGTATCAGTCCACTCCTGGACAGTACCCCCAGCGTAGAATAGACCGTAGCCAGCGTCATGGATGGAAAGTGCTGCTGCACCCGCTCGTGAATCTGCTGCACGGTGGGATGGTCGGTAGAGTTCAGCACCGCCTCAGCGATGGCCAGCCTCTGCGGTGTCACGCGCACGCCGCCCTGACGTAGCTGCTGAACCACCGCGTTTTGCATCATAAGGGCCTCCGACCGCGCCACCCGGCGACCGCATCGCCGGCAACGCTGCCAGCCGAGTATAGCACCCGCCTCCCGAATGCCGCAAACGACGCCCTCTCCAACTTCAAGCGTCACTCCCGACACGCCGCCAGCTCCTCCGCGGCCCATCGCCCTTCCGGCGAAAGCCGGAACCCGGGACGCTCAAGCAAAAAACGGTGGACTGGCCGAGGCTAAATCTCCCGAAACTCCGGTTCCGCCGGCTCCACATAAAAGTTGTTCGCCCACAGGTCATCGATGATGGCCTGGTCTCCCTCGGTAAGCGGCGGCGTGTCCACAGCCTCCGAGTACTCCTTCAGCTCCGCCAGCGTCGTGAAGTTCGGCAGCACGCTGGTGATGGTAGGCTGGCGCAGCACAAACTGGATGGCCGCCTGGCTCATGCTGCGTCCGGCCTCCTCTCCCGCCAGGAACTTCACCTGCTCCACCTTCACCAGCGCCTCGCTCAGCCACTGGTGGCGCCGATAGGAACGATGGTCGTTCTCATCAAACTCCGGCGGCGCGTCATAGCGTCCGGTCAGCGCCTCCGACGCATGGGGCACCCGCGACAGCAAGCCCACCCGCTCTTTCTCCGCGATGGGGAAAAAGTCCTTGGCCGGATCCTGCTCCAGGATGCTGTAAATAATCTGGCAGCTGCTCACGTGCCGCTCCTCCATGCTGGCCTGCCCCTCCTCAAACCACCCAATGTCCGGGCCCAGCGCCGCGCCGTAGTAGCGGATTTTGCCCTCATGTTTCAGCGCCTCCAGCGTCTCAAACACATCGTCGTCCTCAATCGCGGCGATGCGCGGGTTGTGCAGCTGATACAGGTCAATGTAGTCGGTGTTCAGCCGACGCAGCGACTGCTCGCAGGCAAAGCGGATGAACTCCGGCTCAAACTTCTGCGGACGCTCCTGATGCCCAACCCGCGGCGTCGTCTGGTCGTAAATGTCGTAGCCGAACTTGGTGGCGATAATCATCTCGTGGCGACGGTGGCTCATGAACTTGGCCAGAATCTCCTCGCCGTAGCCGTCGCCGTAAGTGTCGGCAGTGTCAAAAAAGTTGATGCCCGCCTCAAAGGCCTCCTCCAGCAGCTGACGCCGGGTCTCCTCCGGAATGCGGCCCCACCAGTTGGTAGCCACAGTCCAAACGCCGAAGCCAACTTCGGAAAGCAAAAGATCAGTGCGGGGCAACTCTCGGTATTTCATAGCAATGCATTCCTTTGTGATTGGGATAAGCCTAGGCTGCAGTATAAACCTCTTGCGGGCTGACTATCGACGCCAGTAACTCGGCAGCCTCGGCGTTTCGCTCAGCATACCCGTATATTCCGGTATGCGATGGGTCGTGGGATTCCCCCAATGCCACAAATTCTATATCGAGGTTCAAGTCGATTCTGCATTGGGCGGTGGTGATACCGACGTTGAGCGTTGCGAATACCGCATTGCGATTGATGCGAAAGCCCTTGTCGGACAGGGCGCGGCGGACGCCGTCGATTTGAGCGGAACGTTCTGAGCCGTGGAATATCTCCAACCAGTTGGTGGACAGGTACTCCTCCCCTGGGCGGAGATAAAACGCCGCCGGGATTGGTATGCCGCTATTGCCAATATCACGCGGTCGACAGTAGCGCGCTACGTGATGCGAGTCCGCAAGCGCCCGGCGCCCGGGCGTTCCTTGAACCATGTGAACCAATCTGTCATACCTACCAAGCGTTCCGCAATCAAATCTTGATTGAGGACAGCGTCTTTTCTGTCAAGATCTATGAAATGACCATTGGACTTGCGTACAGCATAATCGACCTGCTCCCCATCGAGAAAATACAGAGATACCGAGCTCTTGTCCGTAAAGTGCCAGTGGGCGCAAATCCACCCGTCTCGCGTCGTCCCCAAATCCACTTCCCCCTCCTCCGACTCCACCGCGCCGAAAAACGCCAGGAACCCCCGCGCGCTTTCCAGCGTAGCCGGCGCATCGCCCTCCTCCAAATCCGCATCCGAGGCCAGATAAGCCAGCCGCTCAGCCAGCCCGGCGCAACCCCACCCACGCAAAACCTCACACACCTCACCAATAGAGGCAAGGCCAGCAACAGCATCCGCCGCCAGAGGACGTCGGAAAATAGCACTCATAATCTCACGGTAGCGCTTATTCTAGGCAGGGTTGATTTCCGCGATGATTTCCAGCAATTCGTCATACGTCCCGGAGCCGCCGATGTAATCCCAAGTTTCTGAGCCCATCAGCACTTCATTATCTATGTCCATAATCTGTTTAGTAAATGGGTGGTTGTACGCTTTTCTTGTTACAAAGGGATTGTAAGTAAGGCCCATAAGGGCTTTAGCTCCTTCGACGCGTTGCCTATCCATCATGGCAAGAAAGTACAGCATTTTCCGTTTGGACTCAGAAGCGATGTCGAGGTTAGGCCGCGGGGTTTTCAATTCCATGAACAGAGGCCCGCCAGGGAAGTCTCCGATATAAAGGTCAGCCTTGGAGGAGCGAATACTCGAACCGCCACCTCGTGAGTTGATGACATCATTCAGCTCAGTATCCCGGTTTGGGACTCTGTGGTTTGGGTTTCCGCGACGGGGTGCTCGTAATTCTGTCACGATTTGCTCAATCAAATTGCAGGCAGCGTCATTCAACTCACCCTCGACTGTCCGTTCTAAAGCAACATCGCTGAACCTATCTTTTGACACGGCTTCCGCAATCTTCGGGTATAGCCCGCGCCCCATATTTGTAACGATGCTGCGTTCCGTTCGTGCGGCTACCAAAGCTTCATCGGAGAAAATGAGACGGTGAAACGGGTAAGCATCGGTTGCATCTGCGCCCACCCAACGTTTCAAGACAGGATCTTGCTCTGACACCCAATCCTGCATCAATTTCTTTACTGTTGCCCGCGTTTGCGCCTTCATAGCTATTACGGCCTCCAAACGAAGATGCTCTCGTAAAACTCCCCAGCGCGTCGCCCCGTTCGTCGGTTGACGTGCCGATGTAGTTCGGTTTCGATTTCCAACCCCAAGTTGTCAGCGATTTCACGGTACAGGTTGCGGCGATCGTGGACTACTACCACCATCCTACCACCGCGGTTTAAGTTCCTTATAACGTTGCGGAACACCTGCTCAATGTTGTCCCGGTATGTCGACTGCGCGGCTTGCGAGATTCCGCGTTTAGCCGCGCCGATTTCGCGGTCTTCATTCCAGTGCAGGCCCAGGAGTTCGTAAGCATAGCGGTGCTGTTCGTGATAATCAATCAAGCCCACGTAAGGCGGGGATGTTATCACTAGATCGCATTGCGGAAATTCAACGTTGCGGGAGTCCCCAAAAACAACCTCCGCCTTGGCCTCGCTTTGTAGCAAGGAAAATTCTCTGATGCGCTTAACCGCATCCAGACTGTACCGTTTTAAAAACTGCCGCGCGCTTTCCGTGGGGCTACAAATCCGACCGTGCTTGTAGCACTGGTAAGGCTCGGTCTGGGGTTTTTTAGGGAAGTCCAAATCAAAATGGGTGGTCATTCTGGCCGAACGTGCAGAGCGCGACAAGATTACTTTGAGGAGGTCTTGGTAGCGGTAATCCTGAATCACCGCTTGGTAGCTCCGCAATTCACTCAGGGCTTGCGGCGCAAACCAGTTTTGCAGGTAGAAGCTGGTCTCATAGGATGCTTCCTTTTCAAGCAGCATCGCACCACAGGCATCATCGCTGCGATGATAAGCGTCAAGGACTTCTTCCTCAACCAGGCTGACGTTGTAATCGGTTGTCTTTACCTGGCTCAGCAGGCAGTTGAACTCTGAAACGTCGCACCCAAAGCTCTCTACGCCCAACGCTTTAGCCTCTACCAGAGTAGTGCCTGAACCACAGAACGGATCAACAACCACAGCAGGGCGGTACTTCCGCAAGAAAATCTCGACGATCTGCGGAACGAATTTTCCCAAATAAGGATGCAGGCGGTGGACATGTTTGGTTCGCTGACGCTCTGGCAAATCCCGTTCGCGCCAGTTCAAGTTCAATCTATCCAAGTTGGTAGCCGGGCTAATTGCCTCGAAATCGGTGAAAGGCTGCAATTCAGGTTGCGCCACGATTGCCGTTGTCATAATGATCAGTACCCCAAATGCAATATGATGTAATCGTCGTTCCACGGCAGATTGGCAAGCCAATCCAGTAGGAGCGTTCTTTCCGATTGCGAGAGGCTTTTCTCGGTTGCCCAGCCCGTTGCCCTACGCATCATACCAGCGCGCCGGAACTCGCAAAAGCCCCCATCTTCCCAGTGTTCATCCTCCCTATCATCTCCCAAGGGGTCAGCCAAGCCCCGGGCGTCTAGATCGCCGTAATAGGCATCTAGCCCTGTCGTCGGTGAAGACCTCAAGTCTGCCATGAACTGCAAAATCGGTTGAGCCGGTTCTTCCAAATACCGGACATTGACCACCCCAATTGACAAACTCATCCTCGCCTCCCCAAAAAATCAAGCTGCCTCTGGTTTAGCGGACCCGCCCGGCCCCCGTCAACGCCCTCCTGTCATCATATTCTCCGGCTGCCCTCCCCGTGGGAATGTCGCAGAATGCGGCTGCGCAGCGGCTGTGACGCCTCCTTCCGCCAATCGACCACTACCCCGCGCGGAACCTTCACGAACGGGCCACCGCCATCATCTCGGCATCGGTCAGCCCGGCAGTGGCTGCTCGGAATCCTGCCATCGCCTCATCAAACGGCATCCTGTCAAAAGGGCAGAGAGTTGACCGCCCATCGCGGCGGGCTATTACCCGGAACCCGTCGGCGACAAAATCCTCGGCACAGTCGTCGTCAACCGTGAACGTGGGGCAGTTGCGTTCCCAGCCGGATCGGAGAGCGCCCACCAAAAGATCCAGTATCAATTCCCCGATGTCCAGCCCCGCCTCTTCGGCGCGGTCTCGCAGCTCCGACGCCAAACGCGGCGTAATGGACACCGACACCACCTCGTACCCATCGCCCTGGTCTGCGTGGCGCTTCATACGACAATCTCCTGCTCAGGGATAGGGAGCGCATTATACCCATCAATCGCATCATTTGCATCTGCGTCAGGCATACCGGCAAAGCGCGCCGCCTTTCCGTCAGCATCTTGCCGCCTTGCCGCCATCCTCATCGCCATCGCCGTCCCCCCAGTAAAACGCTATCTCATCATCCTGCCACGGCAGATTGTAAATGCCCAAAAACAGCGCCGCCCGTTGCGGCCAGTCCAGCCGCTCATCGGCGGCCCACCGATGAGCGCGAGCGTCCAGCTCGGCCCGACCAAAGCGATGGCAGCCATCCTCCGGCCAGCCGCTGCACCCGAACGGCCGCCCATCGCATTCCGGATCAACCACCATATCAAACAGAAAATCGTAAAGCGGCGATCCACTGACCGCCAGAACACCCGCGATTTCAAGGGAGCCGGCCAAAGTAGGAAACGCGCAGCGAGCAGTCTCAGGCCGGAACCGTCCCCAAACTCTCGCGCACTGCCTCAACCATCCGGCCAAAGCCGACATCGTCAACCGCCGGAACCGCCGCGCCCAGCCGCACGGTGGGAATAACGTCCACCCACGACTTGCAGCCGCCGTATTCGGGAATGAACGGCACGGTAGTGGGATTTTCCATCCGATACACCCGCACCAGCATTACCGTCAGCGGCGTCATCGGCTTCCAGTGCAGCCGCGACTCCGCGTAAGCCTCCGCCCAGATATGATGCGGCGCCAGGCTGGACACCATATCCAAGCGGTCGATTTCCAGCAGCTCATGGACGCGAGCCCAGTGGGTAAAAGTCACGGCGTCGGTGTCGCTGGGTTCGTCGGCCAGCAGACGCCGCAGCGCGGCCTGATGACTGCCCTTCAGCAGATCTTCCCGCTGGTGCAGGTACGTAGGGTACAGCAGAAACTCCGGATGCATCACCCGGAAGTCCTTGCCCTCTTCGTGAATGCCGCCTTTGCGCAGCATCAGAATCTGGGCGCCGTCGGCCAGCGCCTGCACGGTAACCGCCCACTCCTTCAAAGCAAGCTGGCAGGTTGCGGGAGTAGTCATATCGTCAACCTCTCCGGTAATTCAGCAGTCTCTCATCATAATACCCACGCGCATAAAATCCGCGCATCCATCATAAACCCCCACCCCACCGTCATCCCCGCGCAACCGGGAACCCTGAGCGGCACTATGCCGCCCCCACCGCCCAACGATGTTACCACACCTCGCCCCTTCACTTCCCCCGGTTGCAGAACTCTCCATAGTCAGGCACATCCTCGCCCAGCACATACAGCCAATAGTAGGTGCCGGTGTCGCCCATATACTTGAACTGCTTGCGCACGTCTTTCAGAACCGCGTAAAAGTCCCCGTGCGACCGCAGATAGTTGCGGATGTCGCCGTCATACTCTTCCTCCAACTCAATGAGACGCTGGGCATTGTGCACCGTTGCGGCAATCTTGCGTCGGTTGCGGATGATGCGCGCGTCCGCGGCCAGCGTGTCAATGGCCGACTCGTCCATCGCAGCGACCGCAGCCACGTCAAACCCTCGAAACCCTGCCTGAAAGCCCGGCCATTTGCCGTTCACCACTTTCCAGGACATTCCGCTCTGGAAAACCGCCTTCGTCATCACCTCCAGGTAGTCGTTCAGACTCTGCGGCTCAACCTGCTCCGGCGCCTCATGATGCGTCCGATGCTCATGTCGAATAGTCATCGCGCTGCTATCCTCCTGCCGGCTTCACGCCGCCCGGCCTACTGGGCGCTTCCAGACCCAGCAGGTTGCTCAGATTGGCCGTGGTCGCCTCCGCCACTTCCTCCACCGATATGCCCTTGACCGTCGCCAGACACTGCGCCACCTCCGCCAGATGCCGCGGTTCCGTCCAGTTATGGCGGTGCTTCTTGAAAGGCTGCGGGTAGGCGTCCGTTTCCAGCACTATGTGCTCCAGCGGCACATTCCGCGCCACCTCCCGCAGCTCCGGCAGCCGAGTCAGCGGACGCGCCAGCGAGATGCAAAACCCGCACTCAATCGCCGCCCGGGCCGTCTCCGCATCTCCCTGAAAGTAGTGCATCGCGCCGCCCACCTCCCCGGCCTTCTCCTCCCGCAGTATCTTGAACACGTCGGGGTGCGACTCCCGCGAATGAAAGATGATGGGCAGCCCCAGGCTTTTCGCCAGATGGATGTGCTGCCTAAACACCTGCTCCTGCACTCCATGATCCGGCGAATCGGGCATATAGTCCAGCCCAACCTCCGATATGCACACCACCCGGCGATTGTCCCTCGCCAGCGATTCCAGACGCGCGTAGGATTCATCATCCACCGGCTGCCACGCCTGCATCGGATGGATGCCCACCCCGGCATAAAACATCGGATGCTCCTCCGCCAGCGCAATGCACCTCTCCGTGGATTCTATCGTCGTCCCCGCCAGCACGATATAACCCACCCCCGCCTCGTGTGAGCGCTGTATGATGCCCGACAGCTCGGCGGGACCAAACTCCTCATACTGATCCAGATGGGTGTGGGCGTCGCAGAAGATAGCGTTTCCGAGCATTGGGCCAGCCTCCTGAAATGCCGAACTCTAGCCATCGGCATCAACCGCCCCGATTATACCACCCCAACGTCCGCTGAACGAATTCCCGATGCCTGCCACGAATTCCCGATGCCTGCCGATGAATGCCCCGACCCCAGCCGCCACCACCATCCCAATCCCGACACCGCAGCCACCTCCCACCGACACCCGCCAAAACCCGCCACCACCATCCCAATCCCGACACCGCAGCCACCTCCACACCACACCCCAACCCCATCCTGCCCCCCAAATCCCGTAAATTCCGCTTCTGACAAGCCACATCCCGCCCCATCCCCCGCAGCCACCTCCCCACAGCACAACCCACCTCATCCTGAAAATCCCCAAATCCAGTAAATCCCGCTTCTGACAACCCCCCGCATCGCAACCCAACCCCCTCCCACCGACACCCGCCAAAACCCGCAACCGCCAACCCACCCCCATCCCCCGCAGCCATCTCCCTACCACAACCCCATCCTGAAAATCCCAAAATCCCGTAAATCCTGATTCTGACAACCCCCCTATTGCACCACGCACGCCAGTGCGCTATAATACCTCCGTCAGGCTAATCCAACGGCCCCGCGCGAACCGTCGGATACCCGTCCCATCCCAGTGCACAGGCCAGGACACCGCCCGACGCCAAAATCCAGCCAGGAGGCTAAAACAAGAGTTCAACGGGGTTCAGGATAACACGGTCTAATCCGCCGCAACCAGTACTTTGCGGCACGTCGGATCCATTGCACCACTGTAGGTGCGCCGGAGGTCGGTCACATTACCCGGCTGGCGCACCCAGCACGGCGGGCGTCACCACCGCTGCGCGAGGACGACCACTGCCCAAGCAGCCGTCAGCACGCGCAAGACTAGGACGTAAATAGCAAGCCACGCTCTCGGGCCGTAGCGCCGACATCCTGAACCCCCACGAACCCCAACAACCAACCAACCAAACCAACAACACCCACCAACCCAACCAGGAGGCCACCCAAGCCAATGGAAACCATCTACCGGGATACCATCGACCCGGAAACCATCGCGCGCCACCAAAGCTGCGCCGACCGGTTCCTCAAACACGCCCAAACCAACATCGCCGAAGGCAACATCGAGCGCGCCATCCAGGCCATCGCCCGCTGCATATCCCACTCCGCCACGGCCCTGGCCGAAAACCGCCCCCTCTGGCACCGCTCACCCCGCCAAATGGAAGGCGCCCTCAGATGGTACGTCAGAGACGGAGACCTCAGCCGCTCCCACGTCAAAACCTTCCGCGAAATCTACAACTCCCCACACCTACCCAAATCCAAACACCACACCACCCACGCCAACACCGACGGGAAAACCCGCCGCCAGAACGCCACCCATATCGACGCTACCCACGCCAATAACGACGGCCAAACCCGCCGCCGCCAAAACGTAACCCACATCGACACTACCCAAGCCACCAGCCACGCTAACACCCGCCGCCGCCAAAACAACGACGTCACCAGCCACGGCAACACCCACCGCCACCAGAACGCAACCCACAGCGACGGCCAAACCCGCCGCCGCCAAAACGTAACCCACATCAACGACACCCAAGCCAACACCCACCACCAACGCAACGCCTTCACTTCCCTGACCCGCCTCCGCCGTCGCGCCGCCGCCTTCCTCAAAGCCGCCAACGCCATCATCGCCGGACAACCCCTACCCGTCCGTCCCACCCAACGCTACCTCCGCAAACCCCACGAAATCAGCCCTCCCACATTCTACTCCGTCCGCGACATCACCGGCCTCCCCAACTTCGCCAAAATCCGCAGCCACTTCCGCCTCCCCAACGAACTGGCCGCCAAAACCGACCCTCACGGCCACTACGAGTTCTTACGCCAGGAACCGGTACCCTGCTACTGCCACCCCAAGCCGCGCAAAATAACCACCAACTCAGCCTTCATCACCCTCTCCCCCCTCTGGCGCCGAGCCCTGGAAAAGACCTTCCACATCAAACTACCCACCCCCCTACCCCTCCGCATCTAACCCAACCCCCAACACCACCCCAACCCACCACCCCAAGCTCCCCGGCAGCAACCAACTCCCCGGAGCCCACCCCAAAGTCACCCCACCGCAAGCCGGCTCCCACTCCGAGAGCCGGCTCCCAATCCCGAAAATCCTAAAATCCAGTAAATCCTGATTCTGACAACCACCCCCGGAGCAACCCAATCCTGAAAATCCCAAAATCCGGTAAATCCTGATTCTGACAACCACCCCAAACCAACCCCCATCCTGAAAATCCCAAAATCCGGTAAATCCTGATTCTGACAAACCCCCACACCGCAACCCCAACCACCCATTGACAACCAAGACAGTTGCTGATTCTGACGACCCTCCCAAGACAACCCCTCCTCTCACGTCGTGTTATCATAGGCGGCGCACTCCAAAACCGCATCACCCGACGCCGCAAGGAGGTTACGGCATATGGCCACCGGCCCCCAGACTTGGACCGAACAATCCGTAGAGGCCGCCAGCGCCAGCCTCCAGCTCGTCACCGGCGGCAGCGGCCCGCCCCTGCTTATCCTGCATGGCGAGCTCGGACACCACGGCTGGCTCCGCTGCCACCAAGCCCTGGCCCACGACTACTCCCTCTACATTCCCTCCCATCCCGGCTTCGGTGCCACCGAACGCCAGGACTGGATTATGAATATGCGCGACATGGCCGGCTGGTATCTAGAAGCTATCGACGACCTCGGCCTCTCCGGCGCCAACCTCATGGGCTTTTCCCTCGGCGGCTGGCTCGCCGCCGAAATGGCCGCAATGTCCCCCGACCTCTTCCGCAAACTCATCCTGGTCAGCCCGGCCGGGATCAAGCCCCCCGATGGCGAAATCTACGATATGTTCCTCGTCGTTGCCAAAGAGTTCCTCTCCGCCGGCTTCTACGACATCGACGCCACCCCCGAGTTCCTCCAAATCTGTCCCGACGACCCCAGCCAGGAACTGTCCGAAGCTTGGGATGTCGCCCGCGAAGAAGCTTGCCGCCTCAGCTGGCGACCCTATATGCACTATCCCGCCCTCCCCAACCTCCTCCATCGCCTCAAACGCCTGCCCACCCAGATTATCTGGGGTCAGCAAGACGCCATTATCCCCGTCAGCGCCGGCCAGGCCTTCCACCACGCCATTCCCGGCTCTGGCCTCGCCCTCATCGACCGCTGTGGCCATCACCCCCACATCGAGCAGCCCGACCACTTCCTCGCCATCGTAAAGAACTTCCTCTCATCCTGACCGCCAATCCCGCAGCCCCATCGCCGCCAACGCAGCCCCGTCGCCGCCAATCAGGAGACCCAAAATGTTCATCGGATACTTCACCGAACGACCCTACCAAGACCCCAAATCCGGCTACTTCGGCGCCACCGGCAAGCCCATCATGGACCTCAACGTCAGCAACGAAATCTACGACGCCCAACTCGGCGCCGACCTCTACAACCGCTACCTCGACGAGAAAATATACGCCGAAGAAATGGGCTTCGACGGCCTCATGCTCAACGAACACCACAGCACCCCCTTCTGCATGGGCGGCGCAATGAACGTCGAAGCCTCCATCCTCGCCCGCATCACCAACCGCGCCAAAATCGTCCTCCTCGGCAACATCATCCCCATCTGGGACGACCCCCTCTGGCTTGTTGAACAACTCTCTATGATTGACATGATTTCCCGCGGTCGCCTCGTCTCCGGCTGGGTCCGCGGCACCGGCCGCGAAAGCGTCGCCCACAACGTCGAACCCCATTACAACTGGGAACGCTTCAAAGAGGCCCACGAACTTATCCTTAAAGCCTGGACCACCCCCGGCCCCTTCCGCTGGGAAGGCAAGCACTACCACTTCCGACACGTCAACCCCTGGGTGCGACCCTATCAAAAACCCCATCCCCCCATCTGGCTCCCCGGCGTCGTTAGCCGCGACTCCCTAATGTGGGCTGCCGAGCAGCGCATCCCTTACATCATGCTCGCCACCGAAATGGAACCCACCAAACAGGCCTTCCAGCTCTACCACGACACCGCCGCGGAACTCGGCTATCAGTCCGGCCCCCAGAACATCGGCTACCTCTGGAAAGTCCACGTCGACGAAACCGAAGAACTGGCCGAACAAACCGGTCGCAAATACGTCCAAGGCCCCAGCAACCCCTTCTTGGCCGGCAACGAAGGCACCAACAACCCCGCCCTCCTCCAGCTCCCCGGCCTCACCTCACGCCGCCGCGTCTTGCCCACCCAGGCCGTCGCCACCCAGGCCCGCGGCGGACGCGCCAACGCCGGCCCTGCGGGTGCTCTCGGTCGCCCCTACGAGCAGCAAATCGCCGACTACACCATCATCTCCGGCACCCCCAAAACCGTCATCCCACGCATCCGCCACGTCCTGGAAACCATCCGCCCCGGCAGCATCTTCTTCTGGGATGGCGACGGCGCTATGACCCACGACGACGCCATGCGCAGCCTCCGCCTCATGGGCCAGGAAGTCCTCCCCGCCGTCCGCGAAATCGCCGACGAATTGGAACTCCCCGGCCCCTTCGAAGTCGACCCCGCCACCGGCAAACCCTACCAGGCTCAGGTCAACGGCCCCATCACAGCAGCGGCGACTACGGACGACTAGGCCGTCTCGATACCCGCCGAGAACAATCCGCCGCGTCGCTCATCCCCACCGCTCCGTCCACCCACTCAACCTGTTGCGCCGTCAATGCCATCGCGCGCCTCGCCGATGTCGGACGCCGTTCCGCCCACCCATCGGCTCGGCGTGCCCCGGCCGGACCCGCGCCCGCGGGTCGTGATGGCATTGCGCCATCCTACGCCAGGCCGCTGGTTTTCAACCCGGTTGGACGGTATCCATGCGCCCGCTGCTCTCCGCCCGTCCTTTGTCCACGTTTCCTTTCCCCGGTCGGCCATTGCGCCGCGCCGACCATCCCCAGGTGCGGTGCGCAATGTCTCTCCCATCCTTCCCTTGCGCCGCACCCTCGCCGAGCAATGACGGCTGCTCTCCTTCCATATCCCCACCACTTCGGGAATAAGCGACGCTATCAAGCATGCGCGCCTACGCCGTAGCCCCTTATCCCTCTCTGCTGGATATCCCCCGCTAGGAGCCCGCCATGCCCAGAATCCGACAACCTCACGGCCGGCGCCATACCGGCCCCAGCGCCTCAAGAAACCTTGTCTATTTCCAACCGGGCTGACTTTTCCGTCGGCTATTTCAACCTCCGCGGCCGGGCAACCTATCTCCTTGCGTGGAATGCCTGGAACCCTCATACAGCCCCTACCGCCTCCTGGTTGGAATGCAGTGCCTCCCCAATCAAGAACTCAGAGAATCCCTGACCCTCCACGCCCAACCGCCAGCACGGACAACGCCACCGCGCACCGCCTGCGCAAACAGCTGACCGAGCAACTGCGCCAGCAGCTCACCTTCGGGCACCCCACCAACGCCTACGAAGCCGCCCTCCGTCGTCTGGCCCATCAACTCAAGGGTGGGCGCCTCATCGTCAACCTCTTACCGCGCCATCCCTTGCACGCCAATCTCCACCCGGCCTAATGTTCCGGGACGACCCCAACAACCTCACCGCCGGCTACCTGGGAAGCGGCAACCCCACCTTCGCCGGCCTCTCCCAGTCTAACAACTCGCGATATACGGCATTGTCGCCCGACCCTTTCAGGAGCTGATACCCCAAATCGGCAACTCCCGATTGCTTGAGTCCTTATGAGGCCCTGCTCACTTCAGGAACCTACCGGCTGCATAACGAATTTTCGCCGAGCCGACAAAAACACCCTCTGCACTTCAACCGATCAGCCTACAACTGGCTCACGCTATACGTCGACCACCCGCCGGCCTACGATTCGGACAATAATCTCACCCCACAGACTAAGTACGAAACGATCCGCTTCGGAAACCCCGCGGGCCGAGACATTGCGCTGCTCTTGGCCAACGGCAATTCCCATTGCCTCTGGTGGGCAGCAATCGGCGATGACTTCCATACTAACGCATGCCAACATCGCCAGCGCCCCCGTCGGCCTGGAAACCTTAAAACGAAACACCGACAATCCTTACTGACCCTGCTGCCGGAGCTGAAAAACGCACTAGACGCGAACTTGGTATTCAAGCGCAACGCCGGCAAGAACATCGGGAACTACAACTTGGCAAAGTACCGCCACGTCACCGACAAGGCGGATATGATACGGCTCCAAACGGCGGGCCTGAGCAACTTATGGGAAGACATAGAGCTGGAACACTACCCAATTGTCAGAACCTCCTTCGCCGACTAACCCCATCATCATCGCTCCCCAGCTCGCCACCCATCCATGCCCATCAGCGGCCAAATCGACCGCGTCTTGGCCCAACACAACGGCTTCGCAAACGAAGAACTCGACCTCATCATCAAATACGACATCAAATACCGCCTCGGCCGCTCCTAACCACCACCCACCTCAACCCCAACCACGCCCCACCCGCTGTCCACCACCCCCTACCGCAGTTCCCTCACTGCAACCGTCATTCCTACGAAAGTCGGAATTCACCCCCGCCAACGCAACCTGCACTCAAACACCCCCAATCCTGCCAATCCGAAAATCCCCAAATCCGGATTCTGACAACGCACCCACCTCCCATAACCAAGTTTGCTGGTATAATCTAATCCGAGGCCGCCATCATGACCACCGCAATGAATGACGCCGACCGCATCCGCACAGAGCAGAAAGAGACCAACGCCAGGGGCGAAACCCGCTTGCAACAAATAACCAACGACCTGGGCGACCTCAAAGGCCACGTCTTCGGCCGCATCGCCCGCGAAATGGCCCATGACATCGCCGAACGCTTCGGCTTCGAGATGGTCCACGTCCTGACCCGACACGAAATCCGCCAAATGCTCCGTCAGCATAAACCCGGCGACATCGACCCCGGAACCCGGCTCAGCTTCTATTCGGCCGACCTGATTGGCAAAATCCTCGACCAGGACGGCAACGAGCTATTCCTCACCGCCGAAGCATCCTACACCGCTGACCTCAGAGACACCGACCGCGCAGCCCGAAACTCCGAATTCATCACCAGGTTCACTGGCTTACCCGCCCGCCCCTTTATCGCCAGCCGCCGGAACCACCGCGACGTTCAACAACTGGTGGATGCCGGCGCCGTGCTCTGGTTCGAAATTCAGCAACCGAGACCTTGCTCCCCAGTAACCCTTGCCCGGAAACATGGTGGGGAAGGTGAGATTCGAACTCACACGCCCAAGGGCACATGATCCTAAGTCATGCTCGTCTGCCAATTCCGACACTTCCCCGAAAATTGCCAGCAAATAGTGGTGGTGACCCGCCTCGGGGTCGAACCGAGAACCTGCTGATTAAGAGTCAGCTGCTCTGCCAGTTGAGCTAGCGGGCCACAAAACGGCGCGCAACGCGCCACATTAGCCTATCAACATCCCCCCGGAGTGTCAAGAAACTGGCGCCGCCAGCATCCCAGGCCATAATTAACTCGTTGTATAGTTCGGATGTAATGGCAATAGCGACAATTCTGAGGATTCTACTGGTAGCCTTCGCTGCGGGATGCGGCAGTGTACCCCCGGCGCTGATTACGGCCCCCTCCCTCCCTGCGCCGGCCGCCACCCCATTGCCGGAAACCCTGCGGCTGGAACCGGCCCTCACCGCCCGGCGGTTCCAGTCTCCCACCAACCTGATCCAGGTCAGCGGTGGCCGCGTGCTGATATCCGAGCAGGACGGGCGCATCTGGACATCCAAAGCGCTGCATCCCGACCCTGCTGCCGTCCAGGAATTCCTGGACCTCACCGACCGCGTCAGCCGCCGCGGCTCCGAAGAAGGCCTGTTGGGCCTCGCGCTAGACCCCCAAGCCCCCCGGAGCCTCTACCTCTACTACTCCGCCTCCAACCCCCGCCGGTCGGTAATCTCCCGTTTCTCCCTCTCACCCGACCTTTCTTCCGCCGACCCCAACAGCGAGCTGGTAATCCTCCAAGTCCCACAGCCCTACTCCAACCACAACGGCGGACAAATAGCCTTCGGGCCGGACGGCTACCTATACATTGGTCTGGGCGACGGCGGCTCCGCCGGCGACCCGCAAAGCAACGGGCAGGACACCTCAACCCTGCTTGGCTCCATCCTGCGCATCAACATATCCCAAGCCACGCCCGAGCAGCCTTACACCGTCCCGCCCTACAACCCCTTCGCCAACGGCGGCGGACGCAGCGAAATTTGGGCCTACGGCCTGCGCAACCCCTGGCGATTCAGCTTCGACCACGATACCGGCGACCTGTGGGCCGGCGATGTCGGCCAGCATCGCTGGGAAGAAATCGACCTCATCCGGCGCGGCGGCAACTACGGCTGGAACGTCCTGGAGGGCACCCATTGCTTCCCACCCGACAGCGACTGCCAGCGCAATGGAATGACCCCGCCGGTATGGGAATACTCGCTGGGCGGCGAACCCTGCTCCGTAATCGGCGGCTACGTCTATCGCGGTTCCGCCGTCCCGTCCCTGATCGGCGCCTATATCTACGGCGACTTCTGCTCCGGCAACATCTTCGCCCTCCGCTACGCCAACGGCAACGTCCTGGAACATCGTCAACTCGCCGATACCGGGCTAAACATAATGTCCTTCGCCCAGGACAACAACGGCGAGCTCTACCTACTCTCCCAAAAATCAGGCATCTACCGCCTTTCCAACTAACATAGCCAAGCGACGCCACCGCTTGCCTTGCCCTCACGCCCCTAACCCCGTTTAACCCGCCCGCGGCGGTACAACGCCATCTGCGACGATAGCGTGGATGCTATCCTGCGTTGTAACCCGCCTACGCCGCCCCGACCCTAACCCGTCATACTGCTTTTCGCCGGTATCCTGAAGCCTCTGCCCGGCCATTGGCCGACGCGCCGCCTTTCTGAGTATTGGCAGCGGCGCGAATGACAAATCTACTTCAAACCGGCGGCGCCCGCTTCAATCCCACAACCCGCTCGCACCACCGGGCCGCTCCCAGAACCTTGCCCTCTTGCTCCCATCCCCCTCCAAACTGCGCCGCCATCGGCATACCCAGCTCGCTCAGCCCCGTCGGAACCACCGCCGTCGGCAGCCCGGCCGCCGTCCAGGGAACCTGAAAAGCCGCGTCCCCGGTAGTGTTCAAGTCTCTCGGCGCCGGTGCCGGCGTTGCCGGCGTCATCACTACGTCCACCTTGCCGGCCAGCTCGCTCATATCGGCCCGAAACTGCCGACGCAGCCGTTGCGCTTTCAGGTATGCCGCCGTCGGTATAATCATCCCCATCTCCATGCCCGCCCGTATGCGCGGGCCATAGTCGGCGGCGCGCGCCCGGTGATTGGCCTCGTGGAACCCGGCGCACTCCACGTTCATCACAATGCGCTGCAAGCTATGCGCTTGCGCAAAACTGTCGGGCAGCGGCAGCTCCACAATCTCCGCTCCTGCCTCCGCCAGCCGATTGGCAACCCCCTCAGTATGCGCCCAAATCTCCGGCGTAGCGTAGTCCTGGTAATACTCCCGCACCAGCCCGATGCGCGGCGGCCGATCATACTCCGCCATCTGTGCTGCAAAGTCCGGCGCTGGCTCCCGCCTGCTGCCGGGATCCTTGTCGTCCGCGCCGCTCAAAACGCTCAGCATCAGTGCCGCATCATCCACCGTGCGCGTCAGGATGCCCACATGATCCAAAGACCAGCTTACCGGAACCACACCGTAGCGGCTGATGCGTCCATAAGTCGGTTTCAGCCCCACAATGCCATTGTACGCTGCCGGACGGCACGTCGAGCCTCCCGTCTGCGACCCCAGCGCCGCCGGAACCATCCGCGCTGCCACCGCTGCCGATGACCCGCTGCTCGAACCCCCGGGCGTGTGCTCCCGATTCCACGGATTCCGCGTCGGCGAGGGATCCGACGTGGCAAATTCGGTCGTAACCGCCTTGCCCAGGATGATGCCCCCGGCCGCCTTGATTTTTGCCACCGCTGTCGCATCAAAGTCCGGCACAAAGTCCGCATAAACCTTGGAGCCGCAGGCGGTGAGCATTCCTGCCGTATAGAAAATGTCCTTCAAACCCACCGGCGTTCCGTGAATTGGCCCCAGTATTTCACCCCTTTGCGCTTCCTCCTCCCGCTGCCGGGCCGCTGCCAGCGCCCCCTCCCTGTCAACGGTCGCCCAGGCTTGCAAATCCCCATCCAGTGCGTCAATGCGCGCCAGCAGCGACTCCACTAGCGCCACCGGCGAGAGGCTTCCCTGGCGAATCTGCGCGGCGGCTTCCGCCGCCGAAAGCTCATAAAGTTCGGGCATAATCCAAACCTCTCATTCCTGGAACAGTGGCTCCAGATCCGGGTGCGCCTCCGCGCGGTCAACGTCGTAAATCTGCTGCGCTGTCGTTCTCAGGAACGACTCCAGCTCCGCCGCCCGCGCTTCGCCAAACTCCGCTGCTGCCCTTCCGCGCAGCTCCTCATAAATTCGCTCTAGCTCCTCGCTCTGTCCCATGTTGCCGACACCTCGCCGCCGATATAGTTCTGCTGCCAAACCCTGCTGACCCGCCCGATTCTACTCGTCAGCCTCCCCAGCGGCAACCCCCTGCGTCAATGCCCCCGCGCCAATCGGGCCGCCAGCGACTCTGGCAGTCCGGCGGCCCGAATCTTGCGCTGAGCCGTTGCAATGTCATACTCAACCCGATAGTGGCGCAACTCGCCGGCCTCCCCCACCTCGCTGTCGTAAATCAAATATGACGCGCGCCAATCGCCGTCCCTCGGCTGCCCCACGCTGCCCGGATTGACAATAACCCGCCGCTCCTTTTGCAGCGTCAGCGACGCGGCGGCGTCCAGCAATGCCACATCCGCGCCCCCGTCATTCTCCGCCCAGACCAGCGGGTAGTGCGAGTGCCCCACCAGGCAGAACGGCGTTTCCAACAGCGCAAAAGTCCCCATCGCCGCCGGCTCACTGATCAGATACTCCATCACCGGGTCGCGCAAGCTGCCGTGCACGAGGGTAAATCGCCCCATGATTAGTACTTCCGGCAGCTCGGACAGGTAAGCCCGTTCATCAGCCGACAGCCGTTCCGCAGTCCACCTGGCCGCCGCCCGCGCTGCGCCGTTGAAGAGGTCAGGGTTCAGCTTGCCCGTAACGGCGTGGTCGTGGTTGCCGGCGATGGCGGCATGAGTCTGCGCGCGTAGTAGCGCTATGCAGGCCCCGGGGTCAGCTCCATAGCCCACCAGGTCGCCCAGAAACCAAACGTTATCGTATCCCCCGCGCGTGTCGGCGTCGGCCAGCACAGCTTCAAAAGCCTCAACGTTGGAATGTACGTCGGAGATGATGAGGGCGCGCATGGCGGTATGGTAGCATAGCGGCGCACATCGCAGGAGGAAAATCCGCCATGCCCAAACCCACCGTCCACATCATCGCCACCGGCGGCAGCATCGCCGGCGTCGGCCCCGACCGCCTGGACTACATCCGCTACCCCGAAATCGGCGACCACCTCACCATCGCACAGAACCTGGCCCGCGTCCCGGAAATCCGCGACCACTTCAACGTAATCGCCGAGGATATGGTCAGCGTGGGCAGCACCGCCATCGGCCCCGCCAACTGGATTGCCTTGGTCGAGCGCATCCACGCCATCCACCGCGACGAACCCGACACCGCCGGCATCGTCATCACCCACGGCACCGCTACGCTGGAAGAAACCGCTTACTTCCTCCACCTCGCCGTCAAGACCGCCTCGCCCGTCGTCATCACCGGCGCCATGCGTCCCCCAACCTCCATCAGTACCGATGCCGACCTGAACCTCCTCGACGCCTGCCGCATCGCTGCCGCGCCCGAATCCGCCGGCATGGGCGTGCTCACCGTCCTCAACAACGAAATCCACTGCGCCCGCGAAGTCTATAAATCCAACACCCTGCGCGTAGAGACCTTTAAACCCAACGAACTCGGCTTCCTCGGCTACGCTGACTCCGACCATCGCGTAGTTTTCTACCGCCGCCCGGTACGCAAGCACACTACCGACACGCCCTTTCGAGTCGACGGTGGTGTCAACCTCCCCCGGGTCGACATCGTACACTCCTACGCCGGCGCCGATGGGATGCTCATTGACGCCGTGCGCGCCCACGCAGCCCAAACCCCCGACACGGCGGACTTCCGACGCGCTGGGGGCGCCGTGCGCGCCCACGCGGCCCAAACTGAGCAGCGCGTCGGCCTGGTGCTGGCCGGCTTCGGCGCCGGCACCTTCCCGCCCGCCGTCATCGCCGCTGCCGAGCAGGCCGTTGCTGAAGATATGCCCGTAGTGCTGGCCAGCCGTTCCACTGCCGGCCGTGTGGTAGCGACCCCGCGCAAGGCCGAACAGGGCTTCATCGTCTCCGACAACCTCATGCCTCAGAAAGCCCGCATCCTGCTCATGCTCGCCCTCACCCTCACCAACGACCGCCACGCCATCCAGCAAATGTTCTACGAATACTAATGGCTTGGCCTTCATTGAAACTGTGAGAGGCAGTTTTAGCCTGCCTCTCATTCTGCTTTGCGTTCCAATATGCCGGCGGCATCTGAAAATGACTTCCTCCGCTTTTATCACGAAACTCCGGAATCCCTCCGTTCGCCAATTCCAAGAACCGAACCGCCAACTTCTTCAACTGCCTCTTTGACTATCATAATGACCTCGTTCAGGAAGCCCTCGGATACTGTGTCCATCACTGAAGTGACGGATGGGGCAGCCGCATCGCAAATTTGTGCTATTTGGTCTGCGCGGCGATAGCTTGACCCGGTGCCGCTGAACGCATACGCAGCCTGCCAGTTGGAGATGTGAGCGGTGATCAGACGACGTTCAGCCAACGAGTGGACCCGGACATACACTTTCCCACGTATCGTGTTGATAACAGCTTGCCTTTTACTTTCCTTTTCGGGATCTCTGGTCCAGCCTGCCGGGTTGTCCAACCAACCTGAGATGCTGCCTTGCAACTGACGAACCAAGTCTGCTACCGGCCGCAACTCGCTGTATTCGTTGTCCCACCGATTGGCGATGCGCCGGCACAGTGCCTTGACACGCCCCCAGTGTTCCTTGCTGATGCCTTCATGATAGCCGATCCCCAAACGGCCACGCCAAGGATTTTTGGACCCGTCCGTAGCGTCTCGCAATGCTAGTTCCAAACGGATGATGTTGTAGCTTGGCGCGGCGTCAATCGGTTCGGGAACCTCAGCTGACTGCTGCATCCGCTCCAGCAACTGTTGCATATCCCGGATGTCACGGGATGGGACCGACGCGGTGGCACGATTCAAAGCGCCAAGATAAAAATCACTGTTGGTCAGTCGCTGCTCCAGTATCTCTGTTACCGACGCGCCTAGGGAGTCCCGCAGGCTACCGATGGCATTCCCGATTGAGGCGCGAACGTGGTCCCGCTTTTGTGCGTATGTGCGTAAGTTGTCGCCCTTCACCTGGTCGAAATGAGTAAAGACGACAGCCAGTTTATGCCCGTGCCCGCTATTGCCGACAGCCCTCAGGAGTTCCAGTGGGGCGGCTTGCATCGGAGATTGCGCGTTGTCCACTAGGAGGATCATATCCGCTTCCGTGAACCGCTCCGTCACCTTTGTAGATATGCTCATGGCCTCACGTGCTGAATGGCCTAGACCTTCACCGTCTAACAGCACCAGCTTTCGGTCATCGCTCTGCAGCACAATTGACTTTGGTTGGAACGGGCCACGTACCCTTATGCCGTCAACCAGTGGTGTCAACAGTCGTCCAAACTGCTGGTCATGGTTGCTGGTGAACCACCGCACCTGGTGTAGGAAAGTGTCTCTGTCATCTTCCTCGTAGTACCAAAGCGTCGGCCAACCGGACCCTCTACGCTCAAAGGCGCCTGCTTCAATGAAGCCGAAGCGTTCCTCAATGGCGTCAATGATGTCGAGGGACAACTGGCCAAAGCCCTGATGTTCATACAGATTGTTGAAGAATTCTTCCAACCAAGCCTGACGCTGGTTTGCATTCATCCCGTCTTGGAAGGCTCCATGCTCGGGTGCCATTTGCTCTTGGACGTATGAGGCGACCTCTCGTATGCGGGCTACGTATCGACGCAACCGTTCGTTGTTGCCTTCGACCTCGAAACCACTAACGACTTCGTTATTGCCCAGATAGTCCCCTTCCGACGCGTCATCGCCATAGCCGTAATCCATGTCGTACTGGTCGTCGTCTCCTTGACCGGGCTGCTCCTGCTGCCACCCCCCCAGCACGTAGGAAAGGCGAAAACGTTGTTCCCGATGTTCCAGCAAAGTACCGGCAACGCCCGCATCATCTTGACCCCGGACGACGCTGGCGCAAGCCTCCTCAAGGCATTCGTCAACAGCGCATCGAATCTGATGCTCCGTCATAAAGGATACTATTGCCTCGAATGGGCCTTCGGCAGTGATTATCTCGATGTCGGCCGTGGTAGTTTTCGCCGTTGATGTTGATGGGAAACGGTCCGTCTTGTGGTCCGAGCCAATGAGCTGGCGTAGCAAGGTAGTCTTACCCGCCCCAGTGGAACCGAGCAGCATCACCCTGGCGTAGCCCTCTTCCGGCGTGGGTAATGAGATAATCCCATCTCGGCGGATTTTGGAGTTGACCTTTCCAATATCCATGTCGTCAAAGAACGCGGCGACGACGATACTGTCGAACTGGCTCTCAGCATCGGCGCGTCGGTCTATACTCCACCAAGATTGATCGGCAAGCAAAGTGTTAATCTGCCCACGCGGGGATAGACCTTTTTCGGCTGATTTTTACTCGCGCATCGACAGGGTTCACCCGCCCAGCCGATGCCTTGCCCGATCCCCGCGCCTCGTCCCCTACTCCACACCCGTTCCCTCTTACTCTCACCCCGGCCCCGACTGATCGTTGGACAGGGCAATGAGAATGGCTCGCTGGCTAGCTGTTCCTGCGCCTCTCAGGTCATTCCAACTTTCTCCGCAATCCACGCCTCGCGTTGGGCCTCCCACCGCCGACCCCATAAAAAACCGCCTGCCCTGTGCTTGATACGGAGCGCTCAACTCGGAGGACACCGTAATCGCCCCTATTTGGCAACCCGGACGCGATGTGGTAATATACGCAAGGCATCAGCCAAAATTCCCCAGAGAGGAGAAACCATGGAAGGCAAAGTTCAGCTCGAGATTACCTATTGTGTGCCTTGACAGCACCACGCTACCGCCACGTGGATGGCGAACGAATTTTTCCGCGCCTACGGCCCCGACGCCGCAATCACCATCTCTCCCCGCGGCCAGGGCATCATGGAAGTGTTCCTGGACGGCGAGAAAATCTTTGACAAGAAAGCCGAGGGCAACATCTACCCCGACCTCTCCCGGGTCCGGCAGATGAAAGAAGTCATCTCCGCCAAAATCGCCGACGTCGACCTGGCCGTCGCCGCAGACGACTAACCTCCCACACACCCTAAGCCTCAAGCCGCCGCCTGCCAACCACAGGCGGCGGCCTTTTCGTCACCCTCCCAATCCCACACGTCTCTACCTCCGACAACAGCGGCCGTTAGGCAAACCGGCTTTTCGTCACCTACCCAATCACCAGGGCGACCCCATCACCACGGCCTTCGAGTTAGGCAAACCGGCTGTTTCGTCACCTACCCAATCCCACACGTCCCTACTCCAGCAGCTTCAGCCACTCATCGTTGGCTCCTCTGCTCACCCTCCCAATCCTACAAACCCCTACTCGTCAGCCCCTTTCAGCCCAAAAAAACCACATCGTGCCTTCTACCGCCCTTACTGTCCTCTCGACCATAGTTCCGGCAAAACCAGCAACCCACCACCCCAGCGCAACCCCCAATCCTGAAAATCCTAAAATCCGGTAAATCCTGATTCAGACAACACCCACCGACCTCACCATCGTAGTTCCGGCAAAACCAGCAACCCACCACCTCCAGCGCAACCCCCAATCCTGAAAATCCTAAAATCCGGTAAATCCTGATTCAGACAACACCCACCGGCCTCACCATCGTAGTTCCGGCAAAACCAGCAACCCACCACCTCCAGCGCAACCCCCAATCCTGAAAATCCTAAAATCCGGTAAATCCTGATTCAGACAACACCCACCGGCCTCACCATCGTAGTTCCGGCAAAACCAGCAACCCACCACCCCAGCGCAACCCTCAATCCTGAAAATCCTAAAATCCGGTAAATCCTGATTCAGACAACACCCACCGGCCTCACCATCGTAGTTCCGGCAAAACCAGCAACCCACCACCTCCAGCGCAACCCCCAATCCTGAAAATCCTAAAATCCGGTAAATCCTGATTCAGACAACACCCACCGACCTCACCATCGTAGTTCCGGCAAAACCAGCAACCCACCACCTCCAGCGCAACCCCCAATCCTGAAAATCCTAAAATCCGGTAAATCCTGATTCAGACAACACCCACCGACCTCACCATCGTAGTTCCGGCAAAACCAGCAACCCACCACCTCCAGCGCAACCCCCAATCCTGAAAATCCTAAAATCCGGTAAATCCTGATTCAGACAACACCCACTGGCCTCACCATCGTAGTTCCGGCAAAACCAGCAACCCACCACCCCAGCGCAACCCTCAATCCTGAAAATCCTAAAATCCGGTAAATCCGGATTCAGACAAAAAACCGTTTGCAAAACCGTACCACCGTGCTATAATATCCCCGTCAGGCTCATCCGCCGGCCCCGCGCGAACCGTCGGATACCCGTCCCAGCCCGGTGCACCGGCCAGGACAACCGCCGGACACCACAACTGAATAGGAGTCTCACGGGGTTCAGGACATCACGGTCTTATCCGCCGCATCCGTACTGTGCGGCATGTCGGATCCATTGCACCACTGTGGTGCGCCGGAGGTCGGTCACATTACCCGGCTGGCGCACCCAGCACGGCGGGCGTCACCACCGCTGCGCGAGGACGGTACTGCGCAAGCAGCCGTTAGCACGCGCAAGACTAGGACGTAAATAGCAAGCCACGCTCTCAGGCCGTAGCGCCGACATCCTGAACCCCCAGGAACCCAACCCAAAATCCACCGACCGACCAAAAGGAGAGAAACAACCATAATGAAAAACGCCAACCCCAACACCCGCGCCCCTCCAGGGGCGCCACCGTGAAGCTGCGCATAGCCCCGGCAGGCTTCGTATGCTATAATATCCTCGGCTGCTTGTATGCCCGCCCCTTGACTAACTACCGCCATGACCCAAATCGATGACGTCAGAAGCCGCTTGGACATCGTGGAGCTAATTGGTGGCTACGTGAGCCTGCAACGTTCGGGTTCCTCCTTCAAGGCCAACTGCCCCTTCCATCAGGAACGCACGCCCTCTTTTTACGTCTTCCCCGACCGTCAGTCCTGGCGCTGTTTCGGAGCCTGCGCCGAAGGCGGCGATGCCTTCTCCTTCGTGATGAAAGCCGACCGCCTGGATTTCCGGAGCGCCCTGCATCGGCTGGCCGCCCGCGTCGGCGTCACCATCACCGCCCAAGCAGATTCCGGAGACCGCTCCCGTCAGCTGTACGAAATCAACGACGCCGCCCGCCGGTTCTTCCAGGAAATGCTGGCCACCCCGGAAGCCGAATTCGTCCGAGATTACCTGGCCGACCGGGGCCTCAACGAACGTTCCATCCAGACCTTTGAATTCGGATACAGCCCGCCCCGAGGCAACCTCCTGCTGGAACGCCTCACCGGGATGGGCTACCCCATAGAGCAAATCGCCTCCGCGGAACTGGCCCGAGCCACCGACGACGGACACCACTATGACTTTTTCCGGGGCCGGCTCATGATCCCCATACGAGACTGGCAGGCCCGCGTCGCCGGGTTCGGCAGCCGCGCCCTGGACGATAACGCTACCCCCAAATACCTCAACACCCCCCGCACCCCGGTGTTCGATAAATCCCGCATCCTGTTCGCAATGCACATCGCCAAAGAACCCATACGCCAGCGCGGCGCCGTAATCGTTGAAGGCTACATGGACGCCATCATCGCCCACCAGCACAACTATGACAACGTAGTAGCCTCCATGGGCACTGCCCTTACCGAAAGCCAGGTCGACCTGGTGCGCCGACTCACCCAACAGGTAACCATGGCCCTGGATGGCGACCCGGCCGGCCGCAACGCTACCCTCCGCAGCCTGGAATCATCCTGGGGCGTTTTCCAACAGCGTAGCGCCCGGCAGACCGGCGCCTCCCACTTGCAGCAGCCCGGAGCAATGGAACTGCGCGTCGCCGAACTCCCCGCCGGCCAGGACCCGGACGATTTCATCCGCCAATCCCCCAAAGCATGGCCAGCCTTTGTGGACCAGGCCCAGGAACTCTTTGATTACCTCCTGGAGTCCCTGTCCGCCCGGGCCAACATGGAATCCCCCGACGGCCCCGCTTGGGTGGCTCAAACCATGCTCCGCTTCGTGGCCCAGATACCCGACCCGATTAAGCGAGACCTGTACCTTGACCGCTTGGCAGCGCAGCTGTCATTGAACGTCGCTACCCTCCGCGCCACAATGCCCTCCCTCGTTAGGCCACCCTCCGGCCCACCGCCGGATGCCGCCGACGCGGCAGTCCCGCCGCCGGCCTCCGACCATAACCGCCTCGAAGAGTTTCTGCTCGCTATGATCATCCAGCGCGACGCCCAACTGCCCCCCGACGCTGCCGCCGTACTTCCCGATTGGTTCACCCGCTCCGAAAACCGCGCAATCTACCACAGCGTAACCTCTAGTGAGAACTCTGCCGACCCGGCCGTGCCCCCGGAACTGGAACCCCACCTCAACTACCTGCGTTCTCGGGAACTCCAACTGTCCACCCCCCAAAAGCGCGAAGTCGCCTGGAAGCAAATCCGCCTCGCCATCGAAAAAGAATACTTGCGCAGCCAAGTCAAGCAGCTCTCCACCATCCCCGAAGTTATCTCAGACGCCGATTCCCCCCAGGCTGTCCGCCTGCTCGACAGCAAACGACGCATCGGCGAAATCGACCGCCTGCTCAAGCCGACCGCCCCGACCCAACAATAACGGAGGCCCTATGACCATCATTCGCAACCGACGCAACGTAATCGTTGACGACGACGAACCCGACTACGACAGCGGCGATACCTCCGTCATCACCGCAGTCATCGCCACCCCCTCTGATGACGAAGATGACGCTGATAACGACGAAGAGGAAGACAACGTCGTCGCCGTTGCCGATGATGACCCGGATCCCGTCGCAGACGATTGGCAGCTGCGCCGCGCCGCCGCCGTCCGTACCCTTCTCCCCGAACTGGATGGCCCCTCAGCCCGCGACATGGAACGCGAAGAACGCGATTGGGCCGACGTTGACACCTCCGACAACGCCGACGGACTGGACGACCCCGTCCGTATGTACCTCCGCGAAATCGGGCGCGTTGACCTCCTTACCTCCGCCGACGAGCGCCGCCTCGCCCGCCAACTCGAAGGCCTGAACCACCTCCGTGCCCTGGAAGACGAACTCAAACAACCCCTCAACGACCCCGAAGTTCCATTCTTGGGCGACGCCGACGCGCCGCTTTTGGAAGCCCACGCCTGGGAAGCGTCCATGGTCATCCTGGCCCGCATCGCCAACGCCGCCCCGCTGGTGCGCTCCCTGGCCCGCTACCTGGAGCTGAACCCGTCGCTGACCCTCGCGGAAGTCAAGAACACTCCTGCCCTGCGGAAAGCCATTGATGCCGAAATCGCGTCTGCTATGGTGGCCCAGGCCGCCAACGACCTGGGCATCAGCGAAGAAGACGCCTACCAGCGCATCGTCCGGCTTTCCCTGGATACCTGGGTGTTGCCCCCTGTCGTAGCCGATGTCGCCGCCGCCTATGTCCCAGTGTGGGCGGAACTGCACTCCGATGGCGTGGGCGGCAGCTATCACCCCGAACTCGGCCTGGACATTCCGCCACTTTATGCCCAGGATGACCGCTGTTCGCTGTTGCTGCTTTCTCAGTTGCTGCGGGAACCCGGCCTCAGCGACGCCGTCGAACGCGAGAATTTCAACGCCGCGCTGTATTTCGACGACACCAAGACAAACGGATTCCGCGCCCAAACCCACCTTACCGAGGCCAACCTGCGCCTGGTGGTCAGCGTCGCCAAGAAATACATCGGGCGCGGCATGGCCCTGCTGGACATGATCCAGGAAGGCAACATCGGCCTGATCCGCGCCGTGGAAAAATTCGACTACCGCAAGGGCTACAAATTCAGCACCTACGCAACCTGGTGGATCCGCCAGGCCATCACCCGAGCCATCGCCGACCAGGCGCGCACCATTCGCATCCCGGTTCACATGGTCGAGACTATCAACAAGCTGATGCGCCACCACCGCCGCCTCCTCCAGGAAAAAGGCCGGGAACCCACCACCGAAGAGCTGGCCGAAGCTATGGAAATGACCCCCGAAAAGGTCGAGGAGATTCAGAAAATCTCCCAAGAGCCGGTGTCCCTGGAAACCCCCATCGGCGAGGAAGAGGACTCCTTCCTGGGCGATTTCATCGAAGACCGGACTACCCTGGCCCCCGCCGACGCAGCCTCGGCTCAACTCCTCCGGGAACAAGTCCAGGAAGTGCTCAGCTCCCTGACCGACCGGGAGAGCCGCGTTCTGAAATTGCGCTTCGGCCTGGAAGACGGGCGTACCCGCACCTTGGAAGAAGTCGGACGCGAGTTTGGCGTAACCCGCGAGCGCATCCGCCAAATCGAAGCCAAGGCTATTCGCAAGCTGCGCCACCCCTCGCGCTCCCGAAAACTGCGCGACTACCTTGAATAGAGACCTGGAACACGCCGCAAACCACAGGGGGAACATCATTCCCCCTGTTCTTTTTATAAAGTTGCCAAATCCGCTTGCCAATGTACAGGCAATCCGGTCGCCGCCGCCGTTACACTTGCTCCCGATTGAAAACCCAGTGAATCTGGGCAAGGGAGGTTATCTTGGTGGAAGCTATGGAACTACCAGTCTGTCAGCAATGCAACATTGGGGCCTTGGTCCCTTTGTCCGACTATGGCGCCCAGGGCGCTCCGGTTCACTACAAAGCCTGGACCTGCACCAACCCCGGCTGCGGGTACAACATCAAAATCCGCAACGGCGACATCTTCGTCAACGAACCGATCCGCGCCGGCCGGCACTGAGCCGGCCCGCCTCAGGCCATCGGCTTTCGGGCGCTGCCTCGCCTGAGAGGCCGCTTTCTCTGCCCTCCGCGTAGTTTTCGGGGTGAAAAATGGAAATCGGACTTGATTATATGCAGATGCGCAGCCAGGCCCAACGCTATGGTTTGCGCTGGACCGGCATCGGGCTGCTGCTGGCCGGAGCCGCGCTGATTGCCGTCGGCCTGGCCTACTACGGAAACCTGTACTGGCTGCGGGCCGGTGTGGACAACTACGCAACCCAACGCCAGGACGCGACCTTACTGAACGGAGCCGCAACAATGCGGAGCGTGGGCGGCGGATCCGTAATCTCCTCCTACGCATTGCCCGCCGGAGCCTACGCGGAAACGGTGGAACGGCTGGGCTTCACTCCCCTTAACTCATCCGACGCCCAGCCCTTGGGCGCCCTCCCGCCGGCCGAGCGAATCTCAGTGCCGGAGCTGGGCATCAACGTGAAAATGAGCCAGGTAAGCCTCACCGGGGCCGCCATCGTGAACTACTCGGACGGCATGGACCCGGCAGAGTACGCAGCTGTGCAGGCCAATCCCGGCGAGCGCGGCGCAATTTGGCTGTTCGGATCTGCCGGCAAGGGCGCGGACGCATTCGGCGGGCTGAGCGACGCTGCCGAATTCCTGGACGCTGACGAAGACCTCTTGATATACGTCAACAGTGGCGAGCAGCTGTATCTCTACGGCGCCACCCATACCGACGTCATTCCCGCCGACGACCTGCGGCTCAGCAGCTCCGACCGAGCCACCATTCACCTGGCGGTGCCGGTACCCTCAGGGTTTTATGACCATTTCCTGGTGTTGAGCGGCGAACTGGTCGGCGTGAAGTAACGCCAATTATTCAGCCGGGGTGTTGGCCTTCCGGTCGGCTGACGGAGTCTCCTCCGCTATCGTCAGGCGCAGCTGCCGGATACGTCGCCCCCGGACCTCCGCAACCTCAATGCACACCTCGTCGCCGACTACTACGTCGCCTACGGCGGGCATTCGGCCCAGTTGGGTATAGACGTAGCCGCCGATAGTGTTGACGTCCCCGTGGTCAAACCTGATGCCCAAAGCCCGGGCCACCGCATCCACCGTTACGGTGGCGTTCACCCGCCATGAGCCGTCCGCGTCACGCACGGGAACGTCGTCTTCGTCGTAGTCGGCGAACTCGTCCTCAATCTCGCCGACAATCTCTTCCAGCACATCCTCCAGGGTAACCATGCCCTCAACGCCGCCGTACTCGTCAACTACTATGGCCATTTGCAGAGAATTGGCGCGCATCAGATGCAGCAGGTCGTCCACCGCCATATTTTCCGCTACGAACTCCGGTTCCCGGATGAGCGCCTCCACGGCGGTGTCACGCTGGCCCCCGGCCAGAGCCGGCAGAACGTCGCTGACGTGAAGGATGCCAACCACATTGTCCATCGTGTCGCGATAAACCGGCAGGCGGGTGTGCCTGGTGGCAATGAAGGTCTCAACGACTTCCCGGAACGACGCGGTAACCGGCACGGCATCTACGTCCAGGCGAGGCACCATAATGTCTTGCACGTCCCGGTCGTCCATGCGACTGATGGAACGCACCATGTCAATATCATGGTCATCCAGGTTTAAAATCTCGGCCGGCGTGAGCGGCGGAATGTCCGGGCCGGTGTCGCCGTCGGCATACTCCCCGCTGGGGGAATCGCTGACCGTTGCGGCGTCTCCATTGGACGGCGCCGCGGCAGAGCGGGAAAACCACCCCTGCGGGCGGATCAGCCAGCCGGCCGCCTCGGGAAAGCGGCCCACCCACCAAGCGACGAGCAGATGAACCAGAGCCAGGGCCGCGGCGGTTACGGCCACGGTGACAAACAGCAGCAGGATAAAGGGCAAGCCGGTCTGAATGGCAACCCCGACCGCAATCGCGGAGACCCCGGCCGCCGACGCCGATGCAGCCCTCAAAATGCCGATGACGGGCGCCGGAGAATTCTCCAGGAGCGCAATAAGAGCCCGCCGGCGCCGACGTGCGACGACGGCAATGCTGGCCCAGGCGAAAATCAGCAGAGACGCCGCCAGCAACAATAACGGTGGTAGGCTACTGTCAGTATCCAAATTGTTACTGCGTGGGTTTAGGTGGCAGTAGTCTAGCAGGAACCCCGGCCACCCGTCCAGCAGGCGGCACGTCTTTGGTCACAACGGAGCCGGCCCCGGTAACGGCTCCGGCTCCTACGTCGACCGGCGCAACCAGCATAGTGTCGCTGCCAATGAAAGCGCGGTCCCCAATAGTGGTTCGGTGCTTGTCAACGCCGTCGTAGTTGCAGGTAATCGTACCGGCGCCTATGTTGACGCCGGCGCCCACGTCGGCATCGCCCAGATAGCAGAAGTGCCCGGCGGCGACGCCTGGCCCAACCCGGCTGTTTTTGACTTCTACGTAGTTGCCCAGATGGGCTCCGGCTGCAATGACGGCGCCCGGCCGCAAATGGCTGTACGGCCCGATGGCCACGTCGGAATGTACCACAGCCTGTTCAACCACGGAGGCGACAATTCGGCAGCGCTGGCCGATTTCAGAATCTCGGACAACGCAGTTGGGGCCGATTTCGCAGTCCGAGCCAACGCTGGTTCGTCCGGTGAGCATAGTGTTGGGCTGGATGACGGTATCGGAGCCGATGGACACGTCGGCGTCAATATAGGTGGTGGCCGTGTCAATGATGGTAACGCCCTCCCGCATCCAGTGGCAGTTGATGCGGTCGCGCAGCGCTGCGGTAACGGCGGCGAGCTGCATACGGTCGTTAACGCCCATGGCTTCATCGGCGAGGGCAAAGGGCGCGGCGGTAACGCTCTGTCCGGAGTCAGCGGCCAGCCGCCCCAGGTCGGTAAGGTAGCGCTCTCCGGAGGGCGACGGCGGCGCCCGATTTATGATGTCTGCCAGCCATTTGCCGGCAAAGCAGTAAGCGCCGGTATTAACCTCGGCCGGGCCAATGTCGGCGCCTGGGCGGTCAGCGGCTTCAACGATAGCCGAGATTGGGCCGGGGCTGTAAGAGTCGCCGGGCGCGGCCCGCTGAATGCGGCCCAGGTCGGGAGCGAAAACGTCCGCGGCAGACAGGATGGTCATACAACGTCCGGCGTCGGAAGCGTGCTCCTGCATTAGACGCTTCAGCGATTCCGCTCTCACCAGCGGGGTATCTCCGGACAGAACTATCACAGTATCCGGCACGGCGCCCAAAGCGGCCAGTCCGCAGGCCACGGCGTCCGCCGTCCCGTTGGCGGCAGGCTGCGCTGCGTAGGCCACGCCATCGCCCAGGACGGCGGCGATGCCGTCGCGGTTATCCGGCGATACAACGACGACCACGCGGGAAACCCCGCATTCGGCCAGCAGCTCTACCGGATAGCGAATCAGCTCTTTGCCTGCGGCCAGGTGGAGGGGCTTGGGAATGCGCGAGCGCATACGTCGGCCGTGTCCGGCGGCTAGAATAATGCCGACGGCGTCGGTTCGGGTATCGATGGCGCTCATACTGGCCTCCGCTCGTGGATTGGCAATGTGCCGGAGAGATTATAACAAGCCCCGGGGGTTGTGGTATGATGCGCCGTAATCGCACGTTAGGAGACAAGCAAAGATGGCTACTATGCGTTCCCGCCGGCTGGCTCGACCCGTTTCCATCGTTGGCGCCGGGCTTTCACAGTTTGGCGCGTATCCCGACAAGTCTGGCCGCGACCTCTTCGTTGAAGCGTTTCAGGACTTGCAGGAGAACATTGACACCGGGATTACGGCGTCGGATATTGAAGCCGGCTACTTGGGAAACTACTCCGCGGACTTGTTTGAACACCAGGGACACACCGCGCCGATTATGGCGGACTGGCTGGGAATGACCCCCACGCCGATAACCCGCGTGGAGAACGCCTGCGCCAGCAGCGGCTCAGCGCTGCGTGAGGGCGTGATGGCAATTGCCAGTGGGATGTACGACGTGGTGCTGGTGGGCGGCGTAGAAAAAATGACCTCTCTGCCGACCGAAGGCGTAACCGACGTGCTGGCCTCGGCGGCCGATGGACTGTACGAGGTGCCGGCCGGGCTGACTTTCCCCGGCATCTTCGGGGCCATCGCCAAAGCCCACATGGATCGGTATGAAACCAACCTGAACCACCTGCTCAAAGTCGGAGTGAAGAACCATGAAAACGGCAAGCTGAACCCCAAAGCGCAGTTCCAGGTCACCATCCGGGATATGATGGAGCGGCGCAAGGCGCGGGCCGAACAGCGCGGAGAACCCGTACCGGAATGGGCCGACGATCTGGACTTCCTGAACGATGCGCAGGCCAACCCCTGGATTGCCTGGCCGCTGCGCCTGTATGACTGCGCGCCGATTACCGACGGAGCATCGTGCGTGCTGCTGGTGGCCAGCGAAATCGCGGAGCAGTTCACTGACCGGCCGGTGCGTATCGCCGGCATCGGGCAGGCGACCGGGCGACCCCTGCACGACGCGGAAGAGCTGACCTCTCTGTCGGCGGCCAAGGTTGCGTCCGCGCAAGCCTATGAGATGGCCGGCATCGGGCCGGAGCAGGTCGGCGTGGCCGAAGTGCACGATTGCTTTACCATCGCCGAAATCGTCGCCAGCGAAGACTTGGGGTTCTTTGCGCCGGGCGAGGGCCCGCATGCAGTGGACGAAGGACGCACCGCGCGCACCGGAGACCGACCCATTAACACCAGCGGCGGCCTCAAGGCCAAAGGGCACCCCGTGGGCGCCAGCGGCGTGGCTCAGGTCATTGAAGTCTATAAGCAGCTGCGCGGCGAGGCCGGCGAGCGCCAGCTGGAAAACCCGAACCTGGAGTTTGGCCTGACGCACAACGTCGGCGGCACCGGCGGCACCTGCGTGGTGAACGTGTTGCAGCGAGGGTAGGAACATGACGACCGATAGTGCAGTACGACCCTTCAACGCGGCGTCCTTCTACGCCTTTCTCAAAGAAGGCCGGTTTATGGGAGTGCGCTGCCGAGAGAACGGCAACATCTATGCGGAAGCCCGGCCCATTGACCCGGTAAGCCACAGCAGCGACATGGAATGGCACGAGCTGAGCGGGCGGGCGACCTTGAGCACTTTCACCTGCATCTCAGTGGCGCCAGCGTCGCTGGAGGCCAAAGGCTACGGGCGAAACAATCCCTACTGCACGGGGATTGTAACCCTGGTGGAAGGGCCGCGCATATCGGCCCGCATCGTCGGGGTGGACGCCGCCAATCCGCAGAATATACGGACGGGAATGGCGTTGCAGTTAGCCGTGAGCGAGGTCGACCCGGAAGAGCCCGGTCTCGTGTTTCGACCGGCGGACTAGGCTTTACCGGCCCGCTTGCAGATGGTGCAGGCGGAGTCGTACCAGACGTAGGATGAATGGGGTGAGTGCATCACCTCAAATAGTCCTACGTCGCGGTATTTGCGGCAGCCAAAGCAAAGCTGGGTGGCGTCCGGGTCGAGTTGGGGCGGAATGCCCTTTTGGGCGGTGATGCTGGCTCTGCGGATATGCCGTTTGGCGAAAGGGAGGCGTTGCAGGATGGCCTCTTCAAACCGGAGCTTCCAGGCGTCTCCGGCGGACATGGGGCGGTATAGGAGGCGCTGCTCATCGTCGGGCTGGAGTTCGTACACGTAAGCGATATAACTCTCTACCGCCCGGTAGAGCATCGAGACGGTCTCTTCGTAAGTGTCGCCAATTGCGGGAATGTCCAGCTCGAGGCAGAAGGCTTCCCAAGTGTCAGGATTGGACCGGGTCTTTTTGACGTAGCAGGTCAACTTTCGCGGTCTTGCATTCATGGGCCGCTCCTGCGGGCTTGTTGACCGGCGAGCAAAGGTATGTGCCGGGCTAAACCGCCCCGGCTTCCTTGCAGATGTTGCAGGTTTTGTCGTACCAAACGTAGGCCGTGTTGGGTTCGTGGAATACCTCGAAGTCGCCGATGTTGCGGTATTTTTTGCAGGCGAGGCACAGCTCGGTATAGTTTGGGTCGAGCTGGATGGGAATGCCCTTTTCGGCGTTCAGATAGATTTTTCGAATCCGCCGGTTTGAGAAGGGTAGCCTTTGGAGAACGCGGTCTTCGAAACGCAGTTTCCAGGCGTCAAAGCCGGACATCGGGCGGTAGAGTAGGCGCTGCTCGTCATCGGGCTGGTTTTCATGCACGTAATTGAGATAGTTATCAACTGCGTGATACATCATCCCGGCGACTTCTTCGTATGTGTCCCCAACCGCGGGAATGTCCAGCTCAAGGCAGAAGGCCTCCCAGGTGTCCGGGTTGGAGCGGGTCTTCTTGATGTAGCAAGTCAGCTGACGTGGTTGCGTGGCCATTGCATTTCCCTAACATGCGCGACAGGCGCGTGGTGTGCGTCATCGAGTAAGGTGCCAGCGGCATATCGGCGCCCCTCTCAGATATTTGAGGAGAGGGGCACTTTGAGAGAAGCAGCGGGTCAGTCGAGGCCGCGCGTGCCCACCCAGCCGGTTTCGGAGACGTCAATCATCTCTCCGTTGGGTCCCTCGTACTTGGTTTCCACGTTCTGAGTGCGGGGGCCGGTCATGCCGGCGTGGAGAGCGTGGTTCACTTCGTCCATAGGCTTGGAGTTGGCGGCGGCCAGTCGGGCTTCGGTTTCTTCCAGGCTTTCAACTTCAAAGCCGATGTGGTGGATGCCCTGCCAGTCCTTGCCGCGCTCACCCGCTACGGCGTCGTTCTGAAAGTCCAGGATGGCCATATTGACGTTGCCGTCGCTGAGCATAAAGCCGTTGGCGTTGTCGCTTTTGAGCTCCGCAACCTGGCGGAGGCCGAAGACTTCAGAGTAGAACTTGGCGGTTTTTGCGGCGTCGTTGGTGGCGATGGCGATATGCTTAATCTGAGGCATTGGTTCCCTCCTGGAGTCTGTGGTTTTGGGTTTGCCGCGCAATGGAGTAGGGTAACGATACCACTTTTGCGGCGGATGGGCTAGGGATTCCGCTTGCCGTGCACGTTGCCCCGAGCGACCGAACGCTCGGCGATTTGCAGAGCGTTGAGAGCGGCCCCTTTGACCAGGTTGTCGGCTACTACCCACATAGCCAGGCCGTTGGGATGGGAAGCGTCTTTGCGGATGCGTCCCACGAAGACATCGTTGCGGCCGGCGGCGTCAACGGGCATGGGGTAAAGCGAGTCGGCGGGGTCGTCGCGGACGGTGAGGCCGGGCATCTGACTGAGCAGTTCGCGAGCCTCGCCGGGAGACAGGGGTTGCTCAAACTCCAAGTGGGCCGCAATGCAGTGGGATACAAAGACGGGGACGCGGACGCAGGTAGCGGAAACCGCCAGCTCGGGTAAGTGCAGGATTTTGCGGCTTTCGTCAATCATCTTCTGCTCTTCGCGGGTGTAGCCGGATTCGGTAAAAGCGTCCACCTGGGGAATCACGTTGAAGGCAATTTGCTGGGGCTGTTCCGTCGGCTCGGCAGGCCCGCCGTGGAGGACGGTGTGGGTCTGGTCGCGCAGTTCATTCATAGCGGCCCCGCCGGCTCCGGAAACCGACTGATAAGTGTCGGCCACCATCCGCCGGATGGGGCTGGCCTGCCGGAGCGGATGGGCCGCCATAACCAGGGGCGTGGTAGAGCAGTTCGGGATCGCTACGATGCCGTCGTGCCAGTCCAGGTCGTCGGCATTGACTTCGGGAACTACCAAAGGAACCGATGGCTCCATACGGAAGGCGTTGGAGTCGTCAATAACCATAGCGCCGGCGGCGGCGGCAATAGGGCCGAAGCGACGGGAAACATCCGAACTGGCCGAAATGAAGGCGATGTCAACGTCATCGAAAGACCGGTCGCTGGTCTCGGACACTGTGAAGGATGCGCCGTTAACGTCAATGACCCGCCCAGCCGAGCGGGCGGAGGCGAGCAGCTTGAGGTTGGTGTGCCCAGGGTAGCGATCCGCGATGAGACGCAATGTCTCCTGTCCGACGGCCCCGGTGGCGCCTACGATGGCAAGTTTCAATCCTTGGAGGTCCTCGTGAAGGTCCATGTCGCTCCTTTGCTGCGGCGTACTCCCTCCGTAAGGGCCGGCTCCGGGAGTTGACGGCGGTCATTCAGGTTACACCCGATATGTGTCGCCGTCCAGAAGAAGCAGAAGCGTTAAAGGTCGAGCAGAGCCTCAAGGCCGACGGTCAGGCCGGGGCGGTTGCCCACCTCGCGTATGCAGCGGAGTACGCCCGGCATATAGCAGTCGCGGCCGAGGGTGTCGTGGCGGATGGTGAGAGTCTGGCCGGCGGCGCCGAATATGACCTCATGGTGGGCGCTGCGGCCGGGGAGCCGCAGGCTGTGGATGCCAACTCCTCCGGTATCGCCGCCGCGGGTCTCGGGCAGATGGTGTACCTCCGCTTGATTGCGTTGGAAGTCGGTGCCGCGAGCATCGCGCATACCGCGGGCAACCGCGAGGGAAAAACCGGAGGGGGAATCAATTTTCATTTCATGGTGGGCTTCGACTACGTCGACATAATCGAACAAGGCGGCAGCCTGCTCGGCGAGCTTCTTCAGCACGACGGCGCCGAGGGCAAAGTTGGGCGCGACTATGATCCCCACGCGATGTTGGCGGCTCATAGCGTCCAGCGTTTGCAGCTGGCCGGGGCTGAGCCCGCTGGCGCCAAGCGCCATATGAACGCCGCGTTGGGCGGCCAAAGGCGCGGCGGCCATGCAAGCGTCGGCGTGGGTGAACTCCACCATAACGTGAGGGCGGACAGTGTCCAGCATGGCCGCCAGGTCGGTGGACAGAGGAACGCTGCCGGCCGGGGTCGCCAGCGCATCTCCGCGAGGGGTACGGCAGGTCGCGCCAACGAGGGCGATGTCATCGGCGGCTGATATGGCGCGGACGGTTTCGGCCCCCATTCGTCCGGTGGCGCCGTGGATTACAACGGATACCGGGGCGTTTCGTGTTGAGGTCGTCATAGAGCGTTTGTCTCCGCTGGGGGTGGCTGGCGTGTCGTTTCCTGTCGCGTTGGGGAGCATAGCCCAAGGCAGAGGCCCTGGCGTTATTGGGCCATGGCGTGGTCGTAGCGTTGGAGGCAGGACTGTACCACCAGGTCAACGTCTTCGGCGAGGAGGTAGCGTTGGGCGGCCAGTTTCGCGGCGGCGGCGTTGACCTGGGCGGCGTAGTCGTTGCGGTCAGCATAGCGCGCGGCAATGGACGGGCGCGGGTCCCCAGCAGCCCTGCGCCCTTCTTCCGTGGGAGCGAACCAGTGGGTGGAGCCTTGCATGGACATGAGCTGCTCCGGGGCCCCGACATCAGGATGGCGGAGGTTCCAGCCGGTATGAGAGCCAACGGGAACGGTAAGGTCCGGCAGTCGAATGCCGGCCAAGTCGTTGCCGTCCGAGTCAGCGGCGGAAACCAGGTGCGGATACTCCCTACCTTCCCGAACCGGGTAGGCGGCAACGCCGGAAACGGCGTTGGAGCCGAGGTCAAGCTCTCGGACGCGCCAGAGTCGGGCCGGGTCGGGCGCGCTCTGACCGGGGATGGCAGGGAAGGCTTCCAGGTAGGCGGCTTGGGTCACGGCGCTTCCATCGTCCAGCCGAGGGTGCCGGCCGGGCGGTGGCGCGATGCCATCGGAGGCCCAACGGTCAAGGTTCAACAGGGCGGCGCGAAGCAAAGGAATGTAGTCCAGGACGTTATAAGGGTGCCGGCCCGTGGAACCGTCGGGGCCCTGCCCTGCCATCGCCTCCGGGGCGCCGGGCAGATGCTGCGCACTGGCAAAGAGGTAGTGGCGCGTTTCCGGAGCGGGTTGTAGGTCGCTGTCGCCCGCGCTGTTGATGTGGGTGAGGCAGCCGTCGCCGCGCCAGTACTCGGCGGCGGAGTCGGTGTAGATAATCTTGGGAACGGCGTTGAGCCGGCTCAGGCGGTTGAGCAAGCCGTCGGTCTGCCCGGTCAGGGCATCGGCAAGGTTGTTGTCGGCGAACGGGAATTGATGGCCGAACCCAGGGTTAGACTGGCAGGAGGGCTGGGCGAAACGATGGTTGAACTCCCCCATGCGTCCGCCCGCCACGTGCGGAAGCAGGCCGTCAAACACGGCCGCGCCCGCCTCGTCAACGTTGAGGCCGAAGTAAGCCATGGCGCGCAGGAGCCGGCCCGACTGGGAGATGCCGTAGGCATAAATGCGTTTATAGCCGGCGGCTATCTCGGTAGAATTGCGGAGCCAGGCGGCAGCGTCGCGGATGGCTAGCATACCGCAGCCCACAACCACCGGGTTGGCAGCGGCGTAGATGACATAGTAGATTTTGCCGGGCCGGAATCCGGATGCCAGGGTGATGTGTTCCGGATCGGGGAAATGCCATTCGGATCGGGGAATTATCATGTCGGGGCCGTCTTCCCAATCGCGGACGCGGAGGGTTGCGTCAGGATCGTTAAGGTCGGCGACAGAGTAGGGCTTGTGGCCGCGGTTGGAAAGCAGGCGAGTCGTTTCGGCAACGTTGGGGCGCATCTCGACGCAAGCCTGGCCGCTGGCGGGCTGGCCGTCAATGCACACGGCGGGGGCTTGCAGGCCGATGAGCGCATCACTCCGATAGACGTCCCACTGCCAGCCAACGGACAGAACGGAGTAGCCATGTTTGAGGAGGAAGCCGTCTCCCTCTGGAATTTCATCGGAAGTGATGGGCGGCGTCGGGGCGCGGTTGAAGAACGGAATGGCGCGGCGTCGGCCTCGGTTGACGGCCTCTACGATAAGCCGGCCGTTGCCCAGGGACGGATCCGCCGGCGCGACGAGAGTGAAGTCGCACGCAAAGCGGACGCGGCCGGCGTCATCCACCGGGGCATACTGCAAATCGGTGATGGTTCCGTTGGCCGGGTTATGCGGGTCGACGGCGCAGGAGAGTACGCCGTCGCTGCGCTCGTAGCCGCCGGCATCGCCGAAACTCCGGCCGGCGGCGTAGGGGCGGCGATGCTTGATGCTGACGGCGGTTACAGGCATTGGAACGCTCCATAGAAAAGGCTATGCCGGGATGGTAGCATAGTCGTTGCGCGTACCAAAACCCTTCGCCCACGCCTAACCAGGATTGCGCATCCTCGCCGGAGGTGCGGGCTTCGCCGTCTTCCTTTGCCTATGCTTAAACCAGGACTGCGGCCATGTCCCACCGCATCGCTGCCTTTAGCGCACCGCTAAAAGCCTAACCCTGCGCCAAACCCGCACCCCGTTCCCCCAAACCCCAAGCAACCTCCAATCCTGAAAATCCCAAAATCCCGTAAATCCTGATTCTGACAACAACGTCCCCGCATCCCACACCACTCACCTAAGCCCAGCGCCAGACCCCCAAAGCAACCCCCATCCCGAAAATCCCAAAATCCGGTAAATCCTGATTCTGACAACAGCCTCCCTAGCCCAGCGCCAACCCCTAACCAACCCCCCATCCTGAAAATCCCAAAATCCCGAAAATCCTGATTCTGACAACAACCCTCAATTATGCTAAAATCCCCACCCGCGGCGCCCTTGACCGAGGCTAACCCCGGCCTAACGCCGTAGTCTATCGCGGTACGATACTCGAGGCACAATATGGCAGGCAAAGATGACTTCACGCCCCACTCCTCCGTAATGCCCCCCCCCCCCCCCCCCCCCGACTCTCCGGCCCGGAGGCGCGCTGATGGGCCTCCTCCGGCGCATCAACCTCAGCCGCCGGCCAGTTGGCATCGCCCTCATCCTCGCCACGAGCCTCCTCTCCATTGGCTGCGTCGGCATCCTCGCCTCCCTGGCTAACCAGGGATCCACCCCGTTAGCCCCAATCGGCTTCAGCGCAACTTCCGGCCAAAGCACAGTGAACCTTTCCTGGACCAACCCCAACAACAGCGCCATTGACTACTACGAATATCAGCAGAAAGTAGGCTCCGCCGACTACGGCGCCTGGGCCGAAATCCCCAACTCCCACAGCGGCACAACCTTTGCCGAAATAACCGGCCTCGCCGCTGGCGTCGCCCACAAGTTCAAAATCCGCGCCAGGAGCTCCGCCGGCGCCGCGTCCGCAGAGGCAACCGCAACTCCCTCCGCACCGTCGCTGAGGCTCTTCGCGACCGCCGGCAACGGACAGGTAACCCTCAAATGGGAACTCTCCGGCCCCTACGCAGTGGTTTCGACGTGGAAAATTTGGGGGTACTCCCTCTTTGATGGTAATTCGTGGTCCGACGAGACAACGATATGCAGACAAGTTGATAGTGGGTCATGCCCCGGCGTCAGAACACATACGGTATCCGGCCTCACTAACGGAAAAGAGTACCAGGTCGAAGTCAACCTGACCCCCGGCAATCTCGTCAGTGGGCTTGGAAGCTTCGGCGGGTCTTCAAACGCAGTGACCTTCACCCCTTCGGCTTCGGCGCCCGTACCGGCGGGAACCCCCGCCGCCCCCGCCAGCTTTACCGCCAACGCCGGCGACAGCAAAGTAACCCTCAGCTGGACCGACCCCGGCGACGAAACCATCGAGAACTGGCAATACCGCAGCAAGCGGGGCGGACGCACCTACGGATACTGGCTAGACATCGACAGCTCCGACAAAGACACCACCAGCCACGAAGTCAACGGCCTCACCAACGGCACGGCGTACGCTTTCCAGGTTCGCGCCGTCAACGGCGCCGGCTACGGAGCCGTCCCCACCGCCCAAAGCGCCACCCTCAATCGCCGGCCTGGTGTTGCCGATGACGGTGCCGTCCCCACCGCCCAAAGCGCCACCCCCACCACGGCGTCCTCCACGCCGCCAGACAACACCGACACGCCGGTGCCCGCCGACACCGATACGCCGGTGCCCAACTCCGGGCCCCAGGTCGTTATTAACGTTGGGAAACATACCGGCAACGTAAGCGCGGTACCAACAGGTAAACTGGCCACCGGTTTCCAGGGCACCCGGAATGCGGCAAAGAAGGTAACCATCATCATACCGTCCGCCGACTCCTCCGTGCGGGTGCGCCTGCATTGGACGCCGCCGGCGTCGGGCGACACGCCCCGGGACGAAACACTGACGGTCGGAGAGCATACCCTCACCGGGACCACCCCGACCGTAGGCACAAACTACAGCATAACGGTAGTTGTGAAGAAGGCGATTGCTGCTCCCACGCTGATATCAGACCCGGACAAATCTGCGACTTTGCCCCCGGGCAAAAGCACAGTGCAGGTCTGTTTCAACCTCCTTTCCGTCAAGCACAGCGGCACAACTTACCTGGAGACCCGGCAGGGCATGACGGCGGTTGCCGCCAACGCAGCGCTGAGCGACGGAACCACCGGCGTTTTTGTATCCTCCAGCGTCTCCGGCATCACCACCGGCCGGAACGTTAACCTGTTCCCCTGCGCCAATCTCGGCGTAGGGACCCACACGGTCACCTGGAGCTGGCACGGGCCCGGCGGTTCCGACCCATCGGCGGGCACCCTGGAAGGCAGAACCTCCACCACCGCAACCGTGAGCGCCGAACCCCCCACCGACACCCCCACCCACACCAACACGCCCACCAACACGCATACGCCCACCACGGCGTCCGCTTCCAAAACCATCACCCTCTCAGCCGACAGCACGATGATAACCGAAGGCGATTCGACCCGTAAATCTGTCAGTATCACCACCACCCTGAGCGAGGGGGCGCCGTCCAACTTTGCTGTCCGATTTACGGCTACCGGGTCAGCCACGATTGAGAACAGCAACAATCTAGGAGTCGTAACTTGCAGTGCGCCAACGGATGCTTGCGTAGGTACCGAGGTCGTTATACCAGTAGGTACAACCAAAAAGACCTCAGCCATAGTGTCTATCGTTGGCGACACGCGCAACGAGGGGAACGAAACCATCGTAATAACGGCCAGGGGCGGAACCGTAGGCTCTAGCACTCTCGACCCTTCCTGGCAGGCGGGAACTATCACCCTGACCATAGTGGACAATGACGCCCCCGGGACATCGCCGACGCCGCCCACCAGCACGCCCACCGGCACACCGACCAGAACGCCGGTTGTAGGCGGAGGGGCGCCGTCTCAGGGAAGCGGGTTCGCCGGGGCCGACGGGTTCATCACGGCGCCATCCGCTGCGCCGGACGGGCCCGTTCTCACGGGGCGCAACCGGGCGATAGCGGCAAACATCGCCGCGCCGGCTGCCAACGCCGGCGCCGCCAAGCTGGGCAGCCCGGAATACACCGGGTTTGACCTGGAATACCGGAGAGGCAGCGCCGGGGCGTGGACGCGCTTCGCCGGGCCGGTGACGCTGAACCGCCGCAACCTCTCCGGCGCCGCGCTGATTACGGGCTTGGAAAACGGGGTGGAGTACCACGTGCGGGTCAGAGTAACCCACGGCGACGGCTACGGCCCGTGGAGCGCGGCCTCGGCGGCCACGCCCATGGCCACCACGCCGGGCCCCATCCGAAACCTGGCCGCCAAGCAGATCGCGTGGCTTTCGGTTGCGGAAAGCGACACAACGTATGTAAGAGCGGTAATCTACGTAACCTGGGATCCGCCGGTGGATGATGGCGGCAGCCCGGTTACCGGCTACGACCTGGAGATTATGAGCGGCGGCAACGGCAATGCCATCAGCGCCTCCCTGGCCCAAGAGTTCAACCGCAAGGTTGGCTCATCCGACGGGGTTTGGAAGAACGACCGGGAAGCGGATATGACCGACCTGACCCATACCACCGGCACGATTGCGGGCACCAGCGATGCCTTGGGCCGGGACAACCAGTGGGTGGAGTACCGGGTGGGGGCGGTCAACGCGCAGGGAGCCGGGAACATCGCCAAGGTACAAATCCAGGTTGACAAGGATGCGGCAGTGGACTTAACCGCCGCGTGGTTCACGGGGACGATAGCGTCAGACAGCAGTACGTCGGGCGGCGCGCCCAAGCTCACGGTGAAGCTGAACAACCTGGACGCTCCTTTGTCGGTAGGCTCCCGCGTCGCGCTGTTCTTGGAAGACGATTTCCAGGTTCCCGACGCCATTCCGGCCGGTTCAATCTACTTCGTAGCCAACTCGCCGACCACCGTTGACTCGGGCAACGGCGCCCCGGTGTACGCCACCGAAGCCCCGGTGATTGACACCGACGCCTACTTTGACGACGACAAGGACGACGTGAGCCTTACCATCCGCATCCCCGATATGTGCACCGGCGATTCGGACGAATGCGAAGGCTCCAACGGGGTAAACCGAGGCCAAGACCTGACCATGGTCATCCTGGGCAGCTCCGGCATCAAAAACCCCTCGGAAGCGGGAACGCACACCGTCGCCTTCGACGTGCTGGGCTTTGACGATACGCTGCCGAGCCGCATCGAACGCCTCATGGCCAACGGCATGGAGCGCAGCGCCAAAACCGCTGACGGCAATCGCACCATCCAGAAGCGGCAGGGCGTGTACGTCAGCACGGAGGCTAAAATCTCCCTGTCGGATACGGACGGCGAGCGTGGGGAAGAGCTGACGGTGAACGGTTCCGGTTTCAACAACGGCACCACCGCCGCCGCCTACGTGGCGCAGCGCAAGGCCGCCCGCTACGCCGTGGCCGAATGGTGGGAAACCCTGGACTGCGACAAGATGAAAGCGGCCATGGGCTCCGGCGCCGGCAACGAGTTCTGCTTCCACTACACGCTGGACGAAACTGAGATGACCTACACGGTGGCCAGCAAGGACAAGGCGGCCAGCGACAAGGTGTTCGCCCGCCACCTCTGCGAACGGGGCATCATCCCCACCGGAACCGAGGCCGGCAGCGCCACCGTGAGCAGCGACGACCGGGTAGCCATCTCCTTCGAGGTCAGCGTGCCCACCTTCCAGCCGGGCAACAACAACCTGATCTGCGTGGAGGACGGCGAAGGCCGCACCTCCGGCGAGGACGTTGAGGACTTCGAGCTCACGCCATCCATCAGCATATCGCCTAACGAGGGACAAGCCGGCGACGAGGTAACCGTGTTCGCCCAGGACTTCCCCGTCGCCGGGGCAGCCTTCGCCGAGCTGAAAGTGGGCGGCGTCGTGATAACCGACAACATCCGCGCCACCAGCATCAGCTCCGACGGTTCCGCCACGGCGACGTTCAAGTTGCCGCCGCAGAAAGGCGTCAAGCGCGTTGACGCCAAGTGGGGCAGCAAGTCGGAGGACACCAAGGTAACCATCCTGCCGGCCATCGTGAACGTCGGCCACGGGGAACCGCTGCCCAACGACCGGCTCACCCTCACGGGAACGGGCTTCGCCAGCGGAACCGGCAGCGGCATCATGCCCGAAGACATCACCATCAGCGGCGCGCCAATGCTCGTGTACGATGACTGTCTGGACGGCGACGGCGAGGTTGAAGTGTCCAGCGGCGGGCAGTTCGTCTGCGCGGTAGCGGTGTGGCCGGCCGCCGGCGCCGCCTCCAACCCAACGCTGACCTCCGGTCGGCACATCATCAGGGTCAAGGATAAGCAGGGCTTTGAGGGCGAAGTCGCCATCACCATCCCGGAGCCGACGGTCAAGTTGCTGCCGGCGGTAGCCGGGCCTCGGGATACGGTAACCATCTCCGGAGAGAACTGGCCGGTGGACAACGCGGAAAGCTCCATTGAGGCCATCACCGTAACGGTGACCGACGGCGACCGGGCGCGGCAGTACAGCGTGTACGCCGACGGCTCCGGGCGCTGGTTCATCGAGCACCGGGTCAGCGGCAGCGTACCCATCCCCTCCACCAGCAGGGTGGAAGCCAAGTATGAAGACCTGGTGAAGCTGGCCGATATCACGATACCGGCCTCCGTAATCGGGATAGCGCCCGGCGAGTGTCAGCCCGGCGGAGACATCACGCTGTCGGTGAACAATATGCCGGTGCACGCGCGGGTCGAGCGGGTAGCCATCGGTCGCCGGGACGTAATGCCGAGCCCCACGCCCAGCACCGACGGCGACGGCGTAGTTGAGGTGGCGGTAGCCTGCCCGGGCCTGGATCCCGGCGTGTACAGCGTGGAGCTGGAGGTTGACGACACCGTAGCCATCGGCAGCGTGGAAGTCCTGCCGGAAGGCCCGGTAGGAACCGGAACGCCGATAGCCGAAGCGCTGGCTCCGCTGGGCGACAAGGCGCTGGCAGTGTTCTACTTTGACAGCATCAGCAAGGAATGGCTGTTCTACGACGCCCGTCCGGAGTTCGCCGACCTCAACACCCTGGAGGAGCTGGTAGCCGGCGAAGCCTACTGGGTGCTGGTAACCGGCAACATTGAGGACGTAGCCCTAGGCGGCCAGACCCGCAGCCTGACGTGCAGCCCCGGCGGCAACTGCTGGAACCTGCTGGTCTGGTAGCCGCGCGCGGGAAACCGCAACCGCCGCATCAACCCGCCAATCGCTGAAAGAGTAAGGGCAGGTCTTCGGGCCTGCCCTTACTCTTTTATGGAACCGCCCAGCCGCAGTTTGCGCAACCCTACTGATAAACAGGCCCCGCAAACTGCCCACGCCTCACACCATCGTAGCAACCCCCCATCCTGAAAATCCTAAAATCCAGTAAACCCTGATTCTGACAAATTGATGACATCCAACACTTGCAAAACCGTACGCCAGTACCCTACCCTATCCCCCGTCAGGCTCATCCGCCGGCCCCGCGCGAATCGTCGGATACCCGTCCCAGCCCGGTGCACCAGCCAGGACACCCGCCTGACATCACAACTGAATAGGAGTTTCACGGGGTTCAGGATAACACTACCCAAACCGCCGCAACCAGTACTGTGCGACCAAAAGGAGAGAAACAACCACAACCAACCCCACCGCCCGCGCCCCTCCTCAGGGGCCTACCCGCCCCCTGAGGTCAACGGTTGCTAACCGGAGGGCGCTCCCCAGTTTGACACTGCAATGGGCTAGTGATAACTTTCACATAGCATCTCTACGATTCCCAACGGGAGCAACTTGCCCATGTCCCTGAACATCTGCGTGCTGGCCAAGCAGGTCGTTGACCCTGAAATGCCGGCCGCCGCTTTCCGTATCGACCCGGACGCCCGCGAGGTCGTCCCGCCAGCTAACATACCCCCTGTCGTCAACGGCTTCGACGAAAACGCCGTTGAAGCCGCCCTCCAAATCAAGGATGCCCAGGGCGCCAGCGTCACTGTCATCTCCTCCGGAACCTCGTTCGCCCTGGACGTGATGAAAAAGCCCCTCTCCATGGGCGCCGACGAGCTGGTGCTGCTCCAGGACGACTCCTTCGCCAACTCGGTGGACTCATTCTTCACCGTGCAGCTCCTCAGCGCCGCCGTCGGCAAACTCGGCGGCTTCGACCTCATCATCTGCGGTCGCCAGGCCTCCGACTGGGACAACGCTCAGGTGCCTTTGGGCGTCGCTGAAACCCTGGGCATGGCCTGCGTCACCCTCGGCAAAAAGGTGGACGTGCAGGACGGCAAGCTAATAGTGGAACGACTGGCCCCCGACGGCTACGAAGTCGTTGAATCCGACTTGCCCGCCCTGGTTACCGTCAGCAACGAGTTGGGTCAGCCCCGCTATCCCACTTTGCGCGGCATCATGGCGGCCACCCGCAAGCGCCCCACCATCTGGACCGCCGGCGACCTCGACCTGGACGCCGCTCTGCTGGAACCCCGTCTCACCCTCCACGACCTGTTCGTGCCGCAAAGAGAGCAGGAGTGTGAAATTATTGCCGGCGACGACGATGCCGACGCCGCCCGCAATCTGGCTCTGAAACTGCGCGAAGACCGCCTTATCTAACACGGAGAACAAAATGCCAGACGCTACCGGAATTCTTGTCTTCGGCGACGCCCCCCAGGGCGCCCTCGCCCTCACCGCTCAGGAACTGCTGACCGCCGGACGCTCCCTTGCCGATACCCTCGACCAGGAACTTTCCATCGCGCTCATCGGCGCCGACCTGGCCGACGCCCCCCGGCAGGCCATCGCCCACGGCGCCGATAAAGCCTACGCCGTCACCAATCCCGCCTTGGCAGACTACCATCCCGACCTCTACCTCTCGGCCATGCAGACCCTTGCCGCCGAAACCAACCCCGGCATCATCCTCATCTCCCGCAACAACGAAGGCCGCGAACTGGCCCCGCGCTTGGCTTTCCGCCTCGGCGTCGGTTTAGCCCAGGACTGCCTGGAAGTATCCGCCGACCCCGCAACCGGTCGCCTCCTCGCCAATCGCCCCGTCTATGGCGGCAGCGCCGTTGCCGTAGTCAGCTGTAGCCAAACCCCTCAGATTGCCGCCATCCGTCCCAAAACCTACGAACCCTTGGACGCCGACGTCTCCCGCACCGGCCAGACAGTTGCTTTCCCCGTGGAAATCGACCCTTCTGCCGCCAAAACCCGCGTTATCGAAGTAGTCAGGGAAGAAGCCGAAGGAATCAAACTGGAAGATGCCCGCATCGTAGTCTCCGGTGGGCGCGGCCTCGGCGGCCCCGAACCCTTCGCTCACTTGGAAGAACTGGCCAACCTCCTGGGCGGCGCCGTGGGCGCATCCCGCGCCGCCGTGGATTCCGGCTGGGTGCCGGCCAATTATCAGGTCGGCTTGACCGGCAAAACCATCACCCCGGACTTGTACATCACCATCGCCATCTCCGGCGCCAGCCAGCACATGGCGGGTTGCAGCGGCTCCAAAGCCATTGTCGCCATCAACAAGGACGGCGACGCCAACATCTTCAAAGACGCCCGCTACGGCATCGTCGGCGACTGGGAGCGCGTCCTGCCTGCCCTCACCGAAACCGTCCGGGAACTCACCCAATCGTAAATCCAGGGTCGTAAATTAGGGGAACCTCATGGCCGCTTACATCATCGCCACCATTGAAGTCACCGACCCGGAAAAGTTCGAGCTGTACCGCGAACAGGTGCCCGCAACCATCGCAAAGCACGGCGGACGCTACCTCGTGCGCGGCGGCGAAGTGAAGGTAGTCGAAGGCGACCGGCCGGCTCAGCGCACTGTCGTGCTCGAGTTTGACACCCTGGAAAAGGCCAAAGGCTGGTACTTCTCCGACGACTACGCCAAGCCGAAAGAACTCCGCATTCGTTCCACCGTCTCCAACGTCATGATTGTGGAAGGGGTCTGACCGCTACCCTTCAAAATCCACGCCCACACCCACGATTTCCACCTGCATCGCGCGAATATCCGGCGCCCCGGGGTCAAAGGTCACGCCCACCACCACATTGATGCCCCGGCCGACCTCCGGGCTGCCGGGTATCTCAAAACTGGCGTCCAGGTTATCGCCCTTAATCGCCATCCCCAAGTGCTCGGCGATGATTTTCTCCCCGTCGTACACCAGCACCTCCGCCACATTGGCGTGAGAACGGGCTCGGAACGCCACCGAAACCGATTCCGCCTTTGTGCGGCTCCCGTTCCGCACCGTAGGCGTCGGGATGGCGAAGTGCAGCCAGGTGTTCTGCCCCTCGTTACCCTCAATGCGCGCGAAAGGCCCGCAGTGCCGCACCGAGGTAATGCGATTAAGGTACTCCCCCGTCATCGCGGAACCGTGTACCCAGGATGTGAATTTCTGGCCTGCCATATTTAAAACCTCCTGCCCAAGGCCCGACGCCTTGCCGCATCATGGTGTATCGGACGTTGCCCTTGCCGCGCAAGGTTACAGCCCGCGCACCATCGCGTCCAGACGTTCCAGCGCCTTGCTGATGTTCTCCGGGCTGTTCGCATAAGACAGCCTCACGTACCCTTCTCCGAACTCGCCGAACGCCGCCCCCGACAGCAGCGCTACCCCGGCCTCCCGCATCGCCCGGTCTTCAAATTCGGCGCTGCTCAGCCCCGTCCCCTTGATGCTGGGAAAGGCGTAAAACGCCCCCTCTGGCTCCGGGCAGTTAATGCCGGGAATCGACTGCAACCCGTCAGCGATAAGACGCCGTCTCCGCCCGAACTCGGCCGCCATCTCCTGCACCGCGTCCTGCGGCCCGTCCAACGCCGCCACGCCCGCCATCTGGCTGAACGACGCAGCGCACGACACGCTGTTGGTCGCCAGCCGGGTCACGTGCGGCGCCAGCTCTTCCGGCACTATCCCGTAGCCCAGCCGCCAGCCCGTCATGGCGTAACTCTTGGAAAATCCGTCCAGGATAATGGTGCGCTTTTCCATCCCCGGCAAGGCCGCTATGCTGTGGTGTTCGCCGGAGTACAGAATATCCTTGTAGATTTCGTCCGACATCACATACATATCCGGATGGCCGCGCACTGCCTCCGCAATAACTTCCAGCTCCTCACGGGTCAAGGCGGAACCGCACGGGTTCTCCGGCGAGTTGATGATGAGCAGCCGCGTATTCTCGTTCACCATCTCCGGCAGCTTGCTCAAGTCCGGATGGTAGGCCCGCTCTTCCAACAACTGCATCGGCACTGCTTTGGCGCCGCTGAACTCAATCATGGACTCGTAGATGGGAAAGCCGGGGTTCGGATAGATGACCTCCGCGCCCGCTTCGCCCAGGGCCAGCAAAACGTAGAACATTATCGGCTTGGCCCCCGGCGTAACCACCACTTGCTCCCAGTCGGTGTTAATGCCCCGCACTTCCCGGCTGTTGCGCGCCACCGCCTGCCGCAGCTCCGGCAGCCCCGGCGTAGGCCCATAGTGGGTATAGCCATCCTGGAGAGCCTTTACGCCCGCCTGGACAATATGCTCCGGAGTTTCAAAATCCGGCTCGCCAATTTCCAGGTGAACGATCTCCCGCCCCTGCGCTTCCAAAGCCCGCGCTTTGGCCAGCACCTCAAAGGCAGACTCGGTTCCCAAGCGGCTCATACGGGTGGCGACAGTCATAACGTAGCATCCTCGATAGGGCAAAGTATGGCAGGTTCAGGCTTAAGCCTCACCGCCAGATTACCACTTTTTGCGTAATTTGGCACAATGTCGCCATGCCTGAGCGAAGCCGACTTATAACGCTGCAATCCCGGTGATATGATGTGCTTGCACGCTATTGAGGAGATGCCAACCGCCATGCCAGTTGTCCACCATCTGCCGCCCGATGAACTGCTGACCACTACCCGCGCCGTCCGCAAGCGCCTGGATTTCGACCGCCCCGTTCCCGATGACGTTATCCGCGAGTGCCTCGCCGTAGCCCAGCAGGCCCCTACCGCCAGCAACCGCCAGAACTGGCGCTTCATGGTCGTCACCGATGCCGACCAACGCCTGGCCCTGGCCGAACTCTACCGCCGCGGCTGGCGGCAATATACTCAGTCCCCCACGGCCGCAACGAACCTCCAATACGCCGACCCTGTCCGCGCTGCCGTGCAGGAAAGGGTCGGCGAGTCCGCCCAGTATCTGGCCGACAACCTGCATCGCTCCCCCGTAATGGTAATCCCCTGCATCGTCGGACGCACCGACTCCGCGCCCGTCCTGGCGCAGAGCGCCCAGTGGGGAACCATCATGCCGGCGGCCTGGAGCCTGATGCTGGCCGCCCGGGCCCGCGGCCTCGGCTCCGTCTTCACCTGCATCCACCTGATGTATGAAGAGCAGGCCGCCGAGGTTCTAGGCATACCTTACTCCCAGGTCATGCAGGCCGGATTGATACCATTGGCCTACACGCTCGGCGACCTCTTCCGTCCGGCGCATCGGGAACCCCTGGAAGGCATCGTGCGCTGGAACCGCTGGTAGCCTCTCAATATGCTGGTAGAATAGGCCGGCGCCGCTGCTGACGGCCTGGCGCGTCCGGCTACACCGGGAGGGAACATGATTAGCATCTTCAAACGTCGGCGACGCGACTCCGACGACAACGCTCTTGCCGATGGGCGCGACCGCCCCAGGCAGGCCCCACAACAGTTCAACCCCATACCCTGCCTGGACGGACTGGTCTGGATTGAGGACGGCTGCCTGCACAAATCCGGCATCGACACCAACCAATCTTTACGCCTGCCCCTCAACGACGTTTCGGACATTATCGCCGATTGGGATTTCTTCAAGGAAAACCCCACGCGGGCCGAAACCAAGATAATGGTGCAGGGGCCAATGGGCCTGGTGCGCGCCAGCTTCGGAACCTTACAGTACTCCGGTATGATTAGCCTGATTGCCCACCTCCACCATGTCTATACCGAAGAAACTACCACCGAGCTGGGAGACGTCCCCACCGAAGCCCCGGAGATGGTCGGCCCCTTCCAGTGCCGGCGCGGAATGATGTGGGCCGACCCTGATTTCGTCTATCTCGGCAAGTCCGTCTCCGCCGACTCCGCCCGCGTCCCCATGGCCACCATCGACGGCGTCAAGGCGCACTGGGACCGTTCCATCGTCAGCAACGGGCGGCGTATCCGCCTCGACGTGTTCAGCCGACTGGGCGGCCTCATGGGGTCGGAGTTCTCGGTGAAACAAGCCTCCGGCGTATTCACCTTGGTCAACTATGTGAACCAGCTCCGCACCCAGCCTGTTCAGTAGCCGCCGGCCGCAGCTGCGCGGCAGCCCATTAAATCACCGCATCACCGTCATCAGTTGCGGCGCCACCGTCATGAAAAGGAGTGAACCGCCCAATGCCCCGTAAAAAAATCGTCCTCGCTTACTCCGGCGGCCTCGACACCTCCGTAGCCGTCCCCTGGTTGCAGGAAAACTACAACGCCGACGTAATCACCTGCACCATCGACCTGGGTATGGTTGATCTGGAAACCATCCGACAGCGCGCCTACGCCGTCGGCGCCTCGGAGGCCGTTACCGTGGACGCCCGCGAAACCCTGGTCAACGAGTTCCTCTGGCCCGCCCTCCGCGCCGGCGCGATTTACGAAGGACAGTACCCCCTCGCTACCGCCCTGGGCCGCCCTCTCATCGCCCGCTGCCTCGCCGACGTAGCCCGCGAACACAACGCCGACGCCGTAGCCCACGGCTGCACTGGCAAAGGCAATGACCAGGTGCGCATTGAGGTCGGCGTTTCCACCCTCGCCCCCGGCGTAGAACTCATCGCGCCTATACGCGAATGGGGTATGAACCGCGAGGACGAAGTGGAGTACGCCCGCCGGCGCAGCCTCCCCATCGCTCCCTCCAACAGCAAATACAGCACCGACGAAAACCTCTGGGGCCGCAGCGCCGAGGCCGGCGAACTGGAAGACCCCTGGAACGAACCCCCCGAAGACGCTTACGAGTGGACTGCCAGCCCTACCGCCGCCCCCGACCGGCCCGCCTACGTCGAGGTTCTGTTTCAAGAGGGCATACCCACGGCGGTTGACGGCGAAGCCATGGCCGGAGTCGCCCTCATCAGCCACCTCAACGCGCTAGCCGGCGCCCACGGCATCGGCCGTATCGACCACCTGGAGAACCGACTGGTCGGCATCAAAAGCCGCGAGGTGTACGAGTCCCCCGCCGCCGTCCTGCTCCACGCTGCGCATCGCGCCTTGGAGACCATGACCCTCTCCCGCGAGCAAAGCCGCTTCAAAGAGCGCATCGCCCAGGAGTACGCCGAGCTGGTCTATAACGGCCTGTGGTACACTGCCCACCGGCGCGACCTGGACGCCTACGTGGACAGCACGCAGCGCCATGTAACCGGCAGCGTCCGCCTGCGCCTTCACAAAGGCTCCTGCGTGGTGGTAGGCCGCGCCGCCGACCGCCCGCTCTACGACTACGGCCTCGCCACCTACGACCGCGCCGACGAGTTCGACCACACGGCGGCGAAAGGCTTCATCGACATTTACGGCCTACCCTCCCGAACTCAACGCCGCCGCCAGGGTTAGCAACTCTTACAAACTCCCCAGCGCCGCGTCCAGACGGCCCACTCCCTCGTCAATCTCCGCCTCCGTGATGTTCAGCGCCGGCATGATGCGCACCGCATTGGGCCGCACCCCGTTGAGCAGTACCCCGGCCGCTTCCGCGCTGTCCATCACCTGGGGCATTATGTCGCTGTCAAATTGCACCGCGGCCAGCAACCCCTTGCACCGGATTTCGTTAACAAACCCGTACTTCGCCTTCAACTCGTTGAGCCGGTCTAGCAGCGCGACCTCCATCCGCTTCACGTTGCCCAGCACGTCGTTCTCCAGCAGGTAACGCGTCCCCGCGGCGGCGGCGGCGGTAGTCAGCGCGTTGCCTCCGAATGTGCTGCCGTGGTCGCCGTACGTCAGCGCCATTGCCGACTCCTTGGACAAAAATGCGCCGATGGGCACCCCGTAGCCCAGCCCTTTGGCCAGTATCATCACGTCCGGCTCAACGTCGTACTCCTGATGCCCGAACAGGCTGCCCAGCCGCCCCATGCCCGTCTGCACCTCGTCCAGTATCAGCAGGATGTCGTTCCGGTCGCACCAGGCCCGCAGTCGCTGGAAATAGTCGGCGTCGGGAATGTTCACTCCGCCTTCGCCTTGCACCGGCTCCACCATAACGGCCACGGTGTTCTCCGTGGTGGCGTTCATCACCGCCTCCACATCGTTAAAGTCAACGTAGGTGAACCCCTCCGGAATCGGCTCAAACAGCTCATGATAGTGCGGCTGCCCGGTGGCGGCCACGGCGTTCATCGTCCGCCCGTGGAACGAGTTGAACGCCGTAATGACCTCGTAGGCTCCGTTCTTGTGCAGCTTGCCATAGCGACGGGCCAGCTTCAGCGCCCCCTCCACCGCCTCCGCCCCGCTGTTGCAGAAAAACACCCGGTCCATGCAGGAGTTTTCAATCAGCATCTCGGCGATGTCCAGCTGCGGCAGCGTGTAGAACTGGTTGGACGTCTGAATTAGCGTCGCCGCCTGCTGCACGATGGCATCCACCACCACCGGAGGGCAGTGGCCCAGGTTGTCCACGGCCCAGCCGGCCACAAAGTCAATGTACTCCTTGCCGTCGGCGTCCCACACCCGGGAGCCTTCCCCCCGCACGATGACCACTGGCCGGCGGCGCACCGTCTGGGCGTAGTATTTCTGCTCAATAGCGATGTATTCGGCGTTGCTGGGCATGATCCTCTGCTCCCTGTCGGTATGTTGCGTTGACCGCCGGACCCCGGCCTCTGCCGCCCGGCGCGCGCCCATTATACGCCTAACCCCGGCTTAACGCCCTACGCGGGCAGCGCCGACTTAAAAACTACGGGAGCCTGCCCAACCCTGACAACCCATTGACAACCAAAGCGGTTGCCGATTCTAACCATCCCCCGCTAACCGCCCGTCAGCGCCGGTATAATCCGCTCTCCGAACGCCTGCACCTCCGCCTCCGGCGGCGCAAACGTCAAGCATGGCATCAGGTACAGCTGCCTCACCCCGTGCCGCGCCATCTCCCTGATGCGTTCCGTGCAGCGCTCCGCTGTGCCAATCAGCCCCAGCGCATCGCACAGCTGCGCGTTCACGTCGTCCGACACGAACCCCGTCAGCTCAATCGCCTCCTCCCAGTTCGGCGCGTGTCCCAGGTCGGGATAAACCTCCCGCACGGCCTGCGGAATTTCATACTCCGGCATCTCAATATCCGAGTACGGCAGCCAGTTCGGCCCGCCCCACAGCAGCGCCCAGTGCGCCGACACCGGCCGCGCCAGCCGCTGCGCCTCCTCAGTGCTGTCCGCCACGCACGTCCGCACCGCAAACATCACATCCAGGTCGTCCAGACTTCGCCCGCTGCGTTTCGCCCCGATTTCCAGATGCTCCAAAGCCTTCCCCACAATTCCCGGCGTATAGCCCACCAGCGCCAGCGCGCCGTCCGCCACCTCGCCCGCCAGTTCCAGCGACCGCGGCCCCGACGCCGCCATCAGAACCGGTACGCCGGCCCCGCCGTCGCTACCCGCAAAATCCAGACGATTCATCATCCCGCCGTAATCCACTGATTCCCCGGCCAGCAGCGCTTTCACCTCCACGATGCACCTCCGCATCTCCCGCAGCGTCGCCGGTCTCCTCCCGATGGTGCTCGCCGACGTGTATCCCGTGCCGATGATGAACTTCGTCCGACCCGGCGCAATCTCCGCCACCGTCTGCGCCGCCCCCGCCAGCACCGATGGAATCCTCCCGAAGGGATTGGTCACCGCCGGAAACAGATTCAGCCGGCTGGTTGCGTTGGCCGCCAGCCCCATCGTCACAAACGTGTCCCGACAAATCATCTGGCTGTCCAGAATCCCCGCCCCGTCAAACCCCGCCTCCTCAATACTCCTAATCAGCCCCAGCAGCTCCGGCATCGGCGACGTTCCCGGAACCCGCATTGCTATCTTAATCGCATCGCCCATAACGGTTGCCTCCACTTGCTTTCCCAACGTAGCCCCATCCTACCACGCCATCCCACCGGCGTCCCAGCCTCAGCATCCTACGCCATTCCCCCTGGCCCAAGGCCAAACCCCCAAGCAACCCCCATCCTGAAATTCCGTAAATCCCGATTCTGACAACAACCCTCATTTATGCTAAAATCCCCACCCGCGGCATCCTTGACCGGAACTAGCCCCGGCCCAACGCCGTAACCTATCTTAGCGCAGTATTAGAGGCTCAATATGGCAGGCAAAGCCCCCCCCCCCCCCCCCCCCGACAATACGTGCGTTATGACGACCGCCATCGGTTTGCGGGGCGCGGCCTTGTTGGCATTAGCCGGCTTGCTTGCCTGCTTGGTCGCGCTGGGGTCGGGTGGCGCGCTTGCTCAAGGATCGCCGCCGGGCAGTCCCTTCACGGTTTTCGGAATGACGGACGTGGGCGAGGTCACCATCTACTGGAGCGACCTGGAAGAGGCTGATATCACCAAGTGGCAGTACCAGACCTCGACGGACTTTGTCACTTACACCGCCTGGACGGATGTCGCCGACTCCGATGCGACGACCACGGAGCTCGTGCTGAAGAACGTGCCGATCAACTCGCTGTTCTGCGTCAAGGTTCGCGCGGTCAACGAGCACGGCAACGGCGTGCCGTCCCAGCAGAACTGTTCCTCAACCACTGAAGCGCCGGAACTCCTTTCGGTTTCGCCTGTCGTCGAGGGCGATAGCGGCCATGCCGATGCGACGCTGACGCTCACCTTGGTTGCCCCTGCCAGCGCAGATACCACCGCATTCATCACGATCTCGAATTTGCTCTCAGGTCCCGCTCAGGTAGGCGCTGACTGTTCTGATCTGGATCCAGATCTGGACGAAGACTGGTGTTTCACCACGGCCCAGTCGCTGAATTCAGCGGGGATGCCGCAGGGATATCCGATCACGGTGGCGGAGGGTGAACGCACAGGAACGCTAACGCTGCGCGTCCTGGGCGACACGATTGACGAGGATGACGAATACACGTATCTCCTCGCGGAGCAAGGTTTCGGTGTCGTGCGGTTCACGATTACCGACGACGATGGCAAGCCGTCGGCGCCGAGCGCGTTGAAGGCCACAGCGGGGGACGCGCAGGCAACGTTGAGCTGGACCGCTCCCCCGGGCGATGTGACCGGCTACAAGGTGCGCTACAAGAAAACGTCCGCCACGAATTGGGGATCCTGGGCGGCGATCTCGAATTCGGCCTCGCTGACCTCGCATACGCTCACGGGGCTGGATAACGGCGACGAGTATCAATTCCAGCTACGCGCGGTCAACGCCAGCGGCGACGGCGCGGACTCGGTCGAGGTAACGGCGACGCCAACGGAGCAGACGACGCCCAGCAACACCGACACGCCGGTGCCCGCCGACACCGACACGCCGGTGCCCGCCGACACCGACACCCCGGTGCCCGCCGACACCGATACTCCGGTGCCCGCCGACACCGATACTCCGGTGCCCGCCGACACCGACACGCCGACGCCTACCAACACTCACACGCCGACGCCTACCAACACCCATACGCCCACGCCCACCAACACTCACACGCCCACGCCCACCCACACCCACACGCCGACCAACACGCATACGCCGACGCCCACCAACACCCACACTCCAACGCCGACCAACACCCATACCCCAACGCCTACCACGGCGCCGGCGGTAGCCGGTTCGCCGACGCCGCCGACCAGCACGCCGACCCAAACGCCGGTTGTAGGCGGAGGGGCGCCGTCTGCGGGAAGTGGGTTCGCGGGAGCCGACGGGTTCATCACGGCGCCCTCCACTGCGCCGGACGGGCCCGCGCTGACGGCGCGCAACCGGGCGATAGCGGCAAACATCGCCGCGCCGGCCGCCAACGCCGGCGCCGCCAAGCTGGGCAGCCCGGAATACACCGGGTTTGACCTGGAATACCGCAGAGGCAGCGCCGGGGCGTGGACGCGCTTCGCCGGGCCGGTGACGCTGAACCGCCGCAACCTCTCCGGCGCGGCCCTGATAACGGGGTTGGAAAACGGGGTGGAGTACCACGTGCGGGTCAGGGTAACCCACGGCGACGGCTACGGCCCGTGGAGCGCCGCCTCGGCGGCCACGCCCATGGCGACTACGCCGGGCCCCATCCGGAACCTGGCCGCCAAGCAGATCGCGTGGCTTTCGGTTGCGGAAAGCGACACAACGTATGTAAGAGCGGTAATCTACGTAACCTGGGATCCGCCGGTGGATGATGGCGGCAGCCCGGTTACCGGCTACGACCTGGAGATTATGAGCGGCGGCAACGGCAATGCCATCAGCGCCTCCCTGGCCCAAGAGTTCAACCGCAAGGTTGGCTCATCCGACGGGGTTTGGAAGAACGACCGGGAAGCCGATATGACCGACCTGACCCATACCACCGGCACGATTGCGGGCACCAGCGATGCCTTGGGCCGGGACAACCAGTGGGTGGAGTACAGGGTGGGGGCGGTCAACGCGCAGGGAGCCGGCGAAATAGGCAAGGTACAAATCCAGGTTGACAAGGATGCGGCAGTGGACTTAACCGCCGCGTGGTTCACGGGGACGATAGCGTCGGACAGCACGACGTCGGGCGGCGCGCCCAAGCTGACGGTGAAGCTGGACAGCCTGAACTCTCCCCTGCCGGCAGGTTCGCGCGTCGTGCTGTTCTTGGAGGACGACTTCCAGGTTCCCGACGCCATACCGGCCAGCTCCATCTATTTCGTCGCCAACTCGCCGACCACCGTTGACTCGGGCAACGGCGCGCCGGCGTACGTCACCGAAGCCCCGGAGATTGACACCGACGCCTACTTTGACGACGACAAGGACGACGTGAGCATTACGGTGCGCATCCCGGATATGTGCACCGACGACTCGGTCACCTGCGAAGGCCCCAACGGGGTGTACCTGACCCAGGACTTGACCATGGTCATCCTGAGCAGCTCCGGCATCAAGAACCCCTCCGAAGCGGGAACGCACAGCGTCGCCTTTGATGTGCTGGGCTTTGACGATGGCCTCCCCGGCCGCATCGAGCGGCTGATGGAAAATGGCATGGAGCAGAGCGCGAAAACCGCTACCGGCAATCGCACCATCCAGAAGCGTCAAGGCGTGTACGTCAGCACGGAGGCCAAAATCTCCCTGTCGGATACGGACGGCGAGCGTGGGGAAGAGCTGACGGTTACCGGCAGCGGCTTCAACAACGGCACCACCGCCGCCGCCTACGTGGCGCAGCGCAAGGCCGCCCGCTACGCCGTGGCCGAGTGGTGGGAAACCTTGGACTGCGACAAGATGAAAGCGGCCATGGGCTCCGGCGCCGGCAACGAGTTCTGCTTCCACTACACGCTCAACGAAACCGAGATGACCTACACGGTGGCCAGCAAGGACAAGGCGTCGAGCGACATGGTGTTCGCCCGCCACCTCTGCGAACGGGGCATCATCCCCACCGGAACCGAAGCCGGCAGCGCCACCGTGGGCAACGACGACCGGGTAGCCATCTCCTTTGAGGTCAGCGTGCCTACCTTCCAGCCGGGCAACAACAACCTGATCTGCGTGGAGGACGGCGAGGGCCGCACTTCCGGCGATGATGTTGAGGACTTCGAGCTGACCCCTAACATCAGCGTGTCGCCCAACGAGGGCCAAGCCGGCGACGAGGTAACCGTGTTCGCCCAGGACTTCCCCGTCGCCGGGGCGTCTTTCACCGAGCTGAAAGTGGGCGGCGTAGTCATCAAGGACAACATCCGCTCCACCAGCATCAGCTCCGACGGTTCGGCCACGGCGACGTTCAAGCTGCCGCCGCAGAAGGGAACCAAGCGCGTTGACGCCAAGTGGGGCAGCAAGTCGGAAGACGCCAAGGTAACCATCCTGCCGGCCATCGTGAACGTCGGCGACGCCGAACCCCTGCCCAACGACCGGCTCACCCTCACGGGAACCGGCTTCGCTACGGGAACCGGCAGCGGCATCATGCCCGAGGACATCACCATCTCCGGCGCGCCAATGCTCGTGTACGATGACTGTCTGGATGGCGACGGCGAGGTTGAAGTGTCCAGCGGCGGGCAGTTCGTCTGCGCGGTAGCGGTGTGGCCCGCCGCCGGCGCCGCTTCCAACCCAACGCTGACCTCCGGCCGGCACATCATCAGGGTCAAGGACAAGCAGGGCTTTGAGGGCGAAGTCGCCATCACCATCCCGGAGCCGACGGTCAAGTTGCTGCCGGCGGTAGCCGGGCCTCGGGACACGGTAACCATCTCCGGGGAGAACTGGCCCGTGGACAACGCGGAAAGCTCCATTGAGGCCATTACCGTTACGGTGACCGACGGCGACCGGGCGCGGCAGTACAGCGTGTACGCCGACGGTTCGGGGCGCTGGTTCATCGAGCATCGGGTCAGCGGCAGCGTACCCATCCCATCCTCCAGCCGAGTGGAAGCCAAATACGAAGACCTGGTGAAGCTGGCCGACATCACGATACCGGCGTCCGTAATCGGCATAGCGCCCGGCGAGTGTCAACCCGGCGGCGACATCACGCTGTCGGTGAACAATATGCCGGTGCACGCGCGGGTGGAGCGGGTAGCCATCGGTCGCCGGGACGTAATGCCCAATCCCACGCCCAGCACCGACGGCGACGGGGTAGTTGAGGTGGAGGTAGCCTGCCCGGGCCTGGATCCCGGCGTGTACAGCGTGGAGCTGGAGGTTGACGACACGGTAGCCATCGGCAGCGTGGAAGTCCTGCCGGAAGGCCCGGTAGGAACCGGAACGCCGATAGCCGAAGCGCTGGCCCCGCTGGGCGACAAAGCGCTGGCAGTGTTCTACTTTGACAGCATCAGCAAGGAATGGCTGTTCTACGACGCCCGTCCGGAGTTCGCCGACCTCAACACCCTGGAGGAGCTGGTAGCCGGCGAAGCCTACTGGGTGCTGGTAACCGGCAACATTGAGGACGTAGCCCTAGGCGGCAAGAGCCGCAGCCTGACGTGCAGCCCCGGCGGCAACTGCTGGAACCTGCTGGTCTGGTAGCCGGGCGAGGGGAACCGCAACCGGCGCATCAACCCGCCAATCGCAGAAAGAACGGGGGCAGGTCTTCGGGCTTGCCCCTGTTCTTTTATGGAACCGCCTGGCCGCATCTTTCACGGCCCTGAAATTCCCCCGCCGTTGCTCTTGCCAAACGGCGGGAAATGATGGATAATGTCCCCGCTGACTTTCTGGTGGTTCAAGCGGGGTGGCCCCACCCGTTCCCATCCCGAACACGGAAGTGAAACGCCCCAGCGCCGACGATACTGCTCTGGTGACGGAGTGGGAAAATAGGTCACCGCCGGAAAGTGTCAGCGCGCTATCGACAGCGGAGTGGCTTCCCGCCCTCCGCCCTTCCAAACTAATCACCGTAAAATCGGGGCAGGCGTGATGACGCACGTAGGAGCGGCTGGTAGGCCCGGTACATCGCAGTTGGGTGATTGATCTCCCCAAGCGGCTTCACCGAGATGCGTTTCGGTGACCAAGCCGCTTTTATTTTTGCCCAAATGCGATACAATGGCGCGACCTGACCACGTCGCCTGCCTGCGCAGTATGACCCACCCCAACCCAGGAGAGACTCATGGGCAGCAGATTCGAGAAGTTCTCAGAACGGGCGCGCCGGGTTCTGTCCCTCGCCCAGGAAGAAGCGCAACGGTTCAACCACAACTACATCGGAACCGAGCACATCCTGCTCGGCCTGGTACGGGAAACCGAGGGCGTAGCCGCTCGTGTGCTGTCCGGCCTCAACGTTGACCTCGCCAAGGTCCGCACGGCCGTGGAATTTATCATCGGACGCGGCGAGCGCCCCGCCCAAGGCGAAATCGGCCTCACCCCTCGGGCCAAGAAAGTCGTCGAGCTGGCTGTGGACGAAGCCCGCCGCATGAACCACACTTATATCGGCACCGAGCACCTGCTGATCGGCCTGCTCCGAGAGGGCGAAGGCGTTGCTGCCGGCGTTCTGGAAAGCCTGGGCGTCAACTTGGAAAAAGTCCGCGCCGAAACTCATCGCATCCTCAGCAACTCCGGCGGCAGCGGCTCCGGCAGCTCCCGCTCCGGCACCAAAACCCCCATGCTGGACCAGCTGGGAGTTGACCTGACCAATGCCGCCCTGGGCGACAAGCTCGACCCGGTGGTAGGTCGCGACACCGAAATCGAGCGCATTATCCAGATACTGAGCCGCCGCACCAAGAACAACCCGGTCCTGGTGGGCGAGCCCGGCGTCGGCAAAACGGCCATCGTAGAAGCTATGGCCCAGAAGATTTCCCGCGGCGACGTGCCGGATACCCTGCAAGGCAAGCGCCTGGTCACCTTGGACATGGGCGCGTTGGTAGCCGGCACCAAGTACCGGGGCGAATTCGAAGAACGCCTCAAGAAAGTCATTGAGGAAATCAAATCCTCCGGCAACTGCGTCATGTTCATTGACGAAATTCACACCCTGGTGGGTGCCGGCGCCGCAGAAGGCGCCGTGGACGCATCCAATATCCTCAAGCCCTCCCTCGCCCGCGGCGAAATCCAGTGTATCGGCGCCACCACCCTGGACGACTACCGCAAATACGTGGAGCGCGACCCGGCCCTGGAACGCCGGCTGCAGCCCGTCCGCGTCGAAGAACCCGACGCCGAGATGACGGTGGACATCCTGAAAGGCGTAAAAGGTCAGTACGAAGACCATCACAACGTTGAAATTACCGACGAAGCCGTCAAAGCCGCCGCTACTCTATCCACCCGCTATATCCCCGACCGCTTCCTGCCCGACAAGGCCATCGACCTCCTCGACGAGGCCGGCTCCCGCGTGCGCCTGCGGGGCAGCCACGCCCCTCAGGAAGTGAAGGACGCCATGGAAATCCTGGAGCGGGTGCGCCGGGAAAAAGAAGAAGCCATCGCCGGGCAGCAGTATGAAGCGGCCGCAGAGCTCCGCGACCGGGAACTGCACCTTTCCGAGAATGTCGGCAACTTGGAGCGCGAGTGGAAAGCCGACCGCAGCAAGGAACGAACCCAGGTCACCGAGGAAGACATCGCCGAAGTGGTGAGTATGTGGACCGGCATCCCCGTGACGCGGTTGGCTCAGGAAGAAACTCAGCGCCTGCTCCACATGGAAGAAGAGCTGCACAAGCGCATCATCGGCCAGGACGAAGCCATCGTCGGCATCGCCAAGGCCGTGCGCCGCGCCCGGGCCGGCCTCAAAGACCCCCGACATCCCATCGGTGTCTTCCTGTTCCTCGGCCCCACCGGGGTCGGTAAGACCGAGCTGGTTCGGGCTATGGCCGAGTTCCTCTTCGGCCACGAAGACAACATGATCCGCCTGGATATGTCCGAGTTCCAAGAGCGGCACACCACGGCGCGGCTTATCGGAGCCCCTCCCGGCTACGTCGGCTACGACGAAGGCGGGCAACTCACCGAAGGCGTGCGCAAAAAGAACTACTGCGCCATCCTCCTGGACGAAATTGAAAAGGCCCACCCGGAGATTTTCAACATCCTGCTGCAAATCTTCGACGCCGGCCAGCTCACCGACGCCCGCGGCCGTCGGGTCGACTTCCGCAACTCCATCATCGTGATGACCAGCAACCTCGGCTCCGACCTTATCAAGCGCGACACCGCCATGGGCTTCGCCGTCAAGGCTGACGATGCCCAGACGGACAAGCAAGCCTACGAGCGGATGAAGGACAAGGTTATGGAGGAAGTCAAGCGCTTCTTCCGCCCTGAGTTCCTCAATCGCCTTGACGCGACCATCGTGTTCCACGCGCTCAGCCAGAGCGAGATTCACCAGATCGTCGACCTGATGATGAACATGGTGCGCGAGGAGCTCAAAGAACGCCAAATCAGCATCGAGCTGACCGAAGCAGCCCGGGAACACTTGGGCGCCAACGGGTTCGACCCCGTGCTGGGGGCGCGCCCACTGCGCCGTCTCATCCAGAATGAGGTCGAAGACCGGCTTTCCGACGAGCTGCTGGGCGGCAAAATCGACGAAGGCGATACCGCCATCGTCGACCTGGACGAAGACGGCAGCATCTGCATCAAGGTTCGCAAGGAAGAAATGGCCGCCCTTGCTCCGGCTTAGCCAGGCGGCCAAACTCGGCAAATCGCAAGGAATACACTACCGGGGGCGTCGGGAAACCGCGCCCCCGGTGGGTAATGAGGTGACACAATGGCCAGGCGTTTGCTCAAGGAACTGGACCGCTCTTACGGATTCGACGAAGTTGCCATCGTCCCCGGCGAAGTTACCATCAACCCGGAGATGACCTCCACTCAAATGAGCATCGGGCCTTATTCCTTTGGCTCGCCCGTCATCGCCTCGGCCATGGACGGATCGGTTTCGCCCCGCTTTGCCGCCCTGATGCACGAGATGGGCGGTCTGGGCGCCCTCAACGGCGAAGGCCTGTACACTCGCTACGAAGACCCTTACTCGGTTCTGGAAGAAATCATCTCTATGAACCAGGCCGAAGTCACCGAGTACTTGCAGGAAGTGTACAGCGAACCCGTCAAAGAGCGCCTCATTGGGGAGCGCGTGCGGGAAATCAAGCAGGCCGGTTCCGTCGCCGCCATCGCCTTCACGCCCCAGACCACTAAACAGTTCAGCCCTCTGGCGGTGGAGGCCGGCGCCGACATCATCATCGTCCAGTCCACCGTTACCACCGCCCGCCATGTGTCCAGCAGCTACCGAGGCCTGATTTTCTCCGAGCTGATTGCATCCCTGAGCGTGCCCGTCGTGGTCGGCAACTGCGTCAGCTATAACGTTGCCAGCGAGCTGATGGAAACCGGCATCGACGCCGTATTGGTGGGCGTCGGCCCCGGCGCTGCCTGCACCACTCGCGAAGTAACCGGCGTAGGCGTGCCCCAAGTCACGGCGACGCTGGAGTGCGCCGCCGCCCGCGAGGATTACTTCCAGCGCACCGGTCGCTACGTCAGCGTCATCACCGACGGCGGCCTGCGCACCGGCGGCGACGTCTGCAAGGCCATGGCCAGCGGCGCCGACGGCGTGATGCTGGGCACTCCCTTCGCCCAAGCCGCCGAGGCTCCCGGACGGGGCTACAACTGGGGTATGGCCAACGCCCACCCGGAGCTACCCCGGGGAACCCGCATCAGCGTCGGCACCAAAGGCACCCTCCGCCAGTTGCTCCACGGCCCTTCCAGCGTAACCAACGGCACCCAGAACCTGGTCGGCGCGCTGCGAGTCGCCATGGGAATGTGCGGCGCTTACACCGTCCGCGACTTCCACCGCACCGAAATGGTAATCGCTCCCGCCATCAAAACCGAGGGCAAGCACTACCAGATGCTTGGCTGACCCCTCTCACCCGTAACCCCCGCGCCGGCGGGAACCCGGAACGCATTACCGGAGGAAGGCAATGACCACTGCAACAATTCAGATTCTGGACCCGCGTCCGGAACACAAGACTGCCGAGCAGGATGCCGCAGTCCGGCTGCCCGGACTGGCCGGCAGGACCATCGGCCTTCTGGAAAACCGCAAATACCACTCCGACAATTTCCTGCAAGAGCTGCAAGTGATTCTGGAGGAAGAGTACGCCGTTGAGAAAGTGCTGTACCTCCGCAAGTTCAGTTTCAGCGCCCCCTGCTCCGACGAAACCATCGACGAGCTGGTGGCCCAATGCGATGCCGTGGTGCACGGAATCGCGGATTGAGGAAGCTGCACGGCGTGGGGTCTCCACGACACAGTAGTAACCGAGAGCCGCGGCGTTCCTTCCGTGAGCGTCATCACCGAGAGCTTCACCAGGGCCGCCCACGCGCGCGCCTCTTCCCTAGGTATGCCTACCGTTCAGATACTGGCCCTGCCCAGCCCGCTGGCCTCCCGCTCCATCCCGGAGGTTCGCCGGATGGCCCACGAGTATGCCGGCCAAATCGCCGATATGCTTACCAACGGCGCCTAGGTTTCACTGGCCATTGCCGCCATTCCCGCTCTTACACATTCCCGCACTCACACATCATTCTCGCGCCGGCGGGAATCCTCCCCATGGCCCTGCGGGTTGTCAATTGGAACGTCGCATGGGCTGCGCCCCGCTCGGAGCGCAGCCCTGAAATCCTGAACCGTATCGGCGAGCATCGCCCGGAAATTGTCTGCCTCACTGAGGCGGACTGTAGGCTCTTGTCCGGTTGCGGCTATGTAATTTCCGCCGGATCCTATTGGGGGCAGTCGGCAGTGAATAACCGGCGCAAAGTTTTCCTCTGGTCGCGGCAGCCGTGGGCTGACATTGATGCTTTTGGCAGCGACGCCTTGCCGCCCGGCCGATTCATCGCCGGAGCAACCGAAACCTCCGCAGGCCGGTTCAGGGTTATCGGCCTCTGTATTCCTTACGGGATGGCGAATGTGCAATTTGGCACGAAGTCAAGCCGACCCTGGCAAGACCATGAGCAATACCTGGACGGCCTCGGCGACTTGCTGGCTGCCCCATCGTCGGCTTCCACCATTGTCCTCGGCGACTTTAACCAGCCTCTCGCCGGCCGTAGCAGCGTGCCGCGGCGTCTGCGCGAGAAACTTCGCGGCGCCTTTCCTCCTGATATGACCATCGCCACCGCCCAGCTCAACTTCAACGGTAAATCGACTATCGACCATGTCGCGTTGAGCGCAGACCTGGCCGCCGAAGCTATCGCCGCAATCAGCCACTTGCGTCGGGATGGCAGACCCTTGTCCGACCATTTCGGCGTTGTTGCCGCCCTGTCATCCCACAAGTAGAGTAACGCTTATGACCGCCACCAGCGCCCCCGCCCTCAGTTCCCGTCGCGTTGAGGTTTCAGCCGCCTACGACGCCATCCAGGACTACTATGAAGAAAAGGGGTGGACCGACGGTATGCCCGTCGTTCCAGCCACCGAGGACGCCGTGCGCCGTATGCTCGGCCCCTGGGGCGAAGACCCGTCCCTGTCCCTGGGCGTAGCTCAACCGTCCAACGCCGAAGTTACTATTGAGAAAGTTGCGGTCAACGCAGTGATGGCCGGCTGTCGCCCGGAGTACTTCCCGGTAGTAGTGGCCTGCGTCAAGGCGGCGTTGCAGGCTTCCTTCAATCTGGCCGGATGCCAGGCCACCACCGGCGGCGCGGCCCCGGTGGTCATCGTCAACGGCCCCATCGCCCGGCGGCTGGGAATCAACGGCGACTCCGGGGCCTTTGGCCCCGGATACCGGGCCAACGCTACTATTGGCCGCGCTCTGCGCCTCTTCGTCCGCAACGTCGCCGGTCTGATTATCGGCGATATGGACAAGGCAACGCTGGCTATGCCCGGCCGCTATTCCTTCTGCTTCGCTGAAAACGAAGCCCGCAGCCCCTGGGAACCTCGCCATGTGGAGCTGGGCCTCGACCCCGATGAGAGCATGGTAACGCTCCACGCCATCCGCGGTTTCTATCCCATCATGGAGACCACGGTTGCCCGGGGTATTGACGTGCTGAACACGCTGGTGCAAGCCACGCGCGCCACCGGATTCTCCAACTATTACCAGATTGGCACCGGAGCGCAGGTAACGCTGGCCCTCAGCCCGGAACACGCTGCTGAAATCGCCGCCGACGGCCTGAGCAAGCAAGACGTGCGGGCGTATGTGTACGCCAACGCTCGTATGTCCATCGCGGAACTCTCCGGCCTGGGCCACTGGGGCAACCGCAACTACCCGTCCTGGATTGACGACAGCAAGCCGGACACCATGGTGCCCATTGCACCGCAAGCCGATGACATTGTGGTGGTGGTTGCCGGCGGCGACGGGCGCCATTCCGCCTGGCTGGCCGGCTGGGGCGTAACCCGCGTAGTCTCGGAGAAAATCGTGGTTCCGGGGTAGCGACGCGGCGCGCCCGCAGCAGTGGTCCGCCGGGGTTTTCATCCGGCGGGCCGGTTGATTTGAGGCCGTATTTCACTGGCAGAGGGCGATGCCGCCTGCTATTATTGACCCGCCAGAACCGGCGACAATACCCCCATCTGAGGATTTTCCGACTGTGTTCACCCACCTCCATACCCATACCGAATACAGTATGCTGGACGGCATCAGCCGTATCCCCGACCTGGTTAATCGCACCGGCGAGCTGGGGATGGATGCCATGAGCATCACCGACCACGGCTCCCTCTACGGCGTGGTCGATTTCTACTCCGAGTGCAAGGACGCCGGCATCAAGCCTATCATTGGCTGCGAGCTTTACGTCGCCCACGGCAGCCGCCGCGACCGCACGCCCAACGAGCGCACTGCCAACCACCTGGTGCTGATTGCCGAGAACAACATCGGCTACCGCAACCTCCTGCAACTGGTAACCCGCTCTCACTTGGAGGGCTTCCACTACCGCCCCCGTATTGATAAGGAACTGCTGCACGAGCACCGCGAGGGGCTGATCTGTTTGTCGGGATGCCCCTCGGCAGAGGTGCCTATACTGCTGGCCGATGGCAACTACGACGCCGCCAAGCAGCAGGTAGGCTGGTATCGCGAGCTTTTCGGCGAAAATTACTTTCTGGAATTGCAGCACCATGAGCACATTGAACAGCTGCCCCGGATTAACGAAGGCCTGATACGGCTCAACCGGGAAACCGGCATTCCTCTGCTCGTGACCAACGATGCCCACTACGTCCACCAGTCCGATTATCAGTATCAGGACGTGTACATCTGCATCCAGACGGGAACTAACGTGCAGGACGACAAGCGGCTGCGTATGGAGGATTCATCCTACTACATCAAGTCGCCGGCAGAGATGGCCACCCTGTTCCCGGAATTTCCCCAGGCGCTGGACATCACCGGGGAGATTGCGCAGCAGTGCAATGTATCCCTCGGCTTCGGGCAGATGCACCTGCCGCGCTATCCTACTCCCAACGGAGAGGATGCCGATGCATACCTGGAGCGGCTGTGCTGGGAAGGCTTCAACCAGCGTTACGGCGTCAACAACGAAGCGGCGCGCGCCCGGATGGAGTACGAGCTGGAGGTAGTAAGGCAGACCAGCTTCGCCAATTACTTCCTGGTGGTGTGGGACATCATATCCTTCGTGCGGAGGCAGCAAATCCTGTTTGGGGTGCGGGGCAGCGCCGCCGCCAGCGTCATCCTCTACTGCCTGAGGATCACTGACATTGACCCCATTGCATACGACCTGGTGTTCGAGCGATTCCTGAACTTTGAGCGCAAGGAAATGCCCGACATTGACATGGACTTTCAGGATGACCGCCGGGACGAAGTGCTGCGCTACGTCGTTGACCGTTACGGCAGCGACAGGGTTGCGCAAATCATCACCTTCGGAACCATGGGGCCCAAGGCGGCCCTCCGCGACGTGGGGCGCGGCTTGGGCATGAGCTACGGCGACGTTGACCGCATCGCCCGTATGGTTCCTTCCCGGGCCCGCACTTTGTCCGACGCGATGACCGCCAACCCGGAGCTGCGGCAAAGTTACCAGAGCGACAACGCAATTCAGAACCTGCTGGACAACGCCCAGGCGCTGGAAGGCATCGTCCACCACGTCAGCACCCACGCTGCCGGCGTCCTTATTGCCGACGATCCTCTCACCGAAACCGTCCCGTTGCAGCGGCCCGCCCGCGGCGACGAAAACAGCCCGGTGATGATGACCCAGTACTCTATGGACCCGGTGGCCAAGCTGGGCCTGCTCAAGATGGACTTCCTGGGGCTGACGAACCTCACCATCCTTGACCGCACCATCAAGCTGCTGGACGAGGAGCGGGGCATCCGCATCGATCTCAGCCGCCTTTCGCTGGACGACCCGGAGACTTACAAGCTGCTGGGCACCGGCAACACCTCCGACCTGTTCCAGCTGGAAAGCGCGGGGATGCAGCGTTACATCAAGGAATTGAAGCCCTCCGACCTGGGCGACATCGCGGCGATGATTGCGCTGTACCGCCCCGGCCCTATGGAGCATATCGACCGTTTCATCCGCTCCAAGCATGGCTTGGAAAAGGTGTCTTACCCTCACCCGAGTATGAAAGAGCTGCTGGATGAGACCTATGGCGTCATCGTCTATCAGGACCAGGTGCTGCACGTTCTGCAGAACTTTGCCGGCTACAGCCTGGGAGAGGCCGACACCGTGCGCAAGGCTATGGGGAAGAAGATTCCCGAGCTGATGGCTGAAGAGCGGGAGCGCTTCGTTTCCGGCGCAATCCGGCAGGGCTATACGGAGAAGATGGGCGTTGAGATTTTCAACCTCATTGAGCCTTTCGCCGGCTACGCCTTCAACAAGGCCCACAGCGTGAGCTACGGGCTGATTTCCTACTGGACGGCGTATTTCAAAACCCACCATCCGCTGGAATATATGGCTTCGGTGCTCAACTGCCGCCTGGACCATGGCGACCGCTACGTGGCGTCAATCAACGAATGCACCCGCATGGGCATAGAAATCCGCCTGCCGGACGTCAACAGCTCCGGCGTGCACTACACTTTGGACAAACCCGACGGCAAGCCGGAAAATGCCCTGCGCATTGGCCTGGCGGCCATCAAAACCATTGGCGAGGCGGCGGTGACGCCCATCGTAACCGAACGCGAAGCCAAGGGCCCTTACTCGTCGCTCAGCGACTTTTGTCGCCGCGTTGATATGTCGGGGCTGAACCGCAGAACGCTGGAGGGGCTGGCCAAAGCCGGAGCTTTCGATTCTCTGGCTCCCCGCGCCGCCGTAATCGGCAGCCTCGATCGCATCTGGGCAGTTGCCCAGCAGGAGACCCGCAACCGCAACTCAGGGCAGGTTGGGATGTTCGGCGAGGAGCTGGACAGCGGGGCTGGCGGCACTCTGCTGGAGCTGGATACGCGGCAGCCGGACTACACGCCTCAGGAAAAAGCGGCGCTGGAAAAGGAATACCTGGGGATTGCCCTCTCGTATAATCCGTTGCACGCGCTGGCTACGGTGAACCCCGGCGACGCCTGCATATCCGTTGACCAGCTGAGCGAGGATATGCTGGGGGACACAGTAACCCTGCTCGGGCATATAGCCGGGGCGTCGGAACGCTACACTCGCGACAACCGTAAGTTCCTGCGCGTTGACCTGGCTCTTCTGGGCGGGCAGGTTGAGACTATGGTGTGGCCGGACTCTTTGGATAAGACGGCGCACGTCTGGCAGCCGGGCCAGATGGCACGGGTAACCGGGCGTCTCCAAATCCGGGGTGACGATTTCTCCATCGCCTGCTATGAAGCCCAGGAATACGCACTCCCCGACGCGCCAATCGCCGCCGATACCGACGCGCCGCCGGCCCCGCCGCCATCGGCGCGCGCCAACGACCGGAATGGACGCAGCGGCGCGCCCAACGCAACCTCCAACGGAGGCAGAATTGCGCCTCAATCGCAGTCGCCGGCGACTGCGGTCAACGGCAATGGCAACAGCCATGCTAACGGCAGGGGCGCCGGCGTAGTCATCAAAATGACCGAGACCGACGACCCGGACGAAGACCGCTTTCGCCTGCGCCAGGCCCTGCGCGTGATGCTGGAGTACCCCGGCGAGGGCAAAGTCTATTTGGAGTTGAACCTGAAAGAAAATCGCTGGGTGCGGATGGAGTTGCCCGCAATCTCAATTGTCTTCTGCCCGGAGTTGCAGGAACGGGTGCAGAAAGACCTGCTTGCCGGGGAAAGCTGTTCCGAGTATCAAGGCAGCCCGGCATAGGTGCAGAGGCGGACGCTCCGAAGGCTAGGCATCCGGTGCCGGAATTGGCAAGCCCAGCCCGGCGGCGATGAAGCGTTTGGCGTTTTCCTGATAGCGCGCGGTGGGGTTTTCCAGCCGCTGGCGATGAACCGCCGGCAGTTCACGGATGCGTCCGGGGACGCCGATGACCAGGGACTCGTCGGGAATCGGAACGCCGGTAACGACGGCGCCGGCGCCAATCAGCACGTAGTTGCCCACCCGGCAGTCTTCCAGGCATGCCGCGTTCATGCCAATCATCACGTTGTTGCCCACGTATCCGCCGTGTATCACTGCGCCGTGGGTCATCAGCACGTTGTCGCCCAGTTCCAGGTAGTCGTCGGTGTGCAGCACGCAATTATCCTGGATTGAGCAGTTTCGCCCGATGATGATGCGGCCATAGTCCCCGCGAATCACCGCGCCGGGCCAAACGCTGGAGCCTTCGCCAATGACAACGTCGCCTACGATGTAAGCGGCCTCGCTGATGAAAACGCTGTGGTGAATTTGAGGTGTCTTGCCGTCGATGCCGCGAATCAAAGAGGGCCTCCTGCCGGGTTGGATTTCCGGTCAATTATAGCCGGCCCTGCAAGCGCCGACGGCAAGGGGTTTCGGTTATGTTGCGGTGTGTTTGGCTGGCGTTCTCCTTTGGGTTGCGCGTGCTAACGGCTGCTTGCGCAGTACCCGTCCTCGCGCAGCGGTGGTGACTCCCGCCGTGCTGAGTGCGCCAGCCGGGTAATGTGACCGATTGTCAGAATCTGGATTTACGGGATTTTGGGATTTTCAGGATGGGGTGGGTTGCGACGTTGGAGTGGAGGATGGGAGGCGGCGGGGCGGGCGAGGACGGGGGGTGAGGTAGTGGTCGCGGTGGTTTGGGGTTTTGCTCCGATAGTGTGAAGTTGTGCTATTATGGTTGGGTGTTTTCATCAACTTACAAGGCTGTGGCCGCATTGGTCGTTGTTTTGATGCTCGGCGGGTTGCTGCCCGGATGCACTTCAGCGCCGTCCGGGGATTCAGCGGGGGCTGGCGATCGGGGGGCTACTGCGACCGCTGAGGCGGGGACTGCTTTGACCGTAGAAGCTATGCCGGCGGCGGTGGAGCCGTCTAATCCGGCGACAGTGGGGCCGGCTAATTCAGGGACGGCGACGGCGGCGGCGATGTTGGACGGTTTGGCAACAGCGGAGGCGATGTTGAACAGTCTGGCGACGACGGGAGCGAGGCTGGACAGTTTGGCAACGACGGAAGCGGGGCCGGACGGGATGGCGACGATTGAAGCGATGCTGAACAGCCTGGCGACGTTGGGGCCGACGGTTGCGCCAAGCGCTGCGCCTCTGCCGCGACCTACGTACACGCCCAGGCCGACTCCGACGCCGGCTGACGAGGGAGAGGGGGAGCGCGTTGATGCGATACCTTTCCAGGCGGAGCTGCTGGACGGAACGAAGGTTACGCTTTCCGACACCTTTGGGACGCCGACGCTGCTGGCATTCTGGGCGCCCTGGTGACCATACTGTCAGCGGGAGTTTCCCGCTCTTGAGGAGCTGTACAGCGACAAACTGCGCGACGGCGGCGTCAACGTCATCGGCATATCGCAGTTCAGAACCAGCAGGGCGGATACGGTGGATTTTGTAGAACGGAACGGGCTTACGTTTCCTAATTTCTATGACCCGGACGGGGCGGTGGCGACGGCTTACGGAATCCAGGGGGTGCCCAGCTATGTGTTTCTGGATAAGGAGGGGCATATCGCTCACCGCAGCTCCGGGGCGCAGGGCGTGGGGCTGATTGAGCGGGTACTGGACGATTTGACGGCGGAATAGCCCGGACTGTGCTATAATCGCCGGCGTTTTACCAATGCAGGGAGATTGCAACTTGCGGCACTACGAACTGGTAACCATTTTGAGCCCGATGCTGAACCAGGAGGACGCATCGGCGACTTGGGATGAGATAAAGACATTCATATCCAACCGCGACGGTGAGATTACCGCCGAGCAGGTTTGGGGGACGCGGCGTTTGGCGTATCCGATACGCAAGGGGAATTACAATTTCCTGGAGGGCTCCTACTATTTGAGCTCCTTTACGTCGGACAATTCGTTCAACCGGGATCTGGAGAACTACCTGAGGCTGCACGACAACGTGCTGCGCTCGTTGGTGGTGCGGTGCGATGGGCCGCTGGCGGACCGGCCGGCGCCGGGGCCGCTGACTGCGCCCTCGCGATACGTTCCGCCCGGACGGGGACGGCGCGACGGCGGCGGCCCAATGTCCGAGACGTCGGGCGGGTTTGCGGAAAGGGGGCCGGCTCCGACGCAGGGCCTGGCGCCTTCGGTTCCGGCTGCCGCCGCTACCGGGACGGCGGCATCAGCAGGAGCGCCGGCTGGCGTTTCGGAGGTTGCGGCTGCGCCGGTGGTACCTGACGCTGCGGTAGAAACGGCGGCGGAGATGGCTGCGCCGGCGGTGGAGGCGGAAGTTGCGGCTCCTGACGCTGCGGTAGAGATGGCGGCGGAGATGGCTGCGCCGGTGGTAGAGGCGGAAGTTGCGGCTCCTGACGCTGCGGTAGAGATGGCGGCGGATGTGGCTGCGCCGGCGGTGGAGGCGGAAGTTGCGGCTCCTGACGCTGCGGTAGAGACGGCGGCGGAGATGGCTGCGCCGGCGGTGGAGGCGGAAGTTGCGGCTGCGTCGGATGTGACTGCGCCTACGGTGGAGGCGGAACCGGTTTCAGAGGATGGGGTGGTTTCCGCTGAGGATACGGCCGGGGAATCTGATGCGGGCGAAGCCAGAGCGTAGGTTGCCGTGAACAAGATTATCATTATCGGCAACTTGGGGCGGGACCCGGAGATGCGGTATTCGGCATCAGGGAACCCGATGACAGGGTTCAGCATTGCCAGCAACTACAGCTATACGACGGCATCGGGTGAACGCCGAGAGGAAACGGAGTGGTTCAACTGCACTGCTTTTGGGCGTCTGGCGGACACCTGCAATCAGTACCTCACCAAAGGGCAGCAGGTTTATGTAGAAGGGCGGCTGCGTTCCCGCCAGTACAACCGTCAGGATGGCACCCCCGGGTTCTCCCTTGACGTTAACGTCACCGATGTTCAATTCTTGGGCCGGCGCGACGACCAGCAAGGCGGCGGTTACGGTGGCGGCTATGGCGGCCAGCAAGATGGTGGCTATGGGGGACAGCAGAGCGGCGGTTACGGTGGCGGTTATGGCGGACAGCAGGATGGCGGCTATGGGGGACAACAGGGCGGCGGTTACGGTGGCGGGTATGGCGGCCAGCAGGGCGGCGGCACTGATGTTGACGATTTGCCTTTCTGAATTAGGATGAACTTACTCACGAACTTGGAGGGACTTTGCGATGACTACCCCAGCGGAACCGTCAGCTCCTGCACCGACCGGCGCCGGCGCGCCCGAGACTGCGCCGGCTTCGGCGCCGGCAACCGGCCCGGGGCCGGGCGTTGGCGCGCCGGGTGGCGGCGTCGGGCAGCGGCCGGCGGGAGGGCCTATGGGTCGTCCGCCGGGGCCCGGGGGACGACCGGGCGGGCCTGGAGGTCGACCGGGGGGGCCCGGGGGAAGGCCGCAGGGCGGCCCCGGTGGTAGGCCTCCGGGACGGGGCGGGCCGCGGGGCGGCGGCGGACGGGGCGGGCGCCGCTACGGGCCGCGGCGGCGGGTGTGCGCTTTTACGGTTGAAGGGGTGACTCCGGACTACAAGGACGTTGACCGCCTGCGGCGGTATATTTCGGATCAGGGGAAGATTGAGCCGACGCGAAAGACGGGGACTTCGGCGAAGAATCAGCGGCTGCTGGCGCAGGCCATTAAGCGGGCGCGGTATCTGGCGCTGCTGCCGTATGCGCCGGAGCACAGCATCAACACGGGAATGCGCTCCGGCCGCTAGCCGTCCGTCGGGAAATGCTGAACCTGCCGCTGCCCTGGAAACGCAGCGCCGCCGCTGTGGAGGAGGAGTCGTCCGGGTCTGCCGGGCGCACTGCGAGGCGGCGGCGCGGCGGTCGGAGTCGCCGGGTGGGAGCGCGGGACGAGACGGCTGCGGTCGCCGCCAGGACGCGGCGGGTGGCGGAGCGTCGGCGTCAGCGCATCGCCATTATGGTGGGGGCGGTTCTCATCCTGATTATCGCGGGCGTGGTGCTGGCGGGGGCGTATCGGGCTTACATACTGCCGCCGCGGGTGATGGCAGGGGAAGTGCGCGGGGAGCGGTTCAGTATGGGCGACCTGGTGGAGCGGATTCGGGTTCTGCAGGGCATTAACCGCTACCAAGGGGGTCAGGTTGACTTGAGCAGCGTTCCGTTTCAGCTGCTGACGGATCTGCTGCATGCGGAGATACTGCGGCAGGCGGCGCCGGGTTTGGGCATCAACATTACGGATGAGCAGATAGAGGAGGTCATTCGGGAGGAGTTCTGCCCGGAGGAGCGGCCGGGGGAGGAGGAAAATGAGGAGCAGCGGAATGCGGAGTGCGAGGATAATTACACCGACTTTAAGACGCAGGTCAATCTTGACGACAGCGGGTATCGGCGCATCGTAGAGGAGCAGCTGCAACAGCGGGAGCTGTTCGCGCGGATGCTGGCGGCAGCGCCAGAGGAGGCGCCGCAGGTTGAATTGCAGGTTATTCCGCTGGGGATCAACTCGGACGCCGCGCCTGAGGCGGTGAAGGAGCGGCTGGATCTGGGGGAGGATTTCGCTACGGTGGCGCGGGAGCTGTCGGGCACGGATGGTTACGTGGGCTGGGTTCCGGAGGGGGCGTTTCCCGAATTTGACCGCTACCTTTTCGGCGAGGACGTTGAGGAGAACGGGGAGACGGTGCGACGGCCGCCGCTGCTGGAGACCGGAGAAATCTCGGATCCGATTTACGTTGAGCAGACTATATTCGTGATCCAGGCAATCGGGGCGGCGGAAACGCGAGAGATTGAGCTCAGGATGCAGTCTCAGGTGGCTGCGGAGATGGTGGAAAAGTGGAAGGACGATCAGCTGACTCGGGGCTCGGAAGAGGGCTGGGTGAAAATCAACTTTGACAGCAACCGCTACGCCTGGGTGACGGAGCAGGTGCGATTGACGCGGCCGCGGGTTACGCCGGAGCCACAGCAGGGGGGAGGGGGCTTGCAGCCGTAGGCGTGGGTTCTCGCCGAGGCGGGAAGGACGGAGTGAGATAGGAGCAACGGCGTACGATAGGATTGGAGTGACAGCGGACGGTATGATGGAAGCTACGGCGGAAGAGATGAGATGAGCGACCAGGGGACGGCAATTAACGTGGGCCTGATGGGTCTGGGCACGGTAGGCGGCGGCGTGGCGGCGGCGCTGGCGCAAAACGGCGATGCCATCCGTCGGAAGACGGGGCGCACGGTGTCGCTGCGGCGGGTTTTGGTGCGGGACGTGAATCGGCCGCGGGAGCCGGCGCCGCCAGTGGGGGTTTTGACCAGCAACCCGGAGGATATATTGTCCGACCCGGAGATTGACGTGGTGGTTGAGGCGATGGGGGGCGACAGGCCGGCGGGCGAGTACCTGGAGCGAGCGCTGGAAGCCGGGAAGCATGTGGTGACGGCGAACAAGGAGGTGATGTCGCGGAGGGGGCCGGCGTTGCTGGCATTGGCGCAGTCGCGGGGGGTGAATCTGCTATTTGAGGCATCGGCCGGCGGTGGGATACCCATCGTCGGCTGCTTGATGTCGCAGCTGCTGGCCAACGACATTCGCTCCATACGCTCTATTATTAACGGAACTACGAATTACATACTGACCCGGATGGCCCGGGAGCAGGCTCCGTTCGCTGATGCGCTGGCGGAGGCTCAGGCGCGGGGTTACGCGGAGGCTGACCCGACTAACGATATTGACGGCATTGACGCAGCATACAAGTTGTCGGTGCTGGGCAGTTTGGCGTTTCACCGTCCCATCCCGCACAGCGCGATTTACACGGAGGGGATAAGCCGGCTGGCGCCGGAGGATTTTCGCTACGCCGCGGAGCTGGGGTACGCCATCAAATCGCTGGCAATCGCTACTGCGGAACCGGGCGGAGGGGTGCGCGCGCGGGTGCATCCGGCGCTGGTGCCGGAGGAGCATCTGCTGGCCAAGGTTGACGGGGTGTATAATGCGGTTGAGGTTGCCGGCGACCTGTGCGGGGAGATTATACTGCACGGACAGGGGGCCGGTAGGGACGCCACCACCAGCGCGGTGATGGGCGACATCCTCAACATTGCGCGGGGGATTGACAACGTCGGGGGGCGGCTGTCGCTGCCGTCATCGGGGGCGCCGGGGGATGGGGGAGGGGGAGAGGCGCAGCCTATTGACGAGTTGTCCAGCGCGTACTATATGCGGCTTACGTGCGCTGACCAGGCGGGGGTGCTGGCGCAGATAGCGCGGATTCTGGGGGAGGGTAATATATCCATCGCCACGGTGATACAGAAGGACACGGACGTGGGGAGCGGGACGGCGCAGCTGGTCATCACGACGTACCCGTCGCGGGAGGCGAATGTGCAGGCTGCGCTGGCGGCGGTTGCCCAGCTGGCGGTTGTGGCCAGCGTGAACAATCTGATCCGCATTGAAGAGTAAAGCCCATGGGCGCTGGCGTTTTACAACGTTACCGGGAACTGCTGCCGGTGAATGAAGAGACTCCCATCTTATCCATGGGAGAGGGGGATACGCCGTTGGTGCGCTCACGGAACCTGGGGCCTCGGCTGGGGTGCGACCTTTTTTTCAAGCTGGAGGGGTGCAACCCTACCGGATCTTTCAAGGATCGGGGGATGGTGGTGGCCATCGCCAAGGCGATGGAGGAGAATTGCCTGGGGGTGATGTGCGCGTCCACGGGGAACACGAGCGCGTCGGCAGCGGCGTATTCGGCCTACTGCGGGCTGACGTGCTGGGTGCTGATTCCCAAGGGGGAGGTGGCGCTGGGGAAACTGGCGCAGGCGATGGCCTACGGGGCGCGGATTCTGCTGGTGGACGGGAACTTTGACGCGGCACTGGCGCTAGTGCGGAAGTTCACTGAAACGAACCGGATTACGCTGGTGAATTCGGTGAATCAGCACCGGATTGAAGGGCAGAAAACGGCTTCGTTTGAGATTTCCGACGCGCTGGGGAACGCGCCGGATTATGTTTTTATTCCGGTGGGGAACGCGGGCAACATTACGGCCTACTGGCGGGGGTTCGTGGAGTATCATCAGCTGGGACGGAATGATGGGCTGCCGCGGATGATGGGGTTTCAAGCGGAAGGGGCTGCGCCTATTGTTCGGGGCGAGCCGGTGCCTCACCCGCAAACTATCGCTTCGGCGATTCGCATCGGGAATCCGGCCAGCTGGAGGCTTGCGGAGCGGGCGCGCGACCAGTCGGGCGGGGTTATTGACGCCGTGAGCGATGATGAAATCCTGGAGGCGTACCGTCTGCTGGCCGCGCAGGAGGGGATTTTTGGAGAGCCGGCGTCGGCGGCGTCGGTGGCCGGGCTGTTGAAGATGCAGCGCAACGGGCTGGAATTGAAAGGGAAGCGGGTCGTCTGCATCATCACAGGCAGCGGCCTTAAGGATCCGGATATGGCGGTAAGCAGCGCGCAGGCGCATACGGTGGAAGTGCAGCCTAACCTGGAGGCTATTGAGGCGGCGATTATGGAATCTCTATCGTCCGGTGGATTGGAGTAGGGCATGGCCGGCGTTGCGGAAATGAACCGGGCCGCCATAGAGGTGGCGATTGGAACGGTGCTGAAGTACGTTGACGATGACAGCGGGCGCGAGGGGCTATGGCGCACGCCGGAGCGGGTGGCGGAGATGTATGGGGAGCTGTTCGCCGGCGTGGGGAAGGACCCGGCCGATGAGATTGACGCCGTATTTACGGAGGAGGACGCTTATAACCCTCCAATGAGGCGCGGTATGCCCGCGCGGGTTGCGTCATCGCACGATATGCCGAACCCGGTTATAGTGCGGGACATACCGTTCTACTCGATGTGTGAGCACCATATGCTGCCCTTTTTTGGCACGGCCAGCCTGGTGTATATTCCGCATCTCCATATCGCCGGCATCAGCAAGATTGCCCGCGCTTTGGATGTGGCCGCGCGTCGCTTGCAGGTGCAAGAGCGGCTGACGCACCAATTGGCCGACGCGGTGTATCGGCGCGTGGCTCCCTGGGCGGTGGGTTGCCGTCTGGAAGCCGAGCATCTGTGTATGTCTATGAGGGGCGTCCAGAAACCCGGCCACAAAGTGGTTACCATTGCCACCCGTGGAACCGGGTTATCCGGTGAGGGTCTGCAAACAGGCATACATCCCGCCGACCTGCATCGGCTGCTCACTGATTAGAGAGCGCGCGGAGGATAGTGATGCTCGGTACGCTGACCGCCAAGCCGCTGACGTCTTTCAAACAGATTCGCCCGCAGTGGCAGGAGCTGCTGGCGCGCGCGGCGGTGAATAACCTGTACATCACCCCGGTATGGCAGGAGCTGTGGTGGGAGCTGTTTCAGGATGGGCGCGCGCTGGCCGGTTTTTATCTGACGGACGAGGCGGGCGACGTTGCGGCCATTGCGTCGCTGTCCCGGGTTGGGGACAAATACTCTCTGGTGGGCGGGAGCGACACGTTTGACTACAACGATTTTATCGTAGCGTCCGGAGCGGAAGCGGCTTTTTACCCGGCGTTGCTGGACGCCATCAGCGACAACGGAGGCCGACGTCTGGAGCTGTATTCCATTGGGGAGGACTCTCCGACGCTGGCGCTGCTGCCGGAACTGGCTCGGGAACGGGGCTATCGGGTGGAAGTGGAAGAGGAGGACGTTGCGCCGCGCATAGTTCTCGCCGGCAGTTGGGAGGAGTATCTGTCGGGATTAAGCAAGAAAGACCGGCACGAACTGCGCCGCAAGCTGCGTCGTTTGGAAGGGCACAGCAATTGGCGGCGGTATTGCGTCTGCAAACCTGACGAAGTTGCCGCAGGGATGGACACGTTCTTTGACCTGATGCGTCGGAGCGACCAGGCTAAAGCCGAGTTTCTCACCGAGGAGCGGGAGAACTTTTTTCGCAGGATGATGGGGGCCACCGCGGCGGAGGGCCTGCTGCGGCTGTTTTTTATGGAGATGGACGGCAAGCCGGTGGCGACATCGCTGTGCTTTGACTATGACAACGCGCGTATGCTGTACAACAGCGGGCATGACCCGGCATATCGGTATTACAGCGTAGGGCTGCTGCTGCACGCTTTGTGCCTGCGGGATGCGCTGGAACGCGGCTATCGCCACTTTGATTTTCTGCGGGGCAACGAGTCCTACAAGTACCGTCTGGGCGGCAGCGACCGTCATTTATACCGGATTGGCTTGGAACGGGATGGGGACGGTGAATGACTGTGCATAAAGACGGCGGGCGGCGCGTCGCTTTGCTGACCTACCATGCCTGCCCGCTGGCGGCGCCGGGGCAGGGGAAGGCCGGCGGTATGAATGTGCACGTACGGGAGCTGGCGCGCGCGATTGCCGCACAGGGGGTGGCCGTTGATATTTTTACCCGGCAGCATGACGAAGCGGAGTTGGACGCGCCGGCCGTGGCCGATAACGTCAGGGTAATCCATCTTCCCGCCGGGCCGGCGGAGGCGCCGCTGGCGCAGCAGTTTGAGTATCTGGACGAATTTGTCGCCGGGATGGTGGAGTATCGCCAACGGGAGGATGCGGAATACCGGGCCGTTCATTCGCATTACTGGCTCAGCGGGTGGGCCGGGCGCCAGTTTGCCGGCGCGGTGGGGGCGCCTCATGTGGTTACGTTTCACACGCTTTCCCGCATCAAGATGCAATCCCGCTCCGGGGAGTGGGAGCCGGAAGTGAGGCAGGAGTCGGAGAGGGAGATAGTTGCCGACGCCGACTGCATCATCGCTTTCAGCGCGAACGAACGGGATGCGATAGTGCGGCTGTATGACGGGGACGCATCGCGCATACGGTTGGTTCCCTGCGGGGTTGACCTTATGCGCTTTCGTCCCATGGGGCAGGCAGCGGCGCGGAATGAGCTGGGGCTGAACGGCCACAAAGTGCTGCTGTACGTGGGTCGCATTGAAGCTCTGAAAGGCGTTGACTTGCTGATTCATACTGCGGCGCACTTGTCGGCTGAAGACGTGCAGGTTGTGGTGGTGGGCGCGGACGCGGACGGAAGCGGGGAGATAGCGCGCCTGAAACGGATGGCTGAAGACCTGAACGTGAGCGAGGCTTTTGAGTTCGTGGGGCGAGTGGAGCAGGAAAAGCTGGCGTGGTATTACTCTGCCGCCGACGTATGCGTGGTGCCGTCGTTTTACGAGAGTTTCGGGCTGGCGGCGCTGGAGAGCATGGCTTGCGGCACGCCGGTGGTAGCATCGCGGGTAGGAGGGTTATCGACGGTGGTGCAGCACGGTCGGACGGGATACTTGAAGTCGTGGCGATGCCCGGAGGCTTTCGCCAACTCGCTGGAGATGATACTGGTGAACGACGGCCTGAGGGACAGCATGGGCCGGGCGGCCCGGCGAAGGGCGGAAGGGTTGAGCTGGGAAGGAGTGGCCGGAGGGCTGCTTGACATTTATGGCGAGCTGACACCGCGGAGCACGGAGCCGACTGAGGCATAATGCGTGGGATGTTCCGCCGGCGCTCGGGAAGGAGTTCGCCGTCTCCGAATTGGCGCGGCACAGGGCGGGCGCGGCGTCGCCCGATTGCAGGCACAGTGGGTCACGTGCAGCGGCGGCTGCTGGCCGGAGTATTGGTATTTCTTCCGGTTTTCGTGACGTATTTCGTAGTGGATTTTTTCTACGGGATCATTGACACGCTGCTGGACCCGTTCATCCGTCGCTTGGGGATTCCGCACGGGCCGGGCGTGGATGTTACCGACGTTGCGGAAATCATTATCATTATGCTAATTCTATACGGAACAGGGCTGCTGGTGGGCTGGGCGGTAACGCGGCTTTTCATTAACCGGGTACATGACATCATAGGCAGGACGCCCGTCATCGGGCCGGTGTACAACACCACCCGGCAGGGGATAGATTTTCTCTCCGACACCAAGACGCATAGCTACCGCGGGGTCGTTATGCTGGAATTCCCCCGGCAGGGAGTGCTGTCAATCGGGCTGATTACGGCGGAGCTGGGCAAGATTGACGGAGTAGAGGAATATCTGTCGGTGTATGTGCCTACGACGCCGGTGCCCTCTTCGGGGTATCTGGTGGTAGCGCCGGCCAACCAGGTTACGCCTACCGACATATCGGTGGACGAGGCGATGCGGATGATAATATCCGGCGGAATACTGGCGGGGGAAATATTCAAGGAGCGGGTGATTCTGGTAGATTCGTCGTCCTGGCCCGGCCGGGATTGGATGCAGGGCAAGGGCGCCGGAGGGGCGACGGTAGAGAGAACTGGCGGCGCGACGGCTGGGCCGGCATCGGCTCCCGAGACTCAAGGCTAGCTGAGGAAAGGAGGAAGGCTATTATGGATTGCACCCCGGAACGCGCTTTGGTGATTACGCCGCATCCGGACGATGCGGAAGTGTGGGCCGGAGGCGTTATCGCCAAATGGGCGCGCGCCGGCGTCGAGGTGCATTGCGTGGTGTGCACCGACGGAGGGAGAGGTTCGGATGACCCGGGGGTGAGTTCGGAGGAGCTGGCGGCAAAGCGGAGCCGAGAGCAGCGGGCCGCGGCTGAAATACTCGGCATAACCAACGTGGTGGAGCTGGGACGTCCGGATGGAGAGCTGGAAGACACGGCCGATTTTCGGAAAGACCTGGTGCGGCAGATACGGCTGGTTAAGCCGGACGTAGTGCTGACTGCCGAACCGTACCGGCGGAATCTGCAATGGCATCGGGATCATCGCATTGCGGGGCAGGTGGCGCTGGATGCGGTGTTTCCATACGCGCGCGACCATCTGCATTTTGGCGACCTGTTCGCCAATGAGGGGATTGAGCCTCACAAAACCGCCGCGATCATGTTCTGGGGTTCCGAAAATCCCAACGAGTATGTGGACATCGCCGACGATTTTGAGACCAAGGCGGCGGCCGTGCTGGCGCATCGGACGCAGGCCGGCCATCGCAGCGACGATGAGATACGGGCGTTCATACGCGCGCATGGGGCGGAAACGGCGGAGGCCGGCAATTCCTCAGACGATGAGGGCGCAAGTGGGCTGACGCTGGCCGAGGCGTTCCGCCGGGTTACTTTCCGAACCTAGGCGCGATGAACTCCCGCCAGGGTAAGGCGGGAGCACGGCGTGGGGCGGCGGTTAGAAGAGGTGGCAGGCGACCTGATGCGCCGGGCCTATTTGCTTCAGGGCGGGATCGTCCACTGAACACCGCTCCATAACCATGGGACAGCGGGGGTGGAAGTGGCACCCGGAGGGCGGGTTCAAGGGGGACGGCACCTCGCCGGATATGACCATTTCCTCGCGCTCGATGTCGGGATGGGAAGGCAGGGAGGCGGCGATGAGGGCTTTGGTGTAGGGATGGCTGGGGTTGGAGAAGAGGTCGCGGGTGGGGGCCTGCTCGACCATGCGGCCGAGGTACATAACGCCGACCTGATGGCTCATGTAGCGGACGGTGGCAAGGTTATGGGCAATGAGCAGGTAGCTGACGCCGTACTGGTCTTGCAGCTGGCGCAGCAGGTTCATAATCTGGGCGCGGATTGAGACGTCGAGGGCGGAGACAGGCTCGTCCAGCACAATCAGCTTGGGTCGGAGGGAGAGGGCGCGGGCGATGGCGATGCGCTGTCGCTGGCCGCCGCTGAACTCGTGGGGATAGTATTCGCCTTGGGCGCGGCGCAGGCCGACGTCGTTCAGCAGGGTATCGAGCTGCTCGCGGGCTTCGTTTTTACCCATTGGCCGGTTGGTAAGCAGCGGCTCCAGGATGATAGAGCCGACGCGCATACGGGGGTTGAGGGAGCTCCAGGGGTCTTGAAAGACGGCCTGAACGGATGCTCGGTATTCACGCCGCTCGGCGCCGGTGAAGCGGCTGGCGTCCTTGCCGTTGAAGCGCATGGTTCCATTGGTGGGGGTTTCGACCTGCAACACCATGCGGGCGGTGGTAGTTTTGCCGCAGCCGGATTCGCCGACCAAGCTGTAGGTTTCGCCTTCTTTGATGCGGAAGGAGACGCCATCCACGGCCTTGACTTCTCCTACGGGGCGGCGGAGGAGGACGCCCCGGGTGATGGGGAAGTACTTGCGGATATTGTCCAGCTCGATGATGGGGGCGGCGCTGCTATTGGCGGCAGAGACGCTGGTATCGGCAACTGCCTGGGTCATCAGCAAGCCTCCTCGTTGGCGAACTGGGGAGCGAGGCGCCAACAGGTGGCGATGTGCCGGTTTCCGGCGGCTACCTCCGGGGGGAATTCTTCCCGGCATTTTTCGAATACGTAAGGGCAGCGGTCGGCGAAGGTGCAGCCCGGAGGGAGGTTATCGAGGGCCGGGGGCTGTCCTTCGATGGAGTAAAGGAAGTCGATGTCTTCGTCGACGTTGGGGACGGAGCGCATCAGCGCCTCGGTGTAGGGGTGCTGAGGGTTGTTGAAGAGTTCGCGGACATCGGCGATTTCGGCCACTCGTCCAGCGTACATTACGGCGACTCGGTCGCACATTTTGGCTACGATGCCGAAGTCGTGGGTGATGAAGATGATGGCCATGCCGGTGTCCTGTTGCAGTTCTTTCAGCAGGGCCAGGTACTGGTACTGGATGGTGGCGTCCAGGGAGGTGGTGGCTTCGTCGGCGATGAGGACGTTGGGAGCGCCGGCCATGGCGATGGCGCCGACTACGCGCTGGCGCATGCCGCCGGACATCTGGTGGGGGAAGTTGGAGAAGCGGGAATCGGGGGCAGGGATTTTCACTTTGGACAGCAGCTCAATGGCGCGCTCTTTGAGGCTGGAACTGCGCTGGGCATCGTCGTTCTGGCGCAGGGTTTCGATGACCTGGTTGCCAACGGTGTACACCGGGTTGAGGGAAGTCATGGGGTCCTGCAAAATCATGCAGATTTCCTTGCCCCGGATCTGGCGCATTTCGGACTGCGATTTTTCCAGGAGGTTCTCGCCTCGGTAGAGGATTTGGGAGCCGCGCTCGATGCGGCCGGCCGGCTGCGGGACCAGGCCCATAATGGACAGTGAGGTCATGCTTTTGCCGGAGCCGGACTCGCCGACGACGCCGAGGGTTTCGCCGGGGTAGAGCTCGAAGTTGACGCCGTCGACGGCTTTGACGATGCCGGTGCGGGTATGGAAGTAGGTGCGGAGGTCTTTGACCTCCAGTATTGGTTCGGTAGCGACGGTGGCCATGATACCCCCTAACGAAGGTCTCGCTAGCGTAGCGCAAAGCGGATGGAGTGGCAAGGGCAGGAATCTAAAAAACTGGCCAAAATTGGCCGATATTCGCCACAGCGGGCGCCGAGGCATTTCCAATACTGTTGGTGTAGTCGGCCCGGAGCGTCCGGAGCGGGCGTGTCCGGGAAGGTCGGCTACAACTAAACCAAGATAAGGAGGGCATGGCAATGAAACCTGTTTCTTTGAATGGCGGCGTCAAGAGCATGGCCGCTGCCCTGATTACGGGAGGTCTGCTGCTGGCAACGCTGCTGGCGGCAATGGGAGCGGGGCCGGATGAACCCGTAGCGTCCAACGTTAACAACGACTGGGAGGTGTTTGAGGGTCACGTTTATGCTGGCAACCAGGCGGCGCCGTCGGGCATATCAGTGGTGGCGTGTCTGGGGGGCTGTGAAGAGGGGTATGCTACGGCGCCGGTAACGACCGGCTGGGACGGCATTTATCGGGTGAAAATCGAGCCCGGCGTGGCACTGCCGGAGGGTCGGATGGTTACGTTCTGGCTGGTGAACGGCAGTGAGCGGGTTGAGTCTGCACAGGATGTTTTGTTCCGGGGCGATGGCGAGGTTCGCACGTTGGACCTCAACTTTGACACGCTGCCTCCGGAGCCGGTCAATGACGGTTTGGGTAAGGACGTTGCGGGCAACGATGCCTCGGGCAATGAGGCTTCGGGAGACACCGTTTCGGACAAGGACGTTTTGAGCAATGATGCCTCGGGCAACGAGACTTCAGGCAACACCGTTTCGGGCAAGGATGTTTCGGTTAGCGAGGCTACGGGGGCCAAGCCGGTGGGAACGGCTACGCGGTTGAGCGTGCCGGCGGCGGGCAAGGCGGGGCTGACGCCGGGAACACCGCAATCTTACGTTGGCAGCGTACGCTACTCCGGTATGCCGCTGCTGCCCGGGTTTGTCGCGCTGCTGGGGCTGCTGCTGGCCGCTATTGGCGCATCGCTGCTGGTGTACCGCCGCCGAGCTGCCTGGTAGCGCAGAGGCTGCGAAAGGATACCGGGTAATAACGGGAGCGGATGACGGTTCGCTCCCGTTCAGTTTATTCTCGGTTGGGGTTACGGGGGTTCTCTCTTGCCGCCGGCCGGCTTCTCTGCGGCGTGATACACTGGCGGCATTGCGGCGCGGGTTGAATACCCGGCGGCCGGGGAGGTACAGGCTATGGAGATTGCGGAGAAAGTTGCGCTGATAAAGCGGCTGTCGGGGGATATTCATCGCCGGCTGTCGGGAGCGCCGGCGGAGACACTGAACGGCCCCACGGCCTGCGCTGAGTGGGACGTGGGCACGGTGGCGGCGCACCTGGCGGGCGGCGCCATCCGACAGCGCGAGGCGATGCTGCGGGGACGGAACGGAGACGGCGGGCCGCCGCCCGGAGAGGAGACTCAGCCGACGCCCGACCAGGTGCAGCAATCCAACGCGGTTAGCAATGCGCGGGCGCGGAATGAATGGGGCGATGCGCTGCTGGACAATTTCAGGCAGGGATACGAAGATCTTGACGGCATCCTGCAAGGCTGGAGCGATTGGTCAATCGGCTGCTGGCATCGGAGGCGCGGGGTCATCACGGCGGAGAGTTACGTTGACCTGCGCATTCAGGAGCTGGTCATTCACGATTGGGATATGCGCTCGGGCGGCGCCGGCGTGGGCGAGCCGGATGCAGAGGGCATTGTGGCGCTGCTGCCGGCGTCGGAAATGTGGTATCAGCTGTGCTTCCGTTCTACCGCGCCGCTGACGACGCCGGCGACGTACCGCTTTGACATCGGCGGCGGGCCGGAAGGAGCGGCCTTGCGGCACGATGTGGTTGTAACGGGAGATGGCTTTACGGTATCGGAATGTTCTGCGGAACGGCGGCCGGAGCTGACCGTCCACGCCGATGCCGGGACGTATCTGCTGTGTCTGTACAACCGGATGGATTGGAACAGCGCCAAGCGGGCGGGCCGGATTCGGGTTTCGCAAGAGGCCGACACCATTGCTCACGTGGCCCTGCGGAACCTGGGCCGTTGGTTCGGCGGGCTGTGATGAATTTGACGGGATACACGGAATTTGATGGGGATTGAGTACGATGGCTTCTTATGACGAGGCGGTTATCAAAGGCGAAGTGCGGGTTATTGGCGCTCTGGCGCGGGGGCTGCACGAGCTGCTGGCGGGTCTTTCGGATGATGAACTGGGCCGGCAATCGGCCTGCGACGCCTGGACAGTGCGGGATGTGGCCGGCCACCTAGTTAACCGGGCAGAGCGGCAGATTGCCAGCATGACCCGAGGACGCAACGGCGACTGCGGCCCGCCGGCCGGGTTCAGCCCACCCGCGGATATGACGGCGATGTCTGCCGCCAACGCGGACGCCGATATTGAATACACCCGGTCGCTGGGCGATGCGCTGGCGACGACGTTTGAGGCGCGCTACCGAGAGCTGCATCGGCTGCTGGAAGGCTTCGGCGGCGACGATTGGCGCTGCGCCTGTTGGCATCCGAGACGCGGCACGATGACGGCGCGTGAATACGTGAGCCAGCGCATTCAGGAGTTGGCGATACACGATTGGGATATTCGCAGCGCGCTGGACGACCACGCGGCCCTGTATCCCGACGCCATTCCGGTACTGCTGGGAATGTCGGCCCACTGGCTGCGGGCCGCCTACAATCCCGGCGATGCGCCGCCGGCGAGGGAGGTTTGGTATCGCTTTGCGCTGGCGGACGCCGCGGCGGTGGACGCGCTGGCTGGGCCTGATGGAGCGCGGGTCGGCGTCGGGCTGCATCAGGGAGAGGCTGACGTTACGGTTGAGTGCGACGCCAATACCTACCTGCTGTTGGCTTACGGCCGGCTGGATTTGGAGGCGGCGCTGGGGTCGGGGTGGGTGAAGTCAACGGATGCGGAGGGAGCGCGGCAATTTGCCCGCTGGATGGTGGGGTTTTAGGAGGCAGACATCGTCGAGACATCCGGCGGTTAGTCAACCCTTCGCGCTACCAGCAGGCCGTCCTCCCGGGCGACGCGCATGGCGAAGTCGTAGCGGTCAACTTGCAGGGCAAGGGCAACATCACGGGGATGATACTGGGGCTGGGCGGCGTCGAAGAATTTCTGCGTTGCGCCGCCGGCCATTATCAGCTTGCGGAGGGCATCCGGGTCGGGGCTGCGGCCTTCCAGCCGGTTGCGGAGGTAGAGGGCGCAGTGTTCGTCTTCGTCGGAGCGGTTCACGCCCTGGTCGCCCATGGCCAAGATGGCGACGCGCTGGGGGCGGGGGCTTTCGGCCAGCAGGGCGCGGGTAGTGGCGCCGGCTACGACAAAGGAAGTTACGTAGATGGGAGCGCAGCCGGCGGCGCCGGCCGTTGCCGCGCCTACGGTGCCGGCGCGGGTGGACTGGACGACGTTTTTGCCGGCGAAGTCCACCGATGAGGCTTCGTAGGGAGAGTTGCCGTAGTCAAATCCGTCGGGCCGCTTGCCGTCGACCTCTCCCATCAGGATGTGGGCGATGGCGGGATTGCGGCGCCGGATATCCAGGGCTTCGGCGACTTCGGCCACCAGCGTAATCCGTTCCGCGCCGCGGTCAAAGGCGATGGCCGCCGTGGTAAAGGCCCGGAAGACGTCGATGACCAGTGCGGCGCCGGAGGCTTCACCGGCATCTCGGGTGAGGCTGCCAATCCGAATATCCATAGCGTTTTCTCACTTTGCGCCAAGGGGGTTGCCGGCTTTTGTGGGGTTTGTATTGCATGGCGATGTCGTTGGCGATTTGGGGAGATGTATAGCCGGGCCGGCGGTTTAGGCGCGTAGGGGGAATTGTAGCGCATTTTGGGGAGGCTGGCGGATGCTGCTGCGCGCTGCGTGCTACAATCGCCGCGTTGCGTCGGCTGGCGCATCGCCGGACGGCGGCGTCGGTTACGCAGGATATGGGATGAGTACGCAGCAGCCACGACACAGCGAACCGCAGGCCAACAATGCCCTTGGCGATATGCTGCGGGGGATGCTGTACGGCTGTCGGGTTCGTTCCGAGAATACGCGGCTGGTTGCCGGGCAGCCCGGCTTACAGCTGGACAACCTGATTACCGCGCCGGGGCGGGCTCCGGTGGTGGTTGAGGCGGAATGGGAGGCTCTCGGCACTGCTGAGGGGGACGCCGCCAAGCGTCTGGGCCTGTTGGTGGTGGACGAAGTACATCCCATAGAGGCGGCGGTTGCGCTGCGGTATCCCGACAGCGTGCGGTTCTCCGACAACCTGCGGGAGTCTATGACCGCGTCGCGTCTCTCTTACGCCGTGCTGTATCGGGACGGCGGGCGGTTTCCCGAAGCGGGCTGGCTGCAAGGGTCGGTTGCCGACCTTGCGGACTTGATCCGGCTGGAGTCTATGCCGCAACAGGCAGTGGACGCTACCGCCAACGCCCTGCAACAGGGCATTGACCGAGTTGCCGCGATATTGGATGACCTGGAGACGCGGCGGCCTCGCGTTAACGCTGACATCGCCGGCCTGCTGGGAATGGTGAACGTGCCGCAGACCCGCCGGATGGCAGTGGCGATAATCGCCAACGCTATGGTGTTTCACGAGCGGATTGCGGGAACGCATGACGGCATCCCGACTTTGCGCCAAACCTGCGGGCCGGACGTTGCCGCGCCGCAGGATGCGACGCTGGCGGCCTGGAAGAGCATCTTGGCAATCAACTACTGGCCTATTTTCGCCATCGGCAAGGACATTCTGGAAGGGCTGCCGATGGAGCCGGCGGCGCGGGCGCTGCGGACGCTGTACGCCACTGTGGGGGAAGTACAGCAGGCCGGGGTGGACAATGCGCATCACCTGACCGGGCGGGTTTTTCAGCGGCTGATTGCCGACCGCAAGTATCTGGCGACGTTCTACACTTTGCCGGCGTCGGCGGCGCTGCTGGCCCGGCTGGCGGTGAGCAAGATGGACGGCGTGGACTGGGGCGATGCCGACGCCATCGGCCAGCTGCGCATTGGCGATTTTGCCTGCGGCACCGGGGCGCTGCTGTCCGCCGTGTATGAGCAGATTGCGGCGCGGCACGAACAGGCGGGCGGCGATTCGGCCGGCCTGCATACTGCGATTATGGAGGAGGTTCTGTACGGCTGCGACGTGATGCCGTCGGCGGCGCATATCACCAGCGCTACGCTGTCGGGAGCGCAGCCTACCGTGGGGTACGGCAAATCGCGCCTGTACACGCTGGCTTACGGACGGCAGCAGGACGGCAGCGTGGCGATTGGGTCGCTGGAGCTTTTGAAATCGTCGGCGGCGATGAGTCTGTTCAATACCAGCGACCCGGCGATGCGCACGGGGAGCGTGGGGGAGGAAACGGCGGCGCAAATCGTTGCGGACGTACCGGATGAGGGTTTTGACCTGGTGATAATGAACCCGCCTTTTACCCGCGCCACCAATCACGAGGGCGCCCACGCCGACGTAACTAACCCCGCTTTCGCCGCATTTGACGCCAGCCGCGATGACCAGACGGCCATGGGCAACCGCATCAACTTGCTTGGCAAAGGCAGCTGCTATCACGGTAACGCCGGCATTGCGTCGGCGTTCGTGGCTTTGGCGGACAAAAAGCTCAAACCGGGCGGCGTGTTGGCGTTGGTATTGCCTCTGTCGGCGGCGGCGGGCTTGTCGTGGCAAGGTTTCCGGCAGATGCTGGCGGATGAGTACGGCGGCCTGGAAGTATTGAGCATTGCAGCCAACGGCAAGGAAATGTCTTTCTCCTCCGATACCGGCATGGCGGAGTGCTTGGTTGTTGCCCGTAAAAACGCAGGGGGCGAGGGTGTAAATACCGCGCGTTTTACATCCCTGCGCAGCCGTCCGGCGGGTTTCGCGCCGGCAGCCGTGATTGCCCGGAGCATCACCGCCGTCAGGGCCCTCCGCACCATCGCAGACGGCCCTTATGGCGGGGCTTATCTCACCGTCGGGGACGATATAGCCGGCGAAACGCTGGCCGCGCCTTCCGACGGCGCGAATTGGGGAGGCGTCCGTTTGCTGGACTATGCGCTGGCGCAGACTGCCCACGCTCTCGCTAATGGCAAACTGTGGCTGCCCGGACAGCCGGCTGCCGTTGACCTGCCGATAGCCGAGTTGGGCAACATTGGCAAGCTTGGCCTGGTACATCGAGACATCACCGGCCCGGCGCCGCGTGGGCCGTTCAACAAGATTTCACCCAGCCCAACGGCCACCTATCCGTCCTTGTGGAACCATGATGCCAAAAAGGAGACTCGGTTTATCTGTGAACCTGATTCGCAGTTGCAAGTGCGGCAAGGTATGGAAAGTAAGGCAGCTGCAATTTGGGCCACTGCCAGCCGCGCCCATTTGAATCTTGATTTCAGGTTCAATTCGCAACCGTTGGCCGCTGTGTTCACAGAACAAAAAACTATCGGTGGAGTTGCGTGGCCCAATATTAGTTTTGATGATTTACGTTTTGACTACGTCCTTGCTGCATGGAGCAATAGCGCACTTGGCTTGCTGCTGTTCTGGTGGCACTCTAATAGACAGCAGGATGGGCGGGGGCGGGTCACCATAACTGGATTAGAATCGCTCCCTGTGCTGGACTTACGCGCGCTGACTGATGGGCAGTTGGCTACGGCGCAGGCCGTCTTTGAGGAGTTCCTGGACAGGGAGTTGCAGCCGGCATATCTGGCCGATGCGGACGCGAACCGGGCGCTGCTGGATCGGCGGGTGGTGTGCGATCTGCTGGGGTTTGACGATGGGATGTATGAGGCGGTGCGTCGGCTGGCAGCGAAGTGGTGCGCGGAGCCGTCGGTGCACGGCGGGAAGCGGCGGCCCCGTGGCGCGGGGCTGGTGGTGTAGAATGTCGCTACATTCCTAATTCGCGTCGCCACAGTCGTATTGGCAAGGAAAGGAGCGCATTCCATGGCCGACCCACGCCGAGATTTCGTCAAGTACACGTTCTACAAGGTGCAGCCGGAGTGGAGACGCCTGCCCGCCGGGGAGCGGGACGCCGCCAAGGATGAGTTCGCCGCGGCGGCCGCCGAGCGCGCGGATCGAGTGGCCCTCAACACTTATACGCTGGTAGGGGCCCGAGGTGACGCTGACTTTATGCTGTGGGGCGTGTGCCCGGAGCTGGAACCCATCAACGGTCTGGCGGCGGAGCTGAACCAAACCCGGCTGGGCGGCTATCTGGATACGCCCTATTCGTACCTGGCCATGACCCGGCGCTCGCCCTACATTGACAATCACCAACATGAGGGGCAGGACGGAACCGGCGACAGGGCCGCAGGGTCGATGGGTTCGTCATCGATGCGGATGATGGGCCGTCGCTATCTGTTCATGTACCCTTTCTGGAAAACCCATGACTGGTATCAGCTGCCCAAAGAGGAGCGGCAGGAGCTGATGAACGAGCACTTCGTCATCGGCCACAAGTATCCACAGGTGAAAATCTCCACCGCCTACTCCTTTGGCCTCGACGACCCGGAGTTCGTGCTGGGCTTTGAGACCGATGAGCCCGGAACGTTCCTCGACCTGGTGATGGAGCTGCGGGAATCCAAAGCCCGGCCCTACACATTGAAAGACACGCCCATCTTCTCCTGCATCAATCGCCCTTTGCGCGACTGCCTGGACGATGCGGCGTAGGGAGACGCCGCCATGAGTACGCAAGCCGCCGTTGCGCCTCAACCTGCTGCCACAGTCGCCGTACCTGTGCCGGCTGACGGCGATATGCCGGCGCCTTTTTCCCTGGACATCAACTCCGTACTGGCGCTGCTGCCTGACGATGATGCGCTGGATGACTGGTTTCTCAAACTGGCGCAAGCCAACCGGGATTACCAGTTTGAGATTGACCGTCAGGGGAGGCTATGGGCTATGGCGTCGGAGGGCAGGAGCGGAGCGCAACGACAATTCAATCTGCAATATGACCTGCAAAGCTGGAGTGACGCGGGTGCCGGCGGAGAGGTGGTAACCGGAAATGAACTGGTGCTGGTATCCTGGCCAGGGCGTCGCGCCGCGGATGCGGGATGGCTTACGCCGGAACAGCTGGCGCAACTGCCCCCGGTTCAGCAGGACTCGCATGGTTTGTCAACTGCTCCCCACTTTGTGGCGGAAATCCGTTCCCGCTCCAACACGCTGGAATCGCAGCAGGCCAAGATGGAGGAATGGATGGCTTACGGCGTGGCGCTGGGCTGGCTGATTGACCCTTTCCTGCGTCAGGTTCACATTTACCGCCCCGGCGCAACGGTGGCGGTGCAGGACGACCCGGAGACGGTTAGCGGCGAGCCGGAGCTGCCGGGGTTCGTGTTCAATGTGCGGCGGCGCGTTTTTGACTTGGGATAACATCCGCCCGCACTGGGAGCATCCGCTCCGGTACGGTGATTAGGAGACAACGATAATGACTACGCAAGCCGCCGTTGCGCCTCAACCTGCTGCCACAGTCGCCGTACCTGTGCCGGCTGACGGCGATATGCCGGCGTCTTTTTCCCTGGACATCAACTCGGTGCTGGCGCTGCTGCCCGACGATGACGCGCTGGATGACTGGTTCCTCAAACTGGCGCAAGCCAACCGGGATTACCAGTTTGAGATTGACCGTCAGGGGAGACTATGGGCTATGGCGTCGGAGTCTATGGATGGGATACAACGGGCCGGCAATCTTTACCTGGACCTCCGGCTTTGGTCGGATGGCGGGCCGGGGGGATTGGTTATGCCCGGCAATGGGCTGGTGCGGGCGCCCTGGCCGAGGCGCCGCGCTCCCGACGCCGGCTGGATTGCTCCGGAGCAACTGGCCACACTGCCGCCGGCCGGCGAACGCAGGCACGGGGTTCCCTTCGCTCCCCGGTTTATCGTTGAGATACGCTCTCTTTCCAACACGCTGGAAGCTCAGCAGGCCAAGATGGAGGAATGGATGGCTTACGGCGTGGCGCTGGGCTGGCTGATTGACCCCTTCTTCCGTCAGGTTCATATTTACCGACCCGGCGCAGTGGTGGCGGCGCTGGACGACCCGGAGACGGTTAGCGGAGACCCGGAGCTGCCGGGGTTCGTGTTCAATGTGCGGCGGCGCGTTTTTGACTTGGGATAACATCCGCCCGCACTGGGAGCGTCCGCTCCGGTACGGTGATTAGGAGACAACGATAATGACTACGCAAGCCGCCGTTGCGCCTCAACCTGCTGCCACAGTCGCCGTACCTGCGCCGGCCGACGGCGATATGCCGGCGCCCTTTTCCCTGGATATCAACTCCGTACTGGCCTTGCTGCCCGACGATGACGCGCTGGATGACTGGTTTCTCCGGTTCACCGCCGACAACGAGCAGCTGGGCTACCACTTTGAGATTGACCGGAAGGGGAGGCTACTGGCCGTGGCGTCGGAGGGAAGGGACGGAGCGGAGCGACAATTCAACCTGCAATATGACCTGCAAAGGTGGAGCAACACCGGCCCCGGCGGAAAGGTAGTGATTGGCAGTGAGGCGGTGCGGATGACCTCGCCCGGCCGCCGCGCCGCGGATGCCGGCTGGCTTGCTCCGGAGCAGGTTGCTACACTGCCGCCGGCCGGACAACGTTTCCGCAGCATCACTTTCGCGCCGCGCTTTGTGGCGGAAATTCGCTCCGTTTCCAACTCATTGGAGGAGCAGCAGGCCAAGATGGAGGAATGGATGGCTTACGGCGTGGCGCTGGGCTGGCTGATTGACCCTTTCCTGCGTCAGGTTCATATTTACCGACCCGGCGCAGTGGTGGCGGTGCTGGATGACCCGGAGGCGGTTAGCGGCGACCCTGAGCTGCCGGGGTTTGTGTTTAACGTGCGGCGGCGCGTTTTTGATTTGGAATGATGCGCTTTCCGCCATCAGGGCAGCGACTGGGATAAGAGTCGCCATATGACCATGCAGGAGACTACATACCGCGAACCGGAAACGCTAATAACGATTTACGTATCAAGCATATGCTTGATACATACACGGTTTGCAACGCTGAAAAGACGGAGTATCCACCGCACCAATGAGGCCCAGCGGGTCAACCGGCTGAGCGAGTGAGGCCAAAATGAATTCGGAAAATCAGTTTCACCAAGAGATGATTAGAATTTACGACGAGGCAAGTGAACTGGGGTATTATCCAACGTATCTCTTGCAGATGGTTAACCGTCTCGGCGGGAGGCAAGAGCGGCCAAGCAGCTGCTGGGGAGCGACACTCCGTCCAGCGGTTTCGAACGCTTGTGGGAGTTAGGCAGGCTGGACCTCACCGTGGAGAGCTTGGCGCTTCAGGAGCCATGGGCTCACTTGTTCACCGAGGAAGAGCTGCAAGAGGCAAGGCGTCGGCTGGACTGACGATACGGTACACGAAATTGCAGGGGGCACTTACGGCTGCCAGGACGTCCCCTTTGTCGGTGCGGTTATAGGCGGGCTATTACCGCAGGGCGAGCATTCGCTCCAATGCGGCTGTTGCCTCTTGCTGCATCTGATCGGGGACGGTGATGCGGTTCACTACTTCGCCGGCTACCAGGCTTTCCAGCGTCCACAGCAGGTAGGCGGGATGGATGCGGTACATCGTTGAGCAGGGGCAGCTTATCGGGTCCAGGCAAAATATCGTTTTGTCCGGGTTCTGCATGGCCAGCCGGTTGACCAAGCTGATTTCGGTGCCTACGGCCCACACCGAGCCGGCCGGCGCTTCGTTGACGGCTTTGCGGATGAACTCGGTGGAACCGTTGAGGTCGGCGGCCTCAACGGTTTCCCGGGGACACTCGGGGTGCACCAGCACGGTAACGTCAGGATAACGCTGGCGTGCCGACTCGATCTGCTTGACGGTGAAACGGGTATGCACTGAACAATGGCCCTGCCATAGCACCATTTTCGCGTTGCGCAGCTGCTCCGGCGTGTTGCCGCCCATTGCCTTGAATGGGTTCCACACTACCATTTCGTCCAGCGGTATGCCCAGCTTGAGCGCGGTGTTGCGGCCCAGGTGCTGGTCGGGCAGGAACAGCACACGCTCGGCTTGCGCGAATGCCCACTCCAGCACGGCGGCGGCGTTGGATGACGTGCAGACCGCGCCGCCGTTGCGTCCGCACAGCGCTTTGATGGCGGCCACGGAGTTCATATACGTAACCGGCAAGATGCCGCCGTGGTCGCCGAGGACGTCCTGCAAGTCTTCCCAGGCGTCTTCAACATCCTGAATTGGCGCCATGTCGGCCATGGAGCAGCCGGCGGTGATGTTGGGCAGAATAACCTGCTGATGCCGGCCGGCCAAGATGCAGGCGGTTTCGGCCATAAAGTGGACGCCGCAGAAAACGATGTAATCGGCTTCCGGGCGGGAGGCGGCTTCCTGGCTGAGGAGGAACGAGTCGCCTTGAAAGTCGGCGTATTTGATAATCTCTTCCCGCTGGTAGTGGTGTCCGAGGATGGTTACGGAGTTGCCCAAGGCGAGCCGGGCCGCGCCGATGCGCTCGTCCAGCTCGGCCGGCGAGTAAGCCAGATACTCGGCGGGTATTTTCTGCCAGCGGACGTTTATCGCCAGCTCTTCGGCCAGGGACTTGGCGGGGAGCTCGTCCTCCGGTCTGCAAAAGGCGGCGTGCTCAATTTCGGTCAAGGGAATTGTCGGTTGCCTGGTTTGCGTAACCATAGATGCCGCCTCCTTTAAATTAAAAAAGCCGGGCTAAACGGCTATCCCGGACAACGACCAGGGGCCGGTGCGGGTAATCCGAACGTCAATCAACTGCCCAGCCAGGTCGTCGTTCACGTCGGCGTCGCCGGTTCCGGGGACGTCAAAATAGAGCAGCTTGTTGCCTCTGGTGCGTCCCGTCCAGCTGCCGCGCTTGCGATTTTCCGCCAGGGCCTGCACTGTGCCATCCATGTAGGCGGAGTTGATGTCGGTGAGAATGCTCTCCTGCAACGTTTCCAGCCCTTTCAGGCGGCGCTGCTTTTCCTCCTGCGCAACGTCGTCGTCCATTGTCCGCGCGGCGATGGTGCCGGGCCGGGTGGAGTAGGCTGCGCCGTGCACTTTGTCAAAGCGCAGTTCTTCGACCAGCCGCAGGGTGTTCTGATACTGCGCCTCGGTTTCGCCGGGAAAGCCGACGATGATGTCGGTGCTGACGGTAACGTCGGGGATGACGTTGCGGATTTCGCCGATGATGTCCCGATATTCGGCGACGGTGTAAGGCCGCCGCATCCGCTGCAAAACGTCGTCGTCGCCAGACTGCACCGGCAGGTTGATGTGCTCGCATACTTTGGGCAAGTCGGCAACGGCCTGGATGATGCGGCTGCTCATGTAGGACGGATGGGAGGTCAGAAACCGGATACGGGCCAAGCCATCAATATCGTTGAGACGGGTGAACAGGTCTGCGAGGTCGTGTCCTTCATCCCGGTCGTGTCCGTAGGCGTCGACCGTTTGCCCCAGCACCGTAACCTCGCGCACGCCCCGGGCGGCCAGCAGCTCCACTTCGCGGGAGATGTCCGCAACGGAACGGCTAACCTGACGGCCGCGGCGGTAGGGAATGATGCAAAAGGAGCACATCAAGTCGCAGCCGTGAATGATGGGGACATAGGTGGCTACATCGGGCCGCTGGGGAGCCAGGGAGCCGACGCAGCCTTGCCAGTCCAGGCCCAACCGTTCGCCCACCAGTTCCAGCAGCGGGTCAAACTGCTGGGGGCGCAGGAACAGGTCAACGTGGGGAAACCGCTTTTGGAGCTCTTCGGCGCGAGGGCCAACCATGCAGCCGGTGAGAGCAAGCACTGATTCCGGGCGCTTCTTGCGCAGAGGCTGCATCAGGTTGAGAGAGCCGGTTACTTTGTCCTCGGCGGACTGGCGCACGACGCAGGAATTGAGCACTACGACGTCGGCGTCGGCAGGACGCGCGGCGGGGGTAAGGCCCAGCTGCTCCAATGCCGACCCCAGCCGCTCGGAGTCGGCGGTGTTCATTTGGCAGCCGATGGTCCAGATGTGGTAAGTCTGCATCGGGCGTAGTTCGTTATGGGCGGAAACGTCCCGGCCGGCGCCGGGCAGAAATGAAAGATGGCGGAGGGAGTGGGATTCGAACCCACGATCCCAGTTTCCCAGGATAAGCGCTTAGCAGGCGCCCGCACTAGACCACTATGCGATCCCTCCCAACCCTGACGGGTAAGTAGATTATAGCGCATTGTGAACCGGGTTACAAACGGCCGGCCGGGGCAAAGCGCGCCAACCACGTCCCCAAGCCTTGCGCCTCTCAAAGCACCGGCGAGGCGTTGGATCGGCCGCGTCAACCCCGTTGAACCAAAATCGCGACATAGCGGCAATCCCCGGAGACGCCGGGGCCTGCGCTTGCGTTGCGCTGCGGATTGGGTATAATAATAATGCTTGTGGGCCTGTAGCTCAGGCGGTTAGAGCGCAGTCCTGATAAGACTGAGGTCGTTGGTTCGAGTCCATCCAGGCCCACCACAAGGTTGTACGCTTGACCGTCGTAGAGATTGCTCCCCACGTATTCGCCGCCGTTTGCGGGTCACCCGTGGCCGCAATCAGCGAGCATCTATCCCATCCGCGTGAACATGCAGGCCCGGGTGTGCGCCGACGGATGACGCCCCCGGCGTTATGTCGTCGGTTTCAAAGGAGATAGCCGGATGCCCTCTTGGAAAGTTGCCTATTTCACCGGAGTAGGAGCGCGGGCCGACGTCATGCTCGATAACGCTCCCGATAATCTGGAAGTAACCGTCGTTGACCGCACGCTGCCCGCTGCGGAACAGATAGCGCTGTGCCGCGACGCCGACGCCATTATATCCAGCGAAGTGACGACCGACGTGCTGCGCGAATGTCCCAACGTTAAGTTGATTCAGACCCTCAGCGCCGGCTACGACCGGATGGATCTGGAGACCATCCTGGAGATGGGCATCCCAGTGGCGAACAACGGCGGGGCCAATGCCATATCAGTATCGGAGCAGACCATTGCCCTGATGATTGGCATCGGCCGCAACCTGATGGCCCAGTGGGAAACCGCCAGTCGTCAGCGCCAGTGGCGGGGCAACCTCTACCAGACCGATCTGTCGGAGGTCACCGACAAGACGGTGGGAATCGTCGGGCTCGGACGCATCGGGCGGCAGGTTGCCAAGCGGCTCACCGGGTTTGATACACGCACCATCTACTACGACATGGTGGATGTTCCCGCCGACGTGCAGCAGGAGATCAAAGCGGAACCCGTAGGTTTTGACGAACTGCTGGAAACCGCCGACATTGTCACTCTCCACGTCCCGCTGACCCGCCGTACGCGAGGGATGATGTCCGACGGCGAATTTGACAGGATGAAGCCGTCGGCGTTTCTGATTAACCTATGCCGCGGCCCGGTGGTGGACGAGGCGGCGCTCTACCGCGCCCTTACCGAGGGCAAAATCGCCGGCGCGGCCCTGGACGTGCTGGAGGTGGAGCCAACGCCGGAGGACAATCCGCTGTTTGACCTGGACAACGTAATCATCACCCCGCACATGGCGGGCCAAAGCCGCGAAACGGCGCTGCGGGCAGCCCATTTCGCCTACGCCAACATCCTGCGCGCCCTGAACGGCGAGGAGCTGGAATCGCTGGTAACGCCGGAATAGGTCCGGAGCCTTCCGGGCATCCGTCAGCGTGTGGTGTAGCCGTTCTTCAAATCCCACATCGCAGCGCCTTCATCCCGGTCTTCCGGTCGTCCATAACCACCGCCGCCGGAGGAGAGGCTGATGATGCGGTCGCCGGGGTTGACGACTACCCCAACCTCTTTTGATCCCAAGACTCGCTCTGCGCCGTTGGAAACTATCTTGTAGTGGTGGGCGAGGCCGTCGGCGCCGCCGAACAGCCCGAAAGGGGGCACTACGATGCCGTCACCAGCGGTGTTGAGGAGGGCTGGCCCCCGGCCTTCGTAGATTAGGTCGCACACCGCGCCCAGGCCGCCGCGCCACGCGCCCAGGCCGCCAGAATCGGGGCGCAGCTCATGGCGGCGGATGAACAGGGGAAAGCGCTCTTCGGTTACCTCGATGCTGGGCGACCGTATTCCGCCGGCTACGTTAATCTCGCCCACGTTGGGCCAACCGTCGTAGCCTTCTGAGGCGCCGCCGCCGCCGCGCGCCAGGAAGAAGTGCCAGATGAACTGCCGCCCCGTCCTCGGGTCAATGCCGGTGATGGCATATCGCAGCCGCCGGGAGAAGCCGGCGGATACGGCGCCGGGGATGGCCGGAGCCAGGGCTTTGAACACTGCCTCCACTACTTCCTCGGCGCAGTGGTTGGTGCTCATGCACACCGGGGCCGGCGGGTTCGCGTTGACGACCAGCCCGCGGGGAGCGATTATCCGCACCGGGCGCATGGAGCCTTCGTTGCGCGCCACCCCTGTCGGAGCCAGGTACATGATTGCGGCGTGGGCCAACGACCGCGTGTTGGCGTAGGCGCTGTTGATGAAACCCTCGACCTGCGGGCCGGACTCGCTGAGGTCGATGGTCATGGCGTCGCCGGCGATGGTGACTTTGGCGCGAATCGGTATCAGCTTGCTGTCAAATCCGTCGTCGTCCACCAGAGACTCTCCGTAGTAGACGCCGTCGGGCCACTGGTCAATGAACTGACGCACCTGCCGCTCGGTGGCCGCCAGAATTTCGGCTACTATGGCCATCAGCCGGTCAGCGCCGTAGTCGGCCAACAAGGATGCGATGCGCTGGGAGGCCAGCGTCACCGAGCCGATTTGCGCGTTGAGGTCGCCCAGAAAGTTCTCCGACTGCCGCACGTTGACCGACATCATTCGGAGCAGGTCGTAGCGGGGCCTGCCCCTGTCGTAGAGTTTCAGCGGCGGTATGCGCAGCCCCTCCTGGAATATCTCGTTGGCGCCGGGGTTGTAGCCGCCGTGAGTAGCGCCGCCCACGTCGCTGTGGTGGGCCCGGTTCACGCCGTAGAACAGCAGCCGTCCGTGATGGAAAACGGGGCGTATGACGGTGATGTCCGGCAGGTGGCTGCCGCCAAAGTAGGGGTCGTTGAGTATGAACAGGTCGCCGTCGTGGATGTCGTCGCCGAAGTAGTCGCGCACGGCGGCGCCGGCAACCGGCAGCGCGCTGATGTGAACCGGGATGCCTTCGCCCTGGGCCACCAGCTGGCAATCGGCATCCAGGATTGCCGTGGAAAAGTCCCGGCTGGAGTTGAGGATTTGGGACATGGCCGTGCGCAGCATCGCCTCGGTCATTTCCTGGGCGATGGATTCCAGGCGATGCTCGACCACGGCCAGCGTGACGGGGTCGCCGTGAGCGTGGGCGTCCTGCGCGACGGGAGCGGCGGCCTGATGCACACGCAGCTCCACGCCGCCCATGGCATCGACGACGGCGCAGTCGCCCGGCCATACCAGTATGGTGGTGAACTCGGATTCCAGGATGGCGGGGCCGGTAATCTCCGTTCCGGCCGGCAGCGCATCGGCGGCATAAGTTGGCGCATCCCGCCATTCACCCAGATAAACACGGCGGGAGCCAACCGGGTCAGCCGTACCCGTGTTTCCCGTCCGATCAAGCTGCGCGATGCGGGGTAGCTTGCCCACCGCCGCCGCCCGCAGGGTAACCAGGCGAACTTCCTGGTCTTGCTGACGGTAGGAGTAAAGTTCTTCGTACCTTTGATGAAAGTTGGCCGTCAGTCGGGCCAGAAATTCAGCGTCGGGCAGGGTTGTATCCGGCAGCGGCACGGTTACTTCGTAGATTTGGTCCAGGTAGCGCATATCGGCGGAGTAGTGAATTTCCACCGCTTCGGGGGCGATGCCCTGGCCGAGGAGCTTATCCCGTCCCTGGCTGCCCAGTTCGTCCAGGATGGCGCGGAGTTCGTTGAGAGGCAGGCGGTTCAGGCTGGCGGGATACGACCGGAAAAAGTCGTACTTGACGTCCGTGTTCAACATACCGTAGGCCGACAGCACCGGCGCTGACGCGGGTATGTACACTTTCGCGACCTGGAGCTGTCGGGCGACTTCCGCGGCGTGGAGGCCCGACGCGCCGCCGAAGCCCATCAGGATGAATTGGCGCGGGTCAACGCCGCGCTGCACCGACATCAGCCGGATGCCCTCGGCGATGGTGGTACAGACCACTTGGTACACGCCATAGGCGGACTCCACGTTGGAGAGGTTCAGCGGCGCGGACACGTTATCGGCCAGCGACCGCTCGGCGGCGGCCGGGTCAAGGCGGGCCCGGCCGCCCAGGAAGTTTGCCGCGTCCAGATAGCCCAACACCAGGCTGGCATCGGTAACGGTAGGGTTGACGCCGCCCTTGCCGTAGCAGGCGGGGCCGGGTTCGGCGCCAGCGCTGTCGGGCCCGACGCGCAGAATGCCGCCCTGGTTCACCCGGGCGATGCTGCCGCCGCCGGCGCCCAGCGTGTGAATATCGATCATCGGGGCGGCGATTTTCCAGCCGGCCTCGAACTTCTCGTTGGCGACGTGGGGAACGCCGTTTTCTATGAGCGATATGTCGGTACTGGTTCCGCCCATGTCAAAAGCGATGACCTTGGGTTCGCCCAGCAATTGCCCGAGATAGGCGGCGGCGCTGACGCCTCCGGCTGGGCCGGAGAGGATGGCCCGCACCGCCATACGCCCGGAGTCTTCTATCGTGGCGACGCCGCCGTTGGACTGCATAATCAGCAGGTCTTTCAACTGGGGGTAGTCTGCGAACCGTTCGCTTAAGCGGGAAAGGTAACGGCTGAACACCGGCCCGACATAGGAGTTGATTACCGTCGTGCTGAGGCGGTCAAACTCTTTGATTTGGGGGATTACTTCGTGGGAGAGGGAAGTGTACGCCTGGGGGAAGCGGCGGCGGATGATTTCTCCGGCCAGCCGCTCGTGGGATGGGTTCAGGTAGGAGAAGAGAAAGCAAACCGCCAACGCTTCGGCGCCTTCCCGCATCAGATATTCCAGGCTTTCGGCCAGCGCCGTCTCGTCCAGGGGGAGTTCCACCAGGCCGTTGGCGCGCACGCGTTCCGGCGCTCCGATGCGGAGGTAGCGGGCGGCCAGCGGTTCCACCGGGGTCATGCGCAGGTTATAGCGGTCTTCTTTCAGACCTTCGCGCATTTCCAGCAGGTCGCGGAAGCCGTCCGTGGTGACGAGGCCGACCCTGGCGCCTTTGCGTTCCACCAGTGTGTTGGTAGCCACGGTTGACCCGTGAATTACCAGGTTGGTGTCGCCCAGCAGCCGAGCCAGCGGCAGCCCATAAGCGGCGGCGGCCTCCTGCAACCCGGCCATGACACCGATGGAAGGGTCGTCGGGCGTGGACTGGGCCTTGAAGAAGCGCGGCGGGCCTTCCGGGCCGGTTACGACGAAATCGGTGAAGGTGCCTCCTACGTCTATTCCAATCTGGTACACCTTGACCTCCTGGGGCTTTTGGCGGCAGTTTTGCTATATTTCCGGCATCTTACGCTATGATGCCCTGGCCGGCCAGCGGGTCGGCGTGGGTGATAGAGTCTGTGGCGCGGGGTTGGGCAATCAGGTATAGTCTGGCAGACGTATTGAGACTGGGAGAGTGGATGCGATGCTGGAAATGAGGGCCATCACCGCCGAGGAGTTTCCGGGCTGGGCCCGGGCCGAAGCTCGCGCGCACAGCAACCGTCTGGCCGATGACCCGGACGAGCTGCTGCCGCACTTTGACCTGGCCCGATCGATTGCCGTGTTTGACAACGGCAGCATCGTCGGGGGAGCGCACTCTCACCTGCTGGAAATGTCGGCGCCCGGCGGGACGGTTGCCGTGGCCGGCGTATCCAATGTGGCGGTGCAGCCCACCCATCGGCGTCGGGGCATCATGCGGGACATGATGCGTTATCAGCTGGACGGGATTCACGAGCGCGGCGAGCCGCTGGCGGCGCTGTTCGCATCGGAAAGCGCGATTTATGGACGTTTCGGTTACGGCGTGGGCTCGCAGCATGAGTACTGGACGCTGGAACGGCATCACAGCGCTTATGCTCGCCATTGGGAAAGTCCGGGCCGCATCGTTTTCATAGAACCCACGGACATTGTCGCCGCGTTTCCTGAGGTTTTTCGGCGCGGCACGGCGGGTCGGGCGGCCGTATTCCAGCGGGCTATGCACCACTGGCGACGCGACGCGCAGCTGCCGGAGCATAGTGAAGGCGGGCCGGGAGGCCTTTTCTACGCGGCTTATGTGGAAAACGGGAGGATTGACGGTTACGTAACCTATCGCACCAGACGGCCGACGCTGATTGTGAACGAACTGATGGCAACTACGCCGGCGGCCAACGCCGCGCTATGGCGGTTCTGCTTTGACATGGATCTCATTGAGCGGACTGAGGCCATCAAGCGCCCGTTGGATGACCCGATGCCGTGGCTGCTGGCGGATCCTCGCCGCCTGCAACGCTCCGTCCGCGATGGGCTGTGGCTGCGTATCGTTGACGCGGCGGCGGCGCTGGAGCGGCGGCAGTACCTTGCCAGCGGCCGGCTTACCTTGGAAGTGCGGGATGATTTTTGCCCCTGGAACTCGGCCTGCTTCCGGCTGGACGGTTCCCGGGAAGGGGCGGAGTGTCGGGCGGTTGCGTCATCGCCGGACTTGACCGTTTCCGTGGGCGCGCTGGCGTCAGCCTACACGGGGGCGGCGAGTTTCGCCGCGCTGGCGCAGGCGGGACTGACGACGGAACACACGGCCGGCGCGCTGCCGCGCGCTGACCGTATGTTTGCCGTGGAGCTGCAGCCCTGGACGCCGTATAGCTTTTAGCCGACGGCTTCGTTTCAGCCGGCATCATCGTGGCTCAGCATCCAGTTGACGCCGAACCGGTCGGCGCACATCCCGAAGTACGCGCCCCAGAACATATCCTGGGGCGTCATAGCGACGTTGCCGCCTTCGGACAGGGCGGCAAAGAGGCGGTCGGTTTCGGCGCGGCTTGCGGTGGAGACGCTGATGGAGTAGTTGTTGCCGACGTTGGGCGGCGGGCCGAATGCGGAAGTGGAGTCGCTGCCCATCAGGACGCTATCGCCGATGGGGAGGGAAACGTGCATGATGCGGCCTTGCTCGGCATCGGGCACGGGCGGCATATCGGCCGGCCCGTCGGTGAAAGTAGCCAGCCAGTCGAATTCGCCGCCGAATACTGAGCGATAGAACTCGAAAGCCTCGCGGCAATTGTCGTCAAAATGCAGGTAGATGTTCAGTTGCATTTGCTGCTCCATTGGTGAGGGGTTTGGCAGGCTTTATTCTTCGTCGGGGTGCGTCGAGATGAAGCGTCCGGCGCGGGCCGGGTCTATGTGGGGGGCGCGTACCGCTATGCCGGCCTGCTCTTCCTGCAAGCGGACGGTAACGCTGCTGTCGGATTCGGCCCAGCCGCGGTTCATGGCCTGCAACGCGATTTGTTCCGCCAGCGTGGACATTGGCATGGGCACATGGTACTCGCGGGCGAGCTCGGTAGCGAGGGAGATGTCCTTGTAGGCCAGGTTCAAGGCGAAGCTGGCGGGTTCGAACTCGCCCCGGAACATGGTTCGGACGAGGCCCTCGTGCAACACCCGCATCCGGCCGAGGGAACCCCGGCGAATGCACTCCCAGAGGGCTTCCGGTTCTACGCCGGCCTTGACGCCCAGGGTCAAGCCCTCGGCGATGGCCTGGCGGACGCTGTGGCCAATCATGTTGTGGACGAGCTTGGCTACGCTGCCGGCGCCAATCTCGCCGGCGTAAAATACCTTGTCCCCGAAGGCGTCGAGTATGGGTTTCACCCGGTCGAATACTTCCCGGTTGCCGCCTACCATCACTGCCAGGTTGCCGGATGCGGCGCCGGTTTTGCCGCCGCTGACGGGGGCGTCCAGGACGTGGCAGCCTTTGGCGCGGAATTTGGGTTCAATCTGGCGAATGAGCGTGGGGCGGCTGGAGGACAGGTCGATATAGACGTTGCCGGGCTTGATGCCTTGCAGCACGCCATCGGGGCCGGTTAACACCGCCTCCACTTCGTAAGGGCCGGGGAGGGAAGTGAAGGTAACGCTGCTGCTGTCGGCGACTTCGGAGGGGGAGTTGGCCAGGCGGGCGCCGCCTTCCAGCAAGGGGAGGGCCGCCTCCTCGCGCAAGTCGTGAACAATCATGGGGTAGCCGGCGCGCCGGATGTTGGCCGCCATACCGGCGCCCATGTTGCCGAGGCCGATGAATCCTACGGTTTCCATAGCGTTCGTGCGCTCCTTTCGGTAAGGGTGTTGGTATTTGGAGTGTGGTCAGAATCTGGATTTACGGGATTTTAGGATTTTCAGGATTGGGGGTAGGTTTCGGTGGTGGGTTGCTGGTTTTTGCGGAATGACGGGGGCGGTTGTCGAGGGTTTGCAGGAGATGGAGGGTGCATTGTAGCATCCCGGCGCGCTATATTTGCCAGAATGGCCTCAATTCGGGCGGTTGCGTCGGTACCGAGGTATTGCGAAGTATGGTATAATGTAGATAGACAGCGCGCGCCACAGACAGCGCGCGCCACAGACAGCGCGCGCCACAGACAGCGCGCGCCACAGACAGCGCGCGCCACAGACAGCGCGCGCCACAGACAGCGCGCGCCACAGACAGCGCGCGCCACAGACAAGGAAGGAGGCGCGCGTTTGAAGCATCTGTCCAGCTGACGGAACCCAGTGCCGGCCGGCTCGGTTTGAGCCGATGCCGGCTTGTTGCGTTTCCGTCCGGTAAGCCCTCCGCCGTTCCACTCCGACGCCCGCTTTGCTGGCATCGGAGTGGGTGAACGATGGTGGTGAGGGCCATTGAACCGACAACCCTTGAACGAAAATCCCGCAAGGAGATTCCGTCAAATGAAACCCAAACTGCAAAAACTCAAGCGGTCAGCGCCCTTGGCCATAACGGCCCTCGCCATCGTCGGCGCGCTGGCCCTCTTCGGCCTCCTGGCCCTACCTGACCCCGGCCCGGCCAGCGCCCAAGGCGGCGCCTGCGCCGAGGGAGGAACCGGCTTCCAAACCACACCTACTACTGCGCCGGCCGCTCCCACGCTCACGGCCAAAAACATGGCCCTGGCTGTCATGCTCCCCGCCGCAGCGGACGGCGAGGGCGGCGGCGCTGCCACCAACGGCAGCCCGGAATACACCGGGTTCGACATTCGATACCGGCAGGGAACCTCCGGGAGCTGGACAGCCTTTACCGGCGAGATTACCGTCAACCCGAGGAACCTTTCCGGCGCGGCGCAGATTACTGGTCTCACCAACGGTCAAGCCTACGAAGTGCAGGTACGCGTAACCTGCGCCGCTACCTTTGGCCCGTGGAGCGCTTCCGCAACGGCCACTCCCATGGCGACCACGCCGGGCCCCATCCGAAACTTGGCCACCAAGCAAATCGGGTGGTTGTCGGCAGCTGAAAACGACAGAGCCTATCCACGCGCGGTCATCCACATAACCTGGGATCCGCCGGCGGATGACGGAGGCAGCCCCATCACCGGCTACGACCTGGAGATTATGCGCGGCGGAAACGGCAACGCCATCGGCGCCCTGACCCAAGTGGTCAACCGCAAGGTCGGCTCAGCAGGCGGGGTTTGGAAGAATAGTATTGAAGCCGATATGACGGACTTGGTCCATACCACCGGCGACGCTAACGGTGCTGTTCCAGCAGGCTTAGGTCGGGACAACCAGTGGCTGGAGTACCGGGTAGGCGCGGCCAACGCGCAGGGCGCCGGCGAAATAGCCAAGGTTCAAATTCAGGTTGACACGGATGTAGCGCGGGACTTCGCCGCCACGCGATTCCCGGGGACGATTGCGTCCGACAGCACCACGTCGGGCGGCGCCCCCAAACTCACGGTGAATCTGAACAGCCTGATCGCTCCTCTGCCGGTAGGCTCCCGCGTCGTCCTGTTCTTGGAAGACGACTTCCAGGTTCCCGATGCTATCCCGGCCAGCTCGGTCTATTTCGTCGCCAACTCACCGGCCACCGTGGCCACGGGCAACGGCGCGCCGGTGTATGCTACCGAAGCCCCGGAGATTGACACCGACGATCACTTTGACGACGACAAAGACGACGTCAGCATTACCGTCCGCATCCCCGATATGTGCACTGGAGATTCCGACGCCTGCGAAGGGCCCAACGGAGTAGCAAGGGGCCAGGACTTGACCATGGTCATCCTGGGCAGCTCCGGCATCAAGAACCCCTCTGAAGCCGGTACGCACACCGTCGCCTTTGATGTGCTGGGCTTTGACGGCACGTTGCCTGGCCGCATCGAGCGGCTGATGGAAAAAGGCATGGAACTCAGCGCCAAAACCGCTACCGGCAACCGCACTATCCAGAAGCGTCAAGGGGTGTACGTCAGCACGGTGGCCAAAATCTCCCTCTCCGACACGGACGGCGAGCGTGACGAAGAGCTGACCGTCAACGGCAGCGGCTTCAACAACGGCGTCTCCGCTTCCGCCTACGTAGCCCAGCGCAAAGCCGCCCGCTACGCCGTAGCCGAATGGTGGGAAACCCTGGACTGCGACAAGATGAAAGCGGCTATGGGCCCCGGCGCCGGGCAGGAGTTCTGCTTCCACTACACCCTCAACTCCTCGGAGATGACTTACACCGTCGCCAGCAAGGACAAGGCGTCCAGCGACAAGGTCTTCGCCCGTCACCTCTGCAAGCAGGGCATCATTCCCACCGGAACCGAGGCCGGCAGCGCCACCGTGGGCAGCGACGACCGCGTAGCCATCTCCTTCGAGGTTGCCGTGCCGACATTCAAACCCGGCAACAACAACCTCATCTGCGTGGAAGACGGCGAAGCCCGCAACTCCGGCGAGGATGTTGAAGACTACGAACTCACCCCGTCCATCCGGGTGTCCCCTGAAGAGGGCCAAGCCGGCGATGAGGTAACCGTGTTCGCCCAGGACTTCCCCACTGCCGGGGCAGCCTTTGTGGAGCTGAAAGTGGGCGGCGTAGTCATCAAAGACGGCGTACGCTCCACCAGCATCAGCTCCGACGGTTCCGCCACGGCGACCTTCAAACTGCCGCCTCAGAAAGGAACCAAGCGCGTTGACGCCAAGTGGGGAACCAAGTCGGAAGACACCAAGGTGACCATCCTGCCGGCCGTCCTCAACGTCAGCAAGGGTGAAGTCAATCCCAACGAGCGGATTACCCTCACCGGAACGGGCTTCGCCACCGGAACCGGCAGCGGCATCATGGCCGAGAAAATCACCATCGGCGACGTGCCTCTGTACGTGTACGACGACTCCACGGACAGCGACGACGAAGTCGAAGTGTCCAGCGGCGGCCAGTTCGTCGCCGCCATCGCGGTGTGGCCGGCCGCCGATGCTTCGTCCAACCCGACCCTGACGCCCGGCAAGCACAGCATCAAGGTCGTCGACAAGAAGGGCTACGAGGGTGAAGTGGAAATCACCATCCTAGAGCCTGCCGTCAGCTCCACGCCGGCGATAGCTGGCCCTCGGGATGTGGTAACCATCTCCGGCGAGAACTGGCCGGTGGACAACCCGGAAAACTCCATTGACGCCATCACCGTCACGGTCACCGACGGCGACCGGATGCGGCAGTACAGCGTGTACGCCGACGGTTCCGGCCGCTGGTTCATCGAGCACCAGGTTGACGGCAACGTGCCAATACCCTCCACCAGCGCGATTGAGGCCAAGTACAGCGACCTGGTTCGCCTGGGCGAGTACGAAGTGCCGGCGTCCATCATCATGGTTGACCCCGGCGAGGGTCAGCCCGGCGATGAAATCACGCTGTCGGTGGAGAAGATGCCGGTGCATTCCCGCGTCAGCCGGATTGAAATCGGCGGTCGGGATGTCATGCCTGCCGGAACTCCCGGCACCGACGGCTCCGGCGCGGTAACGGTGGAAGACATCGTTATCCCGGGCCTTGACCCCGGCACGTACAGCGTGCTGCTGGAGGTCAACAACACGGTAGCCATCGGCAATTTGGACATCCTTCCCGAGGGACCCATCGGAACCGGCACGCCGGTAGGCGAAGCGCTGGCTCCGCTGGGCGACAGCGTGGGCGCCGTCTTCTACTTCGACGGGGTAAGCAAGGAGTGGCTCTTCTACGACCCCCGTCCGGAGTTCGCGGGCCTCAACACCCTGGAGGAACTGGTAGCGGGCGAACCCTACTGGATCCTGGTAACCGAGGACGTTGAAGACGTAGCCCTCGGCGGCAAGAGCCGCAGCCTGACGTGCAGCGCCGCCGGCAACTGCTGGAACCTGATGGTCTGGTAGGCCAACGGCAAACCGCTGCGCTTACCGGATGGTTGGGAAACGGCGCCCCTCCCCCTCGTTGCTGAGGGAGAGGGGCGCTTCTTTTTAAGGGTGATGGAATGGGTCGGTCTATGGAGTCAATTAGCCTGGTTTGGCGCGGACCTATTGGCAATAGAGGCTGCCGGCGCGATGTCGTTTCGGAGTTTCCCGATTACACAATTGCGGCGAGCAGCAGCAGAGCCGCCGCCGCTGCCGGCATATACCGGCAGACCTCCACCAGCCCGTAGGGCGAAAGTCGCACGGACCCTACACGCCACTCTCCGGCGGTCATCTCCGCCACCAGCCTTGACTTGGGAAGTCGCCAGGCGATTAGGGCGGCCCCGGTGAGACCGACGACTACGATGACTCCTGAACCGACGATTTGGTCAATCCAGTCCAGCAACGGTTGTCCGCCCGGCGCCAGGTCAACCGGCGTGAAGCTCAGGGCGGACGGTATTCCCAGGGCGATGGTTCCGCCAGTGGCGAGCAGGGCGGCGACGGTGTTGGAAAAGCCGAACTCGTCGCGCAGGGGCGTCACCACCACTATCAGGGTGCTGTAGCAGGAACTGAAAGCCGCCACAAAAAGCAGTCCAAAGAACACTGGGGCCAGAATCCTCCCGCCGCTCAGGTCGTCAAAAATCCGCGGGAAGGCAGTGAAGGACAGCGAGCTGCCGCTGTCCGGCGCAATCCCGAAAGTGTACACGATGGAAAACACCATGATGCCGGCGGTGAGCGAAATGGCAGAATTGGTTACGGCAACGGCAAGGGACGAAGTTACAATGTTGATGTTCCGGGGAACGTAGCTACCGTAAGTTATCAGCACTCCAGTGCCCACTCCGAGGGAGAAAAAGGCCTGCCCCGCCGCCATCTGCCAGAGGTGGGGTTCCTGGAACCGGCTGGCGTCGAAGGTCAGGTAAAAGCTCCAGGCGGAGGCGCTGCCGGGTAGCAGGATTTGGGCGGAAATCGCCAGAGAGCCGACCATGAGAGCCAGCGCCGGCAGGAGAAACTTGCTCAACCGCTCCACACTGCCCAAGCCTCGCATCACCACCAGAAAGACCAGCACGCCTACGACTAGAAAGTACCAAACTGAATTGTAGCCGGAAGTGAAGTCATCGAAAACGAGCAGGTTGCCCCGAACGGCGTCTATAAAATACCCCAGCGTCCACCCGGTTATGACGAAATAATAGCTCATGAGCACCAGAGCGAGCAGGGCTATGAACCAGCCGAGCCACTTGCCGCCGACCACCGTCCGACGGAACAGCCCCACCGGGCCTCGTTCAACCAGACTCCCGGCGCTGGTTTCCAGGATAAAAAGCGGCAGCCCGACCGCCAAAATGCACACCCCATAGGCGACGATGAAAGTGCCGCCGCCGTTTTCGCCGACCATATAGGGGAATCGCCACAGGTTCCCCAGCCCGACTGCGCTGGCGACGGAGGCGATGACGAAAGCGCGTTGAGAAGTCCACTCGGGGCGGCCCGACGTTCCCGGCGCGCCGGGGGCTTCTCCGAATTTAGCTGCCATGCTCGCCATCCTGCCCATTGTGGCCGCTGCCGGGATCCGGCTCCGGCAAATTGCCGCCAGCGAACTCACGGGCTGCTTCGGCCATCGCTTGCAAGCGATGTTCCACCATGAAGTGCACCGTTCCCTCCGGGTAGCCGCTGTCCTCCTGTCGCTCTCCGGCGGGTACGCCTGTCAAGACTTCAATCCCTTCATCCACCGTTGAGACTGCGTAGATGTGAAATTGCCCCGCTGCGGCCGCTGCCGTCACCTCGTCATTCAGGACAAGATGCTTCAAGTTGTCTCGTGGGGTCAGCACGCCCTGGCGTCCGGTCAGGCCCCGGACTCGGCAGACTTCGAAGAAGCCTTCTATTTTCTGGGTGGCGCCGCCGATGGCCTGCACGTCGCCGTTCTGGTTCACCGAGCCGGTCACTGCAATGCCCTGGTCGATGGGGAGGCCGGATATGGCCGACAAGAGGGCGTAGAGTTCGGTGGACGAAGCGCTGTCGCCGTCGACCTCGCTGTAGTTCTGCTCGAAGCCGATGCTGGCCTTTAGAGACAGGGGTTTGTCGTAGCCGTACTTGCCCTGTAAGTAGCCGGCCAGAACCATAAAGCCCTTGTCGTGAATTCGTCCGCTCAGTCGCGTTTCCCGTTCCACGTTGACCAGCTGCCCCCGGCCCAGAGAGACCCGCGCGGTGATGCGACTGGGCTTTCCGAAATAGGCGTCGCCGAAGGCGATTACCGCCAGGCCGTTGACCTGCCCGGTCATCTTTCCTTCGGTGGAGATGCGGATGACGCCGTCCTCGATCAGCTCCTGGAGTCGGGCTTCCTGGAGGCTGGCCCGGTAGCGGCGCTGCGCGATGGCTTGCTTGACGTGGGCGCCGGTGACCACGGAGGCCAGATCTGCTTTGGCCCAGTGATTCGCCTCGGTGATAATGTCGGACATATCGGTAAAGCGGGTGGTGAGTTTATCCTGGTGTTCCGCCAGGCGGCTGGAGTATTCGACGAGGCGCGCCACCGCCGTATTTTGAAAGGGTTGCAGCCTGCCGTCTCGGCAACGTTCCGCCACGAAGGAAGCGTACCGGGCAACGTTCTCCGGAGTGCGCTCCATGGCGGTATCAAAGTCTGCGGTTACCTTGAAGTAACTGCGAAAGTCCTCATCATAGGTCTGGAGCAACAGCAGAATGTCCGGCGTTCCCAGGATGATAACCTTGGCGTTCACCGGGATGGGTCTGGGACGCAGGGTTGCGGTGGGCAGGGGGCTGTACTGCTCGCCCATATTCTCAATGCTTAGCTCCCGGCTGTGGAGGGTCCGCTTCAGCGTCTGCCAGGAGAGAGGGTTCGCGAGCAGGTCGCGGGCGGGCAGGATAAGATACCCGCCATTGGCCGCGTGAAAGGAACCGCCTTTTATCATCGTATGGTTGGTGTTAAGGGCGCCCATCCTCGCCTGGTAATCGATGCGCCCGAACAGGTTGTAGTAGGTGGGGTTGTGCTCCCAGATTACGGGAGCGGTTTCGCAGTTGGTGTTGTCGACCAGGTCGTTCACTTTGTACCGGATGAAGGCCTCCTCATCCGGGGCCGGCGGCCCGAAGGGGCTTGGGGTCGGGTCTCGAGGCTTGAGCCGGTCGAGATGCTCTACCATATCCGCCTGTACCCGGTCCAGGTAGGCGACAATATCGGGGAAGTCCCGGTATTTCTCCTGAAATTCGTCGATTATGGGTGTCAAGGTAAAGCGGACAATTTCCCGGTCAACTTCCCGGGCTTCTTCCTGCGCCACCTTGCCCAGTCGCCGGATGTCGGTCAGCGTGCGGTTGATGCGCCGCTGGAGATCCTCGGCCCGCTGGGTCAGATCTTCCCGCTCCGCCTCCGGTATGGTAGCGTAGGCTTCGGGCGAAATGGGCTGTCCGTTCTGGGCTGGCACCGGCGTGATGCCGGCGGGGGTGGTGCCCAGCAGAAAGCCGGCCGCCGCCGCGGCCTGTTCCAATGCTGTCATCGCCTCCTGACGTTGCGCTTGCAGGCTCTGCATCGCCGTTTCCATTCGCTGGGTGTATTCGTCGCTCTCGAAGACGCGGGGCACATCCCGGCGGACGGTGGCTACCAGCTCGTCCATATCTGCAGCCAGCGTCTCGATCCAGCCGCAGGGGAGGCTGACTGGCAGGGGTTGCGACGGCTCCTGAAAATTGTACACATACCCCCAATCGGGAGGTGGCGGCTTCCGGCGCGACAACCGCTCGACGTAGGTGCGCAGGGTGGTATTCCGGCCAGTGCCGGGCATCCCGGATATAAACAAGTTGAAGCCGGGGTCGTCGATGTCCAGCGCCAGTTCCAAAGCGCTTACCGCCCGTTCCTGTCCGATTATCCCCTCCAGCGGGGCCAGGTCAGCGGTAGTCTCGAATCCCAACCCGGCGGCGTCGCACCAGTTGTTCAGTGCGTTGGAAGGTATCCTGAAGCGTTCAATGCTCATAATTGTCCCCCCTTTTGTCTGCTACAACGGACCGTCTCCCCAATGGCATCGGCCGACGATCCCGTGTCCGGCCGGTTGAGAAGTAGATAGCATAATCCTGCGCAAATTACACTGCCGCAGGGACGAGGCCGGCGCCGGCCGAGTGGTTTTCCCGTCAGAAGAGCGGCTGCTGGGGGTCGCCAGCGCCGGCGGGAGCAAGGTTAGCGATGGCGTCGAACCAGTCGTCCATAGTGTAGTAAGTGCGGTGGTTGAAGTTGCGGAGGAAGGGATGGTCGAGGCCGTCGTCTTCGGGGTCGGCGTACATGAGGACGGGGCGGGCGGGTTCGGCGGTATGGGATGCGTACATCAGCTCGGAGTACATTCCGGTGGAAAGGCGTCCGCCCATGGTGATGCGATAGGCGGCGACGCATTGGGCCTGCTCGACCATGGTGAGGTCGCGGTGGCGTACCTGATTCTCCATATCATCCCAGACTTCCAGGGCTTCGCGGGGGTCGAGGAGCATGGGAAAGGAAGAGGGCAGACCGCCTTTGAGAGTATCGGCGTTGTCGAGGGGCCAGCGGGCTTCGTCGGCGGCGATGGTGATTTCGGATGCTCCTTGTGAGCAGGCGGCTTGGGCCTTTTGGAAAACCTGTGGAGTGCCTTCGTCGAGAGTGAGGGGGTCAAAAACGATGAAGCGTCGGTGAAGTTCGCGGCGGATGGCGTCGACGCGGGCACGTTGGTCAATATCGTATCGGATGGCAGTGATGGGGAAGCTGGAGTACACCAGTGGGAAATGGCGTCGCCGGAAGATGAGGCGGTAGAGCATTTCGGCGGGATGCTTGACGCTGACGACGTAGTGGGGGATGTGGCGGCGTTCGTAGAGATTGCGGGCGAGGAGGTCGGCCATGGCAATTTCGGCGGAGCGCCACGCGAGGATTTCCCGGAGGCGGAGCTGGAAATTGGTGCGCTGCTCGGCGTCGCGACGGGCCAAGGCGGCGCGGATGTCCAGCATATCGTCAACGAGGGTAATGATGCAGTCTGGACGCCAGCGGCGGATGGTGGGGATGTCGATGAGGGAAAAGTGGCGTCCGCTGGTGTAGTAGGTCAAGTGGGTGGAGAGGAGGCAGTGGCGTGGATCAATGTCTTCCATCTGCTCAGCGATGGCGAGGCCGGCGCGCTGCCAGGCGTCGAGCTGGTAGCGCGGACGGAAGGACGCCAGGGTGCTGGCAAGGTCGCTGCCCTGCTGGGCGAAGACGGCCTCGACGCTGGCGGCCAGCAGCTCGCGGGGGTCAGGTTCAGAAACGGGGCCGGCGTTGGCCCCGATGGTGGTATCGCCGTAACCAAGATTGTCGGCCGGGCTGCCGATATCATGATGGGCTTGCAGCCGGCTGACGAGGTTAGCGACTACGCTGTCTTTGTTCACGCCGGAGATGCCGGCCAAAAGGGCGCGCATTGGATAGAATAGATAGGTGCGGGTCAGTCAGCGACGGGTTCGGGTTCTGCCGGAGTAAGGATCACGTTGCCGGTTACGGCGTCGTGCTGGTGGCGTTCAATCTGGTCGATTTTGCGGTGCAGGCCGAGGAGAAGGCCGCGGTTTTTCGCCACCGCCTCGCGGAAGGAACCTTGCCCCGATTCTACTTCGATGACATGGGCGTCCACTCGGTCTATGCGGACGTCGACCTGTTCGAACCGAACCTCGACCTGTTCGAACAGGTCGATCATTTCCCGGCGCAGGCCTGCGATTGCCTCCCAGACCCGGTTCAGCTCCTCGCGCAGCCCGTCGATTTGGGTTTGCAGCCCGGTGATTTGCCCTTGCAGCTGGCCCACTACGTAGGTAAAACGCAGCACGGTGCCGACGAGCGCAATCAGAGGGAGGACTATAGTGCCCATAAATGCGTAGATGATGTAAGCGTTCACAGCGACTTCGCTCGCGTTCATGGCAGAGTCTCCTTATCATAATCGTAGCGTCGTCGTTGCAGTGTAGCACATGGATTAGGATGGGCTGAACAGTTGGGTAGCAAAATGACGCCAGGCGAAGGGGCTGTTCCCGGATTGCCGCCGACGCCGGCGCCTGCTACAATCCCGCCAGACTCAGCCGCACAAGGGAGAATTGCATTATGTCCTGGCGTTTCAGCCTCATCCGTCGTTTTGGAGACCCGCCCGGCGGCATTACCGAGGGCCCGGCCTGGAACGGCGAAGTCGTCTTCTTCACTCACATTCACGCCAACCGCATCTACACGTACAACCCGAAGTCCGACCAGTTTTCAATCTATCACGAGAACACGAACCGCACCAACGGGCTGGCCTTTGACGCTGACGGCCGGCTTTTTGGCTGCTGCCAGAACGGGCGGGCCATCGTCCGCTTCGACGTTGGCGGCGGTATGACAACCATCGCTGACAACTTGGACGGCGTGCCACTGAACACTCCCAATGATCTGGCAATTGACGTCAAGGGGCGCATCTGGTTCACCAACCCGTGGAATGCCGGCAACATTGACGCGCACGAGGTTGAGCAGTTGGACCACCGTTCGGTTCTGTGCGCCGTTCCGCAGGGCGACGGCTCATACAAGACCGTCCGCGCCACTACAGACACTACTATGCCCAACGGCATTCTGGTGTCGCCCGATGGGAACACGCTTTACGTTGCCGAGAGCAACAGTGATGAGATAGAGATTGACCGGGAGCTGCGGGCTTATCCCATCAACGGCGACGGGACGCTGGGGGCTTACAAGACGCTGCACACCTTCGGGCGCGACGCCAACGCCGTGCATCGGGGGATTGACGGTATGTGTCTGGACGCTGACGGGAACATCATCGCCACGGCAGGCTGGCCGAGCGGCGGCCCCGGCCCGATGCTGTACGTTTTTTCGCCCACGGGCCGAGTGCTGGAAACCCATCCGGTGGCGGCGACCCGTCCGACCAACGTCTGCTTTGGGGGAGAGGACCTTACCGATGTTTTCGTAACCTCTACCGACGGCCACTTCTTCCGGGCGAAAACCGACCGCGTGGGCTGGGCTATCTACCCCTGACCGTGATGGTTCATTATGCAGCAGAGACGATTGAGTAACTACGGCATCAACCGCGCCCAGCTTCGCCAGGGCGGGGGACGGGGCAACGGGAGCGACCACTTTGACGAGCTGGTGGGAAGCACCGAGTTTTACGTTTATCAGACGCCGGGGCGGCGGGTGAAGGGATTTGACAGTCTCAAGCTGTACGCTGAGGGTGAGGGTTGCGAGCTGCTGTACACTGCGGACGCTCCGCCGGAGTTGGCGGACTACGAAACCCTCCGCATCACGCATCGCAGGGCTGAGCCGATACCCGACGCGGTGCTCAAACGGGCCCACTCCTGGGCGCATCGCAACAACTTTCTGCACAGCTTCTTCAAGCCTATGTATCGCTGATGGCGAACCCAGCAAGTGGGGATGTCTGGCTGCCGACTCTGGCGGAGCGCGCCATCCGCCGCCGCATTGCCCGGCGTGGGCCTATCACTTTCGCCGAGTTCATGGACGCCGCCCTGTATGAGCCGGGCGGCTATTATACGCGCGCCACAGCCGGCGCCGATTATTACACCAGCCCTCAGGCGCATCCGGCCTTCGGGGCGCTGCTGGCGATACAGCTGTTTCATATCTGGACGCTGCTGGGGAGGCCGCGCCCCTGCAATGTGGTGGAGCTTGGGGCCGGCGATGGGCTGCTGTGCCGGGATATTATCACGGCAGCCCACCATTTGCCGGAGGGCTTTGGCGAGTCCGTCAGCTACACCCTTATTGACCGCTGCGCGACGGCCGGCTGGGAAAGAAGCATGCCGGGAGCCGTCCGGGTTGCTGCCGACGCATTGGACGGTGTCGGCGCGCCGGTTCCAGCTGCGGCGCACTGCGTTCTGAGCAACGAGCTGCTGGATGCGCTGCCGGCGCATCGGGTGCGTATGGAGAAGGGACGCCTGCGCGAGCTGTACGTTGCCATGCTCCCTGACGTTGCCGATGGCTACGAGGGCGCGCTGATTGAGTTTGCCGGCGAACCTTCCACTCCGCTACTACAGGGGCGTCTTTCCGACTTGGGCGTCAGGTTGGCGGAGGGGCAGACCGCCGAAATCTGCCTGCTGCTGGATGCTTGGGCCGACGCTACGGCAAGCATGCTGGGTTCGGGCTTTGCGCTGACGATCGATTACGGGCGAGAGGCCAGAGACCTTTACGACCCGGCGCAGCGTCCTAATGGCACGCTGGTTACGTACCGGGCTCACCGTCAGACTGACGCGCCGCTACACGACGTCGGCCGGCAGGACATTACGGCGCAGGTGGATTTTACGTCGGCGCAGATGGCAGGAGAGCGGGTAGGCATGACGCCCGTGGGCAACGTCAGCCAGGGGTGGCTGCTGCGCCGTCTGGGGCTGCAAACCCTGCGGCGCAATGCGGCTCCGTCCGGCTCTGGCGGCGGTTGGCTGACCATACCCGCCGGCCCCGGCGGCGCGCTGCCCCACGCTCTGCCGGATTTGTTCGGCGGCGCGCCGGATGACGGGCGGGATTGGCTGACTAACCTCAGCCACCTGGCCCGGCCCGGCGGCTTGGGTGACTTTCGCGTTCTCTTGCAGGCTAAAGGAGTTCCACCCCGGCGGGCCGCCGCGGCGTTGTGCTGGCCGGAGGGCGGCGCTGCTGACGGCAACCTCGGCTACAGCCCGTCAGCGCTGGCAGAGCTGATTCCGGCTGAGGCGCTGCGTCTGGGAGCGGAACAGATACGGATTGCCGCCGGGACGGTAGTATAATCACCGACAAAAGCGCGTTCGCGCGCGGGATTGACCAACGGGAGAGACTTATGCCCGGGCCCCTGCACGGCATCAACGTCGTAGAGTTTTCCACGATGATTGCCACGCCTACGGCCGGTATGCTGCTGGCTGATATGGGCGCCGACGTTATCAAGGTGGAGCCGCCCTGGGGCGACCTGTGGCGCTATGCTCAGACCGTCCTGCCTACGGAGGGCCGGCCCTTCATGGCCTACAATCGGGGCAAACGCTCCGTTACGCTGGACCTTACCAAGCCCGAAGCGGCGGAGGTGGTGCGCCGGCTTACTTTGCAGGCCGACGTCATACTGGCCAACAACCGACCGGACGTGGCCGGACGCCTGGGCATCGATTATGAGACGCTGGCGACCATCAACCCGTCCATCATCTACTGCGAAGGCTCGGCTTTCGGACGCCAGGGGCCGGATGCGCGCCGTCCCGGTTACGACATCATCATCCAGGCTATGTCGGGCATTGCCACCAGCGAGGGGAAAGTCGCCAACGGGGCGCCGGAGCATATAGTATCCAGTCCTCTGGTGGATTCGGCGTGCGGGCTGGCGCAGGCCTGGGCAGTGTGCGGCGCGCTTTTCGACAGGGAGCGAAATGGGGGCAATGGCGAAAAAGGACGGGGCCAGAAGCTGGAAGCATCTCTGCTGGGCGCCAGCCTTTTTATGCTGGGGATGCGCTTTGTGCGCATTGACAGCCTCGACCTGGAACCTCACCGTCAGATACGCGAATCGGTGGATGCCATGCGGGCGGCGGGAGTGGCCTATCCCGATCTGTTGGAAGTTTATCGGGCGCAGCATTTCCAGTCGCCGGGCAACATTTATTATCGGTTTTACCAGACGGCCGACGGTATGCTGGCGGTGGGCTGCCTCAACGCCGGTCTGCGTCTGAAATTGCTGGACGTTATCGGTTTGCATGACATTCGATTTGACGATGGCTATGACCAACATTCGGCAGAGGCGGCGGAGTTTGGCGCGCGTCTGATGACCGAAGCCGAAGCGGTTTTCCGCACCAGAACCAACGACGAGTGGTTGACGCTGCTGGATGGCGCCGGGGTTCCGGCCGGCCCGGTTCGTTTCGTGGAGGAGATGTTTGAGCATCCGCAGGTGGCGGAGAACAACCTGGCGGTGGACGTGCAACATCGGGACCTGGGCGGCGTCCGTTTGGCCGGGCCGGTAGCGTGGTTCAGCGATACCCCGCTGCGAGCCGGCAATCTGCCCGCTTTGGGGGAGCATACCGATACCGTTCTGACCGGGCTGGGATGCTCGGCGGATGAGATTGAGCGGTGGCGGAGCGAGGGGGTGATATAGCCCGTTTATGCCAAACGGCGAAATGCAATAAAAGCGGGGGCGACCGGGCGGTCGTCCCCGCAATGCTGATGGGCGGTAGCCTGATGTTGGCGGCGCCGTCAGTCCTCCGGCAGGTAGGTATAGTAGCGCACGCCGGCCATAGGGACGCCATAGGCCAGGGTGGGAGGCGGAGTTCGCCGCACACGCTCCGGCGCGGTGTCTTCCAAGCGGGCGCCGTACTCAGTGAGGATGTCCGCCATGTCTTGCTCCACCCACTCGCTAAGCAACCGGGGCTGTTGGTCAATCTGCGCGTTGACGGGTCGCTGGGTAACGGTAACCATTGTTGCTTTCCTCCCTGTATGGATTTCGCTGCATTGCGATTCGTTATTTTCTTTATCATATCCGCTGATATAAAGATTGTCAAGCCGCGGGTGGTTGGGCGGCGTTGGGTGCTGTCGGAATCAGGATTTACGGGATTTTGGGATTTACAGGATGGAGGGTTGCGCTGTGGGAGATTGCAGCTCCGTATCAGGTAGGGGATAACGTTTCTTGCGGCGGGGTGACGATTAAACTCCGCGAAAATTGGGCGGAAGCGGGCGGTTGCGGCAGTACACCGGCATTGCGGAATATGTTATAATGAAGACAGACAGCGCGCCACAGACAAGGAAGGAGGCGCGCGTTGATGCATCTGTCCAGCTGACGGAACCGGTAGCCGGCCGGCTCGCTTTGAGCGGATGCCGGCTTGTTGCGTTTCCGTCCGGTAAGCCCTCCGCCGTTCCGTCCTGACGCCGGCCTTGCTGGCGCGGGAGTGAATGACGTCGGAGGCAATTCAACTGACAACCCTTGAACGACAATCCCGCAAGGAGATTCTGTCAAATGCGAAGCAAAATGAGAAACCTAACCTGGTCAGATCCGTTGGCCGTGGCGGCTTTGGCTGTGGTGGGCGCGCTGGCGCTTTTTGGGGTGTTGGCTTTGCCCAGTGCGGGCGTTGCCGACGCTCAGGCCAATCGGTGCGCGGATGGTGGAGCGGGCTTTATTACTGCTCCGACCACTGCGCCGGCGGCGCCTACGGTGACGGCGCGCAATATGGCTATGGCGGTGGATATCGCCGCTCCGGCCAGCAACGCCGACGCAACCGTGCTGGGCAGCCCGGAATATACCGGGTTCGACCTGGAGTACCGTAAGGGCAGTTCGGGAACGTGGATGACCTTTACCGGGACGATTACGCTGAACACTCGGGATCTTTCCGGGGCGGCGCTGATTACCGGGTTGGAGAACGGCGCTACGTACAACGTGCGGGTACGGGTGACTTGCGGCCCGGGAACCGGGGAGTGGAGCACAGCTTCGAGTGATGCGACGCCGGCGGCGACAGTGCCCGGCAAAGTGCGGAATTTGAAAGCGGTTCAAAGGTCTTACGTGAAAAGCGCGGAACCTCCTGTTGCGCATACTGACTTTGCAATAGTCAACGTCGAGTGGGATCCTCCAGCGGACGATGGCGGGAGTCCGGTTACCAGCTACAAGGTAGAGACGTTCAAAGGCGGAACTGGGAATACCATCGCCGGCAGCCCTACCAAGATCAATGTCCTTTCTACCAACACATGGAAGAACCCGGACGCCGCCAGCAGGGAAGGTGATCTCACAGATGTGATAGTTGATCTCGGCACTCCCCATACAGCCCCCAATTTGTGGATTAGGTTCAAGGTAGCGGCGAACAACGCCGTAGGAACCGGGGCCGAGGAAATGGTTGACGTCCGGCTCAACGCCGATTTGGAACATAAGGTTGAACCCGGAGCCGAGGACCAACCGAACGCCACGATTGCGTCGGACAGCACCACGTCCGGGGCAGCGCCCAAGCTGACGGTAAAGTTGACTGAAGTGTGGGGTGGCTTGCCGGTGGGAGCCAGCGTGGTGCTGTTCCTGGAAGACGACTTCCACGTGCCGGAGTCCATTCCGGCCAGCTCGGTCTATTTCGTGGCCAATTCTCCCCGTACCACTGCCACGGGCAACGGCGCGCCGGTGTTCGTCACGGAGCCGCCAGAGATTGAGACCGATGATTACTTTGATGACGACAAGGACGACATCAGCATCAGAGTACGCATCCCTGATATGTGCCAGGGGGACTCGGACGACTGCGATGGCCCCAATGGTTTGCAGGATAGGCAAGACCTGACTATGGTCATCATGAGCAGCTCGGGCATCAGGAATCCATCCGAAGCGGGGCAGCATACGGTAGCCTACACTTTGCTGGGCTTTAACGATGATGTCCCCGGCACGATAGGTCTGGTCGGGGGGCAGATACCGCGGATTAAGGATGCCAATGGCATGGAACGCAGCGCCGCCAGCATTGCTGCCAATCTGCCGCCCCGGAAAGGAGTGTACCTGACGACCCTGGCCAAAATATCGCTGTCGGATGTGGATGGTGAGCGTGGCGACGAGGTTACGGTGTCGGGCAGCGGGTTCAACAATGGGGTCTCGGCAGCGGCCTATGTGAACCAGCGGATGGCCGCGCGGTTCGCCGTGGCGCAATGGTGGGAGACGCTGAATTGCGCCGGTATGAAGGCGGCTATGGGGCCGGGAGCGGGCAACGAGTTCTGCTTCCACTACACGCTGGACACTACGGCGATGACTTACACGGTGGCCGACAAGGACAAGGCGGCCAGCGATAAGGTGTTCGCCAGGCATCTGTGCGATGTGGGCATCATCGGCAAGGGCGAGCGGGTCGCCAGCGCTACCGTGGGCAGCGATGACCGGGTGGCCATTCCCGTTACGGTTACCGTGCCGACCTTCAAGCCGGGCAACGACAACCTCATCTGCGTGGCGGATGGCGAGGGTCGTTCGTCGGGCGCGGACTATGAGGACTTTGAGCTGCTGCCGTCCGTCCGGGTGTCGCCTGCTGAGGCCGCTGTCGGGGATACGATAACCGTATTCGCGCAGGACTTTCCTACGCAGGGGGCCGGGTTCATGGAGCTGAAACTCGCCGGGCAGACCGTGATGAAGAGCGGAACCGGGGAGGACAATGTTGGCGCGGTGTCGCTGGTCAGCGTGTCGTCCACCAGCATCAGCTCGGATGGCTCGGCGACGGCTACGTTTGATTTGCCGCCGCACATCAACGGCGTGGCCTTGGAAGGCACCGTGCGCATCGATGCCAAGTGGGGCGACAAGTCTGAGGACGCCAAGGTTACCATCCAATCCGCTGTGCTCAACGTCAGCCAGCCGTCAGCGCGGCCTAATGAGATGGTTACGCTGACCTGTGTCGGCTTCGGCTCCGGTTCCGGCAACGCCATTATGGCGGAGAAGATCACCCTGGACGGGGTGCCTTTGAAGGTGCATTCGGACTCGCTGAACAGCGATGGGGAGGTTCCCGTGTCCAGCGCTGGGCGGTGCGTCTTCGCCGTGGCAATTTGGCCGGAGTCTGACGGCGGCGCCAACCCGGCTTTGACCCCGGGGGCGCACACCATCAAGGTTGTCGACAAGAACGGCTACACCGGCAGCGTGGTTATCACCATCCCGGAGCCTGACGTGAAGGTTACGCCGGCCGTGGCCGGGCCTCGGGATGTGGTTACCATCTCCGGGGAGAACTGGCCCGTGGACAACCCGGACAGCACTCGGCTTGACGCCATCACCATCACCGTTACGGACGGCGAACGGGAACGAGAGTACAGCCAGTACGCTGATGGCACCGGCCGCTGGTTCGTCGAGCATCAGGTTAGCGGGGCAGTGAGCATTCCGTCCACCAGCCGCATTGAGGCCAAGTACAGCGACTTGGTTCGGCTGGGTGAGTACGCCGTGCCGGCGTCCATCATTACGATTGAGCCTGGGGAGTGTCAGCCTGGGGACAGCGTGATGCTGACTGCATCCCGGCTGCCGGTGCATTCCCGCATCGACCGGGTGGAAATCGGCGGGCGGGATGTCAAGCCTACCGGGGCGCCCAGCACCGACGGCGACGGCGCCGTTACCGTGGATGGCGTCGTCTGTCCGGGTCTGGATGAAGGCCGGTACAGCGTGCTGCTGGAAGTTGAAGAGACGGTTGCCATCGGAGAGCTGGCGATACTGTCTGAGGGGCCCTTGGGGCAGGAGACGCCGGTAGCCGAGGCTTTGGCTCCGCTGGGCGACAGCTTGGCGGCGGTGTTCTACTTTGACGGCATCGGCAAGGAGTGGCTGTTCTACGACAGCCGTCCGGAGTTCGCGGAGCTGAACACCTTGACGGAGCTGGTAGCCGGCGAACCCTACTGGGTGCTGGTCACCGAGGACGTTGAGGACGTAGCCCTGGGCGGCAAGAGCCGCAGCCTGACCTGCAGCGCCGGCGGCAACTGCTGGAACTTGATGGTCTGGTAGGCTGGCGGCAAGCTGCGCTTACCGGATGGTTGGGAAACGGCCAAGCCAGTGCACCTCCCTACTCCCAAGCGGGTAGGGAGGTGCACCACTTTGAAAGAAAGGAGAAGCGACCCACAAAAAACCCCGCAACCCCCATCATGAAAATCCGGAAATCCCCAAAATCCGGATTCTGACAACTCATAAGAAAATCCACCGGAAGCCCTATTCACTCCGCCCGCCCATCTGGTATAATCTCCACCGCCAGCAAGCCGGCACGAACCAATCGGAAGCCCGTCGCTCCCATGCTGTTCACTCCGCCCGCCCATCTGGTAAAATCTCCACCACCAAAAGAACAGGAGCAGATTGTCATGAAGCGATACGCAACCGTTGCGGCAGCGGCCTTGGTCGCCCTGTTGCTGGCCCTCCCTCTTGGCCTGGCCGCCGCCCAGGATAACGGCAACGTGCCCAGCGTCAACCTTCCGCCGGCCTTTATTTTCGGCACCGCCACCGCCGACGGCATCCCCGTCCCCGAAGGCACAATGATAGTGGCTATGGTCGGCAAGAAAGAACTCGCCTCAACCGAGACCGAGATCGGCGGCAAGTATAAGCTGACGCTCATGCAGCCCCCCGCCGGCGAAAACACCGTAACCTTCATGGTGGGCCAGCGAATGGCCGAGTACAGTTTTGAATGGGTATCCGGATACCGAGAGGTGGTTGACCTCGCTGCTGACTTGGACGCCATGCCTGTCGACGGTGGACCCGGCGCCCCGGGACTTCCCGGGGTACAGGGTCCCCAGGGAGAGCCCGGCGAGCCCGGAGCCATAGGCCCGGCCGGCTCCCAGGGCCCTCCCGGCCCACCGGGTGAACCGGGCAACCCCGGCCTGCAAGGGGAGCAAGGCAACGCCGGCCCGGCAGGCCCTCCTGGTGAAATAGGGCCTCCCGGCCCAGTGGGCCCCTCCGCCAGTTCCGGGCCTATGGGCATCATCGCCCTGATAGTGGCCATCGTAGCCGCCATCATCGCAGTAGCCGCCATCATAATGGGCCGCCGCACCGCCTAACCCAAGCGCGGCAGGGTAAGGCAGGCGGTGCCAAGCCCAGCCCTACCTCGGTGATCACACGGCAGGCGCGCCGAAGGGCGCGCCTGCCGTTCTTACTATCGCTGCCTTGTTCCGCGTCATCAGGAACTTGGCAGTGAAGACCGGCGATAGCGAGATCCGCACTTTGTTTGGCGTGGCTAGCAGCCTGCACGTTAACTTCTATGAGAATTGGAGTACGCTCGAAAGCGTGGCCCAGCATCTGGAAGACGTGGCGCGACTGTTGGACAAGCTGCGTCCGCTGGCCGGCTGAAACATGAACCGACGGCTTATAGCCCCATCCTTGCCTCCCATATCCTGCTATACTGCCGCTACCTACCATCCTATCCATCGTCGCCTACCGCCACGCAAAGGAGCCACCCCATGCTGATTGGCCACTTTACCGAACAGCCCTGGCAGGATGAAAACTCCGGCCTCATGGGCACCCAGAGCACCGACCTCGGCATCTCTAACTCTCACTACCGACCCGAAATTGGCGCCCAACTCTACAACCGCTACCTGGATGAAAAAGTCTATGCCGAGGAAATGGGCTTCGACGCCGTGATGCTGAACGAGCACCACTCCACTCCTTTCTGTATGCAAGGCGTCACCAACGTCGGCGCATCCATCCTGGCTCGCATCACCAACAAGGTCAAGATCATCATCCTCGGCAACGTCCTGCCCATCTGGGACGACCCTCTGTGGCTGGCCGAGCAGCTGTCCATGATTGACATGATTTCCCACGGACGTCTGGTGTCCGGCTTCGTGCGCGGCGGCGGGCGTGAAAGCTGGTCCCACAACTCGCCCCCCAACTTCAACCGCGAGCGGTTCGAAGAAGCTCACGACCTCATCATCAAAGCCTGGACCGAACCCGGCCCCTGGCGCTGGGAAGGCAAGCACTACCACTACCGCTACGTCAACCCGTGGGCGCGCCCCTTGCAGGAACCCCACCCGCAAATCTGGATACCCTCCACCGTCTCGGTGGAGACGGTCAAGTGGTGCGCGGAGCATCGCTATCCGCTGGTGCTGCTGGCCACCCGATTGGAGCCAACCCGCGAGGCCTTCCAGCTCTACCACGACACCGCCGCCGAGTGCGGATACCAGTCCGGCACTCAGAACGTCGCCTACCTGTGGAAAGTCCACGTTGACGAAACCGAGGAACTGGCCGAAGAAGTCGGACGCAAGTACCTGTCCGGCGTCAGCAACCCGTTCCTGGCCGGGAACGAGGGCGGCATCAACCCCGCTATCATGAACCTGCCGGGGCATACTTCCCGCACATCCCGTCGCCTGTCCGCCGCCGCCTTCGGCCCCGCCGGTCGCTTCGGCACCAACCGTCGTCCTTTCGAAGACCAGGTAGCCGACAGCACCATCATTACCGGCACTCCTAAGACTGTCATCCCCAAGATTCGCGAGGTGCTGGAATACCTCCGTCCGGGCAGCGTGTTCTTCTGGGACGGCGACGGCGCCATGACCCATGAAGACCAGATGCGCAGCCTCCGCCTGATGGGCGAAGAAGTAATCCCCGCCGTCCGCGAGATGGGCAAAGAGCTGGAACTCTACTCCCCCTTCGAAATAGACTCCCGCACCAACCAACCCATCGCCGCACCAGCAACAGCAACTACCACAGCGGACTAAATCAGCAATTCAGCATCAGACAAGCGTTGCGGCCTCGCTTGGCCCTTACGGCGTGAATGACTTCACGGAGGTAAAGCAACAACGCGAGATTGCCGAGAACTCATTAGTGAGGACGTCCGCAATAACCCCGACTTTGCCGCCGGATTGTATCAGGGCTGCATCGCCCTGTTGCAATCCGACGCATACCAGACGGCCGCGGAAACCGACGCTCATTAACTATTTTAAGGCCGACGCAGCGCGCCCAGCGTCAGGAAAGTTGCCGCCAACTAAACCTGACGCAATACCACCATTGTAGGGTCAAATGATCATTTGCCCTACGCATTTTGTGCCGCCCTCAACGCCTCCCCCACCGTAACGTCCCCCGTGTACAGCGCCCGCCCGATGATGGCGGCCTCCGCGCCGGTGAGCGCCAGCCGCGCAATATGCTCCGCCGCGCCGACGCCTCCGGCCGACAGCACTGCTAGGCCGCTGTCCTGCGCCAGCGCCGCCGTGGCCGCGTAGTTCGGTTCTTCCAGAGTGCCGTCGCGGGAGATGTCAGTGTAGAGCAGGCGAACCACGCCCAGGCCCGCCATGCGTAGAGCCAGGTCGGTAGCGGTGATTGCCGAGGTTTCCGTCCAGCCGCGGATGGCAACCAGCCCGTCCCGCGCGTCCAGGGCCACTACCACCCGTTCTCTGCCGAAACGCCGGCACAGCTCCTCCACCAGTTCGGGATGGGACACGGCGGCGGTGCCTACCACCACGCGGGCTGCGCCGGCGTCAAACAGGCCGGCCGCCGTGTCCACGCTGCGGATGCCTCCGCCGACTTGCACCGGGATGTCCAGGGCGCGGGTGATGGCGGTGATGGCTGCCAGGTTCGCCGGATTGCCCGAGTGGGCGCCGTCCAGGTCAACAATGTGCAGACGCTGGCCGCCCTCCGCCTGCCAGCGCTCGGCCACCGCCAGCGGGTCATCGGAAAACACAGTTTCCTGCGCATAGTCGCCCTGATAGAGCCGGACGCAGTTGCCGCCGCGCAGGTCAATGGCGGGGATGATTTCCATGTCATCTACTCCAATCTACTCCTGTCGAGCGTCGGCAACCTGCCGTACGAAGTTGGCGTAGATGCGCAGGCCGTTTTCTCCGCTTTTCTCCGGATGGAATTGGGTCGCAACCACGTTGTCGCAGGCGTAGATGCTGCAAAACCGGACGCCGTACTCAGTCAGGCCCGCCACGCGCTCCCGCCGCGCCGGGTCTGCGTAGTAGCTGTGCACAAAGTAGAAGTGGCTGTCCTGTGGGATGCCCTCCCACAGCGGATGCTCGCGCTGGAACCGCACCGTATTCCAGCCCATGTGCGGGACTTTGAGGCCGGCGGGCAGGCGTCGTACCCGCCCGGATGCCAAGCCGAGGCAGTTGGCATCGCCCTCATCGGTGCTGTCCAGCAGCAGCTGCAAGCCCAGGCAGACGCCGAGATAAGGCCGGCCGCTGGCAATATAATCCAGCAGAGGGCTGACTAAATCACGAGCCCGCAACGCCCGCATTGCCGCCGGCCCGGAACCCTGGCCGGGAACAATGAGACCGTCGGCGGCGGCAATCTCGGCGGCGTCCGCGGAAACTTGGGGCGTCAGGCCTGCCTTCTCCACGGCCCGCGCCACGCTGCGCAGGTTGCCCGATTCGTAGTCAATGATGACGATGGAAGGGTGCCAGTTTGTGGAGGTCGGCATGATGTATCAGACCCGATCGCCGGTAGCGCGCTCGATAGGAATATCCCGGTCGTGATAGCGCGCCAGCACAAAGAGCAGATCCCCCAGGCGGTTCAGGTACGCTAGAATCAGCGGGTTGGTCAGGCCGCCAACCTCGGACAACGCCACCACCCGCCGCTCCGCCGTGCGGATCACCGTGCGCGCCGAGTCCATCGCGGACGATGACGGAGTGCCGCCGGGCAGAATGAACACCTGGGGCATCCGGAAGTGGGTTTCCAACTCATCTATGATGGTCTCCAAGTTGTCCACCATCTCCTCGGTAACGGGCTTGAAGTGCTGATGAAAAAGGTCATACTTGTCGGGATCGGTGGCCAGCTCGGCGGCGACGGTGAAGAGCTCCCGCTGCAAGTCCCGCAGGATATTCTTCACCTTATCATCCTCCGTCAGGGCGCGAGCCAGCCCCATAAGGCTGACGGCCTCGTCGGTAATGCCGTAAGCCTCAGTGTGAGGGTTCGCCTTGGAAACGCGCCCCCCGTACAGCAGGCTGGTTTCCCCCTGGTCGCCGTACTTGGTATAGACCCGCTTGCGCCGCTGCGCTCCCGACGACGATGACGACGTGCTCATAGTAGTTGCTCCCTCTCCGGATGTAGCTGTGCCAATACCATTCTAGCATCCTGCCGCCGGCGTTATAACCTCTGCGTGTGCTAGAATGCCGCCCATGCCTGCCCCCAACTTCGCCGACAAAACCGTCTGGACGGGCGACAACCTCGACATCCTCCGCGGCCTCAACTCCGCCTGCGTCGACCTCATCTACCTCGACCCTCCCTTCAACTCCAACCGCAACTACGCCGCCCCCGTCGGTTCCGCCGCCGCCGGCGCCGCCTTCAAAGACACCTGGACCCTCTCCGACCTCGACACCGCCTGGATGGGCCTCATCGCCGACGAGCAGCCCGCCATGTACCAGGTACTCCAAGCCGCCGGCATGACCCACGGCAAAAGCATGCAGTCCTACCTCTGCATGATGGCCGTCCGCCTCCTCGAAATGCGCCGCGTCCTCAAAGACACCGGCTCCATCTACCTCCACTGCGACCCCACCGCCAGCCACTACCTCAAACTCCTCATGGACAGCATCTATGGCCAGGGTAATTTCCGCAGCGAAATCGTATGGCGGCGTACCAACGCTCACAGCGACGGCAGGCAAGGGCGCAAGCAACACGGCCGCGTCCACGACGTTCTGCTCTTCTATACTATCTCCGATGAGTGGACGTGGAACCCTATCTATACCGAATACGACCCGGAGTATATTTCAAAGTTTTACAGACACATTGAGCCGGAAACCGGGCGCCGGTACACGATGGGTGATTTGACCGCGCCCGGAGGCGCGTCAAAGGGTAATCCGTATTACGAGCTCATGGGAATCACGCGCTATTGGAGATACAGTCAAGAACGGATGCAGGAGCTTATTGACGCAGAACGCATAGTGCAGAACAGACCGGGCGCAGTGCCACGCTATAAACGCTACCTTGACGAGATGCCCGGCGTGCCATTGCAGGATTCATGGACGGACATCCCGCCCATAGCATCCCAAGCCAAAGAGCGCATCGGCTACCCCACCCAAAAACCCCTCGCCCTCCTCGAGCGCATCATCCGCGCCTCCTCCAACCGGGGCGACGTCGTGCTTGACCCCTTCTGCGGCTGCGCCACCGCCTGCGTCGCCGCCGAAAACCTGGGCCGCCGCTGGGTCGGCATCGACATCTCCCCCAAAGCCGCCGAGCTGGTCAATATGCGCCTCCGCCAGACCATGGGCCAGCTCTTCCACAACCGCCTCGTAACCGCCCGCACCGACATCCCCCGCCGCACCGATATTGACGCGCCCATCCCCTACCGCCAAAACAAGCACGTCCTCTTCGGCCGGCAGGAAGGCCGCTGCAACGGCTGCCGCAGCGAGTTCCCCTTCCGCATCTTGGAAGTCGACCACATCATCCCCCAATCCCACGGCCTGGAAGTCGACCACATCATCCCCCAATCCCACGGCGGAACCGACCACCTGGAAAACCTCCAGCTCCTCTGCGCCCACTGCAACCGCGTCAAAGGCGACCGCCCCCAGGAATACCTCATAGCTAGCCTCCGCAAAATGGGCATGGCGGCATAGGGAAAAACCGACAACCCCAGCCCGCAACTGGGATGACGGCGAGACGATAATAGGAGCTACTCATGCCACCCGAATTTGACGTTAAACGCGGCACGTTTGACCTGAACACGTTTCAGCAGATACTTGAAGCGATGGACGGGTATCCGATTTTGCCGTCGTACCAAGGAGACGAAGAAGATGGCCTACCTGTTGAACCTTGGCAACTGCCAGGTATGCCTGACGTTGACCTTGATACTTGGCGGTACCACGTAGGTTTCGCCGTAGATCGCGGGTTCATACAATGCTGGACACCCAGCCAACAGACACAGACACGGAACCACGTCCGCCGCGGTGGTATTCTAAATGGTACTAGCTCAGGCGGGCGAACAACAACATACTACAATCTTGACCCCAACGTCTCGTCCCATCTTCGGCCGGCAAGGCTTACGTATGCCGGCAAAGAGTTTATCGACAACTTGAACAACCAGTCTATCAAGGACAAAGCCCTTGAAGCCTTTAATAAATGGGGGCTGCCAATGGCGATGCAAGTTGTCACAGAAGCTGGGAAGCGATTGCTCCCAACGGAAGAAACCGCTAATGCGCCGGCCAGTCAATCCTCGCCTCACTATGCTCTACCCAGATGAAAACCGACAACCCCAGCCGACGGCGCAGATGATAAACTGGTAACGGTAAGCCGCCCCGACCTCGCCCGAACCCTGCCGTCATAGTCATAACAGAGGTACGCCATGCCCCCGGAAATTCGCGCCCTCGGCATCGAGGGACTGCCCGAAGTGCAGGCCGGAGACGACCTGGCCAGCCAGATTATCGCCGCCGCCGCCGCGCAAGGCGCGCCCATTGAGGACGGCGACGTGGTCGTAGTTACCCAGAAAATCGTCAGCAAGGCCGAGGGGCGGGTGATGACCATCGACCAGGTGGAAGCATCCCCCTTGGCCGTTGCCATCACCGAAGGCCACCGCCGCGACCCCCGGCATACCGAAATGATCCTGCGCGAGAGCCGGCGCGTGGTGCGCATGGACCGGGGCGTCATCATCAGCGAAACCCATCACGGATACATCTGCGCCAACGCCGGCATCGACGCCTCCAACATCCCCGGCGACAACGCCATCTGCCTCCTCCCCATCGACCCGGACGCCTCGGCCCGCCGCATCCGCAACGCCATTCGGGAGCAGCTGAACGTGGATGCCGCCGTGCTGGTCTCCGACACCTTTGGCCGCCCCTGGCGCAACGGAGCCGTGAACGTCTCCATCGGCGTCGCCGGCTTCAACCCCGTAGTAAGCTATGTGGGTGAGACCGACCCCCATGGCAACGAGCTGCACACCACCACCATCGCTGTCGCCGACGAGCTGGCCGCCGCCGCCGAGCTGGTAACCGGCAAGCTCCTGGGCATCCCGGCCGCCCTGATTAAAGGCTACCCTTACCAGCGAATGGAAAACGCTGACAGCCGGGCCATCGTGCGAGATGCCGACAAGGACCTATTCCGATAATTGCCGGCGATGCTATCCCTTGCCCCGCAAGCGTCGGTTCTCCGCCTGCAATCGGGCGATTTCCGCCTGCTGACGCTCCATCTCCGTCTGCTGATGCGCCATTTCCACCCGCTGGCGAGCTGCCGCCGCCATGGCATGCTCATACTCCTCCCCGCTAACCGGGTCGTGAACGTAAAACCGCGCCCCGCGCCACCGAAAATTCACCTTCAGTATCGCGCTCGTTGCCCCCTCGCTCCCGTCAGCATACCGCGTCAGCGGTAGCCGTTCATACTCTCCTCCTGCCAGCGTCTCCCCGATTATCGCCTGTCCGTAATAATTCCCTCCCGTTGGGTCAAACCGCCAGTACTCCGGAACCCCAATCTGACGATATATCTCCCGCTTCCCCGCATTGTCATTCCGATAAGTGGAATGCGAAGCTACCTCCACCACCACGTCCGGCGGCTTCCCGTTCTGTATCGGGTCATACCCTATCCGGTTCCAGATGGCCCGGGCGTCAACGTCCAGCGCCACCAGATAGTCCGGCACCACGTGAGGCGGCGGGCCGCCCCCGGGGCGTGGCGCGCCGTAGTAAATGGGGATCTCATCGCCGATCAGGATGGTTGGATGCTGATGGTAATGGTCATCCGGGGTAAGGATGAATTGCAGCATTTGCCCCAGGTAGCGAGAGGCTGGCATTTGTTCCATATCGCGACGCTCCGGCGGCAGCGAGGGGTAAGGCTCCCATACTGTGGCAGCCCCCGGTACTGCGGGTTTCATCTTCGGCTTCGCAGTAGTCATAAACCCTTCTCCCTTCGCGCCAGCGACCTGTAATCAGCTCTCGCCCCGCAAGCGTCGGTTCTCCGCCTGCAATCGGGCGATTTCCACCCGCTGGCGAGCTGCCGCCGCCATGGCATGTTCATACTCCTCCCCGCTAACCGGGTCGTGAACGTAAAACCGCGCCCCGCGCCACCGAAAGTTCACCCTCAGTATCGCGCTCGTTGAGCCCTCGCTCCCGTCAGCATACCGCGTCAGCGGCAGCCGTTCATACTCTCCTCCTGCCAGCGCCTCCCCGATTATCGCCTGTCCGTAATAATTCCCTCCCGTTGGGTCAAACCGCCAGTACTCCGGAACCCCAATCTGACGATATATCTCCCGCTTCCCCGCATTGTCATTCCGATAGGTGGAATGCGAAGCTACCTCCACCACCACGTCCGGCGGCTTCCCGTTCTGTATCGGGTCATACCCTATCCGGTTCCAGATGGCCCGGGCGTCAACGTCCAGCGCCACCAGATAGTCCGGCACCACGTGAGGCGGCGGGCCGCCCCCGGGGCGTGGCGCGCCGTAGTAAATGGGGATCTCATCGCCGATCAGGATGGTTGGATGCTGATGGTAATGGTCATCCGGGGTAAGGATGAATTGCAGCATTTGCCCCAGGTAGCGAGAGGCTGGCATTTGTTCCATATCGCGAGGCTCCGGCGGCAGCGAGGGGTAAGGCTCCCATACTGTGGCAGCCCCCGGTACTGCGGGTTTCATCTTCGGCTTCGCAGTAGTCATAAGCCCCTCTCCCTTCGCGCCAGCGACCTGCAATCAGCTCTCGCCCCGCAAGCGTCGGTTCTCCGCCTGCAATCGGGCGATAACTTCATGTGGATGTTCATACTCCTCCCCGCTAACCGGGTCGTGAACATAAAACCGCGCCCCGCGCCACCGAAAGTTCACCCTCAGTATCGCGCTCGTTGAGCCCTCGCTCCCGTCAGCATACCGCATCAGCGGCAGCCGTTCATACTCTCCTCCTGCCAGCGCCTCCCCGATTATCGCCTGTCCGTAATAATCCCCTCCCGTTGGGTCAAACCGCCAGTACTCCGGAACCCCAATTTGACGATATATCTCCCGCTTCCCCGCATTGTCATTCCGATAGGTGGAATGCGACGCTACCTCCACCACCACGTCCGGCGGCTTCCCGTTCTGTATCGGGTCATACCCTATCCGGTTCCAGATGGCCCGGGCGTCAACGTCCAGCGCCACCAGATAGTCCGGCACCACGTGAGGCGGCGGGCCGCCCCCGGGGCGTGGCGCGCCGTAGTAAATGGGGATCTCATCGCCGATCAGGATGGTTGGATGCTGATGGTAATGGTCATCCGGGGTAAGGATGAACTGCAGCATTTGCCCCAGGTATCGAGAGGCTGGCATTTGTTCCATATCGCGACGCTCCGGCGGCAGCGAGGGGTAAGGCTCCCATACTGTGGCAGCCCCCGGTACTGCGGGTTTCATCTTCGGCTTCGCAGTAGTCATAAGCCCCTCTCCCTTCGCGCCAGCGGCAACGCTGACGGGATATATTCTATCGGAATGTTACAACCCCTACAAACGCAGCGGCCGTTGCATTCCCGACATCGCTCCCGCCCCGGCATCGCGTTCTGGACGAGGTTCCATTGCGTCGGCAAAGCCGGAGACGCCTACCCCCAGCAGCCGGAAGGCCCGATCCGGAGTCAGCTCCCGCTCCACCAGAGCCCAGGCGGTGGCGGCAATGGTCGCATCGTCGTTGGTCGTTCTCGGCAGCGTAGTCTGCCGGGTGAAAGTAGTATAGTCGGAAAGCCGTATCTTGACTGTTACGGTGCGGCCAGCGAGGCCCTTGACCATCAGGGAGTCCGCAACGCTGCCCGCCAGCCGTCCCACCTCGGGCAGGATGTCCTCAGCTTCGCTCAGATCTTGCGGAAAGGTCGTTTCGCTGCTGATGGACTTGGTCTCCCGACTGGTTCGCACCGGCTCATCGTCCCTGCCTCGCGCCCGGTTGCGGATGCCGGCCCCGCGCTTGCCGAAACGCCGTTCGAACCAGTCATCCGGCATTGCCGCCAGCTGCCCGATGGTGTAAATGCCGTCGCCACGCAATCGCGCCGCCGACTTGGGGCCAACGCCCACCAGCTTGCCCACTTCCAGCTCCGCCAGAAACTCAGCCTCCTGACCCACAGGAACTACCACCAGGCCATCCGGCTTTTGCAGGTCCGAGGCTATCTTCGCCACGCATTTGCCCGTCCCCAAGCCCACCGATATGGTCAGCCCTATTTCCTGACGGACGAGCTCCTTCACGTCCATAGCGATGGCCAGCGGCAGCCGGTCGCCAGCGGCTCCGGCAACCTCAGTGATGTCAAGATACGCTTCGTCCAGCGATTGCGGCTCTATGATTTGGGTGATGCTGCGAAACACTTCCATCACCTGACCTGACACTTCCCGATAGCGCTCAAAGCGAGGGCGCACTACGATGCCCTGCGGACACTGCCGCACTGCCGTGGCCATCGGCATAGCGGAACGGACGCCGAAAGCCCGGGCCTCATATGATGCCGTAGCCACCACCCCGCGACCATCGGGCCGCCCGCCTACCAGCACCGCCTTGCCCCGCAGCTCCGGGTTGTCCAGCTGCTCCACAGCCGCATAGTAAGCATCCAGGTCAGCGTGAATAATGTAGCGTATCATTGCAACCCCGGCTCGTCCAGCTGCTCCACAGCCGCATAGTAAGCATCCAGGTCAGCATAAATAATGCAGTGCATCGTCGCAGCCACCGCCTCGGCGCCAAAGCTCGCAGCAATGGCTGCTTTCGCCAATTGTACCCCCGGACGGGCCACCGCTGCATCCGTCCTCTGCCGCAACCCGGCGCCTGCCACCTTTCCCGCCTTTCCAAATCACCGCCATGCACGCCCTCCTTCAATCCCATCCCATCCTGGCAACCGTCATTTCCGCTAAAGCCGAAACCACACCCGAATCCGCTTACGGACTTTACGCGCGTAGATTTCATCCCTTACGTACATCCCCACGGCCATGAGGCTGACGACGGCCACTATGCTTCAAGCAGGCTGCTGCCCAACCGTCCCCAAACCCAAACTAACCCAAAGAAAAAACCCGCCGCGTGCCACGCCACAACCGCAAGCCCCTACGGCTCCCACAAGCGCCGGTATGATGGCCGCATTAGGAAAGACGGTAGTACCCGAATCGTGTACAATCGCCGCACCCTTCTTCCCGCCGCGGGGGCCCCTTGCCAGCAGCCACGCCGGCCCTGCCGGAGAACCCGGACCTCAAGAGTAATCGGGTTTTCATCCTCAGCAGCCTTTCCATAGGGCATGGCCTCTCCCATCTGTTCGACCAGGGCTTCCCCCTGCTCGTCACCGAGATTGCCGCCGCCATGGGCCTGGGCAACGCCAGAACCGCCACGCTCTTCGCCGTTCGCCAGGCCGGCTCCAGCGCCGCCAGCCTGGGCGGAGGCCCCCTTACCGACTACTTCAAAGCCTACTGGGGACTCATCCTCACCGCCTGCATGCTCGGCCACGCCGTTACCTTCACCTCCATCGGCGCTTCTCCCAACTTCGCCGTCATCGCCGTGGTCGTGCTGTTCCTGTCCATCCCTGGCTCTTTGTGGCACCTGCCTTCCGCCGCCGCCATCTCCCAGCGCTTCCCCGAGCGTCGCGGTTTCGCCATCTCGATGCACGGTTTCGGCTCCAACGTAGGCAACGTTGCCGGCCCCGTGGTTGCCGGCGCTCTGCTGGGTGCAGGCTTCCTCATGTGGCGGCACGTCTTCTTCATCTACGCTGCCTTGGCCCTCCTGATGGCCCTGTTCGTCTGGTGGTCGTTGCGCAGCCTGGGCCGCGAGAACGCCGGCGTCCCCGGCATCAGCCTCGCCCGCCGGTTCGCCAACGCACTGACCCTGCTCCGCAACCCCTTAGTGATGGCGCTCATCCTGGCCGCCCTGCTCCGCGGCATCGGACTCAACGCGCTCTTCAACTGGACGCCCTTCTACCTGCGCGAAACCCTGGATATGTCCACCTTCCAAGCCGGCGCCTATTACGCCCTCCTTACCGGCATGGGCATCGTATCCGCCCCGGCCCTGGGCTGGCTCTCCGACCGCTGGGGGCGCAAAGCGGTGCTTGCCCCCGGATTCTTCATCGCCGCCGCCCTTTCCTTCCTGGTAGTCAGCGTCGGCGGCTCCTTCCTGCTCATTCCCGTGATGGCCGGCCTCGGCCTGTTCAGCTTCGCCCTCCATCAAATTATCCAGGCGTCAGTCCTGGACTACGTAGGCCGGGGCGCAGAGGCAACTGCCATCGGCCTCCTTTTCGGCATCAACGGCGTCATCGGCATCGGCTCCCCTTTCCTTGCCTCGGCCATCATCAACTACTTCCAAACCTACGGCGCCGTCTTCTACTACGCCGGCATCCTTACGCTGCTGACCGCTTTCATCGTAATCGCCATCCCATTGCGCAAACCCCACGCCGCATAATTCATCACCCTGCCCTTAACGCACTCTCCGCCGACTCCCGCGCTTCCTCCATTGCCGCCCGCAGGTCCGGTATTCGTTCCTCCCGATCCGGTTGCAAGTACAAAAACACCATCTCCTTGATGCGCTTCCCCGTGATTTCGCCCATGGCGTAAGCGTAAGCTCCCCCCTGCAAGCGGTAGCGTTCCATCACCGTCGGCAGCTCTTCCGCCGGCGCGCTGTCCGTCTTGTAATCCACCACCACCAAGCCGTCCTCCTCCTCAAACAGCAGGTCAATGAACCCATGCACCGACCCCGCAAAGCCGCCCACCGGCGCCGCCACCGGAACCTCGCGCCACACCCGCCGCGACGCCACTGCCCTTCGCACAATGTCGCTGTTCACCGCGCGCATCGCCAGCTCCTCAATTTCCTGCGCCCGCTCGGCCGGCAGTCCCTCCGCCGCCGCTTGCGCCCGGGCTTTAGACGCAACACCCTCCCCGGTCTTCAGGTCAATGGATTGCAGCACGGCGTGCACCGCCCGGCCCATGGCCGTGCCGGCCCTGCCCCGTCGCCACGGCTCGGCAGCGTCCGGCTCCCGCTCCTCATCCTTCCCGTACTCCGACAAAGCGGTAGCGGCAACCAATGAGGGCCGGCTCCTTTTGGTAATCACTTCCCGCCGTTCCCTCTCCCATCGCTCAAAAGCCGCTATAGACTCATCAGCGACATCTCCCACATCCCCGTCCACACCTGGAAGTACGCCATCGCCAAAGCCCGCCGGCGAGCTTAACGACGCTCCATTCAACTCAACATCGTCCCACAACTCCCCATCCTCCGCCATATACCCCGATACAACCCCGGCCAGCGATTTCCCCCTCTCCGGCCGCCGCAAACTCAACACCAAATGGTCCCGGGCCCGGGTAGTGGCCACGTACATCAGCCGTACCTCTTCCGCTTTCTCCATCTCCTTCTCCCGCTCGGCTAATTCCTCAAATCCCGCCGTAGCGAAGAGCTTATCCTGCGACCCCACGCCAACCTCAACCCGCCCGCGTTGCCGGTCGCACAGCATCGGATTGTTCCCAGCCCGGGGCGACGAGTTGATGCCGGCAAGAATCACTACCGGAAACTCCAGCCCTTTGGCCCCGTGAACGGTCATAATCCGCACCGCATCCTCGTCCGTTTCCGCCGTAGGCGACTCTGTTACCCGCGCGCCTTCTCTGATCTGGTCGTCCACCCAATCCAGAAAAGCCCGCAGCATTCCGCCGCCCGCGCTGGCGAACCTCCCCGCCTGCTCCACCAGATAGCGATACCGACGCCACTGTTCCCGCATCCGACGATCCCCCGTCGCCGCCTCCATCAGCTCCCGTTCCCGGATGAATCGATCAATCAGCGCCGCCGTGGACTCCCAGAGCCGCGCCCGGTGGAACTCCGCCAGCGTCTCCAACCCGGCCTCTACCCGGCTGCCCGCCCCGCTTTCCGGCGCTTCCATGCCCAGATAGTTGAAACTCCCCCCATCGTCCAGATGCCGCAGCAAATCCGCATCGTTGCACCCGAAAGCCGGTGAGCGCAGCGCAGCCGCCACCGCTATTTGGTCCGACGGATCGTCAACCGCCTTAAGGCAGTTGAGCAAGTCGCGGATTTCCTGGGTTTCAAACAGCAGCGACCCGCTTTCCAGCCGGTAGGGTATCCCCCAACCCTGCAAGCCCTGCTCCAGCGCATCCAGGCCGGTACGCCGGGGAACCAGGATGCAGATGTCCGCATAACGGGCCGCCCGGTACGTCTCCACGCCATTAGCCGCAGTTGCCGGCAAATCCAACGTCTGCCACGGCTGCCCGACGACTTGCCGCAGCAGCTCCCCAATCCCCTCCGCCTCCTGCCGCCGCACCACGGCAACCGACGCCTCAACAACTTCATCCCCCAGCTTCCAAACGCGCGGGCCGAACCCGTCGGTCTCAGCGTTCCACCGCGGCCACATTGCTTCATAAGTAGCTTGCATCCCCCTGTCACCCGCCATCCACCGCTCAAACAGCCGGTTCACCCATCCGACCACCGGCTTTTGCGAGCGGAAATTCTGCGTCAGCTTGACCGTCCTCCCTCCCGCCTGCTCCAAGCGGTGTTGCAGCAGCTGCATCTGCTCCACGTCGGCCCGACGGAAGCGGTAAATCGACTGCTTGGGGTCGCCCACCACAAACAGCTTCCCCGGCTCCGGCGTAACTTCCCTCCAGTCCGTGGCGCGCGTCCCCTCTCCCTCCGCATCCGCAGCCGACTCCGCCAACAGCATCACAATTTCAGCCTGAATCGGGTCGGTGTCCTGCGCTTCGTCAATCAGCAGGTGTGAATACCGGCCGCGAAAATAATCCCGCGCCGCCAAATTATCCCGCAGCAGATCCCGCGCCCACACCAGCAGGTCATGAAACTCCGCCCGCCCCTCCTTCTTCCTCTGCCGCGCATAGTACAGGACAAACTCCCTCAGGTTCACGATGATTGCCGTCAGCGCCGCCCGGCGCGCCAGCTCGATTTCACTGCGAACCTGCTCGTCCAGTTCAGCCAGCAGCCTTTTCAGAGCGGCGCCGGCGTTGCCGAAGCTCTCCGGATCATTCCTCCAATTGCCCTGCAACCCTCTATTCTGTCGCAGTGGCAGCGCCTCCATCATCAGCCGATAGGATGCCGGCGACCCATCCGCCGTTTCCTCCAACCGGCGGATAGTCCTCAATCTGTCCTGCACATGGACATACAGCGCATCCCCGGCGCCCAGCCTGGAAAAATCGCACAGCCTTTCCAGCTCGGCGGATTTCTCCACCAGCTCCCTCGCCGCCGCCGGCGCCGGCCCCGCAACTTCGTCAAAAACTGCCTTGTCAAGGTCACTGTAGTTGTGGTGAAACGCCCTGGCAATATCCTTCAGATGCCCCATTGCCATCCACAGCGTCAACGCCAACGCCAGATGCGACCCCAGCTCCGTCTCCTCGTCCAGATGACGATCAACCCATTCGTCCCACTTTTCGTTAAACTTGATGCCGGCAACAATTTCATCGCTGGTCTCAAAAACTGGCGGTAAGCCCGCCTCCAGCGGACGTTCGCGCAGCAGCCCGCCGGCAAAGGCGTGCAGTGTGCAGATGTCCGCCTGGTCCAGGTCGGCGATCCCCTGCCGGCACAGATCCCGCTCGGTTTCGCACCGACTATCATCAGCCGACGCCGCCTCCAGCCCAGACCGGATCCGGTCGCGCAATTCGGCCGCCGCCGCTTCTGTGAACGTAATCGCCGCTACCCGATTCAGCGTCGCCCGTCCGGTCGCCGCCAGATTCACCACCCGCTCCACCAGGCTGGTCGTCTTCCCCGTGCCGGCGCTGGCCTCCACAAACAGCGTTTCGTCCAAACATTCGCCGATGTCCTTGCGAACGTCGGCATCCGCCGGCCTAAACGCGCTGGCCGGATTCCCGTCAAGCGGCGTTGGTTCAGTCATTACTGAGTCTCCCCTCCCTCCCCGGAAAGTTCCAGGTAGCCCATAACCGCCGGGTCAGACTTCTTCCCATTCCACAACCGGCTGCGTCCCGTTGGACACAGCGTATCAAACTCACAGAATCGGCAGTTGGCCGGACGCCCCCGGTCAGGCGGCCCCGGGTTCGCCGGAAACACCCCCGCGCTAATCCCCTCTACTATCCTGTCAACCCCTTCCCGGAACCGTCGCTCCGTAGCGCTGTCCGAGATGTCAAACCTGCCGACCGGAGCTAACTTGAACCCGCCCCGGTTGGTAATGAACCAGTACGCCGCCGCGATATTCCCCACGTTCGGATACAGTTGTCGCGCCGCCAGCGAATAGACGCCCAGTTGCAGACGCCGCCCTCGGTCTATGACGTCCTCATCCATCCCCTGATACGGCCTGGCGCTGCCCGTCTTGTAGTCTATAACCAGCGCCGATGACCCATCCGCGCTTACGTCAATGCGGTCTATGATGCCGCGAAAGCGCACTCCCGTAGCCCCATCCGCAACGCCGCCGTCATTCCTGTCAAAGCCGAATCCGGTCTCCACCCTTACCGTGCCGGTGCCGTGCTCCTCCCGCAGTCTGGCGTCCTCATCCAGAAATGTCTCCAGGTCGGCCCGCATCTCCTCTTTCGCCATTTCCCACAGCAGCCGCTTGCCGGCCATGCCCCGGGCCGCCGTCGCCGCGAACTCCTCCTCCGCAATCCTCATCAGACGCCCCCGGTCAGCCGTCCGCCGCGCCTCCCCGGCTGCTGGCAGACTGCCGCCGGCAACGCTCTCCTGCATGAACCGCTCCAGTATTTCGTGCACCAGCGAACCCCGGTCCAGCGCGCTGATTTCATCGGTCTCCTCCGGCGAGTTCAACGCCCGGAGCCCCAGCGCGTGCCCCAGAAAATACCGATACGGACAGACTGCCCAGGTTTCCAGCGCAGTGGCCGAAACCGGCGCCCCTCGCAATCCTGCGCCGAAGCGCCCGCCCGCCGCCAAAGCGGACAGATTCCCATCAAACTCAGTCAGCCATGGCTTGCCCCTGCTTTCGGCCAGCTTCACCGCTCCGGCCAGAGGCTTCCGCCCCGCAAACGGATGCTGAACCAGCCGCCGGCCGGCCTGTCGCCACTCCAGCAGCCGCTTCAGCCGGTAGTCATGCCCATCCGCCGGACATCCGTCCTCCGAGTTGGACAATCCGGCTTCCGCTGACTCGTTCACCGTCAGCCATTCCCGCCCCCACAGCTTCGGCAAGTCGCCCGTATCCACCCGATTCCCCTCCAACGCCGACGCCTGTTCCAAAAACCACCGCGACGGATACGCCTGCCGCCGCGAAGAAGCATCCGCAACCGGATACGACAACGTCCGCCGCGCCGCGCCCGCTATCGCCGTCAGATACTCATACCGTTCGTCCGCCGCCCGCGCCTGCATCCGGTCGTGGCCTCCGGCAGCCCGCCAGTCCGGTTCATTCAGCAGCGGGTCCGGCCGAATTGCCGGCGGCGTACCTCCCTCAATCATCCCCACCAGCCAAACCGCCTCAAAGTCCATTCCCGCCGCCGTCGCAAAGTCCGACACAAACACTCCCTCCCCCGTCGTTCCCAAATGGCCGTACTCGGATTCCAGCAAATCGTCCACCATTGCGCGAAACACGCTCAGCCCGCTGTCCGTTGGCGCGCCTTCCGCCGCGGTGAACCCATCCAGCGCTTGGCGGATTCGTTCCAACGCCCCATATTCGGCGCCGTTGCCCCGCCTGTCCCCCTTGTCCAGCCTGTCCCGCCCCTCCAGGCTGCCCTCGTCCAGGTATGTTTTAAGCAGCCCTCCGGCCCATTTCCCGAACTCATCCCAGGCGCAACCCTCCGCCGGCGGTTGCAGATTCACGGCCAGTCGCTTGATGAACCTCAGCGTTTTCCGTGCCGCGTCCGCTTCCTCACGCATCCCCTGAGCCTGCGCCATGCTGATGTCGCCGGCGTGCACCCGCCGCTTCGCTCCGTCATCCATCCGCCGGGCATAAGCCCCCAGACGTTCCTGCCACTGTTCCAACCCCCGCACTATACCCGCCTGCCGCGTCACCGAGTCCCATCGGCTGGGACTGAAATCCTCGGAACCCCCAATTCCCGGACGTACCGGGCAGCCCGTCAGCCACTCCATCACTTCCGACCGTTCAAACTGTCCCTCTGCAAGCGTCAGCAGACCCCGCAGCGTCCGCCCCGCTGCGCTGTTGGCCAAAGGTTCCCATTCCGGCCCCGCCATCGGCACGCCCGCCATCCGCAGCTCATCCCGAATCAGCGTAGCGTATGGATTCGACATCCGATACAGAATCGCCATTCGGTGCAGCGGAACGCCCTTTTGCTCTGCCTCCCCAACCATCCGGCGAATCACCCAGCGCAGTTCCTCATGAGCATTGGGCGCGATATGCAGCTCCGCCTCACCGGGCAGCAGAGCCGCCAAGTCTGCCGCCGCCCCGTCAGCCCGCGCTTCTCCCTGCGCAGTCTCCAAAGTCCCCCGCAGCCGATTAGCCAACTCCAGAGTCTCCCCATCAGCCGCGTCGTCACCCGTCGTTCCCAGCAGAACGGCGCACCGCCCCTGCGCCGCCAGAGTCTCCATCAGCCGCTCCTCCCCCGGCGACGCGCCTCGCGGCAGATAGAAAACAATCAGCCCCAGGTCGTCCAACACCGGCGCATCTCCCCGCTCTGCGGCTTCTGCTGCGGCCTCCGCCAGGTCTTCGCGGTCATACCACTCGGCCGCGGTAATCCTACGGAAGTCATCGTACAGCCGCGCCACCTCGCCCGTTACGCCGCCCCGTCCCGCCAGCCTCGCCCGCATACTCTCATCCACCCGGCGCAGCTGAGCGAACGCGGCGCGCACCCCCGTCAAAGTGTTGGGATGCTCTCTCACCGGCTCCAGCCGCCCGCTGGCTCGCGACAGCGTCCGCCGCATATACAGGCGTTCAATCGCCGGCGTCAACGGTTTCCGCCCCTGCCGTTCCAAACCCGCGCTCCCCAGCAATTCCGACAGCATGGACATCACAATGAACCGCACATTCGCAAACCCCTTGCGCCCCATCTCCTGACGCCGCGCCAGCCCGGCGTCTCGCGACGGCGCAACCACCGTCACGGGAGCAAGCGCATCCTCCCGCTGCGCCTCCTCCACCAAACGCCGCAGCGCATCGCTCAACCCCGGCCCATACCGCCCCACAATCAGCCGCCCCCCGTGTGCCGCGCCGTATGTTTGCCCGCTGTGGTTCATCCCCTTCATCGGCGACGTCGCCGCCGGCCCGCCATCCCTTCATATCGCCGCCCCATCACCGCCGGCTCCATACCGATAGTCTCACGAATGCCATACACCAGCTCCCCATCCATCCCCAAAGCGGACTGGACGGCCGCATCCAGCGCCTTGCGGGTCGGATCCCATTCCATTTCCGGCAACGGCAGCAGCATATCCGCCGCGTGTTCATCGTAAGCCGCCGCCAGCTCCGCCACCGCATCCGCGCCAATCTCTCCAAAGTCCGGCACAATCAGCTTCCGCAGGTCGTCAATTGAAAAACGCGGATAAGAAAGGACGCGATTGGTGCGGTCGCCCAACAGAGACAGTGCCCCAATGGATGAGTTCAGGAACACGCAAACGGCCTTCTCTAACGCTTCCTTGTTCTCCCCCGTATTGATATTGCACGGCGTCCACGACGATCCCACCGTTGCTTGACTCAACCTTACGGCGCACACTCTTGCCGTATTGAGACGCATACGGTTGGGCAGCAGCATCGTGCCGCGTTGCTCCCAGTATCGTTCCGCCAGATGCGCCTTGGCCTCCTTGGCGACTATGTAGCTGTCCGGCTCCGCCGCCATCGACTGCGTTACGCTGGTGTCATGCTGCCACAGCGCCGGCTTCCGTTCCGCAACTGGCGATGTTGTCCGAGTGAAAGCATCCCTTATCCTCCGGCCTGCCGGCCCGATATCGGCGATTTCACCCAACGCAACCACCGGAAAGTACGTTCCCGACCGCAAGTCAACGAACCTCAAGCTCAGGTACGGTACGAAAAACTGCACGCCGCCCCAATCCCCGGCGGCAATCCTGGACTCCGGCCACTGGTACACCGTCGCGATTGAACGCTCAATGGCCGTGCCGTCGGCAATGGCCCACGCTACGTTAACCGCCTGCTCCGGCGTGTCCGGATTCACCCACAGGTTCACCACCCGCGTCGGCGGTTTCGCCCCCTTGCTCTTCGGCCACCGCCGGCAAACCAGCAGCATCTCCCCAATGCTGGTATTCTCTGAAAAATAAGTCCGCTCCGGGTCGTGCGACGTTACAATAGTCTCCACATGGTAGTGCTTTGCCAGGAACCGACGGATGCCCAAGCCTGACCGGTCGGTAGCCGCTACTACCGGGAGCACGACCGCTAAAGTGCCGCTGTCCCTCTTGCTAATGTAATCCGCCAACACCAGAAAAGCCCCGCTGTTGCCCGCCATATACGTAGGCTGGTTAGCGAACAGCTCCTTCTCCCGTTCCTTGATTTTGCGCTCATCCTCCCGGCTGAACTGGTCATGCCGCAAACTGTCCCGCGTGAACGGCGGATTCATAATCACCAGGTCCGCCGGCTCAGCATTCGCCATCCGCTCCCCGTTCTCAACCTGAGCCGCCCCCCGTTGCGCGTTCGGCCAATCCATCAGCATCGGGTTGCTGTCTAAAAACTCCAGCGAACCCAGCCATGCCTTGTCGTTGCCATCCACCCCCAGGAAAGCCCGGCCTATCTTCATATTCCGAAACAGCGTTGTCGGCGATAGCAGCCCCAGCGTCGTTGCCGCCATGTGCGTCGCCGTCAGATTGATGTCATACCCCGTCAACACATCCTCAATCAGCGACTGCGACACCTTTGCCTCAATCGGGTATCGCCTGGTCAACTCCCGTATGCGCTCCGCCGCCGCCATCAACAGCGTTCCCGTGCCGCAGGCCGGATCCGTAATGCGAATCCCCCTGATGGCCTCGGGCGATGACCAGTCGCACATCTCTTCCGTGATGGCCAACGCCGCCAGCAAAGTAGCCCCCGGCGTGGACGTGTAAAAAGAACCGTCATACCGGGCCGTGTCCAGAACCGCATGAAATATCCGCCCCTGCAAGTCATGGCGCAGACTCGCCACGCTCCGCATCGTCGACATGGCCGCCTCGGCCGTTAACCTTACCGCCTCTCCAAATGCGCTGTCGTGCGCGCACCCGTTCAAAGCCGTGCGCGCCGTCTCAAATATCGGCTTGTAGTCCAGCGCCAGAATCAGATTCCACGCAGCAAGAAAAGCCCCGATAGGGTCGCTGCTGTCGGCGCACACCGGCGCCGATTGCGGCGGCCAGGCATCAGTGAAAGGACGCCGCGGTGTGGAACGATTGTCATACTCCGGCCTGGAATCCGCCAGGTGGCTGTTCAGCCGCGAATGGAACATCACCGCCGTCGCAACTACCAGCAACGCGCGCTTGGCCCCCTGATGCCATCGCGTCCGTCCTCCCTGCCCGTCGTCCAATGCCCGACCCTGAGGCAAGTCCAGCGCATGAGACAGCGCGCGTTTCTGGCTTTCGCTCAACTTGTCAACCGCAACGTTCAGGCTGTCCGACAGCGCCCCGGCCACCACGTCGGGATCCCCCAGCTGCATCGGCGCCAATCGCGCCGCCGTCGCCAATCGCTCCACGCCGCCGGTTGACCAAACCGAGTTGAACGCATCCCTCGAACTGGGATCCCGTACCGTCCACAGCAATTCCGCGGTTGGCAGCGTTTCCGGCGTAGTCCCCTCCGGATAACATACCGCAATAGCCACCGCAGCCAGGTTCTGGGACAGCCGGGCATCCGCATCCCCAACCGCTTCAACGCGCTTCCCCGGATTCTGCCCTTGCTTCGCCTCCACCGCCACCACTGTCGACCCAACTCTGACCCTGACGTCAATGCGACGCCCCTGTTCGGAACGCTCCGCCACCGCGTTCAGCCGCTGACTTTTCAATGCCTCGGCCAGCCACACGTTCAGCGTATGCTCATGTTCAATAGTGGTCATTCCGTACCGTCAACCACGCAGATTTGCCGATTCTACTAAATCGGCCTCGCATTCCGCTAGACCCTGCCGTCATCAGCTACAGCCCAGTGTAACCCAGTCCCCAACCTTGACACCGCCTTCCTCCATGCTACTATTCTCCCAATCCTCAGCCGGCGCATTCCCCGCCGGTTTTTCGTATAATCTCCCCATCCTCTCCGGACTAATCCCCATGCCGACCCCAGCGGCGCCCATAAGGAGCGTGTTGCCATGCCTCTCGACCGCGACACCCTGTTGCAACTCTACCGCACCATGACCACCATCCGCCACTTCGAAGAGCGCGGCGTCCCCGAAACCGGACAGCGCGGTATGTCCGCCTCCGTTCACTCCTCCGTCGGTCAGGAAGCCGTACCCACCGGCGTCTGCGCCCACCTCACCGACCACGACTACATCGGCAGCACCCACCGCGGCCACGGCCACTGCATCGCCAAAGGCGTCGACCCCAAACTCATGATGGCCGAACTCTTCGGACGCAGCCACGGCCCCAACAAAGGCAAAGGCGGCTCCATGCACATCGCCGACATGAGCAAAGGCATGCTCGGCACCAACGGCATCGTCGCCGGCAGCGTCCCCCTCGCCGTCGGCGCCGCCCTCACCTCCAAAATCCGCCGCCTCGGCCGCGTCGCCGTCGCCTTCTTCGGCGATGGCGGCGCCAACCAGGGCGTACTCCACGAATGCATGAACCTCGCCTCCGTCTGGAAGCTCCCCGTCATCTTCTGCTGCGAAAACAACGGCTATGCCGAGTCCACCCCCGTCGAATACGGCCTCTCCGTCGCCAACGTCTCCGACCGCGCCGCCTCCTACGATATGCCCGGCTTCCTCGTGGACGGCATGGACGTCCTCGCAGTTCACGAAGCCGCCGGCGAAGCCGTCTCCCGCGCCCGCGCCGGCAACGGGCCCGCCCTCCTCGAAGCCCGCACCTACCGCTACTACGGACACACCGTCTTCGACAACCCCCTCACCTACCGCACCAAAGAAGAAGAAGACCACTGGCGCGCCCGCGACCCCCTCCTCACCTTCCGCAATCACATGGCCGCCCAGGGCAACCTCATCACTCCCGAAGAACTCGACCAACTCGACGAAGCAGCCCGCCTCCTAATGGAAGAAGCCGTAGCCTTCGCCGACGCCAGCCCTCTCCCCCAACCCCACGAAATCTACGAAGACGTGTACGCCGACTACCCGGTCGACATGATGCGCCGCGGCGCCAATATGTCCGTATAACCTCCATAACCTCCACCCCGGCAAGAGAGGTATCAAAATGAGACAGCCCACCCTCACCTTGGAGGAAATGGCCGCATTAGGCGAAGAGATCTACCAGGAGAAAATTAGGCCCACTCTGAGCGAATCCGGACATCGGCAAGTTCGTCCACATCGACGTCAACACCGGCGAGTACGAAATTGACGACGATGACATTCAGGGAGAAATCAGACTGCTCGCAAGAGTTCCCAATGCGCGCATCCACGGAATCCGAATCGGTTACACCGCCGCTTACTTCTTCGGCTGGCACGAGGATCCGAAATTGTGATCAACGGACTGGTAACCGAAGACCTCAAAGTCAGAGTCAATCGCCCTGGCAGCCGCCATGCAGAACTGCAACTGTGACTAACGACCGCGCAATAGACAGTCCGAACCGGAGGCAAAGCGTATGGAAGTGAAAACGTCAACGGAGAATTCTGCCGGCTCCAATACCTCAGCGCTGGGCAATAAAATCTACCAGGAGAAAATCCGCCCCCTGCTGACGGAAGACGACATCGGCAAGTACGTAATCGTGGACGTCAACACCGGCGAGTACGAAATCGACGAGCACGCTGTCGCCGCCGGCATCCGCTTGAAAAACAGAATGCCCAAAGTACGCAGTTTTACCCTCCGCGTAGGATTTTCCGCCGCCTACTTCTTCGGCTGGCACGAGGATCCCCGGCTATGACCACCATCGGCCGGGTATTTCCCACACGCAAGCCCTTGGTCCCGCTGACTATACTGGACGGTAGGGGGCATCGTCATCCCCTGCAATTCATCCTGGACACCGGATTCACCGGCGAGCTGGTTTTGCCGGAGCAATATGTCCGTCGGTTCGGTCTGATTATGGACGGTGAAGCCGATGGACGGCCGGCTACCGGGGAGTTTATCCGCATACCAACCGGCGATGCCACTTTCATCTGGCAAGAGCAACCGCGCAACGTGAAAATCCTACAGATGAACAGCCAACCGCTCCTCGGTATGGAATTCCTCTGGAACCACCGCATCTCCATCGCCGCCGTCGCCAACGGCCCCGTAACCATCACTCCCATAGGAGGCTAACCACAATGACCACTATGGTTGACACCACCATGCTCCCCCCTCCAGGCGAAACCCGCCAACTCCAAACCCGCGAAGCCATCAACGAAGCCCTCGCCCAGGAAATGCGCCGCGACGATACCGTCATCATCATGGGCGAAGAAATCGCCGGCGGCGCCGGCCGCGAGCATCTCGGCATCGTCGACGCCTGGGGCGGCGCTTTCCGCACCACCCGCGGCCTCATCCAGGAATTCGGCAACGAGCGCGTGCTCGACACCCCCCTCTCCGAAGCCGCCTTCGTCGGTACCGCCATCGGCGCCGCCTCCACCGGTATGCGCGCCGTCGCCGAGCTAATGTTCGTCGACTTCGTCGGCGTCTGCATGGACCAGCTCCTCAACAATGCCGCCAAAATGCGCTATATGTTCGGCGGACAAGTCAAAGTCCCCTTCGTTATGCTCACCCGCATCGGCGCCGGCTTCGGCAGCGCCGCCCAGCACTCCGAATCCTTCTACTCCCTGTTCAGCCACATCCCCGGCCTCAAAGGCGTCTGCCCTTCCGACGCCTACACCGCCAAAGGCTTGCTCCTCTCCGCCATCCGCGACGACGACCCCGTCGTCTTCTTCGAACACAAAGGCCTCTACGGCGACACTTGCCCCGTCCCCGAAGAACCCTACACCCTCCCCCTCGGCAAGGCCCGCACTGTCCGCCCCGGCTCCGACATCACCCTCGTCGGCATCAGCAAAATGACCTGGGTAGCCCTGGAAGCCGCCGCCGAGCTCGCCAAAGCCGACGTCAACGCCGAAGTCATCGACCTCCTCAGCGTCTCCCCCATCGACTACGACCACGTCCTCGATTCCGTCCGTCGCACCCATCGCCTCTTGGTAGTGGACGAAGATACCCCCGTCTGCAGCATCTCCTCCGACATCTGCGCCCGCGTCGCCGAAGAAGCCTTCGACTACCTCGACGCTCCACCCTCCCGCGTCACCCCACCCCACACCCCGGTGCCCTACAGCCGCGCCCTCGAAAACCTCTACGTCCCCAACTCCGAGCGCGTCGTAACCGCCGCTAACCGACTGCTCTCCTGACTCCAAGTCCCGCCTGTCCCATCATCCCTACCCTATCATCCATCCAACCCGCCAGGAGGCCAAACCATGACCACCGTCGGAACCGGCAATCACACCTACGCCCTCACCTCCGACTGGGCCAAAATGCCCAGCTCCCACCCCATGGGCGCCGTCAGCGCCCTCGCCAGCGACTCCGCCGGCGACATCTACGTCTTCCACCGCGCCGATCCCCCCGTCGCCATCTTCCACCGCAGCGACGGCTCCTTCAAAAGCGGTTGGGGTAACGGCTCTTTCGTGTACGCCCACGGCTTCTACATCGAAAACGACATCGTGTACCTCACCGACCGCGACACCTCCGTTTGCATCATGTACACCCTGGACGGCAAGCCCATCCAGATGCTCGGCCGCCACGGCGTCCACTCCGATACCGGCTGCGACGTCCCCGGCGCCCTGGTTCCCAGAGCCGCCGGCCCCTTCAACTACCCCGCCGAGCTGGTTCCCTCCCCCGGCGGCGACCTCTTCGTCGCCGACGGCTACCGCAACGCCCGCATCCACCGCTTCGACAACGACGGCAACCACAAGTTTTCCTGGGGCAAGCCGGGCAAAACCCATCCCTACGAATTCCACCTCCCCCACAGCCTCCTCGTAACCGCCGACGACCGCGTGTACGTCTGCGACCGCGAAAACAGCCGCATCCAGGTCTTCAACATCTCCGGCGACTTCATCGCAATGTGGACCGACACCTGCCGGCCCACCGACATCGCCGAAACCCCCGAAGGCCACTTCGTCGTCAGCCAGCTCGCCCCCCTGGATGAATCCCATCCGCCTCGCGTCGCCATCTTCGACCGCGACGGCGCCGTCATCGCCCGTTGGGACACCCGCTCCGCCCACGGCATCTGGTGCGATGACCACGGCGACATCTTCCTCGCCCTCACCGGCGACAAAGCAGTCGACAAATACGCCCGCAACTAACCTCCCACAAAACGCGACCCCAAATCAAAAGGGGCGGGCTTTATGCCCGCCCCTCCGCTCTGCCAGGCCGCCGCCCGCCGTCCGTTAGGCAACCGCCGCCGGCTGATGCGCCTTCAGAAACTCCCGCACCTGGTTGATTGTCTCAGCCTTCAACCCCGATTCCTCCTTCCACGGATACGCCGTCACCTCCGCCCTCGGCGCCAGCTCCACCATATCCATCGCCGCCTCCAGCGAGTGCGCCGGCGTGTCGTCTGGCATCACCAGCAGCGGCGTCTGGCACGACCGCGCAAAATCCCGCGACACCGAATACATGAAGTCCGGCTGAATCCGGTAAAGATTGTGCAGATACTGCTCAACCACCTCCATCGTAATCTCCGGCCGATTCGCCATCAGCTCCGGCGCCCAGATATCCTTGCCCGAATCATACATCGCATCCGGCGTCGCGCTGGCATGACCCACCGGCTGGCACAGCACCGCCGCCGTAACCCGCCCCGGCGCCCGCTTGATGAGCGTCATCGCAAAAGGCCCCCCGATACAGAACCCGATGAACCCGAACTCCCGTATCCCCAGATGATCCATCAGCCCCAGCTGGTCGTCCGCAAATGCCCCCCACGGATCTTCAACCTGCACCGGCCCCGTCGACTGGCCCCCGTTCGCGTTCCGCTGGTCCATCGTGATAACGCGAAAGTCCCCCTTGAACTCCTCCACTGCGTTAAACACCTGGTTCGGCCAACCCGCCATCACCGAGTTCAACCCTCCACCCGGCGTCGCCAGCAGCGGAAAGCCGGAACCGACCTCCTCATAGTGGATAGTAACATCCCCTCTCGTATAAAATGGCATGGTAGCGCCTCCTTCCTGACTCTGGTATGAACTTCACTCTGACGCGAGCTCCCGCCAAATTGTAATTCGGCAAGCCTGCTTGTCAAGCCGTCCCACCCCACCATCCTCCACGAAAACCGGAACCCACAACTTCGCAACCACCCCATCCCCAATATCCCCAAACCCTGATCCTGACCAAAAGGAGATGCAACATGGCCCGCCTGGATGGAAAAGTCGCCCTCATTACCGGTGCCGCCGGCGGAATCGGGCAAGCCGCCGCGCGCCTGTTCGCCAACGAAGGCGCCCGCCTCACCCTCGTTGACCTCAACGAAGCCGCCCTCCACGACGCCGTTCAGTCAATCGGCCCCGACCGAGCCGGCTACGTCGTCGCCGACGTCACCCAACCCGAACCCTCCCAAGCTTACGTCAACGCCGCCGTAGAGCGTTGGGGCTGCATCGACGCCTTCCTTGCCAACGCCGGCATCGAAGGCGCCGTCGCCCCCATACCCGACTATCCCATCTCAGTCTTTGACCGCGTAATGGCCGTCAACGTGCGCGGCGTGTGGCTCGGCCTCAAATACGTCATGCCCGTAATGCGCGACCACGGCGGCGGCAGCATCGTCATCACATCCTCCACCGCCGGCATCGGCGGCAGCCTCGACCTCTCCGCCTACACCACCAGCAAGCACGCCGTCATCGGCATGATGCGCACCGCCTCCTTGGAAGGCGCCCCCATGGGCATCCGCGTCAACACCGTCAACCCTGCCCCCATCGAAACCCGCATGATGCGCTCCATCGAAGAAATGCGCGTTGCCTCCCTCGACGACGGCAACCTCACCACCGACCGGCTGAAACGCGCCACCGCCGAACGCATCCCCCTGCAACGCTACGGCGACCCTACGGAAGTCGCCCGCCTCATGCTCTTCCTCGCCAGCGACGATAGCAGCTTCTGCACCGGCGGCGTGTACATGGTGGACGGCGGCCGTTCCGCCGGCAGCCGGTAGCCTCGGCTTGCCCGCCGCCACGCCCAATGCTACACTTCCCTACCCCCCATGTCGTACTTCGCAAACCCGATGCCGACACCGCCCGACGCCCCTTGCCTCGACGCTTTTCTGAACGCCAACCCCCTATGGCAAACCGTGTGCGAGCAAGTGCGTCGCTTGGCCCTGCACGCCGGCGTAGCCGCTTACCTGGTAGGCGGCCCCGTGCGCGACCACCTCTTGGGCGCGCCGGTCAAAGACCTGGACATCGCCGTAGTGGGCAGCGCTCCCTCCCTGGCCCGCAGTCTGGCCGATGCCTTGGGCGGACGCCTGACTGTCCACCCCAGGTTCAGAACCGCAGCGGTTCAGCTGCCCCACAGCCGCTTCTCCGTTGACCTGGTAACTGCCCGCCGCGAAACCTACTCCCATCCCGGCGCCCTCCCCGACGTAACCCCCGGAACCATCGCCGACGATTTGGCGCGCCGCGATTTCACCATCAACGCCATGGCCATCCCACTCTGCGGCGACGACCGCAACTTGGTTGACCCCCACCATGGCCGCGCCGACCTGAACGCCGGCATCATCCGCGCCCTACGCCCTGACAGCTTCCACGAAGACCCCACGCGCATATTTCGCGCTGTCCGTTACGAGCAGCGATTCGGCTTTCGCATTGACCCCACTACCCTCGCCAACATCCGCTCGGCATTGGACGCCGGCGCTGTCGCCACTCTCTCCGGCCCCAGAATCGCCAGCGAGTTGGCCCGCATCATCCGCGAGCCTGCCCCCTTGCCCGCCCTGCGCCGGGCAGCCGAACTCGGCGTGCTGGCCGCCGTTCATCCCGCCATGCCCGCCACGCAGCGCTGGGACAAATTGGAAGGTTGGTCATCCCTGCCCCCCGGTATGCAGCCCCTGGGCCGCGAATGCCCCATGTCATGGGACGCCGCCCTGTTCTGGACGCTCACATCCGAGCAAGTGGCGTCATTGGGGCTGAAAGACCCCGGCCGTGTCAGGCGCGCCCGCTACGTGGAAACCTTGCCGGATATTCTCCCCCAACTCTCCGCAGACGGCTTGGCCCCCTCCGACGTCTGCGCCCTCCTGGATTACCCTCCCCTCGAACGAGACCCATTCTCCATAACCGCAGCCTTGACCGTAGCCTTGGCCTTTGCGGAACCCCGGGCCGCAGATCGCATCCGCCTCTACCTCACCGAATGGCGCGATATGCGTCCCCGTGTCGACGGCGCGCTCCTGCTCCAATCCGGCATCCCCCCCGGCCCCGCCGTCGGCCAGGCCCTGCGCTCCCTGCGCAAAGCCATCCTCGACGGCCAAACCCACAGCATCGAGGACGAACTGCGCCTGGCCCAACAATGGACCTCCCAATCCCAAATGGACTGATCCCATATCGCCCACGCCTCCGTCAGCGGTAAGTCAGGTTGTAAAGTGGCAACTGCATTCCCCATACCCGCCCCCGTTTTCTGCGTCGTCTGCGGCGAAGAACTGGACGGCCCCCATCGTTCCACCTGCCAGATGTGCGGCGGCCCCTTCCATCAGCCCTGGCTCCCCCACAGCGACTCGCCCCGCTGTGGCCGCATCGCCAGCCACGACGAAACCCTCGCCCTGGTTTTCCTGTGCCGCGATTGCTTCCACCGCCGCCATCCATCCAATCAACATTAAAGAGCCTCACTACTAAGGAGCGTCACTACCGATGAAAGCCGTCTATATCGAAGCCCACGGCAGCGCCGACGTCCTGCAATACGGCGACCGCCCCGACCCGACGCCAGGCCCTGGCGACGTCGTAGTGCGCGTGCGGGCCAGCGCCCTGAACCGCCTGGACATATTCACCCGCGAAGGCCAACGCGGCTTGGAGCGCCAGTTTCCTCCCCCGCTGATCCTCGGCGGCGACACCGCCGGCGAGGTCGCCGACGTCGGCTCCGCCGTAACCACCCTCCGCGTCGGCGACCCCGTAGTCGTCAACCCCCGGCTGGCCTGCGGCGTCTGCCAGTGGTGCGGCTCCGGACGGGACGAGCTATGCCGGCGCAGTCGTTTCTTGGGCACTGCCCTGGATGGCAGCTACTCCGAACTCGTCGCAGTCCCCGAAGTCAACGCCTCCCGCCTCGACCACGACGTCTCCTTTGCCGACGCTGCCGCCGTGCCCACCACCTACCTCCCGGTATGGAACATGGCGGTACGACGCGCAGCCTTGCAGCCTTGGGAAACCGCCCTCGTCTTCTCCGCCTCCGCCGGCGTCGGCGCCGCCGCCATCCAGGTCTTCAAAAACGTAGTGGGTGCCACCGTCATCGCCACCACCAGCACCCCGGCAAAAGCGGAACTCGCCCGCAGCCTCGGCGCGGATTACGTCATCAACTACAACGAGGAAGACACCACTCAGCGCGTTCGGGAAATCACCGGCGGCGCCGGAGTCGACCTCCTGGTCGACCACGTCGGCGCCGACGTATGGAGCCACGGCTTCCGCTCCCTGCGCGCCGGCGGCCGCTACTGCATCTGCGGCGCCACCAGCGGCCTCCGCGCCGAACTCCACCTCGGCCTGCTCTTCAGCCGCCAAATCGAAGTATTCGGCGGCTACATGGGTTCCCGTGAAGACATGCGCCAGATTGTCGCCTGCCTGAACCGCCGCATAATCAAGCCTGCCATCCATCACACCTACCCCCTGGCCAACGCCGCCGACGCCCACCGTGATATGGAAGCCGCCAACTTCTTCGGCAAACTGCTGCTGCAGCCGTAATGCCAACCCCGCCGGCTGTATGCTAAACTACCCCCGTCTCATAACAACAACCGAGGAGCGCCTGTATGCCCCCCCGTTTTTGCTCGGTAAATCGCCGATAACCGCCGTAAAACGCCTGCTGACGGTAGCAGCGGCATCGGCCGCCTTGGCAATCCTGGCCTGCGCCAGCGCCGCCCCCTCCGAGTGTGTCAAGGCCGCCGAAGACGCCGGCCTCCCGGAAAACGTTATCTAGCAGCTCAAAAACCCCGGCGACCTCAACGCAATCGAGCGTGTCGCCCTGCGCGAGGTACTCAAAAAAGCCGGCCTCGACGACCTCTGCAACCAAATCAACTAACGGAGGCCCGCCATGATTCTTGCAATCATCATCGCGGGAATTCTCCTGCTGCTGTTGCTGCCGCTGATCTGGCGATTCATCACCGCCGCGCTCCAAGGGGAAATCGATTTCGACATCGGCGCCGCTTACGGCAGCATCCTGAACCCCTTGCGAGTCCTCTCATTGGCCGTCTTCCTCTGGTACGCCATAAAGTTGAGCTGGACTGCGCTCAAATGGCTGTTCACCCGGCGCCGGCCCAAATCGGAGAGGAAGCAGCGGCAGGACGAAGAGCCGCCGTTCAACCGGGAAGCGTAACTACCCCGTCTCCAACATCCTCCGCACTGCCTCCACCACATCGCCCAAAGCCACCATCTCCGCCTCATCCGCCGTCCGCGCCCGCACCTCCACCGCAGACTGCCGCAGATTCCGCGGGCTGACCACCAGACGCACCGGCAGCCCAATCAGGTCGGCGTCGTTGAACTTGACCCCGGCCGCCGCCTCGGTGCGGTCATCAAACAGCGTTTCCACGCCGGCCTCCCACAGCCGCTTATACAGCCCCTCGGCCGCCTCGGCCACCGCCGCGTCGGCCATATTCAACCCCACCAAATGCGCTTGATATGGCGCAATAGGCGACGGAAACACAATCCCCCGCTCATCGTGGTTCTGCTCAATGGCCGCGGCCAGTATCCGGCTCACCCCAATGCCGTAACACCCCATCGTGATGGGTTGCTGCCGTCCCTCCGTATCCAGGTAGTGCGCCCCTAGCGTCTCACTGAAGAAAGTCCCCAGCTTGAAAATATGGCCCACCTCCACGCCGCGCGTAGCCTCCAGCGTCGCCCCGCATCGCGTGCATCGCTGCCCCGGCTGAGCCTGCGCAATGTCAGCGACCAGATCGGCGTCAAAATCCCGCGGATAATTCGCGTTGCGGTAGTGCGTATCCGGCTTGTTTGCCCCCACCGCAAAATTGCCGCCGCTGCTGATGGAAGGGTCCGCAACCCGGCGCATATTGGTGATGCCAATAGCCGACGCCGAGCCGGCCACCAGCCCCGCCGCCGCTGCCTCATCATCATCCGCCAGACGCAGCTCATTGCAGTGCAATGCGTTCTTCAGCTTAATCTCGTTCACCTCCAGGTCGCCCCGGATGGTTACGAACACAACCTCCCCGTCCGCTGCATAGAACACGGCCTTCAGCGTTTGCGCTTCAGGCACGCCCAAAAACTCGGCAAGGCCGGCGATGGTCTTGATGCCGGGCGTGCTCACTTCTTCCAGCGGCAGCGGTTCCGGCTTCTCCTGGTCCGGATAAACGCCTTCCGCCTTTTCCGCATTCGCGGCGTAGTCGCAGCCCGAACACGCGATTACCGTATCCTCCCCCGTATCGGTAGGCAGCAGAAACTCATGGGAATCCTTCCCCCCGATGGCCCCGCTGTCCGCCTCCGCCATCACTACCGGAATGCTGCACCGTCGGAACACGTTCCGGTATGCCTGAGCCATAGCGTCATAGGAATCGTCCAGCCCCGCATCGTCAGCGTCGAAAGAATAAGCGTCCTTCATCGTGAACTCGCGGACGCGCACCAGGCCGGCCCGAGGACGCGGCTCATCGCGGAACTTGGTCTGCATCTGGTACAGAATCACCGGCAGATCCCGGTAGCTCTGCACATTCCCCTTGACTATGTTGGTTACCACTTCCTCGTGAGTAGGCGCCAGCGCCAGCGGACGGCCCCGGCGGTCTTCCAGCGAAAACAGAGTGTCGCCAAAAGCCGCCGCGCGTCCCGTCTGCTCCCACAGCTCCATCGGTTGCAGCGCCGGCATCCGCAGCTCCTGGCCGCCGGCCGCATCCATCTCCTCGCGAACGATTTGCTCAATCTTCCGCAACGACCTCCACGCCAGCGGCAGGTAGTTATACACGCCCGCAGCCACCTGCTGAATGAGGCCCGCCCGCAGCATCAGCCGATGCCCGGCCGTTTCCGCCTCAGGCGGATCGTCGCGCAGAGTGCGGGTAACCAGTCGAGATATACGCATAAGTCAGACGCTTCCTCCCGTTGACCAAAGGTTAACCAATTCTACACCGCAATCGGTGAAGTGCCGCACATTCCGTGCAGCCGCTGTCATCCCCAGAGACAAAGCGATTGCGGCAATTTGTGTGTCATACTGCCCAACGACATGGCCCGTAGCGCGGCGTTAAGCAGCAATCACGGCATAGGCCGAGGCCGCCGCGCTGTCAAAAGACAGTACCCGACCGCCGAATTCAATCTCCGGCAGGTCGTCAACCTCCCGCGACAGCCGACAGCGACGCCGGCCTTCCGTCATGATAGCGATTCCATTACGCAGTTCCATCTCAATTATAGCCGCAACGAACGTCCCTTCCAACGCCTGACGACACCGCCAATCCCCCACTGCCGCCTGCGGACGATAGTCCATCAGCCCCCACGCCTGACGACACCACCAATCCCCCACTGCCGCCCGCGGACGGTAGTCCATCAGCTCCCACGCCTGACGACACCGCCAATCCCCCACTGCCGCCCGCGGACGGTAGTCCATCAGCTCCCACGCCTGACGACACCGCCAATCCCCCACTGCCGCCCGCGGACGATAGTCCATCAGCCCCAGCGCTGCGTCGGTGTGAGGTATCGTCGCCATCGTCTTCCCCGAACACAAACTGCATCGGCTCCCCGGAATCCCGCGACGGCAGAATAACTTCTATGCCCAGCCGTTTGAACCTCTCATGGATGACCCTGCCAACCTTCTCCGGCCTAGGCGGCATCCCCCGATTCTTCAGCGCAAAGTTCAGCGCCCTGCGCCCCTCCTCCTCAATCGTGCAGTCGTTGGCCAGCGCGCGGATACGCAGCTCATCGGCCGCCTCCGCATCAAGCCCCTCTATCCTTATGCCAACCATCACGCCCCCTCCGTCCGCAGAATTGCACCATTCTAACACGGCCGAATCTGCAACTATCGTCCCCACCCATGCCTCTCCTTCCAATCGTCTCCTATCAGCCCTTCACCCCATCGCGTTCACATTCGCCATCCCCAGCCGAAACTGCCCCAGGTTGTCATAGCCGCTGGTATTGACCATAAAGTGCTGCGCCGCCGCGTTGATGTCCCGCATACATCTCTGCAAGACCCGGTCATTGTAAATAGCGTTGCCGCCCCCATAGCGAAAAGCCATGGTCGCCACCTGGCACGCCACATCGGTCGCATACACGCAGGCGCCCCGCAGACGCAGCTGCCGCTCCAAATCCGGACGCACCCCCCGCAGGCAGAACTCCCAGGCCTCCGCCAGCGCTTCCCGACACAGCGCCCGCGCCGCCCGCAGTTGCTGGTCGCCCTTGCCCAAATCATGCTGCAACGCCCCCCGTTGCGCAATGGGCGACGTCAGATAGCCCCGCTGATAAGAACCCGCCTGCAACGCAATCTCATCCAGCGCCCGGCGCGCCACCCCCAGCGCAAAAGCGGCATGGTCCATAGTCACAAAACCCGGACGACCCAGCCAGAACAGCGGCCCGCCCCGTTGCGGGTCAGTGGACAGCAAGTCAAAAGCCATCTCCTCCGGCACAAAGTAATCCGTAAGCGCGAAATCGCGGCTCCCCGTGCCTTTCAAACCCATCACCTGCCAGTTGTCAATAAACTGCGCATCCTCAACCGGGCAGGCCATAATCATATGTTCCGGCCCCGGCTCGTCGTCCCGCACAATGCGAAAGCCCGCCAGCAGCCACGACGAGTGCGCCGACCCGCTGGCAAACGGCCACCGTCCGCTGACCCGCCAGCCACCGGCCGCCGGCGTCGCCAGACCCCGCGGTATCACCGCCCCTGAAGCAATAGGAACCCGACCGCCGCCGAAAATCCGCGCCACGCCGGCCTCCGGCAGAAAAGCGCCCCCCCACGCCGTGCTCGTGCTGTTGATGAACGCGCACCAACCCGCCGACGGATTAATGTAAGCAAGTTCGTCGCACAACTCCAAATACAGCTGCGGATCAACTTCCGGCCCGCCCAACTCTCGCGGCGTTTTCAGCGACAGCAGACCCTCCCGATACATAGCCGCCACCGATGGCCAGGCCAGCGTCTCCCCGGCATCGTTGGCCTCCGCATCTCCCTCTAAAATGGGACGAACGCGGGCAATCGCGTCCAGCAAATGCCGACGCAAGGCCTCCCCCTCGGCCGGCAGCGCCGGTATGCCCCCCGCTTCCAGCCCGGCCACATCGCCGGGCGCGACCGCATCCGTATCAATCTCAGCCGTGGCAACGCTTGCAATCATGCAGTTCCCTCGCTGTATGCCCCTGTCATATATGCCCGCGTCCCGATTCTATAAATCGCCCGCTATGCCGCCGGCGTATTCTCAATCTCCTCCATCAGCGCGGTCAGCATCTCCGCTTCCGGCACCACGCGCGCCTTCTCCCCCTTGCGAAAGATAATAGCCCGACCGGCTCCGGCGGCAATGCCCACATCCGCGTCCTTCGCTTCCCCGGGCCCATTCACCTCGCACCCCATCACCGCCACCTTGATGTTCTTGTCCGTCCCTTTCAGCAGCGCGTCCACATCGTTGGCCAGCTTCCGTATGTCCACGTCGGCCCGCCCGCAGCTCGGACACGCCACCATCACGGCCCCCTTGTCCCGCAGATTCAGCGACTTCAAAATCTCATACCCGGCAGTCACCTCCTCCACGCTGTCATCACTCAGCGACACCCTGATGGTGTCCCCAATCCCCTCATACAGCAGCACGCCCAAGCCCACCGCCGTGCGAATGGAACCCGACTTCGCCGTGCCAGCCTCCGTAATTCCCAGATGCAGCGGATAAGGAACCATCTCACTCAAACGGCGATAAGCTTCCACCGTAGTCGGCACGTCAAACGCCTTCATGGATATCTTGATGTCCTCAAAGTCCTGCTCCTCCAGCAGGCTGATTTCCCACAACGCCGTAGCCACCATGTGGTCAACTACGCTATAGTCGCCCTCCTGCGCCTCCCCGGCCTTGGGCAGCTGGTTCACCAAATCCATGTGCCGGGAAAAGCCCCGCGTTCGCCCTATCCCTCCCACCGGAGGCAAACTGCCGAAGTTCACCCCGATGCGAATCGGTATCTTCCTCCCCTTGGCCGCCTTCACCACCTCCCGAACCTGCTCCTCGTCGCGCAGATTCCCCGGATTCAGCCGCAGGCAGTCCACCCCGCCGGCCGCGCATTCCAACGCCAGCTGATAGTGAAAATGTATGTCCGCAATCAAAGGTATCCTGATCCGCCTCTTGATTTCCGCCATCGCCTTGGCCGCCTCCATATCCGGTACCGCCGAGCGTATGATCTCACACCCCGCCGCCTCCAGTTCGTGAATCTGCCGCACCGTGGCCCTCACGTCGCGGGTGTCGGTTTTGGTCATAGACTGCACCGAAACATCGGCTCCCCCGCCAACCTTAACGCCGCCAACGTACACCGGCTTGGTAACTCGTCGCCTCGCCATAACCATCATTGCACCGCCCTTTTGCAGGTTGTCATCAATCGTCGCCTGGCTTCCCCGGCTATCAATCGTCGTCATTGCGCCGCCTCCCGCAAGTCGCTGCCCACCGTCGCATCGCTTCCTATCCGTAGCCCTTGCCAGCCGACGCATCCCTCACCGGCAATAATACACGATTGCCCGGCGCCCCTGCTACCACCAACCCGCCACCGCTCCTGCTGCCGCCAACCCGCCACCGCTCCTGCTACCGTTGCCGCACCATCGTTCCCCGGAAAACCGCAGCCCACATCCCCTTCACATCCCTCCAAAGCCGCAACCCACCGCCGCAGCATGACCCCATCCTGGAAATCACCTAAATCACAGTTCAAACAACGACCATCCACGCCCTCGCCGTCATCCTGCCTTTCGCCGGGATCCCTCCCCCGCTCCAAAGCCGCAACCCACCCCCACAGCGCAACCCATCCACCATCCTCCGCGCCCACCACAACACAACCCCCAACATCCTGAAAATCCTAAAATCCCGAAAATCCTGATTCAGACAACCCCCGCTCCAAGGCCGCAACCCACCCCCACAGCGTAACCTGTCCACCATCCTCCGTGCCCACCACAACACAACCCCCAACATCCTGAAAATCCTAAAATCCCGAAAATCCTGATTCAGACAACCCCCGCTCCAAAGCCGCAACCTACCCCCACAGCGCAACCCGTCCACCATCCTCCGCGCCCACCACAACACAACCCCCAACATCCTGAAAATCCTAAAATCCCGAAAATCCTGATTCAGACAACCCCCGCTCCAAAGCCGCAACCCACCCCCACAGCGCAATCCGTCCACCATCCTCCGCGCCCACCACAACACAACCCCCAACATCCCGAAAATCCTGATTCAGACAACCCATCACCCAGCCGGCGCATTGACGAACCCGCCGGGCTGCGCTAGGCTTGCCCCATAACACCCGCCTGACCCGGCGGACAAACCCATCCCGGAGCAGTCCCCTATGACTCAACAGGCTCCCCCTACCGCTCTTACCCCCGAAGTCCAGGCCATGGTCGGCGTCAGCGGCGATATCGTCGCATCTTGGGGCGTCGTCGACGCCGAATATATGCGCCGTTTCACCCAGGCCCTCATGGACCCCGACCCGCGCTATTGGGACGCCGACTTCGCCAAATCAACCCGCTACGGCCAGCTCATCGCTCCCCCCATTATGGTCAGCTACCTCGCCAGCCGCATCCGTCCCGACCAGGGCGACCCCATCACCGCCGCTTTCGAAGAAAACCCCGAATCCGACGGCATCGGCTCAGTCGCCCGTCCCGGCGAACTCCCCCCCGTTCCCACCAACCTCGTCCGCGTCCTCAACGCCGGCAACGAAATCGAAGTGTACGCCTACCCCAACATCGGCGACGCCGTCTTCTTCCAAAACCGCTACTCCGACATCCGCGAACGCCTCGGCCGCGACGGAACCCCCTTCCTCATCATCACCCGCGAAACCCGCTACTGGAACCAGAACGACGTCACCCTCTGCATCACCCGCGCCTCAACCATCCGTCGCTAGCTCCCCCGTCGCCCACCCGCCAACGACGACCCTCCCCATCCCCCGCCGCCGCGAACCAATACCAACAGCCAGCAACCCACCGGAGAAACCTCATGTCCACCCCGCTCGACGACCTCCTCAACATGGAACCCGAGGAAATCTGGCGCCGCAACGAACGCCCCGACGCCGACGCCTTGCGCCGCAAAACCCAAACCTACTACGACGACGTCAACGAAGGCGACGAACTCCCCAAGTACATCTACAAACCCACCCCCACCCACCTTTTCCGGTGGAGCGCAGCCATCGAAAACTTCCACCGCATCCACTACGATTTGGACTTCGGCCTGAACCACGACCGCAACCCCAGCATCCTGGTCCACGGCTCCTGGAAACAAAGCGTGGTTCCCCAGTACCTCAAAGACTGGACCCTCCCCAACGGCTGGCCCTGGAAAGCCCGCTTCGAACACCGCGCCATGCTCGTCCCCGGCGACATCCTCATCATGTGGGGCCGCGTAACCGGCAAATACCTCAAGAACCAAATGGGCTTCATCGACCTCGCAATCGGCATGAAAACCCAGGACGGCATCGAAAGTATGCCCGGCTCCGCTACCGTGGTCCTACCCCTGCGCAACGGCCCCCCCATACCCTACCCCTTCGTACCCCCGGCCGACTAACCTGGAGATTCACACAATGGCACGTTTCATCGCCGTCCACAACGTCCCCGGCATCACCGAGGACGACTTCCGCGACAAACTCAACGCCGTCCGCAAATGGCGCCCCGACCGTCGCACCACCATCCTCAAAGTGTACGGCGACCTCGCCAACGGCCGTCTCATCTCAGAGTGCGAAGCCGCCGAACAATCCCACTTCGAAGACTGGCTCAACCTCGTAGGCTGGCCCGCCGAATCCATCAACCGCGTCGACATCATCTGCCAGGTCGGCAGCTTCTGGAAACTCTAGCCCCCTACTTCAAAAACCACCCCGGCCCCGGCGTCGGCCCGTCCCCCTCATAAACGCTCTGACCATACGCCGCCGCCGCCGCGCCTCCCGCCAGCGTCACCCCGGACGCGAACAGCCATAACAGAATAATCAACGCCGACGCCAGCGGCCCGTACAACAAATGCGACGGCGCCACATACGCCAGAACCAGCGACACCCCATAGTTAACCAGTTGCAGCGACACCCCGGCCAGTATCGCACCGGACACCGCCCACCGCCAGCGCACCCGCCGCTCCGGCACGTACCGGTACACTACCAGAAACGCCGCCCCCGACAGCAGTCCGGCGACTGCGCTCGCCCACCCTGCTCCCGCCGCGCCAAACGGAACCCCTGCCCACCCGGTCAATCCCAGTTCCCTGAGAATTGGCAGCGTCAAATCCTGCGACATCAAATACGTAATCACGCTGGAAGCCAGCAGCGCCAGAGCCGTCCCGCTCATCAGCAGATACTGACGCATCTTGCCCATTATCCCCACCTGCCTCGGCTCTATCCCCCACATCCGATTCACTACCAGCCCCACCGCTCCGAACAGCTTGAACGAACCCCACGCCAGCCCCAGCAGCGCAAACAACGCCGTAACGCCCGTCGCCGTCGCATCCTGAGTCGCCAGCAGCCTCCCCAGATCAACGCTCGGCAGCACCGCGGACGAAAACGACGAAAACCATTCCCGACTCTGTTCTTCCCCCAGCGTCAGCCCCAAAAACTGTAGTATCGCCACCGAAATCGGCACCAGCGCCACCATCCCATAGTACGCAATCCCCGCCACCAGCTGTTGAGCGTCGTTGCGCGTAACCTCCGCCAGCGTCGCCAGCAGCACCCGCACCGGGCGGAACCTGCGCGCCGCAGCCTCCAGCCGCGCATTCAGCCGCAACAGCCAGGATACGCCGCCGATGCAGCCCGCGGCTCTGGCCAAAATCCTCCCCGTAATCATCCCCGGTGCCCCTTGCAAAACACCGGCCTGCGCCAACCCGGCCACCGTAGCCACACCCGCCCGATAATCGCGGAATGCTGCACCGGCCCATAGCGTCGGCTGTCGCTGCTGTCCGCTCTATTGTCTCCCATCAAAAAGTACTCGCCGTCGTCGCACACCCACGCCGCAGCCCGCAATCCGCCCTCCATCGTGCCGGCGCAATAAGGCTCCCATAGCAGCGTATCGTCAACTGAAACTCCGCCGTCGCACAGCGCAATAAACTCCCCCGGCAGCCCAATCACCCGCTTTACCCACAAATCGCCATCCAACCCCGGCGAACGCGCCACCACTACCGCGCCCCGGGGAAACGGCCCATCCCTCAACGACCGGGGAATAACGTGCAGCAAGTCCCCATCCCGCAGCCCCGGAGTCATGCTCTCTCCGCACACCCGAAAGTGCGACCGAAGCAGCAAATCCGAACCCCCCGCCAGTAGCCCGACGACTCCTCCAGCCATACCGCCGTCACGCCTTCAGCCTGCCGGCGCTTCCCAGTGCGGATAAGAACCCAGAATTTTGAACACGTCGGCAAACTCCCGCAGCCCCCCTAGCGCCGCGGCAATCTCCGGCTCCTCGCGATGGCCCTCGCAGTCAATCAGAAAAATATACCGACCCAACTCCTGCTTCGTCGGCCGGCTTTCAATCTTCACCAGGTTGATATTGCGCTCGGCAAACTCTCCAATAGCCCGATACAGGCTCCCCGGTCGGTCCACGGCAAAAGCAAAGCAAATCGACGTCCGGTCATTCCCCGTCGGCGGGTGATCCTCATGCGCCAGCGCCACAAACCGCGTTTGATTCGCCGAATTGTCCTGAATGCTGCGCGCCAGTACCTCCACATCGTAAATCTCAGTGGCCCTCTGCGGGCAGATGGCCGCCGCCGGAACCCGGCTGTCCAGCATATCGCTCACCGCCGCCACCGTACTCAACGAAGCCTCCCGCGCCACCACCGGAAAATGAACCCCCAGATACGCCCGGCACTGCGCCAACGCCTGCGGATGCGAATAAACCACCTCAACCAAATCCGCCGAAACCCCGGGCGGCGCCACCAGGTAATGGTCAATAGGAATGACAATCTCATTCCTGATGGACAACCCCGATTGCGCAATCAGCAGATCCAGCGTAAATGTAACCGACCCTTCCAGGCTGTTTTCAATCGGAACTACCCCAGAGTCCAGCTCCTCCGCCGCCACGGCCTCCCCCACCGCGCTGATTGTAGCGTAAGGCCGCAGCTCCGCCTCAGGCGCATAAAGCAGCGCCGCCTGCTCCGTGTACGTCCCCGCCGGCCCCAGATAACCAATTCGGTCACTCATAAATCTCACCGCCGAAGCTCAGGCGCCCCGCTCACCTCTCAAACGCTCGCGCCACTTCACGGTGGTCGCCCACCACTATCAGAATATCGCCGTCTCCAATCACCTCGCCGGCCCCCGGATTTATCAGGCAATCGTAACCCCTCCGTAGCGCCGTTACCACCAGCCGCGTCCCCGTACCCCCATACAGGCCGGCATCTTGCAGGCTTTGCCCGCGCATCCGCTCCGGCGGCCGTATCATGTGCACCCCAACGCTCTCGCTGATGCTGATAAAGTCAAGAAAATTAGGCTCCATTCCCAGCTTCGCCGCCCGCGTCGCCGCCTCCTTTTCCGGAAAAATCACCTTATCCGCTCCCACCCGGCTTAGAATTTCAGCGTGCCTCTCATCCACGGCGCGAGCAATTACGAACGGCAGCCCCATGCTCTTCAGCAGCATCGTGATTATTATGCTGGACTGCACCTGGCTCCCCAGCGCCACCACGGCCGCGTCCATATCACCCACTCCCAGATCCCTCAGCGCAGTCTCCCCTGTCGCATCCGCCTCCACCGCATAGGTCACCTTCCCCAGCATCTCCTGCACCTTCCGGTTATCCCGATCAATAGCCACCACCTCGTGCCCACTCTGGTACAGAGTGGTTGCCAACTCAAGCCCAAAACGGCCCAATCCTATAACGCAAACCTGTTTCGACATGGCTTCTACCCAATTCTAACGGGTTCCTCCGGATAACGATAGGCAGCCTCATCCCGGGGCGCCAGCAGCATCACCAACGTCAGCGGCCCAATACGGCCCGCCAGCATTGTAACCATAAAAATTATCGATCCCGCCACGCTCAGCTCCGCCGACGCCCCCGCCGACATCCCGTTAGTCCCAAACGCCGAAATCGCGTCAAACATCAACTCCACAAAGCCAATGTGAGGATCAGTGTACGTCAATATCGGCACCACCACGCCAAGATAAGCAACCGCAAGCAGCGCTATCATCAGCGCCCGCGCCACCAGCGTCGCCCCTATCTCCCGACGGAATATCTCAGTGCGCGGATGCCTCAACGCCGCCGACCGCGCCGCCGCCAGCAGCACCGCCAGCGTATTCACTTTGATCCCCCCGGCCACCGACGCGGTCGAACCCCCGATAAACATCAGCCCACCGTACACCAGCAGCGTAAAATCCCTCGTTGCGCTCCAATCCAGCCCGGCGAAACCCGCCGTCCGTCCACTCACCCCGTGAAAAACCGACGAACCTACCTTGCCCAAAATCGAATACCCTGCCAGAACTCCCCCCCATTCCGCCAGCAAAAACGCCCCGGCGCTCAGCCCATATAGCGCCAGCGTCAGAATCACCACCAGCTTGGTATCCAGCGTCAGCCGCGAAAAATTGAACAAATACAGCCCCCTCAGCCCGCCGCGCGAAAACCCGGGCCGCAAATTCCGACGCAAATCCATCAACAGCGGCCAGCCCAACGCCCCCAGCATTATCATCGGCGTTATCGCCGCCGTCAAATACAGATGCGCCCCCAGCGTGTCCAGATTATTCCCGCTCGCCGCGTTCGGCAGTATCGAAAGCCCCGCGTTGTTAAATGCCGACACCGACAAAAACAGCGATTGCCAAGCCCTCTCCGCCAAAGAAAAATCACCCACCGTCCGCATCCCAAAGAAAATAACCGCCGCCCCCACCAGATAGCCCACCATAAAAACCAGCACGATGTTCCGCGCCACCCGCGCAATGTTCGACGTGTGACCCGACCCTACCGTATCCCGATACACCTCCTCCTCCAACGCCGTAGTCCGCCTCCCGAAAAACACCAGCACCGTCGCCGCCGTCATAAACTCCAGCCCCCCCACCAGCATCAGCATGAACACCACCGCCTGCCCAAATACCGACCAGTACGTCTGCGTATCCACCAGCGTAAGGCCCGTAACCGTGGCCGCCGAAATCGCAGTGAAAAAAGCAACCTGCAGGCTGGCCCCTTCCCCGTCCGCGGTGGCAAAGGGCAAATACAGCAACCCCCCCCCCGCCACATTCAGCGTCAAAAAAATCCCCAGCAGTATCGCCGGCGCAGATGACCACCGCCGCGGCGGAACCCGCCGCCGCGTTGGCACCCGTATCGGCTCAACCCGCCGCCAACTCCCTATCGCAGCAGCCGGCTCAACGCCGCCCTCGGTTTGAACGCTCACAACGTGAATGATGGGCAGAAAAAAGATAATGAAAGTCGCACGGCCCTGTCGCTCCGTTCCGGCTATTATCAGCGCATAGGAAAATATGTCAATCCTATGCTATATTGACTGCACAGGATTCCCGGAATTTCATCGCACCCCGAGAGTATCCGCCCCATGACGACCACAATCCAGCGTCAAGTCGAACCCCGTTACGACGCCGTTGCCATCGACCGCAAGTGGCAGAACCGCTGGGAAAGCGACGCCATCTACCGCGTGCGCGATGACGACCCGCGCCCCAAGTGGTTCGAAATGACCATGTACCCCTACCCTTCCGGCGACCTGCACATCGGCCACTGGTACGCCATGGCCCCCGCCGACGCCCACGCCCGCTTCCGTCGTATGCAGGGCTACAACGTCCTTCACCCCATCGGCTTCGACGCTTTCGGACTCCCCGCCGAAAACGCCGCCATCTCCCGCGGCGTCCACCCCTACGAGTGGACCATGTCCAACGTCGACAACATGCGCCGCCAGCTCCGCTCCCTCGGCGCAATCTACGACTGGAACCGCGAAGTCGTCTGCTGCCTCCCCGAATACTATCGCTGGAACCAGTGGTTCTTCATCAAACTCTACGAGCAAGGCCTCGCCTATCGCGCCAAAGCCCCGGTAGTCTGGTGCCCCTCCTGCCAAACCGTCCTCGCCAACGAACAGGTCCTCAACGGCCTCTGCGAGCGTTGCGACGCCCCAATAACCCGGCGAGACTTCGAACAATGGTTTTTCCGCATCACCGACTACGCCGACGAACTCCTCAACTTCACCGCCCTGACCGACTGGCCCGAAAAAATCCTCACCATGCAGCGCAACTGGATTGGCCGCAGCGAAGGCGTGGAAATCGGCTTTGACATATCCGACTACGGCCTGGAAGAACGCGAAATCCGCACCTTCACCACCCGCATCGATACCATCTTCGGCGTAACCTTCCTCGCCCTCGCCCCCGAACATCCCCTGGTTCCGCAGCTCGCCTCCGAAAGCCGCCGTTCCCAGGTCTCAGCCTACCTCGACCAGGCCCGCGCCGCCTCCGAAATCGACCGCCTCTCCACCGACCGCGAAAAAACCGGCGTGTTCATCGGCGCCTACGCCCGCAACCGACTCAACAACGAGCAAGTCCCCATCTACGTAGCCGACTACGTGCTCACCACCTACGGCTCCGGCGCCGTTATGGGCGTCCCCGCCCACGATACCCGCGACTTCGCCTTTGCCCTCAAATACCAACTCCCCATCCGCACCGTCATCGCCCCCATCGAATGGGACGGACAACATCCCTCCCACGCCTACGTCGGCCCCGGCTTTATGACCAACTCCGGCCCCTACGACGGCATGACCGACGCCGAAGGCATGACCGCCATCTCCAACGACATCGAACGCCGCGGCTGGGGCCGGCGCGCCGTCTCCTACCGCCTCCGCGACTGGCTCATCTCCCGACAACGCTACTGGGGCACCCCCATCCCAATGGTGTACTGCCAGGCCCCCGGCGACAATAACTGCGGAGTGCAGCCCGTTCCCGAATCCCAACTCCCCGTCCTCCTCCCGGAAGACGCCCAGTTCCTACCCACCGGCGAATCCCCCCTCGCCATCAACGAATCCTTCGTCAATACCTCCTGCCCCCGCTGCGGCGGCCCCGCCCGACGCGAAACCGACACCATGGACACCTTCATGGACTCGTCCTGGTATATGCTCCGCTACTGCACCCCCCATTACGACCACGCCCCCTACGAGCCGGACGTCGCCTCCCAATGGATGCCCGTTCAGCAGTACACCGGCGGCGCCGAACACGCCGTAATGCACCTCCTCTACAGCCGCTTCTTCATCAAATCCCTCCGCGACATGGGTATGTTGCGCATCGACGAACCCTTCCTCCGCCTCTTCAATCAAGGCGTCATCCTCGGCTCCGACCACGAAAAAATGAGCAAAAGCCGCGGCAACGTCGTCAACCCCGACCACGTCGTCAGCCAGGTCGGCGCCGACGCCGTGCGCTGCTTCCTCATGTTCATCGGCCCCTGGGACCAGGGCGGCCCCTGGAGCGACGAAGGCATCAACGGCATCGTCCGCTGGCTCAACCGCGTCTGGAGCCTCGCCCAAAACGACCCCGCCACCCTGGACGACCACCCCACCAACCCCGCGGCAGTCCGGGATACCCAGCGCATCCTCCACCAAACCATCCGCAAGTGCTACGACGACCTCGACAAGTTCAAGTTCAACACCGCCATCTCCTCCCTCATGGAACTCGTCAACCACTTCAGCCGGGTTTGGAACAACCAATCCATCGATTCCGACGCCTGGCGCCATTGCGTCAAACAATTCCTCCTCATGCTGGCCCCCATCGCCCCCCACCTATCCGAAGAGCTGTGGGAACGCGCCGGCCACCCCTACAGCATCCACCAACAGCCCTTCCCTGCTTGGGACGACAACCTCGCCGCCGACGAAGAAATTACCCTCGTCGTTCAAGTCAACGGCCGAGTTCGCGACCGCATCGCCGTCTCCGCCGGCATCGACGACCAACAGGCCAAAGAACTCGCCCTCGCCAGCAGCCGCGTCCAGACCCACCTCAACGGCCAAACCGTGCGCAACATAGTGTACGTCCCCGGCCGCCTCATCAACCTCGTAGTAGCGTAGCCGGCAAACCCTATGCCCCCTCTCGACCCGGCCAATCACCCCCTCGCGCCCGTCAAACCAAACCATTCCGTCCCCCACTCGCCCACCGCCGTAAAAAACCCAATGACCCTCGTCGCCAAATACGCCCTCCTCCCTGAGGAAATCGACCGGCAAAGCCTGGCCATGGTCGCCGATAGCCTTGACGTCCTGCAAAACGCCCCCGCCGACTCCTCCCTCTCCCCCGCCGAACTCTACGTCCTACACCGCATCGTCCGCGCCGAAGGCGACCCGGCCATCGCCGCAGACGTCCGCTTCAGCAGCGGCGCCATTGACGCCGCCCTGCGCTCACTTCAATCCGCCCGCCGGGTCATAACCGACGTCCGTATGGTCCAGGTAGGCATCTCCCGCGCCTCCCTCAAGCGACGCCAGGTAACCACCGCCTGCCTCATCGACGCCCCGGAAGTCGCCCAGCGCGCCCAACGCGAAAAAACCACCCGCAGCGTCGCCGCCGTCCGCGAACTCGCACCCCAAATGGACAACGCCCTTGTCGCCATCGGAAACGCCCCCACCGCCTTGCTCGCCCTGCTCGACCTCATCGACTCTCAACAAGCCTCCCCCGCCGCCATCATCGGAATGCCCGTAGGTTTCGTAGCCTGCCCCGAATCCAAAGCCGAACTCGCCGCCCGCAGCGTTCCCCACATCACCATCCTGGGACGACGCGGCGGCAGCTCTGCCGCCGCCGCCACCGTCAACGCCCTGCTCGACCTCCTGGAGGACTAACCCCCCATGCCCGCCGAAAACAACTCCAACGGCAGCCATCCCGTCAATAACTCCGGCGGATGGGGGGTTGTCCTGCTATGCCACGGCAGCCAGCGCGGCGCCAGCCGGGACGAATGCTCCTGCGCCTGGAACGCCGATGGCCCCCGTTTCCCCGCCTGGTGCCTCGGTTGCCCCAACACCCCCGTAGGACTGCGCGAGGCCGGCCAGCGACTCGCCCATTCCCTCGCCGACGTCGCCGCCCAGGTCATCGTATCCTGCCTCGAATTCCTGCCCCCACATCCCCCGGAAGCCGTGTCTATCCTTGCCCAGGCCGGCCTGAATCGAGTCATACTGGCCCCCTACTTACTCGGCAACGGCAAGCACGCCACCCTCGAAATGGACGAAATCCTCGACGACATCGCCGCCCAAGCCCCGGGAGTCCAAGTCCGCTTGGCCCAGGGCCTCGGCGCCGACATCCGCATCGCAGACCTCATACGCGACCGCATCGCCGCACTCCCCAACCACATCTCCCAACCCCGCGACCAACGGCCCATAGGCATCCTCCTCGTCAAAGCCGGCACCCAGACCCGCTACGACGATTGCCTCTGGCTCCAGGAACTCGGCAGCTGGGTCGAGCGCGATTTAGGCAGCCAATACGCCGTCTCCGTAGCCCAATCCCACTACGGAGACCCCACCATGGCCTCTGCCGCTGCTGATCTAATCAACCGGCGCAGCGTAGGCAGCGTCATCTGCGCACCCTACCTCTTTTTCCCCGGCCTCATCCTGCAACGCAACGTCCTCGGCTCCATGCGCCGCCTGCAGCAAACCTACCCCCACATCCCCATGTCCGTCGCCCCCCCTCTCGGCGTGGACGACCGGCTGGTGCAAGTAGCCAGCGACCGCGTGCGCGCAGCCCAGGCAACCCCCTAGCCAGCAATATGCCCACCCAACCCAAACCTATCCCCACCCACGCTGAACGCCCGGAAAGCGACTACTCCCGTCCCACCCGGCGCGACCCGCGCGGAATGCGCACCGGCTACACCACCGGCTCTACCGCCGCCGCCGCCGCCAAAGCGGCCGTAATCCTGATGCTCTCCGGCAGCGCCCCCGACCAGGTTTCGGTGCCCCTCCCCGGCGGCCGCGGCTATGCCACCCTCCAAGTCCACCGCAGCTGGCCCATGGCCCCCGCAGAAGGCGTCCGCTGCTCCGTAATCAAAGACGGCGGCGATGACCCCGACGTCACCCACGGCGCCGAGATTGTCGTCGGCGTCTGGCGCCTCCCCGACGGCTGCAAAGGCCTCCAAATCACCGGCGGCCCCGGCGTCGGCACGGTAACCCGACCGGGCACCGGCATCCCCGTAGGCCAGCCGGCCGTCACCCGAGTCCCACGCCGCATGATGGCCGACGCCGTCGCCGAGGGCCTGATCCAATGCGGCTGGCCCGCCGATACCGGCATCCGCGCCCGCATCTCCGTCCCCAACGGCGCAGAAATCGCCAAACAGACCACCAACGCCCGCCTCGGCGTCCTCGGCGGCATCAGCATCCTCGGCAGCACTGGCATCGTCCAGCCTTTCAGCACCGCAGCCTGGCGCGCCAGCGTACACCTCGCCATCGACGTCGCCGCCGCCAATGGCCTCGACCATCTCGTTCTTTCCACCGGCACCCGCAGCGAACAATACACCCGCCAACTCCTCGACCTCCCCGATATGGCCTACATCGAGGCCGGCATATTCTCCGGCCCCTCAATGAAACGGTGCGTCAGCAAAGGCATCAAACGAGTCGCCCACGTCGGTATGGTCGGCAAATTCTCCAAAATGGCCATGGGCCACTTCGTCACCCACGTAGCCGGCAACCAGGTCGACACCCGATTCCTCTCCCGCCTGGCCGCACAATGCGGCGCATCACCCCAATTGCAGGAAGCAATGCGCAACGCCTCCGGCGGTCGCCACTTCCAGGAACTCGCCCAGGAACACAACGTCATGGCCGTTTTCCCCCTCATGTGCCAACTGGTCTGTCAGCAGGCCCTCCGGTACCTCGGCGACGACGGCCACGCTATCACCGTCGACGCATTGTGCTTCGACTTTGAAGGCAGCCTCCTGGGCTCCGCCAGCACCTCCCCCCACGGCATCCCTGTGCGCCGCCCGGCGCCCATGACCGCCAATCCCAATGACGCAAACTAGCCAAACCGAAACGGCGACCCCGCCGGCCGCGCCCCCCGTCGGCTCTAACCGCCAGCGCCCCCTGGGATTGCCCGACGACGCATTCGAGCAGCGTCGGCCCGCCCGCGGCCAAATCACCAAATCCGAAGTGCGCGCCGTCAGCCTCTACGCCTTGGGCCTGCATCCCCACAGCATCGTCTGGGACATCGGCGCCGGCTCCGGTTCAATCTCCGTTGAAGCCGCGCAAATCGCCCACCGCGGCAGCATCTACGCCATCGACAAAGACGCCAACAGCGCCGCCTTGCTCCAAAGCAACGTCTCCCGGTTCGGCAGCGGCCGGGTTTCCATCGTCATCGGCGCCGCCCCCCACGCCTTGCGCGACTTGCCCGACCCCGATTCCGTATTCATCGGCGGCGGCGGCCCAGACTTGCCCGCCATAATCCAAACCGTAGTCAACCGCCTCCGCCATAACGGCAGCCTGGTCGCCAACTTCGCCGCCATGGCCCGCGCCAACGCAACCTACCAATCCCTCAAAGACGCCCGAATGTCCCCCCAAATGACCATGATAACCGCCGCCCGGGCTCGCGAGCTGCCCGATGGAGTTTTACGATTGAAAGCCATGAACCCCGTATTCATTGTCTGGGGGCAAAAATGACCGCTTTCCCACATCCCGGACGCCTCTACGGCGTCGGCGTCGGCCCCGGCGACCCCGAACTCCTCACCCTCAAAGCCCAGCGCGTATTGCAGTCCGCGCCCATCATCTGGGTCCCCCAGGCCGGCGTCAGCCCGGAAAGCTACGCCTACGGCATCATCAAAAACATAATCGACGAATCCCGCCAGGAAATAGTGCGCGCCAAATTCCCCACCAACGACGAAGACGCCGCCGCACAGGTCTGGCGCAACGCCGCCCGCGATTTGGCCGCCCGCCTCCAAGCCGGACACGACGTCGCCTTCATCACCGAAGGCGACCCCATGCTCTACAGCACCTTCGCCTACGTCCTCGAAACCATCCAGCAGGAATACCCCCAACTCCCGGTTGAAGTCGTCCCCGGAGTATCCTCCGTAATGGCCGCCGCCGCATCCGCCGCCGCGCCCCTCGTCCACCACGGCCAGCGTCTCGCCATCCTCCCCGCCGTCTATGGCATCGACGACCTCCGCGAAGCCATCTCCCTCTACGACACCATCGTCCTTATGAAAGTCAACCGCACCCTCCTCGACGCCCTCGCCAACCTCGAACGCCTCGGCCTCGCCGGACGCGCCATCTACGTCCGACGCGCCACCACCGAACGCGAGCGCGTAGTCCGCAACATCCAGGAACTCTCCTCCGAAGACCTCGACTACTTCTCCCTCCTCATCATCCGCCGCTAACCCACCGACTATCGTTCGCTAAAACCGCACCGACTATCGTTCAAGGCCATCAGAGAAGCCCCCAAATGGCCCTCCACAACTCCCCAAAACCGCCCCCACCAATCCAAAACCGCTACCATCCCGCCTTAACCGAAATAATGCCAACATCCCGCCACCTCAACCACCACATCGCTGGCCTCTCCGGCTTGCAGGAACCGGAGACCGTCCCCGGCCTCCGGTTCCTGGAGAACTTCCTCACCCCGGAGCAGGAAAACTACTGCATCCGGCGCGTCGCCGCCGCCGTGGCCCACTGGCGCAACGACCTCAGCCGTCGCGTGCAGCATTACGGCTGGCGCTACGACTACCAAGCGCGAGCCATAACCCCCGATATGCACCTCGGAGCCCTCCCCGATTGGCTCGCCGAGCTAGCTCAAAAACTGTACGATGAAACCGGAATGTTCGACCGCGTCCCAGAGCAGGTCATCGTCAACGAGTACCTCCCCGGTCAGGGCATCGCAACGCACATCGACCACCCCGGCTTCGGCCCAACCGTATGCACCATATCGCTGCTGGACGATTGGGAAATGGATTTCTCCGAAAACTGGCGCGATAAAACCCCGGCGCTGTTGCAACGCAGATCCTGCGTCCTGCTCACTGCAGCAGCGCGTTCCGTCTGGCAGCACGGCATCGCGCCGCGCAAATCCGAAGCGACGGATCTGGGCCGTCGGAACCGCAAGCGCCGCCTATCTTTAACCTTCCGCACAGTACTCAACCGAGACGGATTGAACGACGAGTAAGGAGCATCCCCATGCCCAACCACGGCAAAGTCTTCATCATCGGCGCCGGCCCCGGCGACCCCGAACTCCTCACCCTCAAAGCCAAGCGCATCATCGACCACGCCGACCTCATCATCTACGCCGACTCCCTCGTCCCTCCCGAAATCGCCGAATCCGCCAAGCCCGGCGCCCAAATCCACGGCAGCAAAGACCTGCCCCTCGCCGAAATCATGAACCTCACCCTCCGCGCCGTCTCCAACGGCCAAACCGTCGCCCGCATCCAAAGCGGCGACCCCTCCCTCTACGGCGCCACCTTGGAGCAAATGCGCATCCTCGAACAAGCCGGCGTCGATTACGAAATCATCCCCGGCGTCAGCGCCATATTCGCCGCCGCCGCCGCCCTCAAAGCCGAGCTCACCGTCCCCGAAGTCTCCCAAACCGTCATCATGACCCGCGCCGAAGGCCGCGTGCCAATGCCCGCCGGCGAAGCCCTCATCGACCTCGCCCGCCACCAAAGCACCCTGGCCATCTTTCTCAGCGTAACCCGCATCTTCCGCATCGCCAACCAACTCCAGGATGCCGGCTATCCCCCCGATACTCCCGTCGCCGTCGCCTACCGCGTCGGCTGGCCCGACCAGCAAATCATCCGCGGTACCTTGACCGACATCCCCCAAAAAGTCCGCGAAGCCAAAATCACCCTCCAAGCCTTAATCATCGTCGGCAAAGCCGTCGACCCCAACCTCCTCAATCCCGATTCTGCCCAGCCCGTCGCCGTCTCCCACCTCTACTCCGACGAATACACCCACCTCTACCGCCGCGCCGGCCAAGGCTCCCACGCCCACGCCAACCGCTCCGACCTCTACCACGCCGGCGGCTACGAAGTCCAGCCCCAACCCGCCGCATCCACATCGCCCGGCCGCGACTGACCCCAGCTGCTCATGACCACCCAAAGCGCCGCCCAAACGGCCATCGTCGCCGTGTCCAAGCCCGGCGCCGCCCTCGCCCGCCGTCTGGCCTCAACCTTGCCCGGAACCGAACTCCACCTGGAGCAGCGGTTAGCCGACCACCCCGACGGCAGCGCCCACCTCTACCGCCTCCCGCTGCGTCCCGTTTTGCAAAACCTCTTCGTCAATCGCGACGCCCTCATCGTTTTCCTGCCCGTCGGCGCCGCCGTCCGCCTCTTGGCCCCGGTCTTTGCCGGCAAAAAGCGAGACGCCGCCCTAGTTTGCGTCGACGACGCCGGACGCTACGTCGTCAGCGTCCTTTCCGGCCACGCCGGCGGCGCCGACGCCCTCGCCCGCCAGGTCGCCGACGCCCTCGGCGCTCAGCCCATCATCACCTCCGCCTCCGACGCCCTGAACCTGCCCCCCGTCGACCTCATAGGCCAATCCGTCGGCTGGCGCATCTCAGCCTCCCCCACCGACTTGACCCGTGCCGCCGCGGCCGTAATCAACGGCGAACCCGTCGCACTGTGGCTCGACCCCGTCACCGGAGCCGCCTGGCCCAACGATTCCCCACTCTCCGACAACATAACGACCCTCAATAGCCTCGACCATGCCGCCGCCGGAGACTACGCAGCTCTCCTGGTAGTATCCGACCGTTTGCTGTCGCTGGACGCCAACCGACCCCTGGTCATCTACCGTCCTCCCACCCTCGTCGCCGGCGTAGGCTGCCGTCGCGGAGCGGACGCAGCCCACCTGCAACAGCTGCTGCTCGATACCTTCCAGGAGTGCGGCCTGGCCCACCAAAGCATCGCCAAAATCGCCACCATCGACGTCAAAGCCGATGAAGCCGGCATCATCGCGTTAGCCGACTCCCTGGCTGTCCCCTTGGTGACTTACCCCGCCTCCGACCTCAACGCCGTCGCCCATCGTGAACCCCAGCCGTCAGACCCCGCCCTCGGACTGCGCCCTCCCACCCCATCGGCCGCCAACGACCTCCTCGGCGTTTTCGGCGTCTCGGAACCGGCCGCAATGCTGGCCGCTGGCGCATCCGGCGTCATCGTCCCCCGCGCCCGCTCCGATAGTGCTACCATAGCCGTAGCCCGCATCCCGCCCGCCTAGCCAACGCAGCCGCGCCGGCCCCATCCATCCGGCGCCCTCCCTTCGGAAATAAAATGAACACCGGCAAACTCTATCTCGTCGGCATCGGCCCCGGCGACGCCGCCCACTTGACCCCCGCCGCCGACGCCGCCATCGCCGCCAGCCGCCACCTGGTCGGCTACCGCTACTACATCAGCCAGGTAGCTCCAGACAATTCCGACAAAACGCTCCACGCCATGGACCTCGGCCAGGAACTCGAACGGGCCGCCCTGGCCGTCGACCTTGCCTACCACGGCCAAACCGTAGCGGTAATATCCTCCGGAGACGCCGGCATCTACGGCATGGCCGGCCCCGTGTTCCGCATCTTGACCGACCGCCGGTGGGACGGCACCGTCCCAGTAGTCGCAACCGTTCCCGGCGTCTCCGCCTTGCAGTCCGCCGCCGCACTTTTAGGCTCCCCATTAATGCAGGACTTCTGCGCCATCAGCCTCAGCGACCTGCTCACCCCCTGGGAGCAAATCCACCGCCGTCTCTCCGCCGCCGCCGCCGGCGATTTCGTAACCGTCCTCTACAACCCCCGCAGCCGCAGACGGATTACCCAGCTGGACGAAGCCCGGCGCATATTCCTGGAACACCGCCCCCCCGCAACCCCCATCGGCATCGTCCGCCACGCCTTCCGACCCGAGCAGGCAGTCTCCCTTTCCTCCCTCGCCGACCTCGACGGCCAGCAGCTCGGCATCGATATGTTCACCACCGTCGTCATCGGCAACTCCAACACCTACGTCCACAACGCCCACATGGTCACCCCCCGCGGCTACGAAGCCAAGCCCCAACCGCCCACACCCTAACCCTTACCGGCGCATTGGCAGATGTATGGCGATGGCCAAGCCCCAACCGCCCACAGGAGAAACATCATGCCGCCCATACGCCCCAACCCAGTCAAAGCAAAACTCCAACGCGGCGAACCCGCAACCTGCATCTCCGGCCTCATGACCAGCGAAATCATCGACTTTCTCGGCCCCATCGGCATCGTCCGCCACGCCTTCCGACCCGAGCAGGCAGTCTCCCTTTCCTCCCTCGCCGACCTCGACGGCCAGCAGCTCGGCATCGATATGTTCACCACCGTCGTCATCGGCAACTCCAACACCTACGTCCACAACGCCCACATGATCACCCCTCGCGGCTACGAAGCCAAGCCCCAACCGCCCACACCCCAACCGCCCACAGGAGAAACACCATGCCGCCCATACGCCCCAACCCGGTCAAAGCAAAACTCCAACGCGGCGAACCCGCAACCTGCATCTCCGGCCTCATGACCAGCGAAATTATCGACTTTCTCGGCCACGTCGGCTTCGATTCCGTCTGGCTGGAGTGCGAGCACGGCCCCGTCGATTGGGAAACCCTCGGCGATATGACCCGCGCCTGCGACCTCTGGAACATGGCCTCCATCACCCGTTGCAACGCCAACGACCCCGGACTCATCACCCGCACCCTCGACCGCGGCTCCATGGGCGTTGTCCTCCCCCACGTCAACACCCGCGCCCAAGCCGAGGCTGCCGCCGCCGCCGCCAAATTCGCCCCCCTCGGCTGCCGGGGTATGTTCGGCGGCCGACAGTCCTTCGGCGTCCCCGACTACGTACGCCAGGCCAACGACCAGACCATGGTCATCGTTCTCATCGAAGAAGTCGCCGCCCTCGACAACCTGGACGACATCCTGAAAGTGGACGGCATCGACGTCTTCTTCGTCGCCCCCACCGACCTGTCCCAGACCATGGGCCACATCGGCAACGTAAGCCACCCCGACGTCCAGGCCGCCATTGACGACGCCATCGCCCGCATCGTGAACGCCGGCCGCACCGCCGGCACCCTGGTCAACGACGACAACGTCGCCACCTACGTCGCAAAAGGCGCGCGTTTCCTCATGACCTCATGGAACGCCTGGGTCGCCCGCTCCGCCGCCCAATTCCTCAGCCGCATCCCCCAATAAACAAACCCCACCACCCCACAAACCCAAAAACCCAGCAAATCCCGCTTCTGCCAACCACCCACAAACACCGCGCCACCACAGCAACCGCACTCCAAAACCAACCCCCAATCCCAAAACCCAAAAACCCAGCAAATCCCGCTTCTGCCAACCACCTACAAACACCGCGCCACCACCGCAACCGCACTCCAAAACCATCCCCCCAATCCTGAAAATCCTAAAATCCGGTAAATCCTGATTCTGCCAACCTCCCACAAACACCGCACCACCGCCACAACCCACTCCCAAACCAACCCCCAATCCTGAAAATCCCAAAATCCGGTAAATCCTGATTCTGACAACCACTCCCCACTCCACCACCCCAACCACACTCCAAAACCCAACCCCCCAATCCTGAAAATCCCAAAACCCAGCAAATCCCGCTTCTGCCAACCACCCACAAACACCGCGCCACCACCCCAACCACACTCCAAAACCCAACCCCCAATCCTGAAAATCCCAAAATCCCGTAAATCCTGATTCTGACAACCACTCCCCACTCCACCACCCCAACCCACTCCAAACCCAACCCCCAATCCTGAAAATCCCAAAATCCCGTAAATCCTGATTCTGACAACCACTCCCCACTCCACCACCCCAACCACACTCCAAAACCCAACCCCCAATCCTGAAAATCCCAAAATCCCGTAAATCCTGATTCTGACAACCACTCCCCACTCCACCACCCCAACCCACTCCAAAACCCAACCCCTCAATCCTGAAAATCCCAAAACCCAGCAAATCCCGCTTCTGACAACCACCCCCAGCCCCACTCCACCACCCCAACCCACTCCAAAACCCAACCCCCAATCCTGAAAATCCTAAAATCCGGTAAATCCTGATTCTGACAACCACTCCCCGCTCCACCACCCCAACCACACTCCAAAACCAACCCCCCAATCCTGAAAATCCCAAAACCCAGCAAATCCCGCTTCTGCCAACCACCCACAAACACCGCTCCACCACCCCAACCCACTCCAAAACCAACCCCCCAATCCTGAAAATCCCAAAATCCCGTAAATCCTGCTTCTGATATGGGCTTGCTACTTTTTGCCTCGGTATGTGTGGCTGTTTACCAGGTGATTAGGGTCGGTGTACATGGTGTATGGGTCGATCCCGTGTCGCATCATGTATCTATCATCGGGACAGATGATTGCGTTTTCGTCTCCGTAGCACTCGTGCATTAGCGTTTCGGAGCATTCAGGGCAGCCGTTGTTTCTGCAGTCTGGGATAGCTTGGCATACCAGGGCGTAAAGCTTGCGTCCGCAGGTGTCTTTGGGTCCCATTCCGAACTCTTTTCGTTCACACCGGGTTAGGTAACTTTTCTGGACGATGGGATAGAACCCGTTCCTCAGGTTGCTCTGGATAGTGTACCAGCGAACGTTTTTGGTTTCGTTTTCCGGGAGATGGGATATGTCTATGATAAACGTAGGGTGAGGTCCCTTTCCCGCGGCAGCGACGGCGGCTTTGCTGAGGCTGGTTCTAACTATTTCGATGACCCAGATTACGTCCCCATTCTGGTCCACGCCGGCAATGTCCGCGCGCGTTTTCCCGTTATCCATGAGGACTTCGCACTTGGCTTCGTACACGCCTCTCAGCAAGTCGTAGGAGTGGTTGCCGTTTTCTAGGCCTGGGATTATGGGATGTCCTGTTTGTTTCCCTGAGGTGGCTACTCCCATTTGGAACATACAGTTTAGCCCGTATTCGAGGTCGGGACAGGCGTATCGTAGTGTCCCATGCATATTGCGTTGCGACGAGGGCGTTGCTAATGCAGCGTTGATGCTGCGGCAGATGCCGGTTTTCAGGTAGTAGTGGGCAGGGCCTTCCCCGCCGCAGCCGCTTTTTGCGGTATGGGAGAAATGCTTGCCTCTGATAGGTCCGTGTTTGACGACGAGTCGGTCTCCGCAGGTGATACAGCTCAGGTTTTGCTGACCTCTTCGAGTTTCTGCCAAGCTGACCAGTGTGGTTCTGTTCTCCATTGCGTACTGGTTTCGTTCAGGCATTGCACGGCCTCCGGGCTTGATAGTTCTGGTGACTTTACCTCTTTTGAGGATATTACCACGATACAGCGATTGACGTTTTTCAGAAAGGCTGTGGCGTTTCCCAGTTCGCTTTTCCGGGTCTGGATTTCAGGGGCTTCAGGCCGGCTTGTCGGTTGGGCCTCGGTTCTTTCTTCTGGCGTTCGTTATGAGATTGCAGCGTTTCATGCGCTCCATGTTGAGGGCTTCCTGTTTGAGCTGGGTGCTGAATTACGAAATCTCTCACAGAAGCGGCTGTTTTCTCCTACCGGCTCCCTGGAATCCGAGTAGCGAAATCGCCCCACCACCACCCACACCCCCATCCCCCACAACCACCTCCGCAACCCACCCCAATCCTGCAAATCCCCAAATCCCATAAATCCCGCCTCTGACAACCAATCCCCCACCGCCAACCCAGCTCCCTACTCATCACCCAAGCCCGACAAGCGCGCACCATACAGCCCCACAGCCCCCGCGCGAACCCGCCAATCGCAAAGTGAAACACTACCCCGCCCAAATCACAACCAACCCACCTTCCCAAAACCCAACCGATCCACCCGCCCAACAAGCCCATTCACCTTCCCAAAACCCAGCCCTCATAGCTCCCTCCTCTCACTCCCATTTCGGCCATACTCCTTCCCCACATCGTCGTCCCCCAATCCCCCACCCACATACCCATACCACACTAAAACGCCGCAACCCCATCCTGAAAATCCTAAAATCCCGTAAATCCTGATTCTGACAATCCCCCTATTGCACCACGCACGCCAGTGCGCTATAATACCCCCGTCAGGCTAATCCAACGACCCCTCGAGAACCGTCGGATACCGTCCCCGGCCAGGACACCAGCCCGACACCAAAATCCAGCCAGGAGGCTAAAACAAGAGTTCAACGGGGTTCAGGATAACACGGTCTAATCCGCCGCAACCAGTACTTTGCGGCACGTCGGATCCATTGCACCACTGTAGGTGCGCCGGAGGTCGGTCACATTACCCGGCTGGCGCACCCAGCACGGCGGGCGTCACCACCGCTGCGCGAGAACGGGCACTGCCCCAGGCAGCCGTTAGCACGCGCAAGACTAGGACGTAAATAGCAAGCCACGCTCTCAGACCGTAGCGCCGACATCCTGAACCCCCACGAACCCCAACCAACCAACCAAACCAACAACAACCAACACCAACAACCCAACCAGGAGGCAACCCCAGCCAATGGAAACCATCTACCGGGATACCATCGACCCGGAAACCATCGCGCGCCACCAAAGCTGCGCCGACCGGTTCCTCAAACACGCCCAAACCAACATCGCCGAAGGCAACATCGAGCGCGCCATCCAGGCCATCGCCCGCTGCATATCCCACTCCGCCACGGCCCTGGCCGAAAACCGTCCCTTCTGGCACCGCTCACCCCGCCAAATGGAAGGCGCCCTCAGATGGTACGTCAGAGACGGAGACCTCAGCCGCTCCCACGTCAAAACCTTCCGCGAAATCTACAACTCCCCACACCTACCCAAATCCAAACACCACACCAGCCACGGCCAACCCAACCGCCGCCAAAACAGCGACGCCACCAGCCACGGCAACACCCACCGCCACCAGAACGCCACCCACAGCGACGGCCAAACCCGCCGCCGCCAAAACACTACCCATATCGACGCCACCCAAGCCAACAACGACGGCAACACCCACCGCCGCCAAAACGTCACCCACATCAACGACACCCAAACGCAACCCACCCGCCAGCAAACCCACCACCAACGCAACACCTTCACATCCCTGACCCGCCTCCGCCGTCGCGCCGCCGCCTTCCTCAAAGCCGCCAACGCCATCATCGCCGGACAACCCCTACCCGTCCGTCCCACCCAACGCTACCTCCGCAAACCCCACGAAATCACCCCTCCCACATTCTACTCCGTCCGCGACATCACCGGCCTACCCAACTTCGCCAAAATCCGCAGCCACTTCCGCCTCCCCAACGAACTGGCCGCCAAAACCGACCCTCACGGCCACTACGAGTTCTTACGCCAGGAACCCGTACCCTGCTACTGCCACCCCAAACCGCGCAAAATAACCACCAACTCAGCCTTCATCACCCTATCCCCCCTCTGGCGGAGGGCCCTGGAAAAGACCTTCCACATCAAACTACCCACCCCCCTACCCCTCCGCATCTAACCCAAACCCAAAACCCCAACCACCGCAACCCACCACCCCACCCCCAGGCTCCCCGGCAGCAACCAACTCCCCGGAGCTCACCCCAAAGTCACCCCACCGCAAGCCGGCTCCCACTCCGGGAACCGGCCCCCAATCCTGAAAATCCTAAAATCCGGTAAATCCTGATTCTGACAACCACCCCACCGAAAGCCGGCCCCCACTCCGGGAGCCGGCCCCATCCTGAAAATCCCAAAATCCGGTAAATCCTGATTCAGACAACCACCCCACCGAAAGCCGGCCCCCACTCCGGGAGCCGGCCCCATCCTGAAAATCCCAAAATCCGGTAAATCCTGATTCAGACAACCATCCCCACCGAAAGCCGGCCCCCACTCCGAGAGCCGGCCACCATTCCGAAAATCCCAAAATCCGGTAAATCCTGATTCTGACAACCATCCCCACCGAAAGCCGGCCCCCACTCCGGGAGCCGGCCCCCAATCCTGAAAATCCCAAAATCCCGTAAATCCTGATTCTGACAACCAACCCACCGCAAGCCGGCCCCCACTCCGGGAACCGGCCCCATCCCGAAAATCCCAAAATCCGGTAAATCCTGATTCTGACAACCCAAGGCAAAGGAACAATCCCATGCCATACGACGCCATCATCATCGGCGCCGGCTCCGCCGGCTGCGTCCTCGCCAACCGCCTCTCGGCTGACCCTGCCCGCTCCGTCCTCCTCCTCGAAGCCGGCCCCGACTACCCCGACCCCAACCTACTCCCCGCCGAGCTCAAGCACGACCTGAACCAGGCCGCCTCAGCAGAAGGCGCGCCGCACAACTGGTCATTCGTCGGCCAGTCCACCCCTCAGCAGCCCCAACCCCTCCACGTCGCCCGCGGCAAGGTAACCGGCGGCAGCAGCGCCATCAACCACCAAATCCTGCTGCGCGGCCTCCCCGAAGACTTCAACGCCTGGGCCGCCGCCGGCAACCACGAATGGAGTTACCTCAAAACCCTCCCCTACTTCCGACGCCTCGAAAACGACGCCGACATACGCGACGACTTCCACGGCTCCGACGGCCCCATCCCGGTATGGCGACACCCTCCCAACCGCTGGCTCCCCTTCCAGGCCGCCTTCTATCAAGCCTGCCGCGACGCCGGCTTCCCCCACGACCCCGATATGAACCATCCGGAAGCCACCGGCGTCGGCGCAATCCCCCTCAACAACCCCGGCGGCGTCCGCATGAGTACCGCCATCACCTACCTGAACGCTTGCCGCCACCGCCTGAACCTCACCATCCGCCCCAACGTACTCGCCCGCCGCATCCTCTTCCGCCATCCCCCTTCCGGTACGCTCCGAGCCGTTGGCGTAGAGGTTGAAAGCAGCGGCCAAACCTTCACCCTTGCCGCCGGCCAAATCATCTTGAGCGCCGGCGCCATCGCCTCACCCCAACTCCTCCTCCTGTCCGGCGTCGGCCCCTCCGCCGAACTCGCACCCCTGGGCATTCACCCGGTTCACGACCTCCCCGGCGTCGGACGCAACATGAAAAACCACCCCTCCGTTTCCATCGTGTACCGCGCCCATCCGGAGCATCGCCTGCCCCCCGATGCCCCCCGCAATCAGGTCGGCCTGCGGTTCACTGCCAACGACTCCCCCCTGCGCAACGACATCCAGGTTCAGCCCACCTCCTCCTACCCCGAAAGCCCGCGCGCTCCCAACATCCGCATCGGCTGCCGCCTCGAATACCCCTACAGCCAGGGACGTCTCACCCTCGCCTCCGCCGACGTATCCCGCCAGCCCAACCTCGACTTCCGTTCCCTCACCGACCCCAGAGACGTCGCCCGGTTCCGCGATGCCGTGCGCCGCGCCGTGGCCGTCTTCGCACATCCCGCCTTCGCCGACCTCCTCGCGGAACGGCTATCCCCCACCGACGACCACCTCAACCACGACGACGCCCTGGATGCCTGGCTGCGCCGAAACGCCGGCATCGCCGGACACGCCTCCGCCACCTGCAAAATGGGCCCGGCATCCGACCCCCTTGCCGTAGTCGACCAGTACTGCAATGTCCACGGCATCGACAACCTCCGCGTCATCGACGCCTCCGCAATGCCCGACATAGTGCGCGCCAACACCAACGCCACCATCATAATGATGGCCGAACGCGCCGCCGACTTCATCCATAAAACCTGACCCCATCCCATCCAACACGCGCGCAACCCCAACCACCCCAGCCGCCACCCCCACCTCAACACCTAACCCCATCCCATCCAACACGCGCGCAACCCCAACCACCCCAGCCGCCACCCCCACCTCAACACCTAACCCCATCCCATCCAACACGCGCGCAACCCCAACCGCCCAGCCGCCACCCCCACCTCAGCACCTGACCCCATCCCAGCCAGCGCTCCTCCCGCATCGCCGCCCCGGCTAATTCCCCAACATCCGCCCACATTGACGCAAACCGCGCCGCCGCGTTAGCCTAGTCTGGGCGCCCCCGCCGCGTCCGCTTGTAAAATGAGACTACCGCTGACTTGGCCCCGCTGGAAATCCGGGCATCCCCCATCGCGTCCGCTTGTAAAATCACTCAGCGGACGCCCCGTAAAGGGAATGATGAAATGACCACCGCAACCAAGCCGCGCCCGCGCAAAACCCCGCCCCAGCCGCCGCCCTACCACCCCGGCGCAATCGCCATCCCCCTCGCCGAATTCGGCCAGTCCCTCGATGACCCCAACCTCGACCAATGGTTCATGGCTTTCGCAGAACGAAACTCCGACATGGCTCAATACGAAATATCCCACACCGGCCACCTCCTGATCAAAGAACCCACCGGCTACCCCGGTTCAGTGTACGAGATTGAACTGGCCGGAGATTTATTGCTCTGGTCTCGGCAAAACGGAGGCGTAACCTTCGGCCCCAGTACCCGGTTCACCCTACCCGACGGCTCCCGCTTTGGCCCCGATGCCGCCTGGGTCAGCGAGGAACGCCGGCGCCTCCTCCACGAACCGATACAACGCCCCTTCCCAGCGGTCGTCCCCGACTTCATCGCCGAAATAAAATCCCCCTCCAACACCCAAGCCGAACTCCTCTCCAAAATCGCATCATTCATCCATCACGGCGCGCGCCTCGCCTGGTACATCGACCCCGAAACCCGCGCCGTCATCATCTTCCGTCCCTCCCAGGAACCCGAAACCCTCCACAACCCCGAGCATATCGTCGCCGACGCCGCCGTACTCCCCGGCTTCCGCTTCCCCGTCCAACAGCGCATCTTCAACCTCTTCCCCAACACCCCATCACAGCAAGGAACCACGCAATGACCACCGCAACCCAGCGGCGCCCGCGCAAAACCCCGCCCCAGCCGCCGCCTTACCACCCCGGCGCAATCGCCATCCCCCTCGCCGAATTCGGCCAGTCCCTCGACGACCCCAACCTCGACCAATGGTTCATGGCTTTCGCAGAACGAAACTCCGACATGGCTCAATACGAAATATCCCGCACCGGCCACCTCCTGATCAAAGAACCCACCGGCAGCCCCGGCTCAGTCTATGAAATCGGGCTGGCCGGAGACCTGCTGTTTTGGGCCGATAGCAACGGCGGAATCACTTTCGGCCCTTCCAGCATGTTCATCCTGCCCGACGGCTCCCGCTTCGGCCCCGATGCCGCCTGGCTCCGCGAAGAACGCCGGCGCGAAATCATCCTCCCCGAAAACCTGCCCTTTCCCCGCATCGTCCCCGACTTCATCGCCGAAATAAAATCCCCCTCCAACACCCAAGCCGAACTCCTCTCCAAAATCGCATCCTTCATCCATCACGGCGCGCGCCTCGCCTGGTACATCGACCCCGAAACCCGCGCCGTCATCATCTTCCGTCCCTCCCAAGAACCCGAAACCCTCCACAACCCCGAGCATCTCGTCGCCGACGCCGCCGTACTCCCCGGCTTCCGTTTCCCCGTCCAACAGCGCATCTTCAACCTCTTCCCCAACACCCCATCACAGCAAGGAACCACACAATGACCACCGTAACCCAGCGGCGCCCGCGCAAAACCCCGCCCCAGCCGCCGCCCTACCGCCCCGGCGCAATCGCCATCCCCCTCGCCGAATTCGGCCAGTCCCTCGACGACCCCAACCTCAGCCGCTGGTTAGAGGCTTTCTCCGCCCGCAACGATAACAAAGGACAGTTCGAAATCTCAAAAGAAGGATGCCTGTTGCTTATGGCCCCTACCGGCAGCCCCGGCGTTTTGTTCGAAGGCGAGTTGCTTACCGACCTCAGCAACTGGGCCCGCGAGAACAATGGCATCGCCTACGGCCCCACCTCTCTATTCATCCTGCCCGACGGCTCCTACCTCGGCCCCGATGCCGCCTGGCTCCGCGAAGAACGCCGGCGCGAAATCATCCTCCCCGAAAACCTGCCCTTTCCCCGCATCGTCCCCGACTTCATCGCCGAAATAAAATCCCCCTCCAACACCCAAGCCGAACTCCTCTCCAAAATCGCATCCTTCATCCATCACGGCGCGCGCCTCGCCTGGTACATCGACCCCGAAACCCGCACCGTCATCATCTTCCGTCCCTCCCAGGAACCCGAAACCCTCCACAACCCCGAGCACATCGTTGGCGACGCCGCCGTACTCCCCGGCTTCCGCTTCCCAGTCCAACAGCGCATCTTCAATCTCTTCCCCAACACCCCGCCATAGCCACCCAGCCACGCTCAACGAACCCCAATGCTTCGGTCACCCTCACAGCAAATCCCCATCCCCAAAATCCCATAATCCGGTAAATCCCGATTCCGACAACCCGTGCCTCACCTACCCATCACCAAACGTCAGCTCCTCGCCAAACCGCTCCCCGTGCGTCATCTCCGCCATCGGCTTGCGCGGCGTTCCGGTACCCTCCGGCCTTATTATCCGATAGCCGAAGGGCAGCACGGTGATAAGCTCATAGCCCTCCGTAATCCCCAGCAGCGCCTTTACCTCCGTCTGCTGCTCATCCCGTATCCCTACGAAGCACGTGCCCAGTCCTTCCGACCACGCCGCCAACTCCATCTGCTGCAAAGCCCGCCCCGCGTCCAGCTGCGGCCGGCGCGTCTCCCCCATCACCACGGCGATGGCCAACGGCGCCCGCCCGATAAACGTCCCCTGCGTGCAGATACGCCCCAGCTCCGCGATGGTCTCCCGATTCCTGACCACGATGAAGTGCCAGGGTTGCGTATTGCTGGAGCTCGGCGCCCACCGCGCCGCCTGCAATATCCGGCGCAGCGCATCGTCCGGCACTGCATCAGGCTTAAAGTCGCGGATGGTGCGCCGCGTGCGGATACACTGAAATACGTCCATATCAAACCTCCTTCCATGTTGTGCGCCGATATTACTCAACGCTATACGACCCGACCCGCTGACCCTCATGCCGAACACAGCGAATCATCCCGTCGTTTTCAGACCTTGCCCATACCCTCCGGCGCGTCAGAACCTCGGCGGCCGCTTCTCCAAAAACGCAGTCATCGCCTCATGCGGAGCGGACGTAGCGAAACACAGCGAGAACGCCTTGATGCTGTACTCCGCCGCCGCTTCCTCTCCCATCTCCCGCCACGCCGACACGATTTGCTTCTGCGTCGCCAGAACGTAGCGACTCATCCCCAGGAATGTCTGCGCCGTTTCCATCGCCGCCTGCTCCAGTTCGCCTTTCGGAACCACCCGGTCAACTACGCCGATTTGCAGCGCCTCCTCCACTCCCATCGTGTCACCCGTCAGCAGCAGCCGTCGCGCCCGTCCCAAGCCCACCGTCGCCGGCAGCAGCGACGCCTCAATCACCGAGGGCAACCCGACCCTCACCTCCGGCAGCCCAAACACCGCATCCTCCGCTGCAATCCGAATATCGCACGCCAGCGCCAGCTCAAACGCCCCGCCCAGGCATGGCCCCTGTATCGCCGCCACCACCGGCAGCGGCGCGTTGAGCAGCCCCCACGCGGCGGCGTGCAGCCCGCGTATGAACCGCTCCGCCGCCAACGGCTCCAGGTCTTTCATCTCATGCAGGTCAACCCCGGCGGAAAAAGCCCGCTCCCCGGCGCCGCGCAGAATGACCGCCCGCAGCGTCTCATCATCTCCGCACTGCTCCATCTGCGCCGCCAACGCGCCGAAAACCTCCGGCCCCAGCAGATTCAGCTGCGTCCGACCCCGAACCTCCAACGTAGCGATGGCGCCCCGTCTCTCCAAAAACACGCCGGCAGTCATGCCCATTTCCCCCTGCAATCCGTAAATAACCGGTTCATCCCGCTAACTCTCGCCGCCTTGCCATCCCGAAATCGCGCAGCCGGGTTCAGGCTTGCGCGGAAACTCCCGACAGCACCGCGGACGATTATCATAAATCCGGCAGGCAGCGGTAGTCCGGTCCAGCATCGGGCAACATTCGCCGGGATGATCCAGGAACAGCAGGTTACCCCCCGCATCGGCGGCGGCAGTAACTTCCGCCCTGACGCCCAGACTTGCCGCCGCCCTGCGGAACCCGTCAACTTCCTCCGGTTCCAGCCGCAGGATGAGCGGCCCCTGGCAGCACATCGCCCGGCACTCCTCCATACAGATGCGGCCCGCCTCCTCAGGACTGATGGCAAGCATCCTGCGCTACCGTCCCGTCGCCCGCGCATCCAGCGAGTCCAGCAGTGCCCGCGTCGCCAAAGCAACATCCACCACCGCCCGGTCAAAGACCAAAGCGTTAGCCCGCGAGGGCTGCCGGTAGCCGCTGATTTTACGGACAAACTGCAACGCCGCCTCGCGCACTTCATCGTCGCTGGCCTGCTCATCGCCACGCCGCAGCGTTTTGATACTCCTGCACATCACAACAAGCCTCCCGGTCAGTATGAACCCGCCAACGTCCCCGTCGGCGCGCCCGCTATCTTATCTTGCCAAAAGCCAATCCGCCACTACGCCGCATACCAACCCCCACAACATCATCCCACCCAAGCAAAACCCCGCATCCGCCCACGCCGCAAAACCGCCAGGAACAACAGCACCGGAACCGCGCACACCCAAACCGGATGCCAGCTAGCATAAGGCAAGCCGCCTCCATAAAAAAGAGGCGCATAAAACCACGCCCCGGCAAAAGCGACCGCCGCCATCGCTGTGCCGCCCAGCGTAAAAACTGCCCGCCCCTGTCGCCAGCTCAAAACCCCCAAAACCGCCATCCCAGCCGACAGCGCCAGCCAGATAAAGACTATACCCCATTGTCCATCCGCTATCGCCCCGAAGAATAAAACCAACATTACGGTGTGAACGGCAACCGCAGCATACAGCAAGCCGAGCGCATAAGCCGCCCATCTGTTTCCTCCCCACAGCGGCGTTATTATCGCAGCGATGCCAGCGGTGAATGCCAGCAAAACGTTCGTCAAGTTCAAAAGTGGCAGCCAACGCATCATCGTGTCCCCGATTCCAGTGCCATCTGCTACTGGGCCATATAAGAGTACCCCCACAACGGCCATTATAATCGTCAAGTGGCCAACCGCCAGCAATGCAAAGGCAAGTCCCGCCGCCCAGAACCCTCCGGCAAAGTTCAGTATTTTCATCGGGTTGCGCGCTGCTATCGCAACGATGGGAATCATAAAAAAGTTGGCTACATTGAGAAAAAACAGCCAAGCCGCAGTTTCGTCCGACAGATCTCTCTCGATATACCACGTGGAAAACCCCCAAGCTATCAAAACACCAAAAGCAAGAAGTACGGTGGCGGCCATAATCACCGCCACCATCGCCCACAACAGGAACGGCTTCGCGCTCTGCCAAACCGCTGCCATGTTCATAACCGGCCTCCCGCTGCGCCAGAGAGATAGGAACCCGCCAACGTCCCCGTCGGCGCCCCAGCTATCTTACCTTCCCAAAAGCCAGTCCGCCACTGCGCCGCCAGCCAACTCCCGCAACATCATCCCACCCTGCCAAAACCGCGCACCCGCCCACGCCGCAAAACCCCCAGGAACAGCAGCAACGGAACCGCGCACACCCAAACCGGGTGCCAGCTAGCATAAGGCAAGCCGCCCCCATAAAAAGGAGGCGCATAAAACCACGCCCCGACAAAAGCAACCGCGCCGTCGCCGCGCCGGCCAGCGTAAAAACCGCCCGCCCCTGTCGCCAGCTCAAAACCCCCAAAACCACCAACCCACCCGACAGCCCCAGCCAGACAAGAACTATGCTCTGTTCTCCATACCCATAGATCTCTCCCATTCGCTCCACTATCGCGCCGAGAAATAGCACCACCACCGCCGTGTGAGCAATAACCGCACCATACAGCAAGCCGAGCGCATAAACCAACCGTCTGCTTTCTCCTAACAACGGCGTTATTATCGCAGCGGTGCCAGCGGTGAATGCCAGAAAAATGTTGGTCCAGTGCATTAATGACAATTCAGGCAACACTGTACCCCATATTAGGCCGGATAAAGCTACTGCCCCAGCTGCCACTGCAATCGTCAAATTGCTGACTCCCAGCAATGCGAAAGAGATCCCTGCCGGCCAAAGCCCTCCGGCAAATTTGCGCGCCGCTATCGCAACGGCGAGCATCACAAAAAAGTTGGCTACGTTGAGAAAAATCAGCCAGGCCGCAGTCGAGTCAATCAGTTCTGCTTCCCATTCGAACCTGCCCGCGCTGTTAAAAAAGGAAAATTCCCACAGCACCAGAACAACCAAAGCAAAAGTCCAGTAGGTGGCCATAGCCACCGCCACCATCGCCCACAACAGGAACGGCTTCGCGCTCTGCCAAACCGTTGCCATGTTCATAACCGGCCTCCCGCTGCGCCAGAGAGATAGGAACCCGCCGGCGCCTCCGCTATCTTACCTTCCCAAAAGCCAGTCCGCCACTGCGCCGCCAGCCAACTCCCGCAACATCATCCCACCCTGCCAAAACCGCGCACCCGCCCACGCCGCAAAACCCCCAGGAACAGCAGCAACGGAACCGCGCACACCCAAACCGGGTGCCAGCTAGCATAAGGCAAGCCGCCCCCATAAAAAGGAGGCGCATAAAACCACGCCCCGACAAAAGCAACCGCCGCCGTCGCCGCGCCGGCCAGCGTAAAAACCGCCCGCCCCTGTCGCCAGCTCAAAACCCCCAAAACCACCAACCCAGCCGACAGCCCCAGCCAGATAAGAACTATACTCCCTTCTCCATACCCATAAACCTCTCCCATTCGCTCCAATATCGCGCCGAGAAATAGAACCACAACCGCCGTGTGAGCGGCAACCGCAACGTATAGCAAGCCGAGCGCATAAACCAACCGTCTGCTTTCTCCTAACAGCGGCGTTATTATCGCAGCGACGCCAGCGGTGAATGCCAGAAAAATGTTGGTCCAGTGCATTAATGACAATTCAGGCAACACTGTACCCCATATTAGGCCGGATAAAGCTACTGCCCCAGCTGCCACTGCAATCGTCAAATTGCTGACCCCCAGCAATGCGAAAGAGATCCCAGCCGGCCAAAGCCCTCCGGCAAATTTGCGCGCCGCTATCGCAACGGCGAGCATCACAAAAAAGTTGGCTACGTTGAGAAACATCAGCCAGGCCGCAGTCGAGTCAATCAGTTCTGCTTCCCATTCAAACCTTCCCGCGCTGTTAAAAAAGGAAAATTCCCACAGCACCAGAACAACCAAAGCAAAAGTCCAGTAGGTAGCCATAGCCGCCGCCACCATCGCCCAAAACAGCTGCAGCTTCACCCTCTGCCAAACCGCTTTCATTCTCATAACCCGCCTCCCGCTGCGCCAGAGAGATAGGAACCCGCCAACGCCTCCGCTATCTTACCTTCCCAAAAGCCAGTCCGCCACTGCGCCGCATACCAACCCCCGCAACATCATCCCACCCTGCCAAAACCCCGCATCCGCCCGCGCCGCAAAACCGCCAGAAACAGCAGCACCGGAACCGCGCACACCCAAACCGGATGCCAGCTAGCGTAAGGCAAGCCGCCCCCATAAAAAGGAGGCGCATAAAACCACGCCCCGACAAAAGCAACCGCCGCCGTCGCCGCCCCGGCTAGCGTAAAAACCGCCCGCCCCTGTCGCCAGCTCAAAACCCCCAAAACCACCACCCCAGCCGACAGCCCCAGCCAGATAAGAACTATACTCCCTTCTCCATACCCATAGGCCTCTCCCATTCGCTCCAATATCGCGCCGAGAAATAGAACCACAACCGCCGTGTGAGCGGCAACCGCACCATACAGAAAACCAAGCGCATAAACCGCCCGTCTGTTCCCTCCCCACAGCGGCGTCACTATCGCAGCGAAAACGGCCCCGGATGCCAGAAAAGTGTTGGTCAAGCCCGAGAATGTCAACGCAGGCAACATCGTATCCCCCATTGACTCGGATACTATCACCACTGCAACGATCGCTATAATCGTCAAGTGGCCGACCCCCAGCAGTGAAAAAGCGAGCCCCGCCGCCCAGAACCCGCCGGCAAAGTTCAGTATTTTCATCGGGTTGCGCGCTGCTATCGCAACGGCTAGTATCATAAAAAAGTTGGCTACACTGAGAAAGAACCCCCAGGCCGCAGTCCAGTTCGCCAGCTCTTCTCTCCCACTATACGAGGGAAACCACCAAAATATCAAAGCGAGCTGAGCGAAATACCCGTAGCTGGCCATAACCACTGCCACCATCGCCCAAAACAGGGACGCTTTCGCCCTTTCCCAAACCGCTTTCACGTTCATGACCAGCCTCCCGCACGACAGCCTATGCCAACCGATTCAAGCCGCCGGCTGCCCCTGACTTGTCGCCGGACTGCCCCATATCCGCCATCTCAAGCCGATGCCATACCCTGTATGGTCAAAAGCCGCGCGGATGGTACTCACAAAACCGGCCCCGGTCAACACAGCTCCGACGCCGCAATAGCCAACTCCCCCCAATCCGCTCCGCCGCGCCCCAACGTATCACCGTTAATCTTGCTATACTGTCCGCACACTCCAACCCGTCCGCCCATCGCCTGCCACCGGGCCGGGTAAAGGTTCTCCTATGGTCACATTCTTAAAGAAAATCGTCGGCGACACCCCCGAGCGTGCCGCCGAAAAACTCCGCAGCCAGCTGGTTCCCCAGGTCAACCAACTCGAACCCTCCGTCCGCAGCCTGGACGACGCCGCCCTCCGCGCCAAAACCGACGAGTTCCGCCGTCGCCTGGCCGCCGGCGAATCCCTCGACGACCTCATGCCCGAAGCCTTCGCCGTCGTCCGCGAGGCCGCCCGCCGCTGCCTCGGCCAGCGCCACTACGACGTCCAGATTATCGGCGGCGCCGTCCTCCATCACGGCAAAATCGCCGAAATGAAAACCGGCGAAGGCAAAACCCTCGTCGCCACCCTCCCCGCCTACCTCAACGCCCTGCAAGGCAACGGCGTTCACGTCGTCACCGTCAACGACTACCTGGCCCGCCGCGACCCCATATGGATGGGTCCCGTGTACCACCTCCTCGGCCTCACCGTCGGCTGCCTCCAGCACGACGCCGCCTATCTCTACGACCCCGACCTCACCGACGCCGGACGGGGCGGCTTCCAGTACCTCAACCCCGTCTCCCGCCGCCACGCCTACCGGGCCGACATCCTCTACGGCACCAACAACGAGTTCGGCTTCGACTACCTGCGCGACAACATGGCTATGAGCCTGGACCACCAGGTTCAAACCGACGACTCCGGCCAATCCCGTCGCCATTTCGCCATCGTGGACGAAGTCGACAACATCCTCATTGACGAAGCCCGTACCCCTCTAATCATCAGCGGCCCGGCCCAGCAGCCCGTGGAACACTACTCCAACTGCGCCCGCCTCGCTCCCCGCCTGCGCGAGTACGACGACTACGCTATCGACGACCGCACTCAGGCCATCTCCCTCACCGAAGAAGGCATCGCCAAGGCCGAACGCCACCTGCGCGTGGACAACCTCTACGAACCCGAAAACTACCACCTCGTCCAATACGTCGAGAACGCCGTCGTCGCCCAAGTGCAGAAAATCAGAGACAAAGATTACGTCGTGCAGAACGGCGAAGTCGTCATCGTTGACGAGTTCACCGGCCGGATGCAGTTCGGCCGCCGCTGGTCCGACGGCCTCCACCAGGCCGTAGAAGCCAAAGAGGGCCTCAAAATCCAGCGCGAAAGCGTCACCTACGCCACCATCACCCTGCAAAACTACTTCCGTATGTACCATAAACTCGCCGGAATGACCGGAACCGCCGTCACCGAGGCCGACGAGTTCTATAAGATCTACGGCCTGGAAGTCGTCGCCGTCCCCACCAACCTCCCCATGATTCGGGACGACGGCGGCGATTTAATATTCCCCACTACCGAAGGCAAGTGGCGCGCCGTTGTTCACAGCGTCGCCGACCGCTCCAAGTCTGGCCAGCCCGTCCTCGTCGGCACCACATCCGTCGAAACCTCCGAATTCCTCAGCGACCTCCTCCGCAAGCGCGGCATCACCCACCAGGTCCTCAACGCCCGCAACCACGAGCAGGAAGCCGCCATCGTCGCCCAGGCCGGACGCGCCGGCGCCGTCACCGTTTCCACCAACATGGCCGGCCGCGGCACCGACATCGTCCTCGGCGGCGCCGACACCCACCGCGAGGACTGGCAGGAAGAGCACAACCGCATCATCGCCCTCGGCGGCCTCCACGTCATCGGCACTGAACATCACGAAGCCCGCCGCGTCGACAACCAGCTCCGCGGCCGCGCCGGACGCCAGGGCGACCCCGGCAGCAGTCAGTTCTTCGTCGCCCTGGAAGACGAACTCATGCAGCGCTTCGGCGGCGACCGCATCAAGAACCTCATGAACTGGACCGGCGTCAACGACGAAGACCCCCTCGAAAACAAGCTCATCACCAAATCCATCACCGGCGCCCAGGTCAAAGTCGAAGGGCACCACTTTGACATCCGCAAGCACCTGCTGAACTTTGACGACGTGCTCAACCAGCAGCGCACCGTCATCTACCAACAACGCTCCCGCATCCTGGCCGGCGATGGCCTCCGTGAGCAGGCCTTGGAAATGCTCCAAGCCGAGTTCGACGCCCTGATGGCGGCCCATCTCCAACCCCGCCACGCCGACGACTGGAACGTTGACGCTTTCCTCGCCGGCCTGCGTCAAATCTGCCCCCCGCCCCCGGAATTGAGCGGCCCGGAGAGCGTGCTGAGGCTGCGCAAGGAGCAGATTGCCGACATCCTGAAATCCCACGCCGAAACCCTCTATCAGGCCAAAGAGCACGATTTGGGTTCCGAAGGCATGGCCACTCTGCTCCGTCTGCTGATGCTCAAATCCATCGATACCCACTGGGTCAATCATCTGACCCACATGGAAAACCTCCGTACTGGCGTCGGCTTGCAGGCTGTCGGTCAGCGCGACCCTCTCACCGTCTATCGCGCCGAGGGCCAGCGCGCCTTCACCGAGCTGAACCGCCAGATGCAGCGCGAGGTTACCCACACCCTCTTCCACGTTACCCTGGCCCCCGAAGCCCCGGAGCAGCAAACATCATCAGACGCCCCAACTCCCAACGGAGCCGCAGCGATGCCAGGCGGACGGGCCGCCGCTCGCGCTCCCGTCAGCCCCATGGCCGCAGTGGCCTCAGGCCGTGCCGCCACCGCCGTTGCTCCCCGGGCCGGGCGCAAGATTGGCCGCAACGCCCGTTGCCCCTGCGGCAGTGGCCGCAAGTACAAGCGCTGCTGCGGAGCCAACGCCTGAACCGCTACTTGCCGCCCCGCCGAAACAGTCGGCGCACAACGGTCAGGGGTTGCGGCTCCGGCTCCCCCATCACGATAGGCCTGTTGCGGCCCGAGGCCCACCCCTCAGGGTCCCGCTCGAAAGCCACCCGGCAGCCGGGAGCGCAGAAGTAGTAGGTCTGCCCCTCATACTCGCTGGTTCCCCCCTTGGGGTTATCCATATCCACCTGCATCAGGCAGATGGGATCGGTTGCCGTCGCCATAAAATCAACCTCCCAGCCTGGCCCGCCGCAGCCGCAGCGAGTTGCCTACTACGCTCACCGAGCTGAACGCCATGGCCAGGGCCGCCAGTATCGGATTCAGAAATCCCGCATCGCCAAAGAAAAACGTCAACCCGCCCGGCACGCCGCCCAATGCCGCAAACACCGGATACAGCGCGCCCGCCGCCACCGGAATCAGCAGCGCGTTGTAGAAAAACGCCCAGAACAGATTTTGCCGTATCGTCCGCATCGTCGCCCGCGATATCTGTAGCGCCGTGGCAATCCCGGCCAGGTCGTCGCGCATCAGCGTAACATCCGCCGCTTCCCGCGCGATGTCCGTTCCGCCCCCCATGGCGATGCCAACGTCCGCCCGAGCCAGCGCCGGCGCGTCGTTGATGCCGTCCCCTGCCATCGCCACAACCCTCCCTTCCGACTGAAGCCGGGCAATCGCGCCCGCTTTGTCTGCCGGCAGCATCCCCGCGTAATACTCCTCAATCCCACATTCCAACGCAACCGACGCCGCCGTTTCCTTCCTGTCTCCCGTCAGCATCACTACCCGCACCCCCATCGCCCGCAATGACGCCACCGCCTCCCGCGTCCCGGGCTTGATGGCGTCGGCCACCGCAATGACCCCCAGCAGCCGGCCATCCTTCGCCACAAACATCGGCGTCCTGCCTTTCTCTGCCAGCCCTACTGCCGCGTCCCACAGCTTGGAACTCACCGCTGCGCCCTCTTCCGTCATCAGAGAGACGTTGCCCGCGGCTACTCTCCGCCCGTCCACAGTGGCCGTTACGCCGGCCCCGCGTCGCGCCGTGAAATCCGTCGGCGCCGCCAGCGTTAACCCATCCTCCCGCGCCCGCTCTACCACCGCCTTCCCGATGGGATGCTCCGAAAACTGCTCCGCCGACGCCGCCCAGCGCAGCGCGTCCGCCGCATCAACATCCTCGCCGGCAACTACGTCCGTTACCTTTGGCCGGCCCAGCGTCAGCGTCCCCGTCTTATCCACGGCAACTGCGTCGGCGCCGTGCGCCGTTTCCAGCGCGGCGGCGCTTCGGATCAGGATGCCGCGCTCAGCAGCCCGCCCCACGCCGACGATGATGGCCGTCGGCGTCGCCAGCCCCAGGGCGCACGGACAGGCAATGATGAACACGGCAACCAGCGTCAGCATGGCGTAATGCGCGCTGGGCGTCGGCCCCAGGAACCACCAGACCATCGCAGCCGTTATCGCAATCAATCCTACCGCCGGCACAAACCAGCCCGCTACCCGGTCGGCCAGCCGCTGCACTGGCGCCGCCGATCCTTGCGCTTCCTCCACTAACCGAATGACCTGCGCTAGCGTAGTGTCCGCGCCTACCCGCGCCGCCCGCATCGTGAACCCGCCGGTTCCGTTCAATGTGCCTGTAAAAACGTTGTCGCCGGCATACTTCTCCACCGGCATACTCTCCCCGGTGAGCGCCGACTCGTCCACTTCCGTCGCTCCGCCGATAATCGCGCCGTCCACCGGGATTTGCTCGCCGGGGCGGACGGCTAGCCTATCCCCTGCCGCAACCTGATCAACGGGAACGTCGCTAATCGAGCCGTCGCCCCCGACCAGGTGCGCCCTTTGCGGCCGCAAATCCATCAGCCGCCCGATGGCGTCCGACGCCCGCGACAAGGCTCGCGACTCCAGCCATCTCCCGAGCAGCACCAGCGCGATGATGATAGCCGCCATATCAAAATGCAATTGGGATCCAACTACCCCCAGCGTGCTGGGCGCGAAAAACGTCAGGAGCGCCACAACGGCGCTATACCCATAGGCAACGCTGGTGCCCAGCGCAATCAGCGTGTGCATATTCGGCTGCCAGCGACGCAGCCCGGCCCATCCCGCTGCGTAGAACGGCCAGCCTGCCCACAGCTGAACCGGCGTCGCTACCGCCCACAGCATCGGGGGATACCACCGGAACGCATCCAATCCCACCCCACCCTGCCAGGGCAAGACAACGAAGCCCGACAGCAGCAGCAGCCCGCTGCCGGCAGCGGCCACCAGCAATCGGCGGAGCAAATCTCGCTCTTCGTTCCTTCGCCCCGTACTGCTCTGTTCGGCCCCGGATGCAGCGTCTCCGGCCTCCGTGTCCAGACGATAGCCCGCGTCGGCCACGGCTCGGGCTAAATCGTCCAAGGGTGGAGCAGCAGAGGCCGGCGCGTCAAACCTTACGGTCGCCCGGGCCGTCGCCAGGTTCACTGACACCTCGGCAACGCCGGGCACCTCCCGCATCGCCTCCCCCACGTGGTGGACGCAGGCGGCGCAGGTCATCCCGGCAACCGGGATGATTAGCGTATCCGATTTGGTGCCGGCCATGCGGCCCCGTTACAGCAAAAGGCCGCCGCTACAACGGACGGAACATCGGCAAGCTGATGTTCTCGTCAATCTCCTCAAAGACCACCTCAACGTTCATCCCACACTGCACTACGTCGGGCCGTATCTCCCCCTCGGCAAAGTCAATTCCCACCAGCCAGGTAGGGATGCGCGCCCCCTCCTCCAGCTCCACCACCGCCGTGATATAGGGAACCTTGTCCCGGAACGCCGGCGTCGGCCCCCGGTGGACGATGGCAAAAGTATGCAGCGTTCCGCGCCCGCTGCTCCGTATCCAGTCCGTTTCCCGGGAGAAACAATCGGGGAGAGGGCAGATGTCCCGAGGGTAGAAATAGGCCTGGTCGCAGTCGATGCAGCGGCGCAGCCACAGCTCGCCGGCCTTGCACTTTTCCCAATAAAAGTCGGATTCCGGCTGCGGCGCCGGCAACGGAATCTGAGGAGCGGCGGTTGTCATCTTGCAAATCTCCGAATTCAAAGGTTAGTCCCAGGCAAGGATAGCACAGACAGCCCCAAGTGCAACTGGCCAAACGGCAAAAACAACGCCTTTCCAATCCTCGCGCCCCTGCTGTATCCTCTCCAAAGTAGGACATCCGCCTAACACCAACAAACAGCCGAAAGGCCGCGGTGTGAAACCACCTAAGCCCGTTACATATAGCCGGGCATGATTTCAGACACGAACAGTTCCACCGAGCGCATGGTCTCTTCATGCGTGAGATGGCCCCACTGAAAAGCGGCTACAAAGTAGTTGGCCCCGGTCTCCAGGTATTGATCCATATAGTCTCGGATGGTATCCGGAGAGCCGGCGACTACGTTGAAGCCGCTGCCTCCGCGCGCCGCGTGTTCCTCAAAGCCCCTGGAGCTGTGCCGGCGCGCCGCCGTGTTTTCCCTGACCTGTGCCTCCCTGTCGGGCAGGTTGGACGGCCTGGGGTTCGTGTTGTCTCCGGCAAACTGAGTCAGCCCGCGCCTCTCCACTTCCAGACGGCGCGGCGTGCCCAGGTTCCACTTGTACTGATCCCACGCCGGCTGAGCAATGGCAACAGCTTCAGCGTCCGTCTCCGCCAGATAAAGGTGGTTCACCAGGCCAATCCTGGGCTGCTCGCCTTGCGCGTTCGGCGCCCCCGGCCCCTGGTGCTCATCCCAAAGCTCAAAGTAGCGTTCCACGTTTGCCTGAAATGAATCCAGATTCCCCACTATTATGGTGTGCATCCCGTTGACCGCCGCAGTTTCCACATTTCGCATATACCAGAACGGCGGGTGCGGGTCCTGCTTGGGGCGTAGCCGCATCGGCAGGTCGTCAAAGTCATAAAACTCTCCCCGATACGTCAGCGAATCATGCGCCAGCCCTTCTTTGACCACCGCCAGCGTCTCAAGATATCGAGCGTAATTCGCCTCCACATCTGAATCCTGGCCCCAGAAGTATGCTTCAATCACGCCGCCCCGACCTACCCCAATGTCCATCCTGCCGCCGCTGATGTTGTCCAGCATACAGATTTCCTCAATGAGGCGCACCGGATGATGCAGCGGCAGCACGTACACGCATGGCCCCAACCGCATAACCTGCGACCTCTCCGCCGCCGCCGCTAGAAAGACGTTCTGCGACGGCGCAAGGCTATGCACCGCCGGAGTATGATGCTCGGCAAGGTGGTAGGAGTAAAAACCGGCCGAATCCAATCGCTCAATCTGCTCCAGGCGCTGCCGATAAATCTCGTCCAGCCCTACGCCGGGAATAGGCTCAATGTGGTCGAATACTCCAAACTGCAATGCCATGAACAAAACTCCTCGTCAACGTCAGCAGCCCATCGTCCCACTCCACGCGACCAATGCGCGCGCTCCCCGGGCCAGCCCGGCGACTTTACACACCCCCCATCGCTGCTGTCAAACGCGCCGGCGCGTCGTGCGCCGCGCGCATCAGGCCAAATGGATAATCTCCACGTTGCCCCAATGCCGTTGCAGATACTCGGCAACCAACCGCCGGTGGCAGCGTTCCGGCGTGTCCTCGCTGCACAGCAGGCAAGCGTCGGCGATTACATCCTGAGGAACGGCCGCCTGGATGAGCCGACGTTCCATCAGAGCATTGAAGTAGGGTTCGTATTCATCCCAGGTGATAAATTTCTTGCGGTAGCCGTCCAGCAGCGCGTCGGTGGGCGCCAGCCGGGGCAGGTGTACATAGTCCATGTCGCACAGCTCCCGCAGAAACCAGGCCAAATCGTTCTTCTTCGCAAAACCAGCCAACCCCGACGTGTTTCGCAGCCGCACGTCCACCAACCTCCGCGCGCCCGATCCGCGCAGCAGTCCGAAGAAATTGGCGGCGGACTTTCTGGTAAAGCCTATGGTGTAGAGTTTCATTATGCGGGTTCCCATTCATCTGGAGCGGCGGGCGGCTTTTCACCCACGTAGGCGAACTTGCGCGCCTGACGTTCCAGAGCATCGGCAATCACGTCGTCGCGGGTGCGGAACATATCCCCGTTGGACGGCAGCTTGTGCACAGCCACCAGCCGCAGCATAGCGTCGTCATGGGATTCCAGCCCGCCATCAGCGAGGATGTGGGCTACCGCAACGTCGCGCTCAGCCAGCGCCCGTGCCACCAGCAGGGTGCGGTGACATTCCAACGGTTCTTTCTCCGTGCATAGCAGCGCGATGCGTCGCTCGTCGGCGGCGTGTATCAGGCGGCGGATGGCATCGTCAAAGAGGTCAGTCCCGGCAACCCGGTCGTAACGGACGCGGCCATCGGCATCGTAGCAGGAACGGTCAGCGGGCCGGCCGCCCAGCTCGCCGCCGAGATACGCATACCCGATGCCTACGCCGTCCAGCGCATCTTGCAGGGGTTCGTGATTGAAGTGCGGCGTATATCGGCTGTACGGCGCGGAACGCACGTCAATCACTTCATCTACACCGTGCCGCGTCAGCAGCAGCATGAACACATCCTGAGAATGGTTGGAATGGCCGAGGGTGAAAACGGGGTTTTGGGTCAGGCTCAATATACAATCCTCCGTTGTCGGTTTATGCGTCAGGGTTTTATGATAGTAGCAATCAGCTTGTAAGCATACCCTTCAAAGGGTTCGCCCAAGCTGACGCAAAGGTACCTTTCGCCAACCCGATAATCTCCATAGTCCAGGTTCACCGAGCCGCTTTCGCTCGTCGGGTCGGTGATGCGAAAGCAATAGTCATCGCCACAATAGCTGAATGACCCGCGCAGGATGGGGTAATCGGCGCTGGGGCGCAGCGGCTCGGATACGGTTACGGTTAATGCGTCAACCTTGATGAGGCGCAAAGAGTCCCCTAAGCCGTCGGCGTCAGCGATAGGAACCCGGTCGTTATTTCCGTTGGCAGTGCTGTAACCGTTGAGCCAGAGAGGTTGGTCCGAGTCGGTCATGCTGTGTAGAGTATCCCACGTTACGCTTCCGATCCTTGTCCAGCGAAGGGTTGGATTGAGCAGCCAGTTTTCCCGCTGGTACGATTTCGGGCGCTGACCGAGCAGCGGCACATCTATTATATCCAGTATTCGGGGATCTCCGCCATCTGCATAGCATCGTTCTCGTAGGGATACCTCCTCATCCTCTCGGTTGCTTACCGGCCTGACCCAACGCCCGGCGCGTCCATCGGGCCGCAGCTCCTTGCCGGCGATGCAACGACCGCCCCGCTTGCGCGAGTTGGCAAGACAAACGATTCGCTTAGCGGTCAGGGCAGCCATGGTTTCATTTCGGCGCGCTGCGCTACGCCGGTTCCTGCCAGCGCATATGGGCCTTAAGGTGATTCAGGCGTGTCCAGGGTATCAGACGCTCCCGCTGCAACCGCCCCACGACAATGGCCGGCGCAATGCTCTGCACAAGAGCAAATTGGCGAACGGGCCACTCGCCGAAGTGGCCGGCTGCGATGAAGTTCTCCCAATCAGCGGGAGGGACGAGGAAATCCGAGGCCCACTGGTCGGCTTCGGCGTCAATGCCGGTAATCTGGTCACCTATGGCGTCAATAAGGACTTGCTCTCTGTCGTGCAGCAGCACGTGGGCCGCCTCGTGAAACAACGTGAACCACAAGTGGTCGTTGGTCTTGTGCCGTCCGCTGAGCTGAATCAGCGGATGCTTGCCCGACAGCCACCGCGTCGCGCCGCTGACTGCTACTTTCGGAAATGGCTTTACCAGGGCCAAAGCGACGCCGGACTGATTGCACAGGCTGAAGGCTTTGTCCAGGGCGGCTTTGGTCGGACCGCTGGTAAGCGAGCGTATTTCAGACAGCGCATCCTGGAATGTTTCCGCATCATAAGCGTCGCACTGCTGCCATTCGGCTTCCAGTTCACCCAACCGGAGCCAGACCGCCAGGTTGAACTCGTTGCTGGTGAAAGTAGGCGAATGGCGGTATGCGACTTTCGTCGCGTTGTGGCGATATTGCCAGTCCGCCACGGACGCCGCATTAAAGAATTCCAGCATCGTAAGTACCGCGTCGCCATCTGACATCGGCTTTCCAATAATGCCACGCTTGACCAACTCGCGCACTGGAAAGGATTTGGCCCACGATGCGAACCCTTCGGCCCGCTCGGCCGCATCCCGTCGCGCTAGCTCACGGCGATACCGTTCTTCCATCCTGAGCCACGTATCAGCATCCAGTCCCAATTCCCGCCCGAAGATAGCGGCCAGCTGGGGGTCAATAGGGGCGCTGCCAACGATGACGCCATTAATCAGCCCCTCCGAGAGCAAATGCCGTCGAGCGAATTCCGTGGGCGTAAATCCCAGAGCCTCCAAGTAGTCTTCAAGGACATACCCCGGGGGTGTAGCGTACTCTGGTCTGTGCTGATACGTTCGCGGCGCCATCAGCGATTCCTCCGTGAGTGATAGTCTATCACGTCAACTATGACTACAGCCCGCACTCGGCCGGTGTCAATACCTCCACCATCGTCGCGAGGTATTGGGTCATGATCAGGAACTAATATCAGTCGATACTGGCCGGATATATCAATGGCGTACTGGCCGGCCCTGTTACCAACGAGTAGATGCCGGCGTACCGGCGGCGCCGTCGGAACCTGCGATAACGTAGCACAATCCCGAAGAACTTGTAGCCTGGCGATGATTGACCTGGCTCTACGATCGCCGTAGGTGCGCCGCAACATCGCCCCAGTACGGAAAGACCTTTCGACTCGGTTACCGTAACTAATTTCCATCATCGCCACTCTCCCCATACCCCATTGGCTGCCTAGTCCAACAACTTCGCCGCTGCGCGCAGATATGCTACCGCTGCCGCCGCGTTCAGCGCGTCGTCCGCATCGCGCAGCCTGCCCTCCGCGTCTATGCTCACGATGGCCCATTCCGGCAGCAGCGGCGACAGCAGTTCGGCGATGTTATCGGCGCAGAGACCACCGGCTACTACCAGCCCCAAGTCCGGCGCTGCGTCCGCAATGGCCGTAAGGTAGCGCTCCGACACCCCTGCATCCAGCGGTCGCCCCAGGCCCTCAGATGCGTCCACCAGTATGTCGGTTGCAATGCCGGCGTACTCGGCGCAGCATTGGGCCAAGGCTTCAGGGGCGCCGTTCACCGACGCCATGGCTTCCCGTCCGGCTTGCAGCACGATGCGTTGTGGTTGGCGGCGTCGGCGATACTCGGCCAACGACGCCGGGTCAGGCCAGGGCGCGCCGTGGGTGGCGTTAATCTGTACGCCGTGACAATTCGGCCCGCCGATTTCACCGGCCCTTGCCAGGGCATCCGCCAGATTAGCCCCGGGCTGCGGACGGTAATGCACTAGGTTCAAGCAGCGCGGATCATCCGAGAAGATGCCGGCGATGGCGTCGGGACGCGGGCATCGGTTGGGGGCGTCGCTGGATTCGCCGGACAGCAGCGCATTGCTCAGCAGGACGCCGCACATCAGCAGCCGTCCAGGTTCGTCCGGCAGGGCGGCAAGAACGGACGCAACTTCATCCGCCACAGTGAAGCCCGTAATGCCGATATACGGGACTATTGGCTCATTCATATTTTACTCACACCATGCTGTACAAGTATTCCTAACATATGCAGATGCCTACGTGCATAACTACGGGGCGTCCGAATTGGCACCAGCAACTAAGAGTGCTTGCTCTATTTCCGTATAACCAGCCTCTTGGGCCTTATTCAAAGGAGGCATCCCCTCATGATTTTTCGCGTTGGGGTCGGCACCTGCAACGAGAAGTACCCGTACCACTTCCGTATGACCACGCACTACAGCTATATGCAGGGGAGCACCGCTGCTATTTTCCGCGTTGGGGTCGGCACCTGCAACAAGAAGCACCCGTACCGCTTCCGTATGACCTCCGCTAGAAGCTGATTCCAGGGGTGTCTCATGGTAAATATCCTCCGCGTTAGGGTCGGCGCCGGCAGCAAGCAAATTTTGAACCGCGACTTTATCACCTCGCCCAGCGGCTGAAAGCAGAAGATAAATCTCCATATCTTTTTCCGGTCTGTCAAGCGGGAGCATTTGGTGGCTATCTGTAGTATTCCCATCCCAATCTGTATCTTGTCCGTCCTGCGAGGGGCCTTCAGAATTGATTGGGTGATAGCTTTCCGTCCAAGAGGATCGTGGGCGTTTATCGGGCAATGTGCCATGTTCGTAACCCTTCGCACGTTTCCTGACTTGCGTAGCATAGTGCGAAATGAGGCCCCGTTCAATTTTTGATGACGGGTGTTCCTCTAGAATTTTATCACGTACTTCAGTATAAGGCAGTCCGACTGTTTCACCGTTATGCTCTTTTACAACGTAGCTAAGCCAGTATATGGCAGATTCCTTGACAGTTCTTCTAGGGCTTATTGGATCTTGCACAGAGATGTCAGGGACAGGCAATAGATCTGTGTCTCTACCTGCATGCTTCAAGATGTACCGCGCCTTAATAGACGCGCTATCGAAAACCGCCTGTTTGTCAACCGAATGGTTTTCGTAATCCGGTCCGAGGACGCTCCGCCGCTCTGCTTCCAGCAATTCCCGGAACAGTGCGCACAGTTTTTTGGTCAAGTCATCATTTTCTAAAGCGTCGTTTGGGAACATTATTTCGTCCTCCGAGACGTACATCTCAACCAGTTGGTCCAGCGGCGAGGCTATGGGTAGGTGGGATTGGATGTGCGCGTCGATGTGGCACAAGTCGCAGACCTGTTGATGCTGGTCGCCGCAGTGGGTTTCGTATTGCCAGCGGCGATGGGAACGCCACCGGCCACAACGGTCGCAATCTTTGCCGAATGAGTAGCCGCATACCCGGCAATAATGGCTTGATGCCGGAGAGGCTGCTTCGCACTTCGGGCGCGGACATATTACGACCGGTGCCTCGCCTCCCGGCTGCGTTCCGCGCGGTTCCAGCGACCAATCCCGATAGTCCTCCGGCAATCCGTGAGTTTCGACGTTGGCAGCCAGGTCCATGATAAGGCAGTCAGTGTAATCGGCGCCTTCGGGTTTGGGGCGCAAGCCCCGCCCTACCATTTGCAAGTACAGGGCCAAGCTCATGGTAGGGCGGGCGATGATGATGCAAGATGCATCGGGCAGGTCAAAGCCCTCGGTAGCAACAAGGACGTTGACCAGAACTTTAATGTCTCCTTTGCGAAAACCCGCGATGGCTGCGTCCCGCTCCGTCCTTTTCTGATTGCTTTCACCGAGGATGACGTCTGCCGATACGCCGGCGTCCTTGAACACTGCCGCCAGGTTGTTGGCATGGTTAACCGACACTGCGTAAGCTATTGTCTGCCGGCCCTCAGCGTGCTTTTGCCAGAATGCCAAAGCGCCGGCGGTCATTACGTTGGGGCGGTCGCTGTTGGCCTGCGTAATGCCAGCCTCGGTGTAATCACCGGTGCGGTCAATCGCGCCTCCGACGATGCGCTGCTCCTGGGACGGTATTAGCACCTGCGCACGGCAAAGGGCCGGCTGTGGCTCCAGTGCCTGCAAGTCCGCGGTTTGCGGGCCGCAGAGCAGTTCGCAAAAAAGGTGGTCAAATCCCTCTTTTTTCGAAAGCCGCCAAGGCGTGGCAGTCATGCCTACAATTGGCCCAGGCCATTGGCGCATCGCTCGCTCCCAACCGGGCGCAGTGGCGTGGTGAGCTTCATCGATTACCAGCAAATCGTCAGCATCATAGCGGTTCCAGACCTCGTGACTGGTAGCGCGCAGTCCCACGGTCTGAGCCATGAGAATGATTGCTCCACCGGACATCGCCAGGGCGGCTCCGTCTGACGCCCAGTTCACATTAATTATCGCGGAAACGCCGGCATCGGTGAGCATCCGCTGTGTTTGCTCGGCCAGCTCCTTGCGGTGGGTAAGCCAGACGGCCTTACGTCCATCCTGTAGCCAGTCGGCCAGCAACGAGCCGGCAATGACGGTTTTGCCACCGCCGGTGGGCAACTGGAGCATCAAGCGAGCCTTGGGTTTCTCGGCAAGCGCGTCCTGCACTCGGTGCAACAAGTCATGCTGGTAGGGGCGAAGTGGAAGCATAATGCCACATTATAGCGTATGGGGGCCATATGATACTCCACCTCCACTCCCCCGCCTCCAAACCTGAATCCTGGCATTACCCCTTTACTACGCTTTGCGGTACAGGGAAGCGCTTAATGAACGATTTGGCGTAGGACATCCACCCGCCTTGATAAGGTCGGCTGGTATTCCGAATGAAGAAGTCCATGTCGTCAGAGTTCAGCGCATCCAGAAGCCGCTCGATGTCAACGCCCGCTTTAGGCTTGATGCAGTAGCCGGAATAAAAAGTTGCTGCAGGGTCAGGGCAGAGTTGGAAATTGGGTTGTCGGTTCATGCCGGAGGTGAGTATCTTGGGGCCGAAACCGGAGGTGATGGACACATGACGGCCGAAGGCGAACCAGCGGGCAGGGTCAAAGCTGCCTTTATCCCTGCTGAGCAGGCGGTCTTTGTGGGACAGGAGCCATTCGTAGGTAGCCGGGGCATTGTCCGCGATGTAGCTTTCGGGCAATAGCTTGCCATGGTCATCATAGGGGAAGATGACGGCGCGCTGTACCGGGTCGCAGCCGTCTTTCAGCACGGATGCCTTAACAATGGGGCGCAGGATCCAGCTCTCCAACATCATCGTACCGTCGTCAGTGCACCAAGGTAGATGGCTGGCGTATGTAGAGGCGGACTCAAGCAGTCGCCGGGCCAACGGCGATTGAGCGGCATCAGACCCATCTACAGGGCGAATAAACACACTGTCGGCCAAGGTCTGGATTCCCACGTGAATGTCGGCAACATCCGACAAGCAGGGGCCGCGAGCAGTCAGCTTCCGCATCAGCTCCCGCTCTGCTTTTGTCGCTATTGTCCAGGGTTTAGCCAGTTTATCAGGGTCAACTATGATCAGGCCTGCATCGTGAAACTGCAAACCATTATATTTTTCGACCGGGATATTCTCCGGCGCGACATCTTTCTGTATAACGGTGATGGCGGTGTAAGTAGTAACATCGTCAAAAACCTGATGCTGCCCAAAGTCGATAATCCGGTTCACTCTGTGGCATCGCTCCAGTAACCGACGCAAAGCCGCTCCCGAATCAGAGCGCAACCAGCTGGACGGTGTGATATATCCCAACGTGCCGCCGCTACATAGCAAGTCAAGCCCGAGCTCATAAAACACCAGATACAGATCGGTAGCGCCGCGAATTACATTCCACTGGCCGGCTATGCGCCGGCGGCCGGCATTCTCCAAATGTTGCACCCGAACATAGGGCGGGTTGCCGACAACATGGGTAAAGCGGCCGGCGTCGTAATAGAAGGATGTGCGGTCGAAGGCGTTGCGTTCACACAGGTTCCAGTCAACACGGGCGTGGGGATAGCGTTCGGACAAGACTGCGTCAAGTTGAGCGCGGCATTGGCTGAGGGCGGCGCGGTCAATATCATAGCCGGTAAGCCGATTCAAGGCTGGCAGAGCTTCGTCTTGCGGCAAATGGCGCAAGATGCGCTGCGCTACAGCGGTAAGAAAGGCGCCGTCGCCGCAGGCAGGGTCGCAAATTGTCGCCATAGCCAGTTCACCTGCATCTTTCGACAGCACGTTGTCCAGAATCAACTCGACGACGGACGCTGGCGTATAGACAACTCCGTGGCGTTTGCGCGCTGACGCAATCATGGCGAAAGGTGCCTCAATTCAATCCGGCGCACCATCCGGGTGAAAAATGCGTCAATGCTAAACTCGTTGACCAGAGCAGCCCGGCTACTGTCGCTGATGTCCATTGTGGCTGGGTCGGTAATCCCGATTATCGCGTTGGCGTCGGTATCAAGGTCGACGATGCCAATAGCCATTTCATCAGGAGCGTTGATATGCTCGTGATCAGCGCGAAGTCGCGCATAGCGCTGAATATCGTGCTCCCGGATGGTTTCTAAACGTGTAACCACACCAGCTCGGTTTTTATACGGGATGGGATTGGTAACACAGAATAGATTGCCGTACACGATGTTTCTGCGTCGCAGATTAGCAGTTTCGCCAATTTGCTGCTCAAAGTAGTTGATGGAGTTCTGCCAGTAATTCGAAATGACAAACTTGATGCTGATTACGCCGAGTTCCTGTCCGCCCCTGGTGATGAGCACGTCCACGTTCTTATCATAGTACATTCCGCCAACATTCGCTTCGCGCGCGTTGGTAGGCGATTGGCCGGTGAAAACATAATCATCGCCGAGCTCGCGGCCGAGTTCATCCTGAACCCAGCCGTGGAGCGCTCTCGTTTTCTGGTTGGAACGTACCCCATACCGCTGCACCATCCTGTAGGACTCTTGCATCGCGGCCAGGAAACGCTCCGTTCTGGGGATGGCTTGCATTGTATTAATCCTATGCCATCGCCGCCCGCACCCGTTCCGGCGCGCAGGCCCGCATCACTGCTTGGGTGGAAGCGATTTCCGGGCGGGCAGCGATTACCCGTACCAGCGCTACGTCCAGCCCTTCAGACAGATTGGCGAAGGCCGCCGCCGCGCCCTCCGGCTTGCCGTAGTAACCGACGGCCAGCAACCCTTCCGACGGGTAAGCGTCGGCTACGGCGTCCATGTCGCCGCCCGCGCGACGGATGGCGTCGGCGCCGGCCAACTCCTCGGTGTAGCCCATGCGCTCGAAGTGGGCGCGGTAGCCGAACTGCCGCTCCCGCTCCGTAGGCACCGACGCGCCCAGCGGGTAGCCGAGGCAGTTCCTGGCGAAAGCCTGGCGCGCCACCTCCTCCTCCTCATCAACGCAGATGCGGATGTACTCCACTACCTTTACCTCGGACGGGTCGCGGCCGACCCTTTCCGCGCCCTCGGCGATGCGCTCCCGGCTCCAGGCGACGCGCTCCGGCGTGCACCAGTTCAGACAAACGCCGTCGGCGATTTCGCCGGCCAGCCGCAGCATCTCCGGCCCCAGCGTGCCCAGATACACCGGCGTATTGGGCGCAGGCCGAATGGCCATGCGAATGTTGCTATAGTTGATGTGCTCGCCCCGATAGGTTACGCGCTCGCCGCGCACCAGTCCGCGGACGGTGGTAAGGTAGTCTCGCATCAGGTTCAGGGCGGACACTCGGGGGAAACCCAGGTCCCGGCGGTTGGCCGGCCGGTAGGCGCTGCCGGCGCCAATGCCCATGATGAACTTGCCGCCCGTCTGCTGGCTCAGCGTGCCACCCGACATGGCAAATCCGATGGGCGTACGGTACATCACCGGCGAAACTCCGATGCCGGTAGGCAGTCCGCCGTCCACCACGTCGCAGCTGGCTTGCCAACGTCTCGCGCAGACTTGAAAAGAATCGGTGCCGATATTCTCGGGCGTCCAGATACTCTCGTAGCCCAGCTCCGCCGCTTCACGGGACAGGTTGGCCTGGTCATCCCAGCTCATGCCCAAAGTGTGGTCCAGTCCGACGCCGATTTCCATTGCGGTTCCTCCAAAACAGGCGGGAATAATCAGCAGGATTGTACCACGCGGCGCGATGCTATAATCACCGCCGTTTTCCGAGGGGGAGCTTTTTGGCCACGAATCTTGGCGCGCGCGCCGCACAGACTTTCCGATCTTTCCGACGGCGCGATTTTACGCTGGTGTGGGCATCGGGGAACATCGCTATGGCCGGCCGGCAGATGGAAGTCATCGCCGTGCTTTGGCTGGTGGCGGAGTTGACGGACAGCGACGCGCTGTTGGTCAGCATGGCCGGCGCCGCCCCGTTGAGCCTCGCTTTCCTGTCCGTATTCGCCGGCGCAGTGGTCGACCGGCTGCCCCGGCGTTTGCTGCTGGCGACGATGCAGTTCATCGCGGCGGCGCTGGCGTTCGTTTTTATGCTGCTGCTGTTCACCGACAACCTGCGGGTATGGATGATTTTCGTCATCATCATCGGCGGCGGCGTCTTCCGTACCTTCGAGCTGCCGGTTACCAACGCTCTGCTTATCGACACGGTGCCTAGGCGCCGCCTGACCAATGCCGTAGCTATGCTGGGCTTAGGTCAGAACACCATGCAGTTTGTCGGGCCGATTGTGGCCGGCTTTTTCTACGCGCCGCTGACCCCCGGCGGCCTCTTCGGATTCATCGGAGCCCTGTACGCTATCGGCGGCCTGCTGGCGTTGCTGGTGCGGACGCGCAACACCACGGTCGGCCAGACTACGCCCCGGGAAATAATCATTGGCGTCACAGACGGACTGCGCCACGTGTGGCAGCGCAAGGAGCTGTTCATGTCGCTGCTCATTGCGGCGATGTATAATGTAACTGGCTTTCCCTTCACTACTGCGCTGATGCCTATTTTCACCCGGGACGTGCTCCGAGCCGGTGTGGATGTGCTGGGCCTGCTCAACGGAGCGATGGGCGCCGGGGCCATCATAGGCTCGCTGGCGGTAGCCGGTGCTGGGAACCTGCGGCGACAAGGCTGGTGGCTGGTGTGGGCGGTCAACGGAGGCTGGCACGCCTCAATGATACTGTTCGCAGTGGCGGCGATGACACTGCCGGGCCTGATCCCCTTCGGGGCGGTACTCGCGATACTGCTGGCGGTCAAAGTGCTTACTGGCATCGGTAGGGCAGGTTCTCTGGTGCTGGTGATGACCCTGCTGATGGGCAACTCCGACCCCCAGTATCGCGGACGCATGGGTGGGATGCGGGTGCTGGCGATACAAGCCCACTTTCCGGCCAGCGCGCTGAACGGCTGGATGGTAACCCACATAGGAGCGCCGCTGACGGCTCTTTACCTGGGCATCGGCGGCTCGGTGGCGGTGTTTCTGTGCCTGCTGTCGCGGCGGCTGCGGGAGGCGTGAGGTTTTACATCGATGGACAGGATGCCTGCATCAGAGTTCTCGCAGTGGCGCCGTGGGACTGGGCAGCCCTGATGGGTAGGAAGCCAGCTTGCCATTCGCTCAGTTAGTCTTCGTGTAATGCTTGTCAAATTCTTGCAGGATGCTTGGGTTGTAAAAGGTGGTCTTTGAGCTTTTGGGATTGTTAGGATTGAGGAAGCGCGTCATTGCGAAGCTCTGTTTCTGCTCCAATTGCTTGCGAATGTGATGGTACTCTCGGTTCATTTTAAAGTTGGTGTAACGCTGTTTGCACCTGTCCGTTAGATCTTTATAGCTCCAAGGATACCTCGTTGTGAACTCATCGTCCGTAAGACGAATTGGCGTTGCAGACGGGTCGTTTGTCACACGGGTTGGTACAGCATCGCCATCGCCGGACTTTACGAACGTTACGTTGACCTGCACGGTGACCGCGTAAGGGGAGTCTCCGGTGGTTTTGGCTCCGTCCTTCTCATCCAAAAAGGCCAAAAACTTCTTCTCGGCGGGGTTGAGTAAAGAGCCTTGCACGTTAGCGGGCAGGTCAATGAATGCAAGCGGCATCAGATGCAGGTCAAGTTCGGACAATCCTCTTCCGAACCATTCGCCCATGGCCGTAGCAAAGTTCTTGACGCAGGCTGCGCCAAGCTCATACAGACGTGTTTTGAATTCCGGTGATCGGTTGTAAAAATGAACAGCGCAATCACGAAATTCCAACATAACTTCAATGTTGTGATATGCAGAAGGATGGAGAAAGTCCTTATGAGCCAGTTGTCCGGCCAAGTAGTTCAAGCCATGCGTCTGTGGCACGCCAGAGCGAGCATTCCTGATATAGCTTTTCTTGCTCCATTCTCCATTGGCTTTTCTTCGGCGGTCGTGGACGTACAAGCTTTTCTCTTTGTTCTGGTGGATAGCCAACCACTTGGCTTTCAACAGCAGCTCCCATGCATTGACAGCAAGGATCGCAAAGGATTCGCTGCGATAGGGAAATCCCGGTTTATTGTATATTTCAATGGCAGCGGACATCGCGGCTGTAGCGCGGTCCGTTAACTCTCTTGCTCGCGATTTCATGCTTTTGCCTCTACTTTACGCTGCCATGCCCATTTCGCGGAGGCGGGCTATGAGGTATGCCTGGGGGCGGTCGCCTTTGACGCGGTTGCAGTGGGCGCAGAGGAGCTGCAGGTTTTCCAGGTGGTCGGTTCCGCCGTGGGATTGGGGGATGATGTGGTCGACTTCCAGGTGGCGGAACTCGAAGGCTGACCGGCAGCCGTTGCAGCGGCCTTCCTGCTGGCCGAAGAGGACGTGCTTGTTTTGACGGTAGGGGATGGGCGCGTCAATATCCGTGCGGCGGGGGATGTCGGTGCGGGCGGTTACGAGGCGGTTGTGGAAGAGCTGGCCCATGGTCTGGCGGAGGCGCATATTGACCAGTTCGGCGGCTTTGGGGGAGATGTCGATGCCGACCCAGCGGCGGCCGAGGTTTTCGGCGGCGACGCAGGCGGTGGCGCAACCGCAGAATGGGTCGAGGATCAGGTCCCCCTCGTTGGATGATGCTTTGATGATGCGTTCGAGGAGAGCGAGGGGCTTTTGGGTAGGGTAGCCGATGCGCTCTTTAGCGTGCGCGGCCACAGGGCCTATGTCAATCCAGACGTTATCGACGGGACGACCGGGATTTTCACTCAGATAACGCTTGCGGCGCGGGCGTCTTTCGTAGGAATCGGGATACCAGATACGTCCCTCGGCGTCCAACTGCGCCATAGTTTCCTTTGAGTAACGCCAGCCTTTGGCAGGCGGCGGGTAGCCGCGCCATTCGTACATCAGGTTAGCGCGAGGATTGGGGCTCGCTATATCGCTTAACGTATAAGGGCCTCGCCCGTCATTGTCGTCATACCGGTAGAACTGTGCCAGATAATCGGAGTCGTGCGGAACGCGGACAGCGTCAACGTTAATGGGGTCTCCGTAAAAAAGGATGGTGTCGGCAACGTTGCCGAAAGTTCGGGAGTCGTTATGGGAAGAGGTGCGTTTCCATGTGATTTCGGCCATGAACTTCCCAGGGCCGTAGATGCTGTCCATGAGGAGTTTGAGGTAGTGGCTGGCGGTGGGGTCGCAGTGGAGGTAGATGGAGCCGGTGTCTTTGAGGACGCGGCGCATTTCGAGGAGGCGGACGGCCATCATGCAGAGGTAGGACTGCATGCTTTTGCCGTGGGTCATGCCGGCGGCCTGGAGTACCTGGTACATGACGGGCTGCTCGTCGGCGATGAGGCCCATCCAGGCGGTGTCGAGGTCGGAGAGGGTCCAGGTGTCTTTGAAGGCGGCGCCGGCGGCGGCGGAACCGACGGGGGCGGCGTAGTTGCGGTTGGAGTTGAAGGGAGGGTCGAGGTAGATGAGGTCGACGCAGGCGGAGTTGAGGCCGCGGAGGATGTCGAGGTTGTCGCCCGTCCAGACGGTTTTGTCGGTGAAGTTGGGGGCAGTGGCGGGGGTGTCAGCAGTCATGGGCGGATTTTAGCATGGGGCGCGTCCGGCGTGGCAATCATCGGGCCAAGCGTGGCAAGCCGATGATTGCCTTGCGCGCGGTTAACCGGGGCCTGGCCCTCCAAATGCGCGTCCAAGCCATAGATCAGACGTACTCCCTAATCAGGTTTTTGCACAAACATGAAGACCGTCCGTCCGAAACCGGCGCCACCGCCGGAACGGCTGGTATAATGCCAGTACAAAGGCTAAAAGGCTTTACTGCACAGACCATACCGAGGTCAACCCGCATCATGACCACTGCGATTGACAGCGTCGAACGCGCCCGTTTCCTGCAAGCCCTGCGCAGCGTACCGGACTTCCGAGATGAAGTTCGCGTCTTGCTCTTGGGCCAAGAACTGCTCCAGCTCCCGGAACGCTTAGCCTGGGGCGATTTTAAAGGGCACGTCCCTGGGCGCATCGCCCGGGAAATAGCCGATGATATCGCAGAACGCTTCGGCTACGAAATGCTCGAGGTACTCACCCGCAGCGACCTCCGCCAGATGCTGCGTCAGCACAGGCCCGATGCCATCAATCAGGGAACCCGACAGGGCTTCTACGTAGCCGATCTGGTAGGCAAAATGCTGGATCAAGACGGCAAGGAGCTGTACCTGACGCTGGAGTCATCGTACACGGCGGACCGGAGGGATACGGACCGGGCCGTCAGAAACGCCGAGTTCGTTACCAGGTTCACCGGCTTGCCTGCCGTGCCAGCCATTGCCAGCTGGCAGAATGACCGAGAGGTAGAGCAGCTGGTGGAAAATGGCGCGGTACTGTGGTATCAATTCAGCTCACGGGAACTCAACCCTGAATGACGGTCGCAGCGCGTTGCAAAGCGGCAGGCTCTGCCGAAAGGCGGGGCCTGTTTATTCCCAACACTCCGCAAGGCAATCATCCAACAGGGCGCGTCAAGCTGATGATTGTATCCGGCGTTGACCGGGCCGGCGGATGGCAATAAAATCCGGCAAACTGTGATGGGGCGGCGCGCAAAGCGTCAACATGCCCGGAGCGTCTCTTTATGACCGCCCCCGACTTCCCTGATGATTACGGCCCCGGCCTGCTGGCCGCTTATCGCGTCCTGGATCTTACCGATGGGCGGGGGCTGCTCTGCGGGAAGGTACTGGCCGATCTGGGCGCCGACGTGGTGCAGGTGGAACCGCCCGGGGGGAGCGCCGCCCGCAGCGTCGGCCCTTTTTATCACGACAACCCGGGCCGGGAACGCAGTCTTTTCTGGTGGGCCAACTGCGCCAACAAGCGCGGTGTTACGCTGAATATCGCCTCGGATGACGGGGCTGCGCTGCTGCGCCGCCTGGCCGCCAAGGCTGATTTTCTTATCGAGTCCGGCGATCCGGGAGGGATGGCGTCGCTGGGCCTGGGGTATGGGGATTTGCAGGTTATTAATCCGCGGCTGGTGATGGTGTCCATTACCGCTTTCGGGCAGGATGGGCCTTATGCGGACTACGCAGCGTCGGATATTGTGGGCATGGCTCTGGGGGGCTTTATGCACCTTACCGGGGACGGCGACCGGCCGCCGCTGAGGGTAAGTATGCCGCAGTTTTACCAGCATGGCAGCGCCGCCGGAGCTGCTGCCGCGATGGTTGCCCATACGCATCGCCAGCTGACAGGCGAGGGTCAGCACGTGGACGTGTCGTGCCAGCAGGCGGTGGCGCGCACCCTGGCCCATGCGCCGCAGTACTGGGATTTGGAGGGGACTATCCTGCGGCGCATGGGGGCTTACCGGGAATCGGCCGGGGGCACTTATACGCGCATCAACTGGCCGTGCAAGGACGGCTACGTGAACTTTCAGCCCGGCGGGGGAACCGCCGGGGCGGCCCGCAGCGTCCGCGCCCTGCTGGCCTGGATGGCCGAGGAGGGGATGGGCAGCCCGGAGCTGGATGCGGTGAACTGGGAGGAACTGGGCTACGGCACGGCCCGGGCGGAGATTATGGAGCAGACGGTGGCGGCGGTGGCGCCCTTCTTTATGACGCACAGCCGCAACGAGCTGGCGGAGGGGGCGCTGGAGCGGCGCATTCTGCTGTTCCCGGTGGCGACTCCCGGCGACATCCTGGCGCATCGGCAACTGGCGGCGCGGGAATACTATGACCGGATTGAGCACGAGGAGGTGGGGGAAAGCGTGAGCTACCCCGGCCACTTCGTAAAGGATATGGAGGATGCGGGCCGGGTTGGCGTCCGTCGGCGCGCGCCCTACGTGGGGGAGCACAACCGGGAGATACTCGGCGGGGAGCTGTGCCTGAACGACCGCGACCTGGCCCGGCTTACGGAAGTAGGAGTGATTTGATGTCCGCTTTGCCATTGGAAGGATTGAAGGTACTGGATTTCTGCTGGGTGGCCGTGGGGCCGATGACCACCAAGTACCTGGCGGAGTACGGTGCAACTGTGCTGCGGGTGGAGTCGGCGAAGCGTCCGGAGACGTTGCGGAGGGCGGGCCCTTTCGCGGGCGGGCAGTCGGGCATCAATCGCTCCGGGTACTTTGCCAACTACAACGCCAACAAGTACGGGGTTTCCATTGATATGAGCCACCCGAGCGCGCCGGAGCTGATTCTGCGCATCGTGGAGTGGGCCGATGTGGTTACGGAGAACTTTACCCCCGGCACGCTGGAACGGTGGGGCCTGGGCTATGACGAGCTGCGCATGGTGAATCCGCGCGTTGTGCTGTTCAGCGCGTCCATGCTGGGACGGGGCGGCCCGATGCAGACGCAGCCGGGGTTCGGCGCGGTGCTGTCCTCTCTGGCCGGCTACACCAACATCATTGGCTGGCCGGACCGGGGCCCGGTGAATCCCTATGGGGCTTATACGGACTTCGTGTGTCCCAAGTTTGCCGTTGCCGCCATTCTGGCCGCCGTTGACCGTCAGCGGGCCACCGGACGGGGTACGCATCTGGATATGTCGCAGCTGGAGGCCAGCCTGCACTTCGGCGGGCCGATGCTGCTGGACGCCGGGGTGAATGGACGCGAGCCGGGGCCGGTGGGGAACCGCCATCCCGCCGCCACGCCGCACGGCGCCTATCCCTGCGCGCCCGACGAAAACGGAGAGACGGATCGCTGGATTGCCATTGCCGTGTTCAGTGATGCGCAGTGGGCGGCTCTGCGGGCTGAGATGCTTGGCGACGGCGTAACGGAGGCGGAGTCGGGGGAGTTCCGCACTTTTCGCGTCCGCAAAGCCCACGAGGACAAGCTGGACGGCATCATTGCAAGGTGGACGGCAGGGCAGGGCCGGCACGAGCTGATGCGCCGACTGCAAGCCGTGGGCGTCCCCGCCGGCGTGGTCAATGACACCCGCGACCTCTTTGAGGACGCGCAATTGCGGCATCGCAACCACTTCACCTGGCTTGACCACCCTGAGATGGGGCTATACGCTACCGACTATGCGGAGTCGCGCCTTTCCGCCACGCCGGGGCGCCTCGACCGACCCGCGCCGCTGCTGGGGCAGGACACTGAGTATGCTCTGCGCGACATTGTGGGGCTCAGCGCGGAGGAGTATCGGGAGCTGGCGGAGGCGGGGGCGCTTGCGTAGAACAGACAGCAATGTTATAGTTGCTCAGCGCAAATCAAGAGAGAAAATGACCATGGACAAACGTTGCCCCAACTGCAAATCACGGAATGCGCGTCTAAGGCGAAACTGGCACACCTTGGCCAGTATTTTGCGCTGTCGGCGTTGCAACAGCGTCTTTGGCGACATACCTACCAGAGCTTGCCCTCGCTGTAGTAGTCACAGAGCCCGCCTACGCTATCAATGGTACAGATGGGCGCGCTCGTTGCGTTGTCTGGACTGCAACGAGGCGTACGGTGGTGGATATGAACCAGCAACCGTCGAGGCTACTGCACCGCCACCCATCCCGACATTTTTGCCGCCGCTCCAGGGTGAATCTGCGCCTATTGAGGCTGCGGACGAGGCGGCATTTTTGCAGTCGGCTTATCATACACCAGTAAGTAGAGGTGAACCAGTTCCTGCCGGACCAGCGGCAGAGATCGCAACTCCGCAACCACCCAACCCCACAGCAGTAAGTGAGTGTGAAACCGTGAAAGCTGAAAACCCTCATTCCGAAGAACAGCCACTCGTAGCTGACTGGCTCAAAGAAGCCGGACCCGTGAAGTGGTTGCTGCCCGGCGATTTCCTCAACGAAGTACGATTCCGGGAAGATGAAAATTTCACTTGCACGAGAACCACTACTGACTTTCTCATCATGACTGAAAGGGAATCGGTCAAGACCATGAAAATCAGACAGATCCCCCAACACAGCACAGATCTTCAATATGAGCCGCCAGTGTTCAAAAGCGAGAAGATCCGCATATTGGACCAAACCACGTCGCAAACTGTTGCTTGTAGGCAATGTTCAGGCCGAGGTCAAGTTCAGTGTTCACGGTGCAATGGTTTAGGCGAAGTCCAATGCGGCTCGTGTGCTGGCCGACAGGTCATACAGACAGATCAAGGCCCCAGAGGGTGCACCAATTGCCTTGGGGGTCTCGTGGGATGCCCTAGGTGCAAAAGGGCACGGGTTCTCAGTTGCTCTGCTTGTGATGCACAGGGTTACGGTATGACCGCCAGAGTCGTGGAACGAAAATTCACTCACAGAGTTGAAGTCGTCCACCAAGTGCCCGGATTGGTTGAAAACGAATTCAAGAACGGCCTCAAGGCCAAAGATTTCAGCCAAATGACAGGCACCCCGTTAATAATTGACGAGTACGTCACACCCGACCGCAGCGGTGTTATTCGTCAGCGAGTGAATGTCGAGCGTTTCGAGGTTCACTCTTGTGCATTTAACTATAAGGACAACCAGTTCCACCTGAACTCGGTCTCGGGGGGGGGGGGGGGGGGGGCAAAATCGTCGCCTCACGGCTGCCACTCTCCAAGAAGAAAATAGCAATTGCCATTGCACTAGGCATGGTAATAATTGCCGTCGCGGCGCCTCTGGCCATACTACTGGCGTAATTCGTTCCGCAGACAACTCCAGGCCTCCTGAGTATGCTCTGCGCGACATTGTGGGGCTCAGCGCGGAGGAGTATCGGGAGCTGGAGGAGGCGGGGGCGTTGGAGTGACGATTGACGCGGGGCATCAAGGGGGCATTATGTTCAAGAGGGCTGTCCATCCCGTTGAGATTCTGGAGGAGGAGCTTGCGGAGCTCGGGGTAACTCCCGCCGACTTCGCGCGACGGATAAAAGCGCCGCCGAATAGCATCAGCCGGATTATTGCCGGGGAAGGATCGATAACCGGCGAGATTGCCTTATGCTTCGGACACTGGTTTGGCGTTGAGCCGCAGTTCCGGCTTAACCTGCAAGCGCAGTACGACCTGATTATCGCGGAAAGGCAATCGGGAGAGGCTGTGCGCGCCTTGCCAACCGCTGAGGCTGAAGCGCCGGGCCAAGTCGCAGGCGTCTCCGAATAAGGGGCGGGGGTAGATTGCTGGCCCCTTTTCGCTTCGTTCGGTGGCTGATTCGGGCTGCCGGGCTGGTGATGCACGCCATCACGATGCCCGGTTCTTTTTTTCACGAGCTGGCGCACCAGCTGGCCTGTTACGTGGTGGGGCATAGAGTGCTGGAAGTGCGTTACATTGTACGCGACAGTCCGGCCTACGCCGGCTATGTGCTGCACGAGGGGCCGCCCGGCGTCGCGCGCCACCTGTTCATCGGCATTGCGCCGCTGTTGATGGGAGCGGCCATCTGGGCGGCAACGCTGGGGTTGGGCTGGTTCTGGCTGCGCGACGGTCAAATCGCCGCGTGGCAGGCTGGCGCGCTGCTGGCGGCGGCGTGGATGACGGCGGCGGCGGCCTACGCTGCGCTGCCCAGTCCGACGGATATGGAAGGGGTTTTCCGGCAGCCGTTCAGCCTGCTGACCATCCCGTGCTATCTGGTTGCCGGGCCGGTGTGGGTCATTGCCCACGACTATAAGCTGCACCTGTGGGGCTGGACGCTGTGGAGGGCGCTGGTGGTGGTTGGCACGGTTTATGTCATCTACCGCCTGGTTAGGTTCGGCTGGCCCGCCTGGTGGTGAACGCAGAGGTTCGGGAGGTTGCAGCAGGCGAGGTGGGCGCGGACGTCTATGCTGCGCGCGTATTCTCCGGGCGGGCCGTTGTTGGGTATGGAGAGAGGGCCGGCTAGTCGGCGGCGGCCGGTTCGGCCAGGCGATTGTCGACCAGGTCGGCGTCGCAGGCGGCGCCGTCGAGCAGGCCCCAGCGTACCATCCAGTGGTAAGTGTCCGCCACGATTTCGTCGGTGTAGGGGGTGTTGTAAGAGTAGCGGATGCGGGAGAGGTGGAAGTCCTGGGGCGTGATGCCGCCGTATTGGGCGGCGACGGCGGTGAACCGGGGTTCGTCGATGAGGTAGTGGAGGTAGCTGCGCTTGTCGGAGTTAATGCGGTCGACGGCTTTGACGATGGCGCGGTTGATGGCGGAGAAGGTGGCCTCGTCCATGTTATCGCTGGCGTTTTCGGCGCCCAGGTAGTGGCCTTCGCAGACGGGACGGCAGCCGAGTTTTTCGGCGAGGGTAATCCAGGGTTCCATGAGGGCGGCGGCGTCCACTTCGCCTTTCATGAGGGCTTCAAAGCGGAACTGGGGGGAGCCGTAATGAACCAGCTTTATCTTTTCTTCGGGGAGATAGCCGGACAGGAGCCGCAGCGCGACGTAGTGGGAACCGGCGTGAAACTGGACGGCGACGGGGCGGTTGCCGAGGGTGCCGGGGTAGTAGTGAGAGGAGTCGGGGCACACCAGGATGGCCTGGCTGGCGACGGCGGAGCGGAGGGCGATGATGCGGGCGCCCTGCTTGCTTTCGTAGGCCCGACGGACCTGGCCTTCTTCTCAAGCCCGGTAGATTGCTACCTGGGCTTCTTCGAAGGCGACGTGTCCGAGGATGGGGTTGACGTCGTCGGGGTTTTCGGTGGGAGTTACGCGGCCGCTGTTGAGGGCGGTGACGAATTGCATATCGATGCCTTCGTCCGCGAACAGCCCTTCGTTTTTGGCGACCAGCCAAGGCAAGCTGAAAACCACGCCGCTGATTTCGCTGACTACTTTCCGCATTGCTGCTGCCTCCTTCAAGCGAGGTGGGGGACCATGATGCCGGGCATTTTAGCAAAGACGCAGGGCATGGTCTATCAGGTATCGGCGGATTAGGTCGTGATGTCCTGAACCCCTGCGATGTCGGGCGGTTGTCATCAATTTGTCAGAATCAGGATTTACGGGATTTTGGGATTTTCAGGATTGGGGTTGCGGGTTTTGGCGGGGGCAGCTGTGTTGGGTTGAGGAGGTGGGTGTTGACGCTTATGTTGTTGGGGTTGGCGATGCGTGGGGGCTGTGTGAGGGTGGGTGTGATAGAATCACGGCGGTTGGGCTCGGATGTTGGCATGGTTTGGGCGTTGATTCGCGATACGGCACTGGGTTACATACGATGAGAGCGATGGCCGGGGTTGGGGCTGGCTGCGGGGCGTTTCCGGGTGGTTGAGGATCCTGCTGGTTGGGCTGCTTTTGCTGCTGTTGGCGGGACTTACCGCATTCCTTATGTGTGGGATAGAGGAGGAGGGTGGGGAGGTTATGGCATCAGCTACGCTCACAGTGGTGGATGTTGCGCCGGCTACGACCGGCCTGACGGAGACGCCGGGGGCTTCGGACAGGCTTGGAGCGTCGCAGACGCCGGCCGTTCCCGCATTGCCTTATCCGCCGCCGGCGCCGGGTACTCCGGACGGGCCTGACCCGATGCCGGCGCCGGGTACTTCGGCCGGGCCTGACCCGATGCCGACGCCGGGGGCTTCGGCCGGGCCTGACCCGCCAGCGGCGGCCGTTCCTACAGAGCCGGCTTTGCCGCAGATGCCGGGCGTTACGGTAGAGGTTGTGGAGGTTACGGCTGCGCCTACGAACGGGCCAACGCTGGGGGTTACTGTGACGAGCGTGGCAACGCTGGGGGCCAGCGCTACGCCTACGGGGACGGGGACAGACACGCCCACGGCTACGCTGACGGGAATCCGTCGGGGACATCATCAGGGACGCCGACGGCTACGGCTACCGTATCGCCGACGCCTACTCCGACACCTACTCGGACAGGGATGCCAGCAGGAACGCCGACGGCTACATCTACTGCTACGCCTACTCCGACAGCTACGGGGACTCTGGTGGGGGCGTCAGCAGGGACACCGACGGCTACATCTACCGTATCACCAACGCCTACGCTGACACCAACGGCTAGCGCGACTCCGACTCCGACGGTACTGCTTCGCCGACGCCGACGCGGACGGGAACGGCAATGGCTACCGCTACACCGACGCCTACTCGTACGGGAATGCTACCGGTCTCCGGCTGCGCCGGGGACCGGGACGTGCTGATAGAGTTCTGGCACGCGACCGATGGGCCAACCTCCTGGTATGAACGCGGAAGGAAAGAGAATTGGCTGAACGACAGGCCGTTGAACGATTGGAGAGGAGTCTCAGCTGATGTGGACGATTGCGTTATCAGGTTGTCCTTCTCGAATTGGGGGCTGGCAGGTGAAATACCGGCAAGTTTGGGACGGCTCAGCAAGTTGGAATATCTAGTGCTCGCCAACAACCCACGTTTGGGAGGAGAGATACCGAGGGATCTGGGGGACCTGGGCAATTTGAGAGATTTGAGGTTGTTTAATAACGATTTGGGGGGCGAGATACCGGCGCGTCTGGGGAGGCTCAGCAATTTAGAAAGGTTATACCTCCAAAGCAATAATTTGGAAGGCGAGATACCGGGGCAGCTGAGGAATCTTCGCAAGTTGGAAAATCTATTTCTCACACATAATCTGCTGTCGGGAGAGATACCGGCGTGGCTGGGGAATTGACGAACTTGCGGCATTTGAGACTCGGCAACCTGCCTGAGGACCATCATGCGAAGACCAGCGACGACAATGATAACCAATCCAGTGGTCCGATACCGCCGGAGCTGGGCAGTCTGGTGAAACTGGAAGTGCTGTACCTTGGCAATCTCCGGTTGAGCGGCCCGATACCGTCGGAGCTGGGGAGTCTGGTGAAGTTGAATGGGTGGCGCCTCGCAGGCAATGAGGATTTGGAAGGGTGCATACCGGCTATCTGGGGGAGGGCAGGGTATAATGACTTTGATGAGGCTGGGCGGGAGTACTGTACGGACTAGCGGCGTTGGGTGAGGGTTGATTGTCAGAATCAGGATTTACCGGATTTTAGGATTTTCAGGATTGTGGGTTGCGCAGGATGGGGGAGTGGGCTGTGGTGGATGTGGGTATGATGGGTGGTAGGTGGGGGCGTCGGAATCTGCAACTGTCTCGGTTGTCAATGGATGGTCAGGGTTGGGATGGGGTGGTTTGCACCAGTGGGCTGGCGCGCCGCGTGGGGAACTGTGGGCGGGCGGGGTGGAGCAGTCCCGCCATACCGCTCCGGTCAGCAGCCAGTGGGGAGCTGTGGACGGGCAGGGTAGAGGGCTGCGGTTGACGGATATTATCAGGAGCGATAAATTTGACCTTGCAATATGCGCTTTGTGCGGCGTCGGTCGGAGGCGGCTGATGGGCGAGCGTCGTCGTCACTGCCGGCGGCAAGGGTAAATGCGCGACATGATGGAGGACTGCGCAATGTCGGAGACGGAGACGCTGCCGGCAGCTTGGGAGATGTCGGGGGTTTTAGGCGGCGATGCGGCCGGCGACTGGATGGAGTGTGTCCAATCAGGGGGGATGCGACCTAATGTCGGGGTTCTTTAAAGGGGCAACGCTGCTTGGGCTGCTCTGCGCGCTGGCGGCTGTAGCGGCCGGATGCGGCGATTCTTCGGGCGGCCTAACCAGTCGGCCTCCCGAGCACGGCGGGGACAAGGCCGCGCTGGAGGCGCTGTACCATGCTACGGACGGGCCGAACTGGATCAATAACGGCAACTGGCTGAGCGATGCGCCGTTGGGCGAATGGCATGGGGTCGCTATCGGCGATAACGGTCGCGTCATCGAATTGTTCCTGGATAGCAATCAGCTTACGGGGGAGATGCCGGCGGAGCTGGGGAATCTCGGCAACTTGGAATCGCTGGAGCTCGGCGGCAATCAGCTGATAGGGGAGATGCCGGCGGAGTTGGGGAATCTCGGCAACCTGGAATCGCTGTGGCTCGTCAATAACCGTTTGACAGGTGAGATACCGGCGGAGTTGGGGAATCTTGGCAAGTTGAAGGGATTATACCTCGGCGGCAACCGGCTGGATGGTGAGATGCCGGCGGAGCTGGGGAGCCTCGGCGAGTTGGAAGCGCTGGCCCTCGATAATAATCTGCTGGAGGGAGAGATACCGATGGAGCTGGGGAATCTCGGCAACCTGGAATCGCTATCTCTCAGCGGCAACGGGTTGACGGGGGAGATACCGGCGGAGCTGGGCAAGTTGGACCGGTTGGTGAAGTTGTGGCTCGGCGGCAACGAGCTGACCGGGTGCGCGCCGGCCGACTTGCGAGATGTCGGCGCCGCCGACTGGGATGCCGTGGGGCTGCCGTTTTGCGGCTAGGGCGGGCGACGGCTGGCCCATTTGCCGCAAACGGCGTAAATCAAGCCTGTGTCCGCCCCTCCCATCATTGTTATTGGCGGCGGGCCGGCCGGCTCCTGTGCGGCTGCGCTGCTTGCCCGCCGGGGCTGGCCGGTTGTGCTGCTGGAGCGCGAACGCTTCCCCCGCGCTCATGTTGGCGAGTCGCTGTTGCCGGCCAGCATTCCCATCCTGAACGACCTCGGCGTCCTGGAGGAAGTGCGGCGGGCGGGCTTCATCGTGAAGCGGGGCGCAACGATGGTTTGGGGCCGCGACCGTCGGCCCTGGAGCTGGCATTTCAGCGAGACGAACGCCAGCAATCCTACTTCGTATCAGGTTTGGCGGTCTGAGTTTGACGCCATTCTGCTCAACAACGCGCGTCGCCTCGGCGTGGACGTGCGGGAGGGCTGGCCGGCCATCGGCGTGGCGCGCGACGCTGCCGGAACCGCCGTCGCCGTCCGGTGCCGTCCCGCCAACGGGTTGGCCGGCGGCTCCGACGGCGGCGTGATTGAACTGCCGGCCCGTTACGTTGTGGACGCCAGCGGACAAGGCGGCCTGCTGTCCCGGCAACTGGGCTTGCGGCAGTGGGACGACTTCTTTCGCAACCTGGCCGTGTGTGGCTACTATCAGGGCGGCGGACGTTTGCCGTCGCCGGACGAGGGCAACATTCTGATTGAAGCGCAGCCCGACGGCTGGCTGTGGCACATTCCCCTGCGCGACGGGTGGGCCAGCGTGGGCGCGGTGGTGGACGCCGGGACGGGGCAAAAGGGCATCCGAGAGCTTGGGCCCCGGCGGTTTCTGGAGTCGCAGATTGCAGCCGCGCCCCAGCTGGCCGGGATGCTGGAATCCGCTCGGTTCGCATCCGGCCCGGAGGTACTGCGCGATTGGTCTTACCGCTGCGCGTCGCTGCACGGGCCCGGCTACATTATGGCAGGCGATGCCGCCTGCTTTATCGACCCGCTCTTTTCGTCGGGGGTACATCTGGCCCTCACTTCGGGGACTATGGCTGCGGCCGCCGTGGCCTCCGCGCTGGAGGATGCCAGCATTGCCGGCCCGGCGGGGCAGGCATATCAGCAGCTTTATTACAAAGAATACGGCCACTTTCGGGAGTTGGCCCGGCTCTTCTATTCCAGCAACCGCACTGCCGATTCCTATTTCTGGGAGGCGCGCCGCCTGCTGGACAACGACCCGTCTCTCACGCCGCGCCAGTCGTTTATTCAGGCGGTGGCCGGACAGCCGCCGCGCGGCTATGAGCGCGCCGTGCTGTCTCACGGACTGGCTCCCGCCGCCTTCGGCGAAAGCGTGGCCGCAGTGGCCTCGGAACGTGAGCGGCGCCAGCGGCGGGGACTGCCATGGGATGCGCCGCTGCGTCTGGCGGACGGCGTGCGTTTGCAGCGTCAGCCGGTGTTGGCCGATGACCGCTTCATCTGGGGCGTGGGCCTGGTGACCGACGGGCATCCGGAAGGGCTGCCGTGCAGCGGGCTGGTGGCTCAACTACTGACCCGTCTGGACGGGAGGCGCACCGCCGGCGACGCCATCGCCGCCCTCTGCGAAGGCATAGAACAGGCCGCCGCGCAGCAGGTAGAGCAGGCGGCGATGCGGGCGTTGGAGATATTGTATGTGGATGGGGCGATAACGGATCAGGGCGGGTGACAATTTGCATAATAATATATGCATATACCCTGGCGCAAGCCTATTGGTTAATGACCAAGTCTTCTATTTAATTCTTTCCAGGCTTGGGCCAATTCGTCATCAAGGATGGTTGTGGGACGATTGGGGGGAGGATGCGAAACAGATGGGATGACCGCCTTTTGCCGCGTCTCTTCGTGAAAACCGCCGGCTTGTATAGGTACAGCTTTTTGGCGCGATTCCTCGCCTTCTTTGATGATGGCTACTAAGTCGGGGGGTAAGGTAGCCAAAATTTGCGGCATTAACCTGTGCCAAGCGGAAGCCGTTCTTCGGCAATTGTCCGCACGAAAAGCCAACATTCTTTTCGGCTCGTCTTCGTATGCAGCCCACCCGGGAGCGCCTATCGGCAAAAGCAAGTTCATAGCCTTTCTCCAATCGCCGGTATCGAGGGCAACGTTCACTAACTGCAACCTTTCGGCAGAGGCATTTTCAGCATCTTCGTGCCGACTGCCATCATAAGCGTCGGGGGCATCCAACAGGGTAACGCGGTTTGACCAAACTTTAGACCAGAAAGCTGCTGAATGGTATGCCAGAAATATGTCGGACGTGTCAGCAGCTTTGCCGGGCGTCCATTCCCTGGGATCGCCGCCGGCCAGTTCGCCGGGCGAACGCCATTGCATTTCGCTTGCGTCGCAACGAGCAGCGCAATGGATGCAGAAAGCGGTGTTAGGATCGTAAGCCCAATCTCTGAATTCGGCACCGCTGATTTCATTATCGTGAAGGTACTCGCTACATATATCGCAGCGCGGAGCGTCCCAGTCGCTAGTCCGGTTCGCCCCCTGTAGCCTCTCAAAGAACAATAAGCACTCCGCAGAGCATAACCAAGCGGCAGCGTCGCACTCTCCCTGCTCAGTGCTTGGATAGGAAAAACGACCCTTTCTGATTTCGCCATCAATGTTGTGTCGCTTTGGACGGGTTGGCAGGTTGAGAATACGGTAATAGGCGAATTCCAACTTGCTTTGTTCGGCGAAGGCGCGTGACGTTGGCCTATGTGTGTCTATTACTTCCACAACCCCTACCATTTGCCCATAAATGTCAAATGCTCCAACGTCAGCCCGTAATCTGCCTGCGTATTGGGCTTCCGTTACGACGATTAGATTTCCTGGGAATTCGCATTCTGCTTCGCATGCATCGCAGACGAATGGCGGGAGACCCAACCATTCAGCAGCAATACGTTCTCTCTCTATATTGTGCCTTGACACCCTCATTTTCGCCCTCTCATACCATCTTCGTTGTCGACTCAAATTCTGTGAATCCCTGCTTCAGCGGATCCTGATTCTGACTATTCGCCTACGGCTTGACCCATGTTTCGGACCAGGCGATGCAGGCCGTGCTGCTTTGCGCCGGGCCGCGCATCTCCGCCGACACTATGCCCGGCAGGGATCTATCGCCTACCGTAATCTGCGCTTGCCGCGCCGGGAAGAAGCAGCTGTACACGCCGAGGGGGCGGCCCGAGGCCGCGCCGGCCGGGTTGTTGAGCATATACGGCGTCAGGAAGTCGTGCCAGCTCAAAACTATGGTGGCGGGGGCGGCTGTTACCGTTTCGTTGTAGGAGCTGGCGATGTCGCCGGCCCTGCTGAACTGAGCGCTGATTACGGGGAGGGAGGCGTCGGCAAACTCCGGGAAGAGCATGGTTTCGATTTCCGCCTGCAAATAACGCGCCAGGGCGATGTTGTCGGCATAGATCCGGACATCGCGGCCGGCGGGGAAGTCCGCGCTTTTCAGAAACAGCGTGTGGCCCGCGCCGGCCGGCGACCACAAGACGCGCCAGTGGCTGGCCCGTGTGGTCTGCGGCCCTCCCTCCTGGGGAGACAGTCGGATAAAAGAGTTCTCTCCCGTCAAAACAATCCGGCCGGGGTCAATTGGGCTGGTCATAACTAACATCTCCCCTGGGTTCAGGGCTGTAGTGTGGCAATATGGTATTGTTCGATTCGCCAGTCGTCAGTAATCAGTATGAGGTTTTCAATCTGCGCCTGGGCCACCAGCATCCGGTCAAAGGGGTCGCGGTGGAGCAGAGGCAGCCGGCCGGCGGTTTTGGCGTGGATTGCGTTGATTTCCAGCAATCTGAATCGAGAAGCATCGACGACCTGTTCCGGCTCTTGATCCAGTGGCTACGGCTTACCCAAGCCTTGTTTGATAGCCATTTCCCAAATACTCGCGACGCTGACGAAGATCCGATTGGCAAGTTCCTCCAGAATCCGATAGGTTTCTTCCTTCAAGGCACGAGCGTGAGTCGCATACCAAAGGAATACATGAGTGTCGAGCAAGTAGTTTGGCATGGCTATTTGTAAAAATCCTCAATGATGTCTTCCGGTGTGTCGCAGAAATCTTCAGGCGTCACGAATTTTCCCTTCAACACGCCCGGACGCGGCGTCAGCCGGTACGCATCGTGAGGGACTAACTTGACCCATGGCTGGCCGTCCCGGCATATCACCACCTCGCGCTGGAACCAGGATTGCTGGGCCAGTTCGGCCATCTCCTCCGGCAGTTCGCTAACGTCAATTCGCATTTTGCTTCCTCCCGTTTGATGGGCTCTCATCGCCGTCGTTTTGCGATGCGATGCTGTGGACATTATAGACTATTCGCCGCGGCCCGCATGGCTTGCAGGTACTCGTTGCTGGCGCCCTGTATCAGGCGGCCCACTGTGTTGTGGAAGTAGCGCGCTCCCAGTTCCAGGTAATGCGGAACCAGGTTGTCCGGGCAGCTGCATCCTGCGGTGATGCCCGCCGCGACAATCTGCCGCACGCCTTTTTCCACCAGCGCCTGCACCTCCGGGTGGGTCTGCTGGCCGGGGTAGCCCATGCTTTGCGACAGGTCGCCGGCGCCGATGAAGTACACGTCCACGCCCTGCACTTTAACCAGCTCGGGGATGTTCTCAATTGCCCCCGCTTCTTCCAGCATCAGGCATACCAGAGTGTTGCGGTTGGCGTCCGCCACATAGTCGGACGTAGCCTGGTTGAAGCCATACTCCGCCGGCCGGCCGCTGCTGAACAGCCCGCGCTCGCCGTCGGGGAAGTATTTCACCGCGGACACCGCGGCCCGGGCTTCCTCCGGGGTGTTGACGTGAGGCACCTGCACGCCCCACGCTCCCCGGTCCAAGAAGGGCGCGATTATCTCCGGGCGGTTCCCCACCGGCCGCACAATGGGCGCGGTTCCCGAATACTCGGCGGCGCGGATCATATCCTCGGCCAGGTCAACGGTTATGCTCCCGTGCTCGTTGTCGATGAGCACCCAGTCGTAGCCCAGAAACCCCAGCATTTCAACTACCGGCGGCGATGGAAAGGTAATCATCGAGCCAAAAACCGGCTGCCCGGCCGACAGCTTCCGCTTCAGCGTATTTTCGCGCATTGTGCCATGCTCCTGTCGTCAAACTAATTGTCCATCAATCAAACGGCCATCGGCCATCCGGCCAGCGCATCCTATGCTCCGCAATCCTGGCCGTCAACACCGCAAAGCCGTTTGCCCTGAGTCTGTTGCAGGGCAGGGCTGCCGCCCGGGCCAACGGTATATGCCCCTTGCCAGTCCGTGCTTTGCCTACTATCATAGCCCCATGTCAGAGCACGAAGTACGCTACCGGCTGGGAGCAGTCCAGTCTATCGCCGCCGAAGCCTTCGGACGCCCCGGTCGCCGCACCTTCCGCCTTGTCGCCGAGGCTGGGCGGGCTCAGTCCAGCATCTGGCTGGAGAAGGAGCAGCTTGTGCAGCTTGGCCTTTACTTGCAGCAGGCCATGAAGCAGCTGGGCGAGTCGGCCCAGTCCCGCCCCAGTTCGCCCGGCGAAGAGTCGTGGCGCGGCGACCCTCTGCAACAGGATTTCCACGCCCGCCGGATGCAGCTGCAATACGACCAGGAGGCCAACTGCTTTCTCATCCACGCCTTTGAGGGGGATGAAGACGATCCTGACGCCGGCGCGCATACTTCCGTGAGCTTCTGGATAACCATGAGCCAGTGTTCCGACCTGGCCGGTCAGGTTCTCCACATCTGCGCTTCGGGCCGGCCGCCCTGTTTCCTCTGCGGGCGGCCCATCGACCCGGACGGACACGTCTGCGACCGCGCCAGCAGCCACGCGGTTTTTGAAACCGGCTGAACGTACCCGTACCTGTTCCCGTGAATGCCGGCGAACCCTCCGACCTTGACCTGCTGTGCCGCGGCGAGTTCCTCCGCTGGGAGCTGACGCCGGACGGCTCCAACTATACCTTCCTGGCCGAGCTGTCTCACAATGGACGCTTGGGCCACGCCATCTACAAGCCTCGCAAAGGCGAGATTCCCCTGTGGGACTTTCCCAGCGGCACCCTCTACAAGCGCGAGTGCGCCGCTTACCTGCTCAGCCGCATCCTCGGCTGGGATTTCATTCCTCTCACCATCATACGCGACGGCCCGCACGGCATCGGCTCCGCCCAGCTCTTCATTGACCATGACCCCAGGGAAAACTACTACACCATCTCCCGGGAAAGCCTGGACGAGGCCGACGCGGACCGGCTCCGCATGATTTGCTGCTTTGACCTTGTTGCCAACAACACCGACCGCAAGGCCAACCACGTCATCCGAGGGTGCGACGGCAAACTCTGGGGCATAGACCAGGGCCTCACATTCCATGCTGATACCAAGATACGCACCGTCATCTGGGACTTCGGCGACGAGCCGATACCCGAGGTTCTGCTGGAACCCTTGCGTCGCCTCTGCGGGCAGATCCTCTCTCCCAACGGCGAAGTGGCCGAGCTGCTGTCCCTGCTGGATAGGGAGGAGGCCCGCGCGCTCATGCAGCGGCTGCAATGGGTGTTGCAGGAAGGGGTCTTCCCCGGCATCCCCGGCCTGCGCCGTCGTCGTCGGCCACGCTAACGGCCGTTAGCCAGCAGCCCGTAGTCAAACTCCTCCAAGTTCTCGATAATCACGTCCGCCGCCGACAAGTCCAGATGCCGCGTGGAGTCGGTCAGTGTGCACACAGTATAGGCTCCCGACGCCGATGCCGCTGCCAGCCCGATGGGGGAGTCCTCAATGGCGACGCACTGGCCGGCTTCCAGTCCGATGAGCTGCGCCGCCTTGATGTAGATGTCTGGGGCCGGCTTGCCGTTTGCGATGTCGTCGCCGCCCAGCCGCACAGCAAAAGCGTGCGTCAGCCCGATTACCTCCAGCTTCAGGTTCACCCACTCGCGCAGGGACGACGAGGCCACCGCGACAGGCAGACCCCGGTGCTGCGCTTCCGCAATGAGCGCACGCACGCCGGGGCGGGCGGTCAAATCCGACCGCAGAACCTCCTTTACCACTTCGTTATAGCCGGCCAGCAGTTCCGTAGGCGTCTGCGGAACGTTGCGCAGCTCTTTGACGCGCAGCCAGGTTTCCTCAACGGTAGTGCCCAGCAGGTAGCGGTTGTTCTCCTCTTCGGTTATCGGCGGCGCGCCGCAGCGTTCCACCATCACGTTCACCGCCTTGTGAAAGAGCGGCTCGCTGTCCACCAGCACCCCGTCCATATCAAACAGAATTCCCCTGTATCCGGCCATCTCCGACGCTTCTCCTGATGCGCAATTGCTCGCAGCCACGCTGATGGACAACGATTATATCCCAAATCCTGCCCAGCCTGGCCGGAGTGGAGCCTCGGAAAGATGCTAATATGGGATTTGCCGGCCGGAAATGACCCGGCACAGTACATCACAGAGATTCAGCAGCTCCATATTATGAGGGAGGAATGAGGCGAAGTGGAAACCCGCACCAGCAAACTGGACAACGGCTTGGCATTGACTATTCCCGAAGCGTTTGCAGCGCAACTGGGCCTGGCGCCGAACTCGCCGGTGGAGATAAGGCTCCCGGGATCAGCTATTGTCATCCGTCCCGACAAACAGCCCCACGTACTGTTGGACGATTTTTTGGCAAGAATAACCGACGAAAATCGCCATGACGAAATAGATACGGGCGAAGCGGTAGGCCACGAGATCGAGATATGGTAAGCCGGAGCGGGGATGCTCCGGACCGTGGCAGCGTAATCTGGCTGAATTTCAACCCGCAAAGAGGACGTGAGCAAGCTGGCCGTCGCCCCGCTCTGGTTCTTTCACCGGCCACCTACAACGCTAAAGTAGGCTTGGCCTTGGTATGCCCCATTACAACCCAAAAGAAAGGCTACCCTTTTGAGGTTGACATACCTGACGACTGCTCGGTCACAGGCGTTAGTCTCGTCGACCACGTGAAAAGCCTGGACTGGCGAGCCAGAGATACCGTCACAGACGGACGGTTGCCCGAAGCAACGGTTAGCAAGACACTGGAATTGCTTCTTATCCTCCTCAGTCGCTAAGCAGGAAGCACGACGAGGCTTTGAATATCGCCCATAGCCGTTGCCCCGGCGCTATTCCCATCGCATCCAGTGATGTACCCGTGATGTGGCACCTCAGCAGCGTCCCCTCGCAATTCAGCGCCACCTGGTAACCCGGCGGACGCAGCTCTACCGCCGACACTACGCCGGCCCACGTGTTCCGCGCCGACGACTGCGGCAGGGGGCCTGAAGCCAGGATGATGTCCGACGCTCGTATGCCTACTGTAACGGCGTCTCCTACCGCGTACCCGTCGGCCAGCGGCGTCTCCAGCGTTCGCTCGCCGGCGGCGCACACCATCGTCCCATCGTGAGGGCGGCGCGCCGACACCCGCATCGCCAGCAGATTTTCCACGCCTACCAGCCGGGCTACCCGCCCCTGCCCCGGCTGCTCCAGCACCGACAGCGGGGGCCCTTCGGCCATAGTCCGGCCGTCGTCAATGATTTGCGCGCGGTCGCCGAGAGCCAGCGCCTCCTCCCGGCTGTGCGTAACCAGGATGGCCGGCACGTCCATCTGCCGCACCATGTCGCGCAGTTCGGCTCCTAATTCCCGCCGCAGCTCCATGTCCAGCGACGCAAAGGGCTCGTCCAGCAGCAACAAGTCCGGCGACGGGGCCAGCGCCCGGGCCAAGGCCGTCCGCTGCTGCTGACCGCCCGACAGCTGCCACACTCGCCGCTCGGCCAGCCCGGCCAGCCGCAGCCGCGCAATCAGATCCGCGATGCGATGGCGCGACGCTTCACCTCGTCGGCGCGGCAGCCCGTAGCCTACGTTCTGCCACACCGTCAGATGGGAAAACAGGTGATTCTGCTGGGTAACGTAGCCTACGCCGCGCTGATGCGGCGGCAGCCACACCGGGCCGTTCTCGCTTTTTTCGCCGGCGCCGTCGGAGAACACAGTCCGCCCGGCGATTTCAATGCGGCCCCATTCGGGTCGCGTCAGCCCGGCGATGGCCCGCAGGGCGGTAGTCTTACCCGCTCCCGATGGCCCGAAAAGCGTCAGGATGCTGCCGGCTTCCACCTCAAAGGACAGTTCCAGCCGGAAAGCGCCCGCCCTTACCAGAAATTGCCCGCGCGCCGCTCTCCGGCTCATACGGACGTTTCCCCCCGCCGGCGCAGCAGCAAGGCCAGCAGACCCAACGCCAACGCCGACATCAGCAGCATCAACGCCGACAGCGCCAGGGCGTCCTCCAGGCTTGATTCCATCGTGGTCATTATCGCCAGCGGCATCGTCTGCGTCCGTCCCGTCAGGTTGCCGGCGAACATAATCGTGGCCCCAAACTCCGACGCCGCCCGGGCCCAGGCCAGCGTCGCTCCCGTCAGTAGCGACGGCCAAGCCACCGGCAGCGTAACCCGCCAGAACGTGGCCCATGGCGACACCCCCAGCGTCTGCGATACCTCCTCATAGGTCGGGTCGACGCCGGCGAAGCCGATGCGCGCCGCCCGGATGTAGAACGGCGCCGCTACGAAAATCTGGGCGAATATCACCGCCCCGGTGGTGAAGGGCAGCACAATGCCCACCGACGCCAGGGCCGGCCCCAGCAAGCCGTGCCGCCCGAAAGCCATCAGCATCGCCACGCCGGCCACCACCGGCGGCAGAACGATGGGCAGCTCCACGAATGCGTCAATCACTCGCAGCATCGCCCAACGACGGCGGGCCAGCAGCAATGCAAAGGGCGTTCCCACTACCACCACGATGACCAGGCTGGACACGCTGGTGACAACCGTGAGCCGCAGCGCCGTCAACGCCGCCGGCCCGGTCAGCCCCGCTATGATTCCTTCCTGCTGGGCGGCGCGCGCCAGCAGCGCTACGATGGGCAGCCCGATAAAGAGCGCGTAGATGACCGTGGCGACGATACCGGCCGGCGCCAGCGCGCCCAGCCCGGCCCCGCCGTTGCCCCTACCCACCATCGGACTCCGACGCCTGGCACGGGCAGGCTATGTTGGCCGGCGGCGCGAATCCGCGCTCTCGCAGGATGGCCCGGCCGGCGTCGCTCTGCACGAACCTGATAAAGGCCAGTGGCGTCTCCGGCCCCGCGCCGCCGTGGGCCAGGGCGGCGATGGGATATTCCGCCGACGGGTTGAATCGCAATGGGATTTCAATCATCCGCAGGGCGCCGGCGTATTGGTCAGCCGTTGCGTCGGTTTGGTACACGATGCCAGCGTCCACCTCGCCCAGGGCCACTTTCTGCGCCACGCCCCGCACGCTGGTCTCGTTGGTTGCCACGTTGGACAGTACCGCCTCGGCAAAATCGTCGGGATACTCTCCATCGCCGGCCAGCAGCCCCAAGGCTTGGCGAGCGTAGCTTCCAGCCGGAACCTCGGCGGCGGCAATGGCGATGCGGACGCCCGGACGCGCCAGGTCGCGCAGTGACTGCACCGCCCCACTGCTTGCCGGCGCGACTACGCTCATGCGGTTGGCGGCAAAATACTCGGGCGCGCTGCCCAGCAGTCCCGCTTCTTTAACCGCCGCCATCTGTCGCCAGTCCGCGGCGGCGAATACGTCGGCGGACGCTCCGTGTTCCAGCTGTGTCCGCAGCGTTTGGCTGCCCGCAAAGTTGAACTCCACGCGGATTCCGGGGGAGTCCGCCTCAAAAGCCGCCCCCAGTTCCCGGAAAGGCTCTCCCAGCGATGCGGCGGCAAACACCACCAGCATCTGTTCGCCCCGAGCATCGCCGGACGCAGGCCCGCAACCCATGGCTATCGCCACGACGATTATCGCGGCCATTGCCACGGCAATTGTCCCAGCGACCCGAACCACCGCGGCTATAGATAAGATGCGAACCATCATAACCCCCGCATTATAACAACCTCGCAGCCGAGTTCCCCCGCGCATCGTCATTGCGGCGAAAGCAGGGATCCCGCCTTGGAGTAAAGCGCGCCCCTATCTGAGGCGCTTGCAAAACGGCGCGACAATCATCGGGCAAGGCGGGTCAAGCCGATGGTTGCTGCACAGCAAAGCATCGGAAGTCGCGTACCGCTGAGGCGCAAGCGGCGAAAGAGAGCGTTTTGCAAGCGCATCGAGGCTTCCGTGCCTCCCATTCCAGGATAGAAGCATAACCGGGAGAGGCGGCGTCCTTGAACCGTAAAAACGGCAGGGGCAGGCCCGCAGACCCGCCCCTGCCGTTGCCGCTTCCCAACCATCGGGCAAGCGCAGCGGTTTGCCGCCGGCTTACCAGACCATCAGGTTCCAGCAGTTGCCGCCGGCGCTGCACGTCAGGCTGCGGCTCTTGCCGCCGAGGGCTACGTCTTCAACGTCCTCGGTTACCAGGATCCAGTAGGGTTCGCCCGCTACCAGTTCCTCAAGGGTGTTGAGGCCGGCGAACTCCGGACGGGGGTCGTAGAAGAGCCACTCCTTGCTCACCCCGTCAAAGTAGAACACGGCGCCCACGCTGTCGCCCAGCGGAGCCAATGCCTCGCCTACCGGCGTGCCGGTTCCGATGGGGCCCTCGGGGAGGATGTCCAAGTTGCCGATGGCTACGGTGTTGTTGACCTCCAGCAGTACGCTGTACGTGCCGGGGTCAAGGCCGGGGATGACGATGTCTTCCACCGTAACCGCGCCGGAGCCGTCGGTGCCGGGAGTTCCGGCAGGCATTACGTCGCGACCGCCGATTTCAATCCGGCTGACGCGGGAGTGCACCGGCATCTTCTCCACCGACAGCGTGATGTCATCGCCGGGCTGGCCCTCGCCGGGGTCAACCATGATGATGGACGCCGGCACTTCGTACTCGCCCAGTCTAACCAGGTCGCTGTACTTGGCCTCAATCGCGCTGGTGGAGGGAATGGGGACGTTGCCGTCCACCTGATGCTCGATGAACCAGCGGCCGGAACCGTCGGCGTACACGCTGTACTCCCGCATCCGGTCTCCGTCGGTGACCGTGACGGTGATGGCGTCAATGGAGTTTTCCGGGTTGTCCACGGGCCAGTTCTCGCCGGAGATGGTTACCACATCCCGCGGGCCGGCAATGGCCGGCGTGGAGCTGACGGCGGGCTCTAGGATGGTGATTTCCACTTCGCCCTCATAGCCCTTCTTGTCCACAACCTTGATGCTGTGCTTGCCGGGCGTCAAGGTCGGGTTGGACGAGGCATCATCAGCCGGCCACACCGCGATGGCGGCGACGAACTGGCCGCCGCTGGACACCTCGACTTCGTCGTCGCTGTCCGTGGAGTCATCGTACACGTACAGAGGCACGTCGCCGATGGTGATTTTCTCGGCCATGATGCCGCTGCCGGCGCCCGTGGCGAAGCCAGTTCCCGTTAGCGTAATCCGCTCGTTGGGATTGACTTCACCCTTGCTGACGTTCAGCACGGCGGGCAGGATGGTCACTTTGGCGTCTTCCGACTTGGTTCCCCACTTGGCGTCAACGCGCTTGGTGCCTTTCTGCGGCGGCAGCTTGAAGGTCGCCGTGGCGGAACCGTCGGAGCTGATGCTGGTGGAGCGGATGCCGTCTTTGATGACCACGCCGCCCACTTTCAGCTCGGTGAAGGACGCCCCGGCCACGGGGAAGTCTTCGGCGAAGACGGTTACCTCGTCGCCGGCTTGGCCCTCTGCGGGCGACACGCTGATGTTAGGGGTGAGTTCGTAGTCCTCAACATCCTCGCCGGAGGTGCGGGCTTCGCCGTCCTCTACGCAGATGAGGTTGTCGTTGCCGGGCTTGAACGTCGGCACGCTGACCTCGAAGGAGATGGCTACCCGGTCGTCGCTGCCGACGGTGGCGCTGCCGGCCTCGGTTCCGGTGGGGATGATGCCCCGTTCGCAGAGGTGGCGGGCGAAGACCTTATCGCTGGACGCCTTGTCCTTGCTGGCGACGGTGTAGGTCATCTCCGAGGTGTTGAGGGTGTAGTGGAAGCAGAACTCCTGCCCGGCGCCGGGGCCCATGGCTGCTTTCATCTTTTCGCAGTTGAGGGTTTCCCACCACTCGGCTACGGCGTAGCGGGCGGCTTTGCGCTGGGCCACGTAGGCGGCGGCGGTGGTGCCGTTGTTGAAGCCGCTGCCGTTGACGGTCAGCTCTTCGCCGCGGTCGCCGTCCGTATCGGACAGGGAGATTTTGGCCGATGTGCTGACGTACACGCCCTGCCGCTTCTGGATGGTGCGATTGCCGGTGGCGGTTTTGGCGCTCTGCTCCATGCCGTTGGCCATCAGCCGCTCGATGCGGCCGGGGAGGCCATCGTCAAAGCCCAGCACATCAAAGGCTACGGTGTGCGTACCGGCTTCGGAGGGGTTCTTGATGCCGGAGCTGCTCAGGATGACCATGGTCAAGTCCTGGGTTAGGTACACCCCGTTAGGGCCTTCGCAGGTGACTGAGTCGTCGGTGCACATATCCGGGATGCGCACGGTGATGCTCACGTCGTCCTTGTCGTCGTCAAAGTAGTCGTCGGTGTCAATCACCGGAGCTTCGGTGACGTATGCCGGGGCGCCGTTGCCCGAGTCAACCGTGGTCGGCGAGTTGGCGACGAAGTAGATCGAGTTGGCTGGGATGGCGTCGGGAACCTGGAAATCGTCTTCCAGGAACAGGACGACGCGGGAGCCTGGCGGCAGGGGAGAGTTCAGGCTGTCCAGCTTCACCGTGAGCTTGGGCGCGCCGCCCGACGTGGTACTGTCCGACGCTATCGTCCCCGTGAACCACGCGGAGGTTAAGTCCGCTGCCGCATTCGCTTCAACCTGGATTTGTACCTTGGCGATTTCGCCGGCGCCCTGCGCGTTGACCGCGCCTACCCGGTACTCTATCCACTGGTTGTCGCGGCCCAAGGCATCGCTGGTGCCCGCAATTGTGCCGGTGGTATGGGTCAGGTCGGTCATATCGGCTTCCCGGTCGTTCTTCCAGATCCCGCCGGATGAGCCGACCTTGCGGTTGAACTGCTGGGCCGGGGAGGCGCTGATGGTAGCGCCGTTGCCGCCGCTCATAATCTCCAGGTCGTAGCCGGTAACCGGGCTGCCGCCATCATCCGCCGGCGGATCCCAGGTTACGTAGATGACCGCTCTTACATACGTTGTGTCGCTTTCGGCAACCGAAAGCCACGCGATCTGCTTGGCGGCCAGGTTTCGGATGGGGCCCGGCGTGGTGGCCATGGGCGTGGCCGTTGCGGAAGTGCTCCACGGGCCGAAGGTGCTGGCGCAGGTTACGCGCACCTGCACTTCGTAGGCGGAGCCGTTGGTGAGGCCGGTAATCTGCGCGGCGCCGGAGAGGTTCCGCTGGTTGACCGTAATCTCTCCGGTAAAGGCCGTGAAGGCGCCGGAGGTGCCCTGCCGGTATTGAATGTCAAAGCCGGTGTATTCCGGGCTGCCGTTGGTGGCAACGCCACCGCCATCGCCCTCCGCTGCGGCGGGGAGCATTACGCCCAGGGCCATGTTTTTAGCCGTCAGCGTAGGGGCAGCCGGCCCGGTAGTGGGGGTAGTTTGGAAGCCGGTGCCGCCCTCGGCGCAGGCGCCTTCCTGCGCGCTGGCCGGGCCGGGATTAGGTAGGGCCAGGAGGCCGAAGAGGGCCAGCGCGCCCATCACGGCCAGGGCCGTGATGGCCAGCGGCGCCGACCGTGTGAGTTTTTGCAGTTTGGGTTGCATTTGGGTAAATCCTCTGATGTGGTTGGTGTGGGGTTCCGGCCTCAGCCGGAACTAGGGTGTGAGAATGTCCGACGGGGCGGGCCTCGGGGGGGGGGGGGGGGGATTGAGAATTAACATGATGCCTCCTCGTTGTCAGAATCGGGATTTACGGGATTTGGGGATTTTCAGGATTTTGGATTGCCTCCGTGATGTGGGTTGCGGCTTGCGCCGGGAGTTCGCTGGGCATTATAAACCGAGAAGTATTACGGGAGTATTACGAGAATGGGGCAATTTGGGGTGATTTGGCCGGATTTTGGGGGAATTTTGGGGAAATTGGCGGGATGGATGGGGTTTGAGGGGGTGTTGTCAGAATCAGGATTTACGGGATTTGGGGATTTTCAGGATTGGGGGTTTGGGTGGGTTGCGGCGTTGTATGGTTGTATGGGGATTGGGAGTGATGATGGCGGCAGGTTGACAGGGTAGGGTTGTGAAAAGACAATAGCGGCACGGTGATTATGGCTGAGGGCAGCGGCTGATTCACGCCGGTTGCTGATTGCGGCTGACGGCACGCCGACTATGGAGGGTGATGAAATGGCAGAGATTTTGGGATTGGGACTGACGCACTACCCACCGCTGATAGCGCCGGATGAGGACAGGGCGATTCCTTTAAAGCGCACGCTGCGGAGCAACCGGATGGTTCCGGAGGAGATGAAAGACCCGGGTAGGTGGCCGGAAGCGATGCAGGTTGAGTACGGGGAGGATGAGGGCTACGCAGCGTCGCTGGGACATCGGGCGCGGCTGGTGGCGGGGTTTCGGCGCATCCGGGAGGAGCTGGACGCTTTTAATCCGGACTTTGTGGTCATCTGGGGAGATGACCAGTATGAGAACTTTCGGGAGGACATCATCCCGCCGTTCTGCGTGCTGGCATATGATGACTTTGAGTGCCGGCCTTTTGGGGAAGCGGGGCATGCCGGGCGGCGGAACGTGTGGAATGAGCCGCCGGGGACGACGTTCAGATACTCGGGGCATAAGGAGGGGGCGCGGGCGCTGGTGTCGGGGATGATAGACCGGGGGGTGGATATGGCATACGCATACCGTCCGCTGCACGAGCCGGGCCTGGGGCACGCGATACTGAACACGCTGCTGTATCTGGACTACGACCGGAAAGGGTTTGAGTATCCGGTGGTTCCGATGCTGGTTAACTGCTACGGGAGTCGGGTGATACGGAATCGGGGAGGGAGCATAGAGTACTCGCCGGATCCGGATCCGCCGGGGCCGTCGCCGAAGCGGTGTATGGAGGTGGGGGCGGCAGCGGCGGAAGCGCTGGGGGAATCGCCGTGGCGGGTGGCGCTGATAGCGTCATCATCGTGGTCGCACGCTTTTCTGGTGGAGAAGCATCACTGGCTGTGGCCGGACGTGGCGTCGGACCGGGCGCGATTTGAGGAGCTGCGGGCCGGGGACTATGAGGCGTGGGGTCGCATCAGCACGGAGCAGGTGGAGGATGCGGGTCAGCAGGAGATGCTGAACTGGATGTGCCTGGCGGGGGCGATGGAGAGACTGGGGTATCGGCCGGAGATAGTGGACTACGTGGAGACGTACGTGTTCAACTCGAACAAATGCCTGGCGGTGTTTAAGTAGGTTGGGGTCAGGCCAAATCAGGCGGGGAAGCCTAGGGCGTCGGCGGCTTGCTGCTGGTTGGCGTCCAGGGTGATGAAGGCCAGTTCCACATTAAGGTCGCTGGCGGCGTATAATGCGGTGGCGACGTGGAGCAGGTCGCCGCTGCGGAGGTAGCGGGCTTGCAGAACAGCCTCGATCTCGTTGCTGAGAGGGCGGACGGGGAAAACCCACCTAATGCCGTCTAGCAAGTGGGGATTGAACTCTCTTCGCTCACGAGCGTAAGCTGCCCTGACCTCCGCTTCCAGCAAGGTTGACGAGAACAGAGCAGTGAAGGAGTTCAGCCGTTGGGCGACCGTTTCCCAACCGCTTTCCTCCAAGGCGATGGCGAGCAGGGCTGAACCATCGACGTAGGCTGCAGGCGTATGGGGCGTTAGCATCGTTTATCAGCCCCGCTCTTTAAGGAACCGCGCCAGAGCGCCAGGAGGTACCGGCGGGCTGACCGGCTCGATGCGGAGGGGGCCTGCGGCGCCGCTGAGGATGCCGCGCGCGCGGAGTTCTTCAATCCGCTCTTCTTGGGTCATTTCCACGTTGCGCAGCTCATCCAGCGTTAGGTGGGAGTAGGGGCGGGGGGATTGTGCGGCGGTTATTTGGTCGCGCTGCCTGGCCCAGGCGTGGGCTTCCGCCGGAATGGATTTTGCCGGCGTCAGGGTGATGCGGCCATCGGCGTCGCATTGGAGGTCGAACCACTCAACATCGGCCGGCAGGCAGGAGTTGGCCCAGTTGAAGATGGAGATTTGGCCGGCGTCGGTCAGGCGGGCCAGGATGGGGTCGCTGTCGGGCCGGTGGGCAGTGTGGGATGGCAGCGGGGCGGTCATTGGGGAGCCTCCGGAGGGATGCGCTTATGGCTTATGAGGGATGTAAGGTTGTGGCGGGTGGTTATTATAGCGTGGGGGCCGGCGTATGCGGTGGGTGGAGTGGCGAATGGCCGGCTGGGACGAGTTGCGGCCCTGATGTCGATAGTCAGTCGTCGGCTGAGGCAGGCTCGTCAATCAAGCGGACGTTGGTGTTGAGGGCGGTGAAGTCGTACTGCTGGGCCGGGGCCAGCAGGCGGCGGCTCCAGACTACTACGACGGAGATGGCGGAGGACAGGGCGAGGGCCGAGGCGAAGGCGAAGAACATCTGCCCGCCAAAGGGGGCGGTGAGGGCCCACGGGGTCAGCAGGTCGGGTTTGGGGTAAAAGAGGGCGCCGATGATGATGCCGACGCCGCCGGCGATGATGACGCCCCAGCCGGACATTCGGGTGGAGTAGAGGCCGACGAGCATGGGGACGGCGATGGCTGCGCCCAGGAGGTCGGCGACGAGGAAGACGTACAGGACGCTGTGGCCCTGGGAGGCGACGATGATGGCGGGAACGGCGACGATGACGGTGATGATGCGGGCCAGGGTCATCAGTGCGCGGCGCGGCACGCCGATGCCGGCCAGGTCGGTGGCGATGCCGCTGGCGAGGCCGTTGGCCATGGTGTCGAGGGTGCTCATGGCCAGCATCAGGGCGCAGATGAGGAGGAGGAAGTGCATCCAGGTGGGGAAGACGTCGGCGGCCAGGGTGAACAGGGCGGCGGCGACGTCCGGGTATTGAAAGGGGCCGACGGAGCCGTTGCCGACGGCGGCGATGCCGGCCATGCCCATCAGGAAGGTGATGGGTATGGCGAGGGCGGCGGCGCCCCAGAGGCTGCGGTTCAGCGCCCGCTGGCTCTCCACGGTGTAGACGCGCTGCCACATACCGGGGTGGAAGGCGTTGGAGGCTATGATGCCGATAATCAGCACGATGGCGAAGTAGTAGCTGCCGGAGGAGGAGAGAGAGAGGAGGCCGGTCTGCCCGGCGGCGCTCCAGACGTCCTTGCCGCTTATCAGGACGGCGGCGACGATTACCAGCAGCAGCAGGACGGGGATCAGGATCCAGAACTGGATGCGGTCGGTGTAGATGGAAACGCGCAGGCCGCCGTAGGCGGTGTAGGCGAAGACTACCAATCCCACGGCGACTGCGGTAGCCCAGGCGGGGGAGCCCGTGAGGATGGTCACTGCGGCGGTGATGGCGGTCATTTCGGCGGTGATGAAGATGCCGATGACGAAGATGATGACCATGAAAATGGCGACGAAGGGGATGATGCCGAAACGGTGCTTGACGTATTCGGTGACGGAGTGTCCGTTGGGCATGAGCCGGCGGATGCGGGGGCCGACGAACATGAACATGACCGGGATGCCGGCCATGCCGAGGGCGTAGCCTACCAGGGATATGATGCCAAAGTTGGCGCCGGTTTCGCCGGGGCTGAGCAATACCCAAGTGCCGAACATGGAGGCGACGAGGGTGGCGATGCCGACGTTGGCGGGGGCGTGATTGCGGGAGACGGTGTAGTCTTCGACGCTTTGGCGACGGCGACGCCAGGCGTAGGCGATGGCGAGGATGAGGAAGACGGAGCAGGCGAGCAGCAGGGTAATGATGCCTGAAGTGGTGTCCAGCATAGCGAATCTCCCGGGTGTTGCGATGAATCAACCGATGGATGAAGCAACGGTCCGCGGCGGTTCGGCTGGCGATGGGATGGCCATAAGGGAAGCCGCCGGGGTTTGATGGCTCCGGCGGCAAAGATGGGCATGGTTCCGATTCCTACGCCGGCATTATCCGGTTCAGGTGCAACGGTCGGCGGCTGATGTGGCCGCCCTCTCAGCCTGGCATAACCAAGCTCCCGCCAGAAGATTATTCGGTTGTGGGGCGACGATACCACAGGGGAAGGATGGGGTCAAGCGGCGCGGGTTGGGAGTTCGTTGGAATCCGGATTTTGGGGATTGGGGGATTTTCAGGATTGGGAGGTTCGCTTTGGGTCTGGGTTGTGGGTTTGGGGGGAGTGACGGCGTGCGAGGGTGTGGGAGAATTGACAGGAGGTTTGGCGGTGGTTAAGATTGCGGCGGCTTTGACTTGGCAGATTAGGGGGTTATGATGCCGAAAATGACGTGGCAGTTTCCGCCCAATTCCACCAATGCCCCTATCGGTCCCCGTGACCGGGGTATTGAGCATTATACAGGGCGGCGCTTCGATTCGCTGGTGCGGGAAACAATCCAGAATAGCCTAGATGCACAAGCAAAACGCGGAGAAGTGCCGGCTAAAGTTGACTTCCAGCTCGAGGAGCTTGACGTGGCCTCATTTAACGGGCATGAACTGGCTGAATCTGTCAACGCCAGTATCTCCGAGCTGAAGCCGAAGGACGAAGCGTACCGTAGGATGTTTCGCAAGGCCGCCGCGCAGCTGGGCAAAGCCACCATCCCCGCGCTGGTGATCACCGACAGCGATACTACCGGCGTGCGTGATGATGGTGAAGATGATTGCGCCTGGGCAGCGTTAACTCGAGGTTCGGGCGAAAGCGCCAAACAAGGGAACGACGCCAGCGGGTCATATGGCATTGGCAAAGCTGCGGCCTATCTAGCCACTGACCTCCGGACGGTGCTTTACACGACAGTTTTTGACGTCAACGGGCGTTTGGAAAGTCGATTCATCGGTAAGGCAATACTCAGCGGACATAAGGATGCCGAGGGCAAGAAAGTCACTAGTGAGGGTTACTTCGGCGGCCCAGATTTTGGCAGTCTTCGCAACGAGGATATTCCAGAACCTTACCGACTGGAACAGCCAGGTCTCTGCTTGCGGATACCCGGTTATCGAGCATCCAAGGACTGGCAGGATCAGGTCATCAAAATCGCAGTAGCTAACTTCTTTCACGCCATCGTCAAAGGTGAGTTGGAAGTGACCGTTGGCGAGAAAATGGTAAGCGCGTCTACCGTGGGTGACCACGCTAACCTGCTATCCGTGAGGGAAAAGCACCTGCTGGACACATCAAGCAAATTGCCCACTGCGAAAGGCAACATCGCTGGGATAGGTGGTGTATCGCTCAGGATTACACTGCATGACACTGGAGTCGGGAACATTCACGATGTGGCGCTGGTGCGTGATGCTGGGATGATGATTACGCGGGAACGCACCAAGATGGGGCCGGCTCGCTTCACTATACCAGGCCATTGGGGCCATTTTACTGCCATCGTGGAATGCTTGTCAGACCCGGAAGGCAAATCCGCGGTACGAGACTGCGAATCTCCCAAGCACGACGAGTTGGATGTTGACCGCATTCCTAACGATGACGACCGTGGTACTGCACGCCAAGCTTTGCGTGAACTCGGCAGATGGATGAAGGAGGAAATCCGCAAGAATGCCGAACCACCCAGCAATACAGAGCCTGTAAATGCCATTGAGGCGGCTGAGTTTCTCCCAGTTCGTGATCAGAATAATGACCCCAGCCGCAAACCGCAACCGAGCGGGGATAGTATCAGCCAACCCGTTCAGCGTGGCACCTCTGCGCCTACAACAAGGGCTGCTCCGTCTGTTCCGACAGACCCACCCAATCCACGGAAGCCCCACCAGCCGCCCAAGCGACCACCTATCCCTGCGCCGCAAGCGGTTATTCAACGGGACGCGCTTGCCAGAGCCAAGTTCCGCGCCGGAGGGCGGAGCGATACCCATGGACTAACCATCCAAATCCCGCCTTTCACCAAACGCATCAGCAACGTCCAGATTCAAGCGGTTACGGAGCACGGCGGCGACATAGCCATGAAGATCAGCAAGGTGTGGGTGAACGGCAAGGAGCTGAAAGTCAATAAGGGTAAAATCGCTGCTATCGCAAATGACAGCAAGAACCCGGTCACTTTGGAAGTCAACCTGCAAGAGCCAGTAGCAGGGCGACGCTTCCGTCTCAGGACCGCTGCGGAAAAGGGGAAAGCCTGATGAAGTATCAGTCCGAACACGGATTCACCCACCCGGTGTTGAGTCCGGAGTCAGACCACTACCCCGACGGCCAGTTCAGCACTACGCTGAGTAAGCCGGAACCTGCGGATGGCAATATCCGTATCATCCTAGATTTCCAATTACAAGAACCCACGCTGGAGCATCTGGTGAGCGACGGCAAGGCGTTTTGCGTAGCGATGCTCTATTGCCGCGCCACCCTGCATCAACAGACGCTGCGAGCCCGCAGCGGTGATACGCAGATTGATGCAACGGTCAGCGCAGAATCGTTGCGCGACGCCATTGAGCTGCACCCGCTCATAGTAGCCGCCGAGACCATTGCTCTTGATACGTCCACGTCCGACGCTTTTTTCGCCGGCACCGAGCCAGTGGTTCAAGAAGGCGAGCCCTTGGCTACCGACCGAGGATGGCACTTTAGCCTGGATGTGGACACTCTGCCCTTGGGCAGCATCTTCCAGTTCATCCCGAAACCAGATTTGACCGGGCCCATGCAAATCGAACTCGACCCAGCCAAAACTTATGTTAATATCCGGGTTAACGCCGGCCAATTGCAGGAAATGAACATCGCCCGGCAGCAAGGGCTGACCATTCCATCCGTGTTCAGCGCCGCTCTGGTGCAGGCAGTTCATCAGGTACGCGAAATCACCCCGGATGAACAGGTTATCACTCCCGGCTGGGTGGATACCATCAGGAAACAAGCTGCCAAATACGGCATTGACATCACCGCAGACGACGTGCCTTTCTTGGCCGCCCAAACCCTGCTTAGGGATCCGTTCGCCAACTTGAGCAAGTTCCAAATAGCAACCACAGAGGAGCAATCGGAATGACTTCCACTATACCGCTGCTGTCCACCAAGGGCTACGAAACTCTTTGGAACTTGAGCAACAGCAATCATAAGGCTTTCTATGACGGGCCGTCATCCAGCGAGCTCAAGTATCTGATGGAAGAAGCCATCATCCGCCAAGGCGAGCAACCCGATGTGTTGTACGATGGCGAGATAGCCTTGGAGGCCGACCTCATCCGGTTAAACGAAGCCGACCTGCAAAATGACACTACTGACGTGAGCAACGCTCCTATAATCCGTGCCGCGCTCCCTGCGGTTACGCCGGCGAAGGCCGCCGACCATCGCCTCTGGGCTTCTGTTAACTGCTTTGCCCTTTTGCCCTACACCGCCAAGCGCTGGAATCAGAGCACCAGCGCCAAGGCGCCACGCCGAACCGACGAGGAGAAAAAGCTCCGAGAATGGGTACAGGAGCATTTCCTAGGACATGGTGTGGATATGAAGCAAGACAACGCCGCGGCTCGCTTGTGGTGGCTAACTGAGATGGCAAACCGCGCCTCGTTGCACTCCAAGCACAGCGCTAGCCGTTTGCTGTCCGCAATGGCCAATGACGTTGAGATGTACCATCAGCTACTGGCGCGGCCTTACCTTGCCAGCAATCCCCGCATCGTTGCGCTGATTTACGACCTCGCGCTGGACGGCAATGATTATCTGCTCAAACGCCCTTACCCCAACCGGATGTTACAGGAACTCAACATCAAGGCAGCTGCCATGTCGCTAGGAGCCCTGTCTGACGAGACCCTCAAAGCAGTGGTCGAGGCGGCCAAGCCCCCAAAAGGAACCTAGGACACCGGATGACCAATAGACCTCCAGCCTTGCGTATTCTAAGCTTGGGTGGCGGTGTCCAAAGTACTGTCATGTGCCTGATGGCAGAAGCCGGCGATTTCGGCAGCCAGCCAGACTACGCTATCTTTGCAGATACACGTTGGGAACCCGGTGGAGTGTACAACACGCTTGACTGGCTGCAAGAGATGGTGTCCTTCCCTATCATCTTCACTGACAATGGGCGCAGCCTTAGAGACGACGTGTTGAGCGGTGTCAATGCTCAAGGCAAACCCTGGTTGTCCATACCAGCATACTTGGCAGACCCTAACGGCGGCGCAGCGGGGATCAATTGGCGTCAATGCACTAAGAACTACAAGCTGGACCCTATACGCAAGAAGGTTCAGGAGTTATTGGGCGTAACTCCACGTGAGGCACTGGCGGACGGCACATGGGTTGAAATGTGGCTGGGCATTACCACAGATGAGATTGCGCGAGTCAAAACAAGCCGGTATTGGTGGATTGGCCACCGCTACCCGCTAGTCGATGAGGTGGCAATGACGCGGCAAGATTGTGTTCGTTGGTTCTACGAACGCCATCCCAGCCGCCGCCTTTCGCGTAGCGCCTGTGTTGGCTGCCCGTTCCGTAGTTCGTCGAGTTGGCTTGACGTGAGGCAAAGTGAGCCGGAGCTTTACCAAGAGGCCGTTGAGATAGACGCCATGCTGCGATCCAGTACACACAACGCCGGCCGGATGTTCCGAAAGCGGGCTTATCTGCATCATAGGCGCATCCCGCTTGAAGAGGCTCTTACGCTTGATGGCCAAGAGCGTGATGTGAATGGATTTATCAACGAGTGCGAGGGGCACTGCGGTTTATGACAGCGGCTATCGTCTGCTGTGGTATTATGCGGGCGGGGGCGGTGGGGCGTTGGTTGGGCATATTGAGCTGCGCTTATAAGCGTCGGAGAAGGGCAGAATGGTTAGGCGGCTTACTGCGATTATTGAGCGGGAGGGCGGCGGTGAGCAGGGAGGTGGGGGTTATGTGGCGCTCTGCCCGGAGTTGGATATTGCCAGCCAGGGGAATAGCGTCGCGGAGGCTCGGGATAACCTGAAGGAGGCGTTGGAGCTGTTTTTTGAGACGGCTTCCGCCTCCGAAATTGAGCAGCGGCTGCGTTCGGAAGTGTACGTTACGCAGGTGGAGGTTGCCGTTGGCTAGGCTGCGCGTGATGTCGGGGCGGGAAGTCTGCGGGATATTGGAGACGCAGGGATTTACCGAGGCGCGACGCCGGGGCAGCCATATCATCATGCAAAGGTCGGAGGCTGGCCGCACTACCACCGTGCCGGTTCCTGACCATGGGGAGTTGCGGATTGGAACTCTGCACTCAGTAATCCGTCAATCCGGGCTTTCCATGATGCTGTTCGAGTAGAGCATCCCGCTATCGTCTGCTGTGGTATTATGCGGGCGGGGGCGGTGGGGCGTTGGTTGGGCATATTGGGTTGCGGCGCGTGTGCATTGCATCGCGCTGCGCTGCGTCTTGTTGAGGAGGTTATTATGGCTGGCAATTACACTATCAGCGTGGGGACGGTGGGCGGCGGGCTGTCGGTGAGTCCCGACGGCGGCGAAACTTGGAACCGTATCCGCAATCCGCTGCCGAGCGAGTGCAACGTGCGGGCTCTGGCCGTTGATCCGAATAACAGGCGGCGGATTTACGCAGGCTCGGACAACGGCTTGTTCCGTTCCGATGACAACGGCGTTACGTGGGAATACGTGGAGTCGCCGATGGATGAGCTGCAAATCTGGTCGGTGGGCATTGACCCGGACGATTCGGATACGGTGTTTGTGGGGACGAGGCCGAACGCATTTCGCTCACGGGACGGTGGGCAGAGCTGGGAGGCGCTGGACCTGGGGGTGCGGATGCCGTGTCCGATTGGCATTCCGCGCACGACGAACATTATTGTTGACCCGAGGGACACGCGGACGGTGTGGGCCGGCATTGAGGTGGATGGGGTGTACCGCAGTCTGGACGGAGGAGACAGCTGGACGCGGCTGCCGGATCTGGGGCCTGACCCGTTTCACGGGGACATTCACGGCATGGCGCTGAAGCCGGGGCCGGATGCGGCGATTTACTGCACCACGCCTTTCGGGATTTCCACCAGCTCCGATGAGGGCGAAAGCTGGGATTTGCATGAGTTTCCCAGGTTCCACGCCGAAGACACCCGCTCGTACTGCCGGGGAATGGTGATCAAGCCAGATGACGCCAGCGTGATGTTTGTGGGGAACGGGGACACGATACCGGGGGTAACGGGCGCCATCCGCCGGACGAGGGACGGGGGAGCATCGTGGGACGTGCCGGAGATGTCGGCGACGCCCAACTCGGTGGTGTACTGGTTTGCGGCTAGTCCGCACGTTTCGGATGTGATGGTGGCGGCCAGCATCTACGGTTACGTTTATGTGAGCGTGGACGGTGGGGACAGCTGGGAGAAGCTGGAGAAGGAGTTTGGCGAAATCCGCTCGCTGGCGTTGACGCCCAACAACTAGACGGGAAGGGAATTCACTTGGAGGGGATTGATGCCTACTTTTGATTCCGATGGCGCGCGTATCTTTTACCAGTCGACGGGCGAGGGGTTTCCGCTCATATGGAGCCATGAGTTTGCGGGTTCCTATGAGAGCTGGGAGCAGCAGGTGCGGTACTTCAGCCGCCGCTACCAGGTGATTACGTACAACGACCGGGGATATCCGCCGTCGGACGCGCCTGAGGATCCGGCGGCGTACTCGCAGGACATTACGATTGAAGATCTGCGGCGGCTGATGGACCATCTGGGTCTGGCGCAGGCATACGTCGGCGGGCTGTCTATGGGGGGCAACGTGGCGCTGAATTTCGCGCTGCGGTATCCGGAACGGTGCCGTGCCATCATCGTGGCGTCGGCGGGTTCCGGCACGACGCATAATGAGGCGTTCCGCAGCGGGGGCGAGGCGATGGCGGCGCGGCTGCTGGCGGAGGGTACGCCGCCGGTGATGAAAGACTACGGCAGCGGGCCGACGCGGGTACAGCTGAAACGGAAGGATCCGCGTGGGTACGAGGAGTTTATGCGCTTGTTGCTGGGGCATAACGCCAGGGGAGCAGCGTACACTTTCCGGGGAGTGCAGCTGAAACGTCCTACTATCGACGAGTTGATACCACAGCTGAACGGGCTGCAAGTTCCAACGCTGATTCTGGCGGGGGATGAGGACGATCCCTGCGTGGAGCCGTCGATAATGATGAAGCGGGCGATTCCCAGGAGCGGGCTGGCCCTGCTGCCACAGTGCGGGCATGCCATTAACCTGGAGGAGCCGGCGCTGTTCAATCAGCTGGTATCCGATTTTTTGACGGCGGTGGAGGCTGGCAAGTGGGCGGAGCATCCGCTGGGGGACACGCCTTACAGTACCGGGAGTCGGTAGGCTATGGGGGCGCGCCGGGAGGTATGGCCTCGCGGAAGCGACGCATGGCGGCGATGTGTTGGTCAACGGAGCTGAGAGGGCCGCGGCGCGCTTCGGCCATTATGTGGGTGGCGCCGAGGGATTGCCAGCCTTCCGCCTCGGCTACCCACTGGTCGGGTGATTTGCCGGGCATACGGATGCGGCCGGCGAGTCCAACGTCCGAGGGGTGGCGGCCGGCTTCGGAGATGTAGGTTTGCATTTTGTCCAGCACGACGCGGGCGGTGTCGTCGGGGCCGAAGCTGGGGAACCAACCGTTGCCCAAGCGGGCGATGCGGCGCAGGACAAGGTCTCGGGGCACCGGGCCGGCAGTACCACCGGCGCCGAACCACACAGGGATGGGTCGCTGTACTGGCAAGGGATTGATGCCGGCGGCGCGGACGGTGTGCCGGCGGCCCGTGAAGTTGACTATTTCCTGAGTCCAGAGAGCGCGCAGCAGGTGGATTTGCTCTTCGGAGCGGATGCCGCGGTTGGTGAAGTCTTCGCCGAGAGCCTCAAACTCCACGTGGTTCCAGCCGACGCCGATGCCCAGGGTGAGGCGGCCGCCGCTGAGGACGTCGATTTCGGCGGCCTGCTTGGCGACGAGGACGGTTTGGCGCTGGGGGAGGATGAGGATACCGGTAATCAGGCGGATGCGCGAGGTGATGGCCGCGATAAAGGCGAGGGTAGTCAGGGCTTCGTGGATGACGCTGTGGTGGGTGTAGTAATGATCGCGGACGTGAGGGTGATGGGCGGGGCCTGCGCCCAGCACGTGGTCAGCGATGAACAGGTAGTTGAACTGCAACTCTTCAACGGCCTGGATGTAGTCGCGGATGGCAGCCGGGTCGGGGCCGATTTCGGTTTGGGGGAAAATAGCGCCGATTTGCATTAGAACCTCCGACGGTATTCGTCGCCGCAGTCTCCGATGATTTGGGAGAGGTTGCGGGAATTGGCGAGCACGGCTTCGATAGCTGACAGGTCGTCGTCATCGAGTTGGAAGGTAAAGACACGGGCGTTTTCGGCGACGTGCTCGGACAGGCCCAAGCGGGTTCCGATGATTACGCCGGCCACCGCCGTTTGGTCGAGGATGCAGCGGACGGCGACGTTGGCGATGCTGACTGATTGCTTGTCGGCGATGGTTCGCAGCGTGGTCAGCAGGAGCTGGAAGAGTTCCCAGCCGCCCCAGGCGTCGACCATCTGCTTGTACTTGCGGAGGCTGGCGGTGTTCAGGGCGGCGCGGTTGGGCTCGGGGCGGCCAAGATAACGGTCGGAGAGGAGTCCGCCGCACAGAACGCCGTAGGGGAGCAACCAGATTTGACGTTCCAGGCACAAGGCGGTCATTTGGGCTTGCGGCCGGCGGTCGATGAGCGAGTACTGTACCTGATTGGACGCTATGGGGATACCTTGGTCGGTAATTTCACGCATATGTTGGGTGTCGAAATTGGTCAGGGCCAGGTGGTGTATTCGGCCTTGGTCGCGTAGTTCCGCCAGAAATTCCAGGGCGTCGAGATAGCGTTTGTCCTGATAATCCCACCAGTGGAATTGCAGCAGGTCAAGGCAGTCGACGTCCATGCGCCGTAGGGAGCGGTCGATGCTGTCTGCAACGATTTGCCGCGTAATGGGGCCGGGCTGCGGCACCCATTTGGTGAACGCCTGTACTTCGGAGAGGGCGGCCTGGCCGTGGGCGCCTGCCAAGCGGCGGCGGAATGCGCCGATGAGATCTCCGCGGGGCCATAGTGGTCGGCAAGATCCCAGGTGGTAAAGCCGGCCTGGTGGTGGGCCAGCATGGCGTTGACGGCGGCGGCCGGGTCGATAGGACCGTGGGCACCGGACACCTGCCACATGCCGTTGAGGATGCGGCAGATGGGCAGGTTCTCGGCGAACCGGAGGCGAGCTTGGGAGGGTAGTGACATAATTAACAGGCCCGATTGTATCATTCCGGCGGCAAGAGTGTGGGCGGGCCGACTTGTTTGGTGGGTCCGGTGGGTTTGGATTTGGTGTATCTCGGCGGGTTGGCTCCTATGGGTTGGTCGTTGGAGTTGGGGGTTCCCGGTCTGCGAGAGATTAGGTTGGCCTGGGTTCGGTCGTTGTCAGCATACAGTCGGATGGGTACGCAGCTATGCGACCTGGTTTTTCGTGGGTTCGGCGCGTCCGAGTAGGGGGTTGCGCGCGGGATCTAGCAGATCCGGGGATGTTAGCGTGGCAGGGGCAGGAGGTGGGGACTTGGTAGGCCTGACGTGGTTGGTTGGGATGGCCTAACAGAGGGCCGGTTGGCTGTTGAGCGGGATGGCGTGTATGTTGCACAAGGCATGGCAGCGCTTGGATGCGTGATTGTCGAAGAGGGGTTGTCAGTATCCGGATTTGGGGGTTTCAGGGTTTGCAGGATTGGGGTTTGCTTCGGGGTGGATGCCGGCTCCCGAGCGGGGTATGGGGTGATGCTCTTTCGTTGGGATGACGATTGAGGGGGCAGGAGTGGCAGCGTGGAGGACGGGGCCGATATTGGAGTCGGTCTGCGTGGCGAGCAATGGGGCAGGAGTGGCAGCGTGGGGGACGGGGCACTGACGGAAGAACGGCAGCCGGCGGAGGAAGTACTCGGCGACGCACCTTCTTACTGCGGCGGGCGAATGTTCCCGCGGGATAAACAAGGGCAGGGCTTTCTTTGCGGCGGCGTGGCCGGACTCGTCGCCGGCGGCTTTTCGCTCGCTTATCCGCTCAATCTCTTTTCGCCACTTCCACCCCGTATGTCTCCGACAAGGGCTTTTAGGGTCGTGGGATGCAACTCGTCGCTTTTTGTCAGCGTGGGCGCAAAAGAGAAGGGCGCGTCAAACCAGGCGTCGCTTGCCTAGGCTAGGTTTTCTTTGTCCATATGTCCGTCCCAGTGCCGGGGAGGGGACGGACAATCCCCCCCGGCATCCTTTGACTACCCGACGGTCTTTCGAACGACCATATGCCGGGCGATAACTTTACACACCATAAAACCATTTGAACGGTCAGGCTGCAAGCGTCAAAGTGGGACGGCGCATAACCTAACAGATTAGGGGGGCGCGGTCAAAATCTCCCCCGTTGCGGGATTTATCGGATTTCACGATACCAGCATCGGATTTTGTGATAATGCGCCGCCGGTTAGGTTCCGGCGGCGCATTAGGTTGGCAGGGTCAGGGGTCAGAGCTCAGGGCGTAGCCGTCGGCGTGGGCGACAGGGTCGGAGTTCTGGTGGGCTTGGGCGTAGCCATCGCAGCCGAAGGCGTAGCCGGCACAATGCGCGGCCCGACAAATTCCCAGTTGGTATATGCGTGCCCGTTCTGCTGCGGCGTATGTATGGCGGTCAGGGGAGGGAATGCATCCGGGAGCGTGTAGGCGTCGCCGGTAATCCGCCCCAGGTATCGGCGGCCGCCCTGGCCGGCGATTACAACATCGCCTGGTTCGCCCTGGGCATAGCAAACATCCGCCCGTGCTTCCCACTCGGCCAAATCCTCGGCGGCGTCGGCGCGCGCTTGCGCCATCGTCGAGCTGCCAAAACTATCGGGCAGGGGGTCGTTCGCCCCCCGGGAGTCAAAAATGAGCCCGGCGAGCCGGCAGAAAACCGGATGCGAGGGAATGCCTACGCCGGCATACTCGTATCTCGCCGCCGCCATTATCTCCACCCGGTAAAACACGCCACCATCGGGCGGTGCCATCGTTGCGGGCGGCGTCGGAGTGGGTTCGGGCGTCGTTTGAGCTTGCCCTACGCCCCAGGCTACGCCGGCGGCCAACGCCAACCCGGACATCCCGGCCAGTCCGGTCATTATCCATCTCATCATCGTGAACCTCCTTTTCGTTTCGTCCTTCCGTCGCGGCAATGCCAACATCGGGAATAGCGGGTTGAGCCGTCTTTCGTGCTGGCTCTAATGGGTCGTCGGCAGTCCCGGCACAGGCTGCGGGTTGGGGGGCGCCAGATGAGCGTGTGTATTAAGAGCGCGGCGCGCTTACTGGCGGAGATGAACTGACAACTCGGCTGTTTCCAGAGTTCAGACTGAGCCGTGACCGGCTGATTAAACAGTCTGCGCACATGCGCCAATAAAGATGGCGGAGTAGGGTTAGCAAAAAAGCAGGGACAGCAGTATAGCGGCACTAGTCAACCGCCGCCGGCGTGACTACTGCGTCGGCGGTGGCGACGGGGATGCCGCCGTGCCGGTCGAGGTACTGCCGGCGACGGGCGAGGCGGTCGACTACGGTGGCGTTCCAATCTTCGCGGAGGACTTCCATGAGGATGAAGTCGTGGGACATACGGCGGATCCGTCGGACGGGGTTGAAGCCGGAACGTTCGAAACACTTCTGGGCGCGGTGGTTCCATTCCAAGGTGTGGAGGTACACGCGCCTGAGGCGCATATCGTCAAACATATAATGGAGCAGGGTAACGACTGCATCGTATCCGTAGCCGCCGCTCCAGTAGTCTTTGTCGCCGATAACGATGCCGAGCTCGGCGGCTTTGGCGAGGCTGTCGAGGTCGTAGTACATACAGTTGCCGATGTACTTGCCGCCGGCGACTTCGATGCCGAAGTGATGGGAGCCGGGGGTGGGCCAGCGGATCTGGTTCTCGAACATTTTGAGGTAGCGGTCGTACTTCATGGTGAGGGGATAGGCGGCGTCGAGGCGGGCGATTTCGGGGTCGCTGCGCCAGATGTAGTCTTTTTCGGCGTCTTCCATGCGCTTGCTGCGCAGGAGCACGCGGACGCCGGGCAGGACGAGGTTATTCTTGCTCATGGTGGGCCGTCCTGCCGTAGGTTGCGATGAGAGGGCGGGCCGCGGCGAGGACATTGCGCTCGTTGTCGTATTCCAGCAGTTCCAAGGCCTGCTCGTAAGCGCGCCATTCCACTATGTCGAACTCGGAGTCGTGGTCGGAGGTGCTGCCGCCGCGAGGTTCCATGAGGTAGAAATGAACCGTTTTGTCGTAATGCACACCGTCGTCGTGGCCGATGAAGAAATAGCGGATGCTGGTGATGGGGGCCAGCACGTTCGCGTGGATGCCGGTTTCTTCCCTGACTTCCCGCTGCGCGGTTTCGGCCGTGGTTTCGCCATCTTCGGGCGTACCCTTGGGGAGGCGCCAGGTCAGTGGAGCGTCGGGGCCACGGTATCCGGGTTTGGCCCGGGCACACAGCAGCGTTTCTATATGGCTGCCGGACTGCCGGAAGACCAGGCCGCCGGCGGACACTGCCTTGACGTCGGGACTGGAATCGGATGGGGGAGGCTCGGGCGTCAGCGTTGGCTTGCTAGCAGAAGGGTCGGAGGCAATGCCGATGTAGGTTGGTTCTTGAGCGACAGCGGCAGGTTCCGGGGCGTCATTGGATGGGAGCAGCGGGTTACTCATATTGGGGGCGTCAGCAAGCAGTGGTACAGGATGGGGTTATTGTACCCGCAGGGCAGGGGCGGGTCAAACACAGGGTGGAGAGCATTGGTGGGGGGAGGCTCATCCGCCGCCGATGGCGGGTACGAAGTGAATTTCGGCGGTATCGCTGACGCGCTCCAGGAGGCCCATGCGCGCGACTTCGCCGTTGACGGAGACGGCCAAGTTGGGTCGGATGTCGTCGTCTTCAATAAGGCGGGCGGCAATGCCGGGGAACATTTCGTCAAGCCGCTCGATAATCTGACGGACGTTGCGCCCATCAACATCGATCTCTTTCACGCCGCCGGTGGCGGCTTGCAGCATGGTGGGAACGAATACTCTGGCCATGTTGCACCTCCTGCGCGGGTTGTCGCAGATTGCCGTACATCTGATATTGCCGGTTATATCATACGGGAAAAGGCGGGCGGGACGTTAAGGCTGACAGGCGGCGAGTCCGGCGGTATCGTCAAAGACGCCGTTGGCGCGCTGCAATTCGCGGACGTAGCAAATTATGCGCTCCACGTCGTTCTCGGACACGGCAGGCATTGCCGGCATGTTGCCAAACTGCCAGTGATGAGATTGAACTCCACGCTGTACTGCGCTGCGAAAGGCGAAATCCTGGTGATGGCTGGGTTCGTAGATTTTATGAACGAGGGGCGGGCCCAAGCCGGAGCCGGCGGCGTTGGGGCCGTGGCAGAGGGCGCAGTGGGCGTTGAACACGATACGGCCGGCCTGGGCTTTATCGGAAAGGGGCGGCACGGATAGGGTTACCGGGATGTTGGCATCGTCGCTATCGTCAGCACTGTACGGCGCGACGTCCTGTCCGGAGCAGGCCGCGATTGCTAAGGGAGAGAGGGCGACGGCCAGCCAGAGGACGATGCGCCGCGGCAGCGTTGGTTCACTCATGTGGTCAGTCCTGGCGTTCCCGCAGGAGGGTGAACACGACGAAGGCGCGGCGTTGTGAGGCGGGGGAGGCGCGGAAGTCTGCAATTGCTTCCTCGGCTTGGGCAACAGCTGCTATAACTTCTTCCTGGGTAAAACTTTCATCCGGGTCATAATCGGCCAGGTGGCGACCGCCTTGAAGTAACACGAAGCGGTCGGCCAGCTCGCAAACCGCCGGGGGGAATCGGCCGTCACTTTGAGCAGACTGGCAACGGCGTTTGGCGTAGCTGTGCTCCAAGGCGCGATAAGCTTGGCGCCATGCCGATTGATCGCGGAGTGGCGCGTTATTCCCGACCAGCATATCGGCGTTGCTCTGGCAAAGGGCGTGAAATACGACGTAATAAACGCTGCTAACAGCACGCCGCAGGTCGGTTTGGGTTGGGCTGCCGGTGGCAAGACGCCGGGCGATGTCAAGCAAGTCGTCAGCAATCAAAGCCCTTCGCCTTGCTGAACCATGGCCATTCGTACTTGCCTACAAAGGAGTGGTTAACGAATTGGGTGACGCCAATGGCTTTCAGTTCCGGTTCAATGTGCCGGGGAAGGAGCCCATTCCAACGGTCGCGGTGGAGCAGATCGTAGTCGCCATCAACTACGATGTAGATGTGCAGATACCACTCGCCGGTTACCATGCCGTCGGTTTCCTGGACACGGATGGGGCCGAAGGTCAGGGCGCCCTGATAGTGGTCGTCCAGGGTGCGCTGCACGATGTCGGCGATTTGTTGCTCGAGGGTTCTGTCGATGACGCCGTGGGTCATTGGACCGCTCCTGTGTCGGAAATGTCTGGCTATGTGATGGGGGAGGGGATTAGGTTACGCGGTGGGTTTCCGAGCTGATTCTCTGCGTAGTTTTGAGGTGTGGGGTGGCGGGCAGGTAGGTATGTTCCGCCGATACCATCCCACAGGCTCAAGTGTATCGGGGATTTAGCCGGCGTTCCAATCGGCTTGGAGCAGGCTGCCCGGAGTGATGGGGAGGCCGGTTATGCGCTTGCCGGTTGCCTGCTGAACTGCGTTGGCGACGGCGGCGAGGGGGGGAACGATAGGGACTTCGCCGACGCCACGCACGCCGTAGGGATGGCCGGGGTTGGCGACTTCCACAATCACGGTGTCAATCATTGGGAGGTCCAAGGAGGTGGGCATTCGGTAATCGAGGAAGCTGGAGTTCATCATTTGGCCGTTGTCGGCGAAGTAGTATTCTTCGTTCAAGGCCCAGCCGATGCCCTGCACGGCGCCGCCTTGTATCTGGCCTTCCACGTAGCTGGGATGGACGGCTTTGCCGGCGTCCTGGATGGCAGTGTAGCGCAGGATTTCGGTTTTGCCGGTGTCGGGGTCAACGGCAACGTCGACGATGTGGACGCCGAAGGAGTTGCCCTCGCCGGTGGGGTCGAGGCTGGCGGTGCCGGTGATGCCGCCACCGGTGGCGTAGAGTTGGCGGGCCAGGTCTTTGAAGGTGAAGCTCAGTTCTTCCGACTTGTGACGGATGACGCCGGCATGGTACTCGACTTGGTCGGTGGGGACTTCCCAGATAGATGCGGCGCGTTCTACCATCTGCATTTTGACGTCTTCGGCGGCGAGGATGGCGGCCCAGCCAGTGGCGAAGGTGGTGCGGCTGCCGCCGGTGACCATGGTGAAGCCGATGGAGTCGGTGTCGACTACCTGGGGTTTGATGTCTTCGTAGGCGAGGCCCAGGGATTCGGCGGCCTGCTGGGCGATGGAGGCGCGGGATCCGCCGATGTCGACGGAACCCTCGATGAGGTTCACGGTGCCGTCGGGGTTGACGGTGATGTTGACGCTGGAATGGAAGCCGCGGTTCATCCAGAAGCCGGACGCGACGCCGCGGCCACGGTAGGAGCCGGCCAGCGGCGTGCGGTAGTGGTCGTGGCTACGGGCGGCTTCCAGGCACTCCACCAGGCCGATTTTCTGGAATACCGGGCCCTCGACCTTGCGGGAACCTTCTTTCACGGCGTTGTTGAGGCGGAACTCAATCGGGTCAAGGTTGAGCTTGTGGCATAGTTCATCTACTACCTGCTCTACGCCGAAGGCGGCCTGGGGGGAGCCGGGGGCGCGATAGGCGGCGGTTTTGGGCTTGTTGACCACGACATCGTAGCCCTCTACGGCGCCGTTTTCCAGCTCGTAGCAGGCGAAGGCGCAGGTTGCGCCCTGCATAACGGGGGAGCCGGGGTAGGCGCCGGCTTCGAAGGCGAGTTTGATTTCGGCGGCGGTGATTTTGCCGGCGCGGTTGGCGCCCATCTTGACGCGCATCCAGCTGCCGGGGGCTGGGCCGCTGCCTTCGAAGACTTCGGTGCGGGACATGAGGAGTTTTACGGGCGCGCCGGCTTTGCGGGAGAGGAGGGCAGCGACAGGCTCGAGGTAGAAGGCGACCTTGCCGCCGAAGCCGCCGCCGATTTCCATGGGTGTTACGCGCACGTCGGACACGTCGACGCGCAACACGTCGGCGGTGATGTTGCGAACTACGAAGGCGCCCTGAGTGCTGCACCAGAGGTTGATTTGACCGTCGGCGCGCCAGTGGGCGGTGGCGTTGTGAGGCTCGATGTAGCCCTGGTGGACTGAGGCGGTGGTGAACTCGCGCTCCACGATAACGTCGGCGGCGGCAAAGCCGGCGGCGTTGTCGCCCTTTTCGAACTTCATGTAGGAGGCGACGTTGCTGGGTTTTTCCGAGAGCTGGCCCATTGCGGAGGTGTGGATGAGGTCGTCGTGGAGGAGGGGAGCACCGTCCTGCATGGCGTCCCGCACGTTGATAACGGGTTCCAGCGCTTCGTAGTGAACGTCGATCAGGGCCAGGGCGGCCTCGGCGATGTGAGGGTTGTCGGCGGCGACGGCGGCGATGGCGTGGCCACGGTAGAGGGCTTTGTCGCTGGCGAGGAAGTTGTCGCTGAGGAACTTGAAGCGGTTGTAGTCGCTGCCCAGTTCGTCTTTGGTCAGGGAAGCGAAGGGCAGGTCGGCGGCGGTTACGACGGCGCGGATGCCGGGCAAGGCTTCGGCTTTGCGGGTGTCGACCGACTTGATACGGGCGTGGGCATGAGGGCTGCGGAGGACGCGGGCGTGGAGGAGGCCGGCCAGGTTCAGGTCGGCGCCGTACTGGGCGCGGCCGGTGACTTTGTCCACGCCGTCGGGACGGACGGGGCGCTGGCCGACGACGTTATACTCCACTTCGGAAAGCACTTGGTTGGCTGTGGTCAATTTGGTTCACCTCTTGGCGTGGTGGGTGCATTGTCGGAGGGATTATAGCGCAAATTGACGGGGTGGGCGGACGGCTGACAGCGTAGATATAATCCGTTCGGACAGTCGGAGAGCGCAACGTGGCTAAATACGATTCCGACAAGAAGCAGGCGGCGAGCATTTATCGCAGCCATCCGGGTTTCATGCACCTGCTCTGAGCAACACGGACAGCCTGATTGGCGCGTCGCCGCAATTTCGTCGTCTGCCGGCTTGGATCCAAACGTACCGGGCACTGGACTATAGGTTTGCGAAAAGTCGTATGCAAAGCGGTCTAAACGCCTTCGCGCCTGATATACGGGACTTTGGGGTGGCTTTTATCTACTTGCAAAGATGGCGTAACTTGGCGGACTACGATCCGGATGCTGAATTCAGACGTACTGATGCGGTCAATCTGATAGACCGGGCGGAGGCTGTAATCATCGGGTTTGAGGGCGTTGATGCGACGGAGCGCAAGGGGTTTGCGGCACGGGATCTGTTTCGGGTGGGGACGCCGTAGTTTGGCGAAAGTTGGTTCACTTACGTTCTCGCCGGATGTTGCCTGTCTGTGTATCAGGAGGCGGGTGGTGATAGGGTACACGTCTGAAATAGGGGACAGCCTGTTGAGGCTGCCCCTTATTTCGGAGAGCTGCTGAGGGGTGTAGGGGTTAGCCGGCGCGCATTCGCTCGCCGGCGTCGAGGACGGCGCGGACGATTTTGTCGTAGCCGGTGCAGCGGCAGAGGTTGCCGGCGAGCCAGTGGCGGATGCGGGCTTCGTCGGCGTCGGGTTCGGTTTCCAGGAGGGCTTTGGCGGCGACGATGAAGCCGGGGGTGCAGATGCCGCACTGCAACGCGGCGTTTTCCAGGAAGGACTGCTGGATGGGGTGCAATCCCTCAGCGGTGGCGACGCCCTCGATGGTGTCGACCTGGGCGCCTTGGGCCTCGACACCCAAGACCAGGCAGGAGCAGACGATGCGGCCGTCGAGGTTGACGGTGCAGGCGCCGCAGTTGCCGTCGTTGCAGCCCTCTTTGGAGCCGGTCATGCCGATGACGTCACGGAGGCATTCGAGCAGGCTTTGGCGCGGCTCGCAGAGAAAATCGGCCTGATTGCCGTTGATGGTAGTGGTTACGTGGACAAGTCCGGGCATTGTTATTCCTCCCCACGGGCGCGGCGGATGGCGATGTTGAGGGTGCGGCGGGTCAGCACGGCGACCAGGTGGTGGCGCTGGCGGACGGTGCCGCGCATATCGGTGATGGGCGTGGCGGCTTCGCTGGCCAGACGGCCGGCTTCTGCGATGGCTTCGTCGGAGACGGCTTTTCCGGCCAGGCTGTCGCCGGCGGCAGTGGCCAAGATCGGCGTGGGGCCGACGGAGGCCAAGGCGATGCAGGCCGACTGGATGGTCTGGCCGGAGGGGTCGAGCTGAACTGTGGAGGAAACGCCGGCCACGGCGATGTCCATTTCGTTGCGGGGGATGAATCGCAGGTAAGCAGTGCCGGAGTTGGCGGTCGGGGCCGGCAACTGGATGGCAACGAGCAGTTCGCCGTCTTGCAAGGCGTTGCGGCCGGGGCCGGTGCAGAAATCCGCTGCGGGCATGGTGCGCCAGCCGTTGGGTCCGTTGATGTGGGCTTCGCCGCCGAGGGTGATGACGGGCGGGATGCTGTCGCCGGACGGGGCGGCGTTGCAGAGGTTGCCGCCGATGGATGCGCGGCCTTGTATTTGGATGCTGCCGATGAGGCCGGCGGCGTCAACGAGGCCGGGGTAGGCGGCGGCGACGGCGGCGTCCTGGTAGATGCGGTAGCAAGGCACAGCGGCGCCGAGTTGGAGTCCATTGTCGTCGAGTTTGATTCCGTTGAGTTCGGGGATCTTTTTGGTGTCGACCAGGACGTCGGCCTCGCGGCGGCCGCCGCGGAGTTGGACCAGGATGTCCGTACCGCCGGCAAGGGGGTAAGCGCGGTTGCCGTGGTTGGCCATGATGGACACGGCTTCTTTGAGGGTTGTAGGGGCTTGGTAGTCAATAGCTCGCATGGGCACCTCCTCCGGCGCAAGATTATAGCAATGAAAAGCGGCTCTGTCAGCAGGTCAGGGTTCCGCAGGAAACCGCCGCACGCCCGGCGTAATTCTGACGCAGGCGGGGCGCTGGCGGCACTGCGGCGATACCTCCATTGGGACGGGGCTTCCTAAGTGACGGAACTCCGTTCCAAGGAATTCCGAGGGACGGCGGCTATCATACTCCCATACGGCAGCCGGCGCAAATAGGATGAATGCGCGGCCCGGCTATGGGGCCAACATTTCCTCCAGACGCTGTTTCACGCCGGGCCATTCGGTGTCGATGATGCTGTAGTACACGGAATGGCGGTTCGCGCCGTCCCGGGCGATGCGGTGGTTGCGGAGTACGCCTTCTCGCACGGCGCCGATGCGTTCAATGGCTCGTTGGGAACGTTCGTTGCGGTGGTCGGTTTTGAGGCAAACGCGCAGGGCGTTCAAATGGGCAAAGGCGTGGCGCAGCATGAGGTACTTGCACTCGGTGTTAACCGCCGTGCGCTGATAAGCGACGCCGTACCAGGTCATTCCGATTTCCAGGGCGCGATTGGGGCGGTCGATGTCCAGGTAGCCGGTGGAGCCGATGGCGCGTTCTTCGGCGGCGTGAATGACGGCGAACTGTATATGCTCGCCGGAATGGTTGAGGGCGACGTGCGTATGGACCCACTCCTGGGCGTCTTCCGGGCAGGTGAACGGCGGAGTGGAGAGGTAGCGCCAGATGGCTTCATCCTGCCCGACCCGGTACAGGTCGGCGGCGTGCTGCGGCCCGATGGGTTCGAGGCGGACGTGATGCCCGGTCAGGGTTACCGGCTGAGGGTTCATGGGAGATCTGCCTCCTCCTGGCTGGCGCGGCTGCGATTTTGGCGATGTTTTCGCCTTGCACCGGGTTGGGCAGAGGCGGCGACGATTTCATGATAACCGTTTGGCGCCGATTTCGGTAGCGTCGGAGGAGGGGGAGGGGCGCGGGTGTTGGGGTTGGCGATTTTCATTGTGGTTGTTTGCCTCCTTTTGGTCGGTCGGTGGATTTTTGGGTGGAGTTCGTGGGGGTTCAGGATGTCGGCGCTACGGCCTGAGAGCGTGGCTTGCTATTTACGTCCTAGTCTTGCGCGTGCTAACGGCTGCTTGGGCAGTGCCCGTCCTCGCGCAGCGGTGGTGACTCCCGCCGTGCTGGATGCGCCAGCCGGGTAATGTGACCGACCTCCGGCGCACCGCAGTGGTGCAATGGATCCGACATGCCGCACAGTACTGGTTGCGGCGGGTTAGACCGTGTTATCCTGAACCCCGTTGAACTCCTGTTTTTAGCCTCCTGGCTGGATTTTGGTGTCGGGCTGGTGTCCTGGCCTGTGCACTGGGATGGGACGGTATCCGACGGTTCTCGAGGGGCCGTTGGATGAGCCTGACGAAGGTATTATAGCGCACTGGCGTGCGTGGTGCAAGCGATTTTTGTCAGAATCAGGATTTACGGGATTTTGGGATTTTCAGGATGGGGTTTTGGTGGGGGGATGGGGTGGAAGGGCGGGATGTGGCTATTGGATTGCTGGTGGTGGCGGCGTTGTCAGTGGTTTGTCAGAATCGGGATTTAAGGGATTTTGGGATTTTCAGGATGGGGTGGGTTGTGGAGGTGGGTTGGGGTGATAAAATCGAGGAGTTGCATGGGGCGTTGCGTTGTGGGACGTGTTAAGTCATGGCATGAGGAGATTATGCGGCGTTTTCGGGGTTGAGGGGAAGCGGCGCCAACGTCGGTAAGATTAGAGTATTGCGCTGTGATACGGTACTGGATTACATACGATAAGCGGGATGAAGAGCGCAATGACCAGGCGCATGGTGATGGCGGGGCGGGCGGCGATGATGGTGGCAACGGCGGGACGGGCGGCGATGGGGGTGGTCGCGGCTGGCGCCTTCCGGGATGGCTGAGAATCTTACTTGTTGGGCTGCTTTTGCTGCTGCTGACGGGGTTGACCGCGTACCTGCTGGCTTACTGTCAGGAGGGGGACGGGTCGAGCATCAGCGCTGACGGGGCTTGGGAGGTTGTTCCCGCTGCCACGGCTACGTCCCCGACATTGGGGGCAACTGCTGGGGCGGGGGATGGGGCTACGGCGACTTTGGCGGCAGCGACGGGAACTGTCGGGCCGATGGCTACGGCTACATCCCCGGCGTCGGGGGCAACTGATGGGGCGACGGCTACGGCGACTTTGCCGGCGGCGACGGGGATTGTCGGGGCGACGGCTACGTCCCCGGCACCCGGGACAACTGCTGGGCCGATGGCTACGGTGATGTCGCCGCCTGCGGAGGAAATTGTTGGGGAGACGGTTATGCCTACGCCGGGATCAACACTACCGGGAATGCCAACGGGGACACCGACGGCTACGGCAGCGGCTATAGCAACGCGCACGCTTACGGGGACTCCTACGGCAACGCCGGTGGGGATGGCAATGTTCACTCCGACAGCCACGCCAACTGGTATGCCAACGTTCACGCCAACGGCTACGGCAACGCCGGTGGGGATGGCAATGTTCACTCCGACGGCCACGCCAACTGGTATGCCAACGTTGCCGAGTGCGCCGACGTTCACGCCAACGGCTACGGCAACGCCGGTGGGGATGGCAATGTTCACTCCGACGGCCACGCCAACTGGTATGCCAACGTTGCCGGGTGCGCCGACGTTCACGCCAACGGCTACGGCAACGCCGGCGGGGATGGCAATGTTCACTCCGACAGCCACGCCAACGCTCGTACCAACGTTACAGGGGACGCCAACGGCGACAACGACGCACACGCCGACACCAACGGCGACGCGCGCACCGACGCCAACAGCCACGGGAACGCCGACACCAACGGCGACGGGAACAGCGACGCCAACTGTAACGGTGACGCGCACACCGACGCCAACGCCTACCCAGACGGCGACAGCGACGCCTACAGCAACGGCAACGGCCACTGCTACGTCAACGCCGACGCCCTCTCCAACACCTGCCAGCTGTAAAGCGCAAGATCGGGATGCGCTGGAAGCGCTTTATGAGGCAACAAACGGCGACGAATGGAACCGCAAAGACGGATGGATGAATGACAACATATCGTTAAATCAATGGAACATGGTTATTACCAACCACGAGGGCTGCGTAACTCACCTGTACCTCAACGGCAAAAATCTGGTAGGTCCAATTCCGGCGGAGCTGGGGAACCTCAAGCACCTGGAATTGTTGCGCCTTGACGGCAACCAGTTGACGGGCAAGATACCGGCAGCGCTGGGGGACCTCCGCAAATTGGAAGAGCTGTGGCTCAACAGTAACGAGCTGAGGGGACCAATACCGGAGCAGCTGGCGAACCTGCGCAAACTCGATACGTTGGAAATTGAGGCTAACGGGCTCACCGGCGGGATCCCGGCGAAGCTGGGGGAAATCACCAGCTTGAGAATCTTGAATCTCAACCAGAACCAGTTGGAGGGCCGGATACCTCCGGAGCTGGGGAACCTACGCAACCTGGAAGAGTTGTATCTCAACCAGAACCAGTTGGAGGGCCGGATACCTCCGGAGCTGGGAAACCTCCGCAGCCTGAGAACGTTGAATCTCTGGCGCAACAGGCTTGATGGACAGATACCCCAAGCGCTGGGGAACCTACGCTATTTGGAAAGCGTGAATCTCAGTCATAACCAGTTCAGCGGGTGCATACCCAGCGCTTTGGGCAATGCCAGGAATAGTGACTTGTCTTGGTATTGGTGGCTGCGGTACTGCTAGGGTGGGTACGGCCTGCGTACGGCTGGTTCCGGGGCGTTGGGGCGGTATGTTCGGGGTAGCCGCTGTTCGGGTTTGCCGAGGGATGCGGGGCTATTTGGTCAGAATCAGGATTTACGGGATTTTGGGATTTTCAGGATTGGGGCGCTGCGCTGGGGTGGGTTGTGGCTTTTGGCGGGACGACGGTGTGAGGGGAATGACGGCGGGTGTTCGCTTTTAGGAATGATTGATAGGGGGCACAGGGCTAGGCGTGATGTAGGGTGCGGTGATGAAATTGGAGTTAGTGGGGTTAATTTGTCAGAATCAGGATTTACGGGATTATAGGATTTTCAGGATTGGGGGGCTGACTGGGGTTCCGCTATTGTGGGGCTTGGCAAATCAGAGAATTAGGTAGGCCGGTGGGGTTTTCAGAAGTAGCTAAATTAGCGCCAATGACCGGTACTTATTATGGCGGCTTTGTTGTAGGGGGTGGGGTTGATGGCATTGTTGCTGCTGGGTGTGGGTTGAGCTGCCGGGGTGGTTTCGGTTCAACTGGGGCCGTAATCGGCGCCAATGTGGAGGCGGCTTTGTGTAGGGGGTGGGTTAGATGGCATCGCTGCTGCTGGGTGTGGGTTGCGCTGCCGGGGCCGTAATCGGCGCCAATGTGGGGGCGACTTTGTGTAGGGGGTGGGTTAGATGGCGTCGCTGCTGCTGGCGGTGGGTTGTGCTGCCGGGGTGGTTTCGGCGCCAATGTGGGGGCGGCTTTGTGTAGGGGGTGGGTTAGATGGCATCGCTGCTGCTGGCGGTGGGTTGAGCTGTCGGGGTGGTTTCGGCGCCAATCCAGCGGCGTCGGGCGCTGGCCGGGGGCTGGGGGCGTGTGGAGAGCAAAAAGGCGACTGCGCTCACCAGGTACAACGGCGTGCATACTGCGAGAAAGATGAAGTAACTGCCGGTGGAGTCGGCTACAAAGCCGGCGAGCAAAGGAGTGGCGAACATTCCTACGTTCATAAAGAGGCTCATGAAGCCCATCAGGGTGGCAAAGCGTCCGCGCCCGTAATAGTCGCTGAGCATCAGCCAATTGACTGAGGTGATGCCTTCCACTACGGCTATGCCTACTACGAAGAGGAGCATTCCCACCAGGCCGGGGCCAATCCACAGGCCGCCCATGCCGAAGGCTCCAAACACCATGCCTATGGCCAGCAGTACATTGCCGCGGAATTTGTCGCTGGTTACGCCCATGATGAACCGCAGAGGTATGCCCAGGATGAACATGGCGGCGTACCAGCCTGAGGCTTCGCTGTTGGAGATGCCGCGCATTTCCATGATGGGGAAGAAATGAACCAGCATACCGTTGGTTGCGGAAACTCGGATGATGGCGCCGAGCATAATCAGCCAGTAGGTGCGAGTTAAGACGGCTTGTCGGAAGGTGAAACTGACTTCGGCGGGGGCGGCCCGTCGTCTTCCGGCAGCGCTGGCGGCGTCGGCGGGAGGGTCGCCGTCGGGGCGGAGCCCCATGTCTTCGGGTCGGCTGCGGATGAAGAAGGCGGCGGGGAGGGTCATTGCGATGACGAAGATGCCCATCCAGAGTAGGGTATCGCGCCAGCCCAGCTGTCTGATGCCCCAGTCGAGGAGCAGGACGACGAAGGCGCCGCCGCCGGCGAAGGCAGTCATCAAGGTGGACATTGCGATGGAGCGGCGGCGGATGAACCACTGGTTGACGGCGGCCATGAGGGTTTGGCCGAAGCCGGCGCTTTTGCCGAGGGAAATGAGGCCGGAAAACAGGACGAGCAGCTCCCAGTAGCTGTCGGCGCGGGAGAGGAATATGATGCCGATGCCGGCCATCAAGCCGCCGGCGAGAATCATGGGGCGGGCGCCGAATTTGTCCACCACCCAGCCTACCAGCGGGCCGCCGGCGCTGCCTTCGGCGCGGGCCAGGCTGAACACGAGGGACATTTGAGTTTTGCTGAGGCCGAGGTCGGTTTGTATGGGGGTGAAGAAGCGCGGGAAGCCCTGGGAAATTGCGCCGTTGCCGAACATTCCGAGGACAGATGAAGCGACGACCACCCACCATCCGTAGAAGATGCGAGGTCGCCGCGCGGGGGCGTCGTTTTCCAAGGTCGTCACGATGGAAGATTATAGGCGCGCTGCGGCGATGGGGTCAAACGGGATGGCGGCCTCGGTTTTGCTTGACATACTGGGCGGACTGCAATACCGTTGGCGAAACAGCAGCGAAGCGCAGGAGCGGCTACGGAGGAGGTATTGCAATGGCACGGATAGCGGGGCTCGGGCACGTAGGCATCTACGCTACCGACTTGATGAATATGCGGGATTTTTATACCCGCGTTTTAGGGTTGCAAATTGCCGACGAAGACCTGGAGCAACGACGGATGGTGTTTCTCAGCGCCGACCCGGTGGGGGAGCATCATGAGTTCGTTTTGATGGAGGGGCGGGTGACCTCGGAGGACGCCAGGGTTATTCAGCAGATTTCGTTCCGGGTTCCTTCCATTCAGGATATGCGGGAGTTCAAGGCGCGGATTGACGCTGAGAACGTTACCATTGACCGGATTGTCAGCCACGGCAACGCTTTCGGGATGTACTTCTTTGACCCGGAAGGGAACCGGGTTGAGCTGTACTATAAGACGGGGTTTCCGGTTCCTCAGCCGCATGGCGATCCGCTGGACTTGAGCCGCAGCGACGAGGAGCTGCTGGAGGAAGCGCGGGAATTGCTGCACACGAAGCGTTAACGGGCTGACGCAGCCTGCGCCGCCGTCGCCGACCAGTTTGCCGGCGGCGGTTTGTTATTTGAGTACAGCCTAATGGCCGCTGCGCGAGAAAAGGATATGGCACGGGTAGGAGATCCCGTAGCATACGACCAGCTGCCGCCTCGCTATCACCGTTGGAAGTGGCAGGCGCTGGTTGCGTTCTGCGTGTTTTATCTGTTTGTTTATACCGGGCGGTTCAACTTATGGCCGACGTCGCCGCTGATTAAGGAAGACCTGCTACTGACCAACATTGAAATCGGCGTCATAAACGCGATGCTGCTGTGGGGGTTTATGCTGGGCGACCTGGTCCATGGGCGGCTGTCGGAAGCCTATGGGCTGCGGCTGTGGGTAATGCTGGGGGCGGTTTTCACCACGGTGTTCAACTGGGCGGCGTCTTTTGGCGGTTCGGCGGTGGGGATTGCGATTCCGCTGGCGATGGCCGGGTTCGTCAACGCGGCGTGCTGGTCGCCGGCCATCAGCATGATAAGCCAGTGGTGGCCCCGACGGGAACGGGGCATAGCCATGGGGATACTGGGAACCGTAACCGGCGGGGCGATGCTGCTGATGTGGTGGGTGAGCAGTTGGGTAGCCGACGAATGGGGGTGGCGCGCGGCTTTTCGTTACCCGCCGCTGCTTATTGCGGCGCTGGGCATTGCCTTCTACTTTCTGACGCGGGACCGGCCGCGGGACGTAGGATTGCCGGAGTACATTGAGGAGGATGAGGTTTCCGCCGCGCCGGAGTCGGTGAGCGACGAGGATTTGAAAGGGCTGGGCCCATATAAGGCGCTGCTGACGAATTCCCGCTTCCAATTGGCCTGCCATGTTAAAGGACTGGAGAACGTGGCGCGGTATGGACTGACGACGTGGGTGCCGCTGTACTACTTTGAGGCGGGCGGGCTGGATATAGAGCAGACGGTGTTGATTACGTTCCTGCTGCCGTTGGGCTACCTGATAGCGCCGCCGGCGGCGGGGTTCGTGTCGGACCGGCTGCTGGGGAGTCGGCGTCGTCCGCTGGTGATAGCGTCGTGCTTTTTGTCGGCCGCAGCGCTGACGGCGATTGCGCTGGCGCCGCCGTCGAATGCCTGGCTGGGAGCGGGGCTGATGTTGTGGGGGGGAGTGAGCATGGGGGTGTCGCTGATTTCCGCAATTTCGGTTGACCTGTCGGGGCGCAAGATGGCGGGAACCGGAGCGGGAGTGCTGGATGCTCACGGATATTTGTACGCCGGGGCGCAGGCGTTGCTATTCAGCGCGCTGCTGGATATGACGGGCAGCCCGTGGCCGATTGTGTTTCTGGCGATGGCGGCGACTCGGCTCGTTTCGGCGGCGATGATCAGCCGGGTGCGGGTGTAATGCTACGCGCGATTGGACGAAGCGCTTACCGCAATTATGTTGCAATTATCATCATCGGAGTGGCGGGGGTGGCCGTGCTGACTTTGTACCGTCCGGCGATGACGGCCATTCACACCGCGGCTTTTGCGGCACAGGTTCTGCCGGGGCCGATGAAGGTTCAGTCGTGGCTGGCACCGGAGCCGCGGCGTATGCAAACCACGTATCGCCGGGCCGACGGAGCGGAGGCGGAGGCGGATATTTACGTTATTGCCGATGGCAAACGCCGGGCCGGCCTGCTGATATTTCTGGGGGCGAATGCCGCCGGGGCGGATGATCCCGACGTGATTAATCTGGGGCGGGCGCTGGCGCGGGCCGGGTTCGCTGCGATGTATTACTGGTCGCCGACAATGGGGGAGCGGGCCGAGGTTGACGCTGGGGAGATACGCAACATAGTGGTCGGGTTTGAGCATCTGCGGGGGCAGGAATACGTTGATGCGGAGCGGGTAGGGCTGGCCGGCTTTTCGGTGGGGGCGTCTTTTGCGCTGGCGGCGGCGGCGGATCCGGCCATCGCGGAGGACATTGCATTTGTCAACGCCTTTGGGGGCTACTATGACGCCGCCGAGCTGCTGGCGCAGATTGCCGCAGGGCGGGCGGTTGAGGGAATGGAGGAAAGGCGGTGGGAGGTTGACCCGCTCACCCGCCGGGTGTTTGACAATATGCTGCTGCGGGAGGAGGCTTCCGACGCGGCGCAGCGTCTGATGGAGGGCGTGGGCAGCGTGGCGGCGGCGCGGGAGCTTTACGCGCGGCTGCCCGAGGATTTTCGGGCCGAGGTTGACGCCATATCGCCGTCCAAGTATGTCGGGCAATGGAGCGGAGGCACGGTGATGCGGGTGATACATGACCGGGGAGATCCGTTGATTCCGGTGGGGGAGTCTCGGCGGCTGGCGGCTGCGCTGCGGGAGCAGAGGCCGGACGTGGCGACGCACTACACTGAAACCGACATTTTCCGGCACGTGCGCCCTGATGCGGAAAGGGACTGGAAAGCGATGCTGCGGGGCGGGTGGCAGTTATATCGGCATATGTACCACATCGTGGCGGTGGCGCGGCAGCCGTAAGGTCGGGCGGGTTCAGTTGCGGTTTTTCAGCCGTTCGAGTTGCTGGACGGTGCCGGGCAGTTTCCAGTCCACGTAGAGCAGGACGTGCTCTTTGATGGCTTCTTCGTGGACGCGGCAGGAGAAGCAGGCTCGGTCGATGCAGAGGCCGTGGCGAGGACGGAGGGTCTCGCGCAGCTCGGTCAGCCGGTCGGCGAGTTCAGCGTCAATGGGATGGCCGGCGCGGGCCAAATCCAGCAAGGCGTCCATACCGTCGGCCAGCCGTTCCAGCAGGTCGTTGTAGCGTTGCAGGCCGCGTTCTACGAAGTTGCGTGGTTCGTCGGCCGTGAGGTAGGGGATCATTTGCATATCGGGGACGTCGGCCATGGCGCACCTGCTTTGGGTAGGGTAAGTGTCGTCAACCGCTTGCCGGGGTTACTGTATCATATTGGGAGGGATTAGGAGGCGCGTGGGTATTGGAGTCGGCGGCTACGGCGGCGGTCATGGCGGCGATGGCGACTTCAATCTGGTCGGCGTCGGGCTGGCGGGTGGTGATGCGCTGGAGCCAGAGGCCGGGGGCGGACAGGGTTTTGCCGAACCAGGAGCCGCGATGGGCGCCGGCAAAGCGGATGATTTCGTAGCTGACGGCTGCGACCAAGGGCACCGGCACGATGCGCGACAGCACGCGCCAGTACAGTTCGGTTCCGAGAAGGGCGTCGAGAACGGCGAAGGCGGCGACGGATACGATGGCCACGGTGATGAGAAAGGCAGTGCCGCAACGGGGGTGGGGCGTAGGATGACGGCGGACGTTATCCACGGTCAGCGGCTGGCCGGCTTCGTAGGTATGGACGGCCATGTGCTCGGCGCCGTGGTAGGCGTACACTCGGCGAATGTCTTTCATGAGGGATATGCCGGCTACGTAGGCGACGAGGATGAGCAGACGGATGAGGCCCTCAATCAGGTTGACTGCCAGCAGGGAACCTACATAGGGTTCCGTGAGGCGGGCGGCCAGCAGGGGGAGTATGAGGAAGATGCCGATGCCCAGGGCCAGGGCGATTGCCATGGTGAGGCCCATAGTCCAGTTGCTGATTGACGACTGTGGGAGGGCGTTTGGCTCCGGTTCGCCATCAGAGGGCTGGGGCTCTTCGGCGGCGATGATGGCGGAGCGTTGGAGGGATTTCATGCCGAGCCACAGGGTTTCGGCGAGTATGAGAACGCCGCGGAGGAAGGGGATGCGGCGCATGGGGCCGGAAAGCCGACTGCTTACGGGTTCGGTGGCGCAGAATATGCCGCCGTCGGGGCGACGGATAGCGAGGCTGTAATGGCGGACGCCGCGAATCATGACGCCTTCGATGACGGCCTGGCCGCCGTAGAGGGGACGGGGTGCGGACGAGGGGGTGGCGGCGGTATCGCTACGCATGGATCTTGTGCCAGGCTTCCTTGAAATCGGAGACGGCGAAGGCGTGGGGCTGTAGCCATAGCGCGCCGTCGAGTTCTTCCTCGAGACGGCCGTGGCTGCGGACGTCATCGCGAGAGAGGAGGTAGGTTACGGGGGCGTCGTCCAGGATGCGGGTGGCGATGACCAGGCACTGCCACTCCCAATCGAGGCCGTCGGGGTCGTAGAAGCGGATTGCCTGGCCGGTTTGTTGGGAGTGGAACTTGAGGCGAACTTCCTGGTTACGCTCCGGGATGCCGGCGATTACTTCATCTTCGTTGGGGCTGCGACGGGCGATAAAATACTGCCAGCCGCGCTCGGCGAGGCACTGGGCGAGGTAGATGCGCCCGTACTCGCGGACGGTTTTGGGGAGGTAGCGCGACATGGGGAGCATTTGCGGGTACAGGGCAGCGACAGGTTCAGGGCGTGGGGAGGGCATCCGGAGGGGCTGGCCGTAATGAGTAAGGGCGACCCATCGGGCGCCCTTGACTGAGTTATCGGTGGTGAGAGGGTTGGCTAGTCGTCCAGGTTGAAGCGGCGGCTGAAGCGCTCGATGCGGCCCTGGGTGTCGACGATGCGCTGCTCGCCGGTGTAGAAGGGATGGCAACGACCGCAGACTTCGACGCGGAGGGCGGGCTTGGTGGCGCCGGTCTGGAAGACGTTGCCGCAGGAGCAGGTGATGGTGGCATTGAAATACCGGGGGTGGATGTCTGCTTTCATGGTAGTCAGGAGGCCTTTACGCAGCGGCGGCTTGGGCCGAGGCGGCGACGGCGGGGTACACGCTGACGCGACGCTTGCCTTTGGCGGCCCATTCGAAGGTTACCTGTCCGTCAATCATGGCAAAGAGGGTGTGGTCGCGGCCCATGCCGACATTGGTTCCGGGGCGGATACGGGTGCCGCGCTGGCGGACGATGATGGAGCCGCCGGTTACAAGTTGACCGCCGTAACGTTTGACGCCGAGGCGTTTAGCGTTGCTGTCGCGGCCGTTGTTGGTGCTGCCGCCGGCTTTTTTGTGTGCCATTTGCTAGCCTCCGGTCTCGATGCTTTGGATTTGGATGCGGGTGTAGTTCTGGCGGTGGCCGCGCTTGCGGCGGTATCGGGTCTTGGCCTTGTACTTGTACACGGTGATTTTGCGGTCTTTGTAGTGGGACTGCACTGCGGCGATGACACAGGCGCCGGGAACGGTGGGCGCGCCGAAGCGCATTTGACCGTCTCGCGAGAGGGCCAAGACGTGGTCCAGCCGGGTGGTGGTTCCGGCTTCGGCGGTAAGCAGTTCGACGTCGAGGACGTCGCCAGGAGAGACGCGGTATTGCTTGCCGCCAGTTTTGACGATGGCGTAATCCATAATCTCAAACTCCCAAACGGCATACCATTGTATGGTTGGGGGCGGTTACCTGTCAAGGCGGGGAGCGATTATCCGCTTGACACATTTGGCCCGATGGTTGCCTTGTACGCGGTTAACAGGGGAGGCCCTCCCGCAGTGGATTTTTGAATGAGCCTATAAGGCCGCCGTCCGAAACTGACGCCACTGTGCCGAACGCGCCCGTTTCCTGCAAGCCCTGCGCAGGGTGTCGGACTTCCGCGATGAAGTTCACAGCCTGCTCTTGGGCGAAGAACTGCTCCGGCTCCCGGAACGCTTCGCTCAGTTTGCAAACAAGGTGGATGACTTCATCACAGCCCAGAAGGGGTTCAACGCCCAGGTTTCTATCCGGCTAGATGGGGTAGAAACAAGACTGGACAGGGTGGAAACCCGTCTACAGCAGGTTACCGATGACTTGGGCGACTTGAAAGGACACGTCGCCGGACGCATCGCCCGGGAAATAGCCGATGACATCGCAGAACGCTTCGGCTACGAAATGCTCGCATGACATCAATCCGGGAATAACCGTCACAGCGCGTTGCAAAGCGGCAGGCCCTGCCTTTCGGCGGGGCCTTTTATATTCCCAACACTTCGCAAGCCAATTATCCAACAGGGCGCGTCAAGCTGATGATTGCCCGGCGGAGGGGCTTGGTTATTTGCCAGATTGTGTTAAGAATGTCGGGCTGTGGAGGCATTGACCGACTGGGGCGGGACGCCTACAATTCCGGGAAATTGGACCAGGAGCTACTGCGTTATGACTACCGCCGCCGAGGGCTACGCACATCCCGAATATCTTACGAATCCCGATTGGGTTGCCGCGCATCTGGGTGACCCCGACGTGGTGGTACTGGACTGCGCCAATACGGCGGACGCCTGGCAGCGGGGTCATATTCCAGGGGCGGCTCATGTACCAGATAACTGGGCGAAGGATCCGGACAGCAATCGGCGGCACGTGATGACGCCGGAACAGTTTAAGGCGTATGCGGAAAGCCTGGGGGTCGGCGACGATACTACGGTGGTTACGTATGACCACGCGCAGGGACTTACCGCCGCCCGGATGTGGTGGGCGTTCAGGTATTACGGGCATAGCAGGGTTATGGTTCTCAACGGGGGCTGGCGGGCCTGGGTGAACGCGGGACAGCGTATTGACTTTGGGCGGGCCCGTCCGCCGGCGGCGGTGACCTTTACGCCCCGGGCGGACGAGTCGTTCATTGCCACCGGCGACGAACTTAAGGAAGTCTGTACGCTGGACAACGTGGTAGTGTGGGACGTGCGGAGCGACGCCGAGTGGGATGGGACGGCGGAGAATTACCGGAACAAGCGGGTTGGGCATGTGCCCGGAGCGGCGCATCTGGAATGGTTCCACCTGATGGACCGCGACACGCATGAATTCAAGCCGGCCGCTGAAATCCGGCAGATATTGACGGAGCATGGGATAACGCCGGACAAGACGGCGTACTCTTATTGACAGGCCGGCATCCGTGCGGCGCACGGCAACTTTGTTCTCCGGCTGATGGGTTTTGAAAACGCCAAGAATTACGACGCTTCCATGGGGGAGTGGGCCAACCGCGACGATACGCCGCTGACGGTGTAGGGCGGCGATGGCCCGCAAGGTGAAAGTGCGGAGGGTGGTGGACGGCGACTCGCTGGAAGTGAAATACGGAGGGCTGTTCGGCTTTATGCGGCGGCCTTTTCCGGTTCGGTTGTATGGGATCGATGCGCCGGAGCTCGCGCAGCCGTATGGACAGCAGGCGAGGCGGCAGCTGGACTCTCTGGTGTGTCGGGGTGGTATCCGAATGGATGTGGTAGATACGGATCGGTACGGGCGGACGGTGGGGGTGCTGTACTCGGGGAGATGGGGCCGGGAGCCTATCAATGTGGCGATGGTGCGCTCGGGGATGGCGTACTGGTATCGGCGTTACGGAGGCCGGGACTTGGGGTTTCCGGAGGCGGAGGCAGAGGCGCAGGCAAAAAGGCGCGGCGTGTGGCGGAACGGCGGGAGGGCGCGACGTCCCTGGGATTATCGGGCAGAACGGCGGCGGGCCAGGCAGCGGCGGGGTCGGCTGCGCGGGTTCTTTATCAAGCTGGCGGTGGCCGGCGCGGTTTTGGTTGCGCTGGCGGTTCTAGCTCTGATTGCTCGGCTGATGGGCTAGGGCGCCAGCGGATAGCCGAGGAGGTTCCAGTAGGGGATTATCAGCAGGAGCAGGATGGCGATGACGGCGACGGTCATGGTGAGGCCGAAGCGGAAGATCTCCGGGTTGGAGATGTTGGCGCGCTGGAAGACGAACACGGCGGAGGTTCCGCCGGCGCCGTAATAGACGGCGGAATCGCCTACCACGACTGCGGCAAAACCGCATACCAGCGGGTTTAGCCCCAAGGATGCGCCGGCGGCCATGGCTATGGGTATCACCAGGGCGAGGTAGCCGGCGATGTTGGGCATCAGCATTCTGACGGCGGCGAAGCAGGCGCACAGGGCAAGCAGCGTAAGCAAAGGGCGGGAGGAGAGCTGCGACACGCCGCCGACCAGGGTTTCCGAGAACCAGGAGGCTGCGCCGGTGGCAACCAGGGCGTGGGCCAGGGAGAGGGATGTGGCAATGACGAAAAAGTTGCTCCAGCCTACGTCGCGCTCGAATTCGCGCCAGGTAAGGATGCCGAGGCGCGGCAGCAGAATGAGGCACAGGGCGATGAGGGCCGGCACGGCGGGGTGCAGCCCGTGAGCAAAGTCGGTGAACCACAGGAGGGCGGTGAGTATGACGACGGCGCCGGCGCGGATTTCCGCACCGCTCAGGGGGCCGACGGATACGGGCGCGGCGGGCAGGCTGCCGTGGGAGCGGAATCCGGGGCGGTAGAAGAGGAACAGCAAGGCACCGCCTACTATCAAGTTGGCGTAGAAGGGCAGGCTCATCAAAATGAACCAGCGGGTCCAGGAGAAGTCTCCGAGGAGGCCAGAGGCTACGACCGGGGTGATGCCGCCGGCCAGGAGGGCGGTGGAGCCGAGGCGGTTGAGGCAGCCCATGGCCATCATCACGGCTTTGTAGAGGGGGTGTCCCTGGGGGATGTTCCAGCGTTCCAGGACCTGCTCGTACACGTGCACCATGATGGCGCCTCTGGTGCTGGCCGAGGGGAGGGCAAAGGTGAGAGCGGCGAAGGAGAAGAGCATCTGCACGTAGAGCAGGAGGGGGTTGTGTCCGGCGCCGCGCATCAGGAGGGTGGCCATGCGCTGAGCGAGGCCGGAGTGGTGCACGGCGAGCCCCAGGGTGAGGATGCCGATGAGGAAGTAGGCGACGGGCTGGGAGAAGCCGTAGAGGGCGACGCCGATGCCATCTACGGCGCCGGTCAGCACGAGGAGGACTACGCCGGCAATGCCGGCGACGGCGACGGGGATGGCTTCGGCGGCCCAGAGGATGACGGCCAGGGACATGACGGCGAGGGCGCGCTGACCGTGGTCGGTCAGGCCGTCGGGGGAGGGCATCAACAGTATGGAGGCGAATACTGCGATGGCGACAAGGAGCTTGGTCGTCGTGAGGTTGAGAACGGCGCGGGAGAGGGTGTAGGCTCCCGGCGGCTGGTGGGGGTTCACCGTTCGGTCTGACGCAGGGGGCTGCTGGTGACGCGGCTGACGGAGGTGACGCCGCGGATGCCTTCGATACGTGAGAATACGCGGTTGAGCTGCTGCAAGCCGGCGGTGTGGATAGTGAGTTCCATGCTGACGGTGGCGTTGTCGTTCTCGCGGGTGACGACCCAGGCGATGTTGATTTTGTCTTCGGACAGGCGGGTAGAGACGTCGCGGAGCAGGCCGACGCGGTCGATGGCTTCGATGCGGACGCGGACGGGGTAGAGTTCCTGCTTCTGGCCCCAGGAGACGGGGACGAGTCGCTCTTTTTCGTCTTCGTTAAGGACGTTGCGGCACTGGACTTTGTGGATGCTGACGCCGCTGGAGCGGGTAACGAAGCCGATGATGGAGTCGCCGTGGATGGGGTTGCAGCAGGCGGCAATACGGGTGAGGAGGTCGCCTACGCCGAGGACGGTAATGCCGGAGGTGGGGCTGTCGAGGCGCTGGGATCCCTTGAGGGGGATTTGCCATTCTGTGGGGTCGGGGTCTTTGCTGTGGCGTTCGGCGAGACGGGCGGCGAGGGCGGAGTCGCTGAGTTCGCCGGAGCCGAGGGCGGCGAGGAGGTCTTGCATAGTGTCGTAGCGGCAGAGGGCGAGGACTTCGCGGTCGGGGAGTTTGACGCCCATGCGGTGGAGTTCGCGTCGGAGGAGGTCGCGGCCGCGGGTGATGTTGGCGCTGCGGGCCTGGCGGTTGAACCAGGAGCGGATTTTCTGGCGGGCGCTGTTGGTGGCGACGTAGCCGCGGGAGGGATTGAGCCAGTCGGGTGAGGGGCCGCGTCCGGTTTTGCCGGCGACGACTTCAACGGTGTCGCCGTTTTCCAGCGGGGTATCGAGGGAGACGAGACGGCCGTTGACTTTGGCGCCGGAGATGCGATGGCCGAGGTCGGTGTGGATTTTGTAGGCGAAGTCGATGGGAGTGGCGCCGGCGGCGAGTTCTACGATGTCGCCCTTGGGGGTATAGACGAAGACCTGGTCGTGGAAGAGGTCTTCGCGGACGGAGTCGAGGAATTCGTTGGTGTCGGGGGTTTCGCGCTGCCATTCGAGGAGTTGGCGGAGCCAAGTCATGCGCTCTTCGAAGCGGCCGCGGCCGCCGGCGGGGGCGGCGCCTTCTTTGTAGCGCCAGTGAGCGGCGACGCCGTACTCGGCAACTCGGTGCATTTCGTCGGTTTTAATTTGGACTTCCAGGGGGTGGCCGCCGTCGCAGATAACGGTGGTGTGCAGGGCTTGGTAGAGGTTTTGCTTGGGGGTAGCGATGTAGTCGTCGAACTGGCCGGGGATGGGGCTCCAGATGCGGTGGATGACGCCGAGGGCGGCGTAGCAGTGGGGGACGTCGTCGAGGATGACGCGGAGGGCGTAGAGGTCGAAGATGTCGCTGAGTTCTTTGCCTTCGGCGGCGTATTTTTCGATTTTGTTGTAGATGGAGTAGATGCCTTTGGGGCGGCCGTTGACTTCGGCGTGGAGTTGGTTTTGGGCGAGTTCATCGCGGAGGCGGTGTGCGACGTCGGCGACGTAGGCTTCGCGCTGGGAGCGTCGGGCGGCAAGGAGGCGGGATATTTCCCGGTAGCGGGTTTCGTTGAGGTGTCGGAAGGCGAGGTCGTCGAGCTGCCATTTGAGTTCCCAGATGCCGAGGCGATGGGCGAGGGGGGAATAGACGTCGAGGGTTTCCTGGGCGATGCGCTTGCGTTTGTTTTCGGGGAGGGCGTCGAGGGTGCGCATATTGTGGAGGCGGTCGGCGAGTTTGATGAGGACGACGCGGATATCCTCGGCCATGGCGACGAGCATTTTGCGGAGGCTTTCGGCGTAGAGGTTTTCGGCGTCGGCGGGAGTGACGCCGTTGCCGTTGGCGTCGGGAGGGCGGTAGTCGACGCGGGTGAGTTTGGTTACGCCGTCGACGAGGCGGGCGACGTCGGGGCCGAATTGGTCGGAGAGGTCGGTTACGGAGACGGCGCAGTCTTCTACGACGTCGTGGAGGAGGGCGGCCTTGATGGTGTCGGGGTCGAGGTAGAGGTCGGCGAGGATGGTGGCGGCGGCGACGGGATGGACGATGTAGGGGTCGCCGGACAGGCGAAGCTGTCCGGCGTGGCAGCGGGCGGCGAAGTCGTAGGCGGCCCGGATGACGTCGATTTGAGCGACATCGTCCACGTACTCGGATACGCGGGCGATTAAGTCGGTGGAGTCGCTGGCGACGGCGACCATAGGCGTCCTCTCCTGCTGGGCGGCCCGTCGGTGACGCCGGGCGTGGTAGTGCGCAAGGGCCTGTGGGGATGATGATAGCGACAGGATGGGGGGTATGTCCAGCGTTGGGAGGGGGTTTGAAGGTGTTGTTAGAATCAGGATTTACGGGATTTTAGGATTTTCAGGATGGGGAGTTGATGGTGGTGGGGTGGGGTATGGAGGAGGTGGGTTTCGGCTTGTGGCGGAACTGCGGCGCTAGAGGGAGGGTATTGTCTGAACTGTGATTTGGGTGAGTTGGCCGGGGTGTGAATATGGCTAAACTCGGCGATGGCTTGGGCGATGATGGCGTCGGTGTCGGCGTCTGTGGCAGGGTTGTCCTGGGATGGAGCAACCGGGGAGTGGGTGTGCTGACTGCGCGCTTATCGGGGCATTAGAGCAATTGCCGCAAGGAGGACGGCTGGGAAGCGGTTGAGGGAAAGCCGGCGGCGTCATTGTGCGCAGCTGCTGTAAGGGGAACGGCTGGGAAGCGGTTGAGGGAAAGCCGGCGGCGTCATTGTGCGCAGTCGCTGCGAGGGGAATGGTTGGGAAGCAGCCTAGGGAAAGCCGCCGGCGTAATTGTGCGCAGTTGCTGTAAGGGGAATGGTTGGGAAGCGTTGACCCGCGCGCTTATCGGTTGGGGTTGCCGGGGAAGGAGGGCAATCGCTGGGGGGCAACTTGACACGCTTTGCAAACCCGCATATCTTTGGGCCTCAAGGTTATTTGATTTTGCCGCGCTCCGGGGCCGCAGTTCGGCAAGCGTCGGCGATGGACAGATGGAGGAGAAGCATCGTGAAGCAGGGTGTAATCCCCGATGATTTGAGCAGGCCGTTCTGGGAGGCGGCCAACGAGGAGCGTCTGGTGGTGCAGAGTTGCGCCGACTGCGTCCGGCTACACTTCCCGCCGAGAGCGGCCTGCGACCGGTGCGGTTCCGGCGACAGTATGGGATGGAAAGAGGTCAGCGGACGCGGCAAGATTTACAATTACGGCGTGGTGTACGACTGCCCGGTGTCTGCGCTGAAAGAAGACCTGCCTTTCAACCTGGCGGTAATCATGCTGGATGAAGACCCCGGCGTCTTGATGTACTCCCACTTGCCGGGAACTCCGGCCGATGAGGTTCCGGTGGGCGCTGCCGTCCGGGTTATATTTGAGGCTACGGCCAACGGCCAGAAGGTTCCGGAGTGGCAGGTGGTTGGATAGGCCCGGCCGCAGCGGTCGCCTCGCTGCCGTCATTGCTGGGCGGGCGGGCAATTTACGATTGAGAGCGCTTGAGAATCAAGAGGAGTAAGAGATGACCACGCAGATGGCTCCGGAATCAATGTACCGCTCTACGGAGGGCTTGGGGGTATGGGAGCATCGGGGCAAGGTGGCCGCCGTTGGAATTGGCCACTCGCCTACCGCCCGGCGCTGGGACCGTCGGCCCGAAACATCCGTTGGAGCTCAGAGTATTCTGGCGTGCCGGAAGGCTATTGAGGACGCTGGCGTCGGTCCTGACCAGGTTGACGGGATTGTTGTGGTTCCGGTCACAACCACCGGCGCCCATTGGGATGCGAATACGCCGGTTCCTATGGACGTGGTTAACGCATTCAATCCTACGGATGACCCGCTAGACGGGATTGGGCAGCTGAGCGCGGAGTGGCTGCTGAAGAATATGCCGGAGCTGACCAACGTGAAGTTCACGATGTATGCGCCGGGCTGTATGTCCGCCGCCATCACCGTGGCAGCGCAAGCCGTTGGCGACGGTCTGGCCAGCACGTGCCTGGTTCTGAAAGGCTGGCACAATCTGGAGGGGCGGTATAATCACGGCGGCATCAGCGCGGCCGCGGAGGTTCCGGGCGGCTTTGCCTTGAGCCCGGGTCGCACCTTGTGGGGCGCGCCGGGATGCTACGGGACGGCGTTGCAGTTCGCGCAGTACTGCACCAAGTACGGCAAGAACCACGATATGATGGCGCCCTTTATGGAGAACTCGCGGCGCAACGGGCTGCTGTTCCCGGAAGGGTATTGGGCGCAGCACAGGCCGGAGCAGCTACCCCCGGAGGACTATCTCAACTCGCGCTGGATTGCCAAGCCGGCGAATCTGTTTGACAACGACATTCCCATTATGGCGTCGGCGGCTTATCTGTTCACTACGGCTGAGAAAGCGCGGGATGTGGCGCAGAAGCCGGTGTACATCCTGGGCCATGCTTCCAGCCGGGGAACGGCTCGCAGCATCGTGTCGACGCTGGAAGAGGTAGAGGCGGAAACGGCTGCTACGGGACGCAAGATTTATGAAGCCGCGGGCATCACCGCCAAAGATCTGTCCTTTGAGAATATGTACGATGGGTTTGCCCAGTTCCACCAGTTCCACATTGAGGGGCTGCGCTACCGGGGGATGCAACCCGGCGACGCGCTGGACTTTTACCAGACGGACATCAGCATTGAGGGGCCGAATCCGATTCTGCCGAGCGGGGGGAACATAGGCAGCGGGCGCAGCCGGTTTTGGATGCACACCGACTGCATCCAGCAAATTCAGGGGCGGGCCGGAGCGCGGGCGGTTACAGGGGTCAAGCCGGAGGTTGCGGTATCGGGCGGGCCGATGCCAATGGGGGGGAACTTTACGGTGTGGAGCGCTACCCCCAATTAGAGCGTCTCCGGAGCAACCGCAAACCGAGGAAAGGATATGGCAATTTTAATCAGCTTCGACATTGACGGCACGCTGGAGGTGGGCGACCCGCCCGGCCCGCTGACGATGGAGATGGTTCGCATCGTTAAGGACAAGGGGTTTCTCATCGGGAGTTGCTCCGACCGGCCGCCCAGCAGCCAGCGTTCTCTGTGGGAAGAGCACGGCATCAGCGTGGACTTCGTGGTTGCCAAGCATCTGCTGTCGGATGTCAAGGCGGGATTTGAGGCCGACGCTTACTACCATATAGGCGACCGGGAGGATCTGGATCGTCAGAATGCGCTGCGGAACGGATTTGATTTTCTCTGGCCGGACGAAGCTGCGGCCAAGCCCTGGTTCAGCGCCAACGGTTCAGCATCCTGAGCGATGTTCCCGGTCAAGGGTATTATTCAGCCGCCAGCGAACCCATAGGGTCCCAGGGAGGCAGGATGATGGGTTCCTGGTCCAGGGCCGGCTGCAAATCCAACGGGAGGTAGCTGCGAGGGGCGGCGATTTCAAACATATACTCGGCGAACCAGGAATCGTTCATTAGAAAGAAGCCTTTGTCGCCTACCTTGTCGTCCCAGCTGTTTTCCACGCGCCAGCGGCGGGGCTTGCCGTCCACCACGTCCACGCCGGTGAAGAGCATGGCGTGGGTCATAGCGGTCTGGTGGTATTCGAGCCGTTCCGCCTTGTTCATTGTGAAGTCGGCGTTATAGACGCCGGGGTAGTCGAAGAGGTCGGCGTCCCACAGGCCTTTGTCGCGGTGCATCTGCTTGCCGGTGTCGCAGCCCATCCAGACGGGCTGGCCGTCTTGCAGCATACGCATGGCGATGTCTTTCATCAGGGGGATGTCCACGTTGAGGTAGGTGATGCGGGCGCCGTCCACCACGTTGCCGAGGTACTGGACGGTGTAGGCGCGGCCCGGGGGGTTGGATGGACGGGGGTCGTGAACGAGGCAGACGTAGTCGTCCATGGGGGTGGCGATGTATTTTTCGGCGAACTGCAAGGGGGTCATTGAGCCGTCGCGGTGAAAGTCGCCGTCCTTGTCTTTCCACTGCCAGTCGAATTGGGAGGGCGGACTGCCCAGGTGGATGGAGAGGATTTGGTAGATGGCTTGAAGAGTTTGCTGCTTGGCGGCGCGCAATGCATCCAGGCCGGCTTCGGCGGCATAGAGGCGGCGGATGTCGCGGGCGCCCTGGCGCACCTGGTAGTTGAGTCCGGCGTTCATGCGCATTGAGTTGCCGGAGCTTTCGGTTTCGGGCATAACGGATTTGGGGACGACGCCGTGCTTGCGCACCAGGCTGACGAACATATCCCACTGTCCGCCGTCGCCGAGGGGTTGGTGGAGCAGCCAGGCTACAACCCGGTCGTCGGAGGGGCAGTCGGCGGTGGCGATGACGGCTTCGAGGATGTAGTTGGCGCGTTCCATTTTGTCCCAGAACATGAGGTAGCTCTGGCTGAATTCGAACTCTTTGAGGTTCAGCAGGTTGCGGGTTTGGGCGCGGAACAGGTTGAGGCCGGCGAACATCCAGCAGCGTCCGGAGCGGGCCTGATTGGTAACGCTCCAGTCGTCCAGGACAGTGGAGAAGGAGTTGGCGGCCTGGGCGACGATGTTGCGGTTCAGGGCGACGTCGTTCACGTCGTGCTGGGTGACGACGTTCTGCATCAGCTGATGGTTGGGCTGTGCGTCAAAGGCGCGCTGAAATTCAGCCAGAGCGGCGGAGTCGAGGGCGCCGGGTTGGGTTTGCGTGGTCATGAGGTTGCTCCGTTATGGGTGGGTGTCCGATGTTGACATCGGCGCATTATAGACTATGGGCGCGCGGGTTTCACCCGTTGGGGGTTATTCCGGCGTTGGCTTACGTATTTCAGTCGCTGCGGCGGCGGTCGTCGTCGCTGTGGGCGTCGTCGGATTGCAGGCGTTCTTCCAGCCGTTGCAGGGTTTCGCGGGCGGCGCGGAGTTCTTGCAGCAGCTGTTCGCGGGACACCGGAGGTTGGGGTTTGACGGCGGGGGCGACATCGCGCCGGCGCTCCTGCTTGGCTTCGTCCAAGCTGTTGATGATGATGGCGATGAAGAGGTTGATGGCTACGAAGGTGCTTATCACGACGTAGCTGACGAAGTAGAGCCAGGCGAATGGGTAGTGGGCCATGGCGGTGTCCATGATGTCGGTCCAGCCGTCCAGGGTGATGATGTTGAAGAGGGTGAGCAAAGAGGTGGGCAGGCTGCCCCAATGCTCGGGGTCGTGCCGATGGAAGAGGTGGTAGCCCATGATGGCGTAGATGTACACTATGATGCTCATGAGCATGATGACGTGGCCTACGCTGGGGATGGAGCGGACGAGGGCGGCCACGATGAGTCGCAAGTCCTGGATGGCGGATATGAGGCGAACTACCCGCAGGAGACGGGCCAGCCGGGCAATCATGGCAAACTGCCCGGTGGCGGGGATCAGGGCGAACACGATTACCAGAAAGTCGAAGACGTTCCAGCCGTCGCGGAAGTAGCGGGGGAAGCGCGGCCAGAGGGCCAGCATTTTCAGGGCGGCTTCGGTGATAAAGACGGCGAGGGCGACCTGGTTGCCCAGCTGCAACCAGTTTCCGTAAGCGTGGCTGACGGAGGCGAAGGTTTCGAGGCCGAGGAGGATGCCGTTGACGGTGATGACGGCGATTATGAAGTACTCGAACCGGGCGGAGTTGACCAGTCGAGACGCGAGACTTGCCAGGCGGTTCATGGGCGGTTCGTGGCCGGGTTGCTTGACGGGATGGTAGGATATGGGGCGTTTGGTTCGGGCTTTGAGCCGGGGACGGACACGGCAGCATTTACTGAGACGGAGGAGAATTATGGCAAGACTGCCCGTAGTAACGCGAGAGATGGTTCCGGAGGAGTTCCGGGGGGCTTTTGACGAATTGACCGCAGAGACCGGGGGAACGATTACCGGGGGGCCTTACTCGGTAGCCATCAACAGCCCGGAGATGGCGCGCCGGCGCAGTCATCTGACTGCATACCTGCGCTTTGAGAGCACTTTCGCCAAGCGGATTCAGGAGTTGGCGATTCTGACGACTGCCCGGTTTTTTGACTGTCCGTACATTTGGAACGCCCACGCTCCGACGGCTCGGCGTGAGGGGGTGTCTGACGCGCTGGTGGACGCTTTGCGCGACCGGCGGCAGCTGCCGGCGATGGCGGATGATGAGCGGGCAATCATCAACTACTGCAACGAGTTTTACGAGCATCACCGGGTTTCGGCGTCAACGTTTCAGATTGCGCTGGAGCAGTTTGGGGCGCAGCATCTGGTGGAATTGACGGCGCTGATGGGGAGCTACGCGCAGACGGCGTTTTTCCTGAACGCTTTTGAGGTGGAGCTGCCGGCGGAGCGGACTGAGCCGGTTCTGCCGGTTTAGCGGGTTCTACGACGGGCTCGGGCGGCAAGATTGCGATGAAAGAGGGGTACGGCTACCAGGATTTGAGGACGGGGAGGACTTCTTTGGCGAAGAGGTTGAGGCTGCGCTCGGCGACGTGGAGGGGGGTTCCGCCGAAGCGGAAAGAGACGTTCAACTCGAAGTCGCCGAGCAGGGAGCGGCGTTTTTCCAGGCCGCGGAGGATTTTGTCGGGGGCGCCCCAGCTGGCGGCCTTCATGAAGCCGGCGACGGCGCCGTCGAGTCCTGCGGAACGGGCGATTTCGGCTTTCTGCTGGTAGGCGTCGTAGCCTTTGACGGAGCCGAAGTGGTCGCCGAGGAACTCGTAGTGGTGGAAGTTGCTTTCGACGAATTTACCCTGGTATTGGCGGGCCTCTTCTTCGCACTGTTGCGGGTCGGTTCCGCAGACTACGAATTCGGTAAGCATGAGGGGTGGAGGTTCGGAGCCGTGGAATTCGCGGTGGAGGGCGCGGCCGCGTTCGATGCCGGGCATGCGCATATCCCAAGGGCGGTCGGCGAACATGATGATGTGGGCGCCGATTTTGGCGGCGGAGAGGACGGAGTCGTCGCTGGCGGCGACGGCGTAGATGCGACCGTCAAAGGAATGCTGGGGACGGGGGCGGATTTCGGTGCGTGGCTGAGGGTAGTAGGTTCCGCTGCCTTCGATGAAGCCGGTATTGAGGGCATTTACAATCATGGGGGCGGCTTCGTCGAAGCGTTGGCGGGATTCGTCCATGCTGATGCCGAAGGCGTCGAATTCACGCCTGGCGAGGCCGCGTCCGAAGCCGAGTCGGAGCCGGCCGTTGCTTAGCAGGTCGAGGACGGCGGCGTTTTCGGCGACGCGCAAGGGGTTGTGCCAGGGGAGGATGACGGCGGCGGTTCCGACATCTATGTGAGGATGGCGGGCGGCCAGGTGGGTCATGAGCTGGAGGTTGTCGGGGACGAAGGAATAATCGTTGAAGTGGTGCTCGGCGGACCAGAGGCAGTTGAAGCCGGAGTCGGCGGCGATGTCGGCGAGGCGGAGTTCTTCCTCCCACATTTGTCCATCCGAGCCGTTTTCCCAGCCGTAGCCGGAGAAAATCATCATCATTCCGACGTCCATGGGTATGCTCCTCCTGGGAGTTGGGCCTGAAAGCAGGCTAGAAGCTGGGCTTGCTGGCGTAGGGGGTGAGTTGGAGTTCGTGGGTCCAGCAGGATTTGTCTTGAGTGTGGAGGTAGTAGAAGGCTTCGGCGATGCTGACGGGGTTAATGAGGAGTTCGGGGTGCTGCTGGCCGCGGGGCATGGCTCGGGTGCCGGGGGAGTCGATGGTGCCGTCGATTACGATGTTGGCGACGTGGACGCCGTGCTCGGAGTATTCTTCGGTGAGGGCCTGGGCGAGGGTTCGCATCATGACGCGGGGGTAGTAGAGGGACTGGCCGGTGTAGCGCTTGCGGCCGCGGAGACCGGCGGCGTTGTTGGAGAAGAGGATGCTGCCGGAGCCACGCCGTCGCATGGCGGGGAGGATTTCTTTGGCGACGAGGAAGGGGCCGCTGCTGGAGATGTGATGGGCGGTTTCGAACATTGAGTAGGGCATATGCTCCAGGAGTTCCATTTCGGGCGGGAGGTCGCGGCCTTCGAGGTAGCCGGCGTTATAGACGAGAACGTGAGGGTCGCCGGCCTGCTGTCGGATGTGGGCGAATGCGTTGGCGATTGAGTCGGGGGAGGAGAGGTCGAGTTCTACGATTATGCTATCGCCGCCCTGTTCGCGGATGGCGGCGCGCAGGGGTTCGGCGTTGGCGGCGGTGCGGGTGGTGAGAACGGTAAGAAAGCCTTCCTGGGCGAATTTCTGGGAGATAGCGCCGCCAACACCCCAGCGGACGCCGATGGGCAGGTTGGAGTCGTCGATGTTGCCGCCGTGGATGAGGTGGGTGTTGCGTCCGTCGGCCTGCCATTTGGAGGTGGCGCCGATGATGACGGCGACGGGTTTTCGGGATGAGGTCATGGTGATACGCCTATTGCATGGGTTGCCGCCGGGGCGGGATGAAGGGTTGGGGTGGGGAGAGATGGCACAAGAGGGGATGGTGGAGACGGGGGAGAGTCGCACTCCCCGTCCAGAAACTCCCCTGAGCGGATATGCTACAAGCTTGTTCGGCGCTTTGGTCTTGCTACTAGGGACTCCCGCCGACGGGATTCGTAAGCAGCCAGCCGATAAAAGTCTGTGGCCTCGGTCATCGGCGTCGCCGAGGTAGCATCCCGGAATAATTGGACGTCCGCTTCCCGGCTTCCGGGCCTACCGGTGGCAGACGTAGCCGCGGTTAAGCGGCTAGAGCGAATTCACGTTCGCCAGTTAATTGTTCGCCACCGTTTTAGCGAGGGCAGCGGCAGCCTCGGCTTGCAATCCGTCAGAAAACGCTCCTGTCGAACCTACGCGTCCCCAACAGAGGGCGTGACCAGCGTTGGCCGGCTACGCCAAGTTATATGATACCACCGTCGGGCGGGGATGGCAAAGGCAAGAATCGAGGTCGTTCCGGTGCCTTTTGGTGGTGGAGGATGGCGCCGGGGGGAGGGGCGCGGGTGGTGGGGTTGGCGGTGTTGTTCATGGTAGTTGTTTCTCTCCTTTTGGTCGGTCGGTGGATTCTGGGTTGGGTTCCTGGGGGTTCAGGATGTCGGCGCTACGGCCCGAGAGCGTGGCTTGCTATTTACGTCCTAGTCTTGCGCGTGCTGACGGCTGCTTGCGCAGTACTTCGTCTGCGATGTCGGGCGGTGTCCTGGCCGGTGCACCGGACTGGGACGGATATCCGACGGTTCGCGCGGGGCCGTTGGAGGAGCCTGACGGGGATATTGCAGCACGGTGGTACGGTTTTGCAAACGGTATTTTGTCAGAATCAGGATTTACCGGATTTTGGGATTTTCAGGATTGGGTGGGCGGGTGCGTTGCGGAGCGTGGGTTGAGGTGTTGGAGTGGAGGATGGAGGTTGGGTTGGCGGGTTTGGCGGTGGGGGATTGGTTTGTCAGAATCAGGATTTACTGGATTTTGGGATTTTCAGGATGGGGGTTGCGGCTTTCGCCGGAGTGGCGGTGGGAGGAGGATGGCGGCGGGGTTGCTTTGGCGGTTTCGGGCTGCCGCGCTATCCGTTATACTCTGTCCCCCCTGATAGGCGGGGCGGGAGTACATTATGGCTGTTCGCATTTTGATTACCGATTTTGTTTGGCCTTCTACTGCGCCGGAGAGGGAGGTTCTGGCTGCCGGGCTGGGGGATGACGTGGAGGTGGTGGAGGCGCCGGACGGTTCGGAGGCGACGCTGTCCAGGCTGGCGGCTGACTGTGACGGGATTATGACCTGCTTTGCGCAGGTTACGCCGGCGGTGGCGCGGGCGGCGGAACGCTGTAGGGTTATCAGCCGCTATGGGGTGGGAGTGGACAACATCGCGGTGGATGTGGCTACGGAGCTGGGGATTCCGGTTACCTATGTGCCGGACTATTGCGTTCAGGAGGTTAGCGACCATGTGATGGCGCTGCTGCTGGCCTGGAATCGGCAGCTGGGGTTTTATGACCGGGCGGCGAAAGCGGGTCGTTGGGAGGGGACGCCTTCGCCGCATCCGCTGACCCGGCTGCGAGGGCAGACTGTCGGTATTGTAGGGTTCGGGCGCATCGGGCGGGCCGTGGCGGACAAGGCGCGGGCTTTTGGGTTATCGGTACTGGCTTTTGACCCCTACCTGGCGGCGGGCGCGGAACTGCCGGACGGCGTAAAGAAGGCAAGGCTGTCCGACCTGCTGACGGCCGCGGATTACGTTACGGTGCACACGCCATTGAATGAGGAAACGCGCGGGCTGATTGGAGCGCGGGAGTTGGGGCTTATGAAACCGTCGGCATACCTGATTAACTGCGCGCGGGGGCCCATCGTGGACGAGCCGGCGCTGCTGGATGCGCTGCGGACGGGCAGCATCGCGGGGGCCGGACTGGACGTGATGGAGGCGTCAGCGCCGCCGGCGGACCATCCGATGTTTGGGCTGGATAACGTAATCATCACGCCGCACGTTGCCTTTCTGTCGCAGGAGTCGGTGCTGGAGCTGGAAGCGCGGACGGCGCAGGCCACAGTGGATGCGCTGCGGGGGAAGATGCCGGAGTTTCTGGTGAATCCGGCGGTGTTGGCGCATTCGCGGGTTCATTTACAGGGATGACAGGGTTCCCGCTTACGCGGGAATGAAGAGTAAAGGCTAGAGAGGATAGATTGGGTACGGCAGGATTTACGGTTAGTTATCTGGGAACGGGGGCCGGGGGCTGCGTGATGCGGAATCATACGGCGATAGTGGTGGAGTGTCCTTCGGGGGAGCGGATATTGCTGGATGCGGCATCGGGGAACACGGTGCCGCGCCACGCGGAGCGGCTGGGAATGTCGCTTACGGAGTTTGACCACTGCCTGCTGAGCCACAGCCATCCGGATCATTGCGAGGGCTTGCCGCATATTGAGATGCAGCGCAGCCGGCGGAACCCGGCGGAGCAGCCGATGCGGCTGTACGGCTCGGGCGAGGCGTTGGCGGATGTGGGGACGCTGCTGGCTTATCGGCGGCGGGGGTTGACGGTTGAGGGGGACGGAGCGCGGCGCAGGGACGGGCGTCGGGTGTTTGACTTTCGTCCGGTGGAGCCGGGGGAGTGGGTGGAACTGACGCCCAACGCGCGAGCGAGGTGCGCGCCGGTTGACCACATTGGCGGCGCAGTGGCGTGGCGGGTGGAATCGTGCGGGCAGTCGGTGGTGTTCTCGGGGGATACGCGCTGGTGTCCGTCGCTGGCGGAGTTGGCAGAAGGGGCGACGCTGCTGATTCATGAGGCCATCTGCACGGAGGACGACCGGAGGCGGGCGGACGATGCAGCGCATGCTACGGCAGCGGAAGCGGCGCGCATTGCGCAGCTGGCCGGAGTGGGGTCGCTGACGCTGACGCACATTGACAACGCTTTTCACCTGGACGGGGAACGGCTGGCAGTGGAGGCGCGGTCGGTGTATGACGGGCCGGTAGCGGTGGCGGCGGATTGCTGGCAGGAGATGGTTTGAGCGGCTTGCGCTGCGTGATAGAATGACCGCCGGCCAGTCGGCGGCAAGCCGACTTTGCGTATCCATTATGCACGAAACGCACACCAGAAACATCCACCCGGTGGTACGGGCGACGGAGCTGTTGCAGGAGTTTTCGCTGCCGCTGATTGCCGGCGTGGTGCTTGGGCTGTTGGCGGCGAACGTGAACCATCCCTGGTACGATGGGCTGGTGCATTTTCGCCCCTTTGGAGGTGGGGCTTATGTTTTCGGGCATAAGCTGGACCTGCACTTCATCATCAACGGGATGTTCATGTGCCTGTTCTTTGGCATTGCGGCCAAGGAGATTAAGGAGTCGACGCTGCCGGGAGGGGTGCTGAATCCGCTGCGGCGGGCCATCAATCCGCTGATTGGGACGCTGGGAGGGGTGTTTGGGCCGGCGGGGCTGTACCTGCTGCTGGATTGGATCATTTTTGGAGGCACCGTAGATTTCGGGGCCGTAGCCAATGGCTGGGCGATACCGACAGCCACGGACATTGCGCTGGCGTGGCTGGTGGCGCGGGTGGTGTTCGGGCCACTGCATCCGGCGGTGAACTTTCTGCTGCTGCTGGCGGTGGTGGACGACGCCATTGGGCTGCTCATCATCGCAGCTTTTTATCCCGATCCGCATCATCCGGTGGAGCCGTTATGGCTGCTGCTGGTGGTTGGCGGAATGGCGGCGGCGTATGGGCTGCGGCGGCTACGGGTGCGATGGTGGCCGGTGTACATCCTGGTGGGCGGAGCGCTGTCGTGGAGCGGTATGGCCAAGGCGGGAGTGGAGCCGGCGCTGGCGTTGGCGCCCATCGTGCCGTTCCTGCCACATTCGGCGCCGGGGGATGCGCCTCATGCCCATTATGACGTAGAGCCCGTTGAACATGGCGGGCACAGCGTGCTGGAGCAGTTTGAGCATCAGCTGAAGCTGTTTGTGGACGTTGGGTTGTTTTTCTTCGCCTTCGCCAATGCCGGCGTGCCCTTCACCAGCATTGGCTGGGTAACAATAATGATTCTGGCCTCGCTGATAATTGGAAAAGCCGTGGGTGTGACGCTGTTCTCGTGGCTGGCGGCCCGGGTTGGATTCCCGCTGCCAACGGGTATGGATGTTCGGCATCTGGTAGTGACGGGAGTGATTGCGGGCCTGGGGTTGACGGTGGCACTGTTTGTGGCGGGGAAGGCGTTTCCGGGGGATTCGCCTTTCCAAGAACCGGGCAAGATGGGGGCGGTGTTGAGCATCTTCGCTGCGGTGGTTGCATATATCCTGGGGAAAGCGCTGCGGGTGAAGCAGCAGCCCGGTTTGCGGCAGCGGACGGAGCGGCACGAGGGGATACTGCCGCACGCGCGCCATCACAGCGACAGGACAGTGGCAGACCGGCCGAGGGGGGAATCCAGCGCAGACAACTGAATCGCGCTGCCCGGTTATGGAGTAGGTTCCCGCCGGCGGGGGAATGACGCACGGCTCATTGCCAAGTAGGACAGGGTACTAGTGGATTCCCGGGTGTGCGGGAATGACAGCGTTGAAAATTGAAAAGGAGAGGGAACGGAATGGCGTTGATTGGAGTACTGACTCATCATTGGGCGAAAGAGGAGAGGGTGGATGAGGCGAAAGCGCTGCTGGAGGGCAACGGAGCGGCGCAGAGCCGGGCACCCGGGTTCGGCGCGCGGCAGACGTTTATATCGCTGTCGGATCCGACGAAAATCTCGACGCTGGTGACCTGGGAGAGCAACGAGATTTACGATGCGTGGCGGGCGAGTCCGGAACGTGCGGCGGCGATGGCGGGCGCGGAGGATCTGTGGTCGCGTCCGCCGGAATCGGAGCGGTTTGAGATGCAGGAGTGACGGCTGAGTGTTACCGGCGGCGCGGCGTCAAGTCCAGCGGCGGCGAACTGCCGGGTAGGGATGCGGCTGGCGCCGCGGCGTCAGGCTGTTCAGGGAGTCCGTTAAGCAATCTGCGAACAACCAGGATGAACAGGCCGGTCAGGGCGAGATTGAGGGCCAGGGACAGCATTGCGACGGTGACGATAGGGCCGCCGATGCCATAGCTGAGACTGAGCACGAGGACTCCGGCGCCGACTTCGCCCCGGGGCCACATGCCGATGGCCAAAGCGAGCCGTTCCCGCCAGTGGGCTTCTCGGCGATAGCAAAAGGCGGGGAACATTTTGCCCAAGTTGCTCAAGACGGTCAATGCCAGCACGTGCCCTATCAACTCGAGCCAGCCGATGCTGGGTTGGCGGGCGGTTACGGAGTCGGTGTACCGGCCCTCGATCTTGCCGCCGTGCACGGCGGGGTCGTCCACAACACCGGCGGGGGCGGAGGAGTGAAGGGATTCCGGCGAGTGCGCAGGGTGCTGCGCATCCGGGCCGCCGAAAATCAGAGGCATACTCAGGCCTACGAGCACCATGAAAGTGGCGGAAACAACGGTTGCGGCGCGGCGTTCGCCGGGACGCTCCAGAACTTCGTGCAACGCCTTATCGGGTTCCGGAGCGGAATGGGGGTCGGTTGATGAGGAGGCGGGCCGGGGTCGGGCCAGACAGCCTACGACAAAGGCTGGCAGGAGGATTTCTATGTGGATTGGAACTGAGGGGTCGATTATATTGCCCCAGGCGTAGAGCAGCTCGCTGGCGCCGACAATCAAGGCGGCGTAGAGTATGACATAAGGCCAGGTGACGGGCATCGGGATACGGTGCATCCACACGTAGGCGATGACCAGCAGGATGACCATCAGCACGACGGTGATGCCCAGCTGCCAGGCCAGTCCTACCATGAGCATCTTGAGGGGTATCATCAAGAGGACGGTATCCAGGTCGTCGAATATGGCCAGGATACGGGCTTTGCGGAACAGCCAGGTGGCGCCGAGGCCAGCGGCCGCAAGCATACTGAACAACACGCCGGCGGAAGTAGGCGCGGCGAATCGTCCGGCGAGGAGAGTTTCTTTCCACGCTTCGAGGTCGCCCCAGAAATCGGGCGGGAGCATCACAAACAGGAAATAGCCGGTGACGAACACCCAAGGGAACGATGCGGCGGTAAATGCGACCAGGTAGTCCCAACCGTACTGTTTCTTGTTGGACTTGTCGATGTTGAACTCGAAGCCGACGTGGATCATGATGAAAGCCAAGCCGGTCAACGTCAGCATACGGACGGCGTTGGCGATGGCATCGGGGTAGTTGCCCAGGGTCATGGGCAGGGCTTGCGAAAGGCCGAGGCCTATGAACAGGAGGACGGAGTAGGTTATAACTTTGCGCATCGGTTATCCCAAGGTGAAAGGGTGGAATTGCCAGGCTAACGCTCTGCTGTTAATTATACAGCATGGATACCGGGCTGCTAGCGCGGCGCGGGCGGCGATGAGCCGGGGCGCTTGGGATACCGGGGCCGAACTCGGCTCGTCGCTGCGCCGGCGCGGGGGGCCGTCGGCCCGGAGGAAATCGGGTACAGAGCCGAGGGTGTTGACGTGGGGGCGGCGGAGAGAATTGGCGGCTTTAATAGAGCAGCGGGGATATGTCGATTCTCTCGGCCAGCAGGTCGGCCATGCGCTCGGCTTTGTGGTCGTGGTGGGGGACTGCGGCGTCCAGCAGGTTGCCGATGGCATCGGCGGCGGCGACGGTTCCGGCGTCAACGAGGAGGACGGGGATGTTGCGTTTGGCGGCCTCTACGCGGATGTACTCGGTGGGGCGCGCGCCGCCGGTTAGCACCAGGCAGAGAGTGTTCGGAACGAGGCTGGCCATCTGGATGTCGGGGCGCTCGGCGCGAGTGATGACGGCCTGGCGGGGGTAACGCCCGAAGTAGCCGGCGCCGGAGTCCATGATGTTGCCGCCGATGAGGAAGCGGTCGACCCAGGCTTCGGCATCGGAGGGTTCCAGTTCCCAGCGTCCGCCCAGAGAGTTGGCCAGTTGGGTCATGGTGAGGGAAAGCATGGGACGGTCTTCGGACAGCGCGCCGAGGGCGGGGACGCCGGCGGCGGCGATTTCGGCAAGTATTGAGGCGGCTTTGGCGACGCGGTAGCGCGGGGTCTGGTTGATGATGACGCCGGCCAGTCTGTCGCCCAAGTCGGAGACGGCGGCGGAGATAGTTGCGGCAGACAGCTCGGCGTCGTGGGCGAAAAGGGCGATGACACGGGCGGAGAGGCGTTCAGAGAGGCCGGTGGTCAATGGCGACGATATTCCGGAGCCGCTGACCGGATTGGCGACTTCCAAGAGGGTGTGCTCGTTGGCGTCGGAGAGGGCGCTGACGGCGTTGGCGGCGGCGTCCAGAGCGGCAGCGTCGCCAACGCCGGACACTGGAATATCGCTGTGAAAGCGGGAGGAGTAGAAGGCGGCGTCGGGGTCTGCGTCGCCAGCCGGGGAGAGAGGCTTGCAGAGGGATACGGAGGAGTGGCGGCGGGCGATGAGTTTCGCCAAGCCGGCGGCGACGGCAGTCTTGCCGGCGCCGGGGGTATGGGATGCGATGAGGAGAGTGGCCATAGAGTATTGGGGGATGGCGCGAGCGTTCGGTTATTCGGGGTTCACGGGGATGCGGAAAATAGGCTGCCCATCGGCGTTGTGGCTGTGGTTCACCAGGGCGAGCAGGAGCTGCTGGTTGCCGCGGCGCATTTCTTCGAGGAGTTCGCTGCGTTGGTTCTGTATGGCTTCGAGGAGTTCGCTGCGTTGGTTCTGTATGGCTTCGAGGAGTTCGCTGCGCTGGTTCTGCAAGGCCTCGAGGAGTTCGCTGCGTATTTCGCGCATTTCTTTGCGCAGGTCTTCGGCTACGTCGTCAATCTTTGCGTCCAGTTGGTCAACCTTTTTTTCGAGGTTGCCGACCCGGTTGCTCAGCTTGCCGAGCCAGAAGAACCCGCCGCCGATGAGCGCAAGCAGGGTGACGAAGCTGATTATTACCGTGAGAATGTCGGGGCTGATGGTGATCATGGTAAAAATCGCGGGCAGGGCTTAGTAGTCATCAACGCGGTTTTCGATGTAGGTGGGGTCGAAGCCGGGGGGAAATACGGTGGTGTCGTCCCACTTGCCCATGGTCATGTCACAGCGGTGGAGGCTGGCGCGGTTGAAGGTTGCGCCGCGGAGGTCGGTCATAATCCACATAGAGTCGCGGATTTTAGCGTTGGTGAAGTCGGCGCCGCGCATTACGGCGCGGCTGACGTCGGCGCCGTTGAGGTTGGCGCCCTGCCAGTTGGAGTTGGTGAGGTTGGCGGAGCGGAGGTCGACCTCAATAGCGGTGGTCTGGCTGCAATCGGCAGCAGTGAGGTCGGTATTGAGGAAGGTGGCGCGGTTGAGGCGGGACCATTGGAGGATGGCTTCCTGCATATTGGACTGCTTAAGGTCGGCCCAGAAGAGGTTGGCGTTGCGCAGGATGGCGGCGGACATTTGGGCGGAGGCAAGGGAGGCGCCGTAGAGGTCGGCGCCGGTGAGGTCGGCGGCGCTGAGGTCGGAACGGGAGAGGTTGGCTTTGGTGAGCCGGGCGTCGGTGAGGACGGCGCCGCGAAGGTCGGAGGCGCGCAAATCGGCGCCGGCAAGGTCAAGACCGGCCAGGTCGGCGGAGCGGAGGTCGAGGGGTTGGCCGGGGTTATCGGCGCGCCAGGCGGCCAGGGCAGCTTTGCCGGCGCGGATGATCGCCAGGTGTTCGTTGTTTGCCATGATGTTGGGGGTTCTCGCTTCTGCGGGAATGACGGTTCTGGATGTGGGATGGAATGATGGTGTGGGGTTAGTTGTTGGCGGCCATCATTTCGTCTTCGACGTCGAAGATGCGTTCGGCGATGACCATTTTGAGTTCGTTGACTTTGCTGTAGCCGGGGTATTCGTCGTTTTCCTCGTCGTAGCGGTCGAAGATCTTGGCGCTGTCGAGGTAGATTTCAAGGCGGCCCTTGTCGGCAGGGGTGAGTTTGACGGCAATGTCGCCGGCGTTTTGGGAACGCCAGAATTCGGTCGCCAGCCACGTGGCGAGGCCGTGGTAGCCTCAAGGGACGCAATAGACGATGTCCACGGTGACTTTGCCGAACTCGGAACGGGTCATAGTCATGCGGGTTGCTCCTGTTATGCGGTTGTTGAGGAGGGGTATGCGGTTTGGCGGCATATTACGGAATGGCCTGGGCTGGGAGTTGTGGGTTTCACCTTGCGCCGGAATGCCGGTGTTTAGGGGGCGGCGGTTTATGGGGTTAGCGGATTACGGCGCTGGCCTGGCCGACGGCGGTTTTGTCGCCGTTCTGGTTTTCGCAGTACACGTCAACGGTGACGAGTGTGGAGCCGTCGTCCTGAGGCTGTCGGCTGTTGACCTGGCCGTGGACGCTGACGGTGTCGCCATGCTTGACGGGGCGGAGGAATTTGAGGTTGACGTTGCCACTGCGGTGGAAGTCGTCGGGGCCGATGAACTTGCGCATGGCTTCGGTGCAGAAGGCGATGCTCATGCGTCCGGAGGCGATGGCGTAGTTAGTTCCCAGGCGCTGGGAGGCGAGGTCGGGGTCGTTGTGGATGTTGGCGCGGTTCAGGATGCCGCAGGCTTCGAATTGATTGATGACGTCCTGGGTGATGTGCTTGGTGATGACGGGGAGGGTTTCGCCGTCTAGCCTTGTGGATGCCATTTTTTGCCCAACTCCTCGGGTTTTTTAATCTGATAGGTGCGCATTTTTTCGATGAGGCGGCCGTCTTCGTCGGTGGCGGTGGCCTCGATGACGAGGTAGGGTTTTTCGCGGCGGACGTATTTGTCGTGGATGCGTCCGGTGACGCGGATTTTCCTGCCGGGAAGGGGAGGGTTGTGGAGTTCGATTTCGTTGCCGGCGTTGATGCTGCCGGTCTGGTCGTCGTAGGCCAGGGCCAGGGAGGTGGCGTCGTGCTTAACGGCGATGGTGGGAAACACGGCATCGGGGTCGTCCACGGCCCGGCGGTAAAGGTCGACCATCTCCTGGGTCAGGAGGTATTCGTAGGAACCGAGTTCTTCGCCGATGGCGACTTCGTCGTAGAGGAACAGGGGGAGGTTTGGTTCGTCCATGGGGCACACTCGCTGGGGATTAGGGTAGGCGGGATTTACCATACCGCAGGCGGGGCCGGCAGTCAATGAATAGGGAAAGGGCTGCTTTGTCAGAATCAGGATTTACGGGATTTTGGGATTTACAGGATTGGGGTTGCGCTGTGGGGAGATTGCGGCTGCGTATCAGGTAGTAGGGCGGCGTTTCTTGTGGTGGGGTATTTGGGAGGGTGTGGTGTTTGTCAGAATCTGGATTTACGGGATTTTGGGATTTACAGGATAGGGGGTTGCGCTGTGGGGAGATTGCAGCTGCGTATCAGGTAGGGGGTGGCGTTCTTTTGTGGGGGTATTGGGGAGGGTGTGGTGTTTGTCAGAATCCGGATTTACGGGATTTTGGGATTTACAGGATGGGGGGTTGCGCTGTGGGGAGATTGCGGCTGCGTATCAGGTGGTAGGGTGGCGTTCTTTTGTGGGGGTATTGGGGAGGTTGTGGTGTTTGTCAGAATCCGGATTTACGGGATTTTGGGATTTACAGGATAGGGGGTTGCGCTGTGGGGAGATTGCAGTCCTGTATCAGGTAGGGGGTGGCGTTTCTTGTAGCGGGATGACGGTTAAACTCCGCGAAAATTGGGCGGAAGCGGGCGGTGGAGGTGGTACCAGGGTATTGCGAAGTATGATATAATGAAGACAGACAGCGCGCGCCACAGACAGCGCGCGCCACAGACAGCGCGCGCCACAGACAAGGAAGGAGGCGCGCGTTGAAGCATCTGTCTAACTGACGGAACCCCCCAGCCGGCCGGCTCGCTTTGAGCCGATGCCGGCTTGTTGCGTTTCCGTCTGGTAAGCCCTCCATCGTTTCGTCCGGACGCCGGCTTTGCTGGCGCGGGAGGGAATGATGTCGGGGGCAATTCAACTGACAACCCTTGAATGGCAACCTCAATCTCAGTGAGGAGATTCTGTCAAATGAAAGCGAAAGTGAAGAGATTCAAATGGTCGGCGCCGTGGGCCGTGGCGGCTTTGGCCGTCGTTGGCGCGCTGGCCCTTTTTGGCGTAGCAGATTTGCCCAACGCTAGCGTCGCCGACGCGCAGGCTGACCGATGTGCGGACGGTGGAGCGGGGTTCATTACTGCTCCGACTACTGCGCCGGCGGCTCCGACGGTGACGGTGCGCAATATGGCGATGGCAGTGGATATTGCCGCTCCGGCCAGCAACGCCGATGCGACCGTGCTGGGCAGCCCGGAATATACCGGGTTCGAACTTGAATACCGGAAAGGCAGTTCGGGAGCATGGATGGCCTTTACCGGCACGATTACACTGAACACGCGGGACCTGTCCGGGGCAGCGCTGATTACCGGGTTGGAGAACGGCGCTACGTACAATGTGCGGGTTCGAGTAACCTGCGGCCCGGGAACAGGGGAGTGGAGCGCGGCTTCGGGCGATGCGACGCCGGCGGCGGCTGTACCCGGTAAAGTGCGGAATTTGAAGGCGGTGCAAACGTTTTACACTAAAGCGGGGGACGCCAGGTTCGCTGCTGACCGGTTCGTCATCAGTGTCGTCTGGGATCCGCCTGCGGATGATGGTGGGAGCCCGGTTACCAGCTACAAGTTTGAGACGTTCACAGGCGGAACGGGAAATAACATCGCAACCAGTCCTACCAAGTACAATGCCCTCTCCTCCAATACATGGAAGAACGCGAGTGCCGCCGAGAGGGGGGGTGATATCACAGATGCGGGATTTAATGTCTCCGGCGGTGTTTTTGCCACTAATTTGTGGATGAGGTTCAAGGTCGCGGCGAACAATGCCGTAGGAACCGGCGCCGAGGATATGGTCGACCTCCGGCTCAGCGCCGATTTGGAACAGAAGGTAGAACCCACAACCGAGGAATCCACGAACGCCACGATTGTGTCGGACAGCACTACGTCAGGGGCAGCACCTAAGCTTACGGTGAAGCTGACTAATATGTATGGTGGCTTGCCGGTGGGGGCCAGCGTGGTGCTGTTTTTGGAAGACGACTTCCAGGTTCCGGAGTCCATTCCGGCCGGTTCGGTATATTTCGTGGCCAACTCACCCCGCACCACCGACACTGGCAACGGCGCGCCGGTGTTCGTCACGGAGCCGCCGGAGATTGAGACCGACGACTACTTTGACGACGACAAGGATGACATCAGTATCCGGGTTCGCCTCCCCGATATGTGCACGGGAGATTCGGATGCCTGTGAAGGCCCCAATGGTCTCCAGGGTGGGCAACGCCTGACCATGGTTATCCTGAGCAGCTCGGGGATCAGGAACCCGTCCGAAGCGGGGCAACACACGGTAGCCTACACTTTGCTGGGCTTTAACGATGATGTCCCCGGCACGATAGGGCTGACCGGGGGGCGGATACCGCGGATTAGGGATGCCAATGGCATGGAACGCAGCGCCGCCAGCATTGCTCCCAAGCTGCCACCCCGGAAAGGCGTGTACCTGGCCACCCTGGCGAAAATCTCGCTGTCGGATGTGGACGGTGAGCGGGGAGACGAGGTGACGGTGACCGCCAGCGGGTTGAACAACGGCGTCACCGCCAGCGCTTACGTGGGGCAGCGTATGGCGGCCCGCTACGCTGTGGCCAAATGGTGGGAGACGCTGGACTGCGACAAGATGAAGGCCGCTATGGGGCCGGGAGCTGGCCAGGAGTTCTGCTTCCACTACACGCTGGATACCGCCGCGATGACCTACACGGTGGCTGCGAAGGACAAGGCGTCCAGCGATAAGGTGTTCACGCGGCATCTGTGCGAAGTTGGCCTCGTGCGCAACGGCACCTACGTCGGCAGCGCCATTGTGGGCAACGACGACAAGGCAGCGATTACCTTTGAGGTTACAGTACCGACGTTCAAGCCGGGCAGCGACAACCTCATTTGCGTGTCCGATGGCGAGGGCCGCTCGTCGGGCGGGGACTATGAAGACTTTGAGCTGACGCCGTCCATCAGGGTGTCGCCGGCTGAAGCGCGGGCTGGGAATACGATAACTGTCTTTGCCCAGGACTTCCCCACTCAGGGAGCGGGGTTTATGGAGCTGAAGCTGGCCGGCGAGGTGTTCACGGGCGACGTAACCGCCACCAGCATCAGCCAAGACGGTTCGGCGACGGCGACGTTCGAACTGCCGCCGAGCGTGGATGATGTTGTACTGCGCGGCACGGTGCGGGTGGATGCGAAGTGGGGCAATAAGTCGGAGGACGCGAAGATTACGATGGTGCCTACGGAGCTGAATGTCAGCCAGCCGCAAGCCAAGCCTAACGAGATGGTTACGATGACCTGCGTGGGCTTCGGCTCCGGTTCCGGCAACGCCATAATGGCGGAGAACATTACCCTGGACGAAGTGCCATTGAAGGTGCATTCGGACTCGCTGAACAGCGACGGGGAAGTTCCCGTGTCCAGCGCTGGGCGGTGCGTCTTCGCCGTGGCAATTTGGCCGGAGTCTGACGGCGGCGCCAACCCGGCTTTGACGCCGGGCGCGCATACCATCAAGGTCGTGGACCAGAACGGCTACACCGGCAGCGTGGTTATTACCATACCGGAGCCGGCCGTGAAGGTTACGCCGGCCGTGGCCGGGCCTCGGGATGTGGTTACCATCTCCGGGGAGAACTGGCCCGTGGACAACCCGGACAGCACTCGGCTGGATGCCATTACCATCACCGTCACCGATGGTGAGCGGGAGCGGGAATACAGCCAGTACGCCGACGGAACCGGACGCTGGTTCGTTGAGCATCAGGTGAGCGGTGCGGTGAGCATTCCCTCCACCAGCCGGATTGAGGCCAAGTACAGCGATTTGGTTCGGCTGGGTGAGTACGCCGTGCCGGCATCCATCATCACGATTGAGCCTGAGGAGTGTCAGCCGGGGGACAGCGTGATGCTGACTGCATCCCGGCTGCCGGTGCACTCCCGCATCGACCGGGTGGAAATCGGCGGGCGCGATGTGAAGCCCACTGGTGCGCCCAGCACCGACGGCGACGGCGCCGTTACCGTGGCGGGCGTCGTCTGTCCGGGTCTGGATGAAGGCCGGTACAGCGTGCTGCTGGAAGTTGAAGAGACCGTGGCCATCGGCGAGCTGGAAATCCTGTCTGAGGGCCCCTTGGGGCAAGAGACGCCGGTAGCCGAGGCATTGGCCCCGCTGGGGGACAGCCTGGCGGCGGTGTTCTACTTTGATGGCATCGGCAAGGAGTGGCTGTTTTACGACAGCCGTCCGGAGTTCGCCGAGCTGAACACGTTGACGGAGCTGGTGGCGGGTGAACCCTACTGGGTTCTGGTAACCGAGGACGTTGAGGACGTGGCCCTCGGCGGCAAGAGCCGCAGCCTGACGTGCAGCGCCGGCGGCAACTGCTGGAACCTGATGGTCTGGTAGAGGCCGGCGGCAAACCGCTGCGCTTACCCGATGGTTGGGAAAGCGGCGACGGCAGGGGCGGGTCTGCGGGCCTGCCCCTGCCGCTTTTACGGTACAAGGACGCCGCCTCTCCCGGTTATGCTTCTATATCGGAATGGTAAGCACGGAAGCCCCGAGGCGCTTGCAAAACGCTCTTTTCCGCCGCTTGCATCTCAACGGTACACGACGTCCGATGCTCTGCTGTGCAGCAATCATCGGCTTGACCCGTCTTGCCCGATGATTGCCACGCCGTTTTGCAAGCGCCTCTCATTGTAGGATCGTGCAAAAATAAGCAACGCCCAAGGCGGGCAGCAATCAGGAGACGAATTCCGCCGCCTATGGTTGCGCCACGTAAATCGTGTAGACTGTCGCCAAAGAACAGCTTTCAATCGAAACCAAAAGGAGAAACCATGGGCAAAAAGTCACGGCGCCCCGGACGCCGCAACCGTGACACCAAAGGCGGAGCATTCGGCAGCAATGCGAATATCAGCAGACGCAGGGAATGCCAGCATCCTGAATACTTCGGCAATCCGGAACGCTGTTGCATTTGCGGCGGAGTAGTAGCCACTTGCGCCTGCGACTACCAGAAGGCAATGGCACATCTGGAAACCTGCCACTCTGGTATCCCAATACCAGCGGTATCTGAAGCCGCATCAGTTCGTCAAACCGCAACCGGAGAGCCGTGCCCAAACGGGCACCCGGAGCAGGCGCAAGCGTGGATGCTCCACAGAACACCGCCGACGCGATGTGAAAGATGCGGCGAAACACCTACGTTCGGAGGGTACGCAATGAGCGCCAGCTTCGCTCCGGAAGCCAACTACGGACTACCGGAACACGCGACCAGGCAGTGGGTTGAGGAACATTCCGAACCTGACGAATTTGGCGCCGTGCCGATACCGGCCAGCTACGGGGACGGCCTATTTACCCATGCCACCTACGAGCCGGATTGCGACCACTTCAGGGAAGACTGTAATTGCGCAACAGACGTCTCCGTAATGTGGACGCTGGCAGAGTACAGCGGATAGGCACAAAGCCGACTACGCTACCCGCAGCATCCCGTTTAGAGCAGCCTTCGGTCCACGCCGTGTCATCCGCGCCAGCGCCATGGCGACGAACATAACCACCGCCAACAGGAAATGAAGGCTTACCCTTGCCTCGCCCCGGCAGGTGTGGTTCTCAACCCACCCGCTTTCAAACCACCAACTGAAGAACCGCTCTACTGCCCAGCGCTTCGGATAAATACGATTCCAGTCTGGCGATGCACGGCTGATGCGCCCGCCCAAAGTGTAGGGATCATCGTCAAAGGACTCCCATACCTCATCGTCACAAACCGAGTACCCTTTGAACGGCTCCCGCCGGCGATGGCAGCCGCCTGCGAGGCAACGGAACCCGTGTAACCCAGCCGACAAATCGGTGCCTATGAACTTCATTGCTTTTCCGCCCAGGCAAACCGGCTCGCCATTCAGAGTATGGATGTTTGACTTGGAACGATTGCGCCGGGCGATGCGTGGTATGACTGGCGCCGCGCCCAAATCGTGGATTGCCTTAACGTTCTCCCGACCTTCTTAGCCGATAAAGGCTACGACGGTCGCAGGTTCAAACCAATCGTAGTTCTCCTTGCACCATGAAAGCAGCTTACGGAGAAAAGGCGAGTCGTTCTCGTTTGCTGGCGAAACATCGCAGGCTATCGGCAACCCAGTGTGAGCATCCACTACGGCATGGACCTTCCAGCCATAGATCCAGACCGTCCCGTCGGGTTCCTTGGAACGCGGGTCGTGAACCTTGCCCCAGGCAGCTCCCTGGTCCCGCGTCTTATCGTTATGCGGTGTGCGCAGCGCTCGGGTAGGTATCCGTAAATCTTGAAGTGCGCCGTAATGTGATGTTTCCGGCGAAGTGTTCGCCTTTGTGGCACCCTGCGGTGAAGCATGGGCCGAAGAGCTTACAACCTGTAAGCCGTTTTGGCCTCTGATGCCGGCCTGCTGGCCCGCCGAGGCATGATCAGCGAGATGGCCATCTCACTGAATAGCGCGACGATATTGGCGCAGGTTGTGTAGTATAGACTACCTACGCCAAAAAGAATAAGGTGCGATTACGTAATTCGTCACGTAGCTGGAGCTTTTCTGCAATCGGCTGATGGAATCGCGAGTAGCGAAATCGCCTCGGCTACTAGCGCCAATCGTATCAAACGCACACGGATGATATGATGACAACCGTTGTCCCCCTCCGCAAAAACCGGCCCTGGCTGTGGATAGCCGGCATCGTAGCGGCGTTGGCCGTCCTGGCGGTAGCGTTCTACATACTCACAACCCCCGACACGCCCAGCCAGGCAGGAGAACGGTACATTGAAGACCACTACGACGCGCTGGCCGAAGCCGCTGTCAAGGCTGCCCTCCTCGACATCCCAATCATGGCCGAGATTCTCGCCGAAGTTGTCGAGTCCGCCGCAGAGCGTATCGTTCCGTACACTTGCCGCGCCCCGGAAGCCGGCGATCTGACCGAAATTGACGTGCGCTGCACCTTGTTGTTCGGCGCTGACGCGCCGCTCAACCTCAAGATTATCGCCCCATTCACGCTCACTATCGACCTGACCGGCAGCGATATGTTCGGCAGAACCGTGCCGGACGTAACCGGCGCCGATCTAATTAAGTCTGAGGTAGAAGTAAGCGGCCTGAACCTGGAACATCTGCGTCAGGTGAGAGACGCGCTCGTTGACCAAGCCGGAGACGCCTTGGACCAGATCCAGCAAACCGGCGACGGCATCAAAAACCTCCTCGACCGCTGAGGGCGCTGCCACGGAGAAAAACTTGACGACGGTAACAGTACTCGCCCCCGCCACCACCGCTAACCTCGGCCCCGGCTACGACTGCCTAGGCATGGCGCTGGACTTGTGGAATCGCCTTACCGTAACCACCGAGCCGGACGGCGGGATCCCCTCAGTTCAGGTCGCCGGCGAGGGTAGGGGTGAACTCTCCGCCGACACCGAGAACCTCACTTACCGGGCCATGGCGTTCCTCTACGCTGAGGCCGACGCTGCAATGCCGCCGCTGGGATTGCAGTGCCACAACGTCATCCCGCTGAGCCGAGGCTTGGGCAGCAGCGCCGCCGCCATCTCCGCCGGATTGGTCGCCGCCAACGCCTTGCTGGACAACCCCTTTACCGTTAACGACCTGCTGGAAATGGCGGCAACCATTGAGGGACACCCTGACAACGTAGCCGCGGCGGTACACGGCGGTCTCCGCTTGGTGGTAATGGACGACGACCAACTCTATACTGCGCCCATCGCCGTGCCAGATGACTTGCAGGCCGTGCTGTTCATACCGGAACTCCGCATTACTACCGCGGACGCCCGCCGGGTTCTGCCCCCTGCGGTTTCCGTCGCCGATGCGGTGTACAATATGAGCCGCGCCGCCCTGCTGGTAGCCGGTATGCAGTCCAACCGCCCGGAGTATTTCGGCATCGCCACGCAGGACAAACTGCACCAACCCTATCGACAAACTATATTCCCGCCTATGAAAGTCATTTTCGCCGCCGCCCGCGCCGCCGGCTCTCTGGGCGTGTTCCTCTCCGGCAGCGGCAGCACAATTTTGGCGCTGACCCAAGAGCGAGCCATGACCGTCGCCTACGAAATGTTCGACGCCGCCCGGCTGGCCGGCGTGGAGGGCCGCGTCGAAATCACTAGACCCGCCTCCCTCGGCGCCCACGTCATAACCGCTGCCTGAACCCGTCATCGTCGCCCCGCGCCGGCGGAAACCTCACTTCCAAAATGGCCCTTTACGTCCACAAATACGGCGGCAGCTCGGTCGCCGACGCCGATAAAATCGTCAACGTCGCCCGCCGCATCGCCGGCGTGTACGACGCCGGCAACCAGGTCATAACCGTCGTTTCCGCCATGGGCGACACCACCGACCGGCTCATCGACTTGGCCCGCACCGTGTCCGGCGAACCCGACCCCAGAGAGCTTGACCTCCTGCTTTCCACCGGAGAGCTGGTATCCATTACCCTGCTGTCCATGGCCCTACGCAATCTCGGCTACGACGCCATCAGCCTGAGTGGGCCGCAGGCCGGCATCCGCACCGACAACGCCTATGGCCGGGCCCGCATCAGCCAGGTCGACCCGACCCGCCTCCGCCAGGAACTCGCCAACGGCCGCCTGGTCATCGTCGCCGGTTTCCAGGGCCTGACGCCCGACGCCGACATCACTACCCTAGGACGCGGCGGCTCCGACACCACCGCCGTCGCCCTCGCCGCTGCCCTCAACGCCGACCGCTGCGACATCTATACCGACGTGGAGGGCATCTATACCGCCGATCCCCGAGTCGTTCCCACAGCCGCCAAGCTGCCCCGGGTCGGCTACGACGAAATGCTCGAGCTGGCAGCCGCCGGCGCCAAGATGCACCCGCGTTCCATCGAGCTCGGCGCAGTTTATAATGTCCCTATCTACGTAGCCTCCAGCTTTGCCGACGCCGACGGCACCCTGATCCACGCGCCACCATGCAACACGCAATCGGACGATAACCAAATGGAAGACCGCATCAAAGTTACCGGCATCGCTTACCAGGCCAACGTCGCCAAAGTAACCGTCTGCGGCGTTGCCGACCGGCCCGGCGTTGCTGCCGCCCTGTTCGAGCCGTTGGCTTCCGCCGGCGTCAGCGTGGACACCATCGTGCAGAACACCGGCGCCGACCGCACCACCACCGACATCAGCTTTACGGTTGCTTCCGCCGACCTGCCCCGGGCCCTCCGCGAAATGGCCGGTTTGCAGGATGTCCTGGGCGCTCAGCAGGTAATCAACGATCCGACCCTCGCCTCAGTGAGCATCGTCGGCTCCGGTATGCAGAACACGCCGGGCTACGCCTCCCGGATGTTTCGCATCCTCGCCGACGGCGGCATCAACATTGACATGATAACCACCTCGGAAATCCGCATCTCCTGCATCATCAGCCAGGCCCACGCCCACGATGCCGTCCGTCTGCTCCACCGGGGCTTTGCGCTGGACGACGACGGTTAGGTTCTCCCGGCAGGGCCATGACATCCTGCTACCTCTCCGTCGTTATCCCGGCTTACAACGAGGAAAGACGGCTGCCTGAAACTCTGGCCGCCGTCAACGATTACCTCAGCCGGTTCCCCTATGCTTGGGAAATCGTCGTTGCCGACGACGGCAGCGAAGACGCTACCGGCGCCGTAGTCCGCTCAATCGCTCAGGGCAATGCCCGCCTGCGCCTGCTCACTCTACCCCACCGAGGCAAGGGCTCGGCGGTGAAACACGGGATGCTGGCCGCCGCCGGCGAATATCGCTTTCTGTGCGATGCCGACTTGTCAATGCCCATAGCATTCCTCGATAGATTGCTCCCTCCCGCTGCCCCTGATGCTGACATCGTCATCGGCTCCCGGGAAGCCCCGGGCGCGCGGCGCATCGGCGAACCCCGTCGCCGCTGGCTGATGGGCCGGGTGTTCAATGGTATGACCCGGCTCCTGGCCGTCCGTGGCGTCGCCGACACCCAATGCGGATTCAAGGTTTTCAGCGCCGCCGCCGCCGAGCGGCTCTTTTCACAGCAAACCCTCGACGGTTTCGCCTTTGACGCCGAAATCCTGTTCTTGGCCCGCCGGCGCGGCTTCACCGTCGCCGAAACGGCCATAGATTGGCATTATCGGGAAGAGAGCAAAGTCCGCCCCTTCCGCGACGGCTGGCGCACCCTCCGCGACCTGCTTATCATCCGCTGGCGCTGGCTGACCCGTAACGCTGACTGACCCGCATTTTTAAGTAATTCCCAATAATTCGCTTGCGTTTTCCGTTGACTGGCTGCGCCGTTTCGGTGTAATTCTACACCACAACATTACGCGGCCTGATACCCACCATTGCAGTTTGCGATTAGCAGAAATGGCGCAAGGAACGTCAAGCATGACTCAGCACACTCCTACGCGGCCCGCAGCCGCCACCGACAGCGCAATGACCCCAAATCGGTTCCGAATCAACTTGGGCAAGGAAGCCGTCAGGCTGGCCCTGGCCGGAAATTGGAGCCGAGCCGCCCAAATCAACCGGGCTATCCTGGAACTGCATCCCGACGACTGCGAGGCTGCCAACCGCCTCGCCAAAGCCCTCATAGAACTTTCCGACTATGCCGGCGCTCGCGCCGTGCTCGATGACCTGTGCCGTCGTTCTCCGAACAACAGCATCGCCCGCAAGAACCTCTCCCGCTTGGAAAAGCTGGAATCCGCCGGAACCGTCCGCCTCTCCGCTCCTGTTGCCCCCGCCGGTCTGTCGCCACTCTTCATCGAAGACGGCGGCAAATCCTGCACTGCCACCTTGCGGCAGGTCGCTAACGATTCCGTTCTGGCCACTCTCAGCGCCGGAGACCCGGTAGCCTTGGTTCAAGTGGACGACGCTGTAATCGTAGCAACCAACGACGACAAGCGGCTGGGCATCGTCGAGCCGCGCCTGAGCCGGCGGCTCCGAAAACTGATTGCCGGCGGCAACCGCTACACGGCAGCGGTGGTCGCCGTCAGCGGCGGCGATGTATCGGTAATCATCAGGGAATCCCACCAACATCCGTCCCTGCGCAACGTCATATCGTTCCCGTCCGGCTCCTGCCCTCCCGCGCCAGCCGACGAGATGGAAAGCAACGCCCCGGCCTACGAAGAGCCTGACCCGTTGGACGTCCTGAACGAACCCGATACGGAAGATGCAATATCCGTCCTGATGACCGACGAAGTTGAGGATGACCCCTCCGGCGACGCCGACGACACCGTGCCCGTGCTGGACACCGACGACGTGGCGGACGCCCCGCTCCCAGTATTCGTTCCTCAGGAAGCCGAGGAGTGGGAGTAGATTTACCCCTCCTGGCCGGCCCCGCGCGCCCTCGCGTCCAGGCTCACGGCGATTCGCGAGCGGAAAGGACGCACCCTGTTATTGGCGTGGGGAACGCCCATCGGCGCCACAAACACGGCTTCCTGCCCCGCGGCGTGAGGCGCAAAGAACTCTGCTACGCTGTCGTCGAAGAACGTCAGCCCGGTTGCTCCCAGGCCCAGCGCGTGCATCCCCAGGTACAGCCGTCCTCCAATGATGCCGGCCAGCGTTTGCGCCACACGGTAGCCGCGCGCCCCAAAGTCCCGGTTCACCAACTCCAGGTCGGCGGTGATGAAGGCGACTGCGGCCGCGTCAGCCGGCAGTGCCTGCTCGTAGCCCAGGTGGCCGGCCACTTCTCGAAAGTCCCCCGATTTGAGCAGCCGCAGCCCGTTGTAAAAGCGGTTGTAGTAATACGCGCCGGGTTCCAGCCCGGCAACGGCGTTGACAATGAAGTACAGGCTGAGATACCGGCTGAACCCGTCCGTGCCATGCGGCGTGCCGATGCCTTGGCCCGCGGCGTCAACCACGCTGCGGAAGGCTTCCCACGCCATCGGTTCCGTAGCGAACCGCCGGGTTGAGCCTCGCGAGCGGATGCAGTCGCCCAACGCCGCCGACGTACCTGCCCGCACGTCCAGGTCTGTTTGAAATGCCCTATCCGGCCCGGAGCGCAGCGACCTGAAGTCATCGCCGGTTCCATCCAGCTCATCGCGGCCATACTCGGCGCTCTTGTTGACGACATCGTTCCAGTCCGACACGTCTTCACGGGTGCGGAGCAGAGACGCCAGGTGAAGCTGCCGGCTGAGGGGATAGTCAATCGCGCCGTCGGTAAGGCCGTTGCTTTGCTGTGGCAGCATACCGGGCACATCGCCGGGGCCCTCCGGCAGCATACCGTCAGGCGCGCCCACGGTGGCAACCAGCGACGGCGCCTCATCATACCCGTCAACTCCCAGAAAACCGCTGACCAGCCGATCCACAAAGCCGAATTTCAAGCCAACTGGCAGCCCCTCAGCCTTGCCCGTAGCCAACAGATTGGCCGCCATCGTTCCCAAGTCCCAGTAGCAGTAGCGGTAGCCGCGCTCCCGGTATTTCCACGCGCTGCGCCAGAAAACCGTGGTGAACACCAGCGTGGCGGGATATGTGGCATGGTCGCCAACGGCGCCGGCGATCCAGCGGCGCAAGTCGCCGTTGCGCAGCCGAGCCAGTGTGCATGTGAGCGGATTAAAGTGATAGACGCCGGCCCGCAGTCCGTCCAGGTCGCCGCACGCCACATAAATCTCGGTAGGATACAGCGCGCCGGCGGACGCTGCCGCCCGGTAATGCACCTCCCCGTCCCGCAACCGGCGCCGCCGTATCACCGTCGCCGAGTGGTACAGCAGCGAGGTCAGCTTTTCCAGCGTCAGCGGATGCGCCGACCCGGCGTCCATCATTCCGCCAAGAACCGCGTCCCCGCGTATCGCGTCCAATGCCATCATCGCCGGGCCCGGTTGCGCCGCAACGTCCGGCAGGGAGATGTCGCGCAGCCCGGGGTAAGTCTTATAAAGGGGCGGCTTGTTGGCCAGGTTGATATATTGCAGCTTGGTGGCATCGTTGAAGCGCCGCGCGATGTCCCCATTGTCCGCCGTTCTCATAGCAGTCAACTCCCTTGACGTTTCCGGTATAACTCCACTGCTGCCGCGCCAATCACGGAACCCCTGATTGGCGGCCGGGGTTTGCTGACCCGCACCCGCACGGCGGACACCATAGCCTGCCGGCAAAGCACAACGTCCGCGATGTTCCTCGCCGCCGCCTCCAGCAGATTGTACGGTTCCCCTTCCATCACATCCCGCGCTGCCCGGTACAGGTCAGTGTAACTCACGGTATCCGTCAGGTTGTCCGACGCCCCAGCCTGCCCCAAGTCCAACTCCGCTGTCAGGTCAACTATAAAAGGCTGACCCAAACGCCGCTCCTCAGGATTCACGCCGTGGAAGCCATAGAACTGCATCCCGGTGAGGATGATGCGGTCAACAGTCGTTTCGCCGTCCCTATCCATTGCTACCTGCTATCTTCCCCCCAATCCCGCAACGCCGGTCATGCCCGCCAACCCCGTCACTCCGGCAATTCGTGCCATTACCGCCCCTCGTATCGTAATTTCCAGGAAAGCGGGAATCCGTTACCCGCCCGTCTGCCGCTCAATCTCCGCCACCAGCGCCAGCAGATTCTGCGCCCGCTTCACTACCGGAACGTCCACCATCCGACCGTCTATGGAGAGAGAACCCCGGCCGGCTGCTTCCGCCTCATCCCAAGCCGCCATGACCCGCCGGGCATAGGCTACGTCATCGGGATGAGGCGAGAAAGTCTCGTTGATAACGTCAATTTGCGCCGGGTGGATGGCAAACTTCCCCGTGTAGCCCATCTGCCGTGCATTGCCCGCGTCGACGCGCAGGCTGTCCGGGTCGCGGAACCCCACAAACGGGCCATCCAGCGCAGCGACGCCGGCCGCTTTGGCCGCTACCGCCACTGCTGACCGGGCATAGTAGCATTCCTCGCCAAAATCGCTGCGTATTACGCCCATATCGTTGGTGTAATCCTCCCCGCCGAAAGCGATGCCGGCAATGCGTCGGGAAGCGCGCGCCATCTCATATACATGAACGATGGCCATGGCCGTCTCAATCCACGGAATCACCCGCAGCCGGCCGGGTTCAATGCCGGCCCCCGCTTCCAACGGAGCCAGCAGCCGGTCAACCTGCTCCAAGTCCCACCGGGTCTCCCCCTTGCCGATGCTGATGCCCGCCAAGTCCGGCGACGCCACCGCTGTCAGCTCGTCCGCTGTCAGCCCGGTGTCCAGCGAGTTCACCCTTACCATCACCCGCCGGCCCGCTGCCCGCAGCTTGGGTATCCACGCCACCGCCAGCTCACGCGCCGCCGCTTTCTCACCCGGCGGCACCGAGTCTTCCAAGTCAACCATCACTACGTCGGCCCCGAACCCCAGTGCCCGCCCCAGCATATTGACGCGATTCCCCGGCACGAATACCAGGCTGCGCAGTAATTCCATCGTCAGAAATCCCCCCACGAATACCCGGACTTCACGTCCACTTTCAGCGTAACGTCCAGCTCCAGAGCGGCCGGCATTTCATCCAGCGCCAGCGCCGTTATCGCTTCCACCTCGGCCTCAGGCGCTTCAAAAACCAGCTCATCGTGTACTTGCAGAATCATGCGAGAACGCATCCCCTCCCGCGCCATCCGCGCGCGCACGTTAACCATCGCCTTCTTTATAATGTCGGCGGCGGTTCCCTGAATCGGCATATTGATGGCCATTCGCTCGGCGGCGGCCCTGGTGTTGTGATTGGTGGACTGTATGTCCGGGAAATAACGCCGCCTTCCCAGCAACGTTTCAGCGTACATCACCGCCCGCGTCCGCTCTTTCACCGTTTCCAGGTAGCCGCTGATGCCGGGATATTGAGACAGGTAAGTATCTATGAAGTTGCGTCCCTCTTCCCGGCTGAACCCGGTCTGCTGCGATATGCCGTAGGGCCCCAGCCCGTAGATGACCCCGAAGTTGAGCACCTTGGCAATGCGCCGCTGTTCATCATCCACTTCGTTAATAGGCACGCTGAACATCTGGCTGGCCGTGGCCGCGTGAATGTCATCGCCCCGCCTGAAGGCTTCCAGCAGCGACGGGTCCTGCGACAAATGCGCCAGTACCCGTAGCTCAATCTGCGAGTAGTCCGCCGAAATCAGCCGGCAGCCCACATCGGCCACGAAAGCCCGGCGCACTTGCCGGCCCAGCTCGGTGCGGATGGGTATGTTTTGCAGGTTCGGGTCGCTGCTGCTCAGCCGACCCGTATCGGAGCCGGTCTGATGGTAGGATGTGTGGATGCGCCCGGTGCCCCCATTCACCATTTCGGGCAGCGCGTCGACGTAAGTCGACTTCAGCTTGGACACCTGGCGGTAATCCAGTATGCCGTCCACTACCGGGTGCATGCCTTTCAGCGATTCCAGCGCGTTGGCGTCCGTAGAGTAACCCGACTTGGTGCGCCGGGTTTTGGGCAGGCCCAGCTCCCCGAACAACAAATCGCTCAACTGTTTCGGTGAATTGATGTTCACCTGGTGCCCGATGGCGGCGTACAAGCCAGTTTCTATCTGCTCCAACTGCTCCTTAAGGTCGCGCGACATTTCGTGCAGAATGCCAGCGTCCAGCTTTACCCCGTGCTGCTGCATCTCCACCAGCACCGGAACCAGCGGCAGCTCAACATCCGTCAGCAGCCCCGTCAGGTTCCTCTCCGCCAGCGGCAGCTCAAATTTGCGTCGCAGCTGCAATGTGCAGTCGGCGTCAGCAGCCGCATAGGGTGTAGCGTCGCCGATTCCCACCGCGTTAAAGGTCTTCTGGTTCCGCCCCCTGCCAATGAGTTCCGTGATGTCGGTCATCTCCCTGCCCAGAAACTCCAGAGCCAGCGGCTTCAGGCCAAGTTGGGTTCTGCCTTTGCCCAGCAGATGCGCCGCTATAATTGTGTCGCAGTCAATAGCTCCGTAAGGGTCAATGCCGTAATTGCTCAGCAGGGTCAGGTCGTAGTTCGCGTTATGAGCGCACCTGCTGATGCCGTCGTCGGTGAACAAAGGGCGCACCGCGGCCATCACCTGCTCCAAAGGCAGCTGTTCCCCGTCGGTATGTCCCACCGGCACATACCAGGCCACTCCGCCGTCAACGGCAAAACTCAGCCCGGCCAGCTCCGCCGCCATCGGGTTGGTGTTGCTGGATTCGGTGTCGAAAGCGAAGTCGCCCGCCTCCCGCAGCTTGGCAATCATGTCGTCCAGCTGCTCAACCGTAACCACCGTATGGTAGTCGAATTCCGACGGTTGCGCCGGCCTGCCCGTTGCCGGACCTTGCGCCCTGATGTCGCCGTCGCCCAAAGCAACGGCGGCCGTCGCCCACGGCGCATCCGGCGCTGGCACCCGTCCCACCACGCTGTGAAACTCCAGCTCCGTCATCAGCGCTACTACGTCGCCCCTCTGGTAATTCCCGAAACGGCAGGCTTCCAGGTCCAGCTCCACCGGCGCCTCGCGGTCAATGGTCGTCAGGAACCGACACTCATAGGCCAGCCTTTCGTTCTCCGATAGAGTGTTTTGCACCCGCTTCTGCGTAATTTCGCCCAGCCGCTCATAGATGCCTTCCAGCGTCCCATAACTGTCCAGCAGGGTAATGGCCGTCTTGTCTCCCACGCCGGGCACGCCGGGGATGTTGTCCGATTTGTCCCCCACCAGCGCTTTATAGTCAGGCTGTTGCGCCGCTGTCAGCCCTCCGTAGCGTTCCGCCAATTCCGCCTCTCCGACAATCCGGCGGTCCCGCTCGCTGCTGGCCAGATCAACCCGCACCATGGGGCTGATAAGCTGGAACGTGTCTCTATCTCCCGTGAGTATCACCGTTTCTACCCCGGCCTCTTCGGCCTGGCGGGATAGCGTCCCGATGATGTCGTCCGCCTCAAAGCCCGGCAGTTCGTACACCGGAACCGCAAAAACTCTCATCAGCTCCTTCACCCGGTCAAACTGCCCCCGCAGTTCGGGCGGACTCGGTGGCCGCTGAGCTTTATACTCCGGAAACCGTTCGTGCCGAAACGTGGGCATCGGCGTGTCAAAGGCCACCGCCACGTGGGTCGGCTGCCATTCGTTCACCGCTCGGATAAACACGCTGGCGAACCCGTACACTCCGGTAACGTCCTCCCCCGTGCTGGACACGGTGAGGTTGCGGTTCATGCTGATAGCCCGGAAAGAGCGATGCACCATAGCGTGCCCGTCAATCAGCAGCAGCAGCGGAGATTCCCGCCCGACTGACATCGCAGACATCGGCAATGACATTTGGCCGCTGCTCACCATAAGGGATTACCTCCGTCCGCGCGCCCGGCACTTCAGTATGCCGGCGGTCTTCGCGCCGCATTATACATCACGCTCGCCCAGCGTAATTATGCTAAAATCGCCCTACTATGCCCCTGTACGAATATCAATGCAACCAATGCGGCCAGCGCCAATCCCGACTGGTGTACAGCTGGACGTCCGCCGATGGCTTGCTCTGTAAAGCCTGCGCCGGCAGCGACCTCTCCAGGCTGGTGTCCGGCTTCTCCTTCCATCGCTCTTGGGGTGAAAGCCTCAACTGGATGCCCGACAACGCTGCCGCCGACCTGGACAACGCCCACGTCGGCAGCATCGACGCCCACATGGCCCGCATGGACGACGCTATGGGCGGTCTCGTAACCCCCGACTTCCACGAACACCGACACGAAATCAACTATCCCGGCGGGTAACCGCCATATGCCAGCTCCGGGAATCATATCCTTGCCACTTCTCTGCGACCCGGCGCCAACCTCACCACACCGTAGCTCCGCCAAAAGCCCGAACCCAAGCCCCGCAACGGCCCCCAAATCCTGAAAATCCTGCTTCTGACAACCCAACCCAAAGAACTCCACTGCCCAACCCATCCCTAGGAACCTACCTCCCCACTGCCGCAGCGCAGCGGAAAGCTCCAACTTTTCCTGAAACTGTCCCATAGAGGAGAGTACAACCCGTATGCCAATCTACGAATACCGCTGCCGGCAATGCCGGGCTGTAGCCTCGGTTTTCGTGCGTTCCGTCAGCAGCCACGCTCCGCCCGCTTGCGCCGACTGCAACAGTGGCGTTATGGAGCGGCGAATGTCAACTTTTACCACGGGCAAAACGACCGCCAGCGTCCACGAATCCAACCCGGTCGGCCTGCCCTCCCAGGACTACTACCGCGACCCGCGCAACATTGGCCGCCACGTTGAAGAGTCGTTCACTCGGCACGGCGTCGCTATGCCCGACTCCGTGCGCCGGTCAATTGATGCCGCCCGCAGCGGCGAGGATCCCAAAGGACTTGATCTGTGATTACCCCCCGCAACGCTGCCCCGTCCACATTGCTGGCCGCGCTTACCGACTGCGTCGCAGGACTCCTCGAATCCGATGACCTGCCCGAAGGACTAAGCGCCGGCGAACTGGGTTGGCTCGACAGCAAGTTGAGCGTGCCGGAGCGCGAACCCTCCCCGGCCGCGCCGCCGCACAGCCGCGCCGCCGCCCTCACCCTCGCCAAGGCCGCCGGCGACCTGCTCTGCGTGCTTGAAGCCGCCGGCGCACTCCCCGCCGACTCCGCCCTGCAGCTGCGCCGCGCTCTGGACGACGCCGTTCTCCGCATCGGCGCCGCCTTGCGTCAAGCCCAAGCCGGCCGCATCCACGGCCTGTACGTCATCATAGACCCGGAAGTTACCGGCGGACGCCCTCCCCTGGACATCGCCCGCGCCGCTATCAACGGCGGCGCGCGAATGCTCCAGCTCCGTGACAAACTGCGCGACAAAGGCCAGCAGCTCCCCTTAGCCCTGGCCCTGCGCGACCTTTGCGCCGCCAACGACGCCCTGCTAATCATTAACGACCACGCCGACTTGGCCGCCGCCCTCGGGCCGGACCACGTTGGCTTGCATGTTGGTCAAACCGACTTGCCTGTGTCGGAAGCCCGCAAACTTCTGGCCCCGGAGCAGGTTCTCGGTCGCTCCAACCGTGAAATCGGACTGATTACGGAATCGCAGCGGATGGGCGCCGACCACGTGGCCTTTGGCCCAATGTATGCTACCGCTACCAAGCAGGTCACCCGCGCTCCACAAGGGCCGGAACGGTTGCGGCAGGCCCGCGCCGCCGCTCATGTCCCCCTCGTTGCCATCGGCGGTATCACGGCGGAAAACGTGGCGTCCGTAGTGGAAGCCGGCGCCGATGCTGTCTGCGTAACCGCTGCCGTAGGCGCTGCGCCCAACCCTGAGGCCGCCGCCCGGGAACTCACCGCAGCCATCCAATCCGCCGGCGGGCGTGTCTGATATGCCCACCCGATACCATTCCCATTTGTCGGCAATGTCCGCCCAGGCCATTGCCGAGTTATCCGCCCGGCACCAGGCCCGCGAGCGCGCCCTCGCTATCTCCCGCCAGGTCATCCGCAATTCCGCCAACGCCATCCGCGCCGTGCACCGCAACGACTTTGATCAGGCCCGCCGTCTCATTGCCGAAGCCTCCGCCGGTCTGTCCGAAACCCTCAGCATCCGCACGGATAACCCGGAAATCTACTACGCCGGCTTTCTCTCCGACGCCCGCAAGGAGTTCACCGAAGCCAACATAACCCTGGCCGTCATCTCCGGCGCCGACATCCCCAACGCCGAAATCCTCGGCATCGACCCTCCCGCCTACCTCAACGGCATGGCCGAGGTAATCGGCGAACTCCGCCGCTATATCCTCGACGCTCTCCGCCGCGATGACACCGCTCGCTGCGAAGAACTAATGGAGCTGATGGACGAAATTTACGGCATCCTCATTACCGTCGATTTCCCCGAAGCCGTAACCGGCGGCCTCCGCCACAGCGCCGACGCAATGCGCGGCGTACTCGAACGCACCCGTGGCGACCTCACCATCTCCTTACAGCAGCGCCGCCTCGAGCAGCGCCTCGCCAAAATGGCCGAACCTGAATAGGAGGTGACTTAACAATGGAATCGCCCCGCACACACACCGTCACCGGAGCAACTGGCTACACCGGACGTTACATAACCGACCTTCTGCTCCGGCAGGGTTATCGCGTACAGTCCATCACCGGGCATCCCGAACGCTCTAATCCCTTCGCCGACCGTGTTCCTCTGCATCCTTTCAATTTCGACCGCCCCGACCTGCTGGAAGAGACCCTCGCCGGCACCGATACCCTGTTCAACACTTACTGGATCCGCGTCAACTATCGAGGTCGCACCCACCAGCAGTGCGTTGAGCAAACCCGGGTGATGTTTCAGGCCGCCCGGGCGGCCGGCGTCCGTCGCATCGTGCACATCAGCATCACCAACCCAGACCCTCAATCCCCCTTGCCGTATTTCCGAGGCAAAGGCCAATTGGAAGACTCCTTACGCGATTTGGGCGTCTCCTACGCCATCCTGCGCCCTACTGTTCTGTACAGCTCCGAGGACATCCTGCTCAATAACATCGCATGGACGCTGCGCCGGTTCCCCTTGACGCTCCTGCCCGGCAAAGGCGATTACCCCATTCAGCCCATCTTCGTCGCAGACCTGGCCCAGCTGGCCGTAGCCGCCGCTGAAGACGACCGGAACACCGAAATCGACGCTGTCGGCCCCGAGGTTTTCACCTACGCCGAGATGGTCAAGACCGTGCGAGACAAGATAGGCGCCAATTGTCTGGTGCTCCCCTCGCCCAAGCCCCTGACCTACCTGGCCGGCCGCCTCTTGGGCCTCTTTGTCAACGACATAGTGCTCACCAACGACGAGATAAAGGGCCTTTCTGCCGGACTGCTGGTGTCCCGCTCCGGCGCCGAGCCGCCCGGCAAAACCAGGTTGACCGAGTGGCTGGACCAGCACGGCGCGGCGCTCGGCCGCCGCTATGCCTCCGAAATACGGAGACATTACCAGTAGGGAGTGTTGAGATTGATGGCCGCCCGTTGGTAGAATAGCATCCTTGCAGCTGCCATCAGGAGCCATTAAGTGACGAGCCATTCAGCGGTTGACCAAACCCTGCGCGCCGCGGTGCATCCCTACCCAGATACGCTCGACGCCATCGAGGAGTGCTACCGCCGCGGCTGGACCGACGGTCTCCCCGTCGTACCGCCCACCGCCGATCGGGTGCAGACCATGCTGGACGCCGTCGGCCTGGCCCCCGATGCCCTCCTCGGCGAAGTTCCGGTGCGACGACGCGCCCTCACTGCCGAGCAAGCCGCCGCCAACACCGTCATGGCCGGCTGTCTCCCCGCCTACTTCCCCATTGTCCTCGCCATCCTCCGGATACTCTTTGAACACGACCCCAACTGCATCCATGAAGTCTCCGCCGTCACCAACTCCACCGGCCTCCTCACCATCGTCAACGGCCCGATACGACGTGAAATTGAACTCAACTGCGCCGACAACCTGTTCAGCCCCGGCCATCGCGCCAACTCTACCATTGGCCGGGCTCTGCGCCTCATCTTCATCAACGTTTTTGAACAGCGGCCCGGCGTCCTCGACCGGGGTTGCATGGGCAGCCTCACTAAGTTCGGCGTCGTCATTGGCGAGGACGAGGAAAACAGCCCCTGGGAACCTTTCCACGTCAGCGCCGGCTTCCCCCCGGAGCAATCCACCGTTACCGTCGCCACCATCCAGGACCCCTCAATGCACGGCAACCGTTACGGCGCCACGGCGGAAAGCCTCCTGGACTCCATCGCCGACGGCATGGCTTCCCACGGCCTGGGCATCTACTTCGGACGCGGCATAAAATGGGTCTGGATCGTCGGACACTGGCATTCCGAGCTGCTCGGCCGTCTGGGCTGGACTCGGCGCGATATGCAGGAATACCTCCACGAGCGAGCCTGGCGCTCCACCGGCCAGCTCAAACGCCTCGGTATGCTGAACGGTTCCGTTCAGCCCGGCGACGATGAGGAAAAACGTATGACCGTAGACAGCCCGGACGACATCCTCATCATCAAAGCCGGCGGCGACAGCGGCATTTACAGCGAACTTATTATGAACTACTACGGCGTCCCTGCCGTTACTGCCGCAATCACGTAACACCGTTAGACCCAGCGTAAGGAGATCGTTATGCCCGCCGCCAGCGCCCCTGTCGTCCAGCTCATCGACCCCACCGGCTTTGACCCCGGCGCGACTCCTCTCATTATGGCCCCCCGGCCCGTTGACCTTCGCGGCGGGCGGCTCGGCCTGCTGGACAACTCCAAGGCCAATTCCGATGCCATCCTGTGGGCCATCGCCCACGCCCTCGACGAAGAGTTTGAGTTTGCGGACATCTTTTATGTCCGCAAGCACAACGCCTCTTTGCCGCCTCATCCCCAAGTCTTGGCCGACCTGCATCGCAACGCAGACTTCGTAATCGCCGGCGTGGGTGATTGAGGCGGTTGTTCGTCGGGCAGTTTGCACGACGGAATTACCTTGGAGCGGCAGGGGATCCCGGCGGCCGCCATTATTACCAACGTGTTCGCCAACACCGCCCGCGCCTACACCAGACTGATGGGCGTCCCCGATTTCCCCTACCTGATGTGTCCGCACCCCATTACCAACGTCGCCGCCGAGGGCCTGCAAGACCGGGCCCAACTGCTCGCTCCTGACGTCCGCCGTCTGCTCATCAACGGCGCTCTGACCAATAGTTAGCCCCGACGTCTCCATGCCAGGCTTGGGCGACATATTCCGACGCATTACCCGCCGCTCCCGCCGGGAGCAAGAGCCGGACAGCGCCCCCGATTCAACAGAACTCCCAACCGACGAAGCTCCTGACGCCGAACCCGACCAACCCTTGCCTGCCTCGTCAGCCGCCGCCGAACCCCCACTGTCAGCCGCTGCCGAACCCCCACCGTCAGCCGCTGCCGAGCCCCCACTGTCAACCGCCGCCGAACCCACACTGTCAGCTGCCGCCGAACTCACACTGTCAACCGCCGCCGAACCCCCACTGTCAGCCGCTGCCGAGCCCCCACTGTCAACCGCCGCCGAACCCCCACTGTCAACCGCTGCCGAACCCCCACTGTCAGCCGCTGCCGAACCCCCACTGTCAGCCGCTGCCGAACCCCCACCGTCAGCCGCTGCCGAACCCCCACCGTCAGCCGCTGCCGAACCCCCACTGTCAACCGCTGCCGAACCCCCACTGTCAGCTGCTACTGACCCCCTACCGCCAATCACTACTGACCCCCCGCCTTCAGCCGCTGCCGAATCCGCGCCACCAATCGCTCGCGAACTTCCGCTGTCGGAGGCCGCCGCCGTACCCCAACCGTCTCCGCCCGTCCCCGAGTACACTCCACTCCGCGAGCCTGCCGGCGTCTTTGCTTCGGAGCCGGCCGGCCCAGTTATTGCGGAACCATCGCCGCCGCTGCCACCCTCTCCCGTCTCTGCTCCGTCCTCCTCTCCTAACGATGAGTTGCGCGAAGACCACCTGTTGCTGGACTGCCCCTATTGCGGCCTGACCGAACAGCGCATGGGAGCCCGATGTGATAATTGCGGTCAGGTGGTGGTGCGTCTCCCCTCCTGGGCCCAACATCGCCGTCGCAATTGGCTCCTGGAGCGATTGGCTTGGCGTCGTATCATCGCGGCCTGCGCCATCGTTCTGTTCGTTCTGTTCGTGGTCTGGATTAACTATCCTTTCGTGCCCAATCCGGTGATTTTCTTCAAAAATGTCCAGACCAATACGACCGCCGATGACGGCCCCGGCGTCTGGTCAATCAGTGGCCGCGACCTGCGCAACACGCGGTTCGTTTCCGTAGGCTATCCCCCCCCGGTGGGCACTATTGTCTGGAATACCAACATCCCTGAGCCCCTCAAATCCGAGCCGGTATCTCAGGATTCCAATATCTACCTCGGCTCCGCCAACGGTATCTTTCTTATTGGGGTCAATAACCCCAATCCGGAAGAAGACGGTAAAATCCGCGCCGGCTGGGAAGGAGAAACCCCCGGACGAATCACCGCCGCCGCTGCCGTGGTCGATTCCCACCTCTTCTTCGGCAGTACCGACAAAACCGTCAACGCCTGGAACGCCCGCACTGGAAACCCCGAATGGACATTTCCCGCCGAAGATACCGTCGAAGTTCCCCCCGTCATCGTCAACGGTATGGTCTATATCGCCTCTGGCCTGGGTTGGCTCTACGCCCTTGACGCCCAAAGTGGCTCCCTCATTTGGAAAGTTCAGCTGAATAGCAACGCCAGCGGAGCGGTCGCCGTGTACGAAGGAAGATTGATGGTTGGCGACCAGGATGGCGTTTTCCACGTACTGTCCACCCGCACTGGCCAGGAGCGGTTCCGCTTCCGCACTCCCCGAGCTATCCAGGGATCCCCCGTAATCTCCGAAGATGGCCAGCGCGCTTTCTTCGCTTCCTCGGGCCAGCTTTATTCGGTACGCGCAGACCGTAGGGAATTCCCCGGCCTCTACCAGTTCAAGCAGGTTTGGGCCCAACTCTGGCTCTGGCAAGTCCCCGGCGTCCCACGCCCGCAGGGGCAGCAGGGCGGGCTGTGGCGATTCAGCCCCAATAACCCCTTGCGCGGCATTCATAGCGCTCCCGCCCTCGCCAACGACCTCGGTCAGGAATCCCTCTACGTCGGCGGCCACGACCGCATGATGTACTCCCTGAACGCCGCCGACGGTTCTGTACTTTGGGCTTTCCAAGCGGAAAACGCCATTCTCGCTTCCCCTCTGATAGTAAAAGACCGTCTCATCTTCGGGGATGCCAGCGGCTACCTTTATTCCCTCCACCGCGAAGACGGCTCCGTTGACTGGAAGATCTTCATGGGATCCAGCATCGCCATTCCGCCCATTCTCAGCAATGACCTGCTCATAGTCCGCACTGTATCCGGGGATATTTTCGGCATCAAATAACCCGCCGGCGCGTCAGTACAGATGGCAGGATACCCGGTGTCCCGGAGCAACTTCCTTCTCCACCGGCGCCTCCTCCGAACACTGCGGCATCGCAAAAGGACAGCGTGGGTGGAACCGGCACCCGCTGGGCGGATTAATCGGCGAGGGCACTTCCCCTTGCAGCACTATGTCCTCCCGTATCAAGTCCGGATGCGAGGGCAGCGCCGCCGAGAACAACGCCTTCGTGTACGGATGCAGCGCGTTGCTGTACAGCTCCTCCGTCTCCGCATACTCCACAATTTGACCCAGGTACATCACCGCGGTCTCGTGCGCCATGTACCGAACCGTCGCCAGGTTGTGGGCAATCAGCAGATAACTCACATTGTACTGCTCTTGCAGGTCTTTCAGCAGGTTCATTACCTGCGCGCGAATGGACACGTCCAGCGCCGAAACCGGCTCATCCAGTACAATCAGCTTGGGGTAGGACACCAGCGCCGAAGCCACCGCTATCCGCTGCCTCTGCCCGCCGCTGAACTCATGCGGGTAGTTGGCCGCCTGCTGCGAGTGCAGCCCAACCTGCTGCAGCACCTCCGCTACCCGCTCGTTCTTCTCCTGAGTCGTAACGTTCCGGTTCACCACCAGCGGCTCCGACACAATGTCCCGCACCCGCATCCGCGGACTCAGCGATGACCATGGATCCTGGAAAACTGCCTGCACCGTCGTTCGATACTCTTGCAGCTCCGAACCCCGGAAGGTGTTGATGTCCTTCCCTTCCAGCAGAATATCGCCCTCGGTCGGCCGCTCCAAACGGAGCAGCAGCTTGCTCGTGGTCGTCTTCCCGCAACCCGATTCACCCACCAGGCCCACCGTTTCGCCCTGCTTGATTGAGAACGAAATCCCGTCCACCGCTTGCACGTGCCCGATGGTCTTCATCATTATCAGGCCCTTGGTGACCGGAAAGTACTTTTTCAGCCCGCGAACTTCCAGCAACGTGTTGTTGGTATCAACTGCCATGGGGACAGTTCCTCCTCAGCGTTAGTAAAAATCAATTGCTTCCGCCGGCCTTTATCCGGCCGTCCCGGTAGGCGGGACGAATTCCTCAATCGGCGTGCCTTCCCAATCCGGCTCCAATGCCCAGCAGTCCGCATGATGACCCTCAGCCAAGTTGGTAGTGGTGGGATACGCCTCGTAGCACTTATCCCCAGCATAGGGGCAACGCGGCGCAAAGCGGCACCCCTCCGGCAGGTTCGACAGCAACGGCGGCTGTCCATCAATGGAATACAGCCGATCCACCCGCTCCTCCAGCTTGGGCACCGAATTAATCAGCGCCTGCGTGTACGGATGCGCCGGACGGCTGAATATGTCCCTCACGTCGCCCTGTTCAATAATCCTGCCGGCGTACATCACCGCCACCCGGTCGCACATCCGCGCCACCACGCCGAAGTCGTGCGTAATGAATATGATGGCCAACCCGGTTTCCGCCTGAATCTCCTTCAGCAGCCGCAAGTATTGCAGCTGGATGGTTACATCCAGCGCCGTCGTCGGCTCGTCCGCAATGATTACCCCCGGCTCGCACGACATCGCAATCGCGCCCACTACCCGCTGCTTCATCCCCCCCGACATTTGGTGCGGGTAGTCGTCCAAACGACGCTCCGGCGCCGCTACATTCACCTTCCGCAGCGCATCCACCGCCCGCGATAACATCGAGCTCTTGTTTTCCTTGTGCGCGATGCCCAACGCTTCCCGCAGTTGGTTCCCAATAGTGAAAACCGGATTCAGCGACGTTTGCGGGTCTTGCAGAATCATCGAAATCTGCCGCCCCCGCACGTCCCGCATTTCCTCTTCGCTCTTTTGCAGAATATCGTCGCCATTGAGGACAATCTCACCCTCAACAATACGCCCCGCCGGCTTCGGAACCAGCCTCAGCAGCGACAGCGCCGTCATCGTCTTGCCGCATCCCGACTCCCCCACGATCCCCAGCGTTTCCCCCTTGCGCAGGTTAAACGAGATCCCGTCCACCGCTTTCACGGTAGCCGCCCTGGTGAAAATATACGTTTTGAGGTCATTCACCTCTAGGATGGTGTCGGTCGCAGTCTGTACAGCTGTCATGGGTCACTTCCCCTCAATTTTGGGCCCGGTTCAATCAGTAGGCATTCACCCGATCGATTGCCGAAAGCGTGGTAATTATAGCGCGTCCGTCTCCGGCGCCGCTATACTACCATTGTATTGGCTGGATTGGGCAATATCCGGCCCGCCATTATGACGCGGCCTCGGATACCCGAGGCCGCGTCATAAACGCCTGCTTTCCGGTTTTCACCCGCGGCGTCACACATTCCGCAGCTTCGGGTCAAGCCGGTCCCGCAGCCAGTCGCCCAGCAGGTTCATAGACAACACCGTCAGCACGATGGCCAGGCACGGGAACAGGAATATCCACCACGAACTCGTGATTACTTCCCGCCCATCGGCAGCCATCAGCCCCCAGGCCGGTTGCGGTCTGGGGATGCCTGCCCCCAGGAAACTCAGCGTCGCCTCCAGTATGATGACGTGGCCCACTTCCAGCGTCGCCAGCACGATGACCGTGTTGAACACGTTGGGGAATATATGCCGCGCCATAATGCGCAAATTCGACGCCCCGGCTACCCGCGCCCGGTCGATGAAATCCCGTTCTTTGATGGTCAGCGCCTCTCCCCGTACTACCCTGGCGTAGCGCGCCCACAGCAGCAGCGCAATCACGATAACCACCGTGCTGAACCCGGAGCCGATAGCCACCACCAGCGTCAACGCCAGCAGAATCGACGGGAAAGCCAGCTTGATGTCCACGATCCTCATCAGTATGGCATCGGCCAATCCCCCTCGGAACGCCGCCACCATCCCCAGCGTAGTCCCCAGGAAGCCGCCCAGCATAATAGCCAGGCACGATACCGCCAGCGATATTCGTGCGCCATGCATCAACCGGCTCAGCAGGTCTCTCCCCTGCTTGTCTGTCCCGAAGGGATACTCCCAGCTGCCGCCGGATTCCATGCGTACCATAGTCTCCCCGATGTCCGGCTGCCCGTTGCCGTTGGCGTCTATCAGCCTGGCCGCCCCGGAGTCCATGTTCCTCCGCGCATTGTTAAGGCTCACCTCGGCATCCTTGTCCCTGGCCCGTTGGACTATCACCTGCTCCTTTTCCCGGTCCGGAACCCACGCCGGCGGCTCCAATTCCCGCTCCAGGTCTCCCAGCAAATGGTCATGCGGAGACAGTACGTCGGCGAAGATGGCCGGTACGACCAGCAGCGCCACCAGCACGAACAGCGGTATTACCGGAAAGCGGCGCGTTGCCCGCCAGGCCTTGCCTACCGAAAGTCCTCCCCTTGCCGGCGCGGCGACCGTTTCGCCAACCGGGCCTCCGGGAGCGGTTGTTTGCACAGCCATTGCTAAATACCTCCGATAGCCGCCGCTATCCGTAGCGGATGCGCGGGTCAACGTATGCGTAGGTGATGTCGGTCAGGATGTTGATAGCCACGTACAGCAGCGCAAACAACATCACCACCGCCTGCACCGTGATGTGGTCTTTGGAATTGATGGCCTCAATCACCATCAGCCCCAGCCCCGGCCATGCGAACACCGTTTCAATCACCACCGAGCCGGTAATCAATATGGCGAAAATCAGGCTGAAGTAGGTCAGCGGCCCAATCAGCGCGTTGCGGAAACAGTGCTTCCAAACGATTTTCCACTCCGGTATCCCCTTGATCCGCGCCAGCTTCACGTACTCCGTATCCAGCACATCCAGCATGGACGAGCGAGTCAGGCGCATAATCGCCGCCACGTTGTAATACCCCAACGCGAAGCCCGGCATCACCATGTGCTTGATGCCACCCTTGCCCGACGTAGGCAGCCAACCCAGCTGCACCGCAAAAATCCACATCAGAATCAACCCTACCGCGAACGTCGGCGCCGATTGTCCCAATATGGCGAACATCTTCCCGCCGGTATCAAACCACGAGTCCTTCTTCACCGCCGACATCACACCCACTGGGAAAGCGATAATCCCTGTGATAATCAAAGCGAACGCCGATAGTTGCAGCGTGGCCGGCAGCCGCTCGGCAATCAGCTCCGCCACCGGTCGGTCCCACTTGAACGACGTCCCCAAGTCCCCGGTCAGCAACCGCCTCATGTAAGTGAAGTACTGCACGTGCAGCGGCTCGTCCAGACCCCACTGCGCGCGCAGCAGCTCAATCTGCTCCTTCCCCGATTCGTCGTCCAGGATGGCCGCCAACGGATCCCCTGCCACCCGCGACAACGAAAACACGATGAGGCTAATCGCGAAAACGGCCAGCAACCCTTGTAGTAACCGCAGTATGATGAAACGCTGCATGATGTCCGTTCCTACCGTGCTTGTGACCACTCACCGTGTAACCAATCACCGCTCATTGTGCGACCGGTTACGTTATCGTCGCCCCGGCGCGCCATCAAAGCGGGCGGCGCGCCGGAGTCATTCGCGTTGCAGACCCTCTCCCTCTTCTCTATTCCCGCACGCCTTTCACGTGTTCGAGATACACGTAGTTGCCGTTGTTGGGGCCGAGGAAGATGTACTCCGCCACCACGTCCGGGTCCACCACCGCGCTCACCGGCAGCGTCCAGCCGGGAATCGTGCCCACCTCATAGAAGATCTCATCAGACACATTCTGCCAGTCGGCGGTAGCGTCGGCTTCGTTCAACGCCCGCAGCGCCCGGTTCTTGTTCTCCTGGATGTCGTCGCTGGTGTAGGCCCGGAAGAACCGCTCGGCGCTGAAGTAGAAGTGCACCCGCGTGTCAATCGGCGCCGCCGGCCCGCGGAACGGATACACGCAGCAGTCCGTATTCAGGCCCCGGTACTCGTTCCGCCAGTTGGAAAACTCAATCGGGTCCAGCGACGGGTCAAGCCCAATCTCGGTCCAGAACTTGGCCATCGCTTCCATCATATCCGGCTGCTCCGGCACCCCGCTCAATGGGAACACCGGAATTCGGAAGGAGAATCCGTTAGGATAACCGGCCTCCGCCAGCAATTCCCTCGCCTTGTCCGGGTCGTATCCGTACAGCTCTTCCCAGCTCTCTTCCCACGCCGGGTTGAAGCCGCCGGGGAAGTCCGGCACCAGCGTCGCCACCCACTGCCGTCCGCCCGCTCCCTTGAAGATAGCGTCGTTAATCTGATCCCGGTCCAAAGCCTTGTTCATCGCCATCCGAACCAGTTTCCCGCTTTCGCCGGGGTCGTTCCACGGCATCATCTCATCCCGGGCCGCCGCGATGTTATAGGCTTCCCTGTCTGCCGCCTGCGCTTCCGCCGATGCCTCCGGGTCAACCCCCTTCTCGCCCGTCGCAAAGTACATCCCGCCGAAAATGGCGAAAGTCGTCTGCGCCGTAACCGAGCTGTCAAACACCTCCAGCCCGTCGTCAATCGCATCCTGCAACAGCGCCCGGTTAATGGCGGCGATGTGCCCCTCCCGAGCTTGCATGATGGCCAACCGCGTAGCCGGTTCCCGCACGTCCTTGATTTCAATTTCCTCAAAGTCCGGGTTCACCCGCCAGTGGTCATAATCCACCCGCGACCATTCCCACCCCACGCCTTCCTCAAAGCTCACGTATTCGTATGGCCCGGTGCGCGCCGACTTGGCGTACACCTGGTCCCGACTCGTCTTGCAGTAGCCCAGAGCATCGCCCGCCTCATTGGCCGGGTAATCGGCTTCCCCGTTGGGACAAGCCTGGTCCCACTGCGCCTTGCTGCTGATGGGAACCCCCCGGTAGCCGGAGAACCAGTACAGGAAGTCCACTGCCGGCCGCTTCTGCATATGAATGTTCACTTCGTAGTCGTTGACGATTTCAACCTCGCTGCCCGGGTCGCTGCGGAAGTAGTCCGAGTACGAAGCGCGACATTCCGGATTCGTGTAGTAAGCCAGCGAGTGTTTCACATCCTGCGCCGTGAACTCGCCCCAGTCGTCGTGCCAGCGCACCCCCTGCCGCAGCTTGAAGTTCCACGTCCTCCCGTCCGGCGTGATGCTCCACTCCGTCGCCAGCATCGGGTCATATGAGCCGTCAAACCGGCTGGCGTCCACCATGAACTCGGCCGACATTCGATAATTCACTACGCCGGCGCCGGTAACTTCGCAGTCCAGCATCGACTCCAGCGACGGAGGGTCCAGTACTGCAATCAGCCGATTGGTAACCAGTTCGCCCTCTGTATGCGGAGCCAGCGTCGGCCTGGGGGTTGCCTTCAGCACGGAGCGGCGCTGCGTGGGCGTCGGCGCCACCGTCCCATCCTGCGGAACCGGCGTGTCCGTAGCCTTGGCCGGCGCCGGCGTATCCGTTGCAGCCGCAACCTGCTCCGGCTGTCCTTGCTGCCCTTCCGGCGGCGTGGGTTCATCCGCACCGCCGCAGCCGATAATCAGCCCTGTCGTGGCCAGCGCAGCGAACAGCGCCGCCATCGGAATTCGCAAAAACCGTCTATACGCCATAGGGCCCTCCTGTCTGGTTATACAGTGGATTTCCCGCCCGAATTCCTCGGCTCGGCATTCCCCGAGCCGACAGATTCCGGTTCCCGGCAATATATGCAATGCAGAAAGTACAGTCAAACCCTATCGCAAGTTCGGCAATAACCTGAAAACGTATCAATATGCCTTAGTATGAATGTAATCCGTAATATACTCACGAATTCACCCTATTCAACGGGAATTCTGCGTCGGATTAGCCGAAATCCAACATCGCGCTTTCAAATATACAATATGCCATATAGCAATATATCACGATTCGCAATAACTGCCGAGTCCCATAACGACGGCAATAAAAAAGGCGACGTGGAAACGTCGCCCCGCCAATTCCGGCTTGACCCTCAATACTACAGCGTCGCCTCCGCAATCCGCTCCAGCTCCCTCAGCGCGCCGGCATTGGTGGTGTCTCCGAGCCGCACGATAACCCGGTTCGCTCCGGCCCGTTCAAACTGCCTGATAAGCTCCCGGTCAGCCGGCTGGCCGAATACGGTAATGCCGATGCTCGACGGCTCCCGCCCGGACGCCTCCGCCAGCTCATCTATCGCCGCCCGGCCCGCCGCAATTTGCTCCGGACTCGCCGCCGTGGGCATCCAGCCATCGCCCCATCGCGCCACCCGACGGAACACATTCCGCGCATTGCCGCCCAGAATCACCGGCGGCCCGCCTTCCTGAACGGGCTTGGGATTGCACTGCACCGGCGGAAAGTCATAATAACGCCCGTGATACTCGGCAGCTTCCTGCGTCCAGAGTGCCCGCATCGCCTCAATGGACTCCCGCGCCTGCGTCCATCGATGGTCAAAGTCGCCCCCCATTATTTCCGTCTCTTCCCTCAGCCAGCCCGTGCCGATGCCCAGCAAAAAGCGTCCCCCCGAAAAGCGGTCCAGCGATGCAATGGCGCCGGCCAGTACCAGCGGGTTGCGCTCCGGAATCAGCGTTATCCCCGTGCCCAACTTGATTGTGCTGGTAACCGCCGAAGCCCGCGCCAATCCTATGTACGGGTCCGCCATATCGCTCATATAACTCGGTATCGAGCCGTCAGCCGAGCCGGGATACTTCGCCCCGGTATTCACCGGCATCACCGGATGCTCCGGCAGCCAGATGGACTCAAAGCCCAGCGCCTCTGCTTTCGCCGCTATCTCCCCAACATCAATCGAGTCGGTCGAGATCGACATATTCAAGCCAATATCCATTGTGAGCCTCCTTTTACCTGCTCTTGCGTCATCCCTGCGCCGAAACGTCACCCTGTACTTGATGCGGACCTAAAATCCGGCACAACCCCATTGCGCAGGTTATCGCTCCCCACGCCAGCAAACCGCCCGGAAACCGCATGTGTCCGCAATAATAGCACGCTGCCCATACTCGTCATACCCGCCCCTGCCCATACCCTATTTATTAGACAGAAGACGTGAACCCGGATAACCCCGGTCTGTCTCCACAGTGCTATACTACTTCCGACGCGCTTCCAGAACTCTCCGGCGTCACCCTCAAACCGTAGCGACCGCCCCCCTCCGCAGGTGCCTCTATGCCACTCTACGTAATGCTCGCTAACCTTACCGGACGCGGCCGACGCATGGGACACGACAACCCCAATCTCCTCAGCGATGTCGCCTCCTCCGTTGAGACCACCTCCGGCCGAGTCCTCACCCAATATGCCGTCCTCGGACGCTACGACTTTGTCATCATCACCGAAGCCTCCGACAACCAGTCCGCCGTCCGCCTTTCGCTAGAACTCGGCCTGGCCGCCGGCCTTAACATTGAAACCCTCCCTGCCCTCCACATCGGCGTCCTCTCCGACGAAGAGCATATCAGCGTCCTGCGCGACGCCGGCGTCGCCATGAGCCTGCCCGCGGGCCCCGACGAAACCGAGGTCAGCGACGCTTGGCGCATCCCCAATGGGCCCGACTGACCCTTTCGCGGCGCCAAACTCTCATGCCTGTTCACCATCCACCGGCCCTCTCCGCCGTCCGCCCCCCCGTCGTAATGACCATCGCCGGCTCCGATTCCGGCGGTGGCGCCGGCATCCAGGCCGACCTCAAAACCCTCTCCGCTCTCGGTGTCTATGGCGCTTCAGCTCTAACCGCCATTACCGCCCAGAATACCCTCGGCGTCGCCGCTGTCCACGAAATCCCCACCGACATCATCACCGCGCAGATTGACGCTGTGATTACCGACATCGGCGCCGATGCCGTCAAAACCGGAATGTTATCCTCCCCTCAAATCGTCGCCGCCGTCGCCGCTGCCGTCCGTCGCCACCGCGTCGCCAACCTCGTAGTTGACCCGGTCATGGTTGCCAAAAGCGGCGACCGCCTGCTCCGACAGGAAGCTGTCGCCACCATTCGCAACGACCTCATACCCCTCGCCGCCGTCGTCACGCCCAACATCCCGGAAGCCCAAGACCTGACCGGCCTGTCCATCTCCACTGACGATGACGCCCGACGCGCTGCCCTGGCCATCGTCTCCATGGGCGCCCAATCCGTCGTCATCAAGGGCGGCCACCGCGACGGCCCGCCCACCGACATCCTCTACGATGGCAGTCAATTCCTGGAGTTCACTGCCCAGCGCATCCCCTCTACCAACACCCACGGCACCGGCTGCACCTTCGCATCCGCCGTTGCCGCCGGACTCGCCCACGGCCTGACAACTCCGGCCGCCGTCCAGCAGGCCAAAGACTACGTAACCGCCGCCATCCGCAGCGCTTTCCCCATCGGGCGCGGACACGGCCCCCTGCACCACTTTCACGCCTTTTGGCCTGCGCTATAATCAACCCCCAATCTCTCCCGATTTTGAGGTATCCCCACTATGTTTGACGTGGTTTCCAGCCGGGTCAACTTCCCGGAGCTGGACGCTGAAATCCTGCAATACTGGAAAGAGCGCGACGTTTTCCGCCGTTCCTATGACGAAAGGCCCGACGCTCCCCTCTTCATGATGTACGAGGGCCCTCCCACCGCCAACGGCAGCCCCGGCATCCACCACGTCCTCGCCCGCGTCTTCAAAGACGTCATTTCCCGCTACCGCACCATGAAGGGTTGCCGCGTCATCCGCAAAGGCGGCTGGGATACCCACGGCCTCCCCGTCGAGCTCCAAATCGAGCAGGAGCTTGGCATATCCTCCAAGCGCGAAATCGAAGAACTCGGCATCGCCGAATTCAACCGCCGCTGCCGCAATAGCGTCTTCCGTTACGTCAAAGAATGGGAGCTGATGACCGACCGGATCGGCTACTGGGTCGATATGGACAACCCCTACGTCACCCTGGATAACGATTACATCGAAACCGGCTGGTGGATCCTCAAAACCCTTTGGCAGCGCGGCCTCCTCTACCAGGATCGACGCGGCGCTCCCCATTGCCCGCGCTGCGTCTCCAGCCTCTCCTCCCACGAAGTCGCCCTCGGCTACCGCGAAAACACTCCCGACCCCAGCGTATTCGTCAAATTCCAGGCCACCGACTGGCCCGACCCGACGCCCACTTTCTTCCTCGCCTGGACCACCACGCCCTGGACGCTCCCCGGCAACACCGCCCTGGCCGTCGACCCCGCCGCCGACTATTCCATCGTAGCCCTTGCCGACTGCCAGCTCATACTTGCCACTGCCCTGCTCAACGTCCTGCAAGATGACTATACCGTAGTCAAGACTCTGCCCGGCCGCGATTTGGTAGGCTCCCCCTACCGCCCCCTCTACGACGCCACACAGTACGGCTCCCCCATCCGCCGCTTCGTCAGGAACGGCGATGGCCAAACCACGCTGCAAGACGTCCGCGAGTACTCCACCCGCGTCGTCGCCGCCGATTTCGTCAGCATGGACGACGGCAGCGGCATCGTCCACATCGCCCCCGCCTTCGGCGACGAAGACCTCACCCTCGGCCGCGAGCACGAACTCCCCTTCATCCAGCCCGTTGACTTGCAGGGCCTCATCACCGGCAGCTACCCCTTCGCCGGCAAGTTCGTCAAAGACGCCGACCCCGAAATCGCCGACGATCTGGCAGCCCGCGGCCTCCTCTACCACCATGCCGTCTATCGCCACACCTACCCCTTCTGCTGGCGCTGCGACACCCCCCTCCTCTACTATGCCAAAACCTCCTGGTACATCCGCACCACCGCCGTCAAAGACCGCCTCGTCGCCAACAATTCCCGCATCAACTGGTATCCCGAACACATCCGGGACGGCCGCTTCGGCGAATGGCTGCGCAACAACGTCGACTGGGCCATCTCTCGCGAGCGCTATTGGGGAACTCCCATCCCCATCTGGCAATGCGCCGCCTGTGGCCAAATGGACTGCGTGGGCAGCATCTCCGAACTCTCCGAACTCTCCGGCCAGAACCTTGGCAACCTCGACCTCCATCGCCCCTACGTGGACGACATAACCTGGCCCTGCCCTGCCGACCACTGCAACGGCGTCATGCAGCGTATCCCCGAAGTCATGGACTGCTGGTTCGACTCCGGCATGATGCCCCTCGCCCAATGGCATTATCCTTTCGAGAACCGTTCAATCCAAACCGACGGCCGCCTCCCCGCCGATTACATCTGCGAAGCCGTCGACCAGACCCGTGGCTGGTTCTACAGCTTGCACGCCCTCTCCACTCTCATGCAGGACGACATCGCCTACCGTAACGTCATCTGTCTCGGCCTCATCCTCGACGGCCGCGGCCGCAAAATGAGCAAACGCCTCGGCAACATCGTCGAACCCGACGCCATCCTGGATGCCCACGGCGCCGACGCCCTTCGCTGGTATCTCTTCACCGCTTCCCACCCCGGCGACACCCGCCGCTTCTCCGACCGTTTGGTCCAGCAAACCCTCCGTCAAGTCCTCCTCACCCTCTGGAACGTCTATTCCTTCTTCACCAACTACGCCAACATCGACCAATTCCATCCCTCCCATATCCCCGCCAGCTGGCAGCCTGAAGCCGAACTCGACCGCTGGATACTCTCCGAACTCCAGCAGCTCATCCAAGCCGTCGACGACCACCTCGATAACTACAACCCCACCGACGCCGGCCGCCGCATCGCCGACTTCATCGACGTCCTCTCCAACTGGTACGTCCGTCGTTCCCGCCGCCGTTTCTGGAAGTCCGACTCCGACGCCGACAAACTCGGCGCCTACGCAACCCTCTACCGCTGCCTCACCACTCTGGCCCGGCTCATGGCCCCCCTTGCTCCCTTCGTCTCTGAGCAGATGTACCGCAACCTGGAACTCCCCTATCGCTCCGACGCGCCCGACAGCGTACACCTCTCTGACTTCCCCGCCGCCGATCCCTCGCTCATCAACCCGCCCATCATAGACGCCACCCGCTTGGCCATCCGCGTGTCCAGCATGGGCCGCGCCGCCCGCAGCAAAGCCGGCCTCAAAGTCCGCCAGCCCCTGGCCTCCGTAGTTGTCAAGACCCGAAACCCACAGGAAGCCGCCTACCTGGACTTGGTTCGTCCCCAGATTCTCGAAGAGCTTAACATCAAAGAACTGCATCCCGCAGCCCCCGACAGCCCTCTCTACGCCCACGCGCAAGCCGCCGCCAGCCCCGACTCAAACTCCAACAACGCCGACGCCGTCGTATCCGTCGCCGGCTATTCCGCCGCTCTCGATGCCGGCTACATGGTCGCCGTAGATGCCAACATCACCCCCGAACTGGCCGACGAGGGCCTGGCCCGCGAACTCTCCCATCGTATCCAGAACCTCCGCAAGTCCGCCCGCTTTGCAATCACCGACCGCATCCTGACCTACTACCAGGGCCCCGACGACATCGCCCGCGTCATGGTCACCCATGGCGACTACATCAAGCAGGAAACCCTCAGCGACCATCTCCTCGACCGCCCCCCCGCCCAGGACGCCACATCCGAAACCGCCAACGTGGACGGTATGGCGGTTACCCTCGCCGTTTCCCGCGTCACATAACCCCGGCTATTCCTGACCTGCAACCTCACCCCGTAACCGTCAAACCGCGACCCCGGCCACTGTACCCGTGAAACCCGCGCCCCGTACCCGATTCGGGGCGACAATCCACCTCTAATCCCAATATGCCCGAACTCCCCGAAGTCGAAAACACCCGTCAGTACCTGCTCCGTTCCGGCCTGACCGGGCGGCGCCTCGGCCCGCCCCAAATTACCTGGCCTAACGCCATCCGCCAGCCTTCTCCGGCCGAGTTCGTCGCTGGCGTCGCCGGCCGTCGCGTAACCGATGTACTCCGCCGCGGCAAATACCTCATCGCCCCACTGGATGACGGCCAGCGCTTGATCCTCCATCTCGGCATGACCGGCAGCCTCCGCATCCACCGCGCCGACGCTGAACCTCCCCCGATGCTTCGGCACGCTTTCCCCCTGGACGACGCCCGCGAAATGCGCTTCATCGACCCCCGCAAGTTCGGCCACCTCTGGCTCCTCGCGAACCCCACTGACGCCATGCCCCAAATGGGCCCGGAACCCCTGGAACCCTCCTTCAACGTCCCCGCTCTTGCCTCTGCCCTGTCTAACCGCAAAGCTCCTCTCAAAGCCTTGCTCTTGGAGCAGTCCGTCATCGCCGGCCTCGGCAACCTCTACGCCGACGAAGCCCTCTTCCTCTCACAACTGCACCCCGAGCGCCCGGCCAACACCCTCTCCCGCGAAGAGCTGACCCGTCTCCATCGCGCCATAATAACCACCCTCACCCGTTCCACCGACGCCTACGCCGCCGCCCGCGATGCCCACTGGCCCGACCCGCCTGTCGCACTGTCTCCCTGGACAATACCCCGACACAAAGACGCCGTCTGTCCCAACTGCAAAACCGGAATGCAGCTCCTCCGCGTCCGCAGCCGCAGTACTTGGTACTGTCCCAACTGCCAGCCTCTTTATTGACGCCGGCCCTTGCCCCGCATAAACTATCTCTAAGCCGGGGCATTCTTGCCCTTGCCCGCTTTTGGCGTACCTATGACACCCGCTGTTGGAGGCTGACTAAAATGGCCGGTTACCGCAAGCACGAGGCGCAGGATTGGGCCTGGCACAACCTCAAAGGCCAATGGACCACCCTCGTAACGCCTTTCACACCCGATAATCGCGTGGACACCGACGGTCTCCGCCACAACATCCGACACGTGCAGAGCCTGGGCGTCCGTGGCGGCGGTTGCACCTGGAATATGGGCGAGTTCTGGAGCCTTACCGAATCCGAGCGCCGCCTGGTCATGGACACCGTCGCCGACGAAGCCGCCGGCCGCTGGTTCATCGGCGCCCACGTCACCGACACCTCCCTCCAGGAGAGCGTCTCCCTCGCCCGCCACGCCCAGCAGCAGGGCTTCGACCTCCTTATCATTGCCCCCTCCTACATGGTCACCAAAACCGAAGACCAGGTAGTCGAATTCGTCCGCCAGGTTGCCGAAACCACCGACCTCGCCATAATGTTCTACAACTCCCCCCAATTTGGCATCACCATCAGCCCCCACGGACTCAAACGCCTCTGCGCCATCCCCAACGTCGTCGGCGTCAAAGAAGCCAGCTTCAACCAGCAGATTTCCATCGAAACCCACCTCCTCGTCGGACGCGACGCCATCATCAGCACCCCCGACGAGTGGATCTTCCACAAGGCCAAACAGCTCGGATTCCACCAGCAGGTGATGTTCGCCAACACCTCCGACTGGCGCTTTGACACCCCCTCCCACAACTACTACGTCCGCTTCATCGACAAAGCCACCTCCGGCGACTTGGACACCGAGTTCTACGACCGCCACCTCAAAGACATCAAAGCTCTCTCCGACAAGTGGTGGGGCGGCACGATGAAGAAAACCGGCGGCGCCCTCCCCGTGTCTATGTGCAAGGCTTGGGGCGAAATGATGGGCATGGTCGGCGGCAGCGTCCGCGCCCCCCTCAGCGACCTTACTCCCGAAGCCAAAAGCGCCCTCTGGAGCGAACTGGAGCCTCTGCTCCCTCGTCCCGCCGCCATTTCCGCCGCAAGCTCCCGCGAGGTCATCCACGGCCGCCCCCACGCCCCCTGGCTCAACGGCTCCCCGGCTGCCCATCCCGGCCCCGGCCGCCATCACGACATCGAAGGCTCCGGCATGATGCTGCTCGTCAGCGCCCAGAACAAAGCCGAGGCTATGGAAGCCGACCGCGGCGGCGCGGACATCATCGACTTGAAAAACCTCCAGGAAGCCCTGGTCGGTTCAGCCCATCCCAACTTGGTCAAGGAAGTGCGCGAGCTGATACCCGCCCACAAGCACGTCAGCGTCACCCTCGGCGTCGTCCCTAACCAGCCCGGCACCGTCGCTATGGCCGTCCACGCCGCCACCATGATGGACGCCACCTCCGTCAAGGTAGGCTTCCAGGTTGCCGACTACGACACCGCCGTTGAGGTGTTAAGAGAATCCCGCGCCGCCATTGGCAGCTCTCCAACCAAGCTCATCGGCTCCCTCTTCGCCGACAACCTCCTCTTCAACGGCGGCCTCGACCCTCACCTCATGGTCCGCCTCGCCAAAGACGGCCAGTGCGACGGCTTCCTCATCGACACCCTCACCAAAGATGGCCGCAACCTCTTCGACTTTATGCCCGAGCCCGTCCTCCGCGACATGGTCATGGAAGCCAAAGCCGCCGGCCTCAGCACCGCCCTCAGCGGACACCTCAAACTGGACAACCTCGACGAACTTGCCCGTATCAACCCCGACATCGTCGGCGTCCGCGGCGCCGTCTGTTCCAGCGGCGAGCGCGACCGCGCCGTTGCCTGGGAAGCCGTCGCCTATTTCAAAGAACAACTCGACCTCCGCAAAAGCGGTCAAATCGACGTCCGCGCCCCCGTCTCCGTCCCCACCGGCGACAACGGCAACGGCCACCAAAATGGCAGCGGCTGGACCGTCATCGACGGCCGCGGCAAAAACTGCGCCGGCGTCATCGCCGCCCTCAGCCGTCAGATGGAATACGACCGCGCCTCCTTCATCGAAGCCATCCTCCACGACGCCCTCAACATCTACGATGTCATCTACTGGACGGAACAGGCCGGGCACAAACTTCTCACCCAGCGCAAAGAAAGCGACGGCACCCTCCGCGTCCTGATCCAACCCTACGCCAACCCACGCTAACCCGCCTGACCCACAAATCCCGTACCCTGCAAACCAACCCTACGCTAACGGACTCTCGACATACTCCTCGCTTCCCAATCGCAAGGGTGGGGCTACTCAGTCCCGCCCTTGCGATTTATATGCCCGCCCTACACCTGACGATGCCCGGTCATACCCACACCTAACGCCGCCACTCCCACGCCCATCATTCCGGCGAAAGCCGGAACCTGGCGCCCCATACACGCCCCGGGCCCGCAACCTACATCCCCAATGCGAACCCCCCAATCCTGCCCATCCTAAAATCCCGTAAATCCTGATTCTGACAACAACCCCATACACGCCCCGGGCCCGCAACCACACCCCCATAGCGAACCCCCCAATCCTGCCCATCCTAAAATCCCATAAATCCTGATTCTGACAACAACCCCATACACGCCCCGGGCCCGCAACCACACCCCCATAGCGAACCCCCCAATCCTGCCCATCCTAAAATCCTGTAAATCCCAATTCAGACCATCCTCACCGCCAACCCCCATCCACCACTCCAACGCCCCAACCTACCCAATCCTGAAAATCCCAAAATCCCGTAAATCCTGATTCTGACAAATTGATGACATCCAACGCTTGCGAAGCCGTACGCCAGTACTTTACCCTATCCACGTCAGGCTCATCCGCCGGCCCCGCGCGAACCGTCGGATACCCGTCCCTGGCCAGGACAACTGCCCGACACCACAACTGAATAGGAGTCTCACGGGGTTCAGGACATCACGGTCTAATCCGCCGCATCCGTACTGTGCGGCATGTCGGATCCATTGCACCACTGTGGTGCGCCGGAGGTCGGTCACATTACCCGGCTGGCGCACCCAGCACGGCGGGCGTCACCACCGCTGCGCGAGGACGGGCACTGCGCAAGCAGCCGTTAGCACGCGCAAGACTAGGACGTAAATAGCAAGCACGCTCTCAGGCCGTAGCGCCGACATCCTGAACCCCCAGGAACCCAACCAGAATCCACCGACCGACCAAAAGGAGAGAAACAACCAACATGAACACCGTCAACCCCAACTCCACTACCCGCGCCCCTCCCCACCGGCCGCCCCCAAAGGGGTGGCCATCGGTAGGTTGGCCACCACCAAAGCCCCCGGAACCGGGTTCCCATTCTCACCGTAGTAGCGGATTAGCAACTGCGAGGTGATACAATCGGCGGCGACATGATCCCGCTGAAACTGTCTCTCCGCAACTTCCTCTGCTACCGGGATGACGTGCCGCCGCTGGACTTGCGCGGCGTCCACGTCGTCTGCCTCTGCGGAGCCAACGGCCACGGCAAATCCGCCCTGCTGGACGCCATGACCTGGTGCCTCTGGGGGCAAGCCCGCACTGGCAACCGCAACCACGACAGCCTGATTTCCCACGGTGAAACCGAGTGCCGGGTCCAGCTTGACTTTCTGGCCCAAGGCCAAACCTACCGCGCTGTTCGCCGCCGCCGTAGCGCTGGACGCGGCCGTTCCGAGCTCGACCTCTTCGTATTGGACGACGTCGAGCATCCGCGCCCCATCACCGGCAACTCCCTCAACGAAACCAACGCCCACATCCGCCGTTTGGTCGGCATGGACTACGATACCTTCGTCAACTCCTCCTTCCTCCTGCAAGGCCGCTCCGACGAATTCACCCGCAAATCTCCCTCCGACCGCAAGGAAGTCCTTTCGTCCATCCTCGGATTGGGCCTCTACGAAATTCTCCAGGCCGCCGCCCGCAGCCGCCGGGCAGAATGGCAGGACGCCGTCGCCCGCTCCGAGGGCGCCTTGGCGCAAACTAAATCCGCCCTGGACGCAGTTCCCGACCCAGCTCCCGAACTGGCCGCGCTCACCAATCGCCTGCACGAACTGGACGCTGAAATCACGTCAGCCTCAGCCGACGCGGCGGAGCGGCGAGCCGCTGTAACCGAACTCCGCCGTCAGGAGACCGAGCTGGCCGCATTGGAACGCCACGTCGCAGCCCTCACCAACGACATCGCTCGGGCTGCCGACTCCATCGCACTCGCGCGACGCCGCATTAACCACTCTCAAACCCTGGCCCAAAGAGCCGATGAAATCGACAACGGCGTCGCCCGTCTCACCGCCGCCCGCAGTGAACTGGAACGCCTGGAAGCCACCCGCCGCGAGTACGACGATTTGCACGACCGCCGCAACAAGTTGCAAGTCGCAATCGGCCGGGAACAGGCTACCTTGTCCGCCCAGGCTGCCGAACTGCAACGCCGCATCCGCGACGAATTGGAACCCCTGACCCTGCAGCGCGACGGGATTGCCCGGCTGCTGGCAGACCTGCGCGACGCCGAGCAAAGGCTCATCGCGGAGCAGGAACGTATCGACGCCTGCCACGCCGCAGCCGCCGATTTGCAAACCCACATCGCGGTCAAGCAGGCTGCACTGGAGCAATGCCTCGCCGAGGGTAAAGAACTCCGCGCCCGCCAGCAGGACATCGCCTCCGCCGGCGCATTGTGTCCCCTGTGCCGTACTCCCCTCACCGAAGACGCTTGCGGCGATATAGCCGAATGGTACGAAAATCAAATCACTGCCAAGCTGACGCTGCACCGCGAAATCCAGAAGACCCTCGGCGAACTGACCCGGCGGCAAACGCAGCTGGCCGCCGACGCGGACCAGCGGCGCAACGCCCTCGCCCGCCAGCAGCGGCAGGCCCAACAGGAACGGGGACGCCTGGAACAGCAGCAGCGCCAAAGCGACGCCGCCCAGTCCCAGCTGCAAGAATCCCAGCCCCGATTGTCTCGGCTGCAAGACTTGCTGGCTCTCGGCGATTTCGCCCCCGCTGAGCGCGCCGCCATCGCCAAAATCGACGAGGCCGTCATCGCCCTGGCCTACGATGACGTCAGCCGCGAGGAGGCCTACCGTCTAACGCAATCCCTGCTGCATTGGGACACCGAACGCCGGGATCGGGATACGGCATTGGCCCGCCTGCCCGACGACGAAGCGGAACTGCGCCAGGATGAAGCGCAGGCTGCGCGGTGGCGCTCCGAACTGGCCGACGCCCAGGCCGGCTTGTCCGCGGCTCGGGCCGCAGTGGCGGAACTGCCCGAGCGCGAAATCGCAGCTCAGTCCGCCGAAGCCGTCGTTGCCGCTCTGTCCTCCGAGCGGGATGAACTGCTCGCCCGGCGCGGACGCTTGCAGGGCGACGCAGAACGACGGCGCGCTTACTCCGCGGAAATCGCCAAACTGGAACAAACCCATGCCCAAGCGCAAGCCGAGCAGATCATCTACCAGGAACTGTACGTCGCCTTTGGCCGCAGCGGCGTGCCTGCCATGCTGATTGACGCCGCCGTGCCCCACATCGAAACCGAAGCCAACCACCTGCTGGGCCGGATGACCGACAACCGCCTGGCCCTCAAGCTGGAAACCCAGCGCCTGACTCAGGGCGGCAACGTATCCGAAACGCTGGACATTATAGTGAGCGACGAGCTTGGCCCGCGCAGCTACGACCTGTTCAGCGGCGGCGAAGCTTTCCGCATCAATCTGGCCCTGCGCATCGCACTGTCCCGGGTGCTTTCGCAGCGGTTGGGCGCGCCGTTGCCCACGCTCTTCATTGACGAGGGATTTGGCACCCAGGACACCGCCGGACGGGAGCGCATCGTTGACGCTATCGCCTCCATCCAAAACGAGTTCGAGAAAATCATCGTGATAACCCACCTGGACGAGTTGAAAGACTTGTTCCCCGTGCGCATTGAAGTGCTGAAGACCGAGTCAGGTTCGCAATTCTGGCTGAGCTAGGAGCGCCTCCCCCAGCGCGGGAGCGGGTACAAGAGAATTCCATCGCCGCACCTCACCTGACCCGCGCTGCCCCAGCGCGGAATCGAGGTACTCCCTCCGGCTGACAGAGCCGGGCTAGACGGGCCCTCACCCCCGCGGAAACAGGGTACAGCAGGCGGGAAAAGCAGTTTCACGGCTTTTCGCCAGCGCATTGCGTTGACAGGTTGATAGCGTAGAGATAGACTTATCCTGGAAGTACACCAATACTGAATCCACGCGCCAGTCTGCGCGATTCTGGCGCTTTATGCCTTCTAACAGCAAAATGCAACCGACAGTCAGTGAACCCGTTCTCAGGCCCCATGCGCTGCAATTGTCCGGGCTGTGCAAAGCGTTTCATGAAGTCAAAGCGGTCGTTGACGCGGACGTGGACTTGAAACGCGGCGAGATTCTCTGCCTGTTGGGCCCCAGCGGGTGCGGCAAGACCACCATGCTGCGCCTGATTGCCGGATTTGACGCGCCCGACGCCGGAACCGTTCACATTGACGGCAGGCTGGTAAGCGGCCTGGGCGTGAACGAAACCCCGGAAAAGCGACGGGTAGGCATGGTGTTCCAAGACGGCGCTCTGTTCCCGCACCTCACGGTGGCCCAGAACATTGCTTTCGGCCTGAGCAAAAGCCTACGCCGCCAGGTGCGGGTAGCCGAGGCGTTGGAGTTGGTAGACTTGGCCGGGTATGACAAGCGCTACCCCCATCAGCTTTCCGGAGGGCAGCAGCAGCGGGTAGCGTTGGCCCGAGCCCTGGCGCCAGCGCCCGATTTAATACTGATGGACGAGCCCTTTTCCAGCCTTGACGCCGGCCTGCGTGGGCAGCTGCGCGCTGAGGTGCGGGCGATTTTGAAGCAGCGGGGCGCCAGCGTAGTCTGCGTAACCCACGACCAGGAAGAAGCAATGCAGCTGGCCGACCGAGTAGCGGTCATGAACCAGGGCAGGATTGAGCAACTGGGGACTCCCGAAGCAGTGTTCAATTACCCTGACAACAGGTTCACCGCCGAGTTCTTCGGCATAGCCGACTTTATGCCGGCATGGCGGGATGGCAAACGTCTAGCCTGTGAGGTGGGGTCGATACCCTGGCGCGCTGGCGACCACCCTGACGGCGAGTTGCAGATTGTAGTCCGTCCTGACTGCTTGGATATGGACATCAGCGAAGAGGGCAATGGCGTAGTGGTGCAGAAGGAGTTTCTGGGAGGCTTCAATCTCTATCGTGTGGAGCTGGCCTCCGGCCAAAAGGTGCAGGTGATGCAGTCGCACATCATGCAGTACCAGCCCGGAACGAAGGTCAGTGTTTTCCTGCGCGCGGGACACCGTCCGCAGTTTTTCGTCAACGGCCGAGCCACCAACGCCGCGCCGCATTAGGAACGCAAGCGGCAAATCCCGACTGCGGAGCGAGCCGATGAACCCGGTAACCTGACACGGCATCGCACTAATAAAAACAGCTATGCCTAGGGCATTTCTTATAGAGCAAGCATGCCTGATTTACTGCGCTCATCTGCGTCACAGAAATGCACTCTGTTTCCTGTGATGCCGGCGCACACCGGTCATATGCGGGGAAGTACTATTTCAGCGCGCCATGACTGTCGGTATGGCGCCTGCTGCTGGCTGAGAGGTCGTTTCCACAGCGCCATTGGGGTACGGAAATCGGTTGAACCGCTGTCGTGTATGGTAAGGTCGACGTTATCCAACGGGCTCGGAGCAAGCGAACAACACCGTGGTACAGGAGGCTGCGCGATGCTGACGGACGGACAACGGGAGTTTCTGAATAACAATCACAACGGCGCGCTGACAACATTCCGGCGGAACGGGGCGGCGCAAATGAGCATCGTTACCTGTGGGCGGTATGACGACGGCGTGGCTTTCACCACTACCGCCGGCCGTTCCAAGCTGCGCAACCTGCGCCGGGAGCCACGTTGCACTATCCTGGTAGGCGCCGACGACTGGCGCAACTTCGTTGTGCTGGAAGGCGAGGCCCGCCTGGTCGGCGTTGATACCGTCAGCGCGGACGAATACCGTGAGACCCTGCGCAAGGTGTACCGCACCGCCGCCGGTCGGGAACATCCTAACTGGGACGAATACGATCAAGCGATGCTGGACGACGGGCGGTATGCCGTAATCGTAACACCGGCCCATGTCTATGGGAGGACTGATTAGGGGGGGACAGCGCTGCGATGGGTTAGGAGTGGGCGGAGTTGTCGCTAGCCAATGCCCTCTGCATGCCGTAGGGAAGGTACGTCAAGAGGTATGCTGTCATGGTAGTACATACGTTTGACATGGTGGGCTATAAGACCGCGCCGGCTATGGCGTCGGGATTGACCGACCGGATACGAGACATCCGCCGGCTAACCGACCTGGTTTTAGAGCATCGGCCCAAACCCGGCAAGGTCAGGTCGTACAAGCTCCGCGCGAAGTCGCCGATTTCAAAGTGAGACACTACCCGGCCTACGCTTATGGGAGGACGGATTAGGGGGACTGCACTTCGATGGGGTGGGGGTGGGCCGAGTTGTCGATAGCCGATTCTCTCTGCATACCGCAGGGGAGATACGTCAGGAGGTATGTTGCCATTGTAACCCCTGCCTATGTTTATGGGAGGATGGCTTCGGGTGGACGGCAATGTGATGGGTTGGGGGAGGGCGGAGTTGTAGCTAGCCAATGCCCTCTGCATGCCGCAGGGAGGATGCGTCAAAGTGGATGTCGTCGTAGTGGCCGTTGAGGGCTGCCAGCACCCGCTCGCCGGACAGCGGCAACTGCTTCACCCGGACACCCACAGCGTCGTACACAGCGTTGGCGATTGCAGCCGGCGGGCCGAAGCCGGGCGGCTCGGCCACGGCGCGAGCGCCATAGGGGCCGTCCTCGGCGGGAACGCGGACCAGCACGTTCTCGATCTCCGGCAGGTCGATGGCAAGGGGCATCAGATATGATGCGAAGGATGGATTGCGGACGGCGCCGGTTTCGGGGTCAAACTGCTGGTCTTCGGTGAGGGCGCGACCAATGCCCTGAACTACGCCGCCGTCCAGCTGTCCCTCTACGGCCATGGGGTTGATGGCGACGCCGACGTCCTGGGCCTGAATGTAGCGCAGGACTTTCACCTGCCCGGTGTCGCGATCAACCTTGACCTCGGCGGCCTGGGCAGCGAATACCGGGGTGTAGGGCATACTGGACAGGGAAGCCGTGCCGATAATCGGCCCGCCGCGAGAGGTAACGCTGGCAGCAGCCAACTGGGCGAAAGTCAGCCCCTGGGGTTCGTTGTCCAGCACGTATATGCGGCCATCCTCACAGGCGAGGGCGTCTTCGGGTACGCCCAGCCGCTCGGCGGCGAGGGCAGTGAGTTTCCGCACGGTGTCTTCGGCGGCGCGCTGTACCGCCGTACCCTGACTGTACACGATGCGACTGCCGCCGGACTGGCCCGTGTAAGGCGCCAGGTCGGTGTCGCGTTTAGCGACGGTGACTTTTGCGATGGGGATGCCCAGGGTTTCGGCGGCAATGGCGGCGAGGGAGGTATCGCTGCCGGAGATGTCCACGGAGCCGGTAAGGAGGCTCACGGAGCCGTCGTCGTTGACGCTGATAGCAGCGGTGGAGGGCCCGCTGCCGCTGCGCCACTCGCACAGGGCCAATCCGATGCCGTGCCCATCTTCGAGTTCACGAGGCCAGTTAATCCGTTCTTTCACGGCTTCCAGAGTTTGGATGAGGCCGTTGCCGGGAACAACAGCGCCGCTAACGGACACGTCGCCCTCGCGCAGGGCGTTCCGTAAGCGCAGTTCGTAGGGGTCAACGCCGATTTCGTGGGCGATGTGGTCCATGTGGGACTCGACGGCGAAGGTCATGTCGGCGACGCCGGAGGCGCGGTAGGAGCCGACATAAATCTTGTTGGTATAGACGCCATAGGAACGGAGGCGGAAGTTGGGGATGCGATAGGCTCCGATGCCGTGGCCGATGCCGGAATTGGGGCCGGCGCCGAGGTAGGCGCCCACGTCAAAAATGGTGTAGGCTTCCCGCGCGGTGATGGTCCCGTCTTTCATTACGCCGGAACGGATGTAGTTGGTGACGGGGAGGCGAGGGCCGTTCATGGTGAAGACTTCTTCGCGGGTGTTGACCAGTTTGACGGGCCGGCCCGTCCGCATGGCGAGCAAAGCGGGGAAGGCCTCAAAGGCGAGACGGAGCTTTGCGCCGAAACCGCCACCCAATTCCATGGGTACGATGCGGATGCGGGAAAGTGGGATTTCCAGGACGGCGGCGAGGGAGGCGCGCACCGGATACGGCCCCTGGGTGGAGGCGTAAATCACCAGGCGACCGTCGGGCGCGACATCTGCGACGCAGGCCATGGGTTCCAGGAAGCCCTGGTTGATGCCCTGGGAACGGTACACGTCCTCAACGATGACGTCGGCGTCGCGGAAAGCCAGTTCAACGTCGCCCCGGTCGGCGTCAAGGAGAGTACTGACGTTATGGCCCATGGTGAAACCGTAGCCTTCGTAGCTTTCCAGCTCGGGATGGACGGTAGCGGCGCCTTCGGACATGGCGGCCAGGGGGTTGACGATGGCAGGCAGGTCTTCATACTCCACTTTGATTAGGTCGACGGCTTCAGCGGCGGCAGCTTCGTCATCAGCGGCGACGGCGGCGATGGGTTCGCCGACGAAGTTGACTACCTCCCGGGGCATGACGTAGCGGTCGCGGAGGGCGCCGGAACCGAAGCGCACATCGGGGAAGTCGGTTCCGGTGATGACGGCGCGGACGCCGGGCAAGGCAGAGGCGTCGGCGGTGTCGATGCTGACGATGCGGGCGTGGCTGCGGGCGCTGGGGAGCAACTTGCAGGCCAGCATTCCAGGCAGATAGACGTCGGAGGCATAGGCGGCGCGGCCGGTCACTTTTTCGTAAGCGTCAATGCGGGGGTGGTTTTGTTCCAGGACTTTGAACTGGGCGGTCATTTCAAGAGACTCCACGCGCGGGAATAGGTAAGGAGGGGTCAGGAGGATTGGCGCATTTCGGCGGCGGCGGCCATTATTGCGTCCACAACGCGGGCGTAGCCGGTGCAGCGACAGAGGTTACCGCCGATGGCGAAGCGGACGTCTTCTGCGGTGGGGTTCGGGTTTTCCTGCAAGAATCCGGTGGCGGACATTATGAGGCCGGGGATGCAGAAGCCGCACTGCAAGCCGCCGTGTTCCACGAAAGCGCGCTGCACCGGGTTGAGTCGGTCAACGTGGGCCAGCCCTTCGATGGTGGTTATTGCGGCGTCGTGGGCGCTGTGAGCGAGGACGAGGCAGGAGGTAACGGGCTTGCCGTCCATCAGAACGGTACAGGCGCCGCAGTCGCCTTCATCGCAGCCTTTTTTGGAGCCGGTGAGTCGGGCTTCGTCGCGCAGGCAGTCGAGGAGGGAGCAGTAAGGCTCCACGAGAAGCGGGCGGCTTTCGCCGTTTATGTTGAGGGTCAGGGGTTGTTTCATTGAGCGGCCTCATGGTTATTTCCGGGTTCCGACTTTTGCCGGAATGACGGGCTGAGTGGTGAGCGGATCAGCAGGGAAAGGGGGCGGATTACCGGGCGGTTTGGACAGCCAAGCGTCGGATGTCGGTAAAGGCTGGCGGGCTGCCGGCGGTGGCGACGGCGTGGCGGAGGGTTCGTTGGGCCAAGACGCGGGCGATTTGTCGGCGGTAGTCGGCGCCGCTGCGCACGTCGGTGATGGGGCTGGCAGCCTGAGCTGAGAGACGGGCGGCTTCGGCGAGATTAGCGGAGGTGGGCTGCTGGCCGACCAGGCGGCCCTCTGCTCCGTAAGCGCGTATCGGAGTTGGAGCGACGGCACCGAGGGCGATACGGACGCTGGCGCAATTGCCGTCGGGATCGAGGCTGACTACCGAGGCGACGCCAACGGCGGATATGTCCATTGCGCCGCGGGGACTGTGCTTGATGTACAGACCGCCAGTGTTGGGAGCAGGGGCGGGCAGGCGGAGTTCGGTCAGGATTTCGCCGGGGCAAAGGGCGGTTTGGCCGGGGCCAATGAACAGTTCATTCAGGGGGAGCCAGCGTTGCCCGGTGAGGCTAATGATAAGGCATTGGGCGTTGCAGGCCAGCAGGGCCGGGAGGGTATCGCCGGCGGGGGAGGCGTTGCAGACGTTGCCGGCAACGGTGGCGAGGTTGCGGACTTGAACGCCGGCGAAAGCGGCTGCGCCGGCGGCGAGGGCCGGGTAATGTCGGCGCACGTGGGCATTTTGTTCAATGTCCTGGACGGTGGCCATGGCGCCGATGGAGAGGCCGTCGTCAGGATTCCAGCGGAGGTAGTTCAGTCCGGGGACATGCCGCATACAAACGACAACACCGGGGCGCCAGAGGCCAGAGCGCCAGCGGACGAGGAAGTCGGTGCTGCCGGCGACGAGACGGGCGCGGGCGCCTTGCTCGGAGAGCATACGGAGCGCTTCGTCCAGCGAATGGGGTTCCAAGTATTCGAAACGGGCCATCAGCTCTCCGTTTCCGGCGCGGCGGATGGTTGGCTATTCGGAAGGAGACGCAGATGTGACAACGCGCCTTCCGTTGAATCAGCGCCGGACGGAACGGATTATAGGGTAGCGCCCGGGGAGGGTCAACGCTACTGCGCTTGCCGTCGCCGGGTTCTCCCTTGCGCCGGGGAGGGGCGCGGGTAGTGGGGTTGGGGTTGGTGGTGTTCATGGTGGTTGTTTGCCTCCTTTCGGTCGGTCGGTAGATTCTGGGTTGGGTTCCTGGGGGTTCAGGATGTCGGCGCTACGGCCTGAGAGCGTGGCTTGCTATTTACGTCCTAGTCTTGCGCGTGCTAACGGCTGCTTACGCAGTGCCCGTCCTCGCGCAGCGGTGGTGACGCCCGCCGTGCTGGGTGCGCCAGCCGGGTAATGTGACCGACCTCCGGCGCACCTACAGTGGTGCAATGGATCCGACATGCCGCACAGTACGGATGCGGCGGATTAGACCGTGATGTCCTGAACCCCGTGAGACTCCTATTCAGTTGTGGTGTCGGGCGGTGTCCTGGCCAGGGACGGGTATCCGACGGTTCGCGCGGGGCCGTTGGATGAGCCTGACGGGGATATTGTAGCACGGTGGTACGGTTTTGCAAATGGGGGTTTGTCAGAATCAGGATTTACAGGATTTGGGGATTTTCAGGATGGGGGTTGTGGGGTGGGGGATTGTCGGAATTGGGATTTACGGGATTTGGGGATTTTCAGGATGGGGTTGCGGTGTGGGAGTGGGTGCGGAGTTGCCTTTCGTGCGGGCGACCGGGTAGCGTTGGTTGCACTGGGGTGGCGGATTGTGGGTTTCGCCGGGGTGTCCGTTGGTCGGGAAATTACGCCCATCTGCAGAATTTCAGGGAGATGGGGGCGTCTGTTAAGGATGGTGGAATGGAGAGGATGGATAGGGGCGCTGGGCTGCGGCTTTCGCGGGAATGGCGGCGTGAGGGAGGGGTGATTCAGGGTAGCGGCATTGCCTGAGCGGGTTGGAGCCACTGGTTCGAGGGATGGCTGGGAGGCGATGCGTAGCGGCATTGCTTGATCGGGTTGGAGATGCCGGCTTGCGAGGGTGATGGGAGGAGGGACTTCGGGTGACGGCCCGGCGCTGTCAGCAGGCCATTTTGTCCGCGACATCGACCGGCCGTTGGCGGGCGGGAGCATTGGGTTACCGCTTGGAGTTGTCAATCGTGGGAATGAGGCGTGAGGGAGTGGTGATTCAGGGTAGCCCATTGCCTGAGCGGGTTGGAGATGCCGGCTTGCGAGGGTGATGGGAGGAGGGACTTCGGGTGACGGCCCGGCGCTATCAGCAGGCCATTTTGTACCCGACACCAATCGACCGTTCGGTGGGCGGGAGCATCAAGTGAGCGCCGAGTTATCAACCTGCCACTCGTGATGACGCGGGCCTAATTCATGGCGATATGGAAATGACCATGAGGACGGACACGCCGGAGTTATAGATCTGCCGCGCGTGATTGCGCAGGCTTAATTGGTGGCGATAGGGGAATGAAAATGGGCGCCGACACTTCGCTGGGCGCCTCAACCTTGCCGCGCTTGCCGGGCAGACTGGTCAGGGCGGCGGTGAGGTGGTACGGCATATTTTGCGGGAGTCGTAGGGCGGGGGATGGTCTTGGGGAAATGGCAATGAGAGGGAGTTGGTTATGTACGGCTGGCGTGGAGTGGGTTTCCCGGCTCGGTTATGGCTGAGGCAGGAGGCTGGGACTGGGAGCGTTTTGACCCAGTTTGTTCCGACGGATATAGGGTTGAAGTGGCGTTGTGGTTGACCAGTTGGGGCATTTCGCTGGTATGATTGCGAGCTGAGGGGGGAATAGTGTATGACGCAGCAGCTACGGGATTTTGTCGGGTATGGCGGAGAGCCGCCGGTTATTGAGTGGCCGAACGGGGCGCGCATCGCGATCTCGGTGGTCGTCAACTATGAGGAAGGCAGCGAGGGGTCGCTGCTGGATGGGGATGCGGCGCATGAGATGAACAATGAGGTGCCGTCGCCAGTGCCGGCGGGGCAGCGGGATTTGTTCAACGAGTCGTTTTTTGAGTATGGGAGCCGGGTAGGGGTCTGGCGGATTTTGAATCTGCTGGACAAGTATGAGGTGGCCGGGACGTTTTTCTGCTGCGCGCTGGCGATGGAGCGGAACCCGGAGGCGGCGCGCGCGGTGGTGGAGCGCGGGCATGAAGTCTGCGGACACGGCTACCGCTGGGAGGAGTATCACAGCAAGACGCGGGATGAGGAGGCCGAGGCCATCCGCAAGACGGTGGAATCGCTGACGGCGACGACCGGGGAGCGTCCGGTAGGCTGGTTCACGCGGTACGGGCCGAGCGTCAATACGCGGGAGCTGGTGGCGGCTGAGGGCGGGTTTATCTACGACAGCGGGGTTTTCAACGACGACCTGCCCTATTATACGGAGGCGGGCGGCAAGCCCTGGCTGGCGCTGCCGTACAGCTTTGAGACCAATGACGCCCGGTTCTGGCGAGGCGGGCTGAACAGCGTGGGCGACTTTTACGAGTACCTGAAGGACACCTTTGACGTTCTGTATGAAGAGGGACGAACGCATCCCAAGATGATGTCGGTGGGGCTACACTGCCGGATTGCCGGGCGGCCGGCGCGATCGCGGGCGGTGGAGCGGTTCCTGCGGTACACGCAGGGGCATTCGGGGGTGTGGTTTGCGCGGCGCGATGAGATTGCGCGGTGGTGGCTGGAGAAGTATCCGCCGGGGACGCTGCAATCGCAGGGGCTGGGGGGTTCCGGGTGAGGGGGCGGCTGTTGAGCTGTTCCAATGCTCCAACCCTCTCACCCTCCTTCCGAGAGTTGGAGCATTGGGAGATGGTTACCACTCGTTGAGTTTGATGATGGTGAAGACGGCGCCTTCGGTATCGCGGAGGACAGCGAAGCGGGCAAAGTCCATGAGGTCTCTGGGCTCGACGATGGCGTCGCCGCCCAACGTCCGGGCGTGGTTAGTGGAAGCGTCGACGTCGTTGACGCCGAAATAGACGCCCCAGTTGGGGGGAACGGGGCCCCAATCTTCGCCAATTTGGATGATTCCGCCGACCATCTTGTCATTGACCCACATCATCCAGTAGGGGAAGTCCGCGTTTTCGTCCCGAGTGATTGTTATGCCCAGGACGTGCTGGTAGAAAGCGACGGCGGATTCCGGGTCGGTGGTGGCGAGCTCGAACCAGCAGAGGGCGCCGGGTTCCATCATTACGCTGGCGCCGGCGTGGGCAACGGGATACCACAGTCGGAGGAAGGCACCCTCTTTGTCCTGGATAACGGCCATGCGGCCGACGGTATGGTCGGGCGCAGGGGATACATCCATGGGGCCGAAGACGACGGTTCCGCCGGCGGCCTGGGCGCGGGCGACGGCGGCTTCGAGGTCGTCCACGGTTACGTATACGCTCCAGTGAGGGGGGATGTCCTGCTGGTCGGGGCCGGCTTCGGCGGAGGCGCAGACGGCGTGGCAGTTGTGGGAGTACATGGTATAGACCATGTCCGGGCCGGCGGGGTGGTCGTCGCAGGTCCAGCCGAACAGGGCGGTATAGAAGTCTTTGGCAGCCTGGCCGTTGTGGGAAAGCAGGTCGGCCCAAGATGGAGTTCCGGGGGCGTACTGGGTAATTTCAGGCATTTAGAGCCTCCAAATGTGATTTGCAATGCTAGAGTAGCAGGCAAATATGCGGGTGTCGCCATCGTCCTGTCATCAATTTGCGGGATTTCCGGATGTGGGTTGAGGGTTTGTCAGAATCTGGATTTACGGGATTTTGGGATTTACAGGATAGGGGGTTGGGGTGTGGGGGGATTGCAGCCCTGTATCAGGTGGGAGGGTGGCGTTTCTTGTGGCGGGGTGTTTGGGAGGGTGTGGTGATTGTCAGAATCAGGATTTACAGGATTTTGGGATTTACAGGATTGGGGGTTTGGGCTGCGGGGGGATTGCAGCCCTGTATCAGGTAGTAGGGTGGCGTTCTTTTGGTGGGGTGACGTTTAAACTCGGCGAAAATTGGGCGGAAGCGGGCGGTTCAGGAATTGCCCTTGCATCGCCAAAAGTGTTATAATGTAGACAGACAGCGCGCGCCACAGACAGCGCGCGCCACAGACAGCGCGCGCCACAGACAGCGCGCGCCACAGACAGCGCGCGCCACAGACAGCGCGCGCCACAGACAGCGCGCGCAAGGAAGGAAGGAGGCGCGCGTTGAAGCATCTGTCTAACTGACGGAACCCCCCAGCCGGCCGGCTCGCTTTGAGCCGATGCCGGCTTGTTGCGTTTCCGTCCGGTAAGCCCTCCGCCGTTCCGCCTAGACGCCGGCTTTGCTGCCGTGGGAGTGGGTGAATGACGTAGGAGGCAATTCAACTGACAACCCTTGGATGGCAACCTCAATCTCAGTGAGGAGATTCTGTCAAATGAAAGCGAAAGTGAAGAGATTCAAATGGTCGGCGCCGTGGGCCGTGGCGGGCGCGCTGGCGCTTTTTGGGGTGTTGGCTTTGCCCAGTGCGGGCATTGCCGACGCCCAGGCTAACCGGTGTGCGGATGGCGGGGCGGGCTTTATCACTGCTCCGACTACTGCGCCGGCGGCTCCGACGGTGACGGCGCGCAATATGGCGATGGCGGTGGATATTGCCGCCCCGGCGAGCAACGCTGACGCAACCGTGCTGGGCAGCCCGGAATATACCGGCTTCGACTTGGAGTACCGTAAGGGCAGTTCAGGAACGTGGATGTCTTTTACCGGGACGATTACGCTGAACACGCGGGACCTGTCGGGGGCCGCGCTGATTACGGACTTGGAGAACGGCGCTACGTACAACGTGCGAGTTAGGGTGACCTGCGGCCCGGGAACCGGGGAGTGGAGCGCGGCTTCGGGTGATGCGACGCCGGCGGCGACCGTGCCCGGCAAGGTGCGCAATTTGAAGGCGGTGCAAGCGTTTTACAGTAAGGCGGCGGAACCCCCCGTTCGGTCTGATGACTTTGCAATAGTCAACGTCGAGTGGGATCCTCCAGCGGACGATGGCGGGAGTCCGGTTACCAGCTACAAGGTAGAGACGTTCAAAGGCGGAACTGGGAATACCATCGCCGGCAGCCCTACCAAGATCAATGTCCTTTCTACCAACACATGGAAGAACCCGGACGCCGCCAGCAGGGAAGGTGATCTCACAGATTTTAATGCTAACCTCGGCACTACCCATACCCTCCCTAATTTGTGGGTGAGGTTCAAGGTAGCGGCGAACAACGCCGTAGGAACCGGCGCCGAGGAAATGGTTGACATCCGGCTCGGCGCTGATTTGGAACAGCAGGTGGAACCCGGAGCTGAGGACACTACGAACGCCACGATTGCGTCGGACAGCACGACGTCCGGGGCGGCGCCCAAGCTGACGGTTAAGCTGAGTAGGCTAGCGGGTGGCTTGCCGGTGGGGGCCAGCGTGGTGCTGTTTTTGGAAGACGACTTTCAGGTGCCCGATTCCATTCCGGCCGGTTCGGTCTATTTCGTGGCCAACTCACCCCGCACCACCGCCACGGGCAATGGCGCGCCAGTGTACGTTACGGAGCCGCCGGAGATTGAGACCGATGATTACTTTGATGACGACAAGGACGACATCAGCATCCGGGTTCGCATCCCGGATATGTGCATGGGAGACTCGGACGACTGCGATGGCCCTAATGGCGTCATTCACCTGCAAGACCTGACCATGGTCATACTGAGCAGTTCGGGCATCAGAAACCCCTCCGAAGCGGGGCAGCACACGGTAGCCTACACTTTGCTGGGCTTTAACGATGATGCCCCCGGCACGATAGGGCTGGTCGGGGGGCAAATACCTCGGCTTAAGGATGCCAATAGCATGGAACGCAGTGCCGCCAGCATTGCTGGCAATCTGCCTGCCCGGAAAGGGGTGTACGTGACGACGCTGGCCAAAATCTCAATGTCCGATGTGGATGGTGAGCGTGGCGACGAGGTTACGGTGTCGGGCAGCGGGTTCAACAACGGGGTTTCGGCAGCGGCCTATGTGAACCAGCGGATGGCCGCGCGGTTCGCCGTGGCGCAGTGGTGGGAAACCTTGAACTGCGCCGGTATGAAGGCGGCTATGGGGCCGGGGGCCGGCAACGAGTTCTGCTTCCACTATACCTTGGACACCGCCGCGATGACTTACACCATTGCTGAGAAGGACAAGGCGGCCAGCGATAAGGTGTTTGCCCGGCATCTGTGCGATGTGGGCATCATTGGCAAGGGCGAGCGGGTCGCCAGCGCTACCGTGGGCAGCGATGACCGGGTGGCCATTCCCGTTACGGTTACCGTGCCGACCTTCAAGCCGGGCAACGACAACCTCATCTGCGTGGCGGATGGCGAAGGTCGTTCGTCGGGCGCGGACTATGAGGACTTTGAGCTGCTGCCGTCCGTCCGGGTGTCGCCTGCTGAGGCCGCTGTCGGGGATACGATAACCGTATTCGCGCAGGACTTTCCTACGCAGGGGGCCGGGTTCATGGAGCTGAAACTCGCCGGGCAGACCGTGATGAAGAGCGGAACCGGGGAGGACAATGTTGGCGCGGTGTCGCTGGTCAGCGTGTCGTCCACCAGCATCAGCTCGGATGGCTCGGCGACGGCTACGTTTGATTTGCCGCCGCACATCAACGGCGTGGCCTTGGAAGGCACCGTGCGGATTGATGCCAAGTGGGGCGATAAGTCTGAGGACGCCAAGGTTACCATCCAATCCGCTGTGCTCAACGTCAGCCAACCGTCAGCGCGGCCTAACGAGATGGTAACGCTGACTTGCGTGGGTTTCGGCTCCGGTTCCGGCAACGCGATTATGGCGGAGAGTATCACCTTGGACGGTGTGCCTTTGAAGGTGCATTCGGACTCGCTGGACAGCGACGGGGAAGTTCCCGTGTCCAGCGCTGGGCGGTGCGTCTTCGCCGTAGCCGTCTGGCCGGAGTCTGATGGCGGGGCCAACCCGGCTTTGACGCCGGGCGCGCATACCATCAAGGTCGTGGACAAGAAGGGCTACACCGGCAGCGTGGTGATTACCATCCCGGAGCCTGACGTCAAGGTTACGCCAGCGGTGGCCGGGCCTCGGGATGTGGTTACCATCTCCGGCGAGAACTGGCCGGTGGACAATCCGGACAGCACTCGGCTGGACGCCATTACGATCACCGTTACGGACGGTGAGCGGGAACGGGAGTACAGCCAGTATGCTGACGGAACCGGGCGTTGGTTCGTTGAACATCAGGTTAGCGGGGCAGTGAGCATCCCCTCCACCAGCCGGATTGAGGCCAAGTACAGCGACCTGGTGCGCCTGGGTGAGTACGCCGTGCCGGCGTCCATCATTACGATTGAGCCTGGTGAGTGTCAGCCGGGGGACAGCGTGATGTTGACTGCATCGCGGCTGCCGGTGCATTCCCGCATCGACCGGGTTGAAATCGGCGGGCGCGATGTCAAGCCTACCGGGGCGCCCAGCACCGACGGCGACGGCGCCGTTACCGTGGAGGGCGTCGTCTGTCCGGGTCTGGATGAAGGCCGGTACAGCGTGCTGCTGGAAGTTGAAGAAACCGTGGCCATCGGCGAGCTGGCGATACTGTCTGAGGGCCCCTTGGGGCAGGAGACGCCGGTAGCCGAGGCTTTAGCCCCGTTGGGTGACAGTCTGGCGGCGGTGTTCTACTTTGACGGCATCGGCAAGGAGTGGCTGTTCTACGACAGCCGTCCGGAGTTCGCCGAGCTGAACACCTTGACGGAGCTGGTGGCGGGTGAACCCTACTGGGTTCTGGTCACCGAGGACGTTGAGGACGTGGCGCTAGGCGGCAAGAGCCGCAGCCTGACGTGCAGCGCCGGCGGCAACTGCTGGAACCTGATGGTCTGGTAGGCTGGCGGCAAACCGCTGCGCTTACCCGATGGTTGGGAAGCGGCAACGGCAGGGGCCGGTCTTCGGGCCGGCCCCTGCCGTTTTTACGGTACAAGGACGCCGCCTCTCCCGGTTATGCTTCTATATCGGAATGGTAAGCACGGAAGCCCCGAGGCGCTTGCAAAACGCTCTTTTCCGCAGCTTGCATCTCAACGGTACACGAGTCCGATGCTCTGCTGTGCAGCAATCATCGGCTTGACGCGCCTTGCCCGATGATTGTCGGGCCGTTTTGCAAGAGCCTCAAAGACAGGCCGTCTTGAATTGGCGGGCCGGGTCTGGCAAGATAGTTAATTATGATGATTGGCGCGTTTGAAATACAGGAACCGTTGCCCGAGCTCCGGGAGCCTCACGTTTTTGCGATGATTCGCCCCTGGGTGGATGTGGGCAGCGTGGGTACGTTGACGCTGAACCGTTTGGAACGCTACCTGGGTTCCAAGGAGCTTGGTCGTTTGAAACGGCCGGGGGAGTTTTTTGACTTTACCCGCTATCGGCCGAGTATGCGGCTGGTGGACAACGAGCGGCGGGTGCGGATTCCCAACAGCATTATTCGGTACGCGACTACCGAGAACGGGCCGGATTACCTGTTTTTGCATCTGCGGGAGCCGCACGCCAACAGCGAGAGGTACACGGACTCGATTCTGGAAGTGGTGGAGACTTTCAGCGTGAAGCGGTATTGCCGGGTGGGAGCGATGTACGACACCGTGCCGCACACTCGCCCGCTGCTGGTTACGGGATCTCTGGGGGCGGTGGAGCAAATCAGGGCGGTGCCGAACCTGAGGCTGCGACGGAGCACGTATCAGGGGCCGACGACGATTATGAATCTGGTGTCCGACGGGATTGACCGGATGGGTGTGGAGTCAATCAACTTCATGGTGCACTTGCCGCAGTATGTGCAGCTGGACGAGGACTTTAACGGCACGGCCCGGATGATTGAGGTAATTTCGTCGGTGTATCCGAACATACCGGAAGATTTGGCGCCAGTGCGACGGGGGCAGCGGCAATACCGGGAGCTGAACGCCGCCGTGGAGCGCAACTCGGATCTGCGGAGCCTCATCAAGCAGATGGAGGACTATTACGACTCCAACGAGGCGGAAGCGGCGACGGCGAGCGAGAACGAAGGGACGGGGGAGGCGGTAGAGTTATCGCCGGAGATCGAACAGTTCCTCAGTGAGCTGGGCGAGGAGTTCGGAGAACGGGAGGGCTGAAGGGGTTGAATGGTGGCGACGGATGGATTCGAACCAACGACCTAGCGCTTATGAAGCGCCCGCTCTGCCACTGAGCTACGTCGCCTACCAGCACGGCCCGGGCCAGTCGCCGCTGCTGCCGCGCGCCGGAATATGGTAATGGGCAGGCGGGCGGATTGTCAATTGCGGGAGCGGCGGATCTCATTTAGATGAGATAGATCGGGCAGATGGCTGAGCCGATTACAGTTGACGAGGCGCTGGCCGAATTCGTGAGGCGTCTGGAGGAGATGCTGACAGAGCTGTGCGGCCGGCTGGAGCCGTTTCCGTCGTTTTGGGGGATGGCTACGATTCAGGCGGTGGAGCTGGAGCCGGCGTTGAGGCCGTTGCAGGACCGTGGCTGCGTGGTGGTTACGCCGGAGGGGGCAATCGCCGAGCTGGATGTGACGGCAATTCCTGGGGTGGCAGGAGTGCTGGAGGTTGACCAGGTGGAGGAGTTTAAGCCGTTGGGAGATTTGAGCGCGGAGGAGTACCTGATTTATATGGTGGCGGCAGTTCGCACGGTGTCGGAGGAATTGCGGCGGCGCGGCGGTTAGACGTCAGTGAGGTCAATGTTGCCGGATTGCCCGCCGGACTTGCGCAGGAGTCGGATGCCGTCAATCTGCACGGCGCGGTCGACGGCTTTGCACATATCGTAGATGGTAAGGGCGGCCACGCTAACGGCGGTGAGGGCTTCCATTTCAACGCCGGTTTTGCCGGAGGTGGCGGCGGTTGCGGTGATGTTGACGCAGCTGTGGGCTTCGTTCAGCTCCAGCTCAACGTCCACTTTGTTGAGGGGCAGGGGATGGCACAGTGGAATCAGATCCGATGTGCGCTTGGCGGCCATGATGCCGGCCAGTTGGGCGATGGTGAGGACGTCGCCTTTTTTCATCAGGCCGTCGCGGATCAGGGCCAGGGTTTGGGGCTGCATAAGGACGTGTCCGGCGGCTTGGGCGAGGCGGTCGGTTACAGGTTTCCGGCCAACGTCGACCATGCGGGCGCTGCCGTCTGCGGCCAGGTGGGTGAGGCGATGGGCGGATTTTTCGGTGGTCATGGCTAGAGTCCTGAAGTTCATCCGCAATCAGTGTTAGCCGCCGATTTGGTACATTTCTACTTTGGGGCGTGGGTCGGCGTTTTCGCTGGCGGTGATCTGGGCGCGGATTTCGGAATAGCGGTCTTGCCGGACGTTCCAGATGCTGGTGATTGTTGCGAGCAGTTCGGCATCGGTGGCGCCGTTGCGGATAGGGGCGCGGAGGTCGACGCCGTCGGCAGCGAAGAGGCAGGTGTAAAGGCGGCCGTCGGTGGAGAGACGGGCACGGGTGCAGTCGGCACAGAAGGGCTGGGTTACGGAGGCGATAACGCCGATTTCACCGTCGCCATCACGGTAACGCCAGCGTTTGGCAACTTCACCGAGGTAGTTGGCGTCGGCGGGTTCCAAGGGCAGCTGGGCGTGGATGCGGGCGACGATTTCCGAGGCGGAGACTACTTCGTCCAGCTGCCAGCCGTTACGGTTGCCTACGTCCATGTACTCGATGAAACGGACGATGTGTCCGGTTCCCTTGAAATGGCGGGCGAGGTCAACGATGGTGTGGTCGTTGACGCCTTTTTGGACGACGGCGTTGATTTTGACGGGAGACAGGCCGGCGTCGGCGGCGCGTTTGATACCGTCGAGGACGCGGCGGGTTCCGAAACCGCGACCGTTCATGCGCTTGAACACGTCGTCGTCGAGGGAGTCGAGGCTAACGGTGATGCGGCTGAGGCCGGCTTGGCTGAGCTGACGGGCCTGCTGGGGCAGGAGGTAGCCGTTGGTGGTGAGGGTGATGTCGTCTGCGCCGGGGATGGCGGAAAGCTGGGCGATGAGGTTGGGGAGGTCGACGCGCAGCAGGGGCTCTCCGCCGGTGATGCGGAGCTTGTTGACGCCCAGCCGGACGAAGATTCGGGAGAGGCGGGCGATTTCCTCGAAGGTCAGGATTTCGTCTTTGGGCAGGAACCGGTAGGCCTCGCCGAAGAGCTCGGCGGGCATACAGTAGGGGCAGCGGAAGTTGCAGCGGTCGGTAACCGAAATCCGCAGGTCTTTCAGGGGGCGGCCAAAGAGGTCGGTAATCATAGAGCGTTGAGGATTGGGCGAACCTTGCGGGCAGCGTCGGCGCGGTGGCTGATGCGGTTTTTATCCGACGCTGGCAGTTCAGCCATGGATTTGGCGTAGGAAGGGAGATGAAAAACAGGATCGTAGCCGAAGCCGTGTTGACCGGTTGGTTCGTATTGTATCATCCCGGCGATGGACCCGACGACGGTTGCAATGACGCCGTGAGGGTCGGCGATTGCGGTGAAGCAGCGGAAGCGGGCGATGCGACGTTCCCAGGGGACGCCGCACAGATTGCGGAGCAGCAAGGCCGTCCTATCTGCGTCGGATTGGCAAGCGCTGCCACCGTAGCGGGCGGAATAGACGCCGGGGGCGTCGTGGAGAGCGTGAACTTCCAGGCCGGAATCGTCGGAGAGGGTCAGGAAGCCGGAGAGTCGGGCGTAAGCGGCGACTTTGAGGTGGGCGTTGGCGAGGAAAGTATCGCCGGTTTCGGCAACTTCGTCGGGGATACCGGCGTCGTCGAGGGATAGGAGAGAGCCGGGGTAATCGGCAAGCAGCAGGCGGTACTCGCGCATTTTGCCGGGGTTGCGGGTGGCGACGAGAAGGGGGGAGACTGACATAATCAGATGACACCGTTGTCGGAGAGGGCGGCAAGGTCGTCGTCAGTTAGGCCGAGCCATCGGCCGTAAACGTAGGCATTGTGCTGGCCGAGGTTGGGGCCCATGTGGCGCAACCGGCCGGGAGTGGCGCTGAACTTGGGCACCAGACCGAGCATTTTGGCGTTGCCAAGTTCGGGGTCGTTGATGTCGACGATGTCGTCGCGGGCTTGATAGTGTGGGTCGGCCATGATGTGGGCGCTGTTATAGACGGGGCCCACGATGCCACCGGAGGGGATGAGTTCGGTCATGATGTCGTCGGTGGAGCGGCGGCTCAGCCATGTTTGCAGGATTTCGTTGAGGGCGTCCTTGTTTTCCAAGCGGGCGGCGTTGTTGGCGAAGCGGGGATCGTCCAGGAGGGCGTCGAGGCCCATGGCGTGGGCCAGGGTTTCCCAGGTGTTCTGGGAAGTGGCAGAGAGGCCAAGCCAGCGGTCGTCGTCGGTTTGGTAGAGGCTACGGGGCGCGGCATCGGGAAAGTCGTTACCGACACGCTCGCGGATTTCGCCCAGTTTGTCGTAGATAGTGAGGTGGGGGATGCAGAGGCGGAAGAGGGGTTCAAAGAGGCTGAGGTCGACGACCTGGCCGGCGCCGGGCAATCCGTTGCGGCGGTCGGCATCGCGTCGGTAAATAGCCATCATGCCGGCCATGGCGCCGAAGACACCGGCGATTTCGTCGGCCAGGGGAATGGGAGGGAGGTTGGGGGGAGTGTTGGGGAAGCCGGTCATGGCGATGTAACCACTCATGCACTCGGCGATGGTGCCGAAGCCGGGGCGGTCTTGGTAGGGGCCGGTTTGTCCGAATCCGGAGAAGCGCAGGATGACCAGTCCGGGGTTGATGTCGGGGGCGTGAAGGTCGGAGGGGCCCAGGTTCCAACGTTCCAGGGCACCGGGTCGGAAGCCCTCAATGAGCACGTCGGCGCGGGTGGCCAGTTGTTTCAGCAAGGTTTGTCCGTGAGGGCTGGCCAAGTTGAGGGTGATGGACTGCTTGTTGCGGGAATGGACTTTCCACCAGAGGGAGACGCCGTTATGGAAAGGGCCCCAGTTGCGGAGAGGGTCGCCGGAACCGGGGCGTTCAACCTTGACGACCTCGGCGCCGAAGTCGGCCATTAGGGACGATGCGGTGCCGCCGGCGACGATGATGGACAGGTCGAGGACGCAGAGGCCGGCGAGGGGGCCGGCGGATGAAGCAGCGGCGCTTTCGGCGGGGTTGTTGGTCATGTTGGTGTCCTTGTGAGACTCCTTAATTTGGTTGTGATGTCGGGCGGGTGACACTATTTTGTCAGAATCAGGATTTGCGGGATTTTAGGATTTTCAGGATTGGGGGTTGCGGCGTGGGGGTGGGTTTCGGCTTTCGCCGGGGCGACGATGGGGGTAAGTGGAATGAGGGTGTGGGCGTCGTTGATGTTGAGGGGTATAGGCACTATACGGGTCGGCTTGGTGTTAGGGAGCGTTGGGTGTGGCGTCGAATCGGGTGGTTACGGCGGTTAGCATACTGTGGGTTGGGATGATGTTAAAGGGCGTTGGGCGTGGCATCAAACCAGGTGGTTGCGGCGGTTAGCACGTCGTCCGGGTACTCCATGGGGAGGAAGTGGCTGCCTTTGCCGATGGGCAGCACCTGGGCGCCGGTTACCAGTTCAAGGAACTGTTGGATGCCGGGGTCGGTGAGTCTTTGGCAGCCGGGGTAATCGGCCAGCAGCAGGAGCCAATGGCCGGTCAGTCCGCGCAAGTAATTTTGCACGGGCAGGGCGTCGCGCATACCGTAGAAGGTGGCTTCGGTTTCCGGGTGGCATTTGAGTTCGGCGCGGCCATCGGGCAGCAGACGGGCGCCGCCCTGGATGAACTGTCGATAGGATTCGTCCTGCCAGTTTTTAAAGGCGGAGCGGTTGCGATAGCCATTGAACATTGCCGCGGAGGATTCCCATACGGGGCGTTTCAGGCGGGTGCGCTGGGCGCGTCGGTTCAAGTCCTGGGTTGGGGTCGTAACAGGGTCGTTGCTGACGCGGGTTTCCACCAGGACTACGGGGCCGAAGCGATTGGGCAGAAGGCTGGCGGCAATGATGGAAGCCAGGCCGCCGGAGGAATGGCCGATGACGCGAGGGCGCGGCAAATTCAGGGTGTCGACGATAGCGGCCAAATCCTCGCCAGCATACTCAAAGCGATAGCCTTTGTCGGAGGGGGCGGTGTCGCCGTGGCCGCGCTGGTCGAAGGCGAGTACGCGGTACTTATGGGCCAGGCGGCGGGCGATGGGCTTCCAAGGCTGGGCGCAGAGGCCAGTGGCGTGAAGCATCAGCAGCGGCGGGGCGTCAGGGGGACCCCATTCCAGGTAGTGGTGGCGGATGCCATTGGCGCGGACGTAGCGGGAGGTCCAGTCGGCGGAGTCGGGGAGAGCGTTGGGCATCGGTGCGCTTCACAAATCTTGGGAATTGCCGTGATAAGATACGGGTTCCTGGGGCTATCGTTTGCTACAATGACAGGGTAGGTGTCGTTGAGGGAGTTTAAGCATGACTGCCAGGAATTTGCAATCGGGCGCCGGGCCTCATCGTGAGTTTCGCGGCGCGGTGGACTTTGATCCGGCGTGGGCTACTGACGCGCCGCTCAAGCTTGTGGCGTGGGCATTGGAGCAGATGCCGGAACGCGGGGGCAAAGCGGGAGAAATTAGAAAGGCTATTGAGGCGGGAGGAGCATCGCTTAACGTTACCTGGGATACCTGGTGGAAGAAGGTGCGGCCAATGGTGGGGAAAGCGACGGAGGATTTCGACAGTGGCAGAGGCAAGCCCATCAAGTTGCTTAGCGATGTGAAGTCGGTTCCGGGTGTGCCGTTGCCGTCTCCGAAAGGAGGGTCTTCTAATTCAGGCAGCCCAGACAGCCGTAGACAACGCCAGCGGTTGTCGTCTCCGAAAGGAGGGCCTTCTAAATTAGAAGCGCAATGGATAGCGTGGTTTCGCGGTACGTCGGAAGGGCCACCGCCAACACGTGGGCGGACGAAGGAAGCGTATAATGCCCTGGAACGGTGCGCTCCTAAAGCGGTTAGGAAGGCGCTAGAGTGCACTAATCAGGCTGCTGAGGAATTATTACAGAGGCGTACTGTTCCGAAGCGGGATGCAGGGCGATGGGCAAGATTGATGAGTCGAGCGGCGGCGCGTTGCTATGGGGGCGATGAGCGGGATATTGCCGGAGGATTGGCGGAGTCGGTTGGCGAGCGGCTAGCGCGCTTGGTACAAGAGGCGGGCTACCCTAATGAGTCTGGGCAGTGGCTGCGTCAAGCGGGGGCGATAACTGAGGAGCAGCCGTCAGCGTGGCGGAGGAGCTTTTTGGGGGGTGTCTGGAAGGCGTTTGACAATGGCGTTGACAGCCCCAGGGACTGGTTCAGGGGGGCATTTAGCCGAACAGCGTCTGAAGACCGGGTCGCTATCGCGCGGGCGATGGCGGTGGCGGGTTTGGCGATGAACGGTTCGCCTTATCGGCACCGTCAGATGGATAGCCTTTTGTCGCTCCTGTCTGGGGAACAGCGGGGGGATTTGATGCGGAATCTTATCGCGCAGTCTGCCTGCGGGAGTGCGCCTAAAGACAGGGTTTTGCGTTACGTTGAACATATCGTTCAACACGGGGAATCGTCCGGTCGGATGGCTAGTTTGAGTCTGATGACGCTGGCGAGTATTTTGCTGTCGGAGGGTGGGGGAGATATGGGCAGAGAGGCGGCAAGTGGGATTGTGGATGCGCTACAGGATGATGAGTGGGAGCGCCGGAGTGGGTCGGGGTGGGACGATTTGCTGTGGGAAGGGCGGCGACGCATTGCTGAAATGCAGGAGCGGCAGAGGGAGGCTTATGAGGATGAGTTGGAGCAGCAGCGGAAGGCTTATGAGGACGAGCTGGAGAAAGCCCGCCTGAGGGAAGAACAGCGGGAGCAGACGGTGCAACGGCTCAGGGCCGAAATCGCCGCCGGGAGGGAGGAGGCCAGAATGGATATACTCCTGGGTGTGCTCACGGTGATTACCGAAACGCTGCAATCGCTACGCCGGGAACCGGACAGCCCGGGACAAATGGCGCCCCGGGTTGAGGCAAGCCTTACGCTGGCGCTGCGGGCTGGCGGAGCCGAGGAGTTTGGAGCGGTTGACGGTATAACGGCCTATGACCCTACGCGGCACCAGTCGGAAGAGTACATTGCGAGCGGCTCCCCAGTGCGGATTGTCATTCCCGGAGTATTGATGCCGGGCAAGTTGGTCGGAGATCGCGTGCTTATCAAGGCCGGCGTGGTTGGACATAAGGAGGGTACCCGATGCAAGTAGCAGGGGTTGATTTTGGCACCACCAACGTGCGGATCGCTACTTGGGATTCCGATGGCGATATAACACCACGGCCACTGATGATAGGGCAGGGCGGCGGCTCCACAATGCCGGCGGTTATTGCATACCGTCGGGAAGAGGACGGGGTGGCGACTATTGTAGGCGAAGACGCCGATGAACTGGGGGGCGACGCAGATACCATCGTAGTACGCAACATCAAGCGGTGGGCTCTGGCCAGCGACCCCTATGTGGAATGGCATTTGGAGACTTCTCAAGCTCCGCGGCCCGATTGGTGGAACCCGGAAACCCGATGCGTTGAGGCTTTTGGTGAAGAGATTCCGGTATGGCAAGTGATACGGCAGATTCTGGCCGAGGCATTCCGGAGGGCACGGCTGGTGAGGCTAGAGGGCGAGTTTGAATGGCGGGCGGGCTGTCCGGTGCAAGCCGACCTGGAATACCGTTCGGAGCTGGCTAAGGCGCTGGCTGAGTTTGGCGATGGCGACAAAATTACTTCGGTGATTGAGGAGCCAGTTCTCTTTCTGACACTGGCCGGTCAATTGGGAACGCTTAATTCCGGTTCATACTTGGTTTATGACCTAGGCGGCGGGTCGTTTGACTGCGCCTTGGCCGAGATGGACGGGGATGGTCAAATGACGGTGTACGCATCCAGCGGGAACCCGTTGTTGGGCGGTTCGACCATAGACCAGCTGTTGGCGGAGCGGCTGGAATACACTGGACCAGCGCATCTCTTGCGTATCGCCAAAGAACAACTTGGGCCCTCCAATCCGGAACAGTCTTTTGAAGATAAGCGGGTTACATGGTCGGATCTGGAGAGCGTGCTGAGCAAATCCCAATTTATCGGTCGGACGCAGGTTGCGATGCGCGAAGCGTATATCAGCGCAAAGGTAATCTGGAAATGGGACAAGGATGCGCCTACTCTTGGCGGCAGCAGCATTCCTTCGTTGCCATTGGGAAAGATGGCCGCCGCTTTCGTCAAGGATTTGGATGGGATCGTCCTGTTTGGAGGCCCTACCAACTCAGAGTTCTTCCGACAACGGTTAACGGAGATGTTCGGGGAGGAAATGATAATCACGGCTGATAGACTGATACCGGACGAAATTCCCGATCCGGAATTGACCGGCCTGAGTCTGGGGGCTTGCTACGCTTTTGCCGAAAGCCGCACCCCGCTGTACGTGAGACGATTGCCGGCCCGGATAACGCTGCGCAACACCCAAACCGGGGATAGTGTGGCATACGAGCCGTATCAGCATTTCGTGCCTAACTTCAGCCCAGCGCTGCCATTCGCGTCCGGGCGGCTACCGCAGGCAGACGCCAGGGCAAGATATGAGCTGACGATTGCGGATCCAGACGGCGAGCCAATTATGGAGCAGCTCATTGATTCTGAGGCACTTGGGGGCAGTCGCGCCGGAACGCAGCCCCCCGAATTGGTGATTGATCCGCTGGGACGGATCGGGATCCATGGCGGCGAGTTTCGCTGGGTGATCTCCGACCCGCCTTGGCAGACCGATCAGCAACGCGGTGTTCTCAGGACAGTTATTAAAGAGCAGGCTGAGGCGGCGCGACGGGAAGCGGAGCGAGTGCGCCGGATGGTCACAGGGCCGCCTTACGGCTACGGCGAGGGGAATACGTAGGCGGCAGGGTGTGGTATAATGCCGCCGCTCGTTTAGCCGTGGGATTGCGTTGCCTGGCGGGTTGACCGCCGAGGGGCGTTGGAGCCTGGGGCGAGGAGGGCATGGTAAGAATATGCTTGACGATTATCTTGGCCAGTACGGCTTGGTCGCCATTTTTCTGGCGCTTTCCATAATCGTTCCTTGCAGTATGCTGGGAGCGTCGTTTGCGCTGTCGCGCCTGGGCATCCGGCCAGCTCGGCCTGATCCGGTGAAGCATGACACCTATGAGTGCGGCGTGCAGACTATCGGCGGGACGTGGAACCGCTTTCAGTTTCGCTACTATATGTTCGCCATCCTGTTTGTGGTGTTTGACGTTGAGGTGGTGTTCCTGTACCCGTGGGCGACCAAGTTTCTCACGCTGGAGCTGTTCGCGCTGATTGAGATGGCGGTGTTCGTGGGCGTTCTGCTGCTGGCGTGGGCTTATGCCTGGCGAAGGCGCGATTTGGAGTGGCAGGGGTAGGCGAAGTGGCAGAAGCGACACATTTTGAACTGCCGAGCGTGGGCGGCCCGCTGCACAGCCGGACGTGGGAAATAGACCGCGCCGAGGGGCAGGTGGTGAACGACCTTATCGCGGCCTCGCAGTCGCCTATTGAATTACCGGCGATTGAGGTGCCTGACGACCTGAAGCGTAACCTGATGGTTACGTCGGTGGACGCGCTGGTGAACTGGAGCCGAAAGTCGGCGCTGTGGCCGGTGTCGTTCGGTCTGGCCTGCTGCGCGTTTGAGATGATGGCTACGGCGATGGGGCGGTTTGACATATCCCGGTTCGGAATGGAGGTGTTCCGGGCGTCGCCGCGGCAGGCGGATCTGATGATAGTGGCGGGCACCGTTACGTGGAAGATGGCTCCGCCCATCAAGCGCATTTATGAGCAGATGGCGGAACCGCGCTGGGTGATTGCGATGGGGGTTTGCGCCACCAGCGGGGGGCCTTATTACGGCTCTTACAGCGTGGTTCCCGGCGTTGACCACGTTGTGCCCGTTGACGTGTACGTGCCGGGCTGTCCGCCGAGGCCGGACGCGCTGCTGTACGGCATAATGGAACTGCACGAGAAAATCAAGAAGTACCGAAACTTGGGCAGCGGGAGTTTAAAGCCGTGACGCTGGCGGCTCTATCCGGCGAGGCTCTGGCTCGGCGCGTGCGGGAAGCGACGCCGGACGCAGTGGTTGACTGGAACGACACGGCAGTATGGGTGCGGCCAGAAACGATTGGCGACGTGGCCGGATTTTTGCGTAGCGACGCCGAGCTGGATTTCAGCTTTCTGAACGCTATCAGCGCGGTTGACTTCGTGGAGTATTTTGAGCTGGTTTATCACCTCACATCTATTGAAAGGAGGCATACCGGGGTGGTGAAAAGCAAGGTATATGGACGGGAGGAAGCTAGTGCGGCATCGGTGGTGAAGGTATGGCAGGGGGCAGATTTTCAGGAGCGGGAAATCTGGGATTTGATGGGGGTGCGGTTTGATGGGCATCCGAATATGAAGCGCATTATGCTGTGGGAGGGCTTTGAGGGGCACCCGCTGCGTAAGGACTTTCTGTAGTACAGGTTGGCAAGCCGGGATGCTGGCACGATGACGATACGCACCGAACCGATGACGGTCAATGTGGGGCCGCAGCACCCGAGTACGCACGGCGTGTTCCGAGTGCGCATCACCTTTGACGGTGAGGACATCGTAGAGGTGGAGCCAGTGCTGGGGTATCTGCACCGCGGCACGGAGAAGCTGGCTGAGGAGCGCAACTACGTTCAGGTGGTTACGCTGACGGATCGGCTGGACTACACCTCGTCCATGATTAACAACCAGGCGTATTGCCTGGCGGTGGAGCAGCTGCTGGGCATAGAGGCGCCGATGCGAGGGAAGTACCTGCGGACGCTGACGGCGGAGCTGCAACGCATCGCCAGCCACCTGATAGCGGTTGGTTTTTTTGTGCAGGAGCTGGGGGCGTTCGGAACTCCGCTGATGTACACGTTCCGGAGCAGGGAGCGCATCCTTGATCTTTTCGAGATGCTCTGCGGGGCGCGGATTACGGTGAGTTATATGAGGCCCGGCGGCGTTTTCTCGGACGCGCCGGCGGATTTCTGGCCGGCACTGGACAAGTTTCTGGACGACTTTGAGGGAGAGCTGGAAGAGATTGAGAACCTGCTGCTCAATAACGAGATTCTGATGGCGCGCACCCGTGGGGTGAGTCCGCTGTCCCGGGAGGTTGCGGTCAACTGTTCGGTTAGCGGGCCGGTATTGAGGGCCAGCGGGGTTAATTGGGACTGGCGGAAGATAGCGCCCTACGACGCTTACGACCGGGTGGACTTTGACGTGCCGGTGGGTAACAACGGCGACAACTATGACCGCTTCTGGGTGCGGATGCAGGAAGTGCGGCAGAGTCTCCGCATTGTGCGGCAGTGCGTCGATCAGATTGAGCCCGGGCCGGTGCGCCTGGAGCTGCCGATGGTGCTGCGGGCAGAAGCGGGCGCGGAGGCTTATGGCCGAGTGGAGGCATCCAAGGGCGAGCTGGGGTTTTACCTGGTGAGCGACGGGGGGATCGCGCCTTATCGCTTCAAGATACGCTCGCCTTCCCTGATTAACCTGACCATCACGGAGCATTTGCTGCTGGGGTGGAAACTGGCGGATATGATTGTATCGCTGGGGAGCGTTGACATAAACATGGGCGAGGTGGACCGATGAACGGTTGCTACCTCAATCCGGATGGCGCGCTGGGGGGGAACCCATTGTTTGCGCTGATCCACAGCGTGGCGGCGCAGGCGCTGCCGTGCTGGCTGTCGTATGTCGTGGCCGGCGGCGTAATCATGTTGATACTCATCAATGCGGTGCTGCTGGGCGCGGCGATTGTGAGCTGGGGGGAACGCCGGTTGCTGGGGCGGTTCCAGAATCGGGTTGGGCCCAATCGCTGGGGGCCATTCGGCGCGCTGCAACCCATCGCCGATCTGACCAAGCTGATTACGAAAGAGGACATCATTCCATATGGGGCGGACCGGCTGGCTTTCACGGCGGTTCCGGTGATTATGGTGGCGTCGCTGCTGCTGGCGACGGCGGTAATACCCTTTGCCAAAGACGTGGCGCTAGTTGACCTGAACGTGGGGGCGCTGTTTGTGCTGGCGGTGAGTTCGCTGACGTCAATCGCCATTTTCACGGCGGGCTGGGCGTCGAACAACCGCTATGCGCTGTTCGGAGCGGGGCGGGCGGTTGCGGTGCTGATAAGCTATGAGGTGCCGGTGGTGCTGTCCGTGTTGGGCGTGGTAGTAGTTGCGGGGTCAATGTCGCTGGGCGACATTGTGGTTGCGCAAGGGGTGCCTTTTTTTCTGGTGCAGCCGCTGGGGTTTTTCGTGTTCCTGGCGGGGATGTCCGCTGAGCTGAACCGGACTCCTTTTGATGTAGCAGAGGCGGAGTCGGAGATCATAGCCGGATACCATACGGAGTACAGCGGCATCAAGTTCGCGCTGATACAAGCGGCAGAGTTCGGGGGCGCGCTGTTCGTTTCGGGCTTGATTGCGACGCTGTTTCTGGCGGGATGGGCCGGGCCGGCAGCCGACTGGCTGGGCTGGCTGTGGTTCCTGATTAAGACTTTCATCGGCATTTTTCTGTTTGTGTGGATTCGGGCGACGTTTCCACGCCTGCGGTTGGATCAAATCATGGCGGTTTGCTGGAAGTTCCTGATGCCCTTGGGCTTCATCAACCTGGCGGCGGTAACTCTGGAGGTTTACTTCCTGCGGGACGCCAATGGGGCATTGTCCAATGCCGACCTGTGGATTATGGCGGGGATCAACACGGGGCTGGCGGCGGTGTCCATTGCGTTTTTTGGGCAGCTTATCAGGGGAAAGGTACAAGGCGGTTTCCGGAGCGCAGCCGCGGCGAATCCGGCAGTGGGCAATGCGCCCGTGATTGAAACGAGATGATGGCGGGGAGGGCTTGCAATGTACGGGCTTGAAATGGCCAAAGGGCTGCTGGTTACGCTGACAAACCTGGCGAAGAAGCCGTTCACGACCTCATACCCGGAGGAGCGGGTACGTCAGCATCCCCGGTTTCGAGGCGAGGAATTCACGTGGTACGAAGAGCGTTGTACGGGGTGCGCGTCGTGCGCCAAGTACTGCCCGTTAGGGATTATCAAAATCGTTACGTCGCCCAGCGAGACGGCGCCATTGCAGGGAGACAAGTACCGGCTGGAGACCTTTGATATTGAGCTGCAACGGTGTATGTTCTGCGGGCTGTGCGTAGAAGCTTGTCCTTACGATGCGCTGTTTATGGGCAGCGGGTTTGAAGAGGGGCGGTATCGGCGCACCGACCTGGTTATATCTATTGACCGATTGCGGCACGCCGACAAACATCCCAGCACGTGGTTCCGTCCTCAGTTGGAAGGGATGGAGTATCGGCCCGGCGTCAGCCGGCCATTGGGCTGGCGGGAAGTGGGTCGAGAGAAATGGCGCTGGCATCAGCATGAGAAGGCGGGGATGCGTCTGAACGGCGGGAACGCAAGCGGGCCGAATGCCGAGGGCGACGCCTAGATGTGGTTTGAGCAAATAATCTTCTGGGCATTGTCGGCGGTGGCTGTCGGCGGCGCGCTGGGCGTGGTGCTGGTGCGGGATTTGTTCCGCGCTGCGCTGCTGCTGGCTATGGTTTTCGTCGCCGTGGGCGGATTCTACGTGATGATGAACGCCGAGTTTCTGGCGGTGGTACAAATCCTGATTTACGTGGGCGCCATTGCGGTGCTGTTCATATTCGGCATTATGCTGACGCGGGACGTGCGGCAAGGCAACACGCCCAACCGCTTGCAGATTCCGGCTGGGGTGATTTCGGCTTTACTACTGGCGGGGATGGTCTTTACCGCCATTAATACCGACTGGACTACGCTGGCCGAAGCCGGGCGGGAAAGGCAGGCGCAAATCGCGCAGACGCAGGCGGTGGGTATAGCGGATCCGGGGGAACTGGCGCAGGCAGGGCTGACCGGTGAAGAAGCGGAAAGCGTAGCCGGCGGCGGGTTGGCTGATTTGCTGGTTGGCGATTTTGTACTGCCTTTTGAGGCAGTTTCGCTGTTACTATTGGCTGCGGCCATCGGCGGGCTGGCGCTGGCGCGAGGGCAGGGGAGGTAAAGCGGTGTCGCTGGAAGCAATGCTGATTGTGGCAGCTCTGCTGTTTTGCATCGGGCTGTACGGCGCGCTGGCGCGGCGCAATTTTATCGCCGTGCTGATGTCCATTGAGCTGATGTTTAACGGCGTCAACTTGACACTGGTTGCGATGGGCAGGTGGCTGGCACCCTACACCGTGCAGGAGCAGCTGTCCGCCGTTTTGACAGGGCAGGTGTTTGCCGTGTTTATTATCACGGTAGCCGCTGCGGAGATTGCATTGGGATTGGGCATAGTGTTCGCCCTGTACCGCACGAACGAAAGCGTTGACTTGACGGACGCTGCGGCGTTGAGGCACTGACAGAAGCTATGTGGGTGGTATTCAAACGCGCACCTAACCTGATGGCTGCGGAAATCTGGAAGGAGGCTCTGGAGGCTGAGGGGTTGCCCAGTCGCATCCTACCGGAGGGCGATATTTGCGACTGGGGCGAGCGCGTACCGTTTCGAATTTACGTGCCCAAGGGACGGGAACACGTAGCTGAGGAAATCGTAAGGAAGCTGTGAGGATAAGGGCAAGATGCTGACCGAATCGCTGGTGTGGGTGATTTTTCTGGCGCCCGTTGCGTCCTTTCTGCTGATAGGGCTGGTAATACGTCCGTTGGGGAGCGGTTTTGCCAAGGTGGCCGGGTATTTGACCATCGCGGCGCTGGGGTTGGGGTTTGTGCTGTCGCTGTGGCTGCTGTGGTCGGCGGGACACGGAGTAGATGCGGCGTATGACTTTGCGCCGCATTTATGGTTGAGCCTGGCTCCCGGGGCAACCATTGAGATGGGCCTATTGCTGGACCCGTTGACCAACGTGATGCTGGTAGTGGTGACGGGAGTAAGCCTGATGGTGCAGATTTACTCCCTGGGGTATATGGACGGGGATGAGAGTTTCGCTCGTTACTACGCCTATATGTCTTTGTTCAGCGCGTCCATGATTGGGCTGGTGCTGGCGGTGAACGTCGTGCAGATGTACGTGTTCTGGGAGCTGGTGGGGCTGTCGTCATACTTGCTGATTGGGTTCTGGCACAACCGTCCATCGGCGGCGGCGGCGGCGAAGAAGGCGTTTATCATCACGCGCATCGGCGACGTGGGGTTTTTACTGGCAATTGTGTTTCTGTTTTTCAGGGCGGACGATTTTGCGGCGCAGGGTCTGAATGCGCTGCACATACCGGACATCTGGGAAGCGGCAGTTCCCATTGCGGCCGGAGGCGCCGGCGTGGTAGCTGGCGGAGCGTTGCTGTGGCTGTGCCTGGGGCTGTTCGCCGGCGCGGCAGGGAAGAGCGGCCAGTTTCCGCTGCACACCTGGCTGCCGGATGCGATGGAAGGGCCGACTCCGGTCAGCGCGCTGATTCACGCCGCTACGATGGTGGCGGCCGGAGTGTTCCTGGTGGGGCGGTTCTTTCCGGTTTTTGCCGAGTCAGAGGGCGCGATGATGGTGGTGGCGCTGATTGGCGCATTCACCGCCGTTTTCGCGGCTACGATGGGACTGGCGGCTAACGACATCAAGAGAGTGATGGCTTACTCTACCATAAGTCAGCTGGGGTATATGATGGCCGCCCTGGGCATTGGGGCTTATAACGCCGCGCTGTTCCATTTGTTCACCCACGCCTTCTTCAAAGCTCTGCTGTTCCTGGGGGCGGGCAGCGTTAACCACGCCGCCGGGACTTTTAACATGATGTATATGGGCGGGCTGCGCAAGGCGATGCCGTTGACTTACTGGCTGACCGTCATCGGCGCGATGAGTCTAGTGGGCGTTTTCCCGTTGGCAGGGTTTTGGAGTAAGGATGAGATTCTGCTGGAGGCGTGGCTGGTCAAGGGACCGGGGGCGGAGTCAATCGGCCTGCTGGTGTTTGTCCTGTTGCTGGCGGGGGTGCTGCTGACGGCGTTTTACACTTATCGGATGGTGCATCTTACGTTCCACGGCGAGTTTCGCGGGGGAGGGGAGCAGGAACTGCGCGACGCTGAGGAAGCCGGACGGCCGGCGCCGGTGGGCGTTGAGCATCACGTGCATTTGGGAGAGTCGCCCCGGGTGATGACGCTGCCTATGGGATTTTTGGGGATCTGCGCCGTTATCGCCGGCTGGGTGGCGAACCCGATAGGAGTACATAGTCTGTTCGGGGTCATACCTTCGCATTGGCTTACGGAGTATTTCGCATCGGGACTGTCCGACGGGCACCACGCGCCGCCGTTCAGCATAGTCATGGCCGTAACCTCCAACGCAGTAGCTCTGGCTGGGATTGGGCTGGCGGTATTGACTTACGCTTGGCCGCGTCCTTTCGTTGGACTGGATCCGCTAACGAAGGCGGGGCCGGCGCACACTTTGCTGTCGCAAAGGTACTATCTTGACCACCTGTACGAGGGGCTGATTGTCGGGCGGATTTTCTACCGGATAATTGTTGCCGTAACCGACTGGATTGACCGCAACGTAGTCGACGGTATCGTCGGGTTGGTTGGCTGGATTTCCCGGAATATCGGCGGGTTGATTGCTCTGGCGCAGAACGGGCAAGCGCAAGTGTATCCATTGATTGCCGCGACCGGGGGCGTGGTGATTATTGTCCTGTACCTGATTCTGGGATAGCTGATGATGGCAAGCGAATTCAACGGGTTGCTGACTGCCACCGTCTTTTTGCCGGCGGTAGCGGCTTTGCTGCTTGCGCTGGGGATTGCCCGCAATGATCGGGTGGTTCGCTGGTTCGCGGCCGGCGTCGCTCTGGCAGACCTAGCGCTATCGGTTGCGGTATTTGCGCTGTTCCAGCCAGGCGGCGAGCAGTTCCAGCTGGTTGACCGTTTTACCTGGATTGACACCGGAACGGTGCAAGCCGGTTATCTGCTGGGAGTGGATGGCATCAGCGCGCCACTGGTAATGCTCACCGGACTGCTGGGTCTGTGCGCGGTTTTCGTTTCTTTCCACATCGGCAGCCGGGTCAGGGAGTACTTTATCTGGCTGTTCGTACTGCAAACGGCAGTGATGGGGGTATTCACTGCGTTGGACTTCCTGTTGTTCTTCCTGTTCTGGGAAATTGAGCTGGTGCCGATGTACCTGCTGATTTCCACCTGGGGCACAGGGCGTCGGGAATATTCGGCGATGAAGTTCCTGATATTTACGATTATGGGCTCTGCGTTCATGCTGGTGGCTATCGTGGCGGTGTTTGTCAGCTCCGGGGTGAGCAGCTTTGATATGACGCTGTTGCTGGAGCCGGGCGGCGCGCTAGACGCATCCCGGGCGGCGCTGCCGATGGGCGTACTGTTCTGGCTGTTTTTCGCGGCTTTCGCCGTCAAACTGCCGACATGGCCGGCGCACACCTGGTTGCCGGACGCGCACACCGACGCGCCGACGGCCGGCAGTGTGATGCTGGCCGGGGTGATGCTTAAGATGGGAGGTTATGGGCTCCTGCGGGTTAACGCCGGGATGTTTCCGGAACAGCTGTACACTTATGCTCTGCCCATCGTGGTTTTAGGAGTAGTCAGCGTGCTTTACGGAGCGGTGGTGACGCTGCGGCAGACCGACTTGAAACGGCTCATAGCGTATTCCAGCGTCAGCCACATGGGGCTTGTGTTGGTGGGCCTGGGCTCGGTTGCGGTGGTTGGCGGCGCGCTTACCGATGCGGGGCTGACCGGAGCGGCCATGCAGCTGTTCACGCACGGCACTATCACGGGGCTGCTTTTTGTGTCGGTGGGCATCCTTTACGAAAAGACGCATACCCGCCACATTCCCGACTTGGGTGGACTGGCAAACCGGATGCCGATTGTGGCAGGGGCGTTCCTGCTGGCAGGAGCGGCATCGCTGGGGCTGCCGGCGCTGAGCGGGTTCGTATCGGAGTTGCTGGTATTCTTCGGCGGGTTCCGGGCTTTCCCTTTGCTGACGGTTTTTGCGGCACTGGGCATAATACTGGCCGCCGGCTATATTTTGTGGATGATACAAAGGACAATGTTCGGGCCGCGCCAGGCTCGTTGGGACAGCCTTACGGACGCGTCGTTGGTGGACGCTGTGCCAGTGGCGCTACTGGTGGTCAGCATTGTTGCGGTGGGCATCTATCCGGCATGGCTGACGGAAGTGTTCAGGGACGGGCTGGAACCCATAGTGAACAGTTACAACGCGGGCATCGTCGGGGCCGGCCGATAGAATCTGGACAAAGCGAAATATGACCGCTTACGATCTGTACCTCATCTCCCCACTGCTGGCGTTGGCCGGGCTGGCCATGCTGGTTATCGTGGTGGATTTGCTGACTCGGCGCACCGGGCTGCTGGTGGGCGTTGCCTTTGTGGGGTTGGCGGCGCCGGCGGCGCTCAGCGCGTGGCAGGCGGCGGATCTGGTTGGCGCGGGAGAGAGCAGCCTCACGGCGCAAGGGTCGGTAGCACTGTACACACTGTCCATTGACAGGTTCTCGCTGTTCTTCAACTTCCTGATTCTGGCGGCCGCGGGACTGGTGATACTGGTATCGACCGATTATGTGCGGCGGATGGAACGGTTGCAGGGGGAATTTTTCGGGCTGCTGTTGCTGTCGGCCACCGGCATGATGCTGCTGGCATCTGCGACGGAGCTGATTACCATGTACATTGCGCTGGAGTTGACCACACTGCCGCTGGCGGCGATAGCGGCTTTTCTGCCTAACGGGCGTTCCAGCGAAGCGGGGATGAAGTTTCTAATCATTGGCGCGTTGAGCAGCGCGCTGATGCTGTATGGGATGGCGTTGATTTATGGCTTTACCGGCAGTACGCGCCTGGATGAAATCGCCGCGGCTTTTTCCGCCGGGGCTGGGGTGGGAGCGTTTCCTTTTGGCAACATGGCGACGCTGCTGGCGATAACGCTGCTGCTGGCAGGGTTCGGGTTCAAGATGTCCGCCGCGCCGTTTCAGATGTGGGTGCCTGATGTGTACGAGGGCGCGCCTACGCCGATGGTTGCTTTTCTGTCCGTGGCCAGCAAGGCGGCGGCGTTTGCGTTGGCACTGCGGGTTTTCTACATAGGGTTCGATGCGCTGAGCGGAGACTGGTGGGCGCTGCTGGCAGGTTTGGCGGCCTTGTCCATGACCATTGGGAACCTAGTGGCCATCGCTCAGCGGAACATCAAGAGGCTGTTCGGGTATAGCACTATCGCTCATGCCGGCTACATTCTGGTAGGAGTGGCCGCCGTTGCCTCGGTGGGAGGAACCGCGACTTTCGGGCCGAGCAGCGTGTTGTTCTATCTGGCGGCGTACACTGCGGCCAACCTGACCGCGTTTTTTGTCATTGTGTGCATTGGCAACCGCATCAACAGCGACGAAATCGCGGACTACTCCGGGATGCTGCGGCGCGCGCCGTTTCTGGCGATTGCGCTAGGGCTGGCGCTGATTGCCCTCATCGGCGTACCGCCAACTGGCCTGTTCTTCGCCAAGATATATGTATTCGCAGCGGCGATAAACACCGGCGAATCGTTGATGACATGGCTGGTTATCATCGGGGTAGTGAACAGCGCGGTGTCGGCATACTACTACCTGCGCATCATCAAGGTGATGTTCCTGCAAACGCCGATGAACAGGGAGCCGGTGAGCGCGTCGTGGCCGGTGAACGTAGCGTTAGGCATTGCGACGTTGGCGCTGCTGTGGCTGGGCGTGGCGCCGGGGACGCTGCTGGCAACGGCGGAGAAGGCGGTGACAGCGCTTGCCGCCGGCGGATAAGCGACGGGCGATGAAAACCGTTGGCATTGCATACAACGACCTCATCCCGGAGGCTCTGAACCTGGCTCACGCCATTGTTGGCGAGTTGAACCTGGAAGCGAACAGTTGGATTTTGCGGGCGGAGGACGTTGAGGATTTGGCCCAACGGGCTGCCAACACTGACTTGGTAATCACTATTGGCGGCGATGGCACCATCTTGCGAGTCAACCGGGCCGTTGCGCCCCTGGGCATCCCGCTGCTGGGAATCAACATGGGTAGGTTGGGGTTTATGACGGAGTTGACGGCGCTAGGAGCGATGGCGCAGCTGCCCAAATATCTTGAAGGGGATATGCGGGTGTCGGAGCACAGTATGCTCAAGGCGGTGGTGTATCGTCGGGGCGATGGCGGCGGCGGCGCGCAGGCTCCGCAGGGGCAGTACCATGCGCTGAACGACGTAGTGCTGTCGCGAAGCCGGGTATCGCGAGTGATTACGGTGCGGGCCGTGATTGACGGGGCCGACGTGTCCACTTTTCGCGCTGACGGGGTAATTCTGGCTACGGCAACCGGCAGCACGGGGTACAGCTTCGCGGCCGGGGGGCCAATCATTGATCCACTGTCCGATGACGTAGTGCTGACGCCGTTGGCGTCGCACGTGGGATTGACCACCCCGCTGGTGCTACGGCCTACCAGCAGCGTTGACTTTCATCTAGAGGGCACGCAGGAAGCCATCATCAGCGTGGACGGTTTTGAGAACCACCCCGTTGAGCCGGGCGACTGGGTTCGCATTACGCGCAGTCCGTATCTGGCGCGTTTTTTACGGGCTAATGAACACAATTATTTCTGGGCGACGCTGACCCGTCGCCTGGGTTTTGTGGGACAGGGACGTTGAGATTGCTATGACTGCCGTTGATAAAAACGAACCGACCATCGCGACCCGCTCCATATTTACGGGGCGCATTATTGACGTGCGGGTGGACACCATCCGGCTGCCCAATGGACGGGAGACCACGCGTGAGATTGTTGACCACGCTCCTTCAATATGCGTGGCGCCGGTGGATGCGGACAATAACGCTCTGTTGGTGCGGCAGTATCGCAAGCCCACTGAGAGTTTTCTGCTGGAGGTTCCGGCCGGCGGGATTGAGGAGGGGGAGACACCAGAAGAGGCAGCCCGTCGGGAGTTGCAGGAGGAAATCGGGCATACCGCCAGCAGGCTGACGGAGCTGACGGCTTTCTGGCTAGCGCCGGGTTGGTGTTCCGAGTATATGCACGCTTACTTGGCGACGGATTTGACGCCGGCTAGGTTGGACGCTGATGACGACGAGTTTATTGAGGTAGTTCGGGTTCCGTTAGCGGAGATTCCGGGTAAAATCGCCAGCGGCGAAATACAGGACGCCAAGAGTATCGCGGCCCTGTTGCTTGCGATGCGTGTCTTGGGAGATAATTAGCTGCCGCAAATTGGCGCGGGCCGCTCAGCCGCTGATGCGCCACAAGCAGCCGGATTGCCGCAATCCGGTCGGAGGAAGTAACAAATGCCAGAGGATTTGCAACACGATGTATTAGTCGTTGGCGCCGGCCTGGCGGGTATGCGCGCCGCCATCGCCGCCCGCGACGGAGGGGCGAATACCGCCATCATCAGCAAGGTTCACCCGGTGCGCAGCCATTCCAATGCCGCGCAGGGCGGCATTAACGCCGCGCTGCTGGACCGGGGAGACGACTGGGAAGACCACGCCTATGACACTATTAAGGGCAGCGACTTCCTGGGCGACCAGGATGCGATTGAGGTGATGTGCCGGCAGGCAGGCGCATCGTTGATTGATATGGAACACATGGGGGTTACTTTCAACCGGGACGACGAGGGACGGTTGGGAACCCGCGCATTTGGCGGCCAGCGGCGGGCGCGGACGTTTTTTGTGGGCGACTTCACGGGCCAGGCGCTGCTCCACGTGATGTTTGAGCAGCTCATCAAGTCCGGTGTGCGTCGCTATGAAGAGTGGTTCGTAACGTCGCTGATTATGGAAGAAGGACGGGCCGCCGGCGTAATCGCTCTGGAAATCCGCACCGGGGAGCTGCATATTATCCGAGCAAAGACGGTGATTTTAGCTACCGGCGGCTGCGGGCGTCTCTTCGAGCCGAGCACCAACGCCCTGATTGTTACCGGCGACGGCATAGGGCTAGTGTACAACGCCGGGGGGCAGCTGATGGATATGGAGATGGTGCAGTATCATCCCACTACGCTGGCCGGCAGCGGCGTGCTGATTTCCGAAGCGGCCCGGGGAGAGGGAGCTTACTTGCGGGATAAGGATGGCAACCGTTTTATGGAGAAGTACGCTCCGAACATGATGGAGCTGGCCTCTCGCGACGTGGTATCCCGGGCGGAACAGACGGAAATCAACGCAGGCAACGGGGTGGACGGCTGCGTCTATCTGGATTGCACCCACTTGGGAGAAGCCCTGATTATGGAGAAGCTCATCCAAATCCGGGAAATCGGCATTGACCTGGCGGGAGTGGACATGATTAAGGAGCCGATTCCCATTCGGCCCGGTATGCACTACATCATGGGAGGCATCAAGACCGACGTTGACGGCCTGACCAACCTGCCGGGGGTTTATGCTGCCGGGGAATGCGCCAACGTGAGCGTGCACGGCGGCAATCGGCTGGGGGCCAACTCGCTGCTGGACACCATAGTTTTTGGCGAGCGGGCTGGCAACCACTCCGCGGACGTCGTGCGGAGCACAGGCTACGCGGACTTTGACGTCAATGCGACTTTGGCTCGGGAGTATCGTCGGATTCAGGAAATGCTGGACCGCCCGGACAACGGCGACCGGTGGGCCACCATTCGTAAGGACATGGGCGACTCCATGAACCGGAATGTTGCGGTGTTCCGCAATGAGGAGGGCATCCAGGAAACCCTGGAAGACCTGCACCAGATGCGCCGACGCTACGAAAACGTGCCGGTGCATAACAAGGGCAAGACATTCAATACCGACCTGGTCTTCGCGCTGGAGCTGGGGTATATGCTGGACTGCGCGGACACCATTGCGACAGGCGCGCTGGAGCGGAAGGAAAGCCGGGGCGCGCAGTTCCGGGTTGATTACCCGAACCGCAACGATGAGGAATGGCTGCGCCACATTGTGCTGACCAGAGGAGAGGCAGGGCCGGAAATCTCGGAGCTGCCCGTGACCATTACCAAGTGGACGCCAGAAGAGAGGAAGTACTAGGATATGGACGTTACCATCAAGGTAAAGCGACAGGATCCGGAAGCGCAGGACGAACGCCGCCGGCCTTACTGGCAAGAATACCCCGTTACCATCGCAGACAATGCCACCGTTCTGGACGCGCTGATACAGATTCGTGAGGACGACGACGGCACGTTGTCGCTGCGGTGCTCGTGTCGGAGCGCCATCTGCGGCTCGTGCGCCATGCGCATTAATGGGCACGCGGGGCTGGCGTGCAAGACCATCGCCAACACAGTAGCACAAGACGGAGTGATTACCGTGGAGCCGGCCGGTGTAATGCCGGTGATGAAGGACCTGGTGGTCAACTTCGATATGTTCTGGGAGAAAATCGAGGCTATTGACCCCTATCTGAAGCACATGGGGCAGGAGCCGGAAGGCGAGTACATCGTGTCCAACGATGCGATGCTGCACCTGTCCGGCGTTACCGCCTGCATTATGTGCGGCGCGTGCGTTTCGGATTGCACCGTGCTGGAGGTTGACCCGACGTTCCTAGGGCCGGCCGCGTTGGCCAAGGCGTACCGCTTTACCGCCGACCCACGCGACGGCGACGACAACGGCGTTTCTATGGAACGGTTGTGGGGGTTGAGCGAGCCGACGGGAATCTGGGACTGCACCCGCTGCAATGAATGCGTGCAAGCGTGCCCCAAGGGCGTAGCTCCTATGGATCGCATTATGGCGATGCGGGAGCAGGCGATTCAGGCGGGCTACGTCAACAACAACGGAGCGCGGCACACCGACGCTTTCACAGAGTCCGTGGGGCATAGCGGACGGTTGGATGAGTTGCGGCTGCCCATCAAATCGGTGGGTATGATGAATGTGCCGGCGATGATGGACTATATGCCGGTGGCATTCCGGGCGATGCGCCGGGGCAAGATGCCTCCCATCATGCACCGGAACGTAGAGAACGTGGAAGCTGTCCGACGGATATTCAGCCGGACGCAACCGCCGGAGCCGGCCGGCCCGCAAGTGAGCAACAACTCGCCGTTCGGTTAGAGCGATTCAAGAGGAGGAAGGAACCAGTGAAGTACGCCTTTTTTCCGGGCTGCGTATCGCAAGGCGGCGCGCCCGAACTGTACCCCGCCGCCCGGAAGGTGTGCGACCGGATGGGCATTGAGTTGGAAGAGATACCCGGTTGGACGTGCACCGGGGCCGGCGTCATCCAAGAGAAGAACCAGCTATTCGGCGACACGCTGAACGCGCGCAACTTCGCCAAAGCAGAGCGGATGGGCTTGCCTATAATGACGATTTGCAGCACCTGCCAAGGTGTGATGTCTCAGGCCAACCATCGGATGCGGAACCCTGAGTATCTAGCGGAAATCAACTCCCACTTGGCCGAGGAGGGTTTGGAGTACAGCGGGAACAGCGAACCGAAGCACCTGCTGTGGATTCTGATTGAAGACTACGGGCTGGAACGGCTGGGCGCGCTGATTACCCGTCCGCTGAGCGCGCTGAAAATCGCGCCGTTCTATGGGTGCTACATCGTGCGGCCTACGGAGGCGCTGGATATAGCGGAACACCCGGAGCGGCAGCAATCGCTGGAGACGTTGATTCAGCTGCTGGGGGCTACGCTGGTGGACTTTGAGGGGAAGACCCGGTGCTGCGGTTTTCCTATTCTGACCATCAATCAGAAGAACTCCATGGCGATGGTGGGCAAGCACACATCGGAGGTGAAGGACCTGGGCGCCGACGCCATGGTGACGCCCTGCCCACTGTGCCATCTGAATCTGGACGGTTTCCAGCCCAAAGCTGCGGCGCAGGCGCGGCGTTCCATTGACCTGCCGATTCTGCATATGCCGCAGATGATTGGCCTGGCCATGGGTATATCTCCCAGCGATCTGGGCCTGAAGCGGCATATAGTGAGCGCCGGGCCGCTGGAAGTGAAGCTGCGCGGCGGTAGTCAGGTCAGCTAGTCTCGCAGGGTGGGCACAACCTCGCGGATGGCGGCGATGGTCTGCTCAACGTCGGCGTCGGAGTGGACGGCGGAAGGATAGAATTTCTGCGGCCATGACTTGATGATGCCGCGTTGCAGCAGGCCGGCGTTTAGCTTGACGAGGGGAGCCGGGTCGGCGGTCAATCCATCGCGGAAGTTCCGCACCGGACGGTCGGCGAAGTAGATGTCAAAGATGGAATCCTCGCCGACGCTCTGGATTGACAGGCCTTCTTCGGCGCAAGCATGGGCAAGGGCTTGGCGGATGCGCCCGCCCACGTGGCGCAGGCGGTCATACACACCATCCTTGCGGAGCTCGGCCAGCGTGGCCAAGCCGGCAGCACAGGCTACAGGGCTGCCGTTCAGGGTGCCAATCTGGTCAACATAACTGTCGGATGACACGGCGGAGCGGTCATAAACGGACATGACGTCGCCGTTGCCGAGTACTGCGGCCAGAGGGTAGCCGCCGCCCATGATTTTGCCGACGGAGCACAAATCGGGGGTTACGCCGTAGAATTCCTGGGCTCCGCCATAGGCTAGGCGGAAGGCGGTTACCACCTCGTCAAATATGAGGAGGACCCCGGCCTCGGCGGTAATCTTGCGGAGGCCGGCCAGGAAGCCGGGGTTGGGGGCCAAGGTGCGTTGCAGTGGTTCGACGATGACTGCGGCTAGTTCGTCCCGGTGAGCGTCAACGATAGCGGCGGTGGTGTCCAGGTCGTTGAATTGGGAAATGAGCATCAGGTTGTTGAGGGCGTGGGGGATGCCGGCGCTGTTGGCTTCGGCCTGGGGGAACTCGACGCCGGCGGAAGAGAAGACGGACATCATGGCGTAGTCGCTGGTGCCGTGATAGCCGCCCTCGAACTTGAGGATTTTCTCCTTGCCGGTGTAGGCGCGAGCAGCGCGCATGGCCTGGAAACAGGCGTCGGTGCCGCTAGTGGTGAAGCGGACTTTATCGGCGCAGGGGATGGCGCGTACCAGCTCTTCGGCCAGCATCACAGCCTGGTCGTTGTTGGCGAAGAAGGTTGAGCCGCGGCTCACGGCTTGGAGAACGGCTTCGGTGACGCCGGGGTGCGCGTGGCCGAGAATCATGGGGCCGGAGCCCATCAGCCAATCGATGTATTCGTTGCCGGAAACGTCCCAAACGCGACCGGCCTTACCCTCTCGAACCAAAAAGTTAATTTCTTCAGGGTAGTAGGTGTTGCCGACGGAGCTGCCCGGAAGGTATTGAGCGGCTTTCGCCAGCAGTTCGCGTTCCATTTCAGTGCGCTCGGTCATGTGGGCCTCCTGCGAGTTTGGTCAGTTTCCATTGGCATTATACACACGGCGCGCAGTTATAGCATCGCGGTATGGGCGCCAACCGATCTGAGACTTGCCATCCTAGCACCTGATAGATTGATGCTTAGTAGGAACCTAGGCGGTTGAGGGAACATTGACCCGGTATGCTATGCTGAGAGCCCGGCCGAGCCTTTGGTCCAAGGTGTATAGCGGCCATGCAAGGAATTCTGCCAGCGCTACGTACCAAGGATCGTGCCGTGCAACGACCAGACTCGTCCTGTGAATGACCGGAAGGGGTACAGCGAAAATCGTTGCTCCGATAGCGGGCGTGGTTATTCTGGCGCTTGTCATAGCCGCAATGTGCGGTTAGTGAACGAAACGCTCCTTCCAGTATTTGCACTGGAAGGAGCGGAAACAGATCGTCCGGTAGTAAGTTCAGCTGGTTTCCGATTTAGCGTTGGCCATTACGTCCACCAGCTCCTGGACGGAGGCGGCGGAGCTTTTGAGGGCGGCTGCCTCGTCATCGGTGAGGCTGATTTCGACGACCTGCTCCACGCCGTTGGCGCCAATCTTGACGGGGACGCCAACGCAGAGGCCGTTGATACCGTATTCACCCTCCAGGTAGGCGCAGCCGGGGAGGATGCGCTTTTTGTCTAGCAGGATGGCTTCTACCATTTCAGTGATGGCGGCAGACGGCGCGTAGAAGGCGGATCCCTGCTTGAGCAGGGCGACGATTTCGCCGCCGCCGTCGCGGGTGCGCTGCACGATGGCGTCGATGCGGTCTTGGGAAAGCAGTTCGGTGAGAGGGATGCAGCCTACGGTGGTGTAGCGAACCAACGGCACCATGTCGTCGCCGTGGCCGCCGAGCACCATGGCCTGCACATCATCCACAGAGACGTTCAACTCCTGGGCGATGAAGGTGCGGTAGCGCGCGGTGTCCAGTACGCCGGCCATGCCGAAGACGCGGTTGCGGGGAAAGCCGGCGGTCTGGAATACGTTCTGGACCATGGCGTCCAGCGGGTTGGTAACGGCCAGGATGATACAGTCGGGGGAGCGTTTGACGATTTCCTCGGTCACGGCGGAGGTAATCCGCATATTGGTGAGGAGCAGGTCGTCGCGGCTCATGCCGGGGCGACGGGCGATGCCGGCGGTGATGACGACGACGTCGGAGCCGGCGGTTTCTTCGTAATCGTTGGCGCCGGTAATCCGGCCATCGGAGCCGATGATGGGGCCGGATTCGAGCATATCCAAGCCCTTGCCCTGGGGCAGGTCTTCGACTACGTCCACCAGGACAACATCGGCGTAACCGAGCTGGTGAATGCGCTGGGCGGTGGTGGCGCCGACGTTGCCGGCGCCGACTACGGTGACTTTGCTTCGCATTGCTGTGGATGTCTCCCTTGTCGTTAGATTGCGTCGATAATGGCGTTCAGGGTGGGGCTGGGGCGCATGGCGCTGGCGGAAAGTTGGGCGTTGGGGCGATAGTATCCGCCAATGTCGACGGCCTGACCCTGGGCATCGTTGAGTTCCTGAACGATTTTCGCTTCGTTTTCGGACAGTTGCCGGGCGACTTCGGCGAAGCGGGCTTGCAGTTCCGGGTTTTTGGTCTGGTTGGCCAGCATCTGCGCCCAGTAGAGGGCGAGGTAGAAATGGCTGCCCCGGGTGTCCAGTTCATTGACGCGGCGGGACGGGCTGCGCTGGTGTTCCAGATGCTCGCCGATGGCCTGGTCGAGAGTTTCCGCGAGGAGTCGGGCCCGGTCGTTGTCTTTCACTTCGCCGAAATGCTCGAAGGAGGCGACGAGAGCGCAGAACTCGCCGAGGGAATCCCACCGTAGATGTCCTTCCTCGACGAACTGTTGGACATGTCGCGGAGCGGAGCCGCCGGCGCCGGTTTCGAACATACCGCCGCCGTTGAGGAGCGGGACGACGGACAGCATCTTGGCGCTGGTGCCGAGTTCAAGGATGGGGAAAAGGTCGGTGAGATAGTCGCGCAAGACGTTGCCGGTTACGGCGATGGTGTCCTGGCTGGCACGGCTGCGCTCCAGGGTAGCCTTCATAGCCTGGACAGGGGGCATGACGTTGATGTCAAGGCCGGTAGTGTCATGGGTAGGGAGATAGTGGTCGACCTTTTTGAGGAGTTCCGCGTCGTGGGCGCGGTTGGGGTCAAGCCAGAAGATGGCGGCCTGGCCGGTGAGTCGGGCGCGGGTTACACCAAGGCGCACCCAGTCCTGGATCGGTATGTCCTTAGTTTGGCACATACGGAAGATGTCGCCCTCTGCGACGCTCTGCTCCATCAGGGTAGCGCCGGAAGCGTCAACAACGCGGATGGCGCCGTTGCCGGGGGCTGTGAAGGTCTTATCGTGGGAGCCGTACTCTTCGGCGGCCTGGGCCATAAGTCCGACGTTGGCGACGCTGCCGAGGGTCGCCGGGTCGAGGGCGCCGTGCTTCTGGCAGTCTTCAACGACAGCCTGGTAGATGGTGGCGTAGGAGCGGTCGGGGATCATGGCGATGGTGTCGTGGAGTTCGTTGTCGGGGCCCCAAGTACGTCCGCCGTCGCGGATGACCACAGGCATGGAGGCGTCAATGATGGTGTCGCTGGGGATGTGGAGGTTGGTGATGCCGCGGTAGGAGTTGACCATCATCAGGTCGGGGCGGCGGTCGTAGGCGGCCTGGATGTCGGCCTCGATTTCGGCTCGTTGGTGGTCGGGCAGGGCCTGAATCTTGGTGAGGAGTTCGGCGACGCCGTTGTCCGGGTCAACGGCAACCTGGGCCAGGGCGTCGCCGTGTTTGTCGAATACGTCCTGGAAGAAAACCGAGACGCAGTGTCCGAAAATAATAGGGTCGGACACGCGCATCATGGTGGTTTTCAGGTGGAGGCCAAGGAGGAGGTCGTCGGCTTTGGCTTTTTCCATTTGGTCGGCGTAGAAGGCGCGCAGCTTTGCGACGCTCATGACGGCACAGTCGATGATCTCGTCGGCTTGCAGGGGGATGCCGGACTTGAGGTCGGTGACACTGCCATCGGCGGCGACGAACCGGATGGAGGCGGAGCCGGCGGCGGTAGTGGTAACGGCTACCTCGCTGCCGAAGAAATCACCGTCGGTCATATGGCCGACGCGGGTTTTGGAGATTTGGGGCCAGTCCTGCATCATCCGGTGGGGATTGCGCTGGCCATGCTCCTTGACGGCGTTAGAAGAGCGTCGGTCGGAGTTGCCTTCGCGGATTACGGGGTTGACGGCGCTGCCGAGGACGCGGGAGTAACGGGCCTGGATTTCGCGTTCCGCGTCGTTGGCCGGCTGGTCGGGGTAATCGGGGATATTGTAGCCTTTGGCCTGCAATTCGGCGATGGCACCCTTGAGCTGAGGGATGGAGGCGCTGATATTGGGCAGCTTAATCAGGTTGGCGGATGGTTGGAGACAGAGCTCGCCGCACATACGGAGGTAGTCAGGGATCCTCTGCTCGTCGGTAAGGTTGTCGGGGAAGTTGGCGATGATGCGGCCGGAGAGGGAGATGTCCCAAGTTTCCAGCGTGATGCCCGAGCCCTTGGTGAAAGCCTGGAGAATGGGCAGCAGGGAGTGAGTGGCGAGGAACGGGGCCTCGTCGGTTTCGGTGTAGATGATTTTGGCGGTTTCCGGCATAGTTTCCTCCTCAGCAAAGTCAGCGCCACGGGCCGCGACAGGTTGCCAAGGATGGTTGGAGACGGGCCCGGATATGAAGGTAATACAGGCGGCACCCTACGGATGCTAAACCTTGCCGATTATACACCGGAACGCGGAGGGTTGGTAGCCTAGGCCGGCTGCAGCCCTTGCAAAACGCTCCCTTTCGCCGCTTGCACCTCGACGGCACACGGCGTCCGATGCTCTGCTGTGCAGCAATCATCGGCTTGACGCGCCTTGCCTGACGATTGTCACACTGTTTTGCAAGGACCTCCGTCAGGAAACCGGCCCGCGCCCGAAACAATCCGTTTCGCTCCGTGATTGCCTTTGACCTCAACCGTCCATCCAACCCCCATTACGCCCTGTCATTCCAAACTCCGCGAAAATTGGGCGGAAGCGGGCGGTGGCGGTAGTACCGGGATATTGCCAAGTATGTTATAATGAAGACAGACAGCGCGCGCCACAGACAGCGCGCGCCACAGACAGCGCGCGCCACAGACAAGGAAGGAGGCGCGCGTTGAAGCATCTGTCCAGCTGACGGAACCCGGTCGCCGGCCGGCTCGCTTTGAGCCGATGCCGGCTTGTTGCGTTTCCGTCCGGTAAGCCCTCCGCCGTTCCGTGCTGACGCCGGCCTTGCTGGCGCGGTAGTGAATGACGTGGGAGGCAATTCAACTGACAACCCTTGAAAGGCAATCCCGCAAGGAGATTCTGTCAAATGCGAAGCAAAATGAGAAAACTAACTTGGTCGGCGCCGCTGGCCGTGGCGGCTTTGGCCGTGGTGGGCGCGGTGGCGCTTTTTGGCGTGTTGGCTTTGCCTAACGTGGGCGTTGCCGACGCGCAGGCTAACCGGTGCGCGGATGGTGGAGCCGGCTTTATTACTGCTCCGACTACAGCGCCGGCGGCGCCTACGGTGACGGCGCGCAATATGGCGATGGCGGTTACGATTGCCGCTCCGGCCAGCAACGCCGACGCGACCGTGCTGGGCAGCCCGGAATATACCGGCTTCGACTTGGAGTACCGTAAGGGCAGTTCGGGGACGTGGATGGCGTTCACCGGGACGATTACGCTGAACACGCGGGACCTGTCCGGGGCGGCGTTGATTACGGGGTTGGAGAACGGCGCTGCGTACAACGTGCGGGTTAGGGTAACGTGTGGCCCGGGAACGGGGGAGTGGAGCGCGGCTTCGGGTGATGCGACGCCGGCGGCAACCGTGCCCGGCAAGGTACGCAATTTGAAGGCGGAGCAAGTGTATTTCGGGGCTCCTCCTCTGCACCAAAACACCTTTACCAACATCCACGTCAGCTGGGATCCGCCGGCGGATAACGGAGGTAGCCCGGTTACCAGCTACAAGTTGGAGTCGTTCACAGGCGGAACGGGAAATAACATCGCCGCCAATCCTACCAAGACTAACCTTGTAGCCAGCACGTGGAAAAACCCTGACGCCGCGCATAGGGAGGGTGATATCACAGATGCGAGATTTGTTATGGCCTCTCCTTCCCAGAACATCGCCGACAAGGTGTGGTTGAGGTTCAAGGTAGCGGCGAACAACGCCGTAGGAACCGGCGCTGCGGATATGGCTGATGTCCGGCTCGACGCCAATTTGGAACAGAAGGTAGAACCGGGGCCTGAGGACTCCCAGAACGGCACGATTGAGTCGGACAGCACCACGTCCGGGGCGGCGCCCAAGCTTACGGTGAAGCTGAGTAGCCTAACGATTGCCTTGCCGGTGGGGGCCAGCGTGGTGCTGTTTTTGGAAGACGACTTCCAGGTTCCGGAGTCCATTCCAGCCAGTTCGGTATATTTCGTGGCTAACTCCCCAAGGTCGGTTGAAACCGGCAACGGCGCTCCGGTGTACGCCACGGAGCCGCCGGAGATTGAGACCGACGACTATTTTGATGACGACAAGGACGACATCAGTATTCGGGTACGCATCCCAGATATGTGCCAAGGAGACTCGGCTGCCTGCCAAGGCCTGAATGGAGCCTGGAATGGTAGAGACCTGACCATGGTCATCCTGAACAGTTCGGGCATCAGGAACCCCTCCGAGGCGGGGCAGCACACGGTGGCCTACACTTTCCTGGGATTTAACGATGATGTCCCCGGCACGATAGGTCTGGTCGGGGGGCAGATACCGCGGCTTAAGGATGCCAACGGCATGGAACTCAGCGCCGTCGGCGCTACCATTCCGCCCCGGAAAGGCGTGTACCTGACGACCTTGGCCAAAATATCGCTGTCGGATGTGGATGGTGAGCGTGGGGATGAGGTTACGGTGCAGGGCAGCGGGTTCAACAACGGGGTTTCCGCGGCGGCTTACGTGAACCAGCGGATGGCCGCGCGGTTCGCCGTGGCGCAGTGGTGGGAGACGCTGAATTGCGCCGGCATGAAAGCGGCTATGGGGCCGGGGGCCGGCCAGGAGTTTTGTTTCCACTACACTCTGGATACTGCCGCGATGACCTACACTGTCGCCGAGAAGGACAAGGCGTCCAGCGACAAGGTGTTTGCCCGGCATCTGTGCGACGTGGGCATCATCGGGAAGGGCGAACGGGTTGCCAGCGCTACGGTGGGCAGCGATGACCGGGTTGATATTCCCATCACGGTTACGGTGCCTACCTTCAAGCCGGGCAACAACAACCTCATCTGCGTGGCGGACGGCGAAGGTCGTTCATCCGGCGCGGACTATGAGGACTTTGAGCTGCTGCCGTCCGTCCGGGTGTCGCCTGCTGAGGCCGCTGTCGGAGATACGATAACGGTCTTCGCGCAGGACTTTCCTACGCAGGGCGCCGGGTTCATGGAGTTGAAGCTGGCCGGGCAGACCGTGATGAAGAGCGGAACCGGGGACGACAACGTGGGCGCGGTATCGCTTGTCAGCGTGTCGTCCACCAGCATCAGCTCGGACGGTTCGGCTACGGCGACGTTTGACCTGCCGCCGCATATCAACGGCGTTGCCTTGGAAGGCACCGTTCGGATTGACGCCATGTGGGGCGATAAGTCTGAGGACGCCAAGGTTACCATCCAGTCCGCTGTGCTCAACGTGAGCCAGCCGTCAGCGCGGCCTAACGAGATGGTTACGCTGACCTGCGTGGGCTTCGGTTCCGGCTCCGGCAACGCCATTATGGCGGAGAAGATCACTCTGGACGGGGTGCCGTTGAAGGTGCACTCGGATTCGCTGGACAGCGATGGGGAGGTTCCCGTGTCCAGCGCTGGGCGGTGCGTCTTCGCCGCAGCCATCTGGCCGGAGTCTGGTGGCGGCACCAACCCGGCTTTGACGCCGGGCGCGCACACCATCAAGGTTGTCGACAAGAAAGGCTACACCGGCAGCGTGGTGATTACCATCCCGGAGCCTGACGTCAAGGTTACGCCAGCGGTGGCCGGGCCTCGGGATGTGGTTACCATCTCCGGCGAGAACTGGCCGGTGGACAATCCGGACAGCACTCGGCTGGACGCTATTACCATCACCGTTACGGACGGTGAGCGGGAGCGGGAGTACAGCCAGTACGCCGACGGCACCGGGCGCTGGTTCGTTGAACATCAGGTTAGCGGGGCGGTTAGCATCCCCTCCACCAGCCGGATTGAGGCCAAGTACAGCGATTTGGTGCGGCTGGGTGAGTACTCCGTGCCGGCATCCATCATCACGATTGAGCCTGGGGAGTGCCAGCCGGGCGACAGCGTGATGCTGTCGGCATCGCGGCTGCCGGTGCATTCCCGCATCGACCGGGTGGAAATCGGCGGGCGCGATGTGAAGCCTACCGGGGCACCCAGCACCGACGGCGATGGCGCCGTTACCGTGGCGGGCGTCGTCTGTCCAGGTTTGGATGAAGGCCGGTACAGCGTGCTGCTGGAGGTTGAGGAAACCGTGGCCATCGGCGAGCTGGCGATACTGTCTGAGGGCCCCTTGGGGCAGGAGACGCCGGTAGCCGAAGCGCTGGCTCCGTTGGGGGACAGCCTGGCGGCGGTGTTCTACTTTGACGGCATCGGCAAGGAGTGGCTGTTCTACGACAGTCGCCCGGAGTTCGCCGAGCTGAACACCTTGACGGAGCTGGTGGCCGGCGAACCCTACTGGGTGCTGGTCACCGAGGACGTTGAGGACGTAGCGCTAGGCGGCAAGAGCCGCAGCCTGACCTGCAGCGCCGGCGGCAACTGCTGGAACCTGATGGTCTGGTAGGCTGGCAAACCGCTGCATCAAGCCATCTCGGCAGGGGCGGGTCTGCGGGCCTGTCCCTGCCGTTTTTACGGTTCAAGGACGCCGCCTCTCCCGGTGATACGCCTATATCGGAATGGGAAGCACGAAAGCCTAGAGGCCCTTGCGCCTCAACGGTACTCGACTTCCTATGCCCTGCTGTGCAGCAATCATCGGCTTGACGCGCCTTGACCGATGATTACCAGTCGTTTTGCAAGTGCCTCTGGCTGCCGGGTTCTTAACATAAGCTGCAACGTCATTGGGTAAGTCGCTATCTCCGGCAAACAGGATCGCTTGCTGAATATGCCCTTTCGCGGCGAGCTGCACCATATCGACACCCAGCATAATATCAACGCTTTGTTCAAATATTGGGCTGCCGTCAGCTGCGTTCCCCTGAAGTTCTAAACGGCCATCCCTGACTTCAAACCGTGGCACATCGCCAGTGCGTGATAAAACCGACGAGCATTAGCCGCTCGCTGGCGTTCATCCTCGGTCGGCGGGCGGCTCTGATACGGCGGGCAGTTGTAGTAGTAGGTGCGGATGATCCTGGAACCATTGGCCATCTTATCGGCGACTTTTCCAAAGTCAACGCTGGCTCCATCGAATTCGTCTGCTAAAATACGTTGTGCGTAGGCTCCGTCAATGAATATCGCAATTCTGTCGTGAGCCATCGCTATCTCCCAAAAATTTGGGGCGGCTTGGTAGCCGCCCTAGAATGTAGTTGCCTGGGGTGCGTAGAACGGACGCCAGGGAAGATTTAGGGCTATGTTACACCCGACAGCCTCGCTTGTCAATCGGGCGGCGGGGGTGTACAAAGATGGGGCATCACGCAGACTATACCGTTTCAACTTGGAGCGCTCTATGTTCTTCAACTCGCGTCGTTCTACCGTTCACGCTACCCATGGGATGGTGGCTACCAGCCAACCGCTGGCGGCGATGGCCGGCCTGCGCGTCCTGATGGCCGGAGGCAATGCTGTTGACGCCGCGGTGGCTGCAGCGGCGACTTTGAACGTGGTGGAGCCGATGTCCACCGGAGTGGGGGGCGATGTGTTCGCCCTTACCTGGAAGGCATCGGAAAAGAATGTGACGGCGTTGAACGGCAGCGGCCGAACGCCAATGGCGGCCAGCATTGACGACTTGCGCGCCAAAGGACACAGCCAGATGCCGGGGTTCGGGCCGCTGTCGGTGTCCGTGCCTGGCACGGTGCACGGATGGGAGGTTCTGCTGGAAAGCGAGGGGACCATCAGCTTGGCGGAGGCGCTGGAACCGGCGATTGGATACGCTGAAAACGGATTTCCGGTGAGCGACATTATCGGGTTCCAATGGCGGCAGCAGGAGGAGAAGCTGGCTGCGCTGCCGTCGGGTCAGGAACTGCTACTTGACGGGCGGGCCCCACGGGAGGGGGAGATGATGCGGCTGCCGACGCTGGCGAAAACACTGCGGGCTATTGCCGAGGGAGGCAGCAAGGCGTTTTACCATGGGCCAATCGCGCAGGCTATGGCCGACTTCGTACAGGAACAAGGCGGCTGGCTGACGGAGGGCGACCTGGCAGTTCATCATTCCGACTGGGATGAACCGATTAAAACTGACTATCGGGGCGTAACCTGCTGGGAGTGTCCGCCTAATGGGCAGGGCATTATCGCGCTGGAAGCGTTGAACATCGCCGAGGGGTTTGACATCGCTGGCATGGGGTCGCAAAGCGCCGACCGCTACCATCATCTGATTGAGGCGACGCGGCTGGGGTTTGCGGACGCATTTGAATACCTGGCCGACCCACGATGCGTGGACGTTCCGGTGGAGATGTGGGCGTCAAAGCAGTATGCCGATAGACGGCGTGGGCTGATTGACCCGATGCGGGCGATGGATAGCGCACCTTACGGAAAGATGACGCCGGGCAGCGATACGGTGTATATCAGTGTGATCGACGGCGAAGGCAACGCCTGTTCGCTGATAAACAGCGTGTTCGCCAACTTTGGATCCGGGCTGGTGGCGCCGGGCACCGGCATTGTGTTGCACAACCGGGCATCGCTGTTCAGCCTGAACTCGGAACATCCCAACGCGCTGGCCGGAGGGAAGCGTCCATTCCACACTATCATCCCGGCGCTGGCGACGCGGAACGGTGAACTGTGGCTGAGCTACGGGGTGATGGGAGGTTTCATGCAGCCGCAGGGCCACTTGCAGGTAATAACCAACATGGTGGACTTCGGGTTGGACTCGCAGGCCGCGCTGGACGCCCTGCGTTTTCAGGTGGTGGGCGATTCGGTGTGGCTGGAGGGTGATGTGGATGACGACGTGGTTATGGAGCTGCACCGCCGGGGCCACCGGGTGAATGTAATGCATGGACCGGGGCGAGGCGCAGGGGGAGGCATGGGCGGCGGCCAAGTCATCAGCCGCAACCCGGATAACGGCGTATTGAGCGGCGGCAGCGAGCCGCGGAAAGACGGCGCAGCGGTGGGATGGTAGAGGCCCGGCTTTACCGGGAGAGCCAGCGGCGGAAGCGCTGCCAGGCTCCTCGGGGCGGATCGTCGATGGGGCGGCCGCGCCAGTATTGCGGGGAGGGAGTACCCAAGCGCCGGACGAACATCCAAGCTACCGCCAGTATCATAATCACCAAGCCGAGCAGGGATAGCAGCTTGAGTGCCGGCAGCAACAGCCCGACAACTGCCAGAATAAGGCCGGCCAAGGCCAGCTTGGCCGGGGAAATGAGTCCTACGACCCGTTTGGGCCTGGGCGTGAATGGCGAAGGCTGACCGTCCGGCGGTGGGAGAGCGTCGTCGGGGGCGGAGGGACGGGGGCCGCGCACCGGCTCGGAATCCAATTCGGTGAGCAGCTGCTCGATTTCCTGTTCATAGCGTTCTTTCATGGGGGAACATCCGAAGGGTTGTAGTGTAGGGTAATTATAACCCGACGGCGGGGATGTGGGATGGGCGCTATTGGCATTCTTGACGCATTGGGGCAATGGCAGTACCATTGAACGCTGTCGGAGTTAGATGATGCCCAAACGAACTTATCAGCCTAAAAAGCGACGCCGGGCCCGGGTGCACGGCTTCCGCTCTCGCTCCCGAACTTCAGACGGTCGCGCAGTTTTGCGCCGTCGCCGGTTTAAGGGCCGGCATAGGCTGTCCGTTTAGCTGGTCTGCCGGCGCTGCTGAAGTCAACCGCGAACGTCAATGCAAAAACAGCACAGGCTTACCGGAGATGCCCGTATATCGGAGATTCACCGTGAGGGGCGCAGCGCCGCCAACAGCCTGCTGGTTTTCCGGCTGTCGCCCAACGGGTTGGAGCGCAGCCGGTTCTGCTTCATTGCTGGCAAACGGGTGGGAAACGCCGTGGTGAGGAACAGGGTGAAGCGCCGCCTACGGGAAGCAGTGCGCAACTACGATTTTCGTCCAGGGTGGGATACCATCGTAATGGCGCGTCGGGGGGCAGGCGATGCTGACTACGAAGAGCTGCGACGGGCGGTGAACAATCTGATGCGCCGCACCAAGCTAGCTGCGCCGGCTACGGAGTCGTTGTGATGAAAGCCGTTGCGCTGGCGCTGATTCGTCTTTATCAGCAAGCACTGTCCCCGTATGTGCCGGCCGTGTGTCGCTTCCAACCCAGCTGTTCGCAATACACGGCGGAGGCGGTGGAACGTTACGGGGCGGCCCGGGGAGCCTGGCTGGGTTTGCGGCGTATTCTGCGCTGTCGACCTATGGGCGGCCGGGGTTACGACCCTGTAGCCTGATTCGTTTTGGATTAATATGCAATACCGCTTCCCGCCCTTCCGCAAACTATCGCAGAATTTGATTCCGGTGGCGGCGCTGCTGGCGGTAGCGGCGCTATTGCTTGGCGCAGCCGGCTGCACTCCGAACCTGGGCGCATCTACGAACGGCTGGGGTTCGGTGGCGGCGGCGGACGGAGTAGCGTATGCAACGACCTTGAATGGGCAGGTGTACGCCCTGAACGACCTGGGGCCGGGAGGGGTGAGCACTCGTTGGATTTCCACCGTAGGCGGTGAAGACGGCTTCGAGGGGGCTTACGGCCCGCCGACGGTAGGTCGGTATCTGTACGTATCGGGGATTGACGGCTTTTTGTACGCGCTCAATACTCCGGAGGATGGGGCACCAGCGGAAGCGGTTTGGCGTCGGCCGCAGGGCGAGCCGGAAGATATGCTGCCGCTGGTGAGCAGTCCGGGGCTGGACGAGGCCAGGAGCATTGTAGCAGTAGGCTCCGAGGATGGCGGGCTGTACGCCTACAACGCGTTAACCGGCGAAAGTCTGTCGTGGTCGCCGTTTAGAACCGAGGGGGAAGTGTGGTCGACGCCGGTTTTGCGTAACGGGGTGGCGTATTTCGGCTCGCAGGACGGCAAAGTGTATGCGGTGAGTTTGGAAACCGGGGCGGTGAAGTGGCAGTTTGAAACCGGGGCAGCCATCGTGTCCAGTCCGTTGATTCACAAGGATAAGCTCATCGTCGGTTCATTTGACCGTCAGCTGTACGCGCTGGGGTTGAGCGACGGTCAATTGCGGTGGCAGTTCTCGTCGGACAGCTGGTGGTGGGCGACGCCGGCAGCGTCGGGGCGGACTATTTTCGCGCCATCAATGGACGGCAAGGTGTATGCGCTGGACGAGAACGGGACACTGCTATGGGAGTATGACCTGGGCGCGCCAATAGTGTCCAGCCCGGTACTGCTGGAACGCGGTTTGGTGGTGGCTACGGTCGATGGGAATCTGTCGGTGCTGCGGGCGACGGAGGTCAGCCACGGGGAGGCGCAGGAAATCGCCTCTTTGAGGGTAGGCAACGCGGAGGTGAAGGCTCCGCTGTGGCGTCTGCCGGACCGGGTATCGGCCGGCTTGCCGGAGCCTGCGGATTCGGTGTACGTGGGATCGGACGACGGAACGGTGCGTCGGGTGCAGGTGCTTTCGGGAATCAACATCATGTGGTGTTACGACACTACCGAAAATACGAGATGCAACTAGATATTCGGCAGTCAAGGGACTAACGGCGCAGGACGGAACCAGTGGAATTTTTCGCTATCTTCGGTGATCTCTGGAGAGAGGTCATCATCCGGCCGATGCTCAACACGCTGCTGGTGTTGTACGTGCTGTGCTTTTCCCAGATGGGCCTGGCGATAATCGCTTTTACCGTGCTGGTGCGGGTGGTTACCATCCCGTTGACAGTACGGCAGCTGCGCCAGATGCGGGCAATGACGGGGCTGCAGCCCAAAGTTCGGGAGATACAGGAACGCTATGCCGGAGACCGGCAGCGCATATCGCAGGAGACGATGGCGCTATATCGTCAGAGCGGTGTGAATCCGATAGGGTGCCTAGGCCCGCTGATTGTGCAGATGCCCATACTGATAGGGCTGTTCCGGGTGCTGATACAGACGCTATTCAACAACCCGGAAGACTTGGTGAATCTATCGGACAAATTGTACTCGTGGCTTACCTTTGTGCCGATTCACGCGGCGGTGCCGGTGAACAACGGGTTTTTGTGGCTGGACTTAAGCCGGCCGGATCCGTCGCCCATCGTGATGCCGGCGCTAGTGGCAGTAACGACCTGGGTGCAGCAGAAGATGACGCAGATGCCGTCGCCGGACCCGCGTCAGCAATCGAGCCAAACGATGATGCTGTGGATGATGCCCATATTTCTGGGGGCGTTTTCGCTGGGATGGCCCAGCGGTTTGCCGCTGTATTGGGTGGTGTCCAACCTCATCGGCATTGGCATTCAGTATTTCATTACCGGCTGGGGGCCGTTGTTCCCACTGTTCCCGCGGCGCGGAGAGCAGGAAGAGCAGGCCTCGGCAAATCTCGAGGAGGTTGTCCCCGGCCAGCAGGAGAGCAGCAGTGATGGACGAGATAGTACAAACCGGGAGAACCGTAGAAGAGGCCGAAGAGCAAGCGCTCGCAGCACTAGGCGTCGACCGCAGCGAGGTCGAGGTCGAAATACTAAGTAGGGGCCGCCAAGGGTTCCTGGGGATTGGCGGCGAGCTGGCCGAAGTTCGCGTTACCCGCTTGGGGGCCGGCGGCATTGACGACGGCGATGGCGCAGATGACGTCATGGATGATGGTGAGGGCGACGAGAGCCGTGACGCAGCCTGGGCAGCTGACGCAGACCCTATCAGTGCGGACACTCCGGCCGGCGCCACCGTACAGGCTCTGGAGCGTATTCTGGAATGCGTTGGGGCGGACGTAGACGTTACGCTGCGCTCCGAGGACGATGAGTTCTCCGGAGGGCCGGTTGTTGACATTAACGGGCCGGATTCCGGGCTTCTCATAGGGCGTCGGGGGAATACGCTGCAATCGCTGCAATTCATCGTGCAGAGCATCGTCCGTCAGCAGTTTGACCAAGAGAATATCAGGGTTGCGCTGGACGTAGAGCAGTACCGGCAACGGCGGGAGGACTCGCTGCGCGAAATGGCTGACCGGGTGGCCGACCGGGTGCAGCAGACGGGTAGGGGGATCACTCTGGAACCGATGCCGCCATCGGAGCGGCGCGTGATTCACTTGTACCTGGATGGCAGGGACGGTGTGCGTACGGAAAGTGTGGGCTATGGGGACGGGCGCAAGGTTCAAATCATCCCGGAGCGCGACTGACTGTCGCAATGTCGTAAGACGGGTGGGTAGGCCTGCGGGCGAATGGCGTCCAGGGAGTTCGGGAATGGCAACAGTTCGGGAGTTGGATAGCGTTGACCCGCAGGGGCCCGCCCAATAGAATACAGCTATGAGCTCGTGCCTGACTACCAGTTCCGGGATTGCGCACTTTGAGGGCCCGCGCGAAGCGTGCGGGGTGGTTGGAATATATGCGCCTGGGGCAGAAAGCGCGCCACTGACTGCTGTGGGACTATTTGCCTTGCAGCACCGGGGACAGGAGTCGGCCGGAGTGGCCGCCTCCGATAAGGGTCTAATCCGGGTTCACACCGGGATGGGGTTAGTATCCGATGCATTCCGGGAGGGCGATGTTGACCGGGTTACCGGTCCGCTGTCGATCGGGCACACCCGTTACTCAACTACCGGGGCCAGCGATCCTTGCAACGCGCAGCCACTGGTGGTAACGGGAGTGAACGGCCCGCTGGCGGTGGCGCATAATGGCAACATTATCAACTCGGTGAAAGTGCGGGAGAAGCTACAGGCTGAATGGGGCTGCTGCTTTACCACCAGCACTGACTCAGAAGTGGTGGCGCATCTGCTGGCGAATGCGCCGGGGGCAGACTGGCACGAGCGGATTTTCTATGGGATGCGAATGTTGCAGGGGGCGTTTTCACTGGCGCTGCTGACTCCGGACGAGATAATCGCCGTTAGGGACCCGCTGGGCATCCGACCGCTTTGCTTGGGCCAACTGCCGGAGGAAAATGGAAGGGGTTGGGCTTTTGCGTCGGAGACCTGCGCGCTGGACCATCTAAGGGCAGACTTTTCGCGTGAGCTGAAGCCGGGCGAGGTGGTGGTTATTAATGAGGCTGGAGTTCGCTCAGGGGTGTACGAAGGGGTGGCGCGTTCTAACCGCGCTTTGTGCGTGTTTGAGTGGATTTACTTTGCCCGCCCAGACAGCGTGATGGATGGGCGGCTGATGCATAACGTGCGCGAGGAGATGGGGGCGCGTCTGGCGCGGGAACATCCCGCGGACGCCGACCTGGTGATTGGTATACCAGACTCTTCTACGTCGGCGGCAGTGGGTTTCGCCAAAGAATCGGGCATACCCTTCGCCAACGGCTTGGTGCGGAACCGCTACGTGGGGCGGACTTTCATTGAGCCGGAACAGCAGCGTCGGGACCAGGGCGTTCGTCAGAAATTCAACCCGATGCCGTCGGTGCTGAGGGGCAAACGGCTGGTGGTAGTTGACGACAGCATTGTGCGGGGTACGACGACGCCGCACGTGGTTGAGCTGCTGCGTCGGGCCGGCGCCAGCGAGATACACTTGAGGGTTTGCGCGCCGCCAATCAAGCATCCGTGCTACCTTGGCGTTGACATGGCAACGCGGGATGAGCTGATTGCCGCACGTAAAACAACGCCGGAGATTTGTCAGCTGACCGGCGCCGACAGCCTGGGCTACCTCAGCGTCCGCGGCTTGATGGACGTTTCCAGAGGAGAGCAAGGTGGGTTCTGCGACGCCTGCTTTACCGGAAACTACCCGGTTCCGGTGCAGCTGGACTTATCCAAGCAGGCACTGAAGCGGACGGATTACTGATTTTCAGCGAGAGGTTTGGTTAATTATTCTGCCGATGGACACCTATGCCGCTGCCGGCGTCTCGCTGGATGCTATGGACGGGATGAAAGACCGCATCAGGGGCTTTGCCGAGCTGACGCATGGGCCGGAGGCACTGGATGGAGGGAGTGGGTTCGCCGGGCTGTTTGCGCTGAACGGCTTTCAGGAGCCGGTGCTGGCGGCCAGTGCGGACGGGGTGGGAACAAAGCTGAAAATCGCGGCGCAACTGGGCCACTTTGAGGGCGTAGGGCAAGACCTGGTTACGCTGAACGTGAACGATATTCTCACCAAGGGCGCGCGGCCTTTGTTTTTCCTGGATTACGTATCGTTCAGCGCCTTTGACGAGCATCGGTTGGAAATGCTGATGCGCGGCATCGTATGGGGGTGCAGGGAGGCCGGCTGCGCCTTGATTGGAGGTGAAACGGCCCAACTGCCCGGCGTCTATGGCGACGCCGATTTTGACTTGGCCGGTTTTGTCGTCGGGGCAGTGGAACGTGACCAATTGCTGGACGGCAGCGGCGTGGTTCCCGGCGACCGGCTGATTGGCATACCGTCAAGCGGAGTGCATACCAACGGGTTCTCGCTGGTGCGGCGGGTGTTCAATCTGGATGACGACCCGACAGCGCTGTTCCGCCCTTGGCCGGGGCTGGAGCGCGACCTGGGCGACGAGTTGATGGTGCGCCACCGTGCTTATTACCCGTTGCTGCAACCGTATCTAGGGCAGGTTAAGGCACTGAGCCACATCACCGGAGGCGGGCTGCCGGGCAAGATGCCGGCATCACTGGGCCCGGACGTAGCCGCCGAGTTCCGTTTAGGATCATGGGGTGTGCCACCGATTTTTCAGGCCATCCGAGAGGCGGGAAACGTCAGCGACGGCGAAATGTACCGGGTGTTTAACATGGGCTTGGGGATGGTGGCTGTGTGCGACAGCGTCGGCGCTCATGCGCTGTTGGCTGGCATCCACGACGCCGTGGATGTGGGGCGTATTGTGGAACGCAGCGGAGATGCGCGGGTGGTTTTTACCGGCGGCGGGTTCGACGGCTAGGTCGACGCGCAGCCGTCAAACGAGCGAAGGGCGAACACAGGACGGAAAATCAATCAAAAGGGAGAACGGCGACACATTGAAAGCCTTACTCAGCGTATTTGATAAAACTGGAATAGAGGACTTGGGCCGGAGCCTTGCGGATGCCGGCTATGAACTCATCAGCACCGGGGGCACGCATCGCAGCCTGTCAGATTCCGGCATTACCGTACGGCAGGTGTCGGACGTTACGGGCTCGCCGGAGATTCTGGACGGGCGGGTGAAGACGCTTCATCCGGTGATACACGGCGGTCTATTGGCCCGGCGAGATACGCCGGCGCACATGTCAGAGCTGGCGCAACACGGTATTGACGCCATTGATGTGGTGGCGGTGAACCTGTATCCCTTCGTGGAAACTGTCAGCAGGGCGGGCGTAACGCAGGATGAGGCCCTGGAGAACATTGACATCGGTGGGCCGACGATGCTGCGGGCAGCGGCTAAAAATTTCCTTTCAGTAGCGGTGATTGTCGACCCGAGCGATTACGGATGGGTGTCCGAAGCGCTGGCGGGCGACGGATTGGATGCGCAGCAGCGTCGGCATCTGGCAACCAAAGCGTTCCAGCACGTTGCGGTCTATGACGCCGCCGTTGCGGAGTATCTGGCCAATGACCCGGCGACCGAGGAGGAAATGCCCCGGCAGGTTACCATTGGGCTGACGCGCGTATCATCGCTTCGCTATGGGGAGAATCCGCACCAGCGAGGCGCGCTGTATGTTCCGACCGGCGGTGGTTCCGGTGGGTTGGCCCGAGCCCAGCAACTGCATGGGCGAGAATTGTCTTTCAACAACTTAATGGACGCCGATGCTGCCTGGCGCACGGTAAGCGACTATGAAGAGCCGACAGTTTGCGTCATTAAGCACGCTAACCCGTGCGGCCTGGCGTCGCGGGATGACCTGGCTGAAGCGTACCAATTGGCCTATGAAGGCGATCCGGTATCCGCGTTCGGCGGGATCGTAGGGTTCAACCGGAGGGTAACGGCCGCCGCCGTCGAGGCGATGGAGCCGGTATTTTATGAAGTAGTGGCGGCGCCGGGTTACGACGAGGAGGCGCTGGCAATCCTGAAACGCAAGCGGAACCTGCGGATTCTGGCGGTGGAGCCAGCTGAAGCTGCGCCGGGAGCGTCGGAGTACGATGTGCGCCCATTGAGCGGCGGCATCCTGGTACAGACGCCAGACGCAATCGCCGAGAGCGCGTCGGAGTGGACGACGGCCACGGAGCGCGCGCCTACCGATTCGGAGCTGGCCGACCTGTCTTTTGCCTGGAAAGCGGTGAAGCACATCAAATCCAACGCCATCGCTTTTGTGAAAGACCGCCGCCTGGTTGGGATGGGCGCAGGACAGCCGAATCGGGTGGTCAGCGTGCATCTGTCGCAGCGGGCGGCTGGCGACAAGGCAGCGGGCTGCGCGCTGGCGTCGGATGCGTTCTTCCCCTTCTCGGACAACATTGAGCTGGCGGCGGAAGCCGGGATTACGGCCATCGTGCAGCCGGGAGGTTCAATACGGGACGATGAAGTAATCGCCGCCGCTAATCAGGCCGGCATCGCAATGGTGTTCACCGGCGTGCGGCACTTCCGCCACTGATTGCAGCGTTGGATGCCTACCTAGACATTGAGACCACGGGGTTCATCGGCGGGAACAGCTACCCGACAGTGGTAGGAATCGCCGTGGATTTTCCCGGCGACTGGCTGGTGGAGCAGCTAGTCGGCGAGGATATTACGCCGGCAGCGATTCTACACGTTCTGGAAGGCGTAACCACGATTCATACGTTCAACGGGGCCAGCTTTGACTTGCCATTTCTGGCGTGGCGGCCCGGGGTTGACCTGCGAAGGCAATTTGAGCATCGGGATTTGATGTACGGCTGCCGAAGAGCCGGGCTGCGCGGCGGCCTGAAACTCATAGAGCAAAAACTGGGCATCGGTCGTGGAGACTTGCCGGAAATGAGCGGGCGCGACGCCGTGCTGCTGTGGCGCAAGTACCGCGAGGAGAGAAACCCATCCGCTCTGGACCTGCTGCTGGAGTACAACCGGGCCGATGTGGAGAATCTGTACACGCTGCGGAAGTATCTGGACGGACACACAGCCGGGAGGACATAACGTTGGAACTGGGATTGAAAGGCAAGAACATAGTAGTAACCGGCGGAGGCAACAACATTGGCCGGGCTATCGTGCTGGCCTTTGCCACCGAGGGCAGCACCATCGCCATTGCCGAGCTGAACCGGGCTGCCGGCGAGCGGGTTGCGGCGGAAGTTGCGGCGATGGATACAGGAGCCAAGGCCATCGTCATTGACGCCGACGTAACGGACCGAGAGAAGACCGGCGGAATGATCTCGGAAGCCGTCGCCAGACTGGGCAACGTGGACGTGCTGGTGAACAACGTAGGCTGGACGGTTGACCGCCTGTTTGTGGAAAAGTCGCGGGATGAGCACGCCAAAGAGGTGGATGTGAACCTGTGGGGCGCCATCAACTGCATCCACGCGGTGCTGCCGCATATGATTGAACGGCAGAGCGGTGCTGTCGTCAGCGTCAGCAGCGACGCCGGGCGAATGGGGGAGTACCGGGAGGCGGTTTATTCGGCGTGCAAGGCCGGCGTAATCGCGCTGAGCAAGTCGCTGGCGCGGGAAACGGGGCGCTACGGACTGCGTTTCAATATGGTGTGTCCCGGCTTAGTGGCGCCGCCGCAGGAGGAAGTGGTCGGCTCGGAAAGTATGTGGCGGCAGGGAATGGAGGAGTTGTTCACAGAAGAAGTTCTGGAAAGGGTGAAGCAGGCATACCCGCTGCGTCGCATGGGGACGGCGTCGGAAGTAGCCAACGCGGTGGTGTTCCTGGCGTCGGATGCGGCCAGCTTTATCACGGGGCAGACGCTGAGCGTGTCGGGCGGTTATACGATGATGTGACCGTAGCAAAGCCGTATATGGTTAGTCTCAAGCAACGGGGCAGCCGGCCGCGGCCGGCTGCCCCGTTACGTCGCTTGGATAGGCCAGACGGGTTACTTCTGGTTGGTGCCCACGAGGGCCCACGCCTTTTCTTCCATGGACGGGATGACGGCCTGCACTAGGTCGTTATCCACGTTGGCTGCGACGATGGGATAGCCGGCGCGCTCAATCATGCTGGACAGGTTGCCGGATTTGAACTGGTCGAGGGTCCAGGCCAAGGTATGGCCGCTGGTGGTTACATCCCAGTAGATGCGGACATCCTGGTTGCGGGGGCCGTAGTGGTAGTGGGGCGCAATCTCGAAGCAGTCGAAGGCCAAGAGCTCGAATTCCTGCCCCAGATGGTCGGTGAGCACGTGGATGGCCACGCCGCGGTCGTTGGCGGCGCCGATGTTGTCGCGGAACTCGACACCGAAGCGGATGTTGCCGGCTTCGTAGATGTGGTCGCCGCGGAAGTGGGTGACGGTGCGCCGTTCGTCTCGGGCCTTAGCCAGGGCGCACTCTTCAACCTCGTCCATCTTGTTCTCATCGATGGGGTTGGCCTGGATGCTGGCGGCCAGGTCATCATAGCCGGCGCGTCGCACCATGGCGGGCAGGTTGTTGCGGATGTTCTTCAGCGTCCATCCCAATGGTGTGCCGACGGTGGTCTTGTCCATGTGCAGCCGGATGTTCATGTTCTCCGGGCCGTAGTGATAGTGCGGGTCTTGGTCGAAGCAGTCGAACCGCAGAATCTCGGTGTCGTGGCCGTCAACGTCGCCGTACACCTGGACCATCAAGCCTTGGTCAGGCATGATTTCCCTGCGGTAGGATAGGGCAACGTCCACCGGCCCTACGTTGATAACAGTGTCTCCCTTTTCCATGAGCTCGCCTCCTCTTGGAATTGGATTGGATTTTGAACCACGCGGGAGCGTGGCCGCTTTGCGCGGATTATAGCATTGCCGGCGATAATGGCAAGAAGGATTTTTATGATTTCAACCAATGACGAGTGCGGCGGCGGGAATTCGCTATAATGGGAGGCTGTCATAATCATGAAATGATAGCGGGTACGATTTGCTAGTAGGTGTTGTATGCCGAAAAAGCGTCGCATGAGGAAGATAACCGCAGACTTTCCCGGGGCGGCCTGTCCGGTGGGCAGCGTCGTGCGTTTTCCGGGGAATGACGGCCATAGTCTGCTGGGCAATGTGGCCCGCATCCGAATGGGGCACGCCGACGTGATTGCGGAGGACGGCCGGCAATGGTCGGCGGCATACGGGGCGATTACGGAGGTGGTGAGCGCGCCGGCGTCGGAGTGTTCGCTGCGGGAAGTGGAGGACATGGCGAACGGGATGATTACGCAGCATGAGGCCAGCGGAGCTTTGCCTTCAGGATGGAGTTTTGGATTTGATCTGGCGCCGGCGCGCGCCGGCGTCTGCCGTTACCTAGAACGGCGGATTGACCTGTCGGTCAGCTACTGCATGGCGGCCACGCGGGCTGACATTGAGGACACGATGCTGCATGAAATCGCCCATGCCATTGTAGGGCCCAGGCATAATCACGATTTCGTCTGGAAAGCGAAGGCCCGCGAAATTGGCTGCCGGGGAGAACGCTGCCATCGGGTGCAACATTCCGAGCCGCGATGGGTGGGCGAGTGCGGCTGCGGGCAGCAGTGGTTTCGGCAGACGCTGCAACGGCGGATGATGCGCAACCGGGTCTGCGCCAAGTGCCGCGGCGAGATAGATTGGCGCAGGAATACGTCCCCGATGCTATAATGCCGCCGTTGTCGGGGCAGGCACACGCCGGTTGGGTCAATAGCGCCCCGGTTCAGGAGATTTCCCGATGAAGATAGGTGTCAGCATTCCCCGCTTGCCCGACGCCGAGGGCATACGTGAATTCTGCCAGCGCGCCGAGCGGCTGGGGTTTGAGTCGGTGATGGCCGGCGACCATATCGTGCTGCCGGTGGGCGGCACCAACCAGTACCCTTACACGGAGACAGGGGCGTTTCAGCGGCCTTCGGATGAGCCGTTTCTGGAAACGATGACCATGCTGGGGTTCATGGCGGCGTGCACCAGTGAGATACGCCTGGGTAGCACAGTGCTGATATTGCCCTACAGGAACCCGGTAGTGCAGGCCAAGATGTTCGCCTCTCTGGATGTGCTTTCCGGCGGACGGGTGATATGCGGCGTGGGCGTCGGCTGGCTGGAAAAGGAGTTCGACATCCTGGGAGTTCCTTACGCGGACCGCGGCCCGATGACCGATGAGTTTCTGGAGATTTTCAACGCGCTGTGGACGGAGGAGGTTCCCGAGGTCAAGGGTAAGTACTACCAGATTGACGGCGTCTTTTTTGAGCCGAAGCCGATCCAGCAGCCCCGTATCCCGATATGGGTGGGCGGCCACACCCGGCGGGCACTGCGCCGCACCGCTAAGTACGGCGACTGCTGGCATACCACCCGGCAGACTCCCGATTTTGTGGCGCAGAATCTGCCCTATCTTCGGGAGCAGACCGAGCGGGCAGGCCGGGACCCGACGGACATTACCATATCGCTCAAGCGCAGCCTGCACTTTACCGACATGGACGGCTCCGAAGAGGGCGTAGGCGTTCGTTCTGGCGGAGCGTTGATTAATACCACGCAGGCAGTGGTTGACGACCTTCACTACTGCAACGAACTGGGCATCGACCAGCTGACTTTTGATTTCCGGGTGGATGGCATTGGGCCGTGCATCCGGGTTATGGAGCATTTGGCGGAGCATGCGTTGCCGGTGGCGGAACGGCTATAGCCGACTCTCTGAACCATTCCGTCCGCTCTACCAGGCGCCGGCGGTGGTGCGCATCTACTCAATCTGAGCTGGACTTACCCTGCGTTTGACGGAGCAGGGCGCGCCGGCGGGGAATCTACGGTCGGACCTCCGTGTTGGAGGGGACGACGGAATTGGAGACAATCAGGCACTGTTTGCCGATGGTGGAGTTGGTGAGGGGGAGCCGGCAGCGTGGGGCTGGGAGGGAGATTATAAGGCATTTGCCGTTTGGAGCGGAGGGTGGGTGTCCCTGTCAGGGTCGATGTACAGGGCCTTTAGCAGGAAGAACACGGTCAGGAGAGAATCCACCAGGATGCCCAAGGCGAACAGGGCCATCACGCTTTCAAAGGTTGGCTGCCAAAGGCCGGCAATGTACAGCAGGAATGCGACCAAATAGACCGTGCCGTTGGTAAGAATGGACTGGTAGGCCATGTACTGGGTCTTGCCCAGCCCATAGAACACCGAGTCAATTACGGTGTTGAACGAGAAAAGGACGTAAGGCACGAACAAGATGCCGAAAGCGGTAATGGCCCACTGTACCGTCGCCGGGTCGTCGGTGAGCATACGGGCAAAGGTGGGGAAAGCGGGCGCCAGGGCAATCCAGATAACCATCATAGCCGCAGTAATCAGCATGGAGGCGCGCCAGAGGGTCCTGACCTGTTGGATGTCATGAGATGCGTTGGCTACCAGAGCTTTGGCTGAGTCTGCGAAGGCCAGGACCGGCACCAGCATAAAGCTCCATAGAATCTGGATGGCGACGTAATATCCACCAATCTCCTCGGCGCCGATAGTGTTCACAATACGGATAATCATGAAGAAATAGGCAACGTTTCGGACCAGGCTATCCGTTCCGCTGCCCAACCCTATGCGCAGATATTGGCGCATATCGGCGAAGGATGGGAGCGTTCCGAAATCGCTTAACCGGATTTGCTTCGCCCATAGCAGCATGGCCAATCCGGCCACGAAGAGGCCCGCGCTGGCCAGCAGCGTTGACCAGCCTACCCCGACTACGCTGGCATCAAGGGAGAAAGCGTGACCGCCGAAGAACAGGCTGTCCAGGACAAAGCGCAGCAGGAGGTTGGCGATCGCCATGGCGAACACCAGCGCGCGCAGCCTGAGCGACTCGAACAGAGCCACGATGGCGGCGGAGAGGATGGTGAACGGGATGCTGAAAATGCTGATGCCCAGGAAGGCTCGGGTCTGCCCTTGAATCTCCTCGGAGGTTCTCAGCGCGGTGATGAAGGCATCTCGGAAGAAGAACACGCCCAAGGAGAATGCCAACGATGCCAGAAAGATGAAGGCGAGAACGCTCTTGGTTCGGTCCAGCCGGACGCCGGCTCCGCTGCGCAGCTGCGACCCCAGAAAGTAGAAAATCGCCAGCACAGTGGCTTCTTGAAAGACCTCTACCACCAGCCCTACGAATTGCCATTGAGACACGATAGCCAGGCTGCTAGCGTCGGGAATCTCGTTTCCGACGAGGTACACCCGATAAAGCTGATAAACGTTAGGCAAGCCCAGGAACAGCAGGATGAACAAGAATAAGCGCCAGTCCCAAGCCTTGACGTAATAGCGGAGGTATTCCAGAGTCGCCATGTAAGAGTCCTTTGCCGACGTGATGCGCCTTTGCGGTCAGTCCCGCCACTCTTTCATGGACTGGCGGGCGGCGCGTTCGCGCTCACGGTCGATGATGGCGCGGCGTTTATCATACTGACGCTTACCACGGGCGACGCCCAGCTCGACTTTGGCGTGGTGGTTTTTAAGGTAGATGCGCAGGGCGGCCAGGGTTAGGCCTTTCTCAGCAGTCTGGGCGGCCAGGTCGTTGATCTGGCTGCGATGCACCAGCAGCTTGCGCGGTCGGCGGGGCTCGTGGTTCATATAGCTGCCGGAGTCATAGGGGGCGATGTGTGCGCCGTGCAGCCACAGTTCGCCGTCCTGCACCCGCGCATAGGCGTCGCGCAAGTCCACCTTGCCGGCGCGCAGGGACTTGATTTCAGTGCCGGTGAGCGCTAAACCAGCCTCCAGCTTGTCCAGGATTTCGTAGTCGTACAGCGCTTTGCGGTTGACGGCTATCTGCCGGTTATTGGCGGCGGGAGCACTGGCGGCCTTTTTTTTGCTGCTGTTGCGGTTCTTTCCGGGCATGACATTCACCTAGCCTCTGTTCGCTGCTGCAAGATCTCAATGGCTCGGCGCAGCGCGACGTCGTCCTCAAGGGGAATGCGCAAGGTCTTCGCATCGGTCTGAACTTCGATATCGGGGGTTACGCCTTGTCCCTCAATTTGGGCGCCGTCGGGCAAGTACCAGCGGCGGATGGAGAAGTAGATTGCGGAGCCGTCGGAGAGTTCCCGGGTGATGTTCACGCTGCCTTTGCCGAAAGTAGTTTCGCCGATTACCAAGGCGCGGCCGTTGGTCTTAATTGCTCCGGCCAGGATTTCGCTGGCGCTGGCCGAGCCTTTATTAACCAGGACTACCATAGGGATTGACAAGGCCGGCCCGCCGCTATTGGCCTGGTGGTTAGTACGGTTTCCCTGGGCGTCGATTTCATACATGATGGGGCCGCCGTCCAGGAATAAGCCGGTGACGTTAATCACGGCGTCGAGCAGGCCGCCGGGGTTATTGCGGAGGTCGAGGACTAGGGATTGACCTCCGGCATCGTTGAACCGGTCAATGGCGGTGCGGACTTCCCGTTCGGTCGTGTTGGAAAAGCTGTAAATCCAGAGGTGCCCGATGCCTTCGTCCAGCATACGGAAGGCGGCGCTTTCGATGGGAATGCGCCCTCGGGTTACGGTAATGCTGACGCTTTCCGCGTTGTCGGAGCGCTTGACCATGAGTGTTACGTCGGAGCCGCCTGGGCCGCGGATCAGGTTGACGGATTCAATGAGAGACAAGCCATCGATGCTGCCGCCGTCCACAGCGAGGATGATGTCGCCGGGCCGGATGCCGGCGGCCTCGGCCGGGGAGCCGGGTATCGGGGCGATAACGGTCAGGCCGTCATCGGTCATAGAAACCTGGGCGCCGATACCTTCGAAGTAGCCGCGGTAGCCCTCCTGCTCGCGGGAGTACTGCTCGGCGGTGAGATAGGAGGCGTGAGGGTCGTCCAGGGCTTCGAGCAAGCCGCGTATGGCTCCGTCGCTCAATTCGTCCGAGTTGAGGGTTTCGTGGTCAACGTGTTCATTCAGCAGGATGCTGTAGGCTTCACCAAGTTTGTGGAGTTCGGGCGGGAGGTCGCCGCTGTCAGTAGGCGGGTCGGCACCAGCGGTGACGCCTGTGCTGATGTCCCGGCAACCGGCAAATGCCAGCAGGACAATCAGGACAAGTAGCAGTGGCGCCAGCCGCGCGCTTGCGAATTGATGAGTCATCGCTGGCATTGTAGCACGCAGGGCCCTGTGTTGTGGTGGCTTTCCGTTGGCATTCTCCTTTGGGTTGGTTGGAATTAAGGTACTCGGTTTAGGGGTTGGGCGTCAGGCGTTACGATAAGCCGGTTGGTGGGACCAGATCCTGGGAGAGCGTACCGTGCTGCGATAACCGATTGACCATTGCTCGCTACCGTAACCGCTTAGCCTGAGAACTTATACAGTGGTAAGGTTGGGCGTGTCCTCCGCTGGCTTGGCAAGGGGCTTTCGGGCCCGGCGCGTGCGCCCGGAAGTGCCTGACGTGAAGATGGCGGCACTACGATACGGCGTTGGCAACGCGGGGTTGTCGGAATCCAGATTTACAGAATTCTAGGATTTACAGGAGTGGGGCGCTGTTTGAGAAGGGGGGCGAAAGGAGTTGGCGATGCCGTGCCGCAATTCCGGGGATGCCGCGCTGTGATATGGACAGGGGGGATGCCGCCGCCTATAATCTTGTTTGCTTCCAGTGCGATTTTTGTAGATATGCAGGTGATGCTTTGGCTGCTGTGACCCAACCTTTGCAAACCGTTGAGGAGATGCGCGGCACCGCGCTCGAATCCCGCCGGGGAATTTTGAAGATGATTTACGAGGCGGGCAGCGGACATACTGGCGGCTCCCTTTCCGAAATTGACATTCTGGTTGCCGTGTACTTCGGGGCGTTGCGGTACGATCCTGAGGCGCCGAACTGGGCGGAGCGTGACCGTTTTGTGCTCAGTAAAGGCCATGCATCGCCTGGTTTTTACGTAACACTGGCCCGGGCGGGGTATTTTCCGGCATCCGAGCTGTCCTCGTATCGCAAGACTGACGGATTGCTGCAAGGCCATGCGCACCCGATGACTCCCGGCGTTGAGATGAACTCGGGTTCGCTGGGTATGGGGCTGTCCTTTGCGTTGGGTCATGCGCTGGCGGCCCGTCTGGATGGCCGAGATTACCAGGTGTTTGCACTGCTGGGCGATGGCGAGTGTCAAGAGGGCGAAGTCTGGGAGGCGGCGATGTCGGCGGCGCATCATCGGGCGAGCAATCTCACCGCCATCATAGATCGTAATCGCATACAGAACGACCGCTTTACTGATGAGGTGATGACGCTGGAGCCGCTGGCCGACCGGTGGCGTGATTTCGGCTGGGACGTTATCACCTGCGACGGGCATGAGCACGCTGATATTCTCCGAGCGCTGCATGCCGCAGAGGAGGGAGGACCGACGGTAATTATCGCCAACACGGTCAAAGGCAAGGGAGTGTCGTTTATGGAGAACAACCCCGGCTTTCACGGGAGGGCGCCCACGGCGGATGAATATGACGCAGCGCTGAAGGAGCTGGCCTGATGACTACCACTCGGCAATCGGCGGCAACCCGTGAAACTTACGGGCGCACTCTGCTTACCATGGCAGAGGAGCATCCGAATATTGTAGTGCTGGGCGGCGACTTGAACGTTTCGACGTTCGTGCATTTGTGGCGGGACCAGTACCCCGACCGGTTTTTTGACTTCGGGCCGGCTGAGCAGAACATTGTCGGCGTTGCGGCGGGCCTGGCGGCAGCCGGGAAGATACCGTTCGTGAGTACGTTCAGCGTGTTTGGCACGGGCCGGCCTTACGACCAGCTGCGGGTGCTGATTTCGCAACCGTCGCTGAATGTAAAGCTGGTTTGCACCCATGCTGGCATCCTGACGGGCGAGGACGGAATGTCGGCCCATAGCATTGAGGATCTGTCGCTGATGTGCGCGCTGCCGTCGTTCGGCGTGGTGACGCCGGCGGACGCTCCGGAAACGGAGCAGGTGATACGGAGTGCCGCGACCAGCAAAGGCCCGCTCTATGTGCGACTGTCGCGGGCGGCGACGCCGGTGGTGCATGGCGACGGCTACCAGTTCCGGATGGGCAAGGGTGAAGTAATGCGCGATGGGGGAGATTTGAGCATCATCGCCTGCGGTTCACTGGTGGCGCCGGCGCTGGACGCTGCGGAAAATCTGGCAGGGAAGGGGATAGATGCGCGGGTAATCAACCTGCACACTCTGGCACCGGCCGACGAGGGGGCTATTGTAGCTGCGGCGCAAGAGACGGGGGCAATCGTTACGGCCGAGGAGCATTACGTGCACGGCGGGCTAGGCAGCGTGGTTGCCGGAGTGGTGGCGCGGAACCATCCGACGCCCGTGGAGATGGTGGCGCTGCACGGCTACACCAGTTCGGGGCCGGCCAACGAGCTGATGGCGAAAAACGGGCTGACGGCGGAGGGGGTAGAGCAAGCGGCGCAGCGGGTTTTGAAGCGGAAGTAAGGGTCAATCACTTTGGCGGGGGCAGGGAACCGTGGCCGTGGCCGTTGCCGCCGCCGTAGTCGTCATAGTCGGTATCGCTGAAAACGCGGATTTCATGCCCTTGGAAGATGTGGAACATATGGGAATCGCGCTCGCTGCCTACGGTGTTGAGCATATCGGAGTCGATGTCGGAGATGATTTCCTCAATCTGCTCGTCAGTGAGGCTCTGCTCAACGGCGATGGCGATGTGAGCTACGCCGGGCAGAAAGTGGGTATCGATGCGCCCTACGGTATCTTCACCGTTGAGAATTAGAAAGGCTTCCGAGGAGGGAGTACGTACTTCGCGTTCGTAGTCAAAAGGCACGGGTTTTCCTCACCCCAGTGTGTTCCTTGAGGAGCGAAGGTCTGGGGATTTCATTCGCGGATTTGGCCGCTGCCCTGCACTACCCACTTGTAGGAAGTCAGCTCGCGCAGGCCCAAGGGGCCGCGAGCGTGGAACTTCTGGGTGCTGATGCCGACTTCGGCTCCCAGGCCGAACTGGGCTCCATCGGTAAAGCGGGTGCTGGCATTGTGGTACACCGCCGCGGCGTCAACCTCGTTCAAGAAACGTTGGGCTGCGTTGTCGTCCTGGGTAATGATTGACTCGGAATGGCCGGAACCGTAGGTTTGGATGTGGGCCAAGGCGTCGTCCAAGCTGTCCACGACACGGACCGATGCGATGAGGGAGAGAAACTCCTGGCCGAAATCTTCGGGTTCAGCAGGCACGACGTTCAATCCGTTCCGGGGGCCGAGAATGGTCAAGGCGCGGTGGTCGCAACGCAACTCGACGCCGTCGCGGTTCAGCTGTGAGGCGATTGCAGGGAGACAGCGGGCCGCCGCCGCTGCGTGGACCAGGACGGTGTCCAGGGCGTTGCACACGGTGGGTCGCTGGACTTTGGCGTTATGGACGATGCGGGCTGCCATAGCGGCGTCGGCGTCACGGTCAACGTAGGTGTGGCAGACTCCGACGCCGCCGGTGATAGCCGGCATTGCCGCGTTTTCGGCGACGAAGTTAATAAGGTCAGGGCCGCCCCTGGGCACCAGGATGTTGATGTATTCCTTCATGCGCAACATAACGTCGACAAGGGCGCGGTCGGTGTCGTCCACGAACTGGACGGCTGACGTGGGGAGGCCGGCTTCGCCGATGGCGCGGTGGATCAAGGAAACCAGGGCGGTGTTGGAGCGCAGGGTTTCCTTGCCGCCGCGCAGGATACAGGCGTTGCCGGATTTCAGAGCCAGGGAAACTATGTCGGTGGTAACGTTGGGGCGGCTTTCGTAGATGCTGGCGATAACTCCCAGGGGTATGCGCCGCTTTGCTACGTTCAGCCCGTTGTAGAGGGTAAATGCTTCGATAACTTCGCCCACCGGGTCGGGGAGGGCGGCGACGCTGCGCACGTCGGCGGCCATGGCGTTGAGGCGGTCGGGGGTGAGCAAGAGGCGGTCGAGGAAAGCGTGGTTGATGCCGGCGGCTTTGGCGTCGCGATAGTCGGCTGCGTTGGCGGCGAGGGTCGGCTCTTGCTCGGTTGTCAGGGCGTGAGCGATGTTCTCCAGTGCGTGGTTACGCGCGGCGGAGGGCAGGCGGGCCAACGTGGTCGACGCAGATTGCGCTGCCTTGCCCTGCTGACGGAGTCGTTGGGCTGAGATGACGGTAGAGGTCATGGTGTCTGGCCTTTCGGTAAGCCGGCTTACCGTTTTCGCGGGATGACGGGTGGGTGGCTTTTACAGGAGAACGAGGTTGTTCCGGTGGATTACTTCCTGGCCATAGTGATAGCCTAGGGTGTCAACGATGCGGTCGGAGCGGAGGCCCTGGATCTTTGCCACATCTGAGGCGGGATAGTTTGCGATGCCGCAAGCGACGCGCCGGCCATGGGCATCGGAAACGTAGATGATGTCGCCGCGTTCGAAGCTGCCGACTACGCTGCGGACACCGGCGGGAAGGAGGCTGACGCCGTTGCGCCGGAGGGCGGACACGGCGCCGTCGTCCACCACAACCTGGCCCCAATCGCTGTCGCCGACGCGGCTGAGCATCCAGCGTTTGCGGGCCTCCGGTTTGCTGCTGGCGGGACGGAAGAAGGTGCCGACAGCTTCTCCGGCGGCGGCTTTGAGGACGACTTTGGGGTCGCGGCCGCGGCAGATAGACATGGCGATGCCGGAGGTGGTGACCAAGCGGGCGGCGTCCAGTTTGGTGGGCATACCACCCCGGGCCCAGGCGTTGCGATGTTCGCCGGCCATGGCAGTTACCCGGTCGTCTACGTAGTCCACAGCCTGAATGCGGGTGGCCGTGGGGTCAAGTTTGGGGTCGGCGGTATAGAGGCCGTCCACGTCGGAGAGGATTACCAGTAGGTCAGCGTCAATGAGGGTGGCAATGAGGGAAGAGAGGCGGTCGTTGTCGCCGAATACTTCGCCGATTTCGTCGTCGGCGACGACGTCGTTTTCGTTGACAATGGGAACGACGCCGAGATCGATCAGGGAGAGGAGTGTGTTGCGGATGTTGAGGTAGGACTGACGCTGCGCCATGTCCTTGATGGTGAGCAGGACTTGGGACACGGCAACGCCGCGCTGGGCGAAGAGGTCAGCATAGACGGACATCAAGCGGCTCTGTCCCAGGGCAGCCAGTACCTGCCGGGTGGGAATATCAGGCACGGCGGGAAGGGCGATTTTCTCGGCGAGGGCCTGGCGGCCGGCTGCGATTGCGCCGGAAGTAACCAAGACAACCTGGGCGCCAGCGGCAGACAGGCGGCTTATCTGTTCCGCCAAGTCGGACATTACCGCTAAGTCAGGGCCGCCTGATGAGTTGTCTCCGGCCAGCACGTTGGTGCCGGCCTTGACTACGATGCGCCGGTATGCAATTGTACCCGGCTGCGAGGAAGCAGACTGGACAACGGCGTCGGGCGAGGAGGTGATAGCGCTGCTGCGCAAAGCAGACATGGAGGCATCCGGCAGGCGTGGGATAAATAAAGGGTAGGCGAATTATATCACGCAGAGTGGCTGATAAGGTTGGCCGGTCATCGCGCCTTTGGGAGACAGAAGTGAGGGTTGATGGGCTCCGTGCGGTGGGTAGCCGTTGACGATGAGCTGCAATGCGGAAGGCAAGCTCTCTTGAATCGGGGCTGGTGCCGGGCGTACAATCTTGCTGCGGGGCTGTCCGTTGGCCAGTCCCGTATCGGCTTTCACACACTGGCTGAAATCTCTTTATTTGGACTAAACATGGCGCTAACCGGACTCCTTTCGCTGCTGGGAGCGCAGCCCTGGCTGCAACGACACTTACGGAACCTCGCTCGGCCCAGTGGTGAGGCTTCGCTCACTATCAACGGAGATCATCAGGCGGTGTATTTGTCCGCATTGTGGCACTTGGGGCGGCGTCCTGTGGTGGCAGTCACGCCGAGGCTTGACGACGCCCGTCGTCTTTACGACCAGCTGCTCACGTACCTGGGCGACGATGGGCCGGTTTTTTTGCTGCCGGAGCCGGAAGTCCTACCCTTCGAGCGACTGGCCGTTGACGCGCGCACCGGCAATCAGCGGATTACGGCGCTGGCGGCGCTAGCGGAAGCCGGTCAGCATCCCGGCGACGGGCCGCCGCCGCTGGTGGTAGCGTCGGTGTCGGCGGCGCTGCGTCTAACGCTGCCGCCAGCGTTGGCGCTGGGGCGACATCCCAATGGGGCAGAGAAGGGCGGGTGGCTGGTTAAGGGCAGCCGGTTGGCGTCTATTGACGACAAATTGGAGGCGTGGGTGCAGCTGGGCTATTGTCGGGAGCCGCAGGTGGAAAGGCCCGGCACGTTCAGCCTGCGCGGCGGCATCCTGGACATCTTCCCACCTAATGCGGAGCTGCCCTACCGCATTGAGCTGTGGGATGACGAAATTGACACGATTCGGGTCTTTGACCCGGAAACGCAGCGTTCGATAGACAGCGCCGATGCGGTGAACGTTATTGCCGCCGCCGAGCAGCTGACGGAGCTGTGCGACGCCAGGGTATTTGAGGAACACCGTCGCCGAATTGACTTGTCGGGCTGTTCGGCCGCCGCCGTCGCTCGTTTTCAGGAGGAACTCTCCGATCTGCTTACAAGGCCTAACCCGGAAACGCTGTGCTTCTACAACGGGATGCTCAATTCGCATACGTTGGCGGATTATGTGCCCAGCGACGCGGTGGTGGCGTTTGACCGTCCGACGCGGCTGGCCGGAGAAGCGGATGAGCAGGATACCAGATATGAGCAGCAGCGGGAAAACCGGCAGAGCCGGGGCGAACTTCCTTACGGCTTTCCCTCTCCATCGGCCGGGTGGGAGTTATTCCGGGAGCAAATCGCCCGATTGGCGGTGGCGACAGTGGATATGCTGCGATGGGGAGCGGACGACGGGCCGCAAATTGTGAAGCCATTGCCGGATACGCTGGTGGGATTACCTGCGTTCACTGAGGATGTTGCCAGTCGCATTGGCGAGGGCGGAGCAGTGGTTGCCGTGAGTCAGCACGCAGGTCGACTGAGCGAGCTGCTAGGGGAGGCGGGAATATCCGCCAGCGTAGTAGACAGCCTGCCGGCACGCCCCCGCGCTAAACGGGTCTATCTGGTGTCAGGGGCATTGCGCAAGGGGTGGCAGAACGGCTCTGATGGGAGGAGGCAGGCGGTAGCGGTGTACAGTGACGCGGAGTTGTTTGGAACCGTGAAGCAGCGCAGTTATCGCCCGCCGCCGCCGCGTCGGGATCTGGGCGACGCCGTTTCGCTGGCCGACCTTGTACCAGGCAGTTACGTTGTGCACATTGACCATGGCGTGGCCCGGTTTGTAGGGACGACGCATCTGGAGTCCGGCGGCGGCCGGGAGTATTTGACGCTGGAATATGCCGGAGACGACCGGCTATACGTGCCTACGGAGCAGCTGGACAGACTAGGCGCTTACGTTGCCGCTACCGACCACGCGCCGGCGCTGACTCGCCTGGGGGGGAGTGAGTGGCAGCGCATCAAGGAGCGGGCGAGTGGAGCGGCGAGGGAAATTGCCGCGGAATTGCTGCGGCTGTACGCCACTCGTGAAACCGTCACGGGGCATCGTTTCGGTCCGGATGCGGCGTGGCAGCGGGATTTGGAAGATTCGTTTCCCTATCAGGAGACTCCTGATCAGTTGCGCGCCGCTGAAGAGGTGAAAACGGACATGGAGATGTCGAAGCCGATGGATCGGCTGATTTGCGGAGATGTTGGCTACGGCAAGACGGAAGTCGCTCTGCGGGCGGCATTTAAGACAGTCAACGAGGGAATGCAGGTTGCCGTGCTGGTACCGACTACGGTGCTGGCGCAACAGCACTACGCGACCTTTGCGGAAAGGTTGGCTCCGTATCCGGTGAAGGTTGAGGTATTGAGCCGTTTCCGCACGAATAAAGAGCAAGGGGAGGTAGTGGCGGCGGCAAAGGAGGGTGCGGTGGACATTGTTATCGGCACGCACCGCATTTTGCAAAAGGACGTAGGCTTCAAGAACCTGGGGCTGGTTATCGTTGACGAAGAGCATCGCTTCGGAGTGGGAGACAAGGAGCGGCTGAAGCAGATGCGCGCCGAGGTGGACGTGCTGACGCTGACGGCGACTCCGATTCCGAGAACGCTACACATGGCACTGGCGGGCGTACGGGACATGAGCGTCATTCATACGGCGCCGGAGGAGAGGCTGCCCGTCAAGACCTTTGTATCGGAGGGGAGCGGGGATCTGGTACGGGACGCCATCCTGCGGGAGCTGGAACGGGATGGGCAGGTTTTCTTTCTGCACAACCGGGTGCGTACCATCCGCAAGGTAGTCGAGGAGCTGGAGGGTCTGGTTCCCGAGGCGCGTTTCATCGTAGGACACGGGCAGATGCCGGAGTCGGAGCTGGAGGACGTGATGGTGTCTTTCGCCAATCGGGAAGCGGACGTAATGGTGTGCACCACTATTATTGAGTCGGGCTTGGATATGCCCAACGTGAACACTATCATCATTGACCGGGCAGACCGCTTTGGTCTGGCGCAGCTGTACCAGCTACGGGGCAGGGTGGGGCGCGGCGACCATCGGGCTTACGCCTACCTGCTGCTGCCGGACAATCACGAAATTACGGAGGCGGCCAGCCAACGGATTCACGCTATTCTGGAGGCCAATGAGCTAGGTTCTGGATTCCGCATTGCGATGCGGGATTTGGAGATACGGGGGGCCGGCAATTTGCTGGGAGCGGATCAGAGCGGGCAGATTCAGGCGGTGGGCCTCAACCTTTACTCTGAACTAGTGAGCCAGGCAGTGCAGGAACTGCGAGACGAAGGGGATGGCAGCGAGCGGTTGGAGACTGCGCCGCCGCCACGTATTGACCTGCCGGCCGTGCCAGCAGCGATTCCATCGGATTACATCGCCCACCTGCCGGCGCGGCTGGCATTTTACCAGCGGCTTTCCAACATCACCGACCGGGGGCTAATCGCCGACGTGGGGTCGGATATGAAGGACCGTTTTGGGCCGCTTCCTGTGGTGGTAGAGAATCTGCTGGCGGTAACCGACCTGCGCTGTCTGGGCATGGCCGCCGGCGTGGAGTCTATTTCCGGGGCAGCGGGCGACGGCATTGTTACCGTGGTGTTCCACCAGCCGGTGGGCGACGCTCAACAGGCTTTGCAGAATAAGATGGGACCAGGGGTGAGAGTGGGGCGCCGGGATATGGAAATCCGCACCGCCGGAGACTCCGATAACGGGTTGGCCCGCCTGGGCCGGGCGCTGCGTAGGGTTATATTTTTCGTTGAGGAAATGCAGCATGCAATGGCTGCGGCTCGGGGAACCGCTGTTATGAACAGCGATTCCCCAGCGTCGGCGCCGATGGGAGAAGATAATGGCGGAACTGCTAAACCGCCGCGTTCTCGGACCCGGCGGCGGCGTCAGGCAGAAGGGGTTGCGGCTGATTAGCAGCGCGCCGCCGCCGGATAAGCCAAACCGTACCGACGACAGCCACCGCTACCACAACGACCAGACCTGCAATGATTGCGATAACGGCACCCCAAGGCACTCCCACGCCATAGGAGCCGTTGTACACCGTCACGACGAGACGGGAGTTTGGGGCTGTGTCCGCCGGGCTTTGTCCTGCCGAGCGGTATTCCGAATCATCCAGTTTGCCGAGGCTGGCGGCGAACTCCATTATCTGGCGCAGGTCTGAGGCCTTGACGACCAGGTGCATGTTGACGCTGACGGCTTTCCCTTCGTCATGTTGGGCTTCCTCCCAGATTTCCACGTAGCCGCCGAGGGATTCGGCGCGGGCGCGGATTTGGCTGGCGGCCGTTATGGGTTCGTCAGAGTCCAAGTTCAGAGATGCATCGGAGTCGACGTTGGAGCGAATCAGCAGCCTCAACTTAGCGCTGGGACTGTCGCCGGCCGGGGCCGGGCCTACGGAATCCAGGCGGCGTTCGGACGGCTCGCCGAGGGTAGTGGCGTAGTCCATCAAACCGGCCAGGTCAGTTGGCTTGACGTAGGCGGACAATTCAATTATCTGGCCGTGGTCCTGCTGATAGGCGCGCCTTTCTCCGATGTAGCCTTGCAACCCTTGCACTTGCGCGGCAATCGCATTGGCGGTTTCTGCCGGGTTGCCCACCGCCAGCGCCATGGATCCGCGCGGCGGGTCGGCGGCAAAACGGGCGGACAAGTGCAGGCTCACCCTAATCAGGGACGCCGCTACTTGGTTTTCGAGGCTGCGCTGTGTGGCGGACAGGCTCTCAATATCGGCCCGAACCTGGGCGATGCGCTTTTCGATTTCGATTACGTCCTCAACCGACGCGGCGTTTTCCAGCAGGACAATGAGCCGTTCTTCCTGAACTTGCCAGGCCTTGATGCGGGCTTCGTTGTCAACGAGTTGGTCGGTAACGTCGCTGGATGAAACGCCTTCATCGGTGACGATGCCCATTTCGCGCAGGGCTGCCATGGCGTTGTCAAAGCGTTCCGCTGGCACCCTGATGCCGATGGAGGCGGTGCGGTAGCCGCCTTCACCTACGATGTTCGCTGATTCCATCCAGCCGCCCCGCTGTGTGGCCAGTTGTTCGACCTGACGGGCGGCGGAGTCGATGTCGTCCACTTCCAGGTTAATCCACCCTTCTACGATGAGCTGACGTCCGCTTTGGGTTTGCACAGAGCTGAGGGACTGGTCGGTTGAGGCATCGGCAACGGCGCCGGATGACTGTTGCATCGCGGAAGCCACTGCCGCCTGAGGAAAGGGAGTAGAGGCCAGTTCCGTAGATTCCTTCATAGAAAGCGGATCTTCTTCTGCCCATACTTCCGATCCGTCGGCTGCCGCAGCGTCTGTAAAGCCGGGAGGCTCCGCAAACCTTGCGCTGTCTTCGGTGTTGTGACGTCTCTCCGACAGGAGTTCCGCGTAGTGCTCATCTGATGCCCCGCAGGCCAAGGCTATGGCCATCAACAGGGAAAGAAGCGCAATTCCGGGTAAGGTTCTTCGCAATTGCAGCGCTGGCATTATAATCCTCCGTGGAGCGCTCTTAAATTCGGTTATCTTACATACGTATCATAAGCCATTGCGGATTTGCAAAGCGCAAGGGGAGGGTGGTATGAAGGACTGCCTCGGGCCGCTTCCTGCGGTGGTAGAGAATCTGCTGGCGGTAACCAACCTGCGCTGTCTGGGCGTGGCCGCCGGCGTGGAGCCGATTTCAGGGGCGGCGGGCGACGGCATTGTTACCGTGGTGTTCCGCCAGCCGGTGGGAGACGCTCAACAGGCTTTGCAGAACAAGATGGGCCCCGGGGTGAGAGTGGGGCGCCGGGATATGAAAATCCGCACCGCCGGAGACTCCGATAACGGGTTGGCCCGCCTGGGCCGGGCGCTGCGTAGGGTTATATTTTTCGTTGAGGAAATGCAGCATGCAATGGCTGCGGCTCGGGGAACCGCTGTTATGAACAGCGATTCCCCAGCGTCGGCGCCGATGGGAGAAGATAATGGCGGAACTGCTAAACCGCCGCGTTCTCGCTCTCGGACGCGGCGGCGGCGTCAGGCAGAAGGAGTTGCGGCTGATTAGCAGCGCGCCGCCGCCGGATAAGCCAAACCGTACCGACGACAGCCACCGCTACCACAACGACCAGACCTGCAATGATTGCGATAACGGCACCCCAAGGCACTTCCACGCCATAGGAGCCGTTGTACACCGTCACGACGAGGCGGGAGTTGGAGGCTGCGTCCGATGGGCCTTGTCCTGCCGAGCGGTATTCCGCATTATCCAGTTTGCCGAGGCTGGCGGCGAACTCCATTATCTGGCGCAGGTCGGAGGCTTTGACGACCAGGTGCATGTGAACGCTGACGGCTTTCCCTTCGTCATATTGAGATTCCTCCCAGATTTCCACGTAGCCGCCGAGGGATTCGGCGCGGGCGCGGATTTGGCTGGCGGCCGTTATGGGTTCGTCGGAGTCCAGGTTCAGGGATGCGTCGTAGTCAACGCTGGGAGGCTCCGCAAGCCTTGCTCCGTCTTCGGTGTTGTGACGTCTCTCCGACAGGAGTTCTGCGTAGTGATTGTCCGATGCTCCACAGGCCAAGGCTATGGCCATTAGCAGGGCAAGCAGCGCAATTCCGGGTAAGGTTCTTCGCAATCGTAGCCCTGGCATTGTAATCCTCCTTAATTTCGGTTATCATGCATACGGATTATAAGCCATTGCGGATTTGCAGGACAAGGGCGGCGGGGTTGTGTTATAATGGCTCTGTAGTCGGGGTGTAGCGCAGCGGCTAGCGCGCCACGTTCGGGACGTGGAGGCCGGTGGTTCGAATCCACTCACCCCGACCATTGCTATGCCCGCAGAGGAAGGATAGCATGACGCGCCGCAGTTTCTGGGCTTGGGGCAACACAGACCGGGAGCCGACGCAGGCGGATTATGAAGCGATGGGTCGGCGCATTTATGAGCGGTATGGCGTTTCGGCAGCCAGGCCCACGCCGCCGACTGGTGCCGACCTGAACCTGCGCCGGCCGCGCATCCTACCCCATCCGCTGGTCGCCGAGTTCTGTACGACGGACAATCATGACCGGGCGGCGCACAACTACGGGCGGAGTTTTCGAGACCGCATCCGGGGTTTCAGCTGCGACTTTCCAAATCCTCCCGACGTTATCGCTTATCCGCGCAGCGAGGCGGAGCTGACAACGGTTCTTGATTGGTGCTCCGGTTCCAGAATAGTCGCTATTCCGTATGGCGGCGGGAGCACGGTGGTGGCCGGAGTGGAGCCGCCGGAAGCCGACGCGGTGGTTACCATAGACCTGACCAAGCTGGACCAGGTTTTGGAAGTTGATGATACGTCCCGGGCCGCGCGCATTCAGGGAGGGGTTCTGGGCCCGGCTTTGGAAGCGCAGCTGCGGCCCCACGGGTACACGCTGCGCCACTTTCCGCAGAGTTTTGAGTTTTCTTCGTTGGGCGGCTGGATTGCCACCCGCAGCGGTGGGCACTACGCCACCAATCACACGCACATAGACGATTTTGTGGAGTCGGTGCGGATGGTTACGCCGTCAGGGGTGTGGGAATCGCGGCGACTGCCGGGGAGTGGAGCCGGGCCTTCGCCGGACAGGGTAGTGATTGGGAGCGAGGGTATTTTGGGCGTTATCACCGAGGCGTGGATGAGGGTACAGGCGCGGCCCAGATTCCGGGCGTCGGCGGGGGTGGTTTTTGACGGGACGGCCGGGGCGTCGGAGGGGGCGCGCCTGATTGCGCAAGCTAAGCAGTGGCCGGCCAACCTGAGGATGCTTGATCCGGCGGAAGCGGAAGACTTCGCAGGGCTGGACGGCAAGCAGGCGCTGCTGATAATCGGGTTTGAGTCGGCCGAAGTTCCGCAGGGGGAGAATATCCGGCAGGCGGTGGCAATTGCCCGGGACGCGGGAGGTTTCATTGAGGAGGAAGCCATCATGGTGGCTGACGCCGCCGAGAGTTCAGGGGCGTCCGCCGGGCGTCAGGGGGCGGTGGGCAGCTGGCGCAGCTCTTTTATCAACGCGCCATACGAACGCAACGCTACGATAGGTTTCGGCATTGTGGCGGAGACGCTGGAGACGTCCATCACCTGGGAACGCTGGCCGGCGATGGATGAAATGGTGCGCTCAGCGTTGCTGGACGCGCTGCAACACACCTGTGGCGGCGGGCGCGTATCCTGCCGTTTTACGCACGTTTATCCGGACGGGCCGGCGCCGTACTACACTTTTGAGGGTCTGGGGAAAGTGGGCGGCGAGCTGGAAGCCCATGCCGCAATCAAGCAGGCGGCGTCGGAGGCGGTGATGGCGGCGGGCGGCACCATCACACACCATCATGCCGTGGGGCGAGCGCATCGACCCTGGTACGACAAACAACGACCGGAGCCGTTCGCCGAAGCGCTGCGCGCGGTGAAGCGCACTCTTGACCCCAACGGCATTTTGAACCCGGGCGTTTTGATTGATCCCTAACGGCTTTCACCTTGAATCAGGTCAGACGGGGCAGCACTTTTTGGTTGAAGAGGCGGAGGGATTCGGTTTGCAGTTCGTCGGACATGAGGTTGCCGAAGTTGACTTCGTAGATTAGCTGGTCGATGCCCAGGGTTTCTTCCAGTTGAGCTAGCCGTTCGGCGACGTAGCCGGGAGTGCCATAGACTACTTTGTCGCGCAGCCAGTCGTTGTATTCCATGCCCAGGATGCGACGGCTCTGCTCGCCCCAATCGCCGGTGGTGCCCTCGCGACCGGCGTAGGAACCGACGCGCTCACCCAGCCGGGTTACGGAGTGCATGGCAGACTCCATGGGGTTACGGTAGGCGAGTTCGGCGTCTTCGTTGACGTAGATGGGCACGCGGAGGCCCAACTTGCCGCTGCCGGAGTGTCCGGCTTTTTGCCAGGCAGCGCGGTATTGCGATATAGGGCCAGCCAGTTCGTCCAGGGTAAAAACGCGGGACGGGTTCACAATCAGCGGGAAGCCCATGGCGCCAATTACGGGGAAACTCTCCGCCGAGGTTACGCCAACCGTGATAGGCGGATGGGGCTGCTGGTAAGGTCGGGGCGTTACGGTGAGGTCTTCGCACGAATAGTGTTCGCCGCGGAAGGAGAAAGTCTCCTGCGTCCAAGCGGCGACGATGATATTCAGAAATTCGTCGAACCGGCTGCGGCTTTCCGCGAAGGTTACATTGAAGCCTTCGTGGACGTTGGGGAAGGTGCCGCGCCCGACGCCGAGCTCGGCGCGGCCGTCGCTGATGTGGTCGAGGGTTGCCATCTCCTCGGCGACGCGGATGGGATGGCCGAGGGGGAGGCAATAGACGGCGGTGCCGATGCGCATGACGCTGGTTTTGGCGGCGATTGCGGTGGCAATCATTACGGGAGACGACAGCACGCGCTCCATATTAAAGTGATACTCGGCCAGCCAGACGGAGGCGACGCCGAGGTCTTCGGCTTCCTGCACCAGCCGGAAGGACTGGGCAAAAGCGTCGTGATGGTCGCCGTCAATGGGACGGGGGAATTCAAGGAACAATCCGAACTCCATGCTGGGCCTCCTCCGGTTATGGATACCTCGCAAGAGCAGGATAGCATGGTGGCGTGCGGTTATAAAAGGGGATGGTGTCATGTTTGTCAGAATCCGGATTTACGGGATTTTGGGATTTACAGGATAGGGGTTGCGCTGTGGGGGGGATTGCAGCTGCGTATCAGGTAGGGGGTGGCGTTCTTTTGGTGGGGTATCCGGGAAGGGTATCGTGTTTGTCAGAATCCGGATTTACGGGATTTTGGGATTTACAGGATTGGGGGTTGCGCTGGTGATGGGTTGAGGCGGCGTATCAGGTAGCGGGTGGCGTTTCTTGCGGCGGGGTGATGGTTAAACTCCGCGAAAATTGGGCGGAAGCGGGCAGTTGCGGCAGCACACCGGCATTGCCAAGTATGTTATAATCTAGACAGACAGCGCGCGCCACAGACAGCGCGCGCCACAGACAGCGCGCGCCACAGACAGCGCGCGCCACAGACAGCGCGCGCCACAGACAAGGAAGGAGGCGCGCGTTTGAAGCATCTGTCCAGCTGACGGAACCCAGCGCCGGCCGGCTCGGTTTGAGCCGATGCCGGCTTGTTGCGTTTCCGTCCGGTAAGCCCTCCGCCGTTCCACTCCGATACCAGCAAAGCGGGCGTTGGAGTGGGTGAACGATGGTGGTGAGGGCCATTGAACCGACAACCCTTGAACGAAAATCCCGCAAGGAGATTCTGTCAAATGAAACCCAAACTGCAAAAACTCAAGCGGTCAGCGCCCTTGGCCATAACGGCCCTCGCCGTCGTCGGCGCCCTGGCCATCTTTGGCCTGGTCCTACCTGACCCCGGCCCGGCCAGCGCCCAAGGCGGCGCCTGCGCCGATGGCGGAACCGGCTTCCAAACCACCCCTACTACTGCGCCGGCTGCCCCCACGCTCACGGCCAAAAACACGGCCCTGGCCGTCATGCTACCCGCCGCAGCGGACGGCGAGGGTGGCGGGGCTGCCACCAACGGCAGCCCCGAATACACCGGCTTTGACATTCAATACCGGCAGGGCACCTCCGGCGCCTTCACAGCTTTTACCGGCGAGATTACGGTCAACCCGCGCAACCTCTCCGGCGCGGCGCAGATTACCGGCCTCACCAACGGCTCCGCCTACGAAGTGCAGGTGCGCGTAACCTGCGCCGATACTTTCGGCCCCTGGAGTACTTCCGCAACGGGAACCCCGGCGGCAACCGTGCCCGGCCCAGTCCGGAATCTCGTGGCGAAGCAACTGTGGTGGCTAAGCGCCGCGGATAATCAAGCGCGCGGGGTAACCAACCATCCAACTAGCCCCCGAGCCACTGGCAACTGGGAAGCAGCTTACCTCCGGGTGGATTGGGATATGCCGACGGATAACGGGGGCAGCCCCGTTACCTCCTATAACATTAAGAGCTACAAAGGCGGAAAGGAAGCTGCCATCAGCGGCTCCCCGACCAGCGTTCCCGGCCTAAGCGTAGCCGCTCGGATAAACAGGTCGCATCCGAATTATCCGGATGAGTTCTCAGGCTTTGGATTCGACAGTGGGGATTTCGATGGAGATGGCGACCACAACCTTTGGTGGAAGTTCGAGATAGCGGCCAACACCGCTGTCGGCACCGGCCCATTTACGGCGGCGACCATCCGGATCGACAAAGGCGCGACGCAGGACTTTAACTCCATCGTATTCCCCGGCACGATTGCGTCGGACAGCACCACGTCCGGAGGCGCGCCCAAGCTCACGGTCAAACTGACCAGCCTGCGCACTGGTGTGTCGGCAGGATCGCGCGTCGTCCTGTTCCTGGAAGACGACTTCCAGGTTCCCGATGCCATCCCGGCCAGCTCAATCTATTTCGTCGCCAACTCCCCGGCCAGCGTGGCCACGGGCAACGGAGCGCCGGTGTACGCCACCGAAGCCCCTGAGATTGACACCGACGACTACTTTGACGACGACAAAGATGACATCAGCATTACCGTCCGCATCCCCGATATGTGCACCGGAGATTCGGACGAATGCGAAGGCTCCAATGGGCTTGACCAGGGCCAGGACCTGACCATGGTGATCCTGGGCAGTTCGGGCATCAAGAACCCATCCGAAGCGGGGACGCACACCGTCGCCTTTGACGTGCTCCTCTTTGACAACGCGCTCCCCGGGCGCATTGAGCGGCTGATAGAAAAAGGCATAGAAGTCAGCGCCAAGACCGCTACCGGCAATCGCACTATCCAGAAGCGGCAGGGCGTGTACGTCAGCACGGTGGCCAAAATCTCCCTGTCCGACACGGATGGCGAGCGTGGGGAAGAGCTGACGGTGAACGGCAGCGGCTTCAACAACGGCACCACGGCCGCTGCCTACGTGGCCCAGCGCAAAGCAGCCCGCTACGCCGTAGCCGAGTGGTGGGAAACGCTGGACTGCGACCGCATGAAGACCGAAATGGACGGCGGCCAGGAGTTCTGCTTCCACTACACCCTCAACTCCTCGGAGATGACTTACACCGTAGCCAGCAAGGACAAGGCGTCCAGCGACAAGGTCTTCGCCCGCCACCTCTGCAAGCAGGGCATCATCCCCACCGGAACCGAGGCTGGCAGCGCCACGGTAGGCAGCGACGACCGCGTAGCCATCTCCTTCGAGGTTGCCGTCCCGACCTTCAAACCCGGCAACGACAACCTCATCTGCGTGGAGGACGGCGAAGCCCGCACCTCCGGCGAGGATGTTGAAGACTACGAACTGACCCCATCCATCCGGGTGTCCCCTGAAGAGGGCCAAGCCGGCGATGAGGTAACCGTGTTCGCCCAGGACTTCCCCACTGCCGGGGCAGCCTTAGTGGAGCTGAAAGTGGGCGGCGTGGTCATCAAAGACGGCGTACGCTCCACCAGCATCAGCTCCGACGGTTCCGCCACGGCGACGTTCAAGCTGCCGCCTCAGAAAGGCACCAAGCGCGTCGACGCCAAGTGGGGAACCAAGTCGGAAGACGCCAAAGTGACCATCCTGCCCGCCGTGCTGAACGTCAGCAAGGGTGAAGTCAATCCCAACGAGCGGATTACGCTCACCGGAACCGGCTTCGCTACCGGAACCGGCAGCGGCATCATGGCCGAGAAAATCACCATCGGCGACGTGCCTCTGTACGTGTACGATGACTCCACGGACAGCGACGACGAAGTCGAGGTGTCCAGCGGCGGCCAGTTCGTCGCCGCCATCGCGGTGTGGCCCGCTGATGATGCCTCGTCCAACCCGACCTTGACGCCGGGCAAGCACAGCATCAAGGTCGTGGACAAGAAAGGCTACGAGGGCGAAGTGGAAATCACCATCCTAGAGCCCGCCGTCAGCTCCACGCCGGCGATAGCTGGCCCTCGGGACGTGGTAACCATCTCCGGCGAGAACTGGCCCGTGGACAACCCGGAAAACTCCATTGACGCCATCACCGTCACCGTAACCGACGGCGACCGGATGCGGCAGTACAGCGTGTACGCCGACGGCTCCGGGCGCTGGTTCATCGAGCATCAGGTGGACGGCAACGTCCCCATTCCATCCACCAGCGCGATTGAAGCCAAGTACAGCGACCTGGTTCGCCTGGGCGAGTACGAAGTGCCGGCGTCCATCATCATGGTTGACCCCGGCGAGGGTCAGCCCGGCGATGAAATCACGCTGTCGGTGGAGAAGATGCCGGTGCACTCCCGCGTCAGCCGGATTGAAATCGGCGGTCGCGACGTAATGCCGGCGGGAACGCCAGGCACCGACGGCTCCGGCGAGGTTACCGTAGAGGACATCGTCATCCCGGGCCTTGACCCCGGCACGTACAGCGTACTGCTGGAGGTCAACAACACCGTAGCCATCGGCAACTTGGACATCCTCCCCGAGGGCCCCATCGGAACCGGAACCCCGGTAGCCGAAGCGCTGGCTCCGCTGGGCGACAGCGTGGGCGCGGTGTTCTACTTCGACGGCGTGAGCAAGGAGTGGCTCTTCTACGACCCCCGTCCGGAGTTCGCCGGCCTGAACACCCTGGAGGAACTGGTAGCCGGCGAACCCTACTGGATCCTGGTAACCGAGGACGTTGAAGACGTAGCCCTCGGCGGCAAGAGCCGCAGCCTGACGTGCAGCGCCGCCGGCAACTGCTGGAACCTGATGGTCTGGTAGGCGGACAAACCGCACTTACCGGATAGTCGGGATAACCGCGCTCCTCTCCCTCGTTGATGAGGGAGAGGAGCGCGGTTATAGAGTCGGCGCGGGATTTGCTGAGGCAGAGTATGGTTCCGATGGTGCCGAATAGATACGCGCGGGAGGGTTTGTCGTATGTAACGTTGGGCCTTCCGAGGCCGCTGGGTCTGCGCTTTTGCAATTTTAGCGTTGCGCCGGTATTATGGTAATCTAGTTCCCGGCCGGCCCGCAGGACAGCGGTCAACGCAGCCGAAACACCCACAGCGCAGAGGAGCCATGACCAACAATCGCTGGGTTCGCAACAGCCTGATTTACCTGCTGATTATCATCGGAGTCATCGTCATCTTCTATACGCTGATTCCCAGCTTCGGGAGCAGTGAGCAGATGTCCCTGAAGCAGGTTCTTGACCAGTCCCGGAGCGGGCAAATCAAGCAGATTATCGTGGACGGTGAGAAGCTGACCGTTATCCCGCAGACCGGGGCCGGCGGTGAGATAGTGAAGTACACCAGCCGGATTGGGAGAAACACCGATCTGATTCAGCTGCTGTCGGACCACGACGCGCTGTCGGGCCCATCAGCGCCGGACGTGGAATATAAAGGCTCCAGCGGATTCGGCAGCGTGTTCGGTATCCTGCTGAACTTCCTGCCGCTGATTTTCTTTGGCGGGCTGATTCTGCTGATGATGCGACAGGCTCAGGGTTCCAACAACCAGACCATGAGCTTCGGCCGCAGCCGGGCCCGGATGATGCCGTTCAACCGCCCGTCGGTGACGTTCAACGATGTGGCCGGCGTGGACGAGGCCAAAGCCGAGCTTGAGGAGGTGGTTGACTTCCTGAAGTACCCGGAGCGGTTCTTGCAGTTGGGAGCGCGTATTCCCAAAGGCGTGCTGCTGGTAGGGCCGCCGGGGACGGGAAAGACGCTGCTGGCCCGGGCCGTGGCCGGAGAGGCCGGCGTGCCTTTCTTCCATATTTCCGGCAGTGAGTTTGTAGAGATGTTCGTGGGCGTGGGCGCGGCTAGGGTGCGCGACCTGTTTGAGCAGGCCAAGCGCAACGCTCCGTGCATCATGTTCGTTGACGAAATCGACGCCGTAGGACGACATCGCGGCGCCGGACTGGGCGGCGGCCACGACGAACGCGAGCAGACGCTGAACCAGATTCTGGTGGAGATGGACGGCTTCGAGACCAACACCAACATCATCGTCATTGCCGCCACGAACCGGCCGGATATTCTGGATCCTGCACTGCTGCGTCCGGGACGGTTTGACCGGCGGGTCACCCTGGACTTGCCCGACGTTACCGGGCGCGCGGCGATACTAGAAGTTCATGTTGCCGGCAAGCCGCTGGCTAAGGAAATCAAGGTTGACGTGCTAGCTCGTGAGACGCCGGGCTTCAGCGGCGCCGACCTGTCCAACCTGGTCAACGAGGCGGCGCTGCTGGCGGCCCGTAAGAACCAGTCCAGCATCTTTATGCAGGACTTTGAGGAAGCCATTGAGCGGGTCATCGCCGGGCCGGAGCGCAAGAGCCGGGTCATCAACCAGCGTGAGAAAGAGATGACCGCCTATCACGAAGCCGGGCATGCGCTGGTTGCCTGGCATCTGCCCCACGCCGACCAGGTGCATAAAATCAGCATCGTGTCGCGGGGCAACATGGGGGGCCACACTACCTTGCTGCCGGAGGAAGACCGCTACCTTTGGACCAAGAATCAGTTTCAGGACATGCTGGCCGTGATGATGGGAGGGCGCGTTGCCGAGGAACTGATTTTTGATGAGGTTACCACCGGCGCCAGCAACGACATCGAACGCGCCACGAAAACCGCCCTAGGCATGGTGAAGCGCTATGGAATGTCGCCCAACTTGGGGCCGCGGACTTTTGGTAAGCGCGAGGAGCTGGTTTTCCTGGGGCGGGAGCTGAACGAGGAACGCGACTACGGCGACAAGATTGCGGAAGAGATTGACGTTGAAGTCCGCCACCTTATCCACAGTGCATATCGGCAGGCGCAGGAAGTGCTGATTGACTACAAGCCCAAGCTGGTGCAGGTTGCCGAGTATCTGATTGAGCATGAAGCGATATCCGGCGATGCTTTGACCCAGCTGTTCAACGACGACCTGCCCGGACAGGAGCCGGAACCGGCAATGCCTTCGCCGACGCCGCAATCGCCCTACGCTCCGCCGGCGCCGCCAGCCAGCCAGGGAGATCCTCTGCCCAATCCGGCGCCCTCGTTCGCCAGCACGAGCGAGGGAACTCCGATTGGAGGCGGTTCGGCAGGCGACTGACCACTATCGGCCTTTACGGAAAGCTGTGGGGGCGGGTTTTGACGCCCGCCCCCACAGCTTGAACGGTCATTCCGGAAAAAGCTGGTGGATAGGAGGTCGCTCAGGACTGGGAGCGGAGCCTGCCGGGGGATTAAGCCTCGGAGCTGCCCTCGATTTCGGCGTCAAGGGGCAGACTGCGGTAGTAAAGACCCCACTGGCGCAGCAGGCTTTCCACCCGAGGGTCTTTCAGCGCGATAAGCTCACGGAAAAAGCCGGCTAAAGCATGGGCCGGGCGCAGTTCATCACTGCACACCCAGCTGCGTTCGCCGGGCACGACATATATCAAACCGCTTTGGTGTGGGCAGGTGACTTGAACGCGCGCCATGTCCGCGCCGGTTTTGACGGTTATGCCTTGGGGTTGGCTGAGAAAGCCGGCGCCGTTTGACGGCAGTTGTATCGGCGTGGTCATAGCGTTATCATCCTGTAATCGGCTGGTATTGCCTCACGGAGCGCCGCCGAAAGAGCGTCGATTATAAACCATCAACGCTGCGATGGTGTTATACTGTGGCGGCTGCGAAAAAACCGCAGCTGCAATCGGCAGTGCGAAATTGGACTGCCTACTCACTCAGCGAGAGGAACACATTCATGTTTTCACCCGGCGGCGGGCAGCAACAGCCACCTCGGCAGCCCGAATTCGACGTTGACCAGATACTCGGTCGTGTCCGCGGCATTTTTGGCGGCGGCCGCCGCTTCAGCGGCGGAAACCTGGGGATCATTTTACTGGCGGTAATCGCGCTGATAATCATCATCTGGGCGGCTACCGGGGTTTATACCATCAGCCCCGGTGAAAATGCGGCTTTGCGCCTCTTCGGCGCCGTGCAAGGCGATCCGGTGGCAGAAGAAGGGCTGCACTGGTGGTGGCCCTCGCCGGTGGGTAGGAAGGACGTGGCGCTGGTTACGGAAACCCGCCGTATGGAGCTGGGCTTCCGCTCCAACGAAGCGTCGGTGAATACGCCCTTCCTAGAAGAAGCGCTGATGATTTCCGGCGACCTTAACATTGTTGACGTGCAGATGGTGGTTCAGTATCGCATCAGCAACCTGAATGACTTCCTGTTCAACGTTGACGACCCAGGCGAGACTACCCGCTTGATACCGGAAGGACAGCCTGACGGGCGGACGCTCAAAGACGGAGCGGAAGCCGCGCTGCGCCTGGTAGTTGGACAACGTTCCATTGACGATGTGCTGGTGCGCGGTCGCGAGGAAGTGGAAACCGATACCAGGGAACGTCTGCAAGCGATTATGGACAGCTATCAGGCCGGTATTGAAGTGATTTCGGTGCAGCTGCAGGACGTCAAAGCGCCGGAAGAAGTGCGGGACGCTTTTGATGATGTGCTGAGAGGCCGCCAGGAGCGGGAAACCCGCATCAATCAGGCGCTGGCCTACGAAGCCGACGTGATTCCGAGGGCCAGGGGTGACGCTCAGCGCATTATTGAAGACGCAGAGGCCTTCCGGCAAGCCCGAATTGAAACGGCCCAGGGTGAAGCACAGCGCTTTGAAGCAGTGCTCGATGAGTATGAGAGCTCCCCCGAGGTGACGCGCCAGCGTCTCTACCTGGAAGCGCTGGAACAATTCCTGCCCATCGTGTCCAAGATCATTGTTGACCCTGAGACCGAACCGGTGCTCATTCTGGGACCGGACGGCAATATCATACCCGCCCCTGTCGGCCCCAGCCCGTAGACACTTCGGCTACGCTGAACACCAAGGTTGAAATTGCAACCGTCCCACCCACCCGGAGAACCCTCCAATGCGAAATCTAATCATCATAGCTGTCGTCATCGTCGTTGGGTTGGTGCTGCTGCGCCAAGCCCTGTACGTGGTTGACGTTACCGAGCAAGTCATCATCCTGCGCTTCGGCGAGGTGGTAAAAACTCGTCTGTCCCCTGGCTTGGACTTGAAAGCGCCTTTCGTCGATACGGTAGTGCGCTTGGACAAGCGTGTATTGCGGATTGACGCGCCGCCAGTGTCGATGCCCGACCAAGACAAGGAAAACCTGGTAGTTGACATTTACGCCCGCTACCGCATCACCGACCCGGTGCAGTTCCGCAAAACTCTGCAAACCGAAAGCAACGCCCGCAGCCGCTTGGGAGACATCGTAACTTCTACCCTGCGCGACCGGGTAGCGCTGCGCGACCGTACCGACATTATCGGCGCCAAGCCGCAGGTTGATGAAGCCGGCGCGCCCATAGTAGATGATGAAGGGCTGCCGCTGGTTGAGGGACAGGAAACCCGTACCGAAATTCTTGACGAAGTGCTTCTGGAGGTGCAGCGAATCACCGGAGACAATGCTGAGACAACCCAGCGGGAGGACTTTGGCATTGAGATGATTGACGTTCGCATCAAGCGGGCGGACTTCCCTGAGGCCGTTACCGCATCCATTTACACCAGGATGCGCGCCGAACGTAACCGCATCGCCGCCGGGTTCCGCGCGGAAGGTGAAGAGGAAGACCGCAAAATTCGCGCTGCGACTGACCGGGACCGAGACGTGATTTTGGCCGAAGCGCAACAGCAGTCCAACCGGATACGCGGTGAGGGTGAAGCGGAAGCCATCAGCCTACTAGCCGGCGCGCTAAACCGGGACCCGGAATTGTTCGCTTTCTTGCGCAGCCTGGAGACTTACCAGAAGATTATCAAAGGGCAGGATACCATCATCCTGTCATCCGACTCTCCCTTGTTCAATTACCTGGCCGGGCCAAACTTGCCGGAACCCACCCAGTAGCTCTGCCCCATGACCACCACGTCCACAGCTCCTTCGGCGCCCGCCCCTCCGGCGACCTGTGATTGCGCTTCCATACCCGCAGAGCCGGCCGGGGCGATACGGCTGAGCCTTTCTGCTTTGGGTATTGACTTCCACGCCGCAGATTTTCCGGCGCGGTTCATTACGTTCTGCGAGCAGAACGACCTTTACGAGCTGGAAATCAACGAGGCCGGGGAGTTGGTAATACTGCCTATGGTTGGATTTAGGGGAAACGGCCACGAAACGGAGATGGCTGTTGAATTAGGCATTTGGCAACGCGCTAATGGCGGTGTCAACGTGTCCCAAACCAGCCGTTTCCGCTTGCCTACCGGGGCTATTCGCGGGCCGGACGCGGCTTGGATTACCCAAGAACGCTACGACGCTATTACTGAGGAAGAGCGCGAGACCGTCTTCCCCGGCGCGCCCGACTTCGTAGTTGAGATTCGTTCCCGCCGCGACAACCTGCGCCCGCTGCAACGCAAGATGCAGATTTGGATGGACGGCGGGGCGCGTCTGGGGTGGCTGATTGACCCACGCGCCCGGCGGGTTTATATCTACCGCCCAGGCGAGGCTGAGCCGCAGATGCTGGAAAACCCGGAAGCGGTGAGCGGTGGGGACGTGCTCCCCGGCTTCACTTTTTCCGTGCGCCAGCACATTTTTGACTTGGCGTAAGTGTCGCTACCGCCCGGCCAGGCGACGCCCTTCCTCAACACCGGCAGCGGAGCGAGTGGGCGCGGTGATGATGATTCTGAAACCCTGTTCCAAGCGCATGGGGACTTCGGCGACAGTGCAGCCGACGGCGCAGGGGACGCCGGGGCATCCTTACAAGCACTGAGGATACGCAGCAACATTTCCTGCACCTCGGGATGATTGGCGTTGCCTTTGTGCCCTAGGGCGATGGACATATCGCCAGGGCCGGCCCAAATTGCGCCGATGCCTTTGACCTGACGCAAAATGTCGGGCAGGTTACCCACGCCAATGGGCTCTTCAACAATGCCCATCAGCAGCAAGTTGCCGTCAGGGTCGAGAGGCCAGATATCGGCTGCATCATAGTACTCCGACGGAGTGAGGCCCCAATAGCGGGGAGCGATGCGATACCACCAGCCCCGTTCGCCCTCCGGCTCAAAATCGACGACGCCGGGAACCTGTGGATAGCGCGCCGCCCGCACCGCGGACATCGCCCCTGCCACTGTGTCGAGATGTGGCAGGATGAGGCCGTACACGCCGGTGTCCAACGCCTGCTTGATGACCCACTGGTTCTGCTCGCGCGTGTTGGGCGGGATGCGAACCACGGGTGTAGGGTCGGCCTGTAAGCTGCCAGAGTCGGCGACGCGCTTTCGGTTGAGTAGGAACTGGAGCGAGGAGCGCAGGTTGTTGAAGGATAATCCTTCATGCTCCATTTCGATCATCACCATGTCGTAATCGGAGTCGGCGAAGTACGTCATCTCGTCCAGGTTGCCGTTCCAAATCAGCCCGGTGCCGAAAACGGGCTTGTCCTCTTCCAGAAGCTGTATGACTTTGTTGTAGCGGATGACGGGCAACGGTTTTACCTCCTCAATTCCGCCTCAAATTCGGCTGCGTCATCATGCGGGCCTACTACCGCAAGGCGTAGAGCGTCGCAATTCACCAAGCGATGGGCCACCCGCAGCGCGTCGTCCGGAGTTACCCTGTCAATGCACTCGGCAACCTCATCAGGCATATCTACTTCGTTCAACAGCAGCTCCTGAGACGCCAGCCAAGCCGCTACTGAGCTAGAGTCTTCCAAGCGCATCAGTAGGCGCCCCTTGAGGTACTCCCGCGATTTGTGAACCTCGGCGCTGGGCGGGACTATGGTCATTCCCAGCAGCTCTTCACGTACTGCTGCAATAGCGGTGGCGGCCCGGCTGGGTTCGGTTGCGCAGGATACTACCAGCGCGCCGCAGTCCCGATAGTTGCTCAAAGAGCTGTGCACGTCGTAGGTGATGCCCAGGTTCTCACGCAGATTCTGAAACAGCCGGCTGCTCATGCCGTCGCCCAAGATGCTGTTGAACACGGTAGCGGCGTAACGGTCAGGGTCAGATAAAGGCAGGCCGGGCATACCGATGCACAAGCTGGTGTCCTCAGTGGGGCGACGTTCTAGCAGAATCGCCGGAGCGTCGGGCGGTGGCGCAGCCGCCGGCTCCCATTCCAAAACAGGAGCGGGCTCCCAGTGTGCGGCGGCAGCGTCCACGATGGCCACGGCGTCACGGTGGCCGATGGCACCGGCGATACCGATAACCGTATTGTTGGGCCGGTACTGCCGCTCCATGTACTGGCGCACGTCGTCCAGCGTGATGGCGGCGACGGTTTCCTGTGTGCCGCCTACGTCGCGCCCCATTGCCTGGCCGGGCCACAGCGCGCGGTCGATTAGCAAGTCGCACACCTGCGCAGGGTAGTCATTGGTCATCCGTAGCTCGTCCAGGATTACCTCGCGCTCCTTTTCCATCTCGATCGGGTCAAGCAGCGGATGGAGTATCAAGTCCAGCAGCACGGGCAAAGCGCGGTAGGCGTGAACGCTGGCGACTTTGCACCAGAAAGACGTCATCTCCCTGTCGGTGGCTGCGTTCATGACGCCGCCAACACCTTCCACGGCCTCAGAAATAGCCAGCGCCGTCGGCCATCTGCGGGTTCCCTTGAAAGGCAGATGCTCCAAAAAGTGGGAGAGTCCAGCCATTGCCGCGGGTTCGTAACGGGAGCCGGCGCCGACAGCGATAAACATGGACACGCTACGGGTGTGCGGCATTTCCGCCGTCAGCACCCGCAGGCCGTTGGTTAGAACCGTTCGGTGGTACATCTAGGCGTTGAGCCAGTCCACGTCGCCATGCAGGTCGGCCGGGTGGGACTGGGACATGAAAATCTCGTAACGCCGTTTGGCTTCCCCGATAGTGGTGTTGTCCGGGCCGTGGCCGGGGTACACGTAGGTTTCCTCGGGCAGCGTGAGCAGTTTGCCGCTAATGCTGTCCAGTACCTGTTGAAAGGCTTCCGGGCTGCGCGACCTGCCCGGCCCGCCAGGGAACAGCGTGTCACCGGAGAACAGAAAGCCGCTCACTGCGTAGCAGGTGGAGCCGTCGGTGTGGCCCGGCGTACTGATGCACAGGATGTTCCGGTTGCCAAAGGCAACGGTGTCGCCATCGTTGAGCCGGCGCTGCGGCGGGCTGGGCGGCAGGTGCGCATCCGCCTGGCCGATGGCAGTGGGCGCGCCGATACTGCTGGTTATCGCGGTGTAGCCGGCCAAGTGGTCGGCGTGCCCATGGGTTATCAGGATAGCCTGCACCTGTACCCCGATCTCGCGGACTTCGTCAATCATCTTCTCCGGTTCGTCCGGCGTGTCGATGCAGACAGCGTGGTTGGTTTCCGGGCATATCACGATGTAACCGTTGTTGCTCAAGCTGCCCATGTTCGGGATTTTATGCACGGTAACGTCGCCCGCGCCTTGCGCCTGATGATGAACTGGCATATTGCTGTGCCTCCTATGAGCTGTACCTTGCGTAGGTATATGGTGGAAATGGCGGTTGCATTGTAGCAAACCGGAGAAAGGGCCGGCGTAGGTTCATCCACCGAGCCGCGCCCGCATCCCGTCGGGAACCTGTCGGATGCGGCGGCTGAACGCGGTATCCCAGCGCATTGCTGTCTGGCGTGCGGCCTCGGCAATCAGCGCCACCCCGTTGAGGTAGTCGTCCCGGTGGATGTACTCGGCGGCGATGCTGCCATCTTCCGCGCCGTTGTGGTAGTTGCCTAACGGGAAGGCGAGGCCGGTGGCGCGGTAGCCGTAAGCGATGAAGGCGCTGGCCTCGCAGACGCCGCCGCTCATCAGCTGGCGTTGGCAGCTGAAATTTGGGTCGGCGGCAGTCAGCGTTTCCCGTGCGCGAATGAGCGCGGATTCTGCGTCGGAGTTAAAGGTACTGCCCGCATCGCCGACGCGGATGACCGGGCCGCCACCAATCTCCGCTCCGGGCAACGCGCGCGACGCTTCCAGAGACACAACCAGCGTGTCCGCCGGCAACGTCCCGGCCTCGGCCAGCAGCCGCGCACCGACCAGCCCCACCTCTTCGGCGCAGGTGAATACGCCATACACGTCGCCCTCCAGCGGGTCGTCGCGCAGGGAAGCCAGCGCGGACAGAATGCAGCCGCAGCCGGCCAGATCGTCGGCGGCCCGCATTACCAAGCAGTCACCCTCCACGCTGAAATCGGGCAGGTCAAACACGGCCAGCGACGGCGTTGGAACGTCGTTGGCTTGAGCATCAATCAAGTGAATCAACGCCTGTCGCTCCCATTCCTCGCCGTGTGGCCCGATGGTTTCGGCGGCTATACGGTGGCCTGCCGGCAGTATGACTTGCAATGGCACGCCGGCGGCGAAAGCTCCCGGGGGCACGCCGCCCAGGGCTTTTCCAACCATATAGTCGCCGTCGCGCCCCACAATCTCAAAGCCGGGGTGGTCCATGTGGGCCATAAAAGCAATCGGCGGCACCACATTGGCGCCCGTCCCTGCGCTGGCGATATGCGCGATGATGTTGCCGAAACCGTCGGTTCGCCAACCTACCCCCAGTTCACTCAGAATGTCGCGGACGACCGTAGCCGCGCCGTTCTCATGGAAGGCCACCACTGGCTGCGCGCCTAATCGTGCCAGAAAATCCAGGGCCTGATTGCTGCTCATGCAATACTCCGGGCGATTTGGGGTAGCGTAATTGTGCCATTGCGCGACCGATTAGGCAAACCGACGGCGCGGTTCGGTGCTATACTGCCCGCCGAGTATTCGATTCTGCAATCCATAGACTATGCGTCAGGAGGTGAACCGTGCTGCCCAAGTTTCGAGTGAGCATGGACGAGGCTACGATGGTGTCGGGGGATGACCTGAAAGTTACCGTCGCCGCCGTGTTTGAGAAGATGGGAGTCCCGCCTGACGACGCGCAGCTGGGGGCTGACGTGCTGGTGCTCGCCGACCTGCGGGGTGTGGACTCGCACGGCGTTTCCAATATGCTGCGCAGCTACGTCAGCGGCTACACCGGTGGGCAAATCAACCCGACCCCCGATATGCGCATTGTCCGCGAGACGCCCAGCACCGCCAGTATCGACTCGGACCGAGGCTTGGGCATTATTACGACGCCCAAGGCTATGGACATCGCCATCCGCAAGGCTGCCGACGTAGGCGTCGGCATGGTAACCGTGGGCAATGCCCGGCACTTGGGTATGGCCTCTTACCACGCCATGATGGCCCTGGAGCACGATATGATAGGCGTCTGCATGACCAGCTGCCCGCCGTCGGTAGTGCCTACTTTCGGCGCCGAGCCGCGCCTGGGCACCAACCCTATCGCCATCGCTGTGCCGTCGCGGAATGAAACTCCATTTGTCTTCGACGCCGCCACCAGCACTGTGGCCGGCAACAAAGTCAGCATCGCTCGCCGCCTGGGTGTTAAGCTGGAACCCGGGTGGCTGGCCGACGCAGAGGGAAACCCCATAATGGAAGAGGCCGATGCCCCGGATGACTACACCCTGCTGACATTGGGCAGCACGCGCGAGCTGGGTTCACATAAAGGATACGGCCTGTCCTGCATGGTGGACATTCTGGCCGGCGTACTTACCGGATTCGGCTATGGCACGGTGCCGGGCCGACCCAACTTTGGGCATTACGTCGCAGCCTACAACGTGGGCGGGTTCGCCGACCCTGACCACTTTAAGGACCAGATGGACGAATGGCTGCGGATGATGAAAAGCACGCGACCCGCCCCCGGCGAGGAGCGGGTCCTGGTGGCAGGTCAGCCGGAGGCGGAGATGGAGGAAATTCGCAGGGCGGAGGGAATCCCCCTACATCAAGAGGTGGTAGACTGGTTCCACGACACCTGCGGCGAGCTGGACATTGCCTGCCCGTTTTAAATCTCGGTGAACCAGAGGCAGGTAACCGTGTTGGTAACCCCTCTAATGGGGCGGATGCGGTGGCGCATTATTTGGGTAAGGTCTTCCACTGTGCCGGCCTCCAGCTCAATTACTGCGTCGTAGGGCCCAAGTACCTCCCGCACCGCTGCGCCGCTGATTGTGTTGAGCCGGTCAATGACCTCCCGTGTCATCGCCGGCTCGATGTTGACCAGTATGTACGCGTTCGCCGCCATTGGAATGCCTCCTGCAAAGCGTCATCATTGGTGTATGGGATGCAGACTATTGATATCGGCAATATCTGTCAATACTATGCGCTGGCGGTGAGGCGGCTGCTTCCTACAAAAAAGCCAACGCCGTCCGCACGAATTCCTCAGGCTTCTCAATCTGCGGCGAGTGCCCGCAGTTGGGAATGACCGTCACCTGCGAACCGGAGATGGCTTGCTGGTACAGCTCTGCGCACTCCACCGGAACCAGGTTGTCCTTGTCCCCCCACACTATCTGCGTCGGTATTCTGACCCGGGCCAGCTTGGCGGGCAGGTTTGGGTTGTGCATATAGGGCCGCCAGGCGAGGCGAATGGCCATTTCCCGGTCCCTTTCCGCCTGCTGTGCCTGTTCCGGCGTAAGATCGGCACCATACAGCTCGTCCCATTCCGGCACTTGCGACGGGTCATGAAAGGTCAAATCGCGCACTTGCTGCGGGCTGACGATGAAAATATCGGTGATTTCGCGATCCTTGGGCTTGATGCCCGCCGCGCCTACCAGCATCACCCTACTGAAAGCATGCCCGGTCATGGACAGCATCTCGGCAGCCAGCCACCCTCCCATAGAGAAACCGATGGCCCGCACGTTTTCCAGCCCTTCCTGCTCCTGATACCAAGTGTAGAAGCAGGCCAAATCCTGCATGGTCTCCACCCACTCGGGTCGGTCGCTTTTGCCGAAGCCGGGATGAGAGGGGAGATATACGGTGAACTTTTCCGCCAGCGCCTGAATGTAGCGACGCGGCCCGGCGTTGCCGCCGGCACCGTGCAGCGCCAGTAGCGGCTCGCCGTCACCGCCTTTATAGACTTGCAGGTTACCGCCGGCTACGGAAATGGTCTCCTCGGTAAAGTTAGGCATTGGGATGATTGCTCCTTGTCAGTCTGGGCAGCGAAATAAGGCTCGTGCCAACGTTGCTAATCACCGCAACTCCCGCCCGCGTTTGGCGTTTCCGGGCTGCCGGCGCCGGAAACCGGATGGGTTGATGCGGCATGTGCACTTTTGCATAGGATGGCCTTCTTTGCCGTTAGTTTATATCGTTCCCGTTGACGACGCCAACTCCGGCTGCCACCCCCGTAGTGGAATCCCAATTTTGTAAGTCCCTGAATCCCCAAAATCACGATTCAGACTATTGCCTCCGTCTATTGACCCTACTCATACCCACGCTCATGATAGAGCCATCACTAGCGCAGACAATGACATCCGCCGACTCAAACCTCACGAACCTAGCGCCGCTGCAAGTCCCCGTCCGCCAACCGCACTTTGGTTGACACCCCGGCGCGCCCGATGATAGCATAATCAGCCGCCAAAGCGGACCCATAAATCCGTCTCTGGCTAGGACGTGGCCTGCGACGGCGGCCTGACCCCGGGTCAACGGCGACCCCTAACGAACCAAGGAGGACACAGATGGCCGACCAGCCGGAACTGCATCGCGGTTTGATGAACGTTTATATGGACACTACGGAGTCCAGCTTCATCGACGGCGACATCGGAAAGCTCCTTTACCGTGGCTACAACATCCACGACTTGGCGGAGCAGTCCACCTTTGAGGAGATCATCTACCTCGTGCTCTATGGCGAACTGCCCAGCAGCAGCCAGCTGGCCGAGATGGACACCTTCCTCCGCGCCAACCGCCGTATCCCCGATGAAGTCATTACCGTCATCGATGCGGTAAAGTCCGCCCATCCCATGGATGTCCTCCAAACCGCTATGATTGGCTTGGCTGCTTTTGACGAAGAATCGGAGGACAACTCCAAAGAGGCCAATATCCGCAAGGCTCTCCGCCTCACTGCCCAAGCCCCTACCGTTGTCACCGCGCACCATCGCATCCGCAACGGTCTGGAGCCGGTCACGCCCAACCCTGACCTGAACCACGCCGGCAATTTCCTCTATATGCTCTTCAACGAGGCGCCGGACGACGAGACCATTGCCCTTATGGACGTGGACTTTATCCTCCACGCCGAGCATGGCGTGAACGCTTCTTCTTTTGCCGCAAGGGTCGCAGCCTCTACCAACTCCACTCTGCACGCTGCCGTTTCCGGCGCGGTAGGCACGCTCAAAGGCCCAGCCCACGGCGGCGCAGCTGAGGAAGTCATGAAAATGTCCCTGGAAATCGGCAATCCGGAGAACGCCGAAGAATACGCCCGCAATAAACTAGACAACCGCGAACGCATCATGGGCTTTGGACACAGGGTGTACAAAGCCGAAGACCCACGAGCTCGCCACCTGCGCGAACGCTCCCGGGCCCTCGGCGAAAAGCGCGGCGATCCCCGCTGGTTCCAGATTCTCACCCACTTGTCTGAAGACGTAATGGCTCCCTACCGCGACCGAGGCATCTACGTCAACGTTGACTTCTATGCCGGCTCCATCTACCACCTGTTGGGTATTGAGTCCGACCTCTTCATACCCATCTTCGCTTTGGGCCGCGTCCCGGGTTGGGCAGCACAGTGTATCGAACAGTACGAAAACAACATCCTGCTACGCCCGCGCCTGCACTACGTTGGCCCCATGGACCGTGAATACGTTCCGATAGAGCAGCGGTGAGAGCCAATTGCGATGCTGGGGCGGGTATGAAACCCGCCCCAGCATATTGCTAGGGATGGACTTCCAGATTCCCCAAATGGACTTCGACAGCGACCTCACGTTCCCCGCCGTTGCCGTGATCATGTTCCCCGTGGTCGTCCGGGTCGGCACCGCTCTCGCCATGTCCATGGTGTCCCTGGCCCACGTCCGGCACACTGACGGTGGTAGTGGCTTCCAGCTTCCGGCCGTTGTACATCAGCGGGCTGTGGTCATTCGTGTTCAGCGAAACTCCTATTTCGCGCTCGCCGGGCGCTAAATCCGCGATGTGGTAATCAGGTTCGTACACCCGGCCGAGTTTCACGCCATCCACGTAGATATGGGCGTGCCCCGCGCCCGGCCTGTGAGCTTGGTTCACCAGTTCCGGCGCGAACCGGAAGCCGCTGGTATCGATGCGGACGTTAACGCCGCCGTCCGCGTCCGCTGTTGCGGTAATGGCTATGCTCATGGGCGTCTCCGACGCCACCGGCCCCGGCTCGCCCGCTGCGTGATGATGGTCGTCTGCCATCTCGTCGGTCGCAAAGACGTGGAAATTGATGCCGAACGCTCCGGCGTTAGTAGCCTCGAAAGTCAGGTTGCCGGGCTGGCCAGGGGACACTTCGGCAGTGAGATTATAGCCGTGCAAATGCACTTCCCCAGCTTCGTCAGCGGTAAAGTCGATGCTCACCGTGTCCCCCTGCTTCACTTGCAAGTCTTCGCGGGTGAGAGAAGTGGCGCGCTCGGCGATTGACACAGTAATGAGAACGTTGTCGGCAGGAGTCGGCGCGGACGGGCCGCAAGCTGCCAGCAGCGGCAGCGTCATGACCGCCACCGCCATTGCCAGCCAGTAACCCGGCCGGGGCAGGGATGTTTGATTTAGCGACATCACGAGAATCCTCCGTGTCGATGCGTCTGGAAAACGAGTCGTGAGAGGATTACGCAATGGGCGGAGGCAGCGGCGGCGACGGGTTGCGCTCCTCCGGGCGATGGCAATGCGATGCAAAGTCAAGTAGAGGGTTAGCGTCCTCGTCGTATGTTGACGGCGGGTGCAGCGGCTCCGGGGCCGAATGATGCGGTGCGTTCGTTATGGCCAACACCAGGCTGGCCGTGGCGCCGGTGAGATAAGCCACTCCGTAGATCTCTGGAGGCGTCTCGCCGCTGGTAGCCGAATTATCCGGGACAGCGTGCCAGTGTCGCAGGTTGCCCTCAAACACGTGCTGGTGCTGTACCGGCCTGCCGTCAAGGAAGATGTGCTCGTGGGTGTGCGAGCGCTCGGCAAAGTGGTGGTCATCCAGCGGCCCCACGATGGGTAAAGCCAGCGCGAACAGAGCCAGAGCCAGCAGCATTATCCGAAGCAGCGAGGGGGGGGCGACTGCGCCGGAGCCGCTACAAGAGCCATGTGGTAATGGGCAGTATCGCATGATTACGGCAATCATTGGTGACATCGTTGACAGTAGTACCAGCATAGCAGATAATAGGCGAAAATCTGAACACCTTTTGCAGGAGGCGAAGTTATGGCATCTCAAGACATTGCCTTGATGGCCCACCTGATGCGTCGCGCCGGCTTTGGAGCTACCCGCGACGAATTGGAGGAACGGGTCGCTAAGGGATATGAAGCTACCGTTGAGGAGTTGCTTGATCCGGAAAGTCAGCCCGCGATTGACCGCTACGAACTGGTCCGGTATCAGCCCTGGACCTGGCGCCCGGGAACTATCCAGGGGATGGGCTCGGCGGAGTGGCTCTACTTCATGATCAACACCAAGCGGCCGCTGGAAGAGAAAATGGCGTTGTTCTGGCACCAGGTTTTCGCCACCGGCGTGTCCAAGGTCGACCACTATGACGAAATCACCCGAATGGTGTCCCTTTTCCGTGAGAAGGGAATGGGCGACTATAAGGAGCTGCTGCTCGAAATCGCCAGAAACCCCGCCATGATCTACTGGCTCGACAACTTTGAGAACCACGCCGACGCGGTGAATGAGAACTGGGGCCGGGAATTGCTGGAACTTTTCAGTATGGGCGTCGGCACTTACACCGAGGTTGACGTGCGCGAAGCCTCCCGAGCTTTTACCGGCTGGACTTTCGAGCCGAAGCTACCCCGAGGCCCCATCGGGCGCCACGACTGGCGGTTCCAGTACCTGCCAGAAGACCACGACGATGGTGAAAAAACGTTCCTCGGAGAAACCGGGAACTTCAACGGCGATGACATCATCAACATTATCTGTGAGCATCCGGCCACGGCAACCTTCATCGCCCGGCATCTGTACAATTTCTTTGTTGCTGATGAAGCGCAGGTTCCCGCTTGGCAGGTTGTGCCCCCGGTGGACGAAGACGCAATCGATATGCTGGCAGACGCCTTCGTGGATTCCGGAGGCAACCTCACCGCCGTTTTGCGCGTCCTCTTCAACAGCGATTTCTTCAAGAACGCACGCTACGCCCGCCTGAAGAGCCCCGCCGAGGTAGTTGTCGGCACCCTGCGCCTAGTCGGCGGCTTTGAGTTCCCTGGCCCGGGTTTGGGCGAAATGGCCCGCCAGCCCACCTATATGGGCCAGGACCTGCTGAACCCGCCCAGCGTGGAAGGCTGGCACACCGGCGTGGAGTGGATTAACAGCGGTTCTCTGATGCGCCGCATCAACTTTACCGCCGACATGGTCAGCGACGTCAGCCGTCCCGGCATCCGCTCTATGATTGGCCGAATGCAGGCTCAGGGCGACCTCACCCCGCAAGCGATGGTGGACAACTGCCTGGACCTTATGGGCCCGCTGGAAGTGGACGACGCCACCCGCGAAGAGCTGGTCTCCCATGCCCAAATTGAAGGCAACCTTTCTTGGGGCACTGACAGCGACGTCAGCTCTTCCGAGGAGCGCATCTCCGAAATGTTGCAGCTGATTGTCTCGCTGCGCGACTTCCAATACGCCTGATGCGAGCGTTGCGGCGCGCTCTGTCATAGCGCCGCCGCAACGCATGGTTTAACAACCGCACTGGCCCTCGACACTCACAGGAGCAAGTAAAAATGACTGCAACCAAGAAAGACCCGGTTCTGGTAGTCTTGCAGCTCACTGGCGGCAACGACTACATGAATACCGTCATCCCCCACTCGGACCCGCTGTACCGCGACAACCGCCCGGTGGTAGGCATCGCCGATGACCGCATCGTTAAGCTGAACGACCGGATTGGCCTTCATCCCGAAGTCGCGCCCTTGCGGCGCTTTTGGGATGCTGGCGACATGGCCATCATTCATGGCGTCGGCTACGCCAACAGCCCGCGCAGCCACTTTCGCAGCATGGACATCTGGCACACCTGCGAACCGGACAAGCTAGGCACCGAGGGCTGGCTGGGCCGCGCCACCCGGGATATAGACCCAAACAAGGACAACGTGGTTACCGCCGTCAGCTTTGGGCCCAGCCTGCCCCGCGCGCTGGCTCTCCCCGGCGTACCCGTCGCCTGCGTGGACGACCTCAACAACTTCGGAATGCTCACCAGCATTCAGGAAGAGATGCAGCGGGACAAGATTATCAACCGTTTCACCCGCCTCTACTCTCCCACCATCGGCAGCGGTTTCGTGATGGACTACTTGGGCCAGACCGGCTTGGACAGTCTGAAAGCCGCCGATATTCTGAACGTCGCTCCGGGGCGCTATAGCAGCTCTGTGGAGTACCCGGACACTCCCATCGCCCGCAAGATGAAGGGCATATCCCAAGTGCATCAGGCCAACCTGGGCGCTCGTGTCCTGTACTGCGACCACGGGAGCTTTGACAGCCACTCCAACCAAGTCGGGATGCACGACGGCCTCTGGAAGGATGTTTCCGCCGCTGTCTCCAGCTTTTTCGATGACCTGCGGGAGAACGACGCCAGCGACAACGTCATTCTGATGATGTTCTCGGAGTTTGGCCGCCGGGTTCACGACAACGGCAGCGGCACTGACCACGGTGCCGCCGGAGTGGTATTCGTGATGGGCGATGCCATTAAGGGCGGCGAGTACGGCGAATACCCCTCCTCCCGGCCCGAGCATCTGGAGCAGGGCGACCTGGTTCCTAACACCGACTTCCGCGGCGTGTACTCCTCCATCTTAGAAGACTGGATGGGATTGGACGCCAACCCCATCGTCGGCGGAACTTTCGAGAAAGCGGCCTTCGTCTAATTCTGACTGGTTCCGGTCCCCGGGACAGGCCAATGCATGAACCGGCCGGGGCCAGTAGGTTGCAATCTGCTGGCCCCGCGCTTTTGACAAGACACACAAGCAGCAAGCAGGTAAAATTATGCTTACGCAAATCGCAAAAGGCCGAGTGTATGATTACAGCCATTCCGTAGGACGGGGCGCCGCCTCCGGTATGGGCTTCAGTCAGCCCACGGCCATGGCCTATGACGGCAACACGGTGTATGTACTAAATCGGGGCATAGAGGGCATCTCTAACGTCCCGTGGAACAAGTTGGCCTACGGTGCCAGGGTCAGCATTATTGACCTCGGCGAAAGAGAGGGCGACGAAGAGTTCACTGGCGAGTTTGGCAAGTACGGCGACCGCGATGGCGAGTTCATCTGGCCCTCCGGCATGGCACTGGCACCTAACGGCCACATCTATATCGCCGACGAGTGGATGAACCAGGTATCGGAATTTGAGAAGGATGGCTCCTTCGTCAAAAAGTGGAGTACCATTCCCAGCGACGATGGCAGGGAACACGCCACATCCAGCCTGGCAGTGGACGCCGGCGGCAACCTCTACTGTACCGATGGCCGCAACCACGAAGTCCGCAAATTTACCGCCGCCGGCGCGTTTATTACCTCCTGGGGTTCCTTGGGCGACGGCAACGGCCAGTTCAACTCACCGTGGGGCGTCGCAGTGGACCAGAACGACGGCTCGGTGTACGTGGCCGACCACCGCAACCACCGAGTGCAGAAGTTCACCGCCGACGGCGAGTGGCTGATGCAGTTCGGGGAGCCGGGCTCCAAGCGCGGCCAGATGCATCTGCCCGTCCAGGTCACGATTGACCCTCAGGGCGACGTGTACGTGGCTGACTGGAGCGACAACGGTATGCACCCCGGCAAGGTTCACGTCTTCGACCGGGAGGGCAACTTCATCATTTCCCTCATCGGCGACGCCCAGTGGCTCAGCAAATGGGCAGACATGACCGTGGTTGCCAACGCCGACTACCTAAAACGCCGACGCGAAGTTCCCACTACCGAATCCGAATGGCGGTTCGCCCTGCCCACGGACTTGTACTTTGACGAAGACCGGGGCCGGCTGGTGGTGCTGGACGCTCAGCGCAGCCGTCTGCAAATCTACAACAAGATGGATGGCTACATGGTTCCCCAGATGAACCTGTAACCGGGCATCAGGAACCCCCTTCTCCCGTGATGGGAAAGGGTTATGATGAGCACGTTCTTATCAGACAGGGGCGAACAGCTATTCGCCCCTGTACTTTGTTCAATATGGCTGACACCGATGATTACCCAGTCTCAGGAACCCAATTACGTCCAATTGGCGGAGAGCTCGCCGGGGATGCTCTGCCATGAAGCCCCTCTCGAGATTCTGGAAGCTTGCGCTCTTGACAACGAACCTACGCCGTTTCTGGAGCGGTTCTTTGAGGCCGGCATCCGCGCCCACGCTCGGCAGGAGCACGGCCGAGAGTTGCCTCAGATGTACGTGAACAACGCCATACTGGTGCTCTGGTTGCGCGCTTGTCGCCTGTACACCAATGGTTTGCTGGGCGTTAGCGACCCCGACCTGGACAAGCAGTTCTTTTCCAGCGCGGATGCTACGCCTGACTAACGCCGATGCCGGCCTGCTATACTATAGCTGACGGCCTTTTCGAGTTGCGGAGGGATGGCAGAGTGGACGAATGCGGCGGTCTTGAAAACCGTTAACCCCGCAAAGGGTTCGTGGGTTCGAATCCCACTCCCTCCGCCAGTTTCTAATCTACCCGGTTGCCCCAATCTACGTATCGCGCTCGGCTGGCGTGGCTCACCTGAACCCGTTGTCGGTAACCATGGGCTTCCACTTCATGCGTGGCAGTCCATGGTTTGAGCGGAGAGCCGGCTCCATCAAGCAGCGCCTCTTCCAGCGGCCTCCCGTCCATCGCATCCTCGCAACCATCAATTCCAAGCAGGCGCAGGATTGTTGGAACCAGATCTATATTGCCGGTGGGAGTTTCAATCACGGTTTTACGGCGTAGGGATGGACCGCGCGCCAAGCCAACGTTGCGCAGCTCGTGCCGGCTCATACTGCCGTGCTGCCCCTGGCCGGGAGCGCCGCCGGTGGCCGGGGCGTGTCCGACGTAGCCGGCTGCATTGAGATTGCTGTTCCAAGGGAATGACATTATCAGGTCGGCTGAGCGGGGGCCCTCGCATCCGATTATAGATTCGGGGAGTGTTCCTGCCGGCTCCCCGACACGCTCGGATGCGAACAGTGGACCGCACCAATCCTGAGCGGTCAGCCACCGTACTAATCGGGTCGTTGTCGCCGGGTCGCAATCGCCGACGTAAAACAGGGCAGAACCGCCGTTGGCCGCGACGGCCACGCCACCCTTTTGTTCAATAGTCGGAAAGCCCGCGTCTCTTAACATGGACTCCACTGGAACTACCCGGCTGATGGTGGAATAACCATGGTCGGACGCTACGAATACATCCGTAGTGTCGAGTCTGCCGCTTTGGGACAGGTAATCCATCAGCTTGCCGAACTCGGTATCAGCTTCGCTCAAGGCCTGGTTGGCCCGGCCTGTGCCTACACCATCCTCGTGCTGTATCTTGTCCGGCTCCGATAACCAGAGCAAAGCGACGGCGGGATTGCGTTCCGGCAATATGTACTGGGTCATGATGCGACGAGCGTGCGCCAGGCGGGGCGTGTTCGGCAGATACTGGGCAGGCCATGCTCCGAATCGGGCCTCAAGGTCGGCGCGGAGAGGACGCGGGAGGGTGAAGTCCGGGTGGATGGTAGCGCCTCCGACCGCCGCCGCGTTGGGGTTGTGCTGGTACGCATTGCCGCTGGTTCCTGTGCCGATAGCGACATATTCCAACCCACGACGACCCAGAATGTCTGCCAAGCCAGGAACCAGCAGGGTCCTGCCGGTTGCGTCGGTGATGGCTTGGAGGGTTGGTTCCATGGCCGGGATTACGCGGTGTGGGTCAAAATCGCGACAGAGGAACGTATTTCCAGACAAACCATGCCGACCGGGCAGGCATCCGGTAACCATGCTGGATGCGTTGACTCTGGTTACGGTGGGAAATACCGGGTGGTGATTAGCGAAGGTAACGCCGGAGCAGGCGAATTCGGTTAAGTTGGGCATCAGCTCCGGCGTAATTTGGGACGGCTGCAAGCCGTCAAACACCACTATCAAGATGTTGTGAGCATCAGACATACGGAGAAGCCTCGATTATTGCCATTGCAGCAACTCGTTTATTGCCGCCAGCGCGGCTTGGCTGTCCACGCCGCCTTGCGCGGCTATGGAAACCGGGCCGGCGGTGGCGTCCGTAACCCGGCAGTTTCCCCAGAGCGCAGGGTCATCGGTGGAGCCGGAATCGGCCACCGTCATCGTCACCGGCTGCAGCCGCACCACGCGGGGGTGCGTTACCGCAAGTACGGTCAGCGGGTCGTATAGGTGGAATCGCTGGCGCGTGGTGTCTTTGCGGAACCAGCCGGTCAGCATTTCCGACGCCAGCCTGCCTAATGAGTTGGCGTTGGGCGCTGGCGGAACTTGGCTGTCGGATAGATACACTTGTCGGCACGCGGCCAGGTCAATCAGGGTCAGCGGAATGCCTGATTCTATAACCAGTCTGGCCGCCGTGGGGTCGCTGTGAAAATTGAACTCGGCGTGAGCGGAAACGTTGCCGGGCGTGTTGACGGCGCCTCCCATGACAACTATACGCTTGGCGGCGCGCAAAGCGGCCGGATGCCGCCGCAACAGACGGGCCAAGTTAGTCAAAGGGCCGAGCGCAATGACCGTAATGTCGCCCGGAGCCTCCAGCAAGGACTGGGAGAGGAAGGGCACGGCCGGCGTTTCTAGTGGAGCAATCGTCGGGTCTGGGAGCCGCCGCGTCAAGCCGGAAGCCGAATGAACGTGGCGGGCATAGGCATAACGACCGCGTAACGGACGCGCCGCGCCGCGCAATACGGGAACGTCGGCTCGCCCCACGTATTCCAGCAACGCCAGAGCGTTCCGAGTAGCGCGCACCAGAGGGACGTTGCCGGCCGTGGCGGTCAAGCCAATGACGTTGAGCGCAGGGCAGGCCAGCGCCATCAGAATGGCAATAGCGTCATCTACTCCCGGATCGGTATCCAGGATGACCGGATGTCGGCGATGGACGGCGTCAGAAGTCGTCATGTGAACCCGACGCCAACAAAATGGAGTGGCAGTAAGCCCGGAAAGCCTGCGTGGATGTGTACTTAAAGCGCATACCGGCAGCCTGCCTGATTTTCGTGGAGGTCAAGATGAGCGGCTGACCGCCCAACCTGCTCCGACCGGAACGGCGCGCTCCGCCGTATTTGGACCGGACGAACGAACGGGGCGCCCGGCACATCTCCATCACTTCGTCGGAGGCCACTATCCCGTTGCTGGCTACGTTGTGCACCCCGTTGAGGCCCCCGGCAACAGCGTATTGAGTAGCACGCAAAAGGTCTTGATGGTGGAGGAACTGGAGCGGTATGTTCGGTTTTAGTTTGGAGGCCACTAGGGAAGGGACAAGCAGTTCGTCGGTTACGGGGCTGGAGCTGCTTGGCCCTACCGTCATAGCGGTGCGCAGTATGGCGATGCTCATATCATTTGAGGAATCCGGTGTGTCCGGGGGTTGCCGGGAACCGGGTTCAGCGTCAAGTAGGAAGCGATGACGCTCAGCAGGGTTGGGCTGGGAGAGCTCGGTAATCGGTATCGGGTTGTGTCGTCCGATACCGTACACTCGAACGTCGGATAGATAAGCCACCCGACGCACGCCGGCCACTCGGCAGGCGCGAACCCAGGAGGCAGTCTCGCTGAGAAATTGCGCCGGGTCGGGGCCATCGTAGTGGCTGCCGATGTGAATCAGAGATTTAACGGAGCTTGCGCTTAGCACGTCGGCCATGGTGAGGCGCTGCTCGTCCATAACCATGTCCCACGCTTTAACCTGCAAGACTTCGGGTATGTCGTCGATGTTGAGGATCTCTCCGCCGGAGTGATTCCGGTCCATTCTATAGGCGGACATCCGCCTGACGGGCCAGCGCAGCGGTTGCGTGTCAATAGCGACGAACTGACAATCGGGCCACTCCGCCTCTAAATGGGCCAGAAGCAGCGCACCAAAACTTGACGAGGCGCCGACAACGGCGACGACCCCGGGAAGGGTTTGGGATACCCGGCCGGAGGTGGTCATTTGCGGAACATCTCCATTTCGGCGGCGATGGCGTCCTCCGGAAGAGTAGCGGCGGCGAGGGGGCCGAAGTTGCGAGCCAGAACGAAAATGCGGGCCAGTCGTTCGACCAGGTCGCAGACCTCCAGAGCTTCCCAAATGTCGGGGCCGACGCCGACGACGCCATGGTTACGCAACAGAGCGGCATTGCGGTCGCCCAGAGCGGCCCAAGCTTCCTCCGCCAGCTCCTGAGTGCCGGGGAAAGCATACTTGCCGACCTTGACCGGGCCGCCGATAGTGAGCAGCATTTCGTCGATGAGCGGCGGAATATCGCGGCCCACTACAGCCGCCACGGATGCGTAGATGGAATGTGTATGCGCTACCGCCTGAACGTCATCGCGGTTGCGATAGATTTCTAGATGGACGCGGGTTTCCGACGAAGGATGCATTCCGCCGGAGGCCACAGGTTCGCCATCCAGGTTGACTACCACCAGGTCTTCCGGCTGCAGACGGTAGTAAGGGTGGTGGGTAGGCGTAACCAGGAGCAGCCCTTCGCTGCCGAGGCCGGAGAGGCGCAGGCTGGTGTTGCCGGAATAAGCCCCCACGAGGCCCCGGCGATACATCTCGCGGGTGGCTTCGGTTAATTCTCTGCGTTGTTCAGCCCACTGGTCAGGCACGTTGCTGCTCCGGCGCTATGGCGGGACGACCGGCGGACGACATAACCGCCGCCGCCGCATTATAGCCGCTGATAACCGCGCTCTCCATAGTGGAAGGCCAGCCGGTATCGGTCCATTCGCCGGCCAGGAACAGGTTGGGCGACTCGGTGCGCGGCCCAGGACGGAGCCGGTTGGCGCCCGGAATACAGCGGAAAGTCGCGTTGCGCTGTTTCACAACGACGGCATCGAGCAGAGCGGCGCTGCGGGCTTTGGGGAACGCCCGGCGCATCTCCCCGGCAATCATATCGGCGAAATCCCCCCGTTGGGTGTCAATATAATCCGACGCCGCGCTTACGGAGATGGAGAGGGACTGCCCGCCATCAGGAGTATCAACACCGAAAATCCGTGAGCTGTTGAATACCCATTGCAGCGGGCTGTTCACGAAGTAGCAAAAATCGCCGGTCATCACGGGGGTATCGTAGCGCAAATGGACATTGACGATAGGCGATGTCCGCAGCCCCGACAGTTTGGCCCACGCAACGCTACCGGCTAAGTCCGGCGGCAGGAGGCCGGGCAGCGTCCAAAAGGGAACGGCGCTGACGTAAGCGCCGGCTCGCATCATCCTGCCGTCGCCCATGGTAACGTGCTGCACGAAGCGGTCGCCGCGGGCATCGATGCTGCGGACGGGACAGCTCGTAACGATTTGCGATCCCAGACTTTCCAGGTATCGCCGCGCCGGCCGCCCCAGCGCGTCATTGAGGGAGACGGTAGGATATCCGAGGTTGATGGCAGCCCGACCGCCAAGGAGTCCGTCCTGAACAATCATTAAGCCCATGGCTGCGCTGACGTCACGCGCGTTGTCGTTAAGAGTGCCTTCAATCAGCACGTTCCACAGGTTGGATATGGCGCGTTCCGATTGGCTTTTGCTTTTCAGCCATTGGTAGAAGGTCATATCTTCCAGCTGAGGCTGCCGCCGCCGCGTGAGCATCGCCGACATCAGGCCGCGCACGGCGGTGACTTTGTCTGTCAGGCTCAGGTGCGGATAAGTCAGAAAGGCCGGCAGCAGGTGCCAGGGCGAGGGAGCCGGCGCTCCATAAAGGCGGCCCAGCCGGCCGGCGCGGTCGTACACCGCCACGTCGAGCCGACGTTGGAGCGCCCAGAGATGTCGGGCTCCGATACGTTCCAGAAACGAAATCAGGTTTCGGCAGGCACCGACTATAACGTGCTGCCCATTGTCCAGGACGCGCCCGCTTTTACGGTCCTGAAACGAAAAGACACGCCCTCCCAACTCTGCGCGAGCCTCTAGCAGCGTTACTTTGCGGCCGGACTCGGCCAGCCGAGCCGCGGCGGCGATGCCCGCCAATCCCCCACCGATGACTATGACAGAGTCGGGTTCCACGGCAGACGTTTGGAATGCGTTAGGGGCTGGAGCGGTCACTTTAGTAATGGGCCGGTAAGCCAGGCCCGGGCCATCAGGCGCAGTTTGGCCGCTTTGCTCAAGCTCACACGCTGGCTAAAAACGTCGTAGCCGGCGCGTTCAATGCGGTTCAAAACCCCGCCGTAAATCAGGCCCAGAGCGGCAGGACAAGCGCGGGAGCGGGGTGGCAGGTAAGGAAGCAACCGGCGCCCGCTGGCAAAGAGGCCGCGCGCCCGCTCAATCTGAAATCGGAGCAAATCAGCCATTTCGGCCGTTACCATCCTTGCGGCGATGTCTGCCTCGGCAACGCCGAAGCGCGCCATCTCGTCCTGAGGTAGATAGACCCGTCCGAATTCCCAATCTTCCCACACGTCGCGGCAGATATTGGTAATCTGCATCGCCAGGCCGAGGTCAACAGCGTGCTGGCGCGCCGTCTCGCCGCCGCGATAGCCAAAAATGTGGATGCAAATGAGACCCACGGCGGAGGCGACCTGGTAGCAGTACCGTCGCAGTTCTGCGAAGTCGGCATAGCGGGTTTTCACCAAGTCGCTTTCAACCCCGTTCAGCACCTCCTGGAAGTATTCCTGGGGGATGCGGTAAGTGGCGGCAACATCGTTGAGGCCGACGAACAGAGGTTGTGTAGATCGCCCGGCATAGGCCTCCGCCAGCATTTCGCGCAGCCGATTGACCCGGGTCAGTTTCTCGTCGCGGGTTCCTTCAGCGTCAACCGAATCGTCGCAATAACGGCAGAAGGTGTAGGCCACATAGATAGCCCGACGCTGCGCTGCAGGGAGCGTCAGGAACGCAAAGTAGAAGTTGCGCGCCTCGCGGCGGGTAACCTGCCGGCACTCTTCGTAAGCGTCGGCCAATGCTTGGGGCGACGGTGGAGATGCGGCGGGAGAGGGCGTATTCATCCGTTTCACCCGGTGGGCAGTCCATAGCCGAGGCCAAGCTTATTGAGGAACCAGGCAGATGTCAGCAGCCAGGCTTTGCGTCCTTGCGACAGCGCCGGCCGTTTACTGAGAACATCATAATTCTGCTTTCGTATCGCGCCTAGAACGGCGGCGCCGCCGCGAGTGAACAGGGCCACCGGCAAACGGGCCGGCCCGTCCAGAGATTGCGCGAGGGGCGCGCCCTGGCGGAATAGGTCCATGGCGATGTCGCATTCATGGCGGAGCAGCTTCCGAAAAGCGTCGTTGGCTTTGCTAGCGGCGATGTCGGCCTCGGTTACGCTGAACCGGGCCAAGTCGGCTGCGGGTAAGTAGATTCGTCCCCGGTCGTGGTAGTCGCGGGCCACGTCCTGCCAGAAGTTGGTCAATTGCAAGGCGGTGCAAGTGTGGTCTGCCAGTCGCTGGCGTTCAGCGTCGGAATAGCCGAAAAGATGCAGGAAAAGACGGCCAACCGGATTGGCGGAGTAGCGGCAGTAGTCCAGAATATCGTCCAGCGTATCGAACCGCCCAGGGCCCTGGTCAATGCGGTTGGCGTGAATCAAGCGGAGGAAGGGCTCGCGAGGTATAGCGAAAACGTTGACAGTGTTTTGGATGGCGACGGCGATAGGATGGGACGGTTGACCGGTGTAGGCGGATTCCAGTTCGGATTGCCACCAGTCAAGGCGCGCCAAGCGGTGTTGTGTGGTGACATAGTCAGGACGTCCAGCAAGGGGCAAATGCGCGGTGGATCCCTCAGGCGTCGCTTCATCTCCCAGGTCGTCCACCATCCGACACCAGGCGTAAATTGCGTGGACATGGGGCAGCTTGTCCCGCGGCGTAATCCAGCCGCCTACGTTGAAGTTCTCGTAATGGCTGCGCGCCAGGTTGGAGCAGTAACGATAGGCGTCTTCCAGAGAGACGGAGGGCGTTCCCGGTGGAAGAGTGGCAACGGCAGCGGCCGATGGCCCGGTGTCGAGGGTAGTGGACATGGCGCCCCGGATTGTTTGGGTGGGCTAATCTCCCACGATTTGCACCATCACTTCCCGGGGCCGGGGATGGTCCAGCTCGATGAAGAAGATGCTTTGCCATTGGCCGAAGGGTATTTTACCGTCGATGAGGGGGATGGTTTCACTACAGCCCAGCATCAGGTGCTGGAGATGAGCGTGGGCGTTGGGGGACTCATCCTCGGTCATGTTCACCGTGCGTATGGAAAAGTCGTTGTGGCGATAGTAGGCGTCGCGCGGGGCGATGCGCTCGAGGAACTCGGCCATATCCTCAATCAGCAGCGGCTCGTTTTCGTTGATTTTCACTGCCGCCGTGGTATGTCGCGAGTACACCAGCACTATGCCATTGCTGACTTTGGACTCCGCTACGCAGCCTTTCACCCAGTGGGTGATGTCAATCAGCTGCGGGGCGTCTTTGGTATCAACTTTGAGGGAGAAGTTCTTTACTTTCATGAGGTGCACTTTGACTACGGGTCAGGGGTTCGGCGCAAATCCGGTTACGATAGCGTGCCAAGGCCAGCAGGGGCCAAGTGTTGCGGTACAGGTGGTAATTTATCATAAACCCGGCGGACATTGCCATGTCCTGAAAACCCCGCTCGCCCGGCCCAGGCACTCGGGCCACCCTTTCGCCCTTGATGTATCCAGGAAATCCGGTGCCGGTGAAGTAGGGCTCTTCCCAGTGGCCATCGGGCTGCTGGGTTTGCAGCAGGTAGGCCACTCCGCGATGGGTGGCGGGATGGTCAGCGTCGCCGGCAGCAATCAGCGCCAGAAGGGCCCAGGCGGTCTGGGAGGCCGTACTCGGCCCGACTCCATGCAGGTCGGGGTCAACATAAGAGGCGCAGGATTCACCCCAGCCGCCATCGTCATTTTGATGGTCAAGCAGCCATTGCACGGCGCGGCGGACATATGGCTGGCGCATATCCTCGCCAATGGTCTCCAGGGCCGGCAGCGCCGCGCCGATTCCGTATATGTAGTTGACGCCCCAGCGGCCGAACCAGCTGCCGTTGTCCTCCTGCTCGGAACGAAGGTAGCGGTAGGCGGCTTGCAGCCATTCGACTTCGGTTCTGTAACCCATTTTGCCGTACATTTCCAGCACATGGGCGGTTACGTCGGCGCTGGACGGGTCCAGAACCTCCCCGAAATCGCTGAAAGTCAGGGCGGTTACGTAGCCGTGATTGTTGTTTTTGTCGAAAGATGCCCAGCCGCCATCTCGGTTTTGCATTCCGGCTACCCAGCTCAGAGCGCGGTCAATGGCCTGCTGACGCAGGTGGTCTTCCCCGTCGGGCAGTTTTCCCAGATGCAAGGCCAGCACTACCTCTGCGGTGTCGTCGATGTCGGGATAGCAGCTGTTGTGAAATTCGAAAGCCCAGCCGCCGGGCTGGAGCTGGGGCGCTTGAACTTGCCAGTCGCCGCCGACCAGAATCTGTTTGTCCACCAGCCAGCGGATGGCGGACGTGAGCATGGGGTCGTCGGCAGAGACGCCGCTCTCGGCAAGGGCCTGTACTGCCAGGCAGGTATCCCAAACGGGCGAGATGCAGCCCTGCATCGTCCAGCGGTCGCTTTTTTGAATGCCGAACCCCTCGATCCCGTCAAAGCCGCGCTTGACGGCCGGGTGGTGGTTGTCAAAGCCACAGACGCTGAGCGCAATCAGGCTGTACACCCACGGCGGTTGGATGCCTCCCCAGCTGCCATCGTCTTCCTGGCGTTCCAGAATCCAGCGGATTGCTTTCTTTTCCGCGGCTTTGCGGAGAGGATTGAATTTGACGCGATAGTAGATTTTCCCCAAGGCTTCCTCGACGATATGCACCAGTCGCGGCAGAGTGAAACCGGGTGGCTTGGGCAGCGAATAATCGGCGCGGGAACGTCCATTGGGAAACAATTCGTAGATGGTATGCTCGGGAGCTGCCGGGCGCACCGGACGCCGGGAAAGGACGATGGAGAGCGGCACGATGCAGCCGCGCGCCCAGCTGGCGAAACGGTAGATGCTCAAAGGCGCCCAATCAGGCAGCAGCATCATTTCGGCGGGCAGGCGAGGCGTGCCTTCCCATTCCCACTGGCCGAAAAGGGCCAGCCAGATGCGCGTGAACACCCGAACCCTGGGCAGCCCGCCGTGTTGCAGGATGAACTTTCTAGCCCGGCGCATTGCGTCGGAATCAGGGTCTTCTCCGCACATCTTCATCGCAAAGTAGCATTCTACGGTGGTGGACAAATCGCCGGGCGCGCCGTAGTAGATGGACCAGGAGCCGTCGCTGCGCTGCTTGCTGATCAAGTAGTTGACGATGTGCCGTTCCCGCTGGGGATTGTGATGGCCGAGGAAGCGAGACAGCATGACGTACTCCGCTTCCATCGTATTGTTGGATTCCAGCTCCCCCCACCAATAGCCTAGGTCGCTCTGGATGTCGCGGAAATAGTCGTGCAGCTGCGAGATTGCAGAATTAACCGCTGCCAGCGAAGGGGCAGCTTTGGACGATTCGGCATCGCATGGTATTTTCGTCTTTGGCAGCATGGCGTTGTTGAACCTTGGGCGCCGCTTCAGCGGCGGTTTCGCAGATAGCCGTGGTCGCCGAACCAGCGCACGGCTTTTTCCAGCGCAACTTCAACCGGGCTTTGCGGCAAGCCCAGTTCGTCAACGGCCTTCCGGCTACTGACGTACATCGGATGCCGGGCGATTTTGACGCCTTCCAGAGGTATGGCTGGGTGACGACGCATTATATTCCCTTCAACCCACTGGTCGCACTGGGCAAGGCCGGTGATGAGCCAGAAGGGGAAACGCCAGCGCGGCGCCGGCCGGCCGGTGACGGCGGCAAGCATACTGAGAACTTCGCGCAAAGTGAGGTTGCGGTGTCCCAGTATGTATCGCTGGCCGGGCCGGCCCTTGGCCATGGCGAGAATGTGGCCCTGCGCAACGTCGGCGACATCCACCAGGTTCATACCGGTGTTAAGGTAGCCGGGAATGCGTCCCCGGGCAAAGTCCAGGGGAATGCGTCCGGTCGGAGTAGGTTTCACGTCCCATTTGCCCACCGGAGCGCAGGGATTGACCACCACCACTTCCAAGTCGGAGCCGTTGGCGGCCAAGGCCAGCCGCTCGGCCTGATACTTGGACTGCTTGTAGCGCCCAATCAGATGAGACGGATTAGGGGGCATATCCTCCGTGCCCAGACCAGCGCTTGGGCCAGCCGCGCCGCCTGAGGGCAAACCGATGGTGGATACCGAACTGGTGAATACGATACGGCGCACGCCGGCATTGCGGGCGGCGTCCAGCAGGTTTCGGGTGCCATCTACGTTAGCCCGGTATATCTCGGCCGGATTGGAAGCCCAGAAAGCGTAAGCGGCGGCGCAGTGGTACACAGTATCGCAACCGGCGATGGCGCGACGCAGGGATTCGGCGTTGAGCAAGTCCCCGGGGACTTGCTCAACGCGGGTATCGCGGATTGCCAGGTCGTTGGCCGTGGGACGAACCAGCGCGCGCACTGCATCGCCGCGGGCATCCAAGGCGCGGGCCAGATTGCCGCCGATAAATCCGGTGGCCCCGGTAACCAGGGTTGTCATCGCGGCGCCCCGGTCGGCACTGGCTGCCGCGCGGCGAGAATATCAATCGTGGCCATGATGCAGCGGGTCAAGTTGCGGCGCGCCAAACGGGATTGCCGCGCAAGCCGTAGCAGGGCGGGCAGCCGGCCGGGTCTGACGAGGGCGTTCAGGGCGACGCGCGCCGGCGCGATGTCGCCAGAAGCCAGATAATCGGGCAGCGACTGGTCGGAGGTGTCCAGCACGGCTCGAACCGACGCGAAGGGCACCCCGGCGATGGCGGCGGCCGTCGCTGCCCAATAGTCTTCCATATTGACGGATGCGACGCCGGCAGCAAAGCGCAGCTCAGCTTTGACGGCTGCATTGGCGACGCCGCTCACGGTGCCCGAGGGCTGGATACAGACGCGAATGTCGTTGAGACGGGCGCCTTCGCGCATTGCCGACGACAACCCGGTATCGGCAGTGATGGGGCCGTATTCACCGCAGGCGTGGAAAGAAGCGGCGATGTGCAGGTCGCCGGTCTGTAATTCGGGGGCGACCGCTCCGGAGAAGCCGGCCAGTATTACGGCTTCGGGCCGGGTCTTGGCAGCGCGGGCGAAACCAGCGGTGATGGCCGCTTTGCCGATGCCGGTAACGGAAAAGTATATGCCCCGGCTTTGCGGGTCGCGCACGGCCCGACGGATACCGGCCAGTTCGGTGGGCATGGGGGCCACTATAGCAAGCATAGGGACATTACCCCACGCTGATGCCGCCTTTGTGGGCTGCGCCGGACTTGATGAACGTTACCCATTCCCGGGGCTTCCCGATGGCGTTGAAAATCGTCGCTGATTCGAAGCCGCAGTGCATCATGCAGTTGTTGCAGCGGGGATCGCGGCCAACGCCGTATTGTTCATCCCAGAGCCTGGCCTCGTAAAGGTCGTCAACGTTCTCGGTGTGCTCATCCGCCAGAGGGTAGCAAGGCTTACGCCAACCCATCACCGTGTAGGTGGGGTTAGACCATGCCGTGCACTGATACTCCCGCTCGCCGCGCAGGAAGTTCAGGTACAGCGGGTTGTTGTAGAACCGCATACCATCCATCCGAGCAGGATCGAGCAGACTCCGGAAGACGTTGCGGGATTCCTGGCGGGTGAGGAACAGATCTTGGTCAGGCGCGTCCTCGAAGTCGTAGCCGGGGGAGAGCATGGAGCCTTCCACGCCCAGGTCGCTGACGTAGCGGAACATTTCGCGCAGGTCTTCAACATCGCTGTTGCGGAACACAGTAGTGTTGGTGCAGACGCGGTAGCCCCGGTCGATTGCCATGCGAATGCCCTCGGCGGCGCGCTTGAAAACGCCGGCCCGGGCTACCGATTCGTCGTGTTTGGCCTCCATCCCGTCCATGTGGATGACCCAGCAGAAGTACTTGGAGGGCGGGATTTTGTCCAGCATACGGGGCAGCAGCAGGGCGTTGGTGCAGCAATAGACGAAGTATTTTTGCTCCACGAGGGTATTGATGATTTCGTCAATGTGGGGATGAATGGTAGGCTCGCCGCCGGCGATGGAAACGATGGGCGCGCCGGAATTGCGAACGGCGGCCAGCGCTTCTGAGACCGGCATCATCTTGTCCAGCACCCCGCGGTACTCCCGAATGCGCCCGCAGCCGACACAGGCCAGGTTGCACATTTCGAGCGGTTCCAGCATGGTGACCAGCGGGAAGCGGCGCCGGCCGCGAAGCCGATTTTTGAGGATATACCACCCCATGCGCAAGCCCAGTTCCATGGGCCGCTTGGCCGTCGGCTTTTTGGCCGGCTCGATGGCGGCGGGCGGGTCGGTATGAGTCTGAACCATAGTATGAACTCCGGGAACATTGGGTAAAACTGACCGGGTTAGAACAGTCGGTAAGCCATGAAGTCAATCAGTTGGGCGGCGTCGTAGTCGGCCCATTGCGGCAGTTCCAGCGTGGCCAGGGCGGAGCGCGCTTCATGGGCGGTCATATCGGTAAGGTAGTCGGTTTGGGAGGCGGCCCCGATATCGTCCAGTATTTCGAGCACACGGTCAACATCATCTTCGTTAAGCGTATCCTGGCCGTAGAGTCTGATGAGTTCGTTCCGCATGGCTCCGTCGGCCTGCTGAAAAGCGTACACGATAGGGTAGCTCTTTTTGCGTTGCACGATGTCGCTGTCGGTGGACTTGCCGGTAATGGCTTCGTCGCCCCAGATGCCCAGGTAGTCGTCGCGAATCTGGAACAGTCGCCCGATGGCGCGCCCGAACCTGGCGACGCCGTTGATGGTGTCGGCGTCCTGGGTTGCGACCGTTGCGCCGATAACCAGGCTGCTGCGGATAAGGGCGCCGGTTTTCAGGGCAATCATATCCAGGTATTCGTCGGTTCCGATAGTTTCCCGCTGCTCGAATTGTAGGTCCCGGCACTGGCCTTCAATCATCTCAACGCAGCTCTGGGTGAGCAGTCGGGAGATGCGAACGGCGGTGTCGGAAACAACGGCGGCGTCGCAATGCAGAATAGCAAGGTCGCCCAAAGACTGCATAGCGTCGCCGGCAACGAGCGCGTGAGGAGTTCCCCACAAAGCCCATACGGTGGGCTGATGTCGCCGATCCAAGCCTTGATCCTGGATATCGTCGTGTATCAGGGAGAAATTGTGGATCAGTTCCAGGGCGGCGGCGGCCGGAGCCGCGTGGGCCGGCGTACCCTGCAGAGCTTCACAAGCGAACATACATAACGTAGGGCGAAGGGCCTTGCCTTGAGACGCCGGAGTGGCGGAAGGAACGCCTTGGTGGTCGCACCAGCCGAGATGGTAGCGCAGGAGAGCGTTGACGGGATGCCGCTGCAAGGCAGGCACGGCATTGGTCAGCGCGACCTCCAAGTGCTCGCGATAGCGGTCAAACATAGGCGGCAGGGCTGGCCCGGCAGAAGCCGGGCCTCCGCTTGACCGCAGGCCGGACTGACGCGATTCTATTGAATCTGTTGGTATGCTGCCCATGTGGGATAGACTGCCGAGCAGTGAGGATAGGGGGTTAGCGCGGCGCGCCGTAATAGAGCGGGGCGATTTATTCCAACGGAGGTAGAATTTAATGAACTGCGCTATGGCTGTCAAGCGTGGGGGCGCATGGCGCAAAATCACCAGGCGCTGAGATACGCTTGACAAACGCGCGCTCCATCCATTATTTCGCTGATGCGGGCGGTCTCGCGGATAGTGTGAAAGTCGCGCACGCCGATGCCTACCGGCAGCGCGGCAATGTCATGCTCGAAGAAGACGTTAGCGTCGGAGCCGCCGCCGGTAGTCTGCATGGTTGGCGCAAGGCCGACGCTGGCGACGGCGCGGGCAATGTCGGCGAGGGCCGGGTGGTCGCTGCCGACCTGATAAGCCCGGTACTGGCTACGGATGTCCAGGTCAATGTGAGCATCGGGGTACATTGCGGCGGCTTGGTCAAAGGCTCGATGAAACTCGGCGGTGTAATTATCCAGTTTGGCCTGATTTCGGGAACGGAGTTCGCCGTCCATGTAGGCCGATTCGGGCACAATGTTGCGTTTCAGGCCGCCGTTCAGTACGCCGATGTTGCTGGTGGTTTCGTCATCAATCCGGCCCAGGGGCAAGCGGGTGAGAATGTTGGCGGCAACCAGCAGGGCGGAGACGCCGTTTTCGGGTTCGAGGCCGGCGTGGGCAGCGACGCCGGTGATGCGGCACTGTACGATATTCTGCGCCGGCGCGCCGACGCAAATGCGGCTGACCGGCCCCTCACCGTCAAACACGATGCCGCATTTGGCCTGCACCAGGGAGAAATCCAGATTGCGCGCGCCGTTGAGTCCGCCCTCCTCAGCGCGGGAGAAGACCACCTGCGCGGGCCGGCGCGGGCCGCCATCTTCGATAGCGGAGGTCAGAGCTTCCATCACGATGGCGAGGCCGGCCTTGCAGTCGCCGCCGAGGATGGTGGTTCCGTCGGAGCGTAGCACTTCACCGTCGGCGTCCAGAACAGGCTTGATGCCGCGGCCCGGCTCCACGGTGTCCATGTGGGCGGAGAGCATCACCGGAGCGGCGCCAGCGTTGTCGTTGGAGCCGGGCAAAGTAGCGACCAGATTGCCGTAGTCGTCGTGTCGGACAGCGGCGCCCAGCGCGGCAAGGCGAGCCGAGAGATGGGCGTCGATGGCGTCCTCCTCTCCGGTGGGGCTGTCGATGCGGATTAGGTCGATGAGGGTCTGGGTAAGGCGCTGTCGGTTAGGCATGTCAGGCGGCTCCTGAGGGATGGGCGTGTGGTAAGATTATACCCCCAATCAGCCCGAAACCAACCGCAGGCAAAAGGCGGTTCCAACGCCTATCCATTCGTTAGATCTGACCAACGCAGGCTCGTTCCGGCATCGTCCAGACGGCGCTGGATCCGATAGCATCAAACTGGAATTTGATGCCAATATCTAGTAAGATTATACTCCCGATTAGCCCGAAACCCATCGCAAGCAAAGGGGGCTCCAATGCCTATTCATTCGTTAGAACTGACCAACGTAGGCCCGTTCCGGTATCGTGCGGATGGTGCCGGCTCCGATAGCATTAAACTGGAATTTGATGCCAAGGTGAACCTGATTATCGGCCCCAACAACGTAGGAAAGTCCACGATTTTGCAGGCGGTGAACCTGCTGACGCAACGCTGGACCTACGATTTTCAATACCGCTATCAGCAGCACGTAGGATTTCCCTATAACCCTAGTGCCGTGGCTGTGGCTATCGATTGGAGTAATTTCCGGGGTCGCTATTTGCGGTTTAAGAGCCACTATGGGCTTCTATCTGAAGCAATGAAACGGATGCCGTATAGTGACGTGTCCGATAACTTGGTTGGACACATCTCTGATCTTGGTGTTGCTGCCCCAGCAGTGAGCTGTCAGTATGGTGAATGGGATGAGCGTAAAGCCAGTGATTTTGGGTACGTCGGCTTCGTTACGCATACCAACTACCGCTTGGATATTCTGCCAAACACGGCGCTATTGGCTCGCCATAGCATGAGGGTCAGCGAATTTGATCGCGACGTGGACGATACTATACGCAAGATTCTCGCACGAATCACCGATGGATTCCCGTTGAGAATCGGTTCTATCAGTGGGAGCTGGGAAGATATGCAAGTATCCACGCAAACTATCGACGGCCCCGTGTCGTCAGGCAACTTAAGCTTGGGTACACAGTATGTTCTCGGCTGGGTTGTCCGACTAATCGTAGGCCATGCTCAAAATTATGCGGACGATAATGGCTGGCGGGCGCGTTCCGGTATCTTCATAATTGACGACATCGATGCCCATTTGCACCCCTCTTGGCAGCGACGAATCATCCCTGCACTGGCGGAGTATTTCCCCAACGTGCAGATTTTCGCAAGCACCCACTCTCCGATGATAGTAGCCGGATTGAAGAAAGGGCAGGTTCATCTGCTCAAGCGCGATGAAACTGGCCAGGTAGTCTGGTCGCGCAATGAACAGGACGTCATCGGTTGGACTGCGGACGAGATTTATCGAACGTTTATGGGGATTGATGACCCGACGGATGAACGTACAGCTGGTCATGTCGAGGAATTGCGACAACTGCGGAGCAAGGACTCGCTAAAGCCCGAGGATGAAGCGCGTATGCAAAAGTTGAGGCGGCTGGTGAACGAGGACTTGCTGGCCAGGGGGGCACACAACGCTCAGCAGGAACGATTTGACCAAATGATGCAGGAATATCTGCGTTCGCGTACGTCCGATTTGTCGCAAGATGGGTCATAAGAATTATGCGGTGGGTTGACCGTGGGCCGGAGCCGCCGGGCGTTCGCGGCTACCGGAGGCAGTTTACGGAGGGTTGGATTAACCATATCCGACACGATAAGGGTGGGAGACCTAACGACTCCTACTGGCGGGAGTTTCGACCTGAGTTGGGCCGACGATTCAACGGCAAGTGCGGATACTGCGAGCGGCGTTGCTCTGATGCCGCTGAATCGGGGGTACTTTCGCCCACGGTTGACCATTTCCGCCCCATCAGCAGATCTCCTAAGTTAGTCTATCGGTGGTCAAACTGGATTTTCAGTTGCAGCAGGTGCAATCGTGAAAAAGGAAATCAGTGGAGGGAAGGCGGGTTTGTTGATCCTTGCGCGACCGCTAAGCCAAACCATCCTCCGAACCGCCCTGGGGGGTATTTTGACTATGACGCTCGCACCGGGGAGATAGTGCCAAAAGCAGGTTTGAGTGATGTAGATCGCTGCAAAGCTCTCCGTACTATAGCCGCTATCGGGTTGAATAAGTGGGACATTCTAATCAGACGGGTGGAATGGGTAAGGGAAGTTCAACGGCAGCTGACACAGACCCCATGGTCAGAATGGCCCAATATCATTAACCACTACACTTCCGAATCCGCTGAATTCAGCGGCATCACCAGCATGTTTCTCGCGAAGTACCAGTAAACCGTCCGTTGACACCACCGCTTTGCCAAGCCCATAATCGCATCTACTATGCAACTTGAAGTCCGTCTTTTCGCTTTGTATCGGGAACGCGCCGGCGCTTCCGTAGTGTCTGTTAACGTCCCCGAAGGGGCGACGGTGGCTGACCTGACTGCCGCCGTGCGCGCCGAATATCCCCGGCTGGCGCCCCCGGAGGTGCGCATCGTGACGGCGGTGAACGCCGAGTACGCCGACGATGACCGGCCCTTGCACCCCGGCGACGAAGTTTGCCTAATCCCTCCCGTCAGCGGAGGACGCGGTTAGCGGAGGTTACCGACGATGATTATTCTCACTGATGAGCCCCTGGACCCGGCGGCCGTAACCGACTCGGTGCGGCGCGACTCCAACGGCGCGATAGTTACGTTCCTCGGGACTACCCGAGACAGCTTTGGCGGCAAAGAGGTTACCCGGCTGGAGTATGAAGCCTATGACGCGATGGCCGTCAAGAAGCTGCATGAAGTGCGGGACAGCCTGTGCGCAGACTACGGGATTGAAGACGTGGCCATCGCTCACCGCACCGGGCTTGTCGCGGTTGGGCAAATCAGCTTGGTGGTTGCCGTGGCGTCTCCCCACCGAGCGGAGGCTTTCCAGGCGTGTCATGAGGCGGTGAACCGCATCAAGACCATCGTGCCTATCTGGAAGAAGGAATGGTTCGCCGACGGCTCACGCTGGGTTGCTTGCGAAGACCACGAATTCGCCGACGAAGCGGAACACGCCCATGCTCACGATGAGCGACACACCGTCGGCGCGGCGGGTGATTAGCGCCTTTCAGCGGAGGCCGTCCAGCAAGCGCACCAGCATCCTGCCCGCTGTCAGGTCAATTTCTTTGACAACCTGTGAGATGGCCGGCAGCAGCAGCTCGTCGCCGGATTCCGACTTGACTACGTACACGTCGTTGCTGCCGGTAACGAGCACTTCTTGAACCTGTCCGAGGTTTTCGCCCCGGTCGGTTACAACGCGCAGCCCGACCAGCTGATAGTGATAATACTCGCCCGGCGGCGGTTCCGACTCGGAGTCGGTGGCGGCGTACAGCCATTCGCCGGCCAATTTGCGGGCTGCGATGGCATCGTCCAGGCCGTCCAGCTGTAGAATTGCATACCCGGCGGGCAGCGGACGGCAGGAGGCGACGGTTCTGGATTGGCCGGCCAGCGTGAGCAAACCGCCGGGCTGGAATCGGTCAGGGTTGTCGGAATAAGATTGAATCCGCAGGGAGCCGTCCAAGCCGTGGCCGCGGATGATGCGACCGACGACCACGCTGCCGTTAGGAGGTTCCGGGGCCACCACGGTTGCGGTGTTGACGCCCTCGGCCCGGCCTTGACCCGGAACCGGGCGACGGTAGCGTCGGCGGCGCTGGCGGTTAGACAATCTCCAAAACTGCCCGGGTGCCATCCTTAACGGCGGCTACCCTGAGCAACACCCGCATAGCCTGGGCCACTCGGCCCTGCCTTCCGATGACCTTGCCCTTGTCTTCGGGGGCCACTTCCAGGCGAATTACAATCTGGTCGCCTTCGTCGGACTCCGTAACCCTGACTGCTTCGGGGTTAGAAGTGAGCGACTGTGCGATGAACTCAATCAGCTCTTTCATCGGAGTGTAGTACCTTGTGGGGGTGTACCTGGTCAAAGATGCCGTTGAAATCGAAGATGCGACGCACCGGGTCTGACGGCTGCGCGCCTTTGCGTAACCAGTCCACTGCCCGCTCTGCATCAAGGGTTACCGCCGGCGGGTCCGCCATGGGGTCATAATGTCCGATGCCGTCAATGTAGGCTCCGTCGCGCGGGTTGCGCCTCTCGGTGACGACGATTCGGTAATAGGGGCGGCCTTTCTTTCCCACTCTCCGCAGGCGAATCCGTAGCATTTCAACTCCATTCAGTAATTTCCGGTTCTGCCGCAACTAATTTAGGGTTTTGCGCCGGATTTGTCAAACGGCGGCTGGAAGCTGCAGACCGTTGCGTTCCTCACCAGCCGTTTCCACCCTGACACGGTAACCCTACTATCTTTCACCGTCGTTTCGGTGAAAGATAGACCGCTCTGACGAAGCGGCCCGGGCTGTGGCGTGATTAAAAGGGTATCGGGCCCAGACTGGACCTATGGCTTGCCGCCCAATTTCCCAAGTCCCTTGGGGCGACGGTAGACACTGGTCTGGGCCCGACTGACGGGCTAAACCCAACTCCTTGAAAGCGATGACGCTAAACGGCGTTCACCCCGTCGTGTCCAGACTGGTGCCTACCATCGCCCCAGCGTGTTAAACTGTGTTCCATTAGCCATCACCTCCTTTCCAAAGTTCCGCACTGGCGGTTGGGGCAAATTTATCAGGCGGGAGGCTGCGTTGTCAAGCCATTCTCGAATCCAGTTCGCTGGGCGCCAGGTCAAGCCTCCACCCTGGCGCGTCGTCTTCATGGGGACTCCGGCCGGCGCAGCGGTGGCGCTGGATGCCTTGTCGGATATGGCGTCAGTGGAAGTAGTCGCGGCGTACACTCCGCCGGACCGTCGGAGCGGGCGAGGGCAGGTTTGCCAGGCGACGCCGGTAAAGCAGCGCGCCCAGCATCTGAACATCCCGGTTGAACAGCCGGCCAGCTTCCGAAACCCCGAAGCAGCGCCGCGGCTGGCCGCATACGCGCCGGACGTTATTGTGGTGGCAGCCTACGGCCGGCTGCTGCCCGCGGCAGCGTTGGCGGCGGCTCCTTTCGGATGCCTGAACCTACACCCGTCGCTGCTGCCCCGGCATCGCGGGCCGTCGCCGGTAGCCGGGGCGATTCTGGCTGGAGACCAGGTTACGGGCATCACGGTGATGCTGCTGGACGAGGGCATGGATACCGGGCCGATTATCGCCCAGCGTCAGCGCGCAATCAGCCCGGAACACGATGCGGCGGGACTGACTGAGGAGCTGTTCGTTGACGGCGCCGCTCTGCTCATGGAAATCCTGCCTAGATGGATGGACGGCTCCCTATCGGCAATCGCGCAGGACGGCAGTCTGGCAACCTATACCCGCAAATTGGAACGCGCCGATGGCCTGGCCGACTGGAACCTATCCGCCGAGGAACTGGCCCGGCGGCAGCGCGCCTACACGCCCTGGCCGGGGCTGCATACCCGATGGGACGGTAAAGAAGTGAAGCTTCTGGAAGTGGCGGCCCTGCCCGGAGTTGGTGAAGCCGGAGTAGTTGCCATCCCGGCCCCGGAGGCGGACACGCCGGTTATCGTCGGCGCCGGCGAGGGACTGCTCGCGGTGCGAAGCTTGCAATTGGAGGGGCGACGGGCGGCTGACGCCGGCGACTTCCTGCGAGGTTATCCGCAGTTTATCGGAGCGCGGCTTGGATAGGCCGGCGCCAGGGGAGAATGACGGCAGCATCGCCCGGATTGCGCGTTTTTACGAATCGGTGAACCCCATCGCGATTTTCTAGAAGTTGGGGCGGTCGTTGCTGTCGGGTATTTCGTAATTGGGTCGGTCGTTACCGGCGGCAATGTCAAAGTTCGCGCCGGGAACGGCGTCAAAATTGGGCTGGGCGGTCATCGACCGCAAACGCCTAACGCGCTCCTCGGTGGGCGGGTGCGTCGAGAACAGGCGAGCCATGGATTTGCCGCTCAGCGGGTTGACGATGAACAGATGGGAAGCGGCTTCGTTGACTTTCATGGGGCGCATTTCGGAGCCAATCTCCAGCTTTTCCAAGGCCCGGGCCAAGGCGTCCGGGTCGCCGCAGTTGTGGGCTCCGGTCTGGTCGGCCTGGTACTCGCGGGCCCGGGAGATGGCCAAGCGGATGACGGTGGCGGCGATAGGCATGACGATGGCGATGATGAGAAGGCTGATAATGTTGCCGCCGCCGTCATCGTCGTCGCTGTGGCTACCGAAAATGGCGGCGAACTGCGCCATGAAGGCCAGCATGGAGATTGCGCCGGCAATGGTGGCGACGACGGTCATAATCAGGGTGTCGCGGTTGCCGACATGGGCCATCTCGTGCGCCATTACGGCCGCCAGCTCCTCACGGGTCAGGATGCGCCGGATGCCGGTGGTTACGGCCACGGCGGCGTTCCGCGGGTTGCGTCCGGTGGCGAAGGCGTTCGGCGAAGGATCGTCGATTTCGTACACCTTGGGCATGGGCATATTGGCCAGTCGAGCCTGCTCTGCCACCAGTTCGTAAAGTCCCGGGTCTTCCTCCTGCGTTACCGGACGGGCGTGGGCCATGCCCAGCGCGATTTTGTCGCTGAACCAGTAGGCGCCGAAGTTCATCGCCAGGGCGAATAGCAGCGCGATAATCACGCCGATCTGCCCGCCTATCGAGTACCCGATAAGCAATAGCATCCCGGACAGCGCCATCAGGAGGAAGAAGGTCTTGATTGTGTTCATAGCGGCCTCTCCAGCAGCGTAAGCCGGTTGGTCAAGTTCGTACTGCTATTGTACCATTACGGATAGGATTAGCGCGGATTCACCAAACGGAGGCAACCAGCCATGCGCATCACCAACGTGGCGGCGGACATCGTTCGCATTCCATTGAACGCCCGATTCAGCGGCAGCGTGTATCAGATTGAATCACGCTGCACTATTGTTGTCCGCGTGGGCACCGATGAGGGCTTGGTCAGCGAAGTCTATTCCGGCGATGAGCGCGCCGGCTATCAGCTGTTGAAAGATCTGGTGGTCGGCCCTATGGCGGAGGCTATCATCGGCGAAGACCCCATGGCCATTGAACGCTGCTGGCAAAAGATGTTCGCCCTCACGCCGCATATCGGCAACAAAGCGATTGCCATGCGCGCCGTCGCCGCCATCGACATCGCGCTGTGGGACATTGTCGGCAAGACGCTGGGCGTCCCGGTGCGGACTCTGCTGGGCAGTTACGCCGATCGGTCGCCGGTGGTGCGGTTCGCCTACTACGTTCAGGGCAGGGACACGGCTTTTATGGTGGAAGACCTGCTGCGGCAGAGGGAGCGCGGCATCGGAGGCGTGAAGCTCAAGGTAGGCGGCGTGACCGTAGCTGACGACCTGCTGCGGGTGCGCGCCATCCGCGACGCTCTGGGCGACGATTTCATCATCGTGTGCGACGCTAACCAGGCGTGGACGCTGGAGGAGGCCCTGGAGTTCGCCGGCCCGGCCAAAGAGATGGGACTGGCCTGGCTGGAAGAGCCCTGCCGCTGGCAGAATGCCGACAATGATATGCGCCAGGTGCGACTACGGACGGGCATTCCGGTAGCCGCCGGCCAGGGTGAAAGCAGTTCCTGGGGCGGCCAGCGGCTGATGGACGCCGAAGCGGTGGACATATTGAACATCGATGCAGCCATCTGCGGAGGCATATCAGAATGGCGTCGGGTGGCCGGAGCGGCTCAGATGCGCGGGGTCAAGATGGCTCATCATGAGGAGCCGCAGCTGGCGGTGCAGCTGCTGCCGGCCCACGCGCACGGGCTGTTCGTGGAGGTGTTTGAGGAGGAACGGGATCCGGTGTATTACCAGTTGAACAGCGCACTGCCGCAGTGGGACAACGGCGAGATCATCGCACCCACGGAACCGGGCCTGGGGTTGCATCTCAATACGGCGACGCTGGAAGAGTACAAGGTATATTGACAACTGTCGCAAAATTGAGGCTGACGATGCTTACCGGAGTTAGAGAATACGAAGAGTGCCTTGCCTTGGCCTATGAAGCGGGCTGGACTGACGGCCTCCCCGTCGTGCCGCCTACCGCCGAGCGGGTGCGGGCTTTTGTGGACGCCTCCGGCCGGTCGGCTTTGGAACTGGTGGGGACGATACCGCCGCGTGGCGGGCGGGCCACCGTGGAGAAGCTGGCGGCCAACGCGGTGATGGCCGGCTGCTTGCCGGAGTACTTTCCGGTGGTGATTGCGGCCATTGAGGCCCTGCTGCTGCCCCGGTTCAATCTGGCGTCGGTGCAGTGTTCTACGCACATCGCCACTCCGCTGGTGGTGGTGAACGGGCCAATCGCCAGCGAGCTGGGGATGAATTCCGGCGGCAACTGCTTTGGCCAGGGCAACCGGGCCAACGCCACCATCGGGCGGGCGGTAAAACTGGCGCTGACCAATTTAGGCGGCGCATTGCCCGGCGACGAAGACCGGGCTACTTTCGGGCATCCGGGGAAGTACACTTACTGCATCGCTGAGAACGAAGCCGCCAACCCGTGGGAGCCGTACCACTCTGAGCGTGGATACCGGGTTGACGAATCGGTGGTTACGACGCATCCGGCGGAAGCGCCCCACAACCTGAATAATCACGGGGCCGACAATCCACGGGACTTGCTGACCACTTTCGCAGCTTCCATGGCAATACCGGGGTGCAACAACATCAACGTGATGGGCGACGTGCTGCTGGCGCTAGGGCCGGAGCATGCGGAGATAATCGCCCGCGCAGGTTGGAGCAAGAATGACGTGCGTTCCTATCTGTACGAACTGGCGCGGCAGCCCCTCTCTCTGCTGAAACTGGGCGGGATACATGGCCGGCATACGCACCGCAACACTCTTTGGCCGCGTTGGATTGACCGAAGCGATGACGATGCGATGGTTCCGATAGTGCGCCGCCCCGAGGATATACATATAATGGTGGCCGGCGGGCCCGGTCGTCATTCGGTTTATATCCCCGGCTGGGGTTCGCGGATTACTTCGGCGCCAGTGGCATAGATTGCAGCGACGAACAAGATTTACAGGATGAAGGAAATGACTGATTTGCAGACGCGAACGGCGGCGCTTGGCCTGGTTGACCCTACCGACCGACAGGAAGAACCGGAACGCCGGCCGGCGACGCCTCTGGAAACGCTGGACGGTTTGACCGGAGGATTCCTGGACAACCGCAAGGGCAACGCCGACGTGATTCTGGAGGCCATCCGGCAGCGGCTGGCCGACGGCTACGGTATGGCTGACTCGGTGGCGCGCTCCAAGTGGGTGTTTTCGGCGCCGGCCGCCCCGGAGATTATCGACGAACTGGCCCGGTGCGACTTCGTGGTTACGGCAGTGGGGGATTGAGGAAGCTGCGTGGCGCGCAGTTTGCGCGATGCGGTGGAGCTGGAAGACCGGGGCGTACGGACGGTGACAGTGCACACACGGGCCTTTTGCTCGGCGGCGGAGCGGCACGTTGTATCGCTGGGCCGGCCCGACTACGCCGGTTCGGTGTATCTGCAACACCCGGTTGCTGCGCTGGACGCAGCGGCAATCGCGGCTCGCGTGGATGCCGTCATTCCCGACATTGTGGCCGCTTTACAGGGGCGCTTACCGGAAGCGTAGCCGATACGCGGCGGCCTCTCTTCAGACGGAGCTTGTCCCAGGCTGCCTGTGGGCGCATCATGCCGGACGTTCCGGCGCCTCGATGGCTGAACCGGGCAGCTGCTGGGCGGCCAATTAGCCAATTACGGCGGAGCGCTAAATGCCGCGTTCTGCGACCCAGCGATGCTTTTGGTTCTGCCGTTGGCGCTCGTCAGTCGGCCGGTAGGTTGCCAGGAAGTTGGCGCGGTATTCAGCGAATCGGCCGGCGCTGATAGCGTCGCGCATCTCGGCCATCAGACGCAGGATAAAGCGCAGGTTGTGGATCGACGCCAGCCGGGGGCCAAGCATTTCCCGGGACTTGAACAAGTGCCGCAGGTAAGCAACGGTGTAGTTGCGACACGTGTCGCAGTCGCAACCTTCGTCCAGCGGCGCGTCCAGCTCGGCGTAGCGGCTGTTGGCGATGTTGACCCGGCCGGTGGGCGTGAACAATGCGCCATTGCGGGCGACACGGGTCGGCAGCACGCAGTCAAACATATCCACACCGAGGGCCACGGAATTGACCAAATCCTCCGGGGAGCCGACGCCCATGAGGTAGCGGGGCTTGTCGACGGGCAGGCCGGCGCATACCTGTTCCGTAACGGCGCGCATTTCGGCCTTGGTTTCTCCCACGGCCAGCCCGCCGATGGCATAGCCGTCAAAGGGAATGCCGGTGATGAACCGGACAGATTCGGCGCGCAAATCCGGCAGCGTACCGCCTTGTACGATGCCGAACAATGCCTGCCGCGCCGAGTCAAGAGTAGCGGCGTGGGTGTCGTAGCAGACCTGCGCCCAGCGGTGGGTGCGCTCCATAGCCTGGCGGATAGAGGCCGGATTGCCGGCGGAAAAGACGCACTGGTCGAAGCACATGATGATGTCCGCGCCGATGCCATGCTGGTTGACGATGGCGGATTCCGGAGTGAAGAAATGCCGGCTGCCGTCAATGTGGGACCGGAAAGCGATGCCGTCGTCGTTGACCTGGCGCAGTGATCCCATGCTGAAAGCCTGATAGCCGCCGCTGTCGGTGAGAATCGGGCCGTCCCAGCCCATGAAGCGATGCAGCCCGCCGGCGTCCCGAACTCGCTGAACGCCGGGGCGCAGGTAGAGATGGTAAGCGTTGCTCAACACGGTCTCCGCGCCCAGGCTACGAACCTCGGTGAAGGTAAGTCCCTTGACGGTGGCCTGAGTGGCTACCGGCATGAACAGGGGCGTTTGCGCCGAACCGTGCGGCGTGGTAATCTGCCCGCGCCGGGCGGCGCCGTCGGCGGCAACCAGCCGGAAGTCGATGGGAGAGGCGGTCATACCGTTCAATTTACTAGGGCTGTCCCATCAACGCAACGCAGATGGCGCGCCGCCATGATCTTCCCGATGTCGCCGCGCCATACCCGAGGCTGACGATGCCCGCAGTGTTCTCCGAGTTTCTGGTAACGTTGAGCGGCGAGACCGTGTTGTGGGCCGTGGCGGTAATCGCAGCAATGGCGGTTACGGCGGCATTCCTGTACGTGTTCTGGGATTTGGTTGGCCGGGGCATATCGCTGGCGGCGCGGGCGCTGAACTCCGGTCGGGACGGGCGACGGGGCTGACGTGTACTTTCCGATAGCCGATGTGACGGTTTCGCCATTGCTGCTGGCGCTGCTGGGGGTAGTGGTTGGCACAATGACCGGCTTTTTTGGAGTGGGCGGCGGTTTTCTGATTACCGGGGGGCTGCTGGTGCTGGGAGTGCCGACCATCTACGCCGTAGGCACCGGCCTGCTGATGGTGATGGGAACGGCGATTACCAGCACGCTGCGACACCGGAGACTGGGCAACGTTGACTTGCGGCTGGCTGTCCTGATTGTCTGCGGCACGATACCCGGGGTTTTCCTGGGCGAACGGGTGAATGCGGCGCTGGCGGAGGCTGGCATCGCCGGGCCGGTGGTGGGCGCAGTCTATTTCGTGCTGCTGCTGAGCCTGGGTTCCTTGATGGTCGGAAGCTGGCTCTATCGTCTGCGCTATCGTCCGGGCCCGAGAGTGGGCGGCGGACTGCCGGGGTGGTTTCAGCGGCTGCGGATTGGCCCGGCTCGGCTGCGGCTGCCCGGAGTGCGGGAGTTGAATCTGAGGCCGGCTTTTCCCAACGCGGGAATCGCCGAGATGTCGGCGATGACTCCGATTTTCGCTGGCCTGGTCATCGGGTTCATTGCCGCGTTGGTAGGGGCCGGCGGAGGGTTCCTGCTGATGCCGTTCCTGGTGTACGGGTTGGGCATACCGCCGGCGGTGGCCATCGGCACCGACCTGTTCCAGATTATCGTCACCGGCACGTTGGGGGCATTTCTGTACTCGTTGGGCGGGAACGTTGACCCGGTGATTGCGATAATCATGTTCGCGGCGGCGTCGGTGGGCACGCAGATGGGAGCGTTGGCGACGCGGTTCGTGAACGCCAGCCGCATCCTGGGACTGTTCGGATTGACGGTGCTGAACGCCGGCGTAGCCGTTGGCTTGGGCCAGCTGGCGCAGCTGATAGGCTCGGACGCTCTGGCGCAGCTAGGGAGAGTACTGCTGCTGGGAGTGTCGGGTCTGGTGGCGCTGACGATACTGTTGCTGCTGGCGATTGCAGTATTGGCGCAGGCGCGCCGGGGCCGGCGGCTGGCGCGGCTGCGGGCGATACGCAGCGCGGGCCGGATAGCGACGGGAGGGGATTAGTTAGATGGGGATTTCCAGGAGGATGGCGGTTCGATACGCAATCGCTTTCGTGGCAAGTTATCCGGTGGCGTCACTATTCGCCATCGATGTTGACATCTCCTTTGGAGAGAAGGATTTTCCTGGCGTACGACCAGATAGTTAGCGCCCTTTACGTCGCGGCTTGGGTTGTGTCGACCGCTTTCGCAGGTATGGCTGCCGATGTGAGGGGAACTTTTCGACGTGCCTGCCTTGGTTTTTCGGTTGCCGGAATTCTCCTGCCTGTCGCAGCCGTGGTTTTTGCCATTACGGAACCGAACCTCCGCGATCCGATTTTTCAAAAATCGGACATATTCCTGTTTTGTCTGGTGGCAGGGTTGTTTTTGGCTGCGATAGGGTGGCTGTTGGGTCAGTACGTGCCGAGGTTGAATGACGCTTGGCTTGGCGCAGTTGGGGGTGTGTTGACAGTCTTTATCCTGACAGTAATTGTCTGGCTCTGGCCATATTCCCTGCCAATTGTATGATGGGAGTCTGTCAGTCGGTCAGCCACGTGAGGGTTTCGTTGACGACTTCGGTGGGGATGTCGCGGCGGACGGTGGCGCGGCCTACGTCTTCCAGCAGCACCCAGCGGTTGGCGCCGCCGACGGTTTTTTTGTCCAGGGACATTGCGGCTCTGATGTCGTCCAGGTCAACGCCGCGGGCGCTGATGGGCAGGTTGAAACGTTGCAGCAGGGCGCGCTGTCGGGCCAATATGTCGTCGCCAATCATGCCCATCTCGCGGGCGATGCGGCCGGCGCCCATCATGCCGACGGATACGCCTTCGCCGTGCATGAAACGCCCGTACTCGGTGGAGGCTTCCAGGGCGTGGCCGATGGTATGGCCGTAGTTGAGCAGGATGCGGATGCCCAGGGTTTCCCGCTCGTCCCGGCTGACCACGTCGGCTTTGATGGCCATGCTGCGGCGGATAACCTCGGTGGAGATTTCCGGTTCCACGTCCATTAGGGCCTCGGCGTGTTCTTCAAATACGTCCACCAGCGACGGGTCAAGGATAAGGCCGTGCTTGATGGCCTCGGCCCAGCCTTCGGACAGCTCGCGCTTGCCCAGGGTGGAGAGGGTTTGCACGTCGGCCAGAACGGCTCGGGGCTGGTAGAAGGCGCCGACCATATTTTTCGCTTGGGGCAGGTTGACGGCAACTTTGCCGCCGATGGAGGCGTCCACCATGGCGGCCATGCTGGTGGGAACCTGGACGAAAGGCACGCCGCGGAGGAACGTGGCGGCGATGAAGCCGCCCAGGTCGCCGGACACGCCGCCGCCGATGGCGATGATGGGCTGGCCCCGTTCCGCTTTGAGGCTCACCAGCCATTCGTAGATTTCCTGCGCTTGCCGGAAGGATTTGCTGGTTTCGCCGGCGGGGATGACGAAGCAATGGGCGGCGATGCCGGCGCGCTGCAAGGCCCATTGGGCGTTGCGTCCGTAGGGCCGCATGACGTTTTCGTCGGTGATGATGTAGGCGGTATTGCCCAGGCCCAGCTCGTTGATCTGCTCGCCGAGGCGGTCGATTAGGCCCCAGCCGGCGATGACGGGGTAACTTCCTCCGGAATGATGGACGGTTGCGGCAAGGTCGGGGTTAGAGCCGATCATTGGGTTCCTCCGGGTGGATTAGTGGGCGCGTGAGGCGGGTCTGCGGCACCGTGATGATAGATGCCCAAGATGGCTTGGGCGACTTGTTTGGGGGTGCGGTTGTCGGTGGAGACGGTGTGATGAGCATGGGCGTAGGCGGCAGCGCGCTGGTCCAGGAGCTGGCGGATGCGCTCCAGCGGGTCGTCGCCGGCGAGCATGGGGCGCACGGCTGCGTTGGGACTGCCGCGAGTGATGCGGTAATGGATGGTTTCCGGCTGAGCGGTAAGGCAAAAGACGGTTCCATTGTCGAGCAGCAACTGCCGGGTGAGATCATGGGCGAAAGCGCCGCCGCCGGCGGCGATTACCTTGTTTCCCCCCTCACAAAGGGACAGTGCGGCGTGGCGTTCCATGGCGCGGAAAACGGCTTCTCCGTCTTCGGTAAAGATCTGATGGATTGGCTTGCGGGCCCGGCGGACGATTTCTTCGTCGATGTCGGCCATGGGGCGGTCGGTGAGACGCGCGATGATGCGCCCCACGTGGCTTTTGCCGGTGGCCATGAAACCGACGAGGATGATGTTGTCGGCGGACATTGGTTTATTATGCCATATCATCCGGAACAGAGGGCTGAAGGGGCCAGGCCCGGGGGCCGACCAGTGGGACAAAAACGCAGCAACCCAGGTTCCGGGTAATCGGTCCGGTGGGAGTAAGGCGAACCTGGGTTAACGTTTGGCGTTCCAAGGAGCCGACCGGGACGACCAGGCGTCCGCCGGGCTTTAGCTGCGCCAGCAGTTCATCAGGGACGCGGGGAGCTGCGGCGGATACCAGGATGGCATCGTAAGGGCCATGGTCGGGAGCGCCGAGGACGTCGTCCGCAGCGGCATCCAGGATTTGGACGTTATGGATTGCGCAGGCGTCCAGGTTGCGGCGGGCGGTTCGGGCGAGGTCGTGGATACGTTCGACGGCGATGACTTGGCCGAAGGGGAGCAGTTCTCCCAGTATGGCAGCTTGGTAGCCGGAACCGGCGCCGATTTCCAAGACGCGCTCGTCGCCGCGCAGGGCCAGAGCCAGGGTCATGCGGGCCACCATGGCCGGCTGTGAAATGGTCTGGCCGTGCCCGATTGGCAAGGCGACGTTATGGCAGGCACGGTGGCGGAGTTCCGGGGGAACGAACCGCTTGCGGGGAACTACGCGCATTGCGTGCAGAACCGGCCCGTCTCCCATCGCGGAAGCAAGTTGAGCGAACAGGCGGTCGCAATCGGTTGCGCCGGGGTTGGTCATGTGGAACAGCCGGGTGAGGTACGGAGGTAGAAGGCCTGATATGGGTTGAAAAGACATGGCGTCGGCGGCAAGGCCGTTGACAGGCCGGGGCTTTTCGGTTGTGTTGTGGCGCTGGTAGGGTCGGCGCCTTTGGGGGGCGCGCGGGTGGTGGGGTTGGCGGTGTTGTTCATGTTGGTTGTTTCTCTCCTTTTGGTCGGTCGGTGGATTCTGGGTTGGGTTCCTGGGGGTTCAGAATGTCGGCGCTACGGCCTGAGAGCGTGGCTTGCTATTTACGTCCTAGTCTTGCGCGTGCTAACGGCTGCTTACGCAGTGCCCGTCCTCGCGCAGCGGTGGTGACGCCCGCCGTGCTGGGTGCGCCAGCCGGGTAATGTGACCGACCTCCGGCGCACCACAGTGGTGCAATGGATCCGACATGCCGCAAAGTACTGGTTGCGGCGGATTAGACCGTGATGTCCTGAACCCCGTGAGACTCCTATTCAGTTGTGGTGTCGGGCGGTGTCCTAGCCTGTGCACTGGGCTGGGACGGGTATCCGACGGTTCGCGCGGGGCCGTTGGATGAGCCTGACGGGGATAGGGTAAAGTACTGGCGTACGGTGTTGCAAGCGTTGGATGTCATCAATTTGTCAGAATCAGGATTTACGGGATTTTGGGATTTTCAGGATTGCCGGCGTTGCCATCGGTTATTTGGTGGGGCAGGGGCGTTGATTTTGGTGAGGGGCTGTGATAGTATTTTGACGCTGAACTGCTTTGAGCAGGCAGATTTTTGAGAAATCTATAGATTTTGTGGCTACTGGCAAGGGAAAATCAAGCAATTGGATGTCGCTGGGAGCGGTCAGCCGGGCGCTGGACATCAACGGCGCTACGTTACGCCAATGGGCCGACCGGGGGCGTGTGCCAGTTTATCGTACGCCCGGCGGCCATCGGCGGTTTTTGCGCGAAGACGTGGAAGCGCTGATGCGGGAAACGACCACCAGCGAGACTCCCGGCCCAACCGTCGCAGCTGACCCGGAGAGCGTGGCTCTGCGACGCATCAGGCGGAAGCTGGGGCGGCTTGACCCGGTTAAAGAATCGTGGCTGGAGAGCTTTAAGGCCGAGGGCAACGACCGGATGCGGCTGTTCGGACGGCGCCTGTTGTCGCTGCTGTTGCAGAGTGGGCTGAACGGACGCGGGCGGCGCAAGGGCGAAATCCTGTCGGAGTCGCATATGCTGGGTCACGAATACGGCTGGGAGATGGCGCTGCGGGGAGTGCCCCTTACGGACAGCGTGCAGGCGTTTCTGTTTTTCCGGCAAGCGGTAGTGGAAACGGTGCATCCGGAACAGCTGCGTCAGGTCATTGAAATATCAGACCCGGTATTGCTGGGTCTGGTGGACGCTTACAACGCTCGGCTGAGCAAAGGTGAATTGAGAAATGACAACGGAAAGCATGGACCTTACCGACCGCAAGCTGCTCAACATCGTGCAGAGCAATTTTCCGGTGGTTGAGGAACCGTACCGGGCTATTGCCGAGGAAGCGGGCATTGCGGAAGAGGAGGCACTGGCAAGGCTGGGAGAGTTGAAGCGTCAGAACGTAGTTCGGCAAATCAGCGCGATTTTCGACACTCGTCGGCTGGGCTACAAGACAACCCTGGTGGCGTTCGCCTATGGAGAGGGGGACCTGCATTCGGGCGCGATATTCATTAATCGGCATCCGGGCGTAAGCCATAACTACGCGCGGGAAGGTTCCTACTACAATCTATGGTTCACGCTGGCTGTGCCGCCGGATGGCGACCTGGAGGCGACGGTGCGGTGGATGGCGGAAAAGACGGGCGCGATCGAGTACCGGATTATGCCCACCATCCGGTTTTTCAAGATTGGCGTGAACTTTGACATGGTGAAGCGTCGCAGCGATGCCTACAATTACAGCCCCGACGGCATTGGGCAGTCGCGCACGCCGGCGTCGGACTGGAATCAGGCGCAGGAAATCACGGAGTGGGACAAGCGGGTGATACGGGAAGCGCAGGAGGATTTGCCGCTGGTCTCCCGGCCCTTTGACCCCATGGCGGCGCGGCTGGGGTTATCGACGCCGGAGCTGTTCGCGCAGCTGGGCGAATACCAGGAACGCAAGCTGATGCGGCGGTACAGCGCGGTGCTGTATCACCGTCGTTCCGGGTTCCGGGCCAACGCGATGATTGTCTGGAAGGTTCCGCCGGAACGCTCTGAGGAAGTGGGCATGATTATGGCGGAGAACCCGGCGGTTACGCACTGCTATGAGCGTCCTACGTTCCCGGATTGGGAATACAGCCACTTTACAATGGTGCACGCGCCTACGCGGGATGAGTGCGAGGAAATCGGGCGCGACATTGCGAAAGCCACCGGCGTCAATGACAACCTGCTGCTGTACAGCACGCGGGAGTACAAGAAGACGCGGGTGCGGTACTTTGTGGAGGACTACGAGCGGTTCTGGGACACCTCGGAAGAAGCCGAGGCGATGGCGGAGGCGTTGGTCTAACGATGCCTGAATACTATCCGGTATATCTCAACCTGGCGGGCAAGCGTTGCGTCATTCTGGGCGGCGGAACTATTGCCCAAGGCAAAATCGCCGCCCTGCGGGACGCCGGAGCGAACATTACCATCATCAGCCCGGAAGCGACGGAGGGCATCAAGCGAGCGGCGCAGCGGGGCGACGTCGCCTTTGAGCAGCGGGAGTATCGGGAGGGGGACCTGGCGGGCGCGTTCATCGCGGTGGCGGCCACCAACGTGTGGCACGTGAACCGGCAGATATTCGAGGAGGCGGAGGCCCGGGGGGTGCTGCTCAACGTGGTGGATGACCCGGACCAGTGCACCTTTATTGCGCCCTCAATCGTCAGGCGGGACCCGATAACGCTGGCGATTTCTACCGGCGGGGCGAGTCCGGCCTTGGCGCGCAAGATGCGGGAAACACTGGCGGAGGCGCCGGCCTTGAGGTGGGCTGACCTGGCCGGCGCGTTGGGCCGGGCGCGTCGCGTCATCAAGGAACAGCGGATGGTGATTGACCCTACGCGCTGGCAGTGCGTCATCACCGAGGAGCTGCTGGGGATGACGCAGGATGGGCGCGAGGGAGAGGCCGTTGACCTGATTCTGGCTCAATTGCAGGACGACACGATCCCGGAAATGTGCAGCGACCTGACCCAGTGCAAGGCTGGCGGTTGCGCTAAACGGGCCGCGATGCGCGCGGCGGAGGCGTCAGGTTGAGTTTATTGGTTCTGGGACTGGACCACCGCACGGCGCCGGTGGAAATGCGGGAAAGGCTCAGCGTGGAACGCGAGCAGCTGCCCGAAGCGCTGGAACGGCTGTCGGAATACGTTCCGCAGTCGGTGATTCTGTCAACGTGCAATCGCACCGAAGCGTACGTTTATGATCCCAACGACATCGGCCTGGTGGGACGGGTCGGCGACTTTATGATTGGCTATTCCGGGGTGTCGGGCCCGGAGCTGGAGCGGCACGTCTATCAGCGGTGGGAGACGGATTGCGTTGCGCACCTTTTCCGAGTGGCCGGAGGGCTGGAGTCCATGATAGTCGGCGAGCGGCAGATACTGGGACAGGTGCGGGCGGCATTCAGCGCGGCCAGCCAGGGCGGCTATATGAAGAGTCCGCTGACGAGGGTGTTTCACTCTGCGCTGAGGGCCGGACGGAGGGTGCATCGGGAGACAAGCATCGGCCGGCACTCACGGTCGGTGAGTCGGGCCGCAGTGCAGCTGGCCCGGGGAATGTTCGACCGACTGGACGACCGCCGCGCGCTGGTGATTGGCGCCGGAGACGCCGGGCGGATGGTGGCGCGGGCGCTGGCCGACGCTGGCGTCCGGCAGATTACGGTGACTAACCGTACGCGCCGTAGGGCCGAAGAGTTGGCCCGGGACTTGGGCGGCGTCGCTGCGCCTTTCGACGATATGACCGCAGCGTTGGCGCAGTCTGACCTGGTCATCAGCAGCACCGGGTCGCCGGGCTATGTGGTGGATGCGGCCACGGCGGCCGAGGCGATGCGGAAGCGCGCCGCCGCGGATCCCGTTTTGATGATCGACATTGCAGTGCCCAGAGATATTGAGCCGTCGGCAGGAGATTTGCCCGGAGTGCGGCTTTTTGACATCGACGCGCTGGGGCAGGTCGCTGAGAGCAGCCCCGGCGGGCGCGAAAGCGAAATTCACCGGGCCGGCGCGGTGATTGAGGAAGAAGTAGCACGGTTCGTTGAGTGGTGGAACTCTTCAGACACTATGGAACTGGCCGTAGGGATGCGTCGCCGCGCGGAGGCAGTCAGGCGCGCAGAGGTGGCGAAAACCCTGAAAATGCTGGGCGCGGACACCGATGACGAATTGGCATCTCGCCTGCACGCCATGACCAACGCTCTGGTGAAAAAGCTGCTGCACCAACCGACGGCGGAGCTGCGGGCCAGCGATGGCGCAACGATACTACCGGCAGCCTTGCGGATGTTCGGAGAAGGCGCGTCGGCCCGCAGAGGCGGCGACCGTGCCTGAAGGCTCGCGCCGGGCGGTACGGGTCGGAACGCGAGGCAGCCGACTGGCGCTGATACAAACCGAGCTGACGCTGGCGGCGCTGCGACCGGCGCATCCCGACGTCGTTTTTGAGGTGGTGACAGTCAGCACACAGGGCGACGACAACCCGACTGCGCCGCTGGCCGGCTTGGGCCTGGGGGTGTTCGTCAAGGAAATTGAGCGTCGGCTGGCAACCGGCGATATTGATATGGCAGTGCATAGCCTGAAGGATATGCCCACCGTCCTGCCCGACGGTATGCTGCTGGGCGCCGTGCTGGAAAGGGCCGACCCCAGGGACGTTTTAGTCTCGCACTTTGGAGTTTCGCTCGACGCGTACCCGGCGGGCGGACGCATTGGCACCAGCAGCCCTCGCCGCGCCGCGCAGATTGCCGAGCGGCGGCCCGACCTGACAATCGCGCCCATTCGCGGCAACGTGGACACGCGCCTGCGCAAGGCATCGGGAGAGGAATGCGACGGCACCATCCTGGCGGCGGCGGGATTGCAGCGCATGGGATTGGCAGACGTGATTACTGAGTATCTGTCCCCGAAGGAGTTTGTCCCTCCGCCGGGCCAGGGGGCACTGGCCGTGGAAATCCGGGCGGATGACGCCCGAATGCAAGCCATCGTATCGGCGGCGCATCACGGGGTGACGGCGGCGGCGACGGCGGCAGAGCGGGAGTTCCTGCAAACGCTGGGCGGCGGCTGCCAGGTTCCGGTGGGAGCCTACGCGGCGGCTGACGGCGAGGACACGCTGCGTTTGACGGTATTCATGGCCGCGCCCGACGGCTCAGCGGCGTACCGGGCAAGGGTGGCCGGTTCCGCCGGCGATGCGGCGGGCCTGGCAGCGTCAGCTTGGGAGCGACTGCGGGCACAGGGCGCTGAGGGGCTGCTGGGCTGATTGGGATGGTTAGTCTCTACCGAACATTACATCGTCTCAATCAACAGGAGAAAGTACTATGGTTAATAACAACAACCAGAGGATCGGCGCAAAATCGAACACGCACGAAGGTATCAAATTCGAGAATACAGCAAGGGCGTATTTCCGACAAATCGGTATTTTGCTGAAAAGCCGCTATAGCGTACCAATCGGATTATCCCGTAAAGGATTGCACGAATTTGACCTTGGTTCGGACGATCCTCCTATACTGGTCGAATGCAAGTCTCACAAATGGACTGCAAACGACAACGTTCCGAGCGCGAAGATGACGGTGTGGACTGAAGCGATGTACTACTTTCACCTTGCTCCCGAGAAATTCCGTAAGGTACTGTTCGTCTTGCGTGATTACAGCGAAAAGCGGGAGGCAACTTTGGCAGAGTACTACGTAAGGAATCGCGGTCATCTGATACCAAACGACGTAGAGATCTTGGAATACGACGAGAGCACCTCGTCGGTTCGGAAGATAAGGTAAAAACGATGCAACCCGGCAAAGTGTATCTAATCGGCGCCGGGCCCGGCGACCCAGGGCTGTTGACCGTGAAGGGCGCGCGGGCTCTGGCTGAGGCCGACGTCGTGGTGTACGATCGGCTGCTTGACCCGTCGCTGGTTGAGCTGGCGCCGGCGTCGGCGCGGCGGGTGTTTGTGGGCAAGGAGCGCGGCCGGCAGGCTCTTTCCCAGTCAGAAATCAACGAGCTGCTGGTTGCCGAAGGGTTGGCCGGCAAAACGGTGGCGCGGCTGAAGGGCGGCGACCCATTCGTGTTTGGGCGCGGCGGCGAAGAAGCGCAGGCGTTGGCGGCGGCCGGCGTGCCTTTTGCAGTGGTTCCGGGGGTAACGTCAGCGGTAGCGGCGGCGGCCTACGCCGGCATCCCGGTCACGCATCGGGGTATGTCAACCTCCGTAACCATCGTTACCGGCAGCGAAGATCCGACGAAGGGCGAAACCGCTACGGACTGGACGGCGTTGGCGAAAGCCGGCGGTACGCTGGTAGTCCTGATGGGCTGGGCGACGCTGCCGGGCATTGCGACGACGCTGCAAGCCAACGGTATGACACCGGATACGCCGGTGGCGTTAGTACAGTGGGGCACGTGGAGCAGGCAGAGAACGGTTGTGGGAACGCTGTCGGATATTGTTGAACGCGGCCGGGCGGCCGGCATGAGCGCGCCGGTCATCGCCATCATCGGGGATGTGGCCGGACTCCGGGATGAAATCTCCTGGTTTGACCGCCGGCCGCTGTGGGGCAAGCGGGCGCTGGTAACCCGCTCGCGGACGCAAGCATCGCGCCTTATCGAGCTTCTGAATGAACTGGGAGCGGAGCCGATTGAACTGCCGTCTATTAAAATTGGGCCGCTGGCTGATTACTCCGAGCTCGACCAGGTTTTGACGGAAACGGCCGGCGCGCCGGGGCGATGGCTGATATTCAGCAGTGTTAATGCGGTGGAGTACGTTTGGGCGCGGCTACAGGCGATGGGTCAGGATGCGCGGCACTTTGCCGGCGCGTCCGTGGGCGCAATCGGGCCGGCTACGGCGCGGGCCTTGCGGGAGCGCGGCATTGAGCCGGACTTTGTGCCAAAACGGTCGGTGTCTGAGGAAGTAATTGCCGAGCTGTCGGGCCGAGACTGGATGGGCCGGCTGGTGATTCTGCTCGGTTCTGCCATCGGAAGGGATGCGCTGGCAGCCGGCCTGGCCGGCCTAGGCGCCGACGCGCGACAGGTTACGGCCTACCGTAACGTGAGGCCAGAAGGCGTTGATGAGCAAGCGCGGAGGGCCTTTGCCGGCGGGATTGACGTGGTAACATTCACCAGTTCGTCGACGGTACACAACCTGGTAGAGATACTGGGAGACGACCGGGCCCTGCTCAACGGCTGCGCAATCGCCTGCATCGGGCCGATTACGGCGGCCACTGCGCAGGAGCTGGGCCTGTCCGTTGACATAATCGCCGCTGAACACAACGTAGCAGGACTAGCCGCCGCTTTGGTAGATTATTACGCTGACGACCAGGCAATGGCAGCCTATGGCCGGGACAGTTCCCCGCTTGCGCCGGCGTGGCGGGAGATAAGCGGGAATGACGGGAAACAGACAGAAGGAGGGACGCGATGCTGAAACACCCGGATTTGCGGATGAGGCGGCTGCGGGAGAAAGGGCCGGTGCGGGAGATGGTGCGGGAAACACGCCTTACCGCCGGCAACTTTATCTACCCCATATTCGTCACGCATGGGGAAAACGTGCGCGAAGAAATTGAGCCGATGCCGGGCTGTTATCACACTTCCATCGACCGCCTCAACGAAGAGATTGACGAGGTAGTGGCGCTGGGCATTCCGTCGGTCCTGCTGTTCGGTCTGCCTCCCGAAAAAGACGCCACAGGCAGCGGCGCCTACGATCCGGAGGGCATTATCCAGGAAGCCATCCGTGCTATCAAGCAACTGGCGCCCGGCCTTATGGTCATTGGCGACGTGTGCCTCTGCGAGTACACCGACCACGGCCACTGCGGGGTAATCAACGGCGCAAAGATTGACAACGACGCCACGCTGGAACTGCTGGCGCGCGCCGCCCTCACTCAGGCCCAGGCCGGCGCCGATATGGTCGCTCCGTCGTCCATGATGGACGGACAGGTGCGGGCGATACGGGAAACGTTGGACGCCCATGGCTACGACGACACGCCTATTATGGGGTACGCGGCGAAGTACGCATCCTCTTTCTACGGCCCGTTCCGCGTGGCCGCCGACTCCACGCCGCAGTTCGGCGACCGCCGCAGCTATCAGATGGATCCGGCCAACCGACGCATGGCGATGCGGGAGATTGAATCGGACATTGCCGAGGGCGCGGACATTGTGATGGTCAAGCCGGCCATGGCCTACATGGACGTCATCAAAGAGGCGCGGGAACGCTACGACTACCCTCTGGCGGCCTACAATGTCAGCGGTGAGTACTCTATGGTCAAGGCAGCGTCGCGGGCCGGCTGGGTGGACGAAAAGCCGGTTACGCTGGAGCTGCTGACGGCCATCCGCCGGGCCGGCGCGGACATCATTATTTCCTACCACGCCAAGGAAGTCGCACGCTGGCTGACGGGCGGGGAACAGCGCTGAGGAGTCTGACAGTATGCAGCAGGGAAAATCGCAACAGCTTTTTGAGCGGGCCCAGCGGGTCATCCCGGGCGGGGTGAACAGCCCGGTGCGATCGTTCAGGGCGGTGGAAGGAACGCCGCCGTTCATTGCCCGGGGCAGTGGCGCGCGAGTGTGGGATGTGGACGGCAACGAGTACATTGACTACTTGGGTTCCTGGGGGCCTCTGGCGCTGGGACACGCCCATCCCGTCGTAGTGGAGGCGGTGCAGCGGGCGGCAGCCGACGGAACCTCTTTTGGCGCACCGGTAGAGCGGGAGGTGGAGCTGGCGGAGATGATTTGCGCCGCCTGCCGTCGGTGGATTCGGCGCGGCTGGTCAACTCCGGCACTGAAGCGTGCATGACTGCGCTGCGGCTGGCGCGCGCTCATACCGGACGCGCGAAAATTGTCAAGTTCGCCGGCAACTATCACGGCCACGCCGACGGCCTGCTGGTAGCGGCCGGCTCCGGCGCGTTGACCCACGGCGTACCCACCTCCGCCGGCGTGCCGGCAGCCTACGCCGCCGAGACGTTGATAGCAACGTACAACGACATAGCGTCAGTGGAGAGCCTCTTTGACGCCTGGCCCAACGACATCGCCGCCGTTATCGTTGAGCCGGTCGCCGGCAACATGGGCGTGGCGCCGCCGGCCGACGGTTTTCTGGAAGGGTTGCGGCGCATCGCCACAGCCAACGGCGCGCTGTTGATTTTTGACGAGGTGATTACCGGCTTCCGCGTCGCTTACGGCGGAGCGCAAACGCTCTTTGGCGTTACGCCTGACATAACGACAATGGGCAAGATAATCGGCGGCGGCCTGCCCGTAGGGGCGTATGGCGGCCAGCGCGACGTAATGCGGCAGGTAGCGCCGCTGGGCCCCATGTACCAGGCCGGCACGCTGTCCGGCAATCCGCTGGCCGTGGCGGCCGGCGTCGCCACGCTCACCGAGCTGCAACGTCCCGGCGTGTACAAGCAGCTGGAGGCGACGGCGGCGCGGCTCATTGACGGCGTTAGCGCCGCCTTCGCGCGGGCGGGGGTTCCGTCAACCGTCAACCGGGTGGCGTCAATGTTCACCGGGTTCTTCAACCCCGGCCCGGTAACCGGGCTGGCGCAGGCGGAGCAGTCGGACACGGCGGCCTATGGGCGTTATATGCGCGCGCTACTCGAGCGTGGCGTGTACATCGCGCCGTCGCAGTTTGAGGCCGGGTTCGTATCCATCGCCCACACCGACGCCGACATCGACCGGACGGTTGCGGCGGTGAGCGATGCGCTGGCCTCTATGGGGTAAGCGCCCAGTGGGAACCGCCCTAACCCTAACCTCCGTATCAAGCCCGGGGCAGGCGTCAACCCTCTTTCATACGGGGAGAGGGAGTTTGCTGTCGCTACTTAAGCAGCATTTCGGCTACGACGAGTTCCGGCCCGGACAAGAGGCGATAATCTCCAACGCGCTGGCCGGGCGGCACAGTCTGGTTGTCATGCCCACCGGCGGCGGCAAGTCCTTGTGCTACCAGCTGCCGGCCCTGGCGCGGGGCGGGCTGACCCTGGTGGTGTCGCCGCTGATTGCGTTGATGAAGGACCAGGTGGACGCGCTGCGGGCCAACGGCATCGCCGCCGAGTTTCTCAACAGCAGCCTGGACAGCGTTGCTTCCGCCGCCGTGGAGCGAAGTGCCCAGGCTGGCAGCGTCAGCCTGCTGTACGTTGCGCCGGAGCGGGTCACTATGCCCGGCTTTCGGCGGTTTCTGCGCACGTTGGACTTGCGTCTCATTGCCATTGATGAGGCCCATTGCATCAGCGAGTGGGGCCACGATTTCCGGCCCGACTACCGCGCTCTGTCCGAATTGAGGGCGGAGTTTCCCGATACGCCGGTCATGGCGCTGACGGCCACGGCTACAGAGCAGGTGCGCCGCGACATCGTAGGGCAGCTGCGGCTGGATGGCGACAAGGAGTTCGTGTCCGGCTTTGACCGGGCCAACCTGACCTATCGCGCTCTGCCCAGGGCCGGCGCGTGGGAGACGCTGTTGAGCCTGTTGAACGAAAGGCGCGGACAGGCGGTCATCGTCTATTGCTTCTCGCGCAAGGAAACCGAGGAACTGGCCGAAGGGCTGACCGCCCAGGGACACCCGGCGGCAGCCTATCACGCCGGATTGGACGCGGACACCCGACGACTGACGCAGGAACGGTTCAGCGACGGCGACGTTCCCATCGTGGCGGCCACTATCGCCTTCGGGATGGGCATCGACAAGCCCGACATCCGCTTGGTGGTTCACTACACGCTGCCTAAGTCCATTGAGGGTTACTATCAGGAGACCGGGCGGGCCGGGCGCGACGGGCTGCCCAGCGACTGCGCGCTGTTTTTCAGCGAGGGCGACCAGCGCAAGCACGATTTTTTCATCAAGCGGATTGCCCACAGCGAGCTGCAACGAGCTTCTCGGCAACAGTTGCGGCAGATGGTTGACTACGCCCGGCTGCAATCCTGCCGACGCAAGTACTTGCTGGCGTACTTCGGAGAGACGATGGCCGGCAATTCCTGCGGCAACTGCGATATGTGCCTGGCCGAGCGGCGGACGGTGGACATTACGGTAGCGGCTCAAAAGATACTGTCGGCGGTAATACGCACGGGAGAACGGTTCGGTATCGCCCACGTCAACGATGTGCTGCTGGGCAGCGGCAAGCAGCGGGTTAAGGAGCTGGGCCACGACCAATTAACCGTGTACGGCATAGTGAAAGACTATGACCGAAACGGGCTGCGTCGGTTGGCCGACGGCTTGGTAGAACGGGGTTTGCTGGAGCGCGGCGATGGGCAGTACGCCACCGTCAGCGTAACCGCCGCCGGCAGGGAGTGGCTGCGGAGCCGGGCGAGTTTGACGCTGGATCTGCCGGTAGCAGAGCAGCCCGGCAGCAAAGAAAGGCGGCCGGAACGAAAGGCCGCAGCAACCGACCGGCTCGTCGCAGCGGCGGATTATGACAGCGGACTGCTGGAGCGGCTGCGCGCCTTGCGTCGCCGGCTGGCGGATGAGCAGGGCGTGCCGGCCTTTGTGGTGTTCGGCGACGCAACGCTGCGCGGGTTGGCGTCTGCCAAACCCCGCAACCGGCAGGAAATGCTGCGCGTATCAGGCATCGGGCCGGCCAAATTGGAGCGATACGGGGAAGTGTTTCTGGCGGCAATACAGGAATACGTCAGCGGCGCGCCGGACGACCGGAAAGAGGCCAGACCGGAAACGGGTCGGCTGAATGAAGCTCGTCGGGAATACCCCAGAGCCTATGAATCGTGGAGCAGCGAAGAAGAACGGCAGTTGGAAGGCTTGAACGACGCAGGGTTGGACATCGCGACGATTGCTGAGCGTCTTGGCCGACAACCCAGCGCGATTGAATCTCGATTAACCCGGTTGGGACGCGCTGATAACGATAAACCCCTGGGCGATACCCATGCCCTGACGCATCAGTTGCTGCAACAAGGGCTGAACATTGCCGAAATAGCGCGGGAACGTAACTTGACCCATCAAACGGTCATGTCGCACATCGAGCGACTGACGCAAGCCGGCGAAACCGTTGACTTGGGGCCGCTGCTGCCATCGGCGGAGCGTGTGGATATAATCGGAACAGTCTTCCAAGAATTGGGAGATGAGAAGCTGGCTCCAATCAAAGAGGCTTTGGGAGATGACTATTCCTACGATGAGATACGGCTGGTTCGCATTCTTCGGCAGCAGCAGTAGGGCCGCGCTGTGTAAGCGAAAGAGGCGGCAAAGGATAGGGGCGCGTTGGAACGCGCCCCTATCCTTTGCTGAAGTGGCTGAGCCGGTCTAGGTTCCGTAGCGAGCGGCGTTCTACACAGAGCATTCTATGCTGTCACGAATTGGGTTTTACGCATCGGGGGTGGGCGGGATCACTCCTTCGATGAGAGGCAGCTGCGCGACGTTATTGACTGCCGCCAGGTTGGCCGGGACAATTACCAGCTTTGAGTTGGAGGATTCGCCCAGATTGCGCAGGGCCTGGATTTGCTCGTAGCGCAGGGCAATATCCGCGCCATCTCCCAGTTCCATGAGAGCTTTGTATAGCGCGGCAACGCCCTCGGCTTTTAGGATCTCGGCGGCGCGGTCGCCTTCGGCGCGAGTTATTGCCGCCTGCTTGTAAGCTTCGGCCTGCGCGACGGCAGTTTGTTTCTCCATTTCGGCGCGGGCTATTGCAGCTTCGTTGTCCGCCGCCGCCCCCTGGCGCCGCGCTTCGGCGCGCACCACCAGGTCCTGGCGGTCGCGCTCGGCCATTTCCTCAGCGGCGCGACGCTCGTTCATCGCCGCTTCCACTTCCTCGGCGGGGTGAATGTCTTGTATTTCTACGCTGATGAGTGAAATGCCCCATCTCTCAGCTTGTTCGGACAAGCGAGCAGCCGTTGCGCTGGCGATGTGCTCTCGACCCGTAATCACTTCGGTCAATGTCATAGTTCCGACCACCGCGAGCAGCGTCGCGTTTATGGCGTTTCGTAGAGCAGTAATATGGTTTTTAATGTTGAGCACGAGCTTGGCGGGATCGGTTATCTGAAAGACAACAGCGGGCTCGATATTGACCACAGCACTATCGGCAGTGATGCAGTGTTGGAAATGGGATACCCCTTGGGGATATGCTGGTTGCTCCCTTAAATCAAACTTCCCCTTGCCTTGTTCAACATCAGCTTTCGTCACCGGGGCACCATTCTCGTCCCGTACCACTTCACCAGTTGACGAGAAAAACAAAAGGACCGGCTTGATACGAACCCGTCCCGGGCCTCTGATACCGATGAATTCGCCGGTAGTTTTGAAAACCGCCACTCTTTCGTATTGCACCAGGTCGAAAGTTACGATGCCGGCCCAGTAACGCAGCAAGACGATGATGACGGCCACCAATATGGTAAGTGCTGCGATGATGGCGATTATTTCACCAATGCCCATTGAAATCCTCCTATTAGGTGATTTCGCTACTCGAGATCTGACTTACCGACAGCAGAAATCGTCAAGCTTTGCGGCGTATTACGTATGGCACTCAGCTTTACCGCTGAGCTTACCGTTGCGGAGTTCTTCGGAGCGGTTGCGAACCGTGCCAGCAGTCAAACTACCGGAAAGGCAACAAGGCGTCCATAGAAAATATGCTATGCAACGGCATCCTCACCTCAGGCGAGAGCAGGAGACGTGATAGCCGGTTGTGTCCTAGTTTCCTCCCTTGGTGCAGCTTGATACGTATACGCCGCACCCCCGCGTAAGCACCAGCCTTGGGCGCGCCAGCGCCGTGGACCGATAGGTCAGCAGGGACACCGCTACGTGCAGCGACACCTTGCAGATATTCAGGCAACGGTGGGCTTCCAGCAGCCGGCTGTGCGCTGAATTACACAACCCGTCACTGAAGCGGCCGTTTTCCGCTACAAATCCGCTGGAACCCGAGTAGCGAAATCGCCTATCCTATGGAGCGTTCAGAGCGAAAATCTATGGGCGCTCCGCTTGACACGGAAGCGCCCATAGGTCGGACAACTCTTTTGGAACTAGGTTCCGTACCGCGCCGCCGCGTTGGGGTCGCTGTACTCGACGTTCTTGGTGGCCCAGAAAGCGGCGGCGATGTCGTCGCAGGCGGCGACCAGGGCCTCGGCGTTCTCCATACTGACGGTCTGCTTGCACTGGCCGGCCAGCTTCAAGGCGGCGTTGAACTTGGCGGCGATTTCGTTGGCGTCGGTGTTGGGCCAGGCATAATCCGCCCAGAGGATGCGCAGCTCTTCCTTGCACTTCTCGGCGTGCTCTTCCTTAACGGTTACGTAGCGGGAGAAAGTGTTGGCGAAAGCCTGCCGCTCGCCGGCCGGAGCGCCGGGCTGGGGAGCCTCCAGGTTCTGCATCCGCAGCACCATCTTCTGCACGGTCTGGGCCGCCATCTTGGCGACTATCGGGTCGTAGATGCCGCAAGGTATGTCGCAGTGGGCATAGGCGGCGCGAGGCTTCAGGTACGCGATGGGATTGAACATTGTAGGCAGTCTCCTTTTGGATTCTCAGCGGCGAAAACGCGGCGCGAATTGCCGTCATAAACGGGATGATGTCGGCGGAAATGCTAGCGCAATTTGCCGGAAGGCGCAAGGGCGGGAGTTCCGGCGCGGTCTTCGCTTGCCGCCCGTGCAGCGCCAATCTATAATCGGTTGGACATCTGCCGCACAGCCCCGGGCCCAGGCCCGTTTGAGGAGACCGTTTTGACTACTACCATACGCAGCCCCAAAGCTCTGCCGAAGCACCGCAGCCGCGAGATTACCGAAGGCGCGGAGCGGGCGCCGGCTCGGGCAATGCTGATGGCCATGGGCCTGACCACCGAAGATCTGGAAAAGCCCTTTGTCGCCGTGGCCAACCTGGCCAGCGACGTTACGCCGTGCAACGTGCATCTAGGCCGCATTGCAGGCGCCGTGAAAGAGGGTATTCGCCAGGGCGACGGCACGCCCTTCGAGTTTGGCACCATCACCGTCAGCGACGGTATTTCCATGGGCACTGAGGGGATGAAGGCGTCGCTGGTGAGCCGGGAAGTCATCGCCGACTCTATCGAGACCGTCGCTTTCGGCGAGCGGATGGACGGTTTGGTTACCGTCGCCGGCTGCGACAAGAATATGCCCGGCTGCATGATGGCCATTGCCCGCCTGAACATCCCCAGCGTTTTCGTCTATGGCGGCAGCATCATGCCGGGTCGTTTTGAGGGCCGAGACGTCAACATCCAGGACGTGTTCGAGGCAGTAGGCGCATACGCGGCCGGCCGCATGACCAGGGAGCAGCTGACCGAACTGGAATGCAACGCCTGTCCGGGCGAGGGTTCCTGCGCCGGTATGTTCACCGCCAACACCATGTCCACGTCCATTGAGGTGATGGGGCTGTCGCTGCCGGGCGACGCCTCGCTCACGGCGATTGACCCCAACAAGAACGACGAAGCCCGCCGGGCCGGCGAAGCCGTGATGCGAATGCTGGAAGACGGCGTTCGCCCTCGCGACATTCTCACGCGGCAGGCCTTTGAGAACGCCATCACCGTCGTCGTGGCAATGGGCGGCTCCACCAACGCCGTGCTGCATCTCATGGCCATCGCTCGGGAAGCCGAGGTTGACCTCACCTTAGAAGACTTTGACCGCATCAGCCGCAGCACCCCCTATATCGCCGACCTGAAGCCGGGAGGGCAGTACGTAATGGCCGACCTCAGTCGTTATGGCGGCATCGCCCTTATCGGCAAGCGCTTGCTGGACGCTGGCCTGCTCTACGGCGACGCCATGTCGGTGAACGGCAAAACCCTGGCCGAGAACATCAATGCCGCCGCTATTGTTGACGACCAGCCGGTTATCTACACGACGGACGCGCCCCGCAGTCCCACGGGCGGCTTGGCCATCCTGCGAGGCAACCTGGCGCCGGAGGGCGCGGTAATCAAGGTGGCCGGCCATCAGGAAAAGGTCTATGAGGGCCCGGCCCGAGTGTTTGACCAGGAGGAGCCGGCGTTCCAAGCGATACAGCGCGGCGAAATCAAGCCCGGCGACATTGTAGTGATTCGCTACGAAGGGCCCAAGGGCGGCCCGGGTATGCGTGAAATGCTGGCCGTCACCGGCGCGCTCATCGGGCAGGGTCTAGGCGACTCGGTGGCGCTGATTACCGACGGACGCTTCTCCGGCGCCTCCCATGGCCCCATGGTGGGACACGTCGCCCCGGAAGCTATGGTGGGCGGCCCCATCGGCCTCTTGCGCGAGGGCGACATCATCACGCTGGATATACCCGCCCGCCGCCTGGACGCCCGCATCAGCGAGGAGGAGATGAGCGACCGGCGCGCCGCCTGGCAGCCAATGGCCCCCAAATACACCACCGGCGTGCTGGCCAAGTATGCCAAGCTAGTGTCCTCAGCGGCGGAAGGCGCGGTTACCCGGTGATATAATCACCCTAACCGAACAGTGCGCGACGCCGACAGTGTACGATGCCGGAGGAGGTGAATCCGATGCCCAAACTGGACGCGAGAATCATGTTTGGATTGGCGCTCGGAATAACCACGGCAATCCTCTACGTTGTGCTGTTGCCGAAGATACTGGGGGGTGTGCAAGCGGGAAGTCAGGACACTCTGCTGGCTTTTCTCCTAGGATTAGGCAGCGGCTTGTGGATAATGCTCCGTAGACAGTAGGGGCACCCGCCAACACAGTAGCATTGTGATGAAGGAAAAGCTGACAACAGCCGGCCAAATTGTAGTGGCGGCGAGCATAGCATTCTTTTTGATAGCAGGGCTGATCGGGATTGCCGCTGTATCAGGGCCCGGTAGAACCACCCTGCTCAACGTAGTAACCGGCATTGCTATCTGGTGGATAATTACCGCGATACAGGAATTGAGAGACCGAGGCCGAGCTTGCTCGCTTTGCCGGCGCGAGAGCCGTACCAGATGCCCAGTCTGCAACACGCCGCACTGACTGACAAGTACCAATGGGAGGCGCACATGGCAGAAGCAAAGCGCGTCGAGTTTGAGCGCAGGGGTTCGCTGGCCGTCATCCGGCTGAACCGGCCGGAAGCGCGCAACGCTCTGTCGCCGGCCATGGTGGCCGAGCTGGGCGATGCGCTGGCATCCTGCCGCGGCGGCGACATCCGGGCCGCGCTGCTCACCGGAACCGACGGTGCCTTTTGCGCCGGCGCCGACGTGCGCGACTTCACCACGCAGCTGGACCAAGACGGGCCGGCCGGTCTTTCCAAACACCTGCGCAGCCTGGCCGACGCGCTGCACCGTGACGTGGTAATGGCAATCCGACGGCTGGACAAGCCGGTAGTGGCGGCAGTGAACGGCGTAGCCGCCGGGGCCGGCTTTAGTCTCGCGCTGGCTTGCGACTTGCGGCTGGCCTCGTCGGATGCGCGGTTTCTGCTGGCCTACGCCAACATCGGCTGCACTGCGGACGGTGGGTCGACCTATATGCTGCCGCGCATCGTCGGGCAGGGCCGCGCCATGGAGATTTACCTGGCCCGGCAGCCCATCGGCGCACAGTATGCCCTGGAGTTGGGCCTGGTCAGCCAGGTTTTTGAGTCGGCGCACTTTGAGCGGCACGCCATGGAAACCGCCGACCGCCTGGCCCAGGGGCCGACGCTGGCCTACGGCCGGGTCAAGGCTCTGTTCGACGGAAGTTGGGAGTTGGATCTGGCGACGCAGCTGGACGCTGAAACCGACGCCATCGCCGGCATCGGCTTGACCGGCGACTTTCAGGAAGGGATACGGGCGTTTTCGCAAAAGCGTCCACCGTGGTTCCAGGGACGTTAGCGCAGTTCAAGGTCGGTACGCGCCACAATGAAACGATGGTTGGCCCTACGGCGGTGGCGGCTCCTGTGGCTGTTGGTGGGCGCATCCGGATTTCGCATCATCCTGGCCATAGCTGTCCGCCTGGCCGGCATCCAGGAAACGATACCGGAGATAGCGCGCCTCATCGCAGCGGCGGGATTCGACCTGGCGCTGCTGGCGCTGGCGGTCATTGTCCTGACGGCTTTCGTGCAGCACGGGCGGATTTACAGCCCGCGCATACCCACGGAATGACAACTAACGAGCTGTCAACGCAGTTCTGCATCGCGCGGATATAGGTTCCCGCGTCAAGTCAATGCCCTCGATTGGGCGGGCGGCCATAGCCTTCTTGAAATTGAGGGAAGGATAGTACTCGCGAATGCGTTCCCTCTCCACTTCGGTAAGCGGTTTGTCCACGGAGTAGGCGTCAGAACCCGAATGACTATCGATTGATTGGGTGTTTTGGGTAGTCATCTTGCTGGCCACGCTAACAGTTTTCGCTGGGCGGAGGGCCGGCAGCCCGGCGATGCTATCACCGGACTACCAATATCGGGGCATTGGAGTGTCGCACTACCCGGTCGGTGACGCTCCCTAATACCATTCGGCCCAGGCCGCTGCGGCCGTGAGATGACATAACCACCAGAGAAGGCTCCGCGGCGGCTTGGTCGATGATGGCTTGGGCCACATTATGCGACCGCTGATGTTCCAGCGACACGTCCGCAGTATGTTCCCCGGCCAGGCGGTTCGCCGCGTCAGCCAGATAAGCGGCAACCTGCTCCGTGTCGGCCTCTGCCATCTGTTCGGCGGAAGCCAGGTCAAAATCGGCTGCGCCGGCCATGTCGGAGGCGGCGCTCACCATTTCATGCCGGTAGTGTTCCACAGTGGGCGTTACCCGCAGCAGCGTAATGCGCGCCGATAGCGCGGCGGCAATGCTCGCGGCGTGCGGCAGCGACAACTCGGCCAGCGGCGACCCATCCAGCGGCGCTAATATCGATTGCAACGAGTCCGCCGGAACTGCCTGGCCCGATTCGGCAGCCCGTACAATGAGCATCGGGTTGGCGACGGAGTGCAGCGCCCTGTCAGTTACGCTGCCCATCACCCAGCGGGAAATTCCCCCGCGTCCGTGGGTTGACATTGCCACCAACGCCGAGGCGTCGGTACTGGCATGGGCCGCAATAGCTTCCGCCGGCGAGCTTCTTATCGCAGCGGTGGACACGGAGTAGCCTTCGGCTTCCAAACGCAGGCGGATGCCCGACAAGTAGCTCTCGGCCTGGTTGCGGACTCCGGCCAGTATCCGGTCAGCCATGAGCTGGGAGCGCGCTCTCAGCATCAAGGACGACGGGATGTCAAAGGCCCGCACCAGCTCAATGGGAACGGACAGCGATTTGGCAATTAACTTCGCGTAGGGCAAAGCCTGTTCGGCAAGTTCCGATCCGTCCAGCGGGACGATTATCTTCGAGTACATACGAACTGCGCCTCCCTTGTCAAAATCAGCGTACTGACATTGTGCAGCGTCAACGCCACATCTGACAATACCCCGGTGTCCGCATCGCGCGGCGCAATGAGGTTTGTCGCCGCGCGCCCGCGCGTTTATTATACTGAGGCCGGCGTAGCCTGTCCCCAGCGGCAGCCGTCGTATGTCGCAGCCTGGGCCCGAGTGTAACAACGGAGCAATCGCTATATGCCATTACCGCAAAAACAGGCCTTCATCGGTGTTGGAACCATGGGCAGCCTGATGGCAAGCCGCCTGCTGGACGCCGGCGTTAGCCTAGCCCTTTATGACCTGCGCCCGGAGGCGGCGGAACCCCTGCTGCAACGAGGCGCGCGGTGGGCCGACAGCCCGGCGTCGGCAGCGTCCGGCTGCGGGATGGTGTGGGCATCCCTGCCGGGGCCGACTCAGGTCGCATCGGCGCTCCTGGATGCTGAATCAGGCGCGCTGTACGCTATGGTCGATGGCGCCGTTCTGGTGGACACCACCACCAATGACCCCGACGTCGCCCGAAGCGTCGCGGCGGCCTGTTCGGAGCGCGGGCTGTCCATGCTGGACGCGCCCGTCAGTGGCCGCCCTCCCAGTATGACGATGATGGTTGGCGGCGACCGGGCCGTATTTGAACGAGCTCGGCTGGCGCTGGATGCGGTAGCGGCCCAGGTGTTCTACGTCGGGCCGGCCGGAGCCGGCTGTGTTGCCAAGCTGGCCACGCAGTACATGGGTTACGCCAACCTGATTGCCGCTATCGAAGGTATGCTGATTGCCAAGCTCGGCGGCGTCGCCCCGGATGTCCTGGCTGAAATTGTCCCGGTCAGCGCCGGCGCCAGCCGCGCTTTCAACGCAATTCCCAACGCTGTGCTGGACGGTTCGTATCAGGCTGGCGGCACACTGGACATTGTGGCGAAAGACGTAGCCCTGGCCTGCGAGCTGGCAAAGCGTCTGGACGCGCCGGCGTCCGTCGGGTCGGCTGCCGACGCCATTTACCGAGCCGCGCAGCAGGCCGGATGGGGCAATGGCGGCTACCCGATAGTAGCCCGCGTGCTGGAAGAGATGGCCGGGACAAACCTCCGCCGTTAGGCGGTTTCGCTTCTGCGGCGACGGCGGCAATTACGCCTACGCCTTTACGGTATTCTCTCGCAGTAATCCCCGGTGGGATGACGCACGTAGTAGTAACCCACTTTTTCTGCGTCTTCGGTGTTCTCCAGGAAATCGCGGCAGGTGTAGTAGCTGTACTCGGCCTCGTCGTAGCGGCTTTCGGCTCGACCCAAGGGGTAACCTTGAGGAACTCGTTCGTCCCTGACGGACTTGGGCAGATACAGGGGCATGGTCGCCGCGTCGTACTTGGGTGGTTCCGGTTCATCATCCCGGCTGCTGTTTGAGGAACTTTCGGGCTCAAATGGTATCCAGTAGCCGAAGAACAGCTGGGGGTAAAAGAGCGCGCAATCATTGTAGTCGTTGCCGATCCCGGCGGCGTTAATGATGCCCAGCCATTCCAGGTCCAGTGATATGTCGTTTTCCTCATTGTATTCTTTAATCTCTTTTTGGTCCGGGACATCATACCGACCGTTGTATGCCGGATCTACATACTCATAGGCATATGGAGATAGGCTTTGCTGTCGTAGTATCCGGTACGGAGGGTTGTCGGAGTTGAGCAGATCTTCGCCGCTCAGGTCGAGCCATTGCAGTAAGCGCACGTACTGATTGGGCGTTTGAAATACCAGGTCGGTATCCTCCGGGCTGCCCTGGTTGTCGGCTTCGTTTGCCAGGCTGCTGTTGGCCTCGCCGGTCAATATGCCGTACGCTTTGGTTATGTTGTTCCCCAGATAATTACGGCAATCTCGTTCAAACCGGTAGTTGCGCAGATGTGCGTTGCCGCTGTTGAGCGGCTCCGACCAGTATTCGTGGCAGAAGGGCCATTGATATGGAGCGTCGTCGCTGTCATCGTATTGCCAGTGTTCCTCGGGGTTGAGCTTACTGAACCACAGGATGCGGTCGAGGTCGTCCATGCTTGCCGGATCAAGCTTGATGAATTCGGCATACATTAAAGGGTCGAGATCTTCCAGTGCCCAGAACTGGCAGCGGCGCCGGTACTCTTCGGCCTTAGGGATATCCGCCAACCGCTGACCGGAAGCGTTTCGACTTTCGCCGCTTTCGCTGTCGCGGGCGTTATTATTCTGTCGATCATCGTCGTTTTGCTGAGATTCTCCTCCACTGCGCTCGTCGCGGTTAGCGTCACCGGAGCGGCCGGCATTGTCATCGGCGCGGCCGGCGTCCGCTGGGGAGGGAGCACTGCGGGACTCGCCGGCGTCCTGGGATGCGCTGTCCGACGGGGTTCCGACGGAAAAGCAGGCCAGTGCCGCTGTCAACGCGAGCATCAACGCAGGCAGAATTATGAAGTTCTTCAAATTGACCTTCATTCCTCAGGAACCCCTTGCGAACACAGAGTTAGGCTTACTTGCCGCCGTCCATTATTCCCAAGCGAGATTTCCGCAAGGCGGCGCAACGGCCTCCTGTGCGCTGCCTCGCGCCCGGAGGCTCGCAGAGAGTTTTCGGAAAGGTAAAGCGCCGATGGCGGCGGCAAACCACCAGAAAGACGCTATGGCGTCAATGGCAAATAGGCTGCCTCCGCGGCTAACGCCGGCAGAACCCGCGGCAACGTGATACCATAGGGCCGGGCGAGCCGCGCCCGGAGGTGCCAGATGGCGATTACGTTCCAACCCAGCGCGTACAGCAGCCTGGTTGACTCGGACAACGGCACGGTCAGCCGGGAGATTTTCGTCAACTCCGATATCTACGCCGAAGAACAGGAGCGGATTTTCACCCGCGCCTGGCTTTTCGTCGGCCACGAAAGCCAGATTGCCAAGCCCGGCGACTTCTTCGTCTCATCAATGGGCGAGGAATCGGTCATCCTGTGCCGCGACCGCCAGGGCGAGATTCACGTCTTCCTGAACTCCTGTATGCACCGCGGCATGAAGGTCTGCCGCTACGATGAAGGCAACACCCCGATTTTCACCTGCTCCTATCACGGCTGGAGCTTCGCCACCGACGGCGCGCTGGTTGGCGTCCCCTTCTATAAAGACGCCTACCACGAAGAACTGGACAAGTCCCAGTGGAGCCTGATCCGCGTCCCCAAAATGACTAACTATAAGGGCGGCATCTGGGCAACATGGGACGAAAACGCCCCCGACTTTCTGGAGTACATCGGAGCTTTCCGCACCTACCTGGACATCCTTTTTGACGGCTGGGACGGCGCGGAAGGCGGCACCGAGGTCATCGGCGGCATTGAGAAGTGGCTGGTGCCAAGCAATTGGAAGTTCCCCGCCGAGAACTTCATCGGCGACCGTTACCATAACATCAGCCATCGCTCCGTTGACCTGGCCGGCATCGGCCCCTCCGGGCAAGGCCGGCGTGATACACGGGAGCGGGACGGCGCGAGGGCGCTGGACGTGTCCTTTCCGGAGCGCGGACACGGCACCATCATTTTCCTGCGCCCGGCCGACGCGCAACCCGTCCCCTCCTATCAGAATGACCCGCTAATCGCCGATTACTTCTACCGGTCGGAGATTGCCCGCAAGGAACGCCAGGGCCAGCTGTGGCGCATCCTCGGCGGGCCGGGAACGATTTTCCCCAATATGTCCTACCTGCCCCGGCAGCCGCGCAGCATCGCCGTGTGGCACCCCCGCGGCCCCGACCAGACCGAGGTTTGGCGCTGGTTCCTGGTGGACAACTCCGCGCCGTCGGAGGTTAAGGAGTTCCTGCGCCAGTACTACATCCGCTACTCCGGCCCCAGCGGACTGACCGAGCAGGACGACATGGAAAACTGGAATTACGCCCACGCCGCCAGCCGCGGCGCTATGGCCCGCCGCCATCACTACAATTATCAGATGGGCCTGGGCTACGCCGTAACCGACTTTGAGGACGGCGGCCTGCGCATCCCCGGCGCCGTCCTTGACGTTACCAAAGCCCGCGCCGGCGAGCAGAATCAGCGCAGCTTCTACACCCGCTGGGCCGACTTTATGGCTGCCCGCGATTGGGGCGAGCTGGCCGGCTGGCGTCGCGCCAACGGCAGCGGCTCCGTATGCTAGGCGGCCCTATGGCAGTCGCAAACGACACCTTAGCCATGCTGCTGCTGAAGCAGGACGTGGAAGCGTTCCTGTTCCACGAGGCCAACCTGCTGGACGACCGCCGCTATGAGGAATGGCTGGAATTGCTCGCCGAGGATGTGCGCTACTGGGTGCCCATGCGCCGCAACGTCAAGTTCGGCGAGCTGGAGCGGGAGTTCACCCGAGAAGGCCGGGACATCAACTGGTTTGACGAAGGCAAGGACACCCTCACCCGCCGCGTCAATCAGATTCTCACCGGCGTGCATTGGGCGGAAGAGCCGCTGTCCCGCATCTCCCACCTGGTTACCAACGTGGAAATCCTGGACGCATCGCCCACGCCGGCAGACGCCGAAACCGTATCCCTCCGTTGCCGCTTTATCATCTACCGCAACCGCGTCGCTACGGAAACCGACCTCCTCGTAGGCCGGCGCGAGGACACCCTGCGACGCGCAGAAGGCCAATGGCGCATCGCCCAGCGCCAGGTTTTCCTCGACCAGAACGTGCTGCTGGCCAAAAACCTGACTTTCTTCTTCTAAACCCTGAACCCGCCATTCCCGTTTGCGCTGGAATCTGGAGTGTCAAAGATAATGGTCGACATAGTGAACCTGTTTGAAGTTGAGCCGGGCCAAAAAGTGCGGCTCCACAACGCCGCCGTCGCCGAAGTCGTTTCCAACCCCCGCGACGGCGTATGGCTCTTCGTCCGCTATCTGGACAACGTGGAAGACCCGGCCCAGGTGGGCGTCGAGGATATGGTTTTCGCCCAGGATGTGGTCGCGCTGCTAACCGACTAGCGATTATGGCTGCCCTGACCGAAGTCGCCGGGGATTTCATCGTCCCCAGCCGGGATGAAGTACTGGCCGCGCTGCGGGCCGGCTACAGCGCCATTGATGACGGCTACGGGTTCTATCCTGGCTTCCACGGCTGGCTGGAATCGCTGGGATACCGCCGCCGCGACGACATTCCCTGCACTTGCCCGGACGGCGGCTATCGCGGCCACCTGCCCGAATGCCGCTGGGTCAAGCAGTGAGGCGCGAAGCATGGTTATGCCGGATTTTTGGCAGCAGCTGGATACGATACTGCTGTTCAAGATTGCCGCTACTCTGGTAGCCGTCGCGGCTTATACGGTCACGCGCATCGTCCGCAACCGAGCCATCCACCGCATTGCCCGCGCCAGGAACTTATACGCCTACCGGGTGGCCGCTACCCGTCGCATAGTGGAGCTGGTCAGCCTTATTGTCCTGGCCGGCGCAATGGCCCTGATTTGGAGCATCAACTTCAGCAGTCTGGTGCTTGCTTCGGGCGCTATCCTGGCTACCATCGGCATCGCGTTTTTCGCCCAATGGTCGATACTGAGCAACGTTACCACCAGCGTTATCATGTTCTGGCGTTTTCCGATCCATATCGGCGATCGGGTCGGTTTGTTGAGCGACAAGGATTTTTCCGGCGTAGTTCGGGATCTCACCCCCTTTTTCATCGTGCTGACCGATGACAACGGCAACACTGTTACCATCCCGAACACCCTTTCACTGCAACAGATTATCGTCATCTACGACCATACAACGCCCGAGCAAATCAGAGAGCGAGAAAAGGCGGAACAGGAGAAGGAGAAAGCAAGCGATGTCTCAACAAATGGTTGACCTGATGGAAAAGGTGTGGCAGTCCATCGCCGCCCTGTGCGCCGACTTCACCCCCGAGCAATGGGCCGCGCCTACCGAGTGCCCCGGCTGGGCGGTGCAGGACCAGATTTCCCACCTCGTGGGCAGCGAGTGTCGCCTGCTGGGCCGCCCTGCGCCGGAACACGAGCCGGCGGACACCTCCCACGTCCGCAACGACATAGGCCGGAACAACGAGGCGTTGGTGGACTATCGTCGGCAATTCACCGGCGCCGCGGTGCTGGCCGAATTCCGCGAGGTTACCGCCGAACGCCTCCGCGCGCTGCGGGCCATGACCGAAGACGACTTCGCTGTCGAAACCCCCAACCCTCTGGGCCGCGGCCCCTACACCGACCTGCTCGCCGTCCGCATCTACGACGCCTGGGTGCACGAGCAGGACATCCGCCGCGCTCTGGGCCTCCCCGGCCACCTGTCCGGCCCGGTGGCGCAGCACGCCTACGGACGCACCACCATGGCCATGCCCTTCGTGGTAGGCCGCAAAGTCAAGCCCGACGACGGCGCAACGGTGGTCTTTGCAATCACTGGCGACGTGGGCGGAACCGTCGCCCTGAACATGGACGCTGGCCGCGCCCATCTCCTGGCCGCTGCGCCCGAATCCCCCACCGTCCACTTGAGCATGAACCTGACCGCCTTCAACGCCCTCGGCACGGGCCGCTGGACGGCGGAGCAGGCCCTGGCCGATAATTCCGTAGCCATCACCGGCAACCGCGCGCTGGGCCAGCGCATCGTGGAGGAGATGAACTTTATGATATGATACGGTGAACGGGATGCTATCATTGACGCTATCACTATCAATGGGGAAAGCCTAAATCGCGGAACTGACGGCGGAATGTGAGCAGGAGGGATTGGAGTACTACGTCTGCCAAGTTGCTCCGCAACTGATACAGACTAATTGGCAGCCCAAGACCATATCCAAAACACAGGAGTCATACCATGTCAGAACAAAATTTTCCCGACAATGTTCTCTACGAAATGGACAATCTAGACGTGCTGCGAGGCATGAACAGCGAAACCGTTGATTTGATTGCTACCGATCCGCCTTTCAACACCAAGCGGAACAGGGCGGGCACGGCCGGCTTTTACGTGGACAACTGGAGGTGGGGTGACACCGGGATCCTACCTGACCAGTGGAAATGGAACGAAGTGCATCCCATTTGGCTGGAAGAGATCAAAGACGAAAACCGAGCCTTGTTTGAAGTAATAGAAGCTACCGGACACGCCCATGGCGATGATATAGCAGCGTTCCTCTGCTTCTTGTCTGTGCGTTTGTTGGAAATGCGGCGTGTGCTGAAACCCAGTGGCAGCATTTATCTGCATTGTGACCATACTGCCAACAGCTACATACGCATGGCTATGGACGCCATATTTGGGCATCAGAACCTCCGAAATGAAATTATTTGGCTCTACAAGACGGGCGGCACTAGCAAGCACTGGTTTAGCCGAAAGCACGACACTATTCTCTTTTACACGAAATCCAAGCGATACACATTCATGCCACAACGTGAAAAATCTTACCTATCGCACAAGTACGGGTTTTCCAACGTTCAGATTCTACAAGACAAACAAGGGTTTTATACAATGGTAGGCATGAGGGACGTTTGGGATATTCCCAAATTGAGGGGAAACCAGCCAGAGAATACAGGTTCACCGGACCAAAAACCCATCACGTTGTACGAGCGCATCATCCAGGCCAGTAGTAACCCAGGCGATTTGGTACTGGACCCATTTGCCGGTTGCGCTACTACTATCATAGCCGCCCACCAGAATGACCGACGTTGGATCGGTATAGACCGACGTAAGGACGCCCGTTATCACGTTGTTTGCCGTATGGCGGGCATCACGCCGGAGGAACGCAAGAAGTTAGAAAATCGTCCTGACCTGTCGGAGTGGCTGGCGACACAGCTCGAGCGGTACGAAGTGCATTGGGCAAATACGCCGCCGGAACGTACTGATTCGGGTGAAACGGCGGCGCCGCTTTTGCCCGGCGTTTATCTCGCTAGCGAGCGTTCCAAGTTAACCCATGCGCAAATGCACGCTATTCTTTGGGAGCAATTCGGCAGCCAGTGCTGGGCGTGCGATTTTACTGCACCGTGGCCAGAGTACCTGGAACTTGACCACGTGAATCCGAAATCCGATGGTGGCTCAAACCATCTGGACAACCGAGCCTTGCTCTGCCGTCCTTGCAATGGTAAAAAAGGAAACCGTAAAACGTTGAGCGCACTTCGCCGAGACAACCGGAAGGATGGACGATTAACGGGAACTGACCCGATTGACTTGCGCTATGCGGCAACGTGGGCAAGAGGCAAGCTTACGCAGCTTGCCACATAGCGCTAATCGCCCGCTAGTCATCCCCAATTATGATGTCGATCGTTTTGCTCACGATCTCTTTCATCATCAAGAAAACACCCCCCACCACTGTGACACCAGCGCCTATGATGACGCCTTGAGCAAATTCGGGATGCAGATTTCCTACGATCGGCCAGAACAAGATCACTACTGCTATTGTTGCGGCCATGGTTCCAATAGATCGCCCTATTAGTAGCTTCCCGATCCGTTTGCTCTTCGATAGTTTGCTGTTTTGATCTCGTATGCACATGAGCATCACCTATAATAGAAATTTGTTATTATTTTATCTATGACAGCAAAATTTGTCAACACAATAGGAGGTTCCCACCATGGAAATCGGCGTTTCCGTTCCCATCGTCGAGATTGGCGACGACTTCGGCGCCTTGCGCGATTACATCCAGGCCGCTGAGGACTTGGGCTATTCTCACGTCCGCATTCTGGACCACGTGCTCGGCGCCGTCCCCGAGCATCACCCCGAAGTTCCGCAGTTTCCCTACACCCACGAGTCCTACATCCACGAACCCTTTACGCTGATGGCCTACCTGGCAGCCGTTACCAAGCGCATCGGCCTGACCACCGGCATCCTCATCCTGCCCCAACGTCAGACCGCGCTGGTGGCCAAGCAGGCGGCGGAGGTTGACCTCCTTTCCGGCGGGCGGCTGCGCCTGGGCGTCGGCGTCGGCTGGAACTCCGTTGAGTACGAAGCCTTGGGCGTTGATTTCGCCACCCGGGGCAGCCGCTGCGACGAGCAGATTGACCTGCTGCGCCGTCTCTGGACGGAAGAAGTCGTTGACTTCCACGGCAGCTACCACGACATCACCCACGCTGGCATCAATCCCCTGCCGGTACAGCGACCCATCCCAATCTGGATTGGCGCCGGCCGCAGCGCAGCGCCCACGCCGCCCAGCGCGGCCATCCGACGCATCGGACGCCGCGCCGACGGCTATTTCCCCATGTTCGCCCCCGACGCCGGCGGCCAGACCATACTGAACCGCATCCGCCAGCAGGCCCAGGCCGCCGGCCGCGACCCGTCGGAGGTCAACTTCGAAGGCCGCATCACCATCACCGCCGACAACAACCCTGAGGACTGGCTTACCGAGCTGAAATCCTGGGAGGAAATCGGAGCATCCCACGTCGCCGCCGGCTTGCGCGGAGCCGCCGCCTCACCGGACGACCACATCGATGCCATCCGCCGCCTCAAAGAGGCGATACCATAGGCTGACCATGCGCCCCGTGCGTGAAAATATGCCCCATGGCTTTCGGCGGTCTGTGAACTCAAGCAGCAGCCGGCCTCGCCGGCGCGTACCGCACCTGAACCGACGGATTGCCAGCGCGTTCCAACCCCACTGGCCCCAGGTGCTGGCCATCGGCCTGCTGATACTGGTCACTGCCGGGTTCGGCGTCGTGAATCCCATCCTGATCCAGGTAGTGTTCGACTCCGCGTTGTTCGTTGCGGGCGGGCCGAACCTGCGCCTGCTCTGGACTATCGCCGGCGCCATGGCCGCCGTGGTCGTCCTCACCGGCAGCCTGGGCGTGCTGCAAACCTGGCTCACCCAGCAGGTCGGCCAGCGGGTGATGCGCGACTTGCGCGACCGTCTCTACTCCCACCTGCAATCGCTGTCCCTCGGCTTTTTTACCTCTCAGCGTACCGGCGAGATACAGAGCCGCGTTGCCAACGACGTGGCCGGAATCCGCGTCGTTGTTACCGGCACCGTCAGCAACATCCTTTCCAACGTCGTAATTCTAATCAGCACGCTGGCGGCTATGACCGTCTTGTCGTGGCAGCTGACCATAGTCGCCGCCGGCGTTACCCCCTTGTTCGCCGTATTCAGCTACCTGGTGGGCAAGCGCCGCCGCGCTATGTCGTCACTGGTGCAGGAATCAACCGCAGAGATGACAGCCATCACCCAGGAAACCCTGTCGGTGTCCGGCGTAATGCTCACCCGTCTTTTCGGGGCGCAGAACCGAGAGGTTGCCCGGTTCCACGAACAGAACGTGCGCCTGTCCGACTTGGAGATACGTCGGGAGATGACCGGGCAAATAGTATGGGCGGGGATGCAGATATTCTTCTCCCTGGCTCCGGTAGTGGTTTATGTCATCGCCGGCTACATCATCTACGGCAGCTTCGGGTCCGGCGGCGTCACAGCGGGCACAATAGTGGCTTTCACCACGCTCCAAACACGCCTCTACTTCCCCATCAGCACCCTGCTGCGCACATCGGTGGAACTACAATCGTCGCTGGCCTTGTTCGAGCGGATATTCGGCTACCTGGACATCCGCCCCGATATCGTAGATGCTCCCGATGCCGTGGCTATGTCCACCGAGCGGGTCGCCGGCAAAGTCGCCCTGCAAGGCGTGCGGATGAACTACCGCCCCCCTGACCTGACAAACGACGACGATGACGATGACCTCGCCAGTGAAAACGCAGAGTTCTGGGCGCTGGACGGCGTGAGCCTCGAAGTCCGGCCCGGCCAGCTGGCGGCGCTGGTCGGCCCCAGCGGCGCCGGCAAAACGACAATCTCTTACCTGATACCCCGCTTGTACGACGCTACCGTGGGGACGATCAGCATTGACGGGGTGGACGTGCGCAGCATCAAGCTCGCCAGCTTGGCCGCCATCGTCGGATACGTCTCCCAGGAAAGCTATCTGTTCCACGCCTCCATCCGCGAGAACCTGATGTACGGCAACCCCGAAGCCACCGAGGAGCAGCTCCATACCGCCGCCAAAGCCGCCTACATCCACGACCGAATCATGGAGTTTCCCGACGGCTACGATACCATCGTCGGCGAGCGCGGCTACCGCCTCTCCGGCGGCGAGCGGCAGCGGCTGTCCATCGCCAGGGTAATCCTGCACAACCCCCGCATACTCATCCTGGACGAGGCCACATCCTCCCTGGATACCACCAGCGAGCGCTACGTGCAACGGGCCTTGGAACCCCTGATGCAAGGCCGCACCACCATCGCCATCGCTCACCGTCTATCTACCATAATGGCGGCGGACGTGATTTTCGTAGTTGACAAAGGCCGCATCGTGGAACGCGGCTCCCATTACGAACTGCTGGCCCGGAACGGTCTTTACGCCCAACTCTACGATGAGCAGTACGAAAGCGGCGGCGTGGAGTGCGTCTGCGAGGACGGCGTAGTGCTCACCGGCGGCAACGTGCGGCTGCCGGTGGCGGTGTAGCCACAGAGGGATACCGGAGGAAATACTCAGGAGAGAACGTAATGAATCGACAATCTGCTTCGGGGCGCATCCGATTGCGGGTCGCCTTCCGCAATATGTTCTATACCACCATATACGTCGCAGTGGAAGGCGGCTTTCTCGCCGAGCAGGGCCTGGATGTCGACTTCGATCACATCTCGCCTGGCCGGTCAAGTACCGACCTGCTCCAGGCCGGCGCCATTGACATCACCCAGAGCGGCATCAGCCGCAGCTTTATGGCTTTGGATGCCGGCGACGCAGCTCCGCCTCTCCATATCGCCGAAATCAACCGGCGCGACGGGTTCTTTCTGTTGTCCCGCCGGCCTACCGACGGATGGCAGTGGGCCGACCTCGTTGGCGCCACGCTCATACCCGTCGGCTTCACTCCGGTTCCCTATTCTACGCTGCAAGCCGCTATGCGCTGGCACGGTGTCGACCCCGCCAGCGTCAACCTGCTGGGCGGTCTCTCCGCTGCGGAGATGCTGGCCCGCTTCCGTAACGGCGACGCTGACTATCTCCAAGTCCCTTATCCCTTCGCCGGGCAGCTGATACGGGAGGGCGTCGGCCACCTGGCGGCGACACTGGCCCACGAAAGCGGCCATGTTTGCTACAGCAGCTTTGCCGCCACGCCCTCCTACCTGGCCGAAAACCCCGACGCCGTGCAGCGTTTCGTCAACGGCTACGCCCGCGCCCAGCGATGGGTCGCCCAAAACGAACCCGACGCCGTTGCCGAGCGCATCGCCTCGGTGTTCCCCGAATACGACCGCGCTCTGCTGGCCGACGGAGTCGCGCGCTACCAGGCAGCGGGAGTTTGGGCAGCCGATCCAATAATCAGCCGCCACGGATTCAACCGGATGCGCGACGCCCTCATTGCCGGCGGTTTGGTACAGGGCGCGCACCCCTACGAGCGCATCGTCCGACCGGAGTTCGCCGAGCAGGCCATGGCAGCGTTGGACTGATAGTCTCCAGCGAAGTATGATGCAATAGAGCTGGACAGCCTACGCAAATCTACACGGCGGGAGGTTGGCAATGAGCGCAACACGAGTCGGAATACTGATAGTCGGGATGGCCGCCATCCTCATTTTGGGAACCTGGGGCTGGACCGAGGCTGCCAATGCGGTCAATAAGACCGATGCCGCTACCCCGGTGTTGGCCGCCTTGGTGGTGTATGGTATCGGAGGCTTGTTCCTCCTTGTCGGCTTCCTGTTTCCTTACGCCGTGCTGAGGATAGGCAACGATGACTGGTAATGCCGTTTCCCGCTCTGGCAGGAAGCGATACTATGACCGTAACTTGGCTTGGTGCCGATTTTGGCTGGGCATAGGCATCGCCAGATCTACGCTTTCGTTCACCTTCGTGGCCGAGCGAGGGTTCGGTCCTATAATCGGCTCATCATCGATGGGCGACGAGTCCTCAGTCGGTGCTCCGGATAAATCAACTACCTCTTATACGCCTGAAGTATCGACATCTAGCCCCAAAGAGCGGATAGAGTGGATTGACGTATTTGCGTTCGCCGCGTCGTATTGACCTCAGGGTCATGTATCCTGATAGCCTATCGCTTCAGGGTTTTGTATAGTAAGGATGAAGAAGCCCTCGAAGATTCGATACGCAGAATGGGAGAAGAATCTCCATGATATTGGCCGGCAAAGCCGCCATCGCGCCGGGAGCGTAAATTCGGTGGCTCGCTTCGGGATTTGCGCCAATTGCGGGCGCCGAGTCCGCGGCAACTACGTCCGATGCTATCGCTGCAACGCGCGCCGGCGACGCAGCAGCTGGCACGACGCCGAACATATAGATGGCTTGGAGGAGCGCGACGCTGAGCTGGGCCGCACCAATTTCTACGTCTATGTTCTGGCCACCGGCTACGGCCACTACGTAGGGCATACCGCCAACGTCCGAGCCAGGTTGGGCGCCCATGTCGGCGACCGGGTAGAATCCACCTCCGGGGGCGAACCGAAACTGCTCTGGACATCTTACCCCTTCCGTACCCGCCGAGAAGCGGCCGAGTTTGAAGCCGCAATGAAGTCCCTGCGCGACCAACGGTCAAAGAGGTTTCACGAAATTACCGGGTTTGAGCCCGTCCCGTTTGTGACTTTGTACGCCAAAGCCAATGCGCGCCATTCGGATCTCCGAGGCCGCCGCCCGCGCGTCCATCGTCGACAACGCCCCGGTGTAGATGCTCCCTACTCCGACTGGAGCGTAGGGCCCGGCCTGCGCGCCTTGATTGTTACAGTAATTATCACTGCAATCCTCATAATCGGATTCGCATACTGTTAGGAGCGCCCAGCGGAAGGCAAGCTGGCCGACCTCACCGTGCTGTCCGCCAACCCTACCTCCGTTGACCCGTTCACCATCAAGGACATCCCTCCAGAGCGCACAGTTGTGGGCGGGCGCACGGTGTACGAAGGCTGGCGGCCTATAGCGCCGGCGGCCTCCGCTCGTGCCAAGGCGTGGCCTGCTCATAAGCGTAGGCGGCGCGGAATATGGCAGCCTCGCCCAGATGCGGCCCGCCTATCTGCAACGCTAGGGGCAGCGCGCCCTCGCCGTCGCTGGTAAATCCGCAGGGAATGCTCAACGCCGGGCAGCCGCTCAGGCTGTACAGGCCGCGGAAACTCCCCTCGCGCAAAGAACGCACTGCCATCTCCTTGTTGTCAATCACCGTCGGCTCGTCGGACAGCAAGCCGGCCGGCCCGGTTGACGTAGGTTGCAGCAGCAGGTCAACCTCGCGGAACGCCTGCAACGTCTGCCGCCGCGCCATCGCCCGCAGTTTCAGCGCCTTGTAATAAACCTGCCCTGGTATCAGATTGCCCACCGCGAAAGCAACCCGCGTGTTGGGATGGTAGTCCTCCCAGCGTTCCCGAAGCCATTCCGGGTTCAGGCTGACCCGCTCCGTGCTGGTAATAGTGCGCACAATCGGCCCGGTGTACGGGGCGATTGGCAGGCTTACGGGCATGACCTCCGCGCCCAGTTCCCGGAACACCTCAGCGGCGGCAGCCACTGCATCGCGGCTGCGGTCATCCAGGCGCAGGCCGTGTCCGCCCATCAGCTCCTGAACCACGCCGATCCGCATACCCTTTACGCCGGCGTCCAGCCCGTCCAGATAGTCTGGCACGGGTTCCGGTCGACTGTAGCGGTCTTTGGGGTCATGACCGGCAATGACGCCCAGGGTCAGCGCGCAGTCGGTTACCGTGCGCGATATGGGGCCGATGGTGTCCGTTGACCAGCTGGCCCCATCCACGCCGGCCCGGCTCACCCTGCCCCATGTAGGGCGGATGCCCACCAATCCGCTATTCGCCGCCGGCCCCCGGATCGAGCCGCCGGTGTCCTCCCCCAGCGACGTAGCGCACAGAAACCCGGCGGTGGCCGCGCCGCTACCCGTGCTGGACGTGCCTGGATTGCGCGCCGTGTCCCAGGGATTGCGCGCCGGCCCGAAGTAGCTGCTGATGGGATCGCCCAGCGCGAACTCGCTCATGTTCGTCTTGCCGATGACGACCGCGCCCGCCGCTTTCAGTTTGGCAACTACGGTAGCGTCGGCCTTGGGCACAAAGTCGGAGCGGATTTTGGAGGCGTCGGTAGTGCGAATGCCGGCAGTATGTATCTGGTCCTTTACCCCCACCGGAACGCCGTGCAAAGGGCCGCGGAAATTGCCGGCGGCCGCTTCCGCTTCCAATCGTTTCGCTTCGGCCCGGGCTTCGTCGACGCAAACGGTGATGTAGGCGTTCAGCTTGTCGCCCACCGCGTCGATGCGGTCAAGGTATGCCTCCACCGCCTGAACGGGCGATATATCGCCCTCGCGGATGGCGGCGGCCAGTTCGGATGCGGACAGAAACGGTATTTCGGCGGGCGTCATTCTCCATCCTCCAAATCGGACGGCTGCGCCACGGCAACGTATTCCTCGCGGCTGAACCCCGGCGGGTTGATGCCGGCTATCTCCTCGAGCATAGCGTTGAGGCTGTGCGTAACCTGGCTCAGCTCGGGCTCTTGTAGAGTCAGGCTGACCGCCTTGGCCAGCGCCCGTACTTCATCGTTGCTCAAATCACTCATAATTCCGCCTCTGCCATTGTTGTAGCCCAGCGTAGCGCAACATTACACCGTTTGACCCGTAAAACGCCAACTCCCTAGCAGCGCCGCCGGCGCGTGCATTGCCACGCCCGCCTCGTTCAAATTCAGGTGACCGGTATTGGAAAGAGCCTGGCAGCCCGCCAGCGCGTCCACGTAGCTCTGCGTGAAGCGCAGATTCTTCACGGGCGCAGCGATTTCACCATGCTCAATCAAAAACGTTCCATCCCGCGTCATCCCCGTCATCACGCAGCCCCGAGTGTAGCGCAACATTACACCGTTTGACCTGTAAAACGCCAACTCCCCAGCAGCGCCGCCGGCGCGTGCATTGCCACGCCCGCCTCGTTCAAATTCAGGTGACCGGTATTGGAAAGAGCCTGGCAGCCCGCCAGCGCGTCCACGTAGCTCTGCGTGAAGCGCAGATTCTTCACGGGCGCAGCGATTTCGCCATGCTCAATCAAAAACGTTCCATCCCGCGTCATCCCCGTCATCACGCAGCCCCGGTTGTGCGCCAGCCGCGTGTAGTAAAACCGAGTGATGTAAAGCCCTCTGTCCACCGCCGCAATCAACTGCTCGGCGGTGCGGTCGCCGGGGCGCATAAACAGGTTGGCCGCCGTCGGCCCTCCCGTCGCCCCGCGCTGGTGTCCCGTAGAGGCAACGCCCGCTTTGGCGGCGGTATAGCTGTTGTGCACCGGCCCCTGCGCCACGCCGTCGCTCACAATGTCAACCCACTGCCTGGGAACCCCTTCCGCATCAAAGGGCGCGGGCCATCCGGAGGCGTCCAGTCCGTCGTCCCGGATGGACACCAACCCGCTCATCGCCCGCGTACCCATCACATCGTTCATCCAGCTGCGCCCGTCCTGCACCATATGCGCGCCCATGCCGTAAAAACTCAGCGCTTCCAGCATATCGGCGACGGCGTAATGTTCCAGCATCACCGGATATTCGCCGGGCGCCAGCTGCTGAGGGTTGCGCCCTCGCACGGCCTTGCCGATTGCCTCATCGGCCAGCGCTTCGGCGTCAATGTCGCCCTTGCGCCAACCTCCGCCCTTGGCCCAACCGGCCGCATCTTCGCCCCGCGCCGTGATGAGCAGGCCCGCGAAAGTGCCGACATGGTACGAATAACGGTCGCCCCGCGTGCTGAATACCGCCAACTCGGTCACGCCGGTTCGGTAAAACCCGGCAGCCTCCAGCCGAGCGTCAGCCGCCTTGCGGCAAACCATCCCCACGACGACGGCGCGATGTTCCGGGACGGCGTGGGCCGTCGCCTCGTCATACGCTCGAACCGATGCAGCCTCCCCCGCGTCGGGAAGCCCCGGAAAGTCAGGGTCTTCGGGCGCATGACCCGCGTGTTCCCCGGCCTGCAAAACCGCCCCGCGCAATCCTTCCGGCGACAAATCATTGGTCACCGCCCGCCCCTGACGCCTCTGGCAAGCCACCCGAATATGCGCCACCGCATCGTCGTGGTGCACATTCTGATGGATGCGGTTGTTCGCAAAGCGGGTCAGCGCCTGCGTAGTTGCAGCCACGTAAATATCCGCATCCCCGACCTGCCGGCTGCGCGCGGCGTCCCGCAGCCGGCCGCGAATGTACTCCGGGCCCAGCATCGCCGGCTAACGCATCACCCCGACGCGAACGCCCCTGAACCTGGCGGGACTCGCGCCGTGGCTGGTGTGGGCAATCTGCCCGGGCTGTCCCTTGCCGCAGCGCGGCGTACCCCACAGATGCCAGTATTGCGGCCCGCACACCGCATCGCAGCTGCGCCAGAACTCCGGCGTAATCCCGGTGTAAGTGCAGTTGCGCAGCAACCGTCCCAGCTTCCCGTTCTTGATCTCCCGCCCGACTTCCGTTCCGAACTGAAAGTTGTACCGGCGGTCGTCAATAGACCACGAACGGTTGGTTTCCAGATAAATCCCGTTGTCCGTGTCGGCAATCAGGTCCTCCAACGTCCACTCTCCCGGCTCCAAACTGACGTTGGTCATCCGAATCAGCGGAATACGATTCCACGACGCTGCCCGCATACAGCCATTCGAAGACAGCCCCAGCCGCGACGCCGCTTCCCGCGACATCAAGTAGCCCACAAACTCTCCTTCCCTGATGATGTCGGTGGATTGCGCCGGCGTCCCTTCGTCATCCCAGCCAAAAGTGCCTAGCCCGGTGGCGCTGCCGCTGTCGGCTGTGATGCTCACCTGCTCCGAGCCGTAGCGAAAGTTGCCCAGCAGGTCCGGCGTCAGGAACGATGTGCCGGCGAAAGCGGCCTCATCCCCCAATGCCCGGTCCAGCTCCACGGCGTGGCCGCAGGATTCATGAATCTGCATCGCCAGCTGGCTGCCGCCGATAATCAGGTCGGTGGTGATGTCCGTCGGGCACGGTTCAGCGGTCAACAACTCCGCGGCCTCCTCAGCAGTCCGACGCGCGTTCCCTGCCAGATCCATAGCCACCACGTATTCCCACCCGGCCGAACCTTGCTGCCGCCCGTGCGATTGCGGATACGAGCGGCGCTGCGTCTCGCCGTTGCCCACGGCGGTGGCTTGTACGCCGCCGCCTGCCTCGTAAATAATCTGGCTGACGTCCGCGCCCTCGCTATTCGCAAAGCTGCGTTCTTCTCTGATGAACACCAGGTTCGCCATCCGCGCGCTGATTTGCGGCGCCGCGGCCATTTCAGAGTCCGCGGCCAGCAGCAGCGACAGCTTATCCTCCGTGGACACCGTAAAAGGGTCAATGCAGATGGGAGTGCAATAGCTCCCGCGGCTCCTTACCGGCGTGCCTAGAGATTGAACCCCAGCCGCGCCGGAACCGTTGTGGCTGGCGGACGCCCGGGCGATTTGCGCCGCCAAGCCGGCGGCCCGGTCAGCGCCGTCGCCGGTCAGTTCCCGCGTTGATGCAAACCCCCACGCGCCCTTATACAGCGCGCGGATACCCAAACCGACGGATTCATCGGCCGTCATCGTCTCCACCGCGCCGTTGCGCGCCACAATGCGCTGCTCCTGATTGGAAACCAGACGAACGTCGGCGTATTCCGCCCCGCGCCGCCGGGCCGTGTCCAGCGCTGTAGCCATGATAGCGTCCATTACAACATCACCCATCCATTGCAACATCAACATCCGTCATTCCTGCGAAAACGGGAAGCCGAGCGTCCGGTTGCACTACTGCTGGCAATGGGGAATCACTTCCTCCCCAAACAGCTGAATGGCCTCCATAATCCGTTCGTGAGGCGGCCCTCCCGAGTGAGCGTGCCGCAGCCGCAGCAGAAAATAGTCGGCCCCCGTCGCTTCTTTCCAGCGGTGGAACTCGTCCACCACTTCCTGCGGTTCGCCGATTATCAAACGGTCAGGCCCCAGGTTCGCAATGTTGATTTGCGATTCCTCAGTGTAACGGCGAAACTCATTCAGCCCGTTGCGCCAGTAATACTTGTAGGCGTCAATCACCTCCGGGCCATAAACCCGCTCGGCCTCAGCGCGAGTTGACGCAACCCAGGCGTCCCGCATCAGGCATATCACCGGCTGCCGGCCGGACGCTTCGGCGGCACGTTGGTAGGCGGTGGTCAGGGCAACCGTGCTCTCCAAGTCGGTGCTCGGCCCGACCACGAAACCGTCGGCGATGTGTCCGGCCCGACGCGCTCCGGGAACCCGACTGGCGCCAATCCACAGCGGAGGCCCCGGCTCCGAATAAGGCCTGGGGCGGATGGTAACGTTTTCCAAGTTGAAATGCTCGCCCGAAAAATCAAACCTCTCACCCTTCCAGCACTGCCGGATGATCTCAATTTCTTCCTCAAACCGGCTTACCCGCTGCTCAATGGGAACGTCAAAGGTGCGGAAGTCCACCGGCTGGTAGCCCAAACCTACCCCCAGAATAAACCGTCCCCGCGATACCAAGTCCAGCGTAATGACGTCCTCCGCCATCTTCACCGGATGGTGCAGCGGCAGCAGAATCACCGACGTGCCCAGGTTCAGCGTACTGGTCTGCGCCGCCACCGCCGCCGATACAATGAGCGGCGACGGCAGAAACCCGTCCTTGTCTTGGTGGTGTTCGCCAAAAAAGCACGAGTCAAACCCTGCCGACTCCGCAGCCTTGGCCTCCACCACCACCTCATCAATCCGCAGCGCCAGGTTCTCCCCGGCCGGCGGGTCAGCTATTGAACTGTAAATCCCAAACTTCATACCGTCACCTGGTCGTCACTTGAAGTGCGTCAATACCCGATTGGAGAACAGCTCCATCTGCCGGAAGTAGTCATCCGGTTCTCCCGATAAAAAGCCGAACACGAAATCCCGCACCCCGGCGTCAATTCGCTCCTGTATCGCCCCGATGCAATCCTCCGCGTTCCCCGTCACGCACAGCGCTCGAGCGATGTCTTCCGCGCTCCGCTCCGGCGTAACGTATCGCTGCCCCACGTGGGCGATTGCGGTCTCCAGCGCTTTGTCCGGGTCGTCATCAATCGCCGTCGGCTGGTTCAGCCCCCAGTGGAACCGGCCCAGGTCGCGCCCGGAATGTTCCGCCATTTCCCGCACGCTGGCAATGGAGCGGCGGATGCGATTGACCGTGAACAGGTAAGGGTACCACCCGTCGCCGGCCACCGCAGCCCGACGTATCGCCGCATCGCTCCGACCGGCTACCCAGATGGGCGGATACGGTTCCTGCGCCGGCTTCGGCAGCAGGGTAACATCTTCAAAATTGAAAAACCGCCCGTGATGCGATACTTTCTCCGAAGTCCACAGCTCCTTCATCACCCGCAGCATTTCATCCGTGCGACCGCCTCGCGTATTCACCGGAATCTCCAGCGCGTCAAACTCCGCCCGGGTATCCCGCTGCCCGCTGATGCCGATGCCAAAATCCAGCCGGCCGCCGGCAACCTGATCCAGCGTAGCCGCCATCTTCGCCAGCATTACCGGATGATACAGCGGCGCAATGACAATCCCCGTCAGCACGCGGATGTGAGTAGTGGCCCCGGCGGCGGCCGCCATCGCTGGTATCCCCATCACCGTCGGACGCGGAGGGTTCCCGTCCATCACGTGCTCTCCTACCGTAACCCGGTCAAAGCCCAGGTCCTCCGCCCGTCTCGCAAACTCGCTCACATCCCAATAGCCGTCAACGCTCAGATTGCAGCCGAAAGTGATATTGTCAGACATCCCCGCTCCTCTCCGGCGCGCTATTCCGCCAGCATCTCATTGGTAATCTCCGCCAGCTTCTCCCCATCCAGAACCCCCTGCCATTTGCGATGCAGGCTGCCGTCCGCGGCGATAAAGAACGTCGCCGGCAGTCCCAGCACTCCCAGCTCACGCACCACGTCGGCGTCTTCCGTATAGCCGGCGGGGTAGGTTACGCCCAATTCCTGCAGCAGCCCTTGCGCGTCATCCTGACTGCCCAGCTGGAAAAACTGCCCCAAATCCACCCCAACCACCAACGCGCGCCCGGCGTACTCATCCGCAAAACTCTGGAACTCCGGCATCTCGGCGCGGCAGGGCGGACACAGGCCGGCCCAGAAATTCAGCGCTATGGGCTGCCCGCGCAGCTCTGACAGCAATGCCGTCTCTCCTCCCACTGCATCCTGGCCCTGGTAAAAGCTGATGGAAAAGTCATAGACGGGAACGACCTCCGCTGACGGCTCAGGCTCTCCCGACCCGCAGCCAACGATTGCCGCCACCGACAACAGTACCAGCGCCAGCGCGCCCCAGACCGCTTTGCGCCCCGTTGTGTGCGTTCTGCCAGCATATTGTATAATACCATTCATAAAGGCAGATTAGCATAACTACTGCCCCGTGTTAAGCAAAACGCCTCTGCCCACAAGCCAATCCCTACCCACGCCACACCCACACTCTCCACCGTTATCCTGCCTTTATGTGCCGTTCCCCCGTCCTGCGACATCCCCACACCCTTCCCCATGTTGTTCTGGATTGTGCCGGAACCCACGTGCCTTGCTCCGGCGCCGCAGTCCAACCCTAATCCTGTAAATCCACAAACCCTGAAGATCCTGATTCTGACAACGCCCCAGATGCCTCTCCCACTTCCCCAACGCCTTTCCTCCCCCGCCGTCCGCCGCATTCGGTTGTTGGCCTCCCTGGCTGTTGCTTCCACTCTCCTGGTGATTGCCTGGCAACTGCTTGGCATACTGCTGCCCTTTCTGGTCAGCGCAATCCTGGCCTATTTGCTGTTCCCCTTGATTAAGCTGGCCGACCGCGCCCCCTGGGCCCGACGCCGACCCAACCTCAACCGCGCCCTCTGTGCCGGCTTGGCCACCATGCTGGTCATACTTATCGTGCTGGGCGTCCCGGCCCTGGGCGTCTTTCGCGCCGTCGACGGCGCCCTCGCCCTCGCCGAGCGCGTCCCCGGCATGATTGCCGAAGGCCGGGAAATCTGGGAGCAGATACAGAGCCTCTATAACGACCGCGTCCCCGACAGCGTCAAGCAGCAAATCGACCCGCGACTGGCTGAACTCCGCGCCGCCCTCGGCAGCGCCGGCCTCGTCGCCTTGCAGAGGGTATCCCGGATTGCTCAAAGCGGAGTTTCCCAAGTCATCGGCCTCGCAGCCTCTCCCATCATCCTCTTCTATCTGTTGTACCAGCCAGTGACCCTCGGCCGCGGCGTTAGGAACCTGCTTCCCGGCCCGCTGCGGGATGACCTGTCAGCAATCGCGCGCCTTGCCGGCCAATCCATCGGCGCTTACATTCGGATGCAGCTGATGTTGGGGTTCCTGGTCGGCGTAATTATCGGGCTGACCCTATGGGCCATGGGCGCGCCGCTGGCCCTCCCGCTGGGAGCTTTGGCCGGCCTTGCCGAGTTACTGCCCATAGTCGGCCCCATCGTGTTCTTCGTGATTGCCGCCCTCGCGATGGCCCTGGCCGACCTGTCAAAACTCCCCTTTGTGCTGCTCATTTACCTCGGAGTGCAGGCGTTGCAGAATACCCTGATCGCCCCCCGGATGCAGGGCGAAGCCCTCGGGTTGCACCCCTTGGCAATCATCCTCGCCTTGGCGATATTCGGCATTTTCTTCGGCTTCCTCGGCACCCTGCTGGCCGCCCCTCTCACCGCCGCCGGTTATCGTGTGCTCACTTACGCCCGCTGCGAATGGAACGCCGCCGGAGAACCCCAAAACGAACCCGCGCCGAGTTCCGACCCCGCCCTGGATTCCACCGCCACCCCTCCATAGTCTAATCATCCGGCTTGGTGTACAATCGGGGCTAATACGGGCGTCGTCTGTGTTCCACACGCCCTCCGGGGAGAGTTTCCCATGCGCATCCTCCTGATTGCCACCAACCGCCACGACCGCGTTATGAGCCGTATGCGCGCCCAGCCCATTCCCATCGGCTTGGCCTACGTCGCCGGCCACATCGACCGTTCCCGCCACTCCGTCAAACTCATGGATTTAATGTTCGCCACCGACCACTACCTGGACGAAGTGGAGCAAACGGTGCGCGACTTCAACCCCGACTTGGTCGGCATTTCCATCAGAAACCTCAGCAATCACAGCTACATCGACCCTCAGTGGCAGCTTCCCATCACCAAAAGCGTCATTGATCGGATACGCTCTATCTCCAACGCCGCCATCGTCTGCGGCGGTCCCGCCTTCAGCATCATGCCCCGCCAGGTCTTCGACTTCGTCCAGCCCGACCTGGGCATTGCCGGCGATGCCGGCGAAACCTTCGCCGACCTCGCCAACCGCATCGAGATTGGCGAACCCGACTATCGCGGCATGACCGGCCTCCTCTACCGCGAAAACGGCGCGCTGGTGTACAGCGGTATGCGCTGCTCCTCCGACTTCACCGCCCGCCCCAGTCTTGACGACCTGGATATGTCCAAATACGCCCGCGCCGGCTTCGGCGTCAGCGTCCTCACCAAGCTCGGCGGCTTCTATTACCCCACCTCCGCCGACGACATTCGCGCCCCCGAAGGCGCCTGGCGTGTAATTCGTCCCATCGACGAAGTCGTGGCCGAAGTCGCCGAAGTCACCCACCGCTACGACCTGAAAAAGATCTTCTTCGTCGACAACTGCTTCAACGTTCCCTTGGAACACGCTAAACAACTCTGCCGCGCCCTCATGGACGCCGAAGTCAAGGTGCGCTGGAACACTTGCCTCGTCCCCTACGCCTGCGACGCCGAGCTGATTGACCTCATGAAACAGGCCGGCTGCGGCCTCGTAATGATGGGCGGCTCCCGCAGCGGGGACCCCCACGAGGGCGATAACGACGCTTCCTGCTACGCCGCCCTCAAAGAAACCACCAACCTCTGCGAAGCCGGCAACCTCCCCTACACTATCTCCCAGCAGTTCGGCGAACCCGGCGAAACCAGACAGTCCGTCGCCAACAAGCTGGAATTCCTCCGCAGCCTGAAGCCCTCCCTCGCCAACCTCCGCGTCGGCGTCAGCGTGATGCCCGGCACTGAAGTGGCCGCCCGCTGCATCGCGGAAGGAATCATCAGCGACGAAGCCGAACTCATCGCACCCACTTTCTACCTGAACGAGGCTGTCCGCCCCTGGCTCCTCGACCACCTCCGCGAACAGGCAGACGCCAACCCCCGCTGGAACCTGATGTAGTCGCATCCGTAAATCAGACCATAATCTGACACGTAAAGCCCGGAGGCCGAAAAAATGACAACGACCGAATGGGGCAGATCCTTCATCGTTTCCGGCGTGCTCCTGATTATCACGGCAGCCGTCGCCGGAGTGCTCTGGCCCGAATGGGTGGAGTCACGGGTTATCGTAAGCCGCCTCACCTTCGGTTTGGCCTTCGGAGTAATCGGAGCGCTGATGTCTATTCTGGGTGCCTACATGGTGGCTGGCAATGCGCAATAGGCTGCTGCTGTGGACATTGTTCGCAATTGCTCCTTATCCACTGGTTGCCTTCTCCATCTGGCTGGCTGTCGCTGGATATGCCGACCTGTTGGCCGGATTGCTTGCGTTTGCCATGGTCGCATCCGGCATCCATCTCTCCGCAAAAGGCATGGCGCAGCTGAAACTGCACGAAGCGGCTTCCCTCCCCCAATACGGCGCTGGAAACCGCCTACCGCTACCGCAACGCCGGCATCGCATTGGGCTTGACCGGCTCCGGCCTGTTGGTATTCTCCTGGCAGAACTTCCTCGGCCGCTTTATCATCGGCATATCTCCCGGTACGTAGAGGAGAATTGACATGGCTACTGCAACGCACCCATCAGCATTAACCGTATTGGCCGACCCCGAAACCCGCCGCATTGCCCACCTGCTCCGACGCGCCGGCTTCTCTCCCACCCGCGCCGAAATCGACCGCGCCGTGGCCCAGGGCTACGAGGCTACCGTCGCCGAGCTGTTGCATCCGGAGGCCCAACCCGACCTCGAAATCGAAGACCTCATCCGCCGCTATCACGTTGACCAGAACAGCCTGATGCTCCTCGAAAGCAGTCAAGGCTATTGGCTCTACCGCATCATCAACTCCCGCCGTCCCCTGGAAGAAAAAATGGCCCTCTTCTGGCACGGCCTCTTTGCCACCGCCTACGGCAAGCTAAATCACGCCAAGGCCGTGGTCAACCAGACCCACACCTTCCGCCGCCACGCCCTCGGCAGCTTTGCCGACATCCTTCTGGATCTGTCCCGCGACCCGGCCATGATTTTCTGGCTGGACAACAAAGACAACCACAAGGACGCTCCCAACGAAAACTACGGCCGCGAGTTGCTGGAACTGTTCTCAATGGGCATCGGCAACTACACCGAGGACGACGTGAAAGCCGCTGCCCGCTCCTTCACCGGCTGGACCATCGAAAACGCCGAATACATGAGCATCCGCGCCAGCCGCGATTCCTTCTGGCCCTATGGCCGCATCGACTGGCAGTTCCGCTACCGCGATGACGACCATGACCACGCTGATAAGACCTTCCTCGGACATACCGGCCCCTTTAACGGCCAGGACATTATCGACATCATCATCCGCCAGCCCGCCACCGCCCACTACATCGCCGGCAAACTCTACAACTTCTTCGTGTCCGACCGCCCAGATGAAGCCGACATCGGCATCCTCGCCGACGAATTCGTACGCACCAACGGCGACATCCGAGCGGTCATGCGCCGGCTGTTCCTATCCGATTTCTTCACCGACGAATCCGCCCGCCTGGCCCGCGTCAAAAGCCCCGCCGAGCTGGTCGGTGGCGCCGCCCGCCTGGCCGGCAGCCATCGCGCCCCGGAATGGACCATCGTCAACCTGGCCATGGACGTCAACTTTATGGGCCAGGAAATTCTCAACCCCCCCACAGTGGAAGGCTGGCACACCGGCACGGAGTGGATTGACACGGGCAACCTGGTTGAACGCATCAACGCCGCCGGCGCCGAAATGCGCGATGTTTCCCGCCCCGGCGTCCGCGCCATCATCAACCGCGTGAAATCATCTGGCGACATCCTTTCCCCCAGTCAGCTGGCCGAAGCCTGCCTCGACGCCGTAGGTATGTTCGAAGTGTTCGATGCAACCCTCGCCAGCCTGGTCGCCCTGGCTGCTCCCTGGGGCAATATCCGCTTCGACCGTCCCGAAAACGCCGCCTGCGCCGAACAGCGCATCACCGAAATGCTGCAACTCATCGTCGCCTCGCGGGAGTATCAACTGGCATGACTACTGTAACCACAACCACCGCCGCGGCGTTCCGGTACAGCCATACCGTCGGCTTCCTCGCCTATCGCGGCCGCGGCTTCATCCATCCCGTCGACCTGGCCCTGGGCGATGGCGGAACGATGTACGTCCTGAACCGGGGCGGCCCCGAGTCCGTCGGCCGGCTGGAACACAAGCGCGTCTGCGTCTGCACCGTTGACGAAGACTATATCGGCGAATGGGGCTCCGGCGGCATCGCCGACGGCCAATTCTGGTGGCCCAGCGGCATCGCCCGCGCCTCCGACGGCCGGCTGTACGTCACTGACGAAGCCTTGCAGCGAGTTAACATATTCGACCCCAGCGGCGCCTTTATCCGCCATTGGGGCCAGGCCGGCGATGCGCCGGGACAGCTGAACCGCCCGGCCGCCATCACCGTCTCCCCCGATGGCAACCTGCTCATCACCGATGGCCTCAACCACCGCGTCCAGCGCTTCACTCTGGAGGGCGAATACCTTGACGGCTGGGGCAAATTCGGTGCCCAAGCCGGACAATTCAACACCCCCTGGGGTTTGTGCTGCGACTCCAATGGCAACGTGTTCGTCGCCGACTGGCGCAACGACCGGGTGCAGGCGTTCACTCCCTACGGCCGCTTCATCGGCCAATGGGGCGCCTCCGGCGATGGCAAAGGACAACTCAACCGTCCCTCGTCCGTAGCTGTGGACGCCGACGGCTATATCTACGCCGCAGACTGGGGGAACCAGCGTGTGCAGGTATTCGACCCCAACGGCGCAGTCGCCGCTATCGTCCGCGGCGACGCCACGACCTCAAGCTGGGCCGAAGACTACCTCGCTGCCAACCCCGACGAATCAGCTGCCCGCCGCGCCGCCAACCTGGCGCCCGCCATCAACCCCGGGCACGACCGCCATCGCGAAACCTCTGCCCGCGTGGAATCGCTCTTCTGGGGCCCTACCTCCATTAACCTGGACGCCGCAGGCCGCATCTACATCGTCGACTCCTGCCGCCACCGCGTCCAAATCTACCGCAAGCTCGACTGAACCTTCATTCTCACGAAAGCGGAAATCCGGAAAGCTCCTACCCCGGTATTCGTTGCAGCAAGGGCTCGGTTCGGCTCGGCGGTAGGTCAGTCTCAAAGGTGTTGATGACCATAGCCAGCATGGTGTAGTTCCCCAACACCAGCGTCAACTCAATAACGCCCTGCTGCCCGAAAACCTCCAGCGCGCTCTGGTAGCCGCCGCGGCTCACCTGATGATTCCGTAGAATCTCCCGGCCCAGATTGATTACCGCCGACTCATCCGCCGCCAGTTCCGGCAGCGGTTTCTTGTCCCTCAGTGCCTCCACGACTGCCGCCGGTACTCCGGCCTCCCGGGCCGATGCGGCGTGCGCGTTCCAGATGTGCTGGCAGTCCATCTCACGAGCCGCTACCAGCATCGCCAGCTCGGCCGCTTTCACCGGCAGGCTCGCGCCGTTCCTCAGGTACTGATTCAGCCCGGTAGCGTGCCGGCTGGCCTCCGGTACGTGCGTCATCACCGAACCGGGCCCATAGGCCGGCACAGCGGCGCCGTTCCGCGTAATTTCGTCGAACGCCTCCTCCTGGCCTGCCGGCGTAGTTTCACGAGATGCCAATGGTAGTCGCGCCATAGTGATTCCTCCTTGCTTTCGTCATCAGTTTGAACGGAACGGAACCGTCCGCTGTCCGCCACTCCCGTCAACGCGGAACACCGGCCAGTCTAGCGATACGGTCGCTTCCCCGTCTTTTCCTCAAACAGCCGCCACGTGTTTTCATTGAACGGATAATACTTGCCGGGCGAGCACTGCTCAACTTCCAACTGCGCCTTGATGACCGCCTCAACCTCCTCCCGTTGGTGGGCAATCTTGATTACTTCCTCCGCCACGCTGGCCGGAACCACCACCACGCCGTCATCGTCGCCCACAATGGCGTCGCCGGGCCGCACCAGGACGCCTCCGCACTGTATGCAGTCGTTCACCTGCCAAGGCCAGAACTCCGCCGGCCCCTGCTTCGCCGTAGCGTTGGCCGCATACACCGGAAAGCCGTATCCTTTCAGCGTGTTGGTGTCGCGCACCGCGCCATCGGTAACCAGGCCGCCAGCGCTTCGCTGGTACAGGCGATAAAACTTGATGTCGCCTCCAATGCTGCTGAACGGCCAGCCCATCGCATCAATCACCAGCGTTTCCCCCGGCCCGCACAACTCGAACGCCACATACTCCGCGGAATCCGCCCCTTTCGGCTTGTCGGCAGCCAGGTCGGGACGATGCGGCACAAAGCGCAGCGTAACGGCGCGCCCGGCCATGCGCTGCCCCGGTTGTAGCGGTTTCGCCCCTTCAATCATACTCATAGGCCACCCCATCACCCACAGCCCGTCAATCAGCGTCTGCGTCGGGATGGCTTTCAGTTCGGCCAGCGTCTCGTCGGAAATATAGGTTCCAGTCTGGGTATCGGTCATAGCGGTTCGGCTTTCCTGAACGTCGATTCACCCCACTGCGAGGCCACCGCATTGTAGCCAAAATCCTGCCAATCCGCTAATCTCCCGAATCCCGCATCCAAGCCGCTACCGTTCCGACCAGCCATCAGCGCGCTCCTCGGATGCCAGCGCTGCCCGGATGCCCTCCGCCGCCTCAGTCGTCACCCACTGCCCCCACACGTCTTCGCTGCTGTTCAGCCACCAGATTGCAGCGTCTTCATAGCTAGCGTTGTTTTCAATCTGCCACGCCGCCAGCCTGGTGTAATTTTCAACGTCAAGGTGCCACTTCCTCAGCATATCCATCACTTCCGGGGCGCGGCCCGCCAGCTCCGGGCCCGCCCCAATCAAAACCGTAGCTTCCTCATAACCGCACGCCTTGTTAGTATGCCAACACTCATCGCTGTATTCCGGCTCGCCCAGCCTGACCAGATCCAGCAGCAGAACCGGATCGCTGACGCTTTCCTGATAACCCAGCCACGGCTTCCCCTCCTCGTATAGCCGATACAGTTCCGAGTTCGCAATCTCACGCGTGCCGGGATTGACCACCTGCACGTGTTCCGACAGCCCGTACGCGGCAACCTGCGCCGCATTCACTTCGCTGCACGCCCAACCCACCAGGCAGGACATCAACCGCGCCTTGCCATCCGTTTCGGCAGTGGCGAACAGCTCCCGATATCGCGGGTCTTTCAAGTCCTCCACACTGTCCAACTCAGGGTGTTCCTGCTGCACATACGCCGGTATCACGAAAGCCGATTGCCAGATGCGGCTCAGGCTTTGCCCTGCGGAAATCACCTCCCCGGCCGCCTGCGCCTCCTCCCACGCATCATCCTGATTGGGCAGCCAGATTTCCATGGTCACGTCAACTTCCCCCCGACGCAGCCTCTGGAATAACTCCAATGTACCGCCAAACTCTGCCCGCGACGGATACCCGTAGCCTTTCTCCACAATGTACTGAGCGATGCGGTTCTGCATCTGCGCGCTGGCCCAGTTCAGGTCGCCGAAAATAATCGGCTCTTTCAGAGGCGCGATAGTCGCTGCCACCGCCCGAGTCGCCGGCAGCGACCCGCCCGGCGGCAATGAACTCGATCGAGGTTCTGCCTGCCCAGAACAGGCCAAAGCGGCGGCGGAGATTGCCATTGCTGCCAGCCCAGCCATCGCCAACAGCGCAATTTTAGCCAACAAAACGGCCTCCCAAGCAAGAGCGGGGCAGCTCCAAGAGAGGCTGCCCCGCCCGGACGGACGATATGGTCGCGTCAACCGTGCGTGCGGCTACTCAGTAGGCCAGCCCTCGGCCTCTTCGCCCGCGCTCAGCGCAGCCTGAATCCCCTCGGCCGCTTCATCAGTCACCCAATCGCTCCAAATGTCCGCGTTGTTGTTGAGCCACCACAAGGCCGTCGCCTTCACGTCAGCATCAGGGTTATCACTCTGCCAACGCGCAACTTCCTTGTAAATGTCAATGTTGAAATCCCAGTTACGCAGCATTTCAACCACGTCCGGAGCCTCGCCGGGCAGGTTGGGATTCACCGCAATGAGAATCGTCGCGTCCTGGTATCCGCAAGCTTTGTCGGCGTTCCAGCAGGCATCGCTGTACTCAGGCTCTTCCAAGCGCACCAAGTCCAGGATGAGCGCCGGGTCGTTCGTGCCCCACTGGTAACCCAGCCAGGGTTCCTCCCGCTCGTATGCGCCGTACAAGTCGGCGTTCAGAGCGGCGCCGTCGCCGGGGTTGATGATTTCCACATGGTCGGAAAGGCCGTAGCCCTCAATTTGCGCCGCGTTCACTTCTTCGCAAGCCCAGCCGATGATACAGGAAACCAGGCGTGCCTTGTCGCCCGTTTCGGCAGTGGCGAACAGCTCTTTATACTGCGGGTCTTTCAGGTCTTCTACGCTGTCCAGTTCCGGATACTCCTCTTGCAGGTACGCCGGAATGACAAAAGCGGACTGCCAATCCTTGCCCAGGCTCTTCCCCACGGAGAGCACTGCTCCCTCTTCGCGCGCTGCGTTCCAGGCTTCATTCTGGTTCGGCAGCCAGATTTCCATCGTCACGTCGGTGTCGCCGTTCTTCAGGCCCTGGAACAACGGCAGCGTCGCCCCGAACTTCACGTCGGTGGGATAGCCGTAGCCCTTCTCAACAATGTACTGCGCGATGCGGTTCTGCAACAGTGCGCTCGACCAGTTCAGGTCCCCAAAGACGATTTCATCCTTCGGACCTTCAGAAGCGCCCGCGGTCACCACCCGGGTAACTTCCACTTCCTTGGTGACCTCCACCTCCACCTCCTTCTCTTCCACTTCCGTGACAACCTTCGTGACCTCCACCTGCTGCGTAACCACTCGGGTTACTTCAATTCTCTCAGGCGCAGGGGCCGTGCAAGCCGCCACGGCGATGACCATAACCAAGGCCATTGCCATGGCCAAAGCGAATAACCTGTACTTGGTAAGCAAAACGTTTTCCTCCATGTGGTGTGATTTACCGGACTTTCCGGCGCGGCGTTTAGTACCGCCTGATTATCGCAACGTTGATTATCGTTGTCAATCCGCCAATTATTGCCCGAATCAGGTTACATAATAACGCACTTTCGTATCCCACCAACCCAAGCTTCCATCCACCAGCAACCCTAACGCACGTCCATACCATCCAGGCCAGGCCTCCACTCATCAATAACCCTAACGCACTTCGACATTCCCCGTCCCCGCCAACCTACTCCTCCGACAATCAGCTCCACCACATCCGTTATCCAAACCCGCCATACCCTATTAGCCCCGGCCCAACCGCCAGCATTATCTCCCAATCGCCTGCCAGCCCTCGCTATCCCACATCCCCCCATCCCAAGCCTCTACTCGCCAACCTACTCCTCCTCCAACAGTTCATCCAGAAACTCCCGCAGCTTCGTCATCTCCGGGTTCTCATCAACAAAAGACCGCAACCGCCGCAGGGTCAAATCACGCTCCTTAGCTCGGCCCTCGGCCATACCCTCAGCCCGGCCCTTGGCCCGTTCTTTCTTCTGGCGTTCCCGCGCCCACTGCTTGGCCGCTTCCGTCGCTCCAAACATCAAATCAACTCCTGCCGGCGGCCCGAATGAGATCAACCCTGCCAGCGCCACCATATCCGTTATCCGACCCGGCGACTCCCGCAGCGCTGCCCGCGCCATCCCTATCGTAACCGGCTTCGGCAACAGGTCTATTATATCCCAAATGACATAGCCCACCCCGGCGGCTCCCAGCGCCAAAAACAGCCCGCCCCCAATGTACTTCCACCGGCTCCAGCTGTACCAAGCCGGCCCTTCCCCGGGCGGGTCGGATGGCGCAGAGTCCAACCCGCCCGGGCTTGCGTTGTCGTCGTTACGCATCCGACGCCGCGCTAATGCCCGGCGTTCAACGCCTCCTGGCGCCCCCGCGCCACCGCCTGCGTGAGGCGGTCAATCACAATCGCCATGAACACAATGGACAGCCCGGCGATTACGCCGTTCCCCACTTCGTTCTTCTGAATCGCGCGCAGCACGTTGTCTCCCAAACCCCCGGCCGCTACCATACTGGCGATGGTAACCATGGCCAGTGCCATCATCGTAGTTTGATTCACTCCTGCCATTATTGTCGGCAGCGCCATGGGAACCTGTACCTTGGTCAGCAGCTGCAACGGCGATGCCCCGAATGAACGGGCTGCCTCCACAGTCTCCGGCGAAACCTGCCGTATGCCCAGGTTGGTCAACCGAATCACGGGCGGCACAGCGTAGATGATGGTCGCAAAAATGCCCGCCGGCTTCCCCAGACCGAAAAACAGAATGCCCGGCAGCAGGTACACAAAGCTCGGCATCGTCTGCATTCCGTCCAGTATCGGACGCATAATCCGGTCCGCCGTGCCATTGTGCGCCCCCAGCACTCCCAGCGGCAATCCCACCCCCACCGACAGCGCCACCGCCACCACCATCAGAGCCACAGTGTCAATCATCGGCTCCCAGAGACCCATAAAGCCGATGAACAAAAACGCCAGCGCCGTGAAAGCCATCATTGCCCAGCGCCCAACTGCAAACGACGCCAGCGTCAGCGCCAGCACCAGCGCCGGCCACGGCAGCCACTTCAGCCCGTCCTCCAGATAGTTCAGCGCGTAAGTGATTGCCGTCTTGATGCCGCCAAACAGCCACGCCCCCTTCACCGTCAGCCACGTAGTGCCCGCGTCAATGGCCGCCCCGGTAACGTCGCGCAGCGACTTGGGAAAGAAGGTTGAACCGTCGCTGGATGCCACATAGGTTACCGTCGTGGGAAACTCCATCCCCGGGCCCCACACCACCAGGCTGACGGCCATCACCGCTATGACCAGCGCCACGCCGCCTAGCCACCAGTACCGGGCCGATATGTTGGGCAGCGCAGCTCGAGTTTCCGGCGCATCCGATTTCGCCTCGGCCTCCGTCGCCGCGCTCGCGTTCTCACGGTTTCTGGTTATCGCTGCCATATCTCTTGCCTCCTGATTTTGCGGGACATACCGGCAGCCGAAGCGATGAGTCGCCTCACTGCTCCGCCGCCAGAGCCGCGTTCTCCGCCGCGTTGGCCTCATAGTCGGTATTCGGACTCGACGTCTCCGCGATGGCCTCAGCCAACGCGCTCCGGTGAACCTCTCCCACCAGCGTGTTGACCTCGTCAATTACCGGAATCGGAAAATCGCTGCTCATCGCCATGGGTATCAGTTCGTCAAAAGTCGTCCCCGGATTTACCGCCCCGTATTCCCGGTCAACATACTCCCACGCTTCATCCAGCCGACGCACCCCGGCGCGCAACGCGCGTTGCGCATCCGTGATGCTCAGCATCCCGATGTAATGCTCCCGCATATCCACCACCCACGCCGCATCCCCGTCGCCGTTCCCGATAGTATGCAAAGCCGCCCGCGGCCCCTGATGCCCCATCACCGTAGCCTTCGGCGTAACCATAACCTTGCTCGCCGTCAGCACGCTTTCCAACCGCACATCCTGCGTAAAGTCCCCCACATATTCATCCTCCGGACGCAGCACGATGTCCTCCGGCGACCCAATCTGCGCCACCTGCCCGTCGTGCATAATGGCAATTCGGTCGCCCAGTTTCAGCGCCTCGTTGAGGTCATGCGTGATGAACACGATTGTCTTATGCAGGTCCGTTTGCAGCCGCAGCAGTTCATCCTGCATCTGCCGCCGAATCAATGGATCCAACCCGCTGAACGGCTCATCCATCAGTAGAATGTCCGTATCCACCGCCAGCGCCCGCGCCAGCCCCACCCGCTGCTGCATCCCGCCCGACAGTTGCCTAGGGTAAGCATCCTCCCATCCACCCAACCCCACCAGTTCCAACACCTCCCGAACCCGCGCGTTCCGTTCCCCTTTCCCCATTCCCTGCACTTCCAGGCCCCAGCCGGCGTTTTCCAGCACGCTGCGATGCGGTTGCAATCCATAGTGCTGGAACACCATCGCAATCTTGTCGCGCCGAAACTCCATCAATTCCTTGTCCGACATCCCGGTCACGTCTTCCCCGTCAATCACGATTTTCCCCGCAGTCGGTTCAATCAAACGTATCAGGCACCGCACCATCGTCGACTTCCCGCTGCCCGATAGTCCCATTATCACGAAAGTCTCCCCCCGATTCACGCTGAAGGAAACGTCCTGCAACCCCACCACGTTGCCGAACTCACTCTGAAAAAACGACTTGTCGCGCCCCTCGTACTGCGGCTCCAAAACCCGCTTCGGATTCTTGCCGAAGACCTTCCACACCGAGCTGACCTCTATGAACGGCCCGCCGCTGTCCTGCGCAGCCTCACGCCTAGCGGTTGTTTCCTCAACAGCAGCCATGGTTAACTCCTCAAGCAGCAGGCGACGGAAGCCGGCCGGCGCGTCAAGCCCCATCTAGCCAGCCGGCCCGCCCGGAACGGCAGCCGGCCGGCGATCAAATTCCATTACCCTGACCCTACCGTAGGCCGGCCCGCCTCGTTTGTCAACCCGCGCCACCCCCTGGCCCTCCTCCCCTCCCAAACCCGCAACCCACATCCCCCCATCCTGGAGCCACAACCCAACCCACCAATCCTGTAAATCCTAAAATCCCGTAAATCCTGATTCTGACAACCCGCCGCTAGTCCGTACAGTACTCCAGCCCCACCTCATCAAAGTCATTATACCCTGCCCTCCCCCAGGTAGCCGGTATGCACCCTCCCAACCCATCATTGCCTGCGAGGCGCCACCCATTCAAGTTCACCAGCCTCTCCAGTTCCGTCGGTATCGTGCCACTCAACCGGAGATCTTGAAGATACAGTCCTTCCAAGTTCACCAGTCTGCCCAGCTCCGCCGGTATCGGTCCGCTGAATTGGTTATCATGGGGGTGGTACCCCAGACGGCCGCCCTGATATCTATTGCCGAGTTGCAAAATCCGCAAGTTCGTGAGTTCCCCCAGCCACGTCGGGATCTCCCCCGACAGCAGGTTGTCGTTGAGACCTAACTCTTCCAACTTGCGGAGATTCCTCAGCTCCTGCGGTATCCCGCCTTCCAGCTTATTTTTAGAGATGAACAACTCTTCCAACTTGCTGAGATTCCCCAGACTCTCTGGTATCTCGCCTCCCAAATCGTTATTAAACATCGTCAATTGTCTCAAATTGCTCAGGTCCCCCAGCTCCTCCGGTATCTCGCCCCCTAAACCTGGGTTGTTGGTGATGATTAGCACTTCCAACTTGCTGAGCCTACCCAAACTCGCCGGTAGTTCACCCCTCAGCGTAGCAATCCAGAGCCGCAACTCGATGACGCAATCGTCCGCGTCAGCTATGACGTTTTTCCAATCGTTCAATGGCCCGCCGCTCAGCCAACCCGCTCTGTTTCTTTCCCTCCAGTTCGGCCCGTCTGTGGCGTAGTAGATATCTTCCAGCACGGCCCGATCCCCGGCGCAGTCGGAGACCGGCAGCATTCCTGTCCGAGTAGGAGTAGGTGAAGCGGTAGGAGTGGCCGTCCGAGTAGGAGTAGGTGAAGCGGTAGCCGTAGCTGTCCGAGTGGGAGTAGGCGAAGCGGTAGCGGTAGCTGTCCGAGTGGGAGTAGGCGAAGCGGTAGCCGTGGCCGTCCGAGTAGGAGTAGGCGAAGCGGTAGCCGTCCCCGTAGGAGTACCTGCTGGCGTCCCCGACAGAGTCCCCGTTGGCGTCGGCGATACAGTAGCGGTAGCTGTCGGCGTACCTGCTGGCGCTCCCGCCGGAGTCACCGTCGCCGTCGGAGTAAGCGAAGCAGTAGCCGTTCCCGTCGGCGTATCTGCTGACGTCCCTGCCAGAGTCCTTGTCGCTGCCGAAGTAGGCGTTGCACTAACCGTAGGAGTAGGCGAAGCAGTAGCCGTTCCCGTCGGCGTACCTGTTGGCGCTCCTGCCGGAGTCACTGTCGCCGTCGGAGTAGGCGTAGCGCTAGCCACCAACGATGCCACCCGTGTTGCAGTAGCAAGCAATGGCGCCGCCCTCGTCACGGTAGCCCCTAGCGTTGGCCCGTTCGTAGGCGCAGCCGTCTCCCCAACGGCCTTCACCGACGCAGAGGACGTAGGCGCAGCCACCGTCCCAACAGCCTCTCCCGGAGCGGAGGTAGGCGGAGCCGGAGCCCCCACAACCTCCATCGTAACGACCGGCATCCGCGGTGGAGCCGGCAATGTAGGAACACCCGGCGCCGGCGGGTCAGACCCGGCCTGCGTACCCGGCGTCAGCATCGGGTCACGCCCGGCCGGAGTGCCCGGTGCCGGCGGATAAGGCAATACGGGAACGGCCGGCGTCTGCGACGCGCCAAGCCTGTCCGAAGTCTTTGGGGTCTTCGACCCGTCAGACACCGCGACAGCCCCCGGCGTCTCCATCAGGCCAGCCGTAGCCGTCGGAACATCTGACACCGTGAGCGTAGCGGATGCCATAACCTCCCCACCCTCCTCCTCTATCCCGCACATGAGAAACGCGGACAGCCCCGCCAACAGCAGCAAAAGCAGCCCAACCAGCACTACATTCAACCACCCGGAAACGCCCCGCAGCCGGCCCCAACCCCGGCCATCGCCCCCGCTACCGCCCCGGCCATCACGCTCATCGTATGTAATCCAATGCCGTATCACGAAGCAACGCCCTAGCCTTGCCGACCTCCGAGCCCAGTCGCCGCGATTTTATCACACCCAACGCCCCACACAGCCGCCACCCATCGCCAACCCCAACAACATAAGCGTCAACACCCAACCCCCCTACACAACTGCCCCGCCAAAACCCACAACCCCCACCCCAACGCCGCACACCACAACCCCCATCCTGTAAATCCCAAAATCCCGTAAATCCTGATTCTGACAAAAACCCCATTTGCAAAACCGTACCACCGTGCTACAATATCCCCGTCAGGCTCATCCAACGGCCCCGCGCGAACCGTCGGATAACCGTCCCTGGCCAGGACACCGCCCGACACCACAACTGAATAGGAGTCTCACGGGGTTCAGGACATCACGGTCTTATCCGCCGCATCCGTACTGTGCGGCATGTCGGATCCATTGCACCACTGTGGTGCGCCGGAGGTCGGTCACATTACCCGGCTGGCGCACCCAGCACGGCGGGAGTCACCACCGCTGCGCGAGGACGGGCACTGCCCAAGCAGCCGTTAGCACGCGCAAGACTAGGACGTAAATAGCAAGCCACGCTCTCAGGCCGTAGCGCCGACATTCTGAACCCCCAGGAACCCAACCCAGAATCCACCGACCGACCAAAAGGAGAGAAACAACCAACATGAACAACACCGCCAAACCCACCACCCGCGCCCCCCCGCTTGACTTGCCGCTGCCTCTGCCGTTAAATGGGGCGGCTGCTCCAAATTACCTAGCTATTCAGGAGGTTACCAGATGGCTCTCGTGCGCTGCGTTACCGAAATGGGCATGGGCGTGGACGTCCACGGCCTGGACTACACACTGGCCGCCAAACGGGCCGTTTTCGACGCAATTCACCACAGCAGCTTGGGCTTCGCCCGACTGGTCGGCGCAACCGCCGATGATATGGTGGTCAACGTCACTATCGGCGCGCCCCAACCCGACAAAGTGAACGCCGACGAAGTGGCCGACTCCCTCCCCCACGGCCGCGCCAACGTCGACGTGGTCGTGGGCGGCCTCCAGCTCCTCAACGACGACGGTAGCGACGGCACCCTCATCGCCAACGCCATCATCACCGTCAGCATCGAAGACGGCAAGTAGTTGATGCCCGCAAGCCAATGAACCGCATGGCCCCACCCGCGGCTGCGCCATGTTGATTGCCGTTGCATTCGCCCTCATGGGGGCGATGTTCCTCGCCGGCATGTATGTCGCCGGCTCTTTGGGCTCCCTCGCCCTTATTCTCCTCCAGACCTTCTCAGACAACCCCGTCTGGAACATCATGGGTAACCGGGCCTGGGAAACCAACACCAACGTCAACCTGGTCGCCATCCCCTTGTTCATCCTGATGGGCGAAATCGTCCTCCGGGGCGGTTTCGCCGACCTTATGTACCGCGCCCTCTCCCGCTGGGTCGACTTTATCCCCGGCGGCCTGATGCACACCAACATCGCCAGCTGCGCCGTATTCGCCGCCTGCGCCGGTTCCAGCATCGCCACCGCCGCCACCGTCAGCCGCGTCGCCCTGCCCTCCTTCCGCGCTCAGGGCTATCAGGAACGACTCGTCGTAGGCTCGCTGGCCGCCGGCGGCACCCTCGGCATCCTGATCCCCCCCAGCATCCTGCTGGTCCTCTACGGCCTTACCGTAGGCGAATCCATCGGCCGGCTCTTTCTGGCCGGATTCATCCCCGGCATCCTCCTCGCCGGCGTCTTCATGCTCATGATTGGCCTCGCCTCAGTAATCTGGCCGGCCATCGCCCCCCGGCAGCCGCAGGCCCGCTTCTGGAGCTGGGAGGGCTGGATTGAGCGCCTCCTATTCACCGTCCTGATGGTCCCGGTGCTGGCCCTCATCTTCATCGTCCTGGGCAGCATCTACTTCGGCTGGGCCACTCCCTCCGAGGCTGCCGGCTTCGGCGTCAGCGGCGCTCTGGCCCTTGCCATAATCTACAACTTCGTGCGATTGTTCGCCGGCAACATCGCCGGCGCCCTGCTCCATCCCTCCATCGGCAGCCGGCTCTCCCCGGAAATACGCTATACGCTGGAAGGTTGGCAGGAAGATCACCGCTTCAGCCGCGCCCATCTCCGCAACTACTGCCGATTCATCAGGACTATGACCCTGGAAGCCTGTTTATCCGCCTGCCGTTCTTCCGCCATGATACTGTTCATCCTGATGGCCGCTTTCACCTTGCAGTTCGCCTTCGCCTACCTCCGCATCTCCGTGACCATGGCCGAGTGGGTCGCCGGCTTCAACCTCACCACCGTCCAGCTCGTCCTCTTCCTGGTGGTCTTCTACCTTCTCCTGGGCACCTTTATGGAAGCCTACTCAATGATGCTCACCACCTTGCCCATCATCTCCCCTTTACTCCGCGCCGCCGACGTCGATTTGCTCTGGTTCGGCATCATCATGATTATCCTCCTGGAGGCTGCCCAAATCAGCCCGCCCCAAGGCCTCAGCCTCTATGTCCTGCAAGGCGCCCGCCACGATGTCGCCCGCCAGGAGATCTCCGACACCGGCCAAGCCGTGGCAACCGGCACCATCAACGACGTGTACATCGGCGTACTGCCCTTTATGGCCTGCATGGCCATCGTAATCGGGCTGATAATCGCCTTTCCCGACCTTGCCCTCTGGCTCCCCGACCGGATAAAAGGCCCCCGCTAGGTATTCGCAACACCGAACAGCCAACCGCTCCCCTACCTTCATCGGCGCCGGTCCTGTCGCCTTATCCGCCGCCCGGTTGAACCGGCGCGTTGCCTTCGTTAATTCCGCAGACATCGCTGTTCGACCGTTGTCTGGCGCCGGTTGCCCGCCTGCGGTCCATCGCAGCAGAGCGCGGCTATGCCACAGACAACGCGGCGCACAGGGACGCGAGCTGGCCCATCACTGCCGGCCGGCAGCCTCAACTAACGTGGAAAACGTATCCAGCCCGGCAGACCCGGAGCACTGCCAAACGGAACCGGCCCCTTCTCGACAAGGCAGCGGACGGGCTAATCTGTCAGCCGCAGAACTCGCACCTCTTCCAAAGGTATCTCCGCGCGAATATCCTGCGGGAGGGAATCGTAATTGTCCAGCAGGCGTTGGGCCAGATCCTCCGCGTTCCACAACCGTATGGCAAAAAACTGCTGCTCATTACGGTCGTGAACCGGCTTTGTGAACCCACCCAAACTAACCAACAGCCCATGCTGGGCGCCAAAGGTATTTATGCTGCCCCGCAAGCGGTCGTATTCGGCCAAGTCAACCGGGCCCATGCGGCCTTTCACCTGTACGCACAAGTGCGGCTCCCCGAAGCCCATATCGCCCTTGCCGGCCAGAAGGTCTATGCCGCCGTCAGCCCCTTCACGAGTCTGCAATACCACGTAACCGGACGCTCTCAGGATGCTGGCTACCAGATACTCCAGCCGCGTCCCTGCGAACCGTCGCCGAAGCCGCTTCACGATGTGATACCTGATTTCCGCCTCAAAGTCTGTCCCTTCTTCGCCCTCATCGACGCCGACGCTGCCGCCGTACGGGATGGTTCCCGTCTCTCTGGCGGGCGCAGTTTCCACTTTCAGATACACGTTGACAATTTGCTTGATGCGCGCTTCAGCATTAGACGCCGACGGTTGGGACAGGGTGAGCATTGCGCCAAACGAGTTCAGCAAATCTCGGTCAAAATTGGTCCGTGGTATGTCCACGGCCAGCCATTCCACACGACGAGTATGCAGCGTTTCGTCCTCGGCCGCGTCCGGTTGATAAACATACGGCCCGCTAATCCGGCCAACGGCCACCTCTCTGGCCAGCTTCCGGGGCAATACCACCGTATCGCCAATCTTGACATCCTGGTAGAACCGCCACAGCTGGTCAGCGCCGGTCTGATTTTCAACGTGGCTGCGCAGGGCATCCCGGTCTATAAACTCGGCGACGCTCTGCTCAAATCCGTAGTCCAACCCTACGATACCCTCATCAAGAAAATCAGCCTCGTACTCACCCCAGCTGCCGCCTTTTATTGTCCACACGCTCATCGCTTTACCCTCCGTTCGCCGGTTAGCTTCCAATTAGCGCACACCTACGGTCGCAGCAAGAAAGCGCCTAGTGTCATCACGTCTGCCGCTGCTTTGACTTCACTACGGCGCCGGTACAGGGCAACTTCTTGGAGCCACAGATTGGGCAAATCGCTTGGATGTCTGGCCGGCCGTTCTTCATCGTGACGCCATGCACATCCCGCGAGCCGGTCTTCGCCTTGCACTTTGCGCAGTAAATCTGCGCCCGAGTGGGCGCGGTCCCTATGTCCTCCGTAGGCTTGTTGCCGATACGCCGGATTCCAAAGCGCTACGGCTGCGCGCAATACGATGCTGCCCGGTCCTTCGCCAGCTCGGCTAACCTACCCACTCTGGTACGCCTTCACCGGCTCGGAAGCTGCCCACATGAGCTATACCGAGGAACAGGCGCGGCAGCGTTCGGCGACAAGGTACGGATCTCAACGCCGCCCATGGCGTCCATCTACCGCGCCGTAACCGACGCCGCCAGGGGATTTATCAAGACGGGGCACCGCGACAACTGATCCGCGCCGGGCGCAACGGCGATCGGACGCCAAGCCGCCGAAGAGCTGCACGTCTGGGCCAAGTCGGCTGAGCGCCGCTTTATTTACCGGCCAATTTCGCTCGCACTTCCTCAACTTCGGCGTTGCCGAGGATGCGGAACACGTTGATGCTCGGGTCCTCTGCGGCTACGCCCCTGAGAGCGTGGCGGCCGTTCTTCATCGTGACCAACTCCATGGAGTCCTCCGCGATGTCAACCTTCCGCTTGAGCTTGACCGAGTAGGCTTGCAGGGGCCATTCCATAATTTTCACTCCTTTAGTGAGGTGAGTATCACGCCAGCCGGAACAAGGGTTTTCTCGGAGGCATCACAGATTGGAATGCCTCCGGGAGCAGGTCGCCCCGGGAGCACTAGACAGTTTTACTCTAATCTCTGCTGATTCGTCAACCGTTCGCTACACCGGCGGACGTCGGTCAATGAAGCGCGAGGCCTGCTCGTAAGCGTAGCCTACCCGCAAAGCAGTCGCTTCGTCAAAAGGCCGCCCCACTATTTGCAAACCCATGGGCAGCCCCTCCTCCGAAAGACCGCAGGGAACTGACACCGCCGGCAACCCCGACACGTTGAACGGCCCGGTGAAACTCGGCTGCGTCAGCGTCATCCCACCGGCGTAGCCTTCAATCTTCGGCGCCGGCGACGCATACGTCGGCGTCGCCAGAACGTCCGCCTGTCGCAACGCATCAGCCATCTCATCCTTAATGACCCGCCGCATCCGCAGCGCCTGGTTGTAGTCCGATGCCGACAGCAGCCCGCCCAGCAGAAAGCGGTTCCGCACCATGTCCCCGTAGTCGCGCCGTCGGCCCTTCAGGTTTGCCTCGTGGAACGAGTACGCCTCACACATCATAATGATCTGATTGGCGGTCTGCGCGTACCGGATATGCGGAATCTCCACGTCCCGGATTTCTGCCCCCAGCTCCGACAGGGTTTCCAGTGCCCGCTCCGCCGCCCGAATCACCTGAACGTCCACGCCGGGAGCCGCTTCGTAGAAATACTCCCGAGGTACGCCTATCGTGAGGCCCCGCGCTCCGTCCCGCAGCGCCGCCGTATAGTCGGGAACCGGCGCGTCGGCCGTAGTCGGATCCTTTGGGTCATAGCCGGCGATGGCCTGCAACATAATGGCAGTGTCCTCCACCGTCCAGGTCATTGGCCCGCAGTGGTCCTGCGACCACGACAGCGGCGTTACCCCGTAGTTGCTCACCCGTCCGAAAGTCGGCTTGATGCCCACGATGCCGCACATCGCAGCCGGCCCCCGGATGCTCCCGCCGGTATCCGACCCCAGCGCTCCCATGCACAGCCCGGCCGCCACCGCCGCGCCGGAGCCGCTGCTGCTGCCCCCCGGCATATGCTCGGTGTTCCACGGGTTCCGCGCGGGTGGGAACAGACTGGTGAAGTCCGGGCCGCCCAGCGCAAACTCGTGCATCGCCAGCTTGCCCAGCAGAACCGCGCCGGCCTCGTACAGTTTGGCAACGGTCGTAGCGTCCTCATCGGGTATCCGGTCAGGGGTAACCCGCGACATCGCCGTGGTCTTGATGCCCGCCGTATCGTACAGGTCCTTCAGGGCGATGGGTATGCCGTGCAGCGGCCCACGGTAGCCGCCGGCGCGAATTTCCGCCTCGGCCTGCCGCGCCTGCGACAAAGCCAGCTCCGGCGTCAGCGTGATGTACGCATCCAGCCGCCCGTCAATCGCCTCAATGCGGTCAAGGTAGGCGCGGGTCAACTCAACCGGCGATAACTCCCCAGCCGCAATAAGCGGCCCGGCTTCGCCAATGGTCAGATAGTGAAGTTCAGTCTGCGATGGCATGGCATACCTCCTGGCGGCTCCGGTCGGTCTAACGGCTCCAGTCAGCGTGGAAAGTCGTCGCCGGCCCGCCCAGCGACAGGTCAGCCTTGTGGAGCATAGCAACGCGCTGCCTGAGAAACTGGTACAGCGGGAGCAGCTCCTCGAGCTCCCCATCATCCAGCGGCAGCCCGGCAACGCGAACCAGAGCCCGCAGGTCTTCCATAGTAACCGTATCCTTTGCTTCTTCCGGCATACTTACTCCTCCTGAAACGCCGCCGCCGGATTTACCGGCTAGCCGGTCTTGTCCCGCCCCGCAGCGGGTTGATGCTATCCACAAAGTCCGGCACGGCCTCGCTGACGGCTATCGCAGATGGTACCACAGCGTTCTGCTATCCTTGCTGTTGGGCATTATAGACTATATTGCGCCGGCTTTCCGGGTTCCTTTCAGCATGAAGCGGCCCCCTGATGGTATCGCCAAAGCCCCGCCGGGCTTCCCTGAAGGTGTCAAGCGCAGCGGAGTTGCGCCGCCGCATCAGCAGAGCAGAACGGTCGCTGTGTCTTCGGAATCGGCCCGCCGAAGCGCTAAGGGAATGGTGAGCCGATTTGCCTAGGCGTCAAGGCAATGGAGTTCATACGCACCGACCTGTCGGCTGGGTTGCGCGGGTTCAGTTGTCCCGCTGGCGGCTGCCATCGCCGGCGGGAGCCGTTCAAAGGGTAGTCGGTCTGCAATGATGAGTGTGAGACCTCTGACGATGATCCGTACACTTCGGACGGGCACATCAGCCGCGTATCGCCAGACTGAGATCGTATCCGTCGAAAGTGCTGGGCAGTGGAGCGGTTCTTCATATGTTCGTAGACATGGCCCCGGCGCGGATTGGTACGGCGAGACCCGAAGGCACCTCTAAAAGGGGATGCTGCAGGCAGCGTAGTCGGCTTTGTGCCTATCCGCTGTACTCTTCCAGTGTCCACATTACGGAGCTCTGTGCCGTATCATGGCTGATCCAAGATACAAGGATTTTGGGATTTTCAGGATGGGGATGGGTTGGATGCGTTAATATGGGTTCCGGAGAAAGTCGGAACAACGGTACGAGTGGGGGTGGCTGCACTATAGCTTTTGTGATTTGGGGATAGGCGGGGTTGGGCTTCTGCCGTAGAGTGTGGGTTGCGGCGCTGTGTTATTATCCCCTTGGATCAACTGCTTGGATGAGCTTTGCGCCGCCCTGATTTATTTGCCATGACCCAGACTCAAGACGACGCCAGCCCGGCCCTGCGGAGGGGAGACGTAATCGAACTATGCCTCCTCTCATGGGGTCGTTTGGGCGAGGCAATGGCCGCCCATTGCGGGCGCGATGTGTTCGTCTTCGGCGGTATTCCCGGCGAAACGGTCGCGGTTGAGGTCATAGCGGTGCGCCGCAAGTTCGTCGCCGCGCAGGTGGTGCGAGTGATTCACCCGTCCGCTGACCGGGTTGACGCTCCGTGCGCCTATTTCGGCCAATGCACCGGCTGCCAGTGGCAACATCTCGCCTACGATGCCCAGCTGGCTGCCAAAACCGCCGTTGTGCGAGACGCCTTGCAGCGCATCGGCGCGTTCTACAACCCGCCTGTGCTGGAAACGATAGCGTCGCCAAAGCCCTACCACTATCGTAATCATGCCCGCTTCAACATTTGGCGCGAAACCGGAACCCTGGGGTTCACCCACCGGGAACGCCGCCGCTTCGTCCGCATCGACCGTTGTATGCTGATGAACGACCGCACCAACGAGCTGCTGGCGCAATTGCAGGACCATTGCGGCGAAACTTCCGCCCTGTCCATTCGCGCCTCCGACGCTACCGGCGACTACCTCGTTCAGCCAACGCTGAAAAACCCGGACGTGCTTATTCCCACCGGACAGAAAAGCTACCGCGAATCCGTCGCCGGCCACGAGTTCCGGGTTGCGTCGCCGTCTTTTTTCCAGGTCAACGTGGCGCAGGCGGAGCGTCTGGCTTGGCTGGCCAAAGACGCGCTCCAACTCACCGGCAGCGAGACCGTGCTGGACGCCTACGCCGGCGTCGGGACTTTCGCCGTGCTGCTCTCTTCCTACGCAGGCCGGATCATCGCCGTAGAAGAGTCCACCGCTGCCGTAGCCGACGCGCAGGTGAACGCCGCCGGCTGCGCCAACGTGGATTTTATCGCCGGCAAGGTGGAAGAAGTCCTGCCCGCTCTGGGCATAACCCCGGATGCGGTCATACTTGACCCATCCCGTTCCGGCTGCCAGGGGTCGGCGCTGGATGCTCTGCTGCTACTGGCTCCACGCCGCATAGCCTACGTGTCGTGCAACCCGGAAACTCTGGCCCGAGACCTGGTCGTGCTGTGTCGCCGCTACCGCGTTGATTCCGTCCAGCCGGTAGATATGTTCCCGCAGACCCATCACGTTGAATGTGTGGTTACACTGGCCCTGAAGCCGGCCGGCCCGGAGGTGGTACTGGCGTCGGCGTCCCCCCGCCGCAGCGCCCTGCTCACCGGCTTGGGCATAGACTATCGCATCGCTCCCTCCAACATTCCCGAAGACCTGGAACCGGGAGAAACCCCGGAGCGTATGGTGCGCCGCTTGTCCAGAGCAAAAGCCCTGGCCGTCGCAGAGTCCGAAAGCGCCGTAGCCGGATATTACGTCGCTGCCGACAGTACCGTTGTTTTGGACGGCGAATCCATCGCCAAGCCCTCCGACGCCGCTGAAGCCCGCGCTATGCTCACCCGTCTGCGGGGCACGTCCCATCAGGTCATTACCGGGCTTACCGTGTACGATGCAGCCACGGGCCGCTGCATTACGGACGCGCAGTCTGCCGACGTGCTGATGCGCGACTTCACCGACGGCGAAATGGAGCGCTCCATTGCCAGCGGAACGCCGATGGACAAAGCCGGAGCCTACGCCATCCAGGACTGCGATTTTCGTCCGGCCACGCTGCAATCCGGCTGTTACTCCAACGTGATGGGGCTGCCCGCCTGCCGCGTTGTGGAAATGCTGGCCGAACTGGGTTGTCAACTGCCCGACTACGCCACCATGACGGTTCCTCCGGGCTGTAGCTTTCACTGTTCCCTCAGCCAATCTCCTACTGATAATCGTCATTCCGGCGCCGGCAATAATCAGGGAACCCTCTGACACGGAAATTGCGCTGTGAACGTTTTCGGCATCGGAACCCTGGAACTGCTGGTAATCCTGTTGGTGGCCTTCATCGCCCTCGGCCCCGGCAAGACCGTTGAAGTTGCCCGCGCCATCGGGCGCATGGCCCGCGAGGCTCGACGCACTTTCACCGACATAATGGACGCGGCGTCCGTAACCGAAGACGAAACCGGCCCGCGCCCACGTCAGGCCGACGCGCCCGCGCAGCCGCCGTCTGAACCTCTACCCTTGCCAACCCACTTGCAGGGGCCGGAAACCGCTCCTGAGGCAGATGACGGAGCGCCGGCCGAGGGCAATGCCGGCCCGGCCGCTCCTCGACGATGATTAACGATATAGTCGCCTGGTGGGACCAGTTCGGCGACCTGCGGTTGACGCTGGTAGTTGGCTTTATCGCCGCCCTGGCGGTCGTGAGCCTGGCTTATTACCTGCACGGACGGCGAAGCGCTCAACAAGCCCTTCCCCGGACGCCCGGCAAAGCGCTGCCTTTGCGCGAACACTTCCGCGAGTTGCGTTCCCGATTGCTGCTCTCACTGGTCGCCCTGCTGATCGGGTCGGCGGTGTGCTTCTATTTCTACCGGGAGATTTTGACCTTGCTGATTGGGCCGGCTCGGGCAGTCGCCGGCGACGACGTTGACTTCCAGTTCATCGAACTTACCGAGTTGCTGGGGACTACGGTAAAAGTCTCCCTGCTGGGTGGGTTCGTGTTGGCCTTGCCGGTGATTCTCTACCATGTCTTCAGGTTCGTTGCTCCGGGCCTGACGGCCAGAGAGCGGCGGGTATTGTTCTCATTTTTACCGGCCGCGCTGTTGGCTTTCGTGGGGGGCATGGCCTTCGGCTACTACATAATGATCCCGCCGGCCCTGAACTTCCTGCTCACGTTCGGGGGAGACATTGCTGAGCCGAACATCCGCATCAGCAACATCATTAACATAATGATTCGCCTGCTGTTCTGGCTGGGCGTTGCCTTTGAGACGCCGCTGGTGATGTTCATGCTGGCTACGCTGGGCATCGTAACGGCCCGGGGATTCGCCCGCTTTCGTCGGCTGTGGCTGGTGGCGTCGTTCATAATCGCCGCGGCCATCACGCCCACCATCGACCCGCTCAACCAGGCCATCGTGGCCGTCCCGTTGATTGTTCTCTACGAGCTTGGAGTACTGCTGGCTTGGCTTGCCGGCCGCCGCCGCGCCGCCTCCTTCAACCCTGAGCCCGCCAGTGAATAAACGCGCAACAAAAAAGCCATGAGCGTAATCTCACGGCTGGGTGGGGGACGATGAACGCGGTGTTGCCGCTGGTGGCGCGCCGGTGATTTGACAGCCCGACGAGGATGCGATTGGTTCGCCGCAATTCCGCCCGCATTTTTTTGATGGCGCACTCGATGCCGTTGAGACGGGCTTTCAACCGGGCGGACCCACGGTGTCGGCCACCCAAAAGCAGCGGCGGCCCCGATTGCCGCCATGAACAAAGCAAATCCAACCCTGGCAATCGTTGCCAGAGTTGCCAATTCAACGACCGTTATAACCGCCCCTGCTGCGAAGCAGCTGCGGGACCATTATCAAGACCGCCTATCTTCGGAACCGGCTTCTGCCGAATCGGCTTCGCGCGTCGCTCCCATCTTTTCATCCTCACCGGTCACCGATGTCTTGAATGACCGGATGCCCTTGCCCAGGGCGGAACCCACGCCCGGTAGCCGGGATGCGCCAAAAATCAGCAGCACCACCAGCAGAATCAACAACAGTTCAGGCATACCAAGGCCGGCAATTCGCATCTTCAAATCACTCCTAGTTGATCACAGCCATTCTAGCAGATGTTGCCGGGATTAACTACCCGGCAGCTCGTTGCTACGATTGGCGCAAGCGACGCAGCTCCGCTTCAAGCTCACTCCGCGCCGCCCGTTCTATCTGCAAGGCGGACTCCGCAGCCTCGCGCTCGGCGCGTTCCTCTGCGATGCAGCGCAGCGGTTCCCCGCTAACAGTATCCGCAAACTCCACCTGCTGCGTTCCCCAATAGATGTCCAGGCCCAGGATTGCGCTGCTTCCCCAAGTCCGGCCGTCGGATGTCCGGCGCATATGCAGCCGCCGGTAGGCTCCGCCAGCTAGATCCTCTCCCACCAGCGGTTCTCCGTACAGTTCTCCGCCCGTGGGATCATAACGCCAGTATTCCTGCACACTCAAGCGGGCGTACAGGTCTCTCTTCCTGCCCAGGTCGTTGCGATAGGTTGCGGGAGAGGCTATCTCCAGCACAAACTCCGGCGGTTTCCCTACTATCCACAGCAGGTACGATTCAACCTCCCTGATTGCCTCAGGAGCTACTCCGAAGGACACGTACCAGTCCGGGGCCACGTGGGCTCGGCGGTTTCCTTCATCGTAGTAGCGGTTCCGAAAGTAGTCGCGAGCCAGATACAGGCTGTCGGTGATATAGGGTTCTTGAATCATCGCGTCGGGCAAGGGATCCTCGTTGGGCGGGTAGAGAGCCGTTAGCTCGGACGGAGACAGCCGGCGCCTCGTGGTTTTTGTCGTCATTGCATAGCCCCTTGCTTCTTTGTCCTTCCCGACCTGTTCTTATCTTTTCTTTGGCGAGGGGCATTGCACCACCATCGCGTTCCTGTCTCGCTTTCGTCTCTGCCCCGCATATCGGCTCCATAACCGCGCAAATTGTCGGTGTCGGCGCCTTGCCTTGCCGCCCCGTACCGCTGACGCTATAATGCCTTGCGAGCGTAGCCCCCGGCGCACCTTGCCCCGGCTGCGCCAATCCATTGGGCTGGACAGATTGATGGCAACCGACTCTGAGTATGACGTAGCAGTAATCGGCGGCGGCCCCGGCGGTTACGTCGCCGCTATTCGGGCCGGCCAACTCGGGCTCAAAGCCTGCGTCATTGAAAAAGAAGCCCTCGGCGGCGTTTGTCTCAACTGGGGCTGCATTCCATCCAAAGCCCTGCTGAAAAACGCCGAGGTTGTCTCCTACGTCCGCCGGGCTGAGCAGTTCGGCCTCTCTTTCGATAATTTTCATGCCGACTACGCTGTCGCTGTGAAGCGGAGCCGGCAAGTCGTTGACCGTATGACGCGCGGCGTGGCTTTCCTCCTCCGCAAAAACAGCGTCGAGCATATCTCCGGAACCGCTTGCATCGCCGCTCCCGACGTTATTGACGTAACGGATTCCGGCGGGCAAACCTCCCGCGTACGCGCCCGCAACATAGTTATAGCCACCGGCGCGCGGGCGCGCAGCATTCCCCCGCTTCCGGTGGACGGCCGGCGCATCGTCACCAGCCGGGAGAGCATCGTAGCCGACGACGTGCCCGGTTCCATTGCCATCATAGGCGGCGGCGCCATCGGCGTGGAATTCGCCTACATCTACCGGATGTACGGCGCCGACGTTACCATCATCGAGCTGCTGCCCCGCGTCGTTCCCAACGAAGATGAAGAAATCAGCCAGCAGCTGGAGCGCGCTTTCAGCCGCCACGGAGTCAAAATCCGTGCCGGCGCCGGCGTAACCGGCGCTCAGGCCGACGACACCGGGGTAACCATCACCATCTCGCAGGACGGCGCAACTGAAACCGCCCGCTTTGACAAGGTTCTCGTCGCCATTGGCGTACAGCCCAATACTGAAAACCTGGGACTGGAAGCCGTAGGCGTCGCCACCGAGCGGGGGTACATTATTATTGACGACCGTATGGCGACCAACGTTCCCGGCATCTATGCCGTTGGCGACGTTACCGGCAAGCTGGCCTTGGCCCACGTGGCTTCCGCTCAGGGCATAACCGCAGTTGAGGCCATCGCCGGCGAAGAGACCCAGCCGCTGGACTACGCCTACATGCCCCGGGCCACTTACTGCCATCCGCAAGTGGCCTCTTTCGGCCTCACGGAGGCTCAGGCCCGCGAACAGGGTTACGACGTAAAAATCGGCCGATTCAACGTCCAGGCCAACGGCAAGGCAGTGGCCATGGGCGAAAACGATGGCCTGGTCAAGCTGGTCATCGACGCCAATTACGGCGAATTGCTGGGCGGTCATATGTGCGGCCCTGAAGTAACCGAACTTCTTGCCGAATTGCAGATGACGCATTTGCTGGAAGGCACTACTCTTGAACTGGGCTGGGCCGTTCACGCCCATCCCAGCATTTCCGAGATGGTCCACGAAGCCGCCCTGGACGCTGAAGGCCGCGTTCTTCATATGTAGTCGTCGCGCCGGCACCCTCATCCATCGCTCCGAGGCAACCCTATGCTCAAAGCAGCGAACGTTCCCGAACTGACCAAAACCGACCTGCTGGAACTTTACCGGCAGATGAAGCTCATCCGTGAGTTTGAGCGAGAGTCCGAACGGCAGTACACGCGAGGCAATATCAAGGGCTTCCTCCACGTGTACAACGGGGAAGAAGCCATAGCGGTCGGGGCAATCAACACCCTGCGCGAAGACGATTACATTGTCACCCACTACCGCGACCATGGACAGGCCCTCGCCCGCGGCATGACCAGCAAAGAGGTGATGGCCGAGTTGATGGGCAAAGCCACCGGCTGCAGCAAGGGGAAGGGCGGCTCCATGCACCTGTTCAGCTCCGAGCGCAACTTTATGGGCGGTTATGCCATCGTCGGCGGCCAGCTTTGCATCGCCGCCGGCATCGCCCTGGCCGTCCAGTACCGAGGGAATGACCAGGTCGTGCTCTGCTTTTTCGGCGATGGAGCCGTCAACGAAGGGGAGTTCCATGAGGCTATGAACCTGGCCGCCATCTGGCACCTTCCGGTCATTTTCTTCTGCGAGCATAACCTGTACGGTATGGGGGCATCCTCAAAAGAGACCCTGGTGATGTGGGACTCTCTGCACGAGATGGCAGCAGCCTACGGCATGGATCGCTATGAGGTGGACGGGAACGACGTCCTGGAAGTCCGCGATCTGATGCAGAAAATCAACGCCGATGTCCGCTCCGGCAAAGGCCCCGCCTTCGTCGTGGCGCGCACCTACCGCCTCCGCGGCCATTCCGTAGCTGACCCGGCCGATTACCGGCCCAACGATGAAGTGGAGTTCTGGGCTGGGCAAGACCCTATTCCCCGGTTCCGGGACTGGCTTACGGAGGAAGGCATCGCCACGGTGGAGGACTTTGATGAAATAGACGCCGGCGTTGACGAGGAAATCGTCATCGCTGCGGAGTTTGGCGAATCGTCGCCGTGGCCCGAACCGGACGAGCTGTACGACGGCGTTTATACCGATCGGCCTACGGAAGGCATTCCCCCGTCGCACCGCTAACCTGCACCGGAGAGTCCATTATGTCGGTCATTACATACCGGGACGCCGTAGCCTCCGTACTCCACGAGGCGCTGGACGAAGACGATCGGGTCTTCCTGATGGGCGAGGACATTGGCCCATACGGGGGCGCTTTCGCCGTTACCAAAGGCTTCTATGAGCAGTACGGTAAAAAGCGCATCAAGGACTCGCCCTTGGCCGAGTCCGTCATTGTTGGCGCCGGCGTCGGGGCGGCTATGGTCGGCTTGCGCCCTGTGGTGGAGTTGATGACTATCAACTTCAGTCTGCTTGCTATGGATCAAATCGTGAATCACGCCGCCAAAATCCGCTATATGTCCGGCGGCCAGTTCTCCATCCCGCTGATTATCCGCACCGTGACCGGCGCCGGCGCTTCCGTGGGCGCAACGCATTCCCAGTCTTTTGAGGGCTGGTACGCTTCCGTTCCCGGCCTCACCGTCGTAACTCCTGCTACGCCTCGGGATGTTATCGGCCTTTTTCGCTCCTGCCGGGATCTCAACGATCCGGTGATGTTTGTCGAGCACATTCTGCTCTATGGCAGTCGCGGCGAAGCTCCGGAAGCTGACGATTTCCGTATCCCTATCGGCAAGGCGGCAGTGCGGCGCGCCGGCAAAGACATTACCCTCTGCGGTTATTCCAGAATGGCCTTGGTTGCTGAACAGGCCGCCGACGTCCTGGCCCAGGAGGGCATTGCGGCCGAGGTGATTGACCTCCGTAGCCTCCGCCCTCTGGACTCGGAAACCGTGGTCAATTCCGTCAAAAAAACCCACCGCGCTCTTATGGTGGAAGAAACTACCCGCCTGGGCGGTTTCGCGGGTGAACTGGTCTCCCAGATTCAGGAGGACGCCTTCGATTACCTGGACGCCCCGGTAGGCCGCGTCGCCGGCGCCGAAGTGCCCATACCGTACTCTTTTCCGCTGGAACAGCTGGCAATTCCCAGGGCAGAGTCGGTGGCCGCCGCGGCCCGAAAACTGCTCAACCGATCCTGAAACCCGACAACCCAAGCTCTGCGCCTTTCATCGGGCGCCATGTTCAAGCGCTACCGCGCAGCATAGGAGGACACCGTGGCTACCAACGTCGTGATGCCACAGATGGGATACGATATGCGGGAAGGCACCGTCGTCCGCTGGTACAAGCAGGAAGGCGAAGCCGTTGACCGCGGCGAAGTCATCGCCGACATCGAAACCGACAAAGCCACCGTAGAGTTTGAAGCCTACACCGGGGGCGTTTTGGGTCGCATCGTAGCCCAGGAAGGGGTCGCCGTTCCGGTGGGTGAACTTATTGCCATCATAACTGAACCTGGCGAAACTGTCCCCGAAATGGCGGCAGACGCAGCCCCTGTTCCCTCCGCAGCGTCAGCCCCTGCGCCCGACGCTCGGGCCGCAGGGGCTGAGTCCCTGCCCGCTGAGGTTTCTCCATCGGCTGACGGGCGCGTACGCGCCTCGCCCATCGCCCGCCGCCTGGCCAGAGAAAAGGGCATAGACCTGTCGCTGATAACCGGCACCGGCCCCAACGGACGGGTCACTGAGCGCGACGTGGGAAACTACCGGCCGTCCGCTCCCATTGTTGAATCTATGCCGGAACCGGAACCGGTCGTTGCGCCGCCAGCCCCGGCTCCCGACGCCGTTCCGGTCGTTACGCCCGCCGATTCCCGAATTGAGTTGAGCCGGATGAGGCAGACGATAGCGCGGGTTACTGCCGACAGCAAAAGCGCTGCGCCGCACTTCTACGTGACCGCTGAGATTGACATGGGCAAAGCCATGGACCTCCGCCGCAACGTCAACGACGCCGCTGACCCGGACAACCGCGTTAGCGTCAACGATTTGATGGTAAAAGCGTGCGCCTTGGCCTTGGTCAAACACTCCAAGTTCAACTCTTTCTTCCGAGGCGACCATCTGGAGGCGCACGGCGCAATGAATATCGGCATCGCCATCGCGCTGGAATCGGGCCTAATCCTGCCTGGCGTCAGCAACTGCGAGAGCAAGTCTTTGCTGCAAATCGCCGCCGCCACCAAAGACCTCATCAGCCGGGCCAACAGCGGCACCCTGCGGAATGAGGAGTATAGCTCCACTACGTTCAGCATCAGCAACATGGGGATGTTTGATGTGGAGAGCTTCACTGCCATCATCTATCCACCCCACGCGGCCATCCTTGCGGTGGGCAGCGTTAAGCAGCAGCCTGTGGTTCGCGACGGGGAGTTAACGGTGGGTACGATGATGAAAGCGACCCTTTCCACCGATCACCGCGTCGCCGACGGCGCCGAAGCGGCTCAGTTCCTGATGGAGGTCAAGCGCGTCCTAGAAAACCCGGTCAGCCTGCTGTTGTAACCGATGCAACAAAACAGGCACTCTTGCCAGCCGGCATCAGAGATGTCTAACGGCGGGTACATTGAACGCAGTCCGTTGCGTCTTCTCGACGCTCCTGATGACACTGGCATAATACTAGCGCGGCAGCCAGTGTCCGGCCAAATTCGTTGTCGACGAGCAGCCCCAATTCGACCTTGATGATAGATATGTCAAAGGCATCGTCGCACAAGTTGGCGTATATCCGAGTAGCTGCGCGCTTGATATACTGCCCGATCGGTGTACAATTTAAGCTGAATGCCTTTGCCGCTTCGTAAAATGATTGGCAGAATACAAGCTGCGTTCGTCAGGTTGCTGATTTTCCTGGCAACGCCGCTGGAGGACGAACGAACGGCAATCTGGAGTATCCCCAAACCGCTGGTGCCGGTGTACTTTGTGGTCTTCATCGGGTTGTCCGTATGGACAATTTATGAGATTGCGCTGGTAAAAAGTTCTTCGTATTGCGGGTTCGTCTGGACAATACAGGCCGTCTCTCAACGAAATTGTCTGGCGACTTGGAACGAGCTCTTTCGTGAGACGGCGCTCGAGTACGCACCTATTGGGGTTGGCTACGCCATCGGCACATTGATCATAATGCACGGAGTGGCAGGAATCATGGCACTGTATCAATTTTTGACCAATACCCTCACTAAACCCGCCATTGAACGGCAAAGGGCCAAAGGCAGAGAGGAAGGCCGTCAAGAGGGCCGGCAGGAGGGCCGGCTGCAAGGCCGGCAGGAGGCCAATCAACAATGGGCAGAATGGCTGAAACGACGAGAAGCGGCCGAAGCAGATGGGCGGCCTTTCGATGAGCCACATCCCAACCAATCCTAATACTCGGGAGTTACACCATGCCACAAATGACTGGCGGCCAAGCCGTCGTTGCATCCCTTCAGGCCCAGGGCGTTGATACCGTTTTCGGCATCATCTCCGTGCATACCCTGGACCTCTTTGACGCTCTCTTTGAGCACCAGGACGATGTGCGCTTTATTGGCGGCAGGCTCGAATTGGGTTGCGGCTATATGGCCGACGGGTACTTCCGCGCCACCGGAAAACCCGGCATCCTGCTCACCAGCACCGGCCCCGGCGCCGCCGATTCCATAGGCGCTATGGGCGAAGCCTACTTCTCGGCTTCCTCCATCCTGCAAGTAACCACCAACGTGGAGGCCGAGTTCATGGGAAGCGGCAAAATGGCCACCCACGAAACCAAAGATCAGCTCGGTATGTTCGCCGCCGTAACTGACTGGAACGCCCGCATCGGCCAGGTTGAATCTATCCCCGACCACTTCGTAGAGGCTTTTGTTCGTTTCCAAGAGCGGCGCCCTCGCCCCATTGAACTGGAAGTCCCTACTGATTTTCTAGGGCAGGAGGCTGACATCGAAGTTCTGCAACCCCGTGAACCGGACGTGCCGCAAGGCGATCCTGTTCAGGTTGAACGCGCCTGGAATCTGCTCCGCAACGCCAAACGCCCGGTGATATTTCTCGGCGAGGAAATTCATACTACCGGCGGCGCGGATGACATAATCCGGCTGGCCGAACGGCTGGGCGCGCCTGTAGTAACCGGCGACGGCGCCAAGGGGACTTTCCCCGAAAATCACCCGCTTTCGCTCGGCATGGCCCTGGGCAACCGCATCTGGGGAGACAATCCAGTGCTGGACTGGCTGGGCGGGTGCGACGTCGCGCTGGCGCTGGGCAGCAATCTGCCTTACCGTTCCACCGCCGGCGTTGGGCTCAAACTGCCGGAGAAAATCGTTCACGTCCTGCTCGACGAGGACTACATAGGCAAAAATTACGACACCGAAATAGGCATCACGGCCAACAGCGCCGCTGTTGTCCGCCAGTTCCTCAGCGCCGCCGGCAATGCCGATATCGGCGCCAGCGCCGATTACCGCAACGAAATCGCGGGGCTCAAAGAGCAAGTCTATTCCGGCTTGCAGGCGCAATGGGGCCCGGAACTCCTAGCCTGGGAGTCCATCCGCGCCGTTACTCCCGATGATACCATCTTCTCACTGGACGCGACTGTGCCCGCGAACCGCGCCGTTCGCTGCCTGCAAATGAACCGCCCCCGGAGCTATATGTACCCTCATGGCTGGGCCGGCCTTGGCTTTGGCTTTCCTGCCTCAATGGGCGCCAAGGTGGGGCGTCCGCAGTCTCCGGTCATTTGCGTAACCGGCGATGGCGGCTTCCAGTACAATGCTCAGGAACTGGGCACCGCCGTACAGTACGGCATCAACCCCATCGTCATGGTGTTTAACGACTCCGCCTGGGGCGTCCTCAAAGGCTACCAGCAGGCTCGCGGCAGCCGTCAAATGGCTACCGACCTGGTGAACCCTGATTTCATCAAACTCTGCGACTCCTACGGTATCGGCGGAACCCGCGTTCACAACGTTGGCGAAATGACCCGCGCCGTCCAGGACGCTGTTGCCGCCGACCGCATCCATCTGATTGAAGTCGTTATGCCCGATGGCTTCCCCGCCTTCTGTCGGGGCTAAACCCCGGCGCATCTACCCCCTGTCGCCCCGGGATTTGACCGAGGAGCAAATCGCGGTCACTTTCGCGATGACCTCCCGGTCTCCGGAGCCTTTCGAGGAAATCGCCACACGGGTTACCGCCGAAAGCGCGGCCGATTTCAACGAGCGATGGGTCGTCGGCTACGGTCATTCTTCCGTAGCCGAGCACGCTGTCCTGCACCTGGCTGTGGAGAACGTTTCCCGCCTGGCTTGCGATGCCTTGGAAGACAACCGCCTGGCCTCCTACACAGAAAAATCCTCCCGCTACCAGGTCATCGACCCTGACGATTTCTACGTTCCGCAAGAACTTGATGCGCTGCCCGTCCTGCGCGCCGAGTACGTCGCAGTCTGCCGCGCGCTGTTCGCTGCCTATCATCGGCTACTTGATGGCCTTCTGGATTACCTGCGTCATACCCGACCGCAGCGAGACAACGAGCGCGAGAGCGCTTATTCTCTCCGCCTGCGTCGCCAGGCCACCGACGCCGCCCGCGCCGTTCTGCCGGCCGCTACCCTCACCAACGTGGGTGTCACTGCCAATGCCCGGACGCTGGAGCATGCCATCACCAAGCTGATGTCGTCTGCCTTGTGCGAAGAACGAGCCATTGGCGCCGAGCTGCGCGAGCAAAGCCGCAGCATCACGCCTACTCTGGTCAAGTACGCCGACTACAACCCTTATTTGGCAGAACGGCGGGAAATATCCGGTGGCGCCGAAAACGCTCCACCTCAGGATGGAATATCCTGCGCGACGTTACTGGACTACGACGAGGACGCCCCCCGCAAGCTGGCCGCTGCTCTGTTGTTCCGCAACGCGCGCAGTTATGCCGACGCTATGGCCCAATCCGATGCTATGACTGAGGCGCAGCAACTGGACACAATCAACGCCGCCGTCTGCAACATCGGCCCCCACGACGCGCCACCGCGGGAGTTTGAGCTGGTCGGATACACTTTTGAGTTCACCTTCGATTACGGCGCGCTGCGCGAGTTCCGTCGCCATCGGATGCAAACTTATCTCTCGCAGCCGCTTACGGTTGCCAACGGCTGCCTCGTACCCTCGCTAATCCGAGATGCGGGGGCGCAGGGGATTTTCAACGATGCCATCGCCGCATCGGAACGGGCTTTCCAGTCTCTTCATGGGCATTCCCCGGTCCTGGCGCAATATCTGGCGACCCACGCCCACCTGCAACGGGTTCTGTCGCGCCTGAATCTGCGCGAGTGCTGCCATCTCTTCAAGCTGCGCGCTTCCCGACAAGCCCATGCGTCAATCCGCCGGCCCATAACTGAGGCTATGCGCCAAGTTGTGGCCGTTCAGCCAGAGCTGTTCCGCCACTGGCAACTGCGTGATTACCCGGACTGGTGGCCTTTCCCGCCTACGGGTCCGAGCAATCCCGCGTGAATCCGCAGTTGCGGCAGATTATCTTGCAGCTGCGCTCATACATCCGCGCCCCGCAGATTTCGCAATCCAGGCCGTCGTTCCGCCGCTCTCCTCGCGCCGGACTCGGCTTTGGCGATGCGGCGTTCACATTGCCCATAGCCTGACCCCTCTTATCTAGGGGGAGTTGACGGCCCTTGCCTGATCAGGGCGGTAAGGATTTGCTCGCCAGTGGGTTGCGTAGGGCCGTGGCGCTCGTCCGGCGTCAGCATAACCTGCTGAAAATGGAAGAGAGATTCATCCATATCCAGGTGCCTTACGCCGATTCCGTAGTCACTGTTCACGTCGTAGCTGTTCACCACGATGCGGTCGACCAGCATACGCCGGCCATCCTGCGCCAGCCAAATCTGGTATGAATCCGGCGGCATTCCGGACACCATCAGAAACCCCTGCCGGCCGCTTGGCTCCATTATTAAGACGCCTTTGGCTTTCGGTTCCGTTCCCATGGGTGAGCTCATCGGGACTTTTTCCGTTTCCGGCTGGGCCGACAGGACCGAAGCCTCCACTACTTCAGCCATTTCCTGCTTTACCAAGTCCACTTCGGCGTCTATTTCCAGCGCACCGTCGCCTTCCCAATTGGCACTGTTATACGCTGCGCCGCTCTGGGCTGAAGTGGCTGCGCCGATGGAGCTAATATCGCTAGCCAAAGGACGCTCCTGGGTCAAACCATAGGTTGCCGACAGTTGGTCGATTTCTTGCTGCTGAACCACCATTATCCCAATAGATACCGCCAGTGACACGCTCAGGGCGCCGACGGCCGCCGGCATCAGCCAACGGCGCAGCCTTTTCACTGACCATCGCGCGTCGGCCGGGGCCGCCGGTATCACCGCACGGCCTATCGCCGCCGCCAATATCCGGCCCTTTATCCCGGCCGGCAGAGAAACCTCCGGGGCTGAGCCGGTAAGGCGGGCCGAAGTCTCCTGGAAGCCCAGCAGCACTTCCTGGCAATGCAGGCATTTGATAACGTGATGGAAAACCGCCTGAAACTCGGCGTCGTCCAGCGCGTTCAGGGCAAACGCGGCCAGCGCTTCCTCCGGGTGTTCCGGCGCATTGCCGGGGTTGTTGTAATGTTCAGACCACATATTCTTCCAACGCCGCCTTAAGCTTCTGCATTCCGAGGCGCATCCGCGTTTTTACCGTGCCCAGCGGTATGCCCAGCAGATTGGCGATTTCCGATTGACTGTAACCGTGCCACGCCGATAGATACAGGGGACGGCGCTGTTCTTCCGGCAGTTCCAGCAGCGCAGTCCGCACCATATGAGCGTCAAAATTTCGCTCGGCCTGCTGCTCGACGCTCAAAGCCCGGTCAGGGACACGCAGCAGGGTTTCCGGCTCGGGCTCCACCATATAGCCGGCAGTGCGGCGGCGTGAGCGATAAAAATCTACGATTTTATGGTGCGCTACCGACATAATCCAAGTCCCCGGAGCAGCCAGCTCGGGGCGATAGCTTTCCGCTTTCCGCCAAATGTTGGCGAAAACCTCCTGCACCGCGTCTTCCGCCAGCCCTTCATCCTTCAGCACCGAGATCGCCAGGGAATAGATGCGCTGGGCATAGCGGTCGTAAATAGCTTCCAGTCCGGCCTCGCGGCCGGCCCCTATGTCCAGTATGTGCTGCGCGTCTTCGCTGCGGTTGTATTCCGACACGGTTCCCCCGGTATTGTTGAACGTCCGGTTTTTCCGCTGATGCTGATTATACGCACTTCCCGGCAAATCGGATTGGGGCTTTTATCGGGGTTCAGCGGCTGGTTGGGGGCGCGCGGGTGGTGGGGTTGGGGTTGGCAGTGTTCATGGTGGTTGTTTGCCTCCTTTTGGTCGGTCGGTGGATTCTGGGTTGGGTTCCTGGGGGTTCAGGATGTCGGCGCTACGGCCTGAGAGCGTGGCTTGCTATTTACGTCCTAGTCTTGCGCGTGCTAACGGCTGCTTGCGCAGTACCCGTCCTCGCGCAGCGGTGGTGACGCCCGCCGTGCTGGGTGCGCCAGCCGGGTAATGTGACCGACCTCCGGCGCACCACAGTGGTGCAATGGATCCGACGTGCCGCAATGTACTGGTTGCGGCGGTTTAGACCGTGTTATCCTGAACCCCGTGAGACTCCTATTCAGTTGTGGTGTCGGGCGGTTGTCCTGGCCTGTGCACTGGGCTGGGACGGGTATCCGACGGTTCGCGCGGGGCCGTTGGATGAGCCTGACGGGGATATTGTAGCACGGTGGTACGGTTTTGCAAATGGGGTTTTTGTCAGAATCAGGATTTACCGGATTTTAGGATTTTCAGGATGGGGGGTTGCGCTCTAGAGGCGTAGGTTGCGGCTTTTGGCGGAACGGTGGCGGGAGGTGGGCGAGATGAGGCGTGCTTAACGTAAGCTGGCAATGTGGCGCGGGGGTGGGCCTAATTGGGGCTGTTGAATAGGCGCGAATAGGCGCCGTCGGGGCGGCCGGGTTTGCCGTCTGCTATCTTGACCATACGTCGCACCCCAGGAACCGGCGCCCCGTCCGGAGGGCGGCTGTCATTACGGAGTAGCTGCCGGCTGCGGGGTCTAATATGACATCTCCGGGGTCGCTGACGGCTTCAATCAGCGCTGCCTGCAATCCGACAGGTTTGGGGTGCACCGCACCCTGGCCGCTGACTGTCTCCGTCCATACGTCGGGGATGTCGTGCTTCTGCCAAACGCCTTTGGCTCGTTTGGGGCGTTTCTGTATCACCAGCAGGTACTCGCCGAACCGACGGGTACGATAACCCATTCCCATCTTGTCTTTGTTCCAGGTGACCATATCCACCACTGAAACGGGCTGGCCGTCCAGCCAAGGCTGAATCCCAGAACAGAGGTGAAACTTGTCAATCCATAAAAACAGGTGGCCGGATGGCGTCAGAGCTGCGGTAATTCTCTTGATGAAGGCAGTGATAGCCTCGTTGTCCATCTGGGGCAGCTGCGCGCGTTGCTGCCCCCGGGTAACGCCTTCGTTACCGTAGGCCATCTTGTCCAGTATTCCCCGATACTGAGGGTCGAAGAAGCAAACCGGGATTGACTGCGGTTCCAGTTGTTCCAAGAGAGCCAGCCCGTCGCCGTGATTGCGCTGATTGAGCGGCAACGGCCACTCTGATACGGGGGCTGCTTTTGGCGCAGAGGCGCGGTCGCAGGCTAATACGGTTGCCATTGTTTGGCATCTCCTAAACTACCAGGCTGTCGAAAATCCCGCGCAGATTCGGCAGGTTCTCCAGCGACCATATCAGCTCCAGGGCCTGCTCGCATTGCTGCTCCGTAACCGTTGGGCAGGCCAGCCGGCGGAACTTGGCGTCCACTTCAGCGTCACTCAGCGGGTTGCTGCCGTGTCCTTTGGGGAAACTGGTTGACGCTACCTCGGTTTGCCCGTTTGCTTTGATGACCTCAATGCGGCAGTTGTATTCAGCCGGATACCGTTCCGTGAACTCGGGGTTCTCCTCAATGCGCATCTTGTTGATGACGGTTCGCAAATCCGGGTCGGCAATCCGGTCGGGGGTGAAGGATGCCGGCGTAACCCCGCCATCCCGCAAGCCCACGGCTGTGAGAAACGGAATACTATGGTCGGCGGTCTCCCGCGTCTGAGGGTCCCACTTTTCCGGCTCGGTGGATGAGCTGCTCACGGCAGACTGGTATGACTGTATCTTGATGGACGCGATTTCGTCCATATTCACCCGCTGGCGCAGACGTATCGCCAAGTCAATGGGAGCTTGCGTATGAATCTGAGACGGGTAAAACTTGAAAATAGTTTCCAGGATGCGGAAGGGAGTGGTATCGCCGCCCAGCGCGGCGATGGCGACCGGATACCCGATTGCCTGTTCCCAAAGGCCCTTGCGGCCCTCAAAGGGTTCAGACGGGCCCGTCATACCCTCGGCGGCCAACTGCGCCGCAAAGATTCCCGACCGAGTTGCTGCCGCCGCCGCGCACCCTTTCCACATGGATAACTCGCCCATCCTGGTGACCCGCAGGGGTACGTTGGGGACTGCGGCCAACGATATGGCGTGTCCCATCTGCTCTTCGTCCAGTCCGAGGACTTTGCCGGCAGCGCACGCTGCGCCGATGACGCTGAAGATGCCCTGGTCCCACTGGATATCCGGCACCTGGTCGGCGATGCGGCAAAACACCTCGTAGGCCAGCGCGATGGACGTTATAAGGGTATTGCCGTCGGCCTCCGCAACGTCGGCCACGGCAAGGGCCGCCGGAATCATATCCGACGGATGGCCGCCACCCGGCGAGAAGTACGAATCGTTGCAGTCCAAGTACCGCACCATCACCCCGTTAGCGAACCCGGCCATATCCGGGGACGAGTAGTGATTTGTCCCCAGAATCCGCGACGGGGCGCTGCTGTTAATGTCGCCGGCCAGCTTGCGCGCCACTTTGGCCGGCTCGCTCAGATACCCGCCAATGGCGCAGCCCAACGTGTCGGCAACCGTCCGCTTCACCTGGTGCACTACCTCCGGCGGCAGATCATCGTAGGTGAGGTTGCAAGCGTAAGAGCTCAGCATTTCCGTCGTGCGGTCCATAAAAGCCCGTTGCCTCCTTTGGCTGAATAGCCGCTGATTACCGCATCACCGCTGCGGCGATGCGTTCCAGCTGCGCGGCCATTTCTTTCTCAGTATCGCAATGTTCAGGGCGCACCACAACGCGGTTAGCGCCGGCGTTCAGGAAGTCCTGCACCAGCTGCCCGTCGGGAGCTTGTCCATACACCGATATGCTCAACGACTTTGGATCGCGTCCTCGCGCAGCGGCCAGTTCGTCCAACCGTGAACGGCTCGCCTCAACCTCCTGGGGTGTAATACGGTTGGGCAGCCAACCGTCGCCCCAGGTTGCCACTCGCTGCAAAACCCGGCGAGCCAAGCCGCCCAGGATCACCGGAGGATGGGGCTGCTGTAGCGGCTTCGGGTTGCACTTTACCGGAGGAAAGTCGTAATACGTACCGTGAAACTCCGCTTCGTCCTTGGTCCACAGTTCTTTCATTACGTCGACTGCTTCGCGGGTCTGCGTCCAGCGATGGTCGAAGTCGCCGCCGAAGATTTCCGTTTCCTCTCGGTTCCAGCCGGCTCCGATGCCGAACAGAAAGCGTCCGCCGCTGACTCGGTCCAGGGTGGCGATTTCCTTGGCCAGCAGCAGTGGGTTCCGCTCCGGCACCAGCGTGATTCCCGTGCCCAGCTTGATGGAGTTGGTCGCGCCGGACGCCCTCGCCAGGGCAATGTACGGGTCGGCGAAATGGGCATAGGTCCACGGAATCGCTCCGCCCGAAGGAAACCGGCTCGCGCTCTGCACCGGCAGGATCGGGTGTTCCGCGTACCAGATGGATTCAAACCCCAAGTCTTCCGCCGTCTGCGCCATAAACGCCGGATCCAGCGTATAAGCCGGCAACGGTATTGAAGTTCCAACAGCCATAATCATCGCTCCTTGTGATGTGCGTCCAATCGGGAATCGCGCGGTTATCGGTAATGGGAGCGCTCTGTGCGGCGCGTTTCGTCCGACATTTTGGCGCACTACTGCTTTTCCCAGTCCGGCCAACGATTCGGCTCAACGCCCGCGCGCTGCCGGATTCACAATCTCATCATACACCTCGCCGGCCTGCGCCTCTAACACCGCCACGTCCTCCGCCAGCGCATATCCAGACTCTACCAATGCCTCAGAGCATTCCCGAACCCGCGCCAAGTACTCGTCCCGCGATCCATAGCGTTCCTCAATCGACGCTCTGGGATCCCCGGACGCCAGCCGCTCCGCTCGCGTAAGCGCGAAGGGTATCGCTGCGCCGGCCAGCGTTCCGCCCGGCGACAAGACTTGCCCGGCGCCCCCGATGTCGGGGTGGCGCACGTTCCAGCCGGTATAAGTAGCCAACGGCACCGCAATGGTCGGCAGCCGCACACCGCCGGTTTCATTTCCGTCGGCATCTACCGCCGATACCAGCGAGGGGTACGGTTCGCCAACTCTTGGCGGTATCACTGTTGGAACCGCTGGGTTTGGTCCAAAATCCAGCCGCCGCATCACTTTATGATGCTTGGGGAATTCCACGCCCGGCAGACTTTGGAAGCAGTGGGCCAACTTGCTCGCCTCAACAAGGGTGTCATCCCCGTGATTAGGATACCGATTCGGAGGCGGCACTTCACTATGGGTAACCCAGCGGTCAAGGCGGTGCAAAGCTGCCCGCATCAGCGGACGGTAGTCGATGTAGTTCAGCGCCTGAGTTCCCTGCGCTCCCGTGTCAGGGTTAGTGGTCGAAATCGGCAGATTCGCCGGCGCGTGCTGCGTTCCGCAGAACAGCCACGACCGAACGTTGTCCGGCAGCGCTACATCGGACGAGCCGTCGGGGGTAACGTGCACGAGCGCGCCGTGCCCGCCCCAATACTCCGACGACGTGTTGGTGTAGATTATTTTCGGGGCAACTCCGCGACGCGCAGCCTCGGCCAGGATCCCGCCCTCGCCGTCGGGTTCGATGTCGAGGAAAGGCGGCAGATTATTGACGCTCCGGTTGGACAAACTAGACGGCTGCCCGAAGCGCACGTTGAACTCACCCATCTTACCGCCAGCTACATTGGGCAGCATTCCATCAAATACGATGCGCTCCGATTCATCCCGATTCAACCCCAGGTACACCATCTGCCGCAGGAAGCGTCCGCTCTGGCTCCGCCCGTAGGCATAAGCCCGGCCGACGGCTCCGGCGAGGGGGTTGGCCACACCGGCGCCGTCGGCGGACTCGTACCGCAGCCACGCCGCAATGTCGCGCGTCGCCAACAGGCCGAGGCCGGCCACCGGCGCATGGGAAGTTTCGTAAAGAACCCGATATACTTTGCCCGCCTCGAAGCCTCCCTCCAGCGTGATGTGCGCGGAATCCGGCACCCGCCGTCCGTCCACTATGCGCGCGAAATCCCATTTCTCCCGGGGGATCACAACTTCCTCGCCGTCCTCATGCTCCTGAACCGTCAAGACGGAGCCCCAGCTTTCCAGATGATTCGCGGGGTACGGACGATGCTCCCGGTCTGAAAGGAACTGAGCGTCAAGGTTCGCAATGGGCTGGAACGAAACCACAATCCGCCCCGACACAGGCGACCCGTCGCGGTTCACCGCGTTGGGAACGCTGCACCGGAACAGCCCCGGAGCATCGGGCACGTCGTGCTGCCAGCCACACCACGCCAGGCTGTAACCGCAACGCATCAGGAACCCGTTGCCCGGATGCGGGTCGGCAGCCGGGGGATTATCCGGCGCGCTGTTGAAGTTCTTAAGCGCCAGCTCTTTGCCGCGGTTCACCACGTCCAGCAGAAGCCGCCCGTTGCCGTGGTCGTTGTCCACCGGCTTCACGATGCGAAAGTCCGCCGCGAACTCCACCAACCCGGCCTGGTTCCGGGGCGCCAGTCCAATATCAGCAATCACCGCGTTGTCGGGATGTTGCGGTTTAACCGCGAAATGCGCTACACCGTCGATCCGCTCGTAGCGGCCTACATCGCCGAATGTATCCCCGTCGGCGAAAGCTGTACGCTTCCTGATTTCCAACCGCGTCAGCGCCATCTAATTTCACCTCAACGTTCCGGGTCATCTCGTTCGTTCGCGTAGAATCCGGACTCACAGAATTGCGGTGGTATCCACGTCCAAATCCTCCGGGGCTTCCGCGCCCGTGTTGTCGCGCCACCACTGTCCGAAAGCGTCTGCGCCCATGGCGTCCCGCAGCCGGGTGAGGTGGGCTTTCACCTGCACCAGCATTGGCAGTTCGTAGTCTGCCACCAGCTGATAGGTCTGCGCCACCCATTCCAGAGCTTCCGGCAAGTTCCCACGTTCTTCCTCCACCATACCCAACTGCCCATAGGTTCGCGCGGCCCGGAGAGCGTCCTGGGCGTTTTCGAAGGCAATCCGCGCACGGTCATACCAGCGATAAGCCTGCTCCAAATCGCCCTGCTCATGAAACACTACGCCTAGTTGGCGGGCCTCCACGCCCACGCCGCGCACGTCGCCCAGGCGTTCCCGGTACTCCATGGCGGTGGTGAGCCATTCCTCCGCTTCGTCGGGTATTCCCCGCGCCTGGGCCAGCGTCCCCAAATGGTGAAACTCCACAATCATCTGTTCCGTCATCCCCATTCGGTCGCACAGGCCGAGCGCCTGCTGATACCAGGACTGCGCTTCCTCAAACAGATACTCCGAGTGGTCAACCGTTCCCAATGCGTGGAAAATGTGCGCCGCGGTCTCTTCATCCCGGTTCTCCTCCACCAGCTCCCGGGCCCGGTGGTACCAACTCCGCGCCTCGTCATACTCAAAGCGCATATGACACGTTGCACCCAGGGCGCGAAAGTCGTTCACCATTTCCTCGTAGTCCGGGAGCCGTTGGTGAATGTCCAGCGCCCGGGCGTACCACTCCTTCGCCGGCCCGTACTGCCGTTGATGGCGCCGCACCTGTCCGATGGCGAAGCAGGCGTCGGCGATGGATTCCTGGTCTTCCCCGCCGTCTATTATCTGCAACCCTTTCTCCAGCCATTCGCTCGCTTCGTCATACCGTCCCCGGCGCGTGGCAATCAGGCCGTTCTGATAGTACACTGCGGCGGTGCGCGCATCGGTCTCGCCGTCCGGCTGTTCCAGCAGGTACGCCAGGAGCCGCCCGTTGAACTCTTCCGCTCGTTCCAGCTCCATCAGCTCCACCGACTCCATGGCGTCGGTGCCCAGCAGGTACTGCCAGAACTCAATTGCTCCGTTGCCTTGGGCTTCCGCCGCGGTATGCCCGATGGTATCCAGCAGCTGCCCGCGCAGACGGCGCAGCTCCGGGAACCGTTTCTGCATTCGGTACACCTGCGCCAGCGGCTGCATCAAAATCTGCGCGTTGTCCCATTGGCGGTATTCCAGCGCCAGCCCCAGCGCCTGTGTCAGGTTACCCTCTTCGGCCAACACGGCCGTAACGCCGGCGTCCTGGTTTTCGTACAAGCTTTCCATAAAATAGTCGGCAGTATCCGTGTACACCCGCACGAATTCCCCTTCCAGCCGCCGGATGCCGTCTCCGGAAACCTGCCTACCCAATTTGAGGCCCAGGAACCAGGGCAGCGCCGGATTAATCTGATAGACGCTAGGAGAAACCGGCTCCAGAAAACCTGCCGCCTGCGCTTGACGCAGCAGCGTCCGGCACGCCGCATAAGACCGCCCGGACGACTGCATACTGCCGTCCGGCGTCAGCAGCGAGCGCGACGCTCCTGAGGCGAGGTCGTTTCCGAGTACCTGACCGTAGGCTCGCTCTTCGGTAATGTGGGACAGCACGTCCAGCATTACCCGCCGCTGAAACAGCGCCAGAAAGGGCAGATGAGTGCGGTTGCGCCGCGACATCCTTGAGAACGCATACTCCATCGCCGCCGTCAAAATTGCGCTCCGGCCCGGCTCGCCTCCATCTACCTGCTCCTCCATCAGCCGCCGCAGTTCCCTTACTACTACCGACGCCGGCGCTTCTTTCAGTGGGGGAATAGCCATCCGCATCGCTAACGGATGTCCGTCCAGCAGGTTCAACAGTTCGCTAAAATCCGCGCCAAGCCGCGCTGCCGGCGTTTCCGCCTGGTCCAGCAGTATCGCGACCAGCCCGAAACGGTCAGATTCCGTCAGCCCTTCGAGTCGCAGCGATGGGTAAGGCGTTGTCAGCCAGTCCTCAGCGCGGCGGCGGCTCAACAAGAGCGCCGCCGTGCCCACGGGCCCGGTCGTCGCCTCACTCAAAAAGGCTGCCAGGTTAGACAAGTCGCTTTCGTCCAGCAAACCCGGCGTTCCGTTGGGAAACCCCGCCATGTTCTCCACGTTGTCCCACACCAGCAGCGACGGGTTCTGCTGCAAGTATTCAGTAACCCATCGGAGCTGCCGCTCTGCCGGCATGTCCGCGAAGTTCAAACCCGCTACCGCCGTTCCAATCTCATGCACCACCCGCTCGATTCCCGCGGGCTGTGACGCCTCGAAGGCCGTATAGAACACACCGCCGGGATACACAGCGCGCGCCGGTTTCAAGAACCAGCGGCACAGCCCCAGCGCCAACTCCGTCTTGCCAACTCCGGTATCGCCCGACAACAGCGCTACTCCGTTGGACTGCAAAACCCGCTCCAGCTGCCGCAATTCCGCCTGACGGCCTACCAAGCCATGCTGACCCGGCGCAGGTATTTGCAGATCCTCCGCAGGAGCGGCTTCTGTGGGGTGAATTACCGGGGCGGCCAGCGGGTCGGGCTGGCGCTGCGCAATGACTGCCGGCGCGTACCGGCGCGACTGATACACTGCCGGCAACTGCCAGTCCCAGAACACCCGCTTGCCGTACACCGATACCCGCTCCGGACTGTCCATCAGCCCGCGGCGCACTGCCGCGATAGCGGTCGCCACCGTGTTGCCCTGCGCCAGCCGAGTATAAAAGGCCTGCGCCACTCCTTCCGCCATATCGGGGTGCAGCGGGGCCGGCAGTATGGCAACCTGGGCCACGCCGGCATCCGCCATTTCCAGGGCGGCAGCCGACCAACCTGCACCGGCTGCGTTCTCCCGCTGCGCTCCCGCCGACAGCAGCGCTACGTTGACTCCGGCTTGGGCCAGCATTCGGCCCAATTCCGTCGCTGACACCGGACTAGGGCAGCCGCTGTTATCCTCCAGCAGGATTGCGCCGACGGCGTCCAGCGTAACCCCGTCAAGGTGCGCGATGTGATAGTGATTCGGGTTCCGCTCCAGCAGTCGCTTCAGCGCGGTCGGAGACGCCGGCCGGGGGTTGTCCAGCGACGCATCAACGTTCAGCCCTTCCAGAGCCGCCACCGCCGCCATGGCCATATTACCGCCGCCGGGGGCGTTCCGTTGAACCAGCTGCCCCTCTGACGGCGCGGCGCCGGCCAAGGGCAACGCCGACAACATCAGAACGCGCAGCGCATCGGCTGTGGGCTCTTCAGCATCGCTTCCCGGCAGGCTTGCCGACGATTGTCGGACCACTCCCGCCAGTCCGTTCGGGATGAAATAGCCCACATTCGGATCATTCATCAACTCCCAGGGCAGGGACAAAAACTCCGGTCGGGGCGAAACAATCGCCAGCTCGGGCCTCTCGTCCCGGCCCATTGCCTCGTTCAATAACGCCCGCGCTTCGTTACCGGCGGCAAAAACCGTTTCAAACAGCAGCCGCCCCAGGTTCCGCATCACTCCTTCCACCGCCTCCACCCTGGCGAGGGCACCGGGCGTTGGACGACGGTATTCCGCATGGTATGCGTCCAGCGTCGCCCGCTCCTCCGCCGACAGATCCAGCGCGAACGTTGCCGGCGACGCATCCTTGCGCGCGCCGTCAGTCTCAACCAGGCTCACTTGAATTTGTCCGGCGGTGAACAAGTCGCCGATTTCCAGCGTAGTGGCAATCGTCACAACAACTCCTGCATGGCAAAGGTTGCCAGAACCCAACTATCTCGGCTTATATTGCCTGATGAGACGGCGTGGGTTAAAATCAAGGTTGACGTATCAGTATCATCTAACGAGCATCCTCGGAGAGGAGAGAGGACGCCACTCTTGACCTCGCGGCATTATACAGCATAATGACCGCCGGCTGCCGAAATACCCTGGCGAAACCTGGCATAGCATACTGTTTCGTCAGGATAAAATGAGCAGCTTTTGGCTGCCGGCGCCCGCTTCCAATCCCCGCCGCTTTGATTGGAGACTACACCGTGATTTACATTGACGATCACCTCCGCCGCCGCATAGACAATGCCCTGGCCGACCGCTGCCCGATGTACATTGCCACCGTCTCCGCGGACGGTGAGCCTCAAATCAGTATGCGGGGCAGCGTGCTGGTATTCGACAGGGAGACCCTCGCTTACTGGGAGCGCGGCTGGAGGCAGTCCGCGGCCAACCTGGAGGCCAACCCCAAGATCGTCCTGTTCTACCGCCATCCCACCGAGCGCGTCAACCTCCGCTTCTACGGCGAAGCGACCGTGTACCGCTCCGGCCCCATCCGCGACAACGTGATGGCCCGTACGGTTCAGGGAGAACTGGATCGCGACCCCGACCGCGTGGGCGCCGCGGTATTAGTCCGCCTGTACCGCATCAACCAACTCTCCGGCGAGATCGTTCAGGAGCGCGGCTAGGCAGTTGCAGTGAGTTTGCAGGCGTGCTATTCTCCGCATCGTATTGTTTAGACGATGTTGACGGCATCAGGGGAGGGCGAATATGTACGTGCTGGCAGCGATAATCGGTGGTCTGGTTTGCGGGGCAGCATTCGCCTTCGTAGTCGGCGTTGCTGCATACGCACCGTACTTCGGCTGGCTTGACCAGCTCATAATTCCGTCGTTCTATGTCGTCGGGATACCGAGCGGCATCTTTATCGGGCTTAAATCAGGACGGCTGATATAGTGACTTATCTCCGCTCAGTAGCCCGCGCTTTGACAGCAGGCACGGCCATTTGGGTTTGCATTGGTACAGTGGTTTGGTTTTTCTTGGGAACGCCCTACGCCATCGCTGCCGCCAACTGCATGGATGAGCGATTTGCCGGGGGCAGAGTTCAATGCCTGAAACCCGTTGCGAAGGACCTGCGTCAAGATTCCAACATCGCCACCTATGCCACGGCTACTGTAGCCGCCATCATCGCCTTGCAACTAAGCAGCCGCAACCGTCACTCCAACCCGCCCGGCGAATGAGAATACCGCCGGACGGAGCAGCCGCCATAACCCAGCAAATGGGGAAGGGGAACCCAATATGCCCACTTACAAAGGCAACGTCGGCCATTTTATGCAGCACTGGACCCTCTGCGAATTGTTGAGAATCGCACAGGCGCAGGGCGTCCAAGGCTTGAACTTCATCGACGCTCACGCCATGGCACCGATTGCATACGAACGCACTGACGCCGACTGTATGTTTGACCGCGTTCGCAATAACTTGCCTGGTCAAGGGTCGGTCTACGAGCACGCATGGCACGAGTTGCGCCAGCAACAACAGGAGCAAGAAGGCTATCCCAACAGCGCGGCCTTTGTAGAGAGGGTCTGGGAGTGTGAATTTTCACTGTCGCTGTGCGAAGTGGACTGGCCTACTATAGTAGAACTAAGGGCTTGGTGCGATCGTGTTCGTTCTTTGGAGCGGTGCAGAAATGCCGAGCTTTTTCCGGGCGACTGGAGGGACGGGTTTGACCAATTATTGCGCTCTCCCGAGGACGTGAATTTGGATCCGGATTCGCTAACGCTGGTCTCGTTCGATCCCTATCATGTTAGTCAGCATTCCCGTCCCAAACGAACAGGACCGAACATATACCCGGAAGACTTGCAATTGGTCAAGCGTCGGCTGGAACCCCTTGGTAGAGTGGTCCTTATACAACTTTCCACCTACAGCGCAAAAAACAACCCTCAACAAAAAGTCCTCTGCGCGGTGGATGAGGTCTTGACGCAAGGCCATAACAACTTCAATAGGGCCGCATTAGTGCCGCTTAACGGCCGCATGATGACCATGATATATGCCCGCAATGTGCCGCAGGCATGGGCTGATCAGCTGGCTAACCTGCCTGACCGCTTCGAAACGTGGTTGCGGGGAGCTAGAAATCCCTAACCCGCTCCCACTGCCAGGCCGTCCGCCGCTTTCACGCCGTGCCCGGCGGGCAGAACCATCAGCGGGTTGATGTCCAGTTCGGCCAGCGAACCCTCTAGTTGCGCCGCCAGCTGCGACACCCGCACCAGCGTATCCGCCAGCGCGTCCACGTCCGCCGGCGGCGCGCCTCGGAACCCGCGCAACAGCTGCGCCCCTTGCACTTGGTCAATCATCTCCAGGGCTTCCTCCTGCGTGACAGGACACAGCCGCAAGGCCACGTCGTGGTACACCTCGACCATTATGCCCCCTGTCCCGAACAGCAGAAACGGCCCCAACTGCTCGTCATACGAAACTCCCACAATGGTTTCCACGCCGCCCGATACCATCTCCTGTACTACCACGCCGTCAATGCGCGCGTGGGCGTCATAATTCTGCGCGTTGGCCGTGACCTCGCCGAAGGCCGCCCGAACGGAAGCGGCGTCTTGAAGGCCAAGCCGTATTCCGCCGGCCTCCGTTTTGTGCAGTATGTCCGCCGAGTTCACTTTCACCGCTACGGGATACCCAATGCGCTCTGCCGCCGCAACCGCTTCATCGGTATCTCCGGCTGCTTCTTCCCGCGTAGTTGTCAGCCCAAAAGCCCGCAGCAGTCCTTTGCTTTCGTACTCCGACAATGCCCCAGCCCCGTTCAGGGCTTTTGCCGCCTTTGCCTGCTCTGCCGACAGCACCGGCGTGAGTGCAAAGCCTCGTTTCAGCCACCGTTCCCGCCAATCGTGGTAGTCGTTCAGGGAGCGCACCGCCGCCGCCAGCTTGTCCGGCACGTAAAACACGGGAACCCCGGCCTGCCGGAGCAACGGCAGGCCGGATTGCGCGCCCCGGGTTCCCGTCCACAAAAACGCCACGGGCTTGTCGCTGCCGTCGCGCTGCGCAATCACCTGCGCAGCCTGCGGGTCTGCGCCGGCGGACGCCACCACCAGAGCGCCTACGTTTTCGTCCTCGGCCATGTACGACATAATCGCCGGAAAGTCGTCGCTGTTGGCGAATCCGGTAACGTCCGAAGGGTTCGCCGCCCAGCCAAACCCCTTCAAGATCCCGTTGATGCCGTCCCGGGCGCGGTCTGACAACGGCGGCAAATCCAGTCCTGCCTGGCCGAACATATCCGCGGTTAAACTGCTGATGCCGCCGGAGTGAGACACTACGGCCACGCCGCGGCTCGTCGGCCTGTTACACCGAGCCAGCAAATTTGACACTTGCAACAGGTCGTCATAATCCTGCACTCGCGTTACGCCGTACTGCGCAAACACTGCGTCATACCGCGCGTCCACGCCCGTCAGCGCCGCCGTATGGGATCCGGCGGCCCGCGAGCCGAGCTCAGACCGCCCGATTTTGATGAGGACAATCGGCTTGCCTCGTTCCGCTGCCAGCCGCGCCAGCTCTACAAACTTGCGCCCGTCCTTGAATCCTTCGATGAAACCGGCAATCACCCGCGTGTCGTCGTCATCCAGCAGATACCGCGCGAAGTCGCAGAAGTCCAGATCCGCCTCGTTCCCCGTGGACACGATATAGGTGAACCCGATTCCCTCGTCCACGGCGCGCGTCAAAAACGGCCCGAACGCTGAGGCTCCGCTCTGGCACACCAGGCCAATCGGCCCGCTCAACCCTGAGGCTCCCCGCGACGATGCGCTGGCCCAGATGTCATCCTTAAGGTTTGCCAACCCCAGGCAGTTTGGCCCGCTCACCCGCATGCCTGACTCCCGCGCGAACTTTCCCAACTCTCCCTGCAAATCCCGCCGGTCGGCTACGCCGCGCTCGGCAAAGCCGGCCGAGATAACGATAGCGGACTTCGCCCCCTTGGCGTGGCTTTCCCGCAGCGTGTCCAGCACTGCGTGATACGGCACCACCACTCCCACCACGTCCGGGGCCTCCGGCAGATCCGACACCGAATGGTACGCCTTCAGCCCCTGCACTTCTGTATAGCGTGGATTCACCGGGTACACGTTCACGCCGCGCTCCATGGCGCCCATCGCCGCCGCTAGAAACCGCCCGCCGTACTGCATTCGGGGCGTCGCTCCTACCACCGCAATTGATCGTGGATTCAGCATCCGATCAATCGAAGCCAGCTGCGCGTCAGTCCAAAAATCCATTGTATTTCTCCAAGTCATCGGTTGCCAGCGGCGCCTTTCTGTGGAGGCAACTCGTTCGGCGGCGGCAGATCGAGCCTTCAATACAAACGTGGTTGCAATATGCGCAGCGACGTCGCCGATAATACTCCCACCCCTTTCGGTGGGTCAATAAACGCTTCCCTTCCGACGCGGAGAGCGCGTCAATGGGCTTGGTTACTACCGGTTGGTTGAGCCTTTGCCATCGCTATCATCCTTATCTTTGTGATACAGCCTTGCAGTTCCACCACGGCGTCGCGGTTCGGTTCGCACGGCTGTCTATTCCCGAATTTCGCTTATGCGGCATTCTTACGAGAACTTTGGTTGACCCCATAGGCTCACTGCCCTATCATCCCGCCTAACATAAGGGACAGCCCCAACCGTTAGTAAAAGAGGTGCAGCCATGCGTGGAGCCGAAGCCGTCGTCAATGCCCTGGAACAGGAAGGAGTACGCTACATATCGGGATTCGCCGGCGGTGGCCTGGCCCCCCTATGGGGGCCCCTTCGTTCTTCTTCCATCCGCCCCTTTGCCGCCCGCCACGAACGCCTCGGCGTTGAAATCGCCGACGGGTATGCCCGCGCTACCGGGCAGGTTGGGGTGGCCATGACCGGAACCGGCCCCGGGGCTACGAACTGCCTGACCGGCATTGCCGGCTGCTACGCCGACAACGTTCCGGTCCTGCTCCTCATGGGCCAGCACCCGCTGCGCAATCTCGGCCAGGAATGGCAGCAGGAAGTTTCCGCCAGTATCTTCGATGGTCTCTGCAAATGGCGTGGGGTCTTCACGCGGGTTCAGGACATTCCCAGCGTTATGCGCCGCGCCTTCACCGCTTTGCGCTCCGGCTCGCCCGGCCCGGTAGTTCTCGAGATGCCGCAGGATGTGCTTATGGCCGAAGCCGATGAGGCTGCCCTCGCATACACTCCGGTGGGAGAGCCCGGAAAATCCGCTCCTTCCGACGCTGAAGTCCAGCGGGCTGCGGATCTGCTGGTTAACGCCAGCTTACCCATCCTCAACGTTGGCGGGGGCGCAATGTCCGCGGGCGCGGCCGATGAAGTCATCGAACTCGCTGAAATGCTGTCCATGCCCGTTGCAACTACTATTATGGGCAAGGGCATCTTCCCTGAAAATCACCCCCTTTCCCTGGGCGGCGGCGTTTATCCCCGCAGCCGCTACGCCTCCGGGGCCGCCATCCACATCAACCGCAAAGCCGACGTTGTCCTCGCTGTCGGCAACTCCTTCCGGCAGCCCAACGGCACCGATGGCCGTCCCATTCCGTCGGGCGTCAGCATCATTCATGTTAACGCCGATCCGGCTGACCTCAACAAGACCTACCAGGCCGATCTGCCTATGCTGGCGGACGCCAAGCTCGCTCTCCGCGCGATCATCTCCGCCGTGGGCCAGCGCCTCGGCGCCCCTGATGCGCCGTCCTATCGCGGCGGCGTCAAGCAGGAGATAGTGGATGAAATACGCGCCTGCCATGAAAAATCCCGCGCGGAGTGGCTGCCCCGGTTCAACGACCGCGAAACCCCGACCAACGGCTACCGGGTGGTACACGAACTGCAACAGGTCATCGATCCCGACCGCACCGTTGCGCTCCACGACGCCGGCGGCAGCCGCGGCTACGTCGTTCCATTCTGGACGACGACCCGGCCCCGCAATTTCGTCGCCATGGGCGGTATGGCGGCTATGGGCTGGTCGGTTGGGGCTGCCATCGGCGCCAAGCTGGGGCGCCCCGACCATCTGGTCGTCCACGTCCTCGGCGACGCCTCTTTTGGCATGACCGGAATGGACATTGAAACCGCTTCCCGGATGGGCCTGCCCATCCTAACGGTTGTCATCAATAACGGGGGCACGGGCGGCGGTATGATGGGGATGGAAAACCCCAACGGCATACCCCCGGAAATGGCGGTCCTGGGCGGCAACTTCAGCGTCGTCGCCGGCGGTCTCGGCTGTTACTCCGAGCGCGTTGAAAATCCCGACGACCTGCGGAACGCTTTCCAGCGGGCCATCCGCGCGACCGAAGCAGGCCAGCCCGCCCTGGTCGAAGTAATGATACGTCCTCTGCCAACCCCCGAACTTCCCGACGACTGGGCCCTATAGGGGATTCCATTTCCTAGGGGCAATAAGGGCAATCTTATTGATTGTGCCCCACTAACCCGTCATTCCACCGGATATGAAGCACAGATCGACATAATGAGAGGGCCTGTTTTGAGCAGATTTGCCACCGTTCTCGTTCTGGCGTCCGTTTTGATTGTCGCGGGCGGCGCGGCCTACGCCATAGCGATATTCACCCAGGCAATCGGGCCGCCGTGGCCGCTGGCGCCCGAACCGCCGGCAACCCGGGTTCGCTCGCCGCTGCTTCAGGTAGGTAGCCTGCCCACCGAGCTTCCAACGATAGCTCAGTCGCAGACTCCGGAGGTTACTGCACCGACACGGACAACCATGCCGACACCTGAACCCACCCCTACGTTGGTCCCTACGCCGACGCCTGAACCTACTGCTACGCTCGTCCCTACGCCCACGCCGGTTCCGCCCAGCATATCCGGGCTGCCCTGGATTGCCGACGGGATAGGCGAATCGGAAAGGGGGGCCGCCAGAGAGCTGTCGGAGCTGGTTGAAACCAATCCGCAGGCCGCCAGCATCCTGCTGGACCAGCCTTGGGTCGCCGACGGCGTTAATGGGACGGAAAAGCGCGTCATCATGCGCATCAGGGATATGGGGGTTGACCTGTCGGCTTTTGTCGCGACGGTTGCTCGGCAGCCCTGGCTGGCGGACGATGTTACGCAGCCTGAATCCGATACGGTAGAGGTACTGTGGGAGATTGCGGATCAGGATTCCGGCCTGGCGGAACAGCTCATCGCCATTCCCTGGCTGTCCGATGGGGTTACGCAGACAGAGGCGGATGCTCTGTCCGACTTGCGGTACATCTTCCGCAACGATCCGATGCTGGCCCAACGGCTTATCGCGCTGCCCTGGCTGGTGGACGGTTTAGACGCGGTTGAGCAGTCGGTAGTCAATAGTCTTTACGGGATTGCAGAACAGGACGCCGGGTTGGCGAAGGCCATTGCGGGCAAGGGTTGGCTGGCAGAGGGCTTGAGCGATGACGCAGCGCAGGCAATAAAGGGCCTGAGTCAGATCCATACTGAAGATATGGCGCTGGCAAGCAGGATAGCGTCCATGCCGTTCCTAGACACGTTAGAGTCAACGGACGCCTCCGCGCTGGAAGCGCTGTCCTGGCTGGCCTATAGCGACCCGCTGACCCTGGGTGAAGTGCTGGCGCACCCGACGCTGCAAGGCGGCCTGACCGACCAGTGGGCTCCGGTAGTTGCCCTGATGGACAGCGTGAATGAGGCAGCGCCGGCGCTGCTGCGTCCTCTGCTGGATCCGGATCAAGTCACGGTGGAACGTCGCTTGGCGAGCATACCCCATTCCGGAACCGTCGACCTGGCTATTATTCGCACTGTCTCCGGGGCTGCGCGCAGCATGAACCTGCTGGAACTCAGCGTGCGCAACGTGGCAAATCTGATGGGAACGGGCCTGCCAACCGACTACATCGGGCTGTTCTTTGGGACGGCCACGCTGGGTTACTCCGGAGGGACCAACTACGGGGAGTACTTTGTGCTGCTTCCCGAGTATGACGCCGACGATGGCAGCGGCGCCGCCAACTACGCCGGCCATTTGATAGCTCACGAAGTAGCTCACTACTATTGGCGGGACAACCCGAATTGGCTTGATGAGGGGCTGGCGGAGCTATTGGCCGCCATATCGGAAAGCGAGCGCGCGGGAGCGGCAGTGTCCATTGACTACACCTACTGCTCGGCTGGCGACAATATCGCACTGCTGGAACGACTGGACGCTGCCGGCGTCATCTATGATTACGACTGCAACTACGCTCTGGGCGGGCAGTTCTTCTTCGATCTCTACAAGGCGCTGGGCGATGCCGAGTTCCGCAAGGGAATGCGCGACCTTTATCTGATGTCCCAAGTTGAAGATAACGCCGGTGAGTTTGACGGCTCGCCGGTAGGAATCCGCCAGATTCAGGACGCATTCCAGGCGCACGCCAGCGAGGTTGCCCCGATTATAGACAAGTGGTATCACGGAACCGCTCCATGACGGGGAGAAGGGAAGGCTAACCCTCAGCGACAAACCTACGGTCCAGGGGCGGGTTGCAAGCCCGCCCCTGCTTGATACCGCCGCGAACCGCCATATCTCTGTTTGAAGCCACCGTTGTTTGAAATCACCGTCCGATGTCCGAAGCTACCGTATTTACCCGGAGGGAACGCCATGCAATCCATCAAAATCGACCGTTCGAAACGCCTTAAGGAGGAACCGAACCTGGGCCACAACCGCTGGCACCCCGACATCCCGCCCGTTGTCGAGGTTGACCCTGGCGAGGAGGTTGTGCTGGAAACCCGCGACGCCTCGGACTCTCAAATTCAGCCTGGGATGACCGTCGCGGACCTGTCGGGGCTGGACGCGAAGGTTGCGCATCCGCTCACCGGGCCGGTGTACGTTAAAGGCGCGGAGCCCGGCGACCTGCTGGAGATCGAATATCTTGACATAATCGCCCAGCCTTATGGCTGGACTCGCAACCGCCCCGGCGCCGGCTTTCTCCACGACGTATTTACTGAACCCTACTTAGTCCATTGGGAGATTGCGGATGGCTGGGCTACTTCCGCTGAGCTGCCCGGCGTCCGCATCCCGGACGGGTCTTTCATGGGCACGGCGGGACTTGCTCCGTCGCAAGAACAGGTTGCCGCCTGGGCGGGCCGGGAGGCCAACTGGGTCGGTCGCGGCGGAACGGCTGCGCCTCCGGATCCTGAGGATGCGGTGCCGGGCGGCGGTCGGATTGCCGATGAGGGCCTGCGCACGCTTCCGCCCCGAGAAAATTGCGGCAATATAGACGCGAAGCAACTTACAAGGGGCTCTCGGCTTTTTATACCGGTCGCCGTGCCCGGCGGTCTTTACTCTGCGGGAGACGGCCACTTCGCGCAAGGAGACGGCGAGGTTTGCATCACCGCCATAGAGATGGGCGCAACGTGCGGGGTTCGTTTCGCCATTCACAAGGGAGAAGCGGCGCGCCATAACATAACGTTCCCGCGCTACGCGCATCCTGGCTACTTTCTGGCGCCGGAATGGGCTGCGCCGCGCAATTTTACCGCCACAATCGGCTACCCCATCCAGGCGGACGGGACTCAGGAAGGCCTGGACAGCTTGACGCTGGCGGCCCGGAATGCGGCGCTGAACATGATCGCGTTACTCCAGGAACGGGGCTGGAGTGCGGAGCAGGCTTACATACTTTGCAGCGTCGCCGTTGACCTGCGCGTAAGCAACATCGTTGATCTACCGAACGTTACCGTTTCGGCGTTGCTACCAGAGGGGATTTTCACCGGCTGACATAACGTCGGTTCAGAACAAGACGCCCCGGCCATTTGCCACCGGCCGGGGCGTTTGTCGTACATTCGCGGTCGGCGGATGTACCGGGCCTGTCGTCGGGTCAGCTCGCCTGTGACCTGACGACGGAGCCCTGCTGGGTCATGGGCCGCTGCCACCGCAGCCCGTGACGCAGTTCACGTTGGTTAGCTGGCGCGCTTGACTTCCAGGACTTCGCCCGGGGAGAGGGCGACGCGGCGGACGTTGATGCCCATTTTGAGCATCCAGTAGCCCAAGGTGGCCTTGCTAACGCCCAGGGTGTCGGCCGTGGCGGTGAGGCCCTGGTCGTTGACCAGTTCCGGCAGCAGTCGCTCCAGGGGGCGGTCGAATTCCTTTTCTACCCGTGTCATCAGTTTGGTTTTGCGTGCCATAGCGCACCTCCTCTGGTGTACCGATTTGCAATTCGTTGAGATGCTCACCGGTTCCGTGTACTGCATTTTCCTGCTTATTGCCTGCACTTCGGCAAAGTTAGCAAAATTCATAGCCAGTGTCAAGACGTAGCCTAAAAAGTTCTTGAAGTTTTTTTATAAACTTTTAGAACGCCCCTGACACGCGGTTATTTTCCCATACCGCCCAGTCTCCTGCTAGCGAATGGAAAACGGCTTTTGGGCAATTTTGACCGTTTGGAGGAACTTCAATTCGCTGGGCCGGAGTGGGGGAAGGGGATGGGGCGGCTTCGGGCCGGGCGCCTCGCGGCCTGGGGGAGGCCCGGCGGCGATGTCCGGTTCAGCTTGCATCGCGCCGGCGGGGGCGCCGGGGGATGACGCGCTGTGGGAGTTGAGGACGTTCGCCTGCGTTGCATGTCGAAATTGGGCGTCCGGATGGCGGCGGGAGTGTACCGGCAGTCGGGTCAGGGGGCGATGTACTGCATATTCGGGGGGTGTACTGCTGCAATTCGGGCGGCTGTCGTCGTGGGATGGGGTAGCAAGTGCAGTACATTTCAATACCGGGGCGACGCGCTGCCCGGAGGGTCGGCTTGGCGTTGGGTTCGTGTACGGAATTGCGTGTAACGCTGTGCGTTCTTTAGTACACTTTGCGACGGCTTTGATACACGATGCTACACGTACGCATTGCGGTTCGCTGGATTTGGAATGTACTGAAGGTACACGGCGATGTTGGCGGCGCAGGTGTGGATGGCGGCGTTACATTTATCCGTTACACGCGGCGGAGCGCATTGGGTTATCGGGGCGTACATTGCCGCTTCTGTTGACACTGGGCAGGTGGTTGCCTAACCTGCTGGGGAGATTTTTCGCTTATCACAGCCGACGGAGGATCCTATTGTGAAGGTCCCAACGCTGCGCGACGTTTATCAGGCGCGCGCCACTATCAGCTCCTACATAGACCGCACTCCGCTGATTTACTCTGCGGGCATCAGCGAAGCGCTGGGGGCAGAAGCGTATCTCAAGCACGAAGAGCATCTGCCGCTGGGGGCGTTCAAGGCGCGCGGGGGGATCAACTTGCTGGCCGGTATGTCTGAGGAGGAGCGGGCGCGGGGGATTATTACGGCCAGCAGCGGCAATCACGGCCAGTCCATCGCCAGCGCGTGCCGGATATTTGGGGCGCGGGCACTGATTGGGCTGCCGGTGGACGCCAATCCGAATAAGGTTGCGGCGATGGAGGCGCTGGGGGCGCAGCTGGTCTTTCACGGGGCGAACTTTGATGAGGCGCGGGAGCATTGCGAACGGCTGGCGGAGGAGGAGGGTTACCGCTATGTGCATCCGGCGAACGAGCCGGCTCTGGTTGCGGGGGTTGCCACCGCCAGTTTGGAGATTATTGAGGATCTGCCGGACGTGGAAGTCATGATGCTTCCCGTGGGAGGGGGGAGCGGCATATCGGGGGCGTGCGTTGTTGCCGGGGCGGTGAATCCGGCCATCCGGGTTGTGGGGGTGCAGTCGGAGGCGGCGCCGGCAGCTTATCTGTCGTGGCAGCAGGGTCAACTGGCGGCGGCGCCGATGGGAACCTGGGTTGAGGGCACGGCCACTGCCGTCGGCTATGAGCTGCCGCAGCGGATAATGCGCCATCGCCTGCACGACTTTGCGCTGGTGAGCGACGATGACGTAAGGAGGGCGGTGGCGATGCTGGTGGAGAAGGCGCATACCCTGGCGGAAGGGGCCGGGGCTACGGCGCTGGCCGGCGCGGTCAGGCATCCCGAGCTGGTACGGGACAAGAAGGTTGCGATCACGGTGAGCGGGGCCAACATTACGCTTGCCCAGCTGCGCGACTGCATAGACCAGTATCTTAAGGGTTGAACTGATGCGGGCGGCTCTCAAAATACCGGGCCAACTCGTCTCTGGGGAACTGCGGCATTGGCCGCTCTCCGGTACGGTCAATGAGCCAGAGGCCGAGTTCGGCATCAATCATCTGCCCGATTTCCCATCCGTTGACACCGATACGGTCGAGGGCGCGCAAGGCTTGGGGGACTTCCGAGGCTGGCATTGTGGCCACCAGGGCGCCTGAACCAATCAGCCCGAGGGGGTTGATGTCCAGGGCGGCGCAGATTGCCTGGCACTCGGGCAATACCGGGGCGCTCTCGGCTTCCAGGACTACGCCCAGTCCGGAGGCGGCGGCGACTTCGCGGAGGGCGGTGACGATGCCACCTTCGGTGACGTCGTGGAGGCTGTGCAAGTTGACGGCTTCACATAAGGCCTGGGCGGCGGCGACTACGCTGATGCCGGGCGCGGTGAGGTATTGGGCGGCTTGGGCGATGAGGGCCGGGGGCACGCCGGCGGCGCGGAGGTCGGGGGCGCACTCGTTGGCGAGTATCGCGGTTCCTTCGATGGCCAGTCCGGTGGTGAGAATGAGGCTGTCGCCATCCTGGGCGCCGGCGGTTGAGATCAATTTGCCGGGCTGGGTCAGCTCGCCGAGCATAGTACCGGCGACGATGGGGCGGTGGATGCCGGCGGTGACTTCCGTGTGGCCGCCGATGACGGCTACGTGGAGCTGGCGGCAGGCGTTGGCGATGTCGGCGAAGAGGTTTCGCACCTGGTCGGGGGTGTAGGAGGGGGGCATCAGCACGGTTGGCAGGAACCATTTGGGAGCGGCGCCAGTGCAGGCGATGTCGTTGGCATTGACTTGAACTGCGTACCATCCGATGCGCTGGGCGGCGAAGGTAATGGGGTCTGACTTGGCTACGAGGAGGCGCTCGCCCATAGCGACCACGGCGCAGTCTTCTCCGACTGCCGGGCCTACGAGGACGCGGGGGTCGTGGGTTCGCAAGTCGGAAAGGAGTTCGTGCATTAGGTCGTGAGGCAATTTTCCGGTTTGCATGGGGGGCTCCGTTGTCAGAATCAGGATTTACCGGATTTTGGGATTTTCAGGATTGGGGTTGCTCTGGGGTGGTTGTCAGAATCAGGATTTACCGGATTAGGGGATTTTCGGGATTGGGGTTGCTCCGGGGGTGATTGGTTGTGGGCCCGGAGCTTGGGGGTGGGGTGGTGCGTTGGTGAGTTGCGGTGGTTTGGGTGGTGGGTTTTGGGTTTGGGTTAGATGCGGAGGGGTAGGGGGGTGGGTAGTTTGATGTGGAAGGTCTTTTCCAGGGCCCTCCGCCAGAGGGGGGAGAGGGTGATGAAGGCTGAGTTGGTGGTTATTTTGCGCGGCTTGGGGTGGCAGTAGCAGGGTACCGGTTCCTGACGTAAGAACTCGTAGTGGCCGTGAGGGTCGGTTTTGGCGGCCAGTTCGTTGGGGAGGCGGAAGTGGCTGCGGATTTTGGCGAAGTTGGGGAGGTTGGTGATGTCGCGGACGGAGTAGAATGTGGGAGGGGTGATTTCGTGGGGTTTGCGGAGGTAGCGTTGGGTGGGACGGACGGGTAGGGGTTGTCCGGCGATGATGGCGTTGGCGGCTTTGAGGAAGGCGGCGGCGCGACGGCGGAGGCGGGTCAGGGATGTGAAGGCGTTGCGTTGGTGGTGGGTTTGCTGGCGGGTGGGTTGCGTTTGGGTGTCGTTGATGTGGGTGACGTTTTGGCGGCGGCGGGTGTTGCCGTCGTTGTTGGCCTTGGTGGCGTCGATATGGGTGGTGTTCTGGCGGCGGCGGGTGTTGCCGTCGTTGTTGGCCTTGGTGGCGTCGATATGGGTGGCGTTCTGGCGGCGGTTGGTTTGGCCGTCGTTGTTGGCGTGGGCGGCGTCGCTGTGGGTGGCGTTCTGGTGGCGGTGGGTGTTGCCGTGGCTGGTGGCGTCGCTGTTTTGGCGGCGGCGGGTGTTAGCGTGGCTGGTGGCGAGGGTGGCGTCGATGTGGGTGACGTTTTGGCGGCAGTTGGTGTTGCCGTGGGTGTTGACTTGGGTAGCGTCGATATGGGTGGTGTTCTGGCGGCGGCGGGTTTTCCCGTCGCTGCTGGCTTGGGTAGCGTCGATATGGGTGGCGTTCTGGCGGCGGTGGGTGTTGGCGTGGCTGGTGGGTTGGGTGGGTTGGCCTTGGCCGGTTGCGTGGGTGGTGTGGTGTTTGGATTTGGGTAGGTGGGGGGAGTTGTAGATTTCGCGGAAGGTTTTGACGTGGGACCGGCTGAAGTCTCCGTCTCTGACGTACCATCTGAGGACGTTTTCCATTTGGCGGGGGGAACGATGCCAGAGGGGACGGTTTTCGGCCAGGGCCGTGGCGGAGTGGGATAGGCAGCGGGCGATGGCCTGGATGGCGCGCTCGATGTTGCCTTCGGCGATGTTGGTTTGGGCGTGTTTGAGGAACCGGTCGGCGCAGCTTTGGTGGCGCGCGATGGTTTCCGGGTCGATGGTATCCCGGTAGATGGTTTCCATGGGCTGGGTGGCCTCCTGGTTGGGTTGGTGGTGGTTGGTGTTGTTGTTGGTTTGGTTGGTTGGGGTTCGTGGGGGTTCGGGATGTCGGCGCTACGGTCTGAGAGCGTGGCTTGCTATTTACGTCCTAGTCTTGCGCGTGCTGACGGCTGCTTGGGCAGTGGTCGTCCTCGCGCAGCGGTGGTGACGCCCGCCGTGCTGGGTGCGCCAGCCGGGTAATGTGACCGACCTCCGGCGCACCTACAGTGGTGCAATGGATCCGACGTGCCGCAAAGTACTGGTTGCGGCGGATTAGACCGTGTTATCCTGAACCCCGTTGAACTCTTGTTTTAGCCTCCTGGCTGGATTTTGGCGTCGGGCGGTGTCCTGGCCTGTGCACTGGGCTGGGACGGGTATCCGACGGTTCTCGAGGGGCCGTTGGATTAGCCTGACGGGGGTATTATAGCGCACTGGCGTGCGTGGTGCAATAGGGGGTTGTCAGAATCAGGATTTACGGGATTTTGGGATTTTCAGGATGGGGCTGTGGTGTGGAGGTGGCTGCGGTGTCGGGATTGGGATGGCGGTTGCGGGTTTTGGCGGGTGTCGGTGGGAGGGGGTTGGGTTGTGATGCGGGGGGGGTTCAGAAGCGGGATTTACTGGGCTTTGGGATTTACAGGATGGGGTTGCGGGTTGTGGTGCGGAGTGTGGGTTGTGGTGCGGAGTGTGGGTTGTGGTGTTGGAGTGGGGGATGGTGGTTGGGTGGCGGGTTTGGCGGTGGGGGTTTGTCAGAATCGGGATTTACGGGATTTTGGGATTTTCAGGATGGGGTTGGGTTGCGATGTGAGGCGCTGTCAGAATGGGGATTTGTGGATTGGGGGTTGCGCTGCTAGGGGCGTGGGTTGCAGCTTTTGCCGGAACTGTGGAGGGGGCGGGATGACGGTGTGAGGGGGCGAGGGTGTGGAGATGGCTGGGGAATACGGGAGTGGTGGGGGCCGTTGGGGAGGCGCTGGGTCTCCGGCTGAGGCGCTTGCAAGACGGCGTGGCAATCATCGGGCAGGGCGCGTCAAGCCGGTGGTTGCTACACAGCAGAGCATCGGACGCCGCGTAACGTTGCGGTGCAAGCGGCGAAAAGGAGCGTTTTGCATAGGTCTCCGGCTGAGGCGATTTTGCTACTGGGATTCCGGCGGGTATTCAGCAGGAGAAGACTGCTTCCGTGACGGGGCACGTAATCCGTTGCGTCGCCGGACGCTTTCTGCCATCGGCAGGTCGGATCGCGATTAGCGAAATTGGCTAATGAGCGGGGAGGGTTGGTTGTGCTGGGGGGATGGTAGTGGGAATCCAGGCTTTCGTGGTCATGAGCCGAGGCGATTTTGCTACTGGGATTCCGGCGGGTATTCAGCAGGAGAAGACTGCTTCCGTGACGGGGCACGTAATCCGTTGCGTCGCCGGACGCTTTCTGCCATCGGCAGGTCGTATCGCGATTAGCGAAATTGGCTAATGAGCGGAGAGGGTTGGTTGTGCTGGGGGGATGGTAGTGGGAATCCAGGCTTTCGTGGTCATGAGCCGAGGCGATTTTGCTACTGGGATTCCGGCGGGCATTCAGCAGGAGAAGACTGCTTCCGTGACGGGGCACGTAATCCGTTGCGTCGCCGGACGCTTTCTGCCATCGGCAGGTCGTATCGCGATTAGCGAAATTGGCTAATGAGCGGGGAGGGCTGGTTGCGTTGGGGGGATGGTAGTAGGAATCCAGGCTTTCGCGGTCATGAGCCGGGAGGGTTGGTTGCGTTGGGGGGATGGTCTGCTATAATGGGGGGGTTCCGGTGGTTTTCGCCGGTTGAGGCGCATTCGTCTAGCGGCCCAGGACACCGCCCTCTCAAGGCGGAGATCAGGGGTTCGAATCCCCTATGCGCCACCATTGGTTTTTTCGCCGGCGCGGACGATGAGCTGCGTCGGCGGTTTTACATTGGCCGGTGGGATGCGGGTCGGCGGGCTAGGTTTGACTTTTTTGCGTTGCTGGCGCGCGGGGTTGGGCATGGGTGATATTGGCCGGTGGGATGCGGGTCGGCTATGGGCTGACGTTGACATCTTCGCCGGCGCGGACGATTAGTTGCGTTGGCGGTTTCTGCCGGCCGGCGGGAGGCGGGTCGTGGCGCTGGATTCAACGACCGTTTTTGCGCTGCTGCTGGTTCTAGCGTCGGCCGCGGCTCATGCTACGTGGAACCTGCTGCTGAAAAGGGCGCGGCAGCAGGAGGTGTTTGCCTGGTGGCTGTCGGCGGTGGCCGTGGCGGGGGCGTTGCCTATTGCTTTGCCGCTGGCTTTGAAAGGGCCGTTTGACGTGGTGGGGGTGTGGTTCGTGGCGGCTTCGTCGTTGGTTCACATCTGCTATTTTCTGTTTTTAGGGCGGAGTCTGGCGCGGAGCGACCTTTCGCTGGTTTATCCCATCGCGCGGGGGTTTGGCCCAGGGGTGGTTCCGGGGCTGGCCGTGTTGGCTTTGGGTGAAGAGGTTTCCCTCGTGGCGTGGGTGGGGGTTGGCGCTATCGTCGTGGGGATCTACACGATGTCCTGGTGGGGGCGGCTAGGCGACCTGACCGGGGCGGGAGCTTTCGCCGCCAATTTTCCGGGGATTGGCTATGCGCTGCTGACGGGGTTGTGCATTGCGCTGTACACCATCGTTGACAAGCGCGGGGTGGGTCATATACAGCCGTTCCTGTATCTGTATTTGATGACCTGTGGGGTTGCGGTTGGTTGGCTGCCTTACATAATCCGCAATCACGGGACGGCGGCGGTGATGGAGGAGTGGCGGGCCGGCCCGTGGGCGATTATCGCGGGGTCGGCGCTGCTGTACGTTGCCTATGGGTTGGTTCTGACGGCGATGTCGGTAACGGACGTCAGCTATGTGGCGCCGGCGCGGGAAGTGGGGCTTTTGTTTGCGATGGCGCTGGGGGCTTACTGGCTTAAGGAACGCATCGGCGCGGGGCGCATCGCGGGGGCGATTTTGATTGTGGTGGGGCTGGCGCTAATCAGCCTGTTCCGCGCGTGATAGAATGGCGCAGTGCGGTGGGGAATCGGGTAAGGAATGGGGATAAGGCGCAATCTTATGAATGAAAGCACTCTGAAAATTGACGGCGTCCGCTACATTGTGACGATGGACTCGGAGCGGCGGATAATAGCGGACGGGGCGGTTGTCATCGGGGGGAGCCGGATTACGCACGTGGGGAAGGCGGCGGAGTTGAGGGGGGTTGGCGCCGACGCGGTGATTGACGGCAGGGGGATGGTGATGACGCCGGGCTTTATCAACGGGCATATGCATATCAGCTACGCGCACGCGGCGCGGGGGCTGTTTCCGGACGATTTGGGCGCGTCGTACCTGCCCAACGTGTTCCGTCTGCAAGCGGCGATGACGGCGGAGGATGAGTACGCGACATCGCTGCTGGCGATTACGGAGCTGTTGAAGTACGGAACGACTACGTTTATAGATCCGGGCACGACGACGCATCTTGACGTGTGCATGGAGGCGTACCGTCGGGCGGGGTGCCGGATCGTAGTGGGGTGGAGCGTGCAGGATCGGGCGAATCCGCTGAACCTGCCGGTGTATGAGACGGACGAAGCGATTCGAGCGACGCGGGAGGTTATAGAGGGCTATGACGGTGCGAATGGCGGCCTGGTTTCGGCGTGGGCGATGCCGTTTTCCGCGGAGTTCTGCTCTGCGGAGCTGCTGGCGGGAACCCATGCCATCGCCGAAGCGGCGGGAACGAGGGCTACGCTTCATTTCAGCAACGGGGCCCGGTGGATTGAACATTGCCGGGAGGAGTACGGCTGCACTCCGACCGAGTACCTGGCCCGGGGCGGGGTTTTGACGCCGAGGATGACGCTGGCGCACTGCCTGGGGATAGGGGAGGATGAGGCGCGTATGATTGGGGAACGAGGGGCTGCCGTGGTGATGTGTCCTACGGCCGCGGTGAAGGGGGGAGCGGGAATGACGCGGAACGGATTGCTGCCGGAGCTGCTGGGTTACGGGGCGCGGGTGGGGCTAGGCACCGACGCGGGGAACAACTCGAACCTGCTGGAAACGCTGCGCGCGGTTTATCTTGCGGCAGTACTATACAAGGACGGGAGGCAGGACGTTGAGGCAGTGCCGGCGGAAACGGCGCTGGAGTTGGGGACTATCCGGGGGGCGGCGGCGCTGGGGATGGAGGACATAATCGGGTCGATAGAGGTGGGGAAGGCCGCCGACGTGGTACTTTTTGACACTGGCCGGGCGGAGTGGGCGGCTTTGCATAATCCGGTGAACTCGCTGGTGTATAACGCGGATGGGCGCAGCGTGCATACGGTTCTGGTCAACGGGCGGAAGGTGGTGGAGGCGCACCGGTCGCTGTTTGTGGATGAGGCGGAGCTGGCGGCGGAGGTGCAACGGAAGGGAGAGGCGCTAGTGAAGCGGGCCGGCGTCAGTTTTGCTTCGCGCTGGCCGGTGGTGTGAGGGGGAGGGCGGTTGACTAGGGTTCCCGGTCGGGCTCGCCGATGTCGCGGAGGATGTTTTCGAGGGCCTGGTCGAGGGCGGGGTCGAGATCTACGGGTTCGACGTAAGGGGTGTACTGGTAGTCCATGCGAACCTGGTCGATGATTTGGCGGGCATCGTTGTTGGTGCGGCTGAGTCGTTCCAGGTTGTTGAGGAGTTCCTGGGACTCGCGGTTGCCCATGCGCTCCAGTTCGGAGAGGTCCATGTCGACTTTGAAGAGGGAACGGAGACGGCGGAGGATGTCGTAGTAGGCGCGGTGGTCTTGTGTGATGCCCAGCTGGTTGTTGTTGCTGGTCATGAAGGGGTACATGGGGGCCATGGCGCCCATGCGGAACATTTGGATTTCGGGGTAATGGTAGTGGGCGACGGAGACGAGGGCCATGCCAATGGTGGGGCCCTGACGTCCGCGGCTGCCGTAGCTGGAGAACTGGACGCCGTGGCGTTCGAGCTGCTGTCGCATTTCGGGCTGAGAATAGACGCAGGTGATGCGGCGTTCGAGGTCGGGAGGTGCGGGGCCGTTGACGCCTTCCACAGCGACGGTTTGCTGGATGCCGAGTTCTTTGATGGCGTTGAAGAAGGCTTCGGAGTAGATGTCGAGGCGATACCAGGGTTCTTCGCCGAGAAACACGAGGAGGCCGCTTCCGATTTCGTAGAAGGCGTTCTGTCGGGTCATGGGGGAGCTGGGGAGGCCTTCGTTGAAGACGGCAGAGGGGCGAAAGGCGTCGTGGGTGCCGGCGACCTGGAAGGGGTAGCACATTCGGTTGACGTATTCGGTGAGCTGCCCGATTTGCTGGCCGTCGTTCTGCTCGATGAGATAACGGGGGAGGCCGCTGGAGATGCGTCCGCCGTTGGACCACTGGCGCCGCCAGCCGGCGATGAGGTAGCGGGCCTCGGGTTTGTGGTTCAGGGTGAAAAGTTCCTCTGGCATAATGGGCGGCTCCCGGCTCTCACGCTGAGGCTACTGGGCTAATATATCACATTTAGGGTCGGGGGATGGGGAGCCGGGGAGTGGGGAAGAGGGAGGCGTGATCTGGTGGGCGGTGAGGGACTCGAACCCCCGGCCTTCTGCGTGTAAAGCAGACGCTCTAACCATCTGAGCTAACCGCCCGCGGTGAGAGGTAAATGTTCGCGGGGAGAGGTAGAGGCAAAGGAATGGCGCGCTTGGCGAGATTCGAACTCACGACCTCTGCCTCCGCAGGGCAGCGCTCTATCCACTGAGCTACAAGCGCGCGATGTAAAGAAGATGGTGCCGAGGGAGGGATTTGAACCCACACGTCCTAAAGGACACTGCGCCCTGAACGCAGCGCGTCTGCCGTTTCGCCACCTCGGCGTAGTGTTTCTGTTTTTAACCCGTTTGGTGTATGAGGGCGACGCCGGCGGCGGATGGTGGGCGATGGAGGATTTGAACCTCCGACCTCCTCGGTGTGAACGAGGCGCTCTAACCGCTGAGCTAACCGCCCCGGCGCGGCTGTTGGAATTACATTATAGCCTTACCTGGGCGATAGGGCAACCGGGGAGCAATCGGGGGGAGGGCGCGCTGGGATGGGGGTACGTTATGTTAAATGCAGGGTGAAACGCTGGGTAGGATGAACATAACGCATCTTGTGCGAACCAATGGAGGCCGGCGCGGGAGGTGGTGGTCTGGATTGGGATTTACTGGATTGGGGGTTTTGGCGGCAGGGGTTGTCTGAATCAGGATTTACTGGATTTTAGGATTGGCAGGATTGGGGGTTTTGGCGGGATGGCGGCGGTGGTTGTCTGAATCAGGATTTACCGGATTTTGGGATTTTCAGGATGGGGGATTGGGGGTTGGCAGGATGGCGGCAGGGGGTGTCTGAATTGGGATTTACCGGATTTTGGGATTTTCGGGATTGGGGGTTTTGGGGTTGGCGGGATGGCGGTAGGGGGTGTCTGAATTGGGATTTACCGGATTTTGGGATTTTCGGGATTGGGGGTTTTGGGGTTGGCGGGATGGTGGTAGATGGGGGAAGGATATAACAGGGCCAAGTTTGGGCTTGGCTCTGGCGGAGCGGAGTTTGCTGACCTGGGGGTTCGGGTTGGCGGCTGGCTGTTAGGTTTCCTTCCTCTGTTAGGTTGCCATCCTGCGGAACTGCGAATCCGTTGGTTGGCATTGCTGGGGGTTTTCAGGGGTTGGCATTGCTGGGGGTTTTCGGGGGTTGGCATTGCGGGGGTTTTCGGGGGTTGGCATTGCGGGGGTTTTCAGGGTTTGGCATTGCTGGGGGGGTTCAGGCGTTGGCTGCTGGGGGTTTTCAGGGGTTGGGGGGTTCTCCGATTGCGCCCTGGGATTTGAGGCGGGATATGTCGGCGGCGTTGTAGCCGAGTTCGGCTAGAACTTCCTGGTTGTGCTGGCCGAGGAGGGGTGGGGACATGCGCAGTCGGGCCGGGGTGGCTTGGAGTTTGATGGGGGAGTTGGGGACGCGGAGGTTGGGGACGTTGGGGTGGTTGATTTCCAGGAACATATCGCGGGCGTTGACCTGGTCGTTGGCGACTACGTCGGAGGTTTTGTTGATGGGGCCGACGGGGACGCCGGCGTCGTCGATGACTTTCACCCAATGGGCGACGGTGTTGGAGGCGAAGATGTCGTTGAGGAGGTTGACCATCTCGGCGCGGTGGGCTACGCGGTCGGGGTTGGTTGCGTACTTGGGATGGTCTTTCAGTTCGGGGTGTTCGATGGCGTTGCAGAAGCGTTCCCAGAGGTTGGGATTGGCGACGCCCAGGATGAAATAGCCGTCGGAGGCTTGGAAGCTCTGATAGGGGACGAGGCTGGGATGGCCGGAGCCGAGACGGTGGGGTTCGACGCCGGTGGCGATGTAGCCGGTGGCGTGGTAGCTCATGGCGGCGACCTGGCCGTCGAGGAGGGCGGTATCGATGAGTTGACCTTCGCCGGTTTTGTCGCGGTGGTAAAGGGCGGTAAGGATTGCGCCGTAGGCGAGCATTCCGGTGAAGAGGTCGACGAGGGAGAAGCCTACGCGCTGGGGAGAGCCGTCGGGTTCGCCGGTGAGGTGCATGAGGCCGCTGTAGGCCTGGATGATGAGGTCGTAGCCGGGCTTGTTGGCCATGGGGCCGGTGCGTCCGTAGCCGGAGATGGTGCAATATACGATGTCGGGGTTGAGGGCTTTGATGTCGTCGTAGCCGAGGCCCATGCGGGCGAGGGTTCCGGCGCGGAAGCTCTCGATCATGACGTCGGCGTCTTGCGCCAGTTTCTTGACGATAGCGAGGCCTTCTTCGTTTTTGAGGTTGACGGAGAGGCTGCGCTTGTTGCGGTTGAAGGAGAGGAACTGGGCGCTTTCGCCGTTCCAGATGGGGGGCCATTTGCGGGTTTCGTCGCCGTCGTTGGGTTCTTCGATTTTGATGACGTCGGCGCCCATATCGGCGAGGTTCTGGGTGCAGAAGGGGCCGGCGAGGGTGCGGGTAAGGTCGACGACCTTGACGTTATCCAGGGGCTGAGGCATCGTGAGGTCCTCGCTTGTTCAGGTTTGGCGGATTATAGCACGGGTGGGGAGGTGAGGCTGGGACGCGGCGGCGGTTGGCGGACTGGATGGTTTGGGGAGGCTCGTTATGGAGAGTTGCCGGATAAAGACCGTCCGTCCGAAACTAGCGGCGGCGCCTAAACGACTGGCATAATGCCAGTACAGACCATACTGAGGTCAACCCGCATCATGAGCGATTGACAGCGCTGAACGCGCCCGTTTCCTGCAAGCTCTGCGCAACGTACCGGACTTCCACGATGAAGTCCGCGGCCTACTGCTGGGCGAAGAACTGCTCCGGCTCCCGGAACGCTTCGCTCAGTTCGTAGAAAGGGTAGGCGCTTTCATCGTTAAGGTCGATGACTTCATCGCGGGACAGAAGGAGGTCAACGCCCGGGTTGAGGCCCGGCTAGATAGGGTCGATGACTTCATCACGGGCCAGAAGGAGTTCAACGTAGAAGTTAAGACCAGGCTGGACAGGGTGGAAGCCGGGCTACAGCGGGTTACTGATGACTTGGGCGACTTGAAGGGGCACGTCGCTGGGCGCGTTGCCCGGGAAATAGCCGATAACATCGCAGAACGCTTCGGCTACGAAATGGTCGAGGTACTCACCCGCAGCGACCTCCGCCAGATGCTGCGTCGGCACGGGCCCGATGACATCAATCAGGGAATCCGACAGAGCTTTTACGTAGCCGACCTGGTAGGCAAAATGCTGTACCAAGATGGCAAGGAGCTGTACCTGACGCTGGAGGCATCTTACACGGCGGACCGGAGGGATACGTACCGGGCCGTCAGATATGCCGGGTTCGTCACCAGGTTCACCGGCTTGCCGGCGGCGCCAGCCATTGCCAGCCGGCAGAATGGCCGAGAGGTAGAGCAGCCGGTGGAAGCTGGCGCGGCGCTGTGATATCAATTCAGCTCACGGGAACTCATCCCTGAATAACGGTCGCAGCGCGTTGCAAAGCGGCAGGCCCCGCCGAAAGGCGGGGCTTTTTGTATTTCCAACACTCCGCAAGGCAATCATCCGGCAAGGCAGGCCGATCTGATGATTGCCGGCTTTGTTGACTGAGGCGGCGACGGGTGTTAGCGTGGGGCGCGATTTTCGTTATGTTGGGTGCGTCGGAGTGATGACTACGCGCGCGGGCCGTCCGCTGATTGTGTCGCTGGGCGGCATAAATATGGATTTGGTTACGTTTGTGGAGCGGCTGCCGCAGGATGGCGAGACGGTGACGGGCGACCGGTTCGTAACGTATGCCGGGGGCAAGGGGGCGAATCAGGCGGTTGCCGCGGCCCGAATGGGGGCGCGGTCGGCGATGGTGGGACGGGTGGGCGGCGATGTGTTCGGGCCGCAGCTGGTTGAATTGCTGCAAGGCGCCGGGGTTGAAACCGACGGAGTTGGGGTCAGCGAGGGCGTGAGCTCCGGGATTGCGGCGATCAGCGTTGGGGAGGGGGGACAGAACCGCATTGTGCAGGTATTGGGGGCGAACGATACGTGCGGGGATGCCGAGTATGAGGCCATTGCGGGGCTGCTGCCGCAGGCGTCGGCGCTGCTGCTGCAACTGGAGGTGTCGGTGGATTTATCGCTGCGGGCGGCGCAACTGGCTACGGGGAGAGGGGTAAGGGTGATACTGGATCCGGGGCCGGTGCGTCCGGTTCCCGGTGGTTTTTACGGGAATGTGTCGGTTATTACGCCGAATGAAACCGAGGCGGAGGCGCTGGTGGGATACCCAATAAGGGATACCTATACGGCGGCATCAGCTGCGCGCGAGCTGCTGGATCGGGGAGTTGGCGCGGCGGTGATAAAGATGGGGGCGCAAGGGGCGTACTGGGCGGACGGAGAAGGAGAGGGTCAAGTCCCGCCGTTTCCGGTTGACCCGGTGGATACGGTAGCGGCGGGCGACGCTTGCAACGGGGCTTGGCAGTGGCGCTGTCGGAAGGGAAGACGCTGGCAGAGGCGGTGAGATGGGGGTCCGCTGCCGGGGCGCTGGCGGTTACGCGGGTTGGAGCGCAGGATGCGATGCCGGCGCGGGAGGCGGCGCTGGCACTGGTGGGAGGTGGGTTGTCTGAATCAGGATTTACGGGATTTTAGGATTTTCGGGATTGGGGGATTGGGGGTTTGTCTGAATCAGGATTTTGGGGATTTTGGGATTTTCGGGATTGGGGGTTTTGGGGTTTGGCGGGATGGTGGTTGTCTGAATCAGGATTTTGGGGATTTTGGGATTTTCAGGATTGGGGGTTTTGGGGTTTGGCGGGATGGTGGTAGATTGGGGAGGGGATATGATGGCAATTCGGAATGGAGGTTATGGGGATATGAGGCCTTTGCAAAACGCTCCCTTTCGCCGATTGCACCTCAACGGTACACGGCGTCAAGCCGATACTCTGCTGTGTAGCAATCATCGGCTTGACGCGCCTTGCCTGATGATTGTCACGCCGTTTTGCAAGGGCCTCGGGATATGATGGCAATTCGGAATGGGGGTTATTGGGAGATATTACGGCAGTTTGGAATGGGGATGATGTGGCTATGACGGGGGAGGATAGGTTTTGCGGCGGCTGCGGGGCGCGGCTGGCGCTGCGACGGCATGATGGGAAAACCCGTCCGGTGTGTCCTGATTGCGGCCGGGTGGTTTATTATGACCCGAAGCTGGCGGCGACCTGCGTTATTGAGCGGGACGGTATGGCGCTAATGGTGCGGCGAGGGGTACAGACGGGATATGGTCTGTGGAGTATGCCCGGCGGTTATGTTGACCGAGGGGAGCCGGTTGAGGACGCTGCAGCACGAGAGGTTTGGGAAGAAACGGGGCTGGTGGTGCGGGTGGGACGGCTTATTGGGCTGTTTTCGAGCGTGGGGAATCCGGTGGTGGTGGCGGCTTATGCAGCGGAGGAAACGGGGGGCATTCTGGCTCCTGGGCCGGAATCGCTGGAGGTGGGCTTTTTCTCGCCCGAAGCGCTGCCAGAGCTGGCGTTTCCTCGGGACGAAGAGATAATCCGGCGGTGGCGGGAGATGGGGTAGCTTGAGGTTGGATGGGCTGCGGGTGTTGGCTTCTGGTGGAGCGATGGCGTTCATGCGGGGGTGGTGGGCGATGGGGTGGTTTGAGGTTGGACGGGTTGCCGGCGTTGGCGTTTTGGTGGGGTGATGGCGTTCATGCGGGGGTGGCGGGCGATGGGGTGGTTTGAGGTTGGATGGGCTGAGGGCGTTGGCCTTTTGGTGGGATGATGACGTTCATGCAGGGGTGGCGGGCGATGGGGTAGTTTGGTAGATATATGGAGAGGTAGGTGGGCGGGATTTTAGCTATGGAATGGGGGTTGGGATGTTTGCGTTGAAAAGGCTGGGGTCGTTGCAGGGTTTGGCGGAACAGGCGCGGCAGGGCTTGCTGGATGCGCTGTATCCGCTGGAATGCGTCGGCTGCGGGGGCGGCGGCAAGGCGATTTGCGAAAGATGCGCCGCGGAGCTGCCGGTTTTGCGGCGTCCTTTTTGCGATGTCTGCTCGGTTCCGGGTGATTTCGCGCGCTGTCGGACCTGCTCGGAGACGGTGCGGGCGTTTGACGGGATACGCGCGCCGTTCCGGTATGAGGGGACAATCCGTAAGGCTATTCTAGGGCTGAAGTATGGCGGTCTGAAGGCGGCCGGGCCGCAGTTGGGGGACTTGTTGGGGAATTATCTGAAGGAGAATCCGCTGCCGGGGGACATTGTGGCGCCGGCGCCGATGCACGGGCGACGACGGCGGGAACGGGGTTACAATCAAGCGGAGCTGCTGGCGCGTCGGGTGGCGTCCGGGGGCAAGGCGCGATACGAGCCGGGGCTGCTGGTGCGTACACGGCAGGTTCAGCCGCAGGCGGGCATCAACAGTCCGGCAGAGCGGGCGGCGAATGTGGCGGACAGCATAGGAGTGGCAGCGGGGGGCGATGTTGTCGGCGCGAGGGTCATTGTGGTGGATGATGTGGCTACTACCGGGAGCACGCTGGACAGCTGCGCGGCGGCGTTGAAGGGGGCTGGGGTGAAATCGGTATGGGGTCTGACGCTGGCGGTGGCCGGAGGGGGGACGCTGCGGGAGTGAGGGTGTTGGTCCACCGGCCACGATGCCCGACGTGTCGATGGAGGGGACGCTGCGGGAGTGAGGGTGTTGGGCGGTGGGCGGGAACGGTGGCGGTGGGGAGTTGCTGGGGAATGGAGGTGTTTGTGTGCACACGGAGGCGACTTGGTTCCCGTTTACTCTCCAGTTGGCAGCGCCGGGATGTTTGCGTGCGCGCGGAGGCGACGGGGGCGCGGGTATGGCCTCGTCGGCGCGATATGTTGGGGATGGCGGTATGACGAGGAGATGGGGACGTGGGTATGGCTGTCGGGGGATCACTGGGGAGTGGGTAGTTTATCCGTTTGAAATACGACAGATTGGCCATACTGGGGGCGGTCGCGGCGGGTTTGACTGACTGGGTAGATGTCGTCCGCTGGCTATCCGACTCGGTTTTGGAACATGAAGACAGGTAAGCGCGGCACTGCATGCTACGCTCAAAACTGTAGATTTCTACGGATAAACTACCGGGGAATGAGGATCTTGCGAAACGGCGTGGCAATCGTCAGATTGCCGCGCCTTGCGTGATGATTGCTGAGCAGCAGAGCACCGCTCGGCAGTGTCTCGCTTTGAAATTGGGGCCTTCGGGCGGGGGCGGGGGCGGTACGGACTGCGCTGGCCGGGCTTGGGCCGATGCTCCAAAACCGGGTTGGTTAGCCAGGGGATGTCGTGTACTGGGTTGGTCAATCAGACTGCTAGCGCCGGCGCGGCGCTATAATCGCCTTGTTCAAGATGTGGTGCGTCCGGTCGGTCAATCACGCTGCCGGCGCCGGCACGGTGTTATAACCGCTTTGTTTCAAACGGATATGCTACCGGGAGTGGGGTGTTTGACAATCAATGTTATGTCTGCTGAAATGGCGGGGAGATTGCGGCCTGCGCGCGCATAGCAAGGGTATGCACGGGAAGCGCGGCCACAGCAAGGAGGCAGCATTATGGCGGGGAACACAATTGTGTACGTTGGCGCGGAAGCCAGCGGACTGTATCGCAAGACGGCAGGGGATGCTCACTGGGACTTGCTCACGGATGGGTTGGCGCCGGCGACGCAGGCGCGGGCCATCGCAGTTCATCCCGAGGAGCCGCGGACCGTTTTCTGCGGCACGCAGCGGGGGATTTACCGCAGCGACGACGGGGGCGACCACTGGCGACGGATGAATATGATGGAGGGGCGCGTGGTCTGGTCAATCCGGTTCCACCCCAACGACCCCAAGGTTATGTTTGCCGGGACTGAGGGGGCGGAGGTGTTCAAGAGCGAGGACGGCGGGGAGAATTGGACGCACATAGCGACGGTGTCGAATCCGGAGCAGGTGCAGATGGCTTTTGCGATGCGCATTCTGGGCATTGATATTGAGGCCGGCAATCCGAGCAATATGTACGCGGCGCTGGAAGTGGGCGGGGCGGCCAGCAGCACGGACGGCGGCTATACCTGGACGATTCGCAACAGTGAGTTTGCGGGGGACGTTGACCTGCTGGACCTGCACGGCGTGGCCGTGGGCGGGGCGAACTCGGACTCGGTGCTGATATCGAACCGGACGGGGGTATGGAGGAGTGTGGACAAGGGGGCATCGTGGCAGGATTGTGAGTTCGGCCGCTTTTCGGACATCAAGTATTCGCGGGGTGTGGTGCGCGACCCGGCGGATCCGAACACACTGTACGCCTGCGTGGGGATGAATTTCGGGAGCGAGGAGGGCGGCGTGATGCGGACGACCGATTTGGGGGAGACGTGGGAACGGTTTGACCATGGGGTCAATCCGGGCAGCACGACGTTTGGGGTGGCGGTGAATCGACAGGATCCGTTGCAGGTGTATTTCTGCACGCGGCGTGGTCAGGTGTTCGGGACGCATGACGGAGGGGCGACGTGGAGGGCGGACGCTTTGCCGGAGACGGCGCAGAATGTTATCAGCGTGGCGTGCGCGTCGGGGTAGGCGGCTCGGGTTGCGGGGAAAGGGCGTGGTTCAGTCTCGGCGTAGGATGAACCGGCGGCTGTAAGTCGCGGCAGGCAGCTGCCGGGAAACCGGCGGGCGGCGCAGCGACGGAAAAGGACGGGCGGCGGCTCGCGGTCTGCGGGTCGCCGTCGGTTTTGGGTTTTGGCAGGGCCGGCGGTTTGGCGATGGGAGATGGCACTTGCAAAACGTTCTCTTTCTCCGCTTTCGCCTCGACGGTACGTGACACCCGATGCTCTGCTGCGTAGCAATTGTCTGGCAAGGCGCGTCAAGCGGATGATTGTCGCGCCGTTTTGCAAGGGCCTCTGGAAGTGGGCTGATGGCTTTTGAGGCGGCGGTTGGTGTATTGGTGTATTATTGAGGGAAGGGCCTGATGCAATGGCCGGTGGCATTTTGCCATCATCAGGGAGGGGAAATGCTAATTTTGAACGCTTTTTTGACGGGTATGTGGGTGGCTATTCCGGTGTCTTTTCTTTGGGCGATTGCGGCGGAGTTCACCGGATGGGAATGGATGACGGCGCTACTGCCGTTCGTTTTCCTAATTGGCTTGATGGTGGGGGCGGCTACCGTAATCAGCAAAAAATGAAGGGTAGGTTGAACCAATTGCGGGGTCGGGTTTGGGGCTCCATGGTTAGCTACGCTAGGGCGACAGCCGTCCCGACGCTGGTGGGTACCTTGATGTTGGGACTGATAGCCTTGCTCTATCTTGGCCCTCACGCTGGCCGGTTCTGGGATTGCGGAGTTAATCAAGTGAGGTCAACAATTGACCTACACGAAGGAAAGGAGGGATGTTGGGGGGACGGCTTGGACAAACTTCGGCAGGATGGCACTGCCGCTGCGGTACTACTCGCCATAGCTGCGGCCATATTGGCTAGGGCGTGGGGAAGCCGCGCAGGGTCGGAGGGATGAGAATGGGGCGGGTTCGGGATGTGGGGTATGCGGAATAGGCGTGTTTTGCCGGGCCCGGGGAAACTCCGGCGGGCCGGAGGCGGGCGGTTGGGGTGTTGTGGGTTGTGGGATGGCAATTGCCGGATGGGGGCAGTATTGTGCGACGAGCGTTTTACGGGAAAGAGCGTTAGAGGTGAAAGATGCTGGCGATAGACGGGTTTTTGCGAGGGCTGTGGGTTGGCCTGGTGGTTGCAGTGGCGTGGGCGGTGGTTGCGGGGGTTACCGGCTGGGGCTGGATGGAGCCGCTCAATATGTGGGTGTTTGCGGTGACGATGCTGGTAGCCGGGTTGGCGAAAATTGTGAATGAGCGCAGGAAGTCGGAGTGAGAGGCCGGATGAGGTGGGTACTTGGCGCGGCGCGCGGGTGGCCTGGGCTGGCGGCGAAGGTGGCTGTTAGCAGAACGGGGGTAGGGTTCTCGATCCTGTTTTTGGCTGCGCTGCTCTACCTGGGGGCGCATTTTTCAAATGGGCTGTCCTGCCTGGTCGGGATAGCTCGGGAGTTATTCAAGGAGGGTAGCGTATTCGTTTGAAATACGGCGCCTATCAGGACCGCGCCGGCGGTGGCGTTGGGGGGCAAGGTAGGTACTCCTTCGGGGTGGGTTCCGTAGTGTTGTGGTTTGAACCGGGTTGTGCATCCGGGCGGCGGTTGGGGCGGCGTCGCCCGGATGTTTGGCGTTTTTGGAGGTTGTTCTGCTGAATTTTCACCGTTGTTGATTTCAGGGGGCTGTTTGTTGTAGATTGCTTTCCGCCGGTTCTCCGGGCTTTTCCGAGGCTGGCGCTGTCGGCCGCAGGCAACTCATTTTATAGGAGGAAACTCTATGATTGGCTCTCTTTTGAAGCCTGGCAGATTGGCGGTGTTGGTTCTGACCGCAGCGGCTCTGCTGGGCGTTTCTCTCACCGGAGCTTTTGGCGTAAATCACGCTTCCGCCCAGGATAGAGATGATGAAGCGGCTTCGGCGCCGTCTCAGGCGCCGGAGATAGTGCGGGTTATTCCGCTCAACAGAAGCGGTCATTACACCATTACCGTTGTGTGGCGGGGTATTGAAGATGCTTCCGTTACCGGGTATGAGCTGCAGCGGCGGCGGGCGGGTTCCGGCAACTGGGTTACTGCCTTCAGCGGGCATGCCAGGCAGATTGCTTTTAACAATTCCGGTCTTACTACCGGCCTCAAATATGAGTTCCGGGTGCGGGCTCGGAACGGGGAAGGTCCTGGGCCTTGGTCCGAGGTTCGCCCGAAGTTCAGCCCCGAGGAGCTTAAGCGGGCGCCTGTGTTGCGCCGAGCCGGCCCGGTGAATGATATGTGGCATAAGACTTGGGTATCGCCTCACGGCACTTCCCAGGTTCAGATTTTCTGGCGTCATCAGGGCGTTGTCGAGGGCCGCTGCACCGTTTACAACGATGCCAAGTATCGTTTCCGTTTCTTTGAACAGGGCAAGCTTGCCGAGTCTAAGCTTCAGGAAACTTCCTCTACCTCGCACGTGTTTGTCGGAGTTACTCCCGGCAAGAGGTATGTGATGATGGTGAGGGCTTACTCCGACGAGTGCCGCAATTGGTCGAAGATCAAGAGGATTTCCTGGCTCCAAGACCAATAAGTTCAGTTTCAACCATTCCCTGGCGGCCGATATCGGAACGGCCCTGGGCAGATCAATCTGCCCAGGGCCGTTCCTGTTTTCCGCGTGGTTGACTTCGTTCAGCGGTGTTTGGGGCAGCTATAATCGGTAGGATGTTTGGCTCTTTTGCAGAGCGCTTTTTTTGGTGTAGCAGGGAGGATTGAGTTCCTGCTGTTGCGGCGATGGGATGAGCGTCCGCTGCATTATATGCCGTTGCCCCGGCGGCGGCGTTTGGCGGCTGGCCGGATTGACCACGTGCCACTGGCGTTGCTGATGGCGTATCTCAGCTATGATCGGGGTTACGGGTATGATGCGGTGTGGCTTTATTATGTACTGTCCGGCGTTGGGTTCAGGGGATTTACGGCGGCGTTGGCCGGGGTTTCACCGGGGCATCCGGTGACGACGAAGGCGGAGATAATCGGGTACAGGGGCGGTACGGCGGCGGCGCCGGGGTTGGGGGATGGGGGCGCGCTACGTTACTGCGGCAACCGCCTCAACGCTGGCGGGCGCGTTGAGGTTGGCGATGATTGCCTTGCTCTATCCTGGCCCGCACTTCGGCCGGTTTGGGGATTGTGGATCTAATCAAGTGAGGTCAACAATCGACCGACACGAAGGAAAGGATGGGTGTTTGGGGGACAGTTGGACAAGCTTCGTCAGGATGGCATTGCCGCTGCGGTACTACTTGCCATAGCTGCCGCGTTTCCTATTGGCGCATCGACGCACAATCCGAGGAATAACAGAGGGGGATGGGTGGTTCAGGGGGAGAGGATGTCGATGTAGTAGGTTTGGAGGACGACGCCGTCGCTTTCGATTTGGAGGGCGCTGCGTCCGGGGCCGCAACCTACGAGGGAGAAGGGGCTGCGGAATGGCTCGTCGGATTCGGGGACGATGATGATCACTCTGGTGTCGCCTTCCGGGCTTGGTTTGACTTCCTGGCAGGCATCCTTGCCTTCCAGGTCGGGGCTGTTGTGAACGACGAGGGCGCTGGGGGGGCTGGCGGTGAGGAGGACGGAGCGGGTGGTCAGGAGTTCCAGCAGGTTTCCTTCGGTGGGGATGGCGCGGATGGTTAGGGTGGATGGATGGGGAAGCACCATGACCGCGGGTTCGCCGGGGGTTTCGGGGGCTCCGGTGGCAACGGGGAAAGCCTGCACGTGGTACTGCTGGACCAAGGCGTCGGTGGCGTCATCGTAGAGATGGATATGGCCGTCGCCGGGGGAGCAGGCGTAAATGCTGACGCGGTCGTTGTGATTGAGTATGACGGCTGAGTCGGCCTGGCCGGGGCAATCCTGGTCGTGGTATGCAAGGTTGGGCTCGCCGACGCCGGCGGGGTTAATCACCAGGTGCAAGGGGGTTGTATTATTGGTTATGACGGAGAAATCGGCCGGGATGCCCACGCGCAACTCGGTTCGTTCGGGGTCGGGGGAAAGTCGATAGAAGAGGGTTGTTGGTGTGCTGCCGGGGGCTGGCGGTTGGTCGATGACGTATGCTACGAAAGCTGACTGATATTCGGGTTCAGTGGAGCGATATTCCAGGCCTTCGGGATAGGCAGAGCGCAAGTCTCTGAGGAGGTCTTGATAGCGTCCCAGCAATATGAACATAGCGGGGGTTTCTACGGGGCCGTTGGAGAAGATGGAGCCGTCGCCGCCGAATTCGGTACCGCCGTCAACGCCGGATACGGTTGGCGCAAACCATTGGAATCCTTCGTTATTGATGCTCCATCGTTCCGAGTAAAACCGGACCTGGTGGGTTTCGCCAAAGCTGTTCATGGCGGCGGCGATAGGAGGAATTTCGTAGTTGAATTGGAATTGGGATTCCTGAGTATGGGGCCATTGGTAGAAATGGTAGAGGTTGGGTAGGACAAAGGCGAAGGAGAAAAGCAGGGCGGCGATCAGCATGATGGCGAACCGAGCCCGGCGGGGATTCAGCTCTCGGGGGAGAAAAGCGAGGGAGCCCAGCTTGGGCAAAAGCCACCCGGTGAACCAGTGGACGGAGGCGACGTATCCGATGACCAGAATAAGGAGGGCGAAAAAGGCGCCGAGCAGATAGCGTCGGGGTTCGCCCCCGGGAACCAGCAGGGCCGGGGCCATAGCGACGAGCCAGCCCAGAAGGAGGAGCTGAGAAGGGCGACGGTTGATAAACAGCAAAGTGGTCAGCAGGCCCACCCAGAAGAATATACTCAAGAGAGGGTTGACCAGAGGCCGGTAATCCAGCCCTTCGAAGCCGAAATCAGCGGGGGGTGGGGCAGTATGAACCAACAGGACAATTTCGATGAACCGGCGCAGGTGTTTTCCGATGGAGAATAGATCAGCCTGTTCGACACGGTACTGGCCTTGCAGGTTGTAGGCTAAGAAGCCGGAGTTGGCGTAGAAGTCCAACATGGCGGCGCCAACGATCAATGCGACAAGCAGGGCAAGGTAGATAGTCCAGCGTCGGCGGAGTTGGCTGCTGAAGAGGAGGGCGATGGCCGCCGCTCCGAAAATAGCTGCAAAGAAGATTATGTTGCCCTTGAAGGCATAGAGCTGCAAGCCCAGCACCAGGCCGGCGGCCAGGGCGACCCAAAGCCGTTGGCGACGCACGGCACAGAGCAGCAGGTAAATGCCGGCAGCGGCCATAAATACTGAAAGCGGTATCGGGAAGCCGATGCGACTTTGGACCAGGAACCAGACGAAAAACGTAGCGACGACGGCGGCCAGGAGGGCTACCCGCATGGGGTAGAACATTCTGACCATCAGGTAGCAGAGAGGGATCATAGCCGTTCCCGGCAACACGGACGAAAGGCGGAGCATATCCAGCGTGGGGCCGCCCAGCCAGAAGTAAGGGGCCATATAGTACATAAGGCCGGTTGGGCTTCCCAAGACGACGCCGCTCCAGATGCCAATCCAGCCTTCGTTGAGAACTCGGATGACTTCCATGGCAATGGAGCTTTCATCGCCGGCGGGGCCGCTGGGAACGCTGCCGATGCTCCAAACTCTGAGGAGGAAGCCGATGAGGGTGAGGAAGGATACGGTTGCAACCTCGGCAACCAGGCGGGAGCGAGGGGGCAGGCCGGAGTCGAGGTCGGCGGAGGCAAAATCCAGGGACTGCCTGACGCTGAGGATGCGGGCTTTGGCGATACGGAGATACCGCTGAGCAACGAGGCCGGCGGCGCCGGCGTTTGGAACTGGGAAGCTCTCGGGCAAGCCGGGGTCGGGCCGGCTGGGTGGGGCTACCGGAGGGAGTTCGGGGAGATAGTAGTTGAACGGGCGGCCGCACTCTGAGCAGTAACGGTTGGAGGTATGGTTGGTTGCGCCACAGTGGAGACATTCAACGTACAGCAGTACGCCACACTGGCCGCAGTAACGGGAGTGGCCGGCATGGTGGTCTGCTGAGCAAGCCATGACCGGTTCCGGGACGCTGGCCGGATGACCGGAGGGAGTAGGAGCGGCCGGCCCCGGGGAGGGGGCGGCGACGGGGGGTTGGGGAACGTCCTGCGGGGCGGGTTGCGAGGCGGCGGAGCCGGCGAAGAGGTTGGCAAACCAGCGAGATAGAAGTCGGCTCAGGGGCAGCGGGGTGAATCGGTCGTGGCCACAGTGGGCGCATAGGCCGGGGTTGACGCGGCGTTCCGTCCCGCAGCGGTTGCAGGTTTCGCGGAGAGGGGAACGCATGGGTCAGCGGCCCGCCGGAGGGGTGGAAGGGACGGCCGGCAGCGGATGGAGGGATGGGCTGGGGAGGGATGCCGGCGCGGGTGGGGTTGGCGTGGAGGAGGCGGCCGGCATTGCAGGGCAAAGGGAGGATGGGTTGTTGGGGAGGGATGCCGGCGCGGTTGGGGTTGGCGTGGGGAAGGCGGCCGGCATTGCAGGGCAAAGGGAGGATGGGTTGTTGGGGAGGGATGCCGGCGCAGTTGGGGTTGGCGTGGAGGAGGCGGCCGGCATCGGAGGGAGCGTTGGGTATGGGTTAGGCGTCGGCTTTGGGGAGCCAGTCCTGGTTCCAGGGGAATTCGTTGGGGGCTTGGCCGAAGACGGGGAGGCCCTGGTCGATGCGGTCGCGGTAGGGGCTGGCGACGGGTTCGCGGTAGGGGTAGATGCCGCCTTCGTACATTTGCTCGCCCTTTTTGAAGTGAGTGGCCTGGTCGAGGGTTTCGACGAAGGGCATATTGATGTCGTAGAGGTTGCCGGCGCCGGCGCGGGGACGGGGGCCGGCTTTGGAGACGTGGCCGTAGAGTTCGCGTCCGATGATGCGTTCGGCGGCCCAGACGCAGTCGATGAGTTTGTCGATGTCGACGCCGATGGGGATACCCATGTCTTCCATCATGTGGAGGAGGTCTTCGGTGGGGGCCATGCCGGTGGCGCGGCCGTTGCCGCAGTAGGGGCAGCCGCCGAAACCGCCGATGGTGCCGTCGAGTTCAAGGGTATCCTGGGGGCCGAGGACGCGCATGGCGGCGTAGGCGGAGGCGATGGCCATGTTGCGTCCGTTGTGGAGGTGGAGTCGGAAGTGGTTGATGTCGGGCCAACGCTCTTTGACGCGGGAGATGCTCTCTTCGACTTTGGCGGGGGTGCAATGGCTCATGGGGTCGCCCATGGAGCAGCTGCGGACGTTGATGCCGGCTTCGTCCCAGAGGCCGTGCTGGTATTCGAAGAGGGTCATGAGGCTGTCGACGGGGAATTCGCCGAGGAAGTTGGAGCCCCAGGAGGCGTTACAGCCGATGCCGGCCTGGGTGATGCCCATTTCCTGGGCCTGGGCGATGATGGCGGGCCAGCGTTCCATTTCCTGCATCTGGCTGCGGTTGGTGTTGCGGCGGGCGAAGACGTCGCAGAGGTGGCAGGAGAGACGGGGGTAGGCGTCGCGCTCGATGGTAAGTGGAGGAGAGTAGGCGCGGGCGCGTTCGACGCCGCGCTGGTTGAGGGCGAGGGCGGTGTAGGTTACACCGGGTTTGGGGGTGAATTTGGTGACGATTTCGTCGATGCGCTCCATCTGGGGGGTCCACTTGGGGCTGACGAAGGAGCCGACGACGATGCTGCTGAGGCCGGTTTCGGAAAGCATATCGAGGAGTTCGACTTTATCGTCGACGCTGATGTTGGCGTCCTCGATTTGCATGCCTTCACGCATACCTTCTTCTTTGTAGTGGACGGTGGGCCATTGGTTGGGCATGGGGAACTCCTTGCGCGCGGGGCGGCGGCGCGGGTGAGGTTAGGGTCGTGGGCGCTGGCGCGCCGGGTGGAGGGATTTTAGGGGCGGGTGGTTGGGGTTGTCAAGGAAGATGGGGTTATGGTAGCGTTGGGAGGCACGGGCAGCAACGCCGTAGGGTGGAAAACAACGGCGAGTGATAGAGTGGAACGATGCGGGAAAGGGAGGAGTGATATGGCAGGCATAGCAATTTTCCTATTCAGCTTTTTCGTGGCGTGTTGGGTGTATGTTGCTGGACATCTCCTCGGGTGGGGCTTGCTCGAGTACGAGGTGATGCGGGCGAGTTTGCCCATCGCTTACACCGGCGCCATCATATCGGTAGGCGTTTTGGCGGCGGCGGTGGCTGCCGCAGTAATTCGCAGATGAAAAGTCGGCTGGGCAGGCTGGTCCGCTCCGCGTTGATTTTCTTGCGATAGCTCAGCGGTGACTTAGGAACGGTTCCTCTCGGCGCGGCGGCTATTTTCCTGGTCAGGGCGTTTCCATCATCGGTTTGCGATGTATGCCAAGAACTGGACGGTCGAATGCTATTCGCCAGCGGTTTCTTCCTGGCCCTTGGATTTGGTGTTGAGGTACGTCTCCAAAATGAACCCGACAGCTGACTACCTGATTGGATGGCACTGGACGTTACCCAGGCTTGCCCGCGGGGGTAGAAGGGGAAGAGAATGGCTATCAGTGAGAGCTTGTGCTTTGTACAGTTGATGCATCCGGGCGGGGAAGCCAAACTGAAGAGGGGGAGCGCGGCGATAGGGTGGAACAGAGAGGCTCACGCGCGCAAGTATATGCGGTGTCCGGGGGATTACGTTAGCGGAGGCAAACCCGTCAGCGGTTTAATTGAGTTTTGGGGCGAGTGGGAGCCTGAGTCTGAGGTTATTGAAGAATGGGGGAGGCAGCCTGACCGTAAGCCGCAACGAGTTTGGCAACCTTGCTACGAACGTAAAGCCAACTACGCGGGCTTGCAGAATACCGACCCGTTCGTGTTCGGGAGTTTTCTGTACACCGGCTGCAAGCAGCATACCAGGCAGGGCGCAACGCAGCTGCGTTACCTGAAAAGAGGTTCGGTGTTGTTGTTTGGATCCTGCATCGGCGATAAGTTTGCCCTGGATACAGCGTTCGTAGTGAAAGACTATATTGACCACAATGCGGCAATTTACCGCGACGTATTGAAGGGAAAAGTCCCGGAGGGATATTGGGATGCAACGCTGTTTCCCTGGTATGGCGAAGGCTGCGGGTCGCCTGGGCCGGTTGCGGACAGTGAAATGCCGGCGGCGTGCGCCGTTATTGATGGGTCGGATTCGGGCGTTCGTCTGTACTTTGGCGCAACCTGGGATGATCCGGTGGAGGGGATGTTCTCGTTTGTACCCTGCATAGCGGCGGACGGCAGCGCGCCCGGCGGCGGTTTTCCTCGGCCCAATATCGAACTGCGCGGCGTCATCAAGCAGACTAACAGGCAGGGGAGCAGGCTTAACCGGCAGAGCGACTTAAAGAGCGTCGTTGGCTTATGGAAGCAGGTTGTGGACCAAGTGGAGCAGCGCGGCCTGGAGCTAGGCGTCTCGATAGCAATGCCGCCGAGACGGTGACGGGCTAGCGGTGGGAGTAGGCGATGAGTTTCTGGATTAGTTTGGCGGCGGCGTAGGAGTTGGCCGGGGGGCCTTCATTAGGGGCCAGTTCGCAGACGTCGAAGCCGACGATGCGGCGGGCTTGGGCTACCTGGCGCAGGAGTTTGAGCAATTCGAGCCAGCGCATACCGCCCGGCTCGGGGGTGCCTACGGCGGCCATTTCGGAAGGGTCGAGGGCGTCGAGGTCGACGCTGACGTACAGGGTTGACGTGAGGCCGGAGATTATGTCATCTGCGTAGCGGGCGCTGTCCGGGGGCCAGGGGTAGGCGGGGATGCTGGCCGTTTGGATGTAATCGCGTTCTTCCAGGGCCAGGGTGCGGAGGCCGACCAGGGAGACAGGGCAATGCTCGGAGATGCGTCGGGCAGCTGAGCCGTGTCCCCAGCCGGTGCCCTGGTATTGGTCGCGCAGGTCGGCGTGGGCGTCGATGTAGAGGACGGACAGGTCGGGGCAGCGTTCCCGCCAGGCCAGGGCGGATCCGATGGCAGCCGAATGGTCGCCGCCGATTACGCCGGTGAGTTTGTCCATTGCGGCGTAGTGGGACACGGTGGCCTGCACTCGTTGGGCCATGGCCTGCGGGTCGCCTACGTGGGCTTCCAGCGGGGGAGCGGTGTGGATGCCGAGATCGGCGACGTCGATGGCCAGTTCCAGGTCGTAATCTTCCAGGGCGGCGGAGGCGGTGATGATGGCGGCCGGGCCGTAGCGGGCGCCGCTGCGAAAGGATGTGACGCTGTCGATGGGGACGGGAATGAGGACGGCGGCGGCGGAGTCGAGGGCGGCTTGCTCTGGCGGCAGGGCCAGGAAGTTGGCCGGCGTAGTTGGAACGGGGGGAGCGCTCATGGGGGCGCGTCAGGTTACGGGGGAGCCGGAGAGCAATCCGCTGACGGCGGAGAGTGAGGAACGCTGTCGTCGGGTTTCGCTGGCGCCTTGCTCGGCGTCGGCCCATTCGAGGCCTCGGTCGAGGAGCCAGGTTTTGACTCGTTGGAGGTTGAAAAGGGCGCGGGCGTCGGCGAGGGCGCGCTGGTGGTCGAAGGGCTTGCAGGAGAAGAGGTCGATGTTGACGTAGTCGCGGTGGGGGAAGGTATGGACGCTGATGTGGCTTTCGGCGATGATGACGAAGCCGGAGATGCCGCTGTCGTTGGGGTTGGGGCCGTGATAGTCCAGCACTTCGGGCTCGGTTATCCTGGTCATTCCCAGATTAGCGGGGTATTCGTACAGGAAGCGGCGGAGGCGGTCGGCGTCCCACATCATGGCGGCGTCGCCGCCGAATCCGTCGATAATCAAGTGCATCCTGGTTGCCAGCTCCTGGGGATAAAATAAGCCCCGCGCGACGGGGCTGCGCCATCTTGTGCAATCGCAGCATATAGAATATCATAGCCGTTGCGCCAGTTCAAAGGCGTATTTTTATGCGGTAAGCGAACCGGATTAGCGAATGGCTACTGAAATGGACGGCCGGGCCGAGGCTACTGTGAGCGAAGCGTCGGTTGAGGACGCGATGATTGAGGTGCGGGATCTGACGCACTATTACGGGCCGATGCCGGCGGTGGAGAATGTGAACTTCACGGTGCGGCGGGGGGAGATACTGGGGTTCCTGGGGCCGAACGGGGCGGGCAAGACTACGACGATGCGGATTCTGACGGGCTATATGCCGCCTACGAGGGGTTCCGTAAGGCTGGGCGGCTATGACGTGGTGGAGAAGTCGCTGGAAGTTCGGAGGCGGGTTGGCTACCTGCCGGAGTCGGTCCCGCTGCATACGGAGATGACGGTTACCAACTATCTCAAGTACATGGGGACGCTGCGGGGGATGAACGGGCGGCAGATGCGCGCGCGGATTGACGAGGTGATTGACGTATGCCGGCTGGGGGATTACCGGAAGACGCTTATTGGGAAGTTGTCCAAGGGGTTCCGTCAAAGGGTGGGGATTGGGCAGGCGATTCTGCATGAGCCGGAGGTGCTGGTGCTGGACGAACCGACAATCGGGATTGATCCCATCCAGGTGGTGGAAACGCGCGGGCTGATTCAGGAGCTGGGGCGGGAGCAGACGGTGGTGTTGAGCAGCCACATTCTGCCGGAAGTGAGCATGATTTGCGAGCGGGTGCTGATAATTCACGAGGGGCATATAGTGGCGGCGGACACACCGAACAACCTGGCGCAACATCTGAGGGGAGTGGAGCAGCTGGAGGTGGAAATCGGCGGGCCGCCGGCGGAGGCGCTGCCGGCGCTGCGCGCCATTGAGGGGGCCACCAGGGTAACGCATCATCCGAGGCCGGGCGTGAACGCATATCGGGTACAGTACCGCGAAGGGGTGGACTTGCGGGATGAGATTTCGCGGACGGTAATCAGCCGGGGGTGGAGTCTGCTGAGCATGCAGGTGAACAGCATGAGCCTGGAGGAGATTTTCCTGCGTTTGACGAGTGATGAAGCCGATGATGAAGGACAGGCGTGATTGACGATGCGAACGATACGCGCGGTGGCGCTCAAGGAGATTCAGATTTATTTCAGCAGCCCGGTGGCGTACATCGTGGCGCTTATCTTTATGGCGTTGAGCGGGTTCTTCTTCGTGCAGGATTTGGGCAATCCGTTTCCGGAGGCGTCGCTGAGCAACTTTTTCCAGGGGGCGACGTTTCTGCTGATTCCGCTGGCGCCGGCATTGACCATGCGGCTGCTGGCGGAAGAGCAGAAGTTGGGCACCATTGAGCTGCTGTTGACCTCGCCGGTGCGCGACTGGGAGGTCATATTGGGGAAGTACTTTGCCAGTCTGGTATTTCTGCTGTTTCTGCTGGCGTTGACGTCGTATTATGTCATCCTGCTGGTGGTGTTTGCGAGTCCGGATCCCGGGCCGATTTACTCGGGATATCTGGGGCTGGCGCTGTACGGCATGGCTGCGCTGTCGGTGGGGATACTGACTTCAACTCTGACCAGCAACCAGATTATCGCGGCCGTGGTAGGCACGGGGATTCTAATCGCGCTGTACGCCACTGCGTTTATCAGTGAAGTGGTTACCGGGGTTTGGGCCAACGTTTTCAATCAGCTGGGGTTCACCGGCCACTTTAACGATTTTGACAACGGCATTATCGACTCGGCGAACATAGTGTACTTTCTGACGGTGACGGCGCTGTTTCTGTTCCTGGCGATACGCGCGCTGGAATCGCGGCGGTGGAGGTAGGGCGGGATGAGCGAGCGTCGCAACGACGATACCCCCAGGGACTGGCGCCGGCGTCGTGGTCGGGAGCAGCAGGACAGCGGCGGCGGCGAACCTGGCGGGGAGGCTGAGTCCGATGCGCTGCAAGAGCGGTCTCGGACGCTGTTTTCGTTTATTGAGCCGGCGTTCGATTTTATTGCGGTTTTTTATGCGCCGATTCTGATTGCGGGCCTGGTAGGGCTGGTGACGGGGGCGACGCTGCTGGCGTTCGTAGGCTCGCTGAGGCTGTACGGCGGGATTGTGTTGGGAATTGGGGGCGTGTTGACGCTGCTGGTGGCGGTATCTTATTTCAGCCAGGTGCTGGCAGCATTTTTCAGTCGCACGGGGCGTTATGGCGTCAATACGGTGGTGATGACCGCGGCGTTTATCGGGCTGGTGGCACTGGTGAATTACGTGGCCTTTGAAAACCACTTCAGGGTGGATACTACCGCCACCAATCAATTCTCTCTGGCGGAACGGACGCGGGATTTGCTGGACGGTCTGGAGCGTCCTATCAGCGTGATTGCATACTATCCTGATGAGATTGGCGAGCGTGGGATGCTAGAACGTCGCGGCAAGGTTGAGACCATGCTGGGCGAATTCAGCAAGCGGAGCGGGAATTTCAGATATCGCTTTATAGACCCGCAAAAGGAGCCGGACCTGGCGCGAAGCCAGGGCGTGACGACTTACGAAACCCTGTCGGTGGCGGCGGTGGAGACTGACATTATTGACCTGGTGGAGCCCACGGATCCGGGTTACAGCCGTCTGGAGCAGGATTTGTACACCGCGCTGCTGGTGGCAACTGAAACGGAGCGCAAGAAAGTGTATTTCCTGGTCGGGCACGGGGAGCGGGACATCGGCGGGGAGACTGAAGACGGGTATCTGCAAATACGGGAAGGGCTGGAAGTGGACAACTACCAGGTGGAAACGCTGGTTTGGCCGCCTACCGAGGAGGAGGTATCGGTGCCGGATGACGCGGCGCTGCTGGTAATAGCGGGGCCTACCGGGGAGCTGCCGGAGGCTCACTTCGGCGCGCTGGACGCCTATATGGAGGGGAGGGATCCTGACGGCGAGCCGCGACGGGAAGGGGCGCGGGTGATTTTTCTGGCCGAGCCGGACGCGCATGATTCGTTCCGGGCCTTTCTGGCGCGCTGGGGGGTGGTGGCGTCCAGCGGGTACATCAGGGACGTTGAGGGGGCGCAACCGAACGCGCCGCGGACTTTGCGCGTAGGCATTTACAATCCGCAGGCTCCGGCTGAGATTATTGCGCCGCGGGGGCGGCCGCTGAACGTGGCATTTATGCCAGGGGCGGCAGCGCTGGAACCGATTCTTGAGCAGTCCGGGGCTCGCATTCCGGTGGCGATTGCGGCTACTACGGCGTCGGCGCGGATTATCAGCGACATAGAGCGCACGGAACCGATGGACGGCGACCCGCAGGGCGTTTATTTCCCGGCTGTTTACCTGGATATTCTGGGGCCGGTGGGAACCGCCCCGCCTACTGAGAGGCCGCCGGACAACGAAATCGCCCGGATGGCGGTGTTCGGGGACTCTGATTTCGTTTCCAACCGGAACGTGAGCAGGGGTTCCAGCGCGGCGCTGTTTCTGAACACGGCGAACTATTTGATGGGAGACTATTCGCTGGTGTCCATCCGCGACCGGGAGTTTGTGTATCGGGAGTGGAATCTGGATGCTAATGAGTTCAACTTCGTGCGGTTTTCGACGTGGCTGCTGCTGCCGGGGCTGATGGGGATTATGGCGGTGGCGGTCTGGTGGGTGCGCCGGTAGTCGGACTATGAATATACGGTTGACGATTCTGCTGGTTTTCGTGCTGGCGGTTTTCGGGGCGCTGGCGCTGTATTTCAAACCGTGGGAGCGGCCGGAGCCGTCGGATGAGCCGCCCTGGGCCTGGCGCATTGACGACGACGCCATCGTGCGCGTGGAGGTTAGGCACCAGGGCCAGGCCGGGGATTCCATCGTATGCTCTGAGAAGCCGATTCCGGTTAGCGGGGAGGAGCAGTCCATCGTGTATGAGAAGGACTTGGGACGCGGGAAGTGGTACATCGTTGAGGGCGATGCACGGGAGGAGGTTTATCATGATAAGTGGGCGGGTACGCCGCTGCTGCTGAGCGGGCCCAAGGTTAACCGAGCGCTGGGGGAGAATATAGAAAATCCGGCGCAGTATGGGTTGGATCCGCCGGAAAGCGTCATCAAAATTACGGAAGAGACGGGGTTGTCGTATGAGTTCCAGCTGGGCAACAAGACGCCGGATGAAGAGTACAACTACCTGAGCGTGGCCGGTTCTACGGAGCTGTTCACCATTCCGGAGGTTTGGGCCAGAGTGGTCAACTGCCTGGCGGTTAATCCTCCCTTGACGCCGCCGCCGCTGGAGCTGGGCTACTTTTACGATGTGGACTTCCGCGACATTCAGGAGCTGGAGGTGACGCATCAGGGAACTACGGTGACTTATACGCCCAATCCCGCCGAACGTACCTGGTACGCGAGTATCGACGGTGAACAGCTGCCGGTGAAGGCGCCGGAGTGGTGGCCCTTGCAGCTGCCTTGGTACGGCAAGCCCGGCAAACCGGGCGGGCCCGAGACGTTCGGGGGCTGGCACGTTGACGAAGACGGGATAGAGGACCCTCAGTATGGCCTGGCGCCGCCGGAGACCGTCGTCCGCATATCCACCAGCGAAAAGAGCTACGAATTTTATATCGGCGGAGAGCATATTGAGGTTGACTTAGAGGGCAATCCGATACTGGACGGGGACGGCAATACCCAAGTACTGGTGCGCTATGCGGGGCTGCCGGGGGATCCGATAGTTTATGTAATCAACGCGGTTCGGGCCGAGCGCACTATCTGCCTGGCGACCAACCCGCCGGTGAGCGCGCCGTATGAGTGCCCGTAGGTTGTGCCGGGGTTGTGAGAATGGCGGCGGCGATGGTTGGGGAATGACGGCGATGGTTGCCGATTAAGGAGGCCGGTTTGAACGCAGAGATTATATCCATTGGCACGGAGCTGCTGATGGGGGAGTTGACCGACACTAACGCCAGCTGGATTGCTTCGCGGCTGCCGGCTCTGGGGATTCGGCTGCAGCAGGTCAGCATCATTGACGATGATCTGCCGAAGCTGTCGGAGGCATTTCGGCAGGGGATGGAGCGTTCGGATGTGATTTTCACCACGGGCGGGCTGGGGCCAACGCAGGACGACCTTACGCGGGAAGCCGTCGCAGCGGCGCTGGATGAAATGCCAGCGGTGGAGGAGGGCGCGCTGGAGAACCTACGTCAATGGTTCCGGAATCGGGGGCAGGATATGCCGGCTCACAACGTGAAGCAGGCCAGCCTGATACCGTCGGCGCGGTTCATCGTGAACCGCAACGGCACGGCTCCCGGCTGGTGGGCGGAAAAGGAGGGGAAGCATATCATCATTATGCCTGGGCCGCCCGGCGAGAATCGCGCCATGTGGCACGATGAAATTGAGGCCAAGCTGAAGACGCTGATTGACAGCGAGGTAACCATCACGCGCAACATCAAGACTCTGGGGCTGGGGGAGGCGTCGGTTGACGAAATCGTTGCGGAGTATTTTGGGCTGGAAAACCCGTATCTGGGGATTTACTCGAAGGCGGACGGGATTCACCTGCGCATCATTGCGCGGGCGAAAGATGAGGATTCGGCCCGGGAGATGATTGCGCCGGTGGAGGATGCCATCCATGAGAGGCTGGCGCCATACATATGGGGGTATGATGATGAGACGCCGGAGCTTTCAGTAGGGGCGGCGCTGACGGCGCGGGGGCTTACGCTGGCGACGATGGAATCGGTGAGCGGCGGGTTTCTGGCGAATACCATTACGGAGGCTGCCGACAGCGGCCGGTGGTATCGCGGCGGCAGCGTGGCCTACACAGTGGAGGCGATGGTTGCGGGCGGGGTGTCTGCCGACACGCTGGCAAAGCACGGCGTGGTGAGTCAAGCGACAGCCAACGCGATGGCCCGGGCGGCGCGGGAGTCGGCCGGCGCGGACTTTGGAATTGGCGTTACGGGAGCGTCGGGGCCGGAGGAGTTGGAAGGACACCGGCCCGGGACTATTTACATCGCCATCTGCCACGGCGGCGACGTACACGAGTTTCCGCTGCGCACGCCGCCGCGTCGGCTGGTCATCAAGCGGCGGTCGTGCAATACGGCGTTGACGGAACTGCGGAAGCTGATTACCGCAGCGGCGGTTTGAGCGAGGGGCTAGCGCACCATGGTGAGTGAACGGTAGAGCATCGGGAGACGTTCGGGCAAGGCCCAGATGTCGTCCAGAACCTCGTAGTTGAGGTCGCCGCACATGGTTTTGAGGTAGTCGTGGCCGGCTTTGTCGACGGTGAGGCAGAAGGGGGTGATTTCCTTGCGCTTGGCTTCGACCAAAGCCTGGTGGGTGTCGTGAACGGCGTATTCCTTCTCGACGCCCTCGCGGCTATAGCCACGGTCTTGGGGACGGCCGTCGCTGATGAGGAACATTATCTTGGTGACGGCGTCCTGGTCTTCCAGTTTGGTGATGGCGTGTCGGATGGCTGAGCCCATGCGGGTGGCGTGCAAGGGGGTTACTTTGTCGATGCGGCGCTTGATTTTGTCGTTGAACTGCTCTGCGATGTCCTTGATGACGTAGAACTCGACGTTTTCGCGTCCGTAGCCGGAGAAGCCGTAGATTCCGTAGGTGTCGCCGATGGACTCGAGGGCGTTGATGAGGAGGGCGCAGCTTTCGCGTTCGAGGTCGATGATGCGCTTGTAGTGGCGTCGCACCAAGCCTTCGCGGCGACGGCGGAGCCAGACCATGTACTCGACCGGGTCGTCGGGGGCGTCGCGGTCGTCCACGGAATGGCGGCCTTCGTCGATGGCCTCGGCGGTTGAGGCGGACATATCGAGGAGGAAGACGACGGCGACGTCGCGCTCGACGCGGTTGCGGCGCCAGTAGATTTTTTCGTCGGGGGGGACGTTCATCCGGAGGTCGGCCCAGGCTTCCAGGGCGGCGTTGAGGTCGATGTCTTCGCCGTCGACGAGGCGGTAGGTTTTGCGCCAGGTTTCGGGCATGATGAGTTCGAACTGTCGCTTGATATGGGCCAGGAGGGAGGCGTAGTTGCGGAGGGAGTCGTTGTAGAAGTTGGGGTCGCCTTCGTCCAGGACTTTCTCCTTGACGATGCACCAGCGGGGTTTGTAGTCGTTGGCGCGGAAGTCCCATTCGTCATAGACGAAGGTTTTGGGTTCGAGGGCTTCGAGTTCGCCGCCGGCGTCGTCATCGTGGAGGATGGGGCCGTAGCCTTTGCCGGGGTCGTTGGAAGGAGGTGGGACGCCGGCCTCTTTCATGATGTTCTGGGCGAACATGGCCATGCTCTGGTCGACGTCGCCTTCCTGGGCGTCGAGTTCGAGTTCGGCACTGTCTTGGAGGAGCTGTTCTAGTTCTTCCTGGGTCATTGGCTCGGCGTCGCCCAACTGGCTTTGGTCCATTTGGAGTTTGGTGAGGAGTTGGACCATTTCGGGCTTGAAGTCGCCGCGGTATTCTACGGGTTCGGGAGATTCGTAGGGGTCGCCTTCGCTTGGTTCGCCCTGCTGTTCGTCCATGGCGGCTTGGAGTTTGTCGAGGAGGGCCTGGTACTCTTCTTCGGAGAATTCGCCGGGGTTGTCGAGGTCTTCGGGCTGGTAGTCATCTTCGGGCTGCTGCTCGTTTTGCAGGCGGGAGATGATTTCGTATGCGCGGAGGGCGGCCTCGGCGGTGTCTTCGATGGAGGCGCGGACGGTGCGCAGGCGGTGCATGACGCGGGCCAGCATATGGGCTTCTTCGCGGTATTCCTGGGGAATCGGCAAACCGTCGAAGCGGTCGAGGCTCATGTGAACGAGGAGTTCGATGAGGGCTTCCTGCAAGGGCAGTTCCTCAACGCGGGGTCGCTGGGCGAGGGCGTCTTTCTGGACATCCAGGGCTGGGCGCCGGATGCCGGGGTAGTCGGTTTTGATGCGGTAGTCCAAGCGGCAGTCTTCCAGCACGCTGAAGAGGTCAAAGGCCATGCGGCGGTCTTCGAACAGGGCCAGGAAACGGCCGATGTCGGTATAAACCCGCATTGTTCCGCCGGGGCCGTCAGCCGTTTCCGGGGCTGCCGAGACGTTCATATCCTGCATGATGAAGTTCTCGGCGGCGGCGGTGCGGATGGCTTCCAGCCTGGCCTGAATGGCGGCTTCCATGGCAATGCGGCGGTCTTCGAAAACGTTGGCCGGCCGGGGGAATGCGAACTCAAAGCTGCCGAACTCGAGGTGCGAAACCTGGTGGGTAGCCACGACCTTGAACCAGGCGAAGTTTTGGGCTTTGTCGTTGTAGTTGTCAATGAGGGGTGGGAGGTACACTTTAGTACCGTCGGTGGAGGCGGTGTCCTGGTCGACCCAGCCGATCTGACGGCGGACGAGTTCTTCGGTGCTCATGACCTCGATGTTGGCGCCGGAGAGGGCGCGGGTGTAGAGGCGCATGATGCCTTTCACGCGCTCGAGGTCGAGGCTGGATGAGAGGGTTTCGAGCATGGCTTCGGAGGTGTTGGATTCGATTTTGAAGAAGGCGATGCCGCTCTCGGGGTTTTCGTTGAGCAGCTCGACGCCGTGCTGATACCACTGGTCGAGCTGGGGCAGGGTGATGCGGTTGAGTACCGGGTCGAGGCTTTTGAGGAAAGGTGGAACTGCGTCGGGGGTGGCAGCCAGGAGTCCGTCGCAGAGGTCCAGGATGTGGCCCTGGGAGCCGGCGGAGACGTGGGAGAGGGCCTGAGCTCCGTCGTAGAGGAAGCGGGAGGTGTCGCGGAGGCCCATCTTGGCGAGTTTTTCGCCGAGGCGGAGGAAGCGTCCGGTCTGGCCTTCTTCGACGTGCTGCAAAGCGCGGGGGGCCATTTCCAGACAGGCTTTGACTTCGCGCCAGCTGGTATCGGTAAGGGCGCGGGACATGGACAAGAAGGCTTCGCGCTCGCGGCCCATGCCGGGGAGGACGTCGCGGCCGAGGACCAGGCACTCGGCGGCCACGTCGTAGGATTTGTAGGAGAGGGCTTCAATCAGGGAGGCGAAAACCTCCACATCCCAGAAGGGGAGGTTGCGCACCAGGTCGGGGCTGACCTCGAAGAAGCGGGCGGCGAGGGTGCTGGACTTCCAGGTTCCCTTGTAGAGGGAGCGGCCCAGGCCGGCCCAGCGGGGGATGTACTGAGGGCGGAGGTTGGTAACGATGGAGGGGCTGGCTTTGAAAAAGGCAACGGCCAAGGTGGGGGAATCCTGGGAGAGGTAGGTGCCGCAGCGGGCCCATTGCATAAAGGAGGCGAAGGCCAGGGAACGGGCAACCTCCGGGCTGACGCGGTAGTACTCCACCGCGGACTCCCAGGAGCGGACGGTTTGAGAGCCGATAGCGACGCCTTCGCGGGCCCAAAGAGCCAGCTCTTCGTCGCTGAAGGAGTCCGCCATTGCGTCGGAGACGGCGTTGTAGGCTTCGGTTACGGTGGGGGGTAGTTTGGCCAGTTCTTCCAGGAGCTCGCCAGATGCGGGGTTAGTCAAGGCCGGTTTCCTCCTTTTGCAGGCCGTCGTCTTGCAGGCCCTGTTCGAGGATGTCGAGGAATTGGTCGAGGATTTTGGCGGTGGCGCCGTACACGAGATGCTGGCGGTAGCCGTAGGAGCGTACCGCCACACGTTTGCCGTCTTCGAGGCGGGAATCCCAGCGCAGGGTTGCGGGGTCGCGCAGAACGCTGACGGGGATTTCGACTACCTCGGCGATTTCTGAGGAGCTGGGCTGAAATGGGTAGGGGTAAGGGATGGCGCCGACGAATACCTTGACCAGGAAGTTGGAGCGGGTGATGTTATCGTCGAGGCGGCCGAGGATGGTTATGTCATCTTCGGCGATGCCCATTTCCTCGCGGGTTTCGCGGCGGGCGGTGGCCTCGAAATCGGCGTCTTGCGGGTCTTTGGCGCCGCCGGGGAATGACATTTCGCCCTTGTGGTGTTCCACGTACATGGAGCGTTTATTGAGCAGGACGCAGTATTCGCCGTCTTTGCGGTAAAGCAGCAGCATTACCGCCGCCGGCATCAAGCCATCGGCAGCGACAGTAACGGGAGGGCGTTGCGCCAGGGCGCTGCGAATGAGGTCGAGGGTGGGATCACCCATGCCGCCTCCGGTGGCTACTCGAAGATGGAGTGGACTACTTCTGCGATGCTGCGTTGCAGTTCTTCTTCGTCGGTGAGGGTCCAGACGATGGCGACCTGGCAGGCGCGACGAGGTGGGATGCCCTGCCGCATGAGGCGGCCGGCGTAGATGAGGAGTCGAGTGCTGGCGCCTTCGGCGAGGCCGTGCTCGCGGAGGTTGCGAATTTTCTCGCCCAGGCGGGCCAAGGCGTGGGCCTGTTGGTCGTTGCATCCGCTTTCCTTGGCGACGATTTCGGCTTCCACGTCGACGGGGGGGTAGTCGAATTCGATGGAGATGAAGCGCTGGCGGGTGCTGTGCTTAAGGTCTTTGAGGGCGCTCTGGTAGTGTGGGTTGTAGGAGATGCAGAGCAGGAAGCGGTCGTCGGCTTCGATGATGTTGCCGGTTTTTTCTACGGGGAGGATGCGACGGTGGTCGGTGAGGGGGTGGATGAGAACGGTGGTGTCCTTGCGGGCTTCGACCACTTCGTCGAGGTAGAGGATGGCGCCGGCTTTGACGGCGCGGGTCATGGGGCCGTCGATCCAGCGGGTGCCGTTGGCGTCGAGGAGATAGCGTCCTACGAGGTCGCTGGCGGTGAGGTCTTCGTGGCAGGCAATGGTTACCAAAGGAACGCGGACTTCGCCTTCGCGCATTTCCTGAGCGTCCTGGTTGCGGACGGTGGTGATGGGGCGGCCGAGTTTCCAAGCCATGTACTCCACGAAGCGGGTTTTGCCGCATCCGGTGGGGCCTTTGAGGAGGACGGGGATGTGCTGCTCGTAGGCGGCTGCGAAGAGTTCGAGCTCGTCGCCGACGGCGCGGTAGTAGGGTTCGCTGCGGACGAGGAATTCTTCGATGGCGAATTCTTTGAAACTGGGTTCGTCTTCCAGCATTGGGGCGTGTGCTTCAACCATTGCCTTGATGTACCTTTCCTTTTACTCGCGCCCGCCAGAGGGTTTTTACCGTCTGCTCCAGTGCGGGGAGGTCGGCAGAGTTATCGACCACGACGTCGGAGCGGCGGAGGCGTTCTGCGGCGGGCAGCTGTGAGTTGATTCGTTGATCTGCTTCTTGGGGGGTGAGTCCGTTGCGCTGGCTCAGGCGCGCGACTACGGCGTCGGTAGGGGCGTGGGTGGTCCATACTTCGTCGACCAGGGCATCCCAGCCGGCTTCGAAGAGGACGGCGGCCTCGACGACGGCGACGGTTTGGCCGGCGGCTTGCAGCTGGGCCTTGCGTTCTTCCACCATGGCGGCCATGAGGGGGTGCATAATACCGTTGAGGCGGGTGAGTTGGTTGGGGTCGGCGAAGACGATGGCACCGAGTTTGCGGCGGTCGATTTCGCACTGGGGGGTCAGGATGTCTTCGCCGAAGGCGGCTATAACCTGATGCCAAGCCTCGGAGTTGGGGGTATATGCTTCGTGCCCCAGCCGGTCGGCGTCGATGATTGACGCTCCGAACTGCCGCAACAGGTTGGCAACGGAGCTTTTGCCGCTGCCGATACCGCCGGTTAGACCAATGGTAAGCATAACTACCCAAGCAATAAGGCTGTCGGTCATTCTAACAAGGGGCTGTGCATCGGTCAACCGACGGGGGAGTGAGGTTTCGGTAGCGTGTTTGCTACACGGAGTTTATCGGAATCCGGGTTTTGGGGATTTCAGGATTTGCGGGATTGGGCCGTTGGCGTGGATGGCAGTGGCGTATGGATGGATGGAGGGGGTTACGGTTCTTGCAGGAACGACGGTGAGGGAAGCCGGATGACGGTGGGATTGGGTGGGGATGTGCGGGTGGGGGAGGGTAGGTGGTTTCGAGGGGTGAAGGTTGGGGATTGTGGGTGTGCGGCTTACGGCTCGATGCGGATTTGGCCGTAGCGAGTGAGGAAGCGCTCTTGCAGGCGGGTGAATTTATCGCGGTAGGCTGTGGCGTGGATGGCGTCGGTGGTCATTATTACGGCGTCCTCGCGGTTGTCGGCGTAGTAGTTTTTGCGGATGCCCATTTCGTGGAAGCCGTACTTGTTGTAGAGGCGCTGGGCGATGAAGTTGGATACCCTTGCTTCAAGAGTAACCTCGTCCATACCTTGTTCCAGGGAGGCGCGGACGGCGCCGATGAGCAGCAGCTCGCCGATGCCCTGGCCGCGCAAGGGGCTGAGCACGGCGATTTCGGTGATGTGGGCCTGGCTGCCCTGGAACCAGATGCCTACGTAGCCGGCCAGGGCATCCTGTGGCAGTTCGTCCGCCAGGCCCAGGGCGGATTTGACGCCTTGCAGCATCCGCGCCCACATGGAGGAGTCCGCCGGTTCGGGGGGCGCCTGGCGGTGAGCATGAGGGGGGGCGTTAGCGTCAGCGTCGGCTTCATTGGGGAGGGAGTCGTGGGAGCCGCCGGGGTGGTCGGCAAAGTAGGCTACCAGAAAGCGACAATAGCGGCTGTTCAGATCGCGTCGGAAAGGGGCGCCCACCCAGCCGGGTGAGAAGGCTTCCTGCTCTATGGCAATGACCTGTGGGATGTCCTCGGCCCGCATTCGGCGCAACGCTACGTTCATGTCAGCTTGCCGGCATCAGTGATTTGCAGGGGTCTAGCACAGCAGGCTTGGTTGTCCGGTCGCTGGCGGGTCGGGCAGAGGCTGCACTGTACCGTACACGCCATCGTACCCCGGCTGCACGGCGACCTGGCCGAGGCGGGCGCGCATAATGGCCCGGGTCAGGGTTTCTCCGGCGACGGGGAGCAGGTCGCTTTCGGAAGCGTAGAGCAGGGCGGCCAACTCGCTGCCGATGCGATCAATGACGGCGTCGTATTCCCGCATTACCCGGCGGGAATTGGGGCCTACGCCGCGGATGGCGGCGATGACTTCCGGCAAAGGGATCAGACGGGCGAAGGGAGGATGGGAACCGCCGGCGTCAATCAGGCCATGGGAATCGGGTTGCAGGTGGTCGGGCAGGGCGCGGTCGGCCAGTCGGGAGACACGATGCAATACGCCGAGGGTGAGAGCGCGGCCACAGACGGGGCAGTCGGAGCCGTGGGCGGCTTCTTCGGCCGGGCCGTACACGACGCCGCAGCGACGGTGGCCGCTGTAATGGTACTTGCCCTCTTCGGGGTAGAACTCTACGGTGAAGGCTACGCCGCAGTTACGCAGGCCGGCGACAAGGCCAGGCCATGAGAGTTCACTGTCGAAAGCGGTTAATTCCCGGCCCAGGCGTCCTGGGGAGTGCGCGTCGGAGAAGGAAACTATGGCGCGGTTGTCCAGTTCGGGCACAGCGCGGTTCATGGCAGGGTCGGAGGAGAGGCCGGTCTCCACTGCGGTAATCAAGTGGGACAGGTCGCCGAAGCACTCGGTCAGGCTGTCGAAGCCGCTTCGGGAGCCGTACACGCCGTACCAGGGGGTCCAGGCGTGGGCCGGTATGACCTGGGCCTCGGGGTGAGAGTCGAGGGCCAAGGCCAGCAAATCCCGCGCGGACAGGCTGACGGTGGGGCGTCCGTCGGAGGACAAGTTGCCGTAGTGGGACAGGCGGGCGGTAAAGTCGGCGGCGGCGTCCAGCGTCGGCATCAGGACCAGGATGTGGATGCGCCGCACCCATCCGTTCTGGCGATAGACGCAGCTGATTTCGGAGCCGGGCACAAAGCGGACGCCTCCGTACTGATAGAGGCCGTCGGGGTCGGGAAGCAGGTTGGAGTGGAGTTCCGCCGCCCAGGCCGGATGGGTGAAATCGCCGGTAGAGAGCAGGTCAATGCCCTTGCGTCGGGCGGAGGCTGCCAGGTTGTCCAGCGTCAGCGCTTTGCTGCAAGCGAAAGCATAGGGGGAGTGGATGTGCAGGTCGGCGGTGAAAGAGGCCAACGCCGCGGGAGAGGAGTTCATCAGGCGGCCAGCAGCAGCTCAGCCAGTTCTCGGGGTTTCTGAGTGGGGGCCTGATGGCTGGCGTCCAGCTCGATGACGGTTGCGCCGGGGATGCCGTTCGCCATAGCGCGTTGGCGGGAGGGGGAAATGAGCCGGTCGTCGCCCAGCACGATGTAGGTAACCGGGCAGGGGAGCGAGTCCAGTTGCAGGGTTATCGGTTGGGTGAGCATTTTCAGGGGCATTGGCCCGAGGTGTCCAACGGCTGCCGCGCGCTGCATGGGGTCGAGTCCGCGGCACAGATAGTGGTTGAGGATGGCGGCGGGCGGGCGGATGTTGCGCCCGGTGAGGCCGCCGAGGGTTTTGCAGAGATTTACGACGAGGCGGGCGGGGAATGGATAGGCGGACACGGGAGCGCCGCCGGCCGAGGGCACGATTCCGGCCACCAGGACCACCCGTTTGGGCGCGACCGGGAGTTGTGCGGCGGCCTGTAGGGCAATGACGCCGCCCAGTTCGTGGGCGGCAATGACGTAGTCGGTGAAGTTTTCCCGTTGGACGAGGCCGATGACAGCCTGTACGGCTTCGGATATGTCAACCAGGGCGGCGTCCTGAGAGAGGTCGGCGCCTTGGCCGGGCAAGTCGAGGGCCTGGACGCGAACGGCCTGGCGCGGGCGGTATAAACGGGGCGGGTGTTCTGATGGGGCGGTCATGTGGCCCCAGACTTTGCCCCAGCTCCAGGCGCTTTGCGCGGCTCCGTGCAGCAAAAGATAATCCGACACGCTGGTTCCCTCTATTTGATGGTTATTCTACGGCGATGCCTATTCCGCGACGATTATTGTACATTACGGCGCAATTTAGCATCCGGCCAATGCGGCGAGCAGGGCTTGCTGCAAGGCGGCGTCCTGCTCGGGCAGAACCGTGCGAGGGTCGAGCCGCACGGCGTCGTTTTCAATGCGGGCGATTACCGGGGTGGGCTGGTTGCGGAGGGCTGACAGCAGACGCTCGGGGTTTCCGCCGCGGTCGGTAGGGTCTATGGACAGCGCCCAGGAGGGGAGGGTTTCTCCGGGCAGGCTGCCTCCGCCGATGGCGGAGCGGGTCGGGGTAACGGCAGCGGCAACGTTGCACGATTCGGCTAAGGCGCGGCTCCACTGGGCGGCTCTGGCGTGAATTGCGTCGGGGTGAGCGGCAATCATGCGCCATACGGGCACGTCGGACTCGGCGGCGCCGGTGAGGTAGTGGGTCAGGGTGGCGGTGAGGCTGGCCAGGCTCATCTTGTCGATGCGGACGGCGCGGGCGAGGGGATGGCGTTCCAGGCGGCTGACCAGGTCGTGCTTTCCGACCACGATGCCGGCTTGGGGGCCGCCGAGTAGCTTGTCGCCGGAGAAGAAGACCAGGCCGACGCCGGCGGCGATTGCCTCCTGGGGAGTGGGCTCGTGGGCCAAGCCGTATTTTTCGGTGGGCAGGAGGGCGCCGCTGCCCACGTCGTGCAGAACGGGTATGCCGGCATCTTTGCCCAGGGCTACAAGCTCCCGCTCGGTTACGGCTGCGGTGAATCCTTGGACGCGGAAATTGCTGGCGTGGGCTTTCAGGAACGCTGCGGTGTCGTTGGTAACGGCGTCGGCGTAATCACGGACGTAGGTGCGGTTGGTTGTGCCCACGTCGACCAGGCGGCAGCCGCTCTGTCGGAGGACGTCGGGGATTCTGAATCCGCCGCCGATTTCCACGGCTTCGCCTCTGGCTACGATGACCTCCCGGCCGGCGGCCAGGGCGGAGAGACCGAGCAGCAAGGCCGACGCATTGTTGTTCACGGCAAGGGCCGCTTCGGCTCCGGTAAGCTGGCACAAGAGGGCTTGGAGATGGGCCTGCCGGGAACCGCGCCGGCCGGTGGACAGGTCAATCTCAAGGTCGGAGTAGCCCCGGGCGACGGCATCGGCGGCGTTCATGGCGGCCTGGCTGAGGGGGGCGCGGCCGAGGTTGGTGTGTATCACCACGCCGGTGGCGTTAATCAGCGGTCGGGGCGATGGGGCAAGGAGGCGGTTGACGGAGCGGCGCACGGAGGCGGCGATTTCGTCCGCGGACGGCGGGCTGCCGCCGGCGAGGATGTTGCGCCGGGTTTCCGCAAGGGCGTCTCGCGTGAGCTGCACCAGCCAGTCGCGGTTGTAGGCTGCGATGGCGTCGGCAAGGGCGTCGCTGATGAGGACGCGCTCGACGCTGGGCAGAGTGCGCAGGGGGGATTGATTCATGGCATGCGAACCGCAGATGAGGATGGCGATGTGAACGGCGGGGCATATTTTACCACCACTGCCAAGCGATTTCGCTATTCGGCCGCGGCGACTCGTCCGCGACGACACTACTACGACCGTCGAGAGGGATTTCGATGTTCGGGCGCGGCGGCTCTGTGGAGGTTTCGGGCCGTGAGCGGGCGGCTTCGGTAGTCAGCCGACTTTTTCCGGGCAGATTGTTCATGGGCAAGGGTTTCCGGCCGGCGGCTTCATGTGGAGGGAAAACCTGGCAAATCTGCTTGACTTTGTTGAGGCTGCCCGATTGAAAGCAGTATAATCCGGACCGGCGAACGGCATTTCAAAAGTTGGCCGGTCGGCGCCAGCAGCGCCTTACGTTTGTTTGCCGCGCAGACGGGAAATGAGGGGATGCAAGGATACTCCAATATGGAACAGGACTGCCTCACGCCGGTCAACGACGTTCACTCCAAACTTAACGCTACGGACGTGCGCTGGATCGATGCGCCGCAGACTGTTGGCGAGGCGCAGGCGGCCATCGTTGCCGCGCGCGACGCCGGAGAAACCCTCAGCATCGCCGGCGGACGCCACGCTATGGGCGGGCAGCAGTTCCTTTCCGGCGGCGCGCTGCTGGACACCAGAGGGCTGAACCGCATCATCAGCCTGGACTCCCGGCGCGGGTTGTTGAACGTAGAGGCGGGCATCTTCTGGTCGGACCTGGTGGCCGGGCTGCGGGAATTGCAGGGCAAGCAATCCGCCGGGCAATCCCAATGGTGGAGCGTAGTACAAAAGCAAACCGGGGCCGACCGCCTCAGCATCGGCGGAGCCCTGGCAGCCAACGGCCACGGCCGCGGCCTGGTCTATCGCCCCATCGTGCAGGATGTGGAATCTTTCACTTTGATCGATCCCAACGGGGACCTGATGCGGTGCAGCCGGGAGGAGAACGCAGAGGTGTTCAGACTTGCCATCGGGGGGTATGGGCTGTTTGGCGTAATTGCCACCGTGGAGCTGCGCCTTATGCCGGCGCAGCGGATGCAGCGGACGGTAGAAATTACCACTATTGACCATTTGCCGGCGCGGTTGTCTCAGCGCATCGCCGACGGGTTCACCTATGGGGATTTTCAGTACCGTACCGATGAAAGCTCCGACGGCTACCTGCGGGATGGCGTACTGTCCTGCTATCGTCCGGTTCAAGGCGACAGCCCAAGGGTATCGGAAACCCCGCAGAAAGCGCTTACTACGGCGGACTGGCGCCGTTTGATTTACTGGTCTCACGCCGACAAAGCCCGGGCTTTCGACGAGTACGCAGCATTTTACCGCAGCACGGACGGGCAGATTTACGACAGCGACACCTTTCAGCTCAGTTTGTAAATTGACGACTACCATCGGGAATTGGATGAGCACCTGGGGGCGGGCTGCGCCGGCGGCGAGACCATCACCGAGCTGTACGTTCCCCTGGACAGGCTGCCGGAATTCATGGACGCGGCCGGCGGGGAATTGCGCCAACGCGGGGCCAACGTAATCTACGGAACCGTCAGGCTGATTGAGCAAGGTGATGAGACCTTTCTGAATTGGGCACGCCAGCGGTACGCCTGCGTCGTGTTCAATCTGCATGTTGACCACACGGCGGACGGCATTGCGCGGGTTGGCGATGCGCTGCGCGGGCTAATCGACCTTGCCATTGCCCGCAACGGCATTTACTTTCTGACGTACAACCGTTTCGCTACTTGCCAACAGTTGGCCCGATGCTACCCGCAGTTTGCCGACTTCCGGGAACTCAAAAGCCGGTTTGACCCGGACGGGGTATTCGGTAGCGACTGGTATCGCAGCTATACAGAGACGGAGTGAAACGAAGCAGGGGCGCGGATCGGTCGGAGAGACGCTGCAATCCGAGCAGCGGAACGGGCTGGCTACCGTGCTCTGAAAGCGAAACCGGGGGCGGCCTGTGCTATGATAGCCTTGTCGCCGAGATAAGCGAACCGGAAGCGTATGATGATCAGCGAAGAGGGCGCCGACCGCCAAACGATTCAATCGGCCCGCTCGGGGCGGAGAATCTCTACGGGCAGTCGCAAGATTATCGGCATCTGCATAGTTGCCGTTATTGCGGTTGCCGTGGTATTGGGCGGCGTCCATTCCGCCCTTGAGGTTATGGAGGCCAGCGCAACGCCGGCGTCTCCGGCGGTTGGTGAATACGCGCCGCGATTGGCCGGCGAACCCAAGGATGACCCGGCTACGGCCGCTCTGCGGTACGTTTGTCTGTTCCACTGACGGCCGGGGACAATCCTGGGGCAGTCCTGGGCGATACGTCTTTGGCGGTTCTGCAATATCAATCAACCCCGGAGTTGCGATGATACCTGAAACCGGCTTGCCGCCAGCATTGGAAGCTCTTAAAAACACCGTGCGACAGATTGTGCGGGACGAATGCCTACCGCTTGAGCCCGAGTACCTGGCGAACCCTCCGCAGGAAGGGGAAGGGGACAACGGCGCGCCTCGGGGCGTGTTGGAAGCCGTGCCGGGGGTGCTGGGAACGCTTTCGTCGGGGCAGTGGGCGCGTCTGAACAACGTTTCCAAGCAGACCGGCATTTACACTTCTTTCGTGCCGGAAGAATACGGCGGGGGCGGGATGGGCGCGCTGGGCCATCTGGTTCTGGAGGAGGAGGTACACCACAGCATCGTTCACCTGCCGACCTCGCCAGCGCCGATGTTTATGATTGGCGCGTGCACCCGTGAGCAGGAAGAGCGGTATCTCTATCCGGCCATAAACGGCGACCTTTACTATTCTTTCGGGCAAACGGAGCCTCAGGCGGGTTCCGATCCGGGTGGGATGATGCAGACCCGGGCCGTGCGGGATGGCGACGACTGGATATTGAACGGCTCGAAGATGTTCATATCCGGGGCGGCGTCCGCCGACTTTCTGCTGGTGCAGGCGGTTACGGATCCGGAGAAGCGGCAACAGGGCGGAATAACCATGTTCATCATAGACAACCCTACGCCGGGGGTGACTTTTGAACCCATCCGGGTGTGGGTGGTGCCGACGAAGGCGCAGCAGCACTACATTCATCTGGACAACGTGCGCGTGCCACAAACGCAGGTGCTGGGCGAAGTGGGTCAGGGGTTTAACCTGGGGCAGCAGTGGCTGGTGCATCACGACCGGCTGCTGCGGGGGGCGATGGCGCTGGGAATACTCACCCGGGCGTTGCAGATGGCCATTGACTGGTCGCAGGAGAGGGTTACCTACGGGCGGCCCATCGCTGACCGGCAGGCCATCCAGTGGATGCTTACCGACGTGTACATGGACATTATGGCGCTGCGGTCGGTGGCCAGGGAGACTGCGGCCCGCGCCGATGCAGGGGAGGATGTTCGGGTTGAAGCCTCCATGGTGAAATACGCCGCCGGAGAATGGGGCTGGCGCAGCATTGACAAGATAATGCAGATTTTCGGCGGTCTGGGCGAGACGCTCGATATGCCTATTCCTCATTGGTACCATATGCTGCGGCACGCGCGCATTGGGGGCGGAACCTCCGAGATTCACAAGTTCGTGATGGCGCGGGCGCTGCTGGGGGGGCGGGTTAGCTTTCAAGGGTAAGGGTTTGCGTTGCCAATCCGAAGGGCGGGGGCTTGACGTATAAGACGGCAACCAGTCGCCCTCCGCAAAAGGAGGGTTCCGCGCAAAGGAGGATCTAATATGCAACGCCGAATCATTGCCAACTACCTACTGCCTCTGTCCGCCGCCGTGCTGCTGGCGGCGATGCTGGCCTGCGGGACGGAAGGGGCGCCGGCGGCCGAAACCGCATCAGTAGAGGTCGAACCCGCGGTTGCGGGTCAGCCGGCCGGTGAAACGGCCAGAGTTGGGGCGATAGAGATTTCCAACAACGAAAACGCAGGCGGAGTCGTACCCTCCGCGGACCCGGCGGCAGCCAGGTCGGGCGAGGCCATGCCGGTCGGAATGAACAATGCGATGCCGGAACAGGTTGCCGACGCCGAAGTTGATGTCGGATCTTTCGGCACTGTTCAAGTTTCCGGGGTTGGCAAAGCCACTGCGGAGCCGGACCAGGCGATGCTTACGCTGGGGGTGTCCGTAACCGACGATACGGTAGCAGCGGCGCGAAACGCAGCGGCGACGGCGCAGCAGGCGGTGGTCGACGCCGTGCTGGCCAATGACATCGACGAGAGGGACATCAAGACCGCTTACTTCCACATCTACGCGGAATACGATTACAGCAACGGCCGGGAGACATTCCAGGGCTACACGGTGAGCAACAGCGTGACGGTCAGGATGAAGGACGTTGCTGCGGTAGGCGCGGTCATTGACGCTGCGGTGGAGGCCGGGGGCAATGACATTGCCTTTGACGGCGTAGCTTTCGGCTTCTCCGAAGCCCTGACCGCCAAGCTGGAAAGGGAAGCGCGGAAAAACGCAGTGGCCGATATGCAGGAAAAGGCGGCCCAGCTGGCGGAGTTCGCCGGCGTGGAATTGGGCGAGCTGTTTCTGCTCTCCGACGGCGCTGCCGCCTCGCCTTACCCACCCGCTTTCAGGGGGATGGTTGCCGAAGCCGCGACCATCGGCGCATTTGACACCCCGGTGTTTGCGGGAGAGGACACGGTAACGGTTTCGGTCCATGGGGAGTACGGGCTGAAATAAGGCTTCACGGCGCCAATCCGCCCGGATTACTGCTAGAATGGCTAGCAGTAATCCGGGCGGCAGCGCCTACACCGAGCCGATTATGGTACTCAGCGACCGCACCATCCGACGGGAAATCGCCGAAGGGCGCATTGTAGTCAACCCCATTGACCTGGCCGACATTCAGCCGGCCAGCATTGATCTGCATCTGGACAACCGCTTTCTGGTATTTTCCAACTCGCGGCTGCCCTATATTGATGTAAGGGAGCCGCTGGACAACCTCACGGAGCCAGTGCAGATTGACGACGGGACTCCTTTTATGCTGCATCCGGGGGAGTTCGTACTCGGCGGCACCCAGGAGCACATTGAGCTGCCTGATGATTTGGTAGCGCGCCTGGAGGGCAAAAGCAGCTTGGGGCGCATTGGCCTGCTTATCCACAGCACTGCCGGTTTTGTTGATCCCGGATGGCAGGGGAGGCTGACTCTGGAGCTCAGCAACGTGGCTCGCCTGCCCATCGCGCTGCATCAAGGGATGAAAATCGGGCAGATTTCTTTCCTGAGGCTCACGGAACCGGCTCAGCGGCGGTACGGTTCGCCGGAGCTGGGCAGCAAGTACCAGGGGCAATCCGGCCCGACCGCCAGCCGATTCCACCGGGATTTTGGCGGCTGATGCCGGCGGCGCCGGGCGTTTCCATGACGACACCGGACGATGCAATGGCGCGGGCAATCCGACTGGCGCGCTCCGCTTTGGGGACGACCAGCCCGAACCCGGCCGTCGGGGCGGTGATAGTCCGCGACGGCGTTGTAGTTGGCGAGGGCTATACGCTGCGGCCGGGCCAGAGCCATGCTGAAATAGGCGCCCTGAAACAAGCGGGGGAAGCGGCTCGGGGCGCCACTCTTTACGCCACGCTGGAACCTTGCTGCCACTACGGGCGGACGCCGCCTTGCACCGAGGCGATCATCGCCGCCGGCGTGGGGCGCGTCGTGTACGCCGTGGGCGACCCGAACCCCAGAGTTGACGGCGGAGGCGTTGTCGCCCTGCGGGCGGCCGGCATCAGCGTTGAGCAACGTTGGAGCTACCAGGCTGAGGAGTTGTACGAAGCCTTTGCCAAGCACGTAACTACCGGACGGCCTTTTGTCATCGCCAAGTTCGCCATGAGTCTGGATGGCAAAATAGCCACCCGAACCGGGGCTTCTCAGTGGATAACGGGGCCGGAAGCCCGCGCCCACGTCCAGCAGCTGCGCAAGGAGCTTGACGGCATTATGGTAGGAATCGGCACCGTCCTGGCCGACGACCCGCAGCTAACGGCCCGTGATGCAGACGGCAACCCGCTGCCGTCGGACCGGCAGCCGGCGCGCATTGTGGTTGACAGCAACGCGCGCATACCACCGGAGTCCCGGATGCTGCGGCAGCCCGGACGCACGATCGTCGCCACCGGCGGGAGCGTCGGCATATCCCGCAGCGCATTGCTGGAAGAAGCCGGGGCCATTGTGCGCTCTTTTCCGGGTTCCGATGGGCGGGTGAACCTGACTGCGCTACTGGAATATCTGGGCGATGAGGGCATTGTCAGCGTCCTGGTAGAAGGCGGCGGCAGCGTACTGGGCGCGATGCTGGACGGCGGGCTGATTGACAAGGTATGCGCTTTCATCGCGCCGGCGCTTATCGGCGGGGCCGGCGCGCCCTCGCCCGTTGCGGGCAGCGGCGCGGCGGTGATGGACGACGTTTTGCGTCTGGAACGCGCCAGCATGGAACAAATCGGCCCGGACTGGCTCATCACCGGCTACCCAACCCAAGGGGCTACTGACGAGGGAGGCGACTGACTTATGTTCACCGGAATTGTCGAAGAGGTTGGGCGGGTGGCCAGCCTGTCTGAGTATCGCCTGGTTATCAATGCCCGGCAGACGCTGGCCGACGTGAAGTTGGGGGACAGCATTGCGGTTAACGGGGCGTGCCTCACGGTGGTGGAGTTTGACGGCGGCAGCTTTGCCGTTGACCTGGCCCCGGAGACGCTGCGCCGAACCTCTTTGGGGCAGGCGGGCCCGGGCGCCGCGGTGAACCTAGAACGCGCTCTGTCCGCCAACGCGCGCCTGGGCGGCCATATGGTGCAGGGACACGTGGACGCCACCGGCACGATAACCGCTCTGACGCCGGAAGCCGACTGCTATATTATGGAAATTGAAGCCCCGCAGCCTCTGCTTCCTTACATTGTTGAGAAGGGGTTCATCGCGGTTGACGGAATCAGCCTCACGGTGGTACAAAAGGCGGGAGGCCGTTTCACTATCTCGGTCATCCCGTTCACGATGCAGAACACCAACCTGCACGAGCGGGTCGTTGGCGATAGGCTCAATCTGGAAGCCGACATTTTGGCCAAGTATGTGGAGAGCCTGCTGGAAGCCAGGTTCAGCTGAGCCTTTAATCAATGATTATCGGAAATTGCATCTGATGCCGCTAGCAAGCATCGCACAAGGTCTCCAGGACCTGAAAGCTGGGAAGTTCCTCATCGTGGTGGACGATGAAGAGCGCGAAAACGAAGGCGACCTGGTGATGCCGGCGCAGTATGTAACGGCAAACGCGGTCAACTTTATGGTAACTCACGCCCGTGGGCAGCTCTGTATGCCCATGATGGCGGAGCGGCTTGCCAATCTGGAAATTCCCATGCTGCCGAGCCGCAACTCCGATTCCGATATGCCTACTGCGTTCACTATGCCGGTGGACTACGCAATCGACACGAGCACGGGCATATCCGCGGGGGATCGCGCCGCTACGGTACAGGCTCTCATCAACCCGCAATCCCGGCCGCGGGATTTCATACAGCCCGGCCACCTATTTCCGCTGCGTTATCACGATGGGGGCGTACTGGTTCGCCCGGGGCATACTGAGGCTATCGTTGACCTGTGCCGGCTGGCCGGTCTGTATCCGGCCGGCGTGGTTTGTGAGATAATGAATGACGATGGGAGCATGGCCCGCCTGCCCGACCTGAAAACTCTGGCGCAGCGACATGGCCTCAACATTCTCTCCATAGCTCGCCTTGTCGCTTACCGCCGTCAGCACGACCCTCTGGTCGAAGCGTAACCTTCCGGAGGAGCAATGTCCCTGTGCAGCCTTCAAGAGGCGATTGAAGACCTGTCCTCCGGCAAGTTTGTCATCGTAGTGGATGACGAAAATCGGGAGAATGAGGGCGACCTTTTCCTTTTTGCCGAGCACGCCTCGCCGGATGCCATCAACTTTATGGTGACGCATGCGCGCGGCTTGGTGTGCATCTCCATGCTGGGGGATCGGCTGGACGAGCTGGATATTCCCCTGCTGCGCAGCCGCAATTCACCCTCGGCTCAACCCACAGCGTTCACTACCTCCGTTGACTACAAGCCGGATACTTCCACGGGCGTTTCCGCCCATGACCGGAGCGCTACGATTCGGGCGCTGGTGAACCCCGATTCGCAACCGGGGGATTTCGCGCATCCCGGCCATCTGTTTCCGCTGCGGTCGCACCCCGGAGGCGTGCTCGGGAGACCGGGCCACACGGAAGCCATGATTGACTTGTGCCGTCAGGCCGGCGTCTATCCGGCCGGCGTCATCTGCGAGATTATGAATCCGGACGGAACTATGGCGCGGATGCCGGAGCTGGAGGAGTTCGCTGCCCGGCACGACCTGAAGATATTCAGCATCTCCCAGCTTATCGCCCATCGTCGTATGACGGAAACGCTGATTTCACGGGTTGCCGAGGCTAACCTGCCCACCAAGTACGGGGTTGCCCGCATCATGGGCTATTGCAGCTCTATTGACAGCGGGGAGCACGCTGCGCTGGTGGTGGGGGACTGGAAAGCCGGCGACGAGGTGCTGGTTCGCGTCCATAGCGAGTGTCTCACCGGCGACGCATTCGGCAGCCTGAAGTGCGATTGCGGGGAGCAGCTGGATCTGGCGATACGGATGATTTTTGAAACCGGCGCCGGCGCGCTTGTCTACCTGCGCCAGGAGGGGCGCGGCATCGGCCTGCACAACAAAATCAAGGCATACGCCTTACAGGACGACGGGATGGACACCATTGAGGCGAACGTTGCCCTGGGTTTTCAGCCTGATGAGCGCAAGTACGACCTGGCGGTGCAGATAATGCGCGACCTCAACATCACCCGCGCGCGGCTGGTTACCAACAACCCGCACAAGATGGCCGGCATCAGCGGGTTGGGCGTACAGGTTACCGGACGGGTCAGCCTGACGGTCGCCACCAACGAATCCAACGAGGGCTATATGCGCATCAAGCGCGAAAGCATGGGGCACCTGCTTTCTCCGATGCACCCCGGTTAGTCTCCGTTTCCCAGCCGGCTCACCAGGTATGCCTCAATGAAGCCGCCGATATCTCCGGCCAGCACGGCGTCGGTGTTGCCGGTCTGATGGTCGGTACGGTGGTCTTTCACCGACTTGTAGGGATGCAGCACGTAGCTGCGAATCTGGTTGCCCCATTCGGCGGAAACCCGTTCTCCCCGCAGCGTTGACAGCTCCTTGGCGCGTTCTTCCTCCCGCAGCGCCAGCAGCCTGGCCCGCAGGATGCGCATGGCGTAGTCCCGGTTCTGGTGCTGGGAGCGTTCGGTCTGGCAGGAAACGACAAGGCCCGTGGGCAGATGGGTCAACCGCACCGCCGAGGCTACCTTCTGGACGTTCTGTCCGCCGGGCCCGCTGGAGCGGAAGAAGTCCATTTTGATGTCCTCGGGCCGCACTTCAACCTCGGTGTCGTCTTCCGGCACGGCGGGCAGCACTTCAACCCGCGCGAAGGAGGTTTGCCGTCGGCGGGCCGGGTCAAAGGGCGACATCCGCACCAGGCGATGCACGCCGACTTCGGCGTTGAGATAGCCGAAGGCGTGGGGGCCGCCGATTTCCATTGTGCTGGCGCGGAGGCCGGCCTCGTCGCCGTAGGCGGTATCCAGCACTTGCACCGGACGCTGGTCGGCGGCGGCCCAGCCGGCGTACATTCCGGTGAGCATCTCCACCCAGTCGTGGGAGTCAGTGCCGCCGGCGCCGGAGTGGATGGTGAGGATGGCGGACCGGTCGTCGTAGGCTCCGGAGAGGGTCAGCTCGATTTCGGCGCGGGCGAGGCGTTCGCCAACGGCTTCGGTTTCCGTCTTCAATTCGTCGGAGAGGCTGTCGTCGTCGTTTGCGATGGCCAGGTCGGTGAGTTCCGAGAGGTAGGCGACCTGCGATTGCAGGCCGCGCCAGAGTTCTACGGACTGCTGGAGTCGGCCCAGTTCCTGCATTTTGCGCTGGGCGACGGCGGGGTCATCCCAGAAGCCGGCGGCGGCGGCCTCTCGCTCCAGCTGGGCGATGGACGTTTCCTTGCCGGCAAGGTCAAAGGCGCTCCACGACCGCGTCCAATTTGACGGTCATATCGGCGAGTTGCTGGCGCAGTTCATCCATTGGTGGTGGGCCTCCTGAATGCCGGTTGAAGTTGAAGGGGTGGTTGGCGGTTGATATTATGACACAGATTTGGCCGCGCGGTTCTAGAATACAGTTGATGCCCCATAACTGCCATCGTAGCGGGGGTAACCAACTAGTCGGAGGCGGTGGATTTACTGGTGGCTATGGAACAGGATGGGGAAGGGCTAACGTCGGGAGCTGTCCGTTATAATCGATGCACAACCTCTCCAGGCAGGTGCGCCACGATGCTTGACCACGGAACTCCCGAACACGCTGCTGACGACCCTATTGCATCCCTCCGGCATCGGATGCGACACAGCGCGGCTCACGTTATGGCCGATGCTGTGCTGCAACTTTTTCCCGAGGCCAAAGTGGCTATCGGCCCGCCTACCGCCGACGGCTTCTATTACGACTTTGATGTGGCGCGGCCTTTTACCCCCGAAGACCTGGAACGCATTGAGGCGGTGATGCGCGAAACCATCAAGTCCGATGCTCCTTTCGTCCGGGAAGAGCTGACCCGCGATGCGGCGCAGTCGCTGTTCGCGTCGCAGCCCTTTAAGCAGGAAATCATCAATGACCTGCCCGACGAAACCACGTTGAGCATCTACCGCCACGGCGACTTTACCGACCTCTGCCAGGGGCCGCACGTGGGCAGCGCCGGGGAGATTATCGCCGTCAAACTGCTCAACACCGCCGGTGCTTACTGGCGGGGCGACGAAAACCGGCCCATGCTCCAGCGCATCTACGGCACCGCCTTTGAGTCTCAGGACGCATTGGACGCGCACCTGGAACGGCTGGCCGAAGCGGAACGCCGCGACCACCGCGCCCTGGGCCGTCAGCTCAACCTCTTCACTGTCCACGACGAAATCGGCCCCGGCCTCATCGTGTGGCACCCCAAGGGCGGCGTGATGCGTTCCATTATTGAGGACTACTGGCGCGATATTCACTACCGCCGGGGGTACAACATCGTCTATTCTCCTCACATCGGGCGCGCGCGCCTCTGGCAGACCAGCGGCCACTTGGATTTCTATCGGGACAGTATGTATGCCCCGATGGAGATCGACGAGCAGGAGTATTTCCTAAAGCCGATGAACTGCCCTTTTCACATCCAGATTTACCGCTCGGCGCTGCGCAGCTACCGCGAACTGCCCCTGCGCATTGCTGAGCTGGGCACCGTTTATCGCTATGAGCGCAGCGGGGTTCTTCATGGCCTGATGCGCGTCCGCGGCTTTACGCAGGACGACGCCCATATTTTCTGCCTGCCGGACCAGGTGGCAGCCGAAGTTGGCGACGTGCTGGACCTCACCTTTGAAATCATGGCGGCTTTCGGGTTCAACGACTATGACATTATGTTGTCCACGCGGCCCGAAAAGTACGTTGGGGAACCGGATATGTGGCGGCACGCTACCGAATCCCTCCGTCAAGCTCTGGTGGAGCGCGGCCTGGACTATGGCATTGATGATGGCGGCGGCGCTTTCTACGGCCCCAAGATCGACGTGAAAATCAAGGACGCGCTGGGCCGAGACTGGCAATGCACTACCGTGCAGTTTGACTTCAATCTGCCGGAACGCTTCGGGCTGGTGTATCAGGATGAGCAGGGCAGCCGCGTACAGCCTTATATGGTTCACCGCGCCATACTAGGCTCTCTGGAGCGCTTCTTCGGCGTACTGGTGGAACACTACGCCGGCGCTTTCCCGCTGTGGCTCGCGCCCGTTCAGGCGGTGGTCATCCCCATTGCCGACCGGCATATTGAGTACGCCGAGCGAGTGGCCGTCCGGCTGCGGGATAGTGGGTTTCGAGTTGAGGTGGACGACCGCAGCGAGCGCATGAACCAGAAAATCCGCCAAGCCCAGCTCCAGAAAACTCCCTATATGCTGGTAGTCGGCGACCGGGAAGCCGAGGCTGACGCCGCCGCCGTCCGCACCCGCGACGGGGATAACCACGGCGCAATCTCTTTGCCGGACGTGATAGCCATGCTAAACGCGGATCTGGACGGCACGCCGGCGTCAAAATAGCGGCGTGATGCCGATGGGATACCCATATCCGCGATGGCAGTTATTTAACGCTGTGCCAGACGTTCAAACTCGCTGCGCAGCGTCCTTTCGTCGACGCTCCCGCCGTACCCTTTGCGGAAGGTTATTACGCTGCCGGCGTCCATGGCCAGCATGGACGACTGGCTGACGATTTTCAGGTCTCGCAGCATGGCGCCGACGGGCTGGGTGGCGGTCATGTTGGCGTAGCCCTTCTCCGCAATGTAGCGCGCCAGGCGTTCCGCGCTCTCGTTGAACGATACGAGGTAGAAGTCAACCTCTGCGGCGTATTCGGCGACGATGGGGGCCAGCGTCCGCAACTCGGCGCGGCAGGTGGGTCACCAGGTGGCGAAGTACATCATGAACACCGGCCGGCCCGACGCCGCCAGCTGGGTCGACTCAATCCGTGAACCGTCCGCCCGCTCCATGGCAAACGGCGGCGGAGTTTCGCCGGCGTTCGTTCCCTCCGGCGCGGGCGCGGGCGCCGTTGGCGGTTCCGTCGTCGGAGGTTCCGTTGTCGGCAATGTGGTAGCCGTTGCTGCCGGCGCGGCTGCTTTGGTCGGCCGGGGCGATGCCGTCGGTTCGGGAGTGGGCGACGGCGATGTGTCGGTGGGCGATGCCGGCGCTTGGGTCTGCGGTGGCGGAGGATCCGTCGTCGGAGCTGAGGCAGGCGGGGCCTGCGCTGTAGGAGTTGACGTCGAAATTACAGAACTTGACGTTGGCTCCGGGGATGCCGATGCAGGAGCCTGTGTCGGCATCCCCGGAGCCACGGCCGGAAGCTCCTCCTCAGGCGTACAGCCGGAGGCTACGACCAGCAGCGCTGCCGTCAACAGGGCGGCAAATGTAGCGCTTATTGTCTTCACTGTCTGCGCCTGGCGGTGTCAACGACACCGGCAAATTACCCTCATCAACTCGGAAGCTGAATATCCATCCGACGCTGCTCTTCTTCCTGTTGCTCTTCTTCTGCCGAGGGAGCGGTCAAGGGGTCTGCCGCCAGCCGGTCCAGGTATGCCGGCCATTCCGCGGCGTCGCCCATGGTTTGGCGGTGCAGGATCCGGCCGTGGCCGTTCAGCGCGATAAAGGACGATTGGCGCGTGATTGACAAATCCGCCAGCATCGCGCCGACGGGTTGAGCGGGAATGAACCCGGTATTGCCGTAGCCCTGTTGGTCAATGTAGTCGGAGACAACCGCTGCGTTCTCGTCAAAGGACACAACGTAAAAGTCAACGTCGTCGGCGTAGTTGGCGGCAAAGGTGTTCAGCGTCTGCAACTCAGCGCGGCAGTGGGGTCACCAGGTGGCGAAGAACATCAGCAGGGCAGGGCGTTCAGCATCCACCAGTTTCTTTAGGGTGACTTCTGAGCCGTCGGCCAACTGCATTGAGAAAGGCGGGGCGGCGTCGCCGGCGCCAACGCCGTCTCCTCCGCCCGACGCCGGAGCGCATCCCAGCAGCAACGCCGTAATCAGCAGCGCCGCCGCCGCTCCTCCCATCCATAACTTCGCGGTGAGCACCGACATCTGGCGCCGGCCTATATGATTTCCGTCCGGCAATTCTGCTCCGTGCGCCCGGCGCATATCTGGTATGCTGGCTGACGCTAGCATCGGATTCTAGCAGAGGATACGGTACATCGGAATACCTTACGCCGGCCTTTTTGGATTCGCCCTTTCAGGAGTGCGCCCTAATGCCTAACCGCCTCATCAATGAAACCAGCCCCTACCTACTGCAACACGCCGACAATCCCGTGGATTGGTATCCCTGGGGCGATGAAGCGCTAAACCGGGCCCGGGACGAAGACCGGCCTATTCTGCTCAGCATCGGCTACTCCGCATGCCACTGGTGCCACGTGATGGAGCGCGAGTCTTTTGAGAATGCGGAGATTGCCGCGACCATGAACGAGAGATTCGTCAACATTAAGGTTGACCGAGAGGAACGTCCCGATCTTGACGCCGTTTATATGGAAGCCGTCCAGATGATGACCGGCAGCGGCGGCTGGCCCATGACCGTTTTCCTCACTCCTGACGGACGTCCTTTTTACGGCGGCACCTACTTTCCTCCTGAAGACCGGCCGGGTATGCCCGGTTTCCCGCGCCTGCTGGCCGCCGCGAGCCAGGCGTATCACACGAACAAGAGCGAAATTGACCGCGTAACCCGCCAGCTTTCCGAGCAGATGGGTCGCTCGGGCCAGATGCCCCAGGGCTTTACGCCGCTCACTACCGAGGTGATGCATACCGCCTACTCTCAGCTGGCCACGCAGTTTGACCATCTCAACGGGGGCTTCGGTAACGCGCCGAAGTTTCCGCAGCCCATGACTCCGGAGTTCCTGCTCCGCTACTATCGCCATGGCTTCAACGCCCGGGCCTTGGAAATGGTCGAGCTGACCTTGCAGAAAATGGCCTATGGCGGTTTGTACGACCAGGTAGGCGGCGGATTCCATCGCTATTCTACCGATGCCTATTGGCTGGTACCGCACTTCGAGAAGATGCTGTATGACAACGCGCTGCTGGCCCGCCTGTACCTCCACGCCTGGCAGATAACAGACAACCCGCTGTACCGCCGCATCACCGAGGAGACGCTGGACTACGCGCTGCGGGAAATGACCGACCCGGCCGGCGGATTCCACTCGGCTCAAGACGCCGACAGCGAGGGCGTGGAAGGGAAGTTTTTCGTTTGGACGCCGACCGAGCTGCGCGCGTTGCTGGGAGACGACGCTGAACTGGTGATGAGCTACTACGGCGTCACCGAGCGCGGCAACTTTGAGGGCGCCAACATTCTTAACGTACCCGTTCCCCCGTCCGACTACTCCAAGCGACACGGCATTTCCGAGGCGGACTTATCCGATGCCATCGCCCGCGCCCGCGCCGTCCTGCTGGCAGCCCGCGAGCAGCGCGTCCATCCTCTCCTTGATGACAAGGCGCTTACGTCGTGGAACGGCCTCATGCTCCGCGCCTTCGCCGAAGCCGGCGCCGCCTTGAACCGTCCCGACTATGTGGACGCGGCCCGTCGCAACGCCGCCTTCCTGCTGGACAATATGCGCGACCACAACGGGCGCATCCTGCGGACGTGGCGCAACGGACAGGCCAAGCTCTTCGGCTACCTGGAAGACTATGCCTGCCTCGCCGACGGCCTGCTGTCCCTCCACGAAGCAACCCTGGAACCCCGCTGGCTGCAAGAGGCCGTCGCCGTAACCGACGGTATGATTGCCCTATTCTGGGACGATGCCGCCGGCGGATTTTACGACACCGGCCACGACCACGAGCGGCTGGTCATCCGCCCCCGGGACGTATTTGACAACGCCCAGCCTTGCGGCGGCTCCGTAGCTGCGGACGTCCTCTTGCGCCTAGCCGTCATCACCGGCAGCGGCGACTATTCCGGCAAAGGAGCCACTCCATTGCGGGCTTTGCAGCAACTGCTTGGCCGCGCTCCCGCCGCTACCGGCTACTGGTTGGGCGCGCTGGACTTCTACGTATCGTTGCCTCGGGAAATCGTTATCGTCGGCCCGCCCGATGCGCCGGAGACACAGGCGATGCTGGCGGAGGTAGGCCGGCGATTCTTGCCCAGCCGCGTCGTAGTCGGTATGTCCGACCCGGCCAGCCCGCCTATCAAAGACTCGCCCCTGCTGGAACAGCGCGCCATGCTGGATGGCAAGCCCACCGCCTACGTCTGCGAGAATTATGCCTGCCAGCTCCCTGTAACCGACCCGGCGGCGCTGACCGCGCAACTGGCCGGATAGCCGGCCCGTTACCTCGTCGTCAGCAGCCCCGCCTGTGTTACCGTCTCCCGGTTGACAGTATCCGGCAGCCGGTAGCGCGGCCACAAGGCAACGCCCAGCATCACCAGGCCTCCGGCCATGAGCGGCGCCAACCGGATGCCCAGCGGGTTCTCGGCGGAATCGCCCAGCTGCAAAATCAGGCTCAACAACAGGGGCGGCAGCGCGTAAGTGAGTTTCTCAAAGAAGTTCTGGGTGGCGTAGAACATTGCCTCCCGCCGCTCGCCCCTGATCAGCGCGTCGTAGTCGGCTATATCCGCCGTCAGTCCTTTGGGCAGCAGGAAGACCGCGGCCATCGGCATCCCGGCGATGAATGCGAAAGCCAATCCCTGCGCCAGGAGATGCTCCGCAGAAACCAACCCGGCGAGGCCCAGCAACGGGAAAAGCAGCCCGCTCAATACCAGGCAAACCCCGTACATCCGCCGCTTGCTCACGCGCCCGATACTGAAAACCAGCCAGATGATTACACCGGCCATGACTACGCCGCCAATGACGCTGGTCGAAAGAAAGCTAGAGGCGGCCCCCTCTGCGTCCTGCAAGAGGATTCCTGCTGCGAAAAAGGGTATCCAGCTTTGCAGCACGCCGGCCCCGGTGGTGAACATCACGAAAGTCGGCAGAAAGGACACAAACTGCGAATTGCGGAGCGTATCCCGTATGCCGCCCAGAAAATCAACCTGGGCCGGCGCTGTGTCCCGCGGGGCGTGTCGCCAGACCGCCGCCAGGGAAGCATAACGAAACGTCAGGGCGATTGCCGCAAAAATCGTGCCGGCGACCCGGAACCCGTAAGCGTCCTTGATGAACCCGCCGGCGACCAAACCCAGCCCGGCGCCAAAGACCGCGAACAGGAATATCAGGCTGACCACGTTCATTCGGTCCCGGGCCGTTCTGGTCAGCTCCGGCACCAGCGCCTCCAGCGCGCCGCTGGACATGGTGCCGGCGGTAAAGAAAAGCTCCAGAACCAGCACGAAGTAAATGGCATTCCACCAGCTGCCTCCTTCCACCGGCAGATACCAGAGCAGCGCTGCAAACAGGCCGTAAAACGGCGTGGCGAACAGGATGAACGGTATGCGCCGCCCCCATCTGCTGCGCGTTCGGTCGCTCCACCACCCAATCAGCGGGTCGGTGAACGCATCGATGAAACGGCCGGCGAATATCAACAGCCCGGCCAGCACGCGGGCGTCAATCTCCAATCCGCCCAAGGCCAGGCCCGGAACCCGGGGCGCCCCTTCCAGCAGCGGCGGCGCCAAGAAAAAAAGCGCCCACTGCTGACGAAAGTAGGAAACCGCCTGCAAACCGATATGATCGGCAGTGAACAGCAGTTTATTCCCCAGCGGCAGGCGCGCCTCCGCGTGTGTCGGGTCAGCCATCGTACTCCAACGTCTGCAAAGTTGTGCCGCCGCACTGTATCACACTCGGTTTCTCCGTCTCAAAGCGTGGGGGCAGGCTGCGATGGCCCGCCTAGGGGATGCCTGCGGTGTGATAAGATAGCAGCCGTCGCCCTGCGCCATCACGGTTGCGGCGGCGGCGTTCCACTCAATCGCACTCTATGTCTTTCAGAGGTTTGAACATGGCCATTACCGTAGGGCAGCCCGCCCCCGACTTCACCCTCCACGAAACTCCACAGCAGCAGCGCAGCCTCAGCGAATATCGCGGCAAGAACGTGGTCATCGCCTTCTTTCCCGGCGCTTTCACCGGGGTCTGCACTACCGAAATGTGCGCCCTCAGCGACCGGATAGACCAGTTTGGTTCTATGAACGCCGAAGTCATTGGCGTTACCGTTGACCCACCCTTTGCCCAAGCCGCCTGGAAAGCAGCCAACAACGTCAACTACACTTTCCTCAGCGACTACAACCGCGCCGTGGTCAATGCCTATGATGTCGCGCTGCCCGGCCTCGCCGGCATGGAGGGTTACGTCGCCGCCAAGCGGGCCGTTACCGTTGTGGACGGCGAGGGCATCGTCCGTTACCACTGGGTAGCCGACTCACCGGCGACCGAACCCGACTACGCCGAGGTCGAAGCTGCCGTCGCCGCTCTCGGCTGATTGCCGCCGACGAACCGCAGAGACAACCCCTCTCCCGCTCGAGAGGGGTTATCTTTGGCAGATCCGCCCCGGAGGCTCGACGTGTCCATCTCCGGCATTACACTCATTATTCCGGTTTCCGCCGGCGTGATTTGCCTGTTCGTAGGCTTCATCAACGGCCTGACTGCCGGCGCGTTTATCGTCAACAGCATCACCCAAATGGCCGGCCCGGCGTACCTCACCGGCGTCGGCCTGGTCGTCATCGCGTCGGTCTGTTTTTCTCTGGGCGTAGGCGGGCTTTCCGGCTTGGCGCTGGTAGGCGTCAGCCTGCTCTGCCTTATCGCTGGCGGCTGGTTGGGATTTACGGTTGGCAACGACCAACTTGACCCCAACGTATCGGTCAGAGCCGCGGAGGTGTGGCAGGGCGCCGGAGTCGCCGGCATCGCGCCGTTTATTCCCGGCTGGTTCCATAACCGCGTCGCCGGCCTGCTGCTAATCGGCGGCGGCGGTGGCGTTGCATTCTTCGGAGTCGGCTGCCTCATCCGCTATCTTCTCATCAGGGCGGTTCTCCGTTCAATGCCCGCTTCCGGCTCGCTTCCGGACGCCGACACCGACCATCAGTAAAGCAGCATATATGCCGGCAACGCGACCTAAACTCCGGATTCTGGCAGCGCCTCCACCGTCGGCTATCGACCTCTTACCCTAATCGCAGAAAGGCAGCTCCATACGATTCCAGTCATTGGCTCTCCCTTTTTGACGATGCTGCCGGGTTGGGGCATTATGCCTGCTGGCAACTTAAACTTGGAGGGAACATCAATGGCGGTTAATCAAGTACAGGGCGTCATCTCACGCGGCAAAGGGGCACCAGTGGAACTCACCACAATACTGGCGCCCGACCCTGACGCGGGCGAGGTACTGGTGCGCGTCCAGGCCTGCGGCGTCTGTCACACCGACCTGCACTACCGCGAGGGCGCAATCAACGACGATTTCCCCTTTCTACTGGGACACGAAGCCGCCGGAATCGTGGAAAAAGTCGGCGACGGCGTAACCAATGTGCAGCCTGGCGATTTCGTGATTCTCGCCTGGCGCGCTCCCTGCGGCAACTGCCGCTCCTGCCGGCGCGGCCGCCCCTGGTACTGCTTCGCGAGCCGCAACGCCCGCCAGCCCATGACTCTGCTCGACGGCTCTCCCCTCTCGCCAGCCCTCGGCATCGGCGCTTTCTGCGAGCTTACGCTGGTCGACGCTTTGCAAGCCGTGAAGGTTGACCCGAGCGCCAGTCCTGCGGCGGCCGGACTCATCGGCTGCGGAGTTATGGCCGGCTTGGGCGCGGCGATGAATACCGGAGGCGTCAGTCGGGGCGACTCCGTAGCCGTCATCGGCTGCGGTGGCGTCGGCAACGCGGCGGTCGCCGGCGCCCATCTGGCCGGGGCCCACACCATCATCGCCGTTGACATCGACGACCGCAAGCTGGAATGGGCCAAGAACTTCGGCGCTACCCACACCGTCAATTCCTCAAATACGGACCCGGTAGCAGCCATCCGCGCCCTCACCGACGGCAACGGCGTTAACGTCGCCATCGAAGCCGTCGGCAACCCCGCAACCTACGAGCAGGCTTTCTACGCTCGCGACCACGCCGGTACGGTTGTCCTCGTCGGCGTACCCGACCCCACGATGAAAATTGAGCTGCCTCTCATTGAAATCTTCGGGCGCGGCGGTTCCCTCAAATCATCCTGGTATGGGGACTGCCTGCCCACGCGCGACTTTCCCATGCTCATCGACCTGTACCAGCAAGGCCGCCTCGACCTGGAGGGCTTCGTCACCGAGCGCATCGGCATCGGAGAGGTGGAAGCAGCGTTCGCGCGTATGGTCCGCGGTGAAGTCCTGCGCTCCGTCGTAATGTTGTAGAAGCAACGCCATATCCGCTTTCGCTACAATCAAATCACCCGGCGGCCAGGATATGCTACGATAGCCTCAGCTACGTTTTACATCGCAACGCAAGGAGATTTTCGCTATGGCCGACTCAGCCTGGGGCCTTGACATTCGGGCCTGCATTTTCGACGTGTTCGGCACCGTCGTTGACTGGCGTTCCAGCATCGTTGAGCAATGCGCCAACATCGGACGGATCAAGGGCATTGAACGCGACTGGGGCGCTTTTGCGGACGCCTGGCGCGGCAAGTACCGCCCCTATATGGACAAAGTCCGCAACGGCGAACTGCCGTGGACCAACTTGGACGCTCTGCATCGTATGTCTCTGGACGAAGCGCTGAACGAGTTTGAAATCGTCGGGTTGAATGACGACGAGAAAATGGAGGTTACCTATTTCTGGCACAACCTCCGCCCCTGGGCCGACAGCGTGCCCGGGCTATATCGCCTCAAAAACAGGTTCGTCATCGCCCCCATGTCCAACGGCAATATCGCGCTGATGACCAATATGGCCAAAAACGGCGGGATGCCCTGGGACTGCATCCTCGGCGCCGAAGTCGCCCGCCACTACAAGCCTGACCCGGAGAGTTACGGCGCCGCCGTCCAGCTGCTGGGCCTCAAAGCTGAGCAGGTGATGATGGTGGCCGCGCACCAGGGCGATTTGCTCGCCTCCGCCAAAGTTGGTCTGCGCACCGCCTTCGTGCCTCGGCCCCGCGAGCATGGACCCGACCGTACCCCGGATCCCACCCCCGATCCCTCCTTCAACATCGTCGCCGAGAACTTTGTTGACCTTGCCAACAAACTCGGCGCGTAGGCGTCGGCATATTGCCATTCCCGCAGCTACAACGACCGTCTTCCCGCTTGGGCGGAATCCAGGGGCGGGGCTGAAACCCCGCCCCTACTCTTCTCCTATCGCCTCCAATCCGCAAACCTGCCCCACCAGCTCATAGGAGCGCAGCCGGTCTTCGTAGTGGTAGCAGATGGTAACCACGCTTAAATCCGATGTCTGATAATCCGCGGCTACCTTTTCCAGCCCGGCTTTCACCTGCTCCGGGCTGCCGTCCACGCAATTGCGCTGGTACCGCTGGATGAACTGCCACTCGTTAGCCGGATACTTGTAGCTCTCAGCCACTTCCGGCGACGGGATACCTCTGGCCCGCCCCGTTACCGAACGCAGCCGGCCCAGGTTCCGGCTTGACGCAATGCGCAGGGCCTCCTGCTCGGTGTCCGCGCACAATACCTGCACGCCTACGTTCACCAGCGGTTCCGCCAGGTAGCGCGACGGCTCAAAGTTCTGCCGGTAGGATGCCACGATTTGCGGGCCGTCCGCGGCGCCCAGCCCGAAGAAATGAGCGTAGGCAAAGGGCAGTCCCATTCTGGCGGCCATAAACGCCGACTCGTAGCGCGATCCCAGGAGCCATACCTGCGGCGCCGTCTCCGGTTCGTCCGGGGACGCCATTATTTCGTTGAACGGATGCTCATCCGGCAGTGAATCTCCCAGATAGTCAATTACGTCCCGCACCTGCTGTGGGAAGTGGCGCACGTCTTTGGGCATACTGGGATAGGCCAGCGCCGCCGCCGTAATCTGGTCACTGCCCGGCGCGCGTCCAATGCCCAGGTCAATGCGGTCAGGGTAGAGCGAGTCGAGGATGCGGAAAGTTTCCGCCACTTTCAGGGCGCTGTAATGCGGCAGCATGACTCCCCCGGAGCCCACCCGAATTCGCTTGGTGTGCGCCGCAATCTGCCCAATCATCACTTCCGGGGCCGTGCCGGCGAAATTGGGGAGGTTGTGGTGTTCGGCTACCCAATAGCGCCGATACCCCAGGCGTTCGGCAGCCTGAGCCAGTCGGATGGTTTCCCGCAAGGCCGTTCCTGCGTTGCTGCCTTCCCGCATCGGCGACTGGTCAACCACGCTCAATTGCAGTTTCTGGCTCAATTCACTTCCTCACTCATTCGGGCTGCCCTGAGGCGCTTGGGCCGGCGTATATCGGGCGGCGCCATTTAGATTATCCGAAAATTGCGGGTTGCCGAAACGCGCCGGCAACCCTTATTATAATTGGGCATCAAGGCAAATGCAGCGGACAGTAAGGAACCGTAATCCGCCGGTTGCGCCGGCGACAGCAGGTGAACCGCTTTGCTTTTCGGCAAGATAATCGGCTCCAAACTTGGGGCCAGCGAAACCCCCGCGGCTGGCAAGCCCCTCGCCGCCAGCGGCAGCAAGTACCTACTTGAACGCATCGTCAAGTGGGTGCTTTTTCTTTTAGCCACCGTTTCCATCCTTACCACCGTGGGCATTGTGTCCGTCCTGCTGTTCGAGGGCGTCCGGTTCTTCACCTCCGATTTTTACCAGGAAAAGCGCAGCGAGCTGGAAGTAACCAGCGAAGCCGCCGGGCTTGCGCCCTCCGACGCGGCCCCTACCGCTCTGGCCCCCGGCATCATCCCGCGCCTCCACGTGCGCGCCACCACCGACTCCCTGATTTACGTGAGCTGGGACAAGCCCATCTTCGGACAGCGGCCTACCACATACGACGTAACGATCCTGCCCAGCCTGGATGTTGTTCTGAACGACTGCCGGAACTTGCCTCCCGAGCGCACTTCCTGCATCATCTCAAACGCCAGCCCCGGTCGTTCCTACAAGGTAACCGTCGCCGCCGTCGCTGGCGCCGGGAAGGGAGTTGACCTGCAAACCGGGTCCTTTGCGGTTCCCGAAAAAGTCCGATGGTATCGCTACTTTACCGATACCAAGTGGAGGACGCTGCTGGTTCCCCGCTCTTACGGGATCAGGCCGCTTCTGGCCGGCACGATGATGATAGCCGTTCTGGCTATGCTGGTGGCCGTTCCCCTCGGGCTGTTCAGCGCTATCTTTCTCAGCGAGTATGCTCATCCTCGCCTGCGGGCCGTGACCAAGCCGATCCTGGAAGTGCTGGCCGGCATTCCCACCGTGGTGTACGGGTTCTTTGCCTTGTTTTTCATTACCCCGCTGCTCCGGGGAATCAGCGACGAAGTCGGCATCTTCAACGCCCTTTCGGCCGCCATCGTTATGGGCGTGATGATTATTCCCATGGTGTCCAGCCTCAGCGAGGATGCGATGCGGGCCGTGCCCAACGCGCTCCGCGAGGGCGCCTACGCTCTGGGCGCAACCAAGGTAGAGGTTGCCACCAAAGTAGTGGTGCCCGCCGCCCTTTCCGGTATCGTCGCCGCCTTTATCCTCGGAATGTCCCGGGCCGTGGGCGAAACCATGATTGTGTTCATCGCTGCCGGCCAGAATGAAAAGCTGACCGTCAATCCGCTGGACCCGGTCAACACTATGACCGGATTTATGGCGGCGACCAACTTCAGCGACAACGCAATCCCGGGCACTGCGCAGTTTCAGGCGCTCTTCGCCGTCGGCATTACCCTCTTTGTTATCACACTGCTGATGAACCTGGCCAGCCAGTTCATCGTCGCCAAGTTCAGGGAGGTGTACGAATAATGGCTGCCGGAATCCAACAGAACTACCGTCGTCGGCTGGCGGCCAGGAAGCGCAACGCAGCTGTCTTCTACGTCGTCTGCGTCGCGGCCGTGGTCATCGCGCTGATTATGCTGATTGCCCTGCTGTACAGTGTGATTTCCGAGGCTCTGGCCTGGTACAACCTGGATGGCACCTCGCTGGGAACCTTGTTCACCGAAGCCCCCTCCAGCAAGGCGATTAAGTCCGGCCTTTTCCCCGCCATCGTTGGCACTCTGTGGGTGATGGCAATCTGCGTGGTGGTATCATTCACCGTTGGGGTTTCGGCAGCTATCTACCTGGAAGAATACTCGGGCAGCAGCCGTATTGCCGAGCTCATTCAGGTGAACATCCAGAACCTGGCTGCCGTGCCGTCCATCGTGTACGGCATCTTGGGATTGACTATCTTCGTAGCCCTGTTCGCGCTGGGGAAGAGTACCCTGTCTGCCGGGTTCACGCTGGCGTTGTTGATAATGCCGGTGGTCATCGTATCATCCCAGGAAGCGATACGGGCCGTTCCCTCTTCCATAAGGGAGGGCGGCTACGCACTGGGGGGAACCAAGTGGCAAGTTATGTGGCGGCTGGTGCTGCCCCAGGCCATGCCTGGGATACTCACCGGCATCATCCTGGCCGTCAGCCGCGCCATGGGAGAAGCGGCGCCTCTGGTCATTATGGGCGCGCTGTCGTTTGTGCCCTTTGCGCCGGCCCACCCGCTGGACCGTTTTACCGTCCTGCCCATCCAGATTTACGTCTGGATTTCCAAACCGCAAGAGGAGTTCCACCAGCTGGCCGCGGCCGGCATCATCGTGCTGCTGGCAATGCTGCTGGGGATGAACGCTTTTGCCATTTTCCTCCGCAATCGCCTGCAAAAGAACCAGGGGGGATAACCCATTATGGCTGCAACGGCAGTAGCAACCCGGCCGGCCATTCGCGCCATTGACGTCGGCGTCTATTATGGCTCCAACAAAGTCATTGAGGGCGTCAGCATGGATATGCCGGAAAACGAAATCACCGCCATCATCGGCCCCAGCGGCGCCGGCAAGAGCACTCTGCTACGCTGCATCAACCGGCTGAACGACCTTATTGAGATCTTCCGTATGGAAGGCGAAATATGGTTCGGGGATTTCAACCTTTACGCCCAGGGATCCGATCCGACCCAGATACGATATCGTATCGGGATGGTGTTTCAGCGGCCCAACCCCTTTCCCAAGTCCATCTATGACAACGTGGCGTTTGGCCCGCGCATTAATGGGTTCAGCGGCAATATGGACGATGTGGTTGAGGAGTCGCTGCAAGGCGCGGCGCTTTGGGACGAGGTGAAAGACCGGCTTAAGGAATCCGCTCTGGCTCTCTCCGGCGGCCAGCAGCAGCGGCTGTGCATCGCCCGAGCTTTGGCTGTGGAGCCCAGCGTCATACTGATGGATGAGCCATGCTCCGCGCTGGACCCCATCGCCACCCTGGCCATAGAAGAGCTGATGCAAGAGCTGAAAAAACGCTACAGTATTGTCATCGTAACTCACAATATGCAGCAGGCCGGCCGCGTCTCGGATAAGACAGCCTTCCTGATGCCCGACGAAAACCGAGTTGCACACCTCATCGAGTTTGGCGACACCCGAACTCTGTTCACCAATCCTGCCGACGAGCGTACCGAAGCGTACATTACCGGACGGTTCGGATAACCGACGCCGGCAAGACCTGGTTCAGCGCCGCGCTACCGGAGGGCCCTGATATGCTACGTTCAGACTATGACCGCGATCTGGCCGACTTGCAGACCCGCCTGGCTGAAATGGGCCGCCATGTCACATCCGCCACCCACCTCGCCCTCAGCGCCCTGGAAACCCAGAACGCAGACCTGGCCCGGCAGGTCATTGACGCTGACGATAACATCGACCGGCTACAGGACGAACTGGAAAGCAGGTGCGTAACCCTGCTGGCCACGCAGCAGCCCATGGCCACCGACTTGCGCTCCGTTATGTCCGCCGTGCACATCGGCGTGGAGTTGGAGCGTATGGGCGATTATGCTGAGGGCATCGCCAAAATCTGCATCCGCATCAGCGACCAGCCGCTGTTGAAGCCTCTTATTGACATCCCGCGTATGGCAGATTTGGCGCTGAAAATGCTGGATGAAAGCCTCCAGGCTTACGCAGAACGCGACGAATGGCTGGCGCGCAAAGTCTGCTCCGACGATGACGCCATCGACGACCTCTACAACCAGATTTACCGCGAACTGCTCACCTACATGCTCTCGGACCCCGGCACCATTGAACGGGCAACCTACCTCCTATGGGTGGCGCACAACCTGGAGCGGATCGCCGACCGCGCCACGAATATCGCCGAGCGTGTCCTGTGGCTGATTTCCGGCCATACGGTAGGCACCGGGGAGTTGAGCAAGTCCCTGCGCTAGGCCATTAAAATCGGGCCGACGCGGCGCGTTGACAATTCCCGACCGCGGGAGTATAGTTTTTGCAAATGCAAAGTACCTGCAAAACCGACTGCCTGTGCACCTGTTCTTGTCCCCGCAAATTGGGGGCAGGCTTAACCTGATTTAAAATTACAGGCATCACCTGCGCCCACCGTTTTTGCCGATTGGCACGGTGGGTCTTTTCGTGCCGCTACTCGGAGGAGGAACCTTGTGACCACCCAAGCGCAAAATCCAACCCAGGACGAAATTCACAACGCCAGCATGGAGCTGGCTCCCGACGCGCCCGGCATCATTCCCTTTATGGAGGATGAAATTCAGCGCTTTGACGCTGAAGTGGATCATTTCCGTTCCGGCGAGCTGGACAATACCGTTTTCACCCCCTTCCGGCTGCGCCAGGGCGTGTACGGGCAGCGCCAGGCCGACGTGCAGATGATTCGCGTGAAGCTGCCCGGCGGCATCGTTTCCGCCGACCAACTGGACTGCTTAGGCGACATAGCCGAACGCTATGCGCCCTTGCAGAAAGGCCACATAACCACTCGGGAGAACATCCAGCTGCACCATATTCCCCTTGAGCAAACCTCTGAAGTGCTGCGGCTTCTGGGCGCTGTGGGCTTGTCCACGCGCGAAGCCTGCGGCAACACCGTGCGCAACGTGGTCGGCCCGCCAACCGCCGGCGTCAGCCCCGAAGAGGTCTTTGACCCTACCCCTTACCTCACGGCCTACGTCCGCTTCGGCGTCCGCCATCCCATTACTCAGAACTTCCCCCGCAAGTTCAAGTCGGCCTTTACGGGCAACGACCAACGGGATGAAGTGGCCGCCGCCATCCAGGATTTGACCTTCGTGTCGCAGTACAAGGAGATTGACGGCGAACAGCGCAAGGGTTTCAAGGTCTATTGCGGCGGCGGGACTTCCATTATGCCCCGGCTGGCCAAACCCCTCTACGAATGGGTATCCGAAGACGACTATCTCCGCGTGGCGTTGGCGGTGTGGACGGTATTCAATAACGCCGAAATCCTGCGCAAGAACCGCATGATGGCCCGTCTGAAGGTACTCATTGACAAGATTGGCCTGGACGAGTTCCGCACCATGGTGGACGCCGAGCTGGAGAGCATAGGCCCCATTGATTTCCGCCCGCTGACGGCCGCCGAGGAAGCCCACCGCGAAACTCCGCCCGACCAGCCGGCCTCCGCCAACGGAGACAACGGCAGTCCGGAGTACCAGGCCTGGCTCAAATCCAACGTAGAATGGCAGAGACAGGACGGCTACCACGTCATCTACGTCAAGACGGTGCGCGGCGACCTCACCCCGGCCCAGTTTCGCGGGTTGGCCAACATCGTCCGCAAGTACACGGGAGGAAAAGCCCGGGCCACTCAAGAGCAGAACATTGTCCTGCGCTGGGCGCCTACCGGCTACCTGCCCGACGTCTGGCAGGCGCTGCGGGATTTGGACCTGGCCGAGGCTGGTCACAGCCACATCACCAACATAGTATCCTGCCCCGGCACCGACAGCTGCAAGCTGGGCATCACAGCCTCAATGGGCCTGGCCAAGGCGCTGCGCGAGGAGATGGCGGGCTGGAACGGCTTGGCCGACGATGCTGGGGTAGGCGACATCCGAATCAAGATGAGCGGCTGCCCCAACGGGTGTGGCCTGCACCACATCGCCAACATCGGCTTCCACGGCGCCGCAGTCAAGGGCGTGGACGGCCAGCAAATCCCGTCCTACGAACTTTTCCTGGGCGGCAACTACGGCGATAATCTGGTCGAGGATTCCCGCATCGGAACTCGAGTTCCCAAGGTAAAGGTGCCGGCCAAACTGGCGCCCGCCGTGTTGAAAGACATCGTTACCTACTACAAGGATAAGCGAGCCGATGAATCCGAAGGGTTCAACGCTTTCCTGGATCGGGTGGGTCTGGCAGAGATGACCTCGGTGGCGGCCCGCGCCCAGGAAGCGGGCCACGAAGCCGAGGGCGGCGGCGAAATGTACTATGATTGGGAGCGCACCAACCAGTACGTGCTGGAACGGGGCGAAGGCGAGTGCGCCGTCTAGACGACGGTTCGCGGCAGTATGGCTAAGGCATCCCTTGATGGAAGAGCGCTGGCCTTCGTCGAAGCGCGTATGCCCGACGAAATGGCCAGCCTCATCCGGCGACACGGCGGCGTGCCTCTGGCCGCCCCGGTAATGCAGGAGCACTACCGGCAGGACAGCCCGGAAGTGCGCCAAGCCATTACTGACGTGTGCAATGGGAAGGTAGCAGTTGCCATTTTCCTAACCGGCGTGGGCGCCGACGCGATGATGGGCATTGCCGACGGCATGGGCGTACTGACGGAGTTTGAGGATGCGCTGCGGACAATCACCGTAGTAGCCCGCAGCCCCAAGCCGGGGCGCGTCTTGCGTCGCCACAAAATCCCCATCGCCATTATGCCGCCGGAACCCTATACCTCGTCGGACTTGACCGGAGCGATGGGCGGGCTCTCCCTCGGCGGCAAGCGGGTTATATTCCAGCGCTATGGCGGCCCGGATTCCGAACTGCCGGCCTACCTACGCGAACAGGGCGCGGATTTCCAGGAGCTGACCCTGTACGATTGGGGGCTGCCTGACGACCGCAGCCCGGTGTTGAGGCTCATTGACAGCATGGAGCAAGGGCAGGTTGACGCGCTGGCGTTCACCAGCCGGCCGCAGGTTCCCAACTTGCTGCAAATCGCCGCCGATGCCGGGCGGGAAGGGGCCTTACGCGATTGCCTGGCCGGCTCGGTAGCTGTGGCATCGGTGGGGCCGGTTTGCAGCCGCAAGCTGCGCGAATGCGGCATCGATGTGGACGTTGAACCGGCACACCCGCACATGGGCAATCTAGTGCTGGCGGTGGCGGAGTACTTCGCTGCCGCCCGAATCGCGCCAAACGAGCAACACTAGTCAAAGCCTGCAATCCGTGTGTTTTCCGACACAAGATTGCACTCGTAATCCCAAATCGTCTGAACCTCAGTAATTGTCTCGGTCCCGAACGCGTTCTTCCGCGATACAGGATAGTAGTAAACTTTGGGAAAAGAGCTCGGTACTGCGGTGAGTTCGGAACTCCACCCAAAACGAGCGTCCGTAGAATTCCAAATGTCAGGAGCACCGTAAGAAAGGCGGTTCAAGCCAAACACGTAGGATTTACTTCCGCATTTAGCAATCTCCCAATCGTCCATCGCCGTCATGGAATCTTCTTGGGCGTCATCGCCTTGCAACAGGCAAACGTTGCAAGTGACTACGAATATCAAGGCGACAGCGACAATAGCTAGGCAACCCCATTTGGCGTTCCTTTTACTAGCGTCTTCCGCGGACTGGTCATTCTCCTGAGCCATCGACCTTCCTCCCAATGGTTGGATGTGGCACTGTTTAGTACTTGAACTCCTCACGCACCGGGCTGAAAATGTCCAGCGCGAGGGCTTTGGCAGATTGGCCTTTGGCGTAGTGTTCCACGTTGCCGGGGATGATGTACATATCGCCGGGCTTGAGCAGGCGAACCTCGCCGCCGATTCCCATCTCCAGCTCGCCTTCAACGATAATTCCGCCCTGCTCGTGGGGGTGCGTGTGCAGAGGAACCGTGGCGCCGGCGTCCACCTCCACCAGGGAGAACAACATCTGCGCGCCCCAGAAAGTACGGGTGCGCGCGCCTTCCGCCAGCTCCTTGTAGCCGCGGCCTTCCGGTTGCAGGAAATAGTCGTTCATTATGTTATCTCCTTGACGCTCAGGCCGGGTCAAAGCCCAGCCCTTTTTCTTTCAGGCTGGCGAACCGCCCGGCCTGGCCGATAACCAGATGGTCCAGCAACTCGATGCCCATCAGCTTGCCGGCGGCTACCAAATCGCGGGTTATAGCTACGTCTTCGGGGCTGGGAGTCGGGTCGCCGGAAGGGTGGTTATGAACCATAATAATAGACGGCGCGTTCATGCGGACTGCGGGACGCAGCACCTCGGCGGGACGCACCGCGCTGCTGTTCACCGTGCCGATATAAATGGTGCGCCTGGCTATCACCTGATTGCGCGTATTCAACAGCAGCACAATCAGATTTTCCTGGGCCAGCAGCTCCATTTCCGCCGATACCAGATTGGCCGCGTCCTGTGGGCATGAAATCTGCGCCCTCTCCTCCGGGGCCAGCGATGCGATGCGTCGGCCCAGTTCCAGCGCCGCCATAATCTCGCAGGTTTTAGCGTCGCTCAACCCGCGCTGGTCGCACAGTTCGGCATACTCGGCGCGAGCCAGGCCGGCCAACCCCTCAAACTCCGTGAGGATGCGCATAGCGAGGCTGATGGCGTTTTCGCCGGCAATGCCGGTGCGCATGAGAATGGCGACCAGCTCGGCGTTGTTGAGATAGCGCGGGCCGTACTCTCGCAACCGTTCCCGGGGTCGTTCGCTGGCCGGCAGTTGGCGGATAGTAGGCTGGTACGAAACGGCAGCCGGACGACGGGGAGCTGCTTCCGACTCGGCCTGACTTTCCGGAACCGCTTCCGAGTCGGAGGGCGGCGCAGCGTCGCCAGATCCTTTAGGGGCCGTCACCGGCGCGCCGGCCATAATCCTCTCTAGATCGGCCAGAAAATCGTCAAGTTCATCTGTTGCAGCGGGCGACCCGGTAGTTACCATCATCTTCTCCGGTACATATAGCGTCGCGCCGGACAGTCTAAACGCACGGCCGGCGATTGCGCTACGGCCTGCGGTCAGTAAATCACCTGTCCGGCGGAGCTTCCTGAGCGTTCAGGGCTTCAATCATGGCGGCGCCGCTTTCCGTTTGAGGTACGGCAGGGGCGAACATCAGTCAAAGCGGAATTTTGAGAAGGTGCCTTCCTCTTTGGTGATGAACTCCAGCAGGGCCGGGCGGCCGTCGGCGTTGGCCTGCATCGCCCGCTGCATGGCCGGCTTGATTTCGTCGGGGGTGTGGATCTGTTCGGCGTAGGCGCCCAATGCGACGGCTACCTGATAGAAGTCGCCGCTGAGGTCTTTGAGGCCATAACGCTCCACGGCGGTGGGGATACGGCTGTCGGGGTAGATGGCCATGGTGGAGTTATTCATCACCACGGTGGTGATGGGTATGTTGGCGCGAACGGCGGTTTCGACGTCCAGGCCCACCATACCGAAAGCGGCATCGCCCATGAAGTTGATGACCATTTTCTCCGGAGCGGCCATTTTCGCGCCCATAGCCAGGCCCAGGCTATAACCCAGTTGTGTGGACTTGCCCCAGCCGATGAAGCTGCGCGGCGCGCGGGCTTCCCAGAAGGGCGACACCTGCTCGCGGGGGCTGCCCGACTCGTGGGTGACGATGGTGTTGTCCAGGTCAACGGTGTGCATGATGTCCCACACCACGCGGTAAGGGTTCAGTGGAACTTCGTCGCTGGTGAGACGCGGCAGCCATTCGGCCAGCCACGCTTCGCGGCTGGCGGCGATTTCGGAGGCCAGCTCCTGGTTGGGCGCGCGCTGCTGGGCGCCTTGGGATTTCAGCTCGTCGATGAACTGGCGCAGGGCCAGCTTGGCGTCGCCCAGGATGGGGTACTCGGTGCGGTAGTCCTTGTTGATGTCGCCCTCGCTGTTGGTGAGGTGGATCAACGTTTTGCCGGGAGGGATCGGCACGGTGAAGCTGCTCTTGGTGAAGCTGACGCCGATGCCAAACACCACGTCGGCGTTGGTCAGGAACCGATGCACCGGCCCGGTCTGGCTGGAACCGCCTACGCCCAGGGACAGCGGATGATTCTCCGGGAAAGCGCTCTTGCCTTCCAGCGTGGTCATCACGGGGATTTGCAGAAACTCGGCCAGCTCGAGCAATTCGTCGGCAGCCTCGGCGTACAGCGCTCCCTGGCCGGCGATTATCACCGGACGTTGGGCGGACAAAAAACCGCGGGCGGCGCGGGTAACGGCGGCCGGGTCGGCGGCAACGCGCATAGGTACGGGCGGAACGTAGTCGAAATCCTCTTCGCTGATTTGGTCGGAAACCAGGTCGGAGGGGATTTCCAGCAGCACCGGGCCGGGCTTGCCGGAGCGCAACTTGGTGAAGGCCTGGCGGAACAGCTCGGGTACGCGGTCGGCAAAGTTGACGTGGGCCGCCCATTTGGTGATGGACTCGTAGGCGCGGACGGGATGGAAATTAGGTTCCACTCCGATGCGATTGCGCGCAACGCCGGCCGGCAGCACCAGGATAGGCACGGAGTCGGCGTAAGCCTGGGCCACACCACCGAAGGCATTTTCGGCGCCGGGGCCGTTCTGGGCCAGGAAAATGCCGGTCTTCCGGCCATTGGTAACGCGGGAAAACCCGTCGGCCATGTGTACGCCGGTGCGTTCCTGCCGGCAGACTACGGGCCGGATGCCGGCGATGGCGGCGGCCTCAATCAGCGGGTTGGAGGGCATTACGCCAATCCATTCCACGCCTTCCATTTTCAAAACGTTGGCTACAGCGGTAACTCCGTCCACGGTATGGTTCCTCCAATTTCTGGTTCAGATGGGATGTTGCGAATGGGTAAGTCAGGCAATTTTCTTAATGAACTCGTCCAGAGCGCTGTTGAATTCGGCCGGTTTTTCTACCATTGGAAAGTGCCCGGCGTCGGTCATCTTGACCAGATTTGAGCCGGGGACAGCGCGGTGGATTTCTTCTTCGTAGTCGCCGGTAGCCAGCGGGTCGTCCACGCCTTGAATCAGGAGGAGCGGCGTTTGCAGCGTGTGGATGCGGTCGCGCACATCAAAGCGGTCGATGACCACCAGGTCGCGGTACTGCGCCACCGGCCCCACTTCCCGATGTCGTTGCAGCAGATTGGCGCGCAGCTGCGGTTCGATGAAGTGCATGATGCCGTCCATCATGCTCAGCCATTTCTCGTAGGTTTCCGCATCCTCGGCGGCGTCCAGGCGGAGCTGCAGATCCGGCGGGCGGCGCTGCTTGGGACGCATGGCAATGGTCATCAGAGCCAGGCCTTTCACCTCATCGGGGTAGTCCAGGGCGTATTGCAGCGCAATGCAGGCGCCCAGGGTGAACCCGCACAGTAGCAAATCCCGATTGTGGCCCTGTCCGTGCAGCCAGCCCCGCAGCCAGTCGGCGTAACGTTCCACGCTGCCGCACGGCGCGCCGTCCAGGTGTCCGGGCAGATGTGGCGCAAGGCTGCCGGGATAGTGGGCAAGCTGGTTCACGTAGGAATCGGCGCATCCGCCGGCGCCTGGGCCGTGAATAAAAACCAGTTGCGTCATAAACGGGAACCTCGCTGGCGGCTGGAATTGCGGGCATTCTAGGGGCGACGGAGCGACGGGTCAAGGCGCAGTGGTCAGTCAGAGCGTCAGCCGGCGGGCCAGCCGGCAGCCCGCTCCGGCGTAATTTTGATTACCGGGTTACCGTCAAGCTCCATCTCACGATATTGCGGGTACTTGGCGCGGAGCAGGGCGATGGCGGCGGCCTGTTCGTCGCCGGGCTCCAGCAGCTCCGCCCGGCCGTGCACCAACAGATACCATAGTTTAGACCAGTCGGCTTCGTAGTGATCAATTGCCAGCGACACTTGAGGATTGGCGAGAATGTTGCGAACGCGGCGCAGGCTCCGCAGGCTGCCCCGCTTGGGTTTGGCGTCCAGCGCGGAGTAGATATGCCGGCCGTTGCAGGCAAAGCAGAACGGAATGACGTGGGGGCGACCGTCGGCGTCGGCAGTAGCCAGATGGCCGATGGGAGTTTCGTTCAGCAGCGCAGCTTGCCGCTCCGTGAGTATGGTCATTGCGCGCCCCTTGCATCAGGCCAAAGCCTCATCTCATTCATCAGCATCGGCAAATGTGACAACAGGTCGCTGGCGACGATGCCGGCATTGCCCTGGACTGAGCGAGCTTTCTCGGCGGCGGTTCCGTGCAGGAAGCCGCCCAGCATCGCCGCTTGGTAGGGCGACAGCCCTTGCCCCAGCAGCGCGCCGATGACGCCGGTAAGCACGTCGCCGGTGCCGCCGGCGGCCAGCGCGGGATTGGCAAAGGGCAGGATACACTGCCGCCCATCGGGGGATGCCGCTACGCTGTACGCGCCTTTGAGCAGTACGGTTTGTTCCCATTGAGCTGCCGAGCGAGCAGCAACCGCCAGACGGTCGGCTTGTATGTCCGACGTGACCTGGCCGGTCAACGTTGCCATTTCGCCGGGGTGTGGAGTAAGCACGGCAGGGCAAGACAGGCGAGACGGCCAGTCTTGGCAACGGGAGAGGTTGTTGAGTCCATCGGCGTCAACGATTGTCGGCGGAAGTGGATTCCCGCCTTCACGGGAATGATGAGTGGGAGACAGCAGCAGCCGCTCCATAAACTCCGTTGTGCCGGTTGATAAACCGAGGCCGCAGCCAATGGCCAACGCGGAGTAGCCGGCAATGCGCTCTTTGATTATGTCCGCCCCTACGGCGTCAACGCGGCCCGCGGCGTCCTCAGGCAAGGGCAAGTGTATCGTTTCGGTAAGCTTGGCGGCGGCTATCGGGTACACGGATTGCGGCGTTGCCAGCGTTACCAGTCCGGCGCCGGCTCGGTGCGCCCCCATAGCGGCCAGCGTCGCCGCGCCGACGAAGTTGCGGCTGCCGGCGACTATCAGCAGGTGGCCGAAAAGGCCTTTATGTGAATTGAGCGGTCGGGCGGGGAGCAGGTCAACGGCGGCGGAGCGAGTCATCCATTGCGTCGGCAGGTTGGCATCAGCAAGCGCCCGCCGGGGCAGTCCGATGTCTAAAATTATGATGCGCCCGGCATAGCCGGCTCCGGGGAAGCTGGCAATGCCATACTTTGGGAAATACAAGGCGAGGGTTATCTCCGCCGAGATGCTGGCGGCGTCCGCTGCGCCCGTGTCCGGGTTCACGCCGGTAGGCAAGTCAATGGCGATGACGGCAAAGCTGGGCCGTTCACGACGATGGCGGTTGACCATGACGGCAACCTCGGCAACGGCGCCATCCAGGGGACGGTATCGGCCGGCGCCGAGAATAGCGTCAACGACCAGATGGGAACGGGAAAGCAAGGCATCCAGGAGCTGATAATCGTGGTCAGCGGCGGCGTCCACCACGGTTACGTCATAGGCCAGAGCATTGGCCATTTTGGGGTCAACGCTGGGGCGTCCGCACACTACATAGCAGACGACTTCCGCGCCCCAGCGACGCAAGTGTCGCGCGATTACCAAGCCATCCGCGCCGTTGTTGCCGGGGCCTATCAGAATTGTCGCCCGGCGCCCGGCGCAGCCGCCCAGATACCCCCTAACGTATTCGGCGCAGGCTTGGCCTGCGTTTTCCATCAGGGCGTCCTTACTGATGCCGGCCTGTTCGGACGCATCCTCCAGGGCTTGCATCTGGGCTACGGTTACGACTTTAGCAGTCATATTCCCGGCCGGCCCGCGGGGCGGTGTCATCTCCCCACAGGATGGCTTCCGCCGCCCGGCGGGATTCGTCAGTATCAGGACGGGAGGCTACGGCAACGACCATGGCGTAACCTCTGGAGTGGGACAGGCTGATGGCGATTTCGGTTACGCCGAGACGTTCCGCGCGACGGCGAGCGCGTCCGTGCAGACGCGGGCTCGGGGCGCCGCTGGGGGCGCGCACTACTTCCACATCGCGCCAGCCCACACCGCGAAAGCCGGTGCCAAGGGATTTCATCACAGCCTCTTTGGCGGCGAAGCGGGCAGCCAGGTTGGGGGCGCGCCCGCGGCAGTAGGCGATTTCGCCGGGCGTGAAAATGCGCCGCAGGAACCGGTCGCCATAGCGTTGCAGCGCGCCGGCGATGCGGTCGATTTCGATGAAGTCCACGCCGGTGGTGAGCATATTGTTCACAGGATGGTCGGAGCGCTACTCGCCACTGTGCCCTGCGATGTTCAAGTTCTCGAGGATGTGGGAAACGGAGTAGCGGCGGTTGAGCACGTAGAAGTGAATGCCGGGGACGCCGTTGGCCCAAAGGTCTTCGGCCTGGCGGGCAGCCTGCTCGATGCCGATTTCGCGCACGGCCCGGTTGTCGTCGGCGAAGCGTTCCAGCCGCGCGTCCAGCTCTGCCGGGAGGGTTGCTCCGCACAACGAGGTGAACCGGCGAATCTGAGGCGCGCTGAGAATGGGCAGCACGCCGGGTATGATGGGAATGGTGATGCCGGCGGCGGCGGCGCGTTCCTGCAAATCGTAGAAAAATGCGTTGTCGTAGAACAGCTGGGTAACCAGAAAATCGGCGCCTAGGTCTTGTTTCATTCGGGCGTAGGCGATGTCGGCGTCCAGGCTTTCCGATTCGGTATGCCCTTCGGGGTAGCAGGCGCCGGCGATGCCGAAGTCAAAATTACTCTGGATGTGGGTTATCAGGTCGGTGGCGTGAGGGAACTCGTCCGGCACCGGTTCTACGTTGGAGTGATCGGGCGGACGGTCTCCGCGCAGGGCAATGACGTTCTCAATGCCGGCCCTTTGCAGCCGTTGGAGGACGCCGTGGACATCCGCCCGGTTTTGGGCCACGCAGGTCAAGTGCGCCATCACTTCCAGGTCGGTTTCGGCCTTCAGGCGCACGGTGATTTCCTCGGTGAACGCGCGAGTGCCGCCGCCGGCTCCGTAAGTTACCGAGACGAAATCGGGGTTGAACCGTCGCAGATCTTTGATGACGTCGATGACGCCGGGAACGCCATCGGCCTCCCGAGGCGGGAAGAACTCGAAGGATATGGTGCGTTGCTGGTTGAGGATTTTCTTGATTTTCAAACCGCAGTCCTGCTTTCGTAGTGGTATCTCAAAATTCCGGCTGGCGTTTCTCCTTGAATGCCCGTATTCCCTCGCGGGGGTGCGGCGAAGTAGCGAACAGGCGCGTGAAGGTTGCGCCCTCCAACGCTACGCCGTCGCGCAGTGGGACGTCCTGGCTGGCGCGGGCCAGCGATTTCATCAGCGCCAACCCGGTGCGACTTTTAGCCCGCAGGCTGTCCAGCAATGACTCCAGCTCGGATTCGAGACGCTCCGCCGGGGCGGAACGCAGCGCCAGGCCCCATTCTACAGCCTCCGCGCCGGAGAGCCAGCGTCCGGTGGTGAGCAGTTCCATCGCTCGGGGCATTCCCACCCGGCGAGGCAGGCGCTGGGTTGAGCCGCCGCCTGGAATCAGGCCGAAGTTGGCGTGCTGGTCGCCGATGCGCGCGTCAGCGGTGACGATGGCCATGTCGCAGGCCATCATCAGCTCCATCCCGCCGGCCAAGGCGTAGCCGTGCACTACCGCTATGGTGGGTACGGGCAGATCCTCCAGGCCAAACAGCGCGCCGTTAAGGTCGCTCACGTAATCGGGCAGGAGCGAAAGGTCGTCAAATACCCGGTCAAAGTACAGCAGGTCGGCGCCGGCGCAGAAGCCTCGACCCTGTCCACGCACCACCAGCGCTTTGACGGAGTGGTCGGCGCCAACGACGGCGGTAGCGTGAGCGAACTCCCGCAGCAACTCCGGGCTCAGCGCATTGAGCGCATCGGGGCGATTCAGTTTGATAGTGGCTACCCGGTCGCCGGTGGACAGTGTAATATTGCTATACTCCATTGACTCTCCATTGGGCCGGCTACGGCAGCCGGCCGGCACCATGCGCATACTATACCAGACCGATTATTGACGGTGGACTCGGAGCGTTCCCATGCAAGACGGATTTCGCAACTTCAGCTGGATTCTACACGGTTCGCTGGCCGGAGCCATGGGGCCTACGGAGCGACGGCATTTAATCCACTTCGAGATGCAGGACATTACGGCTGTGGTTCGCATGGAGGAAAGCGCAATTTCCGCTGAGCCGTGGGGATTCACGGAGCTTTTTGAGCCGGTGCCCGATTTCGAAGCCCCTACGCTGGAGCAGATTGACCGTATCGTCAACTTTGTTGAACAGCAGATTGAGACCTGGGAGCGGCCTACGGTGGTTACGTGCGCAGCCGGCATCGGCCGCACCGGAACCATCCTGGCGTGCTATCTGGTGAACACCGGCTATGATCCGCAGGAAGCCATTGCCTACATCCGCCAGCTGCGGCCCGGCTCGATACAAACCCCCGCCCAGGAAGACGCGGTGCGTCGGTACTCCGAGTTTGTGAAGGAGCGGAACGCCAACCGTCCCCGTCGGTATCGGTAGCATTAAAAGCGCCGGGGTTGGCGGCGGGCCCGGCGAAGCCGGCTGATTGCAAAAATCAGGCAGCCTCAAGCTGGGCAACCCCAAGTTCTTCAAATCGCGTACTGGACGGCGCAACGGAAGGCGCTTGATGCGCCGCCAGCGCGCCGGGCTGAAGCTCCCGGCTGCACTGGATGCACTGCAAGTAGGCGCCGTAGAGGTCCCGGGTCAGGCGCACATCGCCGCCGCAGTGCGGACAAGCGCGCAATGCGACCTTCCGGCGGCGCGCGCCCAGCGCAACTCCTTCGATGCTTATTTTCCTCTCCATCTTGTCCATCATCGTTGCTCCTTATCCGACGGTGGTGGCTGCCGAAATTGTCGGGTGTGATGGCTGTCGCTAATCGTCTCGCTGGGTGATTTGCAGATGGGCTTGGTTACGGTTAGGTTAAAACGAAAACGGCCCCGGACTTATCCGAGGCCGCTGCCTGCGGGATGTCCGTTTCGGGTTGGCGGTCAGGCCACCATAACCTCTTTATGTTCAGTGGGATTGGCTTGGGCGTTGATGGAAACCGCAGCCGTAGCAGCTGTTGGCATGGCGACGGCCGGCTCTAGGCGGAATTCACGGCCGCACTGGGCGCACCGGTGGTAGAATCCGAAGGTGTCCCTCATGCGGCAAATGTCTCCGCCGCAACGGGGGCACGCTTTCCGCATCAGCGACTTGCGGGTACTGGTCTTGGTTTGCATCATCTCATCCTGGCCCGGCGGCCGTTGTGGTACGTTGCCGACTGTCATTGACGATTTCAGTTTAAGCACTATCGCATTGCCGGAGTGTTACGCCAAATCCGGCAATTGCGATGGAAACAGCATATCACCTGACGGTTTTCGTAACAAGGGGGTTTAATGACGAATTTCACGAATCCGCTGGAAATTCCGCCGGAGATTCTGGCGGCAGTGTACCGGGAGGCGCGGGCAGCGTTTCCCGCCGAGTGCTGCGGTTGGCTCACCGGCCCGGCCCAGGGCGCCGGCGTGGATGCAATCCGTCCGGCGGAGAACGCGCAGGACGGCGGGGCACACCCCACGGCGTCGGAACGGACAGCGGAAACCGCCTACGTGCTCAACTCCACCGACTTGCTGGCGCTGAACGCCAGCCTGGATTCCGACACTCCGGCCCGGATTATCTACCACTCGCACCCTAACGGCCGGGCCTACTTTTCGGACACCGACCGGACGGTGGCGACCAGCCCCTGGGGAGATGGGCCGGCCTATCCGGTGCAGCAGCTGGTAGTAGGCATTGATGCTGAGCAGGTGGTAGAGGCGGCGCTGTTCGCCTGGGCCGATGATGACGGCGGATTCGTTGAACTGGCCCGCTATTCGGGAGCGGCAGTTTAAGACAAGGTCGCGGTTTGCGCCAGGGGCATCCGGAAGTGGATAGGGTGCAGGATTTCCGGATAGCCCGGATTGGGCCGTCCGGTTTCGGCAAAACCCAGCTTACGATAAAAACCGACGGCGGCCTGCATGTGGTCCATAGTCCAAAGTTCCAGGTAGCGGGTATGCCAGCGGTTTATGGCGTAGTCGATGCAGTGGAGCATGAGTTTTTTGGCAGCTCCGCCGCCCTGCCGGGTAGGGTCAACGGCGACGCGCTGAATTTCAGCGGCTTGGTCGTCGAGTTTGACGATTGCGGTCATACCGTAAGGAATGTTGTCGGTGTCCACGGCGACGAAGAGGGCACGGGTGGCGCGATTAATGAATGACGGCTCAATGTCCCGAAAGTCGCCGAGGACGGCTTCATCAAGCAAACGGGTGAGCAGCCGCATCTGGGGCAGGCTGAGGTCGGCATGGAGGCCGGCGTCAATGTGCGCGAAGTAAAAAATCTTCTCCAGCTCGGCGGCGTCGGCCGGCACGGCGGGACGGACAATCAGCGAGGGACGGGTCTGATTAGCCATAATGTTCGTCTCCGATTCTATCGGCAGAGGGTAAAGGTCAAGCGTTGGGCGCGCCGAGCATGGCAACCCAAATCGCTCCGGCCACGGTGGCCCCCAACATCAAAACCAGCCCGGCGAGTATTGCGGGCTGCGGCAAACGCTTACGGCCCCACAGCAGCAAGCCGCCCCAGACAATCAAGCCGAGGGCGATAACGCCGGCGATGTAATGCTCGGTGGCGGCGCTGTTGACCACGACGCCCTTGCGATAGAAGATGTCAGCGTAGGCCAGGATGGTGATGTTGAAGACGCAGCTGCCGTACACGCCGGCGAAACCCAAATCGGCAGCGCCCAGACGGGCCGCCGCCAGCGTCGCCGAAATTTCCGGCATACTGGTAACCAGGGCCACCGCCAATATGCCCAACACACCTGAAGATACGCCGGTAACGTGGGCAATCCGGTCCACGCTTTGGGCCAGCAGCACGCCCGAAATAATCACGCCTATTGACACGATGATGAACATTATCCAGGCGCGACGCAGCGTCATGCCGGCGTCTGCCTGCTCTTCGTCCTCCACGCCGGAGGGTCGGCGGCGGTACACGAACCACATGCCGATGAGGTACACGACCAGGACTATGACGGAGGACAGCCCGATTTGCCAAATATGGACGCCGTTCTTGAAAAACGCAAACAGCACCGCAATGCCGGTGAGCAGCGCAGCCAACATGATGAGATAGCCCTGCTCCGGAGCGACGGTCTGAAGGAAACGCTTGCCCCCGAAGAGCAGCGCGACCATCCCCAGGGTGAGCATATTAATCATGTTGGAGCCGAGCACGTCGCCCAGGGCCAGCTGGGGGTTGTCGATGCGAACGGCGGTAATGTTGTTCGACACTTCCGGCAGGGAAGTAGCCAAGGCAACCAGGATGCTGCCGACGAACAGGCGGCCCCATCCCGTCAGCGAGGCCAGGGCGTCGCCGTATCTGGCGAGGTAGGTGCCGAGGAACACCACCGCCACGGCGCTGGCCAGGAAAATAATGATGGCGAAGGTAAGGCTAACGCCGGACAGAACGTTGAGCACGAGGCTTGAACCGCTTTATCCGATGGCGGCGGCAACGAGGTCGCCCATTGCCGTGGTGCTGGCGGCATTGTCGCCGGGGGCGGCGATGTCGGCGGTGCGGAAGCCCCGCTCCAGGGTGGCTTGCACGGCGCGCTCAATAGCGGCGGCCTCCTCGGTCAGTCCCAGCGAGTAGCGCAGCATCATGGCGGCGCTGAGGATGGAACCGCAAGGGTTGGCGATGCCCCGGCCGGCAATATCGGGCGCTGTGCCGTGGATTGGTTCGTAGAATCCCGGAGTCCGGGCGCCGGCCCGGGGGACGCCGGAAAGGCTGGCCGAGGGAAGCAAGCCCATTGAAGCGGCCAGGATGGCGGCCTCGTCGGTCAGGATGTCGCCAAAGGTGTTTTCGGCGACGATTACGTCGTAGGAAGCCGGGCGCAGCACAATTTGCATAGCGCAGGCGTCCACGAGGGCGTGCTCCAGTTCGACGTCCGGGTATTCGGCGGCCAGGCGGGTGGCCGTGGCGCGCCAGAGGCGGGAGGTTTCCAGCACGTTGGCCTTGTCCACCGAGGTGAGCTTCTTGCGGCGGCCCCGGGCCAGTTCAAAGCCGACGCGCAAGACTCGCTCAATCTCCGATTCGGAGTAGCGCATGGTGTCGACCCCGACGATGCCCTGAGGGGTTTCGGTGCGGCCTTTGGGCTGAGCATAGTACAGGCCGCCGGTAAGTTCCCGCACCACGACCATATCCACGCCCTGGAGGACGTGAGGCTTGAGGACGCTGGAGCCGGTGAGTTCGGGATAGACTTTGACCGGGCGGATGTTGGCGAATACGTTGAGATGGGCGCGCAGGGCAAGGAGGCCGTCTTCGGGGCGCGTTGGCGCCGAGGGGTCGTCCCACTTGGGGCCGCCGACGGCGCCAAAGAGCACGGCGTCGGCGGCTGAAGCCAGGTTGCGGACGCTGTCGTTGAGCGGAGTTCCGTGGCGGTCGATAGAAACGCCGCCGACATCGCCGTATTCCAGGGTGAAATTGTGCCCGAAGGCGCGGCCCACCGCTTGCAGAGCCTTGACGCCCTCTGCGGTGACCTCAGGGCCGATGCCGTCTCCGCTGAGGACGGCAATGTTGAAATCCATAGCAGTATGCTCCCGGCCGGCGGCCCGTATTGATGCGCAAATTGGGGAGGCGCAGGCCGTCGGGTAGTATAGCCTACCGCCCGACGGGTATCAAACCGGACGGCCGGGGGCTTTCGGTGGCGACGCGGTATTCCGTGGTTCCCCCCTATGGGTTGGGGTTATCGTCAGAGGCGAAGGGATAGGATGGACTGAGAGGAGAGGATGCTGGGCACAGCGGAGGCGGAGACGAACAAAGGAGGCTATCGCAGTTGCCTTGTGATCGGATTTTTGATCTCGTATATTGCGCCCAATCGCGTTGAGGAGGCAGTTGATGACTAGTTCCAACCCACAGTGGGAGCCGTTGCTTCCATACCCATCGCGTGCATCAGTAGCCGAGTTGGTCGTTGCTATGATTGAGCGAAGCTCCGGCGTAGCGCTGCCCGACGATTGGCCGGAGAACGAACCTATCTACCTGAGCGACGATGACGCTGAGCAGTTCCCAGAGTTGACTAACTCCATGAGTGGCGCAATCACAGCGGCGGAGCCAGGCAGTTGGCTGATGGCAGAGTTAAAATCCTTCGAGCGGATGATAGCGGAGCTTGCCATCGCAGACCTGCAAAACACTCCGGAGGGCCGCGCCGCGCTGGATGCAATCCGGGCAACCGCTATTGAGCGGTTCTGGACACGGCGACGGGCAGAAAGAGAAACTGCCAATACCGAATAACACTCCGGGCGATTCAGCAACCCCCGCGGGAGGTTGCTTCGCTGCCGGGTAGTAAGGGGCAGGTTTTGAACCTGCCCCTTACTTTTTGAAGATGCGGGGGCCTTGATCTTTTGATGAGAGCGATCAACAATGCCTAGACCCAGGCGCAGATAGAATCCGCGCCGGTTCTGGACAATTCTATGATGGTCGATAGCCCCCAAATAGCATGGCAGTCCTCGGATAGACAATCCGCATTGTACCTCGGCGACGGGTTGGCGCTGATGGCCAGTATGCCGTCCGATAGCGTGGATTGCATCTGGACCGACCCGCCTTATCTGTTGTCGAATGACGGCACTACCTGCGTAGCGGGGAAGCGCGTCAGCGTGAATAAGGGCGAGTGGGATCGCAGCGACGGGATTGAGAACGACCACCAGTTCAACTTGGCATGGCTGGGCGAGTGCTACCGGGTTTTGAAGCCGGCAGGTGCTATTTGGGTTACTGGGACACTGCACATCTACCTCAGTGTGGGCATGGCAATGATGCAGTTGGGGTTTCGTATCCTGAACGATATCACGTGGGAGAAGACCAACCCGCCGCCCAACCTGGGATGTCGCTGCTTTACGCACTCCACCGAAACGATTTTATGGGCCACCAAAGCGCCGAAGGGCGGTCGGCATAAGTACACGTTCCACTACGAGGAGATGAAAGCCGAAAACGGCGGCAAGCAGATGAAATCTGTCTGGCAGTTTCCCGCCGCCGGCCGAGACGAGAAGAAACTCGGCAAGCATCCAACGCAAAAGCCGGTGATGTTGATTGAACGCTGTTTGCGGGCTAGTACCAACCCCGGCGACTTGGTGGTTGACCCTTTCGCCGGCAGCTCGTCGACTGGCGTCGCTGCGCTGTCCATAGGCCGCCGATTCATCGGCTGCGACATCGAGCCGGAATACGTTGAGCTGGGTACCAGCAGGCTGGCGGAGGTTGTTCTCACTAATGAGGCTATCTCGGTACCGCAAGGTGTCGCTGATGATACCCAACAGAGGCTCCTGGATTCGGCTGGGAAATACCTTATTGGAGTGGGCTAACGGGAGGTACTAATGCTATTCAAACCTACGCCTCGCACGGGCAAAGACGCCAGTTGGGATGCTATCTTCGAGCGATACGATATTTACAATCACGACTTTGGCGCGAGGCCATTCCCGGTTTCGGCAGATCAAATCAAGGTTGCCTGCCAACATTTCGAGAGAACCAGCCAGAAAGAAGTTCGTATATTATGCAAGCAGGATACGCGAGGCTCTCGCCCCCTGGTTTTTCGAGAGAACGGCCTTTTCATACTACCGGTGAGAAACAAATTCTACACCATCATCAGAGGAGAGGGCTATGTTGACGTGCCACGCATCCGGTCGGATGTGCAGGATTATCAGAGTACTTTCCCGTTCACACTGGAAACGTCGTTAGTAGGCGACTCGGAGATGCAACACTTGGATCTAGCCTACGCATTGAGTTTGGTCAGACACTTTGCTGGCGACGATTCTCTTGTACTCACTATTCGAGGGAGAAAATACACGCCGGCCTTTAGCTTTGTAACTGGCGAATTTACGATTGACACAGAAGGAGTTCAGACCGAAGTTGACGGCGGTTACGAAGGCGCCAATCAGGTCGTGCTGGTTGAAGCCAAGAGCGGCAATGCCGGCAACACCATCATCAGGCAGCTTTATTATCCGTATCGGCAGTGGCAGAATCACACGGAAAAGCCGGTATCAACGCTCTTTTTCCAACGCACGGGAAACGACGAATATCATTTCTGGCATTTTGGGTTTGACAACCTAAACGATTACAACAGCATCCGTTTGCTGAAATCGGCGCGGTACAGAATCAACCGCATCGGCAACTAACCTGAGTTTCATATTCGCCGGCCATCCGTCGGACACCATGCCCGCCCAACCTCGCATCCTGCTTACCGGGGCTACCGGATACGTTGGCGGGCGTCTGTTGGAAGCGCTGGAGGCCGCCGGCGCTGGTTATTCCCTCCGTTGCCTGGCCCGACGCCCCGAAAACCTGGCCGGCAAAGTAGCCGATACCACTGAGGTCGTCCGGGGCGACCTGCTGGATCGAGCTTCGCTGGGCGATGCTATGGACGGGGTGGACGTAGCCTATTACCTGGTGCACTCTCTTGGTTCGTCCCGCGATTTTGAGGCGGAAGAGGCGGCGGGTGCGCAGAACTTTGCCGATGCTGCCCGCGCTGCCGGCGTGTCGCGCATCATCTACCTGGGCGGACTAGGCGCGGCTGACGATGAAATGTCGCCCCATCTGCGCAGCCGCTGGCGCGTAGGCGACATCCTACGCGAATCCGGGGCGACGGTGATTGAGTTCCGCGCCTCCATCGTCATCGGTTCCGGCAGCGTTTCCTTTGAGATGGTGCGCGCCCTGGTGGATCGGCTGCCGGTCATGATTACGCCGCGCTGGGTGTCGGTTTCGGCGCAGCCCATCGGGATCGTCGACCTGCTGGCCTATCTGCAAGCCGCTCTGACCGCGCCGGTGGACGGCAGCGCTGTATTTGAAATCGGCGGCGCGGACGTGGTGTCCTATGGCCGGTTGATGGAGGAGTATGCCCGCCAGCGGGGATTGCGACGCCGGATGATTGCCGTCCCTGTGCTTACGCCGCGCCTGTCCAGCCTGTGGCTGGGATTGGTGACGCCGGTGTACGCCCGAATTGGCCGCAAGCTGATTGACAGCCTGCGCCATGCCAGCGTGGTTCAAACGTCGCCGCCCGAAGGCTTGTTCAACATCCGCCCGGTGGGCGTCCGGGAGGCGATAGCCGGCGCTATGCGCAACGAAGACCGCGCGTTTGCCGCGACGCGCTGGTCCGACGCCCGGTCATCCTCGGGGCGTTCCGATGGCCGCGGCAGCGGCTTCGGCAAGCGCCTGGTTGACACCCGGGCGGCTGCGGTAGCAGTTCCCCCTCGTATCGCCTTTGAACCAATCGGCAGTATAGGAGGCGAAACCGGCTGGTATTGCGCCAACTTCCTTTGGCAGCTGCGCGGTTTCTTGGACCTGCTGACCGGGGGCGTCGGCGTGCGTAGAGGTCGCCGGCATCCCAGCGAGCTGGCGGTGGGAGACGCCGTTGACTGGTGGCGGGTGGAATGCTATGAACCGGGTCGGCGGGTTAGATTCTATGCTGAAATGCGTTTGCCCGGCCGCGCCTGGCTGGAGTTTGAGGTTACGCCGGCCGGCGAGGGTTCAATAATCCGTCAAACTGCCGAATTCGCTCCGGCAGGCTTGGCCGGCCTACTATACTGGTACGGCCTTTGGCCGCTGCACTCCTACATTTTCCGGGGGATGCTTCGCGGCATCGCCAAAGCAGCGGCGCCGGGCGGCGCGGACTAGGGTATAAATCGGACTGCCATGGAGGCGACACAAATGAAATATGGGGTTACTCTGCTTCCTACTTCCTACGAGACTTTTCGGCGGCACGTCCGTCTGGCTGAAGCGGTGGGCTTTGACTACATCGGCGTAGCGGATTCGCAGTCGCTGTTCCGCGAGCTTTTTGTTTCGCTGACGGTGGCGGCTATGGAGACGGAACGAGCGCACCTGGGGCCGTCGGTTACTAATCCGCTGACCCGGCATCCGGCGGTAATGGCCTCGGCCATTGCATCATTGCGCGAGCTGTCGGGCGGGCGGGCATTCCTGGGCATCGGAACCGGAGATTCAGCCATCCTGAACCTGGGATTGCGGCCGGCCCGGCTGGGAGCGCTGCGGGAGTACGTCGCCGCAGTGCGGGCAATGCTGGCCGGGGAAACCGTTGATTACATGGGACGGGAGGGACACGTCGGTTGGAGCCGTGAACCGACGCCGATTATGATGTCTGCGGAAGGGCCGCGGACGCTGCGCATCGCCGGGGAAGTCGCCGACCGGGTGATGATTCACACAGGATTGACACCGGAGATACTGGAGGACACGGTGGCTCACGTCCGGGCCGGGGAATGGTACGCGGGGAAGCCCTTGGGTTCCGCGGAGGTGTGGGCTTTCGCCAAGTGCAACATCGCCGATGACCACGACGAGGCTATCGCCGAAATCAAGATGGCGCTGGCGGCCAGCGCGCACCACGCTTTCCGCTTTACGCTGGAAGGCAAGCACGTGCCCGAAGAGCTGCATGAAGCGATGATGGCGATACAGGGGGAATATGTGCCGGCGGAGCACGAGCAGGTAGGCGACACGCGCAACGCCGGCATCACCGACGAGTTGGGCGTAACCGACTATCTGGCCGAACGTTTCGCCGTGGCCGGCACTGCGGAGGAATGTCGCGCCAAGGTGCGGCAGATTGGCGAGGCCGGTGTGGACGTAGTGCAAATCACAGCCATCAGCCACGACCCCGCCGCGATTATCCGCCGCTTCGGTGAAGATGTAATCGCCAGGATGTAAATGCAGGGGCAGATTTGCAACCTGGCCCCAAGGGTGCGTCGGGTTGGTCGACGTCGTTACGGGAACAGGATTTCTCCGGTTTCGGCGTCTTCAACAGTGATGGCGGTTACGGGGCAGTTCTCGGCGGCTTCGATGATGGTTTCCTCAGGGTCGCCGGCCGGGTCCTTCACGTAGGACTGGCGGTCGTCGTTGAGGCCAAAGGTGTTTTCGGCGAAGGTTTCGCACATGGCGTTGCCCACGCAAACGTTATAGTCCACAGTGATTTTCAGCTGTCGAGCCATTGGGATAACCTCCTCATGGTTGGCAAGAATGTGATGAGTGGGAAGGAACGGCGAGCGGCGGCGGACTATTTGACGCTGACCGGCAGGTTCAGTAGGGTGCGCTGGCCCGCGCTGGGAAGGTAATGCAGTTCGTCGGGCGCGATTTCCGGGGTGAAGCCCTCAAAACGGCGGGCCAGCTCGGCAAAGGCTTCCTGCGCCTCCAATCGGGCGAGGGTCGCGCCGAGACAATGATGTACGCCGCTGCCGAAGGCAACATGGGGGTTAGGGCTGCGGCTGATGTCCAGCTCATCGGGATTCTCGAAAACGTCGGGGTCGCGGTTGGCGGATGAGATGACCCAGCGGACGCGGTCATCCTTGCCCACACGCTGGCCGCGGCCCAGGTCAACGTCCTGGGTGGCGATGCGCTGTATTGACTTCAAGGGCGAGTCGTAGCGGAGGACTTCTTCCACGGCGTTGACGATGTGGCCGTCGGGGTTGGTTCGCAGCAGGTCGAACTGGTCGGGATGTTGAGCGAAAGCCAGGACGCCGTTGGCGATAAGGTCATTGGTGGTTTGGTGTCCGGCGACGAGGAGGAGCAGCGCGTTGGCGAGGACTTCTTCGCGGGTATAGGCGCCCATGATTTCGCCCTGGCAAACGACCGAAAGGAGGTCGTCGCCGGGTTCCCGGACGCGCTGGGCTACGATGGGAGCCAGGTAATCGGTGACAGCCTGGACGCCGGCAGCGAAATCTCGGATGCGGTTGGGGTCGCTGCCATCGTAGCCGCACATCCGGCTGCACAACGTTTTGACGAAGGGCCGGTCGCCGGGGGGCAAGTCCATGAGGGCGGCGATGATGCCGTAGGTGAGCGGCGTGGCGAAGTCATGCAGCGCGTCCATATGAGCGGCGCCCTGCAAGTCGTCCAGCAGGTCGTTGACCGTTTGGCGAACCAGGGGGCGCCAGGTTTCCATAGCTTTGGGCGTAAAGTAGCCGTGGACGACCTTGCGCTTTTCCTTATGCTTCGCGCCATCGTTCTGAGTGAAGCGTGCCGACAGCCAGTTGCGCACCGCGGCGAAAAGTTCCATGTCCTCTTCGGGTATGGCGGGAGACGGCGGCCGCTTGTCGCGCATGGCCATCTCCGACGAGAAGTACTCGGGATGGCGGGCCGTCCATACCAGCTGCCGGTAGCCGGTTACGAGCCACAGCTGATACTGCTCGTTCCAATGCACCGGCGCAGCCGACCGCAGGGCGCCGAAGTAGGCGTAGGGGTCTCGGATGGCGTCGGGCGCAAAGAGATCGTCATGAATGGCGGCAGGCATAATCCACACGATAAGTTCTGGCGGGTGAAATCGCCGCCAAATTATCACAAGCGATGGTATAATTCAAACGTAAAAATAAAGGGCGACTGCACGTTATGGTACGCTACAGCCGCCTTTTATTTTTTACTCTTCCGCTTTTGACTGGCGCCAAGCGTTATTTGGCATTGGTTACCGTTACCGGCAGGCTCTCCACGGCGCGGAAAGTGAGCACGCGGTCGTACTGCACATCCGCGACCGGAATCTCCAACTCCATACTGTCAAAGCGGTTGGCGAGATTGCGGAAAATTTCCTGACCCTCCAGCCGGGCCAAGGTGGCGCCGAGGCAGTGGTGGATTCCGCTGCCAAAGGCGACGTGCTGGTTGGGGTAGCGCTCAATGTCAAAGTCGTCGGCGCGGTCAAAGACTTTAGGGTCTCGGTTGGCGCCGGGGATAAACCAGCGCACCCGGTCGTTTTTGTTGATTTGCTGGCCGTTCAGATCTATGTCATCCATGGCGATGCGCTGGATGGAACGCACGGGGGAGTCGTAGCGCAGGCATTCTTCGGTGGCCCGCACGGTCTTGCCGTCGGGGTCGGACTTGAGGGCAGCCCACTGGTCGGGGTGCTGGGTGAAGGCCAACGTGCCGTTGCAGATAAGGTTGATGGTGGTTTCGTGCCCCGCCGACAGCAGGAGCATGATGTTGTTCACGGTCATTTCTCGGCTGAACACGCCCTTGCGCTCACCCTCGCAGACAACGGACATCAGGTCAAGGGAATCGAATTTCTCAGGATTGGCAACACGGTCTGCAACCATAGGGGCGATGAAGTCCTGCAAGTTCTGCACCGCCCGGCTCAGGGGCTTCATGCGGTCAGGGCCTTCTCTATTGAGGAAGCGGAGGTCTTTAGCCAGTTCCCGCAGCCGGGGCCGCTCGCTGTCGGGTATGCCGAGCATACGGGCAATGACCAGCAGAGGGAGAGGCGTGGCCAGATCTGCCATAACGTCCATACGGCCCTTTTCCTGCACGGCGTCCAGGAGCTCGTCAATGGCGGACTGAACCAGCGGGCGCCACATTTCGATGGACTTGGGAGTGAAATAGCCGTGCATTACCCGGCGCATATCGACATGGTCGGGGCCGGACATTTCGGGGTTGTAGCGCCGCTGGTCGTGCTGGATGAACCGGGAGACCTGCCACTTTTTGATGAAGTTGTAGAGTTCAAGGTCGTCTTCGTCTATGGGCGGGTTCGGCGGGCGTACATCGCGGGCGTACACGCTGGAGGAGAACGCCTCGGGGTGCCTGGTGACCCAGACCAAGTGCTCCCAAGAAGTAATCATCCAGACTTCGAACTCTTCGTTGTAATAGACCGGCTGATACTCGCGCAGCCGGTTATAGAAGTCGTAGGGTTGGTAGATGGCTTCCAGTGAAAAAGGGTTGTCGTTGAACGTGCTGACCATTGGTGAAGACCTCCGGTTGGGTTCTGCGAAACCGGGGCGGCAGGGTAGTCCGCCCCGGTGAAAATCGCCTTGGGGTGATTGCCGTGGCGTTACGACAAGTTGACGGGCAGCCGCTCCAGGGTGCGGAAGGTGATGCTGGAGGTATAGCTGAGGTCGTCGGGGTCGCAGCCCATGTTGAGGTTGGGAAAACGCTCGGCGATGGCCTTGAATGCTTCCTGCCCTTCCAGTCGGGCAAGCGTGGCCCCGAGGCAGTGGTGGATGCCGCTGCCGAAAGCGACGTGCGGGTTAGGGTAACGCTCGATGTCAAAGTCATCGGGCCGGTCAAAGACCTCGGGGTCGCGGTTGGCGGAGGTTACGAACCAGCGCATCCGCTCATCTTTGTGGATGACTTTGCCGCCGAGTTCCACGTCTTCGCCGGCGATGCGGGTGATGGACTTGACCGGCGCGTCATACCGGAGGCACTCCTCGGTGGCGCGAATCATCCTGGCGGCAGGGTCGGTCTTGAACAGCTCCCACTGATCGGGGTGGGTCATAAACGCGCGGGTGCCGTTGCAGATGAGGTTGATGGTGGTTTCGTGGCCGGCCAGGAGCAGGAGGATGGCATTGGCGACTACCTGCTCTTCGTCCATAATCTGCTTGCCCGCGGCATTGGTGGTGCGTGCGGCGTCGGTCATCTTGTCGAGCAGGTCGCCGTTGGGGTTCTTCATACGCTCTTTGACCATGGGGCGCAGGTATTCCTGCAACTCGGTAATGCCTTCAGACAAGGGCTGCATACGGTCGGCGTTGCCGCGGCCAATGAAGAGGAGCTTTTCCGCCAGGGAGCGGATGAACTGTCGGTCGTAGGTCTCAATGCCCATCATGGCGGCGATGACCAGCAGGGGCAGAGGCGTGGCGTAGTCGCGCATAACGTCCATACTGCCGCGCTCTTCGGCCTCGTCGAGAAGCTGCTTGATGGCGGACTGTACGAGAGGGCGCCAGAGTTCCATGGCCTTGGGAGTAAAGTAGCCGTGGATGACTTTGCGCATATCGGTGTGGTCGGGACCGCCGTGTTCGGCGATGTCCTTATGGGCGCTGACGGCGCGGCGGTCGGTCTGGATGAACCACTGGCTGAAGAAGTTGCGCACGTCTTCATATAGGCCCATATCCGACTCGTCAATGGAGGGATAAGGAGGCAGCGGGTCTCGGTAGAACACCTCGGAGGAGAAGGCTTCGGGGCGGCGGGTCACCCACACCAGATCTTTGTACTTGGTGATGACCCAGAGCTTGTAGGGGTCGTTCCAGTGAACGGGGTCTTCTTCGCGCATCCGGCCGAAGTAGGAATAGGGGTCGTGGATGACTTCAGGCGAGAAGAGGTTTTCGTTGAACGTGGTAACCATAAGTCCCTCCCGTTGACTTTTCACGGCGACTTGTCACGCCGAGCGTTGGCTTGACGCCGGCCGTTTGCTTTGCGACTTTCCCGAATTGTAGCAACGCAGTTTAATCCGGTCAATGGCATGAAAAGGCATACTATGACCTTTGCCGCATTGCCATTCGCAATATGCTACGGAATCCGTAACGAGCGGCCCCGTCCGGCTAGGCTATGCCCAGCTCGGCCTGCATATCGGCCACGGCCCGGTTGCGGGTTTTGCGTTGCCACTGGGGGCGGGCGTTGATGGGTTCGTTGATGATTTCAGGGTCGATTTTCAGGGCGACGAACACCGGGCCCGGCTGAGCGAGAATTTCCTCAATCTGGCTGGCGAAGTCCTCCAGGTTGTCGATGGCGTAGGTAGCCGGATAGCCGCAGCCTTGAGCGACGACGTCGTAGGCCATCTGCTGCGCGTTGGGCACGGGCTGGCCGCCGGTGGTGGCGTACACGCCGTTGTCCAGCATGAAATGGTAGAGGTTGGCCGGCGCTTTTTCGGCAATGGTGGGCAGCGCGCCCATTCCCATCAGCACGTCGCCCTCGGAATCGAACAGCACGACCCGCTGGTCGGGCAGGGCCAGGGCCAGGCCGAGGGCAAAGGAGGCATGGCCGCCCATTGCCGGATCGCCCAGGGGCAGGTCGCGGTCGGGTTGCTCGCTGAGCTGAACCCAGAAGCGGCCGCCGCGGCCGGGAATCACCACCGCGTCGCCGCGATGCTTGTTGAAAATTGCCAGCATTTCCGCTGTCTTCATCATATTGGCGCTTCCTTATGAACCGGGTGAACCGGATGGGGTGGGAATTGTTATGTTCGCTAACGGCTTACGTTGAAGCCGTGGTATTCGTCGCCGACCAGGACGGCCACCGGGCGCTTCTCCCGCTCCGCCTCAGCGAAGGCTATGGAGATGCGCTCGGCGTCTTCATCCGACTCCACCAGGTAGTAGTTGACGTTGAAGGCGTGGAGGAACCGCTCGGTGTAGAAGGCTGCGGTGTCGTTGATGACGCCGTGGCGGGTCCAGCCCCGGTAGCCCACCATCATTACTACGGGGACGTTCATCCCGATGGCCCAGCCGCGCAGGGAGTCGCCCGACTCCATCATCCCGGTATTCTGAATGAGTATCACGGGTTTTTTGCCGCCGGCGGCCAGGCCGGCCGCGGTGGAGAAAGCATGGCCCTCGCGGCTGACGGGTACCAAGTCCAGGCTGGGCTCTTCGCTCATCAGCACGTATAAGAAGTTGGTCTCGCTGTCGGGCAGCCAGACTACATGGGTCGCGCCGTTCTTCTTCAGTTCAGCCAGCACGGTCGCCGGACTCAATTCGGCCATGGGGTTGTCCTCCTGGGGCAATGCGATTCATCGGCATGCATACGGATACGGAGATACGGATGCAAATGGATGATAAACAGGATGGCGCAAACTGGCAACCGGCCCTGTGCTATACTGCCCCGTGCATTTACGGTTTGTTTTTGCCGGCTGGCCGGCCCGTGAGATGAGGTGCTAATGATGCAGTGGGCTTCCGCAATATCCCAACAGAACACGCTGCGCGGCGCGCTTTCGGAGTGCGCCGCCTCCGTGCGCGCCGTTCTGGGCGACTTGGAGGCTGACCTGGCGGTGGTTTTCGCATCCTCCGAGTATGCTGCCGACTACCCCGGCCTGCCCGAGCTGGCGGCCGAATTGCTGGGGCCGCAGGCGATGACGCTGGGTTGCTCCGGCGGCGGCATTATCGGCGGCGGCAGCGAAGTGGAGCAGGAGCCGGCGGTGTCGCTCACCGTCGCCAGCCTGCCCGGCGTGAACGTCCACCCCATCCGGCTGGAAGCCGACAGCCTGCCCAGCCTGGACGCCGGCCCCGATGACTGGCACGACGCCCTCGGGGTCAACCCGGGCGACGCGCCGCAGTTTGTGCTGCTGGCCGACCCCATGACGTTTCCCGCTCAGAACCTGCTGCTGGGCATGGACTACGCCTATCCCGCCGCCGCCAAGATTGGCGGCTTGGCCAGCGCAGCCCAGGGCGCGCGGCAGAACGGCCTGTTCCTGGGGCGGTACTATCACGATTCCGGCGCGGTGGGCGTGGCCCTGTCGGGCAACATCATCGTGGAGACGGTGGTGGCCCAGGGCTGCCGTCCCGTCGGCCAGCCCATGCGCATCACCCGCAGCGACCGCAACCTCCTGCTGGAGCTGGACGGCGCACAGCCCATCGACGTCCTGCGCAGCATCTTCCAGCAGTCAGGCCAGCGCGACCGCGACCTGATGCAGCACTCCCTGTTCCTCGGCGTGGTGATGGACGCCCTCATCGACCGCCCCGAACAGGGCGACTTTCTCATCCGCAACGTGATGGGCATGGACCAACGCAGCGGCGCCCTGGCCATCGGCGAGACGCTGAAAGAGGGCCAGCTGGTGCAGTTCCACCTCCGCGACGCCGACACCTCCGCCGAAGACCTGTCCGCCGTGCTGGAACGCTACGCCATCGACAACCGCGAGAATCCGGCCCACGGCGCCCTGCTCTTTTCCTGCCTGGGCCGGGGCAAGTACCTCTACGGGCGCTCCAACCACGACACCGAGGTGTTCCACGCGAAAGTGGGCGCGGCGGTTCCCCTGGGCGGGTTCTTCTGCAACGGCGAGATTGGGCCAGTCAGCGGCACGACGTTTCTCCACGGCTACACCAGCAGCTTCGGCATATTCAGGCCACGCAGGTAAGCCGGCCCGGGGCGTCGCCCTGCGCCAGCCACCGCCCCGATTCAGCGCCGAAACAGGCTGCGCACCGCCGCCAGAACTTCTGCCGTCTTGCCTTCGGTGAGATGGGCCTCAACTTCATCATCAACTACGACATCAAATACCGCCTGGGCCGCTCCTAACCCCGACCTACCTTACCCAAACCCACCCCCGCCAACGCAACCCGTGGCCGCGCGCCCGCAATCCTGCCAATCCCAAAATCCAGATTCTGACAACACCCCCACTCCAAGCACAGACGGCCGGAATGAAACCGTATTCTGCTGGGCTGGCAGACGACGCCAAGCAGGCCTGTATCATAGCCTAAATGTCAGGAAACGTGGCTAGGACTTTGTCACCGAAAGTCCCCTTTCGGTGCTTGGGAACTATAATTTTCCCCTCATCTTCTAATTTCATAAGAGCCCGTTTGTAGTTGCTCTTGACGAAGGGCCGGCCCACGTTATGGTCATGGTAGATATCTTCCATGCTGATCGTCTTGCCGGCGTACTTCTCCATGAGCATATCCGCCAAATCATCAATGGGACGCGGCGCGAATTCCGCTAGCAAAGGAAACATCCGAGGGCGATACTTTGCGGCGCGGTTATACTCAAAAGATGGCACTCCCTGCTCAGCCTCCGACGATTCTTTGGCCATGATGTCCTTCATGATCTCATAGCCTTTTAAATTCTTGGTGACCAAAAAGAGGTGATGGCTTGTCCTCGTTCCGCGGTCGTCCTTGAACCGGAAGGGCAGTACATAACGCCCGCTATCATAAAGAACTTCATACAGGCTCTCAACGATCATCAACTCCCGGTCCTCAGAAGACAACCCTGCTAACTTGCGGCGCAAATTATCTGCCCTCTCTGCGCCGAACAGTGCTTCCATGCGCTCTTTCACCGCAGGGTTATTCAAGCCCATGTTGACCCGGTTGTAGTTGAAGAACAGGATGCAGTCGCATCCCCAATCTTTGGTAGCAGAAATTACAAGGTCCAATGACAGCCCCTTGTAACCCCAGGGGTCCAGAAAAACTAGCGACGGGATTAGATTGCTTTTCTCAAGCCATTCAACGACTTCATGCCCGACCTCAAATGTACGCACCTCAGGAGGATGCTTGAGCGTATCGATGTCCGGAATCTGCCCAATGGCATTGCGCAACGATTCGACCGCAGCCTCGTCCCGGTCATTGAATAACGTCACGAGCCTATTGCGCATCTTGTCATCGGCAATTGCCGATGACAAGATGCGGAGAGGGGTTGACGGAGTCCCATCATCGTACTTTCCCGGCCCTGCGAAAAGGTCCATGTATGCAATTCTGTTATCATTGCTAGCCTGCCGATCCTGGACAGACATCATGACAGTAGCCCAAGTGGCGAAGTACTTTGCAACTATGGCGGACTTCACCCTAGACTGACCGCTCGCTTCGCTGAAGAAATGCTCTGTTGACATCATGTCGATACCTCAGTTTTGTGGATATGCTGACTCGGTGTAAGGGAAGCGCACAAGGACGATATCGCCCACCATCGGCCGCTACTTGGTATCCCGAATGTCCGGCAGCGATGCCAGTTGAGCTTGATATTCCGGGTCATCGTCGGGCCCGTCGGGTTCGCCGAACCACTGGGAAAGCGCCAGAGCTTCCCATTCCTGCCGCTCCCGCTGGCAAGCAATGGCTTGGCGCGTCTCGCCCGATACTTGCCCCACAGCGTGGCTGCTGGTGGCGTGAGGAGTAAGCTGCGGCGCGTCGAGTGGATTGCTATTGGAGAGGTCAATCATCGGTGGTACACTCCGTAAATCAATCTGTTGACGGTAAGTTACCGGAAATCGGCGGTTGCGTCAAACCCATAATCACCGCTCCTCGTCGTCGGATGCTGTCGGCTCGTCGTCTTTACGGGATGCCATGCTGTCCACTATGCGCGCCGTTCCGACGCTGACCGCGCACACCCGCCCCAGCAGCTCTATCACCCGCTCCTTGTGCTGCGCGAAGCGGTAGGCGTTGAAACGCTCCCGGATGGTAGGGTCGCGCGGCTTGCGTTCCTTGTACTGGTCCAGTACCCATTCCAGCGCGCAGCGGCTGCCCAGTTCGTACCGCCACGCTTCGTTGGGGATGCCGGCCAAGGTAGTCCGCTCATCAATGATAATCAGGCCGCGTTCTTTGTCGGCGCGCAGGATGGCCCGCTGCGGCTCCACGCCGTCCTTATCCCCGCGTTCCAGCGGCCAGGGTTCGGCAGTTTCAAAGTTCAGATGCAGGTCAAGCAGCTCCCGCCCCTGGCCGGCCCACCACGCAAAATCCTCCTGAAAATAGACCCGCGGAAACTCCCGCCGCAGGTCAACCTCAAACTTCTGACGGTACGCCGGGTCGTGCAGCATGGCGTAGATATAGGCGAAAACGTCTTCGGCGGCAATCGCCTCATCCCTGTAATGCTCCCGGAACCGGCGCAGCCCCCACTCGGTAATGTTGCCCACCCGCCGACCGTCGGCATCATAGCGGTAGAGGGGAAGGCACTGGGTGTCGCCGGTGAAATGGAAATCGGCCGGCTTATCTGCGACCAACACATAGAAGTCTTTACCATTGACGCAAAAGCAGATGACCTTGTTGTCTTGATCCAATTTCTCGCCAAATATATCAAACCAGCTCTTTGTTAGGTCATTGCTCATCACAACGTCAGCAAAGTAATGCTTTGCCACAAATGGCCTGTAAAGCGAGGTGATGAATTTCGCATCCGAAAAATCAATGCGGCGCCCCCTTTGGAAATGACGACGCAGATTGCGGCTCCATTTGATGATCGGGTTATAAGACTCGTCTCCAGCTGTCAAAAAGCCGTTGTAAGTATCCGAAAAGAAACGCACCTTGCGTTTGAGGTTGCCCGTCGAATAATCGTACGCCCATTCGTCGCGGGCGGTAACTATACCGGGCGTGTGCAGGTCAAATATAGATTCACTATTGCGGTCGGCTATGGGTATCAACTGCTCAAAATCGCCATTGGACTGGTTGAGCCAATCATTGCGCTGATCAGGCGTAATGCTCTCAAAATTAGTATCAGCCAATGATGCCCCACGCAGATATGCCAGTTTGTCAGTCGCTAATTCAGCATCCTCACGCCGGGCATAGCGGATGTTGCACGAGCCCGATTTGGATCTTTCTCGCACCAGAAAACCAATAGCTACACCAGTTTGTATGCCAAAGACATTATGAGTTGTGCCAGATATTTTCGGGTTGCGGCGCACGTCGGAACCCAGGTCAAGCACGTATATGTCAGTGAACTCCTGCGCCGCAACTTGGCGAAAGCCGTCGTCCTGCCGGCTGTCAAGGTACGCCCGATTGGTTACAAAACCGATAATCCCGTCATCATCCAGCCTATCCGACGCCCAGCGGATGAACCGCTTGTACATATCGTATTGCTTGTGGAGATTGCGAGCAGTACTGGCGCTGGTGTATGTTTCACGGATACGCTGATCTATTTCGGGATATGCCCGGTTGGGGTTAAAGTCGTTCCAGTACCGCTGCGTTGCATTATACGGCGGGTTGCCCATAATCACGCTGATGGGCTGTTCGTTCTGCTCCTGCACGCGCAGCCAGTTCTCTTCGGAGAGGCCGCCCAGGTTGAAGGCCGCCTGCCGCTGCACTGCCCCGCCGCTGGCGCCGGCCCCCTGCCAGTCCATATTGTCCAGCGTGTCCACAAAGCACAGGTTGGGAAACTCCACATACCGCCCGGTGCGCTCCTGATAAGAGTACTCAATGTTGAGGTTGGCGATGTAGTACGGCAGGATGGCGACTTCGTTGGCGTAGATTTCGTTGCGGTATTTATACTCCAGCCGGTCGGCGGGCAGGTAGTTGATGAGGCCGGTAATGAAAGTTCCCGTGCCGGTGGCCGGGTCCAGGATGCGCACGTTATCGTCGGCCAGGGTCTTGCCGAAGTGCTTTTGCAGCAGGTAATCCGCGCCGCGAATGATGAAGTCCACCACCTCGTTGGGCGTATAGACCACGCCCAGGCGGTCGGCGGCGGCGGGATTGTAAGCCTGGTAAAAGTCTTCGTAGATGGCCTTGAGGAACTGCTGCTTCTCGGCGTAGTCGGCGATTTCATCGGCGGCGCGGCCGATGGCGCCGTAGTAGGCGCGCAGGCGGTCAACGGCCTGGCGGCGCACGTTGCCGGTAAAGAAGGTTTGGGCCAGGGCGTCCAGCTGGCGGGCCACGTTGTTCTCCCGATGAAACTGGACGTTGGAGAAGACCCGCAGGAAGATGTCCTCGGTGAGAATATGCTGGAGCAGCATCTCCCGCACATCGGCGTCGGACACGTCGGGGCTGATGCTGCGGTGGCACACGCCGAGAAAGATAGCGGCGGCGGCCTGATATTCGGGGTTGCTGGCCTCGGCGTCGGCAACGGTGGCGCGCAGGTTTTCCAGCACGGTGGGCAGGTCAGCCTTGAACTGCTGCCGCGCCTGCCGGAACTCGGCAATCTCCGGCAGCTCGTAATCCAGAAAGCGGCGGATCAGCCGGTGCAGGTCGCCGGGCCGCGTCATGGCGACGCGCATGGCTTCGCCGCCGTTCTGTATCAGCACGGCGGTTTGCGAGTCTTCAAAGACTATGTTATCGCGGGGATAGCCTCGGTTGAACTTGGCCTGAATTTCAGCGTCCAGGTCGTCGTGGCTGTCCTTGGCCTCCCAGTAGCCGCGCGCCATCCGCAGGGCATCCTTGACGGTGCCGTCGGGCCGGTTGCGCTGGCCGGCGTCCAGCTCGTCCACCAAGGCCAGCTTTTCGCGGTGGTCGCGGCAGTAAGAATCGAGGCAGACGGCAAAAGCGCGGCGGATGCTCTGCTCATTGTCCGAGCCGCCAAACTCAACAAACCGCCGGAGGTCGGCATGGTAGCGTTCAATGTGCGGATAAGATGGCATGGCGTCGGTACGGCATCAGGCGCAGCTGATGGCTAATACGCCGGTTTCCAGCGTCGGCGGCAAGCCCTGTTCGGCCCGTACTTCCAGGCACAGGACAATGGCTTCACGTATGTTGTCCAGCGCCTCGGCTTTAGTGCCGCCCTGGCTGACGCAACCGGGAATGGACGGACACTCTACAATCCACACGCCATCCTCATCACGGTCAATCGTTACTGTAACTTTCATCGCCCAATCCTCCGCATACGGCTCGGCTCCATAGCTCAGGAAATGATAGCACACGCCTTTGACGCCGGGCGGCGGGTGGCGCGCCCCGGCTGCGTTTTGGTAAAATCGGCGCGCAGTCCCGCATAGTTGGGCGCAGCCGCTCCCGGCGGCGGGAATGGACTGGTTTGCCCTGAAAACAATAACAGTGGATAACTATGACATCTAACGCAACCGTCAAAGTGGGCATCCCCGTATCGCTTACCGGGCAGTTTGCCACGCAGGGGCGGCAGGCTTTGGCCGGCCTGACCGCTTGGGCGGAGTATGCAAACGCCGGCGGCGGGCTGGCCGTGGGCAGCCAATGCCATCCACTGACCCTTATCCACTACGACGACGGCAGCCTGGCCGAGGGGGCGCAGCAGGCCACGGAACGCCTCATCGCTCAGGATAAGGTTGACCTGCTCTTTGGGCCTTACTCGGCCGGGCTTACTACCGCCGCCGCCGAAGTCGCCGCCGCCCACGATAAGCTGCTGTGGAATCACGGCGGCGCCGGCGATGCCCTGTACGCCCGGGGCTATCGGAACGTTATCGGCATCCTCACCGCCGCCGACCGGTATCTCGTCGGCGCGCCGGCCCTGGCTCGGCAGGCCAATCCCGACGCCGGCAATCTGGTCATCCTGCGCATTGACACCGGCGCCTTCGCCCGCATCGTGGCGCGCAGCGTGGAATCAACCGCCCGCGAAATGGGCTTCACCACCGAGCTGGATTTACGCTACCGCCCCACGCAAACCCGCTTCGCCGAAATCGCCCGGGCCGTCGCCGAGCTGAAGCCCGACCTGGTGGTAGCGGTAGGCCGCATCCGCCACGACATCGCCGCGGCGCGGGCGCTGGCCAGCCTGCCCAACCGCAGCGACATCGGCCTGGCGGTGGTCGTCGCCGCGCCCATCGCCGAGTTCGCCAGCGCCCTCGGCTCGCAGGCCGAGGGATTCATCGGCCCCAGTCAGTGGGAGCCGGCGGTCAGCGTAGCGCAGCCCGACGTCGGCCCCGACGCCGGCGAGGCCCTCCGCATCCTGGCCGCGGCCGGCGCGGCGGCCGGCCTGGCCGTGGATTACCCCATGGCGCAGGCTTTCGCCGCCGGATTTATCGCCCAGCGCTGCGTACAGGAGGCCGGCGCCCTGACGGATGCCGGCCTCCACGCTGCCGCAACGGCGCTGGATTTCACTACGTTTTACGGACGCTTCCGCATCGACGAATCGGGCCGGCAGGTAGGCCGCTCAGTAGCCCTGGTGCAGCGTCAGGACGGGCGAAAGGCGGTAGTGTGGCCGGCGGAGCAGGCGGAGGCCCCGGCGCGCTATCCGTTCTGAACGTTACGCCTCCAGCTTGACCGGGTTGCGAAGCACGCCAATGCCGCTGATGTCAACCTCGCAGACGGCCCCGTCGGCCATGTCCGAGGTCGTTCCCGGCGTCCCGGTAAAGATGCAGTCGCCCGGCTCCAGGGTTACGTAGCGGGTGATGAACTCAATCATCGTCGGCACGTCAAAAATCAGGTGCGCCGTCGATTCGTTCTGCTCCTCATTGCCGTTGACTCGCGTGCGCAGGTGCTGCGCGTGGGGGTCGGCGTCGGTCTCAATCCACGGGCCCATGGGCGAGAAGGTGTCCGCCGACTTGGCGCGCCACCAGTCGGAGTTGTTCTCCCGTCGGTCTTTCTGCTGCCAGTCGCGGGCCGACACGTCGTTGCCGCAGGTGTAGCCCAGCACGTGATTCAGCGCGTCGGCTTTGGACACGTTGCGACAGCGGTCTTTGATGACCACGACCATCTCCCCTTCGGCGTCAAAGCGCTGCACCTCTTTAGGCCGGACGATGGCGTCCTCCGGGCCGATGACGCTGGTAGGGGTCTTGTGGAAAATCATCGGATACTCGGGCGCGGGCCGGTCTCCGATGTGGCTGGTGTAGTTCAGGCCCATGGCCAGGATTTTCCCCGGCATCACCGGCGACAGCAGTTTGACGTCCGAGAGAGTGTGGGTGTGGTCGGTCAGCTTGATGTCGGCGTCAAAGATGCTGCCGTCAATAGCGGTAACGTTGTCGCCGTCAACGATGCCGTAATGCTCGGCGCCGTGGGCAGTATAGCGGGCAATTCTCATAGCGTAGTCGCCTCCGTTTTGGGTAATCGGCCAGGGCAGTATAGCACTTTTGCCGGCATAGGGCTGGCCGACGGCGTCGCGTCAGTGTTCAATCACCAGCTTGCCGAAAAAGTCCCGGTTGTGCATCGCCTGGTGGGCCTCGGCCACGCCGTCCAGCGGAAACGTGCGCCCCACGATGCCGCGCAGCGCGCCTTGCCGCACCATCTTCATGGCGTCGGCCATAGTGCGCCGGCTGCGCCCGCCGCTGCCCATCAGGTGGAGGGGGCGCCCGTGCAGGATGGACAGGTCCATAGCCGTTTGGCTGCCCGACGTCACTCCGGTGATGACCAAGCGGCCCTCCTGCTTCAGGCACAGCATATTTTCGTGCCATACATCCGCGCCCACGCAGTCAAACACTACATCCACTCCCTTGCCGTCGGTGAGCTCGCGCACCGCCTCGCTGATGCTGTCCACTTGGCGATAATTGATGACCTCATCCGCGCCCCACCTTCTGGCCTCCTCCAGCTTCCAGTCGCTGCCGGCGGTGGTGATGACGCGGCAGCCCATCATTTTGGCAATCTGGATGCCCATGCTGCCTACGCCGGAACCTGCCGCCTGCACCAGTACGTCGTCCCACGGTCGCAGTTTCGCCTGCGTGATAAGGCAGTGCCAGGACGTATGCAGCGCGATGGGCAGAGCCGCCGCTTCGGTGAACTGCATTTCGTCCGGAATAGAGTAGCAGTTGACGGCCGGCGCAACGACATATTCAGCATGGCCGCCGTCCAGGTCAACCCCGATGCGCTGCTGCCGGGCGCACCATTGATCCTGCCCGGCGGCGCAGTGCTCGCAGAGGTTATGTCCGCCGCATTTCACGCGGTTGTCCACCAGCACGCGGTCGCCTACTCGCAGGTCGGTTCCGGCGTCGGGGCTGATATGCGCCACCTCGCCGGCGAAGTCGCAGCCCAGGATGTGCGGGAAACGCCGCGCGCCGCCGGCCCGCAGGTTCAGGTCAAGGTGGTTGAGCGCGCTGGCGCCCACCCGCAGCAGAACCTCGCCCGGCGCGATTTCAGGCTCGGGTCGGTCGCCATAAATGAGCGCATCCGTCCCGCCGGTCTCGTTAATATAAACGGCCTTCATCAGATTTCCCTCCGCATTGTCAAAAATAACGCCGGCAGTTTATCGGCGCAGCGGCAAGCCGGCAAATCGGCTATAATCTAAAAACCGGCAAAGCCTCGCGGTCGAAGCGTCAAGTGGAGGTGTCAAAATGAATCTGCCCGACCTGTTCAATCAGTTCCACTTGACCAAAGTCCGACTGAACGCCGGCGGCGCTGGCGTTGGCGTCAGTGTTGAGGTAGAGTTCAATCAGGACGATCAGAACGCTGCCTGGGAACTGTACGTCGAGATGCTGACCCGCATCGTAACCCAGCGCTTGCCGGCTCAGGCGGGCGACGAGCAAACCGCTCTGGATAGCGTCTATTCTCTGTTCGCCACCACGCGGGAGATCCTTCACCGGAGGGGACGCGGCACAATTCAGTTCAGCAAGGTTGCCATCCCGGTACTGAACCAGGTAGTGCGTCCATTCACGGCAAAGTGGCACCGGGAAAGCCTGGCCGGCGCTTTCAACGACCCGGCCCGCTGCCAGGAGTTCCGACAGGAGCTAATCGCCCTGCAAGCCGATTTGCGCAACTACAACCGTATGCTGGCCAACATCGCCAGCGTGGAAGACCTAACCGATTTGGAGGCCGACAATGCCGCAAACTAAAATACACAAAGTGTTCATCAGCTACTACCACGAAGACGACCAGGAATGGAAAGACCGCTTCGTAAGGATGATGGGCAACCGCATTATCGGTCGTTCGGTCAACATTGACGACATTGTAGGCAACAGCCTTCCAACAGCGGACACGCTCCGGCGCATCAGGGAAGAGCACATCGCGCAAGCCACCGTCACAGTCGTACTGATAGGCCCACGCACTTGGCAGCGCAAGTTTGTGGACTGGGAAATCAGCGCTACGTTGCGGGATACCCGCGCCAACCCGCGATGCGGACTCCTCGGCATACTGCTCCCTACACACCCCAACCATAATCGGCCGCAGTGCAACCCCCATTTGCTTCCCCCACGTCTAGCCGACAACATCGGCGGAAGTGACCCATTCGCCTCCATCCGGAGTTGGCCCGGGCAAAACAAACGGACACGCGCAGACGGGGTTCAAAATTGGATTCACCAAGCCTTCCAGCGGCGCGAAAGGCAGCCGGATCCCAATAACAACAGAAAGCTGTTCGGGGGCAACCGGAACCAGCCTCATAACGAAGGCTGGCGTGAATAACCCACCAAGCTAGAGGAGGGGATATGATGAACCAAATCAGGAACATCTTCATCAGCCATCGCCACGAGGACGATGATGGCCTTAAAGCCCTGAAGGATTTGGCTGGCCGCCATGGCATCACCTGCCGCGATTATTCAATAACGGCAGACAAGCCGAATAATGCGCACAACGAGGAGTACATCAAACGCGAAATTCTCACCCCGCGCATCAGGCAGGCGGGTTGCCTAGTTGTCTATGTGTCGGAGAAAACCCGGCATAGCGAATGGGTTGACTGGGAGATTGAGTATGCCAAAAGACAGGGGAAACGCATCGTCGGAGTATGGGCTCGCGGCGATCAGAACTGCGAACTGCCTGACGCCCTCGACCGCCATGCCGACGCTATGGTAGGCTGGCACGGCGAAAGCATCGTAGATGCCATCAACGGCACGTCAGACGCATGGTACAATCAGAATGGCTCTAAGAAAGACTATCGCAATATTCCACGACATTTGTGTGTGTAGGGAGGATGTTTATGCTCAAACTAATACCAAACCCAACTCTATTCTCCTACGTCGTGGCTCGCGACTATGGCTTCGCCCCCAATCCCTTCTACGGATATTGAACGTTGGCTACCTGCAAACCGGAAATACGAAAAGCCGCCTGTGTAGGTGATTGGGTTATCGGAACCGGGTCAAAGAAAAACGGCTTGGAACGCCATATCGTTTACGCTATGCGCGTAAGCGAGACACTGTCGTTCAACGAGTATTGGAGCGACTCGCGATTTCTTCGCAAACGTCCCGATATGCGCGCTAGCATCAGCAGAGCATTTGGCGACAACATATATCATCGTACCAACAGCGGCGAATGGCGCCAAATCGATTCGCATCACAGCTATGAGGACGGAATACCTAACACTGCAAACATCCGTCGAGATACCAAAGCAGACCGTGTTCTCATAAGCGACGATTTCGTTTATTGGGGAGGTATCGGGCCGGAGATTCCGATATTCTCCGGCCATGACATCTGCAAAAAGGGACAAGGCTACAAACGAGCATTTCCGGCTACAGTTGTTGACGGTTTCGTAGATTGGATACGGCGCTTCAATGTGGACGGTTATCTTGGCGACCCCTACGATTGGCAGCGGTTGTCACCGAAGCAGGAGGCGATTCCGGGCTCGGGGCGATCGCCATAAATGAGCGCTTCGGTTCCGCTGGTCTCGTGATATACGCGGCTTTCATAGAGGTTTGCCTCCGCTTTGATATATTGGTATGATAGAATAGCAACCGCTCACAAGGTTGATGGCAGAGCCTAAGGAGGGAAAATGGCAAAGCTATTCTCATACGTAGTCCGGTACGACGAAGGACACGCGCCCAATCCATTTCACGGAGTTTGCACTCTGGCAGTTTGTAAGCCCAAGATCAGGCAGTCAGCTTCAGTCGGAGATTGGATTGTGGGAACGGGGTCAAAACCGAAAGGTTTAGAACATCATCTCGTGTACGCAATGCGGGTAACCAAAACGATGCCTTTCGACGATTACTGGCTTGACCCACGCTTTCGTTGCAAGCGTCTCGATATGGACCCTTATGGCGATAACCTATATCGCCGAGACGAACTCGGAAAATACGTGCAGGATGAGAATGCCTCTCGGTGTTGCGGCGCGGACACAACGCTAGATACCAGTGTCGACCAGGTACTCATCAGCGACGATTTTATCTACTTTGGAGGGGACGGGCCGGAAATTCCATTATTCTCCTCGCACGAGATTTGCAAAAAGGGGCCGGGACACAAATGCAAGTTCCCCTCCAACGTCGTTGACGAATTCATAGATTGGATACGGAGTTTTGGTAAAGCAGGTTGCCTTGGGAATCCGGCAGACTGGTCGCTTTATTGAGAGGTCATTGCAGGCGGGATTTCTGTGTTACCATCCAATCCATTCCAGCCAGTAACCCATTACGGAGGCCATCCCATGCCCGTTTTCGCTCCCGAATACCTGCGCCAGGCCGCCTCGGCCATCTATCAAGCCAAAGGCGCTCCCGCTGACGAAGCCGAAATCGTGGCCGCCCACCAAGTCAAGGCCAACCTGGTCGGCCACGACTCCCACGGCTGCATCCACATTCCCGAATACTGCGAGCGCATTGACCGGGGGCACATCGTCCCCGGCGCGCCCTTCGAAGTGCTCAACGAGACGCCTACCACCGCCGTCATTGACGGCCATTGGGGGTTCGGTTTCGTAGTAACCGAAAAGGCAACCCGCATGGCCATTGCCAAGGCCAGAGAAAACGGCGTCGCCGCTTTCACCATCCGCCGCCAGAGCCACATCGGACGCCTGGGCGACTATCCCACCATGTGCGCCCAGGAAGGGATGATTGCCCTGCTCACCGCCGACTCGGGCGCCGGCCCCAAGGCCGTGGCGCCTTTCGGCGGACGCGCCCGACGCCTGGGCACCAATCCCATCTGCATCGGCGTACCCAGCAATCTGCCCGGCCAAGTGCTGCTGGACATGGCGACCTCGGCCGTTGCCGCCGGTAAAATCGGCCTGGCGCGCAACCGGGGTGAACAGGTGCCCACCGGCTGGATTGTGGACAGAGAAGGCAACCCTACCAACGACCCCAACGACTACGCCGCCGGCGGCGCCATCCTCCCCGTAGGCGCCGACCAAGGACACAAAGGCTTTGGCCTGTCCTTCATGGTGGAGATGTTCTCCGGCCTGCTCACCGGGTTGGGCTTCGGCATCGACCCCCAGGCGCGCCACAACGACGGCTGCTTCCTGGCCGTGTTCGACGTTTCCAAGTTCCGCCCTCTGGAAGACTTCAAACGGGAGATGACCGAGTTCGCCGAGTTCGTCAAGACATCGCCGCCGGCCGCCGGCTTCAGTGAAGTGTTCTACCCCGGCGAAATCGAATACCGCACTGAGCAAGATCGCAGCGCCAACGGCATCTTTATTGAAGATGAAACCTGGCGGCAAATCTCCGAGCTGATGCGGGAAGTCGGCGTTGCCGAGGCCGTCGGCCAGCCCTGATCGCATTTCTGCCGCCTGCCATCGGAAGGAGGGCAAAGCAAATGTACATTGCAGGAATGATCCTGGGTATTCTGGCAATCTTGTTTGCCTGGATACCGTTGATTGGGCTAATCGTCATACCGTTGGTCGCGACGGGCCTCCCATTGTCCATAGTTGGCTTCCGCAACAAGCCTGCGAACAAGCCCGCGAGGCTGTGGGCTGCCCTCATGGGTACAACAGGTATAGTGACCAATCTCGCTTCCATCGCACTAATCCTGCTACAGTTGATGATGATTGCCGAATTCGCATCTCAGCGTCTATCTTTCTGGTAGCGCCGGGCTTTGTAGCAAGCGGCCCCTAGCGCGTTGGAAGTCGCATAAGGGTCCATACGCATAGGGCGCATAGATGGAAAAACCGGCTGCAAACCGCGACCTTGCGCTCACCCCCTCATTGGCGCGCAGACTGGCCGAGGTAGCATGGGCCTTCCTGCCCCTGGGATGGATAGCCTTCGGCGGCCCTCAGGCTCATATAGCGCTGTTGCAGGAGCGTTTCGTGGCCCGGCGTCGCTGGCTGGACGAGCAGCGCTTCGTGGAGCTGCTGGGCCTGGGTCAGGGATTGCCCGGCCCTACGTCAACTCAAATGGTGGTGGCCGTGGGCACGGCCCGGGCCGGCCCGCTGGGCGGCTTGCTGGCTTTTCTGCTCTTCCTGTATCCGGCGGCCACGATAATGGCTCTGGCCGGCCTCGGCGCAGCGGCTTTCCTGGACGAGGGTGGACGCCCACAGTGGCTGGACGGAATACAGCCGGCCACCGTAGCGCTGGTGGCGGTGGCAGCCTGGCGTCTGGGCGTGGCAGTGGTCAACACGCGGCTGACCATGGGACTGATGCTAATAGGAGCGGTCGCAGCCATATTAGTGCGTCAACCCTGGGCTTTTCCGGTCGTCCTGGCGCTGGGAGGGATGATAACTGCGGTGGCCCTCCGTTCCCAGCGAAACGATACAATAGACCCAGCAGGAAGCATCGCTCCGGTCAACCTGGGCATTTCCCGGGTGGCCGGCATCCTGCTGCTGCTGTTGTTCTTCGGATTACTGGGCGGCCTGACGCTGGCGCGTTTGGCGCTCGATTGGCAATTGCTGCAAATCCTGGAGTCTTTTTATCGCACCGGGTCGCTGATTTTTGGCGGTGGGCAGGTAGTGCTGCCTATGCTCAGCGCGGAGGTGGTGGAACCCGGCTGGGTAACGGAGCAACAATTTCTAGACGGGTTGGCCCTCATGCTGGCCCTCCCCGGCCCTCTGTTCAGCTTCAGCACATACCTGGGAGCGGTAGCCGGCGGCGTTCCCGGCCTGTTGCTGGCCTTTGTTGGCCTCTTCCTGCCGGGAACCCTCATAATCTTCGGGGTTCTGCCCTTTTGGGAGAAGGTCCGGCGCTACCCTTGGGTAAGGATAGTCCTCACCGGAGTCAATGCCGCCGCCATCGGCCTGGTGGTTGGCGTGGTATTCCTGCTGTGGGAGCGGGCCGACCCCAACGCCGCCGGGGCGGTGATTGCCCTGCTGTCCTTCGGGGCGGTAATGTTCTTCCGAGCCCCGGCGCCGCTGGTAATTATCGGAGCCGGCATCTTAGGCTGGATTTTCGGCTGGGCGGGACTGCTGTAAAGCCAATCAGCTACATAGGACTTTCGGCCACAAACGGCCAAACAAAAACGAATGTCGGCTTCGGCGCAGAGGCGAGCGCTTTGCTGTAAAATGCTGCCCAACACGCAAACGTCGTCGCCGAAAGGGTATAATCAAAGTGAGCAGATTGAGCAGAGCAGGCATTATTTACCTGACGCTGACTTTGACTGCGGCTTTTGGCGTATTGGGCGCCACACTTTGGCTGTACATCGCTCATGACAGAGACGTGCCTGAGACGTTCTCGGCGGCGGTCGTCAACACGGCGGCCACCTTGGCAGCGGCCACTTTCGTGGGGGTTTTCGATATGTTTTTCACCATCCAGCAGCTACGCAAGAACGAGGAAGACCGGAAGCAATGGGATGAAACTCTGCGGCAGTGGCAAGAAAATGTCCGGAAAGAACGAGCCGATGCCGATGCTCGCATCGAGCGCCTCCTGGAAGATGCCCGGGTTGAGCGGGAACGGGCCATAGCCCAACAGGAACGGGCCATAGCCCAGCAGGAACAGGCCCGGGCCCAGCAGGAACAGGCCCGAGCCCAACAGGAGCAAAACCAGCAACTGATTGCCAACCTGCTGACCCAGAACCTAGAGCTGGGCAATCGCCTGCTCGATCTGCTGGAACGCCGCAATAGCAACGGCTCCGCCGACTAAACCAACATTAGCAACGTCCGAGCCGCGCTCTCAGCCTGCTCAAAGTACAGACTACCGAACGGCAGCCACCCTGGCGGTCACTCTCATGGAGGTTATAAATATGTTTTTCGTCATCCGGCAGCTACGTAAGAACGAAGCAGACCGAAAGCAATGGCAAGAAGAAGCCCGGAAAGAATGGGCCGAGGCCAACGCTCGACTCGAGCGTCTCTTCGAAAGTAACCGCACTGAACGGGAGCGGACCATAGCGATACAAGAGCGGGCCGCAGCCCAACAGGAACGGGCCATATCGATACAGGAGCAGGCTTGGACGCAGCAGGAAAAGGCCTGGGCTCAACAGGAGAAAAACCAGCAACTGATTGCTGACCTGCTGACCCAGAACCTTGAACTGGGCAATCGCCTGCTCGAACTGCTCGATCGCCGCAACGGCCCCGGCCACGTCAGCCTAAATTAGCGCCAGCAACGCCCGCGCCGCGCCCTCAATCTCCTCGCTTTGCGGCTGCCCGAGAATCGTCAATTGGATGAACACAATGATCAACCAGGGGATTACCCCAATGATGGCGGACAGCAAAACCACTAGGATGGCCCGTATGGTGGACTGGAAGTCCAGCGCCTGTCGCACCGCTACCGTCACCGCGGCCAGCGTCCAGAAAAACCCAACCATCGGGAACAATGCGCCAATGCCGGGTACGAAAGAGAATACGGACAGCACGCCGGGAGTATAAGCGAAACCAATTACGCGCCCCAGCTCTCCCCAACTGGTTTCGGTGTCGCTGGTTCGCAGCATCTTGCCGCCCACCAGGTACATCACCGTTACCCACAGCGCCCAGCGCACGATGCCGAACACAGCCCCACCGATGATGCCCATCAGGATGCCCAAGCCGCTGGCTTCGCCTTTCATCAACCCGCCGATGACGCCGCCAACGACGCCGCACAGCGTCACCAGCAGCACCACTCCGATCGCCTGTCCCAGCGCGCCCTGGTCGGCCTCAATCTCCTCGTAGGTATTGGCGTTGAAAAACGCCGCTCCCATCATCCGCTGAATCATCGTTACACCTCTGGTTATCGACGTGGCCGGGTTCTTTGCGGAACCTGTTGCGCCAACCCGGACTGAATGTCGGAGCAATTCTAATCATCTTGGCCGCGCCTTGACCGTTAGCCGGCCTGCGTAGTTTGGCGGTTTTGCTTTATAATCTAACTTCGCCACCGCAGTATGAACCCCATTCCCAACTTGCTTGCAGCTCCCAACGCTGCCCCTGATGCGCCCATGCCTGACCAGCACGAACCATCCCCGCCTGATACCGCCAACAACCTGAGCAGCCTCCAGGCCAACCTGGAGAGCCGACGCGCCAAACTGGAACGCATCCGTGAACGCGGAATAGACCCTTACCCGCCTCGTTTCCATCGTACCACCGCTGCGGCCGAAGCCATCGCCCTCTTTGAGGCCGCCGAATCCGAGGGCCAGCCCGACGCCGCCCGCGACCTGACCATCGCCGGCCGCATCGTATCCATGCGGGTGATGGGGCGCGCCGCCTTCCTGGACTTGCGGGACGGCTCCGGCTCCGTCCAGGCCCTGCTGCGTCAAAACGTGCTTGGCGACGACTTCGCCCTGCTGGCAGACCTTGACCTCGGCGACTTTCTCGGCGTCGCCGGCAATATGCTGCGCACGCGCACCGGCCAGCCCACCTTGGAAGCCCACTCCCTGACCATCCTGGCCAAGGGGATGCGTCCCCTGCCCGAAAAGTGGCACGGCCTGCGCGACGTGGAAACCCGCTACCGCCAGCGCTACCTCGACCTCATCGCCAACCCCGAAGTGGCCGACACTTTCGTGCAGCGCAGCCGCATCATCAGCGGCATCCGGCGCTTCCTGGACAGTCGCGGATTCATCGAAGTGGACACCCCCATACTCGTGCCTATCCCGGCCGGCGCCCACGCCCGACCCTTTATTACCCACCACAACGCCTTGGATGAGCGGCTTTACCTGCGCATCGCCACCGAACTCTACTTGAAACGCCTCATCGTCGGCGGCCTGGACAAAGTGTACGAAATCGGCCGGGTCTTCCGCAACGAGGGCATCGACCAGGACCACAACCCGGAATTCACCCTGCTGGAATCCTACGAAGCCTACGCCGACTATAACACGGTCATGGCGATGGTGGAATCCCTGGTATCAACCCTGGCCCAGGACATCCGCGGCAGTATGCGGATGGACGTGGGCAATCAGGTAATTGACTTCACTCCCCCCTGGCCGCGCCTTTCGCTGCGTGAAGAGCTGCAACGGCGCAGCGGCATTGATATTGAAGACTACCCCGACGCCGAAGCAATGAGACGGGCAGCCCGTGATTTGGGCTTGCAGCCCGGCCCCCGGGAGGCTCGGGGCCGCCTGATTGACAAGATGCTGTCCGTGTACGTGGAGCCCCGCCTGATACAGCCGTCCTTCCTGCTGGACTATCCGGCCGATATGTCCCCCCTGGCCAAAGACCACCCTGACAAACCCGGCTATGTCGAGCGCTTCGAGGCCTTCGCCGTCGGCATGGAAATCGCCAACTCTTACACTGAGCTAAACGACCCCGCAGTTCAGCGCGCCCGTTTCGCCGGTCAGGAGCGCCAGCGCGATGACTACGGCGACGAAGAGGCCGACCGCACCGACGAAGACTTCCTCTCCGCCCTGGAATACGGTATGCCGCCCACCGGCGGCCTGGGCGTCGGCATCGACCGTCTGGTCATGCTGCTGACCGGCCAATCCACCATACGCGACGTGCTGCTGTTCCCGCAAATGCGCTCCCCGACCTGACGCCCCCCGCCTGATACGTCTCCTGCTCGTCCCCCGCTTTAAGGTAGCCCGACTTATGCTCTCCATCGCACAAATCCGCAACGACCCCGACGCCGTCCGCGTCGCCCTCGTCCGCCGCGCCGAAGACGAGGATTGCCTTGACGCCATCATCTCACTGGACGCTCAACGCCGCGCCGCCATCGCCGAGGGCGACGAACTCCGCGCCCGCCGCAACCAAGCGTCCCGCGAGATTGGCCAGGCCCGTTCGCAAGGCAGCCCGCCGCCCGAGGACGTAGTGGCCGAAATGCGCCAGGTCAGCCAGCGCATCAGCGCCCTGGAGGACGCAGTGCGCTCCCTGGACGCCCAAATCAACGACGCCATGCTGGCCCTGCCCAACCTCCCCCACGCCAGCGTGCCCGACGGCGCCGATGAATCCGCCAACGTCGTCCTGCGCCACTGGGGCGAGCCAACCCAGCCGGACTTTGCGGCGCAGCCCCATTGGGACTTGGCCGAAAGCCTGGGCATCATCGACTTCCAGCGCGGCGTCAAGCTCTCCGGCAGCCGCTTCTACACGCTGCACGGCTACGGCGCGCGGCTGGAGCGCGCCATCATCGCCTGGATGCTCGACCTCCACGGCCGAGAACACGGCTACACCGAAGTCGCCCTGCCTATCCTGGTGCGCCGCGAAATCATGGAAGGCTCCGGCAACCTCCCCCGATTCGCCGACAACCTGTATCACGACGCCGAAGATGACCTCTGGCTGATTCCCACCGCCGAAGTGCCTGTTACCAACCTGCACCGAGACGAAATCCTGGACGCCGCCGACCTGCCCCGCTATTACGTCGCCCACACCCCATGCTTCCGCCGCGAGAAGGCCGCCGCTGGTCGTGACACCAGGGGCATCAAGCGCGTTCACCAGTTCAACAAAGTCGAAATGTACAAGTTCGTCACGCCGGAAACCTCTTTCGACGAGCTGGAATCCCTGCTCGCCAACGCCGAAGCCGTCTGCCAGCGGCTCGGCCTGCCCTACCGCGTTTTGCAGCTGTGCGCCGGCGACATTTCCTTTCCCTCCGCCAAGTCCTACGATATTGAGGTGTGGGCCGCCGGTTCGCAGGAGTGGCTGGAAGTGTCTTCCTGTTCCAACTGCACCGACTTTCAGGCCCGCCGCGCCAACATTCGCTACCGCCCGGCCCCCGGCGAGCGGCCCCGCTTCGTGCACACCCTCAACGGTTCCGGCCTGGCGCTGCCCCGAGTCATCATCGCCCTGCTGGAAAACAACCAGCAGCCCGACGGCTCGGTAGTCATACCCGACGCCCTGCGTCCCTACACCGGCTTCGACGTAATGCCCGCGCAATAGCCGGCAACACACTCTACCGCGCATTGAGCATCGGAGGAATACGGGCTAAACTGGCGGCATTGTATTGCGGTGATGTATTATGGAGCAAGACCAATGGCTGGAAATACGATGGCTGCGCCGCCACGCTACGGTAGCCCCCTTCGGCATTTTCACAGCCACACTGCTGATAACGTACTGGTTGGAACAGTGGCAATGGCAAGGACAGCGCGCTTGGGAGTTGATGGCCGCACAGGTTGATCTGGGCACGGTAGTGTACGCCATGGCAGCCGTTCTGGCAGAGCGAGGAATAAGGCTTATGTTCTGGGCATTAGACCAAAGGCGAAAGTGGCGGGCCAAATGGCGCGCCGAAGCAAGGGCAGAAGGCCTCGCAGAAGGCCGCGAGGAGGGCCGCCAGGAAGGCCGCCAACAAGGTCGCCAGGAAGGCCGCCAACAAGGCCAAACCGAAACGGTCCACCGCTACGATACCTGGCTGGCCCGGGTAGCCGAAGAAAAAGGCATCGCCCTGGCCGAGCTCCTGCCGCCGCAAGACGAAGCATAGCAGCGTTCCCAACTCTGAGCCGAGCCGTTCGCCGAGAACAGTGGCAATAGCAAGGACAGCGCGCTTGGGAGTTGATGGCCGCACAGGTTGACCTGGGCACGGTAGTGTACGCCATGGCAGCCGTTCTGGCAGAGCGAGGAGTAAGGCTTATGTTCTGGGCATTAGACCAAAGGCGAAAGTGGCGGGCCAAATGGCGCGCCGAAGCAAGGGCAGAAGGCCGCCAACAAGGCCAAACCGAAACGGCCCACCGCTACGATACCTGGCTGGCCCGGGTAGCCGAAGAAAAAGGCATCGCCCTGGCCGAGCTCCTGCCGCCGCAAGACGAAACATAGCAGCGTTCCAAACTCCGGGCCGAGCCCGAAGGATTATTCACCATGCCCACCCTCGATTTCAAAGGCAAACAGCACATCTACGCCCACCACCTCACCGTACCCTACCGCCCCCTGCTTCCCCACCCTCAGCGCTCCCTCAATCCCGCTGATGCCGACGACAACCTCATCATCCACGGCGACAACCTCCACGCCCTCAAAGCACTCCTCCCCCGCTATGCCGGCAGAGTCAAGTGCATCTACATCGACCCTCCCTACAACACCGGCAACGAAGGCTGGGTCTATAACGACAACGTCAACAGCCCCCTCCTCAAAGAGTGGACCAAAGCCAACAGCCCCGTGGACGGCGAAGACCTCGAACGACACGACAAATGGCTCTGCATGATGTGGCCCCGCCTCCACCTCCTCAAAGAACTCCTCGCCGACAACGGCGTAATTTTCGTCTCCATTGACGACAACGAACAGCACCACCTGCGAATGCTGATGAACGAGATTTTTGGCGAAGAGAATTTCATAGAATCGTTTATATGGCACTCTCGGTTAGGAAGAGGAGCGACATCTAAACATACTTCCACACTACATGAGTACATAGTCGCTTATGCTAACAGCGGTGAAGTCGCTGATTTTAAGGCAGACGTGCGTGTCCGAGAATCGGAATCGAAAGAGCGGTTAAGGCAATGGGGGCAAGGCGATAGACGTGAAGACAGGCCAACGATGTATTACCCCGTTCGATCAGCGGTATTTGGAGAAATATACCCGATCCGCTCCGATGGGAGCGGCGGTCGCTGGAGGGTGTCGCAAACCACTATGGAAGAATTGCTAGAGAACGACTTGGTGCTGTTTGAGGAGCAGCCCGACGGCAGAATCGAAGCCTACAGGACTATCCCGGCTGGGACGGAGACCCAAACCGCATATCCGTCAATGTTCGACTCTGAAACCGTAAAAACCACTGCTCATGGCAGTATCGAATTACGGAGTATTCTAGGTGCTGGACAGTTTGCATACCCCAAACCGATGCCATTAATCAAAAAGATTATCTCTCTTTGCACAGAGGCAAACGACATCATCCTCGACTCCTTCGCCGGCAGCGGCGCCACCGCCCACGCCGTCCTCGCCCTGAACCGGGAAGACGGCGGCAACCGCAAGTTCATCCTCGTCGAATGCGAAGACTACGCCGACAACATCACCGCCGAGCGCGTCCGCCGCATCGTCAACGGCGTCCCCGACGCCCGGGACAAATCCCTCCAATCCGGCCTCGGCGGTTCATTCACCTACTGCACTCTGGGCGCGCCCATTGACGTGGAGGGTATGCTCACCGGCAAATCCCTGCCCCGGTATTCCGAGCTGGCCGCCTACCTCCTCCATACCGCCGCCGGCGTCTCAACCGCCGCCGCCCTGCAACGCCGGAACGACGACGGCCTGTTTTACGCCGACGCCGCCACCGCCTACTATCTCCTGTACGAACCCAACCTGGAGTACCTCAGAGGCAACGACGGTATGCTCTACCAAAAGCTGGCCCAACGCATTGCCGCCGCCAGCCGAACCGCCGGCAGAAAGGCCGTCGTGTTCGGCCCGGGCAAGTACATCGGCCAGCGGGAACTGACCTCGCTGGGCATCACCTTCTGCCAGCTGCCCTACGAAATCCACCAGGCAGGTCAATAACCCGACGGTCGCTTATGGAACTGAAAGAATATCAATCCGCCGCCCTTGAAGCCTTCGCCCGCTGGCGCGACGCCCTCACCACCGCCCGGCTGGAGTCGGAAGAGGACAAAGCCTATTACGCCGGGCGCGGCAGGCCAATCCCCGACGACGCCCTCAACTACCCCAGGATGGCCTGGCAGCGTCTGAAAGACGCCGGCCAGGTCGCCGACACCGCCCGCGATTACGTCAGCCGCACCGACGACGCCGGTCGGCCCATCCCTCACGTTTGCTTCAAAGTCCCCACCGGCGGCGGCAAAACGCTCCTCGCCGCCGCTGCCCTGGAACGCCTCAACCGCCAGACCGGCCTCACCCTGTGGCTGACGCCCACCAACGCCATCTACCAGCAGACCAAAGCCGCCCTCAAAAACCGCGAGCATCCCTATCGCCAGATGCTCGAGCGCGCCAGCGGCGGACGGGTCAAGTTCATGGAGAAAGACTATCCCCTCACCGCAGCGGACGTCGCCAACTACCTCTGCGTCATGCTGGTCAGCCTGCCTGCCGCCAACCGCAACCGCAACCGCGATTTCCTCCGTATGTTCCGCGACTCCGGTCGCTATCCCACCCTCTTCCCCGACGCTGACGACATTCTCGGAGACGCCCGTCTGCTCAACGAATACCCCGACCTGGAGCGAGCCTCCGATGACGGCCCCGTAAAGCGCAGCCTGTTCAATGTCTTCAAGATGCTGCGCCCGGTGGTAGTGCTGGACGAAGCGCACAAGGCCTACGGCGCGCGCAACCTTGAAGCCAACCAGGAGTTCGCCCGCGCCGTCAACCGCCTGGATCCCCGCATGGTCATTGAACTGTCCGCCACCCCCAACCGGGGCATCAGCAACCTCTTGGTCGACATCACCGGCGTAGAGCTGAAAAGCGAGGAGATGATAAAGATCCCCGTGCAGGTAACCTCCTTCACCAACGTGGAATGGCAGCACACCCTCGCCCAGGCCCACGAAGAACTCGAACGCCTCAGCGCCGAAGCCGAGTCGCTCCAGGCCGGCGAAGGCCGCTACATCCGCCCCATCGCCGTAGTGCGCGTAGAGCGCACCGGCCGCGACCAGCGCGACGGCGAGCGCGTCCACGCCTACGATGTCCGCGATTACCTGATACGAAACCTCGGCGTCCCCGAGTCCGCCGTGGCCATCAAATCCTCGGAACTCGACGAATTGGGCCGCGATGACCTCCTGTCCGAGTTCTCCCCGGTGCGCTGGATCATCACCAAAGCCGCCCTCATGGAAGGCTGGGACTGCCCCTTTGCCTACCTCCTCGTAATGCTGGACAACACCCGGGCCCAGCGCGCCATCACGCAGCTGGTGGGCCGCGTCATGCGCCAGCCCCACGCCCGCCGCACCGGCCGCGAGCGCCTGGACCAATGTTATGTCTATTGCTGGAATGCCGACGTTGGCACAGCCGTCGGCCAGGTCAAAAGCGGCCTGGAACAGGAAGGGCTGACCGGGCTGGACGGCGACATCTTGGGCCCGCCCACGCAGTTACATCGCATCACCGTCAATCGGCGCCAACAGTCCCGCAACAAGGACATTTTCCTGCCCCTGGTGCTGCACCAGGACGGCGACGGCTGGCGCGAGCTGGACTACCGGCAGCACATACTCCCATCTATCTCCTGGCAGTCCATCGACGCCCCCGACCCGCAAAGCAGTTTCCTTGACCAATCCCTCCGCCAAGCGGCCACCGTTGACCTCGGCGACGCTTTACCCGTCTATCACCACGACCAGGAGCTGTTCATTGACAAATCCTTGCGCATCGGCTGGTTCGCCCGCCGGCTGTCCGACGTAGTTCCGAACCCCTGGCAGGCTACCCGCATCGCCCAGAACCTGATGGAGAAGCTGCGCCAGGCCAACGACACCGACGATAACATCTACGACCAGCGTTCCCATCTGGCCCACATACTGCGCATACACGTAACCGACGCGCTGGAAAGCCAGGCTGAAACAGTCTTCGCCGACAAACTCCGCGCCGGCGAAGTCCGCTTTGACCTTGAAGCCGGACAGCCCAACTTTCGCATGGTGGAAAGCTACGAAATCCCCATCACGGACGAATCCGGTCTCTTCGCCGGCAGAAACGGCCATCCGCTTCAAATCAGCCTGTTTGACCCGGTTTATACCCAGCAGTTCGATTCCACCCTGGAACGCAACTTCGCCCGTTACCTGGACGAGCAAAAAGCGCTGCAATGGTGGCATCGGGTCGCCGTCCGGCAGCGCGGCGACTACTACCTGCGCGGGTGGAAGCAGGAACGCATCTGGCCCGACTTCGTAGCCATGGGCGGCGAAACCGACGGCAAGCCCCACGTGCTGGTCTTTGAAACCAAAGGCGAGCACCTGCGCGGCAACCCCGACACCGAATACAAGCAGAAGGTTATGGAAACGCTGCAAAACGCCTTCAACTGCGGCACAATGACCGTCCACGACGGGCCCGCCAAAGGCACCTTCCGCCTGGTATTCAATGAAGCCGAGTTCCCAACAGCCCTAGCCAACCTAAACCAAACCTACCACGCCTAAGCCCACACCGCCCTCTGACATATAATAATCTCGAAGACAGTTGCCACGACTACATCCGCCCACAACCCGGCTCTTTCCGACTATTCGGCCCAGGCCGGCAAAGTTGGGAATAGCTTACGTTGCGCTGTGGAAGCAGGATAGCGGCGCCTGATGCCTCCCCTCGTTCCCGGTTATCTCTGAACCTCTTTCAAGATTCATACGACGGAGCCACCCATCATGCCCACCATCTGGCCCGATGACATTCAGTGCGTCGCCCTCATCACCTTTGACATCGACGGCGTTTCTTCCTGGCTGCGGCGCAATGCCGACTTCGCCAACTATCCCAGCCTGCTCTCCATGGCCGAGTACGGCCCCAGCGTCGCCACGCCGCGCATCCTGGATATTCTGGACGCCCAGAGCATCCCGGCCAGCTTCTACATCCCCGGCCAGGTGGCCGAAACCCATACCGACCTGGTGCGCGAAATCGCCCGACGCGGCCACGAAGTCGCCCATCACGGCTACCTCCACGAGCCGCCGGCCACTATGACGCCGGCCGAAGAGGAGGAAGTGCTCATCAAGGGCATCAGCATCTTGGGCAACCTCACCGGCGCCGCGCCCGTCGGCTACCGCTCACCCAGTTGGGAGCTCAGCCCGGTCTCCCTCGACCTGCTGGCCAAGCACAGCTTCCGCTATGACAGCAGCCTCATGGGCGACGACGCTCCCTATTTTGTGTCCGGCGGCGACCCTCCCCGGCAGATGGTGGAGCTGCCCATCCACTGGCTGCTGGACGACGCCCCCCATTTCGCTTATGCTCCCTCGGCCAACCGCATGGGCCCCATGCGCAACCCCGACGAAGTATTCGACAGCTGGGCCGCCGAGTTCCGCGGCATCTACCGCTACGGACGCTGCTTCAACCTTACCATGCACCCGCAGTACATCGGACGCCCCGGCCGGCTGCTGATGCTCGAACGGCTGATAGAATACATCAAAACCTTCCCCGGCGTGCGGTTCATGCGCGCCGACCACCTCGCCGCAATGTGGGAAAAAGGAGCGTAACAGTATGCCCGCAGTACACGACCGGGGCGGCTGGCCCGACAGCGCCCCCATCGACCGCGCAGAACACGAATACAGCGACTGGGAGCTCCGCGTGGACGCCGTGCACCAAGTCCTCGGCGCCCGCGGCATCCGCACCACCGATGAAATGCGTCGCGCCATCGAAAGCCTGCCGCCGGAGCAGTACGAGACGCTGTCCTACTACGAAAAATGGACCGCGGCCCTGGAAATCCTGCTCATCGAAAAGGGCATCCTGACCGCGGCGGAAATTGACGCCAGAGCAGCGCAGCTGCGGGAGCAGGGACTATGAGCGCCGCCGCCGAACCCGTCCTATATCCCAACGGCGCATCCGTCCGTGTGCGCGTCGGCGCGCCGCAGCGCCATTTCCGCACGCCGGCCTACATCCAGGGGCGCGTCGGTATAGTAGAAGCCCTGTGTGGCGTTTATCCCAACCCCGAATCGCTGGCCCACGGCGGCGACGGCTTGCCTCGCCAACCTCTTTACCGCATCCTCCTGCGCCAGACCGACCTCTGGCCCGACTATGCCGGCAGCCCCGCCGACACCCTCCTGGTGGACGTGTACCAGCCCTGGCTGGAAAGCGCCTGACTGACCCGGCTCAAGCGCCGGCGTCAAGCAAGGCGCAGACTTTGGAGATTGACTATGACCGCAACCCACGTTGTTGACCACATCCACGACCGGCCAATGAGCGACGTTGCCCTGCGCTCCGTCGCCATTGAGACCCTGCTGGCCGAAAAGGGCCTGCTCACCGCCGACGAAGTGCAGCGTCAGGTGAACCTCATGGACGCCCGCACTCCCGCCGACGGCGCCCGTGTCGTCGCCCGCGCTTGGGTGGATGCCGACTTCAAAGCCCGCCTGCTCGCCGACCCTCGCGCCGCCCTGGCCGAAATGGGCATCGCCATTCCTGAGGAAACACCGCACCTGGCCGTCGTCGAGAACACCGATGATATTCACCACTTGGTGGTTTGCACCTTGTGCTCCTGCTACCCCCGGATGCTGCTGGGCCGTCCGCCCGATTGGTACAAGAGCCTTGCCTACCGCGCCCGCGCCGTTCGCAATCCCCGCAGCGTGATGGCCGAGTTCGGTGCCGCGCCGCCGTTGGATGCCGCAGTCCGCGTACTGGACAGCACTGCCGACCTACGCTATCTGGTGTTGCCGAAGCGCCCCGCCGGCGCCGAAAATATGCGCGAGGACGAGCTGGCCCACCTCGTCACCCGCGACAGCATGATTGGCGTTGCCAACGCCTTATCGCCGTAGCCGCGACGCCGCCCATCAACCGAAAGATCAACCTAGTCTATCTGAAAGTCGCCATCGGTTAGCCTACGCCAGTGGACGTCTCCTGCGTCGATAACCGGGCGTATCCCTTCGTCCATCCTTACCCCTGCAACAACAGCATGGGATGACATCCCTGTGAATCGGGTCAGAAATTCAGCATTGCGGAGCGCGCGTCGGGTGTCTCTCTCATCAACAGTGTAGGATGCTTCAACTGCAACGTAATGTATCGTTCCATCCTGGACAGCAGCTCGAATCACAACGTCCGCCCCCAGAAAACTGTCTATTTCATTGACCGAAATCCCGGAGGTGTCCGCAGCCTGGATCGCTTTAGCCAGGTCGCCCTCGCGCAGTCTGCCAAGGGGCGTCAGACCCAGAGCCGCACAAATGCGGTACATTGCCTTGCGTGCGCCGTTCGCTGCATGGGCAGCCTTCAAAGGGCCAATGTCATCTCGCAGCGCTTGTAAGTTCCGTTCAATACGCGCAACCGTTCCCCGTAACTCCTCGTGCCCGGCCCGCAACTCCTCGTGCCCGGCCCGCAACTCCTCGTGCCCGGCCCGCAACTCCTCGTGCCCGGCCCGCAACTCCTCGTGCCCGGCCCGCAACTCTTCGTGCCCAGCCCGCAGTTCCTCCTGCCCGGATTCCAGCCGATCCAACCGCCGATTCGTTTCCTTCTGCCCAGACCGCAATTCCTCCTGCCCGGATTCCAGCCGATCCAGCCGCCGGTTCGTTTCCTTCTGCCCAGCCCGCAGTTCCTCCTGCCCGGATTCCAGCCGATCCAGCCGCTGGTTCATTTCGTTGTTAGCTCCGTTCGCCGTCATATCTTTCACCTGTCGCCAACCATTATACAATACACCCTGCACCCTGTAGATAGGCTATCCCGCGTGCATCAGCCGTCTATCTGCTGAATCCGTCGCAGGTGACGCCCTCCCTCAAATTCGGTGGTCAGCCACGCGTCTACGATATCCCGCGCCGTTTCCCAGGACACCAGCCGCTGACCCAGGGCCAACACGTTGGAATCGTTATGCTGCCGGCCATAGCGCGCTGATGCCGCGTTCCAGCACAGCGTACACCTCACGCCGGGCACCCGATTGGCGACGATAGCCTCCCCGTTGCCGGAGCCGCCTAGCACAATGCCCCGGTCAACATCGCCCAGAGCCACCGCTTCCGCCACCGGGCGAATCCACTGTGGGTAGTCGCTGGCCTCCTCCGAGTATGCTCCGTAGTCAACCGCCTCATGCCCCAGATAAGCCAACAACGCCAGCAACTTGCCTTTGTACTCAAACCCGGCGTGGTCGGAACCAATCGCAATTCTCATAACTCTACTCCGCCTCTCCCGGTGGCGCTTCTCGCGCCGCCAGAATAGCACAAAACCCGCGTTGCTGTGCTAGGATACCCCCGGCTGCTGCCACAGCTACATCACGGAGGGAAAACCATGAAAGGCCGCATCGTCGTCGTCAAAGAGTACGGCAAGCCATTCGAGATTGAAGAATACGACGTCCCCGAACCACAGCCCGGCGCCGTCCTGCTCCGTATGACCCAGGCCGGCATTTGCGGCTCCGACCTCCACACCTGGCGCGGCGACCAGACCCAGGAACACCTGCCCTTACCCGATACCGGTCGCGTCATGGGACACGAAGGCACCGGCGTCATCGAATATCTCGGCGACGGTGTCGCTTCCGACTACTATGGCGCGGACATCAAAGAAGGCGACCGAGTAATATACGCCGCCGTCTTTCCCTGCTACCACTGCCATATGTGCTTGCGGGGCAACACCAACTGGTGCGTCAATCGCCAGTACCCCGCCGCCGGCGTCTGGCCCTATTTCACCGGAACCTACGGCGACTTCCTTTATCTGCCGCCGCGGCATCCCTTTTTCCGCGTACCCGACGAACTCCCCGACAGCATCCTCGGCCCCGTCAACTGCGCCATGGGCACCGTTACCACCGGCCTGGAGCGCGCCGGCATGAGCCACGGCCACTCAGTCGTCATCATGGGCGCCGGCGGCCTCGGCATCCATGCCACTGCCATGGCCAAAGAGCGCGGCGCCGACCGCGTCATCGTGCTGGACCGCCTCGAAAACCGTCTCGCCCTCGCCGAGGAATTCGGCGCCGACCACACTATCAATATTGAGGAGTTCAACACTCCCGAAACCCGCGTCCGCCGTGTCCGCGAGCTCACCCGCAGCCGGGGCGCCGATGTCGTGATGGAGCTGGTCGGCCGCGCCGACCTTCTCAAAGAGGGCATCGATATGCTCTCCAACGGCGGCACATTCGTCGAAATCGGCGACATCGTGCGCGGGCAGGAAGTCTCCATCGACCCGTCCAAACTGCTACAGGGCAAAAACATCGTCGGCAGCCTGATGTATCGCCCCTCCCTCCTCCCCGAACTGCTCGACTTCCTGGTTCGCAACCAGGCCCGTCTCCCCTTCAACAAACTGGTATCCCACACCTTCCCCCTCGCCGACGTCAACGAAGCCTTCGCCGCCGCCGAATGGAGCCAGCGTCAAACGGAGATAACCCGCGCCATGCTCGTCCCCTAACGCGAACTCACCGCAATGAACGCAATCCGGTTGCTTCCTGCTCGATTCTGAGGAGAAAAACACCATGAAATTCGGATTGATGTACGAAATCCAAATTCCCGAACCCCATTACCCCGGCGTCGAAGCCGAGCGTTACCGGCAGGTCATGGCCCAGGTCGAACTCGCCGACGACGTTGGCTTTGACTACTTCTGGACGGTGGAACACCACTTCCTGCGCGAGTTCTCCCACTGCTCCGCTCCCGAAGTCCTCTACGGCGCCATCTCCCAGCGCACCAAGCGCATCCGTATCGGACACGCCGTCGCCCTACTCCCCGGCGCTTACAACCACCCCGTCCGCGTCGCCGAGCGCGCCGCCGTCCTCGACATCGTCAGCAACGGCCGCATGGACCTCGGCACCGGACGCTCCACTACCCTCATCGAAATGGACGGCTTCGAGGTCGACCCTGAAACCACCAAAGCCCAGTGGCGCGAAGCTATCGAAATCATCCCCCGTATGTGGACGGAAGACCCCTTCTCCCACTCCGGCGAGTTCTACAACATCCCGCCGCGCTCCGTAATCCCCAAGCCCGTGCAAAACCCCCACCCTCCTATGTGGATGGCCTGTAGTCAGCCGGCATCCTTCGCAGAGGCCGGACACTTGGGCGTCGGCGTCCTCTGCTTCAACCTCGGCGGACACCACCAGCTGGTCGAGCGCGTGCAGATTTACCGCGACGCCGTCAAAGACGCCCAGCCCATTGGCCGCATGGTCAATGACAACATCGCCGCCCTCTGCATGGTTCACGTCGCCGACACCGACCAGGAAGCCTACGCCGCCGCCGCCCATGAAGGCGAGTGGTTCGTCCGCAAAGCCGAAGACCTGTACAGCCCCTGGCAGGGCCGAGACGTCCCCTCCAGCTACCGGTTCGCCGTCAACGCCATCCAGACCGAGCGCGTCAACACCACCGCCGCCGACCACATCGCCTCCGGCGCCTTCGCCATGGGCAGCCCCGAAACCGTCATCAACACCATCGCAAAGTACCGCGAAGCCGGCGTCGACCAGATCCTCTGCTTCATGCAGATGGGCAGCCTCCCCCACAGCAAAATAATGAACAGCATCCGCCTCTTCGGAAAATACGTGATTCCCCATTTCCTCTAGGCCAACTCCGGCGCAAAATGCCGATCCAACACCCTCATCCACTTCATCCCCCAAGGCCGCGAACAACCCAAGAGCAGGGGGCAGATTTGACATCCGCCCCCTGCGTCAAATCACACCGCTTCCGGTGGGTCAGTCTGACGATGGCAGCTGTTTCGCCTCTTGCAATTCCATCGGCTCCCCGTTGAGGCGCAGGTCGCACTTCCCGGCCTTGGTAATCAGCACTGACACCGCCCCGTCCGCCGACGTCAGGCGCTTTCCCATCGTCACCTCCGGTGCATCCTCCGGTGGTGTCGCCCCGCCGAAGTCCACATTCGGCCCCTTGATTTGCAGCCGTATCTCGCCGTCCGTCAGCTCGCCGTCTCCGCTGGCCTTGCTGACTATCATCTCTGCCCCGCCGGGGCCTACGTAACGCTGTCCGGTTTTCAGGTTCATCGTTCCCGATACCTCACAATACAATTTCTTGCCAACCGTTTCCGCCGATTCAAGCTAGCCTTTGCAAATGCCACGCAATTCCCCTATCCTGCAACTTGCCACACCCTGCAGCAAAGAAACCCGGTGAAACGCCCCAATTTTATCACCCAACCCCACCCCCGTATAGCCGCTGTCGGTACCAATGTCCTTCGTCTCCAGCTCCCAGGCCCAACCCCACACCCCCGTATAGCCGCCGTCCACTCCCACAGCCACAGCAACCCCTCTCCCCAATCCTGAAAATCCCAAAATCCCGTAAATCCTGATTCTGACAAAAACCGCTTGCACTACGCACGCCAGTACGCTACAATACCTCCGTCAGGCTCATCCAACGGCCCCGCGAACCGTCGGATACCGTCCCCGGCCAGGACAACCGCCCGACATCACAACCTAACCAGGAGGCTAAACCGGAAGTTCAACGGGGTTCAGGATAACACGGTCTAAACCGCCGCAACCAGTACATTGCGGCATGTCGGATCCATTGCACCACTGTGGTGCGCCGGAGGTCGGTCACATTACCCGGCTGGCGCACCCAGCACGGCGGGAGTCACCACCGCTGCGCGAGGACGGGCACTGCGCAAGCAGCCGTTAGCACGCGCAAGACTAGGACGTAAATAGCAAGCCACGCTCTCGGGCCGTAGCGCCGACATCCTGAACCCCCACGAACTCCACCAACCGAAACACCAAAAACCAACCGACCAACCCAAAGGAGATAAACAACCACCATGAACACCGCCAACCCCAACCCGACCGAAAGGCCGCCGCCCAATTCGTCCTCGTGACGCTTCACGCCGACCGACGCGACCGCTATCCTATCACCATGCCGCACAACGTCCTTGTCATAGAAGACGACCCCGGCATCTCCCGCATCGTCCGCCTCTATCTGGAGCAGGATGGCCACCAAGTCGCCACTGCCGGCGATGGACTCGCCGGCCTGGAGCTGGCCCGCGAGTCCGCTCCCGACCTCATCGTGCTCGACTTGATGCTGCCGCGCCTCGACGGCATGGAAATCTGCCGCTCCCTCCGCCAGGAGTCCAGCGTCCCCATCATCATGGTTACCGCCCGCGTCGCCGAAGCCGACCGACTCGCCGGCCTCGACCTGGGCGCCGACGACTACATTCTCAAGCCCTTCAGCCCGCGCGAGCTTGCCGCCCGCGTCCGCGCCGTCCTCCGCCGTACCGCCCCCGACCGTTCCCATGCCATCAAGTACGACGGCGTCACCATAGACCTCGCCGCTCACACCGTCCTGGTCGGAGAACGCAAGCCCACCCTCACCCGCACCGAGTTCCGACTCCTTGCCATGCTCGCCGCCGAACCGGGCCGAACCTTCACCCGCGACCAGATTATCAGCGGCGTTTTCGGCTACGACTTCGACGGCTTCGACCGCACCGTCGACGTTCATATCGCCAACCTCCGCCGCAAAATCGAACCCGACGGCAAAAAGCCCCGCTACGTGCAAACCGTCCACGGCGTAGGCTATCGGTTTGGCAATGCCTAAGTTCCGTTTCGGCCTCCAGTGGCGCCTGATAATAGCCTTCGCCGCCATTCTGGCCCTGTCCACCGGCAGCGTCGCCCTGTTCACTGGCTACGTCGCTCACCAGGAAGTCCGTCGCATCCAGGCCGACCAAGACCGGGTGCGCGCCATTCGCATCAACCTGGCCCTGGCCGATTTCTATCGCGCCAACGGCAGCTGGCGCGGCGCAAACGAATTTGTCGCCAGAATCGGCTTCCAGATGGAACGGGAGATTATCGCCCTGGATGCCCACGACAACGTCGTCGCCGATAGCCGGCGGCACGCCCGCCCCGGACGCGATGGCCGCAGCCCCCGGAACGTCGCTAAACCGCCTTTGCCCCATCCTCATCGCTTTACGCCGATACTATCTGACAACATTCCCGTCGGATCCGTGGCCGTGCTGGCCCGTGGCCGCCCGGGCCTATTTCCTTTACTATCCAACGGCGACCACAACAATTTGGAACTGGCCGAGTCGGAACCCCGCTTGGCTCGATTCGCCGAAGCCGTCAACCGTTCGCTGTCGTTGGTCGGCTTGATTGCCTGCATCGTCGGCGTGCTTTTGATACTGCTCCTTTCCCGCCGCATCCTCGGCTCCATCGGCGGCCTCACCGCTGCCGCGCGCCGTCTGGGCAGCGGCGACTTATCCAGCCGCGTCAACGCCAAAGGCAGCGACGAAATCGCCGAGCTCGGCCGCGCTTTTAACGCCATGGCCGACGCCCTGGCCGACTCCGAACGCCAGCGCCGCAGCATGGTTGCCGATGTCGCCCACGAACTGCGCACCCCTCTCTCAAACATCCAGGGCCATGTCGAAGCCATGCAGGACGGCCTGCTGCAACCCAATGCCGCCACCCTCGACACCCTGCATCAGCAAACCCTTTACCTCAACCGCCTTGTATCCGACCTGCGTCTCCTCGCCGAAACCGAATCCGAGGAACTCCGCCTGCTGCGCGAACCCGAATCCATCGCAGAGATCGCCTCCCGCGTCGCCGCTTCTTTCCGCCCCCGCGCCGAACTCCAATCCGTTCGTCTGGACACCGACTTGCCCGACGGCCTGCCTCTGCTGAACCTCGACCGTCTGCGGATTGAGCAGGCCATCGGCAACCTGGTTGACAACGCCGTCCGCTATACGCCCCCCGGCGGAACCGTCGCCATCTCCGCACTCCGCCACAACGATGGAGTTCGCGTTCTGGTCAGCGACACCGGCCCCGGCATTCCGACCGATGCCCTCCCCCACGTCTTTGACCGCCTCTATCGCGTTGACCCTTCCCGAGACCGCGCCACCGGCGGCGCCGGCCTCGGCCTCACCATCGCCCGCCGCTTGGTCGAAGCCCACGGCGGAACCGTCTGGGCCGAAAGCGAAGCCGGCCTCGGCAGCCGTTTCGGTTTCGACCTCCCCGCCCACCCCGGTGATTAAATTTGATGATTTCTTAATATCCCCATCGTATCCTGCTCTCGTCAAAGCCGCCGCCACATCAAAAATCATCGCAAAACGGCGACGGCATCAGGAGGCAAAAATGTTCAACAAAGTTCGCAACGTCAGAAAGCGCTGGTTCGTCGTGACGGCCGCCGTCGCGCTCCTCGCCATCGGTCTCACCTCCGGCGCTGTTTTCGCCGCCAGCGCCCCGACCGGCGAATTCAGCCACGCCCTGAGCGTCGGCCTCGGCCACTCCGATGATGCCGACCGCTCTCAGGTAATGGCCCGCGTCGCCGAAATCCTCGGCGTCGAGCAGGCCGACCTGGAAGGCGCCTTCCAAACCGCCCTCCACGAGCAGGCCAACGCCCGGTTCGCCGACTACGCCGCCAGTCTGGTCACCAACGCGGCCATCACGCAGGAACAGGCCGATGCGGCCATAGCCTGGTTCAACGCCCGCCCCTCCGAAACCGGCGAGCTCGCCAGCCTCGCCGTCTCCGGCGCCGGCGCCGATAAGGTGGACGCCCTACTCTCCCGTATGGTAACGGCTGAAAAGCTTACCCAGGAACAGGCTGACGCAATCTCCGCCTGGCGCTCTGACCGCCCCGATGCCCTGCCCGAACGCGCCGGCAAACACTTCAAAAAGGGACGCCTCGGCCACCACGACGGCAACCGCCACAGCGACCGCGGTTTCTGGCGACACAAGCATCACGACGGCAACACCGATAGCGAGTCCGACTCCGCAGGTTCCGACGGCTGATACCCGTCGGCCCAACTCAACGGTTCCTCTATGACACGGGGGCGACTGCAACGGTCGCCCCTGTTTGTGGTACATTACCCCCATCGCTAACCACCATACCTCCCGTGGAGACCGCCGCTCATGCTCGATTACAAACCCAACATCGTTCTCTCCAACCCCGATGAAAACTACAAGGTCGTCGGCACCCGCCCCGTCCGCCACGACGGGCCTGACAAAGTAATGGGCCGCGCCCGCTATGCCGCCGACATCCACCTCCCCGGTATGCTCCACGGCAAAATCCTGCGCAGCCCCCACGCCCATGCCCGCATCCGGGGCATCGACCCTAGCCGCGCCCTGGCCCTTCCCGGCGTCCACGCCGTCGTTACCGCCCTCGATTTCCCCGACGTATCCGCCGAAATCAAAGACCAGGAAGAGGGCGCAACGGTCAACTACGGCTTCTACAGCCGCAACGTAATGGCCCGCGAAAAAGCCCTTTATCGCGGCCACGCCGTCGCCGCTGTCGCCGCCGACTCCCCCCACCTCGCCGAAGAAGCCCTGTCCCTGATTGACGTAGATTGGGAACTCCTCCCTCCCGTGCTTACCGCCGAAGCGGCCATGGCTCCCGGCGCCCCCATCGTCCACGAACGCCTGGTTACCCTGGCCAACCCCGCCCAGCGTTCCGGCGGCTGGGCCGAGGGCGAAACCGGCGACGGCTCCAACGTCTCCAACCACTTCCAGTTCACCCTCGGCGACCCGGACGCCGGCTTTGCCGAAGCCGACGAAATCGTGGAACGCGAATACCGTACCCGCCAGGTCCATCAGGGTTACATCGAACCCCATTCCGCCACCGCCCGCTGGAACGCCGACGGCACCGTTACCATCTGGGCCAGCAGCCAGGGCCACTTCGCCCTGCGCGACCACACCAGCCGCATCCTCGGCGTGTCCGTCGGACAAGTCAACGTCGTCCCCATGGAAATTGGCGGCGGCTTTGGCGGCAAGGGTCAAGGCGGCTGCTACCTGGAACCCGTGGTCGCCGCCCTCGCCCGCAAGACTGGCCGCCCCGTCAAAATCGCCATGACCCGCACCGAGGTCTTTACCGGAACCGGCCCTACTTCCGGCTGCATCATCAAAGTCAAAGTCGGCGGCTCCCGCGACGGTCGCTTTACTGCGGCCCAGGCCAGCCTCATCTATGAAGCCGGCGCTTTCCCCGGCTCCCCCGTCCCCAGCGGCTGCCGCACCATGTTCGCCCCCTACGAAATCCCCAACGGCTTCGTAGAGGGCTACGACGTAGTAACCAACATCCCCAAAGCCGCCGCCTACCGCGCCCCCGGCTCCCCCGCAGCTTCTTTCGCCGCCGAGCAGGCCATCGACGAGCTCTGCGCAAAACTGGGCGTCGACCCCATAGGGTTCCGTCTCAAGAACGCCTCCAAAGAAGGCAGCCGTCAGATTGGCGGCCCCACCTTCCGCCGCATCGGTATGGTGGAAATCCTGCAAGCCGCCCAGGAGCATCCCCACCTGGCCTCGCCTATTCCCGAACCCTCCGCGCCCGGACGCCTCACCGGACGCGGCATCGCCGCCGGCGCCTGGTTCAACGGCACCGGCCCGGCCAGCGCCGTCGCCAGCGTTATGCCCGATGGCGCCATCAGCCTCATCGAAGGCTCCCCCGACATCGGCGGCTCCCGCGCCGTCATGGCCATGCACGTTGCCGAAGTCCTGGGCCTCCCTCCCGAGCGCATCAAGCCCTCTATCGTGGACACCGACAGCATCGGCTACAGCAGCGGCGCCGGCGGCAGCGGCGTAACCTTCAAAATGGGCGCCGCCGTCTATCAGGCCGCCCAGGACGTGCGCCGTCAGATGATCGAGCGCGCCGCCCGCATCTGGGACGTCCCCGTCGCAGACGTGGAGTATCAGGAAGATGGCAGCCTGTCCCACAAATCCGACGACGCCCTGCGCATGACCTTCGACCAGCTGGCCCGCCGTCTCAACGGTACCGGCGGCCCCATCGTCGGACGCGGCACGGCCAACCCCGCCGGCGTCGGCAACGCCTTCGCCGTCAACATCGCCGACATAGAGGTCGACCCCGACACCGGCAAAGTCGACCTGCTGCGCTTCACCGCCATCCAGGACTGCGGCAAAGCCATCCATCCCAGCTACGTAGAGGGCCAGATTCAGGGCGGCGCCGTGCAGGGCATCGGCTGGGCCCTCAACGAAGAGTACTGCTTCGACCACGAGGGCGGAATGCTCAACTCCTCTTTCCTTGACTACCGAATGCCCACCGCTCTGGACTTGCCCATGATTGACACCGTGATTGTGGAAGTGCCCAACCCCGGCCATCCGCTGGGCGTGCGCGGCGTCGGAGAAGTATCCCTGGTTCCCCCCATGGCCGCCATCGGCAACGCTATCGCGAGAGCCACCGGCGCCCGCCTGGAAAACCTGCCCATGAACCCCGGCTCCGTGCTGGAAGCCCTCTGGCAGCAGAACGGTGGGTAGCCTACGCTGCCCACCCGTCTATCGTTCCGACGCAATCCGGAACCCACAACCGGCAGTAGGGGCGAGTGGTTACTCGCCCCTACTGCTTTACGCCATCCCTCGCCGTCGCCCTCATCGCCATCGGATAAAACCCCCTGAACCCAAATCCACCTCGTATTATTATGAGCGTCCCTCGCCCGGGGCAATCCCCCAACCGGACCCCTTAGGGGCATACTCCCCAAGTCCCGCCGATTCAAGCCGGTCGTTGAGCGCCAGCGCCATAATGACGCTATTGCTATACAACTCCCGGCCCTGCCTGGACAGCTCAGTAATCACGGCCTCCTGCGACACCGGGCGATCAATTCTGCCGAATATCGTTTCCACTATCGTCGCCACGGCGTCGGAAAGCTCCGCGTCCGGCCCGCCGTACCCATGCTCCTTAAGGCCATACATCCCTTGCAGGCCAACCCGCACGATGCCAAAACGCTCTTTATTAGGAGCGGAGGCCATCGACAAAGCAGCGTGCAAACTCTCGACTGAGGCGTTGCATTCCGGAAATAGCCGGTAGCATTCCTCGGCAATCTCCTCAAAATGCGCTGCCCGTCTCAAAGAGCGCAAAGCGTCACGCAGCATACGGGGGCGAGTTTTAGCCCCTTGCCTGTACCAATAATCCTCTTCTGCGCTGATTAGTGCCGCGCCGTCCGACTCGGATAGCAGCCATAGCAGCGACATTGTTTCGCAGTCCTGCTGGCCGACTGTCGCATCGTCAAGATACGAATCAGCGCCCCTCAAAAAGCTCATATAGGATTCAATCACTGATTCCGCGCCCAGAAAGTACAAGCCGAATTCGTAAATGTGAGCAGCGTTTAACCCGCATCCTCTGTACAGCGCCTTACGCATTGGAGTTATCCCATGTTCGGAAACCAGCAGGGAACCTCCGGTACGCACAAAATCGATCGCAAAAGCGTGCAGCATACCCTGCCGCAGAGACTGAAAAGCAAACTTGCCCCATGCTATCTCCTCGACTTGCCGAATACGTTCTCTCGAAACTCCATAGATACTGCCGATCGACACGAGAGTCTCTCTTTGGCCCGTACCAAAGCCGGTACGACGCCTTAATACATCTGCTTCTCGTTCAGACAGACCCAACAGAACCTCGTCAATAATGGCCTTGCAGTCAAATCGCCCCGAATCGTAGAGTGAGCGTAGCCCGTCCGCAAATTGAGAGTCGCCGTGGATAACCGTAGCCCAGGGAAATATGAACGTATCGGACTGATAGCCGTCAGCGACGGCCGCCCACTCCCTGCCAACGTTCAATAACGCGACCGGGACATCATCCCATGGCCGGTCATCAAAGGCCGACGCCATTTCGCCGGCCAACCCCGCCGGAGACATCCAGCCCAGCCCGGCTTGGCCCCAGCGCACAGATCTTTCAACCCACCACCGCTCAACCGGCCCCTTCCCCAGGTAACGACGGCTCCACGGGTCGGTGTCCGTTTCCTCATCCAAAGGCAGAACGGCCCCGTCGTCGCATTGCGCGCGCAGCGCATCGACAACGGTATCGTCCCGTCCCGCCAAATCCGCAACAGCAACTACATCCGTAGCCGAAAAAACGGATGACCGTTCGGCCAGACTTCCGATAGCCTCGTTAATCAGATCAACGTTATTAGGCATCATTATCCTCCTAATATGAACCGGCCCCGATATCTTGACCGGTCGCTTTCACGGTTTTCAAAATCTCGTTCCATTGAAGGCCGTCCAGAATCACCTCCGCACCGTCCACGCGCCTGCGCAAAGCTGGCAGCGCCCTTGGAGGGGATATTAGCGTGCAATTCCAAATGCTCATAGAAATTCTCAATGCGGCATACCCCCTCGGACAGCCCGCAATTCAGCCAGCGCCGGACAGCGACCAACTCCCGAACATTGCGAACCAATTCGATACCTCTAACCACCGCAACGCGCCGGCATCTTCATGCAGCGCCTTATCTCCGTCGGCGGCATTCTGGCAGATCAAGGCTTGACATCATTCTAGCACACAACATTCCTACCTCCCTCACGGTTCCAACCGCACCAGGAAACTAGCCTCTCCCAGCGGCATCCCGTCAAACGCTATCGCCGCCACGTGCCGACCCAACCGCGTCACCGGAATCCGAAACGGCTTAATCCACCGCTGAAAGAAAATCCCCTCCTCCCATTCCACTTCCTGCGGCGGCGGACTGGACAGGCTGGAACCCGGCGCCCGTATCGTTATCTCCAGCGTATGCCGGCCCGCGTTCGCCCCTGCAATGCAAAAAGCCAGGTGCGCCTCCACCTCCGCCAGCGCCCGCGGGCCGTCCTCGCTCGGCGGGCTGTCCGGCATCGGGATGTCCACCAGGTCTATAATGCCCTTAAAACTGAGATTGTCCCCTTCCCCTTCCTCAGTCTCTCGGCAGAACAGGGCGTATTTAAGGTACACTCCATTGCGGTCGGTAGCAGTAATCAACGGGCGGCTCCTCCATCCCGCTCTCCCGCGGGCCGTTCAGTATCTCGCCGCCGATTTTAGCACTGCTCCCACGCAAACGGCAAAGAACATCGCTATCTCACACCGCCATCCCCGCGCCAGCGGGAATCCAGGAGGACCCCAATGCCGCTGTCAACCCAAAAGTTCGCCCAAGGTATGACCACCCGCCAGTACCTCAACAGCATCAAAGTCAACAAAGACGCCTTCCTCCAAATCCACGCCGCCGTCGCCATTCCCGATAGCGTCCTCAATTACTTCAACAGCCTGCCTCAGCCCATCAACTTGGCCGTCTTTACTTCCGACTGGTGCGGCGATGCCATGTCCACCACGCCTGCCATCCTCCGCCTCGCCGACGCTTGCGACAACATCCGCCTCAGCGTGTTCAATCGCGATGACGAGCTCGAACTGACCAACAGCTTCCTCCCCGAGCGCCGCGCCGGCACCGTTCCCGTATTCGTGGCCCTTGACGAGAACATGGACGAAATCGCCCGCTTCATCGAAACCGCCCGCTCCCTCGTACCGGCCATCGACGCCATGGACCAGACGGTCGTCCAAGCCGCCGCCAGCGACCAAGCTGAAAGCCGCCAACAGGCCCGAGGCCGGCGCACTGCCCATCGCGTCAGCAAAGCCGCTGAGTGGGGCGCCGTCATCCTCAACGAATTCCAACAGAACGTCGCCGATGGCCTAGCTCGTTCCGCCCCCGACCGTCCCGCCGAAGGCGGCACCCAATGGCCCCCGCAGGAGTAAATAACGAATGCCCAACGACAATGACAACGCAGCCATCATCACCATGGCCGACATGGCCGCCGTCTTCTCCGTAACCGACGACTTCGGCATTCACCGCGAGTCCGTCAGCGTGGAACTGGCCCGCCAAGACCCCGGCGACATCAGCATTACCGACGCCGGCAAAGTCGATATCACCTTGCCGGCCAGCCAATCCCCCGCCGACTTCGCTGCCGCCATCCGCGCCGCGCTACAAGCCGGAGGCTATCGGCTCAACCCCGGACAAACAGTTTCTAACGACGCCCGCAATGACGACAGCGACGACGATGACGATGCTGACGACTGGCTGGCCTGACTTAGTAGCCCGGCTCCCGCCATTCAAAGGCCAGCGTGGCGTACCGCACAAACACCGCGCCGCCCGGCGCCGCCATCGGCCCGTTCATCGCCAGTATCGCAATGGCAACCTCGTCGCCGGCCTTCGGCTCCGCCGACACCACCACCCGCTGCGGTACGTTGAACCCCTGTACTGTTGCCCGCTCCCGGTCGCACTCCCCGTTAATCCAGATTTCCCCATAGTCGTCTATGCAGGACTCAAACAGGCACCGCGCTCCCTCAATTGACCGACCGCCCACCGTCGCCGGCAGCGTAGCCTTGATGCGATACCACACAAAGGAAACGCCGCGCCGACGCCAGGCCGCCAAATCGTCGCAGGCTTCCCAGCCCGAATCATCGTAATCCGGCCGGCGGCACGGCGATCCCTCCGCCTCGCTGACGATGCCCTCATTGGCTTCCCCCGGCACAAACCCGTGAGCCACCTTCCACTGCCCGCCCACTGCGGCCAGGTCGGCGGCGTTCTGCAAATCAAGTGTCGCTCGCGCCATCTGTACTCCTCCTTTCTCTCTATCTGGTGGCGTGCTAAAAAATAGCATTGGGCGTGCCTGGAGCGTATCTCAGGCGCGCATTTGGTGGGACGTAGCCCTTACTAACCGTGTGCAAGGGTTCTTGCAGGCGATAATTGCGACAACTGTCGGTCGTCGGCCTCCCAATGAGCATTAAACCCCTGTTATCCGCACCCCCGAATGCGTCCGGTGAATCCGGTTTATGTTCACCAGCAGCGGCGTAATCTGCTCAACGTACTTGGCATTGTACAGCGCGCCGGCGTCCACCGGCCGCAGGTTGGGGATTTTGCGCGTCAGGTCAATGACCGTCTGCTTGGCAGCGCCGTCATCGCCGCAAATCACAACGTCCTCGTCCAGCGTAACATCCGGCTTCAACAACTCCTCAGCCGATACGTTCTGAAATGCTGCCACTACGCGAGACTCCGGCGCCGCCTCCTGCGCCTCCTGCGCTGCTGACCCGGCCGGCGCCGCCTCCGCAATCGCCCCCACTCCTCGCTCGAACCGCATCGGCGCAACCACCGTTACCATCGTTTTGCCCGCCAGCGCATCGCCGACGCCGAGGATAGTCGGAGACATCCCGTTGTAAGGCATTGTCAGGAACACCACGTCCGCCTGCGCCGCCGCCGCCTTGTTGACTGCCCCGGAGATAGACTTCTCCGGCGCCAGCGCCAGCAGCTCATCCGCCGCTTCCTGCGCGCGCGCAGCATCCCGCGAGCCGATCACTACCGACTCCCCGGCCATCGCCAAACGCAGCGCCAGTCCTTTCCCTTCCGGTCCCGTTCCCCCCAGAAATGCCAGCATTAACCTCGCCTCCATTATCAGTTGCGGCAACCGCGCCTTCGCTGTCAGTTGCGGCGCAAGTATATCACCGCCGGCCAGCGCTGGCGCGCTATGTTACAATCTCCTATCAATATTCCAACCTCCCACCCTCTCATCATTCTCAATTTCCAACCCCGTCATTACCGCGCAAGCGGGAACCCACCAAACCAAGGAGGAAGCACCACCATGGCATTCTCACTCAACCACGTCCACCTCAAGACGCCCGACCCCAGAGCCACCGCCGACTGGTACGTCCAAAACCTCGGCGCCACCGTAACCGCCGAAACCGCTAACGGTGGCTTCCGCCTTGACCTCCACGGCCTGCCTCTCAACGTAACCGACCACATAGCCACCCAGACGCACCCGCAAAACTATGGCTTCGAACATATCGCCATCAACACCACCGACATCGACGCCACCATCGCGGACCTGAAAAGCGGCGGCGCAACCGTGCTGGAAGAAACCACCGTCGGCGGCGGCCGCCGCGTCATGTTCTTCGAAGGTCCCCAGGGCGTCATCCTGGAAGTCCTCGAGGTCATCGACTAATCTGCGCGACGAGGGGGGCGTAATCATTCGTCCCCCGTCCTTATCGTAAACAACTATCCGCAATTAGCAGCACACGGAGATTCCAGATGTTCAAGACCCATCCCGTACCCCTAAAATCGCTGCTGGAGGATGCCGGCAGCGGCAAAATACGGCTGCCTGACTTCCAACGAGGCTGGGTATGGGACGACGACCGTATCCGCGGATTGCTAGCAAGCGTATCACGCGGCTTTCCTGTTGGCGCCATTATGACGCTGGAAGCCGGCGGCGAAACACACCTCAAAAGCCGGATGATTGAAGGAGCGGAGGGAAATACAGGTAATGATACCGACGCTTTTCTGCTGGACGGACAGCAGCGGCTAACCTCTCTCTACCAATCGCTGCTGCACAACGGGCCTGTGGACACGCGCGATAATCGGGGGCAGCGCATCAAACGCTGGTATTACGTGGATATGCTGGCAGCTATGGATCCGAATGTTGACCGGGAGGATGCTATTATCAGCGTCCCGGAAAATCGGATAGAAACCAAGAATTTCGGGCGGGAAATCGTCCGAGATCTTTCAACCCGCGAGCTGGAATACCGGCAGCATATGATGCCTACAGAGCGGTTAATGGACAGCATGGATTGGTTGTTCGGATACAACGACTACTGGCAAGCCAGAGACGGTGAGCATCCACAGGGATATCTCGTCGAATTTCGCAACAGTTTTAACCAGTCGGTGTTGAGCGCTTTTACCGGATACGACCTGCCGGTTATCACTTTGGACAAAGAAACGCCGAAAGAGGCAGTCTGCACCGTCTTTGAAAAAGTGAACACCGGTGGCGTAACGCTATCAGTGTTTGAACTGGTAACCGCTACCTTCGCCGCAGAAGATGAGAATTTCTCCTTGCGGGACGATTGGGCCGAGAGGGAAAATTACCTACACAGTGGTTATGGGGTACTACAGGGCATCGGTGGCGACCAGTTTTTGCAAACAGTAGCCTTGTTGACCACCCAACAACGCCGCCGACAAGCCATCGCCGATGGATTACCGCAAAATCGTCTTCCAGCAATCAACTGCCGTAAGGGAGATATTCTCAACCTTAGCGCATCAGATTATCATCATTGGGCTGACCAGGTTGAAGACGGCTTTGTGGCCGCTGCGAAGTTCCTGCATAGCCAGTTCGTATTCAGGCAGAAGGATGTGCCATACACCACACAGTTAGTACCCCTGGCAGCCCTTTACGTGGAATTGGAATCCGCACTGGATCCGGCCAACGCCAAAGCTAAGCTGGAGCGGTGGTACTGGTCCGGCATCTTTGGGGAATCTTATGGGGGAGCTGTGGAAACACAGTATGGCCTCGACTTAGCTCAGGTTGCTGAGTGGATCCATGATGGCCCGGAACCGACGCTAGTTAGTGAAGCCAACTTCATACCGGAGTGCTTACTTTCCCTGCGCACCCGTCAAAGCGCCGCGTATAAGGGTTTATACGCGCTGCAAATGAAAAGTGGAGCCGCTGATTGGATTACCGCCGAGCCTTTGATGTTCGCTACTTGGCACAACGAGAACATCGATATCCACCACATCTTCCCGAGAAGATGGTGTGAACAGGACGCCAGTCCAAAGATACCGCCGCGCTTGTACAACTCCATTATCAACAAGACGCCCATCGACGCTCGTACCAACAAAATAATCGGTGGACGCGCGACTTCGGATTACTTGCCCAGACTGGAAAACGTCATCACCGCCGATCGCCTAGACCAAGTTCTAGAGGCACACTGGCTCAACCCTGACTCATTGTGGAGTGACGAATTCGCTGAATCCTTTGTGCTCAGAGGCGAATCCATGCTGAAGCTGATTGGCCAGGCAATGGGCAAGTCAATACCAAACGGACGCGAAGTTTTTTGGAATGCTCTGGTTTCCGCTGGTTTTGTGGAGGAATATGATGATCCGAATTACGAATACGATGACGTTGGAGAACAAGCCTATGACAATATAGCGCAAGCCGCTGACCAACACTCAAGTCCATAACGCTACGCTTCACTCAAAAGAGAGTTCCCCGTGCCCGACCACCGCCTGCTCATCCTCCTCGCCCATCCCGACGACGAAGCCTTCCCCATCGGCGGAACCATCGCCATGCACACCGCTCGCGGCGTGACCGCGCGCTTGGTCACTGCTACCTCAGGCGAACTCGGCGAAATCCGCCAGCCCGGTTCTGCCACCCGCGAAACCATCGGCCAAGTCCGCCGCGCCGAACTGGCCCAGGCCGTCAAAGAGCTCGGCATCGAGTCTCACGAAGTTCTCCAATACCGCGATTCCGGCATGGCCGGCTGGGACGACAATTATCACCCCAAAGCCTTCATACAGGCCGACGAGCACGAAGTAGTCGCCCGATTGGTCTTCGTAATCCGCCGCTTCCGTCCCCAAGTCATCCTCACCTTCGGCCAGGATGGACTCTACGGTCATCCCGACCACATCGCCATCTGCAACCACGCTACCACCGCCTTCCGCCTGGCCGCCGATAATACCGCCTTCCCCCACCACATGGCCATCGGCATCCAGCCTCACCGAACCGACCGTCTCTTCTACAGCGTGCGGCCCCGTGGTTTCCGAGTCCACATGGCCGAATCCCTCCGCGCCGCCGGCTTGGACATTCCTATGCCCTCCCCTGAACGGGCTAACGATGGCGCCGATCCCGACGCCATCAACCTCACGCTGGACGTGTCCGACTGGCTGGACTCCAAAATGGCCTGCATCAAACGCCACTTCACCCAGCTGCAACCCGATTGGCCTTACGAGCGCGTGCCTCGCGCAGTCACCGCCGCCGTCATCGGCATCGAGCACTTCATCCGCGCCATCCCACCCGTAGCCCCCGGCGAGACCATCCCCGCAGACTTCTTCGACGGCCTGTAATTACTCCGGCATCACCTCGCTGACCGGGATCAGCAGACCCGTGAACGTTTCCGACACGAGACTATCATCCGACCCATAAACCTTCATCCGCGCGTATCCGCCGGCGATGGGCTCGTCATAAACTTCTACGATTCGGGTATTGATGTCGCCCAGCCAAACCTCCGGTATTCCGTGCATCGCGTACACCGGCAACTTGTGCCGACGGTCAAACTCAACGCTGGAATCCGCGACTTCAACCAGCAGAATAACATCCTCCGCCCCAGGATGTTCATAGGCGTAGCCGTCGTCTTTCCGCCGCAAAATTGCAATGTCCGGCTCGGGTTCATTCCCCGTCGCTATACGAACCGGATTTTGCACCCTTATCGTCACGCGCCGTCCCAATTGCTCAAAAAACACCTCGGTAAATCGGGTAACGCTGTAGGCGTGCCTGCTCCCAATCGGCGCCATCTTAATTATCTCTCCCGCCAGCAGCTCCACTCGCTCGTCCGGCGCCAGTATGCCGGCCTCTACCATCGCATAGTATTCCTCCACGGTGAACCGCCGCGGCGCGTATTCAGCACCCAGCGCCTTGCCCAGCTTACCGATGACTTCCCCTCCCTGCCAAGTATCCACCGATGCCAAGACAACATCATCCGCAGAAGTGGCGCCAGCCGCCGGGCCAGCATCATGGTCGGCAATAGTCCGATATTGGGCGCTGGCGCGACAGACGAATATCTCGCCGTTCCGTAGCTCAACCTTTTCTTCCGGCGCCAGAATGCCGGCTTTTACCATCGCTCGGCAGTCGTCCACCGTGAACCGGCGCCGCTCCGGCGTTGCCCTTGTCACTGCGGTTGTCATATCCTTCACCAACCTGCGCCTACGGATACTCGGTCAATCCGATTGTACCATCCGCCCCAACGCGCAAGGGCGCCCGCTAGGAGCGCCCCGCCTCTAACCTCCCACCGACATCTTTCGTCGGCCCGTGACTATTCGTACATGACTGCGCTGACCGGAATGACGATGTCCGGAAAAGCTGTCGGAGTCACGCTGCCGCCAACGCCAACCGTGTCCACGCGAGCATAAACCCCGTCCACAGGTTCGGCATACACCTCAACGCTATGCGTTGACCGGACGGCAAGCCAAACTTCCTGTATACCGGCGCGTGCGTAAGCGGACAACTTCCTTTGACGATCACTCTCCACCGTAGAGTCGGCTACTTCAACCAAAAGCAGCACATCATCGGGACGGGGTGTGCCAGCCCGGTAAGAGTCGGCCCGCCGACGCAAAAGCATCAGATCCGGCTCCGGTACATATCCATCATTGAGACGCAATGGTGTTTGTACTCGCTTACTTGCCCGCCTTCCTACGCTCTCCTCAAACAGCTCTGCAAAATCGGCGGTACACGCCGCGTGCCAATCACCCATCGGCGGCATTGCCACTATCTCCCCTTCTTGAAGCTCCACTCGCTCGTCCGGCGCCAGTATGCCGGCCTCTGCCATCGCATAGTATTCCTCCACGGTGAACCGCCGCGGCGCGTATTCAGCACCCGGCAGATTGCCCAGCTTACCGATGCCTTCCCGCCTTTGTATGGTATCTACCGACGCCTCTGCGAAGACAACATCCTCCGGAGGAGTGGCGCCAGCCGCCGGGCCAGCATCATGGTCGGCAATAGTCCGGTCTTGGGCGCTGGCGCGACATACGAATATCTCGCCATTCCGTAGCTCAACCTTTTCTTCCGGCGCCAGAATGCCGGCTTTTACCATCGCTCGGCAGTCATCCACCGTGAACCGGCGCCGCTCCGGCGCTGCCCTTGTCATTGCGGTTGTCATATCCTTCACCAACCTGCGCCTATGGATACTCGGTCAATCCGATTGTACCATCCGCCCCAGCGCGCAAGGGCGCCCGCCAGGAGCGCCCCGCCTATGCAACTGCGTGGCCAGCTGAGAGTAGGCGGTATGCGCGCCCGCCACGAGCGCCCCGCCTATGCTTGAACGTCAAGCGCGGCTATGCCGGCCGTTGGATTATCTCCAAGCTCACCTTGTCCGGCGCTTCTACGAACATCACCTGCGACCCCGACGGCATCGTCCACGGCTCGCAGATTATGTTCGCCCCGTTGGCCTTGAACTTCTCAAATGCTCCCTGAATGTCATCAGTCTCAAACCCGAAGTGGTCCAGACCGAAACGCGGATGCGTCGATCCGGCAACCGCGTTCTCTCCTTCCGCCTCGCCTGATACCGTCAGCAGCGGCCGCCCGTCCAGCTCCAGCTGATGCGACACCGTGTTGGACAACGGCCGGGTCGACACAATCTCCGCCCCGAAGTTGTCAACGTAGAACTTCGCCGCGTTGTCCGGGTCTTCGCTCCTCAGATGCAAGTGATTGCAAACAAATGCCATGATGCTTCCTCCATTGTGATGTGTGATGCAATTCCGTTGTGATGCAGTTCCGGCGCAACTATCCCAGGTAGTCCGCAATCTGCTTGTCGTAGTCATCCTTTCGCGTCACCTGCGCAATCAGCTCCGCCGACGCCAGGTTATCCCGCAGGTCGCCGGGCGCAACCCCGTCCCGCAGCGCCTTGAGCGTATCGTACACGGCCTTGATGGCTGCTTGGAAGGGCAGGTGTCCCTGCAAGGCCACCCGCACGCCGTTTTGCCCCAGCCATTCCTTATCCGACAGCTCACCGCCGGCGCCGCCCAACAGCAGCGGAATGTTCAGCTCTGCGTTCACTGCCTCCACCTCGGCTTTAGTGCTGGCTCCGGCGAGAAAGATGGCATCCACACCGGCCGCCTCGTATGCCTTGACCCGCCGGATGCACTCGTCAACGCCTTCGGCCAAGCTGCTGGTGCGGCCGGCCACTACCAGATTGGGGTCGGTGCGACCCGACAGGGCGGCCTTCATTTTGCCTACGCCCTCCTCCAGGGATATGAACCGCGCGCCGCCGCCGAAAGCCGTCGGCAGCACCGTATCCTCAATGGTCAGCGCGGACACGCCCGCGGCTTCCAGCTCCTCCACTGTTCGCTTCACGTTCAGCGCATTGCCATAGCCGTGGTCGGCGTCCACCATCAGGCTCAGCTCCCCGGCACGGCAGATGCGGTAAATCTGCTGAGCGAACTCGCTCAGCGTCAGCACCACGTAGTCCGGCGCGCCCAGCACCGTGCCGCTGGCAATAGAGCCGGCGAACATACCGACCTCAAACCCCAAATCCTCGGCAATGCGCGCCGAAATCGGGTCAAACACCGATCCCGGGTGCACGCACACATCACCTGCCAGCACCCCCCGATAGCGTTCCCGTCGCTTCGTATAATCCATCGGCTCTCATCTCCTTCGTTACGTCAATTTCAGCGGTTGCGCTAAAATCCGCTAGCCAGTATTCTAACCCAACTGCCAACCAACGCAACCCGGAGGAACCAACCATGACCACCACCGTTATGGGCGTCGATTTTAGCGGCAGGGAAAAGGGCAACACCACTCAAGTCACGGTGGCGGTGCTGCGAGGAGACGTCTTGCAGCTGCAACCTTGCGATCCTCTGCCTACGAGCCTGCCTTGCACACACATCAGACTTATCGATTTGCTGCATGGCTTGAGCCGTGATGCGGTAGTCGGCCTAGACTTCCCCTTTTCGGTTCCCTGGCTTTTCGGAAGGAAATTGGCAATGGATCTCAGGAACGAGCTTCCGTCTGATATGTCCGATTTGTGGAGCGTAGTAGCCGAAATTGGCAATTGTTACCGCCTTTTTCAAAAGTTGCGCGACTCATTCGTCAGCGAATTTGGTGAGATACATCGCAGAGGCGACCTTTGCCTCCATGGGCCTATATCCCCGCTCAAAACAGGCGGCCCAAATATGCTGCCTATGACATTTCGTGGAATGCAGATGCTGAACTGCCTGTGGACTTCTAACACTCGGCCGTTCCGAATTCCCCCTCTATCGGAAACAGGGTGCAACGGTCCAACATTGCTTGAAACCATGCCGGGCATTCTGCTCCGCCACCTCTGCTTGCCTACCGCCAATTACAAGCGGAAAAACAAGACAAACGGAGGAGACCCGAAGTCGGTGCGCTGGGAAATACTGAACGGACTGGAAAAGAAGTCCCCCATTCCACTGCAAATTCCTGATGATATGCGAGAGCAGTTCATAAACAATGATGACCGTCTCGATTCGCTGATAGCCGCAATCGCTGCGGCAATGTGGGCTAAAAATCCTGATAATTTCCGCCATCCCAAACCCTGTGAACTACCCGACGCCCAATTGGAAGGTTGGATTTACGTCCCCAAATCTAACTAGCCCCTCCGCCGTCCTACCAAAAACCATACCAGCCCTGCCGCCAGCATTGTCCCCACCAGCTGCATCGCTATGAACGGCGGCGCCGACGCCGGCTGTATTCCCGCAAACGTATCCGAGAACATCCGCGCCACCGTAACCGCCGGATTGGCGAAACTCGTTGACGACGTGAAAAAGTACGCCGCTCCGATGTACGCGCCCACCGCCGCCGCAATGATAATCCCGTTTCGACGCGGTATCAGGAATATCACCATCAGCAGCCCCAGCGTCGCAATCACTTCCGCCAGCCACAGGTCGGGCCCGCTCCGGGCCTTCGTTGACCACTCCACCGGCGGCAGCCCAAACATCAGGTTAGCCAGAACCGTACCTCCGATGCCCCCGACTAGCTGCGCCCCCACGTAGGCTATCCCTTCCTTCACCGGACGCTCTTGCAAAACCACGTCCGCCAGCGTAACTGCCGGGTTGAAGTGCGCCCCCGACACCGGCCCGAACGCCCATATCAGCGCCATCAGCGCAAACGCCGTCGCCACCGCGTTCTCAAACAGTTGCAATCCAACGTCGCCGGGACTTAGCCGCTGCGCTGCAATCCCGCTGCCTACCACCGCCATCAGCAGAAACGCTGTCCCCACCGCCTCAGCCAGTAGCCTCCGGCTCAGCCCGCGCATCGCCGATCTCCGCCCAAACATACCAAAAGGGCGGATCTCCTGCCCTTGCGCGCAGCCCAAGCCTCAAAGATATCCCCGCAGCAATTCATAGCGGTGATAGTGTAAAACCCCATCCCCCAACGGTCAACCGTCTCCCGACTATTGAGGCGATTTCGCTACTCGGATTCCAGCGGGCATTTAGCGGGAAAAGACTGCTTCATTGACGGATCACGTAATCCGTTGCGTCGCTGGACGCTTTCCGCCATCGTCAGGTCGTATCGCGATTAGCGAAATTGGCTAAATGATATACCACTCTCTACCCAGTCAACGGCGTCCGCATCTCCCGACTTGCCTGACACTTCGTGTGCAATTTTCAACACACGCTTCGGCGACTCCACCGACTCAATAGTTGCATGCTCTCACCGTAAGCAGGTAGAAGCTGTCCAGTCCCACCAGAATCGACGAGACCACCGCAAAGGTTGCAAACAAACCAATCACCACTCCGATGATGGCCGCTACTGCTCGTTGTATAATCTCTTTTCCTCATTTCTATATGGCAGGGACATAAGGTAAGGCTGTCATCAGGTCTCGCCATTACAATCCGTATCTGTCGTCCGACCTTACAAGGCCCACGCTCGCTCCGTAATTGTTCCAGAAAATAGATGCAATGTTGACGAGACCAGCAAAGAGCAACACCCTCCAGAAGTTCATAGCCATCTTAGCTGCTGCTCCTAAATGTCATCGCCGACGCCAACTACTGGCTGCCAACGCCAGCGATGCGGCGGTGATGATCCCTGACCTGGACGCCTGTCTGGCTAAGTACGGGACGCTGAGGCCGCGTTACTTCCTGGGCGATAAGGGTTACGACAGCCTAGAGAATATCAAGCACGTGGCCAACTTAGGCATTGTGCCGGTAATCGCTGTCCGAATGCTGACACAGGACGAAGATGGCCGTCGGTTATACGGATGGTATCTACGATGCCGAAGGCCGTCCGACCTGCGTAGGCGGCAGGGCAATGAGGTACATGGCAATCATCGGCTTGACACACTTGTCCCGACGATTGCCTTGCACGCGGTTAACTGGGGCCAGGCCCTCCTAATCCGCGCTTTAGGCTATAGCCAGGAACCCTCCTACATCCATCAGATTTTTGCACGAACCCAATGACCGACCGTCCAAAACTGGCGCCACCGCCTAAACGGCTGGTATAATACCATGACCAAGGCCAACACGCTTTACTACACAGACCATGCGAAAGTAACCTCCCCATTATGACCACTGCGATTGACAGCACTGAACGCGCCCGCTTCCTCCAAGCCCTGCGCAGCGTACCGGAGTTCCGCGATGAAGTCCGCAGCCTGTTGCTGGGCGAAGAACTGCTCCAGCTCCCGGCACGCTTCGCTCAGTTCGAAAGCAGGGTCGATGCCTTCATCAACAAGGTCGATGACTTCATCGCGAGCCAGAGGGAGTTCAACGCGAGCCAGAAGGAGTTCAACGCGAGCCAGAAGGAGTTCAACGCGAGCCAGAAGGAGTTCAACGCGAGCCAGAAGGAGTTCAACGCGAGCCAGAAGGAGTTCAACGCCCGGGTTGCGGCCCGGCTAGACGGGGTCGATGACTTCATCGTGAGCCAGAGGGAGTTCAACGCGAGCCAGAAGGAGATCAATGCCCGGGTTGCGGCCCGGCTAGACAGCATAGATAATCGGATACAGCGGATCACCGATGACTTGGGCGACTTGAAAGGGCACGTCGCCGGACGCATTGCCCGCGAAATGGCCGACAACATCGCAGAAGACTTCGGCTTTAAAATGCTCGCAGTCCTCACCCGCAACGACCTCCGGCAGATGCTGAATCAGCACAGCCCCGATGACATCAGTCGTGGAGACCGACTGAGCTTCTATGTAGCCGACCTGGTAGGCAAGGTACTGGACCAAGACGGCAAGGAGCTGTACCTGACGCTCGAGGCGTCTTACACGGCAGATCGGAGGGATACTGACCGCGCTGTCAGAAACGCCGAATTCGTCACGAGGTTCACCGGCTTACCCGCCGTGCCAGCCATTGCCAGCCGGCAGAATGACCACGAGGTACAACAGCTGGTGGAAGCCGGCGCCGTACTCTGGCATCAATTCAGCCCACAGGAACTTAGCCCGGAATAACCTCCACAGCGCGTTACAAAGTAGCGAGCCTCGCCGAAACGCGAGGCTTTTCTTTATATCTCCAACACCCCGCAAGGCAATCATCCAACAAGGCGTGTCAAGCCGATGATTGCCTGACCGATTGACAGATGGCGGCGTGGGGATGATGATGGCAGCAGGTGATGGACGATGAGAGTTTCACCGGCCAGGATGGCGCTTATCATGACGTACCTAGGGCTGATTGGCCTGGGGCTGTTCACTCTGGCGGTGAGCAATGCGACGACGGAGGCGGAGGGCCCGGCAGTCTTGCGTCTGCGGGTTGAGGATACCATCAACCCGGTCAAGGCGCGGGTTATTGCTCGGGCGGTGGCCGAGGCGTATGAAAGCAGGGCCGAGCTGCTGGTGATTGAGCTGGACACTCCGGGCGGTCTGTATGGCAGTACGCGGGAGATTGTGGAGACGCTGCTGTCGTCGGAGGTTCCGGTGGCCGTGTTCGTGTCGCCGCGGGGGGCGCAGGCAGGCTCGGCGGGGACGTTCATAACCGCCGCCGGGCATATAGCGGCGATGGCGCCGGGTTCCAACATCGGGGCGGCTACCCCGGTGTCCGGCAGCGGGGAGGACATAGGGGAAACGCTGGCGGACAAAGTGACGAACGACGCGGCAGCTTTGATCCGCTCCATAGCGGAGGAAAGGGGTCGCGACGCCGATGCACTGGAAAAGACCGTTCGCGCTGCTACGTCATATACGGCGAGCGAGGCGTTGGAGTCCGGCATCATTGACCTGCTGGCCGATGACTTGTCGGACCTGCTGGCGCAGCTGGACGGCCGGGCGGCGACTACGGTTGCGGGGGAGCGAGTCCTCAATACAACCGACGCCGACGTGCGGGAGGTCAGGATGCAATGGCGGGAGCGGCTAGTTGACTTTCTGGCGAACCCGACCATAGCATTTCTGCTGCTGAGCGTCGGCAGCCTGGGGTTGGTTTGGGAGATGATGACGCCGGGAACAATAGGGCCGGGGGTTGCGGGCGTCATCTGTCTGGGTTTGGGGTTTCTGGCACTGGGCAATCTGCCGTTCAACTGGGCCGGGGTGGCTTTCATCGTGCTGGCCGTTGCGTTGGCGGCGTTGGAGATTTTTGTATCCGGCTTTGGGGCGTTGGGCATCGGCGCGGCGGTGAGCCTGATTATAGGCGGGATACTGCTTTTCGGGAGTTTTGGCGGGGGCGGCGCGCCGGCTAATTTTCCGGATGTTGCGGTGAGTCCATGGGCGCTGGCGGGGGTAGGCGGGCTGCTGGCTTTGGGGTCTGGCTATCTGGCCTACGAAGCCATCGCCTCGCGGGTGGGGAGTCGGCAGGCGTCGGGTTCCGGAGGCGGCGGATTTGCGGACAGCGATGGGCGCAGCTCGGCCGGGCATCTGATTGGACAAACGGGGGTGGTAACTTCGCCGCTGGAACCCCGGGGCATTGTCGCTTTGCACAACGAAACCTGGTCCGGCATCAGCAGCGATGGGCTGCCGATACCGGCCGGCAGCCAGGTACGGGTGGTTGACGTTGAGGGGCTGGTTCTCACGGTAGCAGCGCTGGACGGGGTTACGGACGGCGCGGCGGCTCCGGAGGGGGAGGAATGATGCTAGAATGCCTGGCGGGTGAATCGTTCACACGCTTTCCCCTTCTGCAATATTGAAGAATGGAAGAGGTTCCCAGTGGAGGAGGTTCCATCATGGCGTCAGGGCTCATCGTCGTTCAGCAATACCAGCGCATAGTGGTGCAGCGCTTCGGCACATACGTAGGCACCATGGGCCCCGGCCTGCGCTTTCTGATTCCGATTTTGTACAACGGGACCAAGGTTGACCTGCGGGAGCGGGTTACGCGGGTGCCAACGCAGAAGTACATCACCGCCGACAACGTGGTGGTGGATATGGACTTTGTCATCTACTACCGGGTGATGGAAGACGCGGCTGACCGAGCGGTGCTGGAAGTCCAGAATTTCGAAGCGGCGGTGATTAACCTGGCGTTTGCGACGCTGCGGTCGGTCATCGGCGCGATGGATCTAGCGACTACGCTCTCGGAGCGGGAGAGGATTCGGGACGACGTGCAGATTCGGATGGACGAGGTTACGGAACGCTGGGGGGTGAAGGTGTCGCAGGTGGAAATCAATGAGGTTGACCCGCCGCCGGGGGTGAAAGCGGCGATGGAGCGGCAGAAGTCGGCGGACGCCATCCGCACGGCTGAAATCACTGAGTCGGAAGGGCAACGGCAGGCGGCCATCAACCTGGCGGAAGGGGAACGGCAGTCGGCGATTCTGCGGGCGCAGGGTCAGCGGGAGTCGGAGATTTTGCAGGCAGAGGGAGACCAGCAGGCGACGGTGCTGCGGGCGGAGGGGTTCAGCACGGCTTTGGAGCGGATATACACCGTGGCGAGCACGGTGGATGCCCGGACGATGAGCCTGCAGTACTTTGACACGTTGAAGTCTTTGGGGAGCAGTCCGTCCACGAAGTTCATTTTCCCCATGGAGTTCACCTCTATGCTGTCGCCCTTCCTGGGGATGGGGGGCATGAACCAGCAGGACGGGGGCAATCGCGGCGGCGCGGGCAACGGGGCCAGCGGGGAGGAGGGCAACCGGAGCCAGGGCGCCTGAAACGGCAAGCGGAAGGGGCAGACTTTGCGGCTGCCCCGGAACCAGTGGGTGGGTGGAGGAAACGGGGCCCTCCGGCGCCCGGAATGGGGTGATGCGCGCCGGAGGGTATGGCTAGGCAACAGGATTCGTACGCCGGGGCGCTAGGTTAGCTTTTTTTGCCGTTCTTTTTGGCCTCTTTGTCCTGCTGGACTTTCTGGCGCTTTCTTTCCAGGACAGCTTCCAGTTGCGCTATGGTCAGGGTCTCCGCAACCTGCTGTCTGAACCCGGGGGTTGTTTTAGCAATAAGCATTTTCCCTCCTGTTTTTTTAAGGCTGTCCATACGGTGGCGACGATTTCAACGGTCAGCCATATCATACAGATGCTGAAGGCTTGGTCAACCGGGCTGTCGCCGAGGGATTCCGATATGGCCAATTTCAGCCGAATGTCTTGGAAATGGGACGGCGCGTCGGTCAGGAGGATGCGCGCCGCCCAGAACGCGGCCCATATGAAACACGCGCCAATGCGCGCCATGCGGGTGAGGGGAACTCCGGCTACGGATGCTAAAAGAGAATCGTCATCGTCGGATCGATGCGACCGCACATTGTCATTCATCCGTATGTCACTCGCAGTATATCACTCGGCCGCGTCGGTTCAAAATGCCGTTGTATCGCTGAGCAGGGGCACGAGTCCGCCGTCTGATGAGAGGAGGGCCATGGCGGCGGCGTAGGGTTCGGCGGTTTTGAGGTCGATGTCGTTCAGCAGGTTGGTAAGCTCCGGGTCGTTGGCCAGGCGGGACGTGATGCGGCGGTAGAGTTCTTCCTGGACGGTTTCGAGGAATTCGGCGCGGCGTCGGAGGGAGCGACGGAGGGCCAGCTGGCCGGCGTCAGTTTGGTAATCCCGGTGGGCGGAGACGCTGTGCCAAAGCTGGGGGATGCCGATGCCGGCGTGGGCCTGGGTTTGCAAAACAGGGGGGTTCCATCCGGCGCTCAGGTCGGCCATTTGGAGCATTGCGGTTATCGCCGCCGCCAGCTGATTGGAGCCTGCTCGGTCGGCTTTGTTGACAACGTAGAGGTCGGCGATTTCCATGACGCCGGCTTTGAGGGTCTGTATTGAATCGCCTGATTCGGGGGTCAGGGCAACGACCACGGTATCGGCTACGCCCATAATACCCAGCTCGGTTTGCCCGACGCCTACGGTTTCTATCAGGATTACGTCCTTGCCGGCGGCGTCCAGCGTCCGGACCATGCTTTTGACGATGCGGGGCAGGCCGCCCGATTGTCCTCGGGTGGCTACGCTGCGGATAAACACGCCGTCATCGAGGTAGTGCCGCTGCATACGGATACGGTCGCCCAGCAGAGCGCCGCCGGTGAAAGGGCTGGTGGGGTCGACGGCGAGGATGCCGACGGTCAGTCCCAAGGCGCGCAGATGCTCGGCTAGGCGGTCGACCAGGGTGCTTTTACCGACACCCGGGGGGCCGGTAAGTCCTACGGCGTAGGCGCGCCCGGTGTGTGGGTCGAGCTTTGCCATGATCGGGCCGGCGGTTGGGTCGTCCCGCTCCAAGAGGGAAAGGGTTCGGGACAGCGCCCGCAGATTGCCGTCCAGAACACGGCCGGGCAAATCGGTAGTGGTCATGCCAAGGTGGGAAATCGTCGCTCCGTTACGAAAGTCGGCGGGAAATGTAGCATCGCGGCGATGCATGGTCAAGCGGCGCCATTTAACCTCTCCGGGGGTTCGGTGGGGCGCGGGTAGTGGAGTTGGGGTTGACGGTGTTCATGGTGGTTGTTTCTTTCCTTTTGGTCGGTCGGTGGATTCTGGGTTGGGTTCCTGGGGGTTCAGGATGTCGGCGCTACGGCCTGAGAGCGTGGCTTGCTATTTACGTCCTAGTCTTGCGCGTGCTAACGGCTGCTTACGCAGTGCTCGTTCTCGCGCAGCGGTGGTGACGCCCGCCGTGCTGGGTGCGCCAGCCGGGTAATGTGACCGACCTCCGGCGCACCTACAGTGGTGCAATGGATCCGACATGCCGCACAGTACAAATGCGGCGGATTAGACCGTGATGTCCTGAACCCCGTGAGACTCCTATTCAGTTGTGATGTCGGGCGGTTGTCCTGGCCGGGGACGGGTATCCGACGGTTCGCGCGGGGCCGGCGGATGAGCCTGACGGGGATATTGTAGCACGGTGGTACGGTTTTGCAAATGGGGGTTTTGTCAGAATCAGGATTTACCGGATTTTGGGATTTTCAGGATGGGGGTTGTGGTGTGCGGCGTCGGAGGGGGGATGGGGGTTGGCGGCGGGGGATTGTCTGAATTGGGATTTATGGGATTTTAGGATTTTCAGGATAGGGGATCTGGGGTGCGGCGTGGGAGGGGAGATGGGGGTTGGCGGTGGGGGATTGTCTGAATTGGGATTTACCGGATTTTGGGGATTTTCAGGATTGGGGTTTTCGGGCTGGGGGTGGGTTGCGACCGCGTATTGGGTACAGGTTGGCGTTCTATCGGTGGGGTATTCGGGTGGGGTGGGTGGCGGGTTTGTCAGAATCAGGATTTACGGGATTTTGGGATTTACAGGATTGGGGGTTTGGGCTGCGGGGGGATTGCAGCTCCGTATCAGGTAGTAGGATGGCGTTTCTTGCGGCGGGGTGACGTTTAAACTCCGCGAAAATTGGGCGGAAGCGGGTGGTGGCGGCAGTACACCGGCATTGCGAAGTATGTTATAATGTAGACAGACAGCGCGCGCCACAGACAGCGCGCGCCACAGACAGCGCGCGCCACAGACAGCGCGCGCCACAGACAGCGCGCGCCACAGACAGCGCGCGCCACAGACAGCGCGCGCCACAGACAGCGCGCGCCACAGACAGCGCGCGCCACAGACAAGGAAGGAGGCGCGCGTTGATGCATCTGTCCAGCTGATGGAACCGGCGCCGGCCGGCTCGCTTTGAGCCGATGCCGGCTTGTTGCGTTTCCGTCCCGTAAGCCTTCCACCGTTCCGCTCCGACGCCGGCTTTGCTGTGCGGGAGCGAATGATGTCGGAGGCAATTCAACTGACAACCCTTGAAAGGCAACCTCAACCTCAGTGAGGAGATTCTGTCAAATGCGAAGCAAAATGAGAAAACTAACTTGGTCGGCGCCGCTAGTGGCGGCTTTGGCCGTGGTGGGCGCGTTGGCGCTTTTTGGCGTGGGGGCTTTGCCCAATGTGGGCGTTGCCGACGCTCAGGCTAACCGGTGTGCGGATGGCGGGGCGGGCTTTATTACTGCTCCGACTACGGCGCCGGCGGCGCCTACGGTGACGGCGCGCAATATGGCAATGGCGGTTACGATTGCCGCTCCGGCGAGCAACGCCGATGCGACCGTGCTGGGCAGCCCGGAATATACCGGGTTCGACCTGCAATACCGGAAGGGCAGTTCGGGAACGTGGATGGCCTTTACGGGGACGATTACGCTGAACACGCGGGATCTGTCCGGGGCGGCGCTGATTACCGGGTTGGAGAACGGCGCTACGTACAACGTGCGGGTACGGGTTACGTGCGGCCCGGGAACCGGGGAATGGAGCGCGGCTTCGGGCGATGCGACGCCGGCGGCGACCGTGCCCGGCAAGGTGCGGAATTTGAAAGCGGTGCAAACGGGTTACATTAAAGGGGCGGACAGTAGTAGGTGGATCGCTGACATAGCCTTCGTCGTCCTAGAATGGGATCCGCCGGCGGACGATGGAGGAAGCCCGGTTACCAGCTACAAGTTCGAGACATTCAAAGGTGGAACGGGAAATAGCATAGGCAGCCTGACCAAGCTCGCTTACCTTTCAGTCGCTGAATGGAAGAACCCGGACGCCGCCAGTAGAGGCGGTGATATCACCGACGTGATACTTTCTACCGGCACTAGAAATGCTGCCCCTAATCAGTGGATGAGGTTCAAGGCGGCTGCCACCAACACTGTAGGAACAGGGGCCGAGGAAATGGTTGACATCCGGCTCGACGCCGATTTGGAACAGAAGGTGGAACCCTTATCCAATGACTACCAGAATGCCACGATTGAGTCGGACAGCACCACATCCGGCGCGGCGTCTAAGCTGACGGTGAAGCTGATTAACACTTGGCCCGGCTTGCCGGTGGGGGCCAGCGTGGTGCTGTTCCTGGAAGACGACTTCCAGGTGCCCGATTCCATTCCGGCCGGCTCGGTCTATTTCGTGGCCAATTCTCCCCGCACCACCTCCACGGGCAATGGCGCGCCGGTGTACGCTACGGAGCCGCCGGAGATTGAAACCGATGACTACTTTGATGACGACAAGGACGACATCAGCATCCGGGTTCGCCTCCCCGATATGTGCCAGGGAGACTCAGACGCCTGCGACGGCCCCAATGGGACCTTATATCAGCAGGATCTGACCATGGTCATCCTGAGCAGTTCGGGCATCAGGAATCCATCCGAAGCGGGGCAACACACGGTAGCATACACTATGCTGGGCTTTAACGATGATGTCCCCGGCACGATAGGTCTGGGCGGGGGGCAGATACCGCGGATTAAGGATGCCAACGGCATGGAACGCAGCGCCGCCAGCCTTGCTGGCAATCTGCCTCCCCGGAAAGGCGTGTACCTGACGACGCTGGCCAAAATCTCACTGTCGGATGCGGATGGCGAGCGGGGAGACGAGGTTACAGTTACCGGCAGCGGGTTCAACAACGGGGTTTCGGCGGCGGCTTACGTGAACCAGCGGATGGCCGCGCGGTTCGCCGTGGCGCAGTGGTGGGAGACGCTGAACTGCGCCGGCATGAAAGCCGCTATGGGGCCCGGAGCAGGCCAGGAGTTTTGCTTCCACTACACGCTGGACACTGCCGCGATGACTTACACGGTGGCCGACAAGGACAAGGCGTCCAGCGACAAGGTGTTTGCCCGGCATCTGTGCGATGTGGGCATCATTGGCAAGGGAGAGCGGGTCGCCAGCGCTACCGTGGGCAGCGATGATCGGGTTGCCATTCCCGTTACCGTTACGGTGCCGACGTTCAAGCCGGGCAACGACAACCTCATCTGCGTGGCGGATGGCGAGGGTCGTTCCTCCGGCGCGGATTATGAGGACTTTGAGCTGCTGCCGTCCGTCCGGGTGTCGCCTGCTGAGGCCGCTGTCGGGGATACGATAACGGTCTTTGCGCAGGACTTTCCTACGCAGGGGGCCGGGTTCATGGAGTTGAAACTCGCAGGGCAGACTGTGATGAAGAGCGGAGCCGGGGACGACAACGTTGGCGCGGTGTCGCTGGTCAGCGTGTCGTCCACCAGCATCAGCTCGGACGGTTCGGCAACGGCGACGTTTGATTTGCCGCCGCACATCAACGGCGTGGCCTTGGAAGGCACCGTGCGGATTGACGCCAAGTGGGGCGACAAGTCCGAGGACGCCAAGGTTACCATCCAGTCGGCGGTGCTCAACGTGAGCCAGCCGTCAGCGCGGCCCAACGAGATGGTTACGCTGACCTGCGTGGGCTTCGGGTCGGGTTCCGGCAACGCCATTATGGCGGAGAACATTACCTTGGACGGTGTGCCTTTGAAGGTGCATTCGGATTCGTTGGACAGCGATGGGGAGGTTCCCGTTTCCAGCGCCGGTAGGTGCGTCTTCGCCGTGGCCGTCTGGCCGGAGGCTGACGGCGGCGCCAACCCGGCTTTGACGCCGGGCGCCCATACCATCAAGGTCGTTGACCAGAACGGCTACACCGGCAGCGTGGTTATCACCATCCCGGAGCCTGACGTGAAGGTTACGCCGGCCGTGGCCGGGCCTCGGGATGTGGTTACCATCTCCGGGGAGAATTGGCTGGTGGACAACCCGGACAGCACCCGGCTGGATGCTATTACCATCACCGTTACCGATGGTGAACGGGAGCGGGAGTACAGCCAGTACGCCGATGGCACCGGGCGCTGGTTCGTTGAGCATCAGGTTAGCGGGGCGGTGAGCATTCCGTCCACCAGCCGGATTGAGGCCAAGTACAGCGATTTGGTTCGCTTGGGTGAGTACGCGGTGCCGGCGTCCATCATCACGATTGAGCCTGGGGAGTGCCAGCCGGGCGACAGCGTGATGCTGACTGCATCCCGGCTGCCGGTGCATTCCCGCATCGACCGGGTTGAAATCGGCGGGCGCGATGTGAAGCCTACCGGGGCGCCCAGCACCGACGGCGACGGCGCCGTTACCGTGGCGGGCGTCGTCTGTCCGGGTCTGGATGAAGGCCGGTACAGCGTGCTGCTGGAAGTTGAAGAGACCGTGGCCATCGGCGAGCTGGCGATACTGTCTGAGGGGCCCTTGGGGCAGGAGACGCCGGTAGCCGAAGCCCTAGCCCCGCTGGGCGACAGTCTGGCGGCGGTGTTCTACTTTGACGGCATCGGCAAGGAATGGCTGTTCTACGACAGCCGCCCGGAGTTCGCGGAGCTGAACACCTTGACGGAGCTGGTGGCGGGCGAACCCTACTGGGTTCTGGTCACCGAGGACGTTGAGGACGTAGCGCTGGGCGGCAAGAGCCGCAGCCTGACGTGCAGCGCCGGCGGCAACTGCTGGAACCTGATGGTCTGGTAGGCGGACAAACCGCTGCGCTTACCAGGTGGTCGGGAAATTGCGCCCCTCTCCCTCAGCAACGAGGGAGAGGGGCGCTTCTGTTTAAGGGTGAGTAGAGGTGAGTGGAGCGGAAGGGTTAGGATAGGATGGATGAAGTTGCTGGGTTTGGGCTTTTGCCGGAACGACGGGGGAGTGGAGGCGGAGTGTCGGGCGAGAGGATGGCGCGATAGTAAGGATGGGTGGGAATGACGACGGAGGGAGTGGGTTCGGGCTTGCGCCGGAACTACGGGGGAATGTGGCGGGAGTGTCCGGCGAGGGGATGGCGCGACAGTGGGAATGCGGGGGAATGTAGGACTGCCTTTCGAGGGAATTGCGGTGTGAAAGGGGCGGAGTCGGTCGGCTGGATGGGGATGATGCGACGGTGGGGATAGGGTGAGAATGACCGGGGTGTGGGTTCCGGCTTTTGCAGGCAGGAACGACGGTTTGGGGGACGGAGTGTCGGTGGAAGGGAATGGGGGGCGATGGCGGGAGCGGGCGGTTTTGGGTGTTGGCTGGGGCATTTGCCGCTTGATGGGGGCTATGTTATACTTTGGCGGCATTTTGCGCCAACCCGGAATTTGAGGCAGGATAGTTTATGGTACAAGCCTTGGAACGCCCAGCGGAAGCTGCGACGACGCCCGCCGCATCGCCGGCCCCCGCTTTGGAACCGATTACGATGAAGTCGCTGCTGGAGGCCGGCGTTCATTTCGGCCATCAGACCAGGCGGTGGAATCCGCGGATGCGCCGCTACATTTTCACGCAGCGCAATGGCATCCACATTATCGATTTGCAGCAGACGATGGGCCTCATCAGCGACGCATATAGGGCGATGGTGGAGGTGGCCGCGTCGGGCGGGAAGGTGCTGTTCGTGGGGACGAAGAAGCAGGCGCAGGACGTGATTGCCTCGGAAGCGGAGCGCACGGGTCAATGGTACGTGAACCAGCGCTGGCTGGGCGGAACCTTGACCAATTTCCAGACCATCAAAGGGCGCATCGATCACATGAAGCGCTTGCAGGAGCAGCGGGATTCCGGGTATTTGGCCCGATTGCCGAAGAAGGAAATTGTCAGCCTGACGCATACGCTGAACAAGCTGGAAAAGTACTTCACCGGCTTGCGGAATATGGACCGGCTGCCGGCGGCCCTGTTCGTCATAGACATCGGGAAGGAAGACATCTGCATTGCCGAGGCGCAGCGGTTGAACATACCAATTTTTGCCATCGTGGATACGGACTGCGATCCGGGGAAGGTTACCCATGCGATGCCGGGCAACGATGATGCGGTGCGCTCCATTCGCCTTATCACCGGGCGCATGGCGTCGGCGATTGAGGAGGGACTGGCGCAGCGGGAGGCGATGATGGCGGCGGAATCCGAACCGAGCAGCGGGGAGGAAGCGCCGGCGGAGGGCTCGGCGTCTTTCAGCAGCACGGTTACGCTGGAAGAGCTGGGTCAGATGATGTCGGCCCGCCCGCTGGAATAGCAAGGGGAAGGCGATACCGGGGTTCCCGCCGGCGCGGGGATGACGTTTATGATGCCGGAATGATGATCAGGATACCAGGAGGGCTACGAATTGCCTGCGGTTACAGTTGAACTAATAAAAACGCTGCGCGAACAGACGGGAGCGGGGATCAGCGACTGCAAGAAAGCGCTGGAGGACAGCGCCGGCGACCTGGATAAGGCGGCGGAGGCGTTACGGCAGAGGGGCTTTGAGCAGGCGGCCAAGCGCGCCGACCGTGAAACGTCGCAGGGATTGGTCGAGTCTTATATCCACACCGGCGGCCGGGTTGGAGCGCTGGTGCAGTTGGGCTGCGAGACTGACTTTGTGGCGCGGACTGATGAGTTCCGGGCGTTGGCGCATGACATCGCAATGCAAGTGGCGGCAATGTCGCCGGTGTATTTGAGCGAGGAGGAGAAGGAGGAAGGGGACGACCGGCCGGCGGCTCAGGTGTGTCTGCTGCAACAGCCTTTTATCAAAGACGGCTCGCGGACGCTAGCGGATCTGGTGCGCGAAACCGCTGCGCAGACGGGTGAGAATGTGCGGATAGTGCATTTCCGACGTTTGGCTTTGGGGGAGTAACCCGCCGGTTGCGGATTGCCCTCTTTGCGGACGTCGGTTGAGTCGGGCCCAGCCAAACCCTGGTCAGAAATATGGTTACCGACAGAGCCGGGGGTGAATCCGTTTATGGCCGGGTGCTGCTGAAAATCAGTGGGGAGTCGTTGCAGGGCGCAGGGCCGGAGACCATTGATCCGGAAGCAGTAGCGTATATCGCCGACCAGATAAGGGACACGCAGACTCGAGGGGTGGAGGTGGCCGTGGTGGTAGGCGGCGGCAACATCTGGCGCGGGACTACCGCTGAGAGGCAGGGGATGGAACGTTCCGCCGCCGATTACGCGGGGATGGTGGCGACTATCATCAACGGGTTGGCGCTGCAAGACGCTCTGGAACGGCGAGGCATCACGACGCGCACGCAGTCAGCGCTGCCGATACAGGCGGTGGCGGAGCCGTACATTCGCCGGCGGGCAATCCGACATCTGGAGAAGGGGCGGGTGGTGCTTTTCTGCGCAGGGTCGGGAAACCCGTATATGTCCACGGACACGGCGTCGGCGCTGCGGGCGTTGGAAATCGGGGCGGACGTGCTGCTGATGGCGAAGAACGGAGTGGACGGCGTATATGATTCGGACCCGCGGGAGAATCCGCAGGCGGTGCGGTTCGGCAATCTGGAATACCTGGAAGCGGTGAATCGTAGATTGGAGGTGATGGACGCGACGGCGATGACGCTGTGCATGGATAATCAGATGCCCATCATCGTATTTGATATATTTGACAGAGGCGCTATGAGGCGCATCCTGCAGGGCGACGTGGTTGGAACCACGATTGACGACGGCAAGCAAAACGGCCAAGGCCAAGGAGGGGAGCAAAATGCCAGAGCGCAGGGGTAAAGAAATCAGCAGCCAGGATGAGAGGACGATTGAGGAAGTACTGAACGAAGCTGAACGCAAAATGGGGCAGTCGATTGAGGCGATGCGTCGGGACATCAGCACGCTGCGCACCGGTCGGGCGGCGCCGGCGCTTATTGAGGATCTGTCGGTGGACTATTACGGAACCGCTACGCCGCTGAAGCAGATAGCGTCAATTTCGGCGCCGGACGCGCGGGCGATTATGGTGCAGCCGTGGGACAAGCAAGCGCTGCGGGATATTGAGCGGAGTCTGACGCAATCGGAGATGGGATTTAATCCATCCAACGACGGCAGCGTGATTACCGTGCCGATACCGCCGCTGACTCAGGAGCGACGGCAGGAGATGGTGCGTTTATTGAAGCGCAAGGCGGAGGACAGCAAGGTAGCAGTGCGCAACGTGCGGCGGGACGGAGTGGACTCGCTGCGCAAAATGGAGCGGGACAAGGCGATTTCGCAGGATGAAAATCGGCGCAGCCAGGATGCTTTGCAGAAAACCACCGACGCGCACATCAAGTCCATTGACGAAGTGACGGCGGCCAAAGAGGCGGAGATAATGGAGGTCTAGTTGACTGACCCGATACCCGCCCACGTTGCCATCATTATGGATGGCAACGGGCGTTGGGGGGCCCAACGCCGGCTGCCGCGTCACGCCGGCCACCGCAATGGGGTTGCCAATATCCAGCGGGTGGTGAAGGCATTAGGGGAGCGTGGCGTGACAGTGGTTACCCTTTACGCTTTTTCCACCGAAAACTGGCGTCGGCCCTCTGAAGAAGTGGATGCGTTGATGTCTATTCTGGCGGAGGAGATCGAACCGCAGACCCGGGAGCTGCATGAGGCCGGCGTCCGGCTGGTTCATTTGGGCGACCCGGCTCCGCTGGATGCCGGGCTGCAACGCGCCATTGCAAAGGCGCAGGAAGTAACCAGAGACAACACGGCGGCAACTCTCAACATCGCGTTTAACTACGGGGGCCGCGATGAGATTCTGCGGGCGGTGCGGCGTATGCTGGCCGACGGAGTGGCGCCGGAGCGGGTGGATGAGAGTTTATTCAGCCGCTACCTGTACACTGAAGGCTGCCCCGATCCGGACTTGATAATACGAACCGGCGGGGAGCAGCGGCTGAGCAATTTTTTGCTGTGGCAGGCGGCCTACAGTGAGTATTACCATACTCCGGTCCTTTGGCCGGACGTGGACGCGGTTGAACTGGACCGGGCACTGGCGGCATACCGGCAGAGACGGCGCCGCTTTGGCGCGCTGGATACTGCATCGCATACTGGTGAGAGGTAACTCGTGCTGCGGAACCGGATTTTGACTGCGCTGGTGGGGGTTCCCATCATGCTGGCGGCTGTCGGGTTCGGGCCGCCGTGGGTGACGATGCTGGCGGCGGCAGCGGCGGTAATCGGAGTTTGGGAAGCCTATCGGCTTTATCACGTGAAAAACGGCTACACGCCGGAGGGCGAGCCAGAAAGCAACGGCTCCGGAGGAGCAACGCTGCCGGCGCTGCTGGGCGGTGTCTGGGCAGTTGCGCTGATACTGGCGGGAGAGCTGGCAGCAAAGCCGGGAGATTTCGGGATAGCTGCGGCATCAATCAGCGTTGCCGGGGGCATTATTGGCGGGCTGTGGATGATTGCCGCCTGGCGCGGAGGCAGGCCGGTTGCGGCGGCAACATACCTGGCTGCTGCGCCGATGTATATTGGAGGCGGGCTAGCCTGCGCCGTCGCCCTGCGAGGGATTGGGTCGGCGGAGGCGGACGGACTGGGTGGGGTTGCGGCGGTTCCTGGCTTGTGGTGGCTGCTATTGGCCATAGCGGCCGTGTACGCTGCGGATACCGGAGCCTACTCCGTGGGGCGGTTGATTGGCCGGCATCCGATGGCGCCCGGCATCAGCGCCGGCAAAACGTGGGAAGGAGCGGGCGGCGGAATGATGGGCGCGGTGATTGGGGCGACGGCGCTGGGGGCGCTATCGCTGCTATCGCTGGAAGTCTGGCAAGCGGCGGGCATTGGTGTTATTTTAGGAATTGTATCGCCGGCGGGCGACCTATTGGAGTCAAAAGTGAAACGCTGGGCAGGTGTGAAGGATTCGGGCAGGCTTTTTCCGGGCCATGGCGGGATGTTGGATCGCCTGGACAGCCTGTTGCCTTCGTTCATTGTGGTGTACATCATGGCGGCGTATTCGGCCGCTGGGAACTAACCGGCGCGGACATTATCAATATGCGACAGATCGTGATATTAGGTTCAACCGGCTCCATCGGACGGCAGACGCTGGACATAGTGCGGGCATTTCCCGGCGAGTTTGAGGTGGTCGGGCTGACCGCTGGCAACAACGTTGACTTGCTGATGGAGCAGATGGCAGAGTTCAAGCCGCGCTATGTGTGGTGCAACGCAGGGCTGCCGTCTCTGCCGGCAGGCGTGGGGCTGATGGCGATGGACGAAATGGCAACGCTGCCGGAGGTTGACCAGGTAGTGGTGGCGTTGATGGGGGCGGTGGGGCTGTGGCCCACGCTGAACGCGCTGAGAGCTGGCAAGCAGGTAGCGTTGTCCAACAAGGAACCCATCGTGATGGCCGGGGAAATGCTGAAGGCGGCGGAGGCAGAAAGCGACGGCGTCATCCTGCCGGTGGACAGTGAACCAAGCGCAATCTGGCAGTGCCTGCAAGGTGAGGATAATCACATTCGCCGGCTGATGATTACGGCAAGCGGCGGGCCGTTCCGCCGCACGCCTTTGGAGGAACTGGATTCGGTTACGCCGGAGCAGGCGCTGCGGCATCCCACCTGGCGGATGGGCGACAAGATTACCATTGACTCGGCTACGCTGATGAACAAGGCTTTTGAGGTCATTGAGTCGCACTGGCTGTTTTCGGTGCCGTGGGAGAACATTGCCGTGGTGGTGCATCCGCAGAGTACGATTCACTCTATGGTGGAATTTGACGACGGCTCGGTGAAAGCGCAGCTGGGGCCGCCCAATATGCGGCTGCCGATTCAGTATGCGCTGTTTTATCCCAAGCGGTTCGCCAACGATGAGATTCCACGCCTGGACATTGGAGTACCCTGGTCGCTGGACTTCGAGCCGTTGGAGCCGAAGCGTTACCCTTGCTTCGACTTGGCAATATCGGCGGCGCGCGCCGGTGGAACAGGGCCGGCAGCGTTGAGCGCTGCGGATGAGGTGGCGGTGGAGGCTTTTCTAAAAGGCAGAATCGGATTTACCGGCATTTACCGGATGGTGGAGCAGGTGCTGGCCGAGCATGACAACCATCCAGAACCGAGCCCGGAGGCAATTCGGGCTGCTGACCAGTGGGCCAACGTCAGGGCTCGTGAGCTGGCCGGCCTTCCTGCGGCCTGAGGGCAACGAATATGGACAGTGTGCTGATTGCCGTCGCGTCCTTTTTCCCGATGCTGGTGCTGCTGGTGGTAGTGCATGAGCTGGGGCATTTCTGGACTGCCAGGTTTTTCGGCGTCAAGACGTTGGAGTTCGGCGTGGGGTATCCCCCTCGGGCTTTCGGCGTTTATACGGGACGCACGGAGACGTTACTGACTGCCATGACGGTGTGTCTCAACGGTTCGTTGGGAGCAATCCAACCGGGGCAGGTGGTGCGCGTTCTGTCGGGTGAAACCGATGACGGAAGGCTGACAGCGAGGTACGTTGAGCTGCGCGGGGTGGATTCCGACACGCAGCGCAGTCTAGACGACGTGGCCAGCGATGAGTACTTGCAGCACGAGGGCAAAGTGCGGGAAGTGCATTCCGACCGCATCGTGCTGGCCGACATGATTTACTCGCTTAACTGGCTGCCGCTGGGTGGTTTCGTGCGTTTGTCGGGGGAGAACAATCCGGCGGCGCCGCAGAGTCTGGCTCGGTGCAGCGTGGGCAAACGCGCCATCGTGCTGGTCGCCGGCTCGGCGATGAATGCGCTGTTTCCTATTGTGGCTTTTGCCATTATGGCGATGGTTCCGCATACGGAGTGGGTGGGCGGAGCGGTACAAATCACGGAGGTGGCACCCGACTCGCCGGCCGCCGCGGCCGGATTGTTGCCCGGCGACTTAGTATTGGCCGTGGGGGATAAGCCGCTGGAGTCATCGCATATGCTGTGGCAGGAGGCAAGGCTGGCGGCCGGCACGGAGATGACTTGGGTTATTGAGCGGGACGGGCAGCAGCGGATTATGCAAATCGTGCCGCGGGAGAATCCGCCGCAGGGTCAGGGCGCGGTGGGCGTCAGGATTGACATGGTGGGACAGGAGGCGGAACGTCGGTCGGAGCCGCCCTGGGTTGCGCTGCGTCTGGGGGTAACGGAAACGTGGGATATGCTGAAGCGCATTGGGCAGGAAGTGCGCGGCTGGTTCGGGGGCGGCAGGGGGCCAGAACTAAGCGGGCCTATCGGCATTGCGCAGATTGCGGGCGAAGTTACCCGCGCAGGAGGGTTTCAAGGCTGGATGGTGGTTGCCATCCTGTTGAGCATCAACCTGGCGGTGCTGAACATTCTGCCGATACCGATGCTGGATGGCGGGCGGCTGCTGTTCGTAGCCATAGAGTGGGCGCGCGGCGGGAAGCGAGTGCCGTCAAACAAAGAGGGTCTGGTGCATTTGATAGGCTTCATTATGATAATTGCGCTGGTAATTGCGCTATCCGCCCAGGATATCATTCGGCTGGCTCAGGGTGTCAGCCCCCTGGGCGGATAGACGGTGGACAATGGGGGCGACAGCCGGCTGGGATGGCGGTTCTTTGACGGAGCGGTATCAATCAGCGTCAGCATGCTGCTGGCGGCGCTGTAGCATGACTGCGCCGGCTGTGCAGGGCTGCCGATTCTGGGCTATTGGCACCGACTGACGGATTGGGAAGCCGGCGTTATAATAGTAGCGACGATACTGCTGTTCCCTACGGGGATGTTGCTTTATGGAGGGGCCAAGGTGTTTTTCGCAGCCAGAGAAGCGGTACGCAGGGAATTTCGGGAAAGAGGCCGTCAAGAGGGTCTCAAGGCGGGTCAGAAGACGGAACGGGAGCGTATCAGGCGGCGGTTTGCGGAGCAGGGCATCGTCCTGACGCCAGAGATGTCCCAAATTCTGGATGACGATATCACCCAAAACGGCTCACAGTCCCGCTCCTGACAGAGGAACGCTGCTATAATATCCTACGCAACACATTACCCACGCATCTACGCCACAAGGACGCAATTTAATATGGTCGCTACTACCACGTACTCGTGCATCAACACCGAAATCGTAGACCGTCCGACTATGATGGGTCGGAGCGAAGTCGAAACCCACATCGGCGTGGTTACGCTGAATCGCCCTGAAGTGCTGAATGCGCTGAACCTGCAACTGGTGCGCGAACTGGATCAAGCCATCACCGACTATGAAGCCGACGATAGCGTGGGAGCGGTGATAATCACCGGGGCCGGCGAGCGGGCTTTTTCCGCCGGCGCCGACATTCATGAAAACCGGGAGCTGTCTCTGGAAGAGCGAGAAGCCGGGCAGGCCGAGCGCGCCGAATATACCTGGCATCTGCACACCAGCAGCAAGCCCATCATCGGCGCGGTCAATGGACTATGCTATGGTGGAGGCACGGTGCTGGCCACCAGCCTAGACTTTTTGGTGGGCTGCGAGAAGTCCAGCTTTAGGTTCCTGGCGGTGAATTACGGTCAGATGAACGCTACCTGGAGCCTGCCGCAGCTGGTGGGCATCAACCGGGCCAAAGAGCTGCTGCTGAGCGGGCGGGAAGTTCTTGCCGATGAAGCCTATCACATAGGCCTCATTAACCACCTGATACCATCTGAGGAGTTGATGGAGCGCACGCTGGACATTGCCGCCGGCATCGCCCGCAACCGCGTTGAAGGGCTGGCGAACATCAAGCAGTTGCTGATAGAGCACTCCGGGCTGCCGATTGAAGAGCAGTTTCGCAATGAAATAGAAGGGCGTACCGGGCGGTTTAAGGGGCTGTCGGTGGAAGATGGGTTCTCCGACTTTCTGGCCCGGAAAGGCCGCAAGCCGCGCGCCGGCTGATGTTTGGGCCGGTGCGACAGGCTGGTAGAATGGCGGGTTTTGTTGAACTAATCAGCAGTAAGGCGAGGTATTCTCTCGCTGCGCTGCTGATTCCGGTCATTGGTTGCGTAGCCCCCCCCCCCCCCCCGACGTTAATGCCACTGTGGACGTCCGGGTCAGTCAGGGCGTCCAAACGGCGATGGCAAATATGCCAACGGCTACGTTGGCACCAACCATGGCTTCGACTATTACGCCGTCGCCGAAGCCTACGGCTACCCTTACGCCAGCTCCTACGGATACACCGCTTCCCGCCCTTACGCCGGCTCCCACTGCGACGCTACCGCCCACTTATACTCCGCAGCCTACCGCTACACCGTCCACTGCTGATTGGAGCCGGCGACTGAAACCGTGGGTGGCACTTGTTGACAACGGCCAAAGGCGCGGAGCCGGGTTCTTTATTCAGGATCCGTCTGACCAGTCACAATGGTATGTGGTTACTAACGCCCATGTGGTGGATTCCAGCCGGAGCGTCCGAGTAAGCATGGAGTTGGACGATGTGCCCGCTTTGAAAGAGGTGAGCGTGCTTGGCGTCGATGAATATGCCGACGTAGCTCTGCTTGACGCAAGCCCGGATGACTTTGACTTCAGCCGGACCAGTTGGGACGACGGCCTTGCATATCTGAACCAGGAAGGTCATGGGGTTAGAGCCTCTGCGGATGCCCAATTGGGGTCGGAAGTAGTGGCGGCAGGTTTTCCGAAAGGCGGAGGCGGCTTGAGCGTCACCAGTGGCTTGGTCTCATCCACAGAGGTACGAATAGACGATGTGCATTGGATTAAGACTGACGCGGCGCTAAACCCCGGCAACAGCGGCGGCCCCTTGGTAACCTTCAGCGGTGAAATCATCGGCATGATCACCTGGAGACGGGGCGACTTGGAGAATGTGGGTTATGCGTTATCCATAGCCGAAATTCATACCAGGCTCTCTTCACTTGCCAACGGACGAAGCAAAAGGTTGTCGACCCCGACGCCAACCCGTCCTTATCTATCTCCGGATTGGTTTTTTGCCCAATTTACGTGGTACGAAGACGGTAATGTTCGGTATGCTACCAATGCAGTCGGATCTCCCTGTGTTGATCGCGCATGGGCATCGGGAGATGGCTACTACTGGCATGAGGACTGTGAGGTCATAGGCCAATGGGTAAAGGGGCGAGTCGTAGTCAGGTATGGCGGCAAGTACCATAGAGTCAAGGCGATTGAATTGAAGCGACAGCCGTATGAAAGTCGGAGTAAGGCTGTGCCAACGCCGACGCCGCTCCCGACGCTAACACCGACAGCGACAGCGATACCTGGACCTGATTGGCGTGAAGGGTGCGCCGAAATCGAGTGGTCGATAAACAGGGCCCGCAGCGCGGGGCACTCAGACAGGCAAATCAGGGCTGCGTTCGGGCGGGCCGGAATTAGCGAGGGTGAATTGAACGCTATGCTGCGATATTGCAACATCTGGGATTTAGGGTACTAGGCGGGATGTCGGCGCCAGGTTTCATCCCACCTACAGGCCGGCGTTCCGACGAGGCTGTTACTGCGCCGGACGGCTCGGAAGTGAGGCTGCTGCTGACGGACGAGCACGGCGCAACCCGTTGCAGCATGGTAGAGGTTAACATCGCGGCGGGAATGGCCAGCCGGCCGGTGCGTCATCGCGCCGTTGAAGAAGTCTGGTACGTAGTGGAGGGGACTGGCGCAGTCTGGCGCTGTCCGCCTGGGGCGTTGCCCGCTGATGTTGATTCAGTGGCGGTTGCCGTTGGCGACGCACTGACGATACCGGTTGGGTGGGCGTTCCAGTTTCGCGCCGAAGCGGACGTGGGGCTGCGCTTTATCTGCGTGACGATGCCACCTTGGCCGGGGATGGACGAGGCGGATGCAGTGGACGGAGGAGGAGCATGGCCGGCGACGCTTTAGTTGTCGGGAGAGTATCGTCCCACTGAGCTATCCGGGGCGGCGCACCTCGATGGTTTCGCCATCGGCCAGGGCGACGCGGCGGTACTGGATGCCCATCTTCAGCATCCAGTAGCCGAGGGTAGCCGGGCTGACTCCCAGTTGGGTGGCCGCGCGGCTCATCCCCACTTCGTTGACCAAGTGCGGCACCAGGCTTTCCAGGGGCTGCCCATGCTTTTCTTCCACGTTGCGCATTAGCTTGGTCTTTTTAATTCGCTGCGTCGCCATATACCCTCTTTTTCTCGCAAATTATGCGGCGGCACGAGCGCGGGGCTCCTCAAAGGCGTGCCGCCGGCGCATTTCATTTTGAGACCATTTTACACCAGGCCACGGCCGCGGCACACGTGATTTGCGCGCAATCTGTCATCATTTTTAGAAAATAACGGAAAAGGTCAGGATGTTGGCTCTCCGGTCAGGTCGGACACGCGGGGCATCACCTTTTCGGCAAGCAGGCGGGTTGAATGTTCCCAGGCGGCGTTGTTCTCCGATTGGTCGTACACGAGCATCAGCAGGCCGCCGAACCCGCCAACGTCGCCATAGAGTCGGCGGATTTTCTCTGCTACCGTGTCAGGGGAGCCAATGAGCCACAGGCGCTCGGCCATGTATTCGGCGTTGACGGCATCGTCGGGAACTGACTCATCGTGCTTGAAGACCTTCATCAGGTCAAATTCGCGGAAGAGGGGTAGGAGGTAGTCGGTCCATACCCGGCCAAGCATCCCGTTGAGGGCCAGGTCGCGGGCTTCGGCGTCAGTGTCCGCTACGTACACATCGCGCACGAGGCGCCAGTCGGCGCGGGAGGGAGTGCGGCCGGTGCGCTGGGCGCCTTCTTCGATAGCCTCCCAATGGCTGCGGCAGTAGTCGTTATTGAGGGCCAGGCTCATGGGGATGAAACCGCGTTCGCCGGCAATCATCAGCGTGGGGGATCGGTAGCTGACCGACGCGACGCCGATGGGTGGATGGGGTTGCTGGTAGGGACGCAGGAAGAACTCCAGGGAGCCGTACATCGGCTCGGGGATGTTGACGTTCCAGTACTTGCCTTTGTATTCGAAGGGGCCGTCGTTCTGCCAGATTTTGAGGATGATGTCCAGGGACTCGCGGGTCATATCGCGGTGCTCGCCGTTGTTGCCGTCAACATTGAAGAGGGCCCAGTCGCTGGGGAGGCCGCTGGCGCCGACGCCGAAAAGGAAGCGGCCCTGGGAAATATGGTCGAGGTAAGCTACACGGTGGGCCAGTTCCGCAGGATGATGAAAGGGCAGCAAGTGGGCGCCGGAGCCCAGTTTGATGCGTTTAGTCTTCATCAGCGCCTGGGCAATCAGCAGGTCGGGGGCGGGTATGGGTTCCCAAGGGGAGGTGAAGTGCTCGCCAATCCAGGCTTCGTCAAAGCCCAGCTCGTCGCACAGGGCCAGGTATTCCAAATCCCACCGGTGGGCGTCGTAGATGTTCCGCTCCGGGGGATGGGACGGCATCATAAACAGACCGTACTTCATGGCTCTTTCCGCGACCTCCGTCCGTAATGGGGGCGCACTGCCGCGCCGGGGGTATTGCGTACCATACCATAAATCGGAGGGTCTGGGCGGGCGGCGGTTGGAGTCGTGTTATAGTGGCGTATCTCAAAAGAGCAAGGAGAATAAATTGACGACAGCACAAAGCGGCAGCCGGGTTCGCGTTCACTACACGGGTCGGCTGGACGATGGCGAAGTGTTTGATTCATCGGAGGGCGGGACGCCGTTGGCGTTCACCATTGGCGACGGCCAGGTGATACCGGGCTTTGAGAGCGGCGTGACGGGTATGGCAGTAGGGGACACCAGGACAGTGCGCATCCTCTGCGCGGACGCTTACGGAGAGCATCGGGAAGACGGGGTGATGGAGGTGCCTCGGGGGGAATTCCCGTCGGATATGCCCCTGGAAATCGGCTCCCGGGTGCAGGGGCAGCAGCAGAGCGGACAGGTGGTTACCTTCACCATCATGGCAGCCAACGATGCGGTGGTTACGCTGGACGCCAACCATCCGCTGGCGGGGAAGGACTTGACGTTTGACTTGACGCTGGTGTCGATCGAGGGTTAGGGGAGTCGCGCGCAAGCGGGAGGAACGGAAGCAAGCCAAGCAGGGTTTCCCAATAGCGCTACCCAAATGGGTGGAGCGTTGGCTTTGCTTGGTTCCGTTGCGGGAACGTTGGCTGCCGGCAATCGCTTTTTTAATCCCGCCGTTGACTGGCTTGACCACGGCGGCCCTGCATTCAGCTGCTGCCGACGAACCGGGTTTGAAGCCCCATGTTACGTATTTGAAGGGGTTGCTGGTGTATTTTTCGGTAGGCGTCGTTGCACTGCCGGTTGTCAGGGCCGTGTGGCTGGCTATTCGCTCCGCTTCTGATGATGAGGAATGCGGCGACGGGTAGAAAAGCTGACCGCGCTTTTATAAAGCGCCGCCGCAGCGGCTACCGCCCAGACGAACGCCACGATGGCAAGTAGGATAGCTCCCACCATCAAGGTGGCGAAATGACCAATCAGGAACCCCACCAGCGCCACTGCGAACGACGCGAACGCGCCGACGATAATCAGGTTACCGATGATGTTGGCCGCCAAGTTATTCCCGGTGGCTTCCCGCTCGGGGTTGGCACTTTCAGGCGCAATCCGTTCGCTTTGAGTGTCTGTGGCAGCCATGGCAATCTCTCCGTAGTCTTTACTATACCAGATTAGAGGCGGACTTGTTGGGCGAGGGTCTGGTAGGTTACGGGGGAGGTGGCAACCAGGCCGGCGTCGACGGGGAGGATGACGCCGTTAATCCAGCGGGCTTCTTCGCTGGCGAGGAAGAGGGCGGCGTTGCCGATGTCCCAAGCGGTGCCTTCGGTGCGCAGAGGGGCGGCGCTGCTGCGAATCCGGCGGAGGTCGTCGTCCATGCGGGGGGCGACCATGGGGGTGTACACCAGGCCAGGGGCGATGCAGTTGGTGCGGATGCCGTCGGGGCCGTGGTCGGCGGCCATGGAAATGGTCAGTCCGATGACGGCGGCTTTGGAGGCGGTGTAAGGAGTGCTGCTGTGGGCGCGGAGGCCGGCGATGGACGAAATGTTGATGATGGAACCGCCGCCGGTTTTCATCATTTCCGGGATGGCGAACTTGCTGGCCAGAACGATGCCCTTGACGTTGATGGCCATTACCCGATCCCAGGCGTCTTCGGAGATGTCCACTACGGTGCCGCGGTGGGAGATTCCGACGTTGTTGTCCAGGATGTCCAGGCGGCCGTAGCGCGCGATGCAGGCGGCAACCATGCGCTGGCAGTCGTCGGCGTTGGTGGCGTCGGACTGGATGGTGGAAGCTATTCCGCCTTCGGATTCAATCAGCTGCTGGGTTTCTTTGGCGCGGTCTTCGTCAAGGTCGGTGAGGAGAACTTTCGCGCCCTCCCGGGCGAAGAGGGTGGCGGTTGCCCTGCCGTTGCCTACGCCGGGGCCGCTGCTGCCGGCTCCGGTAACGATGGCTACTTTTCCTTCCAGTCTGGGGCGACGTTCCGTCACGGTGAATCCCTCCGTAGTTCTAAGGTGGGTCATTCGGCGATGGGGCGGGAAATAATCCAGAGGCTGGCGCAAGTGTAGCACAGCATCAGGGCGAGCATGGGGGCCTGGCTGAACAGGGCGGAACGGCGGTCGGGGTAAAGCCGGATTGCCTGCACATGGGCCAGATAGACTCCGGCGATGTGGCCGATGATGATGGCGGAGATGGAGAAATACCAGATGAATACCGGGGACAGGATGCCAATGTTGATGATGGCGTCGGCGGTGCCGAACAGGTTCCAGCCCCAGCCGAAAGGGTCGGAGGCGAGCACGATGAATCGCTGCCCGTTGATGAGCAGGAAGCCAATGAAGTGGGCGTAGTGGTAGGCCAGAGCGATGGGCAGCAGGGAAAAGACGAAGGACAGGGCAAGTCGCCATGCGTCGGGGCGCGATGGGGAGCCGGCGTCTCCGGCATCTGGTGAAGAACCGGAGGCGGCCATTTCCATCAATCGGCAGGTGGCGAGGTAGAGAACGCCAAAGGCGATGGGCAGCCCTATCGCTCCGAGGAGGTTGGCCAGATAACCGCCGACGATGGGAAACTGCAACAGGAATTGGGTGCGGAAAATGGTCCATTCGGGGGTTGCCGACAGTCCGTCGAAAGAGACGGTGGACAGCAGCAGTATCACCAGGCAGAGGGCCGGAAAGGTTACGTTGCCCAGACGGTTCAGCCCGACGCAGGGCGGGCGGAGGTTGAACTCCCGCTGGGCCGGTTGGGCCGCGCGGAAACACTGATAACAGTCAACGCAATCGGTTTCGTCTGACGGACAGCGACCGGCGTCGGAGCAGCCGGCGTAAATTGAACGGTGGGAGCAAAGGGGAGCGCGCACTTCGGTGATGGAGAAGCGGGACATAAAGCCGTACACGACGGTGAAGCCTTCCGCGTTGCGCAGCCAGGCGTCCGGTCCGTAGCGGGCCATTCCGATGAAGTTGTATGCGGTATAGGCCAGCAGTATCCAGCCGAGGGCGCGGGGGCCGGCAGCGTCGGCGGCGACGGTTTCAAGTATGGCAAAGCCGGCGAAGACCAGGACGGCCGGCCACTGACGCAATCGGGCGGGATAGCGTCGGCGAGCGCCCAGAGGACGCCCGGCGATTTGCTCGGCGAATCGCCAAGCTGCGGCCCATGGGTTGACCAAGGCCCAAAGGTTGCCAAACAGGGCGGTGAAAAAGCTCAGGCCGACCCAGAAGGCGACGTACACGGCTGCCGGGGCAGGGTTCAGCGCGGCGCGCTCCGAGCCGATCAAGGCGCCGAGGATTACGTACACCGTGAGTATTATGGAAAGCAACTGCAACGAAGACGCCAGCCAGGGGGAGGCAAGGACGGTCCCGAGCAGCGGCGCGCGCAGGAGGTTGATGCGAGGGTACTCACGATGGGCAGCGTCGCCGCGGAGAAACACTGCGGCTACGATGAATGACAACGCTACCGCCGCGGCACCGGCGATTACGAAGAGCGACAGGGGAAGCGGCAAGTCGTAGCGTTCTCCGAATCCGTGAGCGTGGGCGGGCAGCGCGGGGAAGGCTCCCCAAAGCAGGAACGCTACGGCCAGAGAGGCAGGGGTCAAAATAAGGGCGATGGGAGTTTTCATCAGGGTCAGCCTCGGCGGCGCTGCAAAGTGAGCCAGGTCCAGATTCCTACCGCTATGATTGCAGCCATCAGCGCAGCAATCCAAATCCACTGAATTTGGGCGCCGGGTTCACCTACCACCAGGTTCATCACGAATTCGGCAGCGCCGCGTTGGGATGAGATCGTTACCGACACCTGCCAGGGGCCAGTTACGCTGAAGGGAACGTCGACTTCGAAATAGCGCAAGGTCTGCTCGTTCATGACTTGCTGCGGCCCGAAATCCGAGGCGCCCGGAGGGCCGGTGGCGGCGATGAGCAGGTCGACGTCGGTGTCTCTGAGCGGCTGCTGGCTGGCGGCGTCGAAAACCTGAATGGTCAGGTGGGTACGGGGGATTACCGGGCGGGCCGGGATGATGCCAACGACCAAGCGGTAGGAGCCGCCAGTTTGGTCGAACACGATGGTGGCGGCGCCGTTGGCTTGCGCCTGATGGAGGGGCAGAATGATTGCGATGACCGTCAAAACGGCGAGGGTCAGCGCTGCGGCGGCGGCAAGGGAGCGCGCAAGTCCCGATGCCACACAAGTTGCCAAATCCAAAGCAGTTCCCGATTGCGATTGGCGCGAATTCGTCCGTTGCACGATACCATAAGGCCGACGGGGTATCAACAGCGAAAGGCGGACGGCATTCTGAGGGCGCTGTCTCAAGGCGCGCTGTTTCAGGGTTTTACCTAATTGCATTTCCAAGTGGGGCTGCAATCCGTTATAAACTCGTTGCCGGCTTACGTAAAAATGCCGGCGCGGTTCCCTGTCGCACATTGCTGCGGTTATGTGTATAATGCCCGGAATATGCCGACAATTTGCAGCGGGCTAACGCCGTTAGCGGCGTAATGCGACGCGGCTGTCTGTAAGGAGGGACGCATCATGCCTACCGAGATTGGCCGACTGATTACCGCCATGGTCACGCCTTTTGATGCCGATGGCCAGGTTGACTACCAACAGGCTAAGCGTCTCGCCCTTGCTTTGCTGGACTCCGGTACGGACGGCTTGGTCGTTACCGGCACCACCGGCGAAGGCCCGGCCCTCTCTATGGAAGAGAAGGCCCGGCTCTACGGCGAAATCAAAGACGCCATCGGCGCCCGGGGCGCCGTTATCGCCGGCACCAGCGACAATAACACCGGCGCATCAATCGCGCTCAGCCAAGAGGCCGAAAAGGTAGGAGCCGACGCCTTGCTCCTTACCGTCCCGGCCTACAACAAACCGCCGCAGGAGGGTCTTTATCAGCACTTCCGCGCCCTGGCCGAATCCACTGACCTGCCCGCTATGCTCTATAACGTGCCGAGCCGCACCAGCCTCAATATGACCAGCGACACCACGGTACGCCTGGCCGAGATTGAGAACATCATCGGCATTAAGGAAGCCAGCAGTGACCCGGTGCAGATTGCCAAAGTCATCCGAGACGCCCCGGATGACTTTCGGGTCTGGTCCGGCAACGACGATGAGACCTTCGGCGTTATGTCCATGGGGGGCTACGGCGTAGTGAGCGTTGCGGCCCACCTCATCGGCGGTCAAATCAAGCACATGATTGGGCTTACCCTGGAGGGGGACATAGAAGCCGCCGGAGCCGAACATCTGCGTCTGCTCGATATGTTCAAGGGCCTTTTCATCGTCTCCAACCCGATTCCCGTGAAATACGGACTCAACCGCGCGGGATTCAACGTAGGCGACCCGCGCTTGCCTTTAGTCCCCCCGGACGAACATGCTGCCGCTCAGATTGACGAGCTCCTGGGCCGCTACGATATTGACATAGCCGCGCCGGTGGGCTGATTACATCCGTCCCCCGGCCTCGCAAACCGCCCTTTTCACAGGCCGGGTGCGGCGGACTCGCCCACAACGCCATAGCTCCACCTTATTGCGGGGATGGCTACATCGCAGAATCAAACCGCCACATTGGCCTTATGTAACGAGGAGCAACAAGATGCCGCTAAAAACAGTTGTCTTCGTTGATGGACAGAACTTTCGGCACAACTTGAGGGATTTTCACTTCCGTTCCAACCCTCCCCACCCCAACAATCCCGAATACCGGCTGGATGAAAAGCACTTCCGGTGGCAGGACTTCTTTCAGGACGCCCTGAACAAGTTTGACCACGTTACCGGCTGGGAGCACCAATTGGCGCGCGTGTATTGGTACTACGCCGAAAACATCACGCCCTGGGTTCCTAACCTCCGGCGAGCCCAGCGCATAGTGGAGGACTATGGGCATCGCATCCCCGAACTTACTGTGGAGCTGGTCATCCAGAAAGCCCAGGAATGGCACGAGCACGAGTCGCGGCGCTTCTACCAGCTCCGCAAATCCGTCTTTGCGGAGATTCAGCAGAACACCAACTTCCTCGAATTCAAGTACGTTGGACAGTACATCGTCCAGCCTTTCCGCCCTTTCCGACTGGAGTACGACTACGACGGCAACATCACCTTCCAGGGCACGCAGATTGGGGAAAAAGGCGTTGACATCGGCATGTCTGTGGACATGATTTCCATGATGGACAATTACGATGTCGCCATTCTGGTCTCCGGAGGAAGCGACTTCTATCCGGTGGTGCGCTATCTCAAAGACAACCTGAAGTACGTGTATCACTTCTCGGTGGGTCGCGGGGTCGGGCAGGATACGCAGTTTTTCTCCACAGCCCTGCGCGGCTTGGTGGACTGCTTCCAGGGTTTCGACGAACTGGAGGTGCTCAGCAATTACGTGAACGAACACGCGGGCATTCCTCCGGCCATCATGGACACCATCAACCTGCGGGCCGCCGAGCTGGAACGGATGCTGGACGATGAACCAATCCGCTATCCGCAGGCTCCGGAGTCCATACTGCGGTGACCAGCCTTAGTCTGTCGCGGCATCTTTCCGGCGCGGGCGCAGGCTGTCGGCGTACACACCACGGTAGGACTCCGGCAGCAAGGCCGCAATCCGCTGCATCATCATATCGGTAACGGAGTTCAGCATGGCCCGGTTGATAGGGCCCTCCACCTGGGGAGGCGTGAATGGAGTGCCTATGTTGACCTGCCAGCTGGCCAGCGGAACCGGCATTCGCCAAGGGGGGAACTTTTCCGACCCTGAGATGCCCACCGGCAAAATGGGCGCCTGCGTTCTCAGAGCAAGCCAGGCCAAGCCGGTTCTGCCCTGCCTCAGCTGACCGGTTTCGCTGATTCCGCCCTCGGGAAACATGAGTATCGCCCGGTCTTGATTCAGAGCCTGCAACGCATAGCGCAGGGCCTCGCCGCCGCCCCGCTCCCGATCCAGGGGCACTGCGCCGACCGCGTTGCAGTAGAAGCGGCCAATCGGTTTGTTCCATAGTTCTTTCTTGGCCAGAAAGACTATCTGCCGGGGCAGCGCAACCACCAGCGAGCCGGCGTCATTCAGCGACAGGTGATTGCTGGCTACCAGCAGCGGGCCGTAAGGCGGCATTGCCTCCTGCCCGGTTACCGTCAGGTTCCCGGTCAGCGACCATACGATTTGCCCGAAGCGGCGGCTCGGTTGATACAGCCATGCCATGCGCTTACGCCTCCTTGGGCGCCGCTCTCGCGGGCGTACCGATAGCGGCCTTTACTGCGGACATTACCGCGCCAACGGTTTCCGTGAAGTCCATATCGTCCGTGTTGATAACTACTGCGCCATGGGCTATTACCAACGGAGAGTCGCTGCGTTGGCGGTCCAGGTTATCCCGGCGGAGGATATCGGCCAGAACTTTGCGGTAATCGGCGGCGGAATCATCGCCCGTTTTCTGCCGCCAGCGCCGGCGCGCCCGTTCCTCCACTGATGCATCGATATAGAGTTTTACATCGGCGTTGGGGAGCACTACCGAAGCGATGTCCCGTCCGGCCATGACGATGCTGCCGCCGGCTCCGATGGCGCGCTGCTGCTTCACCATGGCGCGACGGACGCCGGAGGCCGCCGACACCGTTGATACGCTGCGGTCAACATCCGCGGATGTCAATTCTTGACTCAAAGGATGTCCGTCAATGATGATAGCGGCCGAGTTCGCGCTGTCGTAGTCGACCGTCATGATGCAATTTTGGGCCAACCTCTCCACAGCATTTACGTCCGCAACCGGGATGCCCCGGTGCAGGGCGAGCCAAGTTACCGCGCGGTACATGACGCCGGTGTCCAGAAAGCGCAGATCCAGGCGCGCGGCCACGGCCCGGCCAACCGAGCTTTTGCCCGATGCCACCGGCCCGTCAATGGCGATTACGGAGCCTATGTTGGGGGGAAGCTGGCGATTCCGTCGCATGACGGAATTATAGCATCGGCGGAAAACCGGCTGCATGAATAATCGGACAGCGGAAAATTCGCTATGATTTTCGGGATTTTCGATTCGCCGTGGCAACTACTGGCGCTGGCCGGTTGGTGCTTTCTCATGGGCTGGGGCTTTCGCGTCGGTCTGCTGCGGATGGCTTTGTCCCTGGGGGCAGTAGGCTTGTTGTTTGGCCTAGCATGGTTATTTCGGGACGCTGACAGCCCGGCGCTGGTGTACGGGCCGCTGGCTTTTGTCGGGGTAATCTGCGTTATCAGCATCGGGATTTTTGGCCGGCATCTGGAGACCCGGTTGGGGTACGACTCCAAAACCGTGCGGATTAATCACGCCGGCGGCTTGCTGCTGGGCTTGCTCATAGGCGTCGTTGTCTGGGTTTTCTGGCTGTAGCGTAGGGGGGACATGAGGAGCGGTTTGGTGGGCAGCGTGTCAAAAGCCGCGTTTTACCAGTATAATGATGTACGGTGTATTCGTTTCCATATACAGCAACTGACACGGCAGGACAGGCAAGGCACCGGCGGAGTCCAGGCTCCGATGGCGCATTGAGGTTGGCATGGCAAGCCGGGGACGAACCAGTCAGAAAAAGAAATCGGCCAGGGGGAAAGGACTTTCCCGGCGGGGCCAGAATGTTGGACGACAAAACGGCCCGGCCCGCGCTCATACTGAAACGCCGGCCCATCGTGAGCAGGGCGGCGATGTCCATAAGAACGGGGCTGCGTCCATTCCCGGACGTCTTACCGCGCCAGTGCTGGTGCTTAACCTGAATTATGTTCCGGTCAACGTGTGCACGGTACGCCGTGCGATTGTACTGGTAGCCAAGGGCAAAGCCGAGCCTCTTGAGGGTCGATCGGACGAGGCCAGAGTCCGCACTTTCAGCGCATCTCTGGACGCGCCGTCAATCATCAGGCTGGTGTACCTGGTCAAGCGTCCTTTCGCGCCGCGTCGGTTGTCCAAGAAGGAGGTATTCCTGCGCGACCACTACACCTGTCAGTATTGCGGCAAGCACTCGCAGCATCTGACCCTTGACCACGTGGTGCCCCGGCGACAGCGCGGCCCGCACACTTGGGACAACGTTGTCGCCGCCTGTGGACGCTGCAACCTGGACAAGGCGGGCCGCACGCCGGAAGAGGCCAACATGAAACTGCGCCGCGTTCCTACGGCGCCGCAGCCCAATCCCTACCGCATTCTGGAAAACCGCACCATCCTTGACGAATGGCGCCAGTATATCCCCTGGCAGTCCAACGGATGCAGCCGCGATGAGGAAGCGGCGGCCGTGGCTCTTGCGGATTAGTCCGGTATGTCCCAAATTGACCTGCACGGCAAAACCTGGGCCGAGGCGCTGGTCGAGTTCATTGATTGCTACAACCACGCCGTGGCCGTGGCATCGGGGGGCGAGAGCGCAGGTACGCTGGATGTGGTGCACGGCTATGGCTCATCCGGCGCCGGCGGGGTCATACGCACCCGGCTGCGGGCTTTTCTGGACAAGTACCCTGAATGCCTGGAATACCAGCCAGGCGAAGAGGCTGACGGCAATCAGGGGCATACGCTGGTCACGCCGTTGCAACGCCTGCCCGACACCGGCGGCCGGCTTGCCGAACAGATATGGGAGTATTGCGAGAGCCCGCGCGTCGTGAGCAAAATTACCGGCAAATTCCGACGGTATGGCGACCCGCAAGTGCAGCAGGTCATCCGCACCCTGGAACGGCAGGGTCGCCTGCGTGAAGTTAAGGGAAGACGGCTCAAAGAATACGTTGCCGTGTAGGGCGGTAGGGCGCGGCTAGGGGGCTGGAACGTCCAGCATCATGCATTCCAGTGCGAGGCGAGGGTTGGCGTTGGCGTCCAGAGCCGCAAGGGTGGACTGAATCCGTTGCAGCAAGGTGACGATGTCGGCTGACGGCAGGGCCGCCGCGAGGCGCTCCATCTCCTCGCGCCCCTCGGTGTTCTGCATATGTTCGGACACGCCCTCTTTGAGCAGCAGCAGGTCGCGCCACCAAGATTGCCATAAGTATAAGGTTTGCCGCACCGATTCGCGGTCGCGGGAAAAAGCGTTGCTGAGGGTATTGGCATAGGCAAAGCGTTGGTCCAGCGGGGCTGCGGCCGATGCGGCGATGCGGGCCAATTCTTCGGCGCGGCTTTCCAGTATGGCCGGGTCAATGAGAGCGCTGACGGCCCAGCCGGGGCAGCCTCGCGCCAGACGGGCCAAGTGATGGGCGTATTCAGGCTCTGCGTTACGCTGGGATACGAGATAGTCCGCCAGGGCGGCGCCGGCCATGGGGCGGAGCGACAGCAGCCGGCAGCGGGAACGTATCGTAGGCAGGATGGAGTCCTCGGCGGTGGCGAGGAGAAGGAGCAGGACGCGCTCCGGGGGTTCTTCCAACGTTTTCAGCAGAGCGTTGGCGGATTCGCTTTGTCCCGCCGACAGGGTTTCCGCGCCGTCAAAGATGATGACTTTCCAGCCGCCTTCTACCGGCGTGACGGATAGAAAGTTCTCGGCCTCCCGCACCTGCTCAATGCTGATGCGCGTGGGGACGCGAGGGTCGCCGCCGACGGCCACGATGTTCAAGTCGGCGTACACACCGCGCCGGATGCGTTCACAGGGTGGGCATTGTCCGCAGGGGCCGGCGGCCTCCGGCTGGGCGTCGTCGGGGAGGAGGCCGCTCCGGAGGCCGTTGACGACGCGGCAGTTAACGGCGGCGGCCAAATCGAGGGCCAGCGTCATTTTGCCCACGCGGGGAGGGCCGGCCAGCAAGTAAGCGTGTCCCAGGCGACGGGCCCGGAGGCTGGCGTCCAGCTGCCGCAGGATGTGGTCTTGCCCAACGGTTTGCCACATATTCGCTTACAGGGCGACCCTACGGGGGCGTCCGCGCTGCGTTGGCGGAGAAGAGCGTTTGCCGCATACCTGCGCTACAGGTCGCAGAGCATCATGTCGGCGTAGGATTCGCGCCGTCGTATCAGGCGGCTTTCGCCGCCGTTGACCAGGGCGATGGGCGGGCGCGGGTTCAGGTTGTAGTTGCTGGCCATGGAGGGACAGTAGGCTCCCGCCGCCGGGATGGCAATAACGTCGCCCGCCGCCGGGGGCGGCAGCAGGATGTCAGATGCCAGAACGTCGCCGGACTCGCAGTATTTGCCGGCGATGGTTACGGTTGCGTCGGGCGTCGACTCGGGGCGGCTGGCCGACAGCACTTCGTAAGATGCCTGATACAGGGCGGGCCGTATGTTGTCGCCCATACCGCCATCCACGCTGACGTAGGTTCGGATGCCGGGTATTTCCTTGATGGCGCCGATGCGGTACAGGGCGACGCCGGCGGGCCCGATAATGGAGCGGCCAGGCTCGACGATGAGGCGGGGTTGCTCCATTCCCAACTCGGAGCAGGCAGCGGTCAGAGAGCCTACGATGGCGTCGGCGTAGTCGCCGGGGGCGGGCGGGCGGTCATTTCGGGTATAGGCGATGGCGAATCCGCCGCCGGGGCTGAACTCCTGGAGATACAATCCCTGCTCGCGGAGACCGGCGGCAAAACGCAGCGTCAGGTCGGTGGCGGCCTGGTAGGGCTCCAGCTCAAAGATGGGCGAACCGAGGTGAAAGTGCAGGCCCATCAGGTTCAGGTTGGGCGCGGCGATGGCCTGCAATATTGCCTGTTCGGCGTCGCCGGTCTGGATGGAAAAGCCGAACTTGGAGTCGATGATGCCGGTGGTGGTGTAGGCGTGGGTATGAGGGTCGATGCCGGGGGAGACGCGGATCAGGATGGCCTGGGTTTTGCCGGCCTGGGCGCAGATTTGCTGGAGCAGGGAGAGCTCGTGGAAGCTGTCCACTACCACGCGGCCGATGCCGGCGGAGACGGCTTCCGCAAGCTCGGCCGGCGTCTTGTTGTTGCCGTGGAAATAGACTTGGTCCATGGGGAAGGCGGCGGCCTGCGCTACCGCCAGCTCGCCGCCGGACACTACGTCCAGGCCGAGGCCTTCCTCGGCGAAGATACGGGCCAGCGTAGGGTTGATGTACGCCTTGGATGCGTACACCGTTTGGGTGTTGGGGTAGCGGTTGGCGAAAGCGTCGGCGAACTGACGGCAACGGGAGCGCAGTGTGGCTTCGTCCAGAACGTAAAGGGGGGTGCCGTACTGGTCGGCCAGGTCAACAGCGTCGCAGCCGCCGATGGTCAGGCGGCCGGCCGAGTTGACGCCGGCGGTATCGGGGAAAACGTGAGTGAGGCGATGGGGCAGCATTGACAGCTTCTCCGCGGGGCAGTGAGAGAGGGTGTGGTGATGTGGTGAAGGTAGTTCAATAGGCCGAAGCGACGCGGTTTTTTTAATCGGTCGTGTTTTTCAATGGGCGCTTCGGGATCGGGAGGGGATGGTGAGCACCGGAGTGCGTTGGCGGAGGTACTGCTCGGTGACGAAGGGTGAGCCGAAGCCGTACTGCTGGGCGCATTGGCGTACTATGGCCAGGGTTTCAGCGCGCAACGTTTGGGGAGCCGGCTCGGCGCCGCCGTCGATGATGGTGCGGATCAGGCGGCCGGCAAGGTCTCGTTTGGTTTCGGGGTGGCCGCAGATGCCTTCATAGGCGACGCCGCCGCAGGTGGGACAGTACCACCATTCCAGGGTCAGGACTGAATGGATGCCGAGGTCGGGGAGGTCGGCGAAAATCTCGTGGGCGGCGTAGCGGTCGTAATAGTCGCCGACGCCGGCGTGGTCGCGGCCGAACATATGATGAGTGCAGCCGAGGTTTTTGCGGACCAGAGCGTGGAACACGGCTTCGCGGGGGCCGGCGTAGCGCATATCCCAGAGGAGGGCGGTGGTGCGATGGATGTCGTCGCGGAAGAAGCCCTGGGCGCGGAGGTTGTCGTGGGTGAGGACGATGGCCTCGTCGATGTAGTCGCCGACTTTTTTCTCGCCGATGACGGCGCTGACCAGGACGCCGTCGGCCTGGGCTTCCAGGAAAGCGCCTTTCATCAGGTATTCGTGGCCGGAGTGGGGGACGTTGCGGGTCTGGTGGGCTACGGCGCGGCGCCAGTCAATTTCCGCCATTTCGGAGCGCAGCTGCCGTGGGGTGCGCCAGTAACGGTTGAAGGGCGGGTTTATGACGGGCTCGCAAACCAGGGTGATTTCGCCGGCGACGAAGCGGTCGGCGTAGTTCAGGGTGCGCTGGACGCCGGGATGCGCCGGGTCGTCGGTGGCATAGACGCGCTGGGCCAGATCGGTGAAGTCGGCGGTGAATATCTCGGAGACGGCCAGGGTCGCCAAAGGGTTGCCCTGGTGGGTGAGCAGGACGGTATCGCCCACGACGACTCGGGCGTCGCGCAGCTCGGCATGGGGAATGTCCAGCACGATGGGTATGGGCCAGATATAGCCGCAGGTCAGGGTCATATTGGCGGCTACGGAGGCTACATCGGAGCTGCCCATAAAGCCGGTGAGGGGAGAGAAGAATCCATAGGCGATGTTGACGCATTCGTGGGCAATCTGCTGACGCACTGCAATGGCGGGCAGTTGGGCGATGGCGTCGTAGTCCGGTTGGGGATCCACACGGGCTACCAAGGTTCCGCCGTGGGGGGAGAGGCTGTTGTCGACGTTCATGACGTGGGCATTGTAGCACGGGGTTTTGTCAGAATCCGGATTTACGGGATTTTGGGATTTTCAGGATTGGGGGTCTGCTTTGGGGGCGTGAGTTTTGGCTATTGATATGATGGCTGCTTGGGTGTCCGTCGGGTTCCGCTTTGGGGGTGTGGGGTTTGGCTTTGGGTGGGGTGGCGGTTGAGTGGGGGGATGGTGGCTGAGTGGATGAGCAGCGTAGCGGCTGCGGGGAAAGTGGGGCGTTCGCGCGTAGGGGGCGGAGAATGGCGCACACGTTGGGGACGGCGGTGGCGCAGGGGCGGCGTTTGTGCGTGGGAATGGAGCTGTACTGCGCGGAGGCGGCATTCAGGCCGGGGGTAGGGTTGGTAGATATAGAATGGAGTCGTGGCAGAGGCCGGGGCATCCTTTGGAGGGCGGTGTTTGGGGGTTTTGGCTGTTTTTCCAGAATTTTCCCTGCGTTTGGGGTGAATTGGTTTGAGGCATTGAGGGACAGCCAGCAGGTCGGAACTTTCCCTGCGTTTGGGGTGAATTGCCGCGTTCTCGTAATACTTCCGTAATACTTCGTATTTTATACTGGTAAGCGGCGCGGGGTTGGGAGTCGCTGAGACGAAGGAGGAATGTTATGAAATCGCTGGGAGGAATCAAGATAACCGCCATTGTGGTTGTGGCGCTAATCGCGGCGGCGGCTTGTGACGGGCCGGAGGATGATCCGGTGGGTCAACTTGCGGCCCCGACCGCTACGATGGCTCCAACTGCCGCGGCGGCTCCAGTGGCTACGACGGCTCCGATTGCTACGATGGCGCCAACTGCTGCTGCGGCTCCAGTGGCTACGGTGGCTCCGACGGCTACGGCGACGCCGGCGGCTACGGTTAGGGAGTTGTTCGTTGACGCTGCGGAGATGAATGTCGGCGGGATGGGAGTTCTGCCCAACGCGAGGGTTGCCATCAACGGCGCCGGCTTTACTGCCGGGAGCGGCATCAGGGCCGAGAACATCACTATTGACGGCGTACCGATGCACGTGCACGACGAGTGCTTGAACGGCGACGGGGCGGTTCCGATTGGCAGCGACGGCGGGTTCGTCTGCGATATAGCCCTCTGGCCGGCCAAACACTCCGACGCCAACCCCGCCTTGATTCACGGGCGGCACACTATCAGGTTGGTGGACAACGCCGGCATTGAGGGCGAAGTTCTAATCACCATACCCGAACCGACCTACAAGGTTACGCCGGAAGATGCCGGCCCTGGGCGGCTGGTAACTATTACCGGCGAAAACTGGCCGGTGGACAATCCGGAGAACTTAATTGACGCCATCATCGTGACGGTGACCGACGGCGACCGGGAACGGCAGTACAGTGTGTACGCTAACGGCGCCGGCCGCTGGTTACTCGAGCACCGGGTGTACAACAGAGTACCAGTTCCGTCCCACAGCCGGGTGGAGGTCAGGCACGGAGACCTGGCGCGGCTGTTTCAGTACAACATACCGTCAAAGGCGGCGATTCTGACTGCTACGGCGGTTCCGCCTCCGGCCGCGGGAGCCTCGTCAGATGCGACCGTATATGCCACTGCTCTTCCCAGTATCGGGGGACAAGGGGTTCCGCAGGGGTGGGGGCCCGTGGTTCCGCAGGGGTTTCCCTCCGGGGGGCCGGAGATTCCGCCGGAGTCGGGTGGGAGCGAAAACCCCAATGATGGGGCGTATCCGCTGACCTACTACGAGAACTACGGGGTCAACCCGTTCATTGACGCGGATGAGGACGCGCTATCAACTTTTGCGCTGGACGGCGACACAGCGTCATACGAAATCCTGAAACAGTATCTGCGCGACGGTTATTTGGTTGACCCGGACGCGGTGCGGGTTGAGGAGTATTTGAACAGCCTGCCGCAGGGTTATCCCGCCGCCGAGACTGTGCTGGGGCTGCATCTGGACGCTGGGCCGTCTCCTTTTGGAGATGAGGGGTACAAGCTGCTGCGGGTGGGAGTGAGCAATCCGGCGCCGACGGAGGATCGGAAGCCGGTGTCGCTGGTGTTCGTGGTGGATGTGTCCGGGTCGATGGAAGCGGACAACCGGCTGGAGCTGGCCAAGGAGGTAATTTACGGGATTGCGGAGCAGATGCTGCCGGCAGACCGGGCGGCCATTGTTACCTATGCCGACGTGGTACGAGTGGCAAGGGAGTTCACCGATGGGGATAACGCCAGGGACATCGTAAGCGCGGCGCGGGAGTTGTATCCGGGCGGCAGCACTTACGCGGAGGCCGGGCTGAGGCGGGGCTATGCGCTGGCCGCGCGGGAGATAGAGCGGGGGCGCAAGGCGCGTCTGGTTCTGCTGTCCGACGGGGTGGCCAACGTGGGGGAGACCGGGCCTGATTCGATTCTTAAGGTGGTGGATGAACACGCGCAGCGCAACGGGACGCTGACGACCATCGGCGTGGGCATCACCGGCAACTACAACGATGTGCTGATGGAGGTTCTGGCGAACCGGGGCAACGGGACGTATCATTATCTGTCCAGCCGCGAAGCGGCGGAGCGGTTCCTTGCGGAAAGCGCGGCCGGCATTTTTACGGAGACGGCGCGGGACGCCCGGATTCAGGTGGAGTTCAACCCGGAGGTAGTGCGGAAGTACCGTCTTATCGGCTACGAAAACCGGGCGGTGGCCGATGAGGATTTTCGCGATGACACGCTGGACTTTGGGGAAGTGGGATTTGCGCGGGATGTGTCCGCGCTGTATGAGCTGCGGCTGATGGATGGGGCATCGGCAGATGCGACGATGGCTACGGCGCGCCTGCGCTGGCTGGATCCGCAGACGGGAGAGGCTACCGAGTTGGAAGTGGCCATCAGCGGCGGCGACGTTGCGGCGGAGTTGTCGGATACCAACCCGTATTTGCGGCAGGCGGCGGCGGTGGCGGAGTTTGCCGAGCTGCTACGCAAGTCTTTCTGGGCGCAATGCGGCGACCTGGGGGCGGTAAGCAGCCTGCTGGACACGGTGGAGCGAGAGCTGAACGGGAACATCAGTTACCGGGAGCTGCGGGGGTTGGTGAAGGAGGCGGACGAGTACTTTGAGCCGTACTGCAAGCGGTAAGGCCGGAAAATGACGATGGCGGGTTCCAACCCGCCATCGTTAATTTAATGGTCGCGGTATTCGGGGTCGCGTTTTTCGCGGAAGGCGGCGACGCCCTCCACGTGGTCTTGGGAGGAGAGGGTGATGGTTTCGCCGGCGGCGGCCATTTTCAGGGCGGTTTCGAGGTCGAATTCGAGGCCTTTGTAGAGCATGAGCTTGGAGAGGCGGATGGCGATGGGAGGACCGGCGGCGATGCGTTGAGCCATGGCCATGGTGGCTGCTTCGAGTTCGTCTTCGGGAACGAGGCGGTTGAGGAAGCCGAGGCGATAGGCTTCGTCGGGCTCGAGGAAGTCGCCGGTGAACAGCATTTCGGCGGCGCGGCCGAGGCTGCCGAGGGTGCGGGGGTAGAGCCAGGCGCCGCCGAATCCGGGGAACAGTCCGATGCGGACGTAGGCGGACATGAAGCGGGAGCGTGGGGTGCCGATGCGGATGTCGCAGGCGCAGGCCAGGTCGAGGCCGGCGCCGGTGGCGACGCCGTTGACCATAGCGATGACGGGTTTTTCGCAGCGTTGGACGCCGAGGATCATGTCCTGGGCCAAGCGGAAGCTGCGGCGGATTTCGTCGGCGTTATCGGAAGTCCAGCCCTGGGAGGAATCGTTGGAGGCGCCGCCGAGTTGGTTGAGGTCGCCGCCGGCGCAAAAGGCGCGGCCGGCGCCGGTGATGATGAGGACGCGGACGTTGGGGTCGGCGTCGGCAGCGGCGACGGCGTGGGCGATTTCGGCCTGCATTTGGTCGTTGAGGGCGTTGAGACGGTCGGGACGGTTGAGGGTGATGCGGGCGATGCCGGCATCGGCGTGGCGGGTGATGAGCTGGTATTCGGGCATGGCGCTGCCCCTCCTCGTGGAGCTGCCCTTGCGGGCGGGATGCGGCGGGCGACCCAGGTGAAGGACTGGCTAACCTGGTTGGGCTGCCCTTGTGGACTGGATACGGCAGGCCGGCCTGGACACGAAGGCCGACGTAATCGCCGGCTGCCCCCATGGGCGGGATGCGGCTGGTCAGTATAGCACGGGGCAGCGGCGGGTGATTGGCGGAGCGATGTTGAAGGGCGAGGGGCGGGTTGCGCGCGCGTCTTTTGGGTTATAATGCGAGGCGGTATCCGATAGACAAACTTGTGCGATGCGAGGTGATGAATTGGAAGCGACGACGAGAGGGAGTGAATTGGAGGAGAGGGCAGAGGGAGTGCTGCTGGCGATAGACTGGGAGAACATTCGGCGGGGAGCGCAGCTGTATCAGAGGATTGTAACGCCGCAGAAGCTGTACGACGCGATGAAAGGGGTGGGAGAGGTGTTTGGGGAGGTTCGGGGAGGGAAGGCGTTTGGCGACTGGGGGTTGCGGCCCGACGACGGGGTTGCGTTCAACGAGACGGGCATTCAGCCGTACCAGGCGCCGCGGACGATGGCGGGGAAGGACCGCAGCGATCCGGCGATGCTGTTGGAGGTGTATGACTGGCTGCGGGAACGGGAGGATTGTGGCGTAATAGTGCTGGCGTCGGGGGATTCGGACTTTCAGATACTGGTGGATAAGGCGCGGGACATGGGTCGTCGGATAGTATTGTGCGCGTTCAGCCAGTCGGTAGCGCGGGATATGCTGGCGGTGGCGCCGCTGTTTCCGCTGGAGGCGGAGCTGGGCATACAGCTGTCGGAGCATGGGGATGTGCCGGTGCCGGTGCCGGAGCAGCAGGAAGCGGCACTGCATGATGTGCTGCACGTGTTTGTGCGGGAGATGGGGAAGCTGGAAAGCAGGATGAATTTCGTGGGCTACAATATGCTGTGCAATCAGTGGATGCTGGACTGGGGGATTGCGTGGAACGAGTACGAGTGCCGGAAGCTGGTTGACCAGTGGATTTATGAGGAGATCATAGAGCGGCACGACGTGTACAATCCCAATAATCCGCAGTACCCGACTTCGGCGATTCGGTTGGTTCGTTCCAGCGAGCGGGTGAGGGAGCTGCTGGGGTTGAATCGGCCGATTATCAGCAACCCGGTGGTTCCCAGCGAGTCGCCGGCGCCAGGATTGTGAGGAGGGCAGGATGGCGCGCTTCAGCTACATTGAGCGTTTGGAATGCACGGCTTGCGGCGGGGGGGTTCCGTATGACGGGCTGGCGACGGTGAGCGAGTGCTGCGGGAAGGTGCTGTTCGCGCGCTATGACCTGGCCAGTCTGAGGCGTGAAGCGCGGCGGGATGATTTTGACAGCCGCCCGGCAAGTATGTGGAGATACCATGAGCTGCTGCCGGTGACGGGGCCAGAGGCAGTGATTACGCTGGGCGAAGGGGGGACGCCGCTATTGGATGCGAGGACGCTGGCCCGAGAGGTGGGCATACGCCGGCTGCTGGTGAAGGAGGAAGGGCTGAACCCGACGGGTACGTTCAAGGCGCGGGGAATTGCGGCAGCGGTGTCGAAAGCGTGGGAGCAGGGAGCGCGGGGGTTCACGATGCCGTCGGCGGGCAATGCGGCGGGCGCGGCGGCGGCGTACTGCGCCCGGGCCGGCACGCCGGTAAAGGTGTTTATGCCTCAGGATGCGCCGGATGCCAACAAGAAGGAGTCCATTGTGGCCGGCTCGGAGCTAAACCTGGTGGATGGGCTAATCAGCGACGCGGGGCGGATTGCGGTGGGAGTCGCCACGGAGCAAGGGCTGTTTGACCTGTCGACGCTGAAGGAGCCGTGCCGTGCGGAGGGCAAGAAGACGATGGGGCTGGAAATCGCGCAGCAGCTGGGTTGGCGTATGCCGGACGTCATTGTGTATCCGACTGGGGGCGGCACAGGGATTATCGGGATGTACAAGGGGTTCCAGGAGCTGCTGGAGCTGGGCTGGATTGAGGGCAAGCCGCCGCGTTTTTATGCGGTGCAGGCCGACGGATGCCAGCCGATTGTGAAGGCGTTTCAGGATGGGAGGGAGACGGCGGATGCGTGGGAAAACGCGACGACCAAAGCGGACGGGCTGCGGGTGCCGGGGCCGTTTGCTGACTATCTGATTTTGCAGGCGATACGGGAAACGGGCGGAGGCGCGCTGGCGGTGAGCGACGAAGAGATGGTGGATGCGATGTACCGGCTGGCGACACTGGAGGGCATCATTGCGTGTCCGGAGGGGGCGGCGACGCTGGTGGGGCTGGAGCGGCTGCTGGCCGACGGGAGCGTTGGAGAGGATGAGGAGGTGGTTCTGCTCAACACTGGGTCGGGCTATAAGTACCTGGATTTGCTGCGGGGGCCGGGGGAGTAGTGGGAGGTCGGTAGCCTGGCTTGCAGGATTGGGATGGCGTGATTTTGAGGGGAGGCTAGCGTCCGCTGCTGAGGGCTTTTTTGACGGCGCGGGCGGCCTGTCGGAATGGGCGCCGGCGAGGGTGGAGGTTTTGGGCGAGCAGGAGGGCGAGTGTGGGGTTGGCGGCAATCAGAGGCGCTACCCATTGGCGCAGTTGGGCTATGGTGGGCGGCTGACGGTTCCAAGCAGGGATCAGGGATTCCAGAGGATGCCATCGGCGGCGGCCGGGCAGTCGGGTCATTATGGAGCCGCCGGCTTCCTGGACGGCCAGCGCGCCACCGAGCATATCCCACATTCGGGGCGCGCCGATGACGGTGAACTGCATGACTCCCATGGCGGTGAGGGCAAGCTCGTAGGCGATGCTGCCGGTTACGCGCGTCTGGCCGAGGGGCCGGTCTTTGAGGTTTTTGCCGATACGGGTTGAGACGCCGAAAGAGCCGGGGAGTCCAACGAGGCGGTCGGCGCGGAGCCGGTCGGTTTGATAGACGGACAGGGGGCTGCCATCGGCAAAGGCGCCGCCGCCGGCGCGACTGTGAACTACGATGCCGTTGGCGGCGTGTCCGTTGGAAGGGCTCGCGGGCCAGGGGATATAGACGGCGCCGGCGACAGGGCGGCCACGATGCAAGACGCCGATGGATGATGCGTACACGGGCAAGCCGTTCATAAAGTTGGTGGTGCCGTCCAAGGGGTCGAGCACCCAGAGGAAATCAGGGGCGGTGGCGTCGGCAGAGGAGGAAGGGTCGTCTTCTTCGCCGAGGATGCCGTGGGTGGGAAATTGGCGGGAGATTTGAGCGACGAGGTAGGCTTGGGCGTTTTTGTCGGCGGCGGTTACCGGGTCTTGCCCGGCGCGGTCTTTGTACTCGACGGTGAGGGGGCGACCGAAGTGGGCGGACAGTAGATTGCCGGCGCCGCGGGCGAACTCTGCGGCGGCGGATTCCATGGCGATCAGGTCGGCATCGGTGGGGGCAGCGAGGGTCATGGTGGTTGGGATTGTACACTATGGGAGGTTGGGGGTTGTCGGAATCCGGATTTTCGGGACTTGGGGATTTTCAGGATGGGAGGTTTTTGCTTTGGCGGGAGGCAGGCTACGGTTGGGGTTGGGGTTGTTAGAATCCGGATTTTCGGGATTTGGGGATTTTCAGGATGGGGGGTTGCTTTGGCTGGGGGTTGGTGTGGGCGTTGACCGGGTAGTTGTGAATGGAAAGGGCGTGGCTGGGGATTATGGGTAGTGGGGCTGTTATAATCGGGGCGGCAAATTAGCAAATTAGGAGGTCGGTTTGATATGGATTTGGAATTGAATGGCAAGGTGGCGATTGTGGGTGGGGCCAGCAAGGGGCTGGGACGGGCGTGCGCGGAAGCGCTGGCGGAGGAGGGGGCGCGGGTGGCGATGTGCGCGCGCACGGCGTCGGATTTGGAGCGGGCGGCGGATGAGATACGCGAGGCTACGGGGGCGGAGATTTTTACGTTTGCCGGCAACTTGGACCGGGAGGATACCATCGCGGCGCTGGTGGGCGGCACTGTGGAACGGTTCGGGCAGCTGGACATCCTGGTGAATAATTCGGGGGGGCCGCCGCAAGCCTATGCGAAGGATGCCACGGAGGAGCTGTGGCAGGTGTCGGCAGACCGGTCGCTGTTCTTTTTTGCGCGGATGACGCGGGAGGCGCTGCCGCATCTGCGGGCGCAGGGGGGCGGTCGGATTATCAACATTCTGGCCAGCACGGTTTATACTCCGATACCGAATCTGGCGCTGTCGGCGGCGACGCGGATGGGGGTTATCGGGTTTATGAAGAATCTGGCGGACGATGTGGGGAGTGAGAACATTCTTATCAACAATGTCTGCCCGGGGAGCATTATGTCGGAGCGGATGATGGAGAATGTGGAGGATCGGGCGCGGACGCAGGGGATTCCAATTGAGGAGGCGCTGGCGCAGCGGGCGGAGCAGACGGCGTTGAAGCGCATTGGGGAGCCGCGGGAGCTGGCGTATCTGGTGGCGTTTCTGGCGTCGTCGCGGTCTAGCTATATTACGGGGACTACGATGCTGGTGGACGGCGGGCTGGTGCGGTCGGTGATGTAAGGGGGCAGCGATGAGTGTGTCCAGGCCACAGTTTGCGCAGCAGCCGGAGCCGAGGACGGCGGCGGAGTATGTGGAACGGGGGAATCGGTACAGCCGCAACGGGGTGTACGAGCGGGCGATTGCCGACTATACGGCGGCGATTGGGCTGGATGCGGGGTGCGTTGACGCTTGGTTCAATCGGGGGGTGTCGTGGTATGAGGTGGGGGATTATGTGAGGTCGATTGCGGATTTGACGGAGGCGATACGGCTGGATCCGGGGGATGACAATTATTACTCGCGGAGGTCGTTGTCGCATTTGTTCAATGACCAGCCGGAGGAGGCGCAGGCGGATATGGATGCGAGTGAGGAGATACGGCTGCGGGCGTGGGGGTAGTTGGCGGGGCGTCGGGGCGCAATACGTGAGCGGTGGGGGATAAGGGGGTGAGGGTGGGATGTCAGGTGGCGGGTTTGAAGTAGGGGATGGTGATTTGTGGGGTGGCGGTTTGGAAGGTTACTTCTACGGTCATGCCGATGTGGACGTCGCGGGGGTTGCAGTCGATGATGTTGGTGAACATACGGACGCCTTCTTCCAGTTCGACGAGGGCGAGGACGTAGGGGACCATTTCGGCGAAGCCCGGGGTGCGGTTTTGGTGGGTGACGGTGTAGGTCCAGACGGAGCCGCGTCCGCTGGCCTGGACCCATTGGATGTTTTCGCTCCAGCAGTTGGCGCAGATGCCGCGGGGATACCATTGGTATTGGCCGCAGTCGTCGCAGCGTTGGATGACCAGTTGGCCGCGGCGGCAGGATTCCCAGAAGGGTCGGGTTTCGCCGACGATGGTGGGGAGGGGTTTGTTCCAAGTGGTGGTCATGGTTTGGTTCCTTTTGGGGGTGTTGGTTGTCTGAATCAGGATTTACCGGATTTGGGGATTTTCAGGATTTTGGGGGCTGGGAGGTGTTGGGAATGGAGGCGGTTGGTGTGGGTGGCTGCGTGGGGTGCGGTGTTGGTTGGTGTGGTGGGTTGGGTTAGTGTGGCGGTGGTTGGGATGTGGGGGTTAGTCGCGGGCCAGGATTACGGTGCCGCCGGAGTGTCGGGAGCCGAGGGCGCCACCGGTGCCGTGGGCGAGGGCGATGTTGCAGTTGGGGACTTGTCGGGGAGTGTCGTTGAATTGATGGCGGAGCTGGCGGGTGGCTTCGAGGAGGAGGAAGATGCCGCGCATTCCGGGGTGGTTGGAGGAGAGGCCGCCGCCATCGGTGTTGATGGGGAGGGCGCCGCCGACTTTGAGTCGGTCGCCGGTGACGAATTCTCCGCCTTCGCCTTTTTTGCAGAAGCCGAGGTCTTCGAGGGTTTCGATGACGGTGATGGTGAAGGAGTCGTAGATCATGGCCATGTCGATGTCGTCGTGGGTTACGCCGGCCATGGCGAAGGCCGGTGGGGCGCTTTGGTGGGCGGCGATGTGAATGAGGTCGCGGCGTCCGGCGCCCTGGTGGGCGATGGCTTCGCCGGCGCCGAGGATCCAGACGGGGGTATGGCGGGAGTTGCGGGCGACTTGGGGGGAGGCGACGACGACGGCGCCGCCGCCATCGGTGATGATGCAGCAGTCCATGAGGTGGAGAGGGTCGGAGATGATGCGGGAGTTGACGACGTCGGCGACGGTGATGGGGTCGCGGAAGAGGGCGTGGGGGTTCATGGAGGCGTGGTGTCGCATGGCGACGGAGACTTCGGCGAGTTGTTCGGAGGTAGTGCCGTAGAGGTGCATATGTCGTCGGGCGATCATGGCGTAGAGGCCGACGGTGGTGAGGCCGTAGAGTTCTTCGAAGCTGTCGGGAGAGGGTTCGAGGGCGGGGTGTCCAAAGCGGGCGACGCCGCCGGTGCCTACGGAGACGCCGCCGGTGCGGGCGGCGCTGCTGTAGGTGATGATGGCGCAGTTGATGCGTCCGGCGGCGATGGCGGTGAGGGCGTGGGAGAGGTGGAATTCGAAGGAGCCGCCGCCGACGGTGGTGTTGTCGACGTAGCGGGGGTACATATTGAGGTAGTCGGCGAGGTTGATGCCGCTGTTGCGGGCGGAGCTGGAGGCGGTGAAGAGGCCGTCGACGTCGTTTTTGGAGAGGCCGGCGTCGGCGAGGGCTTTGATGACGCTTTCGCCCTGGATTTGGAGTTCGCTTTTGTCGGGGGCGTAGCGGGTAGTGTGCTCGTGGATGCCGACGATGGCGGCGGCGCGCCTGAGGTCAACCATGGTAGGGAGGCACCTCCGTTAGGGATGGGTTGGAAGGATTAGGGTATTATGCCATAGAATTGGGGGGTGGGCTTGGGGGGTGGTTGGTTGTCGGAATCAGGATTTACAGGATTTTGGGATTTTCGGGATTAGGGTCCGGTTCCCGGATTGGGGGGCGGCTTGCGGTGGGGTGACTGTGGGGTGGGCTCCGGGGTGGGTGGTTGTCAGAATCAGCAACTGTCTTGGTTGTCAATGGGTGGTTAGGGTTGTGATGCGGGTGGTGGGTTTCGGGGGAGGCCCGTTTTGACGATGGCGTTGCAGATGGTGACCAGTTTGCACATGCAGGCCGTCAGGGGTACTTTCCTGGCTTTCCCGGCGGCGCACAGACGCTGGTAGCAATCTCTTATGACCGGGTTGCAGCGGGTTGCTGCCAATGTTGCCATGTACAGCGCTTGACCGGGTTGCAACGGGTTGCTACCAATGTTGACATGTACAGCGCTGCCCGCAGCTGTCCGCGCCCTCCCCAGACGGTGCGACGGCTGCGCCATCAGCCGCTGTCCCGGTTGTAGGGGGCTACTCCGGCCAGGGCGGCGATTTCTTTGTGGTTGGCCTGGCCCAGTTCCGGCAGCTGCGCAATCAGTGTGGCGGTCAGTACCGGGCCTACTCCGGGGATGGAGTTCAGCAGTCGGCTCCGGTTCTGCCAGTGGGGGTTGCTTTGCACCGGCTGGGCGATGGCACTGGCCAGCTCCGCTACCTGCTCTTTGAGCATATTCCGGTGGGCTTCCAGCTGCGCCGCCACCAGTGGCGGGTCGGTGGGACGGCTACGGTTGTTTTCCTGGGTCTGCATGGCGATGAGTTGGCGCCGCCGGGACACCAGGGTTCGCAGTTGGCTCAGGGCTTCGACGGTGTAGTCGCAGCGCCGGGCTCGGCCGGTGGGACGCTCCCAGAGGTCCAGGCGGGATTGGAATAAGTCAATGCCGATGATGGCGTGGTCGTTGTTGTCGTAGTCATGATGAGGTACACTCCTGATTACTACTGTTCGGGCTTGCCGAGGGATGCGGCGCGGCGACTTGGCTGATGCACGGCTTCGTGAGCCCCAGGATTGGCGGTCTGCCGCGTCGTGGCTGTCTGAATCAGGATTTACCGGATTTGGGGATTTTCAGGATTGGGTTGTGGGGGGTGGGGGGCTCGGCAACGGTGTATGGGGGACGTGGGTTCCAGAGTCCGCTGTGGGAGGAGAATGTGAGGGGGCGGGATAGCGGTCAGGGGGAAGGTGAGATGTGAGAATGAGGGTTGGGTTGGGATCAGGTTGGACGAAACACTTGCGAAACGCTCCCTTTCGCTACTTGCGGCTCAATGATGAACGGCGTCCGGCGCTCTGATGCGTAGCAATTAGCGGGCAAGGCGTGTCAACCATCAGATTGACACGCCGTTTTGCAAGCGCCTCTGGACTACGGGAGTTGTCTGACGGCATAGCAAACGGCTATGTTATAGTGTGATGGCGAAAGGAGCCGCAGGGGGAAGCGTATGATGGTGAAGGGGATTATCATTAAAATATAGGAGAGGTTTGTGAGTCGCTTTGCTATCTGCGGTACAGGTGGATGATTGCATTGGCGGGCAACACGTTCGCGTCATGTCAAACTACGTTGGCCTCTGAAGCCGACGTGAAACGACTGCGGCTATCGGGAGCCTGCTCCTGATAATCGACTATGTCTGCTGCGGTCACGGTGGGTGTTCAGCACGGTGGTCGTTTAGGATGGATGCTGCCAGATGTGGAGCGGAGCGGCTCCTGCATAGCATGGATGAAAGGTCAGGGCACCTGTGTTGCGTGCGGCGATGCAGGTATCTCCCGCACAGTAGGGAAGAAAGGGGGTTTTGACGGCTATGATTGAACGGTTGGGAACAGAGACGGGTGCGGGGACGGCATTGGGGGCGCCGGGGCAGGACGCTCGGAAACGACGGGTTGGGTCGCCGGTGGTGGCGGTGGTGGCAACTACGCCTGAGACGGTTTTGGCGGATGTGGAGCGGGCGATGCGACTAGCAGGGGCGGAGGAGGTTCTGTCGCCGGAGTTGGAGACGCTGCTGAAAATCAACATATCGTGGCAGCACTGGTATCCGGGGTGCTCGACGACGCCGTGGCAGCTGGAGGGGGCGATTTGCGGCCTGCAGAATATGGGACATGACAACGGCGGGCTGATTGCGGCGCACAACGGGACGGTGGTAGTGGATTCGTTTGAGGGCGAGGTGAACAACAAGCACAAGTCGGTGCAGGATAAGTACGGGCTGCGGACGGTGCATCTGGACACGCCGCCGGAGCGGTGGGTTCGGTATGAGCCGAAAGCGGAGATGATGGTTTTGCACGACATTTATCCGGAGGGGATTGAGATACCGGAGATATTCGCCGGCAAGAACATCGTGCATCTGCCGACGATGAAGACGCACGTTTTTACGACGATGACGGGGGCGATGAAGAACGCATTTGGCGGTTTGCTGCATCGCAAGCGGCACTGGACGCACTCGGTGATACACGAGACGCTGGTGGATTTGCTGGCGATACAGCAGGAGATACATCCGGGGATATTTGCGGTTACAGACGGGACGTTTGCCGGCGACGGACCAGGGCCGCGGGCGATGCGATGGCACATCAAGAATCGGATTGTGGCGGGGGCGGACCAGGTGGCAGTTGATGCGGTGGCGGCGTCCATGATGGGGTTTGATCCGCTGTCGCTGCGGTTCATCCGGCTGGCACACGAGCGAGGGCTGGGCGTGGGCGACGTGCGGGAGATTGAGATAAGGGGGGATGAGCCGGACATCAGCCGGGTGGATTGGGGGTTCGCCGACAATGAGAATACGTTTGCGAGTCGGGGACAGAAGCTGATTTACTGGGGGCCGCTGAAGCCGCTGGAGAATGCGCTGCTAAGGTCGCCGCTGGCGGGTTGGGCGTATGCGGCGAGCAATTTGTACCACAACGGGTACTGGCTGAATACGGTTGGCAAGGGACGGGTGCAGAAGGCGCTGGGGACGGAGTGGGGGAGGTTGTGGGCGGAGGAGTATTGACAGGGGCGTTGGGGGATGCTATGGTTGGCTCAGGAGGCACATCATGCATATCGCAGGGATGACAATCGGCGGGGTTCCGCCTTTCACAGAGCCGGTTGAGTTTGAGTTTGATGAGCATGTGAACGTGTTCATTGGGCCGAATGGAGTTGGGAAATCCACCGTCACTAGAGCTCTAGGCCGCCAGCCTATAAGAATGGGCAGGTATGTTGGAAAAGCCAACAGAGATGTAATGCAATTTGCAGTACGTGTAATGGATCATTCACAAGAGCGTGAAGTCCCGCTATCGACCGCTCGGAGACAGCATCCGTTTGTAATACTCCCAGCAATCAGGGTTAATTTACCGTTAGAATCAGACCAGGTGCAGATGAAAGACTTATCGGAAAGGTATGACGCGGAGGAGGGTCTTGATTCGTTGCTGGAAGACTCTGATTGGATTTTCGATGGTCGGATAGTTGCGCAGGCCTTTGCACTCATAAATGAGCAATCTAGTGCAGGCGAATTTAGCTTAGAAGATTCTCGTCAGCGCTTGTATCTAAGAGATGTATCCTATCAATGCACGCAAAGTATTTGCCCTGATGTTTTTGTGGGAGATTCTCCGTTTGATTATGAGAGCGGTATTATCAAAGTGCGTCCTGCTACACCATGGTGGGGCAGGATAGCATGGTTAGATCGAGAAATACCTGAATATACTCCTGCAAAGTACTTTGGCATGGGGGTTCGCATTAAAGATGAAAATGCTCCCGCTGGAGCTAGGAATTTGTTCGTTGGCAGCTTGAGCTCTGGTACTCAGGGAACCCTGTTATGGATTTGGTACCTCGCACTTCGTTTGGCCCACTTCTATGAATTCAAGCAGGGTTGGGAAAAACAGCAGGCGGTTCTGCTTATTGACGAGATCGAGAATCACTTGCACCCTACTTGGCAGCGGCGGGTGATTCCAGCTTTGAAGCGCTATTTTCCGGGGTTGCAGATTTTTGCTACTACGCACTCGCCGTTTGTGGTGGCCGGGTTGGAGAAGGGACAAGTGCATATGCTGAAGCGGGATGCGGATGGGGTAGTGAGGGTCAGCACTAACGAGCATGATATCATCGGCTGGACCACAGACGAGATTTTGCGCACTTTTATGGGGGTTGACGAACCTACCGACCAGCTGACAATTGACCGCCGGGAGCGTTTGACGGCACTGCGGGAGAAAGACTCATTAACGGACGAAGAAGCAACGGAGATGGAGGAGCTGCGTGATAAGATAAACGAGGATTTTATGTCCAGCAGTACGCCGCTCGATGCACAGCGGGAACGCTATGGAGACATGATGCTGGAATTTTTGCGTTCCCGGCAATCTGAGTTATCTCAGGATGGAGACTAGGCACTGATGCGATGGATTGAACGAGGGCCGGAACCGGACGGCGTAGGCGGGTACGCCCGGCAGTTTGGAAATGGTTGGGTGGATTATTTTCGTAATGGATTGGGTGGACGACCTACCGATTCTTACTGGAGGGAGTTTCGGGCGGTGTTGGAGGCGCGCTCCGGCGGGTTGTGCTGGTACTGTGAGCGGCGGTGCGCAGTGGGGCAAGAAGCAGGCGGGCTCGCAAAGACGGTTGACCATTTCCGGCCATTGTCGCGGTTTCCAGAGCTGGCTTACGAATGGTCTAACTGGATTTTCAGTTGCTACCGTTGCAACAGCGAAAACAAACAGGACAGATGGCATGAGCTAGGCTATGTGGACCCGACCGCCAGAGACGAAGAGGAGCGACCAGAACATTACTTTGACTATGACAGGAAGACGGGCGATATAGTTCCGCGTCCCAGCCTGACGGGTAATGACAAACGTAGGGCCGAAAGTACGATAGCAGATTTGGGGTTGAACAAGCTAAACGTTCTGTTCTATCGCCATAGCTGGGTGAAACAGTTTATCAAAGATCTCCGGAGTATGCCAGCTGAGGAGCAGAGGGCTTTTGCAGATTTTATTCTCAGCAAGAATAATGAATATGTTGGCTCAATTCGGATGGTGGTTGCGCAACTACACCCCCGTGAGCGGGAATGAGGAATGACGGCGGTGACAGAGATGGAAATGACAGATGTGGTGTTGGTAATGGCAGTATTGTTAGTAGGCGCTGGACAGGTTCCCAGCAACAACGGAATCTCTGATGGTTTGGAGGGGGAGGTTGTGGGTTTGGGCGGCGGCAGTGATGTCGTCGTGTTCTGGGGAGGCGCTGACGATTTGGCCGGATAGGTATTTGCGCTTGAGGCGGATGGGGCCGTATTGGGTTTGGACGGTTATGGTGTCGCGTTGGGCGACGTAGCGGGTGATGGGCCGGACGCGAACGCCCAGAGTCGGGGTGTGCATCAGGACGGCTTCGGCCAGTTGGGTTTCGAGTTCGGCGGGGGCTAACGCCGAGAGCAGGATGGCGGGACGGTTTTTCTTCATCTGGATGGGAGTGTACCAGACGTCGATGGCGCCGGCGTTGAAGAGCTGCTCCATGGCGTAACCGAGCTGTTCACCGGTGGCGTTGTCGATGTTGGTTTCCAGGAGGATGACGTTGTCCTGCCAGTGGGCGAAGGGCTGCTCCGCGACAGGTTCGGAGTGAGAGGCGAGTTGCGGATGCCGGCTTTCCCCGGAATGCTGGGAGTGGGTCGTTTGGTTGCGGTAGGCGTCGAGGGCGGCGGCGCGGACGGTTTCCAGAGTAGGGGGTAGTGGTTTGCCGTCCGCTCGTGATGCGACAGCCTCGCCATGAGCGGATTGGGAAAGTTCTTGATGCCCGCTTTCGTGGGAATGACGGGATAAGTCGGCTTGGCCGAGCCAGAGGCGGAGGACGTTGGGGAAATCCGGCGGGTTCTTGCCGCCGATGCCGACGCCGATGCGGCTGATGGTCATAGCGGGCTGGCGATAGGCGTGGGCCAGGGTAGTTATCAGGGCGGCGCCAGTGGGGGTGGTAAGCTCGCCGACGTTGGCGTAGATGGGACGCTGGGGAGCGACAGGGGCGTTGGCGGCGGCGATGATTTCCAGGGTGGCCGGGGCAGGATTGCTGTATCCGCCGGGCCGTCGGGGGCCGGTGGCTTCACCCAGAACCAGGGGGGATGCGTAGATGCGTTGGACGCCGAGCTGCTCAAGGCCGTGGATAACGCCTACTACGTCAACCAGGGTATCGGCGTCGGCGAGTTCGTGGAGGTGGATTTGGTCGGGGCTGGCGCCGTGGACTCGCGCTTCAGCGGCGAAGAGGGCGTTGAGGACGGCGACGGCGACTCTGCGAGTCCGGTCGGAGAGAGCAGTGGCGTCAGCTACGGCGTCAAGCATCTGGGCAGGAGCGTAGCGGGGGGCGTCGGTGGTGTCCACCAAAACGCGGGAGCCGCGGACTTGGCAACGGGTTTCGGCGGCGGCGGAGATGCGGACGTTGAGGATCTGCAGGGACGCTACGGCGTCGCAGAGGGCGTCCAGAGGGAGGCCGGCGTCGAGGAGGGAGCCAAGGAGCATATCGCCACTGGCGCCGCCGATGGACTGGATGTAGGCGATTGTCATGTTTTTAGAGTGGACCGGATGAACAGGATTGCAGGATTGGGGGGTCATTGGGATTTAGCGGATTCCCGTTTACGTGGGAGTGGCAGGCGTTGATGCGCGGATGTCGGGGTGATGCTGGCATGACGGGGACGCTGAGGGTGTGTCGGGTATTATTTGAGGGCGTCGTTGAGGCTGCCGGAGCGCAGGGGGTTGAGGTCGAGGGAGACCCAGAGGTAGCCGAGGGCTTTGATGCGGGCGGCGATTTCATCACGGCGGGCGAATGCCAGTTCCATGTCGGCGGCGGCTATTTCGATGCGGCAAAGGTTATCATGGTGGCGGGCGCGGACTTCACGGAGGCCGAGGTCGCGGAGGATGTCCTCGGCGGCTTCGATGCGGCGGAGGGATTCCAGGGTTACGGGCGTGCCGTAGGGGATGCGGGAGGACAGGCAAGGCTGGGCGGGCTTGTCCCACAGGGGCACTCCGAGCCACTGGGCGGCGGCGCGAACCTGGGCTTTGTCCATCTGGGCCTCGACCATGGGGCTGCGCACTTTGCGCTCGGCGGCGGCGGCCATGCCGGGGCGGTAGTCGCCGAGGTCATCGGTGTTGGCGCCGTTGGCAATCCAAGCGTAGCCTTCGGCGGCGGCGAGGGCGGCCAGCCGGTCGTAGAGCTCGGTTTTGCAGAAGTAGCAGCGTTGGGGGGAATTGGCGACGTAGCCCTCGCGCTGCAGTTCGTTAGTGTTGATGATGCGGTGGTTGAGGTTGAATTGGGCGGCGACAGCCTCGGCGTCGGCAAGGTCGCGGGCGGCGAGGGCAGGAGAGAGGGCGGTGACGGCCAAGGCGCGGCTACCCAACGCGCGCTGGGCGGCCACCGCCAGGAGAGTGCTGTCGACGCCACCGGAGCAGGCGATGATTACGGAGTCCATTTTGCGGAGGATGGACTCGAGGCGGGGGAGGCAGGGGGGAGGTGTGTTTTTCATGAATGCACAGGATAGACGCGATTTTGAGGTTTGAAATGATGGGGCTGATGCGCGTTAGTTTCCGGATTCAATGAACTCGCGGAAGCTTGCCACGTGCCGGTCAAGTTTCGGTAAGTCGGGGTGATTCGGTTTGCTACGAGCGATTTCACCCAAGAATCGCAGCAGACTATTGGCATTGTGCGTGCTGTCGCTTTTCCACCACTGAGAGCAGACGTAGAATCTGCCTGCGTACAGATGCGCCCAATACCTGCCATGGCCATTGATTTTTATGCCTTGCTGGCGTTCTCTGATGAGAGCGTGGTTGCCAATTTTGAGGGACAGATGTCTGGAGCAGTACCAGTAGTCCATCAGGTTGCGTAGATCGGCGTCCTCAAGGAGGGTTGGAGATTCTTCAAGCAAGGTTTTCATCAAGCCCCGCACCAAGTCCTGCAATGACTGTCCGGTGGTTGGGGTTCGGGGGCTGTGAGTGTTACTGAATTCGTACGATAGATTCCCGCTTTCGCGGGAATCGGTTAGGCTGAGTGAAAGGCGGCTGGGGTCGCTCTTTTGACGTGCTGGAGACGTGCTGGATAGGTTGAGGAGTTTGACAGCGCGGATGAACAACTCGGCAGTGTTAGCTACGGCATCTGCTTTTCCCAGCGTTTGCCGAACGATTTGGTCATACCAGTTCTCGTTAGTGATTAAGTGCCAGTTCACGTTGGGGTATTGCTCGCGCAGAGCAGCAAAGGCACTCTCCAAATCCGCCTGAACCCCCTTACGCACTATCGGCGATACGAAGTAGATGTGTAGGTCGCTTCCCGGTGGGTTATACGGGGCCAGCAGGAGGTAAGAACGCAGCATTTTCTTGAGTATTCGGTTAGCAACGCCGCCTGCATAGTTCAAGCCGGCTTCATGGAAAGCGACGTCCATGGCGTGGAGATTGCTGTTCTGGTCAATGCCGATTACGTCTATTTCGCCTTGCCTCATAAACTGCGCTACGCTGTCAGTCTTTTTGAAAACGCCGCCATCGGGGTCAAAGCACCGGCGCATTTCCTGAAACATGGCATCCAGTTCCGCGTCGGTTTTGCGCTTTGTCCAGTGTTCGGACGACTTCCAGTTGGTTTGCACCAGCCAGCAGCCCTCGACATGGCGCAGGTAGGAATAGCAGAGAGATTCGCCGATTTCAATTTTCATGGACGCGCCTCGTCGGGATTTGGCAGTTAGGGATGGGGTTGGCGGGTTGTGGCATAATGGCTGGCGGTCGGGGCGGGCTTTGTGTCGCCGGGGTCGCCGGGAGGGATTCTGCTGGGTATTCTACTACAATTTTGGAGTTGGTTGGGAGTTGGCTATGACGGTGCAGAGCATCAGCGCGATTACACTGGCGGTGCGGGATATGGCGCGGTCGGTGGCGTTTTATCATGATGGGGCGGGGATGCCGGTTCTGTACGGGGGGCCGGATGCGGGATTTACGTCGCTGAGCGTCGGCGACGGGTATTTGAACCTGATTCTGGTTGAGGATGTGGCAGTGCGCTGGTGGGGTCGGTGTATCCTGTACGTGGATGATGTGGATTCGCACCATCGGAGGATGGTAGCGGCCGGGTACGCGCCGGACGGGGAGCCGGCGGACGCGCCGTGGCGGGAACGGTATTATCACATTACGGACCCGGATGGACATGAGATCAGCTTTGCGCGGCCGCTGGGGTAGAGGGTGGTTTTTATCGGTAGGCAAGGGTGCGGGTCGGTAGGCAAGGGTGCGGGATGGAAAGGTATCGTCCGTAGGGCTGACGGTCTGCCCCGGGTTTTAGCGGTAGGCAATGGTTCAGGATGAACAGGGTACACCGGTATAGACCGCTGCGGCTGTCTATACCCATTGGCAAAAGGGGATGAACAGGATACGCGGGGATAGACGTCGATGGTCACATCCTCCGCCGGCGTCAGGGATGAACAGGGTACGCGGGGGTAGATGTCCGCCCAGGACGCCGCCGGACTCGGCGTTGGGAGATAAACAGGACACGTGGGGATTAGCCAACTCGGAGGTCTGGGCGCTCTGGCCTAGTGAGAAAGGACGAGCAAGACACGGGAGATAGTTCTAGGCCCCACCGGGGTACGGTAAGGAGAGACAGGAAAATGTGTTGCTTGACCAGGATAGACCCCGGCGGTAGGTATGGCAGCGCGCGAAGATTTGGTGGACGAGGATGCTGTGATAGCCTCTGGGCGGGGGTATGGCAGCGTGTGGGTATGGATAATGGACTATGTGGGGATAAACCCCGGCGCTGCTGGTTTCGCTGACAGAGGGGAATATCGCGCGGGCAGACCGCAGATAGACCCCAACGTTGCCGGTTTTGTCGGTATGCAGGCAAGGGATAGGCGGCATGGGCCGGATTTCGTGGTTGTTATAATTCCGCTGGGGGGTTTGAGAAATCGTTGGGAGCAGGATTTGGGGATTTATGGGATTGACCGGATTTGTTGACAGATTGCAAGAGGCGTGCGATGCGGCGCGGAGCCTGGTTTGCGTGGGGCTGGACGTGAATCCGGCGTTGATGCCGGCGGCGGTCGCGGGACAGGCTCGCTACGAAGGGGATGGCGGCGCGTCCGAAAGGGCGACGGTGGAGTTTAACCGGGCGATTGTGGACGCTACGGGGGATTTGGCGTGCGCGTTTAAGCCGAACATTGCATTTTACGAGGCGTTGGGGATGCCGGGAATGCGGGCGCTGGAGGCGACTATTACGCATATTCGGGACGCTGCGCCGCATTGCGTCATCATCGGAGATTGCAAGCGGGGCGATATTGGGAGTACGGCAGAGGCTTACGCGACGGCGATGTTTGAGGTTTGGGGATTTGATGCGGTTACGGTGAATCCATGGGGAGGGCTGGATACGGTGAAGCCGTGGCTGGGGCGGGCTGACCGGGGGGTATTCGTGTGGTGCCGGGGGTCGAATCCGGGGGCGGCGGATCTGCAGGATTTGGTGGTTGACGGAGGGGAGCCGGCGTATATGCGGCTGGCTCGGGATTTGGCAGGGTTGTCGTCGGTGGGAAACCTGGGGCTAGTGGTGGGAGCGACAGCGCCGGAGCAGCTGGCGGCGGTGCGGAGCGTCTGCCCAGCTATGCCGCTGCTGATTCCGGGCGTGGGCGCGCAAGGCGGGGATTTGGAGGCCAGCGTACGGAATGGGGTTGACGCTGCCGGTCGGCTGGCGGTCATCAACTCCGGGAGGGGGATAATTTACGCATCGTCGGGGGCGGATTTTGCGGAGGCGGCGCGGGCGGCTGCGGGACAGCTGCGGGAGGGAATTAGCGCAACGCTGCGTGAGATGGGGCTGGGGTGGGAGTAATTTCTTGTGGGTGGGCTGTCTGCATCAGGATGCGCCGGATTCGGGGATTTTCCAAATGCCCGCCGAATGCTTACGGGCGCGGGTATGATAGGGGGCGGGGCCGGAGTGAACGGTAACGTATGAAGGTGATATGAGTACGAACGGGAATTTGACGGGACGACCTCGGGCAGTCGACTTGAAAGCCGGCGATTTGGTGCGGCTGAGGAAGGCGCATCCGTGCGGCGGGGTTTGGTGGCTGGTGAGCCGGATGGAAGGCGACGTTGGGCTGCGCTGTGAGACGTGCGGTCGTTGCGTGAGGGTTCCGCGGGTTAGGATTGAGCGGCGGATACGGGAGATTGTGCGGGGGGAGAGGGAGGCGGTGGGCGTCGAAGGGTCGGCCAGGGATGACGCGGCGAGCAGTAATTTGCCGGCTAGAGGCGACGTGGAGGGCGGCGCATCAGCGGCGGCGGGCGGTGAAGCGAGGGCTGGGGAGGCGGTGGTCAGCGGCGGGCGGATTACGTGAGAGCGGAGGGCATACGGGCGTCTCTGACGGGTCGCTATCGGGGGGTGTCGCTGCTGTGCGTGGTGGTGGCGCTGAATAGCTTTGGCATGGGGGCGATTGCGCCGGCGCTGCCGCTGTTTCTGGAGCGGGAGTACGGCGTAACGGCGGCGGAAGTAGGTATTGCGGTGGGTCTGTTCGGGTTCGGACGGCTGGTGACCAGTCTGCCGGCCGGGTATCTGGCGCAACGATATGGGCGGAAGAGGGTGCTGGGGTTGGGAGCGGCTATCAACGTGATAGGCGCGGCGATGGTGTCGGTGTCGTTCAGCTACGCCTGGCTGACGGGATGGCGGTTCGTTTCCGGTTTCGGGGGAAGCATCTTTCTGACGGTGGCGACGATATACCTGAGGGACGAAGCGACGCCGGAGACGAGGGGCCGGCTGCTGAGTTTGCAGGAGTTGAGCATCCTGGCCGGGCAGACGCTGGGGCCGCTGCTGGGGGGATATCTGGCAGATTATTACGGGCTGCGGATTCCGTTGTATGCTCAGGCGGCCTTGATGGCGGCGTCGCTGGCGGTGATTGTGACGGCGCTGCCGGAATCGCGATGGCGGGAAGAGGCGGAAGCGCGGCGCGCGGCAGGACGGCAAGAAGCGGCGGCAGCATCGGGACGGGAAGCGTCAGCGGCGGCCGGGCGGGGACGGAGGGCCGAAGGGCGGACAGGGCGGGAACGGGGGGCGATGTGGCGGCTCATATTCAGCCCGGCGTTTATCTTCGTGGGGCTGTTCGCGCTGATGATTGTGGCGAACCGACAGGGCGGTCGGTTCAGCGTGATGCCGCTGTTCGCGCAGGAGAAGGGGTTTGAGCCGGGCCATCTGGGAGTGTGGATTTCCATTACGCACTTTCCGCAGCTTTTCACTACGCTGGCGTCGGGGTATCTTTCGGATCGGTTCGGACGGAAGACGCCGATAATCCCGTCCATAGCACTGATTTGTCTGGGGATAGCGGCGTTTGTATGGGCGGGGAGTTTGTGGCAGCTGCTGCTGTCGGGTGTACTGCTGGGGCTGGGGGAAGGGCTGGGCAGCCCGGCCAGCACGGTGTTTTTTGCGGACATTGCGCCGCCCGGGATGGAAGGGGTCACGATAGGACTGCTGCGAACCTTTGGCGGCGTGGGCACGATTGCCGGGGCACTGGCACTGGGAGCGATTGCGGATGTGGCCGGGTTTTCGTGGTCGCTGTGGGTTGACGGCATAGCGCTGGCAGCGGCGGGTTTGGGGGTGATGATACTGGTGCGGGAGACTTACCGAGTGCGGCGGGGGTAGATCTGTAAGCCGCCGCCAGGCTGGCGGCGGCTTACAGGGGTTACCGGGCGCGACAGGGGTGGAGGTATCGTCGGGTTTAATTTTCCCGGTCGATGGTGAGGGTTACGCCATCAGAGCCGCCGAAGATGGGGTCGCGCGGACGGCGCCAACGGCGGGCGATGAAGCGGACAGCGGCGAAGATGCCGATGAGGAGAATGATGCCTCCCACGCCGGCCAGGAAAGAGATAATCAGGGTCGTATTGATGTCGCTCGCGCCGAAGATCCGGTCGACACCGCCGGATGCGGTCAGATCCGGAGTGGGAGACGAGATGGCCGCGACGATGGTGGCCGCGATGACGGATTGGTCGACGGTGGGTGGCGGGAGAGGCGTATTAGTCGGAGTGAGTGTTGGCGTGGGCGTGTTGGTGGGTATTGGCGTGAGGGTTGGCGTCGCAGTTGGGGGCGGCGTCGGGCTAGGCGTGGGCGTGTCGGTGGGTATTGGCGTGGGGGTTGGCGTCGCAGTGGGAGGCGGCGTTGGGGTCGGCGTGGGCGTGTTGGTAGGTATGGGGGTTGGCGTGGGATGAACGCCGCGCTGGAGGGTCAGGGTGGCATAGACCCCGGCGAGGGGCTGGTTGCGGCGCGAGACTTCCAGGAAGATAGTGGTTTCGCCGTTGGAGTCGAAGCTGGGAGGGACGTACTCGGGGAAACGGGTAGTTCCATTGAAGTGTCCGTTGCGGTCGGAGCGGAAGGATATTCCGTCGTCGAAGGAGAAGTAGGGGCCGTTGCGGATTTTGATGTCGTAGCCGACGGTATGGGGGTCGAGGCCGGTTACGGATACGGTTATGGGCGTGTTGATTTGAACCGTATCGGGGCTGACAGTGAGGCCGACGGGAGCGATTTTGATGCGCAGGTTGGAGAGCAGCGAGGTGAGACGGTAGCCGTCCAGGGAGACGTCTATGGTGAGGCTATCGCCGGGTTGATGGCGGTCGGTGTGGCGGTACTCGAACTCCCAGCTGCCGGAAGCGTTGGGATAAACCGTATGGGTCTGCTGGCCGCCGACTGTGATGGTTACAGGCGGAACCCGGTCGAGGTAGTCGGGCCGGTCGGGGGGGAAGTTGCGGCCGCGGATGATAATACGCTGGCCACGCTGGATTGCGCCGTCGGACGGGTCGAAGGTTACGACAGGGATGGCGATGGGGACTTGGGCGGAAGCCTTGACGCCGAGGTCGTCGGTTATTTCCAGCTTGAGCCTGCCGCCGGACTTACGGGTGACGACCTTGTTGATAACATCGGAGGATATTTCGCCGTCCGGGTTGGCGAGGAGGAAGGTGGCATTGAAGCTGCCGCGGCGGATGTCGATGCAGCCGTCATTGGGCAGTTCGCGGCGGTCGTTGAGCAAGGCGACGGGGACGCTGCCAAGGGTCGCGTTGCAAACCTCTTTGCCGGGGAGGTTTAAGGCGGAGATGTAGGCGGTTCCGCCTAGGGAGATGCCACCGCCGGGAACGCCGGTGACGTTGAGGGCGGCGTCGGTGACGGTAACGTTGACGAAGGTGGAAGAACCGTCGGCGAAGACGACGCGGATGGTGGCGACGCCGGATACGCTGGGAGGCATGGTTACGGTAATTGAGCCGGAGGATTGGCTTTTGATGGTGGCGGAGCGACCGGCCACAGTGACGCGGCTGATGGAGCCGGGGTTGCCAACCAGGCGGAGGGTAACGTCGTCGCCGGGGCTGACTTCGCTGGGGCCGGAAAGGGTGACGCCGGCGCCGACGGAGATAGATTTAGATCCTAGAATGTGGAGTCCGGCGCCATCGCTGGCGCAGATTTGGTAGCGGCCGGCGGTGGGGAATTGGGCTTGAACTATTTCTACGTCGGCGGTAAAGCGGTGGTCGGAGCCGACGTTGGTGGAGGCGATTTGACGCCAGCCGCTGCCGGAGGTCGAAGCGCAGTCTTTGGAGCCGGTGGACGGGATGGCGTGGAGGGTCGCGGAGAGTCCCTTGTTGAAGCCGGCGCCGGAGAAGGTTATGGTTTGGCCGTAACGGAGGGTGTCATCGTCCTGGTCAACATCGAGGAAAGGATGAACGGCCAGGGTGTCCCGGAGCACACTTTTTCCGCCATCGTTCTCAAATTCGGCTTTAACCCGATAGCCCTTATCAGGCGCGGGTTTGAGTGGGAGGCGGAGGTCGCGGAGCTGGATGGTGATTTTGGGCAGGGCAATGCCGCACTGGGCTGGCGGGTCATCGCTGGAATCTTCCCAAGTGCTACAGCTGGAGATTTCGATTTCGCGTGAGCCGTCGTCAGCTTGCCGCTTGCTAAAAAGACGTGGGTTGTAGCGTTTGCCGGAGAAGAGGATTGAGACGTCGTTCCGGTCGAGGCCGGAGATGGTCATTTCTTTGGGTAGAATGATAGTGATTTCGCGGTTTCTGCCGGCCTTAATGCCGCAGGTCTGCCCGCCCTTGTTCTTGAATGTGAGCTTCAGGTTGATGGTGTCGCCGGCGCCGGTATCGTTGTTCTGGTCGAGGACGAGTTCGCAATTATCGCTCTGATTCTGGGCATTGCCGGGGGCGGTTGTCGCCGGCGGCGCCGTTTGTACGGGTGTTGCCGGCGCTGATTCGGGGCTCCAAGGGCCGGTTCCGGGGCCGCAGGTTACGCGAACCCGGACGTGGTAGGCGGAGCCGTTATCCAGGCCGGTAATGAGGGCGGCGCCGGAAAGGTTGCGCGGGTTCAACGTCACTGTGTCGGTGAGGTCTGTCCAGTCGCTGGCGGCGGTTTTCTTGTACTGTAGGTCGAATCCGTTGTAGTCGGGGCTGCCCAGCGTGTCGACGGTGTAAGAGGAAGGAGCGGGGATAGTCACCGCCAGCGCGGCGTTGCGCGCCGTCAACGTCGGAGCGTTCGGCCGGGCAGTGGGGGCCGTTATGAAGCCGGTACACCCGTCATCCTGAGCGTTGGCGGTGTTGGAGTTGGGGAGAGTCAGGGCGCCAAAGAGGGCCAGGGCTGCGACGACGGCGAGGGCTGCCACCAGGTAGGCTGACCAAGTGAGTTTTTTCATCCGGTTTCTCATTTGACAGGACCTCCTCGGGGGCCGGCTAGCAGCTTGCGCGGGGGCGGCGGATGAAGGTTCAGCATATATTGCCGGTGGGGGCAGCGGGTTGGGGTGAGACGGCGGGATGGTTGACGCGGACTTTAAACAGGAGGGCCAAACCGATGATGAAGAGCAATGCGCTGGCGCCGAGGAGGGCGGCGTAACCGTAGCCGGGGCCGAAGATGGCGGCTACCAAGTCGGGCAGGAAGCCGATGGCCTTGGCGCCGGCGGCGCCGATGACGGTGCCCAAGTTGACGATGCCCATATGCTGGGCTTCGCGTCCGCGGGCGCCCAGGTCGTTGGCCATGGCCCAGTGGATAGTGAGAATGACGCCGACGGCACCGCCGATGACGCTGGCGACGATGATGGCGGTAAAATAGGCGCTGACCCACATCATGGCGACGGCGCCGGCTACGGCGAAGAGTACGCCAACGGTAAGAACGGGGAGGCGTCCCACCCGGTCGGAGATCCAGCCGGCGGGGTAAGTGGTAAGCACCAGCGCGCCGCCGATGCCGATGATGGCGACGCCGAGGGCCTGAGCGGGGTTGTCCACCTGTACTTTGTCGCGTAGGAAGAAAAGGCCGTAGGTGGTGAAGATGACCACAGCGGCAATAAAAGCGCTGCGGGATACGACGAACCAAGGTAAGTGAGGGTGCAGGCGGGCCATGCTGGTGGATTCGGGGAAGGTAATGGCGGCGCGGTGGAACGTGGCGGAGGCTGGCCTACCGGCGCGTCGCATGCGGCTGAAAATGGTGAGGGAGCTGACAATGGAGGTGAGCACCAGAACGACGGCGAACATGAGCAAGGTAAGCCAAAGCCAGTGAGCGGCATCGGGCTGGGAGTAGCGGGAGAGCATGAGGGCGGCAAGGCAGAGCATAATGGCGCCGCCCAGCGCTTCGAGCAGGGTTTTGACGGACGCGGCGACGCCCATGCGGTTGGCCGGGACGAGCTCGCGGACGCTGGCAAGGTAGGGGGAATAACCGATACCGCAATTGATTTGAATAAACATCCAGATGACCAACACGCTGACGTAATTCAGCGGGGTAACCAGACCGGCCAAGCCCACCGGAACGCAGAGGCAAGTCCAGATCATATAGGGCAGGCGGCGCCCCAGGGGAGAACGAGTGCGGTCGCTGGCCCAACCGACAGGCGCCTGCACCAGGGCGGTAGCCAGCAGCCCGGCCAGGCCGACGATGCCCAAGAGGGTGTTCTTGGCATCGTCGGGCACGACCTCGAGGACCAGAGTGGGCAGGATGACGGTATCCATGGACAAGACGAAGCCGGTGACGCCAAAGCTGTAAGCGTTGAGCATCACCAAGGAGCGCTTGCCCCACTGCTGGGCAGCTACGGCGGCGTTGGCGCGGATGTTGGCGGCGTCCATGACTGACCAGATGCGGGAAAACCGGAGGGGTTCCAAGACGTTAGCAAGGTATATGATACTATACGGGCAGCGGCTGGAGGTTGGGCAGGAGGGTGTTCCCGATTGCGCGGGACGTCGGGCAAAAGGGTGGGAATGGCTGATGCTCGATGGTCATTGGTCGTTAGTGACGGATTACGGAGAGAGACGTGCGGATTTGTTCTTTGCTGCCAAGCGGGACTGAGATTCTGTTTGCCCTGGGCCTGGGGGATAAGGTAATCGGGGTTACGGATTTGTGCGACTATCCGGCGGAGGCAGCGGGCAAACGGGTGGTTTGCCGCAGTCGGATTGACCCAGCGACGCTGTCCAGCGAGGAGGTTGAGGCGGAGATGCGGCGGATACTGTCGGCCGGTGAAAGTCCGTATGAGCTGGACGTGGAGTGGCTGGTGGAAGCTGCGCCGGACGTGGTATTGACGCAAGACTTGTGCTATTTCTGCGAGGTTGACGCGGGGACGGTGAGCCGGGCGGTTGCGCCGATGCCAATACCGCCCAGGACGCTCAACCTGAACCCGCGGACGCTGGACGAGATTCTGGACAGCATCATTGAGGTGGGAGGTGCGTGCGGCGCGCCGGAACGCGCGGAAGAATTGACGTCCGGGCTGCGAAGGCGGATTGAAGCCGTGGCGTCGGGGGTGAGTAAAGCCACACGCCGGCCGGCGGTATTTACGCTGGAAGGGGTGAATCCGTTGGTAATCGGAGGGCATTGGGTTACCGACTTGGTGAAGCGCGCCGGGGGAAGTTTGCCGGCGCGGTTTGCGCCGGGATGCGACGCGGAACGGATTGAGTGGGACGAGGTGACGGCTGCTGCGCCTGAGAAGTTATACGTTGACCTGTGCTCGTCGGATTTAGCTCGGAGTAGGCGGGAGGTTTCCTGGCTGGCGGAGCAACCGGGGTGGGAAGAATTGCCGGCGGCGCGTTCCGGGGAGGTGTACCTGATTGACCACAGCACTTTGAGTCGCCCCGGGCCCAGGGTAGTGGACGGTTTGGAGCTGCTGGCGGAATTGACGCACCCGGAGCTTTTCTCGGACGGCATTCCACCGAATACGGCGCTGAAGCTGGATCGGGAGGCGATGCGTCGGCTGCCGGCGGAACGGATTGGGGAGGCGTTTGGGGCGTGGCCGGCGTAGTTGTCGGGTGTCCGCAGGCGTCGGGAATGACGGTTGACGGCGCGGCAAAGATAAGGTAAAGGCATGGCAAACTGGCAATAGCGATATTGACGGGGTATAATCATCGCCAAATTATCGGGGGTAAGCGCGCAGTGGTTAGTCAAGACGACTTTCGGCAGGCAATGTCCAAGTTCGCAACCGGGGTTACGGTGATAACTACGCTGGATCCGGAGGGGAAGCCCCACGCAATGACGGCGAATGCGTTCACATCGGTGTGTCTGGACCCGCCGATGCTGCTGGTGTGCATCGCGCACAACACGATAACCTACGGGTACGTGGAGCAGCAAAAGCGGATTGGGGTGAACGTGCTGTGTGAGGAACAGGAGGAGCTGGGACGGTATTTCGCCCGGCGTCCGGAGCAGCGGGAGGGCAATCCGGAGTACTCGTACACTATGGGAGATCACAATGTGCCGCAGCTGGACGGCTCCATGGTGTTCTTCAACTGCGACATAGTGGGAGCGCACGTTTATGGAGACCACACCATTTACGTGGGGGAAGTGAGGGAGATGCGTCGGAGCGAAGGGGAGGCCACGCCGCTGATGTTCTACGACAGCCATTGGTATCATCCGGGGCACGAATAGGCGCGGCTGGGCGTCCAGTCCTTTCATTTGGCGGGCGTCCCCCGATTTAGCCATGCTAGAGCCGGGCAAAATTCACCACGGCGACGCCTTCGACTTGCTACCCCAAGTCACGGATGGAACCGTTGACTTGGTGATTTGCGATGGGCCCTATGGGGTGACAGCCAACCGGTGGGATCGGGTCGGCAACGTGCAGGAATTTAATCTGGGGCTTATCCGTATTTTCGCGGACAAACTGAAAGACGGGGGGGCACTGTACCTGTTTGGGAAGGCTGACTGCATTGACTGCATTGACTATCGGCCCTATCTTAACCTGCGTTCCAAAATCGTGTGGTTCCAGCCGAGCCGCCTGAGCCAAGGCAAGATTAACTACACTAACAACTATGACATCATCTGCTATTTTATCAAAGGGAGCCGTCCCCGGACGTTCAACCTAGACGCCATCCGCGTAGCCCAGATTGTTGAATTGGAGCATCGATTGCGTTGTGAGCGCGTCCCGTCGGTTAAGAACGGCAGGTTCGCCAAGACCAAGTTCAATGACAGAGGCAAGAACCCTGGCGACGTTTGGGGCGACATCAAGCAATTGACCTACAAATCCAAGGAGCTGGTCAGCCGGGATGCGCTGAATACCGTCCAAAAACCGGAGAAGTTGATTGAGCGATTGATAAAGGCCAGTTCAGTGGAGGGAGACTTAGTGCTTGACCCCTTCACCGGGGTCGGCACGTGCCCAGTGATATGCCGACGCTTGGGGCGTCGATACATAGGCATTGAGCGGGATGAGGTCTTCGTTGATGCTTCCAATGCTCGCCTAAGGGCACTGGAAAGCAACATAGCGGAACGGCTAGTGTAACATGGCACGGAACGTTAATCGTCGGATTATACGGCTTGTAATCCAAGCCGCGGAGTTGGCGCAGTCCGTTGGAATTGCGAACTTGCTCCAACCGGGGCTGGTCAAAGAGATGATCATTGCTGACCTACTAGGGCACGAGCTGATTCACTCCAAGCGGGATGCCGACGCTCACGCTCCCGGCAACCCCGACGAGAAGTACGAATACCTTTCCTGCAAGGAAGGCGGGAGTGGTTAACTGGACCGTATGTTCAAAGAGCTGCCAGGAAACGACATGAATCGCTGGGCCGGATTACACGTAATTCCAAATTTTACTTTGCCGTGTTTTATGCAACGAACCAAGTCAAATGCAAGGTCATTTACGAACTGGACACCGACGTTGTGCTCGCCGAAGCGGAACGGCAACTTGACCAGAGTAGGAATGCCATTTCTCACGTTGGCTTTTCCATCAGGTGGGCGCGTGAGAACGGGCGCGTGGCGTACGAAGGCTGAAAGAGTAGTGCAATGGACGACGGTGGTTGCCAGAGACAGGCGGTACTGGCACAATATGGGCCTGCGAGTTGCAGGCTCGATGCAGCTCGCCAACAACTCAGCATGGGGCTGACTGTGAGCGACGGAGGTATCATCCGGTGGCTTTTATCAAAGGACTGAAATGCCGGGAGTGCGGCCGGGAGTATCCGGGCGACCCGCTGAACGTATGCGACTTTTGCTTTGGCCCGCTGGAGGTCATCTACGACTATGTAACCATAGCGGAGGTGGTTAGCCACAAGCGCATCGCGGAGGGGCCGCTGAGCATCTGGCGCTACCAGGATCTGCTGCCGGCCAACGCGGACGACCCGGTGGACATCATGGCGGGCTATACGCCGCTGATGAAGGCAAGGAACCTGGGCAAGCGGCTGGGGCTGAACAACCTGTACCTCAAGAATGACAGCGTGAATCCGTCGTTCTCGTTCAAGGATCGGGTAGTGTCGGTTGCGGCGACGAAGGCGGTGGAGTTCGGCTATGAGACGCTGGCCTGCGCCAGCACGGGAAACTTGGCGTGCAGCGTGGCGGCCCACGCGGCGCGGGCCGGCATTGACGCCGTGGTGTTCATTCCCGCCGACTTGGAGCAAGGGAAGGTCATCGGAGCGGCGGTGTACAATCCGACGCTGGTTGCAGTGGAAGGGACGTATGACGAAGTGAATCGCCTGTGCAGCGAAGTGAGCGACAACTACCGCTGGGCGTTCGTCAACATCAATATGCGCCCGTACTATGCAGAGGGCAGCAAGACGCTGGGCTATGAGGTGGCGGAGCAGCTGGGCTGGCGGGTTCCGGATCACGTGGTGGCGCCATCGGCATCGGGGGCGATGTTCACTAAGATATGGAAGGGGTTCAACGAGCTGGCGTGCCTGGGGCTGCTGGATGGCGTTGACCCGATACCCTTCGGGGCCGACCAGAACACGGTTCACCATCCGGCGGTGACGACGCGGATGCACATGGCGCAGGCGGAGGGATGCTGCCCTATTGTGTCGGCGTGGGAGAATCACCGGAATCAGATTCGGCCGGTGCGTCCGGACAGTATCGCCAAGTCGCTGGCCATTGGGAACCCGGCGGACGGCATCTATGCGCTGCGGGTGATACGGGAGTCGGAAGGGAGTGGGTACGCGGTGCCGGAGAGCCAGGTGGTGGAAGGCATCAAGCTGCTGGCGGAGACGGAGGGCGTGTTCACGGAGACGGCCGGGGGAGTAACGGTGTCCACGTTGAAATATCTGGCGGAGACCGGGGCCATCGGGCCGGACGAGTTGACGGTGGCATATATCACGGGCAATGGTTTGAAGACGCAGGAAGCGGTTGAGGAGGTGGTGAATCCGTTGCTGGTGAAGCCGATGATGGGTTCTTTTGAGGCGGCGTTGGAAAGTCGCATGACGTCAGCCAAAGCGCAGGTGTAAGGGTCATGGCCAAACATCGGGTACGGTTCACCTTTTCGGCGGATTTGGTGCGCGAGCCGATTATTTACCGGCTGGGGCGCGACTTTGAGGTGGTGACCAACATTCGCAGGGCGGATGTGCGGGCGGACATGGGGTGGGTGATTCTGGAGATGGACGGGCCGGAGGAAGAGATACAGCGCGGGCTGGCCTGGGTTGCCGATCGGGGAGTGCGCGTTGATCCGATTGCCGGGGACGTAGTTGAAGGCTAACCAAGGCTCGGCGACGGAATAAACGGCCCGGGCCGGCAGTGCAGAGCAAACAGGAGGAACACTGAAATGAGCGTTATGGTACGCATACCCACACCGCTGCGAAAGATGACCGGCGGCAGGGACAAGGTAAAAATGGAAGAAGGGGATTTGTCGCAGATGATTGAGCGGCTGGAGTCGGAATACCCCGGGCTCAAAGAGCGGCTTCTGGACGAAGAGGGCGAGCTGCGCTACTTCGTGAACATCTACGTGAACGGCGAGGACATTCGCTTTGGCCAAGGGCTGAAAACGGCGACCAAGTCGGGAGACGAAGTGAGCATTGTGCCGGCAGTGGCAGGGGGCTGAGGGCGGGACGCTGAGGACTTGGCATAATTGGGCATCGGGTTAACCGAGGGCGTTCGTTATGGTTACCACCGAAAGCAGGATCAGCTTTCTTGAGGGAGCGCTGACTCAGATCAACGAAAGGCTGAGGGATCATACTGAGCGTTTTGCGCAGCTCTCGCAGGATATTCAATCGCTGCGATTAGAGACGAGCGCAGGCTTGGAAACTCTTCGCTCGGAGACGAGCGCTAACGTAGAAGCGCTGCGGGCTGACACGAATGCGGGCTTGGAAACTCTTCGCTCGGAGACGAGCGCTAACGTAGAAGCGCTGCGGGCTGACACGAATGCGGGCTTGGAAACTCTTCGCTCGGAGACGAGCGCTAACGTAGAAGCGCTGCGGGCTGACACGAATGCGGGCTTGGAAACTCTTCGCTCGGAGATGAACGCTAACGTAGAAGCGCTGCGGGCTGACACGAATGCGGGCTTGGAAACCCTGCGCTCGGAGATGAACGCCAACATGGAGTCGTTGCGCGCGGAGACGAATGCAGGCTTGGAAACTCTTCGCTCTGAGATGAATGCCAACGTGGAGTCGCTGCGGGCTGAGATTGGCGAGTTGCGGGCTGAGATGAACGCTAACGTGGAGTCCTTGCGCTCGGAGATGAGTGCGGGCTTGGAAACTCTTCGCTCGGAGATGAACGCTAATGTAGAAGTGTTGCGGGCTGAGACGAATGCGGGCTTGGGAGCACTGCGGACTGAGATGAACGCCAACGTGGAGTCCTTGCGGGCTGAGATTGGGGCGTTACGGGCTGAGAATCGAGCGGATAACGCAGCGACCCGTCGGGAATCCCGGTGGATTGGCGGTATCATCATTGCTGCCATTATCGTTGCGGTTATCGCGAACCTGGCGGCGCAGATTTTCTGAGCGCACTTAGCGCACTCGGCTAGTAGATGAAGCGCCCGGCAAATACCGGGCGCTTTGGGTGTTCAGGGCAAGGCGGCGTTGAGTTCGGTAGCCAAGGCGTTGACGCGACCGGCTTGTGTGACGTTGAAGATTCCGGTGATGTCATCGCTGCGGTAGCCTACTAGGTCAGGCGGGACGGCGTTGGAGACAATGAAGAACGGGCGAGTACGGTTGTTACGGCGGTAATTTGCGGCGTTGGCCTGCGCTTTTTTCCACGTGTCAGAACGCTCCAATCCAGGGCGGGCCAGAGCAGTAGCCGTTTGGTCGGGGTTTTGGACTTGGCGGGGCGAGCCTTTGGTTTCAATGGCAATGGCGCTGGTGATTTCGATGTCGTGGGTGCGAGTATTCCCAGGAGTGGAGACAGCCGGCAGCTCGAATCTGGTGATTAGCAAGTGGCGAACGGCGCTCTCGAAGGCGCTACCGACCACCGATGCGCGGCTTTGGAAAGTTGCAATTTCGAACACTTTAGCCGCTTCGCACATGGGGCATCGCTGTGGCGCGTTGCCGAACTGCGCGGTGGCAGCGCCGTTGGCTATGCAGGCAAGACAGGCCCAAGCGGGGTAGCAGCCCATCTCATCTATGGCATCTTGAAAGGAGGCGTCAAAGTAATGGCGCAACCTGTCGTTGGTCAGCGTTCGCTCACCAATGAACCGGCGATAGTTGGCAGCGGCGATGGCATCATAGCGAGCAGGCGGCATTGCGCACCTCCGCTATGACGCGGCCGGTTTGGTCGGTTCGGGTGAAGAGAGTGGGGGTTGACGACAGGCGGCGGTGGGCTAACTCACGGTATTCCCGGGAGGTTTCGTAGCCGACAAATCGGCGTCCGGCTTGGAGGGCAGCGATGGCGGTGGTACCGCTGCCCATGAAAGGGTCCAGCACTACCTCGCCGGCGTAGGTGTAGAGCTCGATGCAGCGACGGGGGAGCTCCACCGGGAAGGGGGCAGGGTGTCCGATGCGGCGCGCCGATTCGGTGGGAAACTGCCAGACGCTGCGGGTCCAATCTAGGAAATCCTGGCGGGCAATGGTGGACTCGCGGCCAGCGACTTTGGGGCGACGGTAGGTGTCTTTGCAGAGCACCAGGATGTACTCATGCACGTCGCGCAGGGTGGGATTGGCAGCGGATTGCCAGCTGCCCCAGGCGGTGGACGAGGCGGCGCTGGCAGCTTTATTCCATATGATTTCGCCGCGCATCAGGAAGCCAATGCGGAGCAAGTCTTCGATAACGTAGCGGTGCAGCGGGAGGTAGGGGCGGCGGCCCAGGTTGGCGATATTGAAGCAGACCCGTCCGCCAGGCACCAGGACGCGGTGGACTTCGCGCATTACCCGGCGCAGGAAAGCCCGGTACTGCGGCAAGGTGAGGTCGTCGTCGTATTCTTTCCCCACGTTGTAGGGAGGCGACGTAACCATCAGGTGAACACTGCAATCGGGCAGCTCGGCCATTCGCCGGGCGGACGAACGGGGAATGATGGCGTTGGCAACGCCGGGCGGGAGCCGATTTTCTACATAGGGAACATCCTGCTCCGACGGCTGACCGCCGTAGAGGCGGCCGGCGTAGAAGCGCGACGAGTTGTGCCCATGTCGGCCGGGTGAGCCGAAGGCGCCGGTGTGGGTTTTAGACCCTGCTTCGCTTCGCGCGTGGGGGGAGGTCGCGCCGTCCGCGCTGCGCCAGGTCGGGCTCCCCTGCTTCGCTTCGCGCGTGGGGGGAGGGGGAATTCTGAAGCCAAAACGCGCGGCATTATCGCGCTGTACTTACGAGAGAGGCGATTTCGCTACTCGGATTCCAGTGGGCCTTTATGTGGAAACGGCCGCTTCGGCTCCGGGTTGCGTAATTCGGCGTCTGGCTCAAAACGGCGTTGTTGATTGCGCCGTTTTTCTGTGATATACATATCCCGGACACGGGGAACGATTCGGCGTTTCCCGGTTTATTTTGTCGTTCCGGTAGCAAACCGGATGGGAAGGAGTTAGAGATGATCGATTTTTTGAAGACGGTTCGTTGGTCGGCGCCGGTGGCGGCGCTGGTTGCCGCTATGCTGGCGGTCGGCGTGAGCATGGGGGGCGGGACGGTTGCGGCGCAAGAGTCCGAGGTGAAACCGGGCAGCCCGCCGACGGAAGCGCCGGTGATATACCGGAGCCACACCATCCCCACCGGCCTGGTTATCTTCTGGAAGCCTAAGGCCGGAGCCGCTATCGGCGACGTTGTCGACGGGGTAACGGGCTACCAGTTCGATATGCGCGTCATCGGTCAGAGCAATTGGTTGGGGGATGAGAAGCATCGCCTTAAGCATTTGGTCCGGGTATATGCCCACCACTATGCGAACCATGACGGGCCTTACGAATATCGCGTCAGGGCTTTCAACAGCCACGGCGACGGGCCTTGGTCCGAGGTTTACCGGCGTCCGAGCGAGGGGAGTGTTGCGCCGGCGCCGGTGGCGCCGGCAGACGGCGTCCGTAAGGGGCGTGGCGTGAGTCGCCTGAAGGTGGTTCCTGTCGGGGAAGGTACGGCTACCGTGTCTTGGAAAGAGCCAAAGGGAGCTGCTGGCCCTTGCGTTCCAGGCGCAACCCCCCAGTACCGTTACCGGTACTGGAGTGGCAGTATGCCCAGGGGAGCCGAGGCATCGGATACCCCTCGGAACTCGGTTACGCTGAGCGGGTTGGATCCGGGCGTTGAGTACACCGTGGTGGTGCGGAGTTATTCTCCCACCTGCGATTCCTGGTCGAAGCCCCGCAAGGTGTCCTGGGTCCAGTCCGGGGGTTAGGTTCGTGGCAACCTGAGGGTTGCTTTGCCGAGAGGAGCTCCAGCAATTACGCCGGGGCTCCTGCTTTATTTCGGGGAGGCGCAGGCTATTGATATTTCCCCCTTTCCACGGCTCTTTGGCAGGTTGCTTTTTCGCTCCAGGGGCGGTATTTCTCGTTGCGGAACGATGTTCCACAACGAGGATGGAAACTCATTTTCCTGATGGAGTTTATCGGGAGTTGGGACGGTTGTCGGGCTGCGCGGTTTTCGTGCTGTGGGCCCTGCGGATGGCCTGTTTGAGTTCCATGATGGGACCTACGAAGGACGTTCCGGCATGGTCGTAGGTCCAGATGTCCCGGTGGTAGCGCTTGATGCTGCCGCTGGGTCGGTTGTCGATCGTTACGGCGGCTTCGTTGCGTTCGGTTCGGAGGTATGATATTCGGGGCGGCAGCGGCAATTTTGTCTCCTTTTCTCCTACTGGCTCGCTGGAATCCGAGTAGCGAAATCGCCTATTACGAGATGGCAACCCCTCCCGATGGAAGCGATTTGTGGTATCTTGTGGGGCGTTGCGCCGGCGTGAAGGGCGAGTATTGGCGCCGGCTTTACTTTGCGATTGTTTTGAGGTGGTTCCCTGATGGCTTCCTACACTGAGCGGATGGTTTCCGTTCGCAACGGTATGTTCAACGTGCAGGTGGCGGAGGGCGGCTCGGGGGAGCCGTTGCTTTACCTGCATGGGGCGGGCGGTTATGTTGGCTGGCCGGACTATTTGGAGCGGCTGGCACAGGACTATCACGTTTACGCTCCAGCGCATCCGGGGGTTGGAAAGTCCACGGGGTTGAATCATCTGGACGACCTTTGGGACTTGGCACAGTTTTTTGAGGAGTTGCTGGACGCTTTGGGAATTGAAAGATGCCATCTCATCGGGCATTCTTACGGGGGGTTCTGCGCCGCTGAGCTGGCCGCCCACCGGCCTGAGCGGATTGCGCGGCTGGCGCTGGTGAACTCGCTGGGGCTGTGGCTGGAGGAGAAGCCGGTGGCGGACTTTTTTATTCTGACGCCGGACGAGAGGCGGGAGATGATGTGGCATGACCCGGAGAGTGAAGGGGCGCACGCTTACGTGGCGCAACCGACCGACCCGGAAGCGCGGTTGGAATATACTCTTGACCGAATTCAGACGCTGCAATCGGTGGCAAAGTTCACCTGGCCGATACCGGAGCGGGGCCTGGCCAAGCGCGCCCACCGCATAACGATGCCGACGTTGATAGTCTGGGGCGCCTCCGACCGGGTGATTCCGCCGGAATACGGCGAAGCGTTCCGGGAGCTGCTGCCCAACGCTACGCTGACGGTGATACCGGAGTGCGGCCATATTCCGCAGCTGGAACGGCCTGAGGCTTTCTTTGAAAGCGTACTCGGCTTTCTGCACGACTGATGAACCCAATCCGGGCTATGCGACGGGGATGACCGGCTGCGGGCGACAATAGCGCGTCAATAACCGACGAAGAGGAGAAAGGAACGATGGCTACTCTCAACACCAACCTGCTGGACTCTTTCAACCGGCACATCAACGCCGAGTTTTACTCGTCCTACCTGTACCTGTCCATGTCAACCTATTGCGAGTCGGTGGACTTGCCGGGGTTCGCTCACTGGATGCGCATTCAGAGTCAGGAAGAGTACACGCACGCGACGAAGTTGATTGACTACGTAGAAGACCGGGACGCGCGGGTAACCCTGCTGCCGATTGAGCAGCCGCCGATTGAGTTTGACTCGGTGGAGGATGTGATGCGGCAGACGCTGGCCCACGAGCAGCACGTTACGAGCCTCATCAATGAACTTTACGAGGCGGCGACCGGCGCCGGGGACTATGCAACGCAGATTATGTTGCAGTGGTTCATCACCGAGCAGATTGAGGAGGAGAAGACGGCGCGGGACGTCATCGCGGCGCTGGAGATGGTGTCGGGGCGGAGCGACGCTTTGCTGCTGCTGGACCGGGACATGGGAGCCCGGCCGGCCGCTTCTCCGATTGCAACTACCGCCTAGGCCATTGCCCGGACCATTCGCCACACCGGAGGCAGTTTCGTGACGCTTAATGAATTCATCACCGACGCCCTGGAGAAGGAAGCGGGGTTCTTGGCGGAAGCGCTGGACGGGCTGACGCCTGACGAAGCGGCGTGGCAGCCGGCGTCCGGCGCCAACTCCATAGGCTGGATACTCTGGCACATGACGCGGGTGGAGGATATGTGGATTCAGTTCTTCGCCCAGTTTCAACCGGAGCTGTGGGAGAGCGAGGGCTGGCACGAGAAGTTTGGTCTGCCGACCCGTGACAACGGCTTCGGACATACTGATGAGCAGGTGAATAACTTTCCCCGGCTGGATTTGGCGGAGTTTCTGGAATACCGGGCCGCGGTGCGGGAAAGCACGCTGGCCTATCTGAACACGCTGACGCCGGATGATATGGCGACTGTGCCGCGGGAGCGACGTCCAGAGATGTCGCTGGGGGCTATGTTCCGGCAGATAATCGGGGAGATGTACCAACACGTGGGGCATATCGCCTACTTGCGGGGATTGCAGAGGAAGTGACGACGGTCGTCGGGTCGAAATGCGCCGGCGCGTCTTGAAAATCCCATAGAAGCCCTGGCATAACGCAGGTGGTTGCAATGTCGGCAGGAGGGCCAATCGCCGGAGCTGCGCCTATATCGGATAGCGGGCGCATTACGGCTCTTGACCTGATTCGCGGAGCGGCGGCGCTGGGCATCCTGCTGATGAATGCGGTGTCTTTCGCCTTTGGAGATGCGCCTTACTTCAATCTGAACGCCGGCGGCTCAGAGACACCGCTGGACTGGGCGGTTGGGGTCTTCGGGGAAATTTTCGTTGACCAGAAGTTTATGGGGATGTTCTCCCTGCTCTTCGGAGCAGGGATGCTCATTTTCATAGACCGGGCCGCCGAACGGGGCGCGCGCGGCGCGTGGCTCAGCTTGTGGCGCAGCGTGCTGCTGTTCGGCATCGGGCTGGCCCATTTCCAGCTGTGGCAAGGCGACGTGCTGATGATTTACGCCCTCGCCGGCTTCATGCTGCTGGCGGCGCGCAAGCTGCCGGCGCGGGCGCTGATGGCGATTGGCGTCGGCATCTTTCTGCTGTCGGTCGGCGGCGACCTATACGGCCAGCAGCTGGTGAACTCGGGGGCCCCGCTGGGCGGTATCTGGTCAACTACGGAAGCGGAGCATGACGCCGTGCAGATGCTCTCCTGGGGAGCTTACATTGTCCGAGGCATTGGGATGGTTCTGCTGGGCGCCGGGCTGTACCGGGCCGGCTTTATGAGGGGCGATAAGTCGGCGAGTACGTACCGGATGACGGCGCTTATCGGGTTGGGAGTGGGTTTGTCGCTGGCGACGACGGGGGTTGTAATTACCTGGCTGGGGGACTACTCACGGGAGGTCGCCCTGATTGGGCAGGTTCCCAACAATTTCGGCACCATACCGGCGACGTTGGGTTATGTCGCTCTGCTCTTCATGTGGAACGCAGGGGCGGACAGTTGGCTCAAGCGACGGCTGCGCGCGGTAGGCCGGATGGCGCTGACCAACTATCTGGCCCAGTCCGTCCTCGGCGTACTGACGCTGACGGTACTGCTGGGGGATTGGCCTTTAACCCGCAGCGCCGCGCTGGTTTTTGTGCTGGCGGTTTGGGGGCTGCAATTGTGGTGGTCGCAGGCGTGGCTGAATCGCTTCCGCTTCGGGCCGGCGGAGTGGGCCTGGCGGGTTGCGACGTACCGCCGAGGGCAGCCGCTGCTGGGCAGGGAGTAGCGGCTGCTATTGCAACCGGCGCAGTCCCTCTTCCAGGGCTACCCAGGGCAGCAGGGCGCACTTGATGCGCACCGGGTACCGGCGGACTACTTCCAGCGCTTGCAGCTCGCCAAGCTCGGCGAGGGCTACCGGGGGGAGAGGTTTGCCCTGCATGAGGTCGCGGAAGAGCTGGGAGAGGTCGGCGGCTTCGTCCAAAGCGCGCCCTTGCACGGCGTCGGCGAGGAGGGAGGCCGACGCCTGTACGATGCTGCAACCTTCGGCAACGGCACTGACGCCGGCGATTACGGCGCGGCTGCCCGGCGCGCCATCAAGTTTGAGTTGGAGGTTGGCGCGGTCGCCGCAGAAGGGGTTGAACTCTTCGGCTTCGGCGTCGGGATGCTCCAGGCGGGCCCGGCACTGGGGGTTGCGGTAGTGCTCCATGATGACGTCGCCGTAGAGGGCGTCGGGGCTGTCGGGGGGTTGGGGCATGGCGCTTAGGGTGTGGGGATGGGATTGGCGCCGGGGTTACGGCTGTCTGAGTTGGGCATGGCGCGCAGGATATTGGCTCCGGATTCCGGGGAAAGCCGGAATGACGAACCGGCGAACCTTGTAATGACAAACTGATGTGATCCCTGAAATGACAGGCTGACGCAGAGCTTTACGATGGGGAACTGATGCGGCGGTCTAGATGATGGGACTGATGGAGGAGCTTATTCGGTGGTGGCGACGGATTCGCCATCCAGGGCGGCTTTCAGGGTGTGCCAAGGCAGGATGGCGCACTTGATGCGGGTGGGGTAGGCGATGACGCCGGCGAGGATTTCCAGGTCGCCGAGGAGGTCGTAGTCCAGCTGTGCGTCGGGTTGGGTAAGCATACGGTGAAACTCTTCGAACATGGCTATGGTTCGGTCGGGGTCGGCACCTTTCACGGCCTGGGTCAGGAGGGAGGCCGAAGCGCGGCTGATGGCGCAGCCGTGTCCTTGAAAGGCGATGTCGTCCACCGTTTCGTCGCCGATACGCAGCTGGAGGGAGATCTGGTCGCCGCAGAGGGGGTTGAAGCCGTCGGCCTGGTGAGTTGCATCGCGCAGGGTGCGGAAGTTGCGGGGGCGGCGGTTGTGCTCCAGGAGGATTTCCTGGTAGAGGTCGCTCAGGTCGGAAGCCATCAGCCGAACACCTCAATAACCCGGTCGATGGCCAGGGCCAAGGCGTCAATGTCGTCGGTAGTGTTGTAGAAGGACAGGGAGGCGCGGACGGTGGCGGGGACGCCGTAGCGGGCCATGACCGGCTGGGCGCAATGGTGGCCGGTGCGCACAGCGATGCCCTCGGCGTCCAGGATCGTGCCGATGTCGTGGGGATGGGCCAGTTCCATGTGGAAGGACAGGATGCCGCCCTTGTCCTGGGCGACGCCGATGAGCCGGACGCCGGAGATGCCGCGGAGTTTATCAGTTCCGTAGCGGAGCAGGGCCTGTTCGTAGGCGGAGATGCGGGCCATGCCGATGCTTTCCAGGTAGTTGACGGCTGCGCCGAGGCCGATGGCGCCGGCAATGTCGGGGGTGCCGGCCTCGAACTTGTGGGGCAGGGTGTTGTAGATGGTTTCCTCAAAGGTTACGGAGCGGATCATTTCGCCGCCCGACTGGTAGGGAGGCATATCGTTGAGCAGGTCGGCACGGCCCCAGAGGGCGCCGATGCCGGTAGGGCCGTAGAGTTTATGCCCGGAGAAAGTGAGGAAGTCCACGCCCAACGCCTGGACATCCACCGGCATATGGGGAACGGACTGGGCGGCGTCGACCAGGACGGGGACGCCGCGGGCGTGGGCCAGTTGGGCCATGTCGGCGATGGGGTTCACGGTGCCCAAGGCGTTGGACTGATGGACTATGGAGACGAGCCGGGTGCGGTCGTTGAGCATACTTTCGTACTGGTCGAGGAGCAGCTCGCCGTCGTCGTTGAAGGGGACGACGCGGAGTTGAATGCCGATTTCCTGGCCGAGGATCTGCCAGGGGACGATGTTGGAGTGATGTTCCATGCCGGTGATGATGACCTCGTCGCCGGCTTTGAAGTACTTGCGGCCGTAGCTGTGGGCCACCAGGTTCAGGCCTTCGGTGGCGCCGCGGACGTAGATGATTTCGTTGACGTCGGGGGCGTTGATGAAGCGACGGACTGCTTCGCGGCCGGCTTCGTAGTCGTCGGTGGCGCGCTGGCTAAGGGTGTGGACGCCGCGGTGGACGTTGGCGTTGTTATGGAGGTAGTAGTTGCTGATGGCGTCGATGACAGCGCGGGGTTTCTGGGTGGTGGCGGCGTTGTCCAGATAGACCAGCGGCTTGCCGTTGACCTGCTGATGGAGGATTGGAAAGTCCTGGCGGATGCGGTACGGGTCCAGGGAAGCCAGGCCGCCGGGTTGAGTCGCGGCGGCGCGGTCGGGGGCGTCGGTTGTGTTGATGGCGGTGGTCACTAGCGGCCTCCGGGGGACGGGGATCCGAGGGAGAGCGAAAGGTCGGCGTCGGGGATGGCGTTGCGGAACTGGGCGTCGAGGTATTGGCGCAACGGCTCCAGGGCTACGGTATCGATGATTTCGCTGGCAAAGGCGTGAATGAGGATGCGGCTGGCGGTGGGGAGGTCGAGGCCCCGGCTGCGCATATAGAAAACGGTATCGGCGTCGATGTGGCCGGCGGTGGCGCCGTGGCCGCACTTGACGTCGTCGGCGTAGATAAGCAGGCTGGGCTTGCTGTCCACTTCGGCGTATTCCGAGAGCAGGAGGTTTTTGTCGGTCTGCTGGGAGTCGGTTTTCTGGGCGTCCTTGCGGACAATTACGTTGCCGCCGAAGACGGCGCGGGAGTGTCCGTCCAGTATGCCCTTGTAGAACATACGGCTGACGCCGTAGGGTTCGGCGTGGTCGATGTTGATGTAGTTGTCGATGTGCTGGCTGCCGCCGGTGAGGTACAGGCCGTTGAGAGTGCACTGGGCGCCGGTTCCGGCCAGTTTGACGCCGAAGTCGTTGCGTCCGAGGGCGGCGCCCCGGGCGATGGATGCGGACGAAAATGTGGAGTCCTTGCGCTGTGCAACCCGGCTGACGCCCACGTGGTAGGCGTCCATGCCCTCGAAGAGGAGGCGGTAGTGTTCTACGCTGGCGCCATCGGAGAGGGCGGCTTCGGTTACGGCGTTGGTCAAGTAGCGGGCGTCGTCGGGGCCGGCGAAGGTTTCAATCACGGTGAGGCGGGAGTGGGGCGCTGCGTTAATCAGAGTGTGGGGGTAGGAAACCCGGGGCTGCCGGCGGCCGGTGGCGAGATAGATGATGTTGACCACGCCGGCGTCGGCGTCGGGCGGGACGGAGATGCTCACGCCGTGGTGGATGAAGGCGGCGCTGAGGGCGACAAAACCGTCATGCTCCGGCGCGGCCAGGCTGCCCAGGAGGGCGTCGACGCCGGCCGGGTCGGCGGCGAGGGCGTCGGGCAGCGGGGCGATGGTCAAGCCGGCGGCGTCCAGCGCAATGTCGTCGGACAGGGCCGGCGCAAACACGCCGTCCACCATCACCAGGGTGCGCCAGTCGCTATGACGGGGAGCGGCGGCGGACACGTCGGCCAGGGTCAAGCCGGCGTCTGCGGGGCGCAGGGTCGGCTCGAAGGCAAAGGGGGTTCGGGCGATGGGAGCGGCGTTAGTGTATTTCCAGGGTTCGTTGCCGCGGCGGGCGGTGGGCAGTCCGAGCCGGGTGAAAGCAGTCCAGCCGCGCTTGCGCAAGCGGCGCAGGGTATCCGGTACGTCGGCCGGCTGCGCGGCGTAAGCGGCGGCGTAGTGGGGGTAAGCGTCGGCGGGGGATGTGGGCGCGGTGATGGTCATTCGGTACGCTCGGTGGGGTGAGTGGGGTGGGGAGGTTAGTCGGAGTGGTCATTGATTTTGGCACGCGCTGCGTTCCTGCTGTGGAACAGTTTTCGTACACCCGGCAGCGCGTTGGGTCTATTCCGCTGCGCCTACTTCTTCCCGCAGCCAGTCGTAGCCCTGGGCTTCCAGCTGTTCGGCGAGTTCGGGGCCGCCGCTACGGACGATGCGGCCATCCAGCAGCACGTGTACCCGGTCGGGGGTGATGTAGTTGAGGATGCGCTGGTAGTGAGTTACCACCACGGCGGCGTTGTCGGGCCGGCGCAGGCGGTTGACGCCGTCGGCGACGATGCGCAGGGCGTCGATGTCGAGGCCGGAGTCGGTTTCATCCAGGAGGGAGAGGGTGGGTTCGAGGAGGGCCATTTGGAGGACTTCGTTGCGTTTTTTCTCGCCGCCGGAGAAGCCTTCGTTGACGGAGCGACGCACCAGTTCGGGGTCGATTTCGACTTCGGCGACTTTGGCGCGGAGCAGGCGGTCGAACTCGCGGGCGCCCATTTCCTCTTCGCCTTGGTGGGTGCGGCGGGCGTCCACGGCGGCCTTGAGGAATTGCCAGGCGCGGACGCCGGGCAGCTCTACGGGGTATTGGAAGGCGAGGAATACGCCTTCGCGGGCGCGGTCTTCGGGTTCCATGTCCAGCAAGTCCATGCCCCGGTACAGGGCCTGGCCGTTGGTGACGGCGTATTCGGGCCGGCCGGCGAGGGTATTGGCAAGGGTGCTTTTGCCGGAGCCGTTGGGGCCCATGATGGCGTGGACTTCGCCGGGATGGACAGTGAGGTTCACGCCGCGCAGGATTTCCTGCTCGTCGATGGATACGTGGAGGTCGCGCACTTGGAGAATGGGCGCGGCGTTGTGGTTATCAGGGGCGGTCATGGCGGTTTGGGACATCCTTGTAGTGGGGGAGGCCGGGTTATGACTTGCGCGGGGATGGCGAAACGGATGGCTGGGAATGAGGGGAGATATGGTTAGCCGACGGTGCCTTCGAGGCTGACTTTGAGGAGTTGGGAGGCTTCCATGGCGAACTCGAAGGGGAGTTCTTGGAAGATGCCGCGGCAGAAACCGTTGATAATCATGAAGTGGGCGTCTTCGACGCCGATGCCTCGCTGCTGCAAGTAAAAGAGCTGGTCATCGGAGACTTTGGAGGTGGTGGCTTCGTGTTCCATCTGCGCGGTGGGGTTTTTGACCTCGATGTAGGGGACGGTGTGGGCGCCGCACTTATCGCCGACGAGGAGGGAATCGCACTGGGTGAAGTTTTTGGCGCCGTGAGCAGAGGGGTTGATTTTCACGAGACCGCGGTAGGTTTGCTGGCCCTGTCCGGCGGAGATGCCTTTGGCGACGATGGTGCTGCGGGTGTTTTTGCCGAGGTGGATCATTTTGGTGCCGGTGTCGGCCTGCTGCCAGTTGTTGACCAGGGCGACGGAGTAGAACTCGCCGACGGAGTTGTCGCCTTGCAGGATGACGCTGGGGTATTTCCAGGTGATGGCGGAGCCGGTTTCGACCTGGGTCCAGGAGATTTTGGAGTCGGGGCCGGCGCACTTGCCGCGTTTGGTGACGAAGTTGTACACGCCGCCCTGCCCGTCTTTGTCGCCGGGATACCAATTCTGCAAGGTGCTGTACTTGATTTCAGCGCCCTGGAGGGCGACCAGTTCGACTACGGCGGCGTGGAGCTGGGTGGATTTGCGCATGGGAGCGGTGCAGCCTTCCAAGTAGCTGACATAGGCGCCTTCGTCGGCGACGATGAGGGTGCGCTCGAACTGGCCGCTGTCAGCCTGGTTGATGCGGAAGTAGGTCATCAGCTCGATGGGGCAGCGGACGCCGGGAGGGATGTAGGCGAAGGAGCCGTCGGAGAAGACGGCGGAGTTCAGGGTGGCATAGAAGTTGTCGGCATAGGGGACTACCGAGCCGAGGTATTTCCGCACCAGGTCGGGGTGGTTCTGGATGGCCTCGCTCATGGAGCAAAAGATGACGCCGGCTTTTTCCAGCTGCTCCTGATAGGTGGTGGCGACGGAAACGCTGTCGAGGACGGCGTCCACGGCGACGCCGGCCAGGCGGGCCTGTTCTGCGAGGGGGATGCCGAGCTTGTTGAAGGCTGCGATGACTTCCGGGTCAACGTCGTCCAGGCTTTTGGGGCCGTCGTCGGCCGATTTGGGAGCGGCGTAGTAGTGGATATCCTGGTAGTCGATGGGGGGGTAGTCGACGTTGGCCCAAGTGGGGGCGGCGTAGTCCTGGCGCTGCCAGAAGCGGTAGGCCTTCAAGCGCCAGTCGAGCATCCATTCGGGCTCGTTTTTTTTGGCCGAAATCAGCCGTACCACGTCCTCGTTGAGGCCCTTGGGGAAGGCTTCCTCTTCGATATCGATGGTAAAGCCCCACTTGTAGTCGGAGTTCAACTCCTCGGCGGTGGTATCGCGGGAGATAACGCGCTGGGCCTGAGTGGTCATTGGACGGACATCCTCCTCACCGGGAAAGTCAGCGGCGGGGCCGGTGATAAAATAGGCAATTCCCGACCGTTAAGGTCAACAATTATCCTAGCCCAGCGAGGGGGATCTGTCAACGGGAAGGAGAGAGGCGACCGAGGCCGCTCGGTTATGACGCGGCGGTGGGCGGGTCGGCTCCCTTGAGGCGGTTGGCGCCTTTGGGAGGCGCGCGGTCGGTAGGGTTGGGGTTGGCGGTGTTCATGGTGGTTGTTTGCCTCCTTTTGGTCGGTCGGTGGATTTTTGGTGGAGTTCGTGGGGGTTCAGGATGTCGGCGCTACGGTCTGAGAGCGTGGCTTGCTATTTACGTCCTAGTCTTGCGCGTGCTGACGGCTGCTTGGGCAGCGCTCGTCCTCGCGCAGCGGTGGTGACGCCCGCCGTGCTGGGTGCGCCAGCCGGGTAATGTGACCGACCTCCGGCGCACTACAGTGGTGCAATGGATCCGACGTGCCGCACAGTACGGATGCGGCGGGTTAGACCGTGTTATCCTGAACCCCGTTGAACTCTTGTTTTAGCCTCCTGGCTGGATTTTGGTGTCGGGCGGTGTCCTGGCCGGGGACGGTATCCGGACGGTTCTCGAGGGGCCGTTGGATTAGCCTGACGGGGATAGTATAGCGCACGGAAGTACGTAGTACAAGCGGTTTTTGTCAGAATCAGGATTTACTGGATTTTGGGATTTTCAGGATGGGGTTGTGGGTGTGCGGCGCCGGAGAGGAGATGGGGGTTGGCGGTGGGGGATTGTCAGAATCAGGATTTACCGGATTTTGGGATTTTCAGGATTGTGGTGGGTTGTGGCGTTGGAGTGGGGGATGGTAGGGCTGTGGTTAATGGGCGGGGGACGGGATGGCGGTGGGTTATACTGTTGGGGTTGGGATTTCCGGCGGATGGGCGGACTACGGATGGCGGGATGCGGATGGCTTGTTGGGATGGAGGGTTTCTGTGGAGTGGTATGGTGGCTTACGGGTGCGATGGCTTACATGTTGGAGGGTTTTTGATGGCTTACAGCGGGTTGGATTTGACGGGTCGGAAGGCGCTGGTTACGGGCGCGGCGCGGGGGATTGGCGCGACGCTGGCGGTGGGTTTGGCACAGGCGGGGGCAGACGTGGCAGTGTGCGATTTGGCGTCTGATGAGTCGTGGGAGGGTCTGGCGGGGACGGTTTGGCGCATCAGGAATGAGGGTCGGATGGGGCTGGCGGTTGACCTGGATGTGGGGGAGGTGTCGGAGATTCGTCCGACGCTGCGACGGGTGTGGGAGGAGCTGGGCGGGCTGGATATTCTGGTGAATAACGCGGGCATCCGGCGGAGGGCGGCGGCGCTGGAGGTTACGGAGGAGGATTGGGATGCGGTGATGGATACGAATCTGAAGGGGGCGTTCTTCTGCGCGCAGGCGGCGGCGCGGCTGATGATTCCGCAGGGGTATGGGCGCATCATCAATGTGGCGTCGCAGCTGGCGCTAGTGGGCGCGACGGAGCGGGCGGCGTACTGCGCGAGCAAGGGCGGGCTGCTGAATTTGACGCGGGTTTTGGCGTTGGAATGGGCGCGGTATGGCATTACGGTGAATGCTATCGGGCCGGGGCCGACGGCGACGCCGGGGACGCTGGAGGCGGAGACGCGAGGGGCTGCGGAGGTGGAGGCGGAGCTGCGGGTGAAGATGCCGCTGGGTCGCCGGATGGAGGCCGAGGAGCTGGTCGGGTCGGCGATATATCTGGCGAGCGGGTCGGCGGGGGCGACGACGGGGCAGATGCTGGTGGTGGATGGAGGATGGACGGCGATGTAAGGGTTGTCAGAAGCAGGATTTGCCGGATTTGGGGATTTTCGGGATGGGGGTTATGGCGCGGGGGTGGGTTGCGGTGTGGGCGGTGGAGTTGGTGGGTTAGGGGGTGGGGGTTGTCAGAAGCAGGATTTACCGGATTTGGGGATTTTCAGGATGGGGGTTGCGGGTTTTGGCGGGGGCGGCTGGGTGGGGTTTGGGGCGGCGGGCGGGAGTGGCTGATTTGTGTGATGTCTTATCACGGGCGCGGCGGCTGTGTGGGTTTTGGGTGTGATAGAATCGCGGCGGCCGGGCTCGGGGGCAGCAAAGTTAGGGCATTGCTTGGTGATTAGGCAAAGTTAGGCGTTGCTTCGTGATTAGGCACTGGATTACATACGATGAGCGTGATGGCCGGGGTGGCGGCGCTGGTCGGGGTAGTGGTGGTGATGGCCGGGGTTGAGGCCGGCTGCGGGGCGTTTCCGGGTGGTTGAGGATTCTGCTGGTTGGGCTGCTTTTGCTGCTGTTGGCGGGGCTGGCAGCGTTTCTCCTGGCCGGGATAGGAGAGGAAAATGATGGGGAGGCTATGGCATCGGCTACGCTGACGGTGGCGGATGTTGCGACGGCTACGGCCGGCGTGACGGAGACGCCGGGGGCTGTCGCGGTGTCTGACGGGTCGCAGACGCCGGGGGCATCTGGCGGGGCCGGAGGGTCGCAGACGCCGGTTGTTCCCGCATTGCCTTATCCGCCGGAAGCGTCGGGCACTCCGGCCGGGTCTGACCCGATGCTGACGCAGGGTACTCCGGCTGGGTCTGACCCGCCGGCGCCAGGTGTTCCTACGTTGCCGGCTACGCCGCAGATGCCGGGCATTACGATGGAGGTTGCGGGGGCTACGGCTACGCCTACGTCTTCCACTCCGGCGAGCGCTGTTGGGGTGACGGCTGCGCCTACGGACGGGCCAACGCTGGGGAATACTGCGACGAGCGTGGCGCCGTTGCCGGTTATTGGGATAAGCGGGGCTAGCGCGACGCCTACTCCGACGGGTACAGGCATGCCTACGGCGACGCTGACGGGAACTCCGGCGGGGGTGTCAGCAGGGACGCCTACGGCTACCGCTACTGTATCGCCTACTCCGACGGCTAGCCCTACGCCTACTCCGACAAGGGTTATAGCGGGGACGCCGGCAGGCACTCCTACGCCGACAAGCACGCCGACGGCTACGGCTAGCGCTACTGCTTCACCTACGCCGACAGCTACGGGGACTCCGGTGGGGACGCCAGCAGATACGCCTACGCCGACAGCTACGCCTACTGTGTCACCTACTCCTACCCGCACGGCCACCGTTACTGCTTCGCCTACTCCTACCCGCACGGCCATCGTTACTGCTTCGCCTACTCCTACTCGGACGGCTACACCTACCTCTTCGCCTACTCCGATTCGCCTACTCCGACAATCTCCGGCTGCGCCGATGACCGGCTCGTGCTGGTAGAGGTCTGGCTCGACACCAAGGGGTCACTATGGAGCGAAAGAAGAAAAGAGCATTGGCTGAGCGACAGGCCGTTGGACGATTGGAGAGGCGTTGAGGCTGACGAGGACGATTGCGTCCTCGAGTTGTCCCTCCCGAATTGGGGGCTGGCGGGTAAAATACCGGCGAACTTGGGACGGCTCAGCAAGTTGGAAGTGCTAATCATGACCAACAACTCACGTTTAGGAGGCGAGATACCGGAGGAGTTGGGTGCCCTGAGCAATTTGGAAGTGTTGAGGCTGTGGAATAACGATTTGGGAGGCGAGATACCGGCGAGTCTGGGGAGGCTCAGTAATTTGAAAGAGTTAAGCCTCCTGTCGATATGGATTGGAAGGTGGGATACCGGAGGCGCTGAGGAATCTCCGCAAGTTGGAAACGCTAAATCTCGGCGAGAATCTGCTATCGGGAGAGATACCGACGTGGCTGGGGGAACTCACGAACTTGCGGGTTTTGCGTCTCGACAACGGGAGGGGCGCCAATGATAACCAATTCAGCGGCCCGATACCGCCGGAGCTGGGCAATCTGGTGAAGTTGACCAACTGGAGGATCGCAGGCAATACGGGGTTGGGAGGGTGCATACCGGCTACCTGGGGGAGGACAGGGTATAATGACTTTGATGAGGCGGGGCTGGAGTACTGTACGGACTAGCGGCGGGTTGTCAGAATCAGGATTTACCGGATTTTAGGATTTTCAGGATTGGGATGGTGGCGGATGGGGGTGGGATGGGGTAGGTGGGGTTGTCAGAATCAGGATTTACGGGATTTGGGGATTTTCAGGATTGGGTTGTGCTTGTGCTTGTGAGGGTGGGGTGTGGCTCTGGAGGGGGATGTGGGTTGCGGGCTCTGGGGGTATGGCGATGGGGGTGGTGTGGATGGCTGGGGGTGGTCTGAGTGGCTGGGGGTTGTCTGAATTGGGATTTGGGGGGTTGGGTGTCTGGGGGTTGGGAAACCGGAGGGGGACGGGGTTTGAGTGGGAAAGGGGTGATACGGGGCTTAGGATCGTGCAAAAATAGACAACTTCCGCGACGGGTAGGAATCAAGTGACGAATTCCGCCGCCTATGGTTGCGCCACGTAAATCGTGTAGACTGTCGCCAAAGAACAGCTTTCAATCGAAATCAAAAGGAGAAACCATGGGTAAAAAATCACGGCGCCCCGGACGACGCAACCGTCACGTCAGAAGCGGAGCGTTCGGGAACAACGCGAATGCCGGCAAGGGGGCGGGAACAACTCCGCCGGTCAGACTGTCCCCAACCGGAGAGCCATGCCCAAACGGGCACACGGAGCAGGCGCAAGCGTGGATGCTCCACAGAACACCGCCAACGCGATGTGAAAGATGCGGCGAAACACCTACGTTCGGAGGGTACGCAATGAGCGCCAGCTTCGCTCCGGAAGCCAACTACGGACTACCGGAACACTCGACCAGGCAGTGGGTTGAGGAACATTACCGAACCTGACGAATTTGGCGCCGTGCCGATACCGGCCAGCTACCGGGACAGCCTATTTACCCATGCCACCTACGAGCCGGATTGCGACCACTTCAGGGAAGACTGTAATTGCGCAACAGACGTCTCCGTAATGTGGACGCTGGCAGAGTACAGCGGATAGGCACAAAGCCGACTACGCTACCCGCAGCATCCCGTTTAGAGCAGCCTTCGGTCCACGCCGTGTCATCCGCGCCAGCGCCATGGCGACGAACATAACCACCGCCAACAGGAAATGCAGGCTTACCCTTGCCTCGCCCCGGCAGGTGTGGTTCTCAACCCACCCGCTTTCAAACCACCAACTGAAGAACCGCTCTACTGCCCAGCGCTTCGGATAAATACGATTCCAGTCTGGCGATGCACGGCTGATGCGCCCGCCCAAAGTGTAGGGATCATCGTCAAAGGACTCCCATACCTCATCGTCACAAACCGAGTACCCTTTGAACGGCTCCCGCCGGCGATGGCAGCCGCCTGCGGGGCAACGGAACCCATGTAACCCAGCCGACAAATCGGTGCCTATGAACTTCATTGCCTTTCCGCCCAGGCAAACCGGCTCGCCATTCAGAGTATGGATGTTTGACTTGGAACGATTGCGCCGGGCGATGCGTGGTATGACTGGCGCCGCGCCCAAATCGTGGATTGCTTTAACGTTCTCCCGACCATCGTAGCCTTTATCAGCCAAGAAGGTCGCGGGTGCAAACCAATCGTAGCTTACGGGGCTGGGTGGTACTGTACAGGAGGGGAGATTCGCCGTACAATAGCGGCCACCGTGGCGAGCTAGCGACGCTGGGCGCGTAAAAACAGGCAGGCGAGCTAGCGACGCTGCGCGAGTAAAACAACAGGCAGAGGATACAGTTATGTCAATTGAAGTGAGCAGGGATAACGGGGCTCTGGTTATCCAGACGGAGGAGCGGGTGGACAGCGCGAATGCGCAAGCGTTTTATCAGGAGCTGGAGTCTGCCATTGGATCGGATGACCGGGCGGTGGTGGTGGATATGGAGCGGCTGACGTATATCAGCAGCGCGGGGCTGCGGGTGATATTGCAGACGGCCCGGAAGTTACAGCAGCAACAGGCGAAGTTTGCCATTTGCTCGCTGACCGGGACGGTGCGGGAGGTGTTTGAAATCAGCGGGTTTGACCGGGTGATTGAGATTCATGCGACACAGGAGGACGCGGTTGCGGCTGTGAACGGGTAGCGGCGACAGGCGTCGTTGGAATGCCGACGTTGCGGGTTGCGCACCGGCGGAATAGTTGGCCGCTTGCACCTCAACGGTACACGATGTCCGATGCTGTGCTGCGTAGCAATTACCAGGCAAGGTGCGTCAAGCCGATGATTGCCACGCCGTTTTGCAAATGCCTCATAGTATGCGAAAGTTGCGTACGATGGGGCAGTTGGACAGCGTGGGATAAATGAGTAGGAGGCAATCATGGCTGACGCAGCAGTAGGATACCGGATACTGGTAGTTCACGATGAGCCGGACTGAGGCGTTTGAAATCGGCGGGTTTGACCGGGTGATTGAGATTCATTGAGACACAGGAGGACGCGGTTGCGGCTGTGAACGGGTAGCGGCGACAGGCGTCGTTGGAATGCCGACGTTGCGGGTTGCGCACCGGCGGAATAGTTGGCCGCTTGCAAAACGCTCTTTTCGCCGCTTGCACCTCAACGGTACACGATGTCCGATGCGCTGCTGTGTAGCAATAATCGGCTTGACGCGCCTTGCCCGATGATTGTCACGCTGTTTTGCAAGCGCCTCTATAGTGTGGGAAAGTTGCACATCGTGGGAAAGTTGCGTACCATTGGGACAGTGGCACAACGCGGGATAAATGAGTAGGAGGCAATGATGGCTGACGCAGCAGTAGGATACCGGATACTGGTAGTTGACGATGAGCCGGACGTTGAGCCGCTGGTGCTGCAAAGGATGCGGCGGAGCATACGGTCGGGTCAGTATCAGTTCGTGTTTGCGCAAAACGGGGTGGAGGCGTTGCAGAAGCTGGAGCAGGACACGGGCATTGACATGGTGCTGTCGGACATCAATATGCCGCAGATGGACGGGCTGTCGCTGTTGGAGCGGATTCCGGAAGTGGCGCCGGATACGCGGTCGGTAATCATATCGGCGTATGGGGACATGAAGAACATAAGGGCGGCGATGAATCGGGGAGCGTTTGACTTTGTGACGAAGCCGCTGGATTTTGAGGACTTGCGGGTGACGATTGACCGGACGCTGAAGAATTTGTCGGCCTGGCGGGAGGCGGAGTCTTCGCGGATGAGGCTGGCGGCGATTGAGAATGAGCTGGACGTGGCGAGCAAGATGCAGCAGAGTATCTTGCCGACGGGGTTTCCGACAGCGGAGCAGTACGAGGTTTTCGGGAGCATGACGCCGGCGCGGGAGGTTGGAGGGGATTTCTATGACATTTTGCAGTTGGAGAATGGGAAAATTGGGCTGGCGATTGCAGACGTTTCGGGGAAAGGGGTGCCGGCGGCGCTGTTTATGATGGCCAGCCGAACGCTGCTGAAGGGTTCTGCTATCGGGCTGAATGACCCGGGGAGGGCGCTGAAAGAGGTGAATGACCTGCTGTATGAAGACAACGAAGCGATGATGTTCGTGACGGTGTTTTACGCGGTGTATGATCCGGAGACGCGGGAGCTGACGTATGCCAACGGCGGGCACAATATGCCGATAGTGGTTCACGCGGACGGGAGCAGCACGGTAACGCCGGGCACGAACGGGGTGGCGCTGGGCATAATGCCGAATGGGGAGTACGAACAGCACACGATTACCTGCGCGTCGGGGGACACGGTGGTTTTGTACACGGACGGGGTGACGGAGGCGATTAACGCGGAGGAGGAGGAGTTTGGGATGGAACGGCTGCGGGGGATATTCGCGGCGGCGCCTGGGGATTGTCGGAGCGCGGTGGGAGCGATTTTTGAGGCGGTGGCGGAGTTTGCGGGGGATGCGCCGCAGTTTGACGACATAACCTGTCTAGCGCTGCGGGTGAAGTGAGGCACTGCCATGGGTCATTCGGTGTCCTTGAAGATTGCGCCGGAGACGGGGCAGTTGGAGCGTATCGCGGCGGCGGTGGAGGATTTTGCGGAGCGCGACAACTGGCCGGCGGATTTGACTTTTAAGGTGAATCTGGCTTTGGATGAGCTGAGCGTGAATGTGGTGAATTATGGAGGGGATGCCAGCGAGATTGAGGTTTCGCTGGCGTCGGACGGGGAGAAGGTGCGGGTGGAGATTGTGGATGACGGACAGCCTTTTGACCCGCTGAACGAGGCGCCGGAACCGGATATTGACGCCCCACTGGAGGAGCGGGCGATTGGAGGTCTGGGGATTCACCTGGTGCGGGAGATGATGGATGAGCTGCATTACAGCCGGGAGGGGGGTAAGAACCGGCTGGCGATGGTAAAGCGTAAGGGCTGATGGGGAGCGCGCTGGGATTGTCAGCGGATTGGCTGCCCCGGCTTGCCGCAGTCATCGCGTTGGCGATGGTTCTGGGCGCGGTGGGGTGTCGGCCGGCGGCGCCGAGCGACGGGGATCCGGCCGGGGTTGAGCCGGCGGCGACGCAGGATGTTCGCCGGGCGGAAGGGGACACGACGGGGGTGTTTTCCGACCGGGTGGTGTTTGGGCAATCGGCGGCGTTCAGCGGCCCAGCGAGCCGGTTGGGGAAGGGTATGAATCTGGGGATTTCGGTGGCTTTCGCGGAGGCTAATCGCGACGGCGGGGTTGAAGGGAGGAAGTTGGAGTTACTCAAGCTTGACGACACGTATGAGCCGGAGCTTGCCATTGCCAACACAATTCAGTTGATTGAGGAGGAGGAGGTTTTTGCGTTAATTGGAGCGGTGGGGACGCCGACGTCGCGTTCAGCGACGCCGTTGGCGGCGGCGGCGGGGGTTCCGTATATTGCGCCGTTCACGGGGGCGGAGTTTTTGCGGGATGCGCAGCGGCTGCCGAACGTTATCAATATGCGCGCTTCGTACAATCAGGAAACGGAGGAGATGGTGGAACGGCTGGTTAACGACCTGGGGGTGGAGCGCATTGCGATAATGTATCAGGAGGATTCTTTTGGCCGGGCGGGTTTGAACGGGGCGCTGAAGGCACTGGTGGAGAAGCGGGGGATGGAACCGGCGGCGGTTGGGTTGTATCCGCGCAACACTACGGCGGTGAAGACGGCGCTACTGGATTTGCAGAGGGGAGACCCGGAGGCGGTGATTCTGGTGGGGGCGTACCGTCCGCTGGCGGAGTTTATTGCGTGGGCGCGATACGTTGGGGAGGACTGGGAGTTTATTAATATTTCTTTCGTGGGGAGCATTGCGCTGGCGGAGGAGCTGGAGCGGCTGGATGAGAGGAAGGGGGAAGGGGTTTTTGTGACGCAGGTAGTACCGTTTCCGTATGACGATGGGACGCCAGTGGTGGCGGAGTATCGGGAGGCGCTGGCGCGGTATGATCCGAAGGCGGAGCCGGGGTTTGTATCGTTGGAGGGTTATCTGGCGGGACGGCTGGCCATCGCGGGGTTGGAAAGGTGCGGGCAGTATTTGGATAGGGAGTGTTTTCTGGAGGGACTGCACGACACGGATGCGATTGACCTGGGCGGGTTCAGGCTGCAGTATGGGGAGGATGACAACCAGGGTTCGGACACGGTATTTTTGACGATGATTGGTGAGGATGGGGAGTATGTTGCCATAGACCGGCTTGACGAAGGCCGAAGGACGGGGAGATGACGGAGCGATTGAAGCGGCTGCTGGAATACCGATACCGGATTTCGGCCCAGCTGTATATGGCGCTGGGAGGCGGGGTTGCGCTGACGTTTGCGGCGAGTCTGGTGGGGTGGATTTCGTTCAATCAGGTGGACGAGGCGCAGACCCGGATGAATGAGCAGAGCGTGCCAGAGTTGGCGGCGGCTTTTTACGTAGCGCAGTATAACCAGGAGCTGGTAGCGGCGGCGGACGCGCTGACAGCGGCAACGACGTCGGAGGAAGTGGAGCAGCTGGGGGATGAGATTACGGATACCCACCAACGGTTTCAGAAGCAGTTGGCAGTTTTGGAAAGCAAGGGGGGAGAGGCGGCGCGGTTTGAGCGGATTCATACGTACTCTAACGCTTTGATCGACAATATTGCCGGCTTGAACAGCGGGATGCGGCAGAGCTGGGAGCTGGCGAGACAGGAGGAGGAGCTGCAAAAGAAGTTGGATGAGCTGACGCTGGATCTGGACAGCGTGATAGTGCCGGAGATAGACCGGCAGTTTTTTTACATTCAGACGGGATATACGGAACTGGGGAAGCCGCAATTGCCGCGCGCACGGCACATATCGGAGGGTGAACAGGCTAAGTACCGTTATCTGACGGAGTTACAGTCCAACTCCAAGATAGCGACGCAGCTGCTGGCGGGGGCGGCTATCGTATCGGACAGTTCTTTGATAGAGCCGTCGCGGGAGAGGTTTGAGTCGTCGGCGAACAATATCAGGAACAACCTGGAGCATCTGGAAGGGACGGCGCTGTATAGCAGCCTGGAGCCGCACTTTGAGCAGCTGTTGGAGTTGGGTCTGGGCGATGAGGAGGGGTTTGACCTGTTTGACCTGAGGGGGAAGCAGCTGGAGCTGGAAGGGCGCGAACAGCTGCTGCTGGCAAACAACCAGAGCATAGCGGCGCTGCTGGTGGACGAGGTGGACGCACTGGTTGGGGCAGCGGAAGGGGAAGCGCAGGATGCGGCGGATGCTTCGACGCAGGCGATTCTGGCGGGTCGCACGCTGCTGCTGGTCATCAGCTTGGGGAGCATTGGAGGGGGGCTGCTGATTTCGTGGCTGTTTGTGGGGAGGGTGCTGGTGCGTCGGCTGGGGCTGATAGTGGGGTGGATGCGAAGCCTGGCGGCGGGGGATCTGGATACTAGGGTAGAGATTGGGGGGCGCGATGAGGTGGCGGAGATGGCGTCGGCGCTGGAGGTGTTCCGGCACAATGCGCAGGAGGCGATACGGCTGAATCTGGTGGAGGAGCTGGCCAAGGAGCTGGAGGGGAAGAACGCGGAGCTGGAAGGCATCAATGCGCGGCTGGACAGCCAGAACAATGAGCTGGACAGCAAGAATGAGGAGCTGGAGAGCATAAACACGGAGCTGGACGGGAAGAATCATGAGCTGGAAGAGGCGATGAGCAATCTTGCGGCGGCGCAGGACCGTATCGTGGCGCAGGAGAAGCTGGCTTCACTGGGGGAGTTGACGGCCGGCGTGGCGCATGAAATCAGGAATCCGTTGAACTTTGTGAAGAATTTTTCCGAGTCTTCCGAAGAGCTTTTGGAGGAGATGCGGGAAGCGCTGGATGAGAATGAAGACGGCAAGCTGGATGAGGAGCAGCTGGGGCTCATCAAGGATATTTTTGACGACCTGAATGAGAATATGGAGCGCATCCGCACGCATGGGGAGCGGGCGAATCGGATTGTGCAGGATATGCTGCTGATGGGGCGGGAGTCGGTGAGTCATCAGATGACGAACATCAACAACCTGCTGGACGAACACGCGCGGCTGGCGTATCACAGCGCGCGGGCGCTGGATTCGGAGTTTCAGTTGGACTTGCAGTACAACTTTGAGGAGGTGGAGGAGATCAACGTAAATCCGAGGGACATCGGGCGGGTGTTTCTGAACATTGTGAGCAACGCTTGCTACGCTACGGATGAAAAGCGGCGGAGCCTGCTGGAAGCGGATCCGAACAGCGGCTATATGCCGACGCTGACCCTTTCCAGCAAACGACTGGACGATGGGCAGGTTGAGGTTCGCATCCGCGACAACGGGAGTGGTATGCCTGAGGATATTATTGACAAGATATTCAATCCGTTTTTCACTACCAAGCCTACCGGGCAGGGAACCGGCCTGGGCCTTTCAATCTGCAACGATATTATCCGTGAGCATGGCGGCACGATTGAAGTGAAGTCAGAGCCGGGAGAGTACACTGAAATGGCAATCCGCCTGCCGCCGGAGCTGCCCGGAGGGCCGCATCCGGGGGGACTGCCGGACGACGATGTGGATGAAGACGATGGCGATGGGAGGGAACGGGTTTAGTCGTGGAAATGCGGATTGAGCAGGTACTGGCGGGGTCGCCCTATGAAGGCGAGGCAGGGGAGGGCCTGGCGTTGCGCACGAACCGGGGGGATATTCGGGCGATACTGCACGCCGCGCCGGAATCTACGCGGGCAGTGGTATGGGTCTGCGGAGCGCGGGGTGGGTTCGGAGGGCCGGCGTCGGGGATGTACGCTGAACTGGCGGAGGAGTTTGTGGGGCAGGGCATTACCTCGCTGCGGCTGGACTACCGGGAGGCGAACAACATTCAGGAGTGTGCGCTTGACCTGCTGGCGGGGGTAAATTTTCTGCGGGCAAGGGGCTACGGGCCGGCGGTAGTGGTGGGACATTCTTTCGGGGGCGCGGTAGTCATCGCGGGCGGGGCTTGCAGCGACCACGTTGCGGGGGTGGTTTCGCTGTCGCCGCAGACTTACGGAGCGCAGGGGGCGGGAATGCTCTCGCCGACGCCGCTGCTGGTGGCGCACGGCAAGGCGGACACGCGGCTGCCATTCTCCTGCGCGGTGGCGATATATGACTGGGCGAAGGAACCGCGGGAGCTGGTCTTGTATGAAGGGGCGGAGCATCGGCTGGATGAATGTCGCGGCGAGCTGATGGACTTTCTGCGGGAATGGATACCGAAGCGGCTGGGCGACGGAAGGCTTGATGCGGATGGAAACTCTGAATGACGGGGCGATGGCTCCGGTGAACTTTACCGACCGCATTGGATACGACGCCGGGGCCACCCGTCCGGAGGAGGCGCTGGCCGGCGAGCATAGATTGCGGCGTCGGAGAGGATTGAGGGCTTCATAGAGGCCTCGGGGTCGGGCGCATTGGCGAGGTACGGCTGGCGGACAACAATGGGTATGTGGAGGTTCATCTGCCGCCGGGCCAGGGCAACATAGACCTTGCGGGTGGGTTCCGCCGGCCGGAGTCGGCGGGGTATGACGGCTATTACACGATGGCGTTCGGTTCGCCGGGGGACGAGCTGGCGCGCGGGGGCTGTTTCGGGGGTACGGCGTCCCGGGGTATCTAGGGTTGGCCGCCAATGTGGGGTTTCAGGATGGCGTAAATCACGTCGTTGATAGGGGTAGGAACGCCGGCGGACTGCCCGGCGCGGACTACTGCGCCGTTGAGGGCTTCGAGTTCCAGGGGGCGGCCGGCCATGAGGTCGGAGTGCATGGACGCTCGCATGGCGCCTTTGGCCTGGTCCATGTAGTCAAAGGTGTGGGGGACTATATCGGGCGCGAGGCGTACATCTGAGGCGCGGGCGACGGTGGCGATTTCTTCCAGGCAGGCTTGGACGATTTTGCGCCATTCGGGTTGGGGCAGCAAATCGCGCAGGAAGGATCGAGCGAGGGAGGTTACGCCGGCCATGGTGGCGATGAAAATGAATTTGGTCCAGAGGGCGGCTGCGATGTCGTCGGCGGCGTCGGCAGCTACCTGGGCTTTCCGGAAGGCGGCGCAAATATCGGCGGCGCGGGCGGCGTGTTCGGGCGGGCTGTTTGGCAGGGGGCCGGCAACAATGCGGACGACGCGGCCGGCCTGCTGCACTACGCCGGGCTCCGGACGGTTGGCCTCGATGTAGGCTGCGCCGGGCAGCATGATGGCGTGGGGGAATCGGGCGATGACGGGGAGATAGGAGTCGATGCCGTTCTGGAGGCTCAACACGGCGGTATTGGCGCCGATGAGGGGAGCCATGGCAGGCACGGCGTCAACGTTATGGTAAGTTTTGGTGGTGAGGAGGGCCAGGTCAACCGGGCCGACGTCGGACGGGCGGTCGGTGGCGGAGCAGGAGACGGTGAAGCGCCCGGCTTCGGTTTGCATCCGGAGGCCGTGGCGGCGGATGGCGGCGAGGTTATCGCCGCGGGCGATGAGGGTAACGTGGTGGCCGGCGCGGGCCAGCATACCGCCGAAGTAGCCGCCCATGCTACCGGCGCCCATAACTGCAACTTTCATCGGTTAGATCCTGTGGTGGGTTTCCGCTGGCGCGGGGATGTCGGCTTTCGCCGGAATGACGGGAGGGATAGGGGATAGCGGTGGCGGCGTGAGGGTGATGGCGCGAGGCGTCTATAAGGCGGCGGCGAGTTCTTGAATCAAGGCGGCGGCGGCGGCTTTGGTGTCGTCGCGGCGCAGGGCGTACTCGAGGGAGGCGCGCAGGAGTCCCATGGGGCTGCCGCCGTCGTAGCGCGTACCGAGGAATTCGCAGGCGTACAGGGGGGTATCGCGCATGAGGAGGGCGAGTCCGTCGGTGAGCTGGATTTCGCCGCCGGCGCCGGGAGGGGTGCGCTCCAGGCAATCAAAGAGGGCGGGCGGGAGCAGATAGCGGCCTACGATGGAGAGGTTGGAGGGGGCGGTTCCCGGCGGCGGCTTTTCGACGAGCCGACGCACTCGATGGCCGCCGCCGCCCAAGGGTTCAGCGTCGACGATGCCGTAGTTATGGGCCAGCTCCCAGGGGACGCGCTCCACGGCTATGGCGGCGGCGCCGTCTTGGGCGTCGGCCATGCCGGCCATCATCTGGGAAAGGACGCCGGGAGTGTGGGCGATAATGTCGTCGGGGAGGATGACAGCGAAGGGGTCGCTGCCGACAGCGTGGCGGGCGGTAAGCACGGCGTGGCCGAGGCCGAGGGGTTGTTCCTGGATCACGAAGGAGACGTTGGCGAGGCGCGCGCCGGAACGCGCTTTTTCCAGCAGCGTGGCGTCGTCGGCAAGCCGGGCTTCCAAGTACGGGCGGGGTTGGAAATAGTCGGCGATGCTCTCTTTGCCGGGGGAGGTGATGATGATGACGTCGGTGATGCCGGCCTCGGCAGCTTCGGCGACCACGTATTGCAGCATGGGCCGGTCGAGGATGGGGAGCAGCTCTTTGGGGACGGAGCGGGTCACCGGGAGGAAGCGGGTGCCCAATCCGGCGGCGGGGATTACTGCTTTGCGGATTGGCGTAGGCATGGCAGGGATGATAGCACGCAGGCAGTGGGGGATGCTGGCGAGGCGGCGGGGGTTCAGGTGTCCACCTGGGGCAGTAGGCAAAGTGTTACGGGCGCAGAGTATGCAGTTATGGGTTCAGCTATCCAGCTGGGGCAGTACGTCCTGCACCAAGAGGTCCATGGAGTCGAGCAGGTTTTGGAGGCTGCCGCTGCCATTGAAGTTGAACTGGAACTCGTCCAGGCCGGCTTCGTGGCGATAGCGTTTCAGGTCGGATGCCACCTGGGCGACGCTGCCCTGCCCGGTGGGACGCTGGCCGCTCCGGTGCGCGCTGCCGGTGATGTGGCTGAAGTTGACGCGGAAGCTCATGCGGGTGCGGGGCGGTTCGGCGCGTCCAATTTCGGCGCAGTACTGCCGGAGATGGGCCTGATTGTCCAGCAGGTCGGCGAGCGGGGTTGGCGTGGGCTGCCACACTGTGGCGAAGCGGGCGGCGCGACGCAAGGAGGGTTGGCCGGAGCCGCCAATCCACAGGGGCGGATGGGGCTGCTGGACGGGCTTGGGGTTGACGTGCATATTGTCAAAAGAGAAGAACCGGCCGTGGAAGGCAGTGGGGCCAGGCCGCCAACAAGCCTGCCAGAGGCGGAGGTATTCGTCGGTGCGGGCGCCGCGCTGGCGATAGGGTACGCCGAGGGCGTCGTATTCCGGTTGGCTCCAGCCGGCGCCGACGCCGGCGATGGCGCGTCCGCCCGACATTTGGTCGAGGGTGGCTATCATTTTGGCGGTTACGATGGGGTTGCGATAGGGCATGATGAGAACCGAGGTTCCCAGGGCGATCTGTGAAGTGAGGGCGGCGACGTAGGAAAGAACCATGAGCGGGTCGTACACGTTGCGCCAAGGGAGACTGCGGGGGCTGTCGTCGACGATTACATGGTCGTTGACGAAGAGGGCGTCGCCGCCGAGGGCCTCGGCTTTGAGGGCGGTTTCGGTAATGGCGCGCGGCGTGGCGGGGAAGCCGAGGTAATCGGCGTTGGGAAGACGGAAGGAGTATTGCACGATACCACCTCTGCCGGCGGAAGTCGGGGCCGTGAACGTCGGGCGTGGGCAAGGTTAGGGGCAGGCGGCAGCAATGTCAACATCTGCTACACTGGGCGCGGAGCGTGGGCTTCTCGGAGCATTGTTCGGCGAGGGTTATTTTGCGGCTGCCAGCGCTGGTTGAGGGACGGTTTATCAAACGGCTGAATCGGTTTGCCGCGCTGGTGGACGTTGACCGACGGGAGTATTTGGCGCACGTGCCGAACTCGGGGCGGATGGGGGAGCTGCTGGTTCCGGGCTGCCGGGCGCTGCTGGCGCCCGTGCCGGCGGGAGCGGCGCGCAAGACGGCCTATGACCTGGCTCTGGTGGACATTGGCGGCGGCGCGCTATGCTCCGTTGACGCCCGCCTGCCGAACAAGCTGATGGCGGAGGCGATGGCCGAGGGTAGGCTGCCGCCATTCGCCGCCTATCCCGAGGCGCATCCGGAGCAGGCGTTCGGCGAGAGCCGGCTGGATTTTCTGCTGACCGGGCCGGAGGGTTCCTGCTACGTGGAAACTAAGTCGGTTACGCTGGTGGAGGACGGCGTGGGGCTGTTTCCCGACGCGCCGACGCTGCGCGGGGTGAAGCATCTGCACAGCCTGATGGAGGCGGTGGAGGCCGGGCATCGGGCAGCGGTGGTTTTTGTGATACAGCGCGGCGACGTCGGGGCTTTTACGCCTCACTATGCGGCTGACCCACTGCTGGGGGCGACGCTGCGACGGGCGGCGGAGGCCGGCGTGTCGGTTTATGCGTATCGGTGCGCGGTTGATGAGGGGAGCGTGAGTCTGGGCGATATGGTTGGGGTGCGGTGGTGACCGGGCTGGCATATGGACATCTGTTATAATCCGGTGGGGAACGTCCGATTTGCAGGGCAGCGCGATACAATCAGCCCCGGCCGTCGGGCCGGATACTTGGTAGCGGGAGACTAGACTGCATTATGGCCGAGCGCAACTTTGAAAATCGGACGCTGTACCACGGGGAGAACCTGGATTTCCTGCGCGGTATGAACAGCGAAACCGTGAACCTGATTGCTACCGACCCGCCGTTCAACAAGAACCGGGATTTTCACGCCACGCCGGACAGCCTGGCCACCGGCGCCGCCTTCCATGACCGCTGGCGCTGGGATGAGGACATTCACGATGAATGGATGATTGCCATACAGCGCGATGAGCCGGAGGTCTGGCAGGTCATTACTACCGCCAAGACGGTGTGGGGCGACGATATGGGCGCGTTCCTATGCTATTTGGCTGTACGGCTGTTGGAGATGCACCGTATCCTGACCGACGATGGCAGCCTGTACCTGCACATAGACCACACGGCCCACGCCTGGGCGAAATGTTTGCTGGACGCCATCTTTGGCCGGCGCAACTTCCGCAACGAAATCGTCTGGTGCTACACAGGTCCCGGGTCTCCAGGAATGCGTCAGTTCAACCGCAAGCACGATACTTTGCTATGGTATGCGAAAAGCGACAAGTGGACGTTCAACGGGGACAACGTGCGTATCCCGCATAGAAAATTAAACACAAACCGCGCTGGTCGTGTTATTGCAGATGCTATGACCCCAGAATTGAGAGAAAAGTACTTGGAGCGTGGGAAAATCCCAGAAACTTGGTGGCCGGACTTTACTCCGCCTGGCAGATTAAAGAGAGAGCGCACGGGCTACCCTACCCAAAAGCCACTTGCTCTCTACGAGCGCATCATTAAGGCCAGCAGCAACTCCAGCGATATGGTGCTGGATCCATTTTGCGGCTGCGCCACTACGCCAATCGCCGCCGAGCGTCTGGGTCGGCAGTGGGTGGGTATGGACATTTGGGACGGCGCGATAGGCCAAGTACTGGCCCGGTTGGAGAACGAAGGGCTGTTGCAGTCGGGGCGCCGGCGGCGGGGGCAGCAGCGGTTGGCAACCGCCGATGTCCACTATGAAACTACCCCACCCAAACGCACTGACGACGGCGAACCCGCCACCCTCGCATTGCGGACGCCCACCGGCCGAGCGCGCTATCCTGCGCCCCGGACGCATCACGGGCGATTGCTGGCCGACATTGGGCCGTTCTGCCAGGGTTGCGGCGCGGACTACGGCTTTGACACGCGGGTGCTGGAAGTTGACCACATCAACCCGCGTTCCCAGGGTGGCACGGACGCCTACGAAAACCTGACGCTGCTATGCCCGCCGTGCAACAAGGGGAAGCGCGACCGCTACACGCTGATAGGTTTGCAGCAGGAAAACCGGAAAGACGGGCATATGAAGAACGAAAACAACTTGCGGATGGGTCGGGCGCGCGGGCGCACTACCCGGCGGCGGCGATAGAGTGGGAGGTGCAAGATGAATTTGACGCTCGACGACGTTGTGAATGCGGAACACTGGGCAACGGCTATGTATCAGCCGGAGGAAGGCGAGATACGAAATACATGCATAGCTTTTTTGGAAGGTTGCGGCGTACAAGATGCGGCGACGGCAGTGATAACGCCGTTCGAGAGCCCGTGGGCTTGGGTGGCAACACAACAAGGAAACAAGAGGTTCTTGACTGCGTTCGAGATGCAGTCAATGGGAATGCCGGAGCCGACGGTAACGGTGTGGGACTATCTGGGGCTGGTGGAAGGTGTCTCGCTGATAGAGCCTTTGAACGAATGTTCTTTGTGGACGAGCATACACGTCAACCTATTGGAAATAAAGGGCGCGTTCTGCCACGGCTGTGGGACAGATTACCGTTTTGACGAACGGGTGCTGGAAGTTGAGCCAATCAAACCGCGTTCACAAGTTGGCCCAGATGACTTCTACGAAAGCCTGGAGGTACTCTATGAAGCACTGACGCTACTGTGTCCGCCGTGCAACAGGGTAAAGCGACACCGCGACATCTCGCTGGCAGAGTTGCAAGAAGCAAACCGGGCTGACGTAGCTTCGCTGAGGGGCAATGGCTATGCCCCAACAGGACGGTGGCAATGATCGGGAGCGGCAACCTGCTGATGGAGATATACCGGCGTTTGCTGGCGGCTTATGGGCCGCAGGGGTGGTGGCCGGGGGATGGGCGCTTTGAGATGATTGCCGGGGCTATTTTGACGCAGGCGGCGGCGTGGCGCAACGTGGAGCTGGCGCTGGCGAATCTGCGGGCGGCAGGCATCGGCGACTGGGCGGCGGTGCATAGCATTGATGTTGACGCCCTGGGGGAATTGGTGCGTCCATCGGGGTATTACAACGCCAAGGCGCGGAAGCTGAAGGCCTTTGCGGCTCACGTGTGCGATAAGTACGGCGGCTGTCCGGATGCGATGTTTGCCGGGGAAACGGGGGAGCTCCGGCGGGAGCTGCTGTCAATTTACGGCATCGGGCCGGAGACGGCGGACGATATTCTGGTGTACGCCATTCTGGTGTACGCCGCCGGGAAGGCTTCCTTCGTGATTGACGCCTATACCATCCGCATTATGACGCGGGTGGGGCTGACGCCGGCGGGTCGGATGGATTACGCCGGCTGGCAGGATATGTTCCACGCGGGGCTGCCGGCGGATGTGTCGGTGTACAACGAGTACCACGCGCTGCTGGATCGGCATCACAAGGAGGCCTGCGCGAAAAACGCGCCGCGCTGCAACGCCTGCTGTCTCCGGGATCTATGCGGACCGGGCGGGCGCGAACCGAGGGAGAATCGGGGGTTTTGACATGACAACGCTCAAAGCGAAAAGCGGCATCCGCCTGTCCGTGGCCGAGTTTCTGGAGCTGGAGGACACGGACGACCGGCGCAAGATGGAACTGGATGACGGAGCGCTCTATGTCATGCCCAAACCTGGAATAGGCCATAATTTTGCTCAGTTACAGTTTGCGCGCTATCTTGCGGATTATCGGGACTACGCCGGCGGGCCGTCAATTCAGGCGCATACCGATGTGATAGTGGCGCTGTCGGTGGAGGCCGGTCGGCTGTACGCTCCCGATGTGAGCGTAATTCTGCCGGGCAGCGCCGGCGTGGTGGGCGACCGTATGGTGGAGGAGGCGCCGGACATTGTGATTGAGATTTTGTCGTCGGACCGCAGCCGGGACCTGGTGCGTAAGCGGCAGGCGTATGCCGAGGCCGGCGTTCCGCACTACTGGATCTGCGACCTTCGGGGGGACACGGTTACGCTGCTGGATCTGCAAGGCGGGGCTTATGTGGAGCTTGCCAATCTGACCGCAGATGACACGCTGGCTACGCCGCTGCTGCCCGGCTTCGCTATGCCTCTGGCCGATTTGTTCCGGCACCGGCACCGTCCGCCTTACGCCGGGGAGTGAGTTGGAGCAGGGCGCCAGCAGCGTCGGGGCGGTTAATGCGCGGCGTTGGTGTTATGATGGCGGCATTGCAATTGAACCGGAGGTTTTTGGTTATGCAGGCAGTGAGGATTTACACGGGAGAGGATGGGGAGTCTCACATTGAGGAGCTGGAGCTGCCCTTTGAGCAGGTTGGGCACGCGATGCGCACGGCGATGCAGCCGGCTACCGGAGTGCAGTTCAGCCGCCTGAAGCCGAGCCAGCTGGTGGACTTTCATACTGCGCCGCGTCGCCAGTACGTTATCACGCTGCAAGGGCAGGTGGAGATTGGCCTGGGCGACGGGAGCCGGCGCATTTTCAACGTGGGGGACATTGAGCTGTGCGAAGACCTGACGGGGCGCGGGCATACCACCCGCAGCGTCGGGGACGTTGACCGGGTGAGCGTAGCCATTCCGCTGGCCGACCAGACGCCCGGCGGCGGGCTGGGAGTGTAGAAGGAGGAAATCATGCCTGTTGCCGCGCTTGCCGACAACCTGGAAATGTACTACGACGATGACGACTTTACCGATCCGTGGCGCGACCCGGCGACGGTGGAGACGGTGGTTCTGCATCACGGGAACGCGAAGAACGCGCGGCTGTGGTATGCCTGGCCGCCGCTGCTGGCGCGGCAGTATCGGGTGATTCGCGTGGATGCGCGCGGGTTCGGACGCTCTACCGTGCCGGCGCCGGGTATCTATGACTGGTCGCTGGAGGGTTTTGCCGGCGACCTGCGCAATCTGCTGGACTACTTGGGAGTGGACAAGGTTCACCTGATTGGCGAAACCATCGGCGGCACCATTGCGCTGCAATTCGCTTATCAGTATCCGGAGCGGCTGCACACCGTAACGACCTGCACCTCACCGTACAACTTTACCGGCGTGGCAACCTATCAGGAGTACTATCGGCTGGTGGCGGAGGAGGGCGTGGAAGGATGGGCTCGGGCTACGGGCGGACGGCGGGTCAGCGCCGACGCGGCGCCGGAGCATCATGAGTGGTACATCCGGCAGATGGGGCAGACGGCCCGGCACGTGGTACTGGAAACGCTGGCGTATCTAGGAACGCAGAACCTGACCGACAAGCTACCGTCCATCCGGACGCCGGCGCTGGCGATGGTGGGGGAGCTGAGCGAGGGAGACATACCGGAGCGGGCGCAGGGTCAGGCGGACCTGATGCCGAACTGTACGCTGGCGCGTATCCCCGGCGCCGGGGGCTATGTTCAGCACTCGGCGCCGGAGCAATGCGTGTTGGCGTGGCAGGAATTCGTGGGGGCGGCGCATCAGGCCGGCTAGAAGGGGCCTGGCCGGAAAGGGCGCGGCTAGAACAGCGACTTGGATTGCCCGCCGTCCACGTTGATGCACGCGCCAGTGATGAGGTTGGCGCGGTCGGAGGCGAGGAAGGCGACCGTCTCGCCGATGGGTTCGGGCCAGCCGAACTTGCCCATGGGGAGGTTGCGGTCGATGAAGTCGGCTACCACTTCGGGGGTGTTGTTCTGCTGGAAACGGTCCCAGCTGCTGCCGGGGAAGTCGATGCTGCCGGGAGCTACGCAGTTGACCAGCACGCCGGACTGGGCCAGCTGGAGGGCCAGGTGCTTGGAGAAGGCAATCATTCCCGCTTTGCCGGTCATGTAGTCCACCGAGCCGCCGTGCTCGCGGCCATAGATTGAGGCGATGTTGATGATGCGGCCCCAGCCCTGGGCCTGCATATGGGGCAGGGCCAGCTTGGTCATTCGCACTGCTGAAATGAGGTTGACTTCCAAGCCTTCGAGGAACAGTTCCATGGGGGTTTCGTCGAAGAGGACTGAGCCGCGCCGTCCGCCTACGTTGTTGACCAGAATGTCGGGGGAGCCGAGGGCGTCGGCGGTTTCTTTGAGGAAGCGGGCGGCGTCGGCGTCTTTGGTGACGTCGGCCTGGCTGCCGTGGGCATTGATGTTAAGGGCGGCAAGTTCGGCGACGGTGCGGTTGACCTGGTCGCCGTCGCGTCCGCAGATGGCAACGGCGCAACCTTCGCGGCCCAAGGCCAGGGCGCACTGACGGCCGAGGCCGCGGCTGCCGCCGGTAATCATCGCTACCTTTCCGTTAAGGCTCAAGTCCATGGAGATGCCTCCGCAGTTATTTTTGGGATGGAGAGATTATAGCGGTTTCATTCCGTAAAGGGGCGTGGAAAGAGGGAGCGGGTGACGCTGAGCGATTGAAACGGCGGCGGCGGACAGGCTATTATGCTGCGAACCGAGAGGATTTAGAGCAATGCCCCGACCAAGACGCAACCGTGAATCGCGGCCCGGCAGTGGAAGCAGGGAGGTAGTCCGGGAGGAAGCGGTGAACGCTTTTCTGGCGCAGCAGCTGCGGGACCATGGCATCAACGCGCGGGCGGAACGGCGCAACCACAGCGCGACTCCGGATGTCCGCGTCACCTTGAAATCCGGCGATACCGTGCTGCTGGAGTGCAAGTGGGACGATTCGGTGAGCCAGCTGGAGAGTCAGCTTGACGCCCGCTTGCAGCAATTTCCCGATGCGCTGGGCGTTATCGGAGTGCTTTATCCCATTGCGTTGAAGTACCTGGAAGACACCCGCGAAGGGTTGGAGTATGCGGGCGACCTGGAGTGGTGGGTGCACGGCTCGAATGGCAAGCGCGTTGAGGAACCGGACTCGCGTTTTGGCTCTACGGCTGACATTGCGGACCATCTGCGGCTGCTGCCGTTGGAGCTTGAGGGGGCGGATCGGGTTGCCGCGGCGGCCGCCGTTATTGAGTACGCCGTGGAGCAATCGGCAGCGAAGCTCAGCGGCTATGCCCGGCTGGCCCGGCTGGTGAGAGAAGCCGTCGCCGAGACTGACCGGGAAAACGACCGGGCCAAAGCGCTGCGCATCGGCTGCCTGGTGATATTCAACGCCCTGGCCTTCCACTTGCGCCTGGCGTCCACCAACGATTTGGTGCCCACCGTTGGCGAAACGTGGCGGGACGGGGGAGTGTTCGGGCTGTTGAAAGTCTGGAACGACATCTGCGAAACCATTGACTACGTGCCGGTGTTTGAGCTGGCTAAAAGGATGCTGACCATCCTGAGTTACGCCGACCGACCGCGCCTCTGGCATGGCCCGGTGATGGAACCGCTGCTTAAGGCGGTTGAGGATACCAGCCACCTAGAGGGGCATGACCTGTCCGGCCGGCTATTCCATACGCTGCTGAGCGACGCCAAGTTCACCGGCGCGTACTACACATCCATACCGGCGGCGGCGCTGCTGGCCCGGCTGGTGTTCCATAACTGGCCGGCGGGAGTTGACTGGGGAGACCATGAATTTCCCGCGTCTCTCAACGTGGCGGATATTGCCTGCGGCACCGGCACTTTGCTGATGGCGGTGGCCGCCGAGGCGGAACGGCGGCACACCGAGGCCGGCGGGCAGGATGTCGCAGCGCTGCACAAGGCGATGGTGGAGCAGGCCATTCACGGATACGACGTGCAGATTTCCGCCGTGCATTTTGCCGCCACCAGCCTGGCGATGCTGAACCCCGACATTCAGTTTGACCGGATGAACCTATACGTGATGCGGCTGGGAGCAGACGGCGACGACGTTTCGCTGGGTTCGCTGGACTTTCTGGGCGAAACCCAGGCGGCAGTGCAATTTTCGCTGTCGCCGTCCATGAGCGGCGTTGACGACCGCGCCATACGAGATCCCGTCCGAGTGTACGGCAGCGGCGGTAAGGGGGCGCAGGATGGGGAAATCGCTACGCTGCCTGAGCTTGACCTGGCAATTATGAATCCGCCCTTTACCCGTTCCGTGGGGGGCAATTTGCTCTTTGGCAGCCTGCCCGCCGCCGAGCGGCGCAAGTTGCAGAATGAGCTTGCCCGCCGCCTTAAGTCGCGGCAGGCGACGGGAACCGCCGGGCTGGGCGCAGCGTTTGTGGCGGCGGCCTCTCCCAAGCTGCGCCCGGGAGAGGGACGGCTGGCGCTGGTGCTGCCGGCCACAGTCTGCACCGGGCCCTCCTGGCAACAGACCCGTTCCCTCATTGAGCGGGATTTCAATCTTGACATGGTAATCGTCTCGCACGACCCGCTGCGCTGGAACTTTTCGGACAGCACCGACCTGTCGGAGGCGCTGCTGATTGCCACCCGTCGCCGCCTCGGCAATGGCGGCAACAACGGCAGCGACGGCGTCGCCGCCAGGGGCGATGCCGCTGAACACCGCACCGTTTTCGTGAGCCTGTGGCAAAACCCCACCGGGCCGCTGGACGCTCACCGCACGGCCCAGGCCATCGCCGACACCACGCCGGCCAACCTGGAATCCACCGGCGCCGGCCTGGTAGAGGTTGACGGGCGGCACGTTGGCGAATTGGTGGCGATTCCGGAATCCAGGCTGATTGGCAGCAAGTGGGCGGGCGTCCAGTTTGCCCGGGCCGACTTGACGCGCTGCGCGCTGCGGCTGCTGGGGGACGGAGAGGTATGGGTTCCGGGAGAGTCAGAGATTGGGAAGATTCCGATTTGCCCGTTGGGTGAACTTGGGGAAATCGGCCCTGATGTGCGGGATGTTAGAGATGGATTTGATACAACGGATGCGATAACCGCGTATCCGATGGTTGCCAACCATGAAACTGAACGCAGGACTCGCTTGTTAGTTGAGCCTGATAAGTACCTGGCTCCTTTGGTTGAGCCTCGTCCCGGCCGCAAGTTGAAGGCACTGGAGCAACTATGGCCGAAGGCGGGGCGACTTCTGGTAGCGGAGCGGCTCCGGTTAAATACAGCCAGAGTAGCGGCCACTTGCACTAAGGTACCGGTGTTATCAAACGTTTGGTGGCCGATAAAGACGGCAGACCATGCTATGGACAAGGCAATTGCGGTGTGGCTCAACAGCAGCGTCGGGCTGCTGGCGCTGCTGGCAACACGCAATACAACCGTCGGGGCTTGGGTTCGCTTCAAAAAGGCGGATTTGGTAGGGATGCCCGTACTGGACGCGAGGGCGCTGTCGTCGCCGCAACTGCGGGCACTGTCGGATCTGTTTGACGCTGTTGCCGAGGAGGGATTTGAACGTTTGCCGGCAATGGCGAACTGCCCGACTCGGCGGAAGTTGGATGATGGACTGTCGGAAATCCTGGGGCTGCCTGACCTGGACGGGCTGCGGCGGCTGTTGGCGTCGGAGCCGGTGGTAAGCAACCGGCGGCTGTAAGGGATGCGGCAGCCGTGGGGAGGCGGGGCTGGTTGGTGGTGTGAGTGGGGGATGACGTTTGCTATAATCAACTACGGTTTTCATCCGGTTTTTTCAATGGAGGGTCTAATGACTACTGTAGAAAACGCGGCCGGCATTCCGGTTCGTGTTGTCCCACACGGTACGCTGCTCGCGGAGGCCGAGCGCAAAATGCGCGAATACGAAGTCCGGTTCGAAATGTCCAGCGAAAAGATGGCAACGTTGCTTGAATCGGACGCGATCGATGCCACTGCCGAGGTTCTGCGATGGTATTCAGCCTATCAAGGCGCCAAATTGCTCCACGCCAAGACCCCCACGACTGGAACTCTTGGGACCACTACCAAACCATCCACGAAAACCGACTGAGCCAGCATCCCTTCGTTATCAGCGACACCCTTGCTTTCACACGCGAAGGCGAGGGTGTAATTTGGCAAAGCGGTATGGTTCAGTGCCGCAAAAACGTGATGCTGGAAGTGGAGAAGTGGTTTGAGGCCCGCTACTTCGGCAGCACGTTTCGCGTCCGATGCCACACCTACACCTACATCGGCTGGCTGCCCGGCGAGCATCTGCTGCTCAAATACCACAATCTGCACAGCGACCCGGATGATTACATCCAACGCGTGTATGACCCGATGACCGGGGAACAGGTTTTGTATGAATCTCTTCGGCGCTACCAGTTCCCAACGTTTCCCCAAGTGCTGGACGAGCTGGCGGATCTGGCCCGAGGGGTGTAGATTGCTGCCATCCTTGCGCTTGCCTGGGCGCACGGCAGTCGCCGGTGAGTTGTTTCATGGGGCGGGCTTTTCTGTATTGGGCCAGGGCGGCCGGCCCGAGGTCAATGGGCTGCGTCTCCGTGCTATAATGCGCGTTAATTTCCTTCGTGAAGCGTAAAGGGAGCATTGACGGGATGATTAAGCGGTTTTCGGTTCTGTACGTGGGGCAGATTGACCTGGATAACGTGGGGGCGGACGGTACGCCGCCGGACCAGCGTCGCTACAGCAACGAGCAGCTGGCGCAGGCTTACCAGCACGCCCAGGCGCTGGCGCAGCATATGGATGAGCGCGGCTTCTACTGTATGTGGATGGCGGAGCATCACTTTCAGCACGAAGGTTATGAGTGCATCCCCAACCTTATTCTCATGGGGGTTCATCTGGCCGGCCAGACCAGGAACCTGAAGTTCGGCCAGGCTTTCAACATCATTCCCATGTGGCACCCGCTGCGCATCGCTGAGGACTTTGCAATGGCGGACATCCTGACCGGGGGGCGGATGATTTTCGGGGTGGGACGAGGGTATCACTCCCGGGAGGTGGAAACGTTCGGCTCGCCGGTGATTGACAATGACGCCAACCGGGAGCTGTTCCTGGAGCAGATGGAGGTTATCCTGAAGGCTTTCAATGAGGATTCTTGGAGTCATCAGGGAAAGCACTACACGATTCCGCCGGCCGTGCCGTATCGTGGCTATGACCTCAAAGAAATCACGATGGTGCCCCGGCCCGTGAACCGACCGGTGGAAATCTGGCAGCCCATCGCCAGCGGGCGCACGTTGAACTACATCGCCGAGCGGGGCATCAAGGCGATGGTGGCGCTTACCGGGGAGCTGTACGCGGAGCAGATGATTACGCAGTACCGCGACGCGGCGGCGGCGGCGGGCCGCAATCTTCCTTTGGGCGGCGACATGGCTCTGGGGTTTGGGTTTTACATCGCCGACAGCCGGGAGGAGGCCGTGGCGCGGGTGCGTCCGTTCCACGATGAACGCTATAAGTGGTTCGCGCCCTTTGGATTCGTGCGCTATACCGATGAGGAGGGCCGGCCGTGGGGGACTCCGGGCGCTCCTACGCGCGTGCCGCGCATTGAGGACGGCGTTGACCAGAAAGCGTGGTTCTGCGGGAATCCCGCGGACTTCATCGCTTTTCTGCGCGGAATTGAGGAGAAGTATCCCGGCCTGGAGGACATCGTGCTGCAATGGCCCGAGGGTATGCCGTGGAGCGAGTTTAAGGAGCAGCTGTCGATCTTCGCGTCCGAGGTAATGCCCGCATTCACCGGACGGGAGGCGTCGCTGGCGGCGGCGGACGATTAGATCAGGGCCGTTAGCGCACGTAAAAGGGAGCCGTCGCTTGGCCAACCCTGAGCACGTAGCCGTTGCCAGGGGGAGGAGCTTTGCCATTGCCCGCTGGCGGGCCCGCTCGTTTCAGACGCGGGCGCATCTTGACCTGTCGGGGGCATACCTCAGCGGCGCGCGGATGCCCGGCGTTGACCTGTCCCATGACGACCTGACGGAGATTGACCTGACTTCCGCCGACCTGCGGCACGGGAATTTCAACGGCGCCCGGATGCGGCAGGCTCATCTGTCGCGCTGCAACCTGAACCGCGCCAGCTTTGAGGAAGCCCAAGCGTCGGGGGCTTTCTTCACCCGCTCCGACCTGCGCGGCGGCAATTTCTGCAACGCCGACCTGCGCGGGGCCGACCTGTCTAACTGCGACCTGGCCTTCGCCGCGATGGCGGGCGCGAACCTGGCGGGCGCCGACCTGACCGAGGCCGACCTGACGATGGCGGACCTTACCGATGCGAACCTCAGCGGGGCCCGGCTCAACGCGGCCTGTCTTGACATCGCCAACCTCAGCCGCTGCGACCTGCGCCGGGCTTCGCTGGTGCGCACCCGCCTGGACTGCGCTTTGCTGCAAGACGGGGTGGTGGACATGACGCTGTTCGCCGACTGCGACCTGGGCGCGGCGCTGGGGCTGGAAACCGTGCGTCATCAAGGCCCCAGCATCGTGGGCGCGGACACGCTGGCGCGCTCCGGCGGGGGCGTTTCCAAGGTATTCCTGCAATCGGCGGGAGTGCCGCCCGACTTCATCGAATTTGTTGGCCGGGAGTTTGCGGCGCGAGGGTTTGCTGTCGAGAATGGGCGCGCGGAGCAGGCTAGCGCGCCAACGCCCCATCGGCGGATTTTGCTCATTGGCGCGGCGGCGGACGGCGCGGTGGTGGCCTGGCTGGAGCGTGAGATGCGTCGGCGCGGCGCGCAGTGTTGGAGTCTGCTGGCCGATGACGAGGAGGCGATTTACAACGCGCAGGTTTTCCCGCCGATGAGCCGTTTTCGCAACTATGACCGGGTGGCGCTGCTGTGCTCGTATGCTGCGCTGGAAAGCCCGGCGTGTTGGCGTTTGTACCGGGAGATTATGCAGCGTCAGTCGGACTCGGCGGCGCGACGGGTTCACGTGGCGGCGGTAACGCTGGACGACTGCCTGGAAAACGACACGGAGGAGCTGTACGGGATGCTCCGCGACGGGCCCGGGGCGCGGCTGCGCCTCCGCAAAGACGGCAAGGGCGGTTATCGTCGGGACGTTCCGGGCGTACTGGCAGTCCTGACGTCCGATTGGCGGGCGGCCTCACCGTCGGACAACTGGCCGGACGCGCCGGAATCAGTGGGGATGCCGTGAAAAATCCCAGCCGTGCGGCGCGTATTCGATGGCAACGTCGCTGCCCAGCATCAAACAGGCTTCGCCCCACTGCACTCCGTTGGCAGTGTCCCAATCGCCGGATGCGTCCGCCGGCTTGAGGCGAATACCGTCCTCGCCGCCGTAAATCAGCATAACGACGCCCTCGCCGGAATCTTCGGATAATGCGGCCATGGCGGGGCAGGGCGCGCCGTTCTCCCAGCCGGTAACGTCGCACCAGACATCGTTGCCCATTGGGTCGGGCGCAAGGATGCGCAACGCCGGGCGAGGGTCGGTGAGCAGGTCAAAAACCCGGTTGAGATCCATCGGGCTGTTCCCGCTGGCGACGACGGCAACTTCATAAAGCACGGGGCAATCTCGCAACATTCGTATTACCCCACAATATACCACGAGCCACTACCGATGCTCCGGGGCTGGCGATGCTACAATGGCTGCGCCGGTTTCGGGTTCCGGCACGCTGAGGCGCAGCCGGAACCCTTGTCGGAATAATGTGGTTTGGAACCAAAGGACGCTGCTTTATGACCGCCATTGCATTCGAGAAACACACGCTGCCTAACGGGTTGGACGTCATCCTGCATCAGGATCGTTCAATTCCGGTGGCGGCCGTCAACGTCTGGTATCACGTGGGTTCCAAGGATGAGGAGGTAGGGCGCACGGGGTTTGCGCATTTGTTTGAGCACATTATGTTTCGGGGCACCAGGCACCACAAGGCGAGTCATTTTGAGCCTTTGCAGAGGATTGGAGCAACGCTGAACGGCTCCACCACCGGCGACCGCACCAACTATTGGGAGGACGTGCCGTCCAACTATCTGGAGCTGGCGCTGTGGCTGGAGGCCGACCGCATGGGCTTCCTGCTGGACGCCCTGGATCAGGAGGGGTTCGACACGGAGCGCGACGTGGTGAAGAACGAAAGGCGTCAGAGCTACGAAAACCGGCCCTACGGAATGGCGCAGTGGCACATCCAGCAGGCGCTGTTTCCGCTGCCCCATCCCTACCACTGGATGACCATCGGCTCGCAGGAAGATCTGGATGCCGCCAGCCTGGACGACGTGAAGGACTTTTTCCGCCGCTACTATTCGCCGTCCAACGCCAGCCTGGCCATCGCGGGGGACATTGAAGTTGACGCGGCGTTGGCTCTTGCGGAACGATATTTCGCCGACCTGCCGCCCGGCCCGGCGGCCCGGCGCATCGGGCGGGCCGATTCGCCTTTGGCCGGCCGGGTTGACCTGGAGATGACCGACCGGGTTACGCTGCCGCGTCTTTATTCGGTATGGCTGGCTCCGGCCAACCTGTCGGGGGATGACGCTGCCGGGGACATCCTGCGGGCCATTCTGTCCGATGGGCAGAGCAGCCGGATGTATCGCGCGCTGGTGTATGAGAAGCAGATTGCGCAATCGGCATCGGTGAGTTACTACGCCGCCGAAATCGCCGGCCAGTTTCGCATGGAGCTGACGCCGGCGGAGGGTCGCACGCTGGAGGAGGTGGAGGAGGCCGCGGAGGAAGTACTGTCCAGCATCATCGCCGAGCCGCCCACGGATGAGGAGTTTGAGCGGGCCATTAACCGCATTGAGATGCAGCATTATCGGATGCTGTCACGCGTGGGCGGGTTCGGCGGGCGCGCCGACGCCCTCAACTATTTCAACGTCTTTACCGGGGAGCCCGACGGCTTGAATAGAGCTATGGACGACTACCGCAGCGTTACGCGGGAAGACGTGCTGCGCGTGCACCGGCAAATTATGGACGGCGGGCAGGTTCGGATGCGGGTGTACCCTGAACGCTCTTTGAGCGCCGCCACAACGGGCGTTGACCGCAGCAAGCAGCCGGCCGGCGGGCCGACGCCGGCCTTCACGCCGCCGGTTCCGCAGCGGCGCCGCCTGAACAACGGCATGGAGGTGATTGTCGCCAACAAGCCGGGGCTGCCGCTGGTGTCCTTTGCCATTATGGCTCACGCGGGGGCCACCGGCGACCCAACCGAGCTGCCCGGGCTGGCGTCCTTCACGGCGGCGATGATGGATGAAGGCACGTCCGCCCGCAGCAGTCAGGAAATCGCCGCCGCTTTCGAGCATATCGGGGCGAGGCTGTCCATAACAGCGCGCAAGGAACTGACCCTGCTGACGTCGGAGACGCTCAACCGGCACTGGCAGCACGCGCTGGGTTTGAGCGCCGACGTGGCCCGCAACGCCAACTTCCCGGAGCACGAGCTGGAACGGGTGCGCCGGGAACGGCTGACCGACCTGCGCCGGGCCAGGGACGATGCCGGTTTTCTCGCCGACTCCAACTTTGGCGCGCTGGTGTTCGGGCCGGGTTCTCCCTACGCTCATTCCAACCTGGGCAGCGAGGCTGCCGTGGCCGCGGCCCAGCGTTCCAACCTGGCCGCGCAGCATCGTAGGGACTGGCGGCCTGACCGTCTGTGTCTGCTGGTGGCCGGCGACGTGGCCCTGGATGAAGCGATGGCCGCCGCCGAAGCGTATTTCGGCGACTGGGCGGCGCCGGCGGAACCGGCGGCCGGCATCAGCCCCGGCGATGGGTCGGACACCGGCGACGGCCCTCGCATCTACCTGATTGACAAGCCGGGGGCGGCGCAGTCAGTCATTCGCGCCGGTATGTCGCTGACGGAACGCAGCCATCCCGACTTTATGGCTCTGTCGGCGCTGAACTATGCTTTCGGCGGACAGTTTTCGGCGCGGCTGAATCAAAACCTGCGGCAGGACAAGGGCTATTCGTATGGGTACAACTCCGGCATATCCTGGTACAACGCGCCGTCGCTGCTGTCGGCCGGAGGCAGCGTGCAAACGGCAGTGACCAGGGAGGCGGTCAGTGAGACACTGCGGGAGTTTGCCGACATCAGCGGCCAACGGTCTTTGACCGCCGAGGAACTGGAGGACGCGCGGAACGGGCTGCGGCTGGGCTACCCGGCCGGCTTTGAGCGTCCGGCGCAGCTGCTGGGGCAACTGGTGACCTTGGCGCAGTTCGGCCTGCCCGACGACTACTTCTGCGCTTTCGAAGAACGACTGTCCGGCGTAACTCTGGATGATACGCACCGCGTCGGCGCGCAATACCTGTCGCCATCGCGCCTGGCCGTGCTGGTAGCAGGCGACCGGGAGCAGGTGGAAGAGCCGCTGCGGGAGCTGGGGTACGGGCTTACGTTGCTGGATGCGGAAGGGATGACAATTTGCTAAAATCTCCACAAGCGCCACGACAGCATTGGAGCCACAAATGGATACAAAAACGTTGTGCAGCAAGCTACTCTATGCCGACAGCGAAGAGGTAGTAGTGAAAACCTTGCAGGAAGCCGGCTACTGGGATGCCCCAATTGCTTGGCGTCCTTACGGCGATTTGGAGAATAACTACGGCACCATAGGCAACCAACAGAGCGAGGCAGTGGCCGCACTGGTTGAAAAGGCCGTTAATGCGATTGACGCGCGCCTAATGAACAAATGCTTGATTGAGGGAGAAGATCCGGAATCGCCGCAAGCGCCTCAATCCATACGGGAGGCAGTGCATCGCTATTTTGGGGACGGGGGTAGGTTCGACCCCGACCGCAGTGGCCGCTTGTCCAGTTGGTCCAACGGCAAGCTGAACTCGGAAGGCGACTTTATAACGATAACCGCCACTGGTGCCCGTCCCGAAAGGCGCGGCCGCCGCCGCAACACTCACCCGTCACTAACTATTGCCGACTACGGCGAGGGACAGACGCCGGATAACTTCCCTAACACCTTCCTATCGTTGCATCGCAACAATAAGATACGAACCCGGTTTGTGCAAGGCAAATTCAATATGGGAGCAACTGGAGCTCTGCCATATTGCAGTGAGAGGTACAATTTTCAGTTGATTATCTCGCGGCGTAACCCGGCATTAATAAACAACCATTCGTCGGCCAGGGGCCGGGAATGGGGCTTCACCATCGTGCGACGCATTGAGCCGTCCAACGATTCTCGCAGCTCGGTATTCCAATATTTGGCACCAGTGTGCTCTAACGATTCAGAATACGGGGAAGTACTATCGTTTCCCGCCGAAAGGTTCCCCGTTTTTCCCGACCGACAAGGCTCATACAATCGGTACTCAGAATATGGTTCACTGGTCAAATTGTACGAATACCGTTGGCAAGGAACCAGCTCCAGCATCATCATGCCAAGCGACGGAAGTGGATTAATTCGTCGCATAGAAATCGCTCTCGCCGAGCCGGCTTTGCCAATTAAACTGTACGAATGCCGGGGATACAGCTCCAACGAGAATTACCGCATTGCCCGCGGCATACTTACCGATCTCGAACGGAACCCTGGTGATTTGGAAAAGGACTTTCCCCAAAGCGCCGACCTCGGCATCCGCAGCCACCAAGTGCAGGTTCGCGTTTTTGCCTTCAAACCGGGCGCATACCAGAGCCACCGCACCGCTCGCCATGGTGTTCTGTTTCTCTATAATGGGCAATTGCATGCCGCTTACCCGACACGTTTTTTCAGTCGCCAAAGTGTCCGCAAGAGCTATCTTGCCAACGACTTGCTGGTGACGGTCGATTGCAGCAGCATTGGGCGTCGTGATTTTGAAGAGTTGTTCATGAATAGCCGCGATCGTTTGCGGGCGGATTCTCAGCTATCCACTGACATAGAAAGAAAGCTTGAGGAATTTCTACTTGACAGCGAAACCCTGCGCCTCCTGGAAAAGCAACGCCGTGACGCTGCTATTGCCAGCAAGTACGACGATGATAGTCTCCGCGAGGATTTGTTGAAAGAAATTCTCGCCAATAATCCGGAAATATCAAAGTACTTGCTGGAAGGTACAACAGTTGTGCGAACTGGACGTGGGCCTCGCCCCGATCAGAACGGAGAGTTTGTAGGCAAGCAGTTTCCAACCTACTTCAAACCGAAGCGACTGGAGTGGGGAGTCGGCGTAGGTCGAACTGTCGCGCTGGAGTTTGAAACTGATGCTGAAAATAACTACTTCGACCGCAGTATCTCCCCCGGTAGTTGGTCAATCGTGGACGACAGCGGCAATGCTTGGACTAATTACTGGGATCGTACAGGTCCAACTAACGGCACTGCTCGCTTTCGTTGGGACACGGGTGTTTTGCCGCCTTCGCTCATAAAACCGGGCGATAGATTCAATTTTACTGTTGCAGTTGCTGACGAATCTCGCATCGACCAACTAGAAAGTGCGGTCAGAGTTAGCATCATTGAACCCATGACCGGTGGCGGCGGCGGTCCTCACAAAAACCGAGGTGGCGCTGAAAGCGTCACGTCGCCTAATATCTACGAAGTGTACGAACACGAATGGGAATCTCATTCATTGGGGCCATTCTCTGAGAAAACGGCTGTCCGTATCGCCGTCGATTCGTCGAATATAGACACTGGAGAATCTTGGGATTTTTATGTCAATGCGGATAACGAGTATATCCATCATCATAGCCGACGAAAAAACCAGCCCCTTGATGCGACACGTAGGACTTTCTCCACTGCGGTAGTCTTCCTGGCACTAGCAGTAATTCGAGGCGAATTAGAAGCTAATACCAGCAATGCAGGCAGTAACGATCAAGCGGCCGAGTCTCCCATCGAGGACATTCCGCTCATTGTTGACCGCATCACGCGATACATAGCTCCGGTTCTTTTACCAGTGATTGATTCTATCGGATCAGATAATAGCGGTGATCCCTCCAGCTAATCACTAATGCAGTGTTCAAGCGCGCTCCGCTGCGCGGCGAATAGTTGCTCGGTTCCCGGCGCGGCTAGCGCTATTGCTTCGGCCACCTGTTGGCGTGGAAACGGGGCGCCCTCGGCGGTGGCCTGGATTTCCACCAGGCGGCCGGTGTCCGTCAGCACGATGTTGAAGTCGGCGACGGCGGCGGAGTCCTCGGCATAGTTCAAGTCCAGCAGCAGGTTGCCGTCCAGCAGGCCGACGCTGACGGCGGCTACGGCACAGCGCAGGGGAACGCGCTCCAGCTTGCCGTCAGCTACCAGCCCCTGCAACGCCTGACGGAGGGCCACGTATGCGCCGGTGATGGCGGCGGCGCGCGTCCCGCCATCGGCTCGCAGCACGTCGCAGTCCAGGTAAATGGCGCGCTCGCCCAGGGCCGGCAGGTCGGTGGCGGCGCGGAGTGAACGCCCGATGAGTCGCTGGATTTCCTGGGAACGGCTGGCGATGCGCCCGGCGTCCCGGTCTCTGGGGCGGCGGGATGACGTGGCCCGGGGCAGCATATCGTACTCGGCGGTGACCCAGCCCGTCCCGCGTCCGCGCATCCAGCGGGGCGTCTGTTCTTCCACCGAGGCCGCGCAAAGCACTGCGGTATCGCCCATCTCAATCATCGCTGAACCTTCCGCATGGGGCTGGCAGCCGGGCGTGATGCGTACCGGGCGCAGTTGGTTGGCCCGGCGTCCGTCGGGGCGCAGGAATTCGTCGGTCATATCGTAGCCATCCTTTCGTAGTTATCTTTATCGTAGCCATCCTCGCTGGCGTCGCATACAGTGTAACCTACGTTTGACACCGCCGCCGGCCCGCCGGATAATGCCGACATCCCGGACGGGGAGCGCTTGGCGTTGGATGAGCCTTGTCGTCGCCGGCCGCGACCGATTGCTATGGCCAGTCTGAACCCACAACCTTACCTCCCGGCGCCCGCCGGCGACATCGGCCTGCTCACCGATTTTTACGAGCTGACCATGGCGCAGTCCTACTTTGCCGAGGGCATGGATGGCGAAGCGACGTTCAGCCTCTACGTGCGGGAATACCCGCCCCAACGGGGTTACCTGGTGGCCGCCGGCATTGACGACGCTCTGGACTGTTTGGCTGCCCTGTCATTTAACGACGCCAGCGTGGACTATCTGCGCTCGACGGGCGCGTTCGCTGATGACTTTCTGGACTATCTTCGTGGTTTTCGCTTCGCCGGCAGCGTGCGCGCCATGGCCGAGGGCAGTCTGTTTTTCACCGACGAGCCCGTGCTGGAAGTTACCGGCCCCATTATTGCGGCGCAGCTGGCCGAGACCATCGTCATCAATCAGATTCAGTACCAAACCTTGCTGGCCACCAAGTCGGCTCGCTGCGTAACGGCGGCGGAGGGCCGGCCGCTTGCCGATTTTGCGTCCCGGCGCACCCACGGCTCCGAGGCGGCTCTGCGGATGGCGCGGGCCTCTTTCATCGCCGGGTTCAGCGCCACCAGCAACGTGCTGGCCGCCCGACGCTACGGCATACCGCCCACGGGAACAATGGCCCATTCCTACATCACGAGCTTTGCCGACGAAGCGGCCGCCTTTCGCGCTTACGCCCGCCGGTTCCCAGACCGCAGCATCCTGCTGCTGGACACCTACGATACCGTCAACGCAGCCCACATCGCGGCGCAGGTCGGCAAAGAGATGGCGGACGACGGCCATCGCCTCACCGGCGTGCGACTGGACTCCGGCGACTTTGACGCGCTGAGCCGGCAGGTGCGCCGCATCCTGGACGATGCCGGGCTGGACTATGTGCGCATCGTCGCCAGCGGCGGCCTGGACGAGTATGAGCTGGAGCGGCTGGCGCAATCCGGCGCGCCCATTGATATGTTCGGCGTGGGGACGCGGGTAGGGGTGTCTGCCGATGCGCCCTGGTGCGACATGGTCTATAAGATGGTGTGCTGCGACGGGCGGCCGGTAATGAAGCTCAGCGCAGGCAAGGCGTCTCTGCCCGGCGGCAAGCAGGTGTTCCGCCAATGCGACACCGACAGCAGGATGGCCGGCGACGTCATCTCGCTGGAGGATGAGATCCTAGAGCATGGCGAGCCTCTGCTGGCGTTGGCCATGTCCGACGGGCGGCGGACGAATCCGCCGAGTCCCATAGACGATGCCCGGCAGCGCGTCGCTGATGGACTGGCCGCGCTGCCCGCTCAGTACAAAAAGCTGCGGGAGCCGGCGCGCTATCCGGTATCTCTGAGCCACGGAGCGGCGCGGCTGGAACGGCAGACCCGCCGCGCCATATCCGCCGTACCATTCCCGTACCCTCCCACGCACCATTACGGGGAACATAATCCCGAAGGAGCATAGTACTAATGAAAATAGCTGTCTGCGTCAAATATGTTCCCGTGGTTTCCCGAATACAGTTCGACTATGAAAACAAGGTTATCCGGCGGGAAGGCGTACCTTCGGAAATCAACCCCTTTGACCTGCTGGGCATCAATATGGCGGTGGACTTGAAAGACGGCGACGCCGACAGCGTGGTGGCCCTGTCCATGGGGCCGCCCAACGCTGCCGAGGGACTGACGCAGTGCCGCGCTCTGGGCGCAGACCGGGCCATATTGCTCTCCGACCGGGCGCTGGCCGGCAGCGATACCCTCGCTACGGCGCAAGCGCTCTCTCTGGCGTTGCAGCGGGAAGCCCCCGACCTCATCGTGTGCGGACGCAACAGCAGCGACGCCGAAACCGGGCAGGTGGGGCCGGAAATTGCCGAGCTGATGGGCCTGCCGCACGTCAGCAATGTCCGCAAGCTGGAAGTCAACCGCGCGGCCAACCGCATCACGGTGGAGCGGGTAACCGACGAAGGCTACCAGGTGCTGGAATGTCCCTTGCCGGCTGTGGTCTGCGTAACCGAGGGAGCCGGGCAGGAGCGTTACCCGGGCCGGGATGAGATGACCGCCGCCCAGGAGAAAGCCGTTGAACAACTCACCTGCGCCGACTTGACCGACGATCTGTCTCTCTTCGGCCTGGCGGGTTCTCCCACCTGGGTTGAAGACATCCGGCTGGTGGAGCCTGACCGTCTGGGCCTGGTAATCCGCGACGAAACGCCGGAAGAGGCCGCCCGACAGATTGCCGAGCGCCTCGGCGAACGCCTGACCGCGCTGGCCGCCAATGCCGGGCGGAATGTCGGCGACGCGGAACTTCCTAGCTACGCCGGCGGAGACCGGCCCATCTGGGTGGTGGTCGAGCTGGCCTCTGATGCTGACGGAACCCTGGGCGTGCGGCAGGTTACGCTGGAAATGCTGGGCAAAGCCCGCTCCCTCACGCCCATAACTGAGAGCGAGGTCGTGGCTGTCGTCATCAGCGACGCCCTGAGCGATGATGCCGGCAAGGCCGCCATCATGCGCCAACTCGCCGCCGCCGGCGCAGACCGAGCGCTGACGCTGGACAGCAGCGGGTTGGGGCCGATTTGCGGGCGGGGCGTCGCCAACAGCCTGGCCGACGCCATCGCCGCCAATCCGCCCTACGCTGCGCTTTTCGCCGCCACCGCCGACGGGCGAGACCTGGCAGCCCGCATCGCCGCCCGCCTGCGTCTCGGGCTTACCGGCGACGCCATTGACCTGGAAATCAACGACGCGGGCCAGCTGGTGCAGCTCAAGCCGGCTCTGGGAGGTAACGTTGTCGCGCCCATCTTGTCTAAAACGCTGCCTAATCTGGCAACGCTGCGCCCCGGCGTACTGACGGCGCCCACGTCCAAAGCCGGCGCTAAAACGATACGGATAGATGCCATCCTTCCAGCAGCTGCATCAGGCGTCGACGCAACGCTAGTCGGAGAACATTTCTCCGCAGAGCGCGGCGCGCTGGAGCTGACATCAGCGGAGGTAGTGGTCGGCCTTGGCATGGGGGTTGGCGAGGATGGCATAGCGACGGCGCAGCGGCTGGCGTCCGGCATTGGCGCGTCCATCTGCACTACACGCAACGTGGTTCATTCGGGGTGGCTGCCCCATCACGTTCAGGTGGGCATCAGCGGGCGGACGATTGCGCCGCAGGTGTATCTGGCGGTAGGCATTCGGGGCGCATTCAACCACACCGTAGGCATCCAGAAAGCCGGCGTGATTCTGGCCATCAACCGCAACCACCGGGCAGCCATATTCCGCGCCGCCGACTACGGCATCGTGGGCGACTGGCGCGAATATCTGCCGGCGGTAGTGGAGGCTATCAAGCCGGTTTTGGCCGAGCATGGGCTGGGGTGAGGTTGCGTAGACGCCTGTAAAGACGCTACAATGGCGAGAAGATGAGCAGCAATACGAAAAGGGAGGAAAACGGCGATGATAGACATAGGCAACATTACAATGAAGCTAACTGAACGCGATGCACTGCGTGATGGCGATACGATAAAACACGACGTAGTTGAACGCATCCAACCTAAGTACGCCGAGGCTTGGCCGCCACAACTGGATTCTCACGTAAGAGACGCTCTGGTATCAGCAGGTATACCCAGACCCTATCGGCATCAGGCTGATGCCATCGCTCGGTCATTGGACGGTGTGGATGTCACTATGGAATCTCCCACCGCTAGTGGTAAAACGCTCGCGTTCACCGCTCCGATGCTGCACTCATTGGTGCGTAACGAGGGCACTCATGCGCTGATGATTTACCCGATGAAAGCATTGGCCTTCGATCAAAGAGAGCAAATCCGGCAAATCTGTGAACCGCTGTCTGTAGAATCTTGGCCGTATGATGGCGATACTCCGGACGACATCAAGAGAATGTTGAGGGACAACCCACCTCATATTTTACTGACCAACCCCGAATACCTGAATATGTCCTTTTTGGCTTGGGCTGACCTTTGGGAGAATTTCCTGCGCAATCTGCGGTATGTGGTCATTGACGAAATGCACGAGTACCGCGGGTTTTTCGGCGGCAATATGGCACTGCTGTTGCGTCGGTTCTTTTTACACCTGAACCGAATAGGAGCTACGCCTCGCATTTTCTTGTCAACTGCTACCTGCGCGAATCCAGCGGAACACGCTAAGAATCTCACGGGCCGAGACGTAGAGGTAATCTCTGCCCGAGACGTCCTGCGTCCCAAACGGCATTTCATGTTCGTGAAGCCGGACATTCCCGACTTTCGCTACCGGGATATTCTGCAACTGCGAGTGGAACAGGCTGCGCTGACCATGCTTTCCGAAGGACTACAGACGCTGATATTCTGCCCTTCCAAGCGATTCCTGGAAGATGCTTTCCGTAACTGTCAACGTAAAGCGACAGAACTCGACTTGGAGCGGGAGCATATTTCAGCTTTCCACGCCGACCTGAATAACGACCAGAGACAAGATATACAAAAGAAAATCAAGGAGAACGACGTCCGAGTGATATTTACTACCAACGCATTAGAACTCGGCCTCGACATCGGCGGGCTGGACGGCGTGATATTGGCCGGATTCCCCGCTAGTATCATGTCCGCATGGCAACAAATTGGTCGTGCCGGGCGAGGGTGGGACAAGGACGCCTTCGTCTTGTTCTATTCTATGAACGACCCGATTGACCTCTTCTTTGTTGGCAATCTGGACGCTTTCCTGTACAAGCCATTTGACGAACTGGTCATCGATCCGTCCAATGAAGAGCTAATTGACAACCATTTGGCTCCCCTTGCTGCCGAAACGGGAGGAGAAGTTAATCCATCCGAAGAGACGATACTGGGTACTGCGTTTTACCAAGCAGCACGAAAAGATGCTGGCAAAGTGCCTCGCGGCTACCGGCCTCATCACCGGCTTAATATGCGCGGCGGTATTGGCAAGTCATTCAAGCTAAAGCACGGCAACGAGGAAATAGGGCAAATTTCGGCCCTACGGCGTTTTCGAGAAGCCTACATTGGTGCAATTTTCACTTTCTTCGGCCACCGATACCGCGTGCATTCCCTCGAAGAAGACGCTGTTGTACTAGCCGAGGCCGAACCAAACCTGCGGACTGATGCCGGATTCTACACGGTCATGACTCGAAGAGAGATTTTCCAAGGTTATGGCTACGGTGAAGGTGAAGTCGGAGTGTATTACGGGGCATCCGACGTGATAATGAACTTCACCGGCTATAAGCTAGTCGATGAAAACACCAACGAAGAAAGAGGATCAGGTGGAAACCCCGACGCGCAATCGCAGAACAATCTCCATACTTTCTGGCTCAGCGTCCCAAGGAGTGAAGAGGCCATAGCAGGGATCGGCGCCCTTGAGCATATGCTTCGAGTAGGCGCGATGTTCGTAATCCCCGCCGACCGCTTTGACACCAGCACGTACTCGAAGCCAAATGATGAGCCAACCGCTTGTTATTACGAGAATTACTCCGGCGGTATAGGCGTCGCCAAGAAGCTGTTTGATGTGTGGCAAACCGCCCTAGCGAAAGGGATCGAAATTGCCGAGAATTGCGATTGCCGATTGGGATGCCAGAACTGCATCGAGCCGGCGAAATCATACAACATCAGCAATTCCGATATTGACAAGGTACATGGCATTAAACTTGCGAAGGAGATCCTGGACATTGTGAAGACCAATCCTAGCACGAAATTCCGCAACGGACGAATGGTTGCAATATGATGCATAGGTGGAATATCTAGGCGTTCTCTCGCAGCCGGCGCAGTTCTTCCCGCAGCCGTTCGTTTTCCATCTCGACGGCTAGTCGGGCTACTTCGGCGGCGTCTCGCTGCCGCTCGGCTATTGCCGCCTGTTCCTCGGCGGCCCGGCGGGCGTGCCATACTTCGCGCCAGCCTTCATCGTAGGCGCCGCCGGCCGGGTCGTACAGCAGAGGCCAGCCGTCATCCCAACACAGGCTCAACCCCAGCACAGGGCTGTATCCTTTCAGTATGCCGTCAGGCTCCGTTGTCAATTCCACCGGCCGGTACACGCCGTTGGTCAGCAGCTCCCCGGCCAGCGGCGCGCCGTGGTTCGCGCCCCCGGTAGGGTCAAATCGCCAGTACTCCGCTATGCCTATGGCGGCGTAAATCTGCGGCTTGCGGTTGACATCCACCGCCGCAGTGCTTGCCGAAGCCACTTCCAGCGCAAAGTCCGGCGGTTTGCCTACTTCCCAGGGCAGGTACAGCTTGCGCGGACGGATGGCCGCTGCATCCACTCCGAAAGCCAGGTAAATATCCGGCGACACCCGCACGTTCAAGTTGCTTGGGTCGTAGCAGATGTAGGTCTCATTGTCCAGAAACACGTCAGGACGCTGATTGAAGTCCGTGAAGCGGGCCCGGAAAATGCCGAGCAGTTCCGCTATTTCCAGGTTTTGGTCCATAGCGTCCTCGGTGCGGCGCTTCTCGTCGGGGTTGAACTCCAGGCTGGCGTAGTCGATTTCGCCTTGCCGACGATAGGGCAGCATCTTGAACGCGGGTTTGGCAGTAGTCATTTCGGGCCTCCGGATAAGCGGCGCGATACGCTGTAATCGCCTGTCTCCGTAAGAGACCTGATGGCGGGTTATTCCCCGGCCCGCAGCCGGCGTAGTTCTTCCCGCAACCGTTCGTTTTCCATCTCGACGGCGAGGCGGGCTACTTCGGCGGCGTCTCGCTGCCGCTCGGCTATTGCCGCCTGTTCCTCGGCGGCCCGGCGGGCGTGCCACACTTCGCGCCAGCCTTCATCGTAGGCGCCGGCGGCCGGGTCGTACAGGCGCGGCCAGCCGTCATCCCAACAGATGCTTACCTGCAAAACCGGGCTGTATGCTTTCAGGATACCGTCGGGTTCGCGCGTCAGCGGCAGGGAGCGATAGGCGCCGCCTACAAGCTGTCCGCCCCATAACTCCTGCCCGTAGTATCGTCCGCCGCTGGGGTCGAAGAGCCAGAACTCGGGGACGCCGATGGCTGCGTAGATAAGGGGCTTCCGGTCGGCGTCCACCCTGGCAGTGCTTTGGGATGCGATTTCCATGGCGAAGTCCGGCGGTTTGCCCACCTCCCAGGGTAGGTATATCCGCCGCGGACGTATGGCCGTTGCGTCCACACCAAAGGCCAGGTACACATCGGGAGCGATGCGGATGTTCAGGTTGTCCGGGTCATAGCAGATGAACGAGTCGTCATCAAGGAACACGTCGGGCCGGGTGTCGAATTCGGTGAATCGGGCGGCCAGCAGGCCGGTAATTTCCCGTATTTCGCGGTTCTGTTCCATTCGGTCCGGCGGCTTCTCCGTAATATCAGGGGCAAACTCCAGGCTGGCGTAGTCGATTTCGCCTTGCCGACGATAGGGCAGCATCTTGAACGCGGGTTTGGCGGTAGTCATTTCGGGCCTCCGTACCGTGATTGTATCATCGTCATTCGGAATTTCGGAGTTCGGAATGACACCGGCGGCGCAACCCGCTATAATTGCGCAATCTGCCAGGCATGGCACAACCCTTTGCGTGAGGCAGCGTCGCTATGGAGTTTGCATTTACACTGGAACAGGAAGCCCTGCGCTCCGAAGTTCAGCAGTTCATCGTCGAACACGTAACCCCCGAAATCGTCGCCGAGCTGGAAAGCACCGGCATCCGCCGCCGCGGGCCCAAGACCCGCGAGATGTACCGGCAAATCGCCCAACGGGGCTGGATTGGCATTTCCTGGCCCAAAGAGTACGGCGGGCAGGGCGGCAGCCGCATCGACCAGTACATTGTTGAAGAGGAGTTCGCCCGCGCCGGCATCACCGTAGGCGGCGCCGGCTCCGGCGCGCCGGCGATTCTAGCCGCCGGCACCGAGGAGCAGAAGCGCGAGTTTCTGCCCGGCATCATCCGCGGTGAAATTTCCTTTGCCTTGGGCTTTACCGAACCTCAGGCCGGCGCCGACCTGGCCGGCTTGCAGTGCCGCGCCGTCCGCGACGGCGACGAGTACGTCATCAACGGCCAGAAGATGTACACCACCGCCGCCCACTATGCTACGCACATCTATTTGATGGCGCGAACCGACCCTGAGGCTCCCCGGCACCGGGGCATCAGCATCTTTCTAATTCCCATGGACACGCCGGGCATCACCGTGCGGCCTTTGTGGACTATTCAGAATGACCCGCCGGCGCCGCTGGGCACTACTTACGGCGACAACCGCACCAACGAGACCTTCTTTGAAAACGTGCGGGTTCCCGCCAGCTGTATGCTCGGCGAGGAAAACCAGGGCTGGTACGTGGGAGCCATGGGTCTGAACCTGGACCGCGTGGGGGCGTCCCGCTACCTTATCTCGATACAGCGCGATGAGGACATTGTGAACTGGGTCAAGGAAAACGACATTGAAGGCTACGCCATGCGGGAAGACCCCACCGTCCGCGACCGCCTGGCCGATATGTGGATTGAGGGCCAGGTTTGCCGCCTGATGACCATGCGCAGTATGTCCATTGTTGAGCAAGACGGAACGTTCACCTATGAAGGTTCCGCCGAGAAGGTCTTTGCCCCGGAGCATGGCGTGCGCACCACCGAGACCATCGCCCAGATGCTTGGCCCCTACGGGCAGCTGCTCAACGGTTCGGAAGACGCCATTGCGAGCGGCGTGTTCGCCCACAACCTGATGGGCGCATTCCAGAGCGGCATCAACCACGGCAGCGTCCAGGTGATGCGCGACCAGGTAGCCCGTCGCGGCCTGGGAATGCCGCGGGTTTAGTCCGGTCGCAACGCTGCTGCCGCGCTTGCCCTTCACTTCCAACGCACATACCTGTTGAGGCACGATGAACGTACTACCCGCAGAAGAAGAACTGATGGTGAAGAACGCCGCCCGGGAATTCCTGGACGTGGAGTCTCCCCCCAGCCTGGCCCGCGCCATTGAGCAGGACGAGCGCGGCTACTCCGTGGAGCTGTGGGAGAAAATGGCATCTCTGGGATGGTTCGGCATCTCACTGCCCGAAGCCTACGGCGGCGGCGGGTTGCCCGTCACTTATCTGGGCCTGATACTGGAAGAGTGCGGCCGAGCCATCGCTCCCGTGCCTTTCCACAGTACCGCTACCGCCGCCCTGGCCATAGCCAACCATGGTTCCGACGGGCAGAAGCAGGCCATACTGCCCCGCGTGGCGCGCGGCGACCTGATTATGACCTGGGCGGCGCAGGAGCAAGACCCCCGCCTGCGCGCCGACGCCATCCAGTGCCGCGGCGAGGTTGACGGGGACAGCTTGGTCATCAGCGGCGTCAAGCACTTCGTAGATAACTTCTCCGCCGCCGAGCTGATGGTCATGGCCGTCCGCACCGCCGCCCCCAGCGACCACGGCGACGGCGTAACCCTGGCCATCGTTCCCACCAACGCCGCCGGCATCACTGAAACCCGGTTGACCACACTGGCCAAAGACTCCCAGAGCAAGCTCAACCTGGACGGCGTCCGCATCCCTTTGAGCAACGTCATCGGCGAAGTCGGCCGGGGCTGGACGGCAACGTCTCAAATGCTGGACACCGGCACGGCTTTGCTCTGCGCCCAGATTATCGGCGCCGCCCGCAAGGACGCCGAGATGGCAATTGACTACGCGAAGAACCGCGTCGCCTTTGGCCGTCCCATCGCCGGCTTCCAGTCCATCCAGCACCTGTGCGCCGATATGATTGTCTGGGTGGACGGCGCGCAGTTGCTCACTTACGAAGCGCTCTGGAAGCTGGACGCCGGCCTGCCCTACGGCGTGGAAGTATCCCAGGCCAAAGCCTTCACCAACGACAAGTGTCAGGCCACGGTGCGGTCGTCGCAGCAGATTCACGGCGGCATCGGTTTTATGATGGAGTTTGACCTCCATCTCTGGTATCGCCGGGTCACTGCCTGGACGATGCGCCTGGGCACCAGTTTTGAGCACCGGGCTCGCGTTGCCCGCGCTTTGCTGGACCAGCCCGGCAAGGTTCGCCTAGGCATGAACATCGCAGCCCCGGCCTGACCTCCGCGCAGCACAGCCGCCAATCAAAGAGAACAGGAGCCTTACAATGCCCGCCTGTCCCGTCTGCAAAACCGAAATCAATGAAAACAGCGCCCGCGCCACCACCGGCCAGACTATGCACGGCGCCAACGAGGTTGACCCCAACGCCGGCACCCGCAGCTTCTATAACGGCGAATGGTACTATTTCTGCACCTTACAGTGCCGCACCAGGTTTCTGACCACCCCCAACACCTACATCGCAAGCTAACTTTGGGTCGCGGTTCCCGCGCCGGCGGGAACTCAATTGAGGAGGACGATTATGCAGCACATCGGCCTGGTAATGGAATGCGACTACCGCGAAGGCCGCACCCAGGATGAAGCTTTTGCGGAAGCCTTCGCTACTGCTCGTCTGGCCGACGAAACCGGCATCGACGGCGTTTGGCTGGCCGAGCGGCACTTCGCCGCGCCACGCACGCCCACCGATCCCGGCGGAGCCGGCATCCCGTCCGTTTCGTCGGTTCCGCTGCTGATGGCCGGCATCATCGCCGCCCGCACCGAGCGCGTCCGCGTGGGAACCGGCGTCAGCGTCCTGCCGTTGTCCCATCCCATCCGACTGGCCGAAGAAGCCGCCACCGTGGACAACATCTCCCAGGGGCGCCTGGACTTCGGCATTGGACGCAGCAGCTTTCCCCGTTCCTACCAGGGCTACGACGTGCCTTATGACGAAAGTCGGGAGCTCTTTTCCGAAGCCCTGGAGATCATCCTCAAAGCCTGGAACAACTATCGCTTTGACCATCACGGCCATTATTACAATATGGATGACGTGGTGGTTACGCCGCGCCCCTACCAGCAGCCGCACCCGCCCATCCGTATCGCCGCCAACTCTATTGACACCTTCGGCATCGTAGGGCAGCTGGGCTTTCCACTGGTCACCGGGGTGCGCGGCCAGGGCCTGGCGCAAGTCGCAAACAACCTGAAACTCTACCGCGCCGCCGTCTCCGAAAACGGCCACGACGTGGATGACGTGTACGTGCGAATGCCTATCTACGTGGCGGAGTCCATGGCGCAGGTTCGCGCCGACACTGAGGAAAGCACTATGCGCGCCTTCCATCGCACCGCCGATACCTACATCAGGACCGTGCAGGCCGAGGGCGAAAACGCATCGGCGGAACGCCGTCAGCGGGCCGAGCAGTTGCTCAACACCACCTACGACGACCTGCTGGTGGACCGGGTAGCCTACGGCTCGCCACCGGAGGTCGCCCAGCGGCTGACGGAAATCCGCGACGAGCTTGGCCTCACCGGCGTGATAATGGAGCCGAACCTGGGCGGCACAGTGCCGGCGGAACGGGTTCAGAACTCCATCCGCCTCTACGCCGAAGAGGTAGCGCCGGCGCTACGGGGGTAAAGCAACCGAAGGGATAGGAGATGGGCCTCATCTTCGGGTGGGGCCTTACGCTTTCAGGCCGGCCATGGAATGCGGCGCTTTTTGTCGACTACATCCAACAGCTTTTTGCTTGGATTGGCGGGGGCCATCAGATAAACCTGTACGCCCTTATTCTGTATCTCTTTGATAATGCCGGCAAAGTCGCCGTCCTTGGTCATGAGCACCACGGCCTTTCTTTTAGCGTCGGATTGGCAATAATCTCTGATAGCCTTCGTGATGTCCACGTCTCGATTCCCGATACCTTCGTCAACGCTCCATTGATTAGACTCGAAGATGTCCAAGTTCGCTCCTGAGCTGACAAAGGCGCGAAACCGACGCCTCTTTGCATTCGGAAAGCGATCCTCCACTTCCTTGCGCAGTGACTTGTTGAATGCGGCGAACTTTATTTTTGACACACCATTGTTTTGGACATCGAAGAAAATAGCCACCTGTTCCCTGGTTGCTTTCTTGAAGAAGTTCACCGAGGCGCCGTTTTCTATTGCAATGGAGTGAATCGCCGCCAGAGATTCAGCATCGGGTTTGGTCGCTCCCTTCTCCCATCGTGAGAGTGTGTTGGCCGGTACGCCCAGCAGCTCGGCCATCTTGGTTTGCTTCATTTTCAGACGAGTCCGCAACACGACAATGCTGCCGAAGTCGAACTCGTAACGTCCAGGCTTGACTGGCGCCATGGTTAGCTTCCCTCCGTCAGGGTGCCTAAATTGCCGTTCAGTCCGATTGCAGACGATGCCCGGTTGCGGCGGGGGTGTGTTTTACTTCCTTGGCGGGTTATTGCCCCGGCCTCCGCCGGAAGGCCTCCCGGTAGTGCTGGGCGCGTTGCCCGGCCGTCCTTTACTCCCTCCTTTTCCTCCACCGCCGCCCCGCTTCGCACGCATTGCTAGTCTCTCCATGGCGTCGCCTCCTTCGTGAGTTTGTGCCGCTTTTTGAGCCGTTGTTACGCCGCAACTGGGCACTGCCTGCAATCGGTAGCGCCCAGTTTATCCCAGTTCTGTTGATTTGTCAACAGATGCGCGGATTTCAAAGCCAAGTCACCCGTAGCATCCTCATGACGTTGACTTACAGCCCCATCGCCTCCAATCCCACCCGCGACAGGTCTTCGTCGGCTTGGCCGCTGGGATAGCCGCCTACGCCGATGCCGCCCAGGATTACGCCATCCTGCATAATCACCAAGCCGCCCTGGCCGTGAGTCAGGCGCGGGTCGCCCAGGTCGGCAATGTTGCGGCCCTGCGCGTGGAGGCCGGCGGCGTGCTCGCCGGAGTTGCGGCCCATCACCGCCGAGGTGTATGCCTTGCGCAGCGCATGGCGGCGGCTGAATATCCGCAGGTTGTCCATCGTCAGATAGGCCAGCAGCTCCCCGCCGGCGTCGCCGATGGCCATGGCCACCGGCGCGTCGGGGGTTTCGTTGGCTTTGGCCAGCATTGCATCAATTGCCGCCGTAACCTGTTCGGTAGTCAGCGTGGGTTTCGTTGCCATTGGTCAAACCTCCTGGAATCGTCGGGCGAAATACCTTCCGATGATACCACGCTGGGCCGGCTCGAGCCGGCAAGCTCGGGCGCAGGCGGGATGACGGCGTCGAGCAGCCGGATTTCCAAAATCAAAGAATACGAGGGGGCAAAGGTCGGAGAGCACGATTTCGCCGCTGTGGCGGTCATCTCAAACCGCTCGGTCACCGGGTGATTGCAGAGATTGTGCACAAGGCGCGCAACGGAAACGGCGCTATGGGATTTCTGCTTTCGTACCGCGTCGGCATTAGTCCTGTACGGCGCGTCTCGCAATGTATAATTTGTCCCCTATTCAGCCGAAATTACCCCAAGGTATGGCATGATTACATACCGGCGACATAGAGGAGACAATATGCAACCCCTGTCCGATTTGCGCGTTCTGGCCGTTACCGTGTTCCTCGCCGGGCCTTTTTTGAGTATGACGCTGGCCCGGCTGGGCGCCGAGGTCATCAAGGTGGAGATACCGGGCCGAGGCGACCCGGTGCGCGGCAACGGCCCCTTCGCCGGGCCCGACGGCATTCACTCCCGGCAGATTTCCGATAAGCACATCGCCACCCGTTTCCTCAAGCGCAGCCAGGGCGTCAAGAGCGTTACGCTGAACCTGCGCACTGAAAGGGGCCGGCAGCTGTTCCTGGAAATGGCCGGACAATCCGACATCGTGCTGGAAAACCTCGCCCCCGGCGCTATGACCCGGCTGGGCCTGGGCTACCATGACGTGGCCGCGGTGAATCCCGGCGTCATCTACGCCAGCATCTCCGGCTACGGACAAACCGGCCCTTATTCCCAGCAGCCCGCCCACGACCCGCAAATCCAGGGGATGAGCGGCCTTATGGACATCAACGGCGAACCCGACGGCCCGCCGACGCGCGTCGGTTTCTACATCGGCGACCTGGTAACGCCAATGTTCGCCGCCACGGCCATTCTGGCCGCCCTGCGGGAAAAAGAACGCACCGGCCAGGGCGCGCACCTTGACGTTTCCATGATGGACACCCTCACGTCGCTTATGCTAATGGAAAACTTGGAAGAGGATATCGCCGCCGGCGTTCCGCTGCGCGCCGGCAACAACAGCCGCAGCGGCCCCACCGGCCAATACCAGGCCAGCGACGGCGCAGTCATCATCACCGCGGCCAGCGACGACCAGTGGCGTCGCCTCTGCAACGCCATCGGCGCGCCGGAACTGATCGACGACGAGCGATTTGCCCGCTATCAGGTTCGTTCCGAAAACGCCGCCGCCGCCCGCGCCCAAGTCCAAGCGCGCATCGGCGAAATGACGCGCGCCCAGACGCTGGAATGTCTCTCCGACGGCGATGTGCCCTGCGCGCCCGTACGCACCGTGCCGGAGATACTGGCCGACCCGCATTTCCGCGAGCGCGGCGCACTCCGACCCATGCGCAGCGCCGCGTTCAATGGCGAAGTGGAGCAACAAGTGACAGCCGGCTTCCCCGTCCTGTTTGACGGCCAGCCTCTGCCCGATGTGCCCGGCGCGCCGGCCATGGGTCAGCATAACGCGACGACGCTCAGCGTACTGTGCGGCGTGGATGAGGAGGAGCTGGAACGCCTGCGAAACGAGGGCGTGGTGTAGATGTGGCCATGCGATTCGCCGGAACCTCGGCGCATCGCCGGTGTTCTTACTCCGTTTCCAACTCCTTCAGCAAAATCTGCGCCCAGTGCACATCGCCCCGTTCTACCAGGCGCTCGATGCCCGGTCTAATCTGCTGAGCCGCCACTACTGCATGCGTCGGCTGTCCGGTGAACCGGGCCAGATAGCCGGCGTTGCGGGTGGCGCGGTCAACGTCCCGCCAGCCGCCGGTGTAGGAGGCCTCCACGGCGATGTAGTGGCGAGCGCCGCTGTCGCGATGAGCGGCTTCGATGAGGATGTCGGCGTTTTCAAAGCTGGCCAATTCGTTTGCCGGTATGCCGTCGGTGTCAGCGTCGTCAATCATATTCAGCACATCGTCAAGGTCCAGAAACCGGTACTCCCGACAGCCAACCACTCTGGAGATGCGCGCGACAATGCGCAACGCGCCATTGCGGGCGTGGGCCGCTCTGATGTGGGCCAGGTCATTCTGAATACGGGTTTGGCCCGTTTCCAGGGCAAGTAGCCGCCGATCCGTGTTATCGATGAACTTGGTCAGCGTCGCCTCCAAGGCAGCCGACGACGCCTCCAGCGCGGCCAGCGAAGTCTCCAGAGCCGACATTCGTCGTTCCGAGTTTTCGGCAAATTCGGCAAACGCCCGCGGCAGATCCAGCAGTTCCTGCGACAGCAGCCGGGTGCGGAGGGCCTCGTTCCACTCCGGACGCTCGTCCAGGATCCTAACCAGATCCTCTATGGTATTTATTGTGGTCATATCAATCACCCCATTTGTTCAATTATATCACCCACCCAAGCCAGGGTGAGACCTTCCCAACGGTGATAACATAGAGCCGCCTTGACCTATTTCAGGAGGAATTTTACCTATGCCCCGCATCACCGCCAAACCTCTGCGCTCCGTAATGTTCGTTCCCGGCAACAAAGAAGACTGGATGCTTAAAGTCCCCCAGTATAGCGCCGATGCCCTAATCCTTGACTTGGAAGACTCGGTGCCGGAATATGACAAGGACGGCGCCCGCCCTCTGGTAGCCAGGATGATCGACGAACTGTCTCGGCGCGGGCAGACGCTCTTTGTGCGCGTCAACCGCCTGGAAACTGGATTGACCGGCTTCGACCTGGAAGCGGTCACCCGCCCGGGGCTATACGGCATCCTGCTGCCCAAGGTGGAATCTCCCGCCGATGTGGTGGAGGCCGACATCCTGCTGCGCTACTTCGAGCGCAAGGCCGGTATGGAGCTGAACACCGTCTGCATCGACCCCGGCCTGGAAACGGCGGCGGGCATCCGTACCGCCTACGAAATCGCCATGGCGTCGGACCGAGTGGCCCACATGGGCGGCAGCGGCGGCAAAGGCGGCGACACCGCCCGCAGCGTCGGCTACCGCTGGACGCTAGATGGCGCGGAAACCCTCTACCTGCGCAGCAAAGTACTCATCGACAGCCGCGCCGCCGGCATCCGGTGGCCCATCAGCGGCGGCTGGTTCGACATCCACGACCTGGACGGCCTGCGCTGCTGGGCCAATAACCTCAAGGCCCTGGGCTACACCGGAATGCACCTGATACACCCGTCCCATGTGCCCGTCGTCAACGAGATTTTCACCCCCACCGCGGAGGAAATCGCCTACTGGCAGGGCCTGCTGGACGCTATGGAGGAAAGCCGTCGGCAGGGCGCCGCCGCCGTAACCTACGCCGGCGACATGGTGGACGTAGCCCACGAAGAGACGGCCAAGTCTATGCTGGAAATGTGCCGCAGCCTGGGGCTGGCGTAATTCCCTGCGTCAGCCGCCCTCGCCGGCCCGCAGCACCCGCTGCACTTCCAGCCGTCCGGTTACGTAGGCCAGCCAGATTATGGTAACGACGCTCACCGCCGCCAGCGCTGCGTAGGCCAAGGCTAGCATCCGCCAGTCAGTTTCCAGCGTCAGCGGCGGCGTGGCCCGAACGCCGCCCTCGGCTACCTCCAGCACCGGGAGCAGCGCCGCGCCAATCTGCGCTCCGGCCCATGTGCCTACCGCCACGCCGACGATGACCACAATCGCCAGGTTGAACCACACCACGCCGTTGAGCTGGCCGCGCGTGCTGCCCAGAGTGCGCAGCAGCGCAAACTCCGTCTGACGCTCTCGGGTGTCCAGCCAGCAGAACAGGGCGATGCCCGATGCGCTGGCCAGGGCCAGGGCCAGGAACATAATCACCAGCAACCCACCCCATCCTGCATTGGCCAAAGGTTGCTGCCCACGCAGCGCAGCCTCCTCTTCGGCTATGATAATGCCTCCGGTGTTCAGGCCGATTTCCTTGATTTGCCTCTTGGCTTCGTCCGCTGCGGACAACGCGCCATCCAGGTCTCCCGGCGCAACGCTGCGATTCAGCCACAGCTCGCCGGCCCCGCCTATGATGCGCCGGCTGTGCAGATTGGAATAATCCACGAACGCTCCCAGGTCAGCGATGATAAAGGGCTGTTGGCGTGGGTCAACGGTGGGGAAAAAGTCGGCAACGCCGGCTATCCGCAACGGCAGCGCGAAGGTGGACATCCCCAGGCTGATACGGTCGCCAACCTCCGCTCCGGTGGCTTCCAGAATCTCAGGGCTGACCACCGCCGGCAGCGGAGGCGCCGGCGCGCCGGGATGCAGGCCGGGCGCGCCGATGCCTCCCGGCGCCCAACTGAACACCGCCGAGCCGGCCGCGCCATCTCTGGCTGCGCTCTCTCTAACCACGTTGCGGCTGGTTTCCAGCGAGTACAGCCCGGGACGCACGTAGTCCTCAATAACGCTCCAGCCCTCCGCCGTGTCCAGCGACGCAACCGGCGCCTCGCCCTGAGGAGTGTGCGCCGTCAAACCTTCCATGAACAGCGCCCCGGGACGGTCGCCGCCGGTGCGTCCCACGATTTGCAGGTTAATCAGCGTGTGCGGCGGATGGTCAATGCGGGGACGGCTCTCGTCGTCGGTAGGCCGGCCGCCTCGGCCTATTCTCAGAGCGACGTTCCCCTCCAGCCGCACCCATCCGTGTCCGCTGACGTCGCCCAGAGGAACATCGTAGTGTCGCCCCTCTCCGTCGCGCAAACGGGCCGACACGCTGACCAGACGGTTCTGCAATCCCCCGACGCGCGCCCACAGGGAAATAGCGGTGGTATCTTGCGGCAAGAGCAAGCCCTTTGGCGCGTCGGCGCTGGGAGTAAGCAGCGTCATCAGTTCCGGCAACGTCTGCCCGTCGCCGAAGTCATCTCGCCACCAGGCCGCCTCCGCCAGCTTTTCCGGCTCCACCGCCAGCACGGATACGCGCTGTGAGCCGAACCCTTCGGTGAGCAGGCTGCCTTCGGTTCGCATCACCTCTGCCGAACCGGGCAGCGATTCCGACGCGCCGGAGTAGGTCCGAGCGGCGCGGCCTCCGTCGTGCTTGATGCGGATGTCCGCCCCCGTTTCGTACCGAATGCGGTCATCCAGGCTGCGGGTCAGCGTAGCGGAAAAGGCGCTGCCCACCACGCCCAGCGCAGTAGCCAGCATCAGCAGCGCCACCAGGCTGCCCGGAGCAATCGGGTCTCTGGCGATGCGCCGCAACCCCTGCACCAGCCAGCCGGGCCCCACCGGGCCCACGATGCGCGCCAACAGACCCATCGCCAGCGGGAAAAACCGCATTACCACCAGGCCCAGCGCAATCAGGCCCAGGGCCGGCCCCAGCAGCAGCGCAAAGTCAATCTCCAGATCGCGTCCGCCCAGGCTGCGAGTCAATACTGTGCCCCGGCTGGAAATCTGCCACCACAAAAAGGCGATGACCGCCAGCGCCAGCAGGTCAAGGTAATATCGGTGGACAAAGGGAGTGCGCGCCGGTCGCGCGCCAGCCTGGCGAAACTCCACAATGCCCTTGCCGGCGGCGGCCAGCGTCGCCAGAGCAAGCACCAGAACCGCCAAAGCTGCCCCGGCCGCGCCCATGCCGACAGCCGGCAACGACAGCGACGCCGGCGCACTCCCGGCTCCTGGCCCAATCACCGCAGAGTCAAACACCAACCCGCCCAACGCCCTCGCCAGCAGCGGCGACAGCAGTACGCCCACCACCAGCGCCGGCACGGCCAGCAGCAAACCCTCCACCAACGTCAGCACGCCAATCTGGAAGGTGGTAGCTCCCCGGCTTTTTAACATGGCAATCTCGCCGGCTCGGGCGCGGATAACCATGCCGGCGGTGATGGTGAGATAGTAGGCCAGAATGCCGGCCACCAGAAACACCATCAGGAACAGGGGGATGCGGGCCAGCAGCAGCCGTTCCTGATGGTCTTCCAGTATCCGCGCCAGCCCGGTGGACGTGCTGCCGTTGGGCAGATCATTGGATACCGCGCGGCGAACCTTACGCAAATCATCCTGAAACTCGTCAACTTCTTTCGCCGGCAGGCCGGTTCGGTCAACTTGCAGGAACCAGGCCGAGCTGGTGTACATTCCAGGATAGCGCCGGCCAACTTGCTCTCGCAGTGCAGCCTCCGAGACAAACAGCGGCGCCAGCGTCCACTCCTCATCGTGGTATGACAGCAGCTTGTCCCGGCGATACCAGTATTCTTCATCCCGGTCGGTAGGTTCAATAACGCCGACTATGACCACCCTGGTCGCATCCTGTCCTTCGCCTCCGGTGGCGGGAACTATGTCGAACCCTTCGCCCAGCGGAACGCCCAGAAACTCAAACCCCAGCGCGTCAACCGCAACCTCGATGACCATGTCGTCCGTCGCGCCCGTCGTGTCGTCATAGCCTCCGTCGCCGGCGATGTCGGGCCATCTTCCCTGCACCAGACGGGCCTTGTCGTCCTCCTGCAAACCCGATAAGTACTGTATCCGACCCCGAGGCCGCACATCGTTGGGAGCGTCCAGGTTAGGCCGCCCTGCGAAGTAAAAGGTTGACGTCTCCACCTGAAAAGACACCGCGCCCACGGCCTCGCCCAGGGGCGGCAGCGCGCGCTGGGCAACGAACTGCCGGGCGTTCAGGTAACGGTCGCTGGCCGCCGAAGCAGTGCGCGGGTCGTCCAGGTCGTTGAAGACGCGCACCCAGATGTTCACGTCGCCGGAATCAGCGTCAGCCAGCGCGCGACGCAGGGCCGTATCCGCCAGCAGGTCATTGAAAACCACCGCGCTGGACAGCAGCACCACCGCCAAGGTAACGCCCAGCAGCACCGTCAGCTCAATACGAAACGACGACATCAGCCGCCGCCGCGCCAACACATAGCCGAGATTAACAATAGCGGTCATCGCCGGCCGCCTACTCCGTTTCCCGCAGCGCTTCCGGCGGACGCAGGCGGCCGGCTATGGTTGCCGCCAGCGCGATGGCCGCCGCCGCCGCAATCGCCAGACAGCCGAAGGTTGCCGCCAGCCATGGCCCTTGCGCTACGAATACCAGCGGCGGCGTCACTTCCCCGCCGGCAACGTTGCCGGCCAGCTCTCCCAGCGTCCACCGGGCCAATGCCCAGCCGGCCAGCCCGCCGATGACAATGCCCGATACCGCGATTACAGCCCGCTCCAGCGCCAGCCCGGCGAATCGCTGCCACCGCCGCACTCCCAGCGCCGCGCCCACCGACATATCCACCCGCTGCTCCCGAACCGCCACCGCCGCATGAGCGCATAACGCCAATCCCACGGCTAACGCCAGCGCCGCCAGACCTATGCCCGTCAAAGCGTTCCACGCGCCGCCGGCCAATGGGTTGCGCATAGCCAGGTCAACGGCATCGGTGCGGTCTCGCAGATACGAAAGACGATAGCCAACGTCCCTTATCGCCGCCGCCACTGCTGCGCGATCCACGCTCGGGTCATCGGCGATGTCAAACCACCATTCTTCCGGCGCGATGGGTTGCGCGCCCGGCGCCTGGGATAGCCACGCCCGTAGTTCGTGTACCGACACCACCACGAAAGGCCGGCCGGCGTCCAGCGTAGGGAAGTGATTCACCGTACCCGTCACCCGGGCCGGCACGACGTAACCGTCAACCGTGAACCGCAGCCGCTGGCCCGGCTCAAAGGCCGGCCCGGTGATGGCCGGCAGCGGCAGCGGCCCCGGCGGTATCACGATGCCCCGGGGCGAGCGGCCCAACGGCTCCTCCCAGCGAATGGCCAGGCCGCTGTCTCCGGAGTATGCCGCCTCTGCCGTGCGTTCCGTCCTGTCCGATGCGTTCCCGGCCTGGGGCAACGCCGTCCATGGCCCAACGTCCTCGAATCCTTCTACCACCAACCCGCCGGCGGGCAGTTCCGAGCCGTGGGCCGTTATGTCATCAAAGGACAACCCGCCCGGCGGCGTGCGCGAAAAGGTATCGCCGGACAGGTACAACGCAACCACCCGCCATCGTTCGCCGGTTACTGCGGCAGCGCTACGCTCCGGCAACGGCGCGGCCATATATTGCCACGGCTCCCCCTGGCCGAACTGTGGCGCCAGCGTACCCAGCTCCAGGTTCCGGTAAAATCCCAGCTCGTCGCCCAGTCGCATCCACAACCGATAGGTGGGCAGCGGCACCGACGCGCCGACGCTCTGCCCATCGTCGCGACGAACCCAGACCCCAACCCGCTCCGTTCCCGGCGGCAGGATGACGCCGGCCGACTGCGGGCTCAACGTGCGGCGCAGCGGCGCCAACAGAGTATCCAGAGACGCCGGCTCTCCTTCCACAAAATTATCACGCCACCAAGAGGCTTTGGGCATTGTGATAGGGTCAACCCCCAGCGCCATGCCGCGCCGGGAGCCTCCGTCAAGGAAGCCAACCGGCTCCCGTATCACCGGCGCAACCGCCTGTACTCCCTCAATAGCCTCCAACTCCGCTACCTTCGCCGGGGCTGCGCGCGCGGTGAATGCCGCGCCGCCCAGCGCCATGTCTCCCCCGACGCGATGGCTGGCCTGATCCGCCTCGCTGCGGGCCAGCGTCGCTTGGAAAGACCCGGCGAATACTCCCAGCGCCGCCGCCAGCGTCACCACTACCGTCAGCGATGCGTAAGGCAGCGGCTGACGCGCCATCCGTCGCAGCGATAGAGCGGCCCACGCCGGCGTCGTTCGTTGCGCCGCCCACGCCGCCGCTCTCACCGCCCAGGGCAGCAGGCGCAGCATCAGGAAAGCCAGCGTCAGCAGCGCCGCCGATGGCGCCAGCAGCAGCGACGGATCCAGGGCCGGCCCTTGTCCGGTCAACGTCCCCTCCACGAATCCGCCGCGCTGCCGGATTTGCCAGATGAGTATGCCCAGCCCCACCACGGCCAGCGCGTCAATGTAATACCGTTGCAGCCAGGGCGCCGACGGTGGACGCGCCCGCGCGCGCAGGAAGTCCAGTATCCCCAGCCGGGCCAGGCTGCCGCCGGCTGCGGTGAGCACGCCCAGGCTCAACAAGCCGCCTATGGCTCCCACGGCGTACATCTGCCAGGACAACGACACGTCCAGCGGGGTCTCTCCCACGCCGGCGCGGGCCGCCGGGTTGATAGCCCCAACCAGGAACAGGCTGCCGATCGCCCAGGCCAACAGCGGGCCAACTATCGTTGCCGCCACCACGATAACCCCCTCTCCCACCGCCAGCAGTCCACCTACCTGGCTCACGCTGGCGCCCCGGCTCCGCAGCAGCGATGATTCGGCGGCGCGCGCTCCGGCCAGCAGTCCCACCGCCAGGGCCAGAAAGTACATTATGACCACTACCACCAGCGAAATGAACAGGAACAACGGGGCGCGAGCCAGCGTCAGCTCCCGCTGGTAAGTCGCCAGCAGGCCGGTGCCCCGGCTGTTCTCCAGGCCGGTCAAAACGTAGGAACGGGGAAACGCGCTGTTGACGTCGGTCTCCAGAGCCGTTAGGTCGTCCCGCGTTTTTTGCGCCGTGTCCGCCGTAATCACGTCGGGCTTGACGTACAGAAACCAGCCATAATCGCCCACCAGCGTAGGGTAAGGCGTTCCGATGCCATCAAAGTAGGCGGCTTCGGATACGTAAATGGGCGCGACCGGCCGTCCTTCCCAGTCGCCAATGCGGAAATAATCGGTGGCCCCCATCCAATACTCCGCCCGCGCGTCAATCGGTTCCACGATGCCCACGATGGCAACGGCCACGTACTGCGGCGGCTCCTCATCATCGCCCTCAAACACCACCAGCCAAGCCTCTTTGCCAACTCCCCATCCCAGCAGCCGGGCCGTATCCACGCCCAGTACGCCTTCAATTCTGGGACAGCCTCCCGTTTGAGGGCAGCCGTCCGCGTCTCCGGTTACGGCGTCCGACGGCCAACGGCCTTCCGTCAGCCGCGCATTGTCGGTGAAGCCCGTAACGAAGAAAGGCCGCCCCAATGGAACGTCCCGAACGCCGTGAGGCGCGCCCGCCTGAGTGAGCGGCAGCGTGGGCAGCATCCTGCCGTACCGATTCGTGTCGCGCAGCAGATACCCCACATCCGCGTCAACCATGCCCTCGATATCGGCGCGCAGGGCTGCGTAGTCCTCGGGCCCCAGCGGGCGGTTCCGCACCACTACCTGCGTGTTGATGACGGTCGGCGAGGTCACCGCCAGCGCGTGGCGGAGGCCGCCTTCCGCCAGCGCCTGCGAGTACATCGCGCCCAGCGCCATGATGGTAACCGCGGCCAGCACTCCAAAAGCGGTAACCGCCAGCAGTCCCCATGCCGAGCGCATCCGCCGGGGCAGCAGCCACAAAAGGAGGCCGAAACTCCGCATCACGCTTCCGCAGCGATACGCTCACGCAGCACAGGGAGCAAATCCCCAGCAGCCCGCCGGCACTCCTCAACGTGCGGAAACCCGCTGAGGATGAACTCGTCAATCCCCAGCCGCCAGTATTCCAACAGCTCGTCCGCCGCCTGCTCCGGCGTGCCCACCAGCGCGCTGCCGCAGTTCACTCGAACCTCCGAAAGCCCGTTCCACAAGCGCCGCCCCAGCCGGTGGCCCTCAACAGCCCGCGCCTGCGCCTGCTGTCCCACCATCGGAGTGCCGGCAATCGTCGACTGCCGCTGCGCCTTTACCTCCGGGGCCGCGTTGGCAATAAGCTTGCGCGCCGCGTCCCAGGCATCGTCCTCGGTGTCCCGTATTACCAGGTGCGTGCGGAGGCCCAGTCTCAACGGGCGGCCGGTCGCCGCAAACTGCTCGCGCAAGTCGGCGACGCGCTGGGCCGTATCTTCCAGCGGTTCAATCCAGCCCAGGTGCACGTCGGCCTGCCGCGCCGAGAGGCCCAACGCCCGGGGCGACGCGCCGCCCAGGTAAAAACGCGGCCCATCCTCTCCCGGCGCCGGGGCGCAGTACGCATCCTCCAGACGGTAAAAATCGCCCCGGTAACTCACCGGCTGCGACTGCTGCCAGAGAACCCGACAGGCCTCAATGAACTCCTCGGCCCGCTCGTAGCGGGTTGCGTGATCGCTCACTTCGCCAACCCGCTCAAAATCGTTCTGGATGCCGCCGGGCACTATGTTGATGTCCAGCCGGCCGCCGGAAATCTGGTGGAACGCCGCGGCCATCTGCGCGAACAAACCCAATGCGACGAAACCCGGCCGCACGGCCACCAGAAAGCGGATGCGCGACGTTACCGCCGCCAGCGCCGTCGCCGTTGTCCACGTTTCCGCCAGCGGCGCGTCCTCGGCGAACAGCCCGTTGGCGAACCGCGTGGGGATCAGCACGGAGTAAAACCCGCACTCCTCGGCCGTCTGTGCCACCTGCCTCAAGTAGTCAAAAGTCGGCGGACGCTGCGCGCGCAGCGTACCGGCCCGGTCGCCGTCGCCGTCAATTGGTATAAACCAGTCAAAGCGCGGTTCGGGACGATGATGATGGTTATGTCCGCTACGGTCAGCCATTAGTCAGTCACCAGCCGGCGCCTCGTTTCCCGGCGCATTGTATCGGATGCGATGCCAGGCAGCGCCCAGTATCCTATAATCCCCCGACGCAAGCAATCCGCTCACGAACCCTCGTCGTCGCCGGCCGGCTCGGCGGGAACCGGCAGCGGCGGGTTGGGGTTCAGTTCCATCTCTCGCTGATACCACATGAACATCACGATGCCCGCGGCGATTATGCACATCATATCGCCCGGCACCCACAATATCAGGCCGCCCAGCCGCTGGTCGTCCAGGTAGGAAAACCCTTCCCACGGCCGCGGCAGCTCCTGATACGCCGAGTATATCAGCCCCTCCCGAAAGGTGATGGCCGCCCCCAGCAGCGTGTTCGGCAGCACAATCAGCCCCAGGTACAGCACTCGCAGCCCGTAGTGCAGCCGCGAACGGTGCGGCTTCGGGTCAATCACTACCCACCAGAACAGGAAACCGCTCGCCAGCATTGTCCCGTGCATCAGCTCGTGCGCCCAGTCGTTATGCACCGCCAGGTCGTGCGGGCCCGGAATCTGCCAGATGAACAGCAGCCCCAAAAACGCGGCGACGGTAAAAACCGGATTGGTCAGCTTCACGTAAATCCAACGGGCCGCCGGCATCCGCGCTACTGGCCGCACTACGCCCTGCCGCAGCCATGCCGGCATCCCCCGCAGCGTGGGCGTCAGCGGCGCCCCCAGCAAGATCAGCAGCGGCCCAATCATCCGCACCATCAGATGCTGCAACTGGTGGATTGCGAAGTAGTGTTCCGCCAGCGGCTCAACCGGCGACTGCAAGGCGGCAAACAGCGTCAGTATGCCGGCGAAAAAGCTCGCCTTTTGCCAGTTGCTCACCGGATGCGTGGGGTTATCCCGGCTGTTCAGGCCGTTGATGTAAAAATACAGCCCCGCCAGCAAAAGCAGGCTGGGTATGGGGTTAGTAACGAACCCCCAGGCCGTCAGCGCCGTCTGCCCGGGCGGAATCCCCTGGTGCGCCAACGCCGCGCCGACGCCGACCAGCAACGCCAGCGCCAACCCTCCGCCGACGCCGGCGGCCATGCCTACCGAAAGCGGCGCGCGCGTCATCTTATGCCGCCGCAGTATCGGAACGGGCGGCGCGCTGCCGCTGGTTCCGCCGGATGCGCCACACCAGATACCCCGCGCCGATAATCAGGACTACCGCCACACCCAGAAACACCAAACCGGCCGCTATATCGTTCTGAACCTCCACGGTTTCAAAAACGAAATTGTCCGCCACAAGGAACCAGGATCCGCCATTGGGCCGAGCGATTTCCACCGTCATTTCCCAGACGCCGGCCTCTTCCAGGGCCACGGTGGACTGATACAGGCCGGGTACGTTGGGGCTGAAAGCGTGGGCCCAGCCGGTCTCCCCTCCGCCGCGCCGCGATGTGTGCACCGTTACCTGCAAGCCTTCAGCCGGAGTTCCGCCATCGGCGTCCGCAACCCTGATGAAAAACTGAACCGCCTGCAACGAAGGAAGCTCCCTGGCGTCGGCGTCCACGGCGTAGGGCCCGGCTCTGCCTTGCCGGGACTGGGTTTCCAGGCCGCTGATGCCTTGGGCGGCGAGGCCGGACGGCAGCGCGATGAAAACGCACAGCAACACGGGCAGCCCCAGCCTGAGCCAGTACATCATGATGATGGCGTGCAATCTGATACGTCCTGCTGCGCAGAGAATAGGGGCGAATGTTGCTTCGCCCCTATATTGTACACCATTGGATGACGGACTCCGCCGCGCGCGTCAAGGCTGAAAAGTCTTCCGCCAGATGCCGGGCGAGCCGGGCGCGTGGGTCATCACATCCCGCATCCGCCCGTTGTCCGGATGCGCCTCCCGCTGTTCCAGCCACGCCGCCGTGGACGACACTTCGGGATTCTCAAATTCGTACACGGTGGCGTAGGCTGGCTCGCCTCGCACCGCCTTCCAGCGCCGTCCGCGAATCACGCCGGGAACCTTTTCGTAGTTGGGCACGTACACCCCCGAGTACCAGTTGTTCCACTCCTCATCGTTCTCCGCCGGCACGTCCATGCGGCCAATCTGCAAAGCCGGCGACATATCAGCGTTGGCCAGCGCATCCGACAGCTCCGTCGGGTGTATCATGGCGTACACGTTGTTGATGAGCGTCGTCGCCACCGCGCGCGGCCCAACCTTCTGGCCCCAGGGCGTCGGCGGGCGGTTCTTGAAAGCGGCGGTGTTAATCACATCGGCGGATTCCAATTCGTACATCGCCAGATGCTTCGGGCCGCTGCTGGTAGCCTCGTAGCGCGCCGCGTTGAGCACGCCGGGCACCGACAGCAGCTCCTGCAAGTGTTCGGTGTTGTACCACTGGTTAAACTCCTCCTCAACGTCGGCGGGAACCTCGCACCAGACCATCATCAAGCCGGCGCCGCGCTTCTTGCTGGGCATCGTGGGCCTCCTGTCATCATTTCGTAGCCGGCGGGCATCTCGCAGCCCGACCGACGCCGGCCAGTGTAACATAATCCGGTAACATAACACGCGCCAGATCCCCGTGGCGGTGGAGACGCTGACGCCGGCCATTACGCCGGTGACACAACCCGCGCCAACCCGCTCCCGCCTGGTGGTATCATATAAATCCCGTTCATAAGGTGCATCCATGTTGCTGCGCGTCGCCATCGTCTGCATCGCGCTTTTCCTGGGCAGCTGTCTCATTGCCCGGCGAATCGCCATCCGCAAGAACCGCCGGCCCGAGGTCGTTATCAGCGCGGGCATCATCGTCGGCGCCATCGTTTTCGCCGGCCTCTGGACCCTGAGCCTGGTGTACGGCGGCCTGTACACCAAAATCGCCGGCGCAGCAGCCATCATCCTCATGCCCATCCTGGCCGCCTGGGCCACCCCAAAACGAAAGTAGCCCGCCGCAAGGCTACCCATAGTTGACATCGCAGCGGTAATCCGCTAAATTGATGACAAGCGCGGAGTGGTCGGAGCACGCCGTCCCGCTTAAGGGACAGGCGCCGGACATAGCCGCGCTTCTTGCTTTTAACCTCTGACGCGCCGGCTCACCAACTGCCCAGCTGCACGGTGAACAACGACAGGGCATCCCAACTCCGGAACGGCTCTCCTCTGGTCAACAACCGTTCCCCTGAAGGCACACCCAGCTTGCTCTTTATGAAGTCAACCAATGCACGCTTTTCTCCCGCGCGCTGTGACGTAGTTCCGTAATAGCCGTTGGCATCCTTCCAATCAAACTGTACGCAACCCAGCAGTACGTCCACGATTTGGAGATAAACTGACATATCAGAGGTAGCGCGCAGGCATCCTTTCACGGCAGGCACAGAGCAAAGCGTGTCCTCAATATACACGGAAGATTGATCAGGTTTATCTTGTAAATCTACGATGGCAAACACATCCCGGTCAAGCTGCCGTTCCAACAAACCCCTGGCTAAATCAGAATACGCTCGCCAGGTGTCCCCATTCCATCTTGACAAACTATAATCAGCGTCGAGTCGATCCATTATCAAGGCATGAAACTGCGGGTCAGGGAAAGACAGGTAAAGATTCATCAAGTCGATATATTGTTGAAGGTTAAACCGGGTGACCTCGCTGAATTTATACTCATGGTGGCGGGTGGAGTGCATCAGCCGGTCAATCTCTTTCAACGTCGGCAATTCCGAACCCGATTGAATTCTCTTCCGTATTTTACCGCGCTCAGCCATTCGGTCTGATGAAAAATTGAAGTGCAAACGATACAGGCTATTGGTGATAGCCTTGGTATCGGGTATGACCAAGACGCCAATACCGTAAACTGGCTGCTGCTGACGGAGGCCGGAGAGGATCCCGGTTTCGTCAACGAATGCGGGGCAAATTTCCATTGTGCCATCATAGACCCACCGGCATTCGTTGTCAACTGAATTGCGAGATATAATCAGCCAGAAACAGTGTGGCACTTTCGCTATCTGCCACCCAGCCCACCCCTACCTCTCCCCCGCCCGCTCCAAATTCAGCCCCAGCAGCCGCTCCAAAACCTCCTCATCCTCCAAATCCGCCGGCCATCCGTAAGCGTCTGACACCGCCGCATCCAGCGCCCGGTGCGCGTTATCCAGCCATGTCGGACGCTGATTGTACAGATTCGTCAGCGTCCGACGCCGCAACTCTCCCTCGCCGGCTCCCTCCGGATTCAACCAATTCTCCCGTAGGCGGTTCAGATCGACGGCAGCCGCAGCGATGGCATCCCGCTGAGCGTCGGTAGGATGCGGAAACGGAAACGTCTCAAAGCACGTGGTTGGCGTATAGCGCGGACGACTTTCCAGCTGTGTACCCAATACTGACGCCCAGACTCCGTGGATGCGTGAGTGTAGCATACCCAAAAAATAATCATCGTCCCGGGCAAACACTATAATCGTAGCGTCCGGCAACACATCACCGTCAATCCAAGCAAACATCCTGTGCCGGGATACCATGCTGGTGCCGATATATCGTTTCAAACCCGCCAAAGCCTGGCGCATTTGAGGCGCAGCAGAGCCGTGCAACCACCATCGTTCTGCTCTACGCTTCATACGATTCTTTATCCTAGTAGGTTTGACGTTAGCCAGTATGTACTCAAAAGGTGCCTCATACAACGCTGCTTCCGCTTCCGGCATATTCACGCCGAAGTCGATTATCCACATATTACGAGAAACTTGATTTATATCTCGGCCAATCATCCAGCGCTTGATGACATCGCTGTTAGGTTTGCCATGGGGGTTGTGCTGGAGCAGCATAGCATCCGCAACGTCGGCTGTTATTTCAAAAGAGCCAACCTTAATATCACCCATGAAACTGATTTTGGCGTTCTCTGCCAGAGTTTCCGCCAATGACAAATCTGCCCCCGCCGTCAAGTCAATGTTGATGTTTCCAACCCTTCTACCGTCCAGGTCTCGCTCCGCTTCACTCCCGTCGTCAAAACAGATTATTGACGTATGCACCGTTGCCCCGGCCAACACCCAATCCTTATCCGATATGGCCGTAAAAATATCACCGGTTTCCTTGATGCGCGTCAGTGCCCGGCGGTTTGATTGGAACCGTATCGCCTGCGTTGCCAGCAGGCCGGCCCTCTTCGTTGCGCCGGCCTCAATCTGCGCCCGCGCTTTCTCAAACCAGTAGCAACACAAGTCGCTGGAGTTCGGAATACGCCCACCGTACAGCGCATAAACCGCGTCCACGTATTCATCGCCCAGCGACTCCCGAAAGGGAAAATGTCCCAAAAACGGCGGGTTCCCCACAATGAACTCCGCCGCCGGCCACTCCGGTTCCCTCGGATTAGCCGGGTCGCTCAAATCCAGTATCGCATCCGTCTGCCGTATCGTATTCAGCGGCGTCAGTATCGGACGCTGCGTATAGGCGAACCCGTTGGCCTGGTGCCACTGAATATAGCCAATCCACAGCGCCGTCCGCGCCAGCTCCGCCGCATAGTGGTTGATTTCCAGCCCCAGCATCTGGTCCGGCTGCACCGTCGGCGTCAGCCCTGGCCAGCCCCGGGCCGCGGCAAAGTCAATCACTTCCCGCTCCAAGTCCAGCAGCAGGCGCAGCGCGATGTACAGAAAGTTGCCGCTGCCGCACGCCGGGTCCAGCGTCGTAACCGACGCCAGCCGCCGGCGGAACGCCTCCATTCGCGCCCGCGCCGCATCGCCGTCCTCGTCATCCAGCAGCGACTCAATCTCTGCCCGCGCTGCGTCCCACTCCCGGCGCAGCGGCGTCATCACCACCGGCTCCACCACCAGGGCAATGTCGTCGGCGCCGGTATAGTGCGCGCCCGTCTGCGCCCGCTTGGAAGCGTCCAAAGCCCGCTCGAACAGCGTGCCGAAGATGGACGGCTCAATGTCCCGCCAGTTCCTTTCGCAGGCTTCGCCCAGACGTTGCAGCGCCGTCGTGCTCAACTCCACGGTGTCTATCGCATTGAACAGGTCGCCGTTGAAGTGCGCTATTTCATCCGCGCCGGAAAACCCGCCCGTCGCCATCTGCGCGAACAGGCTCTGCACCGCCCGGTCGAATCGGGCCGGCTCCCGGTAGTGCTGCCCGACAATGCGCGTGAACAAGCCTTCGGGCAGCAGTCCGGCATCCTCCGAGTACAAGCAGAACACCAACTGATTCAGATATCGCGCCAGCCGTTCCGCGTCCTGCTGTTCCCCATAAGCCGATTCCATATCCACGACGATAGACTGGAACAGCGCCGCCGTCTCCCGCGTCACCGCATCCACCGAGCGCAGCCGCTCCCGGAAGCGATCCGGCGCAAAGAAGACATCCCGCAGCAGTTGCAGCCGTTCCGGCTGCGTCAGCTCCGCCACGCTGATATCATGCCGCGCCGTCTCCATCCCCGGAAAGTTCGTCTGTATCCGTATCGTCTGGAACGACGACACAATCAGCAGCGGCGGCGTTTTCAGATGCACCTGATAGCGCAGCAACTGGTCAAACGCCCCGTCCAGCTGCGCATCCTGCCCCTTGAACTCCCAGCCGAAACGCTCCTCAAAGTAAGCGTCGGCGAACCCGCCGGGCACCCACTTCTCAAAGGTAAAAACCTCCGGGTTGCCGAACGCCGCCGGCGCAGGGTGCCCCACCAGCCCGCACAGGTCGTTAAAAAACGACTGCGCCCCCTGGCGTTCGCCAAACCCGGCGTCGCGCCAGCGGGCAATAAACTCCGGCGCAGTTATCGTTGGCATTAAGGGACTCATCATAACCGTCAACTATCATACAAATACTATTGCCAAAGCTGCGGACGTATCTACGTAGGCTAATCTCGGACGGTACGGCTGCGTTGACGGCCAGCCTCACCGTTCTAGAAACCATTTCAAAGCGCCCGGTATATGGGCAACAGGACGCAGCGACTCCCGGGATCCCTCTCCACCGGAAATAACGCCTTGTTCCCTCAGTTCCGCCAGCCGCTCATCCAACGCGCGCAGTTCCGCATCGTCAGCCGCCGCCGAGCGTCCTTTCGCAATGTCCTTGTCAGTTCGCTTCTCGCTGCTGCGGTTGCTCATAGTCTATTCCTTCAGTCCGTTATTACCGTCCTCCCGATCCACCCGCCATTATAACACTGGCCCGCGCCCGCCACTCCGCGACCGTCCCCCGTGCTTCCACCGAGGCTGTATAATCCCGCCGTATCTGCAAAACACACACGCAACCCACAGTAACGGAGGCAACCCTATGGACTTCGGACTCACCGGCAAACTGGCATTCGTCGGCGGCGCCAGCCGCGGCATCGGCAAGGCCATCGCCCTGGAACTGGCCCGCGAAGGCGCCGATGTCGTCGTCGGCTCCCGCTCTATGCCCGATTTGGAACAGACCGCCGCCGAAATCATCACCGCCACCGGCCGCCGCGCCATCCCCATGTCGTTCGACGCCACCAACCGCCAACAGGTGGACAGCGTCATCAACGCCGCCGCCGATGCCCTCGGCGGCCTGCACATCCTGGTCAACAGCGCATCCCTCCCCGGCGGCTCTCCCTCGGCCACCGGCCCCATTGAAGACCTCATTGATGAAGACCTCCTCAACGACTTCGACGTCAAGTTCGTCGGCGCCCTGCGCTGTTCCCGCGCCGCCATTCCTCTGCTCAAAGCCCAGGGCTACGGACGCATCATCAACATCAGCGGACTCAACGCCCGCAACGCCGGCAACCTCAGCGGCGGCGCCCGCAACACCTCCCTCGTCCACATGACCAAAACCCTCGCCGCCCAGCTGGGACAGTTCGGCATCACCGTCAACTGCATCCATCCCGGCACAACCCGCACCGAGCGCACCCCCAGCCTCCTCACCGCCCGGGCCCGGCAGCTCGGCGTTTCCCCCGAAGCCGCCGAAGCCCAGGACTTCTCCCCCGGCTCTCCTCGCGGCAACCACATCTGCCGCATGGTCGACGCCTCCGAAATCGGCTACCTCACCGCCTTTCTCGCCTCCGACAAGGCCTGGGCCGTCACCGGCGAACTCATCGCCGCCGGCGGCGGAACCGGCAACGCCGTGTACTACTAGCCCAACCCGACGGCGGCGGCCCCGGCGATGGCAACCCCGACCCGCCGCCGTCGCCGTTCAATTAGGGTATTATGGAAATACCGCCGCGCGACGCGGTAAAGAACATCCCGTTCATCATCCTGGGCATCTGGCCCGTGAGCCTGCTGAACCCCTGCTGACCCTATAGGCGCGCGGTCACGCCTGGGATTGGGGCGCAACGCCGGACGCAGTAATCGGCCTGTGGGAGTGGAGCCTGCTGGTCTCCCTCTCCCTGGTCGTCTTGACCGACCTGGGGGTAAATATGTTCATCGCACTGGGAAAATACCGACGCCTGAAGGAACAAGAACGCCAGGAACGTGAACGGGCCCTGGAAGAAGCCCGCGAACAAGGCCGCCGGGAAGCCCGCAAAGAGGCCCGCAGAGAAGCCGACGATATGCTCATGATGCTCACCGCCGCCGCCCGTACTAACCCCGAGCTGCTGCCCTCCCTCCTCCAACAATACCAGGAGCGCTACCAGAACGGCGCGGCTGCCAACGGGCAGAACTCCGGCGGCTAACCCAACCAAACACGGAGCCGACAACTATGACCGACTACTCCTCATATCAACACCTCCTCATCGCGAAATCCGACGGCGTCATCACCCTCACCATGAACCGCCCGGAGACCCTCAACTCCGCCAACTTCCAGCTCCACAACGAACTCAGCCGCATCTGGCTCGACATCGCCGCCGACCCCGACGTCCGCGTCGCCCTCGTCACCGGCGCCGGCGACGCCTTCTCCGCCGGCGGCGACTTCGAGATGATCGAGCAGGCCATCGACAACCCCGCCATCATCGCCCGGAATACCAAAGAAGCCGCCGACATCGTTTATAACATCCTCAACCTGGACAAACCCGTCATCTCCGCCATCAACGGCGTTGCCGTCGGCGCCGGCCTCGCCGTTGCCCTCCTGGCCGACATCTCCATCGCCGCCGAAGACGCCCGCATCACCGACGGACACATCCGCCTCGGCGTCGCCGCCGGCGACCACGCCGCCATCATCTGGCCCCTCCTCTGCGGCATGGCCAAAGCCAAGTACTACCTCCTCACCTGCGACTTCCTCGACGGCAAAGAAGCCGAGCGCATCGGCCTTGTCAGCATGGCCGTCCCCCGCGACGAACTCATGCCGACCGCCACCCGCGTCGCCCGCCGCCTCGCCGACGGCCCCCAGCCGGCCATTCACTTCACCAAGCGCGCCCTCAACCAGTGGCTCCGCCAGGCCGGCCATACCTCCTTTGATTACTCCCTCCTCGCCGAAGCCATCGGCTTCTTCGGCGACGACGTAAAAGAGGGCCTCGCCGCTCTCAAAGAACGCCGCCGTCCCCAATACCCTTCCGCATCACCATAGCCGGACACCAACCACACCCGAGGCTTTACCATGGGAACCTTCACCCATCCCATAGAAGTCATCTCCGCCGACGGAACCCGCTCCCAAACCGTCAACGCAACAGTCGACACCGGCTCCACCTACACCTGCCTGCCGGCCAACCTCCTGCGCCAGCTCGGAATAGTCCCCCAATGGCGCATACAATCGGAGCTCGCCGACGGCAGCATAGTGGAAGACCCGATCGGCGAAGCCCGAGTCCGTGTGGCCGGTATCGAAAGAAGCGCCATCGTCATCTTCGCCGACGAAGCCGCCCCCGCCTTGCTCGGAGCCTACACCCTGGAGGGCGCCCTCCTCGTCGTTGACCCGGTTCAGCAGCGCCTGGCTCCAACCCACGCCCTGCGCTACCACCTCCACTCTCATCATTCCCGCACAAGCCTGATCCCAGGAGGCCGTCAATGGGAACCTTCACCCACCCCATAGAAGTCATCTCCGCCGACGGAACCCGCTCCCAAACCGTCAACGCAACAGTCGACACCGGCTCCACCTACACCTGCCTGCCGGCCAACCTCCTGCGCCAGCTCGGAATAACCCCCCACCGCCGCATTCGCTCCGAGCTGGCCGACGGCAGCATTGTAGAAGACCCGGTAGGCGAGGCCCGCGTTCGCGTGGATGGTGTCGTAACCACCACCATCGTCATCTTCGCTGATGAAGCCGCCCCCGCCCTGCTCGGCGCCTACACCTTGGAAGGCGCCCTCCTCGTCGTTGACCCGGTTCAGCAGCGCCTGGCTCCAACCCACGCCTTGCGTTACCCACGGCTACCCGTTTCCGGAGTTAAAGGGTAGCCGCTCGTCCCTCCGCAACGCCTTGCGCCGCAATCCCGCTCTACTCCACGCCCACCGTCGCAATCCCGTAAGTGCCGTAGAAGAAATTGGCGTAGTGCGTTGACCCGCCCGTTACGAACAGCAGATACTGCTCCGGACTTTCCAGCGCCGGAACCGTCGCCTCCGGCTCCTCCGCCAGATGCTGCAACTCCGGATGCGCCAGCCACTTGCCCCGCGCATCCGTCGGAACCCCGGCAGCGATAACATCGCCCAGCCGCGCCCGGCAGCGCTCGTGCAGCCATTCCTGCGCATCCCGCTTGCTCATCCCAGCCTCCGCCAGTATCACCGCCCGCGACGGACTCAGCATTATCGGATGGTACGGCCCCTGATACTCCACCCGCCGATTGCTGTGTCCAACCTGCGCCGATTGCCGCCCCTTCACCCAGCCTCCCCCGCCGGCATGGCGGTAAAACATCATCGACGCAATGTTGTTCAGCGTATCCAGGTGATTCTTCGAGGCGTTGTCCAGCACATCCGTCGGCCCCGTTACCGTCACCACCGTCACCGCGCTCTCATCCGCTCGGAACCCTTTGTCCACGTGGTACGGCTGCCACGGGCTCACCTCTTCATTCTCGGCGATGCACATACCGAACTTCGTCGGCAGCCCGATAAAGTTCGGATCCCCCGCGCCCGCCTTGCAGTAGCCGATGTTGATGAGACACAGCCGCAGCGCCCGCCCAATCGCCGTATTCGCCTTGTTCACCACGCCCGGCCCCATTGCCGACGTTCCATAGTTGATGCCCGCCCTGTCTGCAATCGGCCCGTTCACCAGAACCAGCGGCGCTTCCGTGTGCCCCGACACCTGCATATCCCGATGGTTGCTCTCCGGCTGCGCCAGGCACTCTATCGCCGCCAGCAGAATAGGAAACTGCTCCGGACGGCACCCTGCCATCACCGCGTTAATCGCAATCTTCTCCACCGTCGCCAGCCCGAACCCCGGCTCCATCACCATCACCACATCCTGCGGCGCCCGTCGCGTTCCTTTCAGCATCGCCTCCACCGCTTCCGGCGTCGGCGGAACCACCGGCATACCGTCGCTCCAATCCCGTTCCTCCATAAAGCGATTCACCGCATCCAGCCCCCACGCCGAACCGTCCAGCGTCACCGTGAACACGTCCGTCTCGCTGTGTCCGTTCGCCATCCCAGACAAGTCCGCCGACGCCGACACCCGCGTCAGGCCCAGGATGATATTCTCAATCTCCTCATCCACCATCTTGTGGATGTAATCCGGCTGCTGCCCCGTGCAAGCATGCGGAATCGTCACGTATGCCGTCCCCGGCTGGCCCCATCCGTCCACGCACGCCTGCCAGGCCCGCGCAAAACTCCGCGCCGCGATGCCCACCGCCGGCACTCCCGCCCTCTCCATCGCCACCATGTCGTGGGCAAGCCACGACGTGCAGCCCCCTCAATGCGCCGCCGCCCCCACCATCGCGTCAACCTCGGTGGCGATGATGGCTGCCTCCACTTCGTCAATGTGCACTCCCCGACTCAACGCCGGACGTCCCGCGCGACGATTCCCGCCGTAGCTCTCAAACTTCACGCCGGCAAAACGTCGCGCCAGGTGTTCCGCCACCCGATTAACCGCCACTTCCGCCCCGCCGGTCATATTGCTGTACAGCCCGATGGTCTTCCCTTCCAGCGTGTCCAGCCGCGGCGCCGGCGGCGCCTTAAAGTCCACTCGCGCCCCGGCCGGCGACATTATCCGTACTTCCATAGCTCCCCCTCTCAATCAAAGCGTTCAACCGGCCAACCTAACCCTCTGGTCAGGCAACCGTCCATTCAATCCCGCAGCCCCGCACCGGCAACCCTCTCTGCAAACTCCGCCGATTCTGACACGAACCATCCCTGTTGGCAACCACATCGCCCCATTCCCACCCTCCGGAGCAACAACCAACCCCCAATCCTGCCAATCCTAAAATCCGGTAAATCCTGATTCTGACAGCGCCCCAACGCCGCTATTCCGTACAGTACGGCAGCCCCGCCTCATCAAAGTCGGTTCTCCGGTCATCCTCCAGTTCCCAAACAGCCGGTACGCACCCTCCCAACTCCTCATTGCCTCCGATGCGCCACCTGTTCAGGTTCACCAGCCTCCCCAGCTCCGACGGTATCGTGCCACTCAACCGGAGATTGCTGAGGTAAAGTACTTCCAAATTCACCAGACTGCCCAGCTCCGGTGGTATCGGGCCGCTGAATTGGTTATCATGAGGGTGGCCTCCCTCAGGGTAGTCCCGCTGAAAGTTGTCCAGGTACAAAACCCGCAAGTTCGCGAGTTCCTCCAGCCACGCCGGTATCTCTCCCGACAGCAGATTATGTCCGAGATGTAACACTTCCAACTTGCGGAGATTTCTCAGCTGCTCCGGTATCCTTCCTTCCAGCTTATTTTCATGGAGGGATAACCTTTCCAAATTGCTGAGCCTCCCCAGACTCTCCGGTATCTCGCCCCCCAAATCGTTGTTATACAACATCAACCGTTTCAGATTGCTGAGGTTGCCCAGCTCCTCCGGTATCCCCCCTCCTAAAAGTGGGCTGTTGGCGAGGAGTAGATATTCCAACTTGCTGAGCCGTCCCAAACTCGCCGGTAGTTCCCCTCCCAGATTATAATCCCAGAGAAACAACCTGATGACGCAACCATCCACGTCAGTCTCGACGTTTTTCCATTCGTTCAACGGCCTGTCGCTCAGCCAATTCTCTTTCCTACCATCACCGTACCAGTTCGGCCCCTCTGTGGCGCGCCAGAATTCTATCAGCACGTCCCGGTCCCCGGCGCATCCGGAGACCGGCAGCATTCCCGTCCGCGTCGGCGTCGGTGTAGCAGTAGCCGTCGCCGTTCCCGTCCGCGTCGGCGTCGGCGTAGCAGTAGGCGTTCCCGTACGCGTCGGCGTAGCAGTAGGCGTTCCCGTCCGCGTCGGCGTCGGCGTAGCAGTAGCCGTTCCCGTCCGCGTCGGCGTCGGTGTAGCGGTAGCCGTTGCCGTCCGCGTCGGTGTAGCAGTAGCCGTTGCCGTTCCCGTCCGCGTCGGCGAAGCAGTAGCCGTCGGAGTCGGAGTCGCGCTAGCCGTTGGTGTCAGCGTAGGCGTTGGCGATACGGTAGATGTAGCCGTCGGCGTGCCTGCCAGAGTCCCCACCAGAGTCCTCGTAGCTGTCGGCGTCGGCGTGCTTGTTCCCGTCGGCGTCCCCGTAGCTGTCGGTGTGCCTGCCGGCGTGCCCGCCATAACCCCCGTCGGAGTAGGCGTCGCGCTAACCGTCGGCGATACAGTAGCCGTAGCCGTCGGCGTCCCCGCTGATACTCCCGCCGGAGTTCCCGTCAGCGTAGCCGTCGGCGTGCCTGTCCCCGTCGGAGTAGGCGTCGCGCTAGCCCCCAGCGTTGCCACGCTCGTCCTACTAACCGGCGCCGGCTCCGACACCCTTGTTGCGGTAGCCAGCAATGGCGCCGCCCTCGTCGCAGTAACCCTCAGCGTTGGCCCGCTCGTAGGAGCAGCCGTCTCCCCAATAGCCTCCCCCGGAGCAGAGGTAGGCGCAGCCGTAGCCTCCACAACCTCTACCGTAACGCCCGGCATCTGCGGCAGAGCCGGCAAAGTAGGAACACCCGGCGGCGGATCAGACCCGGCCGGAGCCACCAGCGTCGGCGCCGCGCCAGGCCCGGCCGGAGTGCCCGACGCTTCCGGAGAATAAGGCAACACGGGAACGACCGGCATCCGCGACCCTCCGGCCCCGCCAGATGCCCCCGGCGTCTGCGACCCGTCGGGTGCCGCGACAGCCCCCGGCGTCTCCGTCAGCCTGGCCGTAGCCGTCGCAACATCCGACACCGTGAGCGTAGCGGATGCTATAACTCCCCCGTCCTCCTCCTCTATCCCGCACATGAGAAACGCGGTCAGCCCCGCCAACAGCAGCAAAATCAGCCCAACCAGCAGAATCCTCCACCACCCGGAAGCGCCCCGCAGCCGGCCGCCCACACCTGCCCGACCGTCGCCGCCGCCATCTCGGCCATCGCGCTCATCGTATGTAATCCAATGCCGTATCACGAAGCAACGCCTAGCCTTGTCGACCTCCGATCCCATCCCGGTCGCCGCGATTTTATCACACCCAACGCCCCACACAGCCGCCCCCGCTAAAACCCGCAACCCCCATCCCCACCCTCGCGCCACAACTCACCCCCCTAAAACTCCCTCCCACCAACCAGACCCCCATCCTGCCAATCCCCAAAATCCCGTAAATCCTGATTCTGACAAACTGATGACATCCAACGCTTGCGAAACCGTACGCCAGTACTTTACCCTATCCCCGTCAGGCTCATCCGCCGGCCCCGCGCGAACCGTCGGATAACCGTCCCAGCCCAGTGCACAGGCCAGGACACCGCCCGACATCACAACTGAATAGGAGTCTCACGGGGTTCAGGACATCACGGTCTAATCCGCCGCATCTGTACTGTGCGGCATGTCGGATCCATTGCACCACTGTAGGTGCGCCGGAGGTCGGTCACATTACCCGGCTGGCGCACCCAGTACGGCGGGAGTCACCACCGCTGCGCGAGGACGTAATACTGCGTAAGCAGGAAGCCGTTAGCACGCGCAAGACTAGGACGTAAATAGCAAGCACGCTCTCGGGCCGTAGCGCCGACATCCTGAACCCCCAGGAACCCAACCCAGAATCCACCGACCGACCAAAAGGAGAGAAACAACCATCATGAATACCGCCAATCCCAACACCCGCGCCCCACCCAAAGGCGCCCCGCCCTCTGACATCGAACTGGCGCCAATCGCAGCTACGCTGCCAGCCGACCATGAACGTCCGACAGCGACTCCGCATCGCCCCGCAAAATGCTGGCGGCCAACGCCTTGGCTGCGCTCTTCTGCGCGTCCTCCGTTATGTACTCCACTGGTGATTTCCCGTCGATGCGGGCTAACAGCAACGCGCCCATCTGCCGCACCGTATCCCGCTCCAACGCCTCGCTGTCGTCGGCAATTTCTCCAGCGGCTGCAACATACGCCCGCCAGAACGAACGGACCGCCTCGTTGTACCTTTCCGCCAGTTCGGGCCGGTATATTGCCTTCAACGTAAAGTGATTCAGCATAAAAGCCGGGTCAAACACCGGGTTGCCCAGATGCGCCGCCTCAAAGTCCAGCAGAAACGCCCGCGCCGTCGCCCCACCTCCGCTGACAATAACGTTCTTCGGACTGTAATCCCCATGCGCCAGTACTCGCCGCCCGTCGCGCGCGCCCAACATCCTCCGCGCCTCCTCCTCAATGACGCCGGCCAGGTCAGGGTGCGCCGCCGCCGTCGCCCGGTGATACGGGTCAATCCGCAGCTGCACGAAGCAGTCCAGGCCCGCCAACTCCCGCAACTCCGCCGGCGCCGCATCCCCCTCAACCACGGACGCCTGGTGAACCACGCCCAGCATCTCGCCCACCTGCCCGGCAACGTCTGAGTCAACAATCCCGGCCAGCAGCGCCTCTTTCCAGTTCACCCAATCCCGCGGTGCCGCAGTCATCACAAACAGAAAGTTCTTCCGATCTTCATCCATCACCCGCGGAACCGCTCCCTCCGGCAAAACTCCCCTCAGCCAGTCAATCCCGGCCCGCTCCCGGTAAATCCTCTCCCTGTCCGCGAACCAGTCCCCCTCAACCCGTAGCTTCGGCAGCGATTGCTTCAGTGCCAACCCGCCCCTGCCTCCATCGCCGCCGTCCCAAAAGTTCACCCGCACAACCACGTTGGAAACGCCTCCCCCTAAAAGCTCGGCCTCTGCCATCCGCGCCTCCGCCGGCCCAATCAACCCCCGGTCGGCCAGATACCCAACCGCGTTATCGGCAGTAAGCTCAAAAACCATTGCCCGCGTCCGCTCCTTCCCGACTCATCCTTGCTCCCTCCCGGCGCTGAACGGCTCCCGCGCGAATATCCGCCGCACCATCGGCTCGAAAAACTCCAACGGCAGCCACTCATATTCCGGGTCAAACGACGCCTGATCCCAGCGATGACAGAAATCCACTGCATCCTGATACCACGGATGCTCAACGTACTTGTCCCGGGCGTTGCGGTCGCCCCCCAAATGATGTGCGTAGTAATAGCTCTGAAACAGCCCGTGCTGCCGCACAATCCAGTAAGTCCGTTCCGACACGTAGGGCCGCAGCGCCGCCGCCGCCAGCTCGCTGTGATTGTACGGCGATAGCAGGTCGCCGATGTCATGCAGCAGGACGGCCACCACCGTCTCCTCATCCGCCCCGTCCCGGTAAGCGCGGGTAGCCGCTTGCAGCGAGTGCTCCAGCCGGTCAATCCGATAGCCGCCCAAAGATCCGGCCAGGCTGCGCAGCTGTTCCAGTACCCGGTCCGCCGTGCCGCCGGCAAACTCCGCCTCCAGCCGTTCCAGCAGCTCGTAATCCTCCCGCGTTCCGTCCTCCATTCTCGTAAATGAAACCGTCGCCCTTTCCAACCGCGTCGTATCTCCCATCATCGCGTCGCTCATAACTGCTCCCCCATCGTGTACCATGTAGCCGAATTGTACCACCACAGCCTGCCGCCGGCGGGCAAACGGCCCCACCGGAGGCGAGCAATGGAGCGCTCAAACTCAAAACGATTGGACGGCAAAGTCGCCCTCATCACCGGCGGCGGCCGCGGCATCGGCCAGGCCATCGCCCGCGCCTACGCCGCCGAGGGCGCCAAACTCGCCCTCGCCGCCCGCTCCGACGCCGAGTTGCAGGAAACCGCCCAAAGCATCGCCTCCCAATTCGGCGCCCCCGTCATCACCGTAACCACCGATGTCACCGACCGCGCCCAGGTGGAAAACGCCGTAGCCCATACCCTGCGCCGCTACCACGCCATCGACATCTTGGTCAACAACGCCGGCAACGCCGGCGAAATCGGCCCCCTCTGGCGGCTCGACCCCGACCGCTGGGCTAACACCATCGCCGTTCACGTCCTGGGAACCTTCTACGGCTGCCGCGCCGCCATTCCCCCAATGCTAAAGCAAGGCAGCGGCCGCATCATCAATATGTCCGGCGTCGGCGGCCCCAATGACACCTCTTACGATGCCGCCAAAACCGCCATCGTCAACCTTACCGAAAACCTCAGCATTGAACTCGCCGGCTCCGGCATTGCCGTCAACGCCATCAGCCCTGGTTCCATCCACACCCGTATGTGGGAAGAAGTCCGAGACATGGCCTTGGCCGCCGGCGACGCCGAGCTTTACCAAAAAGGCGTCTCCGTTACCTCCGGCGGCGGCGCATCCATCACACGAGCCGCCCAACTCGCCGTGCTGCTCGGCAGCGACGAATGCGACGGCCTCTCCGGACGCCTCATCCGCGCCGCCAGCGACCCCTTCACAGACATCCCCGCCAACATCGACGCCATCATGTCCTCCGAAGCCTACCTGCTCCGCCGCGTCAACCCCTAGCCACCCGCAGCTCCTCCTCGCCGGCATTCCCAGACGAGGAGGAGTCAATCTTGCGATATCAAACATCCTCCGACTCCCTCGCCGACATTCCCCTTGCCAGCGAAGGATGCCGCGGCGGCCTCGCCAACAGCAGCGCGCCCGCCGTCAGCCCTCCCAACGCCGCATATATCACAAACGCTATCCCGTATCCGCCAGCGAAGTCATACACCAGCCCCGACGCCACCGCGCCAACAGCCTGCCCCAGCGATGTGAACGGCTCCGTAACCCCCCGTATCGTCGCCAGCGACTGCCGCCCGAAAAAGTTCGCGTAGGCCACCGGCGGCGCCACCAGGATCCCCGCCACCGACACGCCGAACAGTCCCGCCGCAAAATACGCCAGCCACACCGTGTCCGCCGCCACAAAAATCCCGCATGCCGTCGCCATCACCAGCGCCACTATCGCATACGTGTACGATACCCGCACCTTTTCCAATACCCGCCCCCACAGCAGGCTCCCCACCCCCGTTCCCGCCGCGTTCACCACGATGCTCAGCTGCGACAGCGCCAGGTCTATCCCCTTGGAGCGCAGCACGTCGGCCTGATACGTATTCGTTCCCGCCTGCAACAAAAACAGAAACCCGGTGCCCAATGCCAAAACCCACAGCGCCGGAGTCCTCAAAGCCTCCCGCGTCGTCCACTCAATACCCTCCTCAGCCTGTTGCGCCTCCGCAGCGGGCCTAGCTTGCACGGCGCCGTCCGCCCCGTCGGGTTCGTCGCCGTCCGGCAGCAAGCCCACATCCTCCGGGCGCTGAGCGATTAGCAGCGAAGCCGGCCCCAATGCAATGGCGTACACCATGAGGCCCAGCACAATCCACGCCGTTTCCCACCCCCATACCACGCTGACCCACGTCGCCGCCAGCGGAAACGCCACCATACCGCCCGAATGCGACAGGAACAGCAGACCTGTAGCCCGCCCCCGCTTGCGCACAAACCAGCGGCCTACCACCGTCGCCGGCCCCACGTTCAGCGGACTGCTGAACATAATTCTCCCCACCGCCAGCGCAGCGTAGAAAATAACGATATGCGCCGACAGCCACGCCATCGCCATCGTACTCATCCCGATAATAACTATCCCTAGAACCAGCACCACCCGCGCCCCATATCGGTCAATGGCCCATCCCACCGGCGGCGAGGCCCCAGTAGCCAGCAGCCCCCCCACGGCGGCGGCCCCGCCGGTAAGCGCGCGACTCCATCCCGTATCCTCCACTATCAGCGGCACGAACACCGCAAAAGTGAGACTGCCCGCCGCGTTGCGGACAAACATGCTGCTGCCCGCCGCCCCCAGCGCCATCCAGCCATAATAAAACGGCAGCCGACGGGAGAGATAAACAATGAGAATGTGCATTCAGCTACGCGCCCCCAATCCTCTCAGCGCCGCAATAGTATCATCCCGAAACCGCGCCCACGAAGCCACCTGCTCCAGCGGCCCGCCCACCGGAAGATTTTGCAGCAATTGGCGACGAAACCCTGGAAAGCCGCGCTGCGCATTCCGACGTCGTCTCCCGCTCTTTTCGCTTGCTTCAAGCAGCGCAGTTTCCAGCGCCGCTTTGGGATTGGCCATTCGCTCTACTTCGGCGGGAGCCGGTAAGTTCAATGGCGCTCTACCGTGCGGCCTCCGGACTGCCCTGCGTATGGCTGCCTCATCCAGGATCAGCCATGCCTCCGTCATACGCACCGGAACCATTCCCACCCATAGGCCGTTATATCCCGTTTGACGAACCGCCTCGCCGATTTCTCCATACCTGGCCTCTACGCCGGCGCGGTCAGCATCCCGATGCACAAACAATAAATCAATATCTCCAAACTGCCCTAAACCCAGCCCGACCTTCTCCCTTAGCAAGCGTCCTGTGTTGGAAGTCAGCTGTTCAATTTCCGTTATTCCCTGCTGACGCATCAACGCCTCAATGTGGAAAGCTAGCGCATCGTCTGACGCCCCCTCACAAATCAGCAAAAACCGCATTACAGTACGGCCTCCCAAAACTCCCGTGGAAACGCTATCTGCCCAGCCTCCGGCGGCATCAAATACGACTGCAAAGACAGCAAGCCAATACCTTTCCGCGGGTTCCCCTCCGTTCGCCAGGATCCTTCTATCGGGTAGCACTTCAGTGGGCGAACGGTTCCGCCGGCTCCGTATGCCCTGGCCGGGTTCTTTGCCAGCGCCAGGTCCTCCCGGCTCTGCAATTGCACAAAATACGGCGAATGCGTGGCTACTATCACTTGGCGCAACGGGTTTTCGATACCCACCTCTTCATTCGGATCAACCGCTATATCATGCAAAAGGCGGTTCATCTCTTCCAGCTTGGCCGGATGAATCCCATTCTCCGGCTCCTCCATGCAAAACACCCCGCTTTCGTAAAACACCTCTGAGAGCGCTACCAACGCCAGAAAGCGAAGCGTCCCGTCTGAAATGGAATTGGCTCTCAACTTCACCCCGGAATCCTCTTCCAGCTCCAACGAAAACAATTGCCTCACATCATCCTGTACCACCCTGACCATGTACACCGGAACCAGCGACGACAGACGAATAGACACCATCGCAAAAACGTCCTCCGGCTCGTCGCCATATTCCTCCGCTATATTCGCCAGATGACGCAGCGTCGCCGGTATGTGCGCCCCGTTGGCCCCAACCCCCGGCGGCTGCGTATATCGGTCCGGCCGACGCATCGCCGCCGGATCCAGCGCCAGCGTCCGCCAGCTTTGCATCTCCCTCCGCGCCGCCAGTATCGTTGGCGTCGCCGACGTGTTCTCAGTCCCGATTATCGTCCGCGTCGCCCCCCTCGCCGGCCACGGCCTCCCCCTCCCGTGAGACCCGCCATCCTGATGCACCACAATCGCCGCCTGTTCCGATTCCGGGTCAATCTGCGTCGATATAAACCCGCTGCGGGCGTGCCGATTGTTGTACACCACGCTGTCGCGAAACTTCCCCTTGCTGTGAGGAAACTTCAAATGCCGCGCCGCCTGTCCCGTGATAATAGGCCGCAGCTCTTCTCGTTCCAGCGCCAGCCCCCCCAGCAGGCCTCCCGTCGCCGACGGCGGCTCATACCGAAAAGCGACTTCATACCGCAAAAACGATGACGACGCCTCCGCTTCCCGTCCAAAATCATCCCGCACATTCCGCCCCACTATCATCTCCGCTGCGAACTCCATCCGGTTGACCCTTTCGCCGCCGCCGTAAAACAGCAGGTCGGCGATGTCACCGGTCTCCTCCCCCGCATTCCGAATTTTCAGCGCAGCGTCGTTGATGGTGTGCTCGGTCAGCAGCGACAGAAACCGAATCGCGTCAAAAATGTTGGACTTGCCCACGCCGTTAGGCCCGGCAATGCAGGTGTACGGCCCGAAATCCAGCGCGAAATCCACCAGATTCTTAAATCCGTTGACTTCCAGTCGAGTCAGCATTTCGGCCTCCTGTCGGCGCCCCTCACGATACGCCGCATTCTAGCACGCCCGCCCCCAACCCCACACGGCGCCCCCGGCCTACTCGCCGACCTGTCCACGCTGACCTGCCCGCCCCCCGACGCCACCTCGCAAGCCCACAGTCTGCTTCGAGTCCATCAACCCGTCCCCAACTCTATACTGCAATCCCCCCGCATACTCTCCGAGGCCGCCTCACTATGCACCTGTCCCCAACGCTACCAGGCAATCCACCTCATCGCTCCGCCCCGGTCAGATACTGGTGCATCTCACACGCAAACCACAGCGCCATACCCCCCGTCCGGTCATCGTGGCCGCTCACCGCCGCGCGGTTCAGATACGCCCGCATATCCGGCATCACGCCGGTGCTGATGCAGCCGTCCACCACGCCGCCGCTGTCATCAACCCGTTCCGACACTGCCCGCCAGCAAGCCTTCAACCCCGCCCTGTAACCGTCAGCGCCGCCCTCCATGCCGCCGTCAGCCCCACCATCCGCCAGCCATCCCATCCGTAGCCCCCGCGCCAGCGCATAACCAACCATGCAGGTGGCGGTCAGCTCCCCCCATGCTCCCGGCGCGTCCACCAACTCTCCGAAAGTTCCCCAGGGCTGCTGCCGGCGAAGTACCGCCTCCAGATGCCGCCGGTGTCGCCGCGCCAGTTCAGCGCGCGCCGGATGCTCCGTCGGCAGGTATGTCAGCGCTTCCGCGTAGCCCAACGCCGCAAAACCGTTGCCCCGACTCCAAAAGTGCGGCGCAGAGCGCGCGTGCTTGAACAAGCCCCCGCTGTCCTGAACGTCGCCCCCGTCGGTGAGGAACGCCGCCATCATATCGGCGTACTTGTCTGCTCCCGACATACGATAAGCCCGGCCCAGCATCGCCCCGACGTAAAACATATCCTCCACCCGAAAATCCGGATCGCACGGCGCCGGCGCCCGACCCTCCCCTCGCGATATAAAACGGTCGGCAGCGTAGTAGAACAGCCGACGGTACGCCTCATCGCCCGTATAATCCGCCAGCCGAGCCGCCCACACCACGCCGGCCAGCGCCGCGCCCCCGGCCTCCGCCAGATACGCCGGAGGGTCGGCGGCAATGGGCGCAGTCAGCTCCGCAATCCCGGCCGTTGGACTCCCGCCGCCGGCGTCCAGCGCCGCCAGCCGCAACCGTCCGCTGATGCCCACCCCCTGAGTGTAATTCACCGGATCCAGCGCGTAGCCGTACCCTCCCGCCAGTACGCGGGCAATCTCAATCGGCGTCCGGTTGCGCCGCGCCTCCAGCGCCAGCCGCCCCGACGACGCCGGCGCGTCCCCATCTTTCCCCATCGCTGCCCACAACGTTCGCAGCGCCTCGGTCAACCCCGTCCAGTGAGTGGTCAGCCGCAGCCCGGGTATCGTCCCCGGCGCGTCCGCCGCCGGCCGACCCAGCGCAGCCAGCAGCGAGTCGTCGCCGGCCATAACCGCCGCGTTCACCGCTCCTGCCGTCTTGCTTCCCACTGCTGCCGCATTCGCCTCCCACCGGGCCGCGTCCCCATCGTCATCCGACAGGACAACCTCCACCACCAAATCCGGGGCCTGGTAGCAAATCCAACGCCACAGGTAGCGGCGTTCCGGAGCCGCTGCGTCAAAGTAAAACCCATCCTGCGGCGGGTATCCGTGAGCCAGGTCAGCCTTGCGCTCCGACGCTTCCTCCCAGTCGCCGCCCGCCAGCGCGTCCGGGTTGGCTGCTGCGATAACGGATAGCGCCACGCCGGACGCCTGCGCCGCTGCGCTGCCCACGAATCGCTCCAACGCCGCCAGCATTCGCGGCGTATCCCTTGCTTCTCCTCGCAAACCCGCCACCAGCAACGCCGATGGCCGGTGCTCCGGATCCGCAAACGGCAACGTCCGCGTGTCCATCAGAGCCATAATCGGACGCAGCCCCGGCGTCAGCCCAATGGCCGCCGATTGCCAGTAAGCCGGCTCCCGCTTGCGTATGAGATTAATCAGAGCCGCGTTAACGTCGGTAGGGTGCATCGTGGACATATAACATCTCGCCGGAAAATCAGTCAGCTCGCTCAGCAGCCGGTCACATCGCGCCAATTCGCTCAGCAATCGCCACCACGCCAAACGAGTTCATCGGTCTTCTCTTCGCTCATCAGCGGATGGATCAGGAGCATTAGCCTTCATACGATCCTCGACCAGTGTGAACACGCCCATCGCCAGACCGATAAGGCCAAAGATCCCCCAACCGATGCTGAACGACCTGGTAATCTGGCACATGGCGGAATCGCCGGAGCAGCTGAAATACCAGCCCGCCGCTATGCCAATCAGCAGCAGACTCAACGCCGATACCACCATTCTTCGCCCTCCTTTCACGCCTGATTACAGCGCAGCTCGGCTACACTATACCCCAACGCCCGCCGGCCGGCATCACCAACCACACCCCATGCGCTTCCAAAACGCTCTCTTTCGCCGCTTGCGCCTCAACCGCGCACGACGTCCAATGCTCTGCTACATCGCAATTGCGGAGGCCTATGAGCAGAAGCTGGCAAGAATGGCGCGCACGGATTCATCAATGCTGGCGAAGATGGGCTGCATCGCAGCGTCTCCCATCACGTCGTTGCGGTTGATGCGGCGGTTGGCGGCTTGACGCTCGGCTACCAACGCAGCGACCCGCCCGTGGGCGAGTTGGGATTGGGCCGCCAGGTTGCGGTGATGAGGATTGCGGCGGTTGTAGGCAGGGATGGGTAGGTTGCGAATCGGGCCAGTGTGGAAATGGCGGTCTGACGCACGCCCAGCGAGGTGAAAGAAATCGGCAAGAGCCGGAGCATTAAACAACGCAGACAGATAGTGTATAGAAGTCTGCGGAGTGGCGGAGAGCCAGTACAGCGTGGAATCGATGACCGTTCCCGATGATACAACAGCGGACGTCAACCAGGAACCTGCCTGTGTATAGACAACCGCAGGCGTATCTACCTTTTGCAGCCTGGCGGTTAGCTTGCCGATGTGGTCAATCTGTAAAGCCAGCGTAGCGGGGGACTTGGGTTTTTTGATTTGTACGTAATCGGCGTTAGCCGCCGACCAGTACAAGTTAAACTGTTGCACACCCCTGCCTTGGGGCAAATCGCGCAAAATCCCAGAATCATCGTCCGCAAATGGGGCAATTATGTTGAGGTGGCCGACGGTTCCGAATGGGATGATATGTTTGGAAAACAGGGCCGGCTTGGCGAATCGTTCCTCAATGCGACCGTCGCGGTCCAGACCTTTCCAATCCCCTTTACCCGGTTCAGTGTGGAATCGCACCAAACCGAGAGCGCGTTCGGCGTTTGCCTCGTCAAACACTACCAGAGACTGGGGAACCAACGTTGCGCCTTGACGGAACTCGGAGGCGTAAGCAGGGCTCGGAGTGACCGGGTAATCTCTGCGGTAGGAGTAGGTTAGGAGGGGCTTTACATCCTTCCAATCCATTTTGGCATTGACGCCGGTTCCCCTCTGCTCTTGTATTTTGGCGAGGGGTTTATAGCCAGGGTTCTGGCGGTTCGCCGGTACTTTAGTCCCGAACAACACCGAGGAGTTCGCTTGCGGGAAAGGAGGCGCCTGGACATTATAAAAGTCCCAGGCATCTTTGCTCAGGTCAACGTGCGTTCCGGCTTCCGCCTCCTGGCGCAAGGTCCAGTTGCCGGAACGGAAGTTGGCCCAATGACGGGCGCGGAGGGCTGCGTAGGGGAGGACAAAACCGAACTTGCCGCCGGTTTTAAGGTAGAGGTCAACGCAGGTGGCGACAAAGGTAGCCGCCAGGTCGTTCTGCGTAGCCAGGTTGGCGCCGGCCCACAGACCGCGAGCTGCGGCGTGTTCGCGGAAAGTGTCCTGCCGGTCGCTAGCCATGGCGTTATAGACAACCCAGGGAGGGTTGCCGACCAGGCGGGTGACGCCGAGCTCGGCAAGTCGCAAAGGCTGTATAAGGTTGGCGATGTACCATTTCCAGACCTTGTTGCGTCCGGTGGCGATGTAGTTGCGCAGGCGGCGGTAGAGGTCGATGGCGACCTGACTATCCGCAGCGGTAGGCAGGCTGAGGACAGCGGAGAGGTCTGCCTCGGAATGGGGAAACTCAGGACGGTTGGCGTGGTCGAATATGTGCTCAAGGAGCTGGGAGAATTGGTCATGGAGCATGAGGGAGGCGGGCATTCGGATTGGGTTGTCAGGCTCGTCGGTGGGAATGTCCAAGGTTGCGCCCATTTCCAGGGAGCTGCCTCTGTGTCGAAACTGCCATTGCAGACTGTCGCCGAGATGAACATTGTCGTCGGCGTTTGACACAAAAGCATCTTATGCTTTTGTGTCAAACGCCAAAATTTTAGTGGTTTTGGAAAGTTCCACGGCCACGGGGTGCAAGTCCACGCCAGCGACCAGATCATTGACGATTTCCACCTGCGACTGGGGGCTGTCTGCCAGCTCCGGGTGTTGGGCGGCCTCCTCCATGAGCAGTTGGGAGGCATGGAAGAGGAAAGTGCCGGAGCCGCAGGAAGGGTCGAGGACGGCGGGGCCGTTAATCTGTCCGGCAACCGCCATATCCATGACTTCGCGGCGCCAATTGGGATCGAGGACTTCCTCACAGACGGCGCGGGCCAGCCAGTCAGGGGTGTAGTACTCGCCGAAGTCGTGGCGAATGTCACGTGCGATGACGGAGTGGTAGAGATTTTTGAGGGTATCGCGCCGGGCAGCCCGCCAGTCATAACGGTTAACTTCCGCTAGCAAGGCGGCAAGAGCATGGGGGCCGTCGTCTCCCACGGCGTCAAGGAGCCAGGCGCCGAAGCCCTCGGTGAGGCGATGATAGCGGACGTCATCTTGCGCGGCCTGCCGCTCGGGAGGGCGCAAGGTTTCGGCGACAGCGCGCGCAACTGCCACCAGCACGGTATGGCGGGCGAAAAGATCCCGCTCGGCGCTGCCGCTATGGGGGTTCAGGAATGCGCCGCGCAACATCAGACGCCACAAATCGCGCTTTACCCGGTACTCCGGAGAGTTTTCGCAGCGGGCGGCCAGGTCAATGAATGGCTGCACCAACTCCTCAGCCCATCGCGGATCGTCGGTGGGCGGCGCCATCTTGACGGTGCGGTTGACAAAATCATAAAGATATGTGAGCAGTGCTTCATCGTCATCCGGGCCGGTCAGGCGTAGAACGTTAACCGGTGTGAGCTTTTCTCCATCGGAGGCCTCGCGGCGGTAGTCGTAGAAGAACCACTCTTTGCCATCGGTGACGCCGGCGCGCCAGCCAACCTCATCAAACAGATTAGGCTGGTCAGTGAGAGCCTTCAGGTATCGGATAGCCTGCTCTTCGGGGGTTTCGGTCGAGCCGTCGGGCTTGACCCGGGCGTCGAGCTTTCCGGGCTTTTTGGTTTCAAAGACCACGTTGCGGCAGTACACATCAACAGGGCCATTGCCGGAGGGGTATTGCATCGCCAGGTGGGGATACTGCACGTCGGGAAACAGGCACTCCAGCACGTTGCGCAGACGATTGTCGATTTCAGCTTCGGCAACGCCGGCGGGCATCAGGCGGAGCTGAGCGATTATGTCGCGCGCTAAACCCCAGCGGGGAAAGCCGGTTATTATGGCTAGTTGTGGGCTGGTCATGGTTCGCTCCAAACCAAGTGGACTTGGGCGCGTCAATGTATAGTACTTTTGTGGACGGACGGTCAAGTAGGGGTTCCGTGCATCGCCGGGCGTGGACGCTTGGGCTGCGAGCGCGGGTGGGCGCGTGGGATGAAGTGTCTGCCGCGGCTGGCATCTTTCCCTGACGTTCCTGCAACGTCGCCCTTGCGACTTGGAGTTTGGACGCTACCTCGTATATCACCGTTGCCGAGTACTCTTCTGAAATAGCCCCCAACCAGGCGCATTGAACCAAGTCCCACAGCGATACTCCCACTGGCTTTTCAAGCGTGATTTTCAATCCAGGGTCGTCTTCGTCTTTGCCGGAAACGACCTGAATCAGGAGACGTGGTTCGTCGCTAAGAGAGTAACTTCACGCCCCGTGTCCCATTGAGACGCAAGCAACGAAAGAGAGCGTTTTGCAAGCGGAACTCCTATCTGCTTGCAACGGTCATAAAGCGACCCTCAAGTCCATTTGAACCGCTTTGCCCAGACATTTTGAAAGCCCCTCACGCCCCACGCTTTGACATCCCATACCGCCGGCGATACATTGGCAGTCCGCAGCCCACGCTGTTAACACACTGCCCCAGCGAGAAAATACTCTGCCATGCCCCGCTTTGACGACTACACCGGCGAAAACCTGATCCCACCCTATCGCATCCTCGACCTCACCGACCGCCGCGCCGCCTTCTGTGGGCGACTCCTCGCCGACTACGGCGCCGACGTCGTCAAAGTCGAGCCGCCCTACGGCGACCCCTCCCGCCGTCTCGGCCCCTATCCCCACGACGCTCCCCACGCCGAGCGCAGCTTGGATTTCATGTTCTATAACACCAACAAGCGCTCCATTACCCTCGACCTGGAGCGCGAACCGGGCCGCGCCCTCTTCCGCCGCCTCGCCGCCGACGCCGACGCAATCATCGCCAGCTGCCGCCGCCATTACTTGGACGACCTCGGCATCGGCTTTGACACTCTGCGCGCCGACAACCCCGGCCTGATTACCGCCTCCGTTACCCCCTTCGGTTCTACCGGAGAATGGGCCGACTATCAGGGCGACGACCTGGTCGTGATGGCCGCCAGCGGCTATATGCAGATCACCGGCGAACCCGACGCGCCGCCCGTGCGACAAGGCAACGAGCACAGCCACTACCCGGCAGCCCAGTACGCAGCCGTCGCCATCCTGGCCGCCCTCTACCACCGCGACTTCGGAAATGGCTCCGGCCAGCACATCGACATCTCCTCCCAGGAAGCCCTCATCACCTACTACACCGACGCCCATCCCGCCCTGCTCTGGCGCAAACTGGGCCGGAACGTCACCCGCGTCGGCACCAACTCCACCTTGGTCATTCCCCTGGGCGCCTACCCCTGCCAAGACGGCTGGATTGCCGCCGGCGTCATCACCCCCCGCGAGTGGGACGCCCTCGCCCAATGGATCCACGAGGTCACCGGCAACGACGAAGTACTCAACGAAGCTTACCGCGGCGGCAACCAGGACCGCGCCCAATACATCGACATCATAACCGCCCTCTTCCTCGAATTCGCCGAAAACTTCACCGTTCAGGAACTGTTCCACGAAGGCCAACGTCGCAACCTCGTCTTCCTTCCCGTCAACGAAATCGCCGACCTCCTCACCGACCCCCAGCTCGCCGAGTCCGGCTTCTGGTGCGATATCCCCCACGCCGACCCCGCCATCGGCTCCGTCAAATACCCCCTGGGCATATTCCACAGCGAAGAAGTCCAGCCGCGCCGACAACCGGCCCCCGCCTTGGGCGCCGATAACGCAGCCGTCTATCAGGGCGAACTGGGCCTCACCTCCACCCACCTGGACGCCCTCAAAAACGACGGCATCATCTAAAACCGTAATCCCCCAACAGCCCGCCATCCCCAAACCCTCACCACCCGCGCGGCCTCCCCCATCCCCAACCCTTCCCATCGTTCCCCCGAAAACCGAAACCGGCCCCATGCAGCAACCCAAAATCCTGAAAATCCTGAAATCCCCACAACCCCGATTCTGACCAACACCACCGCAACCGGAGGCGCAGCAGCAACATGGGAATACTCACCGACGCTATGAAGCACTCTCTAACCGAACAGCGGCTGATTTTTGCCGCTACCGTATGCCCCGACGGTACGCCCAACCTCTCCCCCAAAGGCACCGTCATGGTCTGGGATGACGACCACATCCTGTTCACCGACCTCGCCTCTCCCGGCACTATGCGCAACCTGGAAACCAACCCGGCAATTGAAATCAACGCGGTCAACGTCTTCTCCCGCCGCGGCTACCGCTTCAAGGGCATCGCCACAATTCATAAAGACGACCAGGTCGCTGCCGCCGTGCGGGAGCGGATGCGCAGCGGCCCGACCACCCTGCAAGGCTTGGCCGACCGGGTGCGCGCCGTCGCCCTGATTCAGGTGTCAGAGGCCCTCCCCCTGATTTCGCCAGGCTATTGGAGCGGCGCCACCGAAGCCGAAATGCGCCGCCAGTACGAAGCCTACTGGAACGAAGTCAACACACAGTGGCACACCCAGGCCGGAGAGTGAGCAATGCCCCCGCACCATCTCTCCGACATCATCGTGAAGCCGGTTGAAACCCCCGCCGAACTGGAAGGCGCCGTCTCCCTGCGGATGCGCGTCTTCGTCGGCGAGCAGGGCATCCCTGCCGCCGTTGAGGTCGACGAAGCCGACTCCGCCCCGGACACCGTTCACGCCATAGCCTTGCATCAGGGCGAAGTCATCGCCACCGGCCGGCTGCTCCCCGACGTGGATGGCAAAGGCCCACACATCGGTCGCATGGCCGTGGCGCTGCAATGGCGGCGCAGCGGCATCGGCAGTCGGCTGCTCACATTCCTGGAAGAGCAGGGCCGGCTGCTCGGCTTTCGACAGGTCACCCTCCACGCCCAGGAATACGTAAAAGCCTTTTACGCCCGCCACGGCTACGAAGCGGTCGGAGAAACGTTCCTGGAAGTCGACCTGCCCCACCGCGAGATGGTCAAGCTCCTCTAACCCCCTATCCTACCCCGACCGTTTCCCCCACCCCATCCATCACGCGGACTTCCATCTTGGCGATGTGGCTCGTCGGCCGGTCCCCCAGGGCGCTGCGCTCCGGCGAGGCGAAGTAGGCCGCCTCCTTCTCCGCTATCTCCCCCGCGCTGTCAAAGCGGCGCACCCAGATGAACTCCGTGCCGTCGGCGTTCACATAGCTGGACACTACCGGAATGCCCAGCCGGTCATGCAGCGGGCGGATATGCTCATTAAACAGACCCACCCAGGAGTCCATCATCCCCCGGTTGATGGTGTAAATGCGCAGTTGATATGTTGCCATTGCTTCAACTCCTCCGGCAGTCAGCCGGGTCAGGCGATTTGATACTGGGCGATAGCGTCCCGGCTGAACGACAGCCCCAGCCCGGGACGGTCGGGAACAACAATTTCGCCCTCCACAATGTCGGGTGTTTCATCAAACAGCCGCAGCGTCCACGGCATATACTCCACCGTCAGCCCGTTGGGTATCGCCGCTATCGTGTGAGCCTGCACCTCCGGTATCAGATGCGACACCACCGGCAAGTTGAACGCCTCAGCCATCCCCGCAATTTTGCGGAACGGCGTAATCCCACCGGCCCGCAGCAGGTCAATCATCACGATGTCAATGCTGCGCTGCTCCACCATATGCCGGAACGGACGGATGCCATAAACGTACTCCCCCGCGCAGATTGGCGTCGTCAGCGCATCCGCAATCCGGGCCAGCCCCTGGTAATCGTCCCGGACGGTAACGTCCTCCAGCCAGAACAGATGGTACTCCTCCACCATCCCGCCAATCTGAATCGCCTGGTTCACGCTCCAAAGCTGATTAATGTCGCACATCAAGTCAACATCAGGCCCGATAGCGTCGCGCAACGTGCGGATGCGCGCAACCTCCAGCGCCGCCGTAGGTTCCGCCCCCATCTGAGTTTTCATCTGACGAAAGCCCTGCTCCACCAGGCGCGGCCCGGCCTCGGCTAGGTACTCCAGGCCCATCGGCCGCATCAGCGCCCCGCTGGCGTAAGTCGGCGCCCGGTCGCGGTAGCCCCCCAGCAGGCTGCACACCGTCTGCCCCAACGCCTTCCCCTTAATGTCCCACACCGCCATATCCACGGCCGCCAGCCCCAGCGACAAAATCCCCTCTGGCCCTGCGGAGGCGCAAGCGTCCATCAGATTCCCCCAGACCGCTTCCGGATTCATCGGATCTTCCCCGACTGCCAGCGCCGCCAGGTCGTCCACCGCCCGCCGTAGCGCATGAACCAGCGGGCCGCCGAAAAAAGTCAGCCCAACCCCGGAAATGCCCTCGTCAGTATGCAGCTCCAGAATCACAAACTCCCTGGTTCCGGGCTGCTCAATGCCCACCACCAGCGGATTGTCAGCCGGAGTTTGCAGCACGCAAGTGCTTGCGCCGGTAATTCTCATATCACGTTCGCTCCATCCGTGTTAAATCGGCCCAATTAAATAAGCGCAGAACCGCCCGCGCAGGCTAGCACGCAGAGTTCCCCTATTCAAGAGTCGCCTCGCTCAATACCGGCGTACTAAAAGCGGCATTGGGGCGTACTTTGCCATCGTCCAGGCACGCATTTGACGGGCCGTAGCTCTCGCTAGCCGCATACAAGGGTTTTGTGCGCACAAAATTCGCTCAATCCTCCCGAAACTTCGGCATCACCTGTTCCGCCAGCAGCTTGAGCGAGCGTCTGGTCGCCTCCGGAGACATCAGCCCCCGATTGGTCAACATCAGGTTGCGGATGCCGGCGGCGTGCATCAGCTCCAGCTGCTCCGTCACCCGCCGCGGACTGCCCACCAGATTCTCAGCAGCGTCCGGGTCCGGCTTCGGCGCGTACCCGTCCCTCTGCATCGGCGGAACCTGCCGCGACATCGGAAACTCCGCGGGATTCCAACGCTGCCGATAGTCTTGCATTATCGAGTATGCCCGCAGATTCGCCGGCAGAAACTCATCCATCGCCTGGTCGTCGCTCTCAGCCAGGTGCATCTCCCGCCACACCCAGATTTGCTCCAGGTTGCGCTCAATCGCCTCCTCGCCGAAACCCGATTCGGCCATCGTGTCCCGGTACAGCGCAATGTCTCCGGCAACACTGTTCACCGAACGCCCCCGCAGCAGAATAGGCCGTCCAATGCGCGCCATCTCCACTATGGACTCCCGGTCGATGCACGCCCGGGCCAGCGGCGGATGCGGCTTCTGATAAGGCCGCGGCCGCGCCGACGGGAAAGCCGCCCGGTAATGTTCCCCGCGAAAATCCACGTCGTCCCTTGTCCACGCCGTTACCAGCAACTCCTCCGCCTCTTCCATTTGAGCGGCCCCCAGCGCCGGGTCACTGCCGAACCCCAGATATTCAAAGGCGTTATAGTTGGAACCCTTCGCCGTTCCAACTATCAGCCGCCCTTGCGACAGGTTGTCCAGCAGCGCCGTCTGCATCGCCACCCGCACGGGATTATGCAGCGGCAGCTCAATTATGCCGAACCCCAGCAGCACGCGGCTGGTCTTCACTGCCACCGCGCCGGCGAACACCAGCGGATCGCCATACACGCACTCGCCGGTAAAGTAATGCTCCGCAAACCAGATGGCGTCAAAGCCCAGCGCTTCAACCAGCTCCGCCTCCTCCAGACATTCCCGAATCGCTTCAGCGTCGCCCCCATCGTCAAACTTCATAGGGTAGAAAAAATGCCCAAATCGCATCATCTCTCCATCCGTCTATAAATCCATCCCCCGCCCATTCACCTATCCACGCCTCCATCCACCCGACTGTCAGGCTGACGGAGCCGGCGTGATTATACCATCGCAGGCCCCCCGCCCATCGCTCCCGACGCCCAACTCCCCAGCGCTTCATCGTTGCCGCCCTTGGCCGCCATCATCATTCACACCTCCGCCCCGTCACTCCCACTACCACCCGTCGCCCCGACAAAAGCCGCAACCCACCCCATAACCCCCAATCCTACAAATCCCAAAATCCCGTAAATCCTGATTCTGACAACCCCCAAAACCCCCGGCGTTAGTCACAATGCCCCGTCAATCACCATGTCCAGGAGAGCGGGCTTGCCGGAGGCTAGGGCGCGCTCTACTGCCGGTTTGATTGCAGCGGGGTCGGTGATGCGCTCCCCGTGGACGCCCATGCTGTTGGCGATGGCCGCCATATCAAAAGGTGTGCCGAAGTCGGAGTAGAGCAGCTGGCCCCCGGAGGTTTCGGGCAGCTCCAACACGTCCCGCTGGTACACGTTGAAGTTTACTTTGAGCACGCGGTACATGCCGTTGTTGCAGATGACGAACACGCACGGGATATTGTCGTTGGCCGCCGTCCACAGGCCCTGAATGGTCATCATGGCGCTGCCGTCGCCGATGATGCCGAACACGGGTCGGTCGGGATAAGCGCACTGCGTCCCCATGGTCGCGCCGATGCCGCCGCCGATGGACTGCCCCCGGTAGCCGCGCAGGTCGCCGCGACGCTCAGCTTGGAAGTAGTGGCGCAGCGTCCCCCGGTTGCTGATGGAGTCGTCAACGACCACGGCATTGTCGGGCAGCGCGGCGGCCAGCTCGGACATCATGCGGGCCGGCGACATTGGCTTGTGGTCCCACTTTTCAGCAACGGACTCCGCGAAGGCCGCGCGGCTGTCCCGCTTTTCGGCGGCGATGCCCTCCTTGCGCCGGGCGATTTCCGTCAAGTCCCCCGGCGACAATCGCTCCCGCAGGGCAGCGGTCAGGTCCGCCAGCGCCAGCCCGCAGTGGCCTACGATGCCCACGTCGGTAGGCTCGGAACGCCCGATGCGGCTGCGGTCAGAGTCGATGTGCGCCAGCCTGGCCCCAGCCGGCAGTATCACGTCGCCCCAGTAAAACAACTCTTCAAAGGGATCGCTGCCTACAGCCAGCACCAGGTCAGTCCCTTGCAGCACGGCGCGCTGTTCGGCGACGCGCAGGGAAAGGCTGCCCAGAAACTGGTCGTGCATCGTCGGGAATGCCACTTCCGCGCCCCGCGCCTGATACACTGGCAAGCCCATCAGCTCCGCCAGCTCAACGGCTTGCTCTACCGCGCCGTCATCAGAGAGACGGTCGCCTATCAACAAGATGGGACGACTGGCGTCCAGCAGGAGGGCAGCGGCCCGGGCAATACCCTCGGCGCTGGGCCGGGGCGCGTCATAGACGGGGCGGGACGGCGCGATATTCATTTCGGCCATACCCTCCAGCGCATTGGAGGTAAGGCCGACGTACACCGGGCCTTTGGGGTGGCTGTTGGCTTCGTTGAAGGCTCGGCGTATCGCGCTGGGTATCTGGTCGGGATGAGACAGTTCCACCGACCACTTGGTGACCGGCCGCACCAGCTGAGCCAGGTCGGTCATGGTCTCATTGACCTTGCGGACATCGTAGTTAGCGGAGGTAACCACCATCGGGGTGCCGGTGTTGAGGGCATCCAGCATCAGGGCGATGCCGTTGGCCAGGCCGCTGTCCACGTGGAGGCTGACGAAAGAGGCCATGCCGGTAGCTCGCGCGTAAGATTCGCCCATGCCCACGGCCACGCTTTCCTGGAGCGTGAGGATATAGCGAAACTCAGGGTAGTCGCCCAGCAGGTCGATGATGGGACCTTCGCTGGTGCCGGGGTTGCCGAAAATATACTGCACGCCCTCGGCTTTGAGCATTTCCAGGAGGGCCTGCTTGCCGGTCATCAATTGCGACATCGTTCGTCTCCGATTGGGTCGGGTATTGGGCAGGTGAATGGCTCTGTTGGCATACCGCCGCCCGCCTGTTCCGCCACCGGCAGTTCAGTCTGCCACGCAATTCTACACCAAACAAGTCTGGGCGACGTTACCCAACTGCCGCCGCCGGCGTCACAATGCGACGCAACCGCCGGCAAGGAGGAAAGATGACGAATACATGCCGTTTGGTTGATCCGGCGTATAGGACGAAAACCGAACCAAATACCCAAACCGGATGTCTGATTGAGTATTGAGGCCCGTTTCGGCGCCTATCTGTTCAACTACCATCAACGAGGCTGCCTGCCCGTAAAATACGGAGCTACCCCAGCTTGACCTGGCGCGTTCCCCCTGGCAACTTAGAGGTTACAATGCAAACCCCACCGCAAATGAGGCGAATATGCCGCCGCGAACGCGCCGCGAGGCTCCGCATCGCCAGGACGCTCGCATTCACAAACACCTGACGCAGGCCCGGGAGTACCGAAGCAAGTGGCCGGAGTACCTGGACCAGGGCGACTTATGCCAGGCCGGCGAGAAGGGTTGGGGCGCCGTGGCTCAGCTTGCCAAAGCGGTAGCCACCTTGCGCGGCTGGGAGCGCTACGACCACGTAGCCATCCGCGAGGCGATCCAAGCCGTGGCCAACGAGCTGCCGGAACAGTCGGAGGAAATCCATCGCGGCATGAACGCCGCCGAGAGCCTCCACGGCAATTTTTACGAAGCGCACATGGATCACAACCAGGCCGAGTTCAACCTCTCGGAGCTAATCCCGCTGTTGGATACTCTCTGGGCGCTGATTCCCAACCAATACACTGGCGGCGTATCCTTTGACGAATGGGCCGGCCCGTAAGCGAGCGGAGCCGGGAGGATAAAAAGCCTGGGCGCAACCCTCCTCCTGCAATGTTATACTGCCGGCAGCCATCCGGCCCGGAGCCATACCATGACCGCCAAACCTATCGCCCCGTCGCAATCATCCACGAGCATATACGTGGAGCGGGCCAAACTGCCGGAACCGCCCCGTATCCACGATTACAAGCATCGCCGTTACAACTCCATCGTGGACAGCGCGTTGATGCCGCACTTTGCCGGCCGCACTGACGTCTTTGTCGGCAGCGAGGGGTATCTGTGCTTCAACGTCGGCGACCATCCCAGCGCCCGGCTGGTTCCCGACTGTGTGGTCGCTTTCGGCGTATCGCCCGACGCCATTCTCACCGATGACTGTTATCTCATTGACGACGTAGGCAAGCCGCCGGACTTCGTGCTGGAAATAGCATCGCGCAGCACTGGGCGAAGGGATTACACGGTTAAGCGGGACGGCTACGCCCGCTTTGGCGTAGGCGAGTACTGGCGATTTGACCACACCGGCGGCGATTTCCACGATGCTCCCCTGGCCGGGGATACGCTGGTCAACGGGCGCTACGAACCCATCGCGCTGGCCGACGACCGCCCCGGCAAAATGTTCGGGATGCTGTCAGGCTACAGTCAGGCCTTAGGCCTGTATATCTGCTGGGACAACAGCCGGCTACGTTTCTACGACCCCAATACCGACGAATTCCTGAAGGATGCCACGGATATGCATTCAGCGCTGGATGAAGCGCAAGAGCGCATCCGCCAACTGGAAGCGGAGTTGGAACTCCGGCGAAGTCATAATGGCCAGCAGGAAAACAGTTAAGGAGAAAACCATGGGTAGCAAACACGACATTGCCGACGTTCTGGTTATCGGAGCCGGGGCTTCCGGTGGCGCTTTCACTTGGAGCCTTTCCCAAGCCGGCGTCAAGGTGGTATGCCTGGAACAGGGCGGCTGGGTGCCTCTCAACGCCTTTCCCGTCAGCGAACCCCAGGCGCAACTCCACTGGCAGACCGACTTCCACCCCAACCCTAACTTCCGCGGCCTGCCGGAAGATTACCCGGTCAACGAGGACGATACCCCCATCGCGCCCTATATGTACAACGCCGTCGGCGGCAGCACCATCCACTGGGGTTCTCACTTCCCCCGATTTCATCCCTCCGACTTTCGCCTGAAGTCGCTGGACGGCATAGCCGACGACTGGCCCATGGATTACTTTGAGCTGGAACCCTACTACAACCTGAACGACCGGATGCACGGCGTCAGCGGCTTGCAGGGCGACCCGGCCTATCCTCCCAAACCGACCCGTCCCACGCCGCCTCTGCCCATCGGACGCGGCGGCGAACTGCTGGGCCGGGCTTTCAACAAGCTGGGCTGGCACTGGTGGTCATCGGACAACGCCATCGCCTCCACCGCCTACGACGGGCGGCAGGCCGACGTGGGCGAATACCTGCGCTCAGCCTCCAGCAGCGACATCATCTTCTGGCCGCGCGCGCTGCAACAGGGCGCGCGGCTCATCACCCACGCCCGCGTCCGTGAGATTCTGGTGGACGAAACGGGCCGCGCCACCGGCGCCGCCTACTACGACCACAACGGCGACCTGCAAGCGCAGTATGCCAAAGTCGTAGTTCTAGCCGGCAACGGCGTCGGCACATCACGGCTTCTGCTCAACTCCAAGTCCGCCCGATTCCCCGACGGCTTGGCCAACGGCAGCGGCCAGGTGGGCAGGAATTTGATGCACCACCCCTGTGGCTACGTGCTGGGCCTGTTCGACGAAGACCTGGGGCCTGATGACGGGCCGCGCGGTTCCGCAATGCTCAGCCAGGAGTTCTACGAGACCGACCTGCGCCGGGGCTTCGTCCGCGGCTACGATATGCAGGTGTCCAACGTGGGCGGCGCGCCGCTGCAAATCGCCCTCGGCGGCCTGGTAGGTCAGCAGGTCGAATGGGGCGAGGGACACCACCGGGACTTTAGCGAGCGGTTCCGCCGGCAAATGGGCATCGTTATTATGACCGAAGACCTGCCCGAAGAGCACAACCGCGTAACCCTGGATCCGACGCTGACCGACAGCGACGGCATCCCGGCGCCCAAGATTGACTACACCGTCAGCGAAAACACCTGGGCCATGCTGGACCACGGCGTCGCCCGCGCCACGGAGGCCCTCGAAGCCGCCGGCGCGAAGCGAATCCTCTCCTCCCGACTCCGGCGCAACGCCGGCTGGCATCTGCTCGGCACCGCGCGCATGGGCAACGACCCCGACCGCTCGGTGGTTGACCGCTGGGGCCGGGCCCACGAAGTGCCTAACCTGTTCATCATCGACGGCAGCATCTTCACCACCGGCGCCTGCATCAACCCCACTACTACAATACAGGCGTTGGCATTGCGCGCCGCCGATTACCTCAAAGGCGAAGGCTCCTCTGCCATCGCGTAATCCAAAACCGAATCTCCCATCCACCAATCGGAGTTACCATGCCCAAAATAGTTCACTTTGAAATGCCCTTCGACAACGCCGACCGGGCCAACCGCTTCTACGCCGACGTCTTCGGCTGGCAGTCCCGCAAATGGGACGGCCCGGAGGAATACTACCTGCAAAATACCGGCGGAGACGACGAACCCTATGGCATCGGCGGCGCGCTGATTGCCCGGGAGTCTGCGCTGAATGACGGCGGAACCCTCATCGTCATCGGCGTGGACGACCTGGACGCCTACACCGCCAAAGTAGCCGCCGCCGGCTGCGAAATCGTCACGCCGCGCACAGCCGTGCCGGGAGTCGGCTGGTTCGTCAACTTCCGAGACACCGAAGGCAACGTGGTAGGAATGTTCATGGACGATGACAACGCGGCGTGAGCAAAATGCCGGCCCGCATCAACATACCCCGCGACAGTATCGCCGAGGTCTGCCGGCGTTATCACGTCCGGCGTCTGGCGTTGTTCGGCTCGGTCATCCGCGACGACTTCACTCCGGCGAGCGACGTTGACGTGCTGGTCCAATTTGATCCCGGGCACGCCGCCGGCTTCGAGTTCTTCGATATGCGCCGGGAATTAATCACCCTCCTGGGCCGGGAAGTGGATATGCACACCGCAGCGTCAATCAGCCCGTACTTCCGCCAGGAAGTGCTGGACGAGGCCGAAGACATCTATGTCGCGCCGTGACCCCATGGTCGCCGTCCAGCAAATGCGCGACCACGGCAAAGAAGCCCTGCAACTGGCGGCGGGCCGCAGCCGAGCGGATTTAGACCTGGACCGAATGCTTGAACTGGCGCTGACCAGGCTGATGGAGGTTCTGGGCGAGGCCGCCCGGCGTGTCCCCGACGAATTCCGAGAACGCTACCCCGAGGTGCCATGGCGGCAAACTACCGACCTGCGCAACGTCCTGATTCACGACTACGATACGATTGACCTCGATTTACTATGGCTGATTATCCAGGAACGCCTGCCGCCTCTCCTACCGCAACTGCAATCCATCATCGACGAAAACCTGCCGGCTGAATGAACCGCCGGCTTGCCATCGGAGGCACACCATGGGACGAATGGACGGCAAAGTAGCCATCATCAGCGGCGGCGCGCGCGGCATGGGCGCCGAGGAGGTGAACCTCTTCGCCATAGAGGGCGCGAAGGTCGTCTTCGGCGACATCCTGGACGACCTGGGCCAACAGGTTGAGGCCGACTGCCGCGCCGCCGGCTTGGACGTCGCCTATACCCGCCTGGACGTAACCCGCGAAGCCGATTGGGAGGCCGTCGTCTCCCTGGCCGAGGAGCGGTACGGGCGGCTGGACGCGCTGGTGAACAACGCCGGCATCAGCATCTCCGCCGGCGGCGGCGCGCACAACATCTCACTGGAGGACACCTCGGTCTCTGACTGGGATCGGGTTATGGACATCAACTCTAAAGGCGTGTTCCTGGGCACTAAAGCGGCAATACCCGCCATGCGGCGCGCCGGCGGCGGCTCCATCGTTAACATATCGTCCATTGCCGGGCTTTCCGGCGCTTGGTCGCGCTCCCATCCTTACAATGCTTCCAAGGGGGCGGTGCGCCTGTTCACCAAGGCAACTGCCATCCAGTACGCGCGCGAGGGCATCCGCTGCAACTCGGTGCATCCCGGCCCAATTATGACGCCCATGACCGCAGCAACCTACGCCGACTCCGAAGTGGCGGCGCAGCGGCTGGCGCTGGTGCCTCTGGGCCGGCGCGCCCATCCCATCGAAGTGGCTTACGGTGTGCTTTACCTGGCCTCCAACGAAGCGTCCTTCGTCACCGGCGCCGAACTCGTCATCGACGGCGGGTGTATTGCCCAGTAGCGCGCCGGCAAGTAAGATAAGCCGGCGCGTCAAACCGCTTGAAACTTACACCACACTCTGACAAGGGAGAAGCATCATGCCCGAAATTTACGGCCAGGGGGATTTTAAGTACACATTCGTCGCGGATTGGCTGAAGCTGCCGGATGGTATGCGTCTGCTGGAATGCCCCGGCGTGGCTGTGGACGGCGACGATCGCGTGTTTATTCTCACGCGCGGCGAGCATCCCATCATGGTCTTTGACAAGGACGGCAACTTCGAGCGGTCTTTCGGCCAGGGACATTTCAGCGAAAACCGCACCCACGGCCTTTACTACAGCGCCGCCGACGACACCCTGCTGGCCGCCGACGACGGCATCCACACCATCCAGAAGTTCAGCGTAACCGGCGAAAAGCTGATGGAAATCGGCGAAAAGAACCATCCCTCCCCACGCTGGAGCGGGCAGCCCTTCAACCGGCCCACCTCAGCGGCCATCCGACCCAGCAACGGCGACATCTACATCTCCGACGGCTACGGCAACTCCCGCATCCACGTGTACAGCCCTGAGGGTACCTACAAATTCTCCTGGGGCGAACCCGGCATCGACGCCGGCCAGTTCATCCGTCCCCACAACATCGCCTTTGACGAGGACGAGCGGGTCTATGTCGTCGACCGGGAGTGCCACCGCATCCAGCTCTTCGACACCGACGGCAATTTCCTGACCATGTGGAGCAACATCCACCGTCCCGACTCCATGGTCTACTGGCAGGGCCACATCTACGTCGGCGAGCTCAACGGCATGGGCGGAGTAGATGACGCGCCGGGCTTGGGACACCGGGTTACCATCTACGACCGGGACGGCAACCGCGTCTGTACGTTCGGCGCGCCGGAAGAAGGTGAGGGGCCGGGCCAGTTCATCGCGCCCCACGGCATCGCTGTGGACAGCGCCGGCGCAGTGTACGTCGCCGAGGTATCCTACACCATCCGGGGCAGCCACATGGACCCGCCCAGGGAGCTGCGCAGCTTCTCCAAGTATGCCCGCGTGTAGCCCCGCGCTCCATACCAAACTGACTGGGAGCGACTCACGGGTCGCTCCTACCATCCGTTGCTTTACTTGCACGCTTACGGCAGCGCCGAATTTCGCGCGCGAACACCCGCGGCGCAGACCGAATACTATATTGATCTTCCACTGTAAATTACCGCCGGATTAAACACCACTCAGAGGCAACCAAATTGACCACATCCTTCTCCGACACCACCACCGCTTCCTGGGATGACGCCCTCTCCGCCATCGAAAAAGGCTATCAACTGGGGTGGAGCGACGGCCTGCCCGTCGTTCCACCCACCACTGCGCGGGTGGCCGAGTTCATCGGTTACGCCGGCCACGCCCCTGACGACATTATCGGCGAGCTGCCCGAACGACGCCGCGTCATCACCGTAGAAAAGGCCGCCGCCAACGCCGTGATGTCCGGCTGTCTGCCGGAGTACTTCCCCGTCGTGCTGGCCGCCACCGAGGCCATGCTGGACCCGGTGTTCAACCTGGTCGGCCCGTCCTCCAGCATGGGCGGCGCCGCGGTGCTCTGCATCGTCAACGGGCCAATCCGCGAGCAAATCGGACTGAACAGCCGCAACAACCTCTTCGGCCCGGGCAACCGGGCCAACGGCACCATCGGGCGCGCCATCCGCCTCGTTCTGATGAACGCCTGCGCCGCCATTCCCGGCCTGTTCGACCGCAGCGTCATCGGACATCCTGGCAAATACACCTACTGCATCGCCGAGGCTGAAGGCGAAACCCACTGGACGCCCCTGCACGTGGAACGGGGCCTTGCCCCATCAGACAGCGCGGTAACGGTGTTCGCCGGCGAAAGCCCCCGCCAGATTCGCGCCGTGGGACGCCCCGAGGCGATACTCTACGCTATGGCCGACGTAGCCTCGTCCCTAGGCACGTCAATGTCCACCTCCGGCTCGGTGGGCGACCTTTCCGTGGGCATCCGCCAGGGCCAGATTGTGGCAACCTTCGCCGGCAACAGCAACCTGTGGAAGGACTGGACAAAAGACCGAGTGCGCGAATACCTCCACGCCAACATCCGGCGCTCCGTCGCCGACCTGAAACGCGCCCTGGTGCTGCGCGGCGACGTGGAGCCGAGCGACGAATCCGAAATGATTCCCCTGATTCCCGAGCCGGAGGATATTCTGGTAGTATTCGCCGGCGGTGAAGAGTCCAACATGGCCTCAGTGATACCCAGCTGGGGGCCAAAGGTGGGTTCCACCGCCGTTACCAAAGCCATCCGCCAACCGTAAATACAGTGGAGCGGCAGCCATGTCCACGACAACCTCCGGCAACTCGGCCAATGCCATCTTTGCCGACGCCCACGTTCTCTACGACGACGCTCTGGAAATGCTGGAACTGGGCAAAATCCGCAACGCCGCTGAAAAAGCTTGGGGCGCTACTAAGCGCGCTACCGACGCGCTCATCTTGGCCCGCACCGGGTACGAGCCGGAGCGGACGCCGGACACTTCCCAAGGATTGCGGACTTTGGCGGAAAGCGACCCAAGAGCCCGCAGTCTGGTAGGACGCTACTACTCCCGACAGGGCGCGCTCCATGGCGACTGCTTCTACCTCGGCTTTTGCGAACCCCTTACAGATACGGAGCGACGCATCCGACAAACCGCCGACTATATCGCCGACGCCGAACGTTTGGCATCAGCAACATAAAGGAGGAACGCTCACATGGCAACCCAGCAATACACTCTGGTCAACCCGGTCACCGAACCCGTCATCGCCCCCTTTGACGGCGCCCCTCGCCTGCCCTCGCTCGCCGGAACCCGCGTCGGACTCATTGACGACAGCAAGCGCAACGCCGACGTGCTGCTGGAAGAGCTGGCCGAAGTCCTGCGCAACCGCTACGAAATCCGCGAAGTCAGATGGCTCCGCAAACCCAGCGCTTCGCGGCCCGCCGACCCCCAGGAATTACAGGAACTGGTGGCCAACGTGGACTCAGTGGTGGTCGCCATCGGCGATTGAGGGAGCTGTAGCGCGTGCAGTGTGCACGACGGAATCCACGTCGAAAAAGCCGGCCTCCCTTCCGCCACTATTTGCACCGACCGTTTCATCCCCACCGCCAACGCTATGGCCAGGATGTGGGGTGCGGAAGGCTACCCGACAATCTTCACCCAACATCCTATCGAAAACCTCGACCGTCCCGCCCTGCGCGACCGCGCCGAGGGCCTGGCCACGGAGGTAGCGGCGATTCTAACGAGCGGCTGATTCGCAACAGCCGACGCCGTAAAGCACAGGGGCGGATAACCGTTCGCCCCTATGCTCCTATGCCAAGTCTGACCTTCATCCCGCAAGCAATTCAATCCGATTCCCGTAGCGGCGAAAGTCGCCGGCGTTGAACGTTAGCAGCCTGCGTTCCCCATAAGTCAGCATGGTTGCAACGATGTTCGCATCGTGAATTTGACGTCCCCCAACCGGGACTTCTCGCAACAGCCTGCACAGCCGCCCGGTTACGCCCGGCCCGTCCTCAAGCATCTCAAAATCGCTGAGCATACGATTCACGTCACCGATAGCCTCATCAAGAGATAGCGGACTCGACCAAGTTTGCGGGCGAGTAACTACCGCCAGATACTCCCGGATAACTTGGCGACTGATTCTCAACGGCTCGAGGCCCCGGAGCGCGCCTTCCAATATGTCTCTGGCTATGTCGTGGTGCGGAGCTTCGACAACGCGAGCATTTACCAGTATGTTGGTGTCAACAAACATCGGCGGTCAGTTCCCTTCCCGGTAAAAGTCCTCGCGTCGCAGGCTCAAGGCATCCGGCCATGGCCCGAAGGAACGGGCCGGCAGTATCCCCTCCAGGGTGCGCCGGCTAGCAGAGAGCGACCGCTCCCGTCGGAACACCAACGTCCCCGCGCTCATATTCACATCCGCCGTCTTCCACCCGGCGCTCCCCCAAGAATTGGCATGGTTGTGGCCATTGTTCGACCACCAAGCGCTGTAACGACGGGCCGATGGCGGCAGCGCGCAGCCGACGATGGCCTCGACCTCAGAGAACGACGTCCTCCATTCCTGATCTGCCAATCCGCACAGGTGCGTATAGAGATTCCGGTATTTACCTCGGTATGGCGTCATAACAAGCCTCCACATTAGCGTCCCACCGCCGTTTCCGCATCCCGCAGCGCCGGCGGCAACAGGTTGGGGATGCCGCCGGCGATAGGGTAACGCTCACCGCAGAGAGCGCAGGTCAGCGTGCCGACGAGTATCTCTCCGGCGTCATTCGCGCCCTCCGCCTCCAAATCCAACGGCCCCTTGCAGATAGGGCAGGCGATGATGTCCAGCAATTCGGTGTTCATGGGCCAACTAACCCTCGCTCAAAAAGCCACGTCAGCACATCGGCCAGGCCGATTACTATGACGCCGGCGATGGTCAGCGCCGTCGGCCCGCTGAGGACGCCGGCAACGCCGTCGGACTTATTGCCCCGTCGGCGCGGCAGTAGCCAGGCGATGACGAAAGCGTACACCGACAGCGCGATTTTCGCCACCAGCACAACGGTGTAGGCCACCCCCGCCGCATCCGACGTCAGCCGCGCCACCGTCAGTACTCCTCCGCTCACTATCAACGCTCCGATGGCAGTGAGCACGATGGGCCTGAACTCTGCGTTCAATGCCCGCCTCATCAACCCGCCGACACTGTCGTCGCCGGTCTTGCTGCGCAGCGAACGCAACGCTGGGCGGGCCGCCAGCAGCATAAAAAGGCTGCCGCCAATCCAGACCACCGCCGCCAGCGCGTGGGCCCAGCGGATGGCCAGCAGTATAATGTCCGCCGCGTCCATTGCTTAAACTCACCCCAACAGGTCATCCAATATGTCAGTCAGCCGTTCCGCGTCCATCCGACTGATTTCCATGCTGCGCACCCGGCCGCCCTGGTCAATGAAGTACGTGGTGGGAAAATACTCTACGGCGTACTCTTTCGCCACCAGCGCGCGCGTGTCGGTCGCAAAAGTGAAGGTCAGCCCCAACTCCTCAACGAACTCCCGCGCCGACTCCTCGGTGTCAAAGCCCTGCGGCACAAACAGCCCGACAAACCGTACGCTGCGCCCCTGATACCGCTCCCAAACCTCTTGGAAGGCCGGCATTTCGTCGCGGCATGGTGGGCAGGAAGGATACCAAAAGTTGACCACCACCACGCTGCCCCGCTGCTCCGAGAGGCGAAACTCGTCGCCGTCAAAAGTGGTCAGCGCAAAATCGGCGGCCGGCTCGCCGGGCGCGCAGGCGATGAACACGGTCAACGCGAAAAAGCACAACGCCTGGAGAGGCTTGTAGTAGTTACGCATCTGAAATTGCCCGGATGGGTGTAAATCTATCTGGTGGACGCATCCCGCCCCGCTGCCCCCGCCTACCCTTTGCTCTGTCCCGCTGATTCTCCGAACTGGCGGCCGAAAAAGCCCGTCAACAAAGCGCTGACGACGGTTACAGCCAGGCACATATATCCGATTCCCGCATAACCGACCTCCGCCAGCAACGCCCCCGCGATTGCCGCGCCCAGCATACCACCGGCCTGGTTGCTGAAACCCATCAGACCCACGCCCGTAGCCTTGGACTCCCCGGAGTACTCGGTGCTGGCAGCGATGAGAATCGGAAACGTCACACTCAGCAGACCCGTGCTGACCGTCGCTGCTGCCACCGTTGCCCACAGTCCCATATCTACGGAAAATACCGCCAGCCCGAACGCTCCCCCCACCACGGTGGCGGCGGCAATAAAGGCCGCGCGATGCCTCCGGTTCGCGGCGAACGACGCGCCGTAGTTGCCCGCCATCTGTCCCACTGCCGTCACCGCCAACGGCAGCGCCACAAAGCCCACGCTCAAATCAAAGGTACGTATCAGGTAAGCGGCGAAGAAGCTGATACTCCCCCAGTAAGCGATGCGCTGCGTCAGATTCACCACCACTCCCACCCGGAAAAACCGTAGAGACGCCAGTGCCTTGTACCTGGAAAAGTATGCAAAATTCCGAACCCGCCCTCCCCTGTCTCTCGGAAGCCATAGCCAGTTGGCCGCCAACCCGGTCACCAGCAGCCCCCCGTACACGATGAACGGCAATCTCCAGCCGCCAACGTCGGCCAGAACCGCAACTAGCGGCACACAGATGGCCGAAGCCATCCCTTGAATCGCCAGCAGAGCGCCCACCGCCTGCGCCCTCCGCGCCGGGGAAATAACATCCGCCACCGACCCTATGATGTTAGGCGGTATCACTCCACCGCCCAGTCCTGTCAGCGCCCGCAGCGCCAACAGCGTCTCCAGGTTCGGCGCAACTGCGCACGCCAGCATGGATATGGACAGAACCGCCAGGCACACCAAAGCCACCGGGCGGCGGCCGAATGAGTCGGACAGAGGGCCGGCCGATACTCCCGTAACCGCCCAGGCCGCAAATGTCGCGGTAGCCAACTGCCCGGCGACGGCCACCGATACTTCCAGGTCGGTGGCGATTTCCACCAAGAGCGGCGGAACAATCAGTATCGCGCTTATGGTCGCAAGCACGGTGAGCGCCAACACGGCCATAAACCGCGCTTTGTTCACCTCCATCTGCGATGCCGGCCCCATTTGTGTGTTGATGTTGCTGCCCCTCTTTTTGACGGCTGCAGCAATTGCCGTAGCCGAGCAACGAGTGAACATCAGTATAGCCGGCCAGTCCGGTAATGCCTAATGCTGTTGCAATCGCACCCCCCGATTGGTACATTTTGATGGTCCAGCGCGTTGTCGGAACAACACTCTAGCGCCCATCGTTCCCAAATACGCGCGTTGCCACAAAATAGAGGTATATCTATGGTCAGCAAAACCGCAAAGCCACCCATACCGCCACACCACGACCCGACCCACGACGCGGTGGACGACCCCTCTATCCTCTACCCTTCCTCCGACGGTGCCCCCATGGCCGAAACCGAGTGGCAATACACACCCCTCACCGAAACCGTCTCCACTCTCCGCGTCCGCTACCACCACCGTCACGACGTCTATGTCGGCGGCGATATGCTCCTCTACTACCGCATCAACCGCAACGACATCAGCGTCGCTCCCGATGTCTTTGTCGTCTTTGGCGCCAACGGAACCCACCCCCGCGATTCCTGGATCCTTTGGCGCGAAGGCAAAGCCCCCGACTTCATTATGGAAATCGCCTCCTCCTCTACCTGGCGTCGCGACGCCACCGAAAAACGCCGCATCTACGCCGACATTGGCGTTACCGAGTATGTCCGCTTCGACCCTACCGGTCATTACTTTACCCCTCCCCTGATCATGGAAACCCTGTGCGGAACCGACTACCAGGAGCAGCCCGTGACAACCGACGCCGCCGGCATCCTCCGGGGCTACAGCGCCGCCCTACAGCTGGAACTCTGCGTAACTCCTTCCTTGGAACTCCGGCTCTACGACCCGGCCACAGCGGAATGGCTGCGCAACCACCAGGAAACCGAAACCGCACGCCGCGCCGCAGAAGCCGCACGCCGCGCTTCCGATGACGCACGCCGTGTCGCAGAAGCCGAAAACGCCCGGCTGCGCGAAGAGCTGCGGCGTTTGCAGCAGCAACGATAACCCCAACGGCATCACGGCATACGGAGTAGCTACTATGGTCAGCAAAACCGCAAAGCCACCCATACCGCCACACCACGACCCGACCCACGACGCGGTGGACGACCCCTCTATCCTCTACCCTTCCTCCGACGGTGCCCCCATGGCCGAAACCGAGTGGCAATACACACCCCTCACCGAAACCGTCTCCACTCTCCGCGTCCGCTACCACCACCGTCACGACGTCTATGTCGGCGGCGATATGCTCCTCTACTACCGCATCAACCGCAACGACATCAGCGTCGCTCCCGATGTCTTTGTCGTCTTTGGCGCCAACGGAACCCACCCCCGCGATTCCTGGATCCTTTGGCGCGAAGGCAAAGCCCCCGACTTCATTATGGAAATCGCCTCCTCCTCTACCTGGCGTCGCGACGCCACCGAAAAACGCCGCATCTACGCCGACATCGGCGTTACCGAGTATGTCCGCTTCGACCCTACCGGTCATTACTTTACCCCTCCCCTGATCATGGAAACCCTGCGCGGAACCGACTACCAGGAGCAGCCTGTGACAACCGACGCCGCTGGCATCCTCCGGGGCTACAGCGCCGCCCTAAAGCTGGAACTCTGCGTAACCCCCTCCCTGGAACTCCGGCTCTACGACCCGGCCACAGCGGAATGGCTGCGCAACCACCAAGAAACCGAAACCGCACGCCGCGCCGCAGAAGCCGAAAATGACCGGCTACGCGAAGAGCTGCGGCGTTTGCAGCAGCAACGATAACCCCAACGTCAATGCAAAATGAGGTGATCCAAAATGCGCTTGGAAAATAAAGTCGCTTTCATCAGCGGCGGTGCCCGCGGCATGGGCGCTGCCGAAGCCCGGCTGTTCGCTAAGGAGGGCTGCAAAGTCGTCATCGCCGACCTCCGCGACGACCTCGGCCGCCAGGTCGAAGCCGAAATCAACGAACTGGGCGGCCAGTGCCTCTACCTTCACCTCGACGTTACCGACGAACAAGCCTGGAACGACGCCATCGCCGCCGCCGTAGCCCGCTTCGGCAAGCTGGACATCCTCGTCAACAACGCCGGCGTCTATATGCCTGAAACGGTAGAGAACACCACCAACGAAAACTGGGACATCACCATGTCCATCAACGCCAAAGGCGTCTTCTTGGGTACAAAGGCCGTCATCCCCGAACTGAGGCGTAACGGCGGCGGGTCCATCGTCAACATCTCCAGCGTCGCCGGCCTGGTAGGCAACCACATCTCTTCGGCGTACACCGCTTCCAAGGGCGCCGTTCGCCTGTTCACCAAATCCACCGCCATCCAGCACGCCAGCGACGGCATCCGCTGCAACTCCGTCCATCCCGGCACCATAGAAACCGACATGACCGCCAACCTCCTCGCCGCCGGCGGACGCGAAGACCGCCTGAACCGCACCCCTCTGGGACGCCTCGGCCAAGCCGATGACATCGCCTACGGCGTCCTCTTCCTGGCCTCCGACGAAGCCTCCTTTATGACCGGAAGCGAACTTGTAATCGACGGCGGCCGCACCGCAATGTAAGCCTCCGCATTCCTCCCAGGGCGGGAATGCAGCGAACCATGCGAGCGCCGTCAAAAAAGCTCAACCCACTGCCCCCGCGCTGCCGACTGCACAATCGGAACGCCTATATTCGCCTCCAACACGCCGTCTTTCACGTCCTGGAAGCCGACAGCGACGGCGCCGCTCGGGTGGTGGACTTCACCATATTCGCCTTGGTCCTGTTCAGCGCCGTCAACCTCGCCATCGGCAACACTCAACTGGAGTTCTTCTTCATCAGCGTCTTCGCCGCCGAATATGTCATCCGACTCTGGTGCATCGTCTGGCATCGGAACTACGCTCAGGGCGGATTCAAAGCGCGCCTGCGCTACGCCACCACCAACGTCGCCGCCGTCATCGACTTCATCGCCATCTGGCCTACCCTGGTCGTGATGATAATCTTCGGCGAGGTCGAAGTCCTCCCCATTTTCCGCCTGGTCTCCCGGCTCATTATGACCGGACGCCGCTTCCCCGCCATGCGACTCATGGGCGTAGTTATGCTGCGCTCCGCCTCCCAGCTCGTCAGCGTCCTGGTCGCCCTCAGCGTATTCTGGCTGGCCGCCGGATACCTCATGCACTCCGCCGAAACCCACCTGCCCGGCGGCAATCACGAACAATTCGGCAGCATTGGCGAATCCCTGTGGGCCTCCGTAGTCATCCTCACCACCCTACCCTCGCTGGAAGTAGTCCCCGGAACCCTGGCCGGGCGTGTCGTCGCCGGCTTCATCGCCCTGCTCGGCATCGGACTCTTCGCGCTGCCCGCCGGCATCCTCTCCTCCAACTTTATGGATGCCTACCAGCAAGCCAGAGCCTCCGCCGGCCAAATGGAAATGAGCTCCTGCCATGTTATGTACTCCCGGCAGCGCCGACTGTCCCGCTGGCCCATGGCGTAATCCCCGCCGGAGCCAACCCCTCCGCCAGGCGGCTATCCCGAACATACTGCCCCAATGTAGCCGACAAACTCCGCGCCGCCGTCAACCGCTCCCCAGGAACCCCGACGCCGCCATGCTAGCAGTACGGCAGCCCTATGTCGGGTATGTCGTTCCTTGGGACGTTGCGCAATGCGGCCGGCACGCAATCCTCAAATCGGTTATTGCCCCCGCTGCCTTGGAGATACAACTCTTCCAAGTTCACGAGGTTCCCCAGTTCCGCCGGTATCCGGCCAATCAAACGATTATTCTGGAGTTCCAACTTTTCCAGTTTGACCAGGTTCCGCAGCTCCACCGGTATCTCGCCGCTCAACTGATTATTCTGGAGGTGCAACTCTTCCAGTTTGACCAGGTTCTCCAGCTCCGCCGGTATTTTGCCTTGTAACTGGTTATTGTTGAGCCACAGCTGTTCCAGGTTGCGGAGGTTCCCTATGCTCTCCGGTATCCTGCCTGACAGGCGATTAACGCCGAGCCACAGCTTTGTCAAGTTGCGAAGGTCGCCCAGTTCCTCCGGCAGCTCGCCTTCCAGATCCCCGTTCACGCGGAATAGACTAGTGACGCAACCATTGCCATCATCGGTGCTGACCCCGCTCCAACTACCCAGTGGCATTGCACTCAGCCAATGACGGTTGGTTTTCCATTTCGGGCCGTCGGTAGCGTGGTATAGCGCCTCCAGCGCAGCCCGGTCCCGAGTAACGCAATCAACGGACACCGGCGAGGGCCCCGGCGTGAGCGTCGGTGTTGGCGTGCGCGTTGCAGTAGCCGTCGGCGTGCGCGTAGGCGTAGGTGTTGGCGTGCGTGTTGCAGTAGCCGTCGGCGTGCGCGTAGGCGTAGGTGTTGACGTGCGCGTTGCAGTAGCTGTCGGCGTAAGCGTAGGCGTCGGCGTTGGCGTGCGCGTTGCAGTAGCCGTGGGAGTGAGCGTAGGTGTTGGAGTGGCCGTAGCTGCAGCCGTCGGCGCAAGCGCCGGCGTCGGTGTGGCCGTAGGCGTAGCGGTAGCTGTCGGCCTCCCCGGCAGCGTTGGCCTCAACGTACGCATAGGCGTAGGTGTGGCAGTAGCCGTAGCTGTCCCCGACAGCGTAGGCCTCGGCGTAGGCGTGCTTGTTGGCGTAAGCCCGCGTGTCTGCGTAGCCGTCGGCGCCCCCGGCAGCGTTGGCCTCAACGTAGCCGTAGGTGTGGCCGTTGCCGTAGCCGTCCCCGGCAGAGTTGGCCCCAGCGTAGGCGTAGCCGTCGCCGTAGCTGTCGCCGTTGGCGTGAGAGTTTCCATCCCTGGCAGAGGAGTTGGCGGCAACGCAGCCGTGGCTGTCGCCGTCCCTGACAGCGTAAGTACGAAGGTAGCCGGTATCCCAACGGTTTGTGGCGCTGTCGTCGGCGCAACCGTCGCGCCAGCGCCAGCGGTTGCCGTTGGAGTCGGTGACACTGGCGTAGCCGTCGCGCCAACGGTTGCCGCCAGTGCCGGGGGCGCCGGCGTAGCCGTAGCGCCAACGGTTTGTAGTACCGTCGTCAGCGCAACCGTCGCTCTAGTGTTAGCGGTTGTCGTCGGAGTCGGGGACACTGGGGTAACCGTCGCGCCAGCGATTGCCGCCGGCGCCGTAGGCGTAGCTGTCTGAACCTCCGCTAATAGGAGATTGCCAAATGCCCCGACCGGCTGACGCTCCTCCTGACAGTTAGCCAGCAGGTACGCGACCAATCCCGCCAACAGCAGCAAAATCAACCCAACGAGTAAGATTCTCAGCCATCCCGGAACGCGCCGGCCCCGTCCGATGCTATCGCCGTCCGCCCGGTCATCGCCGCCATCAGCGCCGCCCGCCCCGCCATCACCGTCGCCATGCGCCTGGCCATCGCGCTCCTCATCGCGCTTATCGTATGTAATCCAGTACCGTATCACAGCGCAATACTCTAATCTCACCGACGTTGGCGCCGCCTCCCCTCAACCCCGAAAACGCCGCATAATCTCCTCATGCCATGACTTAACACGCCCACAGCGCAGCCCCCCATGCGCCTCCCCAATTTTACCACCGCAACCCACCTGGTAAGCCACCCATCCTGAAAATCCCAAAATCCGGTAAATCCTGATTCTGACAATCCCCTATTGCACCACGCACGCCAGTACGCTACAATACCTCCGTCAGGCTAATCCAACGGCCCCGCGCGAACCGTCGGATACCCGTCCCCGGCCAGGACAACCGCCCGACACCACAACCTAACTAGGAGGCTAAAACAGGAGTTCAACGGGGTTCAGGATAACACGGTCTAATCCGCCGCAACCAGTACTTTGCGGCACGTCGGATCCATTGCACCACTGTAGGTGCGCCGGAGGTCGGTCACATTACCCGGCTGGCGCACCCAGCACGGCGGGAGTCACCACCGCTGCGCGAGGACGACCACTGCCCAAGCAGCCGTCAGCACGCGCAAGACTAGGACGTAAATAGCAAGCCACGCTCTCAGACCGTAGCGCCGACATCCTGAACCCCCACGAACTCCACCAACCGAAACGCCATAAACCAACCGACCATCCAAAGGAGCAACAACCCCTATGAAACCCACCAAACCAATCCCCACCGAACGGCCGCCCCCCAAGCTACCCTCACGGGAGTGGGACGCCAAAACCTACCGAAACTCCCACAGCTTGGCCGCCGTCCCGCCGAACACCATATCCCGCGCCTCAACGCTGGGGTATTCAATCAAATCCATCGGGAACCGCAGTGCGTTGCGGTAGCCTTCCCGGTTCGCCGAAGGCGGGAAGTCGCTGCCCCACATCAGCCGGTCGCCCCCGAACGCCTCCACCGCCATCTCAATCAGCGGCGGTATGCTGTCAAACGGTATCGGCTGGCGGAACGGCATCGGACGCGGACAAAACTCTCCCAGGCCCGGCGCTTTCACATACACGTTGGGGTACTGCGACAACGCCAGCGCCCGCCGGTACGCTTCCATCGGAATCTCCTTGTCCGCCCGGCCCGGTCCCCAGAACGCCCCCACGCCGGCCAGATGCTCCATAATCACCGTGAGGTTAGGCAGCTCTTTAATAACCGCCTCAAACTCCGGGGCGGCATACTGCTCCACCGTGCCCATCACGCTGGCCCGCATTCCCAGCTCGGCGCACTTGCGCCACAGCGCCAGCGGATCCTCACCGTCCGCGCGCCAGGCGCAGTTGAACCGCAGGCCCTCCACGCCTCGGTCCCGCAGCTTCGCCACCCTGTCCTCAGCGTCAGGCTGCGTATGGTCAACTATGGCGATGACCGCAAACCGCCCGGGGAACCGCTTGACCGCCTCCACCAGATAGTCATTGTCAAACACCCCGAAGAACTGCGTCAGCACGGCCTGGTCAACCCCGGCCCGTTCCATTTCGTCCAGCAAAATCTCCACCGGCTCGAACCAGTAGGGCGAGGCGTGGCAGTGCGTATCAATAATACGTGGCATCGTCTCCTCTCCTTTTCGCCGCTACGCCGCCGTCGTCCCCCCGTCGATAACCAGCTCCGAGCCGGTAACGAAGGACGATTCATCAGAGGCCAGATAAATCGCGCCGTAGGCGATTTCGCTGGGTTTGCCCACCCGACCCAGGGGCAGCCGCTGCATCCGCAAGGCCAGATTCGCCGGGTCGTTCAGCGTATCGGCAATCATATCCGTCTCTATCGGGCCGGGGTGAATGGAGTTGCACCGGATGCCCTCCCCGGCGTACTGGATGGCCGTGGACTTGGTGAACAGGCGCACCGCCCCCTTGGTGGCGGTATAGCTGGCCGACCCGTTGGGGCTGCCCACCAGCCCGGCGGTGGACGATATATTGATGATGGAACCGCCGCCGTTCTCCCGCATCGCCGGAATGGCCGCCTTGCTGCCCAGAAACACCCCCTTGGCGTTGACCGCAAAAATGCGATCCCAATCCTCGGCGGTGGTGTCCTCAATGCCCTTGCGTATCAGTATCCCCGCGTTGTTCAGCAGAATGTCCAGCTTGCCATAGGCGTTCACCGCCGCCCTCACCGCCGCCTCCCAATCGGCTTCGCTGGTCACGTCCAGATGCACATACGTGCATTCGTAACCCAGCTCCCGCAGCTGCGCCTCGGTTCGCCGGCCCTCATCGTCCAGAATATCCCCGATGACGACCCGCGCCCCCTCTTCCGCAAACATACGCGCCTCCACCGCTCCCTGACCCCGCGCCCCTCCGCTGATAAGCGCAACCTTGCCTTCCAGTCTCTCCATTTTGATGCCTCCGCTCGCTCGCGCCGGCCCTTGCCCGGCATCGGCTCCGATTGCGCTCACTTTATCGGGATTGACCCAACGACGCAACCGCCGCCCGCATGGGCGCAACACAGGCGCAACCCTTACCCTATGCTGTACAATTAACCGTCATTAACCTCAACCCGGATGCGGGCAGCCACAGTCGCATAACCAATACAGGAGGACATCATGGCGATATTGGGACGCATCGGAACCACCGTAAGAGATGCCCTGACCGGCACCCTGGAAGGCACCGGACGAGTGAGCAACGTAGCCATCGACACCGTTCGAGATACCACGGCTAACTCCCTGCGCAGCGCCCGCACGGTGGGCGGCGAGTTGGGCAACCTGGCCCAGGACGCCATCGTCGGCGCCATTCAAGCCGTCGGCAACGTTGGCGGCGCCGGCGGCTCCGTCCTGCGCGATTCCATCATCGGCGTAATTCAGGGCGTTGGCATGGTCGGCACTGCCACCACCACCATGCTGCACGACGTGGTCGTGGGCGCAATCCGCGGCTCCAGCGATGCCGGCGCCGAACTCGGTACGGCAACCCAGCACGCCGTTGAAGGCGCAATCCGCGGCGGCGCCTCCGTCGGACTTACCGCCGAGGAATCCATCGTGCAAGTAACCCGCGGCGCCACCGACGGCGCCCGCGAAATCGGCGGCGCCCTGACCGACGCCGCCCGGGGCGCCGTCGCCGGCGTAGTCACCGCCGTCGCCGGAACCGCCGGCGACGTTACCGCGGCAACCACCGCCACCGCGCGGCAGCTGGTAAGCAGCGCCGCCCAAACCGGCGAAGACGTCGCCCAGGTCGCCGTTTCCGCAGTCAACGGCGCCATCGACGCCGCCCGCGCCACCGGCCAGAACGTCGAGCAAACCGCTGCCGCCGCTGCCACCGGCGCGATTGACGCCGCCTATGACGTCAGCGACGCCGCCGGCGACGCCGTGCGCGATGCCGTAACGGGTACGGTCAGCGGAGTGCGCGTAGTGGTGGATTCCGTGAACTCCGACGACAGCCCAGGCGGCCGCCGGTCTTAAGCCCTCCGGCCCATGCCCCTATCGTCGCCAGCGCAGCCGCGCGCCCACTTCCGTGAAACCCGCGCGGCGGTAAAACTCAACCTGACGCTGGCCATCGTATGGTGTGCCCAGCTCTACTGTGTCGCACCCGTTCGCAACGGCGTACTCCAGAGCGAACCCCAGCGTCTCCATCCCCAGGCCGGTACTGCGCGCGTCGGGATCTACGAACATCTCCTGAATGATTGCGTAGCGGCCGCGCGTGCGCATCGCTTGCAAATAGGAAACGGTGCAAACTGCCACGACCCTACCCTCCGCTTCGCCCAGCGCAACGAACCCGGCCTCGCCCCCGTCCGCCAGTTGGTCAAAAACCGGCTCCATTGTTTCGGCGGGCGGAGGCGTACCCCCCAGCTCCGTCAGCAGCCTGCTCACCAAATCCAACACAGCGTCCCGATCATCCGGAGACGCCAGCCTGACGTTCCTCATCCCGCTTCCATCCTCTGCCTTCCCAACCCGCAGTCAGTCCTCGGAGGGTTCCCTGCGTAGCCGCTCTTCCTGTTCTTGCAGCTCGGCCGGCATCGCATCGCCGAAGTCCGACATCTCATACAGCGGACGAATCTCGATCTCGCTGGCCCCGGGCATCGGGTTCGGGCAGCGTTTCACCCACTCCAACGCCTCATCCATGTCCTTGACCTCCCACAGCCAGAAACCGGCAACCAGCTCATTCACCGCCGGAAAAGGCCCGTCCGTCACCGTGCGGCCCGCGCCGTTGAACGCCACGCGCTTCCCTTCGGATGAAGGTTTGAGTCCCTCCCCGGCCAGCATAATGCCGGCTTTCGCCAGTGCCCCGTTGTACTCCCCCATGGCTGCCAGCAATTCGGCCGATGGCATAACCCCCGCCTCGCTATCCCCCGTAGCCTTCACCAATACCATCACCCGCATTGCGTCGCCTCCAACTAACTCCGCCGGAAACGCCGGCTCACCGACGCAGGCAAATAAAATGGTGGGCCGTGTGGGGGTCGAACCCACGACACCCGGATTAAAAGTCCGGTGCTCTACCAACTGAGCTAACGGCCCACAGGGGCAACGCGAAACCCCGCAAGCCAGTATAGCACAGGGCAAACCTAAGCCCACCCCCAACCCCCTCAACCAACCCCCATCCCCAAAATCCCAATCCCGACAACAACCTCCCCAACCAGCCCCCCATCCTGAAAATCCCAAAATCCGGTAAATCCTGATTCTGACAACAACCTCCCCAACCAACCCCCCATCCCGAAAATCCCAAAATCCGGTAAATCCTGATTCTGACAACAACCTCCCCAACCAACTCCCCATCCCGAAAATCCCAAAATCCCCAAAATCCCAATCCTGACAACAACCTCCCCAACCAACCATCCATCCTGAAAATCCCAAAATCCGGTAAATCCTGATTCTGACAACACCCCCTCAACCAACCCCCATCCCAAAAATCCCAAAATCCCCAAAATCCCAATCCTAACAACAACCTCCCCAACCGACCCCCCATCCTGAAAATCCTAAAATCCGGTAAATCCTGATTCTGACAACACCCCTCAATTTATGCTAAAATCCCCACCCGCGGCATCCTTAACCGGAACTAACCCCGGCCCAATGCCGTAATCTATCGCGGCACAGTACTCGAGGCACACAATGGCAGATAAAGACGACTTCCGGCCCGACCCCGTTACCCCCCCCCCCCCCCCCCCCCCCCGACTCTCCGGCACGGAGGCGCTCTGATGGGCCTCCTCCGACGCATCAACCGCAACCGCAAGCTGGTTGTCATCGCCCTGGCCGCCACTGCCGTAGCGTTGACCCTTGTCGCCACCCTGCTGATCGATGAACCGGCGTCGCCGTCGGCCGTGAGCGCGCAGGCCTCCCGGAATGCAATCGTCACCAAGGTAGTCGTCAACGGCGCCGGCACCGCAGCGACCATAACTTGGCAGAAAGGGCCGGGCTGCTCGTCCGCTCAGCATTTCAGCACAGTGCAAGAAGACTCCTTCGCCAATACCCCCATTGATTTGAACGGAGCCTCACCTGGGGAGGGCTTATACTCGGACCCAGGGAGTTTCACCGCGCCGGGGTTGACCGCAGGCACAAGATACCGGCTCAGGATTCGAGCCACCGGCTGCGGGAATGTTGATACTGACTTCTATTTCACCGCCACCGCCGGAACGACAATCACCTCCACGCCGATAGGCAACACTCCGAGCACCCCGGCCACCAACACCCATACTCCGGTGCCCGGCTTCAATCCCCAGATCCTTCTTAGCATTGGGAAATCTACCGGCAGCGTAGTCTCGGTGCCAACACGTGAAGTAACCGCCGGTTTCCGGAGCGTCTCCGGCTACTCGGGCGTCCGGAATGCGGCAAATAAGGCAACCATCACCATACCGGCTGGCGCTTCCTCCGTGCGGGTGCGCCTGCATTGGACGCCGCATGCGTCGGGCGACACGCCCCGGGACGAAACGCTGACGGTCGGAGAGCACACCCTCACCGGCAAAACACCCGCCACTGACGCTAAACCCCAAGGCGAGGACTACAACATAACGGTGGTTGTGAAGAAGGCGGTTGCTGCTCCCACGCTGACATCAGACGCGGACAAATCTGCGACTTTGCCCCAGGGCGAAAGCACAGTGCAGGTCTGTTTCAACCTGACTTCCGTCAAGCACGGCGGCACAACTTACCTGGAGACCCGGCAGGGCATGACGGCAGTTGCCGCCCACTCAGCGCTGAGCGACAGAAACACCGGCGTTTTTCTATCCACCAGCATCTCCGGCATCACCACCGGCCGGAACGTTAACCTGAACCCCTGCGCCAATCTCGGCGTAGGGACCCACACGGTCACCTGGAGCTGGCACGGGCCCGGCGGCCCCAGCGCAGCGGGCGCCCTGGAAGGCAGAACCTCCACCACCGCCACCGTGAGCGCCGAACCCCCCACCAACACTCCCACCCACACCCACACGCCAACCAACACGCATACGCCGACGCCGACCAACACCCATACCCCAACGCCCACCAACACGCCGGTGGTAGCCGGTTCGCCGACGCCGCCGACCAGCACGCCGACCAGCACGCCGACCCAAACGCCGGTTGTAGGCGGAGGGGCGCCGTCTGAGGGAAGCGGGTTCGCGGGAGCCGACGGGTTCATCACGGCGCCGTCCACTGCGCCCGATGCGCCCGCGCTGACGGCGCGCAACCGGGCCATAGCGGCGAACATCGCCGCGCCGGCCTCCAACGCCGGCGCCGCCAAACTGGGCATCCCCGAATACACCGGGTTTGACCTGGAATACCGCAGAGGCAGCGCCGGGGCGTGGACGCGCTTCGCCGGGCCGGTAACGCTGAACCGCCGCAACCTCTCCGGCGCGGCGCTGATTACGGGGTTGGAGAACGGGGTGGAGTACCAGGTGCGGGTCAGGGTAACCCACGGCGACGGCTACGGCCCCTGGAGCGCCGCCTCGGCGGCCACGCCCATGGCCACCACGCCGGGCCCCATCCGGAACCTGGCCGCCAAGCAAATCGGGTGGCTGACGGCAGACGAAGCCGGCGCAACCCATACCGTTCCAGCGGCGGTCATCTACGTAACCTGGGATCCGCCGACGGATGATGGGGGCAGCCCCATCACCGGCTACGACCTGGACATTTTGCGCGGCGGCAACGGCAATACCATCGGCGCCCTGACCTCGATTTTCAGCCGCAAATTCGGCTCAGCCAGCGGGGTCTGGAAGAACCCCAGGGAAGCCGATATGACCGACTTGACCCATACCACCGGCAATGCTGGCGGCGCTGTTCCAGCAGGATTAGGTCGAGACAACCAGTGGCTGGAGTACCGGGTGGGCGCGGCCAACGCGCAAGGCGCCGGCGAAATCGCCAAGGTTCAAATCCAGGTTGACAAGGATGTAGCGCGGGATCTACCCTCCGCGCATTTCACGGGGACGATAGCGTCAGACAGCAGTACGTCGGGCGGCGCGCCCAAACTCACGGTGAAGCTGAACAACCTGGACGCTCCTTTGTCGGTAGGCTCCCGCGTCGCGCTGTTCCTGGAAGACGATTTCCAGGTTCCCGACGCCATCCCGGCCAGCTCAATCTACTTCGTCGCCAACTCCCCGGCCACCGTGGCCACCGGCAACGGCGCCCCGGCGTACGCCACGGAAGCTCCGGAGATTGACACCGACGATTACTTTGACGACGACAAGGACGACGTGAGCATTACCATCCGCATCCCCGATATGTGTACCGGCGATTCGGACGAATGCGAAGGCTCCAACGGGGTAAACCGAGGCCAAGACTTGACCATGGTCATCCTGGGCAGCTCCGGCATCAAGAACCCCTCGGAAGCGGGAACGCACACCGTAGCCTTCGACGTGCTGGGCTTTGACGACACGCTGCCGAGCCGCATCGAACGCCTCATGGCCAACGGCATGGAGCGCAGCGCCAAAACCGCTGACGGCAATCGCACCATCCAGAAGCGTCAAGGCGTGTACGTCAGCACGGAGGCCAAAATCTCCCTGTCGGATACGGACGGCGAGCGTGGGGAAGAGCTGACGGTGAACGGTTCCGGTTTCAACAACGGCACCACCGCCGCCGCCTACGTGGCGCAGCGCAAAGCCGCCCGCTACGCCGTAGCCCAGTGGTGGGAAACCCTGGACTGCGACAAGATGAAAGCAGCCATGGGCTCCGGCGCCGGCAACGAGTTCTGCTTCCACTACACGCTGGACGAAACTGAGATGACCTACACGGTGGCCAGCAAGGACAAGGCGGCCAGCGACAAGGTGTTCGCCCGCCACCTCTGCGAACGGGGCATCATCCCCACCGGAACCGAAGCCGGCAGCGCCACCGTCGCCAGCGACGACCGCGTAGCCATCTCCTTTGAGGTCAGCGTCCCGACGTTCCAACCCGGCAACAACAACCTGATCTGCGTGGAGGACGGCGAAGGCCGCACCTCCGGCGAGGACGTTGAGGACTTCGAGCTGACGCCATCCATCAGCATATCGCCCGACGAGGGCCAGGCCGGCGACGAAGTAACCGTGTTCGCCCAGGACTTCCCCACCACCGGGGCAGCCTTCACCGAGCTGAAAGTGGGCGGCGTGGTCATCAGGGACGGCATCCGCTCCACCAGCATCAGCTCCGACGGTTCGGCAACGGTGACGTTCAAGCTGCCGCCGCAGAAGGGAACCAAGCGCGTTGACGCCAAGTGGGGCAGCAAGTCGGAAGACGCCAAGGTAACCATCCTGCCGGCCATCGTGAACGTCGCCCACGCGGAACCGCTGCCCAACGACCGGCTCACCATCACGGGAACGGGCTTCGCCACCGGAACCGGCAGCGGCATCATGCCCGAGAACATCACCATCTCCGGCGCGCCAATGCTCGTGTACGATGACTGTCTGGACGGCGACGGCGAGGTTGAAGTGTCCAGCGGCGGGCAGTTCGTCTGCGCCGTGGCAGTATGGCCCGCCGCCAGCGCCGCCTCCAACCCAACGCTGACCTCCGGCCGGCACATCATCAGGGTCAAGGATAAGCAGGGGTTTGAGGGCGAAGTCGCCATCACCATCCCGGAGCCGACGGTCAAGTTGCTGCCGGCGGTAGCCGGGCCTCGGGATACGGTAACCATCTCCGGAGAGAACTGGCCGGTGGACAACGTGGAAAGCTCCATTGAGGCCATCACCGTAACGATTACCGACGGAGACCGGGCGCGGCAGTACAGCAGCTACGCCGACGGTTCCGGGCGCTGGTTCATCGAGCACCGGGTCAGCGGCAGCGTACCCATCCCATCCACCAGCCGAGTGGAAGCCAAGTATGAAGACCTGGTGAAGCTGGCCGATATCACGATACCGGCCTCCGTAATCAGCGTTGCCCCCGGCGAGTGTCAGCCCGGCGGCGACATCACGCTCTCGGTGAACAATATGCCGGTGCACGCGCGGGTCGAGCGGGTAGCCATCGGCCGCCGGGACGTAATGCCCAACCCGACGCCCAGCACCGACGGCGACGGCGTAGTTGCGGTGGCGGTAGCCTGCCCGGGCCTGGATCCCGGCGTGTACAGCGTAGAGCTGGAGGTTGACGACACGGTAGCCATCGGCAGCGTGGAAGTCCTGCCGGAAGGCCCGGTAGGAACCGGAACGCCGATAGCCGAAGCCCTGGCCCCGCTGGGCGACAAAGCGCTGGCGGTCTTCTACTTTGACAGCATCAGCAAGGAATGGCTGTTCTACGACGCCCGTCCGGAGTTCGCCGACCTCAACACGCTGGAGGAGCTGGTAGCCGGCGAAGCCTACTGGGTGCTGGTAAGCGAAGACGTCGCCGACACCGCCCTGAACGGCCAAACCCGCAGCCTGACGTGCAGCCCCACCGGCAACTGCTGGAACCAGCTGGTCTGGTAGCCGCGCGCGGGAAACCGCAACCGCCGCATCAACCCGCCAATCGGCAACAGAGCAGGGGCAGGTCTTTCGGGCCTGCCCCTGTTCTTTCAGCGATTGGACGAGTCTGGCGCGGCTTTAATCGCTGCGGTTTGACGATGGCGTAGCGTACCAATACAATGCGCACAACCACGGAGCGCCAGAGGAGCGGAGTTTTCAATGGACTATCAGCATATCCTGTACGAGAAAGAACGAGTGTCCCTGTTTGAGGGCAATGGTGAACGCCGGCGGGAAAAAGTGGGGCACGTCGCGTTCCTTACCATGAACCGCCCCGAAGTGTTGAACGCTATGAACCGTCAGCTAACGGAAGAGCTGCACGATGCGGTGCATTGCGCCAATAAGGACCCTGAAATCGGCTGCATCGTCATCACCGGCGCCGATACGCATCCGCGAGTTCCGGCGTTCACGGCTGGCGGCGACATCCACGAGCAGCGGGAAGACCAGGCGGCGCTGAACGCCGGCTCCTTGACTGTGGACGATATGGATGCCCGTTCCGCCCGCCGGCAGCGGGGCGGCTATGAGGTAAGCGCATCGCTCAAGCCCGTCATCGGAATGATTAACGGACTGGCCTACGGCGGCGGCGCAGTATTGTCGTCTTCGCTCGATATCCGCATCGGCTCCGATGCAGCGCGGTTCCGCTTTCTCGCAGCGGCCTACGGACGCATCAATTCCACCTGGACGCTGGTGAATCAGGTAGGATGGCCGCAGGCCAAGGAATTGCTGTTCACGGCGCGAATTGTAGAGGCGGAAGAAGCCTACCGCATCGGCCTGCTGAACCACCTGGTTCCATCCTACCGGCTACGGCAAAAAACCATGGAAGTCGCCACCCAGATTGCCACCAACGACGTACCGTCGGTAATGGGCATCAAGCAGCTGTTGCTGCGGCACATGGGCAGCACCCTGGAAGAACAGTGGGCTAACGAAAAGGACTTCACGACCAACGTTCTGCGCGGCACGCTGGCCGAAGAAGCTTTCCCCGACTTTCTCGCTCGGCGCGGGCGGCCGGTTCGCAGCGCCTAGGCGTCTCGTCAAGACGGTATTTGAAAACCCCCTCCCGCAGATTCGGGAGGGGGTTTGCAATCAGCCATTTCGGCGGCGTTGTTGCAGATATACCGGAAGCAATCCGGTGTCGCCTTCCCAAATTACGCTGCCCTTCGCGTCAATGACGGAGTACGAAACGGGTTGGCGCGCAATCGGATTAGCGGTGATATTCTTGCGGCGCTGCTCGGGCTGTTCGATAAGCAAGTCGGTGTCGCCTTCCCAGGATACGTTGCCATCGGCGTCAATCACGGTGTAAGCCACCGGCTGACCAACGGCTGGCCGATGGGATGGCATTGCGTAATCAAGATAACGGCTGGTCAGGGTGTTAGCGAGAGGCTGCACCGGAGTCATTGCCTTGATGACGATAGGCTGGTCCAGAATGGTCTCCAGCATTCGGTTCACGCGGTTGATGTTATTCTGTACGATAGGCATTATTCCCTCCTGCTCGCCAGCACTATAAGGCTATTATACAGGTTTCATGCAGCAGTATGCGACGGCAGAGCCCTAGCCGTTCAGGGTGCCTTTGGTGCTGGGAACTTGTCCGACAGCACGGGGGTCGGGTTCCACTGCGTCGCGGAGGGCGCGGGCCAGGGCTTTACAGAGCGCTTCGGCTTTATGGTGCGGGCTGACTCCGGCCAGCGCTTTGGCGTGGAGGTTGATGCGGGCCTCAATGGCGAAAGATTCCAGAAAGTGGCCTATCAGGTCGCCGGACAGAGTTTCCACCATGGTGTCGTCAAGCGTGGTACTGACCGACGCATAAGGCCGCCCGCTCCAGTCCACGGCGACCGTTACCAGGGTTTCGTCCAGTGGGACAATGGCGTGTCCCATGCGCCTGATGCCGCGCGGTTCGCCCAGGGCCTGGCTGAAGGCTCTTCCCAGCATAATGGCGGTGTCTTCCACCAGGTGATGCCAGCCGACATGAGTATCGCCCCGCGCTTTCAGGTCGATGTCAAAAAGGCCGTGGCGGGCCAGCTGGCTGACCATATGGTCCAGGAAGCCGTTGCCGGTGTCCACATTGTGGCGGCCTTCCCCATCCAGGTTAACGGTGATTGAGATGTCGGTCTCGGCGGTGACGCGCCGCAGGCTGGCAGTGCGGGCCGATGCGTCTGGGGCAGTCATGCCTGGTCCACCCCCAACACGGCGCGGAATCCGGCGATTACCGCGTCAGTTTCTTCCGGTTTGCCAACGCTGGATCGAATGTAGTCCCGCAGCAGGTCGTTGTCAAAATGACGCAGGAAGACGCCCCGGCGGCACATGGCTTCATACACTTCGCGCCCTCTGCCGTCGGGCATTTTGCAGAGGATGAAATTGGCTTGGGAGGGCCACACCCTGATTCCGGGTATGTCGCAAAGAAGCCGGTACATACGGGCGCGCTCGGTCACAATGGCGTCAACCCGCTCCAGCAGGTGGGCCGTGTCGGCCAACGAGGCCAGCAGGGCGACTTCAGCGGCAAGATTGACGTTGTAGGGCGGCTTCATCCCCATCATGGTAGCGGCCAGTTCCTTATCCATAGCGCCGGCGCCGATCCGCAATCCGGCCAGGCCGGCCCACTTACTGAACGTCCGCAACACCACCAGGTTACGGCATTCGGACAGCAGCGGCATCAGGGTTTGACCGCAAAAATCGTAGTAGGCTTCGTCGGCCACCACCAGCAAGCCCATGTCCAGCAGGGCGCGGGCCTGGGCCTCGGTAACGAGGTTCCCCGTAGGGTTGTTGGGGCTGGGGAAAAAGATAGCCTTCGTGCGTGGAGTGATTGCGCCCTTGATGGCCTCGATGTCAATGTCAAAGTTCCCGTCGCGGGGCACGGATACCGCGCGGGCGCCGGCAACATCGGCGGAAAAAGAGTACATTCCGAAAGTGGGCGCCGGGATGATGATTTCGTCGCCCGGAGCCAGGAACATCCGCATCAGCAGGTCGATGATTTCATCGCTGCCGTTGCCGGCGACGATGTTCTCTTCATGGACGCCGAGATAGTCGGACAGAGCGGCGCGCAGGCGACGTTGGGCCGGGTCCGGATAGTGATTGTAATCGCGGAAATTCCCCAGCACCTCGGCAACCTGGGGCGACGGGCCGTAGGGGTTTTCATTGCCGTTGAGCCGTATAACCCGTTCCAGCGGGATGCCGGCTTCCTCAGCCAAGGTTTCACTGGGGGAAACCCCTTGATAGGCCTTAAGGCGACTGATGTGTGGGAGCAGCAGGTCTTCTATGTCAGGCATCGGTGCACTTCCCGATATGTCAGCTGGTGTGAATGGCGGCGATATAGTCAAGACGGGCCTGCACGGCGCCGGCGTGGCCGGGCAGCCCCTCGGCTTCTGCGATGCGCACCGCAGCCGGCCCAAGAGCCGAAAAGCGTTGGGGACTCAACCCGACTACCGGCATGGTGCGCAGGAAATGGTGGACGCTCAGCGCGGAACTGAAACGGGCAGTGCCGCCGGTGGGCATCACGTGCGACGGGCCGGCGATATAGTCGCCCATAACTTCCGGAGAGAATTCACCAAGGAACAACCCGCCGGCATTGCGGATTTCTCCCGCCCAGGCCCAGGGTTCGGCAGCCATCAGGCAGAGATGCTCCGGCGCGATGCGGTTGGCCAGAGCGACGGCTTCAGAGAAGTCCTCGACCAGTACGATGCACCCTTGCCGCTCCAGCGAGCGCCGGATAGTGTCGGCGCGTGGATTGCCAGCAATCTGAACATCCAGCTCCGACTCTACCGCGGCAACCAATCTATCTGAATTAGTAACCAGGATGGCCGACGCCATGGGATCATGCTCAGCCTGGGCGATGAGGTCGGCGGCGCAGAAAACCGGGTTGGCGCTCTCGTCCGCCAGCACGATGGTTTCAGTTGGGCCGAACACGCCGTCAATGTCAACTTGCCCCTGCACCATGCGCTTGGCGTAGGCGACGAAAACGTTGCCGGGGCCACAAATCTTGTCCACTTTGCGGATGCTCTCCGTTCCATAGGCCAGCGCGCCAATGGCCGGTACGCCGCCAACCTGGTACACGGCGTCCACGCCGGCGATGCGAGCGGCGGCCAGCACCGTGGAGTTCAGTGGCTCATTGCCGCGCCGGGGCGTAGCCAGAACAACCTCGCTCACGCCGGCGACGCGGGCCGGGATGGCGGTCATCAGAACGGTGGACGGGTAAGCCGCAGTTCCTCCGGGAGCGTAAAGGCCGACCCTTTCAAGAGGGCGCACCAGTTCGCCCAGGCCGCCGCCTAGGTCAACCCAATCCCGGGGCAGCGTGGCTTCGTGAAACGCGGTGATGCGATGGGCCGCCAGCTCCAATGCCTGCTTCAAGTCGGTGGGAATGTCATCCCACGCAGCGTCCAGTTGGGATTGCGGGACTTGCAGGTCATCAATTTCGGCGTCGTCCAGCAGCCGGGCGTAAAGGCGGACGGCGGCGTCACCCTCGGCTCGGACTTCACGCAGCATTTGCAGGATGGACGACTCCGGCGTGGCGTCGGCGCCGAAAAGCTCGCGGGTGCGCTGCAAAACCGTTTCGGGCAGCGATGACAGGTCAAGGGGGTCGATACGGGTCAGGGCGGATTCAGCCGCGGCCGACCCGCGAACCTGTTTAAGTTGCACTGAGATACTCCCGGGCCTGAATTATGGTTTCATCAATGACGCGCTGGCGGTAGTTGTCAATCAATTCGTAGGGGACGCGCTCGTACACCCGCTCCAGACTGTCCGGCATCTGCGCCAGAAAGCCGTCGACCACCTCCTGCACATCCTCGTTATCACGATACATGCGGTTAAGGGCGCGCTTGAGGCGTTCCCAAGTGAAATCCCATCCCAGCAGGCGGGCTACCCACGTGCGCCACTCATCAACCAGTTCGTCCTGCAAAAATTCCAGGGCCGGCATAGCGTCATCGGCGGCGATGGCATCGTTTTCCGCGGACAGCCGGTTGTTGTCGGCCAGCACCGCGCGATCCATATCCAGTTGCAGAGCGCGGTCCCAGATGTGAGCTTCGACTTCAGTGTCGGTAACCAAGTTGGCCGGGTCAAAATGGGGCCGGAATATGGTGGTAATCCACGCCTCATCAGCGACCAGGTGGCTGACGTAGCCTAACATGAAGGAGCGGGTTTGCGGCGTCAGCCCGTTGTCCGAGCCGGCCAGCCTGGGGTACAGCTCAAACATACGCCGCACGCCGGCGCCCACATGGGTAACGGACAAGTCGGAAAAATGGGTACGCGCCCGGTCCCACTTGGTCATGGCCCGGATGTCCGGCGTAGTCGAGCCGAGATAGGCTGCTCCGGGGTGGTCGTGAACGTAACCCCAATCCAATTCCGTAGCGACCTGCTGGCAGAGGTAAATGTGCATCGGTAGGTTAGGCATAATCAGCCGGGCCTCCGTCGGGGGCGGCAACGCGATGCAGAAAGCGGTCAAACGCCTGGGACTTCCCCTTGAACAGATAAGACAGCTGGGCGGCAGCAATGTCAACGCCGCCACACTCGCGTAGATGCGCCACGACGTCCAGCAGCCGGTTTTTCCGTATCAGTAGAGAAACGGCGTACCAGTCCTTTTCTTCAACGCTGAATACCCGCGCGACAGTCGGCCCCTGGATGCCGGCTATTTCGGGCCGAGCCAGAATCATGGCACTCACGTCCTCCGCCGAGCGTCCCTGCACATTGGCGGTAATGCGATAGTAGGGCTCGGCGCGCAGATGAGATTCCAGCATTTCAGTAAGAGATTGGGCCAATTCCAAATCTGCCGGTTGCCGAGCTAAGGTATGCGGGTTGGCAATCAGGCATGCTTGGGAGGTAAGGATGGTGCCGCCGTCCAGCGTTTTCAGGCGATTCTCCCGCAGGGTTGCGCCGGTGGCAGACAGGTCGGCGATGAGGTCGGCATAGCCGGCGATGGGGGCAGCCTCCAGGGTGCCGCTGGCCGGAACCAGGGTAAAGTAGTTGATGCCGCGCTCAAACAGATAACGGCGCAACAGCCGGGGGTACTTGGTGGCGATGCGCAGCTGCCTGCCGCGCGCGTGAAACTCCAAAGCCAGGTCGGCCAGGTCGTCGATGGACGTTACATCCAGCCAGGAATCGGGGACGGCCAGCACATAGTCGCACCGGCCGAAATCCAGGTCTTCCATCACCGGAACCACGGCAGCGTCGTCGTGTCGGTATTCCATAAGGCGGTCAAGGCCGGTGATGCCCATTTCGGCGCTGCCTTCTTCTACCTTGGCGGTAATGTCAGCGGTGCGTTGGAACAGCACTTCAATACCAGGCAGCGCCGGTATGGAACCCGTGTAACGACGAGAGTTCGGGCGGTTGACCTTGACGCCACAGGACGTCAGGAACCGCATAGTCGGCTCGCCCAGTTCGCCGTCGCTTGGTATTACCAGTCTCACGACGCTACCCCAAGGATGATATGGCAACCCTGCGGGGATATTCGGCGGTTGTGTCCACGCTGCCCACGTCCAGAATTGCAATGCCGCCCCGATTGCGTATGTCAGCGGCAGCGCGGAGGGCGTCGGAGTTGCTGTCGTAGTCGCTCGGGCTGACCGTCACAGCGTCAATGTCGGGTACTGTTTCGGTATCGCCGGGCATCACCGAGAGCAGAGATTCCAGCGTGTAGGCAAAGCCCAGAGCCGGCGCCGCGTCGGAACCGCCCAGGGCGAGAGCCAGCGCGTCATAGCGACCGCCGCCGCCGAGAACGACGTCGCCGGAGCCGAACGTTACGTCGAAGATGATGCCGTTATAGTAAGCGATGCCCCGGGCCAGCGAGAAATCGATCAGCAAGCGGCCGGCGAGCGACTGCTCCGCGCTAATCAGCGTGACAAGCTCCGCCAGCCGCTCAACAGGGGCGGTATCGGCGCCACACGCGGCCACAATAGTTCGCGCCCTGGAGAGCGCAGCGACAGGTTCGCCCCTGACGCCGGCCAGCTGCCCGGCCAAAGCCAGGCCTCGCTCAATGGCGTCGGAGGCGTCGTCGCCGCGCAGTTTGCGGAGCAGGCGGTCAATTATCTCATCGGGCGAACGGTGCCCCAAGGGAGTTTCGGGAGAGCCGTTCCAGCGCATAAAGCCGGACAGCACGGCGCGGGCCGCATCATCGGGCAGACCAGACACTGCCGCCGCCAGGTCGGTCTCCTCGTTGGGGAGGCCGCGACCGGCGACTATGTGCAGTTCGTCGGCGCGCCGCAGGGTAGCGGCCAGGCTGTCGGCGCCGTCTCCGATGCGGTTCATGCTGGCGATAATGAAGGCGCGGGCACGGTCGGAAAGCCCGACGGCATTCAGCACGCTATCCAGCACATCCAGGTCGGCCAGCCGCAAACGGTAGTCGTTGATGCCAAGCTCGTCCGGAATGCCGGCGGCCAGAGCAAGAAGTTCAGCGTCGGCCAGGATACTGCCGGAACCCACCAGTTCGGCGCCCACCTGAGTGAACTGGCCGCTGTTGTCGGCCGGCGGAGGGTTGCCCAGGTCGTAGCGGAATACGGGGCCGGCGTACTGCCAGCGCACTACCGGGCGTTGCCCGGTGTCGGCGATGCTCTCCAGGTAGCGCCGCATAATGGCTGAGGTGAACTCCGGGCGCAGGCTGACGGAATTGGAACCGGGGTCTGAGAAGGAGTACATCTGCGACGCCAGGTCGCCGCCGGACTTGCGCAGAAACAGCTCGGTTGATTCGAGAACGGGCACGTCCAGGGGCTGATAGCCGTAGCGGGCGATGGCGTCGGAAAGGCGGCGTTCCACTACCTGCTTGCGGCGATAGGCCTCGCCGGACAGGTCGCGCATGCCCGGGAGGCGGCGCACCGGGTCAGGTCTGCTGGGAACGGTAGCGGCAATCATCGTCGGCTATTGTACCACCAATATGGACAGCAGTCGGTTGATGAAACGGCCTACTTTGGGACGGTCGGCGGCAATTTCCCGGTTAGTGAGGCGACCGTGGTAAAAATGCGTGTGGAACCTCTCCGCCGTGTCAAAGTCGGAAAACCACTGCGGCCTTCGCTGCGCGGTGGTCAGCTGCCTTATAACGTTTCTCAGAGAACCGTGACTATCGTAGCGCCAGCCGCGTTCCATCGCCACTGCTATTAGGGCGTGGGCCGCCGCGCCCCAAAGCAACTCCGCGCCGTTGAGTTCGTCGCCAGCTGTGAATTCGTGAGCCGACTTGTCCAGGAAGCGACGGGCTATCTCAACGTGCCGATTTTGCGTGAAGGTAGTCATTCCGAGCGTCCAACTCCTTGACCATCCCGATGACCCAGTTAACCATCATACGAGCGTCATCGGCGCACTCATCCGGGGGCACGAAGAAGCCGTAACGCACTTTGTCCGGCTGGTAATGCATAGCGGAAAAGCCGCTGAGCAGAGGCTCGTCCTCGTTATCATCCAGCGAATTCAGGCGTTCAGCAACGGCGTACAGTTCGTCCCGGTTGGAGTGGGGCCAGTCGTTGTGTTGAGCCACTCCTGACAGGATACAGACTACGGCATCCCACAGAAGTTCGGTGGCCGCTAGGGAATTGCCAGCAGCAAACTCGCGGTCGGCGGCGGCTAGGTATTCCTGAGTTTTTTGGTCTTGCTCTGAAGTAATCATCCTAGAACAAATTCTCCATTGAAGCTCTGGCTACCGTCTGAACACAATCCTACACTATCGGTCTGATGGCTTTACCAGGCTGGTTATCACTTCAAACTTGCCAAATTCAATCTGCGGCATGTCGGACCTGAATACCTCTCCAAACTTCGTTGAATCGCGATCTATACTACTGTCAGGCCGCAAGAGTTTGATGTGTGGCCGGTAATGGCCGGCGCCAAATGTTGAGAATACCCAAATCACGGATGCGCGTTCGCCCCGCCGTCGATATAAACCGGCTGGCCGCTGGGGTAGTCGCAGTGGGGGGAGCAGAGATAGACCAGCATCGCGGCCAAATCGCGGGGGTGACCTTTGCGACGCAGCGGCGTGTAGCGCACGAGGAGTTCCTCGCGCTGGGTTTCCAATGGAATGTCCTCCGCGGTTGACCAGCCGGAGCCTACCGCGTTGACCCTAATCTCGCTGCGGCCCCATTCTACTGCCAGCGAGCGGGTCAGCGACAGCACGGCGGCCTGCGTCGCGCTGTACGCCGAGCAGTTGTGGATGCCGCGCTCGGCCAGGTTGGAGATGATGTTGACGATGCGCCCGTACTCCTGGCTCAGCATTCTTGCGCCCACCGCCTGGCTGAGCATAAAAGTGGCGCGGACGTTGCGGGCGTGCAGCTCGTCCCACTCCGCCAACGTAATCTCGGCGGCGGGCCTGGCGAAAAAGCTGCGCGTGTCGTTCACCAGTATATCGATGCGTGAGTGGACGGCGGCGAAAGCGTACAGTATGCCGGCTGCGCCCTCCGGAGTATCCCAACGGCCGGCGCAGCCATGAGCATCCTCCCCGGTTACATCCGCAACGGCAGCGCGGATGGTCCGGACAGCGTCGGCATGGCGCGCCACGGCAAAGACGGCAGCGCCGGCCTCGGCCAGGGCGGCGGCCAGATGCGGGGACTCCTTGCCGCCGGCGGAAGCGACGATAGCGGTATGGCCGGCGAGGCTGAACTCAGCGGGAAGAGTCATTGTGACTATGGCTCCAAAGCAGCATAAGGGGCATGGCCGGTAGGGGCGATGCCGGCGGCCAGCCCGGCGCCGTCCAGGATAAACATCTCGCCGGTCATATAGTCTGAGGCGTCGGAGGCCAGGAAGACGGCAACGGGGCCTAAATCCTCAGGCTTGCCCAGCTTGCCGGTGGGCAGGAAGTCGCCGGACTGAGGCAGCGTGCGGTTGATGTCCGCGCCGGGGTCTATGGTTGGGATGAAGCCGGATACGATGCTGTTGGCAGTGATGCCGTATCGGGACAGGCTGAACGACAGCACCCGGGTAAGCTGGATAACGCCGCCTTTTGATGCGCAGTACATATAAATATCGCGGCCACCGCGCAAGCCGAAGCCCGAGGCTACATTGATAATTTTGCCCTTGCCGGCATCGGCCATGGGCTTGGCGACGGCGCGGGCGCAGTAGAATGCGCCGGACAGGTTCACGGACATTGCCGTTTCCCACTCTTCATCGGTGATTTCCCAAATAGGCTTGAGCACGTTGTCGGCCACCATAGCGGCGTTGTTAATTAGCGCGTCCACGCGCCCGAAGCGAGCCATGGCAGCGTCAACCAACGCATCAGCGTCGGCGGATTGACACACGTCGGTGGGTACGGCGATGGCGTCCCGGCCGGCGGCGATTACTTCATCGCGGGCGGCTTCGATGGGGCCGGGCCGGCGTCCGGCGATGGCCAGATTGGCGCCGGAACGGGCCAAGGCGCGCACCATCGCCAAGCCCAAGCCGGTGCCGCCGCCGGTAATAACGACGACCTTGCCGTCGAGGTAGAGGTTCTCCAGCATCATTCTCCTTTACACACCGCGATGCGCAGGGGAAACAGGATACCATCCGTTGGCGTTGTCGTAACCCCGGGTTGGTTGCTTAGGCTCGGCTGGTGAGCTGGATTTCGTAGCTTTCATTCAGGCTGGCGTCATCAATATGGGTTTTGTACAGGGATGGGCAATATGGCGAGGGGATCCTGCGGAGCCCGCTTAACAACCCACCCGATAGCGGTTATTATCATCCTGCGCTGTCCGCTTGGCGCGGGTGGACGTACCAATAACGAGGTGAGTAACCATGACAATGCCATCCGACACTTTGCAGGGCCGCGTAGCCATCGTGACCGGCGCGGCCAGCCCTATTGGGATGGGTCGCTCCATCACCGCCGGGCTGGTGCGCGCCGGCGCCCGGGTCGCCATGCTGGACATTAACGAGGACTGGCTGGACCGGACGGCCAACGATATGCGTGAAATCGGCGGCGACGACGCTGTGCTGCCCATCATCGCCGACGTTACCGATCCGGAATCCGCGCATAACGCGGTGCAGCAGACCATCAGGGAGATGGGCGGCCTGCACATTCTGGTGAATAACGCCGGCATCAATCCGCGCACCGGAGGGTTCGGCGGCAGCGCGTCGGGCAGCCGCACCGACTTTTGGGACATTCCTCCGGATGCCTGGCTGAAAGTCATCGCAGTGAACCTCAGCGGGCCATTTTTGATGTCCCACGCTGTGGCCGGACACATGATTGAACAAGGCTTCGGGCGCATCATCGGGGTTACCACCAGCATGGATACGATGTGGCGCAAGGGCGGCGCTCCTTACGGCCCGTCCAAGGCCGGCCACGAGGCGCTGGTGGCCATTATGGCGCAAGACCTGGAAGGGAGCGGAGTAACCGCCAACGTGCTCACTCCCGGCGGGGCGACGGCAACCAACATGGTGCTGCCGCCGGAAGGGGCTACCCCCGAGGCTCTGATACAGCCGGAGGTAATGCAGGCGCCGGTAGTCTGGATTGCGTCCGATGATGCCGGCGACTGGAACGGGCGGCGCATCATAGCCTACTACTGGGACGAATCACTGCCGCTGTCGGCGCGGCTGGAGAAGTGCGGGGCGCCGGCAGCGTGGCCGCAGTTGGGGTTGCAGGCGGTCCATCCGGATTGGTTCGGGCGCGGGTAGCATCGCAAAATAACCGGCGGGAAGAAATACCCAGGGGCGGGTTGGGAACCCGCCCTTTTTGCTGGACTGCCTACCGATTACCGAACGGCGAGAGTCTCCACTTCTGCGATGTAACCCGCGGTTTCCCGGATGCAGCGTTCGGTATGCTGATTGCAGGCGCCAGTGCAAAAACAGGTGCCGTGCAGCTGACTGAGACGGCTATAGTATCGCCTCTGCAATGAGTTTGGGGCGCGGCCGGATACAACCAGGTCGTCCAGGCAGACTGGTAAATCCGGTTGGGCCTGGCTCTTCCCGATTAACGCCAGTATCAGGGTATCGGTGGCGCGTTTGGCGGCGCGCCAGGCTTTCTCTGTGGAGTCGCGGATGTCGCCCATTTCCAGCCGTGCAACAGCTTGGGCGTGTATCTGCCTGGCGTCCGCGAAAATTTCGTCAACTTGGTCATGGCCATCAACTTCGTCATGGATTGAAGTGGCGGTCATGATTCAGTATTGCTCCGTTTGCCATCTCTGAAATGAACGGTCTCCCATGCAAGCGGCCCAAACAGGCGTTGAGTGTCTTAAAAACGGCCTCGTCAGTCTGGCGCGAAAGTACTCAGGTAGGCTTTTTGAATGGCCTCGGCTAAATGCGATACGTGAACGGCGACAGTGTCATCGCCACCGCCGGCGTAGTTCAGCCCAACGACTTTACCCTCAACATTAACTAAGGGGCCGCCGGAATCACCGCTAACGGACTTTGCAGAGTGGCGCAGCTTCTCCACCCAATCCGCTACATCGCAGTCGTGGCAATTGTCCTCAAACTGGCCTATGTTGCTAATTTCTCCTACTCGCTGGGCAGCGTAAACGGTTGACAGGTATGCCTCCCAATCGGCACGCTTTTCGACGGCTCCGTAGCCCAAGAGGGTTACCGCGTCGCCAACGGTGATCGACGCCGGGTCGGCCAGCTCCAGCGGCTCACCCTCTATACCAACGCTGCTTCGAGACAGGACAGCGATGTCGGCCTCTCGATTCACGTGCAGAATCTTTGAGCGTACCGCGCCATCGCGGTCGCGAATGAGAATGGCCTTGGAATCGGATACAAGCCACTCTCCGACTTCCCAAGTGTCGGCCGAGCGTTCCTGCAGTGTAATGTAATATGACTCTATGACGTGGTAGTTGGTGACGATGAATACGTTCTCACCTTGCCCCCAAACCATCCATCCTGTGCCGAACGCGCGACTGACGGCTGGCTCTTTCCAGCGCCACTTAGTCCCACGATTATCGACCCAGACCTTCTGCTTCCGGTAAGTGATTTCGATTTCCACAATGGATCCCTTTACCTTATCGAAAACGATTGGCCATAGGTCCGGCGTTGCGGTGGGGATGGACGTTGCGGTGGGTTCCGGGGTGTCTGTCGGGCGGGAAGTAGGCGTATGAGACGGAGTGGCAGTAGGGCGCAAGGTAGGCGTAGGCGTGGGCTGATGGGTTGGGGTTGGCGGTGGAGTTGCCGTCGGAGATGGAGTATGAGAGGGCGTAGGTTGAGGAGTAGCAGTCGGCTTTGGCGTTGCAGGCGTATCGGTAGGCTCCGGCGCTGGCGTATCGGTGGGTGATAGCGATGGGGGGGCCGTCGGGTCCATGGTTGCCGTTGCCGCCAGCGTGGCTGCTACCGATGTCGGGGCGGGCGCTCCGTTCCGGTTGGGCCCGGACGGATCATTACCGCAAGCGACAAATAAGATGACGGCCACGGCCGTCGCCCATATAACCAGGAGCCGCGAGGCGCGCATCAGTGGCGGAAGCCGGTATCGAAGCCGCGAGCTGACGGGTTGATGAGAAGGTCGGGGCGGCCGCCCCAACGCTTGAGAAAGCGTCCGAAGTTCTTACGGCTCAATTCGTTGCGCTGGTTTTCGTCCAGCTCCTCCCACTGGCGATGCTCATGGCGAACCATGGGCAGGCTGCTGTCGCACACGACGCGATAGCCGGCGTTTTTGAATTGGAAGCAATAGTCAATATCCAGGTTGCGGTAGAACCGGAAGGACTCATGCATCAGGCCCACGGACGGGAGGGCGGCGCGACGGAAGGCCATGCAGTAGGCTTGCATGGCGTCGGCGTCGCCCTGGTCAACTTCTTCATGGAAGTGCTGCATATCGTCGGTGGTTAGCCCGTAAGGCCCGAAGATGCCGACGGTCTCATCGGCCAGCCGCTCCGCAACAGAGGAGATAACGTCGCCAACAATCTCGGTGGAGGCGTCTAGCAGCACAATGTAACGGCCCCGGGCCTGCTTCAGCCCGATGTTCTTGCCGGCGGCGTCGCCTACCACGTGGTCGCAGTGAATCACGCGGACGTTATCGTGTTCCGCCTGGGCCGATTCCAGGTATTCGGCGGTGCCGTCGGTGGAACCGTTGTCCACGACGATAAGCTCAGCGGATGCGCCCGCCGTGTGCCGCAGGACTGCCTCCACGCAGCGACGCACGTCGTCCACGTAATCATAGGCGTTGATGAGAAAGGTGAAGTCGTAAAGGTCGGGCTGGTCCAGCAGGGAGGGCACTTCCCGGGAGGCTGACACCGATGACCACCTGGCTTCCTGCAACTCTAGGGGGGTCTGCGGGCGAACGCGGGTCAGGTCGCCGACATCCTCAACAACCATGCCGGAGGAGATTACGTCGTCGCGCAGGCTGTCGGCGACGGCGTAGCGTCCCTGGCGACGCAAATCGGCGCGCCGAGTGATTGTCTTACTGTTCATAGAGCCGATTTCGTAACAAGACGGAACTGCGTCCAGGTCAAGGCCAAACACGCGGTCGAAGTCCAGCAGCAGGTGCAGTTTGTCCGCCGGCGCAAGCTCCGAGCGAACCATTTCCCAGGTGACGGCCAATCCGGTGGGGAGGTCAAGGTCGTTGCTGACGGCATCCCAGAACCGGCGGCCCCAGGCTTCCGCTTGGCTGCTGGCGGTGTGCGGTTCCGAGCCGTTCTCCGGCACGTTGCGCCACGCCCAGATGCGGTTGCGCAGCCCGGTAAGGGCTTTCTCAGCGGCGCGCAGGGAGGTGAAAGTAAAGTTCATGCGATGGCGATAACGCACGGTCATACAAAGGTAGCGGAACGCCAGCGGGTCGAATCCGCGCGCGGATAAGTCTGCTATCAGGAATACGTTCCCGGCCGACTTGGCCATCTTGGCGCCGTCGGCCAGTAGATGCTGACCGTGCACCCAGTAGTTGACATGCTGGCGACCGAAGGCGCCTTCGCTCTGGGCGATTTCATCTTCGTGGTGGGGGAAGACGTTATCAACGCCGCCGGTGTGGATGTCAAAACGCTCGCCCAGATACTTGTGGGCCATGGCGGAACATTCAATGTGCCAACCGGGGAAGCCCTCCCCCCACGGACTGCGCCACTTGACGTCGCGGCCGGGCTCGGCGGCTTTCCAGAGGGTAAAGTCGCGAGGGTCGCGTTTCAGCGGATCGGCTTCGGCGCGAACGCCTTCAAGCAGGTCGCCGCCGAAGTTCCGCGAGAGCTTGCCGTAGTCGGGGTAGCTGCTGACGCTGAAGTAGATGTTGCCCCCGGCCTCGTAGGCGGCGCCGTTGCGCATCAGAGCGCCGACCATTTCCAGCATCTCGGGGATGTGATGGGACGCCCAGGGGAAGACGTGGGCCGGCCGGATGTTGATGCGTTCTTCGTCCCTCCAGAAGCAATCGGCGTAGAATTGGCCAATCTCCTGGAGGGATTTGCCCTCGGCCAAGGCGGCCATAATCATCTTGTCGCCGCCAGCCTCGGCCAGTTCCTGGCGCATATGGCCCACATCGGTAATGTTCTTGATGTGATAAACCTCATTGCCGTGGGCTTCCAGAATGCGGCGAATCCAGTCCGCCATGAGGTAGGTGCGCAGGTTGCCGATGTGGGCGTAGCGATAGACCGTTGGCCCGCAGGTGTACATTGAAACCTTGCCGGGCGACATCGGCCGGATTTCCTCGACGGTCTTGGTCAGGGTATTGTAGATACGCAACATTGCACACCTCCCGCCGGCGGGACTAGGACTAGCTGCTGCCAGTGTAGCACGGGCGGCATTGGATTGCATCTACGCCATCGTCAAACCGCAGCCGATTAAAGCCGCGCCACATTCGGCCAATCGCCAACAGAGCAAGGGCAGGCCCGAAAGGCCTGCCCCTGCGTTTTTGCTGACGTGCGGGTTGATGCGGCGGTTGCGGTTCCCCGCGCGCGGCTACCAGACCAGCAGGTTCCAGCAGTTGCCGCCGGGGCTGCACGTCAGGCTGCGGGTCTGGCCGCCTAGGGCTACGTCCTCAATGTTGCCGCTTACCAGCACCCAGTAGGGTTCGCCGGCTACCAGCTCCTCCAGGGTGTTGAGGTCGGCGAACTCCGGACGGGCGTCGTAGAAGAGCCATTCCTTGCTGATGCTGTCAAAGTAGAACACTGCCAGCGCTTTGTCGCCCAGCGGAGCCAGCGCTTCGGCTATCGGCGTTCCGGTTCCTACCGGGCCTTCCGGCAGGACTTCCACGCTGCCGATGGCTACCGTGTCGTCAACCTCCAGCTCCACGCTGTACACGCCGGGATCCAGGCCCGGGCAGGCTACCGCCACCGCAACTACGCCGTCGCCGTCGGTGCTCGGCGTCGGGTTGGGCATTACGTCGCGGCGACCGATGGCTACCCGCTCGACCCGCGCGTGCACCGGCATATTGTTCACCGACAGCGTGATGTCTCCGCCGGGCTGACACTCGCCGGGGGCAACGCTGATTACGGAGGCCGGTATCGTGATATCGGCCAGCTTCACCAGGTCTTCATACTTGGCTTCCACCCTGCTGGTGGAGGGGATGGGTACGCTGCCGCTGACCCGGTGCTCGATGAACCAGCGCCCGGAGCCGTCGGCGTACACGCTGTACTGCCGCGCCCGGTCGCCGTCGGTCACCGTTACGGTGATGGCCTCAATGGAGCTTTCCGCGTTGTCCACCGGCCAGTTCTCTCCGGAGATGGTTACCGTATCCCGAGGCCCGGCTACCGCCGGCAGCAACTTGACCGTCGGCTCCGGGATGGTGATGGCGACTTCGCCCTCAAAGCCCTGCTTATCCTTGACCCTGATGATGTGCCGGCCGGAGGTCAGCGTTGGGTTGGAGGCGGCGCCGGCGGCGGGCCATACTGCCACCGCGCAGACGAACTGCCCGCCGCTGGACACTTCAACCTCGCCGTCGCCGTCCAGACAGTCATCGTACACGAGCATTGGCGCGCCGCTGATGGTGATGTCTTCGGGCATGATGCCGCTGCCGGCGCCGGTGGCGAAGCCCGTTCCCGTGAGGGTGAGCCGGTCGTTGGGCAGCGGTTCCCCGTGGCCGACGTTCACGATGGCCGGCAGGATGGTTACCTTGGTGTCCTCCGACTTGCTGCCCCACTTGGCGTCGACGCGCTTGACGCCTTTCTGCGGCGGCAGTTTGAAGGTGGCCGTAGCGGAACCGTCCGCGCTTACGCTGGTGGCGCGGATGTTGTCCTTGATGACCACGCCGCCCACTTTCAGCTCGGTGAAGGCTGCCCCGGCGGTGGGGAAGTCCTGGGCGAACACGGTTACTTCGTCGCCGGCCTGGCCCTCGTTAGGCGATATGTTGATGGACGGGGTGAGCTCGAAGTCTTCAACGTCCTCGCCGGAGGTGCGGCCTTCGCCGTCCTCCACGCAGATCAGGTTGTCGTTGCCCGGCTGGAAGGTGGGCACGCTGACCTCAAAGGAGATGGCTACCCGGTCATCGCTGCTCACGGTGGCGCTGCCAGCCTCGCTTCCGGTGGGGATGATGCCCTGCTTGCAGAGGTGACGGGCAAACACCTTATCGCTGGCCGCCTTGTCCTTGCCGGCCACCGTGTAGGTCATCTCGGAGGTGTTGAGCGTGTAATGGAAGCAGAACTCCTGGCCGGCGCCCGGCCCCATAGCCGCTTTCATCTTGTCGCAGTCCAGGGTTTCCCACCACTCGGCCACGGCGTAGCGGGCGGCCTTGCGCTGCGCCACGTAGGCGGCGGCGGTGGTGCCGTTGTTGAAGCCGCTGCCGGTAACCGTCAGCTCTTCCCCACGCTCGCCGTCCGTATCCGACAGGGAGATTTTGGCCTCCGTGCTGACGTACACGCCTTGACGCTTCTGGATGGTGCGATTGCCGTCAGCGGTTTTCGCGCTCTGCTCCATGCCGTTGGTCATCAGCCGTTCGATGCGGCTCGGCAGCGTGTCGTCAAAGCCCAGCACGTCGAAGGCTACGGTGTGCGTTCCCGCTTCCGAGGGGTTCTTGATGCCCGAGCTGCCCAGGATGACCATGGTCAGGTCTTGGCCTCGGTTTACCCCGTTGGAGCCTTCGCATTCGTCCGAATCGCCGGTACACATATCGGGGATGCGCACCGTAATGCTCACGTCGTCCTTGTCGTCGTCAAAGTAGGCGTCGGTGTCAATCTCCGGGGCTTCGGTGACGTACGCCGGCGCGCCGTTGCCCGAGTCAACGGTGGTCGGCGAGTTGGCGACGAAATAGATGGAGCTGGCCGGTATGGCGTCGGGAACCTGGAAGTCGTCCTCCAAGAACAGCACGACGCGCGAACCTGCCGGCAGGGGAGAGTTCAGGCTGTCCAGCTTCACCGTCAGCTTGGGCGACGCCCCGGACGTGGCGCTGTCCGACGCTATCGTCCCCGTGAACCACGCGGCGGTTAAGTCCACTGCCGCATCCTTGTCAACCTGGATTTGTACCTTGCCTATTTCGCCGGCTCCCTGCGCGTTGACCGCCCCCACCCTGTACTCCACCCACTGGTTGTCCCGGCCCAAGGCATCGCTGGTGCCCGCAATCGTGCCGGTGGTATGGGTCAGGTCGGTCATATCCGCTTCCCGGTCGTTCTTCCAAACCCCGCCGGATGAGCCAACCTTGCGGTTGAACTCTTGGGCCAGGGAGGCGCTGATGGCATTGCCGTTGCGGCCGCTCATAATCTCCAGGTCGTAGCCGGTAACCGGGCTGCCGCCATCATCCACCGGCGGATCCCAGGTTACGTAGATGACCGCTCTTACATAGTCTGTGTCGCTTTCCGCAACCGAAAGCCACGCGATCTGCTTGGCGGCCAGGTTCCGGATGGGGCCCGGCGTAGTCGCCATGGGCGTGGCTGCCGAGGCGGCGCTCCAAGGGCCGTAGCCGTCGCCGTGGGTTACTCTGACCCGCACGTGGTACTCCACCCCGTTTTCCAACCCCGTTATCAGGGCCGCGCCGGAGAGGTTGCGGCGGTTCAGCGTCACCGGCCCGGCGAAGCGCATCCACGCGCCGGCGCTGCCTCTCCGGTATTCCAGGTCAAACCCGGTGTATTCGGGGCTGCCCAGCTTGGCGGCCCCGGCGTTGGCGGCCGGCGCGGCGATGTTCGCCGCTATCGCCCGGTTGCGCCCCGTCAGCGCGGGCGCGTCCGGCGCAGCGGATGGCGCCGTGATGAACCCGTCGGCTCCCGCAAACCCGCTTCCCTCAGACGGCGCCGCTCCGCCTACAACCGGCGTCGGGGTGTTGGTGTTGGGAATGGGCGTGTGGGTCGGCGTGTGGGTCGGCGTGTTGGGGATGGGCGTCGGGGTGTTGGTGGCATCCGTGGTGGGGGCGGGGGTGGCCGTGATTGTCGTTCCGGCTGTGGCGGTGAAAACAAAGTGCTCAGTAATGTGACCGCCGCAACCGGTGGCCCGAACCTCGAACCGATATTGGACGCCTTCGGTTAACCCCGTCGCGGGAAAGCTGCCAGGGGCCCGGTACACTCCATCCCCAAGAGCTGACCCGTTAAGATCAATGTAATCATCAAAATCAGCCCCGTATGTCAATGTGATGAAGTGATTAGTGTTCTTCGTTGGGCAGCCCGGTCCCGCGCTAAAAGATATAGTCGCTAGATTACCCGGGCTGCTGGTTTCGACGACTACTCGGGTGATGATCGGTTTCATGGATGCCGGCTGAGCTCTCACGGCCGGCGGCGACGCCGACTCATGGATTAGTAAGATGGCGACAAGCGCCAGCACCACGATGGCCACGACGCCGGCCGCGGCCTTTTTGAGGGGAGAAGACAACATCGGAAACCTCTTCCTAATCTGATGAGTCGGGGGGGGGGGGGGGGGGGGGGTAGTCTTTACCTGCCATATTGTGCCTCGAATATCGTGCTGCGATAGGTTACGGCATTGGGCCGGGGTCAGCCCCGGTCGAGGATGCCGCAACTGGGGATTCTAGCATAATTGCCTGGGTAAGCAATAGGCCCGGCGACGGTTTTGTCGGGATTTATGGGATTTTAGGATGTACAGGATTGCAGTTCCTGCCGCAAAGACCGGCTGCTGCTATAATGCGACGGCTGATCGCCGATATGGGTAATGCCATTTAAATCCACAAGCCGCTGTCCGACTGCTATGAACTGGCATGATTTTCCACGTGAACTATTTAGAACTCTGCCCGGGCCTATTAGCCGTGGCGTTGGTTCGGGAATCGCCACCGCGATATTCGCGCGCTTTGCTTTATCAATCCTGCAATGGGCCTTGGAACGGGATTTGCCGCTGGGGGTGGTAACGGAGGCCATTGCCCTATTCGTAAGTTGGCTCCCCGTCGCGAGCGGCGTCGCGGTATTTCTGTTTTACCTATGGCAAGCTACTTGCCTTCGGTGGGTTTGCCGGGGTTCCTGCCGCAAAAAAGATTGAACCCATCCAGAGCCAACACGCCCAGAAAAATCCCCAGCAGAGCGGCGAAAACAAGCCCGGCCAGCGCCCATGTCCACAGCCCGAACACCTGAATGTACTCATTGCCGGCCCAACTGCCCACTTGCCAAATCAGGAAGGCCGCAAGCGTTGCGATGAAGCTCCCCAGCGCCGGGTATCGCAGCAATCGGAGTTCTCGCCGCAGCATAGGAAACAATCGCACAGCCGCCCGAACGGTTCCGGAAACTCCGGCAGCGCCGCCAAACGCGCTGATTCGTATGTTCGGCTTTGCCATAGCGACACACCCCCATAAAGCTGAACCCAATCATACCACATTTCCGCCGACATCATTGACGTAACGGCAATCATCAGCTTGACACGCCTTGCTGGATGATTGCCGGTGGAATTGCTTGCCACGGCATTGCTTTACGCCACCGCCCCATCCGGCGTATGGCTAACTCTAGTCCTGCCACCCCCGCCCGTGGTAACACGCCTCCCAGAACCGATACTCATACCGCAGCGCAGTGCGGAAAATCCGCTCCAGCTCCGCCCTTTTCTCCACGCTTGCCCGCTCCCCCGCCTCGTTCAGCCGCGTCGCAAACCACTCCACCGGATCCCCCAGTACCTCCGGGCTGTGAATGTCTATCCAACCCTGATACACCGCGTTGTTCGGCTCCGCTCCCGCGTTAATCAACCGCGTCGCCCAGTCCAGATACGTCCCCTCCGTTACATAAAACAGCGCCAGCAGGTCGTCAAAATCGCCCTCATACGCCGTGCGCGCCATAAAGTCGCCAAAAGCCTGCGTCGCCGGATTCGCCTCGGTGCTCCGATACTCCTCCGCCGTAACCCCCAGGTCGTGAAAGCCGTTCAGGAACAGGTCGTTCTCGGCGGACAGAAAATTCGCCAGAAACCCGTTCAGAACCTTGCCCGCTTCATAATCCGGCGCCGCCTTGCCGATGGCCACCGACGTCATCACCACCAAGTCCTTGCAGAACACGTAATCTTGCCGGAAATAGCTCCGAAACTTGGCAATGTCCAGGCTCCCGTCCCCCATCTCCAGCACAAAAGGATGCGTAACCATCGCCTCCCACTGAGCGCGATACTTGGCTCGCAAATCGTCAACAAACGGCATACCGCCTCCTCGCTACGCCGATTCCGCCAGACATCCGAAAAAACGGTCCAGCATCCCCTTGGCCACCGACCCCATCATCCGCTGCCCCACCCTCGCCGCTGCCCCACCCACCTGGCTGTCCGCCTCCACGTGAACCGTAGTGCCCCTGTCGCCCGCCGGCGTCAGCGTAACGTCCGACGTGCCCCTGGCGAACCCGATGTTGCCCGACCCCTCAATAGTCATCCGGTAAGAATGCGGCGGATTCAGCTCCGACAACTCCACCACGGCGCTGTACTGCCCGCTCACCGGCCCCACTCGGATGTTCACCGCGGCCCGATAGCGGCCCGGCCCATCCGATTCTATGCTTCGGCACCCGGGAATGCAGCCCGCCAGCACATCGGGATCCATCAGCGCATCCCAAACGTCCTGCGGCGGTTTGTCAAAATGATAATCGGCGGAAAGTTGCATAGCCGGCATTATAGCAGGAATAGCTACCGTTCATCCGCCAGCAGCGCCGCATTCAGCAGCGCCTGCGCCCCGTTGGCGCAATCCTCCGGCGTGCTGTACTCCCCCGGCGCGTGGCTGATGCCGTCCACGCTCGGCACGAATATCATCGCCGCCGGCGTAATTGCGGCAATGGCCTGCGCGTCGTGGCCCGCTCCGCTGGGCAGCCTGATGTGCGCCAATCCCGCCATCTCCGCCGCATCCGCAGCCAGCTGCTGCATATTGCCGGATATCGGCACTGCCGGCGTATTCCGCTGCGCCGTAACCGTAATCCCCACGTTCTCCGCGTGCGCCACCTCCTCCGCCGTCCGCCGCAGCTCCACCTCCGCCGCCGCCAGCGACTCCATCCGCTCATCCCGAAACTCCACGCCCATCTGCACCCGCCCCGGTATCACGTTCCCCGCATTGGGATGCACCTCCATGCTTCCCACCGTCCCCACCCGACACGCCTCCATCTCCCCGGCGATGCGCCGCACTGCCAGCGCAAGCTGCGCCGCCGACGACATTGCATCCCGTCGCAGCGCCATCGGCGTCGTCCCGGCGTGGTTCGCCTCCCCAACTATATCAACGTGATACGCCGACCGCCCCGTTATGCCCGTAACAATGCCGATGGGATAGCCGCCCCGGTGCAGCGTCGGCCCCTGCTCAATGTGCAGCTCCAGATAGCACGCCAGCTCGTCGGGCCGACGCCGCGCCTCCTCAATGCGTGAAATGTTGCCGCCAATGTCCGGCAGCCGCGACCCCAGCGTCGCCCCGTCGTCATGAACCGCCGCAAAGTCCTCCGCCTCCCACAGGCCCGCCACCGCCCGGCTCCCCAGCAGCCAGCGGTGAAACCCCGTGCCCTCCTCATTGGTGAACACCGCCACCTCCAGCGGATGGCGCAGCCTTTGCCCGGCGTCCGCCAGGGCCTGCGCCGCCTCAATGGCCGCAATCACTCCCAGTGCCCCGTCATACTGCCCGCCCGCCGGCACCGTGTCCGTGTGCGACCCCAGCATAATCGCCGGCAGCGACGGCCCGCTGCCCTCAATCCGCCCTATGATGTTGCCGGCCGCGTCAATCCGAACCGACATTCCGGCAGCCCGCATCAGCCCCATCACATAGTCCCGACCCGCCACGTCAAACCGCGAAAAGGCCACCCGCTGCATCCCGTACTCATCCCGCCCAATCCGACCCAGCGCGGTCAGGTTGTCATTCAGACGCGCCGCATTAATCGCAACGGCAGACATACTTCCTACCTCCGGTCAAATTCAATCCCCCCTGTTACCCGCTCCCGCCGCCCAAATCCCGCCGACTCAGCGCTCCCAACGCCAGCGACCAGAACAGAGCGATGTAAGCCGCCAACGCCAACGCGAAGTACCAGGCGCTCACTTCGGCGTCTCCGTCGCCAATGCCCCATGTTGCCCCTCCCAAAGTCCAGCGTAGATAGTCCCACAGGTTGAAACCGTATAAGGCGTCCACAATCGCCCCTGCTGCCGGATAAACCGTCCTTTCCGCAATCACAATCGCCGCTGCCACCGCCAGCCCGAACGTCGCCGACCTCCCCTGCATACACAGTAACGTCGTCAAACTCATGTAAGCGATGGCCGCCAGCAGGCTTCCGCAATACAGCAGCACAGTGCCCTCCCAGGACACGTCAACTCCGATTAGAAGATCTAGTATGGGCGGCGCGTCGCGGTCGCCCGTAATCTGCCCCACCACCGTGGCTAAACACGAGGACACTATCCACGCCGCCGCCAGCGCGATGCTCGCTAATAGCATCTTCGCCAGAATTGTCTGCCAGCCGGGCATTCCCCGCGCCTGCATCGCCCGCAGCGTTCCCCAGCCGTATTCTCCGCTGAAAACCAGTATCGTCAGGAGAAGCGCCAGAAATGGCCCCGCCATTCCCATGACCGTAGCGATGATGAAGGGATACGCGCTTGGCCCAATGCCATACCCATCAACCCGCACAAACGAAGCCCCCAGCAGGATGAGAACTACGACAGCCGCCGCCAGCCCCATAATCACGTAGAACCCTGGCCGATGGGATATCCGGAACCACTCCCAACGCAACGCCACTATGACGGGAGCTATTGCGCTCATCGCTGTTCACCTCCCAACTCGCCGGTTACCTCCATAAAGCCCGCCTCCAGCGAACCAACCAAAGAGCGCAGCTCCGCCACATAAATCCCCGCGTTCGCCAAATCCCGGCTGATTTCCCACTCCCGACCCGGCGCTGCTATCACTTCCAGCCCGTCAGCGCTTTGCCCGGCTATCTCCCATCCCTTCTCCCGCAGCAGTTTCACCGCCTCCCCATCGTCCGTTGTACGCAGCAGCGCCTGCCCCGCTGTCGCCGAGGTTCCCATCTCGGCCACCGGGCCCGAATACAGCAGCTTGCCCCGCGCCAGCACGCCCACCCGGTCGCAGACCTGCTCCACTTCATTAAGCAGATGGCTCGCCAGGATAATCGTCCGCGGTTCCCCGTTGCCCGTCGCCCCCTCTCCCGCCAGCTCGCGAATCAGCTCCCGAACTTCAACAATCCCCGTCGGATCCAGCCCATTGGTCGGCTCATCAAGAATCAGCAGCGACGGATTCCCCAGCAACGTAGCGGCAATCCCCAGTCGCTGCTTCATCCCCGTCGAACAAGCCCGGAACTTGCGCCCGGCCGCCGCGCCGTCCAGATTAACCGTCGTCAGCAGCTCCTCAATCTCAGTCTCCCCGCCCTCCGAACCGTAAATCCCCTGCAAACACCTCAGATTGTCCCGGCACGACAGATACGGCCAGAAAGTCGGCCGTTCAATCAACGCTCCCACTCTACCCAGCGCCTCACGCTGCCCAACCGTCCCGTTCTCCCCCAGCAGCTCAATCGTACCCCCCGTCGGATGCAGAAATCCCATCAGCATCGACAATAGCGTCGTCTTCCCCGACCCGTTCGGCCCCAGCAGCCCATATACCCCGCCCGCCGGAATCGTCAAGCTCACATCGTCAACCGCCCGCACTCGGCCAAAATGCTTGGTGAGACCCGACACCGTCACCGCGTCCGGCCTCCCCTTTTCCAATTGCGTATCCATCAAGTCAGCACGTCAAACCCGTATCCCGTGTGATTCAGCGCTCCCTCGGCAAACCTGCCCAGTCGCAGCGCCCCTATGTCCATAGTACTCGTTGCGCCGTTGCCAATCAACTCGGCCATCAGCATCCCCACCATTGGCGACAGCTTAAAGCCGTGCCCGCTGAACCCGCTGCACAGATACAGCCCTTCCACGCCGTCAACCCGGTCCATTATCGGATGCGAGTCCGGCGTGTCAGTGTACAGCCCCGCATAGCCGGCCGCCAATTCCGCATCCGCCATAGCCGGAATGCGCCGCGCCAACCGCTGCCAGACGTCTTGTATGAAAGCCGCGCTGGCCCGTTGCGCAAAAACCGCAGGGTCATCCACCGCCTCAGAGTGATTCCCGTTGCCCACCAGCGTCAGCTCCCTACCCTCCGGACGAAAATAAATACGGTTGCCGATATCCGCTCCCCCAGGATGATACCGCGCCGTCGTCGGCCGGCGAAAGTGCAGTACTTCGTGCCGCGTGGCCGTCAGCGGCGCATCAATGCCGTGCGACCTCAAAAACCCCGCCGACCACGGCCCGGCGGCCAGCGCCGCGATGCCGGTCTCAATCCGCCCGCCGTCGGCAGTCTTCACCGCCGTCACCCGGCTGCCGTCCGCGCTCATCTCAATCCCCGCCGCCGGCGTTTGCAGCCGTATGCTCACCCCCTCCGCCCGCGCCCGGGTCGCGTAAGCGTAAGCCGTCCCCGATGCGTCGGCGTGCCCCGAGTATGGTTCGTATGCGATGCCCGCGGCATCCTCCACCTCAAACCCCGGCGCCAGCCCGGCCGCATCCCTCCCGCTGATAATCTCCGTAATCACCCCCACCGACTGCTGCATCGCTACATTCCGCCGAAAAGCCTCCTCGTCATCCACCCCCGCAAACACCAGATACCCCGTTTCAACGTATCCGCAATCCCCGCCGATAATATCGTCAAAATTGCGGAAAATACCCAGGCTCCGCCACGCCATCTCAGCATTAACCGCAGTAGAGTAGTGCATCCGTATCGCCCCGCTGCTGCGCCCCGTAGAGCCGCTACCCAGCGTATCCCGTTCCAGCAGCACAATCCGACGCAAGCCATGCTCCCCGCCCGTCATCGCCAGATTGCACGCAATACTGCACCCCATCACACCCCCGCCGATGACCACCACATCCGCAATTTCATCAGCGCCCGCCATCAGACAGCCCCCTCTCCAACGCAAACGCATCACCCCGACGCGAACGCCCCACGTCCACCATCAGACAGCTCCCTCCAACGCAAGCGGTTCCTGCATCAGGTCAATCGTCCCGGTTATACAGTCAGAGCCGGCAACAGCCGCCCCATCCGTCAAATCGCCCTGGCAAAAACGAGCCTGCATCAGGTCAATCGCCCCGGTTATACAGTCAGAGCCGGCAACAGCCGCCCCATCCGTCAAATCGCCCTGGCAAAAATGAACGTGCATCAGGTCAATCGTCCCGGTTATACAGTCAGAGCCGGCAACAGCCGCCCCATCCGTCAAATCGCCTTGGCAAAAATGAACGTGCATCAGGTCAATCGTCCCAGTTGCGCAGTCAGAGCCGGCAACAGCCGCCCCATCCGTCAAATCGCCCTGGCAAAAACGAGCCTGCATTGAGCGCGCAATACGCCGGCCGCCATCCCAAGCCGCGCCGACTCCCCGATGCGCCTCGCCCACCTGACCTGACAGCCGACCGGCCGCCCCATGAATGCCGGCATGGCTCGTAATGCCCAGCAAGCGACCGGCGCCGATTGCTTTAACCTCTTGAGCGTTACAACCCCAGGACTTTCCCCCAGCCTGCAAAGAGCCGCCGGCGCCCGATCCAGCGTGAACGCGCCGCCGGCAGCGAGCCAGCTTCCCCCAATAAGTCCCCGCCTTACCCTCCCCTCCCAGAGGCGACCAGCCCACCCATCACCTCCCTTCTCGCCGGTCAGCCCGTACCGCCGCTACTGCCTGCCGCCCTGTAAAGTTCGCCCGACTCGTCATAACATCATCCCCTCAAAGTTCAGAACGCATCATACCACACCCGACCCATTTCTTACCCCCACTTCTGCGCCGATTTCGCTACTCGGATTCCAGCTGGCATTTAGCAGGAGAAGACTGCTTCAGTGACGGATCGCGTAATCCGCTTTAGCCCTACCTCTTGAGAAAATTGCGAAACTGATTGCCAGCCAGGGCGATGGCTGAAATCAGCGAGAGCAATGGCGGTTTCCGTCGCCGTACTTTCGCCTTTTTAGCAAACGCCGACGAACGCAGGATCATCGATAGAAAAGCACGCTACACTTCGCCCACTCACACGTTCAGCGCCGGCACGGCTCCGCTATGGAACAGCGCCGGCGCCAGAAAGCACTGAACGCGGAAAAGAGCTACGCCACTTCCAGCCACCAAGCGCAACAGCCGCAGTTAGCATTCCGGCATGCAGCAACTGGCGGTGATCCGCCTGTCCGGTGCCGCGATCGTGGCAAAAGCACCGGCATTTGCCACATCCCAGCGTAGTCGTTGGCCTTGAGCCTTGCCAACACCGTTGCCAAGTACGCCAGCCGCGCAATCTTCACGCGCAGACTCACTTTGGCGATACCAAGGAATTGATGGCGATCCAAAAGCCGCGAGTGTTTGGCGCTACGGAAATACCGCTCAATAGCCATCCGCATCCGGTAAATCCGCTTCCACTCATCAGTGAACCGCGGCAGGATGCCGATGATCCGCAGCAGCCTGGCTTCCGGCTTCTCCCAAACCTCGCAGTCGCAGTGGCGAGACCAATGCACCTTGTGCTTCAGGGCACAGCCTTTGCTGGGACAACGGAATAGGTGCCCCTTCTCCGAATCATAACCCCAGTACGCCATCGGTTCACCGCCTATGCAGGTAGGTCGACCTTCCTCAGTGTAGATGCCGTCGTACAACCGCTTGCCGGCCGCATCCTCACGCGGCTTGGGAATGGCGACAACGGGAATAATCCCGTGAGCCACCAAGCGCTGCAACCGTTCCTGCCCCGCGTAGGCTTTATCGGCGGTAGCGAACTTCGTCACAATCTGAGGGTGCAGCCGTCGGACTTCATCCAGCATTTTGGGCAGCTGTGGACCATCGCCCTCGTTAGCCGGCAGGACTATGCCCGCCAAAGGCAAACCGTAGTAGGCGTCGGCGGCTTCGTGCAACTTGTAACCGTAAAACACCTCTTTCTTCTCCTTGTTGCTGCTCTTGCTCTTTGGAGTCCGATACCCCCAAGTAGCGCTAGGATCTCTCGGCATGCTACGCTTCGGATTGCCGTAGGCTTCAATGTCGGTTGAGTCGAAGGCAACGTAGTCGCCCAATCTCGGCGCGTCCGCCGGCACGACGCCGGCCGCTCTCAGCCGTTCCAACTCATCTCCGATTTCCAGTACCACCTGGGCCATAACAAGGTCGACTTCGTCCGCGTATTCTGTGGCGGCTTTCACGAAGCGGCTGTAGGTGCCTTCATCGGGGGCCTGCTTCAAGTCGCACATTGCAAGCAATCTGGGATTGCCATCCAGCTCGGCCAGGAAACGGTTGGCATAGCGGATGTTGAGTACGGACTGCAAAAATACCGCAGTGAGCTTAGCCATCGCGCCATATCCACGGCGCCCGCCCTTGCCGCTCCGGTGTGGCGCATCCAGTTTCTCGGCCAACGAGCCGCCGTGAGTACGTACCGACCGGACGATGCTGGCCAAGAAAAGATAGCCGCTCGTCGGCATGGCTGGCGGCGATGACGCCACAGCCCCCGGGCCATTCACAGAATGGCCCGGTTCCGGTTGCGGAGAATCCGCGTTGCGAGTATGATCGAAAGCGACCATACGGCAGGCTCCCTAGGGTTGAGGCTCCGATGGTTACTGAGGCCGCCGGAGTTGGCGCTCTGACGGCCTCGCCACGTTCTACGATTACGATGGGTGCATGGTCATTGAATGCAGAATGCAGTTCTTGGTGTGCTCGATTCGATTAGGCAAGCAACCGGCTCGCGGACGGGTCAGGCCACAGCCATAGGCAGTGAGAGAGCATCCGTCGATTCCGACGGGGCACTCCCGCCACCGTCATCAGCCGGGGTTGAAACGGTAGCGGGAACTTCGGTCCGGCTTGGAGCCTCGGGCAATTCGTCCAACGGGACGGTCTCCTTCAGGCGGTACACTCCGGGCGCGTTGTACACCCACTCGTCGCTGTCGCGGCAGTAGTTGGTCAAGGTCGAACGCACGCTGTTACGCTTGCCGCGGGATTTGCCGGCTTCCGCGACCAGATTGGCAACGTCACTCAGCCGAGCGTAACCGCCGTTCCGCAACGCGTACTCTCTCAACACTTCCCGCTGGTTGCGACAGTGCATGATGTCCTCGACGGTAACGGGACGCGAGCTGTCCGCAGGCGACGAAACGCTCTTCGCCTTGATCCACGTCAAGGTCGCTTCTTTCATGCCCTCAATAGCAACCTTTTCGGCCTGCAGGTTGCCTATCTGCTCCTCCAGTGCTTGCGCGCAAGCATCCAAGTGATTGGCGCGATCTTGCGCCTCGGACACGCTAGTGAACGCTGCTATCATGCATCCCCCCTGATTGTCGTAGCCTATTTCCGCTCAAATCGGCGTATGGCCCCGTAGTCTAGACCCGCAACGGCCGGTCTGTTACCGTTAACATGATGGCGGCAAGGTAAGCGAAGAGCCTACCAGCCCGAAAGCGCAAATAGCGCAAGGGTCGCCACCATGCTATTACAGTAGGCACAGCTCAGTTTGTCGCTGAAACCGTGCCTGCTGGATTGGTGCCCATACTACACTAAAGGCACACGCAACGCAACCATTTATGGGCCGACGGTAGCGAAACGGCTCGACGCCTAGCGTTATGACAGTGCCTTTACAGCAAACACCGTGGCGAATGCTACGAAAGCACCACTACGTCAACGGATTGCGAAGCCTGCTCGCACAGGGGAAGCAACATTACGGGAGACGATATTGCCCAGGATATTCGACAACCTCACTGCCGGCGCCACGCTGTCGCCGGCCCTTCAGGAAACCCTGTCCATCTCCAATCGGGCCGACTTCTGCGTCGGCTACTTCAACCTCCGCGGCTGGGGCAACCTCGCCCCTTACGTGGATGCCTGGAACCAGGAGGAGGGCCCCTGCCGCCTCCTGGTGGGAATGCAGCGCCTGCCCAATCAAGAACTCAGAGAAGCCCTGACCCTCCGCGCGCAGCCGCCCGGGATGGACAACGCCACCGCGCACCGCCTGCGCCAACAGCTGGCCGAGCAGCTGCGCCAGCAGCTCACCTTGGGACTGCCCACCAACGCCGACGAAGCCGCCCTCCGCCGTCTGGCCCATCAACTCAAGGCTGGGCGCGTCATCGTCAAACTCTTCCTGCGCCACCCCTTGCACGCCAAGCTCTATCTGCTGTTCCGGGAAGATCCCAACAACCCCGTCACCGGCTACCTGGGCAGCAGCAACCTGACCTTCGCCGGCCTCTCCCAGCAGGGCGAACTCAACATCGACGTGCTCGACCACGACGCCACCCTCAAACTCAGCCAGTGGTTCAATGACCGCTGGAACGACCGCTACTGCGTGGACATCACCGAAGAGCTGCTCCAGATAATTGAGGAGGGCTGGCCCCGTCATGACCTGATTCCCCCGTACCACATCTATCTCAAAATGGCTTACCACCTCTCCCACGAAGCCCGCGTCAGCATCGCCGAGTTCAAAATCCCCGGCATCTTCGGCAGCCGTCTCTTCGATTTCCAAACTGCCTCCGTCAAAATCGCCGCCCATCACCTGCACCAACGCGGCGGCGTCCTGATTGGCGACGTAGTCGGATTGGGCAAGACGCTGATCGCCACCGCCGTTGCGCGGATCTTTGAGGACGACCTGGGCTCCCAGACGCTCATCATCTGCCCCAAGAACCTGGTCAGAATGTGGGAAGAGTACCGCGACGAATATGGACTCCGCGCCCGCGTCCTGTCCCTCAGCCGGGCGCTCAGCGAGTTGCCCAATCTACGCCGCTTCCACCAGGTCATCATCGACGAGAGCCACAACCTGCGCAAGCGCGACGGCAAGCGCTACCGAGCCATCCGGGAGTACATCAGCGAGAACGAGAGCCGCTGCATCCTGCTCTCGGCGACGCCGTACAACAAAACCTACCACGACCTCTCCAACCAACTGCGGCTGTTCATCAGCGAGGAGCAGGATCTGGGAATCCGCCCGGAGCGGATGCTGCGCGAAGCAGGCGAAGCCGAGTTCCGGCGTCAGGGCCAGACCAACCCCCGCAGCCTGGCCGCCTTCGAGCGAAGCGAGTACCCCGACGACTGGCGCGACCTGATGCGCCGGTATATGGTGCGACGCACCCGCAGCTTCGTCCAGGAACACTACGCCGATACGGATCCTGCTACCGGCCGCAAGTTCCTTACCTTCGAAGATGGCAACCGCTCGTACTTCCCGACGCGGGTTCCCAAAACCGTCGTATTCGCCGTCAACGATGCCGACCCCGACGACCGGTACGCCCGGCTGTACGCCCCGACAACCGTTGACCTGATTGAGCGGCTGCGCCTGCCGCGCTACGGCCTCGGCAACTACGTGCTGGACAATCCCGCCACGCCGCCAACGGCTGCCGAAGACCGGCAAATTCAGAACCTTGCGCGGGCCGGCAAACGCCTGATGGGGTTCTGCCGCACCAACCTGTTCAAAAGGCTGGAAAGCAGCGGCGCCGCTTTCGTCCGGTCGGTGGAGCGCCACACCCTCCGCAACTATATCTTCCTTCACGCCCTCCGCAACGGGCTGCCGCTGCCGGTAGGCCCCCAGGACGCCGAAATGCTCGACTCCCGTTTCGTCGACGAGGACGTTGACGTGGCGCAAAGCGCGCTCGCCGACCCCGACGACGACACGGACATGGATATGAGCAATGACGCTTTCAATGCCGCCGGCGCATCCCAGCTCCGGACGGCGGAGTCGTTCGCGCGCCGCGCCGCCCGCATCTACGAGGAGTACGCCGCCCAGTTCCACCGCCGGTTCACCTGGATGCGCCGCGACCTGTTCCGCCCCGAACTGGAGGCCGAACTGCAAAGCGACGCCGACGCCCTGCTGGCCCTCTTGCAGCGCAACGGCGCCTGGAACCCGGCCCAGGACGCCAAGCTCGACGCCCTCCAAGACCTCCTCACCGAGACCTATCACGACCGGAAAGTCATTGTGTTCTCCCAGTTCGCCGACACCGTGCGCTATCTGGAAAGCGAACTCCTGGCCCGCGGCGTAACCCGCCTGGCCGGCGTCACCGGCGATTCTCCCGACCCGACGGCCATGGCCTGGCGATTCAGCCCCGTCAGCAACGACAAGCGCCGGCACACGCCGCCCGACCGGGAACTCCGCATCCTCATCGCCACCGACGTCCTCAGCGAAGGGCAGAACCTCCAGGACTGCGCCGTCGTCGTCAACTACGACCTACCCTGGGCCATCATCCGCCTCATCCAGCGCGCCGGCCGCGTTGACCGTATCGGCCAGACCGCCCCGGAAATCCTCTGCCACTCCTTCATGCCTTCCGACGGCGTGGAGCGCATCATCAACCTGCGCGCCCGGGTGCGCGAAAACGCGGAAGTCGTCGGCGCCGACGAAGCCTTTTTCGAGGACGACCAGGATGACCAACCTATCATCAACCTTTACCACGAAAAAGCCGGCATCCTCGACGGCGAGCCCGACGGTGAAGTCGACCTCACCTCCCACGCCTACCAGATTTGGCGGAACGCCGTCGCCACCGACCCCGCGCTGGAAAAGGCCGTCGTCAACCTCCCCGACGTGGTATTCTCCTCCCGCCAGCATCCCGGCGATGCCCGGCGACCCGAAGGCGTCCTCGTCTATCTCCGCACGGCGGACGACAACGACGCCCTGGCCTATGTCGGACGCGACGGGCAGAGCATCACCGAGTCTCCCATTGAAATCCTGGCCGCCGCAGAATGCCGCCCCGACACGCCGGCCTACTCCCGACACAAGAAACACCACGAGCTGGTCGCAGCCGGCTCCGACCACGTCGCCCGGCAGGCCCGCAGCATCGGCGGCCAGCTCGGCCGTCCCAGCAGCGCGCGCTACCGCGCCTATAACCGCCTCAAGGAATACGCCGAAAGCGTCAAAGGCCAGCTGTTCGACAGTGAAGAATTACGCAATGCCGTCAACGACATCTACCGTTACCCCCTGCGCCAGGCTGCGGTGGACACCCTGAACCGCCAGCTGCGCAGCGGCATTGACGACCCCGGCCTGGCCGAACTGGTCATCCGGCTGCGCAGCGAAGACCGCCTCTGCATAATGGAACCGGACGACGCCGAACCCCGGGAGCCGCGCATCATCTGCTCTATGGGACTGTTCAACCACGCAAACGAGGAACCCACCGATGCCCCCTGACGTTCAAACCCTCCGCCCTTACCTCCAAAACTGCGACCTCACCGGCCTGCTGGTGGACGGCCTCGGCTGGAATCACTACCACGGCCCGACAATCAGCGTCCCTACCGGCGGCGATGCCTACGCCTTGCATCCCGTCGCCGAAAAGGCCGGCTTCGCCGTCTATCGCTGCGACCCCAATCCCGACGGCGCCATCCCTCCCTATAGCGTCCGCCGCCAGATCGAATCTAAAGTAGCCGAGACCAACTACGAGCACCTCATTATCTTCACCGACTTCGGCCAAACCGTCCAGGTCTGGCAGTGGGTCAAGCGCGAATCCGGCAAGCCCCCGGCCTTCCGCGAACTCCGCTACGACCAGGGACAAACCGGAACCGCCCTCCTCCAGCGTCTCCACGGCATCGCGTTCACCCTGGACGAAGAGGGCAGCCTCGGCATCACCGACGTAACCGGCCGCTTCCGCGACTCCCTCGACGTCGAGCGCGTCACCCGCCGTTTCTACGACCGCTTCCGCGCCGAACTCTCCGCCTTCCAGCAGTTCATCAACGGCTTCACTTCCCAAGGCGACCGCGATTGGTACGCCTCCCTGATGCTCAACCGCATGATGTTCGTCTATTTCATCCAGAAGCAGGGCTTCCTGGACGGCGACGAGCATTATCTCCGCAACCGCCTGCAACAAGTCCAGGAGCAGGACGGCCCCGACCGCTTCCAGCGTTTCTACCGCCGGTTCCTCCTCCGCCTGTTCCACGAAGGACTGGGCCAGCCCGAAGCCCAACGCTCCCCCGAACTCACCGCACTCCTCGGCCAGGTACCCTACCTCAACGGCGGCATCTTCGACCCTCACGCCCTGGAACAGGACAACCCCGACATCAATATCCCCGACGCCGCCTTTGCGCAGATCTTCGCCTTCTTCGACCAGTACCAATGGCACCTGGACGACCGACCCACCGGCGCCGACAACGAAATCAACCCCGACGTCCTGGGCTACATCTTTGAGAAGTACGTCAACCAGAAGCAGATGGGCGCCTACTACACCAAAGAGGACATCACCGGCTACATCGCCCGCAGCGCCGTAATCCCGCGTCTGCTGGAAATGGCCCGGCGCGAATGCCCCGTCGCCTTCGCTCCCGACGCCGGCGTCTGGCGCCTCCTCCGGGACGACCCCGACCACTACATCTACCCCTCCGTCGGACACGGCGTCGCCTGGGACTACTCCCCCGACGCCATAACCCGCCTGGACGAACCCCTGGAACTGCCGGCGGACATCGCCGCCGGCCTCAACGACCCGGCTCAGCGCAGCGGCTGGAACCAACCCGCGCCCGCAGAGTACGCTCTCCCCACCGAAACCTGGCGCGAGCTCATCGCCCGCCGCCAGCGTTACGAAGCAGTCCGCGACCAACTGGCCGCCGGCCAGGTCCAAAGCGTCAACGACCTCATCACCCTCAACCTCGACAGCGAGCGGTTCGCCCGCGACGTCATCATCCACAGCGAAGGCCCCGAACTCATCCGCGCCCTCTGGAACGCCCTCGCCAAAATCTCCATCCTCGACCCCGCCTGCGGCTCCGGCGCCTTCCTCTTCGCCGCCCTCAACATCCTCGAACCCCTCTACTCCGCCGTCATCCAGGCCATGCGCCACTTCATCGCCGACCTGGCAACCTCCCAGCGTCCCCGTCCGCCTCAAGCCCTCCAGGACTTCCGCAAAATCCTCCAAGACGCCGGCCAGCGCCGCAGCGAACGCTACTACATCCTCAAGTCCATCATCGTCAACAACCTCTACGGCGTGGACATCATGGCCGAAGCCGTTGAAATCTGCCGTCTCCGCCTCTTCCTCAAACTCGCCGCCCAGCTCGAATACTACGACCAGATTGAACCCCTACCGGATATAGACTTCAACATCCAGGCCGGCAACTCCCTCGTCGGCTTCACCACCGCCGCCGCCGTCCGCAGCGCCATCACCGCCGACCTCAACGGCCAGCAGCGCATGATTACCCCCGACGACGAAGCCGCCTTGCAGAGCATCGAGGCCAACGCCGCCAACGTCGCCCGCCAGTTCCACTACTTCCAGCAGATCCAAACCGAATACGGCATGGGCCACGCCCAACTCTCCGCCCAATCCAAGCAGAGCCTCCAATCTCAACTCAACGACCTCCGCCTGGAACTCCACGCCCTCCTCGCCAAAGAGTACGGCATCGACGCCGCGCAGCCCGCCGACTTTCACCAATGGCAAGCTACCCACCAGCCCTTCCACTGGTTCACCGAGTTCCACTCCATCATGCGACAGGGCGGCTTCGACGTGGTCATCGGCAACCCCCCTTACTTGGAATACAGCAAAGTGCGGAAAGAGTACCGGGCCAAGGGTCTCGTAACCGAGCGTTGCGGAAACCTCTACGCTATGTTTATCGAACGATCTTACTCGTGCCTGCGGCGAGGCGGACGATTCGGGATGATTGTTCAGCTTTCTTACTCCTGTACCGACCGAATGGAGCCGGTCCAGCAATTGTGCCTCTCACAAAGCGGCAGCCTCTGGCTCTCTCATTTTGACGACCGTCCGGCCAAGCTCTTTGACGGACTGGAGCATATCCGCGCCACCATCGTAATCTCAGCGAGGTCGGACAACGGCGCCGACGTGGCGCACGCTACGGCCTACAACCGATGGTACACGGAGGCTCGGCAGCATCTGTTTGACACCATAGCCCTCGCTCCTCTCGTCAAGGCTCATAACGTCCCAGGTGGAACCTTACCCAAGATTGGGCCTATGCCAGCCTCAGCAATACTGGAACGGATTGCGGAACAAACGCCCCTTGGCAGCAGCCTGGCCCCGTCGGGGAAGGGGAAGGCTTACTTTCACAACGCCCCCCAATACTGGGTAAGGGCTATGGACTTCGCCCCGTACTTCTGGAACGAACGCGACGGTGAGCAGATTTCATCGCACGTCAAGACCCTGAATTTCCCCGGAGCGGAAGACGCGGCTGTTGCCGTTGCCGCGCTGAACAGTTCGCTCTTCTACTGGTGGTTCCTGCTCCTTTCTAACTGCCGAGACCTCACTCTCAGGGAAATCGAGCGTTTCCCCATTGGCCTGGCGGGAATGAAAAAGGCCGCCAAACGGCAGTTAGCCCAATTGACCGACGAGCTGATGGAGAGCTTCCGGCGTCACAGCCAGCGCAAGGAAACCCGTTACCAAACCACCGGCCGCGTCATCTACGACGAGTTCGACCAGAAGCCGTCCAAGCCCATCATCGACCAAATCGACCGCGTCCTGGCCGAACACTACGGCTTCACCGACGAGGAACTCGACTTCATCATCAACTACGACATCAAATACCGCATGGGCCGCTCCTGACCCTCACCCAGCCCCAGCGGCGGATCTGAGCGGCTTGACAGAACAGAGCATCGCAGATATCGTAGGCAACCGCTAACAGCGATGCTGGATCACCAGGAAACCACGTTCCAGGCGATCCTCTACCAAACCTGTGTACCGGCGAAGGACCTGGGAGACCACCTGTGCAAAGCTGCACAGGAAGCCCGCAAGCTCAGGATAGCCCATATCCAAAATCAAGGAGGAATCATGAGTGACATATACGACATCTTTCAACACCACTACAGGGTTCTACTCAATAAGGAGCCGGTTCATTTCAGTACCCTGAACGTGGACCTTGCTGACCGACACCGCATACGACCAGGAATCTTGCAAGGTTTGCTTGCTGAACTTAACCTTGCAAGGCCAGCAGGCAGACCGCAGACTTAAGCAAATCCGCGACGCCTTCCGCAGAGAGATTGACGATGAAAAGTGGCAGCGAATGCGGAGCAGCCGCACACTGCCTTTCAAACCGCCGGCGGCAGGCGGCAAAGTGGCCGTAAAGGTCGTCGACCGAACCGGCGTCGAGCACATGAAGGTGCTGAACATAGGGTAGCGGCCATCGTCGCAGGTCAGTACACCACATCTAACCTGCGTAGGAGCGCTCCATGAAAATAGCCGGCGTCGACTTCCCTGAACAACTGCTGAACGCCTTGCGGGACGGCCGCCTGGTGGTTTTCGCCGGCGCCGGCGTATCAATGGGCGCGCCGGCTCATCTGCCAAGCTTCCGCCGGCTGGCGGAGAAGGTAGCCGATGGCACAGGACAGTTCATCGGAAACGACGAACCTGAAGATAGGTTCCTGGGGCGTCTGAAAGACCGCGGCACAGATGTGCACCGTATCGCCGCTGATGTTCTGCAACCGGATGCGTCCAAACCAACGGAACTACACCGCAACCTGCTCCGGCTGTACGGCGCGCCGGACGATGTGCGAATAGTCACCACCAACTTTGACCTGCTGTTTGAGCAGTCTGCCGCCGCGCTGTTTCACTCAGATCCCCAACTTTTCCAGGGGCCGGCGTTGCCGGTGGGCAGCCGCTTTCAGGGTATCGTACACCTTCACGGCTCAGTGGCGAATCCGAAGGAAATGGTTCTCACACATCGTGACTTCGGACGCGCTTATTTGACCGAATCCGACGGCTGGGCGCGGCGGTTCCTGGTCGACCTCTTCACAAACTATACGGTGTTGTTCGTAGGCTACAGCCACAGCGACACCATAATGACCTACCTGACGCCGGCGCTGCCGCCGGACGCTGCACAGCGTCGCTTCGCCCTGATTGGCGATCAGAGCGATCAGCCGGAACGGTGGCAACGATTAGGCATACAGCCAATAGTGTTCCATCAGGAAAACGATAACGACTTTCGCAGGTTAGATGACGCGATAAAAGGACTTGCGGACTACGTAAGACGCGGCATCCTGGACTGGCAGCAAGAGATAAGCGCAATAGCAGGCGGACACCCGCCCATTGACGACGAAAGCGCCGCCATCATCGAGCACGCCTTGGCGAATCCAGACCTTACACGCTTTTTCGTTGAAGCAGCGACATTGCCTGAATGGCTTGACTGGCTGGAACGCCGAAAGCGCTTGGACGCTTTGTTTCGCGAAGAAAAGCTGAACCAAACAGACCGGCAACTCTCGTTCTGGCTCACCCGCAATTTCGCAATCCGATACTGCGACAGAGTATTCTCCCTGATTGAGCGACACTCAGAGATGGTAAACCCTCGGCTGTGGGTCTCGCTATGTCATTGCCTAAGCCAAAAAAACGACGTAGAATTGGATGCGTCGACCCTTACCAAATGGGTTCATTTCCTGATGATTTCGGTCCCGCCATACAGCCACTCTCTCCATGTAGACATGAGGTTACACAGATTGGCCGAAGCCTGCGCCGACCACGGCGCGCTCCAAAGCCTATTGCTGGTCTACGATGCAATAACGGCGAGGCAAAATCCAGTACGCTATAGTAGTGCAGAACAGACATACTCAGGCCAGCGGGATTTAATGAATCAACATAATATGCAGATCCTCTGGCAAAATTGTCTCCAACCTCACTTGCCAGAGGTCGCCTACTCGTTGCTTGAGCGTACTACGATGCGACTGGAAGAACGCCACGCATTGATGCAAGCTTGGGGGTATGCAGAAGGCCATTACGGAACGGACAGTTACAGACGGACGGCTATCGAACTGCATTCGCAGGACGAATACCCTAAATGCAGCAGCGGTATCGATGCTTTGATTAACGTAGCCCGCGACTGCTTGGAATGGATGGCGGCGAACGATCCGAGATACATTAGCAATTGGTGCGACCGCTTCGTAGGTTCTACTGCTCCTCTGTTGCGGAGATTGGCAATTCATGCTGTGTCGGCTCGTCGAGACCTGTCCGACGACGACAAAATCGCGTGGTTGCTGCAACGTTGCGACGTGAATGAAGCCGTAGCCCGACACGAGATATTCAGAGCCGCTGCCACCGCGTATCCGCAAACAGGCGCTCATCAGCGCACGGCCCTCATTACAGCGATTTCCGAATACCAGGCGCCTGAAACAGGCTACGACGACCCTCTGCCCCGCCTGTCGGCATATCACCATTTCAGGTGGTTCCACTGGTTGACCACTGCTGCGCCGGACTGTGCAATAGCCAAAGCAGCGTTGGACGGCGTGTGGGGACAGTACCCGGAATTCGCTCCCACAGAACACCCTGGCCCTAACCTCTGGACACACGCTAGTCCTTGGGTAGAGATTGCCCAAACGCTGTTGGAAAAATCTGCGGTAGAAGCATTGCCAGACCTGTTAGAGGCACTACAAACGGCAGAACCGCATGAGCGTGGGGATATACTGACCGCAGTCAGCAAAGCGGCCCAAGAAAATCTAAGTTGGGGTCTCAACCTGGCTGACGCCTTAGCCGAATCCGGAACGTGGGATTCAGAATTGTGGCGCAGCCTGATTAACGCTTGGGCGACGGAAGAGATCGATGAAGACAATGCGGAACGACTGCTATCGCACCTGTCGGTCGGAAAGATGCACCATCATTACCCGCATGAAATCGCCAATGCTCTACGCAACCTGGCGCAAAACGCCAAAGACACAGACCCAATAGAGTGGCTAGAACAAGCCAATCAAATAGCCACCGCGCTACGCCAACACGTTGCCGAGCAGGAACGTCCTGCCATCACGATATACGCGGGCGGAAGCCCGCAGTACGTTAGCTGGCTGGACAGAGCTATCAACCACGCATCCGGCCAACTGGCCCTGTTTTGGGTCAACAGCATCAGGCTGTGGAAGCGGCAGAACCCCGACTCGCAAGCCCTCAACGGCACATACCGGAGTGCGTTAGATGACATAGTCAGAGAAACAGGGGTTAGCGGACAATTTGGTCGCACCGTGCTTGCCAGCCGTCTCCATTTCTTTCTTGCTGTCGATGAGACGTGGACGCTGGATAGACTGCTGCCCCTCTTCGACGCTGATCACGAAGACTTCCAGTGCGCTTGGGACGGCTTTTTAGTCTGGGGGCGATTGTTCCCACTGACCGCCGAGCACATACGCGCAAGCATGATCAAAGCGCTCCCGAAGGCTGTCAACACATTTGATGACCGTATGATAGAACGCTTCACTCACTTCTACGTTGAGGAGATACGCCTGATCATCAAAGACGCCAACGACAAGCTGATAACCGAGTTTGTCAACCGCGCAGGCCCGAAGGCAAAATGCCAATTTGCGCAAGAAATCTGGCTTAGATTAGAAAAACTGGACGAAACTGCACAGCTGGAATGGTGGAACGGTTGGCTCAAGGATTATTGGCGCAATCGGTTGAAGGGCGTACCTGTTGGACTTGATGCAGGAGAAGTAGATTACATGTTGGCCTGGCCACCATGCCTGCCGGGAGCGTTCCCGGAAGCGGTGGACCTGGCAATACGGATGCTCTCAACGATCAATGACGACTTCTCCATGTCGGACAACGTTCCGTTGAACCTCATCAAAAATAGCGATAAAAATAGCGATTTACTAAATCGCTACCCTACCGAAGTGGCATGCTTCATAATACGTCTAGACCGCTTTGCTTCAGAACCGTTCATGTGGTGGCTATCTGCTCAAGAAGTGGTCGACACGCTATTGACAAAGCAACTCCCGGAAGATGTTGAACGAGGTTTGCGCGAGCTAAAAGCCAAGTACGGCCCGCTTTAGGAGCACAAATTCTGCCCGAATGAAGATTGCCGGAACGCAAGAGACGCGCCCGCCGTATCGCAAGCAGTCAAGACGCAGCCGCAATGGAATGGGGTATTTGAAGTCAATGCGAGGCGCCACAGCCCCCGTATCAACCGGGAAACTGACAGGCCGAACACCTTCAGCAACGCAGGGTTCCGCATCATCGAATTGGGACATCGCCAGCGTCCCGGTTCGCGCAAGGCCACAGCGGAAATGCCGCCATGCCGATGAACGGAAATCGTCGTCAATATGAACGTATTCCGTAGCCGCTCATGCGATCTCAGAGTTTCGCAATTTTCTCTACCTCTTACCGTTTGCGTCGCCGGACGCTTTCGCCATTGGCAGGTCGGATCGCGAGTAGCGAAATCGGCTAACTTCTGCGCCCGCCACACATCACAACAACGCCAACGCCGAGGGCGCAGCTGAATCTACCGCAACTCATTCCCACACCCGCCGCACCACCATTCCAACCCACCCCCTCACACCTTCACTTCCCACCCCATCGTCCCAGCGAAAGCCGGAACCCACATCAACGAAGCCAACCCCTCCCCAATCCTGAAAATCCCAAAATCCCCAAAATCCTGATTCAGACAATCCCCCACCGCCAACCCAACCCCTATCCCCCACTCCAACGCTGCCTGCAACCACCATCCTGAAAATCCCAAAATCCCCAAAATCCTGATTCAGACAATCCCCCGCCGCCAACCCAACCCCTATCCTCCGCCACCCACGTCCCTATCCCCCACTCCAACGCTGCCCGCAACCACCATCCTGAAAATCCCCAAATCCCGTAAATCCTGATTCTGACAATCCCCCCACCAAACCCGCCAACCCAGCCACCATCCCCCACTCCAACACCACAACCCACCCACCGCAACCGCCTTCTCCCTAACTAGACCCCCATCCTGAAAATCCCCAAATCCCGTAAATCCTGATTCTGACAATCCCCCACCACCAAACCCACCAACCCAACCACCATCCCCCACTCCAACACCACAACCCACCCCCGCAATCGCCTTCTCCCCAACTAGACCCCCATCCTGAAAATCCTCAAATCCCGTAAATCCTGATTCTGACAATCCCCCACCACCAAACCCGCCAACCCAACCACCATCCCCCACTCCAACACCACAACCCACCCACCGCAACCGCCTTCTCCCTAACTAGACCCCCATCCTGAAAATCCCCAAAATCCCGTAAATCCTGATTCTGACAATCCCCCCACCAAACCCGCCAACCCAACCACCATCCCCCACTCCAACACCACAACCCACCCCCGCAACCGCCTTCTCCCTAACTAGACCCCCATCCTGTAAATCCCAAAATCCCGTAAATCCTGATTCTGACAGCCACGACGCGGCAGACCGTCAATCCCGTGGCTCACCAAGCCGTGAATCAGCCAGGTCCCCATCCCGCATCCCTCGGCAAACCCGAACAGTGGTAATCAGGAGTGTACCCCACCATGACTACGCAAACAATGACCACGCCCACCATCGGCGTTGACGTATCTCAATCCCGCCTGAACCCGCCGCTGCGCCCGCTGCCGGATGCAGAGCTGCGCCAACTGCGAACCCTGGTATCCCGCCGGCGCCAACTCATCGCCATGCAGACCCAGGAAAACAACCGTAGCCATCCCGCCGAACCCGCCACTGGCAGCCTTCCCTTTATCCGGAAAATCCCAAAATCCCGTAAATCCTGATTCTAACAACAGGTAGCGGAGCCGGCCCGGGCCATCGCCCAGCCAGTGCAAAACCACCCGCATCCCAACCCTAACCACCCATTAATAACCAGGACATTTGCCAATTCCGACAACCCCACCTACCACCAATCATACTCACATCTGCCACAACCCACCCCACAATCCTGCACAACCCACAACCCCCCATCCTGAAAATCCTAAAATCCGGTAAATCCTGATTCTGACAACCAATCCCCCACCGCCAACCCTTTGCTCAATCATCCCCCACCGCCAAACCCGCCACCCAACCACCATCCCCCACTCCAACACCACAACCCACGCTCCGCAACGCACCCACAACCCCATCCTGTAAATCCCAAAATCCCGTAAATCCTGATTCTGACAAACCACCGGCAACGCCGCCATCACTAGCAATCCAGCAGCCCCATCCCCGCCCCCACTCCAACACCACACCCCCCGCTCCGCAACACAACCCACAACCCCATCCCGTAAATCCCAAAATCCCGTAAATCCTGATTCTGACAATCCCCTATTGCACCACGCACGCCAGTGCGCTATAATACCCCCGTCAGGCTAATCCAACGGCCCCGCGAACCGTCGGATACCGTCCCCGGCCAAGACACTCGCCCGACACCAAAATCCAGCCAGGAGGCTAAAACAAGAGTTCAACGGGGTTCAGGATAACACGGTCTAATCCGCCGCAACCAGTACTTTGCGGCACGTCGGATCCATTGCACCACTGTAGGTGCGCCGGAGGTCGGTCACATTACCCGGCTGGCGCACCCAGCACGGCGGGAGTCACCACCGCTGCGCGAGGACGGGCACTGCCCCAGGCAGCCGTTAGCACGCGCAAGACTAGGACGTAAATAGCAAGCCACGCTCTCAGACCGTAGCGCCGACATCCTGAACCCCCACGAACCCCAACCAACCAACCAAACCAACAACAACCAACACCAACAACCCAACCAGGAGGCAACCCCAGCCAATGGAAACCATCTACCGGGATACCATCGACCCGGAAACCATCGCGCGCCACCAAAGCTGCGCCGACCGGTTCCTCAAACACGCCCAAACCAACATCGCCGAAGGCAACATCGAGCGCGCCATCCAGGCCATCGCCCGCTGCATATCCCACTCCGCCACGGCCCTGGCCGAAAACCGCCCCCTCTGGCACCGCTCCCCCCGCCAAATGGAAAACGTCCTCAGATGGTACGTCAGAGACGGAGACTTCAGCCGGTCCCACGTCAAAACCTTCCGCGAAATCTACAACTCCCCACACCTACCCAAATCCAAACACCACACCACCCACAACAGCCACGCCAACACCCACCACCGCCAAAACAGCGACGCCGCCCAAGCCAACAACGACGGGAAAACCCGCCGCCGCCAGAACAGCGACGCCACCCAAGTCAACACCCACGGCAACACCAACCGCCGCCAAAACACCACCCATATCGACACCACCCTCGCCACCAGCCACGCTAACACCCGCCGCCGCCAAAACAGCGACGCCACCAGCCACGGCAACACCCACCGCCACCAGAACGCCACCCATATCGACGCCGCCCACGCCAACAACGACGGCCAAACCAACCGCCGCCAAAACACCACTCATATCGACGCCACCCAAGCCAACAACGACGGCAACACCCACCGCCGCCAAAACGTCACCCACATCAACGACACCCAAACGCAACCCACCCGCCAGCAAACCCACCACCAACGCAACACCTTCACTTCCCTGACCCGCCTCCGCCGTCGCGCCGCCGCCTTCCTCAAAGCCGCCAACGCCATCATCGCCGGACAACCCCTACCCGTCCGTCCCACCCAACGCTACCTCCGCAAACCCCACGAAATCACCCCTCCCACATTCTACTCCGTCCGCGACATCACCAACCTCCCCAACTTCCTCAAAATCCGCAGCCACTTCCGCCTCCCCAACGAGCTAGCCGCCAAAACCGACCCTCACGGCCACTACGAGTTCTTACGCCAGGAACCCGTACCCTGCTACTGCCACCCCAAGCCGCGCAAAATAACCACCAACTCAGCCTTCATCACCCTATCCCCCCTCTGGCGGAGAGCCCTGGAAAAGACCTTCCACATCAAACTACCCACCCCCCTACCCCTCCGCATCTAACCCAAACCCAAAACCCAAACCACCCCACCCCAAGCTCCGGACCCACAACCAATCACCCCCGGAGCAACCCCCATCCCGAAAATCCCCTAATCCCGTAAATCCTGATTCTGACAACCACCACCCCCACACCCCACCAGGCGCCCCATAGGGTCATTGACACTACGCCGGCCGGCTGTTAGCGTATTGCCGCCAATCAAAATGTCCGTATGTCCGCACGGCAGACGCCGCAAATCGTAGTTTGCCGCCAATTTGTGGGCATATCACACTACCGTGAGGGAGGCCTATGTTCAGTTCAAGTAAATTGCGCTCGGGAGGCTCCGTCGCCCTCTCTTGGCGCGCCGCAATCGCTGCCGCCGCCGTCCTGCTGCTGATCGCAGTGGTCGCCTGCGGTGGCCCCGATACCGCAGTAACCACCACTCCGACAACTGCCGCCGGCTCCGATCCTGCTCCCACCACCGAGACCACCACTCCGACAACTGCCGCCGACTCCGATCCTGCTCCGACCACCGAAACCGCCACAATGGCCCCAAGCGACCACTCCTGCGACGGCCGCAGCGTAGGCGATGTCTGCATCAGCATCGTGGACGGAGAAGCCTTCGCCGCTACCGAATGCGACGGCGAAACCGCAACGTCTGTCCCCCCCACCCACGGCGGCGGCAGCCCCGCCGGCTATTCCTGCGGACAGGAAAGCGGCATCAACTTCAACCTCACTCCCCTCGTATCCTCCGGCCAGAACTTCGAAATGCAAATGGCCTGCATCAACCGAACCCTCGTCGACTGCGGCCTCGCCATCGGCAACTACGCCGAAACCGAAGACATCGGCTTTGTAGAACGAGTCAAGCGCCGCACCAACGGCCAGGTCAACTTCGAAGTCTCCTCCTTCCCCGAACTGGGCATCGCCGGCCCCGACACCCTCCGACTTATCGAAGACGGCACCCTCGACTCCGCCCAGATTTACTCCGGCTACGTCGGCGGCGACTTCCCGGTCATGGACATGAGCAACCTGTGGGGCCTCTATCCCACCACCGAAGCCCAACTCGCCGTGATTGACGCCGTCCAGCCCAAAATGGCCGAAGTCACCGACGAACAGGGCGGCGTTCAGGTCGCCTACATGATGACCGCCAGCAACTACATCTTCGCCAAACCCCAGGTCGCCGGACTCGCCGACCTCGATGGCCTGAAAGTTCGCAGCCACAGCACCGTGCTCAGCGACCTCATGACCGGCATGGGCGCCGACCCTCAGTTCATCGCCTTCGCCGACGTGTACACCGCCCTGGAGCGAGGCGTCATCGATGGCGCCATCTCCTGCGGCTCCTGCGGACACGGCCTCCGCTGGTACGAAGTCTCCGACTACCTGGTCGGCCCCATCGTCTCCGTCGGACACAGCTGGTTCACCATCAGCCACACCCGCTGGAACGAGATCCCACATGACTTGCAGAACATCATCCTGGAAGAGGGCGCCCGCCACGCCTACCTGAACCGGCAGCTCCTCTTTGAACACTATGCCCCCACCGCAGTCCAGGCCAACATCGACCAGGGCATGCAGCTCGTCGAGTTCACCCCCGAGATGAAAGCCGCCCAGCGGCAATCCGCCATCGCCAATGTAGTCCCCGGTTGGGTCGAACGCGTCGGCGGCCCCACTTCCGAAGCGGCCCTGATTTTCAACGACGTGGTTGCCCCCATCGTCAAAGTGCGCATCAACGCCGACGGAACCGCCTCCGCCACCGACTAGCCGGCCTCGCGGCGATTTCACTCAATGGCAGGGGCGGGTTTAAACCCGCCCTTGCCATTTTATTACGAACACAGCGCATATACTTACGAATATCGTAACTAATCGCTCCTATATGCAATTATATCACTACGATTGACAACTTTAATCCGTTTGCCATAGACTGCCCTTCGCCGCGCTTCAGGGCCGGCAATGCCGCCATCACAGCAACAGGAGGGATTATGTACGCTCGTGTCATTGATGCGCTGCCCAGAGTCGGAATCAGCCGATACTTGCTTGCCGCCCTGCTCTGCTTGCTGGTAGCCGGCCTCGCCGCATGCGGCGGCAGCGCCGCTCCCGCATCCAACGGCGGCTCTGACAACCCCGCCCCGGGAGCCGACTCCGCCCCCGCGGCAATATCCACAATGCAGGAGCCTGAGTTCAAGATCCAGCTCGTATGCATCAACCGCACCGGCAACCCCTGCACCCTGATTTACTCCACCCAGGAAAAACACGGCGTCGACGGCTTCATCGAACGCGTCAAAGACCGCACCAACGGCCGCGTCCTCTTCCAGGTCAGCTCCTTCCCGGAGCTGGGCCTCGCCGGCCCCGACTCCCTGCGCCTCATTGAAGAGCGCACTATGGAGCTGGCCGAAATCTACTCCGGCTACATCGGCGGAGACCTGCCCATCATCGACGTGGCGAACCTCTGGGGCCTGTTCCCCGACTCCGAAACCAACTTCGCCGTAATCGACGCCACCCGTGAAGACCTGCACCAAATCATCGAAGAACAGTCCAACGGCGTCGTCATTATGGAAAACTACTACGAGAGCAATTACTACTTCTCTTCCCGCCCCCTCAACAGCCTGGCAGACTTCCAGGGTCTCAAAACCCGCAGCCACAGCACCGTCCTCAGCGACCTGCTGGCGGGAATGGGCGCCGACGCGCAGTTCATGGCCTTCGCCGACGTGTACACCGGCTTGGAGCGCGGAGTGCTGGACGCAGCCGTATCTTGCGGCACCTGCGGCTCCGGCGTCCGCTGGTACGAAGTCACCGACTACATGGTCGGACCCATCGTAGCCATCGCAGTCACCTGGATTACGATGAACAAAGACCTTTGGGAGTCGATCCCTCCCGACTTGCAGGCCATCATCAAAGAAGAAGGCCAGCGACACCAGCGCACATCCCGAGAATGGGTCGAAACCAAGTGGGCGGAAGAAGGCATCCGCGAAAACACCGAAGGCGGCATGGAATACGTGGAGTTCACCCCCGAAGTCAAAGATGCCCTGTACCAGGCCGGCCGCAACAACGTCCTGCCCAAATGGGTGGAGCGCACCGGCGGCCCGGACAGCGAGGCAGTCCGGATTTACAACGAGAAAGCCGCCCCCATTATCGGCGTGCGAGTGGGCGCTGACGGCCAGGCCGAAGACATCAACTAACCACGCGGCCCCATCGCGCCGGGGCGCCGCGCCCCCGTCCCGGCCCTTGCCGCCATTTGACTTTTAGCAGCCCGGCCAATATATTCCGCAAACGCCGGCAGCCAATCACCCCGGAGGCGACAGTTGACTACCCAAGCCACGACAACCTCTACCCCGGTTACGCTGACCCGACTCATTCATAAGATCGACGGCGGTCTGGATTACGTATATCGGGCCTTCGGATACATTTGCGGCACGCTGCTCCTCCTACTGGGCATTTACATCACCTATCAGGTCATAGTTCGCAAGGTGGGCGGGCCGGTGCTGGGCAACCAGGAGCTGGTGGGCGGCTATATTCTGGCCTTCGCCGGCACATGGGCCTTTTCGTACTCGCTCCGCACCGGCTCCCACGTGCGCATTGACGTGCTGCTGCCCCTGTTTTCGCGCATCCACCCCTATATGCGCTCCGCCGCCGACTGGCTGGCCCTGGGCTCCGTAGGATTCTTCGGTGGGGTGACCGCCTGGTACGCATGGAAAGAAGTCCTGAAGTCATACTGCGTCCGCAACAACCCCAACGTAGTGTCCAACGGTTTTGACCGTTTCGTGATGGGCATTTTGGGTGAGGATGACCCTGAAAAGCTGGCTACGGCGTGCGACCAGTCCCTGTCCCCCACCTACCTGATTGGCGACTTTCTACCCGAAATCTGGATATTCCAGATTATCGTCGCCGTAGGATTCACAATGCTGGCCTTCACCGCGTTCCAGTGGATGCTGAGCATGATAGCGCGGGGCCTGCTCGAAATCTGGCACAAGAACCTGGGCGGCAACGTAGCCGACCTGGCCCCCGAAAGCGAGATTATGCAGGAAGCAGCGTCGGGGGTGTAGGCGGAAGGCTCCCATAAAGGCGGCCGGAAATCCGAATCCCCGCTTTCACAACAATACTTACCCCCTGAGGGGATGGCTAACACCCCAGAGGATTAAGCAACATGGCAATCATCACCGCATTCAGCATGATGGGAGTTTTCTTCCTGATTGGGCTATACGTCGCCGGCGCCCTGGGCGTGCTTTCGCTGGTGATGATGCAGGCGTTCTCCGACGCGCCGCTATGGAACATCCTCGGCAACAAGGCCTGGGAGAGCAACACCAACTTTATCCTGGTGGCCGTGCCGCTGTTCCTGCTGATGGGCGAGCTGATGCTGCGCTCGGGCATGGGGGAGCGAATGTACGGCGCGCTGTCCCGCTGGCTGGTATTCCTGCCCGGCGGATTGCTGCACACCAACATTGCCTCATGCGCGGTGTTCGCAGCCTGCTCCGGCTCCAGCGTAGCGACTTCGGCCACCATCAGCCGCGTATCGCTGCCGTCCTTCCGACAGCGAGGCTACAGTGAGCGGCTGGTTATCGGATCCCTGGCAGCCGGGGGAACCCTGGGCATCCTGATTCCCCCCAGCATTGGGCTGATTATTTTCGGCGTACTGGTGGAGGAATCAATCGGGCGGCTGTATATGGGAGGCTTCCTGCCCGGGTTCCTGCTGGCGTTCACGATGATGTTGATGATGGTGATAACGTCGGTGATTTTCCCGCGCACCGCGCCGATGGACGAGGAAGTTCGCCGGCTGTACCGGGCCTGGTTCAACGGCATTGGCGTCCGAAAGTACACCACCGAACAGCTGGCGACATTACAGCGGGAACAGGCGACCGAAGCCGGCCTGGCCAATCCCACGGAGCGCGCCGCATACCGGCGTGGGCGTTCAACCCTTTCCTACGGCGAAGCGACGCTGGAATGGCTGCGGATGCTGAAAGTCGCCCTGATTGGGCTGCTGGCGATTATCCCGGTGCTCATCATCATCGTGGTGGTGCTGGGATCCATCTATACGGGGTGGGCAACGCCTACGGAAGCGGCGGCCCTGGGCGTGTTCGGCGCGCTGGTGGTGGCGATAGCCAACGAGCTGTACAAGCGACAGCAGGGCGCTTACGCAAACTGGCGCGAATCGATGCGCGGCATCAGAATTATGCTGCTGGACTCCATCATATCTACGGTGCGCACGTCGTCTATGATTATGCTGATTGTCATGGCGGCGTTCACGCTGAGCTTCGCTTTTGCGCGGCTGGGCATCTCGCAGGATATTTCGGAGTGGATTACCGGCCTGAATTTGAACGCATTGCAGTTCGTCATCATCCTGGTGTTCTTCTACCTGCTGCTGGGCACTTTCATGGAGAGCTTCGCCATGCTGGTGACCACTATCCCGATCCTGACCCCTTCGCTGGAGGCGGTGGGCGTGGACCTGGTGTGGTTCGGCATCATTATGGTGATTCTGGTGGAGGCGGCGCTAATCAGCCCGCCGGAGGGCATCAACCTGTACATCCTGCACGGGGTAAGACAGGACGTTGACCAGCAAATGGCGGAACAAACGGCGGCGGCGCAGGAGGCGTTGCGAGAAAGCACGATTACTGACGTGTATATCGGTGTGCTGCCCTTTATGGGCTGTATGGCGTTGGTCATTGGGCTGCTGTTCGTTTTCCCGGACATTGCGCTGTGGGCGCCGTGCATCATCTACGACGACCCCAGCCGGGAGTTTCTGCAATCCGTGAACGTCGAACGAGGCGCCGCCAACTTCTGGGATAACATTCGTTACTGCTCATCGGAGTTCCGCCCACGGGCATACCAGTAGTCTCAGAACGGGCGTATGTATGCTTTGATCCTGGCCGGAGGCAAGGGGGAAAGGCTGCGGCCCCTCACCGACGCCGTGCCAAAACCCTTGGTGGAACTGAACGGCCGGCCCATTCTGTGGCATCAGGTGCGCTGGCTGCGGGAAGCCGGGGTTACGGACGTGGTGTTTCTGGTGGGTTACCTGGGGGAAAAGGTGGCGGACTACTTCGGGGACGGCGGCGCTCACGGCATCCACGCTCATTACAGCCGCGAACGGACGCCCCTAGGCCGGGGGGGCGCGTTGAAGCAGGCGCTGGCCATACTTCCGGACGTAAGCAAGCCCGTGTTTGCCACGAACGGCGACGTTATCACCGATGCGGACCCGGCTGAGCTGTTGGCGGATTTTCAGCGACGCCGGGCAGCCAATCGCGCGCACTGCGCCAGCATTCTGACTGTGCCCATGGTCAACCCTTACGGTATCGTTGACACCGACGGGGCCGGCCTGGTAAGCGGGTTCAGGGAGAAGGCGACGCTGCCCTACGCCATCAACGGCGGAGTGTACGTTTTGAGTCCTGAGATACGGGATTTGCTGCCGGAGGTGGGCGACCATGAAACAACGACGTTTCCGGCGCTGGCCGCGGCGGGGCGAATGTCCGCCGTGCCGTCGGAGAGGTTCTGGCGCAGCGTTGACTCGTTGAAAGACCTGCGCGAGGCGGAGGAACACGTGGCCGGCGGGCCGGTAGTATCCGGGGCTGCATCTTGATAACCGCATCGGAAACGCAGCGTATCGCGGATACGGCCAGGGCCATTCGGGACAACATCCAGCTGGCTATTGTCGGCAAGGACGAGGTGATTGAGCTCACGCTGGCGGCTCTGTTCAGCGCGGGGCACATCCTGATTGAGGATGTACCGGGCATTGGGAAAACCACGCTGGCCCGGTCGCTGTCCTACTCCCTGGACTGCGAGTTCCGGCGCATCCAGTTCACGCCGGATCTGATGCCGTCGGACATTACGGGGATCAACTACTATAACCAGCGCAGCGGGCAGTTTGAGTTCCGGCCCGGGCCGGTCATCGCCCAGGTGGTGTTGGCAGACGAAATCAACCGGGCCACGCCGCGGACGCAATCGGCTCTGTTGGAAGCTATGGCGGAGCGGCAGGTTACGGTTGACCAGGACACGGTGCCGCTGCCGGCGCCTTTCCTGGTGCTGGCGACGCAAAACCCTATTGAGCTGGAAGGAACGTTCCCGCTGCCGGAGGCTCAAATTGACCGTTTTCTGCTGCGTCTGAACCTGGGCTATCCTTCGGAGGAGGACGAAGAGGCGATGTTGGAGCGGTTTGAAAACGCCGACATATTGGGCTCATTGAGGGCAGCAGCTGCCACGGATGAGGTGCTGGATATTCAGAACATGGTGCGGCGGATATACGTCAGCCCTGCCTTGCGGACGTATCTGGTCAGGCTGATTCGCGCCACCCGGGAGCATCCCGACGTGGAGCTGGGAGCCAGCCCGCGAGCTACGCTGGGGCTATATCGCTGCGCCCAGGCGTTGGCCGGCATTCGGGGACAGGAATACGTGACGCCGGATGACATCAAAGCACTGGCCGGGCCGGCTCTCGCCCACCGAATCATACTGAAAAGCATGGCGCGACTGCGGGAACGGACGCAGGAGTCGGTGATAAGGGAACTGCTGGAAGGGCAGCCGGTGCCAGTGTAGCGGATTGGAGCACGATGACTTTATTGGGGGCTGCGCTGGAGGGCACGGGTTGCTGGTTTTGCCGGAACGACGATGGTGAGGTCGGTGGGTGTTGCCTGAATCTGGATTTACCGGATTTTAGAATTTTCAGGATGGGGGGCTGCGCCGGGGTGGTGGGTTGCGGCGTGGTACGCGCATTTTGTCCAGCGGTATGCCGGGTTGCGCTGGGGTGGTGGGTTGCGGAGTTGGTCTTCGTGGGGGCGTATTGGGTAGCTGCGGGGGTGAGGGGTGGGTTTCGCCGGGTATCCGTGTTGGATGCTGTGGGGAGGTAGCTTTATCAATTTGGGACGGGGGAAGCCTCGGACGTTTTGGCTGACCTGCCGCCGTGGGAACGGATGACGTTGGGGAGTTCGACCGGCAACCGACAACCCGGTGAGAGGCAATCTACTGAAAGGCAACCTTTGCCGCCGCACATCAACGGCGTGGCCCCGGAGGCAACAGCGCGGATTGTCGTCAAGCGGGGCGGTAAGTTCGAGGACGTCGAGGCAACCGTGTCCACCGTTGACTGCGGCCCGGAAAATCATGGGATGCGGACCCGCCTGCTTTCCCGTGCCGAAAATTGGTGCCGAGGGTGGGGTTCGAACCCACACACCCCGTAGGGTAGCGGATTTTAAGTCCGCCGCGTCTACCGTTCCGCCACCTCGGCACAAAACGATGGTAACGAATAACCGCGCTACGCTTTCTCGTTGCAAGCGTGACGCGGTATGAACGTGATCCTTTATCGTTGACAGGCACGAGCCTGTTTAGGGGGCTGGAGGCGACGGGCGGATTCGAACCGCCGAATAGAGGTTTTGCAGACCTCCGCCTTAACCACTTGGCTACGTCGCCTCGTTGCCATCCCTTCTTATGCGCTTTTATGCGCCAGTGAAGCGCCTTCGTCGCTCTGCATGCTGCATTGACTTGGTGCCGAGGGCGGGACTTGAACCCACACGAGCAAAAGCCCACGGCCCCCTCAAGACCGCGTGTCTACCATTTCCACCACCTCGGCATCTCTGCGCCGAGTATAGCATAAACCCGGCGCGCCTGTCAGTTAACCTGATGCTCGCGATGCAGCAGCTCCTTGGCGATGCTTCCGATGTTGGCCTCAATGCAATCGCGCAGGGCTGAATAGATGGAGCGGTTGATGGACTCCATCATCCATGATTCGTAATCCGGCGCGGTCTGGTACTCGTTCTTTACGCCCACCAACTGGCGCAGAGCTTCCAGATAGTGGGCTTGCAGGGGGGTCAGCGACTCGATGTCGTAGTCCTCAACTTGGGGGCCCGCCTGTTGCTCAATACTCAGCGCAGCCTGGTTCACCACCGGGCCTTCGCTGTCCAGACCGCCGACTTCCACATCGTTTTTCTGTGAGGCATTCATTGCATCTCTCCCATTTATGGAGGCTGTACCACCGCGGCGGATGGCTAGCTAACGCCATTATATCACTTTCGGCGGCAAGCAACACCATCAACGGGCCACTTTACCCAGAATTTACGGAGCGGACGTCGCCGCTAGACTTCCCGGAACTCTCCCTCCACGGTGTCATCGCCGGGGGAGCCTCCCGTGGGGCCGGCGCCCGGAGCGCCTGCGCCGGGCTGGGCATAGACGGCTTGCCCGACGCGCTCCAGAGTGGCATTGAGTTCGCTCATCGCCGTCTGCATCTGGGCGACGTTATTGGCGGCGATGGCTGAGCGCAGCGCTTCCAGCTTGCCCTCGGCCTCGGCCTTCAGGTCAGAGGGCAGAGTTTCCGCGTGTTCGTTGAGCAGGCGCTCGGCCGAGTAGGACAGGCTGTCGGCCTGGTTCCGGGTTTCCACTTCGGTGCGTCGTTGGCGGTCGCTCTCTTCGTTGGCCTGGGCCTCCGACATCATCCGTTCGATATCTTCCTGAGAAAGGCCGCTGCTGGTCTGGATGACGATGCGCTGTTCCTTGCCCGTACCTTTATCTTGCGCGGACACGCTGAGGATGCCGTTAGAGTCGATATCAAAGGTAACGTCAATCTGCGGCACGCCGCGCGGCGCCGGCAGAATGCCGTCCAGCATGAACCGTCCGATTGTTTTGTTGTCCGCGGACATGGGACGCTCGCCTTGCAGCACGTGAATGTCCACGCTGGGCTGGCCGTCGGCGGCGGTAGTGAAAGTCTCGGTCTTCTTGGTGGGTATGGTGGTGTTGCGGGGGATAAGCGCCGTGGTTACGTTGCCCAGGGTTTCAATGCCCAGGGTCAGGGGCGTAACGTCCAGCAGCACGATGTCGCCCACTTCACCGCCCAGCACGCCGGCCTGGATGGCCGCGCCCAGGGCTACAGCCTCGTCCGGGTTCACCGAGCGGGAGGCTTCTTTCCCGAATATCTGCTGCACCTTGGCCTGCACCGCCGGCATTCGGGTCATGCCGCCCACCAGGATAATGTCGTTGATACCGCCGGCCGCAACGCCGGCGTCGGTGATAGCCTGGCGGCAAGGCCCCTCGGTACGATCAATGAGGCCGCCCACCAACTGCTCCAGACGAGAGCGGCTCAGCGGCTTCACCAAGTGCTGCGGGCCGCTGGCGTCGGCGGTGATGAAGGGCAGGTTGATTTCGGTTTCCAGCGTGCTGGACAGCTCGATCTTGGCCCGTTCCGCAGCGTCGCGCAGGCGCTGCAACGCCATACGGTCCTGCGATAGGTCGATGCCGGTCTCGGCGCGGAACTCACTCACCAGCCAGTTCAGGATGGCCTCGTCAAAATCATCGCCGCCCAGATAGGTGTCGCCGTTGGTGGACAGCACTTCGAAGACGCCATCGCCCAGTTCCAGGATGGTGACGTCGAAAGTTCCGCCGCCCAGGTCGAACACCGCTACGGTGGAGTCCGTCTGCTGCCGGTCGATGCCGTAGGCCAGCGAGGATGCGGTAGGTTCGTTGATAATCCGCAGGACGTCCAGTCCGGCGATGGTGCCGGCGTCTTTGGTTGCCTGGCGCTGGGCGTCGTTGAAGTAAGCCGGAACGGTGATCACGGCCTGGGTGATGCGTTCTCCCAGCTTGGCCTCGGCGTCCTGCCGTATTTTCTGCAATACCATGCTGGATATTTGCGGGGGAGCGTAGGCTTGTCCCGCCATTTCAACGTGGGCGTCGCCGTTCTCCCCGGCGACAATCTTGTAGGGCAGCCGGCTGGCGGCGTCCTGAACTTCCGGGTCGTCGTAACGGCGGCCCATCAGTCGCTTCACGGAGAATATAGTGTTCTCCGGGTTAGTAACGGCCTGGCGTTTGGCCGTCTGGCCAACGTAACGCTCGCCGCTGCGGGTGTTCACCGCGACCACCGACGGCGTGATGCGGTTCCCCTCTGCGTTCTCCACCACTTCGGCCTCACCAGCCTCGATAACCGCAGCCACCGAGTTGGTCGTGCCAAGGTCTATGCCCAATATCTTTGCCATTGCTGTAACACCTCAAATTTGGTTTCTTGAAATTACTGGTTGACTACCACCTGGGCCGCTTGCACCACCCGGTCGTGCAGGCGGTATCCCTGACGAACCACTTCGACCACACACCCGGGATCCGCATCGGCTACCTGGGCCATGCCAACTGCTTCGTGCAGTTCCGGGTTGAACGGCTCGCCCAGCGCTTCGATCCGCGCCACCCCCTGGGCTTCCAGGAAGCCGGCCAGCTTGCGCTGAATCAGGCGCACCCCGTGAACCCAGGATTGGGACACCGCGTCGTTGCCGAGGGCAGGGCCGTCCTTTTCCAGATGGTTTATCGCCAGGTCAAGCTCGTCAACGATGGGGAGCAGCTGCACCAGCAAGCGGCTGTTGGCCTGCCGCTGGACGGTTAATCGCTCTTCATCATAACGGCGACGAACATTAGCCAAGTCAGCCTGTCCGCGCTGTACGGCGTCGGCCTGTCGGGCGATTTCCTCGTTGGCTTCGGCCAAAGCTATTTTCAGCATGGCCGCTTCCTGCTCCGGCGTCAGGGGCGGAGCCTCGGCGGAGGCATCGCCGCCGTCTTCTTCTCCGTCTCTTTCCGGGGCGGCGTAAAAATCAGACGCCGGAACGCCCGCGTTGTCGTCATCAGTGGGATGGTTAGTCTCGTTGGTAGGCATTTATTGATTCCTGAAGCGGTTGGTCGCCGGAGCGGTTGATTGGAGGGCTGCTGCTGATTACGGCGGTTCCGGGGCCGGCAGGCTCAGACTGTCGCACAGTAAGACAACTTCCTCCCGAATGCGCTCGGCCGCGGCGGCTTCGCCGATGGAACGGGACAAGCGCCGGGAAAAAACACTCAGGTTGTTGACCAGCTTCAGCGCAAACTCAACGCCGGCTAGGTTCAGGCCCAGGTTTTCCATCAAGTGCCGGATGAGCATGACTTTGCGCAGGTCGTCCTCGGAGTACAGGCGCAGCATCCCAACGGTGCGGCCGGGGCTGATGAGGCCCAGCCGTTCGTATTTGCGCAGGGTCTGCGGGTGCATTTCCAGCAGCCGCGCCGCCACGGATATAATGTACACCCCCGCCGGCTCATCCGAGACGGACGCCCCATTGCGGGACGCTTCACTGCCGGGCGTACCGGCGGGACTGCCGGGCCGGAGGGCCGGCGCATCGGCAATAGGAGCCGGATACCGCTCCACCGGATACCACTTTGGACGCGTACGTCCGGCTTGGGCCGGGCCGTGCTGTCGCTGCCGCATATCTGCGCCGTTCCTCCTTGTCGGATATTCGCAGATGTGAATTACATCACATTGCTATGGGACTACTATATCCCTTGACATAGGTTGTGTCAAGGCGTAGAATTCGGTTGACGATGCCGAGGTGGCCGGCCAACTGCGACGAGCTGAACCTGATCTACCTTCCAAGCCCTGCAATCCAATCGCCCTTTCCTCTCGTAAATTAGGTAGCCAAACCGGATTTGCCCGATACAGTCGCGCTGCGAATATCCGAATAGGCAAGGAGGTCATCATGAAGATCAAGTTCAACGCTTGCCCCAAGTGCGGCGGAGACCTGCAACTCCGTCGGGACATTCACGGGATGTTTGTCAACTGCCTCCAGTGCGGCCTACAGCAGGATCTGGACGCTCCCACCGCGGCGGTTGAGGTAACCCAACCCGCCACCGCCATCAAGCCGGCCGCGGCCAACAAGGACCTTATGCGCGCCGCCTAGGCTTTGCATCCCAGGTTGAACGGCAAGACCGGGGCGGATTTGAAACCTGCCCCGGTTCGTTATTATCCGTTCTACAGCGTCAAGAACTACCCGCCCAGCTCCGGCCAGAAACGCTCTTCCTGCCACGGATCGCCGTTGTTGTTATAGCCCCGCTGCTCCCAGAAGCCGGGCGCGTCTTCCGCCAACAGCTCAATGCCGTTGACCCATTTTGCCGATTTCCAGCCGTATCGGCTGGGCACAATCAGGCGCAGCGGCCAACCGTGATCCCGGCCCAGTTCGGCGCCGTTCTGACGGCGCGCCAGCAGACCCTCCACCAAGACTAACTCCAACGGCACGTTGGTAGTGTAGTCTCCGAAGCAGTGCGCCATTATGTGACTGGCCTTCGGCAGTATTCCGGCCAGCCCCAGCAGCGTCGCGACCCAAACGCCTTCCCAAGTCTGGTCAAGGGCCGACCATTGGGTCACGCAGTGAAAATCGGCGTTCACCGCTACCTGGGGCAAACTGCAAAACTGCTCCCAGTCCAGCGCAATCTCGCGCTCTACTTGCCCCCACACCCGTATGCTCCAAGTGGACAGGTCAATCTCCGGCGTATCACCGTAAGTAAGCACCGGAAAAGTTCGGGCTACGAACTGGCCCGGCGGCACCCGCTCGCCGGCGGGCGGGGCAATCTTCACCTGGTCGGGCCGCTTCAAGCCGAACTCAGGCTGCCTGGTTGTGGACTGCTGGCTTTGTTGGTCTGGAGTAGTCATCAGAAACGCTCCGGGTAAGTTCACGGTTTGGCGATAATGGTTCCGGCCGGGCCGTCGGTGATACGGCCGACGATTGCGGCGCACTGGGCGCCCGCCGCCCGCAATGCCGCCGCCAAAGCGTCAGCGCGCGCGGCGGGAACCGACATCAGCAGCCCGCCGGAGGTTTGAGCGTCGCACAGCAGCATCCGGTCTTCGTCAGTCAGAGATGCGTCCCAGCTCACCGCGTCGTTGACGCTGCTGACGTTGCGGTGCGTACCGCCGGGCGCCACGCCTCGTTCCAGCAAAGCACGGACGCCGGGCAGAGTGGGCAAAGCGGACAGGCTGACCTCGGCGGCAACGCCGCTTCCCTTCACCATGCTTTTCAAATGGCCCAGCAGCCCGAACCCGGTAATGTCCGTAGCCGCGTTAACGCCCACTTTCGTCATTGCCTGCGCGGCCGGCCGGTTCAGCGCCGCCATGGTTTCCACCGCGCCGGCCAGCACGTCGGCATCCGCAATGCCCTGCTTGCCGGCGGTGGTGATGATGCCGGTGCCGATGGGCTTACTCAGTATCAGCGCGTCGCCGGGCCTGGCGCCGGCGTTGCTGACCTGCTTTCCGGGTTCTACCACGCCGATGACGGAGAGGCCGTATTTGGGCTCCGGGTCGTCCACGGTGTGGCCGCCTACGATAAGGCACTCGGCCTCGGCGGCTTTGGCGTAGCCTCCCTGCAAAGTTTTGCCCAGAATCTCCTTGTCCAATGAGGCGGGAAATCCGACGACGTTCAGGGCAAGCAGCGGCTTGCCGCCCATGGCGTACACGTCGGACAGTGAGTTGGCGGCGGCGATGGCGCCGAACTGGTAGGGGTCGTCAGTGATAGGTGGGAAGAAATCCACCGTGACGATGAGCGCGGTGTCGTCGTTCAGCCGATAGACGGCGGCGTCGTCCCCGGTCTCCGCGCCCACCAGCAGGTCGGGATGCGACAACAGCGGAACATAGCTCAGGACCTGGCCCAGGTCCTCAAGGCTCAGCTTGGCCGCTCAACCGGCGCAGTGGGAAAGCTCGGTAAGGCGGATGGGCATTTCGGTTTGGGTCATCGGGCTTTCTCTCCATAACGCCGGGCTAAACGAGCGAAGCGGCGTTCCAGTTTGGCGAATCTGCGGTCGTATTGGCCATGCGGGTATTGATCGGGGAGCCGGGCGACCCATGCGAGGGCAATATCGTGGATCGTATCGTCATCTGCCGCGCGTCCGCCCAATCGTTCGCTCAGAAAGCGTACCATATCACGACGTTGCTTCAGGGCTCCAATCAGGTGGATTGGCAATCGGACGGGCAGAGCGACGATGCGAAACAAGAGATGCGCCGCGTCGGCTCGATGACGCGCTACGTCGCGGGCTACCCGCCCTTCGGCTCTGCCGATGGCGGCGCTGCGGTCTATGGGAGGTTGGTTGGGCATGAGGGTAGGTTGACCTTCGTGGATGGCGCTGGGTCTATTGTCCGAACTGCCCCAGGAAGTCAATCCAGCTTTGCGCGGGAATGCCGGCCAGAGGCACAGCGAGGGTTTCGGCGATGTACCTGTCCATTATACCGATTCTGGCTAGTCTTCCAAAGTTGCCTCCACCGTCGCTTGCCGGGCGGTCCGTAACCGGATCGCTCTTTGCCGGATAGGGATGCGCCCCTTCCGGGATGATAATGCTGGTGTCACTTTGCGTACTCCTGACATTAGCCCACCAGTAGTTTCGGAACTCGGCCGCGTATTTCGCCTGGGTTACAAAGGGTTTATACGTTACCGGCACACCGGACAGTACATTGTTCAACGCCCAAGGTACAACCACGATTAAGTCCGCATCCGCGCAAGCATCCGCAGTCACCTGGAACCTGAAATTAGGCTTCTCTTCTTTTGACAGCGCCCTCAATGGCGGTGCGGCTGGTAAAATGCGCCGGAACGGCGTATAGGGCGTCGATTACCCGACGATAAAGCGCGTAGAGAGGCCAAGATTCAGCCGGCTCCGACGGGTCAGGCGTGGACATGGCAAGCCAACCTTTCCCGCGCGGCCACGAAATAGTCCGCCAGAATTTCTGCGCTATAGCACTCCCGCCCGGTGTTCACCGCGGCTATAGCAACAGAGCACAGCCCGCCAAAAGGCTCCCACACCACGTCGCCCGGATCTGACGATGCCGTGATAATTTGCTCCAACAATCGCAGCGGTTTCTGATCCATATGAACGGATTTATAGGCGTCCTTGATACGTTCTCCGCCTCGCGCCGGGGGGTGACGCCATAGATTGGTGATACCCACCTCGCAGTGGAACTTTGCCCGCATCCGCGCCCACTCCCCCACCGTTGCCGGGCGCACCCCGTCCAAGCTGTAGTAGGGCCGGCCTTCCGGCAACCCATGCTTATTGGCGTAGTGCGCCAGCGACTCAAACGCTTCCGGCGGAGGAAAGTACCAGAGATGGCACTTTGTCAGGTACTTTCGGGTAGCGGCGTTCTTGACCCCGCAGGCCGCGTTGGCCAGATACATGGGCAGGCCGCTGCGTTCCCATTCGGCGCGCACCCATTCTTTCAAGCTCACAGTTGCGCCATTGACCCGAAAACTGACTTTACGGACGTATTGAGCGCAGACTTCAGTAACCACCGGAAACCGTCGCAGCGTCTTGCTGTTGGCATTGCCGGCAATATGCCCAACGCCCTTGTCCCAAACGTGGCAGGAACGATATTCCCACCCGTTTTCAACCAGAATCGGATGCACACTGGCCCATCCTATTTCCGTATTCCAGAACCATAGCGTGGTTTCCGGCAGCGCGCGTTCCGACCAGTGGGCAACATGGGGGCCATACCATTCGGGAAGCCGCTCGTGGGAAACCGGGTCGCCGGGGAAACTGCCCACTCCGTAAGGCCCATCGACCACGATTACCGTAGGCGAAGGCCAGCTCTTTGCCACTTCCCGAAAATCCCCGTGATGCAAGGTTACGCCCTGACGATGGTAAGGCGGCATCTTTTCGACCGTAGGCTCCGGCCCAATCGGATGCGCCGACCCTCTTGCGTACCCATTGCCCATGCTACATTTCCCTATATCTGGTATTCCGGCCGCCTTAGCAGTTGCCGCGCTATTACCAGCCGCATTATTTCGTTGGTGCCCTCGCCGATAATCATCAGCGGCGCGTCCCTGTAGTAGCGTTCCACTGGGAAGTCTTTGGTGTAGCCATAGCCGCCGTGGATGCGCATGGCTTCCATAGCAACCTCGCCGCAGATTTCGCTGGAGAACAGCTTGGCCATGCCCGATTCCAGGTCGATGCGCTCGCCGCCGTCTTTCTTGGCGGCGGCGTCATAGACCAGCAGCCGGGCCGCCTGTACCTTGGTTGCCATGTCCGCGATTTTCAGCTGGATGGCCTGGTGCTGGCTGATGGGCTGTCCGAAGGTTTCCCGCTGCTGCACATAGCGCATGGAGGCATCCAGAGCCGCCTGTGCAACCCCCACGGCGCGGGCTGCCACGTTGATGCGCCCCGTTTCCAGTCCGCTCATCACCTGGCCGAACCCTACATTCTCCACGCCGCCAATGAGATTCTCGGCGGGAATACGAAAATCCTCAAAGGACAGCTCGCAGGTGTCCAGTCCCCGGTAGCCCAGCTTGTCCAGATGGCGGCCTACTTTGAAGCCGGGACTGCCATCCTTTTCGATGACGAAGGCGGACAGGCCCCGGTGCTTGATGGACGGGTCGGGGTCAGTGCGGGCCAGCAGACAGAAGGCGTCGCCCGAGTCGGCGTTGGTGATGAACATTTTGGAGCCGTTGACCACGTACTCCTCGCCGTCTTTCACGGCGCGCGTCTGCAACGCGCCCACGTCGCTGCCGCCGCCGGGTTCGGTCAACGCCAGGCCGCCGCGGATTTCTCCGCCCGCCAGACGCGGGAGGAAGCGCTGCCGCTGCTCCGCCGTTCCGTAGTTGGCAAGCACGTAAGTGAGAATGTGGTGCGTACCCAAAGCTCCCGTAAGGGCCATGTAGCCTTTGCTGATTTCTTCGAAAATCATGGCAAAAGTAGTGTAGTCCAGCCCCATGCCGCCAAATTCCTCAGGCACATTGATGCCGAACAGCCCCAGCTCCTTCATCTGCTCGATGAGGTCATAAGGCACCGTGTCTTGCGCGTCGTGCTTGGCGGCGACCGGCTCTACCTCCTGGCGCACGAAATCGCGCACCATGCTGACAATCTGCGAGCGGGCTTCCTCAGGGGTTTTGACGATAGTGGTCACTGCAGCAGCTCCTGTCCTTTACCTGTGCGCTATTTGGTGTTGGTGTCAGTCTATCCCAGCCCTAATGGGTAAGCAACTCAACCGGCGCCCGGCAGCGCGGAGGTCAGAACACTCTCCGCCGCCTCGCATATTTCCTGCACCACCTCTCCTGCCGGCCGAATGGCTTTCACCTGGCCAACCCCCTGGCCCATGTACACCGACGCCAACTCCGGGTCGCCGCTGGCCCGGGCGGCGGCGGCGTCCGCGGCCAGCTCTTCCCGCTGCGTCAGGACTTCATCCTCTCTCCCCTGCCACTGCCGCACCAGCAGGTTGCGGTAGACCCGTCCCGCGATCCCCTCCGGCCAAGGGTCGTTGCCCAGCAGGTCATAAAGCCGGGTATAGACGGTGTCGCTTCCGCTCGAGCGCAGAATTTGATCCTTGAATGTGTCCGGAACTTCCACCGCTTCCGGCGTAGCCAGCAATGCCGTGCCTAACGATGCTCCCTCCGCGCCGGCCACCAACGCTGCGGCCAGCGCTCTCCCTGAGGTTATCCCGCCGGCGGCCAGCACGGGAACATCGGGATAGTGCTCCACTAGTTCCACCAGCAGCGGCAGCAAGTTCATTTCGCCGGTGTGTCCTCCGGCTTCGTTCCCCTGGGCCAGCAGAACGTCGGCTCCGGCGTCCAGAGCAGTGTGCGCGGCCTGGGGAGTTTGCGCCTGGCAGATGACGACAGCGCCGGCATCCCGGGCCGGGCCGATCCACGGGCGAGGGTCGGCAAAAGAAAATACCACAACCGGAACCCGTTTCGCCAAGGCAATCTCAAAGTTCTCCGGGGCCTTGTCAAGCAGCTGTGTAATAAAGCCAACCCCAAAAGGCCGTTCGGTCTGCGAACGTACAAAATCTATCTGACGGCTGAACCAATCGGCGCCGAAGCGGTTGCTCCCCCCGAAGGTTCCCAAGCCGCCGGCTTGCGAAACTGCCGCCGCCAACCTCCCGCCACTGTGATTGCTCATGGGCGCGGACATGACCGGGTAGTCAAGCCGCAGCAAATCGGTGAACCGCGTTCGCAGCATTACGGCGCTATCCCGGGCCAATCGCCGGCGTGGAGGCCCATCTGGCCAGAGCTTTGTCCGATGCGGCTATTTCAGCAACGGATGTGTAGTAATAATCCCGCCAGCCATGCTCGGGCATCCCAACGAACAGCATCAAGTTGAGGGGATATTCCTCGCTATCGGCAACACGGCGGAAGTCGTCCCGAAACAAAAAGGCGGGCTTGCCCAGCGCTATGGCTATACCCAGCTCCACCATCACGCCCTCATCAGGAGGCGCGCCGTTGACCACGGCAAAGATGGCATCAGCCGCCGCCACGTCGGCAAAATCTCGCTGACCCACACGATAGGCCCAACCCGGCTGTTGAAAGTCCACTTGATTATTGCGGGCGAAAGGCTCCCACACTTCCAGGACCAAACTCTCCAGCGCAGCGATGATGGGTGGCAGCAGCGTCGCCTTGTGGTGCGCTGAAAACCCGTAAGGATTGGCCAAGTAGATGGTCTTGGTCATAAAGCGAAACCGCAATTGCGCGCTATTAAGGTATAATACAGGTGATTAGCGGGCGTAGCTTAGTGGCAAAGCCCCAGCCTTCCAAGCTGGCTACGTGGGTTCGATTCCCATCGCCCGCTCCATTATTTACCTTGTTAAGTGTGCGGTTCCTCGTTCCGACGGCTGCCGCAGCAGCAACCCGGAGGAGACACCGCAAAGATGTCCCGTTCTCCGATGGGCTGCACCGGGCGATTGTTCGGCCCGTGCGTCAATGCCTGCAAGCGCTCCACCTGTTCCGGCGAAACCGTGCCGATGGACTGCATGACAATCCAACGGACGCCCTCAGTGCAAGGCGGCGTGGTCAGCGAACCGCCGTATCCGTAATAGTCCATGCTGACGGGGATGTAGTCGGACGCCGGCGGGCCCGCGGTTAAATCAACCTCGGCGATGCCGTCCGGCGCAGCGTCAATCAGATGCTGAACCAGCGGGCTGGCCGCGCCCGGACGATACAGCAGGCCTACCACAGCTAGGTTCCCGTCCGCATCCTGATGCACCAGGTGCAGTTCCGCCGCGAAACTCTCCCCGTCCAGCTGATGCTCGGCGGGCGAGTGGTAGTGTATTCCCAGCAGTTCGTAACGCTGTCCGCCCACGTCAATCGCATTGCCCGGCCCGTAGTCAAGATATACGGTGTGGCCATTGTTGCGGGCGGCAATGGCCGAGCCTGCGTAATGGAATGCAACCGATGGCCCGTCGTCGGGCGCGTAATCAGTTATGTCAATCGGCGACTGCTCAACCCCCAGAGAGCAGGTTCGGTACTCCTCGGACAGGCTCCCCCAGTACTCCGGCCCGCCGGAACCGGAATAACCCCACTCGGTAACGCTGGCTCCCATTTGATACCCCCAATTGCAAGCAAGCAACAGCAAGGACAGGGCTAACACGAATTTAGCCATAACTATCCGCCGTCAGCGTAAGAACTCGGGCCGCCGCATCCTGCAAGGCAGTCAATTCCAGCGTCGCCCTCAGCTCATTATCGTCGTTCAAACCGAAATTCTCCTCCACCCGGAACTCCTCAACGAGGCCGGCGATGGCATTCCGTCGCCGGGGTTCCGGCGCGTCGGCCAGGACGGGCAGGTTGCCGGCGGCCACGTGCCGCTCAATCTCGGCCGCCAGCAGCTCTTCCTCTACTACCCGGCGCTGTATCAGCCCGATGTTCTGCAAATTGCGGCCCAGATAGCACCCGCCGAACTGCATAATCTCGCACTCCCTGCCTTCCAGCCCGTCGATTTCAGCGAACCAGTGGTAGCGCGGCTCCAGCTCGTGCTTGTTGAGATAATCACGCACCTGCCGGTCTTCCGGCGCCGGGTCCGTCGGGTCGAACACCAGTTTGACGGTGTGCATCATCAGGCCGGCGGGTTCAACGGTGATGTACATATCATCCCTCTACGGCGCGAATGATGCGCTCAACGTTTTCAGATCCGGGCGCCACGGCTTTGCTGTCCACCAGCCGCATGGCCTCAACGATTGCGTCGTGATACGGAGTGGCAACCCCGGTTTCACGCCCCTTCTCACAGATGAGCCCGTTCATAAAGTCCACTTCCGACTTGCGCCCCTTGTGCACGTCCTGGGCCATGGACGCCAGCCAGTTGACCCGCCCGCCGGCTTCCGACAGTTTGCCGTCCAGTTCTTCGAATACGTCGCCCCGGTCGGCCTCAGCCCAGGTTTCCGCCGGCGTGCCGTTGATTGATACCACTTTCAGGCCCTGGGCCAGTCCTACCTGCGCGCCTTCTTTGGCCAGGTTAATGCGGATGCGTCGGATGCGCGCGTTCCCCGCCATCTCCTGGCTGCCCATCTGGCTCATCGCGGAGATGGCGTTGCCCATTCCGTTCTGGCAGAGCTTGGCCCACCGCTCGCCGGGCAGGTTGTCGGTAGCGTAAGCGGCGTCTATGTGGTCCAGCTTCGCCGCCAGAGCCTCCGCGCGCGCCGTGATTGCGCCGGTGAACTCGCCGACGCGGAACACAGTGTGCCCATGGTCGCGGCCCGGCGCGCCACCGCGGTTGACGTGCGCCGGTTCCCACAACGCCACTTCAATGTGCGAGGCGATGCAGCCGAGCTGTCGCTCCGGCCCCACAATGTCGGCGATGGTGGGGTCGTTCCAGCAGTTCTGAATGGACACAAACGCGCCATCATCCTTTACGTACCGCTTGATGAAATGCGTCGCCCATTCCGTATCATAAGACTTGACGGTGATGAAAGCGTAATCAAACGGCTCCGTGATATTCTGCGCATTCGTGAGGTGCATTGCGTTGACCGGAACGGTGAAGTCGCCCTGGCTGCCGCTGGCCCGCAGGCCCTCGGCGCGCATTTTCTCCACGTGCTCCGGCCACATATCGATGAACGTAATGTCATCTTCACCGGCCTGGACGAGAAAGGCGCCCACGTAACTGCCCACGGCGCCGGGGCCCATAATAACGATGCGATCTGCCATAATGTCATTTCCTCCGGTATGTTTGGGGTTTTTGTGAGCGCCGTAAGGCCATCGTCCGCCTGGCACCGGCATCGGTTCATCGTAGAGCATGCTCAAACCGACGCGCGCGCCGAGCTGAACAGCGTACCCACTCTTGCCAGCGTGCGATTTCGTGAGGGTTCCTGAACGACGCGAACCTGCATACCGTCTCTCCGAGTATCAACATCGCTGAACCGAGCCGGCCCCTTGCCGCTGCGGGAATCGCTCCTGCAACAGGTCAATGGCCTCACCTACCGTCTTTGCCGATTGGGTAACCACCGCATCGGTCAGGTCGTTTTCGTAAAAATGGGCGTGCAGGCTGTGAACCAGCCCGGTCGCGTTATTCAGAGCGCTTTTCGCATCCGGATCCAATTGTCCAATCAGAGACGCCAATTCGCCGGCTACCCGGTAGATTCCCACGTGGCTGGAAAGTTGAATGCGATGGTCGGCGCCGATGGCCTTGATAGCCTGCGTGAAAGCTCCCCACGTTTTCTCGGCGACTTGCAGATAATCGCTTTCGTCCAAGCTGCGCTGAACGTGTTCTCTGTAATGGGCCAAGTAAGCCCGGTACGTTGCCGCCTTGTTCTCCGCTTCCCCTTGCGTCAGCGACGTATCCCAGCGCGGAGAATACTCGGCGCGGATGGCGGCAACGACCTGCTCGTCCGTAAATAATGCTTGTGGGTTAGTCATAGCGTTGTCTCACCGCGGCCTAGCATCCTACGGTCGCCATAATACTCCAGGCTGCTTGGCTGCGCTACGTTGCCGCTGCGCGCATCGTCAACTTGGGCCGGCGCTTTGACGGCCTGAACCGGCATAACGTTTCCCAGAGTAGCAACATCGCTAAATTGAGGCGGCCTCTTGCCGCTGCGGGAACCATTCCGCCAACAGGTCAATGGCTTCGCTTACCGTGACGGCGGACTGGATAACCATTGCGTCAGTCAAATTGTTTTCGTAAAAATGGGTATGCAAACCGCTGGCTACCGTCGCGGCCTGGTTCATCTTCCGGGCTGCCTCCGGGTCAGATTGCGATGCCAGCGCAGCCAGCTCGCCGGCAACCCGAAATATACCCACGTGGCTGGACAGTTTGATTTGGTGATCGGCGCCGATGGCTTTGATAGCCTGCGTGAAAGTGCCCCAGGACTTTTCGGCGACTTGCAGACAATCGCTTTCGTCCAAGCTGCGCTGAACATGTTCTCTGTAATGGGCCAAGTTAGCCCGGTACGTTGCCGCGTAAGCTGCCGCTTCCTCCTGTGTCAGCGACGTATCCGAACGCGGAAAACACGCGGCGCGGATGGCGGCAACGACCTGCCCGTCCGTAAATGTCTGCCCATCCATAATGGTTATCTCGGCAACCCCTACAAAATGAACGTTGAGGGTTAGTCATAGCGTTACTCCACCTGGCAAGTGTCCATCACCTGCTATGCTACCGCAAGTTGGCCGGGATTACATCGCCACTACGCGGGCGTCGTCAACCTGGGGCAGCGCCTTGATGGCGGACAACGCCTCGGCCGATACCGGGTCGTCTAGTCCCAGCACCATCATCGCCTGCCCGCGCGGCGCGATGCGCCCCACTTCCATAAAGCTGATATTGACGTTGTGCTGACCCGCCACAGCCCCTACCGCTCCGACCACGCCGGGCTGGTCCTGGTTGTCCACGAACATCAGATAGGGCGCGGACAGCGCAACGTCCATCCAGTACTCATTGACCCGCACCAGATGCGGCTCGTCGCGCAGCGATGCTCCAGCCACCGTAATGTCGTCCGCAGTGGTATGCAGCGTGGCGGTAATCAGGCTGGCGTACCCCCGGCTGTCCACCGACGCCTGCTCGGTGATTTGCAGCCCTCGCTGCTGCGCCAAAGCAGGGGCATTAATTGCGTTCACCGCCTCCTCGCCGCTCACCGGAGTCAACAACCCCACCAAGGCGGCGGCTTTCAGGATAGCGGTATCGTGCTCGGCAATTTCCCCCTGGTATCGCAGTGTAACGCCTACGAACTGACCCCGCGCCAAGCTAGTGAGCAAGCGCCCCACCACGGATGCCACCGGCACGTAGGGCGCCAGAATCGCGTGAACTTCCGGCGGCACGAAAGGCGCGTTGACCGTATTCCGGGCCGGCTTCCCATCCAGGGCTGCCAGCGTCTGCTCCGCCGCTTCAATCGCCACCTCCCGCTGAGCCTCCCGCGTGGACGCTCCCAGGTGCGGCGTCGCCACCACTTTAGGATGCTTCAGCAGCGGCAGGTCGCCCGGCGGTTCGTTGGTGAATACGTCCAGGGCTGCCCCGGCAAGATCTCCCCTTTCCAGAGCCTCCAGCAGAGCATCCTCGTCGACCAACTCGCCGCGCGCCACGTTGATAAGATGCGCGTCCGGCTTCATCATCGCAAATTGGGGCGCGGCAATCAGATTGGTTGTGCCCGGCGTCAAAGGAGTATGCAGGGTGATAAAGTCCGACTGCGCCAGCACGTCGTCGAGCGGCAGCACCGAAACGTTCATCCGGGCGGCAAAGTCCGGGGCCACGAACGGGTCGTAGGCCACCAACCGCATACCGAAACTGGCCGCCCGCCGAGCCACCTCCGAACCGACGCGCCCCAGGCCGATAATGCCCAGCGTCTTGTTACGAACTTCAATGCCCATAAAAGCGGAACGCTGCCACTGCCCTTCCTTCATAGAGGCGTAAGCTTGCGGCACGTTGCGCGCCATGGCCAGCATCAGCGCGACCGTATGCTCGGCAGCCGCCACGGTGTTCCCCATGGGGGCGTTCACCACGGCGACCCCAGCCCGCGTCGCCGCCTCCAAGTCAATGTTGTCCACCCCAATGCCGGCGCGGGCAATGACTTTCAGCTTCGTCCCGGCAGCGATGACCGACTTCGTAACTTTGGTCTCGCTGCGCACGACCAAGGCGTCATATTCCGGGATGGCAGCGATGAGGTCGTCCGGGGAAAGGCCCCGCTTGACATCCACAGACAAGTTCCTTTTAAGGAGGTCTATGCCCTCGGCGGCCACGTTGTCGGTGATGAGTACTTTCGGCATAGGCATAAAGGCAGTAATCCTCCGGGCCGGCGCGGCATCCGGGCGTCCAATTGCAATAGAACGGCCGGCAAGAGCCCGCAAACCCTAGCATGAAAAACGCCCCCAGACGGCTACAACAGCACTGAGATAGTACCACAAAGGCCACTTCCACTCAATCAGCCATATGACGCTAACCGGCGCCAACGGCTATAATGGCGGCATGGACGGCTCTCCAACACGTGAACCGGCCCCTTATCGGGCCGGAGATTTCGCTCGCCTCTCCCGAAAGCAAGTCACCCTCTCGTTGACCTGCGCCATGCTGTCCATGTTCCTCACCGCGCTGGGACAAACCACCGTCGCCACTGCGCTTCCGAGCATCATCGCCGACCTAGGCGAATTTGACCGCTACGTATGGGTCGCCACCGCCTACATGGTTGCGGCCACCGTCGCCGCGCCCATCGCCGGCGGGCTGAGCGACTGGTACGGGCGTAAGCCTTTTTTCATCGCCGGCTTAAGCGTCTTCATCGTCGCCTCTGCTCTCTTGGGTATGAGCGATTCAATGAACGCAGTTATCGCCTTCCGCGCCCTGCAAGGCATTGGCGCCGGGCTTGTGATGACCGCCAGCCTCGTTTCCGTAGCCGACCTGTTCCCGCCCGAGGAACGGGGCAAATACCAGGGGATCCTTACCGGCGTGTACGCCGTAGCCTCCATCGTCGGCCCAATCGTGGGGGGCTACATTGCCCAGCAATATGGTTGGAATTGGATTTTCTGGCTCAACGTCCCCCTTGCCATACCTATCCTGATTCTGCTGATACTGGTTTTCCCCGCCGGCAATCCCAGCTCAGGCCATCACTGGCCCGACTACCCTGGTATGTTAACCTTGGCTCTCGCAGTAGTGCCTCTGTTCCTGGCCCTCTCTTTCGGCGGAGTTCAGTTCCCGTGGAGTTCTCTCCAATGCCTGGGCCTACTTGCCTTCGGACTGTCCATGGCCGCGATATTCGTGGTCATCGAATCCAAAGCCAGGTCGCCAATCATGTCCCTCGATCTTTACACCAACCTCCCGGTAGCGTCAGCCATGGCCGGCGCCTTGCTAACCGGCTTTCTTCTCTATGGTTCCCTCATATTTCTTCCTCTGTTCTTCCAAGGCGTACTGGGACTTTCGGCCAGCGACAGCAGCCGGCTCCTGGTTCCCATGCTGCCCGCGCTCGTATTCGGAGGCGTCGCCTCAGGAGTCCTGCTGTCCCGGACGGGCGGACACTACCGCCTTCAGGTTCTAGCCACCACCATGCTCACCACGGTGGGAATGTACTTGCTGTCCACCATGAATGAGACCACCGGGATCATACTCATCCAAACCTACCTCGTCCTCACCGGTCTCGGCATCGGCGGAACCCTGGCCGTGCTGTCCGTGGCGGTTCAGAACTCCGTTCCCTTCCGACTGGTTGGCGCTGGCACGTCAGCCAGCCAGTTCTGGCGCACTCTCGGCGGCTTGATGGGCCTCGCCGCCACCGGCGCCGTATTGGTGCAGAGCTTCCGCACCTCCGTAGCCGCAACCGTTCCCGATGAGGTCAAAGCCGTCCTCCCTGACGGCTTCATCGACTCCGTAACGGAAAACCCTCAGGCCCTGCTTGACCCCGCCACCGCCGTGTCAATGCGGGAAAGCCTTGATATACAGTTGACGGATCAAGTGTTAAACTACCTCAACGCTGCGCTGGCCGGCGGGCTGGGCAACGTGTTCATCGTGCTGACGGGTGCGGCAGCCCTGTCTTTCGTCATCGCTTTGTTCCTCCGTGCGCCTGGCAACGCCGCTGCCGCTGCAATCGAAACCGAGGTTTGATGAGCCATGCCAAGATTGGCCGAGGAAATCCTGCTGCTCACCCTGAACAACGACGGCGGCGACATTACCCCTTCCGTTCCGCCTCAGTCGTTGCACACCCTACTCGCCGGCGCCCTTCTCATGGACTTGGCGCTGGAGGACCGCATCGACACCGACTCGGAACGAGTCATCCTCGTTGACCAGACCCCCGTCGGAGATAACCTGCTCGACTCCGTGCTGGTCGACATCGCCGCGGCCGACGAGCAGCGCCCCGTCGACTATTGGCTCCAACGCGCCTCAACCAGGGGAGACGAAATCCGCGAAGCCGCCCTGGCCAGCCTGGTCCAGCAGGGCATCGTCCAGTCCGACGAATCCCTCATGTTCTTCCTTACCTCCAGAGTGCTACATTCCCGACGCTACCCCACCATTGATGGTGCCACCACCGAAGAAGTCCGGTTTCGCATAATGCGCCTCCTGTTCAGCGACGACATTCCCGCCCCCCGCGACATCGTTCTCATCAGCCTTGCCGCCGCCGGAGACGTCTTCAAACACTTACTTTCGCGCGAGGAATTGGCGGAAGCCCAGGAGCGTATTGACCTCATCAGCAGAATGGACTTGATTGGGCGATCCGTCGCCCTCGCCCTGAAGCCAACCGAAGCTCCCGTCTCGGTTCCTTCGGTTCGTCCGGTCATGCAGATTCCAGAAGCCTCGGGGTGGCCCGTCCTCGGCAGCGCCATCAGCATGGCCGGCGACATTCGCGGTTTCCTGACCCAAGAATACCGCAAGCATGGGCCCATATTCCGCGTCCGCGCTTTGCATCATCGCTTCATCGCCCTGGTTGGCCCGGAAGCCAACGCCTTCCTCGCCAAAATCTCAGGCACCCACCTCCGCTCCTATGAACCCTACCGTGAGTTCGGCATAGCCTTGGGTGCCCATCGCATCATGCTCAATATGGACGGCCCGGAACACCTCCGTGTGCGCAAGTTGCAGGTCAAAGGGTATTCTCCCAAAATCTTCGAGGCCAACCTTGACCTGGTGCAAGACGCCACTCGGCGCATGGTGGCAGCCTGGCCCCAGGGACGGCCCATCGGCATACAGCGCGCCATGCAGGAGTTAATCGCCGAGCAGATTGGCTTGTGCTGCACCAGCACCTCCCCTCAAACTTACATTGATGACCTCATCCACTTCCTGGAAACTACGATAATGGTTCACATCGCGGGGCGCTCTCCCAAGCTGGTCAAAAGCCTGCCCAAGTTCCGACGCTCCGAGCGGAGAGTAGTCGAGCTCTGCCAGCGAATACTGGAAGCCCACCAACCGGAAAAGAGAGGCGACGCCGAGCCGGACTTTGTCGACGACATTCTCGAAGCCAACCGCAGCGATCCTCAGTTTCTCCCGGAAACCGACTTGCGCGCCAATGTAATCGCTCCTTACCTGGTTGGCCTCGATACCTCCGCCAGCGTCTGCGCCTTCATGCTGTACGCGCTCCTGTCCCATCCCGAGATCTGGCAGCGAATGCAGGCGGAGGTCGACGCTATGTATGAGCAGGGCCCGCCGACCCCGGAAGCGCTGGCCAAGCTGGACGTAACCCGCCGCGTTGCCCTGGAGACCTTACGCTTCTATCCTGTCATCCCCGTCCTCCAGCGCATCGTATCCAACTCTTTCGACTTTATGGGATACCAGGTCCCCGCCGGCGCTCAGATCTTGATCGGCTCAACCGTCGGTCACCACCTGGAAGAGTACTTCCCGGATCCCGACGTGTTCGACATTGAGCGCTATGCGCCGGGCCAGGCACAGCACCGACAGCCCGGTGCCTTCGCCCCCTTCGGAGTAGGCCGACACCGTTGCTTGGGGAGCAGCTTCGCAGAAGTGCAGATAGCCCTCACCATGGCAACAATCGTCCGCGAAACCGAACTCACGCCGGAGCGCGCAGAGCGTCCGCCCAAAATCAAGCAGACGCCGGCTCCCCACCTGGACGCCTCTATGCGCTTTCGCGTAACGCGTCATCGGCGGGAGGGTTGAAGTCACATGAACGCGCCGCAAATCCCGCTCATTCAAAGCCCCGACGCCATCACCGCCGAGTGGATGCAGCAAGCCTTGGCCGCCGGCGGCGTCGCCGAATGCCCTCAAGTGACGGCAGTGGAAGTCGACCGGCTGTCGTACGTGACCAGTATGTTGGGCAATCTCTATCGCTGTCGCCTGTCCGCCCCGGGCGGCGTTCCTGCTGTCCCCGCTTCGGTCATCGTCAAGTTTCCCACCTCCAACTCCCTGGCGTTCCGGCTCGCCAAATGGCTGTCGCTCCACCGTCGCGAGTACGTGTTTTACCGCGACATCGCAGCCAGCGGCCATATACGGGTTCCCTCCCTGCTCTACGGCGATTACGCCCCCCGGAGCCATCGCTCCGTCCTGGTCATGGAAGACCTTGCCGGCATGAGGTCAATAAGCCAGGTGGATGGCGCCACTGAAGCCCAGACGCAACGCGCCATCCGGGAAATCGCCGGCTTCCAGGGACAATTCTGGGAGGCGAGGGATGACCCGTCTCTGTCGGCGTGCGGCGAGTTCCTCAGCGCCAGGGAGAGCCGCATCATGCAGACAATTTACCTGTTGACGCTCCCTCGGACCCTCGAACGCTTCGGCGATATGTTCACGCCGGCAACCCGCCGGCAGGCGGAAACCTTCGGCCCCAGAATCGCCGCCCATTTCTCCGCCGTCTCCATCGGCCCGAAGACCATCGTTCACGGCGATTTTCGCGTCGATAACATGATGTTCGGCAGCGAAAACTCCGACGTCTTGACCGTAATTGACTGGCAGGGCTGCGGCATCGGCTGCGGTATGTACGATGTCGCGTTCTTTATGAGCAACAGCGTTCCCACCGACTTGCGCCGCCGTATCGAGCGCGACGTAGTCGCCGAGTACCACGACATCGTGTGTCGCCTGGGCGCGCAGAACTACGCTTTCGACGACTGTTGGCGCAGCTACCGCCAGAATATGCTCGGAACCGTTATGCCCATGGTTATCGGCTGCGGCGCCATCGAAATGAACAACCCGCATATAGTCAACCAGTCGCGGGAGCTGCTCGGCCGGACACTCGCCGCCGTCGCCGACCTGGACGCCTGGGATTTCATGCCCGACCGAGAGCCGTTCCCTTCCGCCGGCTGGGGCTTTTCCGCTTTGTCCCGATGCGGATACAGAGCTTACCGGCTGGCCCTTCGCTTGCGCCGGAACAAGGTCGCATAAACAGCCAGTATTTCATCTTTCCTTCCGCCTTCTCCAGCCTGCATAATGCAATGGTGCCGGCCCCAGGCTAAAATGTGCTAAAATCCCGGCGTAACCAATTCCAACTGCCACGACCGTCCGCCAAATGCCTCCCCAATCCACTGCCAAAACCCGCCGTCGGTGCCGCTCCCGCAAGCCCGGCGTCGCTATTCCTGACGCCATCCGGCTGCTCACTGAACAGTACGGCCCCTTTGAGAACGAGCCTCGTCTCGATCCGGCTCACGAACTCACCTTCACTATCCTCTCCCAGCACACCTCCGACCACAACTCCGAGCGCGCCTTCCGCAGCCTCATGCGCCGCTTTGGCGACCTCTACGCCGTAGCCGCCGCCGACGTGGACGACATCCAACAGGCCATTTCCGGCGGAGGCCTGGCCAAAGTCAAAGCCCCGCGTATCAAGGCCGTCCTCAACCGCATCCTAGAACTAAACGGCGATTCCCTCGACCTGTCCTTTCTCGGCGAAATGCCCATGCATGACGCCCGCGCCTGGCTTCGGCAGCTGCCCGGCATTGGTCCCAAGTCCGCCGGCATCATCCTCAGCTTCTCCCTTGGCATGCCCGCCATGGCTGTGGACACCCATATCTATCGCGTCAGCCAGCGCCTCGGCTTCATCGGCCCCAAAGTCAGCGCCGACAAGGCTCACGATATACTGGAGGCTGCCATGCCTCCCGAGGACGTGTATCCTTTCCACGCCGCTCTCATTACTCATGGCCGCAAGATCTGCAAAGCCCAACGCCCCTTGTGCGGCGATTGCGTAGTCAATTACGGCTGCCCCTCCCGCGACGAAAAAGCGACGCCGGCCGGCGCCGTCCACGCCTCGCCCGACGCCAACCGCCCCGACGGTCAAGCCCCCGGACGGCGGCGACCCGGCGGCAAGTCCGCCGCCCTCACCCCTGTCCCTCACACCCAAGCCGTCAAGGAGCTGGAACCGTGAAAGTCGGAATCATCAACGTAACCGGATACGCAGGATGTGAGCTGGTGCGCATCCTGCGCCACCACCCTGAAGTGGAAATCGCGTCCGTAACCGGACGCAGCGCCGCCGGCCAACCCCTCGGCCAGGTCTTCCCCCATCTCGACAATATGGACTTGGAGATCTCCGCCGAACTTGCAGACGACCTGGATTTAGTCTTCTCCGCCCTCCCCCATAAAGCCAGCGCCGAAGCCTGCATTCCGCTGCTGGAGCAGGGCGTCAAGGTGGTCGACATCTCCGCCGATTTCCGCATCAAGCAGGCCGACATCTATTCCCAATGGTACGGCGTCCCGCATCCCGACCCCACCTATCTGGAAGAGGCCGTGTATGGCCTTACTGAGCTGAACCGTGCCGCCGTCGCCGACGCCCGTCTCGTCGCCAATCCCGGCTGCTACCCCAGCAGCGCCATCCTGGCCCTGGCCCCCGCCGTCAAGCATTGCCTTATTGGCAGCGACGTCATCGTGGACAGCAAATCCGGCGTATCGGGCGCCGGACGCTCCCTCAGCATGGCCACCCACTTCTCCGAAGTCAACGAAAACGTCATGGCCTACTCTCTAAGCGGCCATCGCCACCTCCCTGAAATCAGCCAGGAACTGGATTCCATCGCCGACGCGCCGCTCAACCTCACCTTTCTCACTCATCTCATCCCCATGACCCGCGGCATATTGAGCTCGTGCTACGCCCCGCTGGACGCCAACCTAGCCCAAGCCGCCGACGCCAACGAACGCATCCGCCAGCTCTACCGTGATTTCTACGCCGACGACGCCTTCGTGCAGATTACCGATGCCCCGCCGCAAACCAAGCAGACCCTGGGCAACAACCACTGCCTGATCCATCCCGTCGTCGACCCTCGCGCCAACCGCCTAATCGTCATCAGCTGCCTGGACAACCTGGTGAAGGGCGCCGCCGGCCAGGCTGTCCAGAATATGAACCTGATGTGCGGCTTCCCCGAAGCAATGTCCCTTGAAGCCCTGGCTGTCTATCCCTGACCGCCGCGGTATGATACAATACCCTCGCGTCAAACCTTGACGCCAATGCCCCGGTCGTCTAGCCAGGTCAGGACGCCACCCTTTCAAGGTGGAGATCATGGGATCGAAGCCCATCCGGGGTACCAGCAAACCAACGGCCCTCCGCAACCGCGGAGGGCTTTTCAAAGCAATATCGCCATCGCAGAGATGAGCGACACGAATCCTGCTTGCCAGCAACAGTTGGCGATTCCCTTTGAAATGGGGTATCACGAAATCCGATAACGGCTCGGTTGGGCATTGTCTCCTGCGTAATTTATTTTATGTTAAGAGCGCCCGCATTCAGTCAACTATTAGCATACCGCGCTTTTTGATATACTGTGAGAATAGACTGGTTGCGCCTGGAGCGATGGGCAATCATTGCTACGATTGTCCTGTACGTGGCGGCCGTGGCCAGTCTGATTATACTGCTGGAAGAAAGATTGCTGCCGGAAGGCTCGCCAGCGCGACGAGCCTTTCACAATGCTGCCAACCAGCTGAACCGTCTGGGCGACATCGCCAGCGGAACGATTATCATAATCATCCTGCTGGTTCTGGCAGAAGGAGGAATCTACGTGCTGATTCTCAAAGCCATCGACAAATATCACGCAAATCGCGAGCGACGCGCCCGGGAGCGGGCTGAATGGGAGGCCGCAGCGCGCGACCGTGGCCACCTCAAGGACTTGCCGAGGGCCGCGTTGAAATACTCGACCAACTCAGAGCGCGGGGCATCAACGTTGATGACCTGCTTCTTCCCACAGAACAGGAGGCCGAGTCGCCGGCAACCCCATAGCTGCCGAAATCCCCGTAACCGTCGGCTCACTGTTCCCTCAAAAGATCCCATCCGCCGGGATCGGGTGGGGATAGCCTCCGTTAGGCGCATAGCGGCGACAGCCGTCTCCGCAGCTGTAAGCCTGCCTGCCGCTGGTAAAGCCTCATTGCGCATCCAGTTGGAAATGCAGTCGGGGCGCCGGGCGTCGTGACGATAAACTCGCTCCCCAGCCACCGGCTAACTCACCTTCCCGAGTTGGGCTGTCACTAATATGTTAAGTTAAGAGGACCCGCCAATCCAATGGCTGCAATTGACAAACGGCGTGTCGTGTCGTTAGTATGCCGGAACCTTTACGGGCGGCCATTGGCGAGCCATGATATTCTGCCCCCAAAGTAAGGAGGGAAAAGCAAATATGAAACGAACCCGCATCCCACGATTACGCTTCTATCAGCTGCTGCTGCCGGCAGCGATAATCGCGCTCTTTATAGGCATCGCCTGTGGCGGCGCCGAGCAGCCGGAGCCAGCGGCGGCGCCAACCGAGAGCGGCGACACTTCTCCTGCACCGGCAGGCGCCACCGCTACCCCGCTGCCGGCCCAGGAGCCGACAACGGAGATGGAGGCAGACGCAGGTGAAGGCAAGACTCTTGTCGTCCTCACTGAATCCTTCGGCAACGAAGTCTGGGACCCCAAGTTTGAGAGTGGCGACAAGCACGTTTGGCACTTCCCGCTCCACTCCCACATGATTACCCTGGACGACAACTTCGAGTTCAGCAAAGACGGCTTGGCCACCGACTGGCGGGTTTCCGATGACGGCCTTTCCCTTTCCTGGACGCTGCGCGATGACGTGATGTTCCACAACGGCGACCCGGTAACCGCCGAAGACGCCGCCTGGTACCTCCGCTACATCTGGGACGACGGCGCCCGCTCCGTAGTGCGCGTCCGCATCTGGAACCTCATCGCATCTGATACCGGCGAAAACTCCGACTACTCCGGCGAAAATACCGACCGGGAGAAAGAAGGCCACGCCACCGTCACCGGCCCCAACGAAATCAGCATTTCCTTCATCCAGCCAACGCTCAACTTCTTCTCCAGCGTCAGCGAATCCAACGGCGGAACCGGCGGCGCAATCATGTCCAAGTCCTACTTCATGAGCCTTGGCGAAGACGACAAGTCCCGCTCCGACGGACTTATCGCCGCCCCGAACCCCGGCGCTGCCGGCCCCTTCGACCTCGTCGACTTCTCATCCGACCAGAAAATCGTGTACGAGAAGCGCGATGGCCACTTCATCCTGGACAAGCGCCCCTACCCCTTCGACAAACTGGAGATCCGCCTCGTCAAAGAAGCCGCCACCCGCAAGGCAGCCCTTCTCGACGGCAGCGCCGACATTTCCCCCATCGACCTGGACTCCCGCAACCAGATGGAAGCCGAAGGCTTGCAGTTCCGCTTCGGCCCCGAATCCACCGTTATCTGGATTAACGCGTGGAATTGCAGCGAAGACGCCCCCCAGACCCTCGGCTACGACCGGAGCCGCGAGCAGGGCGCCGACGGCAAATATGTCGGCGACCCGGCAGGAACCAAGCTGATGTGCTCCGACAAGCGCGTTCGCCACGCCTTGGACTACGCTATCGACAAGGTAGCCATCCAAGAGCTGGTCGGCGGCTCAGACGTTTTCCACATCGCCGGCACTGCCGCCGCGTCTCCTTCCGGCATTGGCTATCGCCCCAACGCCGGCCTTGACCCTCATCCCTTTGACCCAGTCAAGGCGCGCGAACTCTTCGTAGAAGCCGGCTACAACGTGCCGGAAGCCACCACTCCCGACGAGACTACCCTTGAAGCCGTAACCAACCTCGCCGACCCGCATTACCCCGGCGGCGGCGACAACTGGCCCGTCTGGACCTGGGAAGCCGGCGCGAGCGTGCCGAAGATGCTCCAGATCGTAGAGTTCGTCTGCGAGGACTGGAAAACCTACCTCGGCCTCGAGTGCGAAGTGAACGTCGGCGAAGAGGCCGCCATCAAAGACCGCCAGTACGGCGGCGAAATCCCTGGCCAGTACCTCGTTCGTTCCAACGAGCACGAGTACGACGTAGCCTCCAAGCTTGTCGGGCGCTTCGCCAGCCCTGAAGGCTCGTATATCAGCTACGACCCGCTGGTCAAGCCCCTGGTGGATGCCGCCCTGGCTGCCACCAGCGTGGAAGAGCAGGCCGAAGCCTATTACCAGGCTCTCAGGCAAGCTCACGAAGCCCGCTGGGATTTCGCCCCCGGCTACCTGGATGCTCCCTACGCAATCAGCGCCCGTATTGAGGACTGGCGGCCGCGCGCCTTGCGCCCGTCGCCCAGCGCTCTGTGGACGGTGCGCTGGAAGTAGGTAACTTCCGGCATCGCCTGCAATAGCAGCGCGCGAAAGGGGCAGGTTAGACAACCTGCCCCTTTCTTGTTTCCGATGTTGCTTTTCGCACTCGTTGTTCCGTAATGTCAAACAGGGCTTGCATCGCCGTCGTTTCTGCTATAATCGCCGCCAATTACACCACCAGAGAGGGAGGCAACCCGATTTGGCGCGCTTCATGTTCTTCCGGGTTATCCAGGCAATAGCCACGCTGGTTGTCCTCAGCGCGGCAGTCTTCTTTGGCACTGACCTTACCGGCGACGCCGCCCTGGCCATGGCCCCGGGCGACGCCCGCCCCGAAGAAATCCGGCAAATCCGTGAAAACCTCGGCCTAGACCGCCCCGTCATTGTCCGCTATTTTGATTACCTCGGCGGCATCCTCACTGGAGACTTCGGACGCTCCTACAATAAGCGTCTGCCCGTGGCGGGCTTGGTGCTCGAACGGGTGCCCAACACGGTACAGCTGGCCGTGGCCGCTTTGCTCATTGCCGTCGTTATCGGCATCCCGCTGGGCATTTTGTCCGCCGTTAAGCGCGATACCTTCCTAGACAAACTCGGCAAATCCTTCGCCATCCTCGGTATGTCCATGCCTCAATTCTGGCTGGCCATTATCCTCATGTGGGTATTCGCCGTAGAGCTTGACCTCTTGCCCGTCTATGGAAAAGAAGGCCTTGACCCTCGCTACTTCGTGATTCCCGCCTTCTCCATCGCCGTCTTCACCATGGCCGGCTTCATGCGCCTCACCCGTTCCGCAATGCTGGAAGTCCTCGACAGTGAGTACGTCAAGTTCGCCCGCATCAAAGGCTTGGCTGAGCAGCTGGTGATTTTCAAGCACGCCCTTAAGAACGCCGTAATTCCGGTCCTTACCTTCGGCGGCATCAGTTTTGCCGGACTGCTCAACGGTTCCATCGTCGTTGAAGTGATTTTCAACTGGCCCGGTCTCGGCCTCCTGATGCTCGAAGGCATCCGCACCCGCGACGTCCCCATCATTGAAGCGACCATCCTCGTGTCAGGCTTCCTCTACATCATCATGTCCACCCTCGTGGACATCGCCTACGCCTACGTTGACCCCCGCATCCGCTACGGCTAAACGCCTTTCGGATACAAGCCTCTCCTTCAGGAGTGACTGACCTTGGCAACTCAAGATTTGGCAGCCCCGGCAGCCCAGCCCGGCCAGGCATCCCGCATCTACCAAAAGGCGCGGGAACTCCGTCTGCCGTGGATCCCTATCGTAGTCCTTATTGTGCTTATCGTGGCGGCCGTGTTCGCGCCCTTGCTGGCTCCTCACGACCCCGAGCAGCTCAACAAGCGCGACCGTGAGGTTCCTCCTTTCGAAACCACCAAGTTCCTTCTAGGCACCGATAAGTCCGGCAAGGACATCCTCAGCCGCCTGATTTACGGCGCGCGCACCTCGGTGTTCATCAGCCTGGTGGCCCTCGGCACCGGCGCTATAATCGGCAGCGCCATCGGCGTGGTTTCCGGCTACTTCGGCGGACGCATCGACATCGTGCTGATGCGCCTGGTGGACGCCGTGCTGGGCTTTCCTACCGTGCTGCTAGCCTTGATTATTGTCGCCATCGCCGGCGGCGCCGGCATCGGCAACGTCATCTTCGCAGTCGCCGCCACCGTCTGGGCCAGGTTCGCCCGCCAGGCCCGAGGCGAGGTGTTGAGCATTAAGGAACGGGACTTCGTGACCCTGGCCATCGTCGCCGGCGTGTCTTCGCCAGTGATTATGTGGCGGCATATTTTCCCCAACGTCATCAACACAATCCTCATCGTCATCAGCCTGCTGGTGGGGCAAACCATCCTGCTGGAAGCGTCGCTCAGCTTCCTCGGGGTGGGCGTGCCGCCGGGCGACCCTGCCTGGGGCATCATGGTGTCCGAAGGCCGCGACCAGATTTTTGAAATCTGGTGGCTGGCTCTCTTCCCCGGCCTGGCCATCACCATTGTCGTTATGGCGATGAACTTCTTCGGCGACTGGCTCCGCGACACCCTTGACCCCCGCCTCCGTCGCACCCGGTAGAACCAATTGCGCACGTTGCCATTCCTTATTGCGCGATTGCACTGCGCGGCGTATTGACAGACGCCGCTACCGGCGATACGATTATAAACTGATAACGGTTCCGCAATTGAGGTCCCGCTTTGGCTTCTTCAATCTTGCGGCAACGTTATGACGTGCGGTATATTCATTCCATCCAATCCACCCTCAGGACTACAGAGTCCGGGAGTACAAAAAGGAGGATCCTATGGCAGGAAGCAACGACATCGCATTGATGGCCCATCTTCTGCGCCGGGCCGGCTTCAGCGCCAGCCGCGACGAGATTGAGGCCGCCGCTGCGAAAGGTTATGACACCGTGGTGGAAGAGCTGCTCAACCCGGGCGAATCATCCGGCGTCGCGGATGACCTCATGCTGCGCTACCACCCCACTTACAACCACCCCGGCGCCATCGAAATCAACATCCAGAACTGGGTCTATCGCATGGTTAACACCGAGTACCAGCTCCGGGAAAAAATGGCCCTCTTCTGGCACATGATTTTCTGTGCCGGACACTCCAAAATCGACTCCGGCGAAGAAATGGGCCGCATGATCCAGATGTTCCGCGACAAGGGCATGGGCAACTTCCGAGAGCTCCTGATGGAACTTTCTACCAGCCCTGCCATGGTCTATTACCTCGACAACTGCGAAAGCCACAAAACCGCCATCAACGAGAACTACGGCCGCGAATTGCTGGAACTGTTCTCCATGGGCGTCGGCATGAACGACGAGTTCAACTACAGCGAAGACGACGTGAAAGCCTGCGCCCGCGCCTTCACCGGCTGGAACATCGCCCCGCCTTATCCTCCCTTCCCCTATGGTCGCAGCCCCTGGGAGTTCCGCTACGACCCCGCAGACCACGATGATGACGACAAAACCTTCCTCGGCCAGACTGGCAACTGGAACGGCGAGGACATCCTCGACATGATTGCCGACCAGAGGGCCACCGCCCGCTTTATCTCCCGCCATATGTACAACTTCTTCGTCGCTGACGAGGTTCCCGTTCCCAGCTGGCGGCAGACCCCGCCTAAGGACGAAAGCCTCCTGGACGAATTGGAGCAGACCTACTTCGACAGCGGCTACAACATCACTGAGATGCTCCGCACGCTGTTCAACTCCGACAGCTTCAAAAGCGCCCAGTACACCAAGGTCAAAAACCCCGCTGAAATGGTGGCAGGCACTCTCCGCATGGTTGGCGACCACCGCAACGAAATCAAGCCCGGTATGTTCGAGCTGAGCCAGGAACCCAAGTACATGGGCATGGACTTGATGAACCCGCCCACCGTCGAAGGCTGGCACACCGGCCACGAGTGGATCGACTCCGGCACCCTGGTCGAACGCATCAACTTCGCCGCCGACTACCTCGGCCGCACCGACCTCCCTGGCGTCCGGAGCATGATTTCCAAGCTCATGGCCCAGGGCGACACCTTGTCCCCTGAGCAGTTCGTTGACACCTGCGCCGACCTGGTAGGCTGTAATAACCTCACCCAGGACACCCGGGAGCAGCTCATCGCTCACGCCGGCCGTGGCGGCAACCTGACCCACTCCACCGACGCCGAGCGCACCGAGTTCACCCGCCGCTCCGGCGAAATGTTCCAGATTATCGCGTCCACCTCGGAGTTCCAATTCGAGTAGGCGCGCAGTCAGCTACAAACCGGCCGGAAGCCCGGGCCAGCAAAATATCGGCGCTCCCGACGCTCTCCGGCCATCAACAACCCGTACCAAGCAACCAAACGGAGGACTGTCAAATGGTCTCTACCAAAAAGGACAACGTTCTGGTGGTTCTTTCCCTCTCCGGCGGGAACGACGGCCTGAACACTGTCATCCCCTATAACGACGGCCACTACCGCGACTTCCGCCCCAACCTCGGAGTTCCGGCCGAATCGATCATCGACCTCAACGGCGAAATCGGTATGCACCCGACCATGGCCCCGCTCAAGAAGTACTGGAACGAGGGCAAGCTGGCCATCTTCCTCGGCATCGGCTACGCCAACCCCTCCTACAGCCACTTCCGCAGCATGGACATCTGGCACACCTGTGAGCCGGACTCCATCGGAACCGAGGGGTGGCTGGGTCAGGTCATCCACGAGCTCGACCCCAAAAACGAGGGCCAGGGCGTAACCGGCGTCAACTTCGGTCGCGGCCTCCCCCGCGCGTTGGCCAAGGAGGGAGTTCCCGTTGCCTCCGTAGGCAACCTGGAAACCTACGGCCTCCTCACCGGCATTGAGGGCGAAGACCAGCGCGCCGAAGCTCTTGACCTCTTCAGCAAGATTTACGCCCCGACCGTCGGCCAGGGATTCGTCAGCGACTACCTGCGCTCCACCGGCACTTATGCCCGCATCGGCGCCGACATTCTGGCTGCCGCGCCCCCCAAGTACTCCTCCAACGTAGAGTACTCCACCAGCACCGTGGGCCAGTATATGAAGAACATCGCGCAGACCCACTTGGCCGACCTCGGCACCCGCGTCCTCTTTACGACCAGCCCCTACAACGGATTTGACACCCACGCTAACCAAGCCCAGGCCCACAGCGCCCTCTGGACTGATGTCTCCGCCAACGTCGACACCTTCATCACCGACCTGCGCGAGCACAACGCCAGCGACAACGTGGTTCTGTTCATGTTCTCCGAGTTCGGTCGCCGCATCGCCGACAACGGCTCCGGCACCGACCACGGCGCAGGCTCCGTAGCTTTCGCCATGGGCGAAAACGTCAAGGGCGGCATCTACGGGGTCTATCCGTCCCTGGAACCCGGCCAGCAGGAAGAGGGCGGCAACCTCAAGTCCAATATGGACTTCCGGCAGGTGTACGCCACCATCCTGGAAGACTGGATGGGACTGGACTCCAACCCCATCAACCGCGGCGTCTTCGAGAAGGTTCCCTTCCTGTAAGCCGCCCGTTGAGCCAAACCGGGGCCACAGCGGGGTTTCCCCCACCGGCATCCCTCCTGTGGCCCCGCCGCTCACGCCAAAGAAACCCATCATTGCAACCCGCCACTCTCGTGCAAACGGGAATCCATCAGAGGGAAGTCTATGAGTACCCATCTTTTCGGCCTCGTGGACACTGCCTTCACCTATAGCCACTCCATCGGGCGCAACGAGTTCAACGGAACCGGTCTGCGCAACCCCATGGACCTGGCTATCGACGACGAAGGCAAGGTCTATGTGATTAACCGCTCCTACGAAAACCGCCCCGACGGCGTCCGCGTCTCCATAGTTACTATGGACGAGGATTTCGTCGGTGAGTTCAGCAAGTTCGGCGAAGAGCCCGGCGACCTGTTCTGGCCAACTGCCTGCGCCCTCGACGCCGACGGCAACCTCTACGTCGCTGACGAATGGCTCAACCGCATCACCATCTTTGACGGCGACGGCGAATATCTCCGCCACTGGGGCGAGGCCGGCGACGGCCCCGGCCAATTCAACGGCCCCTCCGGCATTGCCATCGTCGCCGATACCGTCTGGGTCGTGGACAGCAAGAACAACCGCGTACAGAGCTACGGCCTCGACGGCTCCTTCAAGAGCCAGTTCGGCCGGCAAGGATCCGAAAACGGCCAACTCAATATGCCATGGGGCATCTGCCTGGATAAAGAGGGCCTCATTTACGTGGCCGACTGGCGCAACGACCGCATCCAGGTTTTTACCCAGAGCGGCGAGTGGCAGGCTACCTTCGGCATGAGCGGAGACGGCCCCGGCCAGTTCAAGCGTCCCAACGCCGTCTTCGTTGACAACGACGGCGATATCTACGTTTGCGACCGGGAAAACGACCGTGTGCAGATCCTGGCTCCGGACGGACGATTCCGCGCCCAACTCAAGGGCGACCACGAGATTTCGGGCTGGGGCAAGAGCAAGCTCAACTCCAACCCGGATATGATCCGCCAGCGCACCATGGCTATCACCCACGACGGCGGCTTGTACGAAAAGGTATTCGCCAACCCCTGCGCCGTCAGCGTAACCCCCGAAGGCCAAATTGCCGTCCTCGACCACACCCGAGGCCGCATCCAGGTTTATCAAAAGGAAAAGGAGCCGGTACTGCTCTAAAGCAGCCTACCCTTGACCAATTGTAGGGGCGAATGTCCGGACATTCGCCCCTACGCTTTTCCGGTGAGAACCCTTTGCCGGCTTATTCTTCTGGCCCTACTGGCATCCCTGCGTCAATCCACGCTGCAATCTCAGCCGCCTCTGCCCGCGACAGAAACGGCCCCCGCAGCGGCATACGCCCGAACGTCCCGCAGCCCAGCCGCAGCGAGCGAACCAGATGCGTCTCGGCTCCCGGTTTGCCCGGCTCTATGGACGGATAGCCGTTCAGCACCGAATTCGCCAGCTCCTCCGGCGTCTCCCACCAGTATTCATGAATGCCAGGATATGGTTGCCGCCCATGGCGCTCTATCCAGCGTTCCATTATCCCGTCCAGCAGCTCCTTGACCCGGGGCCAATAGACGGGCGCGGCTTCAGCGGCTTCATTCGTGCTGGCGTCGGTGCTCATCTTGCGAATCTCTCCATATCTAGCGGGGATGTTCCTGTACTGACTCCCGTTGCAGCAGCTCCAGCGAGTGCGGCAGCACGGGCAACAGCACGTCCAGACACTCACCCACACCCCGGGGGCTTCCCGGCAGCGTGATTATCAGGGTGTACCTTCTAATGCCCACTACTGAGCGGCTCAGCATCGCCATCGGCGTGAACTTCAATGTCTGGGCGCGCATAGCCTCCGCCATCCCGGGCACTTCCCGGTCCATCGCCCTGCGCGCCGCTTCCGGAGTAATGTCCTGCCGCCCCATCCCGGTGCCTCCGGTGGTTACAATGAGGTCAACCTCTCCCGAGTCGGCCCAGTCGGAGATGCGCTCGGTTATCGTATCCGCATCGTCGGCAACGATTTCGTAACGTACTTCCCGGTAATCCGGTGGCGGCAGCTTCTCTCGTATCGCATCGCTGCCGGTGTCCACACGCCGGCCTTGGGCTCCGGAAGTGCTGATGGTAAGAATGGCAAGGCGGTGCATCAGGCTATCCGTATTCCCCCGTTCAGGTTCCCCGCTATCCCGGTTCACGTTCTCCATCATCCCCTCTCCTATTCCCCATAGTACCAGCGAAAGAACGCATCCCTGTACACCGATGCGGTGCCGGAATTCAGGGTGTGCGGTTTCGTTCCGCCATAATACCATACCATTGCCGCGCCCATTGGCCTATAATGCCCACTCAAACAACCGGGATCAATGAGAGGTATCGCTATGCTGGCAATTATTGGCGGCAATCTGATTGACGGTACGGGCGCGCCGGCGTTGCCCGACGCCGCCGTCCTCATCGACGGTGAGCGCATCCTGGAAGTCGGGCCGCGCCCATCCGTCCCCATCCCCGAAGGCGCCCAAGTCTTGGACGCCACCAGCCAGACCATCATGCCCGGCCTCATTGACGTTCACGATCACCTCGCTTCCGGCGGCTACGGCCTCACCGGACGCTGGGGTATGGATGAGCCCCGCTCCCTCTTCAACATCCGCACCGCCCAAGTGATTGAAGACACCCTGGCCGCCGGCTATACCACCGTGCGCGACGCCGGCGGCCTGGATGCCGGCTTCAAAATGGCCGTAGAACAAGGGCTGATTAAAGGCCCTCGCCTTATCATATCGGTCAACATCATGTCCCCCACCGGCGGCATCGAGGATAAGGTCAGCGGCAGCGGTCACCGCAAAACCATCCTGGGGCGCGACCCTCTTGCCCCCGACGGCGTCGCCGATGGGGTAGATGCCGTCCGCGCCAAAGTGCGGGAGCTCGTCCGTTGCGGCGCCGACCAGATTAAGTTCGCCACCACCGGCGGAGCCTCCGGGCGCCCCGGCAACGACCCTCTGGACCAGGCCTATGCCCTGGACGAAGCCAAAGCCCTGGTGGACGAGGCCGCCGCCCTGGGACGCAGTACCCTGTGCCACGCTGTCGGCGGAACCGGGCTGCCCATTGCCATCAAAGCCGGCGCCGGCTCCATTGAACACGGCTGCTACCTGGCCGCCGGCCCCGATATGCTCAAAATGATGGCCGACCAGGGAACCTTTTTCACGCCCACTTTTGAGGTGTACGATTTTCACAGCACCGTCAGCACACCCCATATCAGAGTGCGGGCCCAGGCGTTGATGGACATTCACATCCGAAGCGTGGAGCTGGCCATCAAGGAAGGTGTCCGTATTGTTGCCGGCACCGACGCCGGCGGCTTCGTCCATGGCGACAACGCGCGCGAGCTGGAGCTTATGGTGGAAAAGGGCATGAGTACGTCCCTGGCTATACAGGCTGCCACCGGCTACGCCGCCGAGTGCTGCGGCCTAGGCAACGACGTCGGAACCGTCGCCCCCGGCAAGCTGGCCGACATCTTGGTGGTGGACGGCGACCCGTTGCAGAACATATCCGTCCTCCGCAACCGCGATCGCCTCTCGCTCATTATGAAAGGCGGCGAGCCTTACCGGAACAGCCTGGCTGCTCACGAACTTCAACCCATCTGACTTTCAGCGCCTGACTCCCTATCCAAAGGGAGATGGATGAGGGTAATGCGTTTCCATGTACTGACGCTGTTTCCTGACGCTTTCGGCTTTCTCGCCGAGTACGGCATTATCGGGCGCGCCGTTGAGCGCGGGCTGATTTCAGTGTCGGCGGTCGACATCCGCCGGTTCGCCACCGACCGTCACGCCACCGCCGACGATTACCAGTTCGGCGGCGGCCCCGGCATGGTGCTGAAACCGGAGCCGGTATTCGCCGCCGTGGACGCCGTCCTGTCCGATATTCCCGAAAATGAGCGCGGGCAGACGCCCATCGCGCTAACGTCCCCGCAAGGGCGCATACTAAATCAGCAGTTGGTGGACGAACTAGCCGCGGCGCCCGCCGCGGTCATCATCTGCGGACACTACGCCGGCGTGGACGAACGCATCCGCGCCGGCCTGATTACCCACGAAATATCCATCGGCGACTACGTGCTTACCGGCGGAGAGCTGGCAGCTATGGTTATTATCGACGCCGTTTCCCGGTTCGTCCCCGAAGTAGTAGGCTCCGAGGAAAACGTCTGCGAGGACAGCATCACCTCCGGCTTGTTGCAGCATCCGCTGTACACCCGCCCCGCTGAATTTCGCGGCATGGCGACCCCGGAAGTGCTACGCTCCGGCAACCATGCCGAAATCCTGCGCTGGCGTCGCCGGCAATCGCTGGAACGCACGCTGCGACTGCGCCCCGACCTCCTGGAAACCGCCGACTTGACCAACTCCGACCGGGTCTATCTGGCAGGCCTGGGCTGGGACGGCGGCGGCTGATATGACGCTGCGGCGCAGCGATTTTCGCTTCGGTACGCCCGTCCGCGTGCGTTGGCAGGAGTGCGACGCGCAGGGCATTGCGTTCAGCGGCAGCTATCTCGGCTGGCTGGAAGTGGCCCAGGCGGAGTATTTCCGCAACCTGGGCTTCAGCATCTACCGCATCGCCGCCAAGGACTACTTTGACAGCGCGGTGGTGAAAGTCGTCATTGAGTTCAAAGCACCGGCGCGGGTTGACGAAATGCTCGACTTGCGGGCTCGGGTTCTCCGCATCGGCAACACCAGCCTGACGCTGCAAGTAGGCATCTTTCCCGAAGCCGGCGGCCCGGGCGACCCGCCGCTCACCGTTATTGAATCCGTGTACGTGGGCTCCAGGCCGACACCGGCGGCACCCGCCCCGTTCCCGACCCCATCCGCAGGTTGGTGGATACCTGGGAGAAGGCCGGCACAGTCCTGCCGCTAACCGACTTCCCCGAACTCTACACAGCCGAAACCCAACCCAGTACAGCATGAGGTGAAGATATGTCGTTCTGCGATGAAATCGAACGGGAGTCCGAAGCTCAGCGCGCGGCCATGTCCCACCATCCCTTTGTGCAGGGCATCGGAGACGGCACTCTGCCCCTTGACCGCTTCAGGCATTTTATCACGCAGGATTACGTGTATCTTATTGACTTTGCCCGCTGCCTGGCCCTGGCGGCGGCCAAAGCGCCCGACTTGGCGGCAATGTCCTGGTTTGCCCGCGCGGTGGATTACATCTTGAACACCGAAATGGATTTGCACCGCTCCTACTGCGCCCAGTTCGGCATCACCGAGGCGGAGCTGGACGCTACCCGGCACGCGCCTACGTGCTACTCTTACACCAGCTATCTGCTGCGCGTGGCGCATCAGGGCAATTTTGGGGAATTGGTGGCGGCTGTGCTGCCGTGTATCTGGGGCTATTGGCGCGTGGGCCAGCGGCTGGCCGACCAGGGATTGCCCGACCACCCCGGCTATGCTCAGTGGATTCAAATGTATGCCGGTTCGGAGCAGCAAGCGGTAGCGGAAGAGTGCAGGGCGATCTGCGACCGCATTGCGGCCACCGCCGGCTCCGCCGAGATTGCCGCGATGAAGGAGGCCTACGTTACGTGCACTCGCTATGAGCAGGCTTTCTGGGAAATGGGCTGGACGCTGGAGGACTGGGCCGTGTGAGGGTATGGAATGGTCGGGGTGGGCAGATTCGAACTGCCGATCTCCTGCTCCCAAAGCAGGCGCCTTACCGCTAGGCCACACCCCGACGCGGTTCCGCCGCTGTCAATGGGCGGCGGGACAGTCTGCAAACGCCCTCCGAGTAAGTATGTCCACGAAGTACCCCCGCGGAGACTCGAACTCCGGTCTCTGGCTCCGGAGGCCAGCACTCTATCCACTGAGCTACGGGGGCAATTTCTATTTTACCACACCCCGGCCGGCTGGGGTGCAGCGCAGAAGCGAAAACGGGCTTTAGTGGGAACGAACTGGTATGGAAGTGCCGTTTCGGTCCAGTTTCGAGTATGAATGGCGACCCGGAGCGGATTCGAACCGCCGATCTCTGCCTTGACAGGGCAGTATGTTAACCGCTACACCACCGGGCCGCAGTGATAATAGCCGCTACGCTGCGTAGGGGTCTCCCAATTCTGGCAGGAATGGCGGGAATTGTCAAACGCAGGTAATGGCTGTTAGTCAGAATCTGGATTTTGGGGGTTGAGGGCTGCAACCTAGAGTAGAGTGAGGACGCAGGTTGCGGGTTTCGCCGGAACGCGAGTCGAGGGGAAATACCCGGAATGGCGATGAGAGGCAGCTGTGGGCTTTGATGGGAGGCGTGGTCGCCATCCACCTGATGGCGACCACCTTGCCGGAGGAGGGGACGGCTTGGGAGCCGTATCACCGGAGGAGGGGGGCGCGACGCCGTCCCGGTTTGCCAGCTTCCGCTACTCTCTACTCTGGGCGGTATTCCAGAAACGTCGCATTGGCGGCTCCGGCGTCGGGAGCTTCCTGGTCTATACCTACCACGTAGGGCAGCGTGCGCAAGCCGGTGGCCTGCTCGAACAGCTCGGCCCGCTGCACTGCCCGGCTGTGGTCGTGTTCATGAACTGTCATAGATATTTCCACCACGGCGCAGATGATTGCACCGTCGAGGTTCTCGCAGCGGATGATGCAATCCGCCCTTTCCAGTTCGTCGGCTTGCCGGCGTTGGATGCGGCCAGCGCGCATTGCCGGGATGAGGAAGTCGTCCTCGAAGCCCGCGGAGGTTCTTTGGTTGCTTGCATAGAGGATTATGGCTCTCTCCATATTTAGGTCGCGTCTGACCAGTCGGCGGGAGCCTTCGATCGCCCGGTTTTCGTAGTTATCGCCCTGTATATTGGATAACTGACCCGACATACGGGCTTGCCCCGCTTCCACGCCGGTCAGTCTGTCCTCCACGCCGGTCAGTCTGTCCTCCACGCCGGTCAGTCTGTCCTCCACGCCGGTCAGTCTGTCCTCCACGCCGGTCAGTCTGTCCTCCACGCCGGTTAGTCTGCCCTCCACGCCGGTTAGCCTGCCTTTGACCTCGGCCATGTCCTGCTTGAGTTCGGACACGTCTTCCTCGAGGTGCGTGAACCGGGCGGACACGTCCTCTTCCAGGCGTGTGAACCGGGCGGACACGTCCTCTTCCAGGCGTGTGAACCGGGCGGGGAGCTGGAGCAGCTCCTCGGTGAGGATCTCTTTGCGGAGATCCTGGCGCAGTTCGTCGTCGTTCCTGACTACTGCGGCGAGATGCTTGTGGAATTCCCGCTGGAGGTCGGGGTCCCGGTTCAAGGCGTTCAGGACGTCCTGCATGGTGGCGATGTTCTGCTGGGTCATTGCTTTCACCCAGCGTTAATTGTAGCGGTTTTCGGGTGGTTGGGAAACCGGCCTGCGCCGAAATAATCCGTTTCGCTCCATGCTTGCCCCTGCCCCACCCGAAACCCCACATCGCGCCTATCCTCCAAATTGCCTGAAATTCGGATGAGAGGCGGAGGCGGCAGAGATGCGCCGGGGATGGTTGGTATGTTATAATGGAGGAGAAAGACAGCGCGCGCCCCAGACAGCGCGCGCCCCAGACAGCGCGCGCCCCAGACAGCGCGCGCCCCAGACAAGGAAAGAGCCGCGTGTCATACGCCGTAAAATGCTGTATAATAGCGGGCTGACCATCCAGCCCAATTTCGTCAGGAGATTCTGCCAAATGAAAGCCAATCTACCCATATTCAAGTTGCCCATGCCTTTCGCCGCCGCAGCCTTGGCCGTGGTTGGGACGCTGGCCCTTTTCGGGGCGCTGACCATGCTCGACGCAGACGAAGCCGCCGCTCAGTCATCCAAGCCAAGCAAGGTGCGTAACTTGGCGGCGAAACAGATTGAATACCTGACGGCGGCGGAAAGGCCGGGCACAGATAAAGACCTGGCAAGGGTGCTGGTTTCCTGGACGGCGCCGGCGAGTAGCGGCGGGAGCGCCATAGCCAGCTACAAGATTGTTACGCAGGAAGGCTCAACGGGCGCTAGCATCGGCGGCCGGGACAATGTCCCTGTCCATTCACATAACGCTCATGTTGGAACGTCCAGAGAGTTTGCTCTGGACGACGGTTATGTCAAGCACAACAAGTGGTTCAGGTTCATAGTGTCGGCTACGAACTCTGGCGGCAACACCGGGGGAACGCAAAAGGTCGATATCCGGCTCAACAAGGATCTGAATGACCGGCCGGGCCCGGTTCGCAACTTGCAGGCTGAGCAGATATCTTACACTGCGGCGTCAGGCAGCACGGGAGCTACGGCAACCGTCCGGGTTAGATGGAGCGCGCCAGAGGGCGACGGGGGCAGCGCGGTTACCGGCTATAAGTTCGTGGTGTCCAAAGGCGGAACGGGGGATACCATCAGCGGGAGCCCGACGAAGGTAGATGCGCATTCTCAAGACAGTTTGAGCAGCACCACGGCGGAGTTGGCGTTGACGGGGAACGATGCTGCCGCCAACCTGTGGTACAAGATTGATGTGGAAGCGATCAATGCCGTGCACACTAGCACAACAGAGAGCGTAGAAATCCGGCTCAACGCCAATTTTCAGCCGGGGAGCTCTGCCGGCAGCGCCGGGTTCATAGAGGTTCCAACGGTTCCGCCGCTGCCACCGTCGGTGGAGGCGCGTCACACGGGGCTGGCGGTGACTATCCCGGCGCCGCCGGACAACGCCGGCGAATCGGAACTGGGCACCCCGCACTACACCGGGTTCGATATAGAGTATCGGGAAGGCAGCGCTGGCGCATGGATGGCCTATGACGGCACGATTACGTTGAATCGACGCAACCTTTCGGGGGCGGTGCTGGTTACAGGTTTGCGGAACGGCGTTACCTACGAGGTGCGGGTTCGGGTGACTCACGGGGACGGTTACGGGCCTTGGAGCAAGCCATCAAAGGCAACGGCGCCGGGGGCGAGCCAGCCCGGCAAGGTAAGGAACCTTACGGTAACGCAAACCTACTGGCTTGCGGCGGCGCAACGTCCCGACAGCGATGAGGATTTCGTAGAGTTCTTCGTTGACTGGGACCCACCGGAGGATGACGGCGGGAGCCCAGTTACCAGCTACCGGTTCTATTCCTGGACGGGCGGGACGGGCGATAGCATTGGGAGCCTGAACCAACTCAGCGGATCTAATAACTGGAGGAACACGTTCCGGGATGATGTAGCGAGCGCGCTAGTCCAGGCTAAGGGGAGTTTCGCTGCGGATAACACGTGGGTGAGGGTGTCTGTGGAGGCGAACAACGTGCGCGGCACCGGCCCAGCGTCAATAATAAACGTCAGGGTTAACGCTAATGCGGAGCCCGACTTTAGCATGGTGAGGTTCACCGGCGTGATAGAGTCGGATAGCACCACATCGGGCGCTATGCCGAAGTTGACAGTGAAGATTGAGGATCTACCGGGGCCGTTGCGGGTAGGCGCAAGCGTGGCGCTGTATCTGGAAGATGACTTTGAGGTTCCCGATTCCATTCCGGCGAGCTCGGTCTATTTTGTGGCGAATTCTCCCCAGACAGTGGCCACGGGCAACGGTGCGCCAGTCTACGCTGCGCTGCCGCCGGTGATTGAGACCGACGCTTATTTTGACGACGGGAAAGACGACGTCAGCATCCGGGTGCAGCTCCCTGATATGTGCGAGGGAGATTCGGACGCCTGCGAAGGCCCGAACGGGCTCGACCAGGATCAGGACCTGACCATGGTTATCCTGAGCAGTTCAGGCATCAAAAACCCCTCAGAAGCGGGGACGCACACCGTGGCCTACGACATGCTGAGCTTTGACGATGATCTTGCGGGCCGGATAGAGCGGCGGATGGATAACGGCATGGAGCGCGCCGCTGCTGCCGGGGCCGTCAGACAGCGGCAAGGGGTGTACGTGGTAACGGGGGCGAAAATTTCACTGTCGGACGTGGACGGCGAGCGGGGAGATGAGCTGACGGTGAACGGGAGCGGATTCAACAACGCCACCACCGCGGCCGTTTATGTCGCGCAGCGCAAGGCGGCTGAGTTCGCGGTAGCGACGTGGTGGGAGACCCTGAACTGCGAAAAGATGAAAGCGGCGATGGGGTCTGGAGCGGGCGATGAGTTCTGCTTCCACTACACGCTGAACAAAACCGAGATGACCTACACGGTGGCCAGCCGGGACATGGCAGCCAGCGATAAGGTTTTCGCCCGGCATATGTGCGATGTGGGGGTTATCCCCAACGGTACGGAGGCTGGGAGCACCATTGTAGGGAGCGACGACCGGGCAGCCGTTTCCTTTAAGGTTACGGTACCGACGTTTATGCCCGGCAACAACAATCTCATTTGCATGGCGGACGGAGAAGGCCGTTCATCGGGAGCGGACTATGAGGATTTTGAGCTGACGCCATCCATCAAGGTGTCGCCGGACAATGGGCGAGTCGGTGACGAAGTGACCATTTTCGCCCAGGACTTTCCCACTGCCGGGGCATCCCTGGCGGAGTTGAAGGTGGGCGGCGTGGTGATTACGGACGATGTGCGCTCTACCAGCGTCAGCGCGGACGGTTCTGCGACGGCGACCTTCAAGCTGCCGCCGCAGAAAGGGATCAAGCGGGTTGACGCCAAGTGGGGCGATAAGTCCGAAGACGCGAAGGTAACCATCCTGGGGACGACGGTGAACGTCGGCAAGCCGGCGCCTTTGCCCAACGAGAGGGTTACCATCACGGGGTCGGGCTTCGCTACCGGGGCCGGTTCCGGCATTATGGCGGAGAACATCACCATTGATGGGGTGCCGCTTTATGTGTACGAGGACTGCCTGAACAGCAACGGGGTGGTTCCAGTGTCCAGCGGCGGGCAGTTTGTCTGCGCCGTGGCGGTGTGGCCGGCGGCCGGGAGCGCTTCCAATCCGACATTGACGCACGGCCGGCACCTCATAGAGGTTGAGGACAAGATGGGCTTCAGCGGGGAAGTCGCAATCAACATTCCGGAGCCGGCCGTCAGGACTAACCCGGGGGTAGCCGGGCCGCGGGATGTCATCACCATCTCTGGCGAGAGCTGGCCGGTGGACAACGGGGACAACTTGATTGACACCATCACCGTCACGGTGACGGACGGAAGCCGTGCGCGGGAGTACAGCGTGTACGCCGACGGTTCGGGCCGCTGGTTCGTTGAGCACCAGGTGAGCGGCGCGGTGCCCATCCCGTCGACGACCTTGGTTGAGGCTGAGTACGAAGACCTGGTGAAGCTGGGCAAGTACGAAGTGCCGGATTCCATCATCAGCGCGACGCCCGGCGAATGTCAGCCTGGCGACAGCGTGACGCTGATGGTGGAGAATATGCCGGTGCACGCTCGCGTCAGCGAGATAGAGATCGGGGGCCGGGATGTGATGCCCAATCCGACGCCCAGCACCGACGGGGACGGCGACGTCACAGTGGCGGTGATATGCCCCGGTCTGGACGAAGGAACGTACAGCGTGGAGCTGGAGGTTGACGATACCGTTGCCATCGGCAGCTTGGATATTCTCCCCGAAGGGCCAACCGGCGCCGGAACTCCGGTGGACGAGGCTCTGGGCTCGCTGGGCGACGACCTGCTGGCGGTCTTCTACTTTGAAGGCGTTAGCAAGGAGTGGCTGTTCTACGACTCGCGTCCTGAGTTCGCCGAGCTGAACACGCTGGAGCAGCTGGTGGTCGGCGAGCCTTACTGGGTACTGGTAAGCGGGGACGTCGGGGACGTGGCGCTGGGCGGCAAGAGCCGGAGCTTCACGTGCAACGGCGGCAACTGCTGGAACCTGATGGTCTGGTAAGAGGACAGGCAGGCGACTGAAACCGCTGAACCGCGGTATCGGGATACGGCAGTTACGGGGGCGGGTCCGCGGACCCGCCCCTGCTTTTTGCAAACTGACCGGCTCGGTTTTGCGCAGCCCAGTGGTCGAATAGTGGTACACTGGTGGGGAGAGTTTGGCGCGAGGAGATGATGCGATGCGGGCGATAAGGATTCTGGGGGCGATTGCAGCAATAGCGATAGTTGCCGTTGTTGCAGTGGGTCTGGCAATGTACTTCCGGCTGATTCCGATACCGGGGCCGTTTCTGGTGCTGCTGTCGGGAGCGAAGCCGGCGGAATACTCGGCGCGCTACTATCCGGCGGACACGATGGCTTACGGCTGGGTTACACTGGCGCCGGGACATGGTCAACTAAGCGATATGCAAGATATGTGGGAGCGGTTCAATGAGTTCCGGGATTTTCGCAGGCTGATCGACGAATGGCAGGATGATATTGCGGAAGAGACCGGCATCGATTTTGAAAGCGACGTCATGCCATGGATTGGCCCGGAGATAGGCGCAGCCGTCATAGAAGCTGACATGTCCAGCTGGGACGATACGACTGTCGCCGTTACAGCGGGGGTGCGCGACCGGGAGGCCGCCGCTGCATTTCTGGTCAAGTGGCGGGAGTATATGACCGAAGATCTTGATGCAGACTTTGCGGCGGGCAGCCATCGGGGATATAACACGTGGGTGGATGAAAGCGCCTACCAGGCTTATGCCTTGACCGACGAGTGGCTGGTGCTCGCCACTGATGAGAAAACGCTCCACGACATCTTGAACCGCATCGACGGCGACGAAGGCGGTTCTCTGGCGGATGATGAGAACTTCAAGGCGGCGCAGGCGGCCTTGCCGGAACGACGCTTCTCATCTATGTATCTAGACTACGAGCAGGCGTTGGAGGAAGTGAGGAGCTTTATGCTGGAACCAGACGACCTGCTGGGGGGGCCGGGATTAACCGGCTCGGTAGCCTTTGCGTCCTTTGCGGATCAGGCGCCGGCGTGGGTGGCAGGGTCAACGGCGTGGGTTGAACGGGGCATAGTTGCGGAAATGGTTTCGCCAGCGACCGCTGGATTCGGGATGGAAGTAGGGGATCTGCAAAACCCGGCCGAACTGCTGTCCCACGACACGCTGGGCTTTATGGCCGGAACCTTTGACCCTGAAGTTGACCGCTGGCGGGAGGCGCTGGCAGATTATAAACTGGCGGATTTACTCCCCTCCGAGTTTCTTCCCGAATTGCTCGCGGAAATCAACTATGCCATAGCCGACGCCCTGCCCGAAGGCGAGCTTACGCTGAATGACACTGCGACGCTGGCGGAGGCTCTGGACCTGGGTCTTGACGCGGTAGAGGAAATCACCGGCATTGACCTGGAGGCGGATTTGTTTGACCACCTGGCTGGCGAGGCCATCTTTGTGGTGCGTCAGTTTGACTTTGAAGGTTTCGAAGAGGATCTGGCCGGCAATGCGATTGACGCGGTGATGATGCTGTCCTACCGAGAAGAGGGAGAGGATGCGCTGTCCAACACGATGAGCAAAGTGGCAGCCTTGGTGGAGGAGCAGGGCGGCTTGGCGGCGAATCGGGTTGACGTGGGCGCGGAAAGCAGCGCCGTGATTTTTGACCTGGGCATATTGGGAATGATGATGGGCGCGGAGATTGGGTATCGGCCCGGCTACGTGCTGCATGACCAGTACCTGACCGTTGGCACTACCGTGGAGGCGTTGTCGACCATCGTAGCGCGCCAGAAGGGAGAAGGTGAAAGTCTGGCGTCCGACGCCGAATATCGTCGGGCGGTGGATCATCTGGCCGGGGAGCAGCAGTTTCTGGGCTATGTCGACTTGCACGGCATCATCGGGCAGTTCGACGAGGGGGATTTTGACATGACCGCAGGTGAATTCGAGATTCTGGATTCAAGCCCAGGGGTGATAGCGATAAGCAGTTACTCTCCGGAAGGTTCAGACCTTGACCGCGCCACCGTCGTGCTGACGCTGTTCCCGGAGCAACAATCCCGGTGACGCTGCAATCATTGCAACAGCCAACACGCAGAAGAGAGGACGACACGATGGGCATTACCTACGCCAAGGGTAGCATCACGGGCCGCAGCGAAGCGCGAGAATACGACTTTCTGGTGGATACCTGCGCGACGTGGGTAGGCATTCCGCAAGCCGATATTGACGCTTTGGAGCTGGAGATCGTGCCCAACGCCAGCGCGGCACTGATGATGGCCGACGGCACAATCAGCCACACGCCGATTTACATTGCCGTCGGTATGCTTGAGGGGACGGGCTTCGTGAACGGAGCCGTGCCAGCGGCGGTTCCGCTGGTAGGGTACAAGCTGCTGCAAGATTTGGGGTTCAAGGTGGATCTGGTGAATGAGCGTATTGAGAAAAGGCCGGAAGATGAGCCAGGGCCGCCGTTCCTGCTGTAGCTAACCGCCGCCGATTGCGGGGAGAAAGTGAAGCTCGCTGTTCTCTCCGACGCGCTCCATCAAACCGAGTTGGCTCACGTCGCCGTCCACGATGACGGCGAGGCCAGGGGTTATGTCGTCTAACTCTTCGTCGTAGAGGAGTTCTTTGAGGCCGGGGTGCATCCGCTCCAGGTTGTTGATGACTTGGCGCACAGTAGCTCCGGGCGCCTGCACTCGGTCGGGAGCGCCGGTGATGCGCTGCATCTGGGCGGGTATCCAAACGTCGGGCATATCTGTTCACCTGTTGTTGAAACAGGGGCGAATGGTTATTCGCCCCTACGCAGCCGTTACTTTTCGTTCTTTTCCCAAAGGGCTTCCAGCACGTTGCCGGGGTTCATGGGAAGCACGGCCAATCGGACGCCGACGGCGTCGTAGATGGCGTTGGCAATAGCAGCCATGGGAGGCACGATGGGGACTTCGCCGACGCCGCGGACACCGAAAGGATGGCTGGGATTGTCCACCTCGACGATGCATGTGTCAATCATGGGCAGGTCGAGGCTGGTGGGCATCCGGTAGTCTAGGAAGCTTGAGTTGACCATGTGGCCTTGGTCGTTGGTGTAATACTCTTCGTTGAGGGCCCAGCCGATGCCCTGGACGGCGCCCCCCTGGATCTGCCCTTCCACGTAGGAGGGATGGATGGCCTTGCCAGCGTCCTGAACGGCGGTGTAGCGGACGATTTCGACCTTGCCAGTGTCTTCGTCGACCACGACGTCGACGATGTGAACGCCAATGCAGGGGCCGGCGCCGCCGGGGTTGACGCCGCCGCGTCCGATGATGGGGCCGCCAGTGGGCACCTGACGGGCGGCGAGTTGTTTGAAGGTCATTTGGAGCTGGTCGTCGGCGCGGTGCTTCAGCACACCGTCCTCATACAGAACGTCTTCAGGTTCCACTTCCCAGATGCGGGCGGCGCGGGCAATCATCTGCTGCTTGACGTCCTGGGCGGCGGTATAGGCGGCATAACCTGTTTTGAAGGTCACGCTGCTACCGCCGGTATTGGAGGTAAAACCGATGCTGTCGGTGTCTCCGATTTGCGGGTTGACGTCTTCCACGGGTATACCGAGCACTTCGGCTAGCTGCTGGGAGACTGAGGCGCGCGTGCCGCCGATGTCGGGGGAACCTTCAGTAAGGGCAACGGTGCCGTCGGGGTTGACCAGAGCGATGGCGGCGGATGGGCCGGTGTTGTTGCCCCAGAATCCGGAGGCGACGCCGCGTCCCTGACGCTTGCCCTTGGGCGCGACGTAGTGCGGGTGGGCTTTGGTCGCTTCCAGGGTTTCGATATAGCCGACTTTGGGGGTCAGCGGGCCGGTGGGGCGGCGGGTACCCTCTTTGGCGCTGTTCATCAGGCGGAGGTCGATGGGGTCGATGCCCAGCTTTTCGGCCAGTTCATCCAATGCGACTTCAACGCAGTAGGCGGCAGCGGGAGAGCCGGGGGCGCGGTAGGCTGCGGTCTTGGGGCGGTTGACGACGATGTCGTAGCCTTCGATATAGGTATTGGGGATGTCGTAGGCAGCGAGGACGCAGTTGGCGGCGCCGGGCACAGGTGAGCCGGGGAAAGCGCCGGCTTCAAAAATGAGGCGCACCTCGGCGGCGGTGATTTTGCCATCGTTGGCGGCGCCAACCTTGCAGGAGATTTCTGTTCCAGAGGTAGGGCCAGTAGCCTCGAAGACTTCGGTGCGGTTCATGGCCAACTTGACGGGCGCGTGCGCCTTGCGGGCCAGCAAGGCAGCGACGGGCTCCATATAGACTGCCAGTTTGGCGCCGAACCCGCCGCCGATTTCCATGGGAATCGCCTTGACCTTGGAAACCGGAATGCCAATCAGTCTGGCGGTATGGTCGCGGACGGTAAAGTGTCCCTGGCTGCTGGACCAAATGGTGAGGCTGCCGTCGTCGTGCCACATAGCGGTGCCGGCGTGGGGTTCAATGTAGCCCTGGTGCACGGCGGAGGTGGACACGCTGCGCTCGACGATAACGTCGGCTTCGGCAAAGCCGGCATCCATATCGCCCATGCGGAACTCGAAGTGGTTGGCGACGTTAGTGCCGGCAGTGTCATCGTCGTCGTCAAGGATGCCGCCGGCGCGGGTGGAGGCAGTGTTGAAAGCGGCCAGACGCTCGTGAAGGAGGGTTGCGTCGTCGGCCATGGCGTCCCGGGCGCGCATGACCGGGGGCAGCGCCTCGTATTCCACGTCAATGCGCGACAGGGCTTCTTCGGCTAAGTGCGGGTTGACGGCGGCGACAGCCGCGATGGCGTGTCCCTTGTACAGGGCTTTGTCCTGGGCCAGAATGTTATTGCTCAGGAACTTAAAGTTAACCATGGCGCCTTCGGCCAGTTCGGACGCGCGACCGGTGGGTTCGACGATGTCGGCGCCGGTGACTACGGCACGGACGCCGGGCACGGCTTCGGCCTTGCGGGTGTCGATGGACTTGATGCGGGCGTGGGCGTGGGGGCTGCGCAGCACTTTGCCATAGAGCATCCCCGGCAGGTTGAGGTCAGCGCTGTAGCGGGCGAGGCCAGTGACCTTATCGGCTCCGTCGTGGCGCACCGGACGGGTGCCAATAACCTTGTACTCTCTGTCGTTAGTCAAAACCATGTTGGGCTTGTAGTCCAGCATCGGCAATTCTCCTCCGTTGATTTGAAGCGATAAGGCGGGTTGGTCGGGCCGGCGGTCAGTGGGTGCGGCGGCCCCGATGGGGCTATGATAGCATAGCGAAGGAACCAGTGGCATAGGGAGAGTTGGTTATGGACACCATCATTATCAAGGGATGTTTGAATGGGAGCAGGGGGCGTGAAGATAACCCGAACGTACCTTGGACGCCGGAAGAGGTGGCGCAGGAAGCGGTGCGGTGCTACCAGGCGGGCGCGTCCATCGTGCATTTTCACGCTAGGACACCGGACGGCGGCATTAGTTATGATCCGGCTTGGTACGCGCAGACCGACGCGATGATCCGCGCGCAATGCGACCTGGCGCTGAACCATACTACGGCGCGGCAGGCTCAAGTACCGGTGGAAGCGGTAACTCGCTATCTGCTGGAAACGCCGCAGCCGGTGGAGATGGTGTCGCTGAACCTGGGCATGGGGGTACGTTGGCGGAGAAACCCCGAAACCGGAGAGCGGCAGACCGCCATCACACCCAACTCGTTTGAGGACATCACAGCTACGCTGGACGCCTGCTATCAGCGCGGCACCTTCCCTGAGCCAGCAGTGCACGATATGGGCGACCTGAACAACGCTTTTACTCTGATGGCGGAGGGATACATCAAGGATACTCGGTATTTTCTGGTGGAGCCCGGGGCGCACTGGGGCGACGGCCGGCAGGCGATGGTTGGCTCACCCCGCAACTATACGCTGATTGCCGAAACCATCAGGGAGCGCTACCCGGAAGCAACCTGGCTGGCCCACAGCAGCTTGGGACAGACATTTACGCTGTGCGCCATTGCCATCGCCACCGGCAAGCATATACGGGTAGGTTTTGAGGACAGCCCATACTTGCCCAACAATCCGCAGCCCAAATCCAACGCCGAGTACATTGAGTGGGCGGTGACCATGGCGCGGTTGCAGGGCAGGGAACCGGCTACCCCGCAGCAGGCGCGGGATATGCTTGGGCTGATACCTTTCCCGGGAGCGTAGAAGCCATGGGCAAGGAACACGCTGACCCAATTGGGCTTGCGGTGGCAAGGGCTGCGCAGAAAGCTGTCCCGGAGGCAACGGTTATTCTGTTTGGTTCCCGCGCCCGGGGCGATCACCGGAAAGGTTCGGACGTTGACCTGATGGTGGTCGTCGATACCGAGGATACGGCGCTGCTGCGGGCGATAGAAGGGGCGGCCGGCAAGGCCGCGTACCGCAAGCTGCTGGAGTTTCCGGGCAAGTTCGGGTACGACGTCGTTGGCATGACGCGGCGGAAGTTGGCTTACTGTCAGCGAGCGCGCAACCACATCGCTGCCCAGGCTCTCCGCGACGGGGTCATTATGAACGAGGACGAATTTGATGACTTCTGCAAGGAGGACTTTGCTGATGATTATGTTCCCGGTTGGCCGGATATACGGCAGCGGCTCATCAACTCTGGACGCTGGCTGAACAGCCTTAATCACAGCATTGATACCGGGCTTGATGACCAGGAACTGAGCGGCTTCATCGCGCAGCAAGCGATGGAGAACGCGCTGAAGGGTTGGATTTCGGCCATTGACTGCGAATATCGGAACATCCACCATATTCTGGAGCTGGCTGAAGTCATCCGGGACAACGTGGCGGAAGATCCATCGCCGGCCAGGGCCGAACTGGATGCCGCGGTGGAATGGCTTGCACTGACGGAGGGAGAAAGGGCTGAGCTGGGGTTGAGAGGCCGCGACCCTAGAGATTGGCTCAGCCTTTACGCCGTAATGTATCGCTACGGCGGCGCGGAGCATCGTTTGAATCCGGACGGCTACCGGGAGTTGCAAGAACGCATCGGGCAGGCGGTTAGGGCTTTTGCGAGGGAGGTATATCGGATAACAGGGACTGGGCCGGAGGATTTGGGGAACGGAGGGTAAGATACGATTATGAACCGCACCGCGAGAAGGCTATGATGTGGAACTCTGGAATCGGGTAGCCGGTTTTTACGGTAGGTCAATCGATGCGCCGGCCCCGCCAGTACTGCGCCGGCCGCTCGTAATCGCCATAACCGCCAGATGGACCTGACGGGCGGCGCAGCGTTTTGTATGCCAGCCCTACGATTGCGCCGACCACGAACCCGCCGATGTGGGCGAAAAACGCCGTGCTTACCTGGTCGCTGACGCCGATGGAGAGGAGACCCTGGACGGTTTGCAGGGCAATCCAGATGAGCAGGAGCCATACGGCCCGCAGCTCTACTACGGTTATCAGGATGTAGATAATCAGGGTGCGGATGCGGTTGCGCGGGTAGAGGAGAAGGTAGGCGCCCATCACGCCGGAGATTGCGCCGCTGGCGCCTACCAGCGGGGTTTGCGACGACGGTTCAATAGCGAAGTGGGCCAGCGTGGCCAATACGCCGGCGGCCAGGTAGAACACCAAATACTTGACGTGGCCGAAGGTATCCTCAATGTTGTCGCCGAACACCCAGAGGAACAGCATATTGCCGACGAAGTGCATCAGGCCGCCATGGATGAACATACACGACAGCATCGTCGCCCAAGTGGGTATGGGCGACGTAATGTCAACGCCGGGACCGACGGGGAGAACCTCAAACGCCTGACCGGATGACAGCTCGGCCGGAATGAAGCCGAACTTCAGGAAGAAGACGACGATGCCCAGGCTGCTGCCGCCGAAGAGGAAGCCAAGGCCGCCAACGGCGATTTCGTAGAGAAAAACGGCGGCGTTCAGCCCCAACAGGGCGAAGTTGATGAATGGGACGGTTCCCCGGGGATGCCCTGCGTCGGATATAGGCAGCACAGCTGATTAGGCGGTTGCCCCGGCGATGTCTTCGGCGGCGTGGCCGATGATTTCGGCGGCGGTGGTCTGGGAAATCCGGCCGATGTTGAGCATCAGGTGGAACTTGGTGGGATCGTTGGCGTCCGCGCGGAAGAACTTGCGATAGAATGCCAGCCGGGCGCTTTCCAGTTCCTCGGCGTAGTCGCGGGCCTCGTCCGGGGAGAAATGCTCACGCTTAGCCATAGTGTCAATGCGGACATCCATGGGGGCAAGCAGGCCCACGTGGATTACGCCCGGCGCGTCGGCCAGTATCATGTTGCTGCCGCGCCCAATAATGACTACGTCGCCGCCTTCGGCGAGCTCTTTAATTACCGAGGTGGTGGCATCGATGAAAGCGCGGTCGTGCACCGGAGAGGTTGCGGCAGCGTCTGATACCAGCTCGGTATAGGCTTCGGCTGGGAGCATCTCGATGCCGCGCCCGAAGTAAGGCTCGGCGCCAGCGCCGGCAACGGCGGAGCGTTCCAAGACGCCTTGCATGAAGCGGGCCACTTTTTCGCGGAAAGGCACGACCCGCTGCTCCTTTTCAATGAGCCGGCTCACTGGAGAGCCGACCAGGCGCGCCGCTTCGGAGAAGATGTAACGGTCAACATAGTTCAGTCCCATGTTCTGGGCGACGAGGTGGCCGATTTCCAGCGTGCCGCTGCCGATGACGCCGTTGATGGTAATGACCGGCATGTTCTTTCCTCCGCCGTCGCTGCTGTTAGGCTATGCGCCGTACTGGGCCAGGACCCGGCTGCGGCGACGGCCATACTCGTCGGCCAGCAGACCCATGGCGAAAGAATCGTACCAGTTGCCATCCTTGCGATGAGTGCGGCGCAGGTGTCCCTCCAGGACAAACCCGAGATGGCGGAACATTTGCAAGGCGTGTTCGTTGTACTCAGGCACGTCCACCCATACGCGGTGCAGTTCCAGACCCTCAAAGGCTTCGTCGAGCATGGCTACCAGGGCGGCGGTGCCGTAATGGTGGTGCCAGAGGTCTTTGCGCCCGATGAGGATGAACAGCTGGGCTTCTTCCAGGGGCCACTCAATGAGGAGTTGGCCTTCGCCGATGTGGGCTTGGTCGGTGGCATAGATGGAATAGATGCGGCGCTCATCCTGGTTAAAAATCTGGTTCCATTCGTCATCGTCGGCGTCCTGGATGCGCTCGGGGGAGTAGCCGATGTGCATGGGGCGCCCGTCGGAGTCGTCGGCGCCGTACCAGAGTGAGCTGATTTCGGGGTCTCGTAGCCAGTCCCGGATACGGGCAACGTCGTCTCGGGAGACGTCGGTGGTGAGGCTAACCTGTGGGAACATGAGTGGTCTCCTCAAATACGATACTGGTAGCGTGGGATATTCGGGCGAACGTGGCGATGCTATTATGACTTGGGGGTGGGCTGATTATAACACGGCGCGGACGGCGTTATGACAAGGTGGGCGAAATCCCGTTATGAAAACAGGGGCGAGCCGCCATTCGCCCCTGCGTAAGCGGGTTTAGTTCGGCCCTTGTGGTTCACGCGAGTTCGTCGTAGGCCCATTCCAGGAGGTTCACGGTTTCTTCCCAGCCGATGCAGGAGTCGGTGATGGATACGCCGTATTGCAGGGTGGCGGGGTCGGGGCCGAGCTTCTGGGCGCCGGGGTTGATGTTGCTTTCGAGCATGACGCCGACCAGGTTGGGGTTGCCGCCGATGCGCTGTCCGAGAACGTCTTCAAAGGCGATATGCTGGCGGGTGTGGTCTTTGTTGGAGTTGCCGTGGCTGCAATCCACCACGATGTTGGAGGGGGCGTCGGCTTTGCGCAAAGCATCGGCGGCGACGGCGATGGAGCGGGCGTCGAAGTTGGTGCCGCTGCGTCCGCCGCGCATGACCAGGTGGCAGTTCGGGTTGCCGCGGGTTTCCACGATGGAAGCCTGTCCGTCGTGATCAATGCCCAGGAAGCCCTGGGGGGTGCGGGCAGCAACGAGGGCGTCGACCGCGGTCTGGGGGTCTCCGTCAGTGCCGTTTTTGAAGCCTACGGGCATGGAGAGGCCGGAGGCCATTTGCCGGTGGGTCTGGCTTTCGGTGGTGCGCGCGCCGATGGCGGCCCAGGTTACGAGGTCGGAGACGTATTGGGGAACGATAGGGTCGAGGAATTCGGTGGCGGAGTACAGGCCGGCCTCGGATATTTCCATGAGCAGGCGGCGGGCGCGATGGAGGCCGTCTTCAATCGCGTAGGTGTCGTTGAGGTTGGGGTCGTAGATGAGGCCCTTCCAGCCTATGGTGGTGCGGGGTTTTTCAAAATAGACGCGCATGACGACCATAATGCGGTCGTTGACCTGCTCTGCCAGGGGCTTGAGGCGTTTTGCATAGTCCAGGGCAGCCGAATGGTCGTGGATGGAGCAAGGGCCGACCATGACGACGAATCGGTCGTCCTCGTGGTTCAGCACTGCCTCCAGCTGCCGGCGTCCTGCCAGTACGGTGGACTGGGCGGTGGAAGAGAGGGGGATGTTGGCCTCCAGTTCCGATGGGCGAATTAATGCGCTGTTGCTCACGACGTTCACATCCTTGGCTTGTAGGGTTGCCATCTTTTTAATCCTCCTGGATGTTGCGGGCTGGATGCTGCGGGGCGCCTCGGCAGGCTGTCAAAATCAAAAAGGACTTCAGCCTGCGTCCGGCTGAAGTCCTGCCAAAGTGGTCGTAACCAGGGTTACCGGGCTTCACACGCCGGCTCTGCGCTGACCGCGCTGCGGTAAGCGTAAAAGTAAAAGGGGCGAAAATACCCGACGGTGATTTGGCGTTGGACAGAGAGCATCGTGGCGAGATGTTACTCCGCCAAGGAGGGGTTGTCAACGGCTGGCGGCGGTGATTTGAGATTCTTCAAATCAGCTGCGTCCGGCCAGTGCGGCAACGACCTGACGGCCACGCTCGGCGGCTTCGGCAGGCGGCCCGTCAGCGAGGGCGCGAACCAAGGCGCTGCCAACAACGGCAGCGTCGGCGCGGCGTCCTACGTCCAGCACGTGCTCACGGCGGGATATTCCGAACCCTACGGTTATGGGGAGGTCGGTGTGCTGGCGAACGCGGTTGACCAAGCCGAGGCCCCGGTCGGATACTTGGGAGCGCGCGCCGGTTACCCCGGTTACGCTAATGCAATAGACGAACCCGCCGCCGACGCCGACTGAGCGGGCAATGCTCTCGTCCGAGCTGGTGGGAGCCAGGAGCGGTATGAGGTGGATGCCAAAGGGAGCGAGATGGCGGGTCAGAGGCTGAGCTTCTTCGCTGGGGAGATCGACGATAATCAGTCCGTCCACGGTGGCGGCGCTGCAAGCTGCGGCGAACTGCTCCAGACCGTAGGACAGGAGCGGGTTGTAGTAGCCCATCAAAATGAGAGGGGTGTCGCCAATGCGAGGACGCAGGGCGGCGGCGGTGTCCAGGCAATCCTGGACGGTGACCCTGTTTTGCAGGGCGATGAAGCTGGACTCCTGTATGACGGGGCCCTCGCCCATAGGGTCACTGAAAGGAATACCGAGCTCAATGGCGTCGGCGCCGGCAGCGACTAGCTGGGGCACGATTTCCAGCGCCGCGTCGCGGTAGGGATGCCCGACGGTAAGGAAGACGACCAAGCCGGGCCGGCCTTCATTCTTGACGGCGGCAAACTTGGCTGCGATTCGGTCGGTAGGGGTGGTTGGTACTGCTGCCATGGTGGGCCTCGGGTGCGGTAGCAAGCGCTGAATTAGCTTATTTTACCATCCGACAGGGGGAGGGAAGCTTGTCTGAATCGTGATTTACGGGATTTTAGGATTTTCATGATAGGGGGTTGGAGTGTGGGGTGGGTTGCAGCATGGTAGGGGAACTTAAGTTCCGGCAAAAGCCGGAACGACGGTATGGGGGATGCCCGGCAAGAGGTGCGCGCGTGGGGGAATGGTGGCGTTTGCAGAGTGGGATTATTGGGATTATAGCGTTGACGGCGGCGCAAGGTTGGAGTATATTTTCCGCTGACAGGGGAATTAGGTGGCTGTTTCGGAGTGCTCGTCCGCGTGTGGCTGGAGTGCGTCCTCTGATGATTGAGAAGTCGATAGCTGCAAATGGCACAGTGAGCGCTGATGCTGATCCCGACGGCTTACCGGGCAAGCTATGAGAAGGCCCGGACGGTTAACCTTACGCTGGCCGATGAGTATATGACGCGCACCACGGTGGGCGACCCGTTGGCTGACGCGGCGGCAGAATCGTTGTGGGGCCTGCGGCAGCGTGAGATTCACGGGTTTATTAACGCGGGGATGGAGCAGCAGTATGCTCTGCTGCGTACCGCGCCGGAGCCGGTGAGGGAGTTTTTTGACCGAATTTCTGCTGCTCCCAAGTGGTTTGACCGGGAAAGGGCATATCTCGGACGGGCGGCGTTCCATAAGTACTCCGACCTGTTCATTCCGGCCTTTTTCGTATCGACCTTGCGAAATGCGGCGACGCTGATAGCGAAAGCGTTTTACACCACCGGGCGGGTGCTGAGCCCTTACGCACACCGGCGCATCAGACAGAATACGCGGCATTTTATTGAGATAATGCTGCCGGGTTCTCTGGAGCGCAGCGGGGATGGCTGGAAGCTGTCGGTGCGCATCCGCCTAGTTCATGCGCAGGTTCGGAAGCTGATTCGCGATTCCGGGGAGTGGGATGAATCGGTATATGGGGCGCCCATCAGCGCGGCGCACAACGGCTTGGCTTCGGCCAATTTTTCGGCGACGATGCTGCGACACGCGGAGATGCTGGGGGCGCGGATGAACGAAGCGGAGCGAGTGGGCTTTATGCAGACGTGGCGTTATGCCTCATACCTGATTGGCACCCCGGAGCAGTTGCTTTTTGAGGGCGATGAGGCGGCTACGCATGAGCTTTATCGCATCGGGCGCATTTGCGAACCACCGCCGGGCCCGGAATCGACAGCAGTGGCGAATGCGCTGATTCGGGCGCTGCCAGACATTGCTGGCATGAGCGATCCGAAAGTGCGTGAGAATTTCGTGCGACATTCCTACCGAGTTTCGCGTGCGCTGCTGGGGAACGAACTGGCTGACCAGTTGGAGTTTCCCCGGTCGCGGACGTTTGGGCTGCTGCCTGGGCTGAGGCTGCGTCGTCGGACGTATTTGCTGGCTCGGCAGTTGAATCGTGGGGTAGCTGAACGATGGCGGGGCAATAACTTCGTCTTTCTGCTGGAGGCCGCAGCACTGCTTGACCTCAGTTATCAGCTTCCCGACCAGTTGCAGGCCAGCAGGACGACGCCATGGTAGACCCTGCGGCTGGGGACAGGATACCGCCGGTCTTCGTGTTGAGCACGGGACGCTGCGGCTCCACCATGGTGTCGGATATTTTGAAGACCCATCCGGCGGTGCTCAGTCTTTCAGAGTTCTTTTCCTTTACCAGCCTGGCTGCGTTCCGTCGCCGGCGCTGCTCTGGGGAATGGCTGTGGGGTCTGCTGAGTCGACAACAAGCCCGGACGCGGCTGATGCTGATGGGGGACTTTGAGGAGCTGCTCTATCCGTTCGGGCAGCCGGGCGCGCGGTTCACCCGGGCCGACGTGCCGCCGATTTTGTGCGGGACTCTACCGCACATTACGGAGCAGCATGAGGATCTTTATGATGAGATGGGGCCAGTGGTCAGGGCCTGGCCTGAGCGGCCGGCCAACGAACAGTACCGCCGGCTTTTTGAGTGGCTTTGCCAGCGATTTGACAAGAGGGTGTGGGTGGAACGCTCCGGCGGTTCGTTACTCTCCGCATCCATTTTGATGCGGCAGTTTCCGGAGGCGCGGATAATCCACGTATATCGGGACGGCCGGGACGTGGCGCTATCCATGAACAGGCATTATTTGTTTCGAACGATTGTGGCCTCTTTTCACGCTTTGCGGATAGGTTCTGTGGATTTGCTTTCGATGCTGCGCCACCAGCGGCTTTGGGAGCTGCTGATGGTTCGGCTGGTGCCGTTCATCAGCAGGTTTTCTATGTCTCGGCAGCTGCCTTATGACAAGTTGGAACTGCCGGATTTTGGGGCATTCTGGAGTCGTATGATTGAGCACGGCGACCGGCAGTTTGCGGGCCTTGCCTCGAGCTCGCTGCTTAACGTTAAGTTTGAGGATGTACAGGCGGAGCCGGAAGAGGAGATCAGGCGCATCATCCGGTTCATATCCCCGGAGCTGGAGGATGACGGCTGGGTGCGGCAAGCGGCATTGGTACCGCGCCCCTCTGCGCCACGGTATCCGGGTCTCGACCCAGCGCAGTTGGCGGCTCTTACTCGGGCTTGTCGTCCGGGGTTGGAGAGTCTTGGCTATCCGGTGGGGCCGGCGGTTCCTGAATCTATAATCTAGTTTGCGCTGCGGCGCCCGGTGAGAGAAGCAATGTGCAACCCGCATAGGCCTAGGGGTTTCAGGGCTCTCTTCAGCGTCTCGGAGCGCGTTGCGAACGTGCGGCGTACCGGGCTGCCTTGGCATCAGGTTCTGGCAATTAGCGCGGCGAACTACTGGCTTCGCTTGCGGCGCGGCAGTATGTGCTGCGGGAAGCCCGGCCAACCAGGGTGTTGAGCGCGCTGATCTGGCCCGGCGTGTCCGGGCATGGCGCAATACCAGCAAGGAGATTTAGCGATGACCGACGGTTCCAGCAATGTGTTCTGGCAGGATTATACGGTGGCGCGGACCGACCGCACAGCACTGTTGCATCAGGAGCCGTTGGTGTTGTGGCTGACTGGGCTTTCCGGGGCGGGCAAGACTACCCTGGCGAATTTTCTGGCCAAGCGACTTTATGACGACGGGTATCACGCTTACGTGCTGGACGGGGATAATCTGCGGCACGGATTGAACCGGGACCTGGACTTCGGCGAAGCGGCGCGCCGGGAAAACGTCCGTCGGATGGCGGAAGTGGCTGGATTGATGTACGACGCAGGGCTGATTACGCTGGCGGCGTGCATATCTCCGTTTCGGTCGGAGCGTGATTTTGCGCGTAGCCTGCTGCCGCCGGGGCGTATGGTGGAGGTGTTCGTGGATACGCCTCTGGAAGTGTGCGAGCAGCGGGATGCCAAAGGACTGTACCGCAGGGCGCGGGCCGGCGAGATAACGAATTTCACAGGCATCGACTCGCCGTTTGAGCGTCCGGAGAAGCCCGAGCTGGTCATTGACACCAGTGAGCGCTCGCCGGAGGGATGCGCCCATATCATGATGGAGTATCTGCGCCGCCGCGGGCTGTTGTCTCCGCCTACAGCCCAAACATCACCGTAGAAATCGCCAGCAGGTTCTGGGTCGCGTGGACGGCGATGCAGGGGAGTACGGAGCCGGCATATCGATAGAGGGCGCCCAGCAGGAGGGCGGTAACGAAGACGGGAATGATAACGCCAGGCTGAAGGTGAAGCGCTGCGAACAGCGCGGACGACACCACCAGGGCGGGAACAAAACCCCAGCTGTGGGACAACCCGCGCAGCACGAAACCGCGAAAGAAAACCTCTTCGGCGATGGGCGTTGCCACTGCCAGAGCGATGACGCTGAAAATGACCCACTCGCCGGGCAGCAGCAGGTTTGACGGCAGAGGCGGAGGGGTTAAGAAGTTCCAGCCCAAAGCCGTGGCTGCCCTCTCATAAAGATAGGCGAAACCGAGGTTGGCTCCGAATGCGATAAAGCTCGCAGCCAGGACGCGCCACAGCGGTATATGGGGACGCGCCAAACCTATTGACGCCAGCGGGGGCGGCCATGCGCGCAACGCCAGCAACCAGATCAGGGCAAGCTGCGCCAGCGCCAGCAACGTGGCGGCTATGACCGTGGCCGGCGCTAGGGAAATCAGCTGGGCCAGGGAGCCGGCAAGAAGCGCAGCGGGAATCAGGGCCAGGATGCCGAGGGCAACGGGCCAGAATCCCCAGGTCGCGGCGCCCCGTGGCGGCAAGGCGGCGTTCTGGTCGACGTCTGGGCCGGTTGGATGGCCGCAAGCAGGGCAGACGGTATTTCCCAAGAGCAGCGTGCGGCCGCATTGGGTGCAGTATGAGCGCATCAGGGCCAGTATAGCCGATTGCCAACGGTGTCGGCTTGCGCCATAATGGCGGTAGGCCGCCGCCAATGCCGACCACACTGAACCTTGCGGCGGCGCAGGGGAATTATGTCCAACGACGCCTATTCCGCCGATGCTTATTCCGCAATGACCGATGAGACGTTTCGCATAGTCGCCGCCAGCTACGGGCTGGACGCTTCGGATGCGGAACGGATGTCGGATTTGCAGCGCCGGGTCGCGCTGATGCGTCAAGGGCTGGCGCGGCTGAACGAAATAGACGTTGCCGGAGCCGAGTCTCCGTCGGTATTTACGCCGGTCGTCCGGTAGTTTTTCCGAGCCGCACTCCGTATTGCGAGGTCGTTTCATGCCAGATACCGAACTGCACTATATGTCGGCCTGGGAGCTGTCCGGGCTGATTAGAGACGGGCAGGTGTCGCCGGTGGAGGTGGTTGAAGCGTGTCTGACGCGGATTGAGGAAACCGAGCCGACGCTGAACTCGTTCATCACACTGCTGCCCGAGCAGGCTCGGGCGGCATCGCGCCGGGCCGAGGGGGAGATTCGCAGGGGTAATTATCGCGGCCCACTCCATGGCATTCCGGTGGGGTTGAAAGACCTGTTCAACACGGCCGGCGTGCGCACAACGTCGGGGACGCGCATTTACGACGCCTACGTACCGGCCGAGGACTGCACGGTGGCGGCCCGCTTTCGGGAGGCCGGCGCCATCCTGCTGGGCAAGCTGAATATGCACCCGCTGGCGTTCGGGCCGACGGGTGAAAACGGGGATTACGGGCACATGCATAACCCGTGGAATCCGGAGCGCATCACCGGGGGGTCCAGCGGGGGAAGCGGTTCGGCGACGGCGGCGGGGCAGTGCCACATCACCATGGGCAGCGATACGGGAGGCAGCGTGCGGATCCCTGCGGCGCTGTGCGGCATCGTGGGGCTGAAACCCACCTACGGGCGGGTGAGCCGGGCGGGACTGACGCCGCTGTCGTGGTGCCTGGACCATCCCGGGCCGATGACCCGCACAGTGGAAGACGCGGCTCTGGCGATGAATGTTATCGCCGGGTACGATCCCCGGGATGCGGCTACGGCAAACGTTCCGGTTCCAGATTATACGTCGGCGTTGATGGGAGACGCGCGCGGGCTACGCATCGGCGTGGTGAAGGAGTATTTTGAGACTGAGGTTGATGCCGGCGTTGCGGATTTGGCGCAGCGGGCTATCGCCGAGCTGGGGGAACTGGGGGCGGAAATAGTGGATGTGTCACTGCCAATGTACCAATACGCGCAGCCTATCAGCAACGCTATTTTGAGCGCGGAGGCAACGGCGGCGCACCAGGATGCGCTGCTGAACCATGGGGACAAGCTCTATCCCCAGGTGCGCGACCGGCTGGAAGAAGGGTTGTTTATATCGGCCGGCGAATACCTGCGAGCGCAACAGGCTAGGCAGGTATTCTGCGCGCAAGTGGATGACTTGCTGCGGGAAGTTGACCTGCTGGCCGGCCCGGTGGAACCGGTAACGGCTCCGGCAATCCTGGAGCGACGTATTGAAGTGGGCGGTGAGTGGCTGCCGGCAGTGCCCATGCTGACCAAGTACACGCGGGTGTACAACATTACCGGGTCGCCGGCCATTTCGCTACCGTGCGGCTTTGCTGATGATGGCCTTCCGGTGGGTCTGCATCTGGCCGGGCGCAACTTTGACGAGCTGACCGTGCTGCGGGCCGCCTATGCGTACCAGCAGGCCAACGAGTGGCATACCCGGCGGCCGCCGCTGTAAGGGCGTAAGCAGGGCTGAAACAGTTTCGCTTACAATCAGCAGATACGGAAATTTACTTTGGCCGCCATAACCGCCGTAACTTTTGACCTGTGGCAGACCTTGATTCTGGACAACCGGGAGCTTGGGCTGCAACGAGCGCAGGCGCGTCTGGACGGGGCAATGGCGATGCTGCTACAGCATGGAATTGAAAACGACCCGGAGGGAGTGAGGGAGGCTTATCGGGGCTGTTATCGGGCTTGCCGGGCGGTGCGTACGGAGAATCGGGACGTGAGCTTTCGGAGGCAGGTAGAGATTTTCATTGATCTGATTGAGACGGGGCTGGTGGAACGGCTGTCGGAAGCGACGGTAACGGAGATTGAACGCATCTACGCAGAGTCCTTTTTTGACTACCCTCCGCGCTTTCATGAAGCTACGCGAGCGACGCTGGAGGCGGTTCAGGCGATGGATTTGAGTATCGGGCTGATTTCGAACACGGGGATGACGCCCGGCTATACGTTCCGCGAATTTCTGCGGCGGCACGACCTGCTGCGCTATTTTGACGTGCTGACGTTTTCCGATGAGACGCTGCTGGCCAAGCCATCGGATGAGATTTTCCTGATGACAGTGAGGTCCTTGAGCAGCAGCCCGGAGGCGGTCATCCACGTGGGCGACCACGTTGCCAACGACGTGGTGGGAGCCAACCGGGTTGGAATGAAGTCAATCTGGATTCGCGGGTTTTATGAACCGGAAGACCCTGACGACCCGGATGCTCAGGCGGATATTGCCGTAGATGACCTTTCGGCGGTATCTGCCGCAGTGCGGCAGTTGGTCGGCAACCGATAACCCGCTAAGGATACCACCGTTGTTTGAGGAATTTGCCGGCGGCCCGCTGCCCGACGGGCGCTACCCGGACATCACCCTGGCCATCTTTCCCCATCTGGGGGAGTTTATCGTGGTTGACACGCGGTCAGAGCGGGCTGTCGTTACGCTGATGTCCACGGACGCGGTGTTCAACGACGAGTACTACAGCGCGGTGGAGAGTGAGTTCAAAAGCCTGCTACGGGAAGGGGGCGACCGGCCGTTTCTCCACCTGATGAACCTGCCCGGGCAAGTGGACGAGGCGCTGCGCGGCATCGCGATGAATTTCATCCTGGACCGCCTGGGAGTCGACTTTCACGATGAAGACAGCCTTCCTGAAGTGGTGGTGCTGGTGATTTCCGGCCCGACGCTGGCGATACCGCAGGAGCAGGTGGTTAGCGGCTTTGCCAATATGCTCTACGGCCGGCTGAAAGGAGTGGAACTGGAACATTGGAAGCGGACGCTGGCGGAGCTGGTGCGCCGGGAGGCCGAAGCTTTTCCCGCCACCACTGAGGTTCTGGGTGAAACTATGACCGATGAATCGCTGGACCCTTACTACATCTGGCAGAACCGAAACTAGGAAACCGCTTATCATGGAACGCATAGCCCTCACATTCAGCAGCCGCGACAATAACGACGACAGCGACCTGACTGCAGTCGCTCAGGCAGCCGACCGGCTGGGCTACGAGTCTTTCTGGACGGGAGAGTCATGGGGACGCGACGCCTTTACGGTGCTGGCGATGCTGGCGTGCCATACGGAACGCATCGGGCTGGGCACAGGGATTGTTACGGTGTACAGCCGCACGCCGGGCCTGGTTGCGCAGAGCATCGCCTCGCTGGACTGCATCAGCGGAGGGCGGGCGCTTCTCGGCCTTGGTTCCAGTGGACGCATCGTCATTGCGGACTGGCACGGCGTGAAATTTGATCACCCGGTGGGACGCACCCGCGAGTTTATTGACATCATACGGCTGGCGCTGTCCGGCGAGCGGGTCAACTACGAAGGGCGGTTCTATCGGCTGAAGCGCTTTCGGATGGGGGTTTCGCCGGTGCAGGAGCGGGTCCCCATTTATGTGGCGTCGCTGGGGCAGCGCAACCTGGAGCTGACCGGGGAACTGGCCGACGGCTGGCTGCCCATATGGACGCATTGCGAAAAGCTGCCGGCGATCAAAAGGCCGTTAACGGCGGCGGCAACGGCGGCCGGCCGTTCCTTGTCGGACATTACTACTGCGCCGCAAATCCTGTGCTGTGCCTCGGACGACGCGCGCGTTGTGGACGACGCAATCCGACAGGCGCGGGCGCACATGGCATTTTACGTTGGTGGGATGGGACAATACTACTATGACCTGTTCCGTCGCTACGGTTATCAGGCGGAGGGAGACGAAATTCGGCGGGCGTGGGCCGAAGGCGACCGATCCGCCGCCGCTAACGCCGTTACCGACGAGATGATTGAGGCGATTACCGTCATCGGCGCGCCAGACGATTGCCGGCGTAAGATGGCGCGGTTTCGGGCCAACGGGGTTGATATGCCTATTGTGGCTTTTCCACACGGCGCGAATCGCCGAACGATGCTGGAAACCCTGGAAGGGCTGGCGCCCGACAAGGTCTAGACGGTGCGGCGGTGAAAATCGGTTTGATTTCCGATACTCACTCCGCCGGCAGCGGCTGGGATCTGCCCCAGGCTGCGCTGGACGCGCTGTTCGGCTGCGAGCTGCTGCTCCACTGCGGGGATTTGGAGTGCCTGGGCGTGCTGGACTGCCTGGAGCAGGCCGCGCCGGTGCTGGCGGTTCGAGGTTACGAAGACCCGCGGGAACCCGGCGCGAGGCTGGCCGACGTGACTCGCATTGTGGAGGCGGCCGGCGTCCGAATTGGCATGGTGCACGACATACAATGGCCGCCGCCGTCTATCGCCACTACCCGGGACGGAACCGGGCTGGCATATCCCGACGACGGGTTGGCGGAGCTGCTGGTTCGCAAGTTTGGCGGCCCGGTGGACGTGGTTGCATTTGGGGATACACACGAGGAGCTGGTGGAATGGCGGGAAGGCGTACTGTTCGTCAATCCCGGCAGCCCAACATACCCGGGCCGGCGGCATAAGCCGGGAACGTTAGGCACGGTGGCGCTGCTGGAATTGGACGATGGCGTAAAGGATGCGCGCATCGTGCAGTTGGCGGCGGCCTGACCGTTCATTGACACCGAATTGGGCTTGTGCTAATTTCGCAATGTTTATCGGATTTTTTTGCCGAAAAACGGAGAGGAGAGTATGGAATCAATCATCGTAGCTTTGTCTGCCGGCGGCATTGCGCTGGCTTTTGCCGCGTTTATGGCCTGGCGGGTAATCGGAGCGGACGCGGGCAACGAGCGCATGAGAGAAATCGGCGACGCCATCCGCACCGGGGCGTCGGCTTTTTTGCGCCGCGAGTATATGTCGCTGCTACCATTCGTAATAGTGGTGGCAATCGTGCTGGGAGCACTAGACTACACGGTATTTGAGCACGGGCTGGGTGTACCGGCCACGGCCATATCCTACCTGGCAGGAACCATCTGCTCCGGACTGGCCGGATTCGTGGGGATGAACGTAGCGGTGCGGGCTAACGTGCGCACAGCAGCCGCTGCGATGCGGGGCTTGAATCCGGCGCTGCGGGTGGCTTTTTCCAGCGGGACAGTGATGGGCATTACGGTGGTAGGCATCGGACTGCTTGGGGTTACCGTCCTGTATCTGATTTTCCAGGACATCAGCGCAGTGGCCGGATTTGGGTTCGGCGCCAGTTCCATCGCGCTGTTTGCCCGCGTGGGGGGCGGCATCTTCACCAAGGCGGCTGACGTTGGCTCAGACCTGGTTGGGAAAGTGGAAGCCGGCATACCTGAGGATGACCCGCGGAACCCCGGCGTCATCGCCGACAATGTAGGCGACAACGTGGGCGACGTGGCCGGCATGGGCGCCGATTTGTTCGAGTCTTACGTGGGGAGCATCATATCCGCCGTTGCTTTGGCCGCGGCCAGCACGACGGCTTTCGCAGTGTTCGGCGACGATGCGGTGTTTCCGATGCTGCTGGCCGGAGCCGGCATCGTGGCGGCGATACTGGGCACCTTTGTGGTGCGCAGCGGGGAACAGGCCGACTTCGAGCGATTGCTGTGGTCGCTGCGCTACGGTATCTTTGCCGCCGGCGGCCTGCTTATCATCTTCGCCGCCATTCTTACCATCACGCTCACGGGCAACTGGTGGTGGTTCGGCTGCGTCGTGGCCGGCCTGGTCGCCGGCACGATTATCGGCCTGGCAACGGAGTACTACACTTCCTACAGCTACAAGCCGACGCAGCGCGTTTCGGAGTCGTCGCAGACCGGAGCGGCCACGGTCATCATCAGCGGCATTGCCACCGGGATGTTGAGCACCCTGATCCCGGTCATCTGCGTATCGGTCGCCATACTGCTGGCGTACTGGTTCGCCGGATTCTACGGTGTGGCGCTGGCCGGCGTCGGGCTGTTGTCCACTTTGGGCATTACGCTTGCTACCGACGCCTATGGGCCAGTGGCGGACAACGCCGGCGGAATCGCAGAGCAAGCGAACCTTGACCCGCAAGTCCGGGAGCGCACCGACGCGCTGGACGCCCTGGGCAACACCACCGCCGCCACCGGCAAGGGGTTCGCCATCGGTTCGGCGGCGTTGACTGCGCTGGCCCTGCTGGCAGCTTACTCAGTAACGGCGGAGCTGATTACTCTGGACGAAAACGGACGGCTGGCGGCCGGCGGAACGGGCATCAACCTGCTGCAGCCGCAGATTCTGGTAGGCTTGGTCATCGGCGCGATGCTGCCGTTCATCTTCTCTGCGCTGACGATGCAGGCCGTAGGACGCGCGGCGCAAGGCATCGTCGACGAAGTGCGCCGGCAGTTCCGTGAAATCCCCGGGCTGATGGAAGGCAACGCCCGGCCAGACTCGGCCCGCTGCGTGGACATCAGTACGCGGGGCGCGCTGCGGGAAATGATCCTGCCCGGCGTGATGGCGGTAGTTGCGCCCATTGCCACCGGGTTCATCCTGGGCGAGGCGGCGCTGGGCGGGCTGCTCATTGGGTCGGTATCCGCCGGGTTCATGCTGGCGATTATGATGGCCTCGGCCGGCGGCGCCTGGGACAACGCGAAGAAGTACGTTGAGCTGGGCAACTACGGCGGCAAGGGTTCGGACGCGCACAAGGCCGCCGTGGAGGGCGACGTGGTGGGCGACCCATTCAAAGACACCTCCGGCCCCAGCCTGAACATCCTGCTGAAGCTGATGGCGATTGTTTCGCTGGTGTTCGCGCCGGCTTTCGTGGCGGTGCAGCCTCTCATCAACCTGTGAGTTTCGCCAGGCGAAGGCATCCGGAAGGGGCGGGTTTGAACCCGCCCCTTTTGCATTGTGGTAAATTGTCGGTCAATCCGATTTGTGAGATGGACAGATGATGAACAGCGGCGGGCTTTTTGACCTTACCGGGCGAGTAGCGCTGATTACCGGCGGCAACGGCGGGCTTGGCTTGGGAATGGCGCTGGGCTTGGCCAATTCCGGCGCGGATATTGCCATCGCCGCGCGGAACGTCGAGAAGAACGCGGCCGCCGTGGCCGAAATTGAGGCCAGTGGACGACAGGCCATCGCCATACCCACCGACGTAACCAGCACCTCTGACATTGACGACATGGCCGCTCGCGTGGTGGCCCGTTTCGGGCGGGTGGACATACTGATTAACAATGCCGGCGCGACGGTGCGAAAAGCGCCGCAGGAAATTACCGCCGCCGAATGGGATAACGTGCTGGACGTGAACCTGCGGGCGGCGTTTTTGTCGTGCAAGGCGGTCTATCCGCACTTCAAGGCGCAGGGCGGCGGCAAGATTATCAGCATTGGCAGCATGTACAGCATTTTCGGCGGCGGCGGCAGCGGCGTACCTTACTCGTCCAGCAAGGGCGGCATTGTGCAGCTGGCAAAAAGCTTCGCCGTGGCGTGGGCCGCCGACAACATCCAGTCCAACGCCATACTGCCCGGCTGGTTTATGACCGAACTGACCCAGGCCATCCCGGAAACACAGCCAGAGCGCTACAACCTTATCAACCGTCGCATCCCGGCCGGCAGATGGGGTAACGCCAGTGAGCTACAAGGCGCGGCGGTGTTCCTGTCCAGCCAGGCATCGGACTACGTAACCGGAGCGGTGATAGCGGTGGACGGTGGATTTTCGGCAGCGTGAGTGGTAGGGCCATGGCCCTCATGCCACTGCTGGCTGATTTCGATTGAATCAAATTGCTGAGAAGGAGCGGAACATGGCAATAGGTCTCGTCCAACGACAGGCATCTACAATGACCATCCACTGGGAAGTTGGCCGCTTCACATCTTGAGGCCAGCATCCACAGAACTTAATGGTCTCTATGTAACCTGCACTACTGCATACGTGGCGCCTATGACCACCCAATCCGCAGTGTTCTACTCAGCTATGGAACAAGGGCGGGCTGTGTGTGAGAATTGCGCTACGCGGCTAAAAGAGCAGGAGAGGTTATCGTAGGATGCTCTGATTCTTGAACGACAATGCGCTTATGGCAAAACCGTCTGAATTAGTCGGAACAGGCTTGCCGAGGCCGACTCGGATGAAGACGAGCGTAATGCGATTGAATTGGCCCGTACCAAGGCTGCCGAAAAGGGCGCGACTGAATTCCCGGTAGAATTGCATACCGATGCGCGAACTCCCGCAGGCGCGGGCATCCATGGTTGCGGTCGGAAATGGCGGCTGAGTGGCTAGAGCTGTTCCAGGGCTTGGCGAGAGAGCATCATTTTGACGGGGCTGATGGGGCGGAAGGTGCGGGAAACGCGCACGTCGCCAGCCAGGCTGCATAGGGTGTAGGCGTCGTAGGGTTCCATGCCTTTCTCTGCGATGAGGAAGTCCACCATATCGCGGACGGCTTGCTTCATGGCGGGGCAAGGTCTTCGCCGTGGGACAGAACCACAAAATGATCCGGGGTTATGGCGCGAGGGCCGGAGATGCTCATGCCTTTTTCCACCGTCACGCGGACGTGGGTATCGGCGGAACATTCGGCTCCGGTGCCGGCCACAGCCCCGTCGCCAACCACGGCGTGGCAGTCGCCCATGGCCAGAAGAGCGCCGGGGACAAACACGGGAAGGTAGATGACGCTGCCCGCTACCAGCTCTTTCATATCAATGTCGCCGCCGTAGGGGCCGCTGTCGCTGGCGGTTTCCTGGGGATAGGTAGGCGTGGTGGCGACCAGCCCCATGGAAGGACAAAGGGGCAGACGGATGCCGCTGGGCAGCACGATGTCGCCGCCGTCAATGCTCATTACGGTGGGATAACCTTCGGTGAACTCGGCTTCCAGGAAGCCCCGGCCGGGCATGACCATGTGGGCCGGGTTTTCCTTGGGAGTGATGCTGACGAACTCGATGCGCAGGGCGTCGCCGGGCTGGGCGCCGTTGACGTAGATGGGCCCGGTGGCTGGACCTTTGAGGGATTTTTCCTGCAATACGCCCGGCTCGCGGATGCCCTCGAAAGCATCCCAGGTCTCCACCATCAGATCATCGCCGTCGTTGATGATTACGGCGGGCTCGTTTTCGGGTCGCAGGACGTAGATGCGGCGCTCGCGGGACATGAATTTCATTTGTTTCACTCCTGTGTGGGAGGCACGGAGACAGCGAGGTAGCGGAAGGTCTCGCCGGTTCCATGGCCAAACGATGAGTAGTCACGCCAGCATAAATCGTAAGAGTGTTCCAAATATAGCGGTTCCTCACGATTCCGCTTGGTGCCTAGGCCTGCTTTATCATCCCAACGAATTTGTCCGCCACTGATGCGTCTTCCATCGTGGATACGAAAAGCAGCGTCTATGACATCACGCTGTCTTGGCGGCGCCCAGTACATTTGGTTATTGGTCAGCAGAACGGCAAATCCGTAGTTTGCCGGGTTGGGAAGTTGCAGAGTTTGCTCCAACCGCTGCACATCCTTGATGAGGTCATACCGACGGGGTGGTTGCGCACCGTGATCGCGAAGCGTAAAAACCTCGCCGTCCCATTCTTTCCGCAAGGCCCGGTTGGTATATTTCAGTTCGATTGCGACCACCTCATCCGATAGCCGAAGCCAAATGTCCGTAGCCATTCGCTCGCTAGTATGAGGTGAGAACTGCTCGCGCTCTAGGCGCAAGTCGCAATCAGGGTGGGTTTCGTGAATATGCCACGCCAGCGCGTGCTGGAAGTCGGCCTCGGAATGGAAAATTGGACGGCGCGATGACAGGCTGGTTATTAGACTGTCAATATGAAGCATGACGGTCACCTAGTCAAAGTGTGGTCATGTTTAACTGCGCCTGTGCGACGCTTACCGACTTCTCACGACTGGCGTTGAGGTCAACGACGTTCACCGCTACCTGGCCGGGCTCGTTGGCGGCTCCCATGGGGGAACCGGAATAGTACGCGGTTACGCCGTTCTGCGATATATCCTCAAAACGCTCCCAATGGCCCAGGGCGATGTAATCGCAGTTGGCCGCGGCGATTTCGTGGGGGAGAATGGGTGATGAGCGTTCCTCGGTATCATCGGGGTAGTGATAATGGCCGTGGGCCATGGCGATGAGCCAGTGGCAGTTGGGCTGCGACGGAATGCCGACCAACGGACGGAATGCCGGCGTGTGGGCGTCCATCGCTCGCCCCCATACATCCAGCGTCAGGCTAGGCAGCGTTACGGTTTCGCCCTGCGTACCGGAGATGATGCGCAGGTTGTCCGGCGCGTTGGCGAAAGGGCTGCGGTGGTAGAGGGATGCGGCGTCGTAAAGGTCGTGGTTGCCGGGCAGAATGACGACCGGCACGGCCGCGCGGGCCATCTCGGACACAAAGAACTCCAACACAGCGTCGGAGATGCGGGCGTTGTCGAACACGTCGCCGGCGATGAGCAGGGCGTCGGCGCGCAGGCTGTGAACGCCGTCCACCACTGCGGACAGGGCGCGCTGGGCAGCCTTGGGGTCCCAATCATCGCCCAAGTGGGTGTCGGAGGTGTGAATCAGGCGGATGCTGCGGCGGGCTGCCATTGGGTTACGGTGCCTCCAACCTGGGCGCGGACGGATTCCAGCAAGGCCGGCAGGTTCCAGCCTTTGGCGGCGGATACGAAAACTCGCCCATTGACGGCCGGCGAGTCGGCGGCGGCAATTGCGGCCAGATCAATCTGGCCGAAGGTTGCCATCTCCGCCGGGTCATCGGTCAGCAGGTCCATCTTGTTGATGACCAGCAGGCGGGGTTTGTCGCCCAAGTCAAGGTCATTGAGGGTCTGCTCCACTATCTCGGCCTGCTCGGGCGCTTTGGGGTGGGTTATGTCAACGACGTGGAGCAGGAGATCGGCTTCGTCCAGTTCGGCCAGGGTAGCGCGGAAGGCCGCGACGACGGTAGGCGAGAGCTTTTGGATGAAGCCTACGGTATCGCTGAGCAGGAGCTCGCTGCCATCGGGGAGACGCAGGCGGCGGGTTACCGGGTCGAGAGTATTGAAGAGCCGGTCTTCGGCGGGGACGCCGGCGTTGCTGAGGGCGTTGAACAGGGTGCTTTTGCCGGCGTTGGTGTAGCCTACCAGCGTGGCCATCGGCGTAGCGGATCGGCGACGGCGTTCCAAGTACTGGCTGCGTCGTTTGCGGACGTTTTCCAGCTCCGCCTCGATTTTCTGTATGCGGCGTCGGATGAGTCGGCGGTCAGTTTCCAGCTGGGTTTCGCCTGGGCCGCGGGTGCCGATGCCGCCGCCAAGCCGTTCCAAGTGAGACCACTGGCCAATGAGACGGGGCAACAGGTATTGATGCTGGGCCAGTTCAACCTGCAACTGGCCTTCGCGGGTGCGGGCATGGCGGCCAAACACGTCCAGGATCAAGGCCGTGCGGTCGAGAACTTTGACTTTGAGAGCGTTTTCCAAGTTGCGCTGCTGGGTAGGCGTCAACTCGTCGTCGCAGATGACGACGTCGGGGCGTTCTGCATACAGAACGTCTTGCAGCTCCTGGAGCTTGCCCTTGCCAACATAAGTGGGGGTCAGACGGTCGGCGCGCTGAGATAGGGTGGCGACGACCTCAGCGCCGGCGGAGCGGGTAAGGTAGTCGAGCTCGATCAGCGTATCATCCAGGCCCCAGAGGTTTTCGCCGCGGCGTTTCTCCTCAACGGCCACCAGAACAGCCCGCTCAGTTTGGGGGCCGGTGGGCTTGGGCTGGCGGAGTTTGGGCATAGGCTAACGTTGCCGTCGGAACAACTGCCAGACAGCGACGTTGAATCCGGGCAGGAGGTCGCCGCCGTCCAGCGTGTCATATTCGCCAAGAATGACGGGAGCCGTTTGGGGGCGATACCGAGTCAATGTACTGCCTTCCGGGTCAAGCGCCCAGACTTCTCGCGCGCCGAAATCGAGCCACATCCAGGCTTTATCAGAGAGTAGTCTATCGGCGCGGGGGTTACTGGGTGATGCAACCTCAATGCAGAGATCAGGCGCGAGTTCGGGGAAGCCTGTAGTTCCCGGCGGGATACGTCCGGGGGCAAACCACGCAATATCCGGCGCGCGTACGGTATCGGGGTCGCTTTCCAACCGGTAGCCTGGCTCACCGGCGCGAGCTTCGCCGTAATCGGTTGCGCCGGTATATTGCAACACTACGCTGCCGGCGCGTAGCACGGTCGCTGCGTGAGTATCGCCAGTTGCCACTCCTTTCTCCACGAGGACGCCTCGGATGAGTTCATACCGTTTGCCGGGAACGCGATCCATCAGCAGCAGTTCCTCTGCGGTTATCAGAGCTGATGGCGCGGATGTGGTAGTCATAGCGTACCTCTCTGGAGGCAATCCAACCCGGTCAGGCTTGGGGCGCCGGGATGGTCCAGTTTTCCAGGCGCTGGCAGCCGGTCTCCACTCGCTCGTCGGGGGTGGTAAGAGACAGTCGGATGTAGCCCTCGCCATACTGGCCGTAGGAAGAGCCTGGAGTAACCACGATGTCGATTTCTTCCAGCAGGCGCGCCGCGAACTCGGCGGAGGTGTATCCCTCCGGGACGGGCGCCCAGACGTACAGGCTGGCTCGGGGAGTTTCTACCGGTAGGCCCATGCGCGTCAAGGCTTGCAGCACCCGGTCGCGCCGTCGCTGGTAGATGGCGACGTTATCATCGATGCAGTCCTGCGGGCCGGTTAATGCGGCCATGGACATTTCCTGTATGGCCTGAGGGACGCCCGAGTCCAGGTTGGCCTTGACTTGGAACAGGGCCTTAATCATGTCGGCGTTGCCTACGGCCATGCCCATGCGCCAGCCCGTCATGTTGTAGGTTTTGGACAGGGAATGAAACTCTAGGCCGACATCTTTTGCGCCGTCCAGCTGCATCAGGCTGCCGGCGCGGTAGCCGTCATAGCCGACTTCGGAGTAGGCGGCGTCGTGGAGGAGGGCAATGTCGCACTCCCGGCAGTACCGCAGCGCAGACTCCAAATCCTCCTGAGAAGCGACGGCGCTGGTGGGGTTGTTGGGATAATTGAGCCACATTACCTTGGCGGCCCGGGCTACATCGTCGGGGATCGCATCGTACTCCGGCAGCCAGCCGTTGCGTTGGTATAAGGGCATCACGTGGCTCTCGGCGCCGGCGAACATGGCGCCTACGGCATACACCGGGTAGGCAGGGTCGGGCACCAGGGCAATATCTCCGGGGTCTAGGAAGCAGAAGGCAGCGTGGCCGATGCCTTCCTTGGCCCCGATAAGGGGTAGAACTTCGGTGTCCGGGTCCAGGTCAACGGAGAAACGCTGTCGGTACCAGTGAGCGATGGCGCGGCGCATCTCAGGCAACCCGTCGGTCTCCGGGTAGCGATGGTTGGGTGGATCCTGGGAGGCCGTCAGCAGCCGATCGATGATAGGCTGCGGGGTTGGAATGTCGGGGTCGCCGATGCCGAAAGTAACCACATCGGCACCAGCGGCGTGCTTTTCGGCGATGATGCGGGAGATTTCTACAAAGGGGTAGGGGGCAAGTTTGCCGAGGCGGTTTGAGAAGTCAGGCATTTGCGCTCCTGTAAAATCGACGGCCGGGGTAAACGCTATCTTATCGCGCTATACCACAAGCGCGCCGCTTTGATATGCTAGGCCCAGTTCCAGCGTCAGCCAGTTGTATTCGTCGATGAACTTTGCCAAGCTGAACGGAGGGTTGACGCCAAGCTCGGAGGACAGGCGGCCGGCCGGATCGTTGATGTCATGCCGGGCGCGAGCGTCGGCGGCGATGGACAGAGCGGCCATGCGCATGACGGTCAGGAATTGGGAGTAAGTTGCGCCGTTGGGCTTGTCATCTGGGAAGTAGGCGTCTTTGATCCCTGACCCCCAAGATACGAACAGCTGCGGGTTCAGGGCTGTCAGAATAGCCGACGCCGCCGTGGGGCTGACGCCGTTGGCCTCCGTGAGGGCGTCAAAAGCGCCTGCGATTGTGTCCAGGGTCGCGCAGCGCAGGTCGTCGAATTCCAGAGCAGACGCGGATAAAGGCGCCAAATGGGTCGCCGCCGCCGGTACCGCCGCCGCAATTCCCGGCGTTTTGCTCTGAGGAATGCGACAACCCCACTGGTTAACGTAGCGCACCAATGCCGGCCAGTCGGCATCTAGCCAACCGTCCAGCCGCTCTTGCCGGAACTCAGGAACGCGGGCCGCAATGCACAGGGAATCGTCGGCAATGGCGCGAAAAGCATGAGCCGACCAGCGGAGTTGCGCGAAGGTACTGGGGCCGGTCAGGTAATCGCTCATTCTGTCCACACTCCGCTGAAAACCTCGGCGGCCGGGCCTTCCAGATAGACCTCCCCCGCGCCGTCCCACTCTATATTCAGGGACCCGCCGGGCAGGTTGACCGCTACGCGATCGCCGGTGTGTCCTAATAGCCGAGAGGCGACGCCGATGGCGCAGGCTCCGGTGCCGCAGGCCATGGTCTCGCCGGAGCCGCGCTCCCAAACCCGCGCATCCAGGCCGCCGTCATCTCGCAGGTTGACGATTTCAAAATTGACCCGGCGGGGAAAGATGGGGTGCCGCTCCACCAACGGGCCGATATTATGCAGCGGAAACTCTTCTACCGGCTGGTCAATAAAGGTAACGGCGTGAGGATTGCCCATTGAGACAAAAGTCAGAAACAGGCGGAAATCTCCCGGATGAATAGCGTAGTTGACAACCGGGCCATTCCGGTCGCTGATGGCCGGGTCAAGGTCAACGGGGATTTCCGACGGCGTGAAACGAGGGAGTCCCATGCTGACCCGCGCTGCGTTAACCGCCGGCCCATCGTAGTGTGGCACAACGGTGCGGATGCCGGCCAGCGTGTCGATAGTAACTTGGGCCGCCGGGTTGGGGACGATGCCGCGCTCAATGGCGTACTTGGCAAAGCACCGGATACCGTTGCCGCACATTTCGCCTTCGGAACCGTCAGAGTTGAACATCCGCATCTGCAGGTCGGCCACCTCGGAGTTCATAACGAGAATCAGGCCATCGCCGCCGACGCCAAAATGTCTGTCGCTGATGCTCCGCGACAGGCTGCCCCAATCACGCTCAGGCATTGCGCGAGCGTCCACATAGACATAGTCGTTGCCGGCGCCGTGCATTTTGGTAAATTCCATCGTTGAACTCCCGCCCCTGATTGCTACGGTGGCTGTCGGGCGCAATTGTATCACACGAGGTTGGCGGCGCGGTGAATTGCTCTATCTATGAATTTCTCCGTCCCGGATACGGCGGCGGCCATGGGCAAGCCGTTGGTGGCATCCAGCCAGGCGATGCGGGAGTCAGCCGGCTTGAACCAGGCGTACTGACGGCGCGCCAGTCGGTGCGTTTGCGTTTTGGCGCGGGCTACGGCGTCGGCCAGCGTCATTTCGCCGGCCAGATAACGCCTCAATTGGGCATAACCGACGCTGGAAAGAGGGCCATCATCGGACGCATAGCCGGCGGCGACCAGGCGGCGCACTTCATCCAGCAACCCTGCGTCCATCATAGCGTCAAAGCGCGCGTCGCTGCGGTCGTAAAGCGCTGCGCGGTCAGCGGTGAGGCCGATAATCAAGGCGTGATATGGCGGCTGGTCGCTCTTACGCGCGGCGATTATTGGGGCGGCCTGAGCATGGCGGATTTCCAAGGCGCGGATGATGCGACGGACGTTGTGAGGGTCTATAACCTCAGCGCGCTGCGGGTCAATGCTCTGCAATTCACTGTAAAGGGCAGCCGCGCCTTCCTTGCCGGCCTGACGCTCCAGCTTGGCTCGCAAGTCGGGGTTGGGCGGGACTTGAGGAACCTGCCATCCTTCCAGCAAGGCCCAAACGTATTGTCCGGTGCCACCGCAGAGGATTGGCAGCTTGCCCCTCGACACGATGTCGGCAATGGCTTGCCGCGCCAGGGGGAGATACTCTCCCAAGCTGATGGGCGCATCTGGCGGGCGGATGTCGATGAGGTGATGACGGGCGGCGCGCAGTTCGTCGGCGGTGGGCTTGGCGACGCCAATGTCCATGCCGGTATAAACCTGGCGGCTGTCGGCGTTGACGATTTCACCGTCAAACTGCCGGGCCAAGGCAATCGCCAGAGCGGTTTTTCCCACCGCAGTGGGCCCAACTACGGCGACTACGGCGGGACGGGTGGACATAGCAACCGTACGGCGCCGCGTCACGACCGGCCAGCTGCAAAGGCGGCAGCCACGGCGAGGAAGGAATCAGCGTCCAGGCTGGCCCCGCCGACCAGCGCCCCGTTGATGCTGGCCACGGCGGCAAAGTCGGCGGCGTTGTCCGGGTTGACGCTGCCGCCGTAGAGCAGCGGCGTCGCCAACTCAGCGTCTGCGCCCAGGGACGCCGCGATAGTGGGCTGAATTGCGTCGGCCATTATCCGGTCGGCGATTGCAGGCGTAGCGGCGCGCCCGGAACCAATGGCCCACACGGGTTCGTAGGCTATCGCCAGGCGTCCAATGGCCGCCTCGTCGTCAAAGTAAGCCAGGGCGGTTACGACCTGATGGTGGATGATTTCTACCGCCCGGCCGCTTTCTCGCTGCTCCAGCGTTTCACCGACGCAAACGATGGGGCGCAAGCCGTGGCGCAACGCGGCGGCAGCTTTGTGGCCTACCCACTCATCGGTTTCGCCGTAGAACTGGCGGCGCTCAGAATGGCCGATGATAACGTAATCGCAGAGGCCGGCCAGCATGGGAGGGGCGATTTCGCCGGTGAACGCGCCGCTGTCGTCTGCGTGCATATTCTGAGCGGCCACTGCAACGCCGCTGCCGGCGACGGCATCCCGAACCGCCGCCAGTGATACGAAGGGCGGCCCGACGATGATGCTGACTCCGTTGAGGTTCGCCGCGCCCGCCGCAATTGCAGAGGCCAAAGCGACGCCGGACGCAATGTCCGTGTTCATCTTCCAGTTGCCGGCTATTATGTTGGGGATGTGTGGCATTGGATGGTTCCTTACGGGCCGTACTTACCCAGCTTGCCGGCGTGAGAGAGGCCCAGCAGCATGACGGTTTCCGCGGGTATGCGGCCCAGAGAACCCTGAGCGCAAGCGCGCTCGTTGAAGCCGGTTACGCCTTCACCCAGCGTCAACGGCGAGTGCAGCATAAACGGCACCGGATGCCAGCTGTGGGAAGCCATTATAGCCGGCGTAGCGTGGTCTCCGGCTACCATCAACACGTCCGGCTGTAGGTCTAGTATGCTGGGGATGTGGAGGTCCAACTCCTCCAAGCGTTTCACCTTGCCGTCAAAGTCGCCGTCCTCGCCGGCGGAGTCGGCCGGCTTGTAGTGGATGAAAAAGAAATCATGATCGTCCCAATTGGCGTGGAGGGTATCCACTTCGTCGCCAAAGGTCTTGCCGGTGGGGATGATCTTCATGCTGGCTACGGATGCCAGGCCGCGATACATTGGATAAGCGGCGATGGCGGCCGGGTTGAGATGATAAACCTCGCCGAAGTCCGGCAGGTTGGGCAGCTGGGCCCATCCGCGCAGCAGCACCATGTTGGCCGGCTGCTCTTCGGAGAGAACACGGCCGGCCTCTACTACGAAGCGTTGCACAATCTTGGCAGTGCGCTCGGCTTCGGGTGACAGGGCGTTGGCGGTACGAGGAGCCATGCCCTCGCGCTGAGGGTCGGTTTCGTCAACCAGTTCGGACAGGCCATCGCCACGCAGCCGCAAAACGAAGCGGTAGTCCTGCACCGGGAACACATCCAGCTGCACGCCCGGTATAGCAATGTCGTTCAGGCGCTGACACAGCGGGACGCTTAACGACGTGGCGATGCGACCGGCGCGGCGGTCGGTGAGCAGCCCGTCATCATCGACAGTGCAGAAGTTGCCGCGGGCGGCCACGTCGCCGGGGCGCAGGTCAACTCCGACGCCCAAGGCTTCCAGCACGCCGCGCCCGATGAAGTACTTGAGCGGGTTATAGCCGAACAGGGCAAGGTGGCCCGGCCCGCTGCCAGGCGCGATGCCAACCTCTACCGGCGTGGTCAGGCCACAGGCGCTGCGTTGAGCCAGAGCGTCCAAGTTGGGAATGTGGGCGGTTTCCAGTTCCGACTTGCGGGTGTCAGGGTGGGGCAGCCCGCCCAATCCGTCGGCTACAAGCAGGACGATTTTGGACGGTGTGCTGGCGAGGCTGTCTTGAATCTGTTGAAAGTCGATCATAATCGCTCCGACATATTGGCTCCGTAATAAATCAGGCGTCCGGCAAGGCGGCGAGGCCGGGCAGCTCCCGGCCGCCCAGGAACTCCAGCGATGCGCCGCCGCCGGTCGACACGTGGGTCATGTGCTCCATGAGGCCCAGGGATTCCACTGCTTCCGCCGTGGAACCGCCGCCGACCACGGTGATTGCGCCGGGCAGTCGAGCGATGCCGTTGGCAACCTGTCGAGTCCCTGCGCTGAACCGTTCCATTTCAAAGACGCCCATGGGACCGTTCCACAAGATGGTCTTGCAGCCGGCCAACGCGGCGGTGTAGCGGGTGGCGGTGTCATGTCCTATGTCCATAATGTGCCAGCCGTCGGGCACATCATCCACGGCGTGGGTGGCAACGGCGTTGGGCTGGGGCGCGAATTCGTCGGCGACTACCACGTCCTGGGGCAGATGGACAGCTACGCCGTGGCATTCGGCGCGCCGGAGCGCGTCGCGGGCGAACCCCAGCCGATCTGCTTCAACGGAGGACGCACCCACGGATTTTCCGGTGGCGGCCAGAAAGGTCACCCCCATTCCCCCCCCGATGAATAGATGGTCGAGCCGAGATAGCAGGTTTTCCAGCACCAGTATCTTGTCGCTGACCTTGGCGCCGCCCATCAAAGCGGCCAGGGGACGCTCCGGTTCGGCCAGGGCCAGGCCCAGAGACGCGACCTCCCGCTGGGTGAGCAGCCCCATAGCGGAGGGCAGCAGCCCCGGGAGGCCAACGGTAGAAGCATGGGCGCGATGGGCAACCGCGAAGGCGTCCATCACGAAACACTCGGCCAAGGCGGCCAACTGGCCGGCAAATTCGGGGTCATTTTGCTCCTCGCCGGCGTGGAAGCGCAGGTTTTCCAGCAGGACAATTTCGCCTGGGGACATTGCCGACACCGCATCGGCAACGTCAGATCCGACGCAGTCAGGCAGCGCGGTTACCCGGCGCTTGAGCAGCGCGGCCAAGCGGTCGCCCACCGGGGCCAGACGCAGGCTCTCATCAACCGCTCCCCGGGGGCGGCCGAGATGTGAGCAGAGAGCGACCTTGCAATCACGCTCCAGGAGGTATTGGATAGTGGGCAAAGTGGCGCGCAGGCGCTGGTCGTATTTAGCGATGGCCGCCACGCTTTGCTCGATGGGAACATTGAAATCGACGCGGACCAGCACAGTTTTGCCGGCGACGTCCAGTTGGGAGAGGGTTCGCTTGGTCATTGCTCGCTTCTCGTTGCCTCGCCGGGGTCAAACCACCGCACCGCCGATTATCCACTCCGTGGCTTGCCGCAATGCCGCCGGTTGGCGCAGCCGGATGTCTGCGGAGGAAATGGCGGCGTCAGCATCGCGTAGCATTTCAGCAGCATACTGTTCCGCATATTCTCGCGAGCCGATCCCGTCCAGGATGGCTACGATGCGCGCGGAATCGTCCGGCTCCAGAACGCGCTTCATATAGATTGAGCCCAGTTCCCGTTTGTCAGATAGGCTGGCGTGTTGCAGGGCGTGAATGATAGGCAGGCTCTTTTTCTTGTTGAGCACGTTGCTGGCGGTAAAGCCGTCGCCCCGGCTGCCCCACAAGTCGGCTATGTCGCTGCGGATTTGCCGGGCCATGCCCAGCTTTTCGCCCCATTGACGCAGGCTGTCGGCGGTATCGGCGTTGGCTCCAACTGCCAGCGCCCCCAACCCGGCGGAACAGCCGTTCAGCGCGCCCGACTTGCGCTGAATCATATCGAGGTAGTCGGATTCGGACACCAGCAGCCGATCTTGGTAGGTCAAGTCCATGTACTGACCCTCGCATAGTGTCAGGCAGGCATGGTCGAGGGAACGGAGGGCGGCGAGGACTATATCGGCAGCGGCCCCGGCGTCGGAAAGCCGCATCAGCGCCGCGCGGGCCAGGGCGTGCAATCCATCGCCTGCGTTAATGGCCTGCGATGGGCCCCAGACCCACCAGATGCTGGGCCGCGCGTCTTGCCGGTCAATACGGCCGGCCTGCACGTCGTTATGCACCATTACGAAGTTGTAGGTCAGCACAACGGATGAAGCCGCCGGCACGGCGGGGCCGTAGTCGCCGGACACCGCATCAGCAGCGGCCAGCGTCAGCGCGCCGCAGGGATGCAACGGGGTTAGCGTACCGTCGGCGGGGTTGCCGCGCTCGTCCACCCAGCCCAGGTGGTAGCGCACCAAGTCGTAGAGCATGCCCTGTTGTTGAGAGAGGGCGGCGCGTAAGTCGGCGTCCACGGCGGCGCAGTAAGTATGGTATGTAGCAACGGCGGTAGTCATTGCCCTTGTGTCAGCGCTTCAAATAGCGGAGGTTCAACCAATAACCTGCTGGATGTCGCAGAATTGCAGCGCGCCGGCGCGGAGCAGGGTCAGCCCGTTCTCGGACACTGCTACGATAGTGCTGGCGGCACCCCGCGGCGGCTTGCCGGCGGTAATAATACCATCAACCAGCCCACCCAAACAGCGGCGTAAATCCTCCGGATCCGCTATGTCTGCGCTACCGCTGGGGTTAGCGCTGGTTCCCGTGATGGGCCGTTTTAGACCCTGAGCCAATGCCAAGGGTACGTCATGGTCAGGCATCCGCACGGCGATGGTGTCGCGTGCTGCGGTAAGGCGCGAGGGCAGGCCTGCGGCCGCCGGGAGCACCAGAGTCAGCGGGCCGGGCCAATAACGTTGAGCTATCCGCTCCGCTATACCCCGGGCGCAACCGCTGACGCTGGCAACCGCCGCCGCCTGCTCCCAGCCGGATACCAGCACAGGCAGGGGCATAGCGGCAGGGCGCCCTTTGATTTGATAGACGCGCTCCAGCGCCGCCGGGTTGAGGGCGTCAGCAGCGAGGCCGTAGAGGGTGTCTGTCGGGATGGCGATTACGCCGCCATCGGCCAGACAGGTTACGGCGCGGGCGATTTCGGCCTGGCGGTCCATAGCGACATTGATTTTACCATTCCCTGACACCGCCGGGGACGGCCTTTCGGTTTTCGCCGTAACGACGGCGCAGGGACGTGGGGTGTGAGTTGCGCGGGAGGAGGCAAGGCGGCGGCTATGCGGCGGTGGGGTTCGGTGATAGAATCGGAGCGCACCGCGTTTCTCCGCTGCGCGGTTTGACAAGGCGCAGTATAACATGAGGGGAGCGCGTCGCGTTTTCAAATCTAACACAAACCGGCACAACACGAATGGCCAACCTAACCGCCGCAACTCAGTGAGCGCAGGCAGTATGAGTGACAGGACCACCTCAGCGCATCCCGATGCCATCGTTGTCATTGACTTTGGCTCGCAGTACACCCATTTGATAGCGCGCCGCGTCAGAGAGCTGCGCGCCTACTCTGAAATTGTCCCGGCGACGGCGGGACCTGCGGCGGTTTCTCACCTCAATGTGCGTGGAATCATCTTGTCCGGCGGGCCAGCCAGCGTGTACGACGCCGGCGCCCCGGCAATACCGGACTGGGTACTGGAGTCCAACGTTCCGACGCTGGGCATTTGCTACGGTATGCAGTCCCTGGTGCATCAGCTCGGCGGCAAAGTGACGGCCGGCGATGTCTGCGAATACGGGCACGCTGAGCTGTTAAGCGATGGCGACGGCGACCGCTTGCTGGCCGGCGTCGGTGGCAGGGTTCCGGTTTGGATGAGCCACGGCGACCGGGTAGAACGGCTGCCCCACGGCATGGCCGCCTTGGCCTACACCGCCAATACCGACTGCGCCGTCGTCTCCGACGGCAAACGATGGTACGGCCTACAGTTTCATCCCGAAGTGCAGCATACGCCCGACGGCATGACCATCCTGGGCAACTTCGTACAGCGCATCTGCGACTGCTCCCAATCCTGGACGCCAGGCAACTTTGTCGCCGACGCAGTGGAGCGGGTTCGGGAGCAGGTGGGTAATGGCCGGATAATCTGTGGATTGAGCGGCGGCGTGGACTCGTCGGTGGCGGCGGCGCTGCTTCATCAGGCCGTCGGGTCGCAGCTGACTTGCATTTTCGTCAATAACGGACTGCTGCGACACGGCGAAGTGGAGCAGGTGCGGGAGACGTTTCAGCGCGGGCTGGGGCTGGACTTGCGTTATATTAACGCCGAAACCCGGTTTCTGAACCGGCTGGCCGGCGTAACCGACCCGGAAGTGAAGCGCAAGACCATCGGCGGAGAATTCATCCGCGTCTTTGAGGACGCCGCCGCCGAGATTGAAAACGTGCATTGGTTGGCGCAAGGCACCCTGTATCCCGACGTCATTGAAAGCGAAACCCCGGACAATCGGGCCTCGGCGCGCATCAAGACGCACCACAACGTGGGCGGCCTGCCCGATGACATGGATTTTGGGCTTGTAGAGCCGCTGCGCTATCTCTTTAAGGATGAAGTCCGCGCGGTTGGCCTAGAGTTGGGACTGCCCGAGGAGATAATCTACCGTCAGCCGTTTCCGGGGCCGGGCCTTGCCATCCGCATCATTGGCGAGGTAACACCGGAGCGGGTTGCCATGCTGCGGGACTGCGACCGTATCGTGCTGGAAGAAATCAGCGACGCTGGCCTGTACCGGGACATCTGGCAGAGCTTTGCGGTGCTTACCGACAACCGCACGGTGGGCGTTATGGGCGACTACCGAACCTACGGCTACGCTTGCGCCATCCGAGCGGTGAACTCCGATGACGCCATGACGGCCGACTGGGTGCGGCTGCCTTACGACGTGCTGGCCCGCATCAGCAGCCGCATCGTCAACGAGGTGAACGGCGTCAACCGGGTGGTGTATGACATTACCAGCAAGCCGCCGGGCACTATTGAATGGGAGTAGTAGCGTCGTGCGCGTCCTGGTAGTTGGCTCTGGCGGACGGGAGCACGCGCTGGCGTGGCGGTTGGCCCAGTCGAAATCCGTAACCGAGCTGCTCGCCGCGCCGGGCAACTCCGGCACGGCTTTGCTGGGAGAGAACCTGCCCGTGTACGACACCGATGTTGACGGCATCGTTGCGGCGTCAACCGCCCGCCGTATTGACCTGGCGGTAGTCGGGCCGGAGGTCCCGCTGTCCATGGGCCTGGCCGACCGTCTGGCCGACGCCGGCATCGCCGCTTTCGGCCCGGGCAAAGCGGCGGCGCGGCTGGAATCCAGCAAGAGCTTTGCCCGCAGCGTGATGGACGCCGCCGGTGTGCCAGGGCCGGATTACCGGGTCTTCCAAACCGTCTCCGGGGCGCTGGCTTACGTGGAATGTCATGACCGGCCCGTAGTGGTGAAAGCGAACGGTTTGGCCGCCGGAAAGGGCGTCGCCATGTGCGCCAACCGAGAGGATGCCCAATACGCCATCCGAGCCTGTATGGAAGACCGGATTTTTGGAGAGGCCGGAGCAACGGTAGTAGTAGAGGATTGGCTGCGGGGCCCGGAGGTCAGCGTATTCGGGTTCACCGACGGTGAAAACCTGTCTGAGGTGGCTGCCGCAACTGATTACAAGCGCATAGGCGAGGGCGAAGCCGGGCCTAACACCGGCGGCATGGGCAGCTACGGGCCGCCGCGCTTCTGGAACCACGAGCTGGCCAAGCAGGTTCGCAATGACTACATGCTGCCGGTAATTCGGGAGTTGGCCAAGCGCAACACGCCCTACCGGGGCGCGCTCTACTGCGGGCTGATGCTGACCGACGCCGGGCCGCGAGTCTTGGAATTCAACTGCCGCTTCGGAGACCCGGAAACGCAGGTAATTATGCCGCAACTCATCAGCGACCCGGCTCCTGTGATGCTGGCGTGCTCTTCCGGCAGCCTGGACGACGTTGCGCCCGTGCGTTGGTCAACGCGGCCGACGGTAGCCGTGGTGATGGCGTCAGAGGGCTACCCCGGCGCCTATCAAACCGGATTTCCCATCTCCGGGTTGGAAAACTCCGATAACAACGATGACGGCGACGTGCTGGTGTTCCACGCCGGAGCGCAGCGAGCCGCCGCCGGCAGCCACACCGTGCTGACCGCCGGCGGTCGAGCGTTGGCCTGCGTCGGCATTGGCGATACGGTTGACGAAGCCCGACGTCGGGCCTATCGACGGGTTGGTGAAATCAGCTTTCAAGGCGCGTACTACCGACGGGACATTGCTCAGGGCATCGCCGCGGAAGCCTTCGCTGTTCCTACCGGCGCATAGGAACACCCGCAGTCATGGCGGCATTGCAAAACCCCCGCCAGGATTGGCCGGCCTTGGCCTACGCTTATCGCCAGGCAGCCGATGCCGGCCAGCTGAACACATTCCGCCGTCGCCGCTGGGGAAAGGTACCCTCTCCCGATTGGCTGAAGCAGGATGCCCTGGCCAGGCTCACCGAAACGCAGGCCGACGCGCTCTATCGAGGCGCCGGTGGGCGACAGACTGCCAAGCTCCGCGCTAATCCCATCGCGGAAGTGCGGGACGCAATTGACTTTCTGCTCTACGACACCATCAAGCTGGAAAATCGGTTTGAGGAGTGCGCTGTTGAGACCGTAGGGTTCGGGTTGTCCGGCGCCGGCAAAGAATGGCCGTCGTATCTGCTTGCCCTGAGGGAGCCGGAGCTGTTCGCGCCGTGGAGTTCCCACACTGAGCGAGCCTTGCGTCGCTGGGGAATGCTCCCGGCGGGATTCCGGCAAGGGCATCCGGGGCTGTGCTACATTGATCTGCTGGACATATTGAACGGCTTGCGGGTTAAAACCGGCCTGACGTACTTTCGCAACGTGGATGAATTCTGTTACCTTAACGGGCGCGTCAATAAGAGGCCGGCGTCATAGTCGGCCTTACGCTGGAACCGAACCGGAGGAATATCAATGCCTTGGCCTGATGAACTGAAGCGCCTGCGGGTGCGCGTGGACAACGAAGGCTACGGCCGGCAGATAGCCGATGTTGCCGAGCGTCGCAGTCTGCTGGAAAAATACGCCGGCGACCTCAAAATCGAGGAAATGCTGGGGCAGATGAACGACGCGCTCCTGGACGGAGGGGCCCGGCTGATTGTTGACCGATCTTGGCAGTATGACTTTGAAGGCGATGACGACTCGGACTTTGACGGCCTGACCGACGAAATCCTGTACACCCTGTACTGGCACGATGGCGAGCCGGTGGAGCTGGACGTGCGGGTGGGCATTGACGACGATGATGCCGGGTACATAATGGTGGATGAGGAAGAAATTGACGACGACGCGGACAGTATTCAGAAAGCTCTGCTGGGTGCTTTTCGTGAAATAGCCGAAATCGCAGAATAACGACGTCGCCGTGCTTCCCGAGCCGGCGGGAACCCAACGGCTCACGCAGCAAAGGAGAATTATCTTGCCGCTGGTAGGAGTAGTAATGGGCAGCGCCTCAGACGAGGAAGCCGTCCAACCGACCATTAACACGCTGGAATCCCTGGGCATTGACTACGAAGTCCGAGTGATGTCCGCCCACCGCACGCCGGAACGTGTGCACGAGTACGCTGGCGCTGCCCGGGAGCGAGGGCTGGAAGTGCTGATTGCGGCTGCCGGCGGCTCCGCTGCCCTGGGCGGCGCGCTTGCCGCCCAAACCACGCTGCCGGTAATCGGCATACCGCTGACGTCCAGCGAACTGAATGGCTGGGACGCTTTGCTGTCCACCGCGCAAATGCCCCCCGGCATCCCGGTAGCGGCCATGGCAGTGGGCGGCTGGGGCGCGCGCAACGCCGCCTACTACGCCGCTCAAATTCTGGCCATCAAGCACGACGACATCCGCGACGCCGTTGATCGCTATCGCCAATCCCTCCGTGAGCGCTGATATTTCGCATAGCGGACGCCGTCCGCCGGCGGTGCTGACGGACTTTGACGACACGGCGGCGGCCCAGAACGTTGCCGAATTGCTTTTGTATCAGTTCGGACATCCGTCGTGGACGGACGTGCGTGAGCAGTTCCGGGCCGGCAAGTTGTCGCTGAAAGACTACCAGGAAATCACATTCCGGCAGGTGCAGGCGGACAAGTCGACGATGCAAGCCTACGTCCGCGAGCGAGCTTGTTTCAGAGGCCATTTCAGCGAGCTGTCGCAGTTTTGTCGCGATAACGACGTGCCCATGCGCATCGTCAGCCAAGGGCTGGATTTTTACATCCAGGCTCTGCTGGACGGTTGCGGACACTCCGATATGCCGGTGCACGCCGTGCGCGCTGATTTTGACGCCGTCGGACGCATCGTTAACTACGGCTACGACTTCACCTACCCTGACGCTCCGGAGCTGGGCAACAGCAAGGCCGTGATAGTGCGCCGCTTTCAGGAGCGGGGCTATCACGTGTTCTTTGCCGGCGACGGCCACTCCGACTTTGAAGCCGGCGAGGCTGCCGATACCGTGTTCGCTCACCGCCGGATGGCGGAGCTGTGCGCCGAGGCGGAAATCCCCTTCACCCCTTTCACCGATTTCGCGCCCGTTTTAGCTGCGGTTCGGGAATATCTGGTGTGATAGAATAATCTGCGTTATGCCAATCCCGCGGAGGGAACTGCGACGTGATTGACCGCTATTCAAGGCCTGACATGAAGCGGGTCTGGTCGGATGAGAACAAATACCGGATGTGGCTGGACGTGGAGCTGGCCGTCTGCGAAGCGTGGACGGTAGCCGGCGTCATCCCGCCGGAAGATATGGAATCGCTGCGCGGGGCCGCCTACAACCACGTCCGAATGATGGGTATTTTTGAGACCACCCGCCACGACGTTACGGCGTTCCTGCGCTCCATCACCGAGACCCTCGGCCCTGAGGGGCGCTGGCTGCATCTGGGCATGACCTCTTCGGATATGCTGGACACCGGCCAGGCTTTACAGCTGACGGCGGCCAGCGACTTGCTCCTCAATGAAATTGACGCCGCCATCGCCGCCGTCAAAGAGCAGGCCGTTCGCCACAAGGACACCCTGATGATGGGCCGCACCCACGGCGTGCACGCGGAGCCGATGACTTTCGGCCTGAAACTGGCCTTGTGGTGGGACGAACTCCGCCGTCAGCGCGAGCGGATGCAGGCCGCGCGGGAATCCGTTCGCGTCGGCAAAATCTCTGGCGCTGTGGGCACTCACGCCACCATTCCGCCGCACATTGAAGAACGGGTCTGCCATCATCTTGGCCTGGAAGTTGCGCCCGTGTCCAATCAGGTTGTGCAACGCGACCGCCACGCCCACTTCGTCACTACTTGCGCCCTGGTCGCCGCCTCGCTGGAAAAGTTCGCCACCGAAATTCGCGGGATGCAGCGGACGGAAATCCATGAAGTGGAAGAACCCTTTGGCGCCGGACAAACCGGCTCGTCCTCAATGCCGCACAAGCGCAATCCGGAGCTCACGGAACGCATCTGCGGTCTGGCCCGCACCATACGCGGCAACGCCATGCCGGCGCTGGAAAACGTCGCCCTGTGGGGCGAGCGGGACATCAGCCACTCGTCCTCAGAGCGCGTCATCCTGCCCGACACCTGTCTGATGCTGGACTACATCCTGAGCATATTCACCCACGTCATCACCGGCCTGCGCGTGGACGCCGACCGAATGTGGCAGAACCTGGAGAGCAGCCGAGGCCTGATTTTCAGCCAGCGGGCGCTGCTGGCCTTAGTCGAAGAAAAAGGCCTCTCCCGCGAGGCCGCCTACGACATCGTACAGCGCAACGCCATGCGCGCCTGGGACGACTCCCAGGACTTTCGCCATCTGCTCAAGGCTGACCCGGAAGCCGCTGCGCATCTCACCGCCGCCGAGATGGACGACCTGTTTGATTACGCCTACTACACCCGCTACATCGACGACAACTTTGAACGCATCGGCCTGCTGCCCGCAGTAGCCCTTGCGTGAAACCGAACCAACCCGCACAGCGTACAGAAGATTGCTATGATTATTGAAACGCGAATGCCCAACCGAATGCACCGCGGCAAAGTCCGCGATACTTACCGGCTGACCGACGACCTGCTACTGATGGTCGCAACCGACCGCATCTCCGCTTTCGACGTTGTCCTGCCCAACGGCATACCCGACAAGGGCGCCGCCCTCAACGGTATGTCGGCCTTCTGGTTTCGCCTTACTCAGGACATCGTGCCCAACCATCTGGTGGCTCTGGCCGCTTCGCCTGAGGCCGCCCCCTACGCCGACAGCCCCGTCATCAAGCACCCGGCCTACGCCGAAGACAACGTGGCGCGGCAGGCCATGGTGGTCAAAAAGGCCGAGCGCATCGACATCGAGTGCATCGTTCGCGGGTACATCACCGGCTCCGCTTGGGGAGAGTACCGCCGCCAGGGTACCGTGTCCGGCAAGGAAATGCCGGCCGGGCTGGTGGAAGGCGACCGCTTCCCGGAACCACTGTTCACTCCCACCACCAAGGCTGAAGAAGGACACGACGAAAACATGACCAACGCCGAAGTCGTGGCCATGGTAGGCGCGCAAATGGCGCAAAATCTGGAAGATGTCAGCAAGGCCGTGTACCTCCACGCCCATGACTACGCCAAAGAGCGCGGCATCGTCCTGGCTGACACCAAGATGGAGTTCGGTACGCTGAACGGCGAGCTCATCCTCATTGACGAACTTCTCACTCCAGACTCCAGCCGATTCTGGGACGCTGAAGGCTACGCCCCCGGCAAGTCTCAGCCCAGCTACGACAAGCAGTTCGTGCGCGACTGGCTGACGGCCCAGGGCTGGAACCAAGAGCCGCCGGCTCCCGAGCTGCCCGACGATGTGGTGCAGCAGACCGCCCAGCTCTATCGCCAAGCCTACCGGCGGCTCACCGGCGCCTCTCTGTAATACCGATGCCTCCCTCCCGACATCGCCGTCAACCAGCCGACCGACGCGGGCGCCGCCGCACGCCGCCGGTGGCAGCCTCCGGCGGATTCAACAGCAGATGGCTGATTATATCCTTCGGAGTCATTGCGGTGGTGTTCATCGCCGCCTTGCTGGTCCCTGTCGTAATACCGAATTTAGGAGTCGGCACTGGCAGCGCTGACGGTTACGTTCCCGGCGTCGGCGAGGAACTCGCAGTCCCCTCCAACCGGGATCATTTCTCCGATAACATCAATATCGCCTCAGTTAACCCGGACGGCTACACGGTGCCGCCAACTTCCGGACAACACTGGAACGGCTGGGTACAGTGCGGCTTTTATCGGAACCCGGTGCCCGACGAGCGCATCGTGCACAACATGGAACACGGCAACATCATAGTCCATTACAACTTGGCCAACCCGACGCAGGTTGAAGAACTGGCCGACGCATTTGGCGACATTGGCCAGGCCAGTCTGTGGGGCGTGGCGCGCCCTTACAATCCTGGCGAAGAGCTGTTCCCCGAAGGGAGCATCGGCCTCACCACTTGGGGTGTCAGAGACGTGTGGAACGTCAGGGACATCGCAGCGGACGGCGATAACGCTGGTCAACCCGTAGGAATTGACCCGGAACGCATCGAACGCTTTTTTGAGACCTACTCCGGCAAGCTCGGCCCCGAGTTTCCCACCGGCGCCCCTTGCACTCAGGGCGGCGTGATGAACCCCTCTCCCTAGTCGGCGGTAGCGTGGCCGGCGGCGTGACGATCCCCATGAGGGTGAGGGCAGCGGCGATGGTTGCGGCGGCTCTATTCGCCGCCGCGCTGCTGACGGCCTGTCAATCCGCTCCCGAGACTGCCCGCCCGCCGACGCCGCTGCCCACGGCATCGCCAATCCCCACTAATGCGCCGATGGCAACCGCCGCGCTGCTGCCTACCGTAACCCGAGAGTCAACCGCAACGCCCCTGCCGGCCGCCACGGATTTGCCCACCTTAGCGCCTTTACCGACCGCTGTCGCAATGCCTACACCCACGGCTGACGCCACGCCTGCGATCATATCACTGGCGACCGCTCCCACCGATGGCCCCATCCGAGTTGAAGCCATGGCCAGCCGCGACCACTTCTCCCACCAATTGCGCATCGACAACGTGATACCGGGCGGATACGATACCATTCCGCCCACGTCAGGCCCTCACTGGAACGCTTGGAGCGATTGCGGCTTCTACAACTATCCGCTGCCCGACGAACTGCTGGTGCATAACTTGGAACACGGCAACATCATCGTCAGCTACAACCTGACTGGCGAGGCCGAGATAGCCGCCCTGCGCGAGGCAGTGGACGCGATTCCATTGGCGGCGGAATACGCTATCGTCCGCCGCTATCCGGCCATCCCCGAGGGAATGGTCGCGCTGACTACCTGGGAAGTGCTTGACCGGATGATGGGAGTCGACGCTGATCGCATCGCCGCCTTCTTTGCCGCCTTCCCCGGCAACACCGGCCCCGAGTTCGCCAATGGCCTGCCTTGCACTACCGGCGTTCGTATGACGGAATCGTCAGGCGGATAGCCCACTGCCCGGACAAACAGCATACTTCCCGGAAAGGACTGGCGCCGTGTTTTTAGCCCGTGTTTATGTAACCTTGAAACCCGCCGTCAACGACCCCCAGGGACTCACCGTACGCAGCAGCCTGCACAGCCTGGGCTACGAAACGGTTGACGACGTTCGCATCGGCAAGTACTTGGAAATCCGCATCGCCGGCGACGACGTGGACGCAGCAGAGGCCGCAGTGACTGGAATGTGCGGTCAGCTGCTCGCCAATCCGGTGATTGAGGATTACAGATTCACCCTGGAGCCGCAGTAGCGCCCTTCCTGGTGAGCGAGCCGCAGCAGCGCCTCAGCCGGCTCGCAGTAACATCTCCTAGTGGGCGTGCTGCCGCAGCATTTCCACCAGTTCATTGACGGTGGCTTTCTGCCATTCACAGGCGCGTACGGCGGTTCGGGCGCGTCGTTGCCGGCCAAAGTCCTGGTCCGATATGTCCGGCTGTTCCGCGTGAATGGCCGCCTCGATTTCCTCCTGCTCCCGGTTCGCGACTGCGGAGCGCTCAATCCAGTGGCAGATGTACTTGTGTTCCCGGTCGTAGAACACAGCCACCGGGATGGACATGTACTTTCCCTCCTTAAGGAACTCGTTCATTATGTCGTGGTTTTCGTCCCGGGGAAAGATGCGGAGTTCCAGGCCGGCGGCCTCGGCAACCTTGGCCAGCGCCGGCAGCTCCCGCACCACGTCGCCGCACCAGTCTTCGCCGATTACCATCATACGGGCCGGCCCGCCGTCGGCCCCGGACAGTTCCCGCAGCGCGTCCACTTGCTCCGAATCCAAACGGACGTTGCCGTAGTACTCCTCAATACGCGCCTTGTTAACCTTGATGCTGTCCATGTATTCATAGTAGGTCATGCCCTCAGCGAAACGCTCCGGGGTGACTACGCTCATTTGCTGCGCCATAATTGCGCCTCCTTTTTCGGTTCAAGCGCCATTCCACTTCTCAACCGTCATTCCGGCGTAAGCCGGAATCCTAGCGTTACGGCAAAAACGAGCCGCCGGCCCGTCAGCCGATTTCTCAACCCCGCTGGCCGCGGAAGCCCGTCTCCACCTTGCCGTCGGGCCATACGATGATAGGTACGGCGTCGCCGTAGTCCAAGGCCTTGTCCAGCGTTTCCTGGCTCTGGTCCACCCGACGCTCCTCATATTCCACCCCCTCCCGACGCCAAGCCGCCCGCAGCGAGTCGCAGGCAGGGCATACCGTCAGCGTGTACACAATAGGAATATCAGCCATGATAGCCTCCCTTCTCGAGGTCCGTTATGTCCGGTATTCTACAACTTTACGGCCGCCGCTGCTATAATCCACCAGGATCCCCCAGCTTTCGCTTCACGCCCTTCAAGGAGATGACGATGATTGCCCTGATTGTAGAAATCAACATCAAGCCCGGCTTCAAGGCCCAGTTCATGGAGTCTATGCTGGGCGATGCCCGCGGCTCCAACAATGACGAGCCGGGCTGCCTGCGCTTCGACGTGTTGCAGGACAACGAGGACGAAAACAAGCTGCACTTGTTCGAAGTCTATCAAGACGAAGCTGCCCTGGACGCCCACCGCAACGCGCCGCACTTTATCAAGTGGCGCGAAGAATGCGCCGACTGGTTCGCCACCGAGAACATCCGCAAGATTGCCACGCCCGTCTATCCCGCCCCGGAAAAGTGGGAAAAGCACCCGCCGGTGGACTGACCTCCTCCGTCTGTCAATCTCTTCCGAGTCCCGGCCTGCTCAGTGCCGGGACTTTCCATTGCATCAAGGGTTGACTGGCAACCCGGTTGGTAGTATCGTATCTGCGTTGCCCTTGGGCTAAAGACTACGGTCGGGGTGACATGAAACCAACTACGAGGTGATTCGTATGCCCAGAAACAGCGGTGGTTCCGATGACAATCGGGCCAACCAACTCAACCCGAACAATCGGTTGCACACCAGCAATCGGTCTAATCAACTCAATCCCAACAACGATACCTTTTGGCGGGTGAGGGGTTTTGATCGGCGGCCGAACGACTGGCGTGAACGGTTGCAACGGGAAGGCTGATTTGCGGCGTCAATACTGCTTCCAATGGAAAGGCAGTTTGGCAAAGCAACAGCGCGTAGGGGCGGGTTCGAAACCCGCCCCTTATGCTCTCTATTTTCCCTTATATTTGTCGCTGCAAAACCCGGCGGAATGCCCGAACAAAAGCATCCACCTCAATCTCGCCCAACTCCGTGGACAAAGCGCCCACCAGGTTAGGAGCTAGCAGAAAGCCCTCGTTCAGCATCCCCATAAATACCCGCTCTCCCAACGCCTTGTCCGCAGCGGCAAGGTCACGATAGTTGCGCAGCGGGCCGTTGGTGAAGTGGATTCCGAAAAGCGAGCCCAGGCCCGTTACCTGCACCGGCTGCTCCAGCTCGGCGCAAACTTGCCGGACGCCCTGCTTCAGCATATCAGTAAGCTCGGCCAGCCGGCGATATACCGTCCGCGTCAGTTCGGTCAGCGTGGCCACGCCGGCGGCCATAGTTACTGGGTTAGCGTTAAAAGTACCGCCATGGTTAATAACCGGGCCGATCAGCGGACTGTACAGGCTCATAATATCGGAACGGCCGCCGAAGGCGCCTACCGGGAACCCGCCGCCAATAATCTTCCCCAGTGTCGTCAAGTCAGGCGTAATACCGTAATGCTGCTGCGAACCGCCCGGCAGAACCCGAAAGCTGATTACCTCGTCAAAAATCAGCAGTGCGCCGCTAGCGTTGGCAAACTCCCGCAGCATCGTCAGATATGCGCCCTCGGCCGGCAGCATACCCACGGATCCCATCACCGGCTCCACAATCACCGCAGCAAGTTCGTCGCGGTGGTTTTCCAGAATGGCCAGCGCCGCTGCAACGTCGTTATAAGGGATGATAACGGCCTGTTCCAGCGTACCGTCGGCCAGCCCGGCGCTGGACGCAACCGGCGTCGGGTTAGCGTAATCGCCGCCGGAGACCGGGTCAATGCGCAGGCTGACCATCACGGCGTCGTGCGTACCATGGTAACCGCCCTCTACCTTGGCGATCTTGCCGCGCCCGGTGAACGCTCGGGCCGCTCGAATCGCATTCAGAGTCGCCTCAGTCCCGGAGTTGGTAAATCGCACCTGGTCGAACGAGGGCACGCGCTGGCACAGCAGCGCGGCCAGCGCGACCTGATGCCGGTTGGGGGAGTTATAGGCCAGCCCGCACTCCATCTGCTCACGGGCCGCCTCAATCACCGCCGCCGGGCCGTGCCCCAGAATCATGGTAGTCATCGTGTTGATGAAATCAAACCGCTCCACGCCGTCAGCGTCGGTGACGACCGCTCCCCGAGCCGATTCGGTGAAAATCGGGTAGGGCTTCCAGAAGATGGAATGGCGGCTGTCGCCATCAGGCAGATACCGGCGTGCCTCTTCCCACAGGGCGCGGGACTTGGGCGTTGTTTCCACGTAGCGGGCTATTTCATCGGCGGGCAAAGCAGCGCTCCTCTAGTCCTAGTCTCCGCCGGCGGGGCTGGCCGCGACAACCGGCCGTGCTTCACCGCGAAAGTAGATGCCTCGCCAGAATCCGCTGGCGATTATGGTTCCAATGACCACCGCAGTGAACGCTGCCCCCGCAATGGCCATAATATTGCCGGCCGGCCAGAAGTCCGCCAGCCGTCCGTACAGCAGATTGGCAAAGGCCATGCTGCCTCCCACGTGCATTGAGTACACCGACGCCACCCGACCTCTGATTTCATCCGGCACCACCGAGTGAATAATCGTGTGCGTGATGGTCATAAACCCGGCGGTGCCCAGCCCCATCAGCACGGCGGCGATTACGGACAGCCCCGTCTGCGCCGACAACCCCAACCCGATGGGCGTCAAACTGCTGGTGAAGCCAAGCAGCAGAAACACCCTCCCCCGCGTCAGATGGCTGACGATACCGCCCACGAATATGGAAGAAATCAGCGCGCCAATCCCCAACGCCGTCATCAAGGCATAGACGTCGTTCTCGTTGAAGGTAACGCCGTCCGGAGAGAGTTTTTCCAGCGCCAGCGGCGGCAGCATCGACTCAAAGGACATCACCAGCACGCAGTGTGCCAGCGCCATCAGAATAATCCCGAACACCAGCGGCGTGCTGTACGAATACACGAACCCCGCCGCTGTATTGGCCCAGAAACCCCGCCTCCGGTCAATCTGCCCGCTGGACACCGTTCGGATGTTCAGCGACGCAACCAGCGCAACCAGGTAAAACGCTGCACAGACCCAAAAAACCACCGCCGAAGTGCCGATAGTCAGCACGATATTCCAAATGCTGAAGGACGCGCCGCCAGAATCAAACACGGCGCCGGCTCCTAACGATGCAGCCACGATGAGCAGGATTGCCGGCCCCACCGCGCGGGAACCCTGCTGCATCGCTTCGTTCAACGCTACTGCGTTGGGCAGCCTTTCCCTGTCAACCAGATTTGGGGACAGCGACTGCGCCGCCGTTTGCTGCGTCGCCCGCAGCGTTCCGTTGATAACCGCCAGGATAACCACGTACCAAGGGTTATCCACGCCCAACATCACCAGGAGAGCCATGACCGACGCCTGGGCCAGCTGCAACGCATAAACCCATTGCAATAGCGTCTTGCGCGTTACCCGGTCCGCCAGATAACCGATGAACGGCGTCGCAAAAAAGCGAGGAGACATCGCCGCGAAGGTAATCAGTCCCACCCACAAGCCCCAGGTTTCCTGCAACTCCGGGATGCCGTACACCCACGCGCCCCGGGCGACAATCAGCGCCCAAGCCCCGCTGCCGCTGCATAAAGCTGCTACGGCCAGAAATCGAAAGTCGCGGAACACCAGGGCGGCCAGAAACCGATGCGCCTTTTGTGCAAGATAACGGCGTTGCGGCGCAGGGGCCGTAACCATGTTGTCACTCCGGCTGTGTCCGAACCAACCATCCACTGGCCGACTGGAGAGTACAGCTCACACGGGGTAGTGAGGCATTATAACCGAACAACGCAGCGGGTCAACTTGCATCGGCAGAAGCGCTGACCATCCCGTTCCGCGCTAAATACTGATTGCGTGAACCTATGCCGGCTTACTCTGCCTCGCCAGCCAGTTTGCGCGCCAATTCGGAGTCGGCGGGTACGCCGTATTGCGACAGCACCTGGGTAATGCGCTTGCGCTCCTCTTTAAGAGCTTCCTCGCGACCCTCTTCGCGTCCTTCCTCACGCCCTCTTTTCCTGGCCCTCTTTTCAACGGCTTCTTTTGCGGCAAAAAACACTTGGGCTCCTCCGTAAAGCGTGGCTGTCGTCGGGAACAGCAGCAGTGTCGCTACTATTATAATCCCGTCGTCCCAAGCGGTCAGCCCTTTGAGAGCGCTGAACGGGAGCTGCTCGCCACAGAATACGCAACCGCTGACCAGCACCGCCAGCAGCATACTCGCGCTGATGGAAACCGAACCGTCAAAGAACCGCCACCAGGCGCGGTTGCCATCATCCCCTGCCATTATAGCTGTCCTGACCGCGTCAAATTACCGACGATGCTCCAGCCGCACCCGTGATACCAAAAATACATCCTCTCCCACCCGGTCAAGCCCGAACTCGGTGAACTCGGACGCCACCGGCAGGCGCGCGCTTATGGCTGTATGCAGCTCAGCCCGCAGCTCCGACAGCTGCGGTGCCGAAACCTCCATCCGGTCCCGTCTGATGGCCGACTCCACACGCTCCCGCGCCACCTGCCGAGGACTTCCCGCCTCCCGGCCGCGGTTTCTCCGAAACAGGCTATACATGGGACGTCGCCTTGCGGTTCATACCCATCAGGGTGCGAACTTTATCCATGATTGAGGTACTCTGCTCTTCAACCGGGTCAATCATCGGCGTGTACTCACCGTCAATCCGGGCAGCGATGCGGACAAACTCTCTCCCCGAAGGCGATTGGCTGTCATGAACCACCGGCGTGCCGTTGTTGGCTGACGTGATTACCCGGTCGTCGGCGGGTATCAACCCAATGGCCTCAACCGCCAGCATATCCAGCACATCGGACGAGCCCAGCATATCCCCTTGCCGCACCATATCCGGCTTGATGCGGTTGATTATTAGCCTGGCCGAACGAACGTCGCTGGCGTGCAGTAGCCCTATCACCCGGTCGGCGTCGCGTATCGCCGAAACCTCCGGCGTAGTTACTACCAGCGCCTCCCGAGCCGTAGCAATCGCATTGCGGAACCCCTGCTCAATTCCCGCCGGGCAGTCCACAATCACGTAGTCAAAATCCGCCTCCAGTCGCCGGCAGAGGTCAATCAGCTGCTGCGACGAGACGCAATCCTTGTCTCGAGTCTGCGCGGCGGCGATAAGATACAGCTCCCCGGCGTACTTGTCGCGGATTAGTGCCTGCTCAATTCGACAGCGCCCCTCTACCACGTCAATCAGGTCAAACACGATGCGGTTCTCCAGGCCCATCACCACATCCAGGTTCCGTAACCCAATGTCGGTGTCAATCACCACCACCCGGTTGCCGCGCAGCGCCAGACCCACGCCCACGTTGGCAGTGGCGGTAGTCTTGCCAACGCCTCCTTTACCGGAAGTCATGACGATGGTCTTACCGCTCATTGGGATTTCCTCCGTGGTCCAGCACATGGTTTTTTAAATAAGGTGAAACGCGAATAGCGTAATTCTCAACCCTGGCGATAATCGGCGCGCCCGAGCCGTTGATCCGCCGCCCCGACGTGTCCCGCGGCCCGTCGTCGTGCCAGAGATGATCGGCGATGCGCAGATGCGGGCTAAACGTGGACATCGCCAGGATGACCGCGCTGGCGTCCCCTTCGCACCCGGCATAAACCGCGCCCCGCAAAGCCCCGAACACCAGAACATCGCCCTGAGCAGTGATTTGCGCGCCGGGGTTGACGTTGCCTAGCACCACCACGTTGCCCGGAAAAGTAAGCGTCTCGCCTGCCCGGCAAGTCCCTCTCACCATCAGCGCTGGCACTCCGTAACGCTCGCCGCCCGGCACAATGCCACCTACTGCGTATCGCTCTGGCTTACCGGAATTTTCTGGTGCGCTTGATTCCATCGCATCAGCTTCCGCCGGTTCTGGCCCATCTCCTTCCGCCTCTCCTTCACCAAGGTGGCCATTCAAATGGGGCTGCATCGCCGTAACGGATTGCAGCGCGAGCAGGTTAGTGATGCGTTCCCGTTCCCGCTCCAATATGTCCGGTTCGCACCGAAACTGGCTCACAGTAAGGCCCGATTCCGACTCAATGACTTTGCGGATCCGATCCTGTTGCTCGTTGGCCAGCAGTCGCCGTCCGATGTCCACTGTCACGTCGCCCTGGGCGTACAGCTGCCGGCTGCGGCCCAAATGCTCCCGCAGCGCGCGGCAGACAACCTCCAACGGCGCGCCGTCGTCAACACGAATATTGAGCAACGAGCCGCGCCCGAAGGCCTTTACCAGTTCCTGATTAGCAACCCCGGTCTCTGCCATAATCGGGCATAGTTATAGCAATGCCCGGCAGAGGCGCGCCCTAGTGGACGTTTGCAGATTTTAGGGTAATTCTAAAAATCCACCAGGCTAGTCCGGACGACCAAACACCGCCACCGAGCACGTGAAGGAGCCGGGCCGCCCCCCCAGGTTGTGCGTAATGCCCAGGTCGGCCCTCTGCAACTGCCGGCCGCCGGCCTTGCCCTGCATTTGCTTGTACACCTCATAAATCATGCGGATGCCGCTGGCCCCGATAGGATGCCCAAAGCACTTCAGACCGCCATCCGTGTTCACCGGCAGGTCGCCCTCCAGCGAGAACGCCCCATCGGCAACGTCCGCGCTTGCCTCACCCCGGGGGCTGAATCCCAGATCTTCCATGATTATCAGCTCCGTGATGGTAAAGCAGTCATGCACCATAGCCATGTCGATTTCAACCCGTGGGTCAACGATGCCAGCCTCTTCGTAGGCCGACCGGCTGGCCCGAACCGTTTCCGGAAAGTGCGTAAAGTCCCAATCGTTGCGCAACGCTCCGAACGCGCCTACCGCCAGCCCCAGACCCTTGACCAATATGTAATCACCCCGCAGCGTCCGCGCAATCTCCGGCGTCGTAATGATGGCCGCCGCTGCTCCGTCGCTCACGCCGCAACAGTCGTACAGACCCAGCGGCCACGCAATCATCGGCGCGTTGATAATCTGCTCCTCGCTCACCTCTCGTTGGAAGTGGGCCTTGGCGTTCAGCGTCCCGTTGTGGTGGTTCTTGGACGCGATTTGCGCCAGCGTCCGCTTGCCCTCGTCGTAGTCAATCCCATAGTGATGGAAGTAGCGGGTTGCCGCCATTGCAAATTGAGACGGCGGCGGCGTGGGCGGCTCCACGTCCGACCCCGGCCCGGCGGAAATCGCCAGCCCGGAAAAGCCGCTGTCCTTCAGCTTCTCCACGCCCATAGCCAACGCGATGTCATAGACGCCCGCCGCCACGGCATAGCAAGCGTTGCGAAAGGCATCGGTGGCGGTAGCGCACGCATTTTCCACGCGGGTGATGGGAATGTAGTCCAGCTTCAGCGCCTCGGCCAGTGGCTGCCCGGTGCGAAAGCTGCTCACGGTGCCCAGCCAGGCCGCCTGAATATCATCAGCGTCCAGCCCAGCGTCCTCATATGCTTCGTAAGCTGCCTCCACCATCAGGTCAGCCGCCGATGCGTCCCAGCGTTCCCCGAAACGGGTGCACCCCATGCCGACAACGGCTACTCGGTCTCGTATCCCACTCATCGCTCTACTCCTCAAGTCAGGCGGATACAGACACCGGCGCCCTGGTCCGCCTGGGTATGGCCTTCCAGTAATAGTTGTGAATCCCGTTGACGACGCGGAGCTTGCGGAAGCTCATCTCCACCGGCATACCCACTCGCACTTCGTCCAGCTCCCGGTCCGTCATCATGCACAATACGCGCCCACCACCCTCAAAGTCCACCACCGCTACCACCAGCGGCGTATCCACCGCGCCGGCGATATAGTCCATAGAGTAGGTGAAAACCTTCCCCGGCTTTTCGCTCAGCCGCACCGGCGCGCTCTCGTCCTTGCTCCGACATTCCACGCAAACCCGCTGCGCCGGATACTGCACGTAGCCACAAGCCCGGCAGCGTCCCCCATATAGCCGCACGTTCTTGTCCCCCTCCCGCCACAGCGCCGACACCGACGGCGACGACGGCGTCGGACGCCGCGACGCATCGTCCAGCGTCCATACCTCCCGCCAGCGCGCATAGGTCTCGTAGTCGCCCAGAACCTGCCGGGCTTCCGCCCACCCGGGCACGCCCATCGCCGGCCGTTGCCTTCCGGCAATCGCCGGCGTGGTTCGGAACCCCAGCACATCGCTGCCGTCGCCGTATGATATGGCCAACAGAAGCTCGCCAGGGTCTGCCGTTTCCAGCGCGCCGGCCAGCAGCATCGGAGCAAAGGCCACGCCGGTATTGCCCACCACACCGAACAACGGTTCCTGTATTTGTCCGTCGGCGAACCCCAGTCGCCGGGCCAGACGGGTGTGCCGGCGGGCGTCGGGCGCGTACAAGGCTGCTTTGCCCACGTCCCCCGGAGTTATATTGTATCGCCGACGGAAACCCTCTATCGCCTCCGGCACGATGCGCTCAATGCCTTCTTCAGCGGCAAATCGGTCCTCCCAAGTCCGCACAAAGCGGTCGCCGGGCGACCGCCATACGTCCAGCATATTATCTGTAATGGAATGACTGCCCGCCGCTTCGGCTATTACGCCGTCGCCGCCTACGATGAAGGCGGCCGCCCCATCGCCCGAGGCCCGTTCCATTTCCCCTCGGGGGGGGGGGCCCCTGCCGGCTGTCGGCCATTACTACCAGAACCTCCTCGGCGCTGCCGGCCTCCACCGCGTCCAGCGCTAATTTCAGCGCGTTAGTAACGTCGCTGGCAAAAATATCCTGTCGCAAGTCAAGGGCGGCGGCAACGATGGCGGCGCACTGCTTTTCCGCATAGGGCGGCGTCGTGCTGGCAAAAATGACGCCGTCAACACGATTGCGATCTCGCCCGGTCAGGCAGTCGTTGCCGGCGGCCACGGCCATCGTCACGCTGTCCTCGTCAAAATTCGCTACCGCCCTTTCTTGCCGAGAGTTCCAGCCCGACGTTCCCGCCCCCAATCGGTAGCGTGGGATGTATGCTCCATAAGCAACAATTCCGGTCAAGATGCCCGCTCCTTGCTCAAATGCCCAAGCGATGCTATCAGCGCGCAGGAATACGTGTCAACGCCGCCGCCGCAATACCCTCTTTTCGTCCTTCAATTCCCCAGCCACTCCCCACTCTCACACCATCATTCCCGCTTTCGCCGGAACCCACGCCTCCTCATACCCCACACCGAAGCCACAACCCCAATCCTGAAAATCCTAAAATCCCATAAATCCGGATTCCGACAATCCCGCGTTGACTATGCCGTATCGTAGTACTACCATCTTCACGTCAGGCGCTTCCGGGCGCCATGCGCAAGCCCAGAAAGCCCGTCGCCAGGCCAGCGGCGGACACGCCCAACCCTAAAACCAAATACCCCCAATCCCACCGACCAACCCAAAGGAGAACGCCAGCCGAACACCACAGCACAACCCGAAGCCTCCAGGCCAGGATTTCCAAAATTTGCCGATGATCATCGATTTTCACTGTCATGTCTTGCCGCCGGGGTTCGCGCAGCGACACCACGAACTGGCCGCCCATGACCGCACTTACGCCGCTCTCTTCCCCCAACCGGGCGGAACGATTGCCGGTGTTGACGCCCTGCTGTCCCATATGGCCCTCGCCGATGTTGGCCACGCCATCGCTATGGGCTTCGGCTGGACCAACCGTAAAATCGCTCAGGAAGCGAACGACTATCTGCTCAGCGTGCGGCGGGGCCACCCGGCCCGCATTACTGTCTTTGCCTCAGTCAATCCTGCTTGGGGCGCATCGGCAGTATCGGAAGCCAGGCGCTGCTTGGACGCCGGCGCCGCCGGCATCGGAGAGCTCCACCCCGATACCCAGGGCTTTGACATCGCCGACCCCGACGCAATGCAGCCTTTGATGGCCCTGCTTCAATGCCGCCGCGCTCCCCTGGTCATTCACGCCTCCGAACCCGTAGGCCACTTATACCCCGGCAAAGGCAACACCACCCCTGACCTGCTGGCGCAATTCGTTGCCAACTTCCCCCACAACCGCATCGTGCTGGCCCATCTGGGCGGCGGCCTGCCCTTTTACGCAGCCATGCCGGAGGTTGCCGCCATCCTTTCTAACGTCTGGTATGATACCGCCGCGCTCCCCTTTCTTTACCGGCCCAACGCCGTGGCCGCCGCCGCAATCACCGCCGGAACCGACCGCATCCTGTTCGGCAGCGACTACCCCCTCCTGAGCCAGCAGCGCGTCATAGACTACCTTCGTTCCTCTACATTGTCCGCTGACGAACTCCACGCCCTTCTTGGCGACAACGCCGCCCGCCTCCTGAACCCGGATAAACAATGAACCACGCAGCCAGCAACCCGCACGCCGAAACCCTGCCCGATTACCTGCGCCCCGAACTGGACATCGTGCTCATTGGCCTTAACCCGTCAACCTATTCCGTCCGAAAAGGACACTACTTCGCCAACCCCCGCAACCGTTTCTGGACGGCGGTGTCCGCTTCCGGCCTCCTTGGCCAGGATATCGGCCCTGGCGATGACGCCCAGCTGCCAGCCCTCGGCATCGGTCTTACCGACCTTGTAAAGCGCGCGACGCCCCAAGCATCTGGCCTCACCGCAGCGGACTACCGACGCGACGCCCCCCTGCTGCGCGCAAAACTGCTCCACTACGCCCCGACCATCGCCTGCTTCCACGGCTTGACCGCATACCGCGCCTACCTGCGCTACGCCGAGGCCACCCCCGCTGCCGGCAATATAGAGCTCGGACGGCAAACACACTGCATCGGGAACAGTCGCATATTCCTGCTGCCTAACCCCAGCCCGGCCAACGCCCGCTACTCCTTGGACGACTTGACCGCATGGTATCGCCGGCTCAGCGCATGGCGCGCCGAATTGCAGGGCGGCTGCTAGGGTGGCAACCCTGCGCACATTCATCGCTCTCCCCCTGCCTCCGGAGTGGACGGCAGCGCTGTCGGCGACAATAACGAGCCTGCGCCGCTCAACTCCGGCCGGCGTGCGTTGGGTGAACCCGTCAGGAATCCACCTGACCCTGAAGTTCCTGGGTTCAACAGACGCCAACCTCCCGCCCTGCATCATTAGCCAACTGGCGGATAATCTACCCGATGTCAACCCGCCAACCCTTTCTCTCTCTGGCCTCGGAACTTTTCCGAACCGCGGTGCGCCGAGAGTAATATGGGCCGGCATAACCGGCGATTCAGACAGCCTTAACGATTTATACCGGCGCGTACAAGATACCGCAGCCGTGTTGGGCTGGCCGTCCGATAAGCGGCCTTTCCGTCCGCACCTGACGCTGGGAAGAGTTCGGGAACAGGCAACGACAGCACAGCGGCGGGCAATAGCGGATGCCCTCGCCGGCGCCAATCTACCCGTCGCCCCGCCCTGGCCTGTTGCTGTCGTTCGCCTGTACCGTAGCGAACCCACTCCCCAGGGAGCAATTTACACCGGCTTGGGAGAGGTCAAAATCTGATGGAAACCACCCTGGAAAATACTATTACTCCCGTTGCTCCCTATGCTTTCGCGCTGACTGCCGGACAGCTCAATTACTCCCGCGAACAACAGTTCAAAACCGAGGATTATGTTGACGGCGCCTACATCCGCCTGCTGGACTTGGGCGACAAAACCGCCCTGGCGTCAGTCCGCTCCATCGGTTCAGTGGACGCCCCGCAGCTGGCCGTTACTCTGACCGGCGACGACCTGACCGACGTCGACGTCTCCCGCGCCACTTCCCAGCTCGCCTGGCTGCTGGGTTGCCATCAGGACTTGCGCCCCTTCTACGACGCCGTCGCCAACGACCCGATCCTGGCAAACGTAGTGCAGGACTTTTACGGGTATCGCAACACCAACGCCGCATCCGTGTTTGAGGCCCTGGTCCAGGCCGTCATGGGTCAACAGATTGCCACCGCTGTCGCACGCATCGTGCGCAACCTCCTCATCCGGCGCTACGGTGTCAAGGCCGACATCGCCGGACGGGAATGGTACGCTTTCCCCCGCGCCCATACCTTGGCCGCCGCCGATGTAGCTGACCTGCGTCAACTCAAACTCAGCCTCCGCAAGTCCGAGTACATCCAGGGCATCGCACGCGCCGCGCTGGAATCCCCCCACGGCTTCGAGGATATGCACCAACTCCCCGACGAAGAAGTTATCAAGCGCATGGTCGCCCTCCGCGGTGTCGGACAGTGGACTGCCCAGTGGATTTTGGTCCGCGCCCTGGCCCGGCCCGACGGCTTTCCCATCGGAGACCTCGCCTTGCGCCGCACCGTATCCGGCTTGTACTTCAACGGCGCCGATATCACCGATGCGCAGTTGCTTGCCTTTTCAGAACGATGGACGCCCTGGCGCTCCTACGCCACTGCCTATCTCTTCGCCGCCCTGCGGGCCGGACGGGTCGCAGGCTCCTGAAACCCCACCCTACCGGAACATGCGCATCAGGCCTTTGGGGTTGTTCGAGAACTGCCGCATCAGACGTTGCGTCTGCTTAAACTGATTCAGCACTCGGTTAACATCGGCGGGATTCGTTCCGCTCCCCGTAGCGATCCGCCGCCGCCGGCTCCCTTTGATGATTTCCGGGCTTTCCCGTTCCTGCCGGGTCATTGAGCGTATGATGGCTTCAGTCTTGCGCAGCTCCGCATCGTCCAGCTGGTCGCGCATCTTTCGGGTCTGCCGACCCAAGCCCGGCATCATTTCCAGTACCGAACCCAACCCGCCCATCTTTTTGACGCCTTGAATCTGGTCCAGGAAGTCGTCCAGCGTGAAACTGGCCGTGCGCATTTTCCGTTCCAGCTCTTTCGCCTTCTGCTCATCAACCGCGCCTTGCGCCCGTTCAATCAGCGTCAGCACGTCCCCCATCGCCAGGATGCGAGAGGCCACCCGGTCAGGGTAGAAGGCTTCAAGCGCGTCGCTCCGCTCCCCGGTGCCTATGAACTTAATGGGCACCCCCGTCACGCGGGTAATGGATAAAGCCGCTCCGCCCCGGGCGTCGCCGTCCATCTTCGAGAGTATCAGACCGTCCAGTCCAACCCGGTTGTGAAACTCCTCAGCCGCCTTGACCGCGTCCTGCCCTGTCATCGCGTCAACAACCAAAATCGTCTGGTGTGGCGATACCGCCCTTTTCACTTCCTCCAGCTCATCCATCAACTCCCCGTCGATGTGCAGTCGCCCGCCGGTGTCCACTATGGCCCAGGTCAGCGCCAGCTCACTGGCCCGCTTGACCCCGGCCGCCGCCACTTTGGCCGGCGTGGATGATTTGGGATCTTCAGAATAAACCGGGATGTCCAGCCCTTTCCCCAACGTCTCCAGCTGTGATATCGCAGCCGGCCGGCGCAGGTCGGCCGCAATCAGCATCGGGCTGTGGCTCTGCCCTTTCATATGCATCGCCAGCTTGGCCGCAGTGGTGGTTTTCCCCGAACCCTGCAATCCCACCAGCATCAGCGTCGACGGCAGCCGACTCGACGGCGTAAGGCGATGGTCTCCCGCGCTGAGCACCGCCGTCAGCTCTTCATGAACGATTTTCACCACCCTCTGCCCGGGCGTCAGGCTTTCCAGCGCCCCACTCGCCAGCGCCCTCTCTTTCACCGTCGCCACAAAATCCCGCGCAACCCGGAAGTTGACGTCCGCTTCCAATAAGGAACGTCGCACCTGGCCCAGGGCCTCATCAATATCCCTCTCGGTCAGGCGGCCCCGGCCCTGCAACCGATTGAATACGCCGGACAGGCGGTCAGTCAGATTGTCAAACATATCGGGCCTCCTTGACGGCGAGCCTTATTCCCCCGTGCCCTCATTCCCAACTGGCCTTTATTCCCAGCGAAAGGTCCGGTTGGCAATGATGAAAGCTATCACAAACCACACCCCCATACCGAGAAAGTTCGGCCACTGGGTGATTATCGAGTCCCCCTGTACCGTCATCCCCCGGATTGCTTCTACCAGGAAGGTCAGCGGCAGGTAATCGGTAACCGTTTGCAGTACGCCCGGCAGCACGTCCCGGGCGAAAAACACGCCGGACAAAAACATCATCGGCAGCGAAACGATATTCGCCAGCGGCGCCGCCTGCTGCTCGCTCCGCGCCCAACCGGATACCGCGAACCCCAGCGCCAGAAACACCGCTCCCCCCAACCCTGCCGCCAGCAGCACCGCGAAAAAGTTCCCGGCAAACTCAGCCCCGAATACAAACACCGCCACGCCGGCCAATATCAAAGTCTGTATCATGACTACAATCAACCGGGTAATCACCTGGGCCGTCAGCAGCGTTGCCGGATTCAACGGCGTCGCCAGCAAACGCCGCAGCACCCCCTCCCGCTTCATCGTCACAAACCCGAACGCCACGCTGAACAGCCCCATCTGCATGATGGCCATGCCAATCACTCCCGGCATCAGAAAATCTATGTACCCCAAATCCCGCGCCGCCACTGCCTCCGCCTCCAGCGATACCAGCCGCTCTACCCCGCTCAGCTCAAAGTTAATCTCGTCTATGCCGGATCGCAGGATGCTCAGGCCTACCTGCGACTCGCCCGGCCGGCTGCCGTGATACAGCGCCTGCACCCTAGTAGGCTCCCATACGTTCCCCGTTCCGAGGTCGCCCGAGCCAGGATCGCCCGCCCTGCCGTCCGCTGCGCCAAAGTTCTCCGGCAGTATGACCACCAGGTCGCGCTCGCCATCCGATAGCCCACCCCGCTCATCTTCCTCCGTTCCCACGCTCACGCGAAGAGCGTCTATCTCTTCAGCCTCCGCAATAAAACGGCCCGAGGCTTCGTTTTGCGCCAGGTCAACGATACCCAGGTTCACCTTCCCCAGCTCGCCAAAGTTGAGCAGGCCGAAGATAACCATAATGACCAGAGGCAGAAAGAAAGTCCAGAAAAGCGCGGCGCGATCCCGCGCCCACATCCGCGCCGACATCCAGGTCAGGTAAATCGCCGGATTGTTACGCACGCTAAAACTCCCGCAAAGAACGTCCCGTAAGGTCAAGAAATACGTCTTCCAGAGTCGCCATCCGTACCGCGCTCTCCCGCTGGAATCCCCGCGCCAGCAGGTCCTCAATCAGCGCTCCCGGCGTGTCCATCGTGATGATCCGCCCGGAGTCCATCACCGCCACCCGGTCGCACAGCTCTTCCGCCTCCTCCATATAATGCGTAGTCAACACAATGGTGCGGCCCTGCTCTTTCCATCCCTTAATGGTCTCCCACATCAGATGCCGCGCCTGCGGATCCAGCCCGGTCGTCGGTTCGTCCAGAAATATCACCACCGGGTCGTTCACCAGCGCGGCCGCGATAGCGAACCGCTGCTTCTGCCCACCGGACAAAGTGCGAAACGACGCCGCGCGCCGCTCCCACAAGTCAACCACGTTGAGCAGCGGCTCCGGGTCAACCTTCATCCGGTAGATGCTCCCCAGCATTTTCAGAATCTCCTGCAGTTGCAGATGCTCAAAAAATGCGCTGCTCTGCAACTGCACCCCAATGACCTGCTTGACCGCCCGGGGATCCTTGGCAACGTCAATGCCCGCTATGGTGGCTCGACCGCTGTCCGCCGCGCGCATCCCCTCAATAATCTCAACCGTGGTGGTCTTCCCAGAGCCATTAGGCCCCAGCAAAGCGAATACCTCGCCCTTCGCCACCTGAAAAGATACGCCGTCCACCGCCTGAACATCGCCGTACCGCTTCCGCAGCCCTTCCACGATAATGACAGGGACGTCGCCGCCCGCCGCCTGTTGATTGCTACCCGTTGTCATCACAGTCAAACCGACAACGATTATAACACTACGCCGCTCGACAAAACGGCCTCAATCACCCCAAGCGCCTGCAAAACGCTCTCTACCGCCACTTGCAGCTCAATGGCAAACGAGACTCGATACTCTGCCGCATAGCAATCATCGGGCAAGGTAGGGCAATCTGATGACTGCCACGCCGTTTTGCAAGCGCCTCCACCTCCGACAATCAATCCTCCCACCATCGCTTCCCCCTGCTCCCTCATGCAGCCCCTCTCGCACCGTCACGCCATCCCCTTGCCCGACACTCCGCCCCCACTCCCCCGTAGTTCCGGCCAAAGCCCAAACCCGGCAACTCCATCCATTCTATCCTATCCATTCCACTCACCCTTGAAAAGAAGCGCCCCTCTCCCTCAGCAACGAGGGAGAGGGGCGCCGTTTCCCAACCATCGGGTAAGCGCAGCGGTTTGCCGCCAGCCTACCAGACCATCAAGTTCCAGCAGTTGCCGCCGGCGCTGCACGTCAGGCTGCGGCTCTTGCCGCCGAGGGCTACGTCCTCAACGTCCTCGGTGACCAGAACCCAGTAGGGTTCGCCGGCCACCAGCTCCGTCAAGGTGTTCAGCTCCGCGAACTCCGGGCGGCTGTCGTAGAACAGCCACTCCTTGCCGATGCCGTCAAAGTAGAACACCGCCGCCAGACTGTCGCCCAGCGGAGCCAAGGCTTCGGCTACCGGCGTCTCCTGCCCCAAGGGGCCCTCAGACAGTATCGCCAGCTCGCCGATAGCCACGGTCTCTTCAACCTCCAGCAGCACGCTGTAGCGGCCTTCATCCAGACCTGGGCAGACGACGCCCTCCACGGTAACGGCGCCATCGCCGTCGGTGCTGGGCGCCCCGGTAGGCTTGACATCGCGCCCGCCGATTTCCACCCGGTCGATGCGGGAATGCACCGGCAACCGCGATGCAGTCAGCATCACGCTGTCCCCAGGCTGGCACTCACCAGGCTCAATCGTGATGATGGATGCCGGCACGGCGTACTCACCCAAGCGCACCAAGTCGCTGTACTTGGCCTCAATGCGGCTGGTGGACGGAATGCTAACCGCCCCGCTCACCTGATGCTCGACGAACCAGCGGCCGGTTCCGTCAGCGTACTGGCTGTACTCCCGTTCCCGCTCACCATCGGTAACGGTGATGGTGATGGCATCAAGCCGAGTGCTGTCCGGGTTGTCCACCGGCCAGTTCTCGCCGGAGATGGTGACCACATCCCGAGGCCCGGCCACCGCCGGCGTAACCTTCACGTCAGGCTCCGGGATGGTAATGACCACGCTGCCGGTGTAGCCGTTCTGGTCGACAACCTTGATGGTATGGGCTCCCGGCGTCAGCGCCGGGTTGGCGCCTCCACCAGACTCCGGCCAAATGGCTGCTGCGAAGACGCACCGCCCAGCGCTGGACACGGGAACCTCCCCATCGCTGTCCAACGAATCCGAGTGCACCTTCAAAGGCACCCCGTCCAGGGTGATACTCTCCGCCATAATGGCGTTGCCGGAACCGGAGCCGAAGCCCACGCAAGTCAGCGTAACCATCTCGTTGGGCCTGGCTGACGGCTGGCTCACGTTCAGCACCGCCGGCTGGATGGTCACCTTGGCGTCCTCAGACTTGTCGCCCCATTTAGCGTCAATCCGCACCGTTACGCCCAGCGACACCCCGTTGACGTCCGGCGGCAGGTCAAACGTCGCCGTCGCCGAACCGTCCTGGCCGATGCTGGTGGAAGACACATCGCCCGCGAACACCTCGCCGCCCAGCTTCAAATCCTTGAACCCGGCCCCAACAGTGGGGAAGTCCTGGGCGAAGACCGTTATTGTATCGCCCACCCGAGCCTCGGTAGGCGACACCCGAATGGACGGCAGCAGCTCAAAGTCCTCGTAGTCCGCGCCCGAGGTGCGGCCCTCGCCATCCGCCACACAGAGGAGGTTGTCGTTGCCCGGCTTGAAGGTCGGCGCCGTAACCTCAAAGGTAATGGCTGCCTTGTCGTCGCTGCCCACCGTAGCGGCAGCCAACTCGGTGCCAGCGTCAACGATGCCAACCTCGCATAGATGGCGGGCAAAAACCTTATCGCTGGCCGCCTTGTCTTTGCTCGCCACGGTGTAGGTCATCTCGGAGGGGTTGAGCGTGTAGTGGAAGCAGAACTCGTTGCCGGCGCCGGGGCCCATGGCTGCTTTCATCTTGTCGCAGTCCAGGGTTTCCCACCATTTAGCCACGGCGTAGCGGGCTGCCTTGCGCTGGTTGACGTAAGCGACGGCGGAAACCCCGTTGTTGAACCCGCTGGCGTTGACCGTCAGCTCGTCGCCACGCTCACCGTCCGCATCCGACAGCGATATCTTGGCCGACGTGCTGATGTACACGCCCTGCCGCTTCAGGATGGTGCGATTGCCGTCAGCGGTTTTGGCGCTCAGCTCCATCCCCTTATCCATCAGCCGCGTTATGCGGCCGGGGAGAGCGTCTTTGAAGCCCAGCACGTCGAAGGCGACGGTGTGGGTTCCCGCTTCGGAGGGGTTCTTGATGCCCGAACTGCCCAGGATGACCATGGTCAGATCCTGGTTGGTGCCTAACCCGTTGGGGCCTTCGCAGGCGTCCGAATCGCCGGTGCACATATCGGGGATGCGGACGGTAATGCTGACGTCGTCCTTGTCATCGTCAAAGTAAGAGTCGGTGTCAATCTCTGGGGCTTCAGTGGCGTACACCGGGGCACCGTTGCCCGTGGCGACGGTGTCTGGCGAGTTGGCGACGAAGTAGATTGAGCTGGCCGGGATGGCATCGGGAACCTGGAAATCGTCTTCCAGGAACAGCACGACGCGGGAGCCTACCGGCAGAGGAGCCTCCAGGTTGGTAAGTTTCACCGTGAGTTCGGGCGCGCCGCCCGATGTGGTGCTGTCCGACTCAATCGTGCCTGGGAATCTGGTGTCGGTAATGTCCCTCGCCGCATCCTTGTCGATCCGGATGGTCACATCCGAAAATGGGCCGGTGCCGGCGGCGTTGTTGGCCGCCACCGAGAACTTCCACCAAAGGTTGTGTTCGCTCCTTCCGGTTCTAGGACCACCGTCGAAGCCCACGCCTGAGAATTGAGTCGGATAATTCGGGTGCAAATTGTTCTTCCAAGTGCCTAAGTTCCAAACCTCGGTCAGGGAGCCGATGGTAGCGGCCGTTCCGCCAACCCAGTTCTTAAGGTGGTAGGAGGTAACCGGGCTGCCCCCGTCATCCGCCGGCAAATCCCACCAAGCCTGGATGTAAACCGCGGGCGTATTGACAGTGGCTTGGCCGTCTACAGTGGTGCCGCGCGCCAGATTTTCCTCGGCGCTCATCCACCATAATTGTTTCACCTTGAAATTCTGAATTTTGCCGGGCACGGTTGCCGCCGGGGTTGCCGTTGCCGAAGTACTCCAGGGGCCGAAAGTGCTGGCGCAGGTTACGCGCACCTGCACTTCGTAGGCGGAGCCGTTGGTGAGGCCGGTAATCTGCGCCGCGCCGGAAAGGTTGCGCTGGTTGACCGTAATCTCTCCGGTAAAGGCCGTGAAGTCGCCGGAGGTTCCCTGCCGGTATTGAATATCAAAGCCGGTGTATTCCGGGCTGCCGTTGGTGGCGGCGGCGGATCCGCCATCCGCAGCAGCGGGGAGCATTACGGCCAGGGCCGTGTTTTTGGCCGTCAGGGTAGGGGCAGCCGGCCCAGTAGTGGGGATGGTCAGGAAGCCGGTTCCGCCCTCGGCGCAGGCGCCTTCCTGAGCGCTGGCCGGGCCGGGGTCAGGTAGAGCCAAGAGGCTGCAGAGCGCCAGCGCGCCCACCACCGCCAAAGCCGCCACGGCCCACGGTGCCGACCATTTGAATCTCTTCACTTTCGCTTTCATCTGACAGAATCTCCTCGCGGGATTGTCGTTTGCAGGTTGCTAATTCAATGCCTCTCACCATCATTCACCCATTCCCGCGCCAGCAAAGCCGGCGTCTAGGCGGAACGGCGGAAGGCTTACGGGACGGAAACGCAACAAGCCGGCATCGGCTCAAAACGAGCCGGCCGGCTACCGGATTCCGTCAGCTGGACAGATGCTTCAACGCGCGCCTCCTTCCTTGTCTGTGGCGCGCGCTGTCTGTGGCGCGCGCTGTCTGTGGCGCGCGCTGTCTGTGGCGCGCGCTGTCTGTGGCGCGCGCTGTCTGTCTACATTATACCATACTTCGCAATACCTCGGTACCGACGCAACCGCCCGCTTCCGTCCGATTTTTGCGGAGTTTGGAATGGCAGGGCGCAATGGGGGTTGGATGGACGGTTGGGGTCAGAGGCAATCACGGAGCGAAACGGATTGTTTCGTCGCAGGCCGGTTTCCTGACGGAGGCCCTTGCAAAACGGCGTGACAATCATCGGGCCTGGCCCGTCAAGCCGATGATTGCTATACAGCAGAACACCGGGCGTCGTATGCCGTTGAGGCGCAAGCGGCGAAAGGGAGCGTTTTACAAGTGCGTCTATAATAGCCCCAACAGTCAGTCAATTCGCAATCCATCCGTCCGTCTCCAACCCGTCCGCCCCCGGAGTGCCTTTATGCCTGCCGACCTGGTCTCCGCCGCCGAAAGCCTGATTCCCGAAATTCACGTCAAATTGGCCCGCATGGACGCCGAGTGCCAACTGCCGCCCGAACTGGCCGCCAAAATGGCCCGGCACAACCTCTTCGGCCTTTACGTTCCCAAAGCCCTCGGCGGCCCGGAGCTTGACCCCCTTACCGCTTTTCGCGTGGTGGAAACCGTCGGCCGGGCCGATGGTTCTGCCGGCTGGTGCGTCTTCAACGGCAGCGCCATCACCGCCGCCATCGCGCGACTGTCGCCGGCCGCCGCCCGGGAACTCTTCGGCGACCCGCCGGCAATCCTGGGCTCCGGTTCCGCCCGGCCCGAAGGCACCGCCACCGTCGCCGGCGACGGCTACCTCATCAACGGACGGTGGAACTACCTCAGCGGCATCGACCACTCCACCGCCCTGTTCCTCAACTGCCGGCTGCTGGACGCCAATGGCGCGCCGATGCTGAACGACGACGGCAGCCCGCAAACTCGCGTCGCCGTCGTCCCGGTGGCATCCGGAACCGTGATTAACACCTGGACTACCCTGGGGATGCGCGCCACCGCCAGCAATGATTGCGAGTTCCGCAACGTTTTCGTGCCGGCCCATCACACCTATGCCCGCGGAGACGCCGCCTGCTACGACGGCCCCCTCTACCATCCGCCGCAGAACGCCATCCTCATCAGCTGGACGCTGGCCGCCGCCAACGCCCTGGGTATGGCCCGCGGCGCGTTGGACGCTTTTCACGCCTTGGCAACCGGCGCCGCCACGACCAACTCGCCGACGCTGCTGCGGGATCGCGGCTACGTCCAGGCGGCAGTCGGCGAATGTGAGGCCATCCACGACGCAGCCCGTACTTTCGTCCTCGACGCCGTGGGCGCCATGTGGGAAGCCCAAGTGAACGAGCTGCCTGGCCTAGCCGACTACGCCTTGCGGGCCCGTTTGGCTATCACCCACGCCATCCGCCGCTCCGTGGATGTGGCGGACAAGCTGTTCAACGTCGCCGGAACCCACGCCATTCACCGCTCCGTAGGGCTGGAGCGTTTCTTCCGTGACCTGCATGTCAGCGGGCAGCACGTCTCCGGCCTGCCCGTCAACTACGAGTACGCCGGCCAGGTACTCATGGGCGCCAACATCGCCCCGTCTCTCTACACCTGATACTTAGGCCAAGGTCACGCCGGGAAAACCTTCCGATAAATCCCCGGCGAGCCCGGCGCGTGCTCCATATGCGGGCGCGCCTCATGCGTCCAGACCGGCGTTTCTATCCGGCTCCAGTTCTGCCAGGCTGCGCTTTCCGCCACCGCCATGGATTCCATCTCGTGCACCGTGCAGTACTTCGGCTCGCCCATCATCGCCTGGAACCGCCGCGCGCGGATGTAGCCGGGTATGTCCGCGCACATTGGCAGCCGCTCGTTGTTATAGGCGTCGTTCCACGCCTCTTCCAGATGCTCCGGGATCGACATCCGACCCACCAGCAGCAGCGGAGACATACCCGCCTGCGCCGTCTCATCAGGCAGCTCCGCAGGATGCACCCGCCGGTACAGGTTCCGGATGTACTCCGTCCCGATTACGCTGGGCGACATACGCTGCGACCATTCCGTCGGTTCGCGCAGCCACTTCTGCCACTCCTCCGAGTGCCAGGCTTCATAGGATGCCAGCTCGTACACCGCCAGGTATCTGGGCCCGCCCTGCGCCGCCTCATAACGGGCCGCATCCAGCACGCCCGGAATAGACCGGCGTTCCGGGATGTGCTCCTCGTTGTACCAGCGGTTGTATTCTTCATCGTGTTCCGGGGCTACGTCGCTGAATACCAGCAGCAGCCCGTCGCCCTTCCTTTTCGCCGCCATCAGTCCCTCGTTCCGGTGTCAAATCCGGTATCAGATTGTACTGCCGCCGAGTATATCACGCCCTCTCACGCATACCCGGCTTCGCTCCAAGCGATGCTGAAAAGGCCGCCGCCCTCACACCCTCACCTACGCATTCCAAATTCTCCCCACATCACCCTCTCCCCACATCAACGTCCCGGCTTTTGCTGGAACTCATGTCTCCGTCCATTAATGACGTCAGCCCATTTGACGACCGCAAGCCCTTGCTCCGGCCCACCAACGTCTGCGCCTGAATCCGCTCCGTGATTTTGTCCCCCCATTTTGACAGTCCGGGCGGTTCGGGGTAGCATAGCCGCGCGCTTTATCCTCGCTTAAATAGCCCCATCGGGAGATACGCTTTGACTAGCCCGACTACCAACCCCACCGACCGACCCGACGGCAAGTCGCCCTTGGTCGGCCCCAGTATCGTGCCTGAGTTCGAATCCGCCTTGACTCGCCTCTGCGCCATCGCCCGGCAAGGCCAACGCTCCGGCAGCCCCCTCTACAACCCTTCCGAAGCCTGGATTGTGGACAAAATGCCTGTCTTCCAGGACTTGCCCGCCTCTCGACAAGCCGAGTTGCTGGCCCAGGCGCGGGAACTGGCCGCCGAAGCCGCCGAAGCCAACGCCGCCGGCCGCGCCTCCAGCAAAGTCTGGCCCGAAACCGTCTTCCGCTTGGACAACGGCGGCCTCGCCTTTTTCAGCCAGCTCGGCGTCGTCCGTCGCCCCGACCTGACCCAGTATTTCATCGAAGGCTTCACCCCTAATCGCGACGCCCTGGCCTTTTCCGAGGACAATCAGCGCCTTTTCACCCGGATATTCCACAAAGTTTGCGACAAGATGGAATCTGCCTTCGCCGCCGGCGAGGACATCGTGCAGACCGACCGCCGGATTTGCGACGCTCCCGGCCGTTCTTTCCACGCCCGCCAGCTGCTCTTCGGCGACCGCTATATGCAGGCCCCCTATATGTGGCGACGCCTCACCTTCGACCTCCCCCAGGATGAATGGCAGCAGCCCCCCGACATCCTGGAAGTGTCAGTGCCTCACTGGATGGACGACCTCGGACTTGACGAGACCCTCAAGACGCAGCTACGCGACGCCGGTATCACTCAGCTGGTGTTCAAGGCTCCCACCCGCGGCCTCTCCCTGCACTTCGGCTTTGACTATGTGGGCGAGCACAAAATGGGCCCCCTCTCCATTGCCATGCACCAGGTCAAGGAAAAGAACGGCTTGGCCGTCCAGGCCGCCCTCAGCATGGCCCGCGCCCGCGCCCTGGACGGCAACATCGTCAATACCGCCCTCGTAACCGTTGGCCCGTCCCTCCACGGTAAAAGCACCCTTACCATTATGGTCGAGCTGGCCGACAGCCAACTGGCCGGCATCCTCAACCTGCCCCACGACCCCGAAGAGGGCGTCTATCCCATGAACGACGACATCGTCCTGTTGCAGCCGCTGGATACCCCCATCTCCAGCCGCCAGGGCGGCGGCAGTGCCCTCATCACTTACGCCATCGACGGCACCGAAAACAACTTCTACGCCGTACCCTTCGGCCTCACCCACGAAGACGACCCCATAACCTACGATGTCCTCCGCGGCGCCCCGGGCATAACCACCGACGACGAAACCCTGGAGAACGTCCCTGTCCACGTGGATACCCAGCAGCCCAACTACCTGGAAAACCCCGTCCGCAATATGCGGATGATACTGTCCCGCCGCGGCCTCTTGCAGCGCAAGGGAGCCGCCGACCTGATTTCCAAAATCACCGGCGGACGCCTCACCGACTCCGTTCACGTCCCAATGGACAGCGCCGACCGCGTGTTCTGGCAGGAAGTGATGCGCCAGAACACCGTGATACCCCCGCTCCGTCGTCTCACCCTGGAACAGTACATTCGCGTCCTGATGTACGGCGAGGCCGTTCAGATGGGCGCCGCCATCGGCGCCATCGGCCGCCCCTACGTCGAATACTTCTCCGACCCCTTCATCATCGGCCTCGAAGACGAAAACGCTAACCTCCTCTACCACGTGTTGCAGCAGCTGGCCTGGGGCGGTATGCCCCAGCAGTACTACGCCTTCAACACCGGCGGCGTCGGCGCCGACACCAACGAGCAGGCCTCCGGCTCCCGCTACGTGAAAATCCCCCGCGAGCTGACCATGCTCTTGCAGGAAGCCCTCCTGCGCAACGCCGTCAAGTTCGAGTATGACCGCGTGCTCCGCTCCGAAGTGGCCGTAGCCGTGCTGGATGCCAACGGCGGCGAAGTCGTTGACCTCCGCGAAAAATGGCTGCCCGTCAACATCTACGGCGAAGCGGATTACGCCAGCCGCGTCTTGGAACTCATGCGACGCCGCTACTACGGCCGCGACCAGCAGGACAAGGCCGGTATCCTGCGCTACACCAAAGTAGTCAACACCATCCTAGACCTTTCCGACGTTCCTACGCCCGCCAACGAGCGCGAACTGTCCTGGCTGCTCTCCTTCTACTGGTCTCTTGACCAACCCTATGAAACGCTGGCCGAAACGGCGGCCCACCGCAGCCAGGGAATGCGGCCGGTGGAGTACCAGCTCCGCGAGCTGCGCCGCAAGTACCGCGACGGTATAGCCTCCGGCCTGTCCATTCACCCGGACAGCCGTCAGCATCTGGCCGCCCTCGGGCTGCCGACGGATTAGTCATCTCTATCGGGGTAATGAACCATGCCGACCGACAGCATCCAAATCCTCGGCCCCGTTCCCGCTCAGTACGCCGAGATACTTACCGATGACGCGCTGGAATTTGTCGCCGAACTGCACCGCAACTTCGAGACGCCCCGCCGCCGGCTGATGGACGCCCGCGTCCGTCGCCAGGCCGAAATCGACGCCGGCGCCGCGCCCGACTTCCTCCCCGAAACCCGCAGCGTCCGCGAGGGCGACTGGCGTGTGCCGCCGGCCCCGCCCGACCTCGCCAACCGCTGGGTAGAAATCACTGGTCCCTCATCCAGCCGGCGCATGGTCATCAACGCCCTGAACTGCGGCGCCCATGTCTATATGACCGACTTCGAAGACGCCCACTCCCCCGCCTGGCTACCTACCCTGGACGGCCAGCTCAACGTCCGCGACGCCTACCGCCGCACCATCAGCGACCAGGCCGCCGACGGACGCCGCTACCGCCTGAACGACGCCACCGCCACCCTCTGCGTACGCCCTCGCGGCCTGCACCTCATGGAACGCCACCTCCTGGTGGACGGCGAACCAGTCGCAGGCAGCTTCTTCGACTTTGGCCTGACCATCTACCACAACCACATCGCCCAGCGCAGCCACGACACTGGCCCCTACTACTACCTGCCCAAGCTCCAATCCTATCTGGAAGCCCGCCTCTGGAATGACGTGTTCAACTTCGCCGAGGCCCGCTTGGGCATCCCACGGGGAACCGTCAGCCCCACCGTGCTGATTGAACACATCCTGGCCGCCTTTGAAATGGAAGAAATCCTCTACGAGTTCCGAGAACGTCCCGCCGGCCTGAACCTGGGCCGCTGGGATTACATTTTCAGCGTCATCAAAGTGTTCAACAACCGCGCCGATATGGTCTTCCCCGACCGGGCCCAGGTAACCATGGCCACCCACTTCCTGACCTCCGCGGCCCGGCTGCTGGTCAATACCTGCCACCGCCGCGGCGCCCACGCCTTGGGCGGAATGTCCGCATTCATCCCCCGCCGCGACGACCCGGACGCCAACGAAGCAGCCTTCGCTCAGGTGCGTTCAGACAAACAGCGTGAGGCTGACCAGGGCTTTGATGGCGCGTGGGTCGCCCACCCCGGCCTGGTTCCGCCGGTGCTTGACGTGTTCCAGTCCGCCTTTCCCGACGACAACCAGCTCTCCGTAATCCCCGAAGTCCGCATCGCCCCCGACGACCTCCTGGCCGTGCCCGACGGAGAAATTACCGAAGCCGGCCTCCGCAACAACATCAGCGTCGCCTTGCAGTACATTGACGCCTGGACCCGCGGCAACGGCGCCGTCGCCATCTACGGCCTGATGGAAGACGCCGCCACCGCCGAGATTTCGCGCTCCCAGCTCTGGCAGTGGGTCAAGCACGGCGCCTCCCTGAACGATGGCCGCCCGATTACCGCCGAGCTCTATCGCCAGACCCGCGCCCAGGAGGCCGCCGCCCTGCTCCGACAGCGCGGCCAGGACAACGCCGGCGCCCTGGACAAAGCCGTGTCCCTGCTCGACGAAATCGTCCTCTCCGATGACTTCATCGAGTTCCTCACCCTGCCCGGCTACCGCTACCTGGACTAGTCCCCGGTCAGCGACATGCCCGCCGCCGCCCTTGCCAAATCTCCCGTCGGCCTCTCCGATGCCGATGCGCTTTACGCCGACCTCCCTCACCCGGTGTCCGTCAACATCCGGCCCATCCTGGAATCCGTAGCCGGCAAGCTTACCGATGACGACATCGACCGCTGGTTCGTCGGGTTCCACCAAGCTAACGAGGGGCGCGGTTTTACCCTTGAACTCACCGCAGAAGGCGAATTGGTGATTAGCCCTATGGTAAATCGCGGCGGCGGCAGAGCCGAATTCCGACTGGCCCAAGCCCTCGCCAACTGGGAGGATGAACACGGCGGCGAGGCCTATGGCTCCGATGCCAATATGCGCCTGCCCGACGGCTCACGGATACGTCCTGATGCCTGGTGGCTTTCGCCGGAACAGGTTTCCGCGCTGCCACCCCTGGCCGACGACCGGCCGATTACCGTCTGCCCCGCTTTCGTCGACGAAATCGTGTCGGGATCCGACCGCCTGCCGCCCTTGCAGCGCAAGATGGAACGCTACATTGCCAACGGCGCCCAGCTTGGCTGGCTCATCGCCCCCTCCCGCCGTCAAGTCCATATCTATCGCCCCAACGCCGCTGCCGAAACCCTGGACAACCCTGAAACCGTCAGCGGCGACCCCGTACTGCCCGGCTTCGTCTTCCCGGTGCGTCGCCGCATCTTCGCCCTGTACGATGCCGCCGACTGTCGGCCATCCGCGCCATAGGCCCCAAAACGAGCCGCATAGCCGCAATGAAAATCCACCTGGTTGACGGAACCTACGAGCTGTTCCGCGCCCACTTCTCCCCCCGTCCCGGCCGCGTCGCTCCCAACGGACAAGACGTCAAAGCGACCCACGGGCTGGCCCAGTCCCTCATCGCCCTGCTCAACCGGCCCCACGTTGCCTACGTCGCCGTAGCCTTTGACACCGTCATCCGCTCTTTCCGCAACGACCTGTTTGACGGCTACAAAACCGGCGACGGCGTGGAACCGAACCTCCTCGCGCAGTTCCCCCTCGCGGAACAAATAACGTCTGCTCTCGGCCTGACCGTCTGGCCCATGGACCGGTTCGAGGCCGACGACGCCATCGCCGCCGCCGCCGTCCGCTTCTCTACGTCCGCCCAAGTCGAGCAGACCCTGATGTGCTCGCCGGATAAAGACCTGGCGCAAGTAGTCTCCGGCCAGCGCATAGTCATGCTCGACCGGCGCAAGGACGAAGTGACTGACGAGGCCGGCGTGCTGGCGAAGTTCGGCGTTCCCCCGCCCTCCATACCCGACTACCTGGCGCTGGTTGGCGACGCCGCCGACGGCATCCCCGGCATCCCCCGCTGGGGCCACCGCTCCGCCGCCGCCATACTCACCCGCTACGGCGCTATAGACGCCATCCCTGCCGATGCCTACCATTGGGACATCAAAGTGCGCGGCGCCGCCGGCCTCGCCCAATCTCTGGCGAAGCAATACGACGACGCCTTGCTCTACCGCCGTTTGGCAACGCTGCGCTTGGACGTTCCGTTGCCGGAAACCCGCCCGGAGCAGCTGCGCTGGCCCGGCGTCCGGCGCCCCGACTTTACCGAACTCTGCCAATCCCTCGGCTTGGAGTCCCTGCTGCATCGGCTGCCGGAGCCGCCATCGTGTTAGCCGCAGTCCACCGACGCCGCCAACCGTTGCAGCTCGGCCGCGGCTTCATCCCCCGTCGCCGCCCAGGCCAGCCGCGCCTGTGCCAGCAGCCGCCGCGACGCCTCCGGATTCCCCTGCACCGCCTCTGCTTCCAGCCGGCCCAGCCAGTAGGTATCCCGCACCGACGAGCGCCGGGACAGCCTTTCGTCCAGCATCCCTTTCGCTTCATCGTAACGGCCGGCGCGAATGTAGGTCTCCAGCAGGGTATCCTCAAACACTTCCCGTTGTGCGTGGCTGCCCCCGATGCGCGCCAGCATCGGATACGTCGGCCCCATCAAGTCGGCGGCAGTGTCGTAATCGCCGGCTGCAAACGCCGCCGCGCCCAGCGCGATGGGCAGGGTCATCTCCCGGGAAAGGTCGTCGCCCTTCTTGCCCTGCGCGGTGAGGCGGTCAACCAGCCGCTGCGTCGCCTCGGCGTCGCCGGCGCCGGCGAAAGCCAGCGCGGCGTGGCAATCCCGGAAAGCTGCGCCCGGGCCCTCCGCCGCCGGCATCGCCATATCCCGAACCTCCTCCCACGGCTTGCCCGGCGCCTCTCCCGAATATACTTGCAGCCGCCACATCAGCGAGGCCGCATCCGCCAGGTTCGCCAGGTTCCGCGCCTGCACCCCCGGCCGAATGTGCCTTGCGTACAATTCCAGCGCCTCCCCGTACCGCCCTTGCGCCAGCTCGAACAACGCCAGATGCCAGGACAGATGCACATTGTACGCCGCCCGTCGGTCAAACCCGTCCAGCCAGTCCGCCAGCCACTGCCCGCCGTTGGCCGCATCCCCCTGCTCAAAGTACGAATGCGTCACCGAATGGCACGCCACCGCGTTTTGCGGGTTGCCCTCCAGCGAGCGCATCGCCAGCTCCATCGCCTTCTCCGGCTGCTTCGTCTCGTGATGCGCGAAAGAGTACTGCCCCAGGAAAGACCACTCATCGCCGTTGGCCGGCGCAACCTTGCGCATCATCGCCATCAGATGCTCCGGAAAGTCCGGCACTCCGGCGCCGAAGCAGCCCAGCATATAAAGCCGTTGGGCCACCCGCATCGTCAGCGTGTCCGTAGGAAAGTCCTCCAGATGCTCATGAATCAGCCTGATGGCCTCAACCCCTTTCCCGTGCGTAAAGCAGTGCATAATCTGCGTCGACTGCCGTTCTTCCTGCGACAGACCCGCCGACAACTCCACCGCCCGCGCTGCCGCTTCCCGCGCCGCCGGCACGTTCATTTGCAGATGCAGTATGTAGGCCAGCGCTGCATGGGCCATCGCAAAGCCCTCATCAGCCTCAATCGCCGCCCGCAGCTTCTCCTCCGGCCCATAGTTCTGCGACAGTACCAGATCCAGTCCTTCCTGATACCGGTCGGCCGCCGCCGGCGAGGCGGTGGTGACGTTCAGCCCATTACGATTCTTCACCATAGCGCACATCGTTTTCCCTCACTCCAATCTTTCAATCTTTCATGGATACCCCAAGATTACCACACCAACCGAATAAATGTAATCGCCTATCCCAGATAGTTTTTTCTTTGAAGGGAGCCGCACAGAACAGTACGGACAGGTAGGCAATGCTGTTCCTCCACTGCTGTCTCTGCAAATTGCAGAGAATGTCGCAAACCTGCTATCCAGGTAACAGAGTCGGGGCTATGGATCGTCTTACGCAAGACCGCCGCAGCTGGAATATGTCCCGGATACGCGGTAAAGATACGGCACCAGAACGGCGCGTCCGTTCACTCCTGCATGGAATGGGTTACCGTTTCCGCCTTCACCGCCGGGACCTGCCGGGGCGTCCGGACATCGTACTGCCGGGACGGCGCACGGTAGTCATGGTGCACGGATGCTACTGGCACCGCCACCCTGGCTGCAGGTTGGCTTATACACCCCAGAGCAATCAGAAATTCTGGGAATCCAAGTTCCAGGAAAACGTCAGCCGTGATCAGAGGCAGTACAACGAACTACGTCTCTTGGGTTGGCATATCATCACAGTATGGGAGTGTGAAACAAAGCACCTCCAGGTACTTGCCCAGCGTCTGTATCAGGAGATGCCGAAGCTCATAAAGCCTTGAAAATTCCAAACGGCGCAACCAGCATCCCAACATGACGGCCTCTCACAAGGCAGGGAATATACCCTGGTCAGGAAAACCAACCGTCGAGCGGCCAATAGGTCCCGACGGTGTTCCTCCGTTTTACTCCAATAGCATTTTCCGAACCTGGGCATCATGTCCAGCAACGATGCAGACACTTATACTCTCAACGCCGAAAACTCCTCGACTAATCGACCCAGCAACACGGACCGCCCCGAAGGAATCCTACATTCACAACGGCTATGCCGGATGCACAAAGCGCTTGTAAAGGCACTATTCCCGAAGTACATTGGGAGCAGCCGCTATCAGCATCAAGAGCACCGCTTTCCGGGTTCCCTACTCAATTTGTCAACACGCCCTAGGACACTGCGCACTGCGTTGGAAAACGCCACAGTCATACCGGCAATCGTCACTGAAAACGTTGCGCCACACCAGATCGACCTAGCGGAAATGCAAGGAGTGACCGTGCTCCTACACCCCGCTATGTAAGTTGCTGTCCGCTAATTGGCCCGCAGCTTCTCCTCCGGCCCGTATTTCTGCGACAATACCAGGTCCAGCCCTTCCTGATACCGGTCGGCTGCCGCCGGCGAGGCGGTGGTGACCTTCAGCCCATGCTGCTGCGGCATCCTTGACCAAAACCAACCCCAACTCAGCCCCGCAGCCTATCATCGAGGTACAATATGGCAGATAAGAATGTCTTCTCACCCGACTCCATACCCCCCTAGACGTTCAGGCTGATGGGCATCCTGCAGAGCGTCGTCGCAAACGCAATCTGATTGGCCTGGCGCGAATTGCATTCCTGGCTCTGCTGGTGCAGGGCCCGTCAGCCATCTTCCCATTGTCCCAGCCGGCTCCCACGTATGCCCAGTCTCAGGCCAGTGTACCCAACATTTGGGTCCATCCAACCGGTATCGCTTATTCTAGCAGTGGTGTACCGTCTGGCTATCTGGTGAGATATTCGGGGTCAGTGGTAACTGTCACCATCCCGAATAACCGGCCATCTGTCGGGCTGCGATTTTACATTGATGGGATTACTCAACAGGTACAAATAAGACACCTGATGCTCGGAACACACGCTGTTTCCAGTCCTAATTTTGACCAAGGCGTCAGCCTGACCGTGCATGTGGTTTCAGAACCTCATGCCGAAATTCTCGTTGGGGCAAATACCGGCTCCGCAGTTATGGTAAGAAGCCTTGTTGCCGGTTTCCAGGCCGTCCGAGATGCGGCTGACGAGGCAACCGTCACCGTGCCGCCCGGCTTCTGGGGCAGTGTCAGTTTGCGCCTGACGCAGGGCGTCAACCCGGCCAGAACCGAAACATTGACGGTCGGCTCGCACACCCTCACCGGCAAAACAAGCGCAAACAATGATTACAGCATAACGGTAAATGTGGAGGCGGCCCCGCTGCTGACATCAGGCCCGGACAAATCTGTGACTTTGCCCCCGGGCAGCAGCACAGTGCAGGTCTGTTTCAACCTCCTTTCCGTCAAGCACAGCGGCACAACTTACCTGGAGACCCGGCAGGGCATGACGGCGGTTGCCGCCAAGACAGAGCTGAGCGACGGAAACACCGGCGTTTTTCTATCCACCAGCATCTCCGGCATCGCTACCGGCCGGAACGTCAACATGAGCCCCTGCGCCAATCTCGGCGCAGGGACCCACACGGTCACCTGGAGCTGGCACGGGCCCGGCGGCGCTAGCGCAGCGGGCAACTTGGAAGGCAGCACATCCACCACCGTCACAGTGAGCGCCGACCCGCCCACCGACACGCCGGTGCCCGCCGACACCGACACACCGGTGCCGCCAACCCACACCCATACTCCCACCCACACTCATACGCCGACGCCCACCAACACCCACACTCCAACGCCGACCAACACCCATACGCCCACGCCCACCAACACGCCGGCGGTAGCCGGTTCGCCGACGCCGCCGACCAGCACGCCGACCCAAACGCCGGTTGTAGGCGGAGGGGCGCCGTCTGAGGGAAGCGGGTTCGCCGGGGCCGACGGGTTCATCACGGCGCCCTCCACTGCGCCGGACGCGCCGGCGCTGACGGCGCGCAACCGGGCCATAGCGGCCAACATCGCCGCGCCGGCTGCCAACGCCGGGGCCGCCAAGCTGGGCAGCCCGGAATACACCGGGTTTGACCTAGAATATCGGAGAGGCAGCGCCGGGGCGTGGAAGCGCTTCGCCGGCCCGGTGACGCTGAACCGCCGCAACCTCTCCGGCGCCGCCCTGATTACGGGCCTGGATAACGGGGTGGAGTACCACGTGCGGGTCAGGGTAACCCACGGCGACGGCTACGGCCCCTGGAGCGCCGCCTCGGCGGCCACGCCCATGGCCACCACGCCGGGCCCCATCCGAAACCTGGCCGCCAAGCAAATCGGGTGGCTGACGGCAGACGAAGCCGGCGCAACCCATACCGTTCCAGCGGCGGTCATCTACGTGACCTGGGATCCGCCGACGGATGACGGCGGCAGCCCCATCACCGGCTACGACCTGGACATTTTGCGCGGCGGCAACGGCAATTCCATCGGCGCCCTGACCTCGATTTTCAGCCGCAAATTCGGCTCAGCCAGCGGGGTCTGGAAGAACCCCAGGGAAGCCGATATGACCGACCTGACCCATCACACCGGCCGGCCTGGCGGTACTATTGTATTAGGCCGAGACAACCAGTGGCTGGAGTACCGGATAGGCGCAGCCAACGCGCAAGGCGCCGGCGAAATCGCCAAGGTTCAAATCCAGCTTAAGACGGATGTAGCGCGGGACTTACCCTCCGCATGGTTCACGGGGACGATAGCGTCAGACAGCAGTACGTCGGGCGGCGCGCCCAAGCTCACGGTGAAGCTGAACAACCTGGACGCTCCTTTGTCGGTAGGCTCCCGCGTCGCGCTGTTCCTGGAAGACGATTTCCAGGTTCCCGACGCCATTCCGGCCGGTTCAATCTACTTCGTCGCCAACTCCCCGACCACCGTGGCCACCGGCAACGGCGCCCCGGCGTACGCCACCGAAGCCCCGGAGATTGACACCGACGCCTACTTTGACGACGACAAGGACGACGTGAGCATTACCATCCGCATCCCCGATATGTGTACCGGCGATTCGGACGAATGCGAAGGCTCCAACGGGGTAAACCGAGGCCAAGACCTGACCATGGTCATCCTGGACAGCTCCGGCATCAAAAACCCCTCGGAAGCGGGAACGCACACCGTCGCCTTTGATGTGCTGGGCTTTGACGACACGCTGCCGAGCCGCATCGAACGCCTCATGGCCAACGGCATGGAGCGCAGCGCCAAAACCGCTGACGGCAATCGCACCATCCAGAAGCGTCAAGGCGTGTACGTCAGCACGGAGGCTAAAATCTCCCTGTCGGATACGGACGGCGAGCGTGGGGAAGAGCTGACGGTGAACGGCAGCGGCTTCAACAACGGCACCACCGCCGCCGCCTACGTGGCGCAGCGCAAAGCCGCCCGCTACGCCGTAGCCCAGTGGTGGGAAACCCTGGACTGCGACAAGATGAAAGCAGCCATGGGCTCCGGCGCCGGCAACGAGTTCTGCTTCCACTACACGCTGGACGAAACTGAGATGACCTACACGGTGGCCAGCAAGGACAAGGCGGCCAGCGACAAGGTGTTCGCCCGCCACCTCTGCGAACGGGGCATCATCCCCACCGGAACCGAAGCCGGCAGCGCCACCGTCGCCAGCGACGACCGCGTAGCCATCTCCTTTGAGGTCAGCGTCCCGACGTTCCAACCCGGCAACAACAACCTGATCTGCGTGGAGGACGGCGAAGGCCGCACCTCCGGCGAGGACGTTGAGGACTTCGAGCTGACGCCATCCATCAGCATATCGCCCGACGAGGGCCAGGCCGGCGACGAAGTAACCGTGTTCGCCCAGGACTTCCCCACCACCGGGGCAGCCTTCACCGAGCTGAAAGTGGGCGGCGTGGTCATCAGGGACGGCATCCGCTCCACCAGCATCAGCTCCGACGGTTCGGCAACGGTGACGTTCAAGCTGCCGCCGCAGAAGGGAACCAAGCGCGTTGACGCCAAGTGGGGCAGCAAGTCGGAAGACGCCAAGGTAACCATCCTGCCGGCCATCGTGAACGTCGCCCACGCGGAACCGCTGCCCAACGACCGGCTCACCATCACGGGAACGGGCTTCGCCACCGGAACCGGCAGCGGCATCATGCCCGAGAACATCACCATCTCCGGCGCGCCAATGCTCGTGTACGATGACTGTCTGGACGGCGACGGCGAGGTTGAAGTGTCCAGCGGCGGGCAGTTCGTCTGCGCCGTGGCAGTATGGCCCGCCGCCAGCGCCGCCTCCAACCCAACGCTGACCTCCGGTCGGCACATCATCAGGGTCAAGGACAAGCAGGGGTTTGAGGGCGAAGTCGCCATCACCATCCCGGAGCCGACGGTCAAGTTGCTGCCGGCGGTAGCCGGGCCTCGGGACACGGTAACCATCTCCGGGGAGAACTGGCCGGTGGACAACGCGGAAAGCTCCATTGAGGCCATCACCGTTACGGTGACCGACGGCGACCGGGCGCGGCAGTACAGCGTGTACGCCGACGGTTCGGGCCGCTGGTTCATCGAGCACCGGGTCAGCGGCAGCGTACCCATCCCCTCCACCAGCCGGGTGGAGGCCAAGTATGAAGACCTGGTGAAGCTGGCCGACATCACGATACCGGCCTCCGTAATCAGCGTAGCGCCCGGCGAGTGTCAGCCCGGCGGCGACATCACGCTCTCGGTGAACAATATGCCGGTGCACGCGCGGGTCGAGCGGGTAGCTATCGGCCGCCGGGATGTAATGCCGAGCCCGACGCCCAGCACCGACGGCGACGGGGTAGTTGCGGTGGCAGTAGCCTGCCCCGGCCTGGATCCCGGCGTGTACAGCGTAGAGCTGGAGGTTGACGACACGGTAGCCATCGGCAGCGTGGAAGTCCTGCCGGAAGGCCCGGTAGGAACCGGAACGCCGATAGCCGAAGCCCTGGCTCCGCTGGGGGACAAAGCGCTGGCGGTGTTCTACTTTGACAGCATCAGCAAGGAATGGCTGTTCTACGACGCCCGTCCGGAGTTCGCCGACCTCAACACGCTGGAGGAGCTGGTAGCCGGCGAAGCCTACTGGGTGCTGGTAAGTGAAGACGTCGCCGACACCGCCCTGAACGGCCAGAGCCGCAGCCTGACGTGCAGCCCCGGCGGCAACTGCTGGAACCTGCTGGTCTGGTAGCCGCGCGCGGGGAACCGCAACCGCCGCATCAACCCGCCAATCGCTGAAAGAGTAAGGGCAGGCCCGAAGACCTGCCCTTACTCGTTTATCGATTAGCCGATTTAGGCGCAATCTTAATTATCCCACCTCCACTGGGAACTCAGGAGCGCAAGGACGTCCACCAAGCAAACGTCGCCAAAGCCTATCATGATATTCGTAATCGCATATTATCCCTTGTCCCCATACTGGCGAAAGGCGTAGAATGTCCGTCATTGTGCGATTTCGCAAACCCAATATCTACTACGGCTGGTATATCGTCTTCGCCACCGGATTTGTGATGACGATTGCCACAGTGCCGCTGTTCCACGCGATGACCCTGTGGGCGGTGGCGATGGAAAACCACTTCGGCTGGCCCCGCGGTCAACTGTCGCTGGCCCTCACCCTCACCCGCATCGAGGGCGGCCTGATGGGCGTCATTGAGGGTTACCTGACGGACCGACTGGGCGGGCGCAAGATGGTGCTCATCGGCTTCGTCATCCTCGGTTTCGGCTTCCTGATTTTCTGGCAGGTTGACGCCGGGTTCTGGCCGGTGTCGCCGCTGTATATGTTCTACGCGGCCTATCTGGTAATGGCCCTGGGACAGGGCATGGGCAGCTGGGTGCCCATGATGACCACCATCAACAACTGGTTCTCCCGTCGCATGGCCTCGGCCATGGGCTGGGCCAACTTTATGAGCCGCGGCGGCGCGCTCCTGGTCATCCCGCTGATTGACCTGGGCATCAACGGCAGCGTCGGCGTGCCTTTCACCGACGTTACCCTGAACATTGGCCGCGCCATCGGCTGGGAAAACGTGGCGCTTATTCTCGCGGTAGTCATCTTCGCCGCCGCCCTGCCTTTATCGTTCATCATCCGTAACCGTCCCGAAGACATCGGCTTGCAGCCCGACGGCGAAAGCGCCCCGACCGCCCGAACCGGACGGCGCGGCGCGGCGCCCCCACCCCAAGGACTGACCGCTCAGCAGGCCATCCGCACCCCCGCCTTCTGGCTCATCGCCGTCGGCCACGGCATGACCAGCATGATTATCCTCGCCATCTTCACCCACCTCGGATTGCTGCTCAAAGACGCCGGCTTCGAGGAATACGCCGGCACCATAGTAATCCTCTACACCCTGGTGTCAATGTTCTCCCAGCCCCTGGGCGGCTACGCAGGCGACCGTTTCCCCAAGCGCATCGGGCTGTTCGTCTTCACCACCATACAGGCCAGCGCGGTGGTGCTGCTCACCTTCAGCGCAGAGCTGTGGATGTTCTACGCTTTCGCCGTCATCTTCGGCATCGGCTTCGGCGGACGCAACCCGCTCACCACTTCCATCCGCGGCGAGTACTTCGGACGCGGCAACTTCGGCAAAATCCTCGGCATCAGCACCATACCCATGAACGCCCTGCTCCTCATTTCCAGCCCCTTCGCCGGCTATATGTACGACTGGCAGGGTTCCTACACCGTCGCATTCCTGGTGCTGGCTGCCTTCAACTACGCCGGCGGCGTCTGCTTCCTCCTAGCCAAGCGCCCCCAGATACCCGCCCTGCCGGAGACGGCGCCAGGAGCAAACACGCCATCCCCGGCAGCGGGGGATTCATAAACCGCAACCGTCGGCATTACGGGGATGAATAACGCGACACCCCCATCACCCGTCACCCGCCGCCGCGCGGCATATTCCGCTCGATCCACTCCATCTCCTCATCGGCAGTCTGGAAGTAGTTGAAGCGATGGAACATTCCGGTCTCCCCCCGGGTTGCCCTGATGCGTCGGCGCTGTTCCTCCGTACCCTCTCCGTCTATTCTCAGGGCATCGGAGCCGGCGCTAAAAACCACCCCGTAACTGTCCCGGGCAGCCTCCGTCGACACGAAGCCGTCCAGCACGTCGTCCAACACCATCGTGGCATCCCGTTCCAGCGGGTCGCCCCAACCACCGCCGCCGGCGGTGTAGATGCGAACCAGGTCGCCACGCCGCCACCGATTATCGTCCGAGAACGCCCGAATTTCCCGCTCGTCCGGCGTGTCGGGATTCAATATCACGCGTGATAGTCCGCCGCCCATTCCGCCGGCTACGCCCCACGCCGGGAACAGATTGTTCTCCACCCGCAGGCCAAAAGTCCCCTCCTCGGCCAGCAGCCGCACGTCGCGGATCACCCCGCAGCCTCCGCGATATTGGCCCGGCCCGCCCGAATCCGTGGCAATGGCATACCGTTCTAGCCGCAGCGGATACTGCATCTCCATAAACTCCCCAGGGTAATTTTCGTTGTGCCGCTGATAAATCGCGTCCAGCCCGTCGCCAAACGGCCGCGCCCCGTGCCCTACCGCAATGCCGTCGGTGCAGAGCAGCCAGTTCCCGCTACCCCCGTCCTTCATCCGCCAATAGGCGATAACGTACACCGCGGCTCCGGCCATCACGTTGCCGCCGGTAGCTTGAGCCACCACCGCGCGGACGGCGCTCTTCAGCTTGGTGAAAGTATGCGCGCGGCATCCCAACGCCGCCGGCCATTCCGGCCTCAAAATGCTGCCCCTGCGCAGTTTCACGCTGTCAATCCCGGCCAGCAGCCCGTGATTCGGCAGCAGCGAAGCGTCAAACTGGTGAAAGTACTGCCCGAAATAGGCTTTCAACGCGCCGTCGCTGGCGATGAAGTTGATGGAGCCATGGGCCTGGTCGTCGCTGGCGGTCGCGTCCAGTAGCGCCTCGTCCCCCTTACGGCTCAGCCTCAAATGGAAGGAATGCCACCCGTCGCCCACGCCGGCGTGGTCCATATAGTCCCGAACGGCATACTCCCCCTCCGGAATCATCTCCCGCGTTTTATCGCGCACCAGGCGGGCCGTATCGGCCTGGTCTTCCGCAATCGCAGCCAGCATCGTGTCCTTGCCGAAGCGGTCAAACATCTCCAGCAGTCGCTCCTGCGCTCGGCTCGCCGCCGACATCAGCGCTCGCGAGTCCCCTTCCAGCAGGTCCGGATATCGAGAGTTGCGCAGTATGATGCGATAGGCTTCCTCGTTCAGCCGCCCGGCGTCAATTATCTTTATCGGCGGCACCAGTGTGCCGTCATGGAATATCTCCGTATTCGCCGGCCCGATGCTCCCGGGACGCGAACCACCCAAGTCCCAGAAGTGCGCGAAAGAGTGGCAGTACGCAACCACCTCCCCCTCATAAAACACCGGGACGATGAACACCATGTCGGGCGTATGGGTAATGCTGCCCTGCGATAGGTAGGGGTCGTTGTACCAGTACAAATCGCCGGGCTGCATGGCCGCCACGGGGTAATACTCCCACACGCAGCCCAGTATGTCGCTGCCCATGGTGTCCCCGTAGATTTCCCGCCCGCTCCGGTCAAGAAAGCTCACCGTGTAGTCCTTCTTCTCCCGAATAAACGCCGACATCGCCGTGCGCTCGATTATCAGCTCGCACTCCAGCCGCGCCGCCCGCAGGCCGCCGCGAACCAGCTGACGGGTAACGGGGTCAATAAAGTGGGAACCGGACGTAGTTTCGGGCAGCGCCATATCTAATCACCTTTACCTTTGCCTTCGCAACGCAGTATGCAGTTGCCGTACCCGTCAATTCGGGCCTCCCAGCCGGGGTTGATAACGACGGTCGAGTCCATCCCCTCCAGGATGGCCGGCCCGTAGATCTCGGTCGCCGCCGGCAGGCTCTCCCGTCGGTAAATCGGGCACTCGACAAAGCCCGCCGTTTCGTCGAAATAGACTGGGCGGAAGTCTGCTTCCACCCGCTCCTGCGCAGTTTGCCGAACCGTCCCCTGCATTTTAGCCTGCCCAACTTGCCCGGCGGCAGTTACGCGCAGCGTTACTATTTCCACGGACTGCTCCAACGAAAAGCCGTATAGCTGTTCGTGCCGCTGATGGAACTCCTGCAGCATTCCCTGCAACCCTGCCGCATTGACCTGACCCTGGGGGTAATTAACTGTCAGCTCCGAACCCTGGTGCGCGTAGCGCAGGTCTGCCGAACGGGCTAGGCTGTGGCTTGAGGCGGACACCCCCTCGCCGTGCAACCAGCCGCGTCCCTCTCTTTCCAGCTCGGCAAAAACGGCGGCCATCCCCTCCAGGTCATAGTCGCCGCCCTGCTGTGGAAAAGTGCGCGCGTAGTCATTCTTGAACTCGGCGGCCAGCAGCCCATAAGCCGAGGTGATGCCGGGATGCGACGGAACAATCACCGTCTCAATCCCTAGCAGCTTGGCCACATCAATAGCGTGCATCGGCCCAGCGCCGCCATAGGCCGTCAGAGCAAAATCACGCGGGTCGTGGCCGCGCTCCACGCTCACGTTGCGAATTGCCCCCACCATGGCATTATTGGCGATTTTCAGGATGCCGTTGGCGGCGGCTGGAACGTCCATCCCCAGCGGCCCGGCTATCGCATCGGCGAGGGCGCGATCGGCGGCGGCGCTATCCAAAGTCAGTCGTCCTCCGGCAATTTGGCTGTTGACCCGGCCCAGCGCCAAGTTAGCATCGGTTACGGTGGGGCGGGTAGCGCCTTTGCCGTAGCAAGCTGGCCCCGGGTCGGCGCCGGCGCTGTCCGGGCCAACGGTCAAGCTGCCGTAGGGCGACACTGCCGCGATGCTGCCCCCGCCGCAGCCAATGGTGGCAATGTCCAGCATCGGCAGCTGTATCGGCCAGTCCCCCAGCCGTCCGTTCAGTGTCAAACCGGGCTCCCGGTTCCGCAGCAGAGAGACATCGGTGCTGGTTCCGCCCATGTCAAATGAAATGCAGTTTTCGATCCCAGTCGCCTCGGCAATCTGTCTGGCCGCCATCACGCCGGCCGCCGGGCCGGAAAGAGCCGTATAGACCGGCTGACGCACCGCGGTGTCCGCGCCGATTATGCCGCCGTTAGACTTCATAATTGAAAAGGCCGCGCCGGTTCCAAGAGATTCCAGCGACCGCTTAAGGTTGTCAATGTAGCGGCTGACGCGAGGCGTTACGTAAGCATTGAGCACGGTGGTGATAGCCCGCTCGTATTCCCGATACACCGGCAGCACTTCGGAAGACAGGGATACCGGAACGCCCGGAAGCTCCTCCGTCAGAATCGCCCGGGCTCGCCGTTCGTGCGACGGATTGGCGTAGGAGTGCAGAAACGCCACCGCGATGGTGGCCACCCCGGCGCGGGCGAAACGCCGCGCCGATCGCCGCACATCGGACTCGTCCAGGGATTGCAGAATTTCACCATTGTAAGCAGTGCGCTCACGAACCTCCAAGCAGTCCCGCGGACGCACTGGCCGTTCCGGCTTGACCCAGGTGTTGGGATTGGCCAGGCGCGGCGTCCCATGGCGGGCAATCTCCAAAACGTACTTATAGCCGGTGGTAACCAGCAGACCCACCGGCGCGCCCTTGTTTTCCAGCACTGAGTTCGTGGCGATGGTGGTCCCGTGCAGGATATGCGCCAGCTCGTCCGGCGCGACGTTATTAGCGTCCAGAATCTCCGCCAGGCCGGCCATGAACCCCACCGACGGGTCCTCGGGAGTGGAAGGCGTTTTGTGGACGCTCTGCGCGTTAGATTCCAGGTCACAGAGGACGATGTCGGTAAAAGTGCCGCCGACATCCACGGCCAGAACATAGGCTGCCATAGTTTTTCCTGTTCGGGAATTTACTGACGGGGGTTAGTATAGCAACAAAACGTGATACTATTACAAGTAGATTTGCCGCCGCCGCAATAAGTGGAGCTTAAAATGCCGTCAATTTCAGTAACCATCAGCATTGAGGGAGACCCGGAGGGGTCTATAGCCGCCCTGCGGCGCATCGCCGGAGTACAGACCCCTCCGCCGTCAGTCCCCACCGTTCCCTCACCCCGGCAGGTTGAACCGGTCGCGCCGCAGCCGGAATCTCCCGCTGCCCCTTCTTCCGGTATGCCGGCGCAGATGCCGTCCCGCTATCAACGGGCATGGGAGAACGGCTCAGTGGGAACCGCGCGCCGGCAGCGCCAACGCCAGCCAGCGCTGGAGCCGCCGCCTACTCCCGCCCAGTGGGATCGACATCTGTGCAACGAACTGGTCAGCAATATGACCGACGCCGCCCGCCGCTTGGTAGCCGTGCTGGCCGCTTCCGGAGTGGACGGCGTAACCCGCGAGTCCCTGACGGCACAGTTGGGCATCGCCGTAGATACCATCCGCACCACCCAAGTGAGCATCGGCCACGCCTTGCGCCGGGTGCAGCGGGAAAACGGCAACATCAGCCTGCCTCGTCCCGTTGAGTTCCACCGCGACATCAACACCTATATGCTGAACCCTGACTTCAGGGCCGCAATTCAGGAAGCCGCCTAGCAGAGCCGTTGCCCCGTTCCCTGGTTTATCGCAGGGCCCGCGTGTGGTTCCCCTCTTCCTCTCAAAAGTGAGGGGGGCGAGCCTCCCTGAATACCGGAGTAATCGCGGCTGCCCTTGCGCCTACCGGACCAGCAAGAGCCGGCTTCCTCTGCTGTACGGGAAGCGACGGATATTGCCGTTCATCATCACATCCGCAACGAAGGTTGGGGCAGCCAGCCGCCGCGGAAACGGTCGGGACGGGTTTCAATCCATGATATTGATTCAGGCAACGACGCGGACGCGGTGGTTGTTGCTGTCAGCCACGTAGATTGCGCCGTTGGCGGCGATGCCGCAGCCGTGGGGACGGTTCAAGCCGGCATCGGTGGCCGGGCCCCCGTCGCCATGGCCGCCCAGCTGTCCGCCGGCGATGGTGGATACGATGCCCGTGTCGGCATTAATGCGGCGTATGGCGTGGTTCTCGGTGTCCACCACGATGATGTTGTCGTTGGCGTCGCAGCGGAGGGCTTTGGGGGCGCCCCAGGCGGCGGCCAGAGCCGGGCCCCCGTCGCCGGAATAGCCACGTTGGGCATCGGCGCCGGCCACGGTGGCCATGATGCCGCCGGCAGTGACCATGCGCACTCCGTTGCCCTCGCGCTCAGCGATGTAGGTATTGCCCCGACTATCCATGCAGACGGCGCGGGCCCCTAGGATGCTGGCTTGGCTAGCAGGCATACCGTCGCCGGCCCTGGCCTTCTCTCCGTTGCCGGCGAATGTGTTGATAATCCCGCTGGCGAGGTCAAGACGGCGGACGCGCTGGTCCTGGATGTCGGCGATGAGCAGGCCGCCTTTTCCATCCAGGAAGCAATCGTTGGGTTCACGCATTTGGGCATGATGGCCAGGGCCGCCATCGCCGGAGTAGCCCGGTTCGCCGACGCCAGCGACGGTGGAGATTACCCCGGTTGCTCCATCTACACGGCGGACGGCAGAATTGAGCCGGTCAACGATGTAAATATCACCGTTGGCGTCCACCGCCAGCGAGTAAGGTTCGTTGAGGGTTGCAGCGGCTGCGGGGCCGCCATCGCCGGAGTAGCCCGGTTCGCCGACGCCGGCAACGGTGGTTATAGTGGCGCTGGCAGCGTCAACGCGGCGCACCACATGATTGCGGGCCTCGCAAAAGAAGAGGTTGCCGGCGGGGTCAAAGGCGCACATAAAGGGTTCGCGCAGAGTGGACTGGCCGGCGGGGCCGCCGTCGCCGGTATAGCCGGCCACGCCGGTACCGACGAAGGTGTGGATGGTGGGCGTACTGGTTAAAGTCATGCTGGTCTCCGGTATCGTCGCAAGGAGACTAACTGATTGCGGCTACTATAACAGGGCCGGTAAATGCGGGCGACGAGAGCCTCCCCTTACGGCTCGCCCAGAAGCGAGGCTTTGATGGCGTTGACAGACTGGCGCAAGCGCTCGTCAATGGCGATGGCAGCGCGTATTTTCTCCGTGCCGTGAATGACGGTGCTGTGGTTCCGCCCGGCCAGGAACCTGCCGGCATTGGTAGGGCTCAAGCCCAACTCGGTGGTCAGCAGGTACATTGCAATCTGCCGCGCCTGAGCCACGGCGGCAGTGCGGCTGCGTCCCAGGATTTGCTCTTCGGTGATGCGGAAGCGCTGGGCCACGGCGCGTAGGGTCTGCTCCGGCGTCAGGTCAGCCCGAGGGTCAGGGCCAGCAACGGCGTCCAGCTGCTCGGTGACGGATGCAATGGTCAAAGGGACGTTCATCAGTTGCGACATTGCCATGATGCGGTTAAACGCTCCCTGCAATCGGCGCACGTTGCCGCTGACGCGCTGGGCAATCAACTCCAAAACCTCGCCAGGCGGTTCCGCGGCGCCGGCAGCGGCCCAGGCGTGCAGAATAGCCAGGCGCATCTCCGGCGAGGGCGGTTGAATGTCTGCGAGCAAGCCCCACTGAAACCGTGAACGGAGGCGTTCTTCCAGAGGAGCGAGTGTGTGAGGAGGGCGGTCGCTGGTAAGTACAACTTGGGCGCCAGCCTGGTGCAGGTCGTTGAACGTGTGGAAGAGGTTTTCCTGCGTCTGCTCCTTCCCGACCAGAAACTGCACGTCGTCCATCAGCAGCAGGTCGAGGCCGCGGTAGCGGTCGCGGAACTCGCGCATTGCGCGGCGGTGGATGGCGGATACGAACTCGTTGGTGAACTGCTCGGAGGTAACGTACAGAACGGAACGGTCCTGCTGCAACGCCCGGTTGCCAATGGCGTGGAGCAAGTGGGTCTTGCCCAGGCCGGATCCGGAATAGATGAACAGAGGACTACAGCCATGGGACGCGGCATTGTCCGAAGCATCCCGCCTGCTGTCGGCGATGGCATTGGCGGCGTAATATGCCAACTGGTTGCTTTGGCCCACCACAAAATTGTCAAATGTGTGGCGTGAATTGCAGGTAGCGGCGTTGACAGCCCGCCAGTCGTAGCCGCTGTCGGTTGTGCTGCGCCGTCCGAGATCGTAGCCGTCAGGTATAGGCGTTCGGATCTGCTGGGACGGTGCTGCGCTGATGGCATGGACGCCGACGGGTTCGACCTTGGCGGGATTGTTACCCTCAGTCCCGGCGGCTTCCGAAACCGCCGACGGCATAGTCAGGTAACGCACCGCCGCTTCCCGTCCCAGCGCTTGGGTCAAGGCTTCCCGGGCCATGGCCAGGTGCAAAGGCAGCTCCAGCCACGAAACGGCGAAAGAGCTGGGGACGGCCACCACCAGGTCGCCATCCTGCCACCCGTGGCCTACGCAGGGTTGCAGGAACGTGTTGAAATGTTCCTTGGGCACTTCAAGTTGCAGTCGCCCCAACACGACTTGCCAGACCGATGAAGGGTCGGAAATATCCGGCATGGTCAGTTAGCCCCCTTTAAGTAAGGCGTCTATGTTAAGGGGCGGTTCGCCGGGTCGCTAGGCAAATGTGTAGATATCAAGTTCCGCCATAATTTATGAAAACCGGCAATTGCAGACGCAAGTTGAAAAAACGACTGAAAATCAATCGTGAGGTCGGGCCGTAGTGCGCCGGCTGCGGGAAATTGCAAGAAATCGGGAGGGGGTTCGCAGAGGACGAGCGCCGGGGACGGCCGGCACAGCATAACAATATATGGTAGATAGCCGTTCCGGGATTGCCGGGCTGCCGTTTAGGCCTAGCAGTCCGGGCAACGGTTATGATTTTATCGCGCCGATGACGTATTCGGTGTATTGCCGCATTTCGATGCCGCTGGCAGTATCGGCGCGGCTGCCGGCCCGGGCTGGCATCATGCGACGGTCGCGGTCGAGGCTGCGCGGGGCAACGGCCACTACGTCAAGGCCGGCAGCCGCGGCGATGTCGGCAAGGCTCTGATGCGTAGGTATCAGGGTGCCGCGCATGATGGAAGGCCCCACTACAATAACGGCCGCTCCGCCCGGGCGCAGCACGCGGGCCATCTCATCAATTGCGGCGGCCATCTCCGCGAAATAACGATGCAGGACGCGCGATTTGGCCGCGTCTTTCGCCGCCAGCAGCTCAATAACCGAGGCAACGGATGCGGGCAGTTCGCCAGCATACGCCGACGGCAATGCCGACGCGGAGACGGCCTGCCTTTCTGCGCCGATGTATTGGCCGCGCAGGCCGGAAAGACGCGGTATTGAGTGGCCAAGCCAAGCCAGGGAAAACTTATGGGCGCGCATATAGTCAAGCGCGTTGGCGTAGGGCGGCGAGGTAACGATGAGGTTCACGCTGCCGGAGCGCAGGGGCAGGCGGCGTGAGTCGGCGGCGATGACGCTGCTCCGGCCCACGCTGGCGGCATCAAGATCGCCGTAAGCTGCTGCTGCGCGATTGAGCAGAATTTCAAACTGCCGCAACGCCGGTCGCGGCTGCTTGTCGGCGATGCGGTGGGGCCGCGTGTGGGCCAAATCCCAAGCGCGGGAAACACCGCCGGATTTGGTGACGATAGTGGACGAAAAGACAACTTCCAGTAGGTTCTTCAGATCGGAATCCGACTCGGCGCGGATGGCCAGAATTAGGGCGGCCAGTTCCGCCTGAGTTTCGGGGAAAAACCAGTAGTCCAGAAACCGGCGCGTGGCGTCGTCCATCTGGGCGCGGACGTAATCCAGCGGGTTGACGGGATGGCTAACGCCTGCGCAAAGGTCCGCGGCCTGCTGGAGCGCGGCGACGCCGGCGGCGCGAACGGCCTCGCCATCTAGAGCGGTGGTGCGGGCGACGCTTTGGCGGCGGGCCAGCGGATCAAGGTCAGCGCCGATGACAGAGCGGCCGGCGAGCCAACCCTCCAGCAGGGTTACGCCGGAACCGCACATCGGGTCCAGAACAACATCGCCCGACTGTGTCAAAGCCCGAATGAAGCAACCGGCCAGGCCATGGGGGAAGCGCGCGGCGAAAGGGTGCAGGGCGTGCAGCGGGTGAGCTTGCCGCGCCGGAAACTGAAAACCCAGGTCGCCGGCCAGCAGCGCGGCCAAGCTGTCGTGGATAGATGCGGTCGTGGTCAAGCGGATTCTCAATAATCGAGCTAACGCGGCAGGTCGCCAACTTGTGCGCCGATGCTATCATACCTTAGCAGTGAGGGAGGTCGGCTATGACTGACGCATTGGTTTTCCGCCCACTGACGTCGGAGCTGATGGATGACTTTGGAGCCGCGCTGCGCGGGAACTTCGGCTCCGGGTGCTGGTGTATGTACCCCCGATTGAGCGACTCCGAGATACGGGGGCTGCCGGGCGAAGGTTCGCAGAGCCGTCGCAAGCGTGTCGCGATGACCGAGCTGGCCGGCAGGGAACGCGCGCCGGGTCTGCTGGCGTTTGAGGGCGACGAAGCCGTGGGTTGGGTTGCCGTTGCTCCGCGCAGCGAACTGGGCCGCATTGCGCGCTCACGGGCCACGCCGCCGGTTGACGAGGCTGACGTATGGGTTATCCCCTGCGTAACGGTACGCAAGGGCGCGCGCGGTCGGGGCATTGCGGTGGCTCTGATTGGCGCGGCAGTGCGGTATGCCGCCGCTCACGGAGCTCCGGCGGTGGAAGCGTACCCCCGGGCCGGCGACGAACGCACCGGCGATGACAACGCTTATTTCGGCACGGAGCCGCTGTTCCGACGGGCGGGTTTTCGGTTAGTGCGCGGGCCCCTGGAGAACCGGCCGAGCAACTGGATTGCGCGGGTTGCAATGCGAATCGGCACGTCCTAGCCTGCCGGCTGAGGCGTGCCGCGGATGGCTCTGGCCTGCCGGGCCGCCTCGCGCTCCTGCTGCAACCGCAGTCGCCGGGGCAGCGGCGGACGGGGTAGGAACCAGTAGCCGATGGCGGCGGCGATGTATAGGACAGCCAGCGGCAGCAGCGCCCAGTAGAAGCTTTCTGTGCTGTCGTAGATCGCTCCCATCCACATGGCAGTCCACATGGATGCAATCTGATCCGGGAGATGCTGCCAGCCGCGCAGGGTAGCGTAGGAACGGCGTCCGAAGAAATCGCCCATGATGGCCCAGTTCAACGGGTTGGCGCTTTCGGCAAAGGCCTTCAAGATGACGAAAATGGTCAGTTGCCACAGGAATCCGCTCTGGTTGATTAGCGCGCCGATAGCCAGCGCGCCCGACACCATACACACTGCGCAGAGCTTGCGCCGGTCGGTCTTATCGCCAATCCAGCCGACCAGAGGGTAGAAGAGCATATTGATGACGGAGAAGAGGCCCACGAAACCGGCGGCAATCAGAGCGTCGGCGCTGTCGCGGCTGCCTATGATTTTAGCCAGGACTGACGCAATGGAGGTGTACAAGGCCGTGTCATAGGCGCCTCCGCCTTCAAGGAACCATACAATCATGGGCGCCATCAGAAAAGAGGCCCCGGCGTGAACCACGTTGCGGAATCCAGTGGCCAGCACCAGCAGCCAATATGATGACGTGCGCATCGCTTCCCGGGCGGTGAAGTCATAGGAGCCGAACTGCGCCCGGCGGCGGCTGGCAGCGGGCTGGACGCTTGCGGCGGGAGCGTCCGGCGGGTCGCCATCGGGCAGCTGGCCCATATCTTCTGGAGAGCGGCGCATGAACCAGGAAAGCGGGACAACCACCCCGATGATGCCGCAGCCCAGCACGGTGCAGGCGTCGCGCCAGCCGACGGCGAAAATGAGCAGACCCAGCAGCGGAGCCGAGGCGCCGCCCAAGCCGTTGCCCATGCTGACGATGGACATTGCAAACCCGCGCCGTCTCCGGAACCAGTTGTTAACCGCCGCCACCGAGGCGTTGTTGTATCCCGACCGGAAACCTACCGACAGAAAGCCTACGAAAATAACGAGGAAGTACCAGAAGCTGCCGGTGTAGCCCAGCAGGATGAAACCGACGCCGGACATCAGCCCGCCGAAGGCCAGCATTACGCGCGGCCCGAAGCGGTCGGTGCAATAGCCCATCAGCGGCCCCTGCACGCCGCCCATCAAGCGACCCAAGCCCTCGGCCAGGCCCATCATAGTGCGGGTAAAGCCCAGGTCCTGCTCCACGGGGATATAGAACACTGTGAAGCCCCGGTTGAAGCTGCCGTGCTTCATGCCGTCGGCGATGAGGCTGACCAGAACAATCCACCAGCCGTAAAAAATCCCGGGGCGGCGCCGCGGCGCAGGTTGCGCTGCCATCAGTCAGCCGCCTCGTCGGCGGACGGGCGGACTATGCGCGGGCCGTCAATGCCCGGCAACTCGGCCGGCGCGGAAGTAGCAATCGCTGAGGCTGATGTACCCGTGTCTGGCAATAGGGGCTGTTCCACCGACGCATCGACGCAACACGAGATAGACGCTCCAGGCCCTGCTGCGCTGATGCAGATAACGCTTTGCAACACGCCACAAGGCGCGCCGGCAAGTCGAGAATGATGCGGCAGTATAAGCCGGGGGCTGCGCCGGCGCAAGGCGACAGTGGCGCTGGAACACTGCCGCCGTTTGACTAGCGTCAGGCCCGCGCCAAAATAATCCGTTTCGCAGTTCCCTTTTGGTACCGCCCGCCCAACCTTTTATCGCGCTCTTGCACTCCAAACTCTGCGAAAATTGGGCGGAAGCGGGCGGTTGCGGCAGTACACCGGCATTGCCAAGTATGTTATAATCTAGACAGACAGCGCGCGCCACAGACAGCGCGCGCCACAGACAGCGCGCGCCACAGACAGCGCGCGCCACAGACAGCGCGCGCCACAGACAAGGAAGGAGGCGCGCGTTGAAGTATCTGTATAGCTGACGGAACCCGGCGCCGGCCGGCTCGCTTTGAGCCGATGCCGGCTTGTTGCGTTTCCGTCCCGTAAGCCCTCCGCCGTTCCGCCTAGACGCCGGCTTTGCTGGCGCGGGAGTGAATAGCGTCGGAGGTAATTCAACTGACAACCCTTGAAGGGCAACCTCAATCTCAGTGAGGAGATTCTGTCAAATGCGAAGCAAAATGAGAAAACTGACTTGGTCAGCGTCGCTGGTGGCGGCTTTGGCTGTCGTCGGCGCGCTGGCGCTCTATGGCGTATTGGCTTTGCCCAGTGCGGGCGTTGCCGACGCTCAGGCCAATCGGTGTGCGGATAGTGGAGCGGGCTTTATTACTGCTCCGACCACTGCGCCGGCGGCGCCTACGGTGACGGCGCGCAATATGGCGATGGCGGTGGATATCGCCGCTCCGGCCAGCAACGCCGACGCAACCGCGCTGGGCAGCCCGGAATATACCGGGTTCGACCTGGAGTACCGTAAGGGTAGTTCGGGAGCCTGGACGGCCTTTACCGGGACGATTACGCTGAACACGCGGGACCTTTCCGGGGCGGCGCTGATTACCGGGTTGGAGAACGGCGCTGCGTACAATGTGCGGGTTCGGGTAACCTGTGGCCCGGGAACCGGGGAATGGAGCGCGGCTTCGGGTGATGCAACGCCGGCGGCGGCTGTGCCTGGTAAAGTACGTAATTTGAAGGCGGAGCAGAGGTATTACGGGAGCTCCAGCTCGTACGGTGCCAACGCCCCCTTTGCCATACTCAACGTCAGCTGGGATCCGCCGGCGGACGATGGCGGGAGCCCTGTTACCAGCTACAAATTTGAGACGTTCAAAGGCGGAACGGGGAATACCATCGCCGCCAATCCTACCAAGATCACTACCGTTTCAAGCAACACATGGCAGAACCCGGACGCCGCCAGCAGGGGAGGCGATATCACAGATGTCAGAGCTACTCTCAACTCTAACCATGCTGCCGATGATTTGTGGGTGAGGTTTAAGGTAGCGGCGAACAACGCTGTCGGAACCGGCGCTGAGGAAATGGTTGAAGTCCGGCTCGACGCCGATTTGGAACAGAAGGTGGAACTCGGACCCGAGGACAACGAGGACGCTACCATTGAGTCGGACAGCACCACATCAGGGGCGGCGCCCAAACTGACGGTGAAGCTGATTAGCCTAGAGGGTAGCTTGCCGGTGGGGGCCAGCGTGGTGCTGTTTTTGGAAGATGACTTCCAAGTGCCGGAGTCCATTCCGGCCGGTTCGGTCTATTTCGTGGCCAACTCGCCCCGTTACACCTCAACGGGCAACGGCGCGCCGGTGTTCGTCACGGAGCCGCCGGAGATTGAGACCGACGACTACTTTGACGCCGATAAGGACGACATCAGCATTCGGGTACGCATTCCTGATATGTGCACGGGAGATTCGGACGACTGCGACGGCCCTAACGGGGTTTTTCATGGGCAGGATGTGACCATGGTCATCCTGAACAGTTCGGGCATCAGAAACCCGTCCGAAGCGGGGCAGCACACGGTAGCCTACACTTTGCTGGGCTTTAACGATGATGCCCCCGGCACGATAGGGCTGGTCGGAGGGAGGATACCGCGGCTTAAGGATGCCAATGGCATGGAACGCAGCGCCGCCAGCCTTGCTGGCAATCTGCCAGCCCGGAAAGGCGTGTACCTGACGACGCTGGCCAAAATCTCCCTGTCAGACGTGGATGGTGAGCGTGGTGATGAGGTTACGGTGTCGGGCAGCGGGTTCAACAACGGGGTTTCGGCAGCGGCCTATGTGAACCAGCGGATGGCCGCGCGGTTCGCCGTGGCGCAGTGGTGGGAGACGCTGAACTGCGCTGGCATGAAAGCGGCTATGGGGCCGGGGGCAGGTCAGGAGTTCTGCTTCCACTACACGCTGGACACTGCGGCGATGACCTATACCGTGGCCGACAAGGACAAGGCGGCCAGCGACAAGGTGTTCGCCCGGCATCTGTGCGATGTGGGCATCATCGGCAAGGGCGAACGGGTGGCCAGCGCTACCGTGGGCAGCGATGACCGGGTTGCCATTCCCGTTACGGTTACCGTGCCGACGTTCAAGCCGGGCAACGACAACCTCATCTGCGTGGCGGATGGCGAGGGCCGTTCGTCGGGCGCGGACTATGAGGATTTTGAGCTGCTGCCGTCCGTCCGGGTGTCGCCTGCCGAGGCTCAGGTGGGCGATACGATAACCGTATTCGCGCAGGACTTTCCTACGCAGGGCGCCGGGTTCATGGAGTTGAAACTCGCCGGGCAGACTGTGATGAAGAGCGGAACTGGGGACGACAACGTTGGCGCGGTGTCGCTGGTCAGCGTGTCGTCCACCAGCATCAGCTCGGACGGTTCGGCTACGGCTACGTTTGACCTGCCGCCGCATATCAACGGCGTAGCGTTGGAAGGCACCGTGCGGATTGATGCCATGTGGGGCGACAAGTCCGAGGACGCCAAGGTTACCATCCAATCCGCTGTGCTCAACGTCAGCCAGCCGTCAGCGCGGCCCAACGAGATGGTTACGCTGACTTGCGTGGGCTTCGGGTCGGGTTCCGGCAACGCCATTATGGCGGAGAAGATTACCCTGGACGGGGTGCCGTTGAAGGTTCACTCGGACTCGCTGAACAGCGACGGAGAGGTTCCTGTGTCCAGCGCCGGGCGGTGCGTCTTCGCAGCAGCCATCTGGCCGGAGTCTGGTGGCGGCGCCAACCCGGCTTTGACGCCGGGAGCCCATACCATCAAGGTTGTCGACAAGAATGGATACACCGGCAGCGTGGTTATTACCATCCCGGAGCCTGCGGTCAAGGTTACGCCGGCGGTGGCCGGGCCTCGGGATGTGGTTACTATCTCCGGGGAGAACTGGCCGGTGGACAACCCGGACAGCACTCGGCTTGATGCCATCACCATCACTGTTACCGATGGTGAACGGGAGCGGGAGTACAGCCAGTACGCCGATGGCACCGGGCGCTGGTTCGTCGAGCATCAGGTTAGCGGCGCGGTTAGCATCCCGTCCACCAGCCGGATTGAGGCCAAGTACAGCGATTTGGTGCGCTTGGGTGAGTACTCGGTGCCGGCGTCCATCATCACGATTGAGCCTGGGGAGTGTCAGCCTGGGGACAGCGTGATGCTGTCGGCGTCTCGGCTGCCGGTGCATTCCCGCATCGACCGGGTGGAAATCGGCGGGCGGGATGTGAAGCCTACCGGGGCGCCCAGCACTGACGGCGATGGCGCCGTTACCGTGGCGGGCGTCGTCTGTCCGGGTCTGGATGAAGGCCGGTACAGCGTGCTGCTGGAAGTTGAAGAGACGGTTGCCATCGGCGAGCTGGCGATACTGTCTGAGGGGCCCTTGGGGCAGGAGACGCCGGTAGCCGAGGCTTTGGCTCCGCTGGGCGACAGCTTGGCGGCGGTGTTCTACTTTGACGGCATCGGCAAGGAGTGGCTGTTCTACGACAGCCGTCCGGAGTTCGCGGAGCTGAACACCTTGACGGAGCTGGTGGCGGGCGAACCCTACTGGGTTCTGGTCACCGAGGACGTTGAGGACGTAGCGCTGGGCGGCAAGAGCCGCAGCCTGACGTGCAGCGCCGGCGGCAACTGCTGGAACCTGATGGTCTGGTAGGCTGCGCGTAAGCTGCGCTTACCCGATAGTTGGGAAGCGGCAACGGCAGGGGCGGGTCTGCGGGCCTGCCCCTGCCGTTTTTATTAGGACTGACTGGCCGAGATTTCCGACTCCCCGGTAGCGTTGCGTAATGGGGCGGTAGTACGTACAATTGGGCCAACTTGTTTGGGAGAATCCGGGAAAGGCCCGGTTCAGGAGATTGTCTTGACAACCGCAGAGCAAACCGAAATCATCCTTTACACGCACCCGGACTGCCCTTTTTCAGCGCAGGCTAAAATGCACTACCGGCGGCAGCGCGCCCCTTATACCGAGATTGACGTTGCCAAGCAGCCGGATCAGATACCGGCGCTGCTGGAACTGTCGGGCGGTGAGCGGATAACCCCGATAATAGTGAACAACGGCGTCGTTACCATCGGCTTCGAGGGCGGCTTTTGAGACTTCTAGAGCAGGGCCGTGGGCTCTGTTGAAAGCGCTCCTTACCCTCCCCTCGCGGAACGGGGGAGGGTAATTGGTGGTAAAACGATATTGATTTTTCGGAACCCAAGTGCTATTATCTTGTGCAAACATAACGCGCAACTTCATTTTCCCAGCGCGGGAACGACAGAGAGGAGCGCGAGAATTACGACGCGAAAGTCGTCAAAGAGCGTGTGAGGTTATAAAATGGCAATCAACCCGGAAACCCTGAATCTGGACAAGGACAAGCTGGCCGCCCTGGAAATTGCGCTGGGCCGCATCGAAAAAGACCACGGCAAGGGCGCGGTGATGCGCGGCGACGAGCAGGTCGCCCATCTACTGACCAACGCTATCTCCACCGGGTCCCTGTCGCTGGACTTGGCGTTGGGCGTCGGCGGACTGCCCCGCGGAAGAGTAACCGAAATCTACGGCGGCGAATCAGCGGGGAAATCGACGCTGGCGATCCACATTATGACCGAGACCCAGAAGCAGGGCGGGCTCGCCGCCTATATTGACGCCGAGCACGCCCTAGACCCGCAATACGCCGCCAATTGCGGGCTTGACCTGGACAACCTCCTAATTGCCCAGCCGGATTCCGCGGAGCAAGCTTTGGACATTACTGAAAAGCTGGTGAGCAGCGGCGCCGTTGACTCCATCGTGATTGACAGCGTGGCCGCGCTGGTTCCCCAAGCGGAAATCGAAGGCGACATGGGCGACATACACGTGGGGATGCAGGCCCGTCTGATGTCCCAAGCCTTGCGCAAACTGACCGCCACCATCAACCGCTCCCGAACTGCCGTGGTGTTCATCAATCAGATTCGCGAGAAAATCGGCGTCAGCTACGGCAGCCCGGAAGTAACCCCCGGCGGGCGGGCGCTGAAGTTCTACAGTTCGGTGCGGATTGATCTGCGTCGCAGCGAATCGCTAAAGCAGGGTTCGGAAATCATCGGCAACCGGGTGCGAGCGCGCATCGTCAAGAACAAGGTAGCCGCGCCCTTCCGAGTGGCCGAGTTTGACATCATGTTCAACCAAGGCATCAGCAAGATGGGTGACCTGCTGGACATCGGCGTGAACCAGGGCTTTATCAAGAAAGCCGGCTCGTTCTATTCCTACGGCGACACCCGCCTGGGTCAGGGCAGGGAGAACTCCAAGACCTTCCTCACCGAAAACCCTGAGTTGGCCGGAATCATCGAAGCACTGATTCGCGGCGATGATGAGCCGCAAGAAACCCTGGCGGATGACATCAACAACAGCCATGGCATAGCATCGGCCAACGGCGGCGCGCCCCACATCGCCGGCGCCGGCGCGGTTAGCCTGAACTGATGCCCGAGCCGCCTGAGTTGATAGAACCCTCCGACGACTACGCGCAGGCTTTGCAAGTCGCCCTACGCTACGTCAGCTTCCGCCAGCGGTCGGTTGCCGAAGTGCGACGACGGGTTGGGAGGGAATTCTCCCAGCCCATCGTTGAGCGGACGGTGGCATCTCTGAACCGCTACGGCTATCTGGATGATGAAGACTTTGCCCGGCGCTGGCGAGACAGCCGGGAGCGTCGCAAGCCCAAAGGCGTTTTTGCGCTGCGCCGGGAGTTGCTGGCAAAGGGCATTGCCAACAGCATCATCGACGCCACGCTGGAAGGTCTGGATGAAGGGGCCGGCGCCTACCGGGCGGGAGAACGCCGAGCGCAGCGCTGGCTGCAAGGCGGCGATATGAACTACGCAGCCTTCCGTCGCAAGATGTGGGACTACCTCAGACGACGGGGCTTTGCCGGCGGCGCAGCGCGCGACACAACGGCGCGGCTGTGGCAGGAATACGGCGCCGGCCGGAGCTAAAGCCGGACGCGGGCGATGGCGATGAGGACGCCGCCCACGGTGGCGGCAATTCCCCACAGGCCCAACAGCTGAAAGCCAAACAGGAACAGCGGCACTAATACCGCAATCACAACGGTGCCGCCGGCAATGTACATCAATCCCCGGCTGCGTTTGAGGTTGACGACGCGGCTGATGACCTCGCCGGCAACGTATCCCACGCCCAGGGGCATTATGATGAAGGCCAGCCCGCCGAGGCCGAGGTACGACGCCAGCAGCACCGTCAGAACAATCCCCGCCACAGCGACGATGGCAGCAACCATCACCGCCCTGGCGTAGGTGGACGGTCGGACGTCAAAAGTCGGCAGCGGTTGAGCGCGTCCGCACTCCCGGCAGCGTATGCCTACGGGAGCCTGCACCAGGCATTGAGTGCAGATGGGGCGTCGGCATTGGCTGCACGAGAGACCGGTCGGGATATCCGGATGCCAATGGCAGGTTGCGGATTGGGGTTCTTCCGCCATCGCTATTCCCCGCCGGGCTTGCTGACGCGGGCCAGCCATTGCCGGCGGTCGCCGATGTCCCGGTCACGCAAGAGACGGTTGAGCATCACCGACTGACGCGGCAGACCCGTAGGCAGAGGCCCGCCGTTGGATACCAGCCGTTTGAGCAGAATAAGCGCCGCGCCGGCCGCAGCATAAACCGCGCATTGCTGAGGGGAACCAATCAGCGCCCAATCGCTGGGCCAGGCTAGGCAAGCCAACGGCAGAATCAGCATCACCGCCAGCTGCGATTCAGCAGAGCGACGGGTAACCAGCCAAGCGCACCCGTAAGTCAGCAGGGCGGCCAGGAACAGCCCCGGCGATATGCCGGCTACTCCGCCGGCCCAGACAACGACGCTGCGGCCTCCAGTGAAACGCAAAAACGGCGACCAGGCGTTGCCGACCAGAGTGAACAGAGGCGTGGCAACCAGCAGCCAGGCATACTCGTTAAGCCCTGAAACGTAGTGGGGCAGAACGTAGTAGCCGACCAGAACGGGAGCGGCGCCGCGAGTCAGGTCAATGGCAATAATTGCCGGGAACCAGCGCTTGCCCAATTGCCTGGCGAGGTTACTGCCGCCAATGTTGCCGCTGCCATAACGTCGCAGGTCAATGCCGCCGATGGCCCGGCCCAGCAGATAGGACACCGGCGTTGCCCCGATGATATAGGCCGCTGCCCAGAGGAGGCTGATGGTGAGGAGTGCGGCTGGCATGGCGATGCCGCATTAACGCGCGGCAGCCAGCCGGCGCGCGGCTTCTTCCAGGCGCTCTACGGATTCCATGGGCGGGCCATTGACGCCGGGCAGCGGCTCACGGGAGTTGCCGCTGTGGTGGTAGTCGCTGCCGCCGCAGGGAATCAGGTCATAGGCGCGCGCCATGTCGGCCAGCCAATCAACAGTCTGACGGTTGTACATCGCATAATGCACTTCCATCCCGTGCAGGCCGGCGGCCTTGAGCTCCTCAACGGTCGCGATGAGGGGCTGCTCAGGCTCCGGCTCGCTGCCGCGACGCTCAAACCAGGGGTGGGCGAACACCGCCACGCCTCCCACGTCGTTGAGCAGCTTCACGGCGTCAATAGGAGTCAGCTTGGCGCGCTCCACGTAGGCTTTGCCGTTGCGGCCCAGGTATTCCTCAAATGCCTGGGCCGGCTCGGAGAAGTAGCCAGCTTCCACCAGCGCCTGGGCAATATGAGGGCGTCCCACGGAAGCGTCGCCGGCAATTTCCAGGACGCGCTTCCATTCAATGTGCAGGCCCAACTCCGCCAGCTTGCGCACCATGCCCTCGCCGCGCTCCAAGCGACCCTGGCGGAATATGGACAAGGTTTGCTGAAAATCAGGGTCGCCGGTGTCCATGAAGTAGCCCAGCATATGGACTTCGCCGCCGGGAACGTCGCAGCTCAGCTCGATGCCGGGGAGCATCCGCATACCGGGGACTTGATTTACGGCCTGTTGCGCCTCGGCCAGCCCGTCGGTGGTGTCATGGTCGCTGACGGCGATGGTGCGGAGGCCCTTGGCTGCGGCCAGCTGCACCAGCTCGGTGGGAGTCAGCCGACCGTCGGAGGCGGTGGTGTGGAGATGCAAATCAACGGTGACAGACATTTCAAGTTCCTGAATTCCCGCTTGCGTGGGAATGACGGTTAGGGATGTGGTAGCGGTGTAAAAAACCAAATTAACTGTTGGAATTAGTCGCTGCTGCGGTCGACGCGGACGATACTAGTAGCACGACCGGTTTCTGGGTTGATGTCGATGAGCACGGAGTTGAGGATGCCCGGGCCCTGGGCCGGCTTGAAACGCTGGGGCAGTCCGGTGCGGAACCGCTCCAAAACGGGCGCCGTTTCGGTGCCGATTACTGAGTCCAGAGGCCCGGTCATGCCCAGGTCGCTAACGTAGGCTGTGCCGCCGGAAAGCAGGCGGGCGTCGGCGGTCGCCACATGGGTATGCGTACCCACCACCGCGCTCACTCGGCCATTAAGATACCAGCCGAGACTCTGTTTTTCGGAGGTGGCTTCGGCGTGGAAATCGACCAGAACCACCGCCGGCGGGCGGCCCAGGTGGGCCTCGGCTTCGGCGAGGCGCCGGTCGGCTTCGCGGAAGGGGCAGTCGATGTTGGCCGGCATAAAGGTGCGCCCTTGCAGATTCAACGTCATAACGTCGCCGTGCATCATCCAGCCGCGTCCGGGCGCGCCGTAGTAGTTGGCCGGACGCAGCAGAGGGAACTCCTCCATGTGAGGGATGATGTCCTTTTTATCCCAGATGTGGTTGCCCGAAGTCATCACGTCAACGCCGGCGGCCAGCAGGCTGCGGGCGGTCTTGGGCGTGAGGCCAAAACCGCCCGCAGTATTCTCGGCGTTGGCGATTACCAGGTCAACGTTAAGTTCGCGGCGGAGAGGCGGCAGGAGCCGGGCCAGGACTTGCCGGCCCGGCTTGCCGATGATATCGCCAATCATCAGGACGCGCATGTTATTTAGCGATGCTCTCCTGGCGAGTTTCCCGAATGACCGTTACCTTGATTTGCCCGGGGTACTGCAACTCTTTGGATACCTTGCCGGCAATGTCCCGCGCCAGGGAGGCGCAGGCCACGTCGTCCACATCTTCCGGGCGCACCATCACGCGAACTTCGCGGCCGGCCTGGATGGCGAAGGCCCGCTGAACCCCGTCAAAGCTGTAGGCCGTGTCTTCCAGTTCCCGCAGGCGGCGGGTGTACTGCTCCAGAGACTCCCGTCGGGCGCCGGGCCGGGCGGCGCTGATGCCGTCGGCGGCGGCAACCAGGAAAGACTCAATGCTGGAATGGTCGTCGTCATGGTGCTCCAGGACGCAGTTGGAAACCAGCGAGGGAACGCCGTTGCGGCTGGTTAGGTCGTAGCCGATTTCAGCGTGCGGCCCCTTGATTTCGTGGGTCATAGCTTTGCCAATGTCGTGGAGCAGCCCGCCGGTGGTGGCGATTTGAACGTCGGCGCCCACTTCGGACGCGAGCATACCGGCGAGGAGGCCGACTTCGATGGAATGAGTAAGCACGTTCTCGCCGTAGCTGTAGCGGTACTTGAGGCGACCGAGCAGTCGGATCAGCTCGGGATCAAGGCCGCTCACGCCTACCTCGAACGTGGCCTCTTCCCCGGCCCGCCAGATGATTTCGTCAATGTCGCGGGTGGCGCGCTTGACGCTCTCCTCGATACGGGCGGGCTGGATGCGTCCGTCCTTCACCAGCTGCGTGAGGGCCAGCCTGGCTATCTCCCGCCGCACCGGGTCAAAGCAGGATACGGTTACGATGCCCGGCGTGTCGTCAACGAGGATCTCGACGCCGGTGCGGGCTTCCAAAGCCCGTATGTTACGTCCTTCGCGGCCGATGAGACGACCCTTCATCTCATCGTTGGGCAGGGAAACAACAGATGTAGTGCTTTCCGACACCACGTCGGTAGCCAGGCGGTTGATGGCGAGGGTAAGGATGCGGCGGGCGTTTTCGTCGGCCCGGGTTTGGTGTTCCTTCTCCAGCTCGTAATACCGCCGGGCCAAGTCGTGAGTAGCCTCCTCCTCGCCCCGTTTGAGGACGATAGAGCGGGCTTCATCAGTGGTCAGCGCGGCGATTCGTTCCAGCTCGTGGGTTTGCTGGCGCTTGATTTCATCAGCCTCCTGGATAGCGGACTTGGCTTCCGATTCCCGGCGAGCCAGTTCGGATTCCAGAGTTTCCAGTGATTCGGATTTACGGTCGAGCTGTTCCTCCCGCTGGATGTAGCGGCGTTCCATACGATTGAGCTCGCGCCGTTGCTCTTTAATTTCGGTGTCTCCGGCCTCCCGGATTTTGATGGCTTCCTCCTGCGCTTGAAGCAGGATGTTGCGCTTCTCTTCCTGGGCCTGGGTGATGGTAGTCGCGGCTTCCTCCTTAGCCTGGGTGATGGCAGTGGCGGCTTCCTCCTCGGCCTGCGTAATAGCGGCGGCAGCTTCCTTTCGGTTGTGTACCAGCTTGTCGCCGTTTTTTCTGTTAGATAGCAGCAGCCAAACCACCGCTGCTATGCCTGTTGTGAACCCTGCGACCGCCAGGACGGACAGGATGATCTCTAACATAGAACCTCCCAGTTCCGTCCGGGCTGATGCCCGGGGTATTTTTGCCCTGCTTTTATCCTAGTGTCGGAACCGGGCAAAGTCAAGAAAAAGGCGCCCTTTTCCCGGCTCTGCGGCCCGCGGCGTATTGACCGGGATTGCCCGAAGCCGTTACCATAAGCGAACCGGGTAATGCCCGAGAACGCAACGGGGGTTGAAATGAGTTCGAGCTACATCGGCAAGATTGACAAGGCCCGCAAGTACGCGGAAGAACCCGACCGGGTGCACATCCATAAGATGGAGGCCACGTTCACCGGCAACCACAACACCTACCGCGTGAGCTATAACGATGGCAACTGGCGGTGCGAGTGCGCCTTCTTCGCAACGCGAGGGATATGCAGCCACATAATGGCCTTGCAGCGGATGCTCGACGAAATGCTGGCGGCGCAGGCAGAGGCCGCAGTCTAGGCCGGAAAGAACTACTCCCCTCACACTCACGCCACGCCAACCGCCTCTCCCACCTTATGGTAGAGGCGGTTGTAGGATTCTGCGTCCGCGCCATAGGCAGAGGTTAGCCTGCGCCAATGCCTTGCCCGACGCTCCCCGCCAATCATCTCCAAGCTGTCCACCCTCACCTCGGAACGCCCCTATTGGCCGCCGCCCCCGGATGCGTCGAACCTCGCCGCCGGTCGTCAGCCTCCCTAAGGGCAGACCGGCAGCCTAGCGTTGCTCGCGGTTCTGACGGCGCTGAGGTCCCGCGTTACTGATGCCAGGGCGGCGGTTATACACCCAGTGTAGCGGTTGCCATTGCTGAGACGAACGGTGTTCAGTCTGGGCAGGTCGCCCAAGGATGCCGGAATCGGGCTGGATAATCGGTTGTTGTAGAGATTTAGTTGCCTTAAGTTTCGCAGGTTGCCCAGCGCTGCCGGTATTGAGCCGGATAACCGGTTGTTTGATAGCACCAACTCTTCCAGGTTGGAAAGGTCGCCCAGACGTGCCGGTATCGGGCCTTCTAACTGGGCGCTATAGAGCCATAATCGCTTTAGGTTGGTAAGATTCCCCAGCGACGCAGGTATTGTGCCTCCTAAGGGGTTGCTTGCAAGCGATAACCGCTCCAAGTTGGTGAGGTTTCCAAGCGATGCAGGTATCCCTCCGGTCAGATTGTTCCCGACGAGGATTAGCCACTCCAATTGGCTGAGGTCGCCCAGCTCATCCGGTATCTCGCCCCTCAACCCGTTATTGGGAAGCTGCAATCTGGTTACGCATCCCTCTCTGTCAACCATTGCGACGCCAGACCATTGGATCAAATCCGCGGAAGTTCTCCAGTTGGTGATGTTGCTCCACCCCGGGCCGTTCGTCGCATCATACAATGCCTCCAGCGCTTCCCGATCTCTTTGCGGATTGCAAGCAGCCGGGGCCGGTGTGAAGGTAGGCGTTGGCGTGTGGGTGTGTGTGGGCGTAGGTGTGTGGGTAGGCGTAGGTGTCCCAGTGGAAGTAGGCGTCGGTGTCCCAGTGGAAGTAGGCGTCGGTGTCCCAGTGGAAGTAGGCGTCGGTGTGCCAGTGGAAGTAGGCGTCGGTGTGCCGGTGGGCGTAGGCGTCGGTGTCTCGGTAGGCGTAGGCGATGCAGTGGACATAGGCGTAGCCGCCGAGCCGGCGGGTTCCGTAGGCGTCGGCGTCGGCGTCGGTGTTGGCATAGCCGTCGCGGTGCGGGTCAGCGTGGCTGTTGGCGTAGTTGCCGAGCTGGAGACTGCCGTTGCAGCAGGAGAATGTCGCGTCGGTGTTGGCGTAGCCGTTGCCGTCGAGGTAGCCGTTGGAGTATGCGTAGGTGTCGAGGTAGCTGCCGGGCCAGTGGATTCCGTTGGTGCAGGCGTCAGGCCAACGGTCACTGCCGGAGTGTGAGATGCCGGCGTATCGGTCGGGGCAACAAGCTCCGCCGGCGCGGTGGATGAAACCGTAGCAGTCGGGGCGGCGATTTCCGTTGCAGCGGGTTCCGTGGGCGCGGCGGGCGGAACGCCGGGTTCCACCGGAGCGGGCGCGGCCGGCGGGTCAGTGGCCTCAGGCCCGGCAGCGGGTTCTGTTGGCGCAGTGGTTGGAGCGACCGGTTCCACCGAAGCCGTCAGAGTATGGGTAGGGTCAGGCGCCGCAGACGGAACGGTCGGCGTATGGGTAGGGTTGGGCGCAGCAGACTGAGCGGCCAGCGTGGGCGTCGGGGTAGGCGAGGCGATTGGAACGGCTGCCAATGCGGGCAGCGTATCAAATCGTTCGCGCGACCGGTTCTCCTCCCCGCAGGAAGACAGCAGGTATGCGGCCAGCGCCGCCAACAGCAATAAGAGCAGCCCGACCAGCAGGACTTTCAGCCATCCGGGAACGCCCCGGCGCCGGCCGTCGCCCGACTGCGCTGCGACGCCTTGACCTGGCCGGTCGTCGCCAGCGCCGGGCGCCGAGTCTTCGCGCTCGTCGTATGTGATGTAGTGCCTTATCACTGTGCAGCGCTCTGATCATGCCGGGTCAGCCTCGTGGCGGCGGAAGACCAGGCAGGCGTTCTGCCCGCCGAAGCCGAAGGCATTGGAAAGGACGGCGGCGACCTCGACGGAGCGGGATTTGTTGGGAACATAATCCAGGTCGCATTCCGGGTCAGGATGTTCGTAGTTGACGGTGGGATGGACTTTCTGGTCGGTAATAGTCTTGACGCAGGCGACGGCTTCCAGCGCCCCGGACGCGCCCAGCGAGTGGCCAATCATGCTCTTGGTGCTGCTCATAGGGATACGGTAGGCGCCATCGCCGAACAGTCGCTTGACGGCAAGGGTTTCCACCGCGTCGTTCAGAGGAGTGGACGTGCCGTGGGCGTTGATATAGTCCACCTGGGCCGGGTCAAGGCCGGCGTCGGCGATGGCGATGGCCATGGCGCGGGCCGCGCTGGCGCCCGATTCCTGAGGCTGCACCAGATGCCCGGCGTCGGAAGTCGCGCCAAAGCCGGCGAGCTCGCAGAGAATGTCAGCCCCGCGGGCCACGGCGCGCTGCCGTTCTTCCAGGATGAGCACGCCAGCCCCCTCGGCGGGAACGAAACCGTCGCGTTGAGCGTCAAAAGGACGGCTGGCGCGCTCCGGCTCATCATTCCGGGCGCTGAGGGCGCGCATGACGGCGAAACCGGCCAGGCCGAGCTGGCTGATGCCGGCCTCAGTGCCGCCGGCCAGCATCACGTCGGCAACCCCGTGTCGGATGGACTGCAAGGCTTCTCCGATGGCGTTGTTGGACGCGGCGCAGGCGGTGGTAGCGGTGGAGTTGTAGCCATGCGCCCCAACGTACTGGCTGACGTTGGCAGCGGCCATATTGGGCAGCACCATAGGAAAAAAGAAAGGCGACATCCGCATACCGCCGCGAGCGGCCAGGATGCGGCAGTTTTCCTCCAGGGTGGGAAAGCCGCCGTTGCCGTTGCCCAGTATGACGCCAACCCGGTAAGGGTCTTCCCCGGCAATGTCCAGGCGGGCATTGCTCACCGCCTGCAACGCGGCGGCGACCGCCAGCTGCGAAAAACGGGCCATGCGGCGCGCCTCGCGGGCCGGTATGTAGTGGGTGGGGTTGAAGTCATCAACCTGCCCGGCGATGCGGCAGGGATAGCCCGCAGGGTCGCAAAGGGTCATGGCGCCGATGCCGGACTGGCCGGCGAGCAGGTTCGCCCAGAACTCATCGGCGGTGAGGCCCAGGGGAGTGATTGCGCCCAGGCCGGTAACGACAACGCGGCGGGAATCCTTGGCGGTCATGGCTTGATTTACACCGGATGGGCCGGATAAACGGAATAAATGGGATTCTACCACAAGGGTTGCGCCGGTCAGCGAAGGTCGGGAGGGAGCAGGTCGGGGTAGGTTTCCGGGGTAATGCCCAAGATGGCTTCGCGGGCTTCGGCGGCGACGAACAGGGAGCCGGTTATCAGCACCAAGTCGCCGGCTGCGGCGGCGGCAACGGCGGCGTCGACCGCGTCGCCTACGGTATCCACTGCGGCGAGACGCTTCCCCGGAAAGCCGTAGGCGCGGAACTCAGCCTCAACCTCGGACGGCGGCATCGACCGGGGATGCCGGGAACGGGTGGCGATTACCCGATGGGCGCGCGCTGAGAGCAGCTCAACCATAGCCGACACCCGCTTGTCCCGGGAGAAACCCGCTACGACCACCAGGCGTCGGTGCGGCAGGCTGTATCGCAGCGTAGCCAGCACGGTGGCGATGGAGTGGTCGTTGTGCGCGCCGTCTGCCACTACAACCGGGTTCCGGCTCAATACTTCCAGGCGCGCCGGCCACTCCACCGAGGACAGGCCGGCGACGACCGCATCGGCTGGAACACAGTACCCGGCTCCGGCCAGGGTCTCAATGGCGACCACGGCGGCGGCGGCGTTGGCGCACTGAAAATCGCCCAGCAGAGGCAGCCGGAGGCGATAGGCGTTCCCGCGGGTTTGGATGGCCAGCTCCTGGCCGGCGGAGGAAACCCCGGCAATCTGCCACGATGCGGCATCCGCAACGGGTATCACCGGCGCAGCTTGCGCGGCGGCGGCGGATTGTATCGCGGCCATGGCATCGGGAAACTGTGGAGCGACTACCACCGGAACGCCGGGCTTGATAATGCCGGCCTTGTCGGCGGCAATCTCTCCAATGGTGTCCCCGAGGATGGCGGTGTGGTCGAGGCTGACCGGAGTAATCACGCTGACGGCCGGCGTGACCACGTTGGTAGCGTCCAACCGTCCGCCCAGGCCAACCTCTATTACGCTGACCTGCGCCCGGTCTTCGGCAAAGCAGCGGAAGGCCATGGCGGTAAGGTACTCAAAGAGCGTTGCCGGGCCGGCCTCCGCGTCTGCGGCGTTGGCCAGGTGATGCGGCCAGATTGCGGAGGTCAACTCGGCGAACCGCGATGGCGACACCGGGTCGCCATCCCGTCGGATGCGCTCGCAAAAAGAGTGCAGGTGCGGCGACGAGTAAAACCCGGTGGAATAACCGGCCGCGCGGAGAATGGACTCAATCATCGCCGCCGTGCTGCCCTTGCCCTTGGTGCCCGCTACATGCACTATGCCGGGCCGCCGGTGAGGGTTGCCCAAGCGGGCCAGCAGCCGCTCCACGCTGCGCAGGTCGTAGATGCGCTTCTGGCGAGGCGTAGCCGGGATGCTGCGCTCATGGTCAACCAGCGACAACAGCCGGACGATGGCGTCCCGGTAGTTCATGGCGGAGTCCATGTAGCAGTCAGCCCAATCCTAGGTTGATGCGAACGGCCTGAAGAAAGCTCATGGCCTTCACGTGGTCAATGTTGCCGGCAATGGGGCGCGGTCGAAACCCGAACACGTCCGCCACGGAATGCGGCTGAGCCACGTTGCGCAGGGTGATGAGTTGCAGCATGGCTCGGTTGATTGGCGGACGCGGCGTCAGCGTTTCCATCAGCGCCACCGGCAGCCCGACCGTCCACAAAGGCACGCTGACGCGGAGCCGGCGGCGGCCCAGGGTTTCGGCGACGATGGCGATAATCTCATTGTAGGATAATTGCTCAGGCCCGCCAATATCAACGACCCGGCTGCCGCGAAGGTTCCCGCTCGCGGCAGCCGCCACGCAGCGGGCAACGTCCGCCACGTGGATGGGCTGCAGGCGGTTGTGCCCGGAACCGATCACCGGCGTAATCGGCAGGGCGCGAACCAGCGCCGCCACCGCCGTGGTGAACTCGTCGCCGGGGCCGAAAATCAGCGATGGGCGGAGGATGACGTAGGGAAGCCCGCTTCGGATGACTTCCTGCTCGCCCATCCACTTGGAGTGCAGATAGCGCAGCCGAGGGTTGTCCGCTGCCCCCACCGCGCTCACGTGCACGAAACGGCGCACCGAGCCGGCGGCTTTGGCGGCGGCGACCACATTGGCCGTCCCCTGCCGATTGACAGCGTCGAGCTGGCGGGGGTTGCCCCGAATCACCGCGACCAGGTGAACAATCTCCGAGATGTCCCGGCAAGCTTCTGCTATGGCGTCGGGGTTCCCTACGTCGCCATAGCACACGTCGGTGGGCGGCGTAGCGAAAACGCGCTCGCTGCCGGGTCGGCGCACCATAACGCGCGCTTCCTGGCCGGTATCCAGCAGACGCTGAACCACCTGCCGGCCCAACAATCCGGTGGCGCCGGTTACGAGGACGGTCATAAGGTTGCTTGCAAGCGGGTAGGGATAAAATATAGCGCGGAAGATGGCTGCCGGCTTAAGTATAGCATCACGGACGACGCCCCGGCGGGATGATTCCAATTCCGACCCCATGGCAAGGTACGGGCGCCCTTTTTTCGCGGTACAATGGCGCGGGTTGGTGACGAGGAGTTATCCGGGGACGAATGGAATCATAAGATGAGCGCGACATCCGCAACATCCGAAAACGGCCAGGCCCTCCACTTCGGCACCAGCATGGCCCTGCCGGCCGACCGCGCTGCCGAGCAGGCCCGGCTGATGGAAGACCTGGGCTTCGAGTACATAGGCGCCGGGGAACACTTTATGCGCGGGCGTCCTCCGGGGCCGACCCACGCGGCGCTGCCCCTGCTGGCCGTGGCCGCCGGCGCGACGCAACGCCTGCGCGTTGTAACCTCCGTCGCCCTGGCGCCCTTTTACCATCCCCTGCTGCTGGCGCGTATGACGGCCACGCTGGACATCGCATCGGGCGGACGTTTGACGCTGGGCGTTGGCGTGGGCGGCGAGTTCCCCATGGAATACGAAAACGCCGGCATTCACATCCGCCAGCGCGGACGCCGGACGGACGAATGCCTGGACGCCCTGCGCCGCCTGTGGACGGAGGACGCCGTCTCCATGCAAGGGCGGCACTACACCCTGGACCGGGCGGCGATAAATCCCAAGCCCACGCAAAAGCCCCATCCCCCGGTGTGGGTCGCCGGCCGACGAGAGGCGGCGATGCGCCGCGCCGTGCGCTACGGCGACGGCTGGCTGCCTTACTTCTACAGACCGGAACGCTACCGGGACAGCGTATCGAAAATCGGCGCATTAGCTCATGGGCTGGGCCGCGATATGTCGGAATTTCAGTGGGCCTTCTTCCCATACATCACACTGGCCGCAACGGAAGAACAGGCCGCGCGAACGGCGGCGGAATCCCTAGGCAACCAATACCTCTACGGCGGAGACTTCATCAACATCGTGCGGCGGTACTGCCTGCTCGGAACGCCCCGAATGTGCATTGAACGCCTGCAAGAGTACATCGACGCCGGCGCCCGCTACATCGTGTTCAGCATCGCGGGCCCCCGGGAAGACCGCCGTCGCCATCTGGAAGTCATCGCCAAGGACATCATTCCCCACTTCCTGAATGCGTAGGCATTGTAATCGCGATCAGCTCGCTTGAACTGCTCTGCTTTCCGCCAGATCTTCCGGCAATCATCGGGTTGACACACCTGTCCCCATGATTGCCTTGCGGAGTGTGGGGAATATCAGCGAGCCCCGCCTTTCGGCGGGGCTCGCTGTTTTGTACCGGCTGTGGCGGTTATTCCGGGGTAAGTTCCTGTGGGCTGAACTGATACCACAGTACGGCGCCGGCTTCCACCAGCTGCTGCGCCTCATGGTCATTCTTCCGGCTGGCAATGGCTGGCACGGCGAGTAAGCCGGTGAACCTGGTGACGAATTCAGCGTTTCTGATCGCGCGGTCGGTGTCTCTCCGGTCTGCCGTGTAAGATGCCTCGAGCGTCAAGTACAGCTCCTTGCCGTCTTGGTCCAGCATTTTGCCTACCAAGTCGGCTACGTAGAAGCTCCGTCGGTCTCCGCGACTGATGTCATCGGGACTGTGCTGATTCAACATCTGTCGGAGGTCATTGCGGGTGAGGACTGCGAGCATTTTGAAGCCGAGGTCTTCCGCAATGTCATCGGCTATTTCGCGGGCGATGCGTCCAGCGACGTGCCCTTTCAAGTTGCCCAAGTCATCGGTAACCTGCTGTAGCCTGGTTTCCACCCTGTCCAACCGGGTCTCAACCCCACCTAATCGGGTTTCCACCCCGTCTAATCGGGTTTCCACCCCGTCTAATCGGGTCTCAACCTCACCTAATCGGGTTTCCACCCCGTCTAATCGGGTCTCAACCCCGTCTAATCGGGTCTCAACCCTGGCGTTGAACTCCTTCTGGGCTGCGATGAATGCATCGACCTTGATGATAAAAGCATCGACCTTGTCTACGAACTGAGCGAAGCGTTCCGGGAGCTGGAGCAGCTCTTCGCCCAGCAACAGGCTGCGGACCTCATCGCGGAAGTCCGGTACGCTGCGCAGGGCTTGAAGGAAACGGGCGCGCTCAGCGCTGTCAATCGCAGTGGTCATGGTGGGGGTTGACCTCGGTATGGTCTGTGCGGTGATGGTTTTGGCTTTTGTTCTGCCATTATACCAGTTGTCTAGGCGGCGGCGCCAGTTTCGGACGGACGGCCTCTAGGTTCCTGCAAAAACCTGACGTCTGATGAGGGAGAGCCTATCCTCGGTTAACCGCGTACAAGGCAACCATCGGGCCAAGTGCATCAAGCCGATGATTGCCTCTCTACCTCATCCTCCAAATCCCGATTCCGACAGCCGCCCCAAACACCATCAATCCCGTCCATTTCCCCAAAATTCCCCCAAAATCCGGCCAAATCGCCCCAAATTCCCCCATTCTCGTAATACTCCCGTAATACTTCCCGGTTTATAATGTCCCAGCAAACCCCCGGCGCAAGCCGCAACCCACATCACGGAGGCAACCCAAAATCCTGAAAATCCCCAAATCCCGTAAATCCTGATTCTGACAACAAGGAGGCATCATGCTCATTACCCCCCCCCCCCCCGAGGTCCACCTCTCCGGACATTCTCTCACCCTAGTTCCGGCCCCAGCCGGAACCTCACACCAACCACACCGGAGGTTTTACCCAAATGAAACCCAAACTCCAAAAGCTCACACGGTCGGCGCCGCTGGCCATCTCGGCCTTGGCCGTGGTCGGCGCGCTGGCTCTCTTTGGCCTCTTGGCCCTACCTGACCCCGGCCCGGCCAGCGCGCAGGACGGCGCCTGCGCCGAGGGCGGCACCGGCTTCCAAACCACTCCCACCACCAAGCCGGCCGCGCCCACGCTCACGGCCAAAAACATGGCCCTGGCCGTAATGCTCCCCGCCGCGGTGGATGGCGGATCCGCCGCCGCTACCAACGGCAGCCCGGAATACACCGGCTTCGATATTCAATACCGGCAGGGCACCTCCGGCGCCTTCACGGCCTTTACCGGCGAGATTACGGTCAATCCGCGCAACCTCTCCGGGGCGGCGCAGATTACCGGCCTCACCAACGGCTCCGCCTACGAAGTGCAGGTGCGCGTAACCTGCGCGGCCACCTCCGGCCCGTGGAGTACATCCGCAACGGGAACCCCGGCGGCTACCGTGCCCGGCCCCATCCGAAACCTGGCCGCCAAGCAAATCGATTGGATGACGGCAGCCGAAGCCGGCGCAGGCTATACCGTTCCACGTGCGGTCATCTACGTAACCTGGGATCCACCGACGGACAACGGGGGCAGCCCCATCACCGGCTACGACCTGGAGATTATGCGCGGCGGAAACGGCAACGCCATCGGCTCCCTGAATCGGGTGCTTAGCTACAAGGTCGGCTCAACCAACGGGGTGTGGAAGAACCCTAGGGAAGCCGATATGACGGATGTGACCCATAGCACCGGCGATGCTAGCGGCGCTATTCCAGCTGGCTTAGGTCGAGACAACCAGTGGCTGGAGTACCGGGTAGGCGCAGCCAACGCGCAAGGCGCCGGGGAAATAAACAAGGTTCAAATCCAGGTTGAGGCGGATGCAGCGGATGACTTACCCTCCGTGTGGTTCACGGGGACGATAGCGTCGGACAGCACCACGTCGGGCGGCGCGCCCAAGCTCACGGTCAAGCTGAACAACTTGGACGCCGGCTTGTCGGTAGGCTCCCGCATCGTGCTGTTCCTGGAAGACGACTTCCAGGTTCCCGACTCCATCCCGGCCAGCTCAGTCTACTTCGTAGCCAACTCCCCGGCCGGCGTCGCCACGGGCAACGGCGCCCCGGTGTACGCCACCGAAGCTCCGGAGATTGACACCGACGATCACTTTGACGACGACAAAAACGACGTCAGCGTTACCGTCCGCATCCCCGATATGTGCACCGGCGATTCGGACGAATGCGAAGGCTCCAACGGGGTAGCCAGGGGCCAGGACCTGACCATGGTGATCCTGGGCAGTTCGGGCATCAAGAACCCCTCCGAAGCGGGGACCCACACCGTTGCCTTCGACATCCTCGGTTTTGACGATGGCCTCCCCGGTCGCATCGAGCGGCTGATGGAAAAAGGCATGGAGCTGAGCGCCAAAACCGCTACCGGCAATCGCTCCATCCAGAAGCGGCAGGGCGTGTACGTCAGCACCCTGGCCAAGATATCCTTGTCCGACACGGACGGCGAGCGCGGCGAAGAGCTGACGGTAACCGGCAGCGGCTTCAACAACGGCGTCTCCGCTTCCGCTTACGTCGCCCAGCGCAAGGCCGCCCGCTACGCCGTAGCCGAATGGTGGGAAACCCTGGACTGCGACAAGATGAAAGCAGCCATGGGCCCCGGCGCCGGCCAGGAATTCTGCTTCCACTACACCCTCAACTCCTCCGAGATGACCTACACCGTCGCCAGCAAGGACAAGGCGTCCAGCGACAAGGTGTTCGCCCGCCACCTCTGCGAACGGGGCATCATTCCCACCGGAACCGAAGCCGGCAGCGCTACTGTCGGCAGCGACGACAAGGTAGCCATCTCCTTTGAGGTCACCGTACCCACCTTCAAACCCGGCAACGACAACCTCATCTGCGTGGAAGACGGCGAAGCCCGCACCTCCGGCGAGGATGTTGAGGACTACGAACTCACCCCCAACATCAGCGTGTCGCCCGCAGAGGGCCAAGCCGGCGATGAGGTAACCGTGTTCGCCGAGGACTTCCCCGTCGCCGGGGCAGCCTTCGTGGAGCTGAAAGTGGGCGGCGTAGTCATCAAAGACGGCGTACGCTCCACCAGCATCAGCTCCGACGGTTCCGCCACGGCGACCTTCAAGCTGCCGCCTCAGAAAGGCACCAAGCGCGTTGACGCCAAGTGGGGAACCAAGTCCGAAGACACCAAAGTAACCATCCTGCCCGCCGTCCTGAACGTCAGCAAGATGGAAGTCAATCCCAACGAGCGGATTACGCTCACCGGAACGGGCTTCGCCACGGGCGCCGGCAGCGGCATCATGGCCGAGAAAATCACCATCGGCGACGTGCCTCTGTACGTGTACGATGACTCCACGGACAGCGACGACGAAGTCGAGGTGTCCAGCGGCGGCCAGTTCGTCGCCGCCATCGCGGTCTGGCCCGCTGATGATGCCACGTCCAACCCGACCTTGACGCCCGGCAAGCACAGCATCAAGGTTGTGGACAAGAAAGGCTACGAGGGCGAAGTGGAAATCACCATCCTAGAGCCTGCCGTCAGCTCCACGCCGGCCATTGCCGGCCCGCGAGACGTGGTAACCATCTCCGGCGAGAACTGGCCCGTGGACAACCCGGAAAACTCCATTGACGCCATCACCGTCACCGTAACCGACGGCGACCGGATGCGGCAGTACAGCGTGTACGCCGACGGTTCCGGGCGCTGGTTCATCGAGCACCAGGTGGACGGCAACGTGCCCATTCCATCCACCAGCGCGATTGAGGCCAAGTACAGCGACCTAGTTCGCTTGGGCGAGTACGAAGTGCCGGCCTCCATCATCATGGTCGACCCCGGCGAAGGGCAGCCCGGCGATGATATCACGCTGTCGGTGGAGAAGATGCCGGTGCATTCCCGCGTCAGCCGGATTGAAATCGGCGGTCGCGACGTAATGCCGGCCGGAACTGCGGGCACCGACGGCTCCGGCGCGGTAACGGTGGAAGACATCGTCATCCCCGGCCTTGACCCCGGCACGTACAGCGTGCTGCTGGAGGTCAACAACACGGTAGCCATCGGCAACTTGGACATCCTCCCGGAGGGCCCCATCGGAACGGGTACGCCGGTGTCCGAAGCGTTGGCGCCGCTGGGCGACAGCGTGGGCGCCGTGTTCTACTTTGACGGGGTGAGCAAGGAATGGCTGTTCTACGACCCTCGTCCGGAGTTCGCGGGCCTGAACACCCTGGAGGAACTGGTAGCGGGCGAACCCTACTGGATCCTGGTAACCGAGGACGTTGAGGACGTAGCGCTAGGCGGCAAGAGCCGCAGCCTGACGTGCAGCGCCGGCGGCAACTGCTGGAACCTGATGGTCTGGTAGGCGGACAAACCGCACTTACCGGATAGTCGGGATAATCGCGCTCCTCTCCCTCGTTGATGAGGGAGAGGAGCGCAACTATTTGGCCGGGTTTAGCGCAACCCCGATTGCGGGCGTATCTTGCGACTTTGCGGGTCATCTGCGAAAATTGACGCCGCTATTTTGAACTTGGGCCGTCGCGTATTCCTGCGCCGGAGACGCTAATCTATGACTGCACCAGCTGCCAACCCAATCCGCGTTCTGGTTGCCAAACCGGGCTTGGACGGACACGACCGGGGCGCCAAAGTGATTGCCCGCGCCTTGCGCGACGCCGGCATGGAAGTGATTTACACCGGCATCCGGCAAACGCCCCGAATGATAGTTCAGGCGGCCGCCCAGGAAGACGTCGCTGTGCTGGGCCTCAGCATCCTTTCCGGGGCGCACATGGAACTGCTGCCGGAAATAATGACGCTGCTGAATCAGCAAGGAATGGACGACGTGCTGGTAGTGCTGGGCGGCATTGTTCCGGAGGAAGACCGGGAGCCGCTGGCGCAGATTGGGGTTTCTGCGGTGTTCGGGCCCGGCACGTCGACCAACGACATCATCGACTACATCAACGCCAACGCGCCGGCCGGCTGAGCCGGGGAATTGAAAACTCCGACAATCGGTATCCGCGTTGCTTGCGGGAAGCTGTAGGCGAGACTATAATCCCCGACGTGCTTTACACCGCGCGCTTGGCGGTTGCCACGATGAATTACAACGTTTCGCAATTGCTGAAAGAACCCATCGGCTCCGAGCGGGAATACAACATAAATGAAGGAGAGTTCAACGATTCCGGCTACACTGTGAACGACGCCTCAGGCCGTGTTAGAATGGTGCGCACTCATCATGGGATCTGGGTGCTGGGCCGGCTTACCGTCCGGGTTGCACAGGATTGCAGCCGGTGCCTAGCCGACTTTAGCCAGACGCTGGAATTGGAGCTTGACGAGGAATACTACCCCGAAATTGACGTGCGAACCGGACGGCGGGAGCCGCCGCCGGAAGACTGGGAAGGGTTGTACATCGGCGCAGACCATATTCTGGACCTGGCAGAGGCCACACGACAGTCCGCTCTTACCGTATTACCGCTGAAACCGCTTTGCAAACCGGACTGCGTCGGCATCTGCGACCGCTGCGGCTGCGACCGCAACCACACCGCGTGCGACTGCTACTCCATAAACATAGACCCTAGATGGGCGGCTCTTCGCGCGCTGATTACCGAACCCGGAGCTTGAAACTACCAGAGCAACGCATTCTTTTGTAAGGGGAACCGCTTGTAAGGCGAACCGCCTTGCCGGAAGAACCACACCAGGAAACCGTTGCCGCAAACGCAAAAGGAAATGGAACTGAACTGACATGGGCGCACTGCCAAAGAAGAAACTAACCAGAGCTCGCAAGGGCCGCCGGCTTTCCTCGCCGGCGTATCGTCTGCGGGCCATGAGCCCGGCGCGCTGTCCGCGCTGCCGAGCTGCCAAACGGCCCCACGCCGCTTGCCCCGAATGCGGATACTACCGCGGGCGCGCGGTTGCCGACTAGCTACACGGAGAGGGTCGAATGTCTGACACCGAACAGGCTTCTATTGAACGGGCCCCCATCTACTCTTACATCTTTCCGGGACAGGGCGCCCAGAAAGTGGGAATGGGACGAACTCTGTATGAATCTTCGGAAGCAGCCCGATCGGTTTTTGCCGAAGCCGACGACAGCCTGGGCCTGCACCTGACGCGGCTGATGTTTGAAGGCCCGTCAGAGGATCTGCAAGACACTGCCCACGCCCAGCCGGCCATTATGGCGGTGAGCATCGCCATCTGGCGCGCTTGGCAGGAGTTCCTCGGAGCCGCGGCGCCGCAGCCGGCCGCCGTGGCCGGCCACAGCCTCGGCGAATACACCTCAATGGTCGTCGGCGGCGTAATGGACTTCAGCGACGGCATCCGCCTCGTCCGCGAACGAGGCCGGCTAATGCATGCAGCCTCCGAGGCCCGGCCCGGCTCGATGGCCGCCATCATCGGGCTGGAGGAATATGTGGTCGCCCAAGTGGCTCAGGATGCCGGGGTTGAGATGGCCAACATCAACTCCGAAGACCAGATTGTAGTCAGCGGGGACAAGATGGCGCTGGCCAGGGCCATGGACCTGGCGTCGGCGCGCGGCGCCAAGAAAGTCGTCCCCCTAGCCGTTAGCGGCGCTTTCCACTCCCGCCTGATGGCATTGGCGCAGGAGGGCCTCGGCGACGCTATCGACGGCATCAAGCTGCGCGACCCGCAGTTTCCCGTTATTGCCAACTCTACCGGCGCGCCCATCGTCAGCGCGGAACAAGCCCGGCAGGAACTCCTCACCGGCCTCTGCCACTGTGTGCTGTGGAAGCACTCGGTGCGATTTATGCTGGACTATGGGGTGAACCGATTTGTGGAATTCGGCCCAGCCCGGGTCCTGTCCAGCCTGGTGCGACGCATTGACCCCAGCGTGGAGGCGTTAACGCTGTCGGATCCTGATTCGATACGCAAAATCGCCGCCGACCGACAGTAGCGTGTCCGCTTTCCCGAATAGAGCGCGGCGCGAAATCAGGACTGGCCCATGGCAGCCCAACCTCGTTCGCACCACGTTCGCGGCGGCTCTACGGAGCGGCGGGCCAGAATGCTGACGTTGCAATCTCTCTACACCCACGATGCTCGCGGCGGAGCGCGCGAGGATATGGACGCAACCCTTGACTGGCTTTGCGCCGAGAAACCGCGGCCGCCGTCGTCAGCGCGCCGAAGAGCGAAAACTATGACGGCGGGCATACTGGAGAATACCGCCGGGCTTGATGACGTCATTCAGCGATACGCGCCGGCCCTGCCGGTGAATCTGCTTGCCATCGTTGACCGGAATATACTGCGTATGGCAATCTATGAGCTGACCGCCACACAGTGGTGGACTCCCGGCAGGGTTGTAATCAACGAGGCAACTGACCTGGCGTCAATGTTCGGCAGCGAAAGCAGCGCCCGATTTGTCAACGGAGTACTAGGCTCGGTTCTAAACGATTTGCCCGACGCTTTGGCCGTCGTTCTGGCGCCGGGCAGCCAACAATAACCACCAAAACCACCTAAGCAATTTTCGCGACGTTGCGACGCCGCCCTTTCATGGAGATGAACCGTTGAGTACCGTACTTGAACGCATCACCGACATCGTCGTTGATAAACTTGGCGTTGATGCCGGCGATGTAACCGCCGAGTCTTCCTTTCAGGACGACCTGGGAGCCGATTCGCTGGACTTGGTAGAGCTGATTATGGCCTTTGAGGAAGAATTCAGCTCTGACGACAACACCATTGAAATCCCGGATGAAGACGCCGGGGAAATTCACACGGTCGCAGACGCGGTAGCCTACCTGAAAGACAAAGGCGTCCAGGACGGGTAGCAGTGTCGCTGCGAGTCACTCCGCGCGTCAGGGCTATGGATACCGCCGGCTACGGACTGAGCCGTTATGGATACGCTGGAAAATCTGGCCCAGCAGGTGCGGGATTGCACAGACTGCCCACTGCACGCCGGACGCGCTAACGCTGTGCCCGGCGAGGGCCCTGCCGACGCGGAAATCCTGTTCATCGGCGAAGGCCCCGGCTACCACGAGGACCAGCAGGGCCGGCCTTTCGTGGGCCCCGCCGGCGCATTCCTTGAAGACCTGCTGCAATCCATCGGCATGACCCGCGACCAAGTGTATATTGCCAACATGGTCAAGTGCCGGCCCCACAACAACCGAGACCCTATGCCCAACGAAATTGAAGCTTGCCGGAAGTACCTTGACCGGCAGATTGAACTGATTGACCCGTTGCTGATTATCACGCTGGGCCGTTTCGCCATGTCGCGCTTCCTCCCAGGGCAAAGCATCAGCCGGGTCAGGGGACGGCTCCTCACTGCTGAGGGACGGCGCATTTTCCCAATTATGCACCCGGCGGCCGGCCTCCGCCGTCAGGAAATGCGGGCGGCCATCGAAGAGGATTTCGCCAAAGTTCCGGGGTTGCTGGACGTGCTGCGGATGCAGGCGGAACCGGCGTCGGCCGGCGCAGTACAGGAAAGTCAGGCCCCATACGCAGCCGAAACTCAACCGCCCGCTGTATCACCCTCGCTATGGGATATGGCGCCGCCCCAGCCGTCGGCCGCCGTGCCCGCCGCCACCGAAGCGACGGAACCCGAAGCGCCCTCCGCTGACGAGCCTCCGCCGGGGCAGCGGCGGCTATTTTGATGGGGACAGACGCGCTCCGCCGCGCCCTGCCGGGCCGGCCACCGCTCCGGGTTTTGCCCCTGGGCGGGCTGGGTGAAATCGGCAAGAACATGATGGCCTTAGAATGCGGCGACGATATCATCGTCGTTGATTGCGGCATCCAGTTTCCCACCGAGGATATGCCGGGCGTCGATCTGATCATCCCCGACGTGTCTTATTTGACGGCTCGTGCCGACCGGGTACGGGGCATCCTGATTACGCACGGGCATGAAGACCACATCGGCGCGCTGCCGCATGTGCTTCCCGACCTCAACGTGCCGGTGTACGCGCCTAAACTCGCCTATGGGTTAATCCGGGTCAAGCTGAACGAACGGCGCCGAACCAGGGATATGGCGGTTCACGTCATTGAGCCGGAGCAGCCTATGAACTTCGGCGATAATTTCCGGGCTACCTGGTTCCGCGTCTGCCACAGCATCCCCGACGCCATGGGCATCTGCATTGATACCCCGCGCGGCGCGGTTATTCACACCGGCGACTTCAAGATTGACCACACCCCGGTGGACGGCCATACCATCGATATGCCGGCATTGGCCCGGCGCGGCGACGGAGGGGTGCTGATGCTCTTCTCCGATTCTACCTACGCCGAACTCCCCGGATATACGCCGTCGGAGCAGGTGATGGGCCCGGCGCTGGACCGGGCAATGGCCGACGCATCAGGACGGGTCATCATTGCTACTTTCGCTTCCCTCATCAGCCGCGTCCAGCAAGTGATAACCGCGGCGGAGAAGCACGACCGTAAGGTAGCCTTTGTAGGACGCAGCATGGTTGCCAACGTCCAGATGGCCACGGAATTGGGCTATCTCAACGCCCGGGCGGGCACCATCATCCCGGTGCGGGAAGCCGACGACTGGCCGCCGCACCGGGTGGTTCTGATGTCCACGGGCAGCCAGGGCGAACCTACTTCGGCGCTGGTTCGCATCGCCAATGGGGAGAACCGCGACGTTGAGCTGATTGCGGGCGATACGGTCATCATCTCCGCCACGCCCATTCCGGGCAACGAGCGCGCCGTGAGCCATACCATTGACAACCTCCTGCGGCAGGGGGCGCATGTCCTCTACGACCGCATCGCCCCGGTGCACGTCCATGGCCACGCCAGCCAGGAAGAACTGAAGCTGATGCTCAACCTCACTCGGCCGCGCTACTTCGTGCCGGTTCACGGCGAATACCGGCACTTGCGCGCCCACGCTCAGCTGGCCTGGGAACTGGGCGCCGCCCCTGACGGCATTTTCGTGCTGGAAGACGGCGATATCCTGGAAGTTGACGACGATGGCGCGGGAGTGGTCGATTCAATACCGGCCGGCCCGATTTACATTGACGGGCCTACCGTGATGGAAACCGACACCAGCGTTCTGCGCGAGCGTCGCTCGCTGGCCCGGGACGGCGTGGTGGTGGTGTGCGCCGGCTTGAGCCCCGACGGCGCAATCACCGGGCCGGTTCAGGTTGCCGCCAGCGGATTCATAGAGCATCCCGACGCTGTTGACGCCTTCCGCCGATTGGCGGAAACGGTGGAAATCGAAACCGCTGGCATAGTTCTGGAAAACAACCGCGCATCGGCCCAGGCAAAAATCCGAAAAGTCGCCCAGCAATTCCTGCGCACCGAGCTCAACAAACGGCCTATGGTTATTCCAGTTATTCTGGATACTTGACGGGTGTAATAATGTCCGTGACAACTGCGGACGGCAGCGGCGTCAACTGGCTCCGCGTCGGCATTGAGATCGGGATACTCCTCGCTATCGGGGTCATCACGGTCGGCATAGCTCTGCTGATGCCCGGAGCGCAGGAGTGGTTGGCGGAAACCCTAGCCTTCGGTTGGGCAATAATCGGCGGGTTCGCTGTGATTTCGCTGCTGCTGCTGGCCCACAAGCCCGTTGCGCTGGCTCATGCCTGGCGCTGGTGGCTGGCCGGGGGCATCATCGCGGCCGGCGCCGTGGTGTGGCTGGGCTTGGCCCAGGGCGACAGCGGCGCGCTGTATCACTATGGACTGTCCGGCAAGTGGGGCTATCAGCTCACCGGCGGCAATGCTGCCCTGGCGGTAGTTGAAAGCGTATTCGCGCTGGCCGCAATCAGCCTGCTGACAATACCCCGCGCGGCTCGCTGGTACGGGTTGGCGCTTCGTTACGTTGCCGTTGGGGCCTGGGCGGCGTTGATATTCATCGCCATAGGTCTTCGCAATTCCGCAATTCGGCTGGCATCCGCCGCGCGCGGAATCGCCCGGCGCAGCGACGACGGCGCGGCGGTCAAGCCGGCAAAGACCAAGAAGCCCAAACCGGCTGCCAAACAGACGATTGCTATAACCGATGACGCCCCGACGCCGACGGTTATGCCCTCCGCAGCGACCGGCAGCGGCTGGCAGCTGCCCCCTATGGACATACTGGCTCCGCCGGAGGAGCGCCGCATCGACCAGGCCGCCATTGTCGCAATGTCGGCAGAGATTAAGGAAGCCTTGGCTGAGCACGGCGTCTATGTTGAAGTTGAAGACGTCAAAGCCGGGCCGCGCGTAATCCGCTTTGGCCTGGTGCCCGGATATATGCCGCAGAGGTCGGGCAAAGACGGCGAAGCGGCCAAGCAGCGGCCCAGCCGAGTTCGCGTGGGCGACATCGCCAAGCGGCAGAAAGACCTCGCCCTGGCGCTGAAAAGCCCTTACATCCGTATCATCGAGACGCCGGAACCGGGCGAGGGCCTGGTGGGTCTGGAAGTCCCCAACCCATCGCCCGGCAAAGTGCTGATGCGCGCCATCATGGAAGGGCCGGAGTTCACCAAAGTCGCGCAAAAGGGCGGGCTGGCCTTCGCCTTGGGCGAGGACGCAGGAGGACAATCCCTGGCATTAGACCTAGCCGCCATGCCCCATATGCTCATCGCCGGCGCCACCGGCTCCGGCAAGAGCGTCTGCATCAACTCGCTGATTGCGTCCGTGCTGATGACCCGCCCGCCGGACCAGCTGCGGATGATTATGGTTGACCCCAAGCGCGTGGAACTGACTCCCTTCAACGGCATACCGCATCTGGTGACACCGGTAATCGTGGAGCCTGACGACGTGCAGCCGGTATTGCGCGGCCTCATCGGCGAAATGACCCGCCGCTACAAGCTGATGGAAGACCTGAGCGTCCGCAACATCGCCGGCTACAACGCCAAAGCCGACACGCCAATGCCCTTCCTGGTGCTAATCGTGGACGAACTGGCCGACCTGATGATGACCGGCGGCCTGGAAGTTGAGCAGCAGCTGGTTCGCCTGGCCCAGCTGGGCCGGGCCGCCGGCATCCACATGGCGTTGGCGACTCAGCGCCCATCGGTGAAAGTAGTAACCGGGCTGCTCAAGGCCAACGTGCCGGCCCGGGTGGCCTTCGCCGTCGCCTCACAGGTGGACTCGCGGGTGATTCTGGACTCCGCAGGCGCGGAGACGCTGATGGGCAAAGGCGACCTGCTGCTGCAAAATAACGACTTCCCCAAAGCCCGGCGCGGCCAAGGCACTTTGGTCTATGATGAGGAAATGGACCGGCTGATTGAGTTCTGGCGGAATCAGCAGGGCCCGCCCCTGCCGGTCATTAACCTGGACGATGACGATAGCGACGCCGCCGAATCCTCGGCGGATAAAGACGCCGCCGACAACCTCTACGACGGCAACTATCTCGACCAGGCCCGGGACATCGCACTACGCAACCCCCGCCTCACGTCGGTAATGCTGGAGCGACGTTTCAAAATCCGCAAGTCCGAAGCTGATGAAATCCTCGAGGACTTGAAAGCCGAAGGTCTCGTTATCGGCTAACAGTGGTATGATGCTGCGGCACACCATTATCTCGGAGCCGCCGCCGTGCTGATTGACCTCCATAACCATACCTACCCCAAGTCTGATGACAGCTTTATGTCCGCCGACGAACTGGTCGATGCCGCCAGAATCGCCGGCTTGGACGGAGTTTGCATCACCGAACACGACGAATTCTGGTCCTTGGATGCCGCCGCCGCACTGACCCGACGGCACGGCATCATGACGCTCCCCGGCGCCGAGATCAACACCGATGCCGGCCACGTCCTGGCGTTTGGCCTGCATCGCTACCGCTTTGGGATGCACAAGCCGGCTTTCTTGCGGGCGGAAGCCGACCGCCTGGGCGCAGTCCTGATTGCGGCCCATCCCTACCGTCGGCGCTTTCTGGAGAAACCGGGGCAAGACCCGGCGGCCCGGGCCGAAATGCTCCACAAGGCCGCCTCCGACCCGCAGCTATGGCATTGTGACGCCATTGAGTCGCGCAACGGAAGGGGTTCCGACGCCGAAAATAGCTTCTCCGAGGACTTGCGGCAAAGGCTGGGGCTGCCCGGCGTCGGCGGCAGCGACGCCCACCGAGTGCATCAGATTGGGACGGTGGCGACCCAATTTGAACGCCGAATTGAATCCCTGGCAGACCTGATTGCCGAAATCAAGGCCGGCCGTGTGTCCCCGATTGGCTTGACCGCCGCCGTTCGGCCGCCGGCTATGGTCGGATGAGATGCCCCCGCTGCTGGAAGTGCAGGATTTGCGCGTCGAGTTTGGCGTGCCCAACGGCGCCGTCCACGCCTTGAACGGCGTTTCATTCAGTCAGGAAGAGGAGGAAATCCTCTGCATCGTGGGGGAAAGCGGCGCCGGCAAAAGCGCCTTGGCCTTAACGCTGATGGGGCTGCTGCCTGAAAACGGCGCCGTCAAGGGAGGAAAAATCCTCTTTGACGGCGTTGACCTATTGTCCGCCTCGGAGGGCTACCTGCGCGAGCTGCGCGGCAAGGCCATATCCATGGTGTTCCAGGACGCCCAATCCGCTCTCAACCCCGTGCAAACCATAGGCGCGCAGCTCACCGAGGTAATCATCACCCACTCGCAGCTGAACCGCCGGAGAGCCGGCGCAGTCTGCCAGGAAATGCTGCGGGAGCTGGGCGTGCCGGACCCCCGTCGGATGATGTCCGCATACCCTTTCACCCTCAGCGGCGGGCAGTGCCAACGCGTGATGCTGGCCATGGCCCTGGTAATGCGCCCCCGCCTGCTCATCGCCGACGAAGTTACCTCCAGCGTGGACGTTACTTTGCAGGCCGAGATACTGGAAAGACTGAAAGAACTGAGCCGGGACTCCAAATCGGCGATACTGCTGATTACCCACGATATGGGAGTGGTAGCCAACATGGCCCACCGGGTTGGCGTGATGTATGCAGGCCATCTGGTAGAGTATGCCGAACTGCTTCCGGCATTCCGGCAGCCGCGCCATCCATACACCTGGTCGCTGCTCCAAACATTGCCCCGTCTGGACGCCGCGGGCCGGCGCCTGCGGGCGTTGCGCGGCATCCCCCCAGACCTGATAAATAAGACGGAAGAGTGCCCTTTTCTCCCTCGTTGTCCCAAAGCCGTATCCCGCTGCCGTGTGGAAGCGACCCCTCCGCTATCGGAACAGGCGCCCGGCCACTGGGCCGCCTGCTACAATCCGGTAACTTACCCCTAGAGGGAGCGTATAGTCACTCCGCTGCTTTCTTGAAAGTCAATTGTAAGGCGGCAATCGACAAAGAGCGTTGCCAAGCGACCTTGACCATACGCCAGGCTCACAGTCCGTTCACCTCGGTAGCTCAAAACCGAACCGTCGCTAAATCCGCCACCAGCAGCTCCAGCGATACCGCCGGGTCCAGGCGGCCCTGCTTGATAGCCAGGTCGCTTTCCAGCGCCCGCTGATATTTTTGGGCTATTTCGTTCAGGGACATCCGCCGTGCCTGCCCCAGGGTCTTGCGCACCACAAAATCTGAGTTTGCGCCCATACGCCGGCCCAGCTCCGGCTGTACGACGCCCCGCTCGGTCAAGTCTCGCGCCAACGCAATCAGACGCAGCTGCCGCTCAATCATGGCAATTATGTAAAGCGGTTCTCGACCCTCCTGCATCAATTGCGTCATCAGCCGCAGCGCGTCCCCCGGGCGTCCGTCCATAATCGCATCTACGGCGGCGAAGATATTGGCTTCCTGGGCATATGGCACCAGCGCGCGCACGTCCGTCTCGGTAATTTCCCGACCGGCGGCGTACAGCGACAGTTTTTCCATTTCCCGGTCCAGCGTCCACAGATCGTTGCCCACCATCTCTGTAATAGCCTGTATCGCCGGCGGGGTGACGGAGCTCCCCTTCTCTTCGGCGGCTCGCTTGACCCACTGGTTCAGCCCCGGGCCGGTAGGCGCCGCCTGCTTGTGAACCTGGCTATGCTCGGCAAAGGCCCGCAGCAGTGGGTTATTGTCGGCAATTTCGCCGTCAATCAATACCAACAAAGTGCTGGCCGGCAGTTGCGGCAGCGCATCGGCCAGCTGCATCCAGCCGGCGCGCGCGCCGGGTTGCCGACGGTTGGCGCGGCCACGTCCGCCGCTGCTTCGGCCCCCACCCGATGCCTCCTGTGTTGCCAGCGCGCCCTCAACCTCCACCAACCTGGCCGCATCCAGAAATGGCAGCGAGTTGCAGATGGCCAACACTTCATCGGGCTGAGACTGGGCCGCAATAACCCTATGCCGGTTAGAGTCCATCAAGTCGCCGGCGCCGGCCTCCTGCCTGACCCGCCGGACGGCTTGCGCCACCAGAAACGAATCTCCGAAGATTACGTGGGCCGGCATTCAGTTCTCTACCAGCTCGGTCAACACCCCGAACACTGAGCGCGGGTGTATAAAGGCGATGGTTCCCGACAACCCGTGTCGCGGTTCCCGGTCGATCAGGGACAGCCCGTTGGCCGACAGGATTTTCAGCTTGCCGGCAATGTCATCCACGTTCAGCGCCAAGTGATGCAATCCTTCGCCTCGCCGCTCAATGAAGCGGCCCACTGCGCTCTCCGGCGACAGCGGCTCCAGCAGCTCCAGACGCGTTTCGCCAATCTCAATCAGGCACGCTTTGACGCCTTGGTCGTCCATCTCCACAATCTTGGCGTCGGGAGCGCCGAAGTTCACGCCGAAAAACTCCAGCGCGGCGTGTATGTCATTGACCGCAATGCCAATGTGGTCAGCATAATTGACGGCGCAGACTTCGGTCATTCCCCAATCCCTCCGGCGGTATTCCCCCTTCTACACTGGGTATTGACCCAGCACTTGCCGCGCGATAATCATACGCTGCACTTCCGACGTGCCTTCGTAGATAGTGGTGACGCGGGCGTCGCGGAAAATGCGCTCAATGCGCGATTCCTTGAACAATCCGATGCCGCCGTGTATCTGCATCGCTTCGTAGGCCGCCTTGTTGCAATTCTCCGATGCCAGCAGCTTGGCCATAGACGCTTCATTGATAAACGGCAAGCCCTGGTCCCGCAGCGTTGCCGCGTGCATAGTGGCAATGCGAGAGGAATGGACGCCGGTGGCAATGTCGGCCAGCTTGAACTGGATGGCCTGATGATGGGCCAGCGGCCGGCCGAAAGTCTCCCGCAGCTGAGCGTAACGCACTGCTTCCTCCAGCGCCGCCTGCCCGATGCCCACGCACTGCGCGGCGATGGAAATGCGGCTGGAGTCCAAGATGTCCATAGCGTAGCGGAAACCCATCCCCGCCTCGCCAATGAGATTCTCCGCCGGTATTTCAGCGTCCTCAAACACGACTTCGCAAGTGCTCGACGCCCGAATGCCCATCTTGTTGTGCTGCGGGTTAATCTGCATCCCCGGCGTGCCGGCCGGCACGATGAACGCGCAGACTCCCCGGTAGCCCATGGCGCGGTCCTGGTTGGCAAAGATCACCAGTGTCTCCGCGACCTCGGCGTTGGTGATGAACTGCTTGGAACCGTTGAGCCTCCAGTTCCCGTTGCGGCGCGATGCGGTGGTTTGCATCGCCGCCGCATCGGAACCGCTGCCCGGCTCCGTCAGCGCCCAGGCGGCGATACCCTTGCCCGACGCCAGCGACGGCACGTAATGCTGCTTCTGCTCTTCATTCCCGAAGCGGGCGATGGTTTCCAGTCCTAGTCCCAGATGCGCCGCCAGGGTAACGCTGGCTGAAACGTCGGCCCGGGCCATTTCTTCAATGGCAATAGAAGACTGACGGAAACCGCCGCCGCTCCCGCCATAAGCCGGGTCAACGCCGATGCCGGTCAACCCCAGCCGAGCCATGCCCTGCCAGTTCTCATGAGAAAACTCCGCCTTTTCGTCCAGCTCGGCGGCTCGGGGCATAACCTCGCGCTCAGCAAAATCGCGCACGAGATTCTGCAACATCTTTTCTTCTTCGGTGAGCATCAGGTCAGTCACGGGAATCCTCCGCAGCGCCTCGGTTGTTTTGTCGTTGTCTCGTCAGTGCCCGGCAGTTTATCACAGGCTCGCTGATGGCTCGTATTCGCCGAAAACCTGGCGCAGTACGTCGCATATCTCCCCTAACGTAGCGTATCGCTCCACGCACTCCAGCATCGCCGGGATGGCGCTGGCGTTGGGTGAACGGGCGGCGTCTGCCAGCCGCGCCAGGCTGACCTGCGCCGCTGTGCTGTCCCGCTCGCGGCGCAGGGTTTTCAGTCGTTCCACCTGTTCGGCGGCGGCGGCGGCATCCACCCGCAGCAGGTCAGCTATGGGCGGCGCTTCAGTAACGTACTGATTCACTCCCACCACTGTCCTTTCGTTCTCGTCCACCGAACGCTGGTGAGTAAAAGCGGCGTCTCCGATTTCGCGCGCCTGAAAACCGTCCTCAATAGCTGACACAGCGCCGCCCATGCGGTCGATGCGCCGAATGTACTCCAAGGCCTCGGCCTCCAGGCGATCGGTCAGGTTCTCCACGTACCAGGAGCCGCCGAGAGGGTCAACCACATCGGCGGCGCCGCTCTCGTGGGCCAGGATTTGCTGCGTCCTCAGGGACAGCTGCGCCGATTCTTCGGTGGGCAGGCTCAATGCTTCATCCCGCGAGTTCACGTGCAGCGACTGCGTGCCGCCCAGCACGGCAGCCAGTGCCTGTACCGTGCTGCGTATCACGTTGTTATCGGGTTGCTGCGCCGTCAGCGTTACGCCGGCGGTTTGCGTGTGGAACCGCAGCATCATGGAACGTGGGTCTTTGGCGTCGAACCGTTCCCGCATTATGTTGGCCCACAGGCGGCGGGCCGCGCGGAACTTGGCCACTTCCTCAAACAGGTTGTTCTGCGCCACGAAAAAGAAAGACAGACGCGGCGCAAAGTCATCCAGCGGCAAACCCGCGGCAACCGCTGCTTCCACGTAGGCGATGGCGTTAGCGAAGGTGAAAGCCAGCTCTTGCGTCGCCGTCGCTCCCGCTTCCCGCATATGATAGCCGCTGATGCTGATGGTGTTCCATCGGGGCACGTTTTCCGAGCAGTATCGGAACACGTCCACCACCAGCCGCATCGACGGGCGCGGCGGAAAGGCGTAAGTTCCCCGGGCGATATACTCCTTGAGGATGTCGTTTTGCAGCGTCCCGCTCAGCTGCTCCGGTGCCACTCCCTGCTTCTTGCCGGCGGCGATGTACAGGCAGAGCAGCGCCGCCGCAGTGGCGTTGATGGTCATGGACGTGCTTACCTTGTCCAGCGGTATGCCCTCAAACAGCGTTTCCATATCCAAAAGCGAGCAGATGGGCACACCCACCTTGCCTACCTCGCCTTCCGCCAACGGATGGTCGCTGTCGTAGCCGATCTGCGTGGGCAGGTCAAAAGCCACCGACAGGCCGGTTTGTCCGTTCTCCAGCAGGTAACGATAGCGCTCGTTGGTGGCGGCGGCGGTGGCATAGCCCGCATACTGCCGCATCGTCCAAATGCGGCCTCGGTACATATTGGGCTGCACTCCCCGCGTATAAGGAAACTCGCCAGGGTAGCCGACGGCCCGATGAAAGTCCCTTGGGCCGTCGTCATCAGGAGTATAGACGGTATCCAAGCCCAGCCCGGAGTCAGTCTCAAACTCTTCCCGTCGCTCTGGAAACCGCTGCGTAACCGGCGACAGCGTAGCGTCCTGCCATTCCTGCTTGCTAGTTGACATAATGCCCTGCCTTCCAGAAACCGCCGGCCCGCCTAGTCACTGGTAAAGGCGTAGTCGGTGGGTCGCATGATGCTGTGCCGAGAGACCCGAACGATTGGCCCGTTCACCTCGCTGGCGGCGCGGGCCTTGTTCCATTCCGGATCCGCTTGGAAGGACCGCCAGCTCTTCTCCCGGTCGCCCAGGCTGGGATAACCCAGCATATAGACCAGCACGTTGTTCACTCCTACGTCCTCCGACCAGTAGCCTATATTCTCGATGCCGTGCTTCTCAAACAGCCCCATGGTGTGGTTGGCGAAACGGTTGTGCACGTCCGCCAGTCGGCCCGGCATCGCCTCGTAAATCCGCAATTCCTGCACGGCGGTGCCGACCTTGGGCTCCGGCGAGTATGGCGTCAGCCGCAGGAAACGATTCGTAACGGCGTCCACCAAGGGGCCGTTGGCTTCGGTCTGTTTGCGCACTTCCAGCCACTCGGGATCGCTGCCGAACTTGGCCCAGCGAGTTTCCCGATCCGCCATGCTGTCAAAAACGTTGATGTAAGTCAGGCGATTGCTGCGCCCAATTTCGTCGGTCCAGAACCCCAGGTATTTCACGCCATGCTTGCGGAACAGGGCGCAGGTGTGGTTGGCGAAGCGTCCGCTGATGTCAGGCAGGCGCCCGGCCACTGCGTCGTAAATGCGAAGTTCGTAGAGCATCGGTTTTCTCCTTAAATGTATGGTTCACGGTGGCATTCGCCCCGGCGGTAGTATAGCATTGGGAGACCGCCATGTTGGCAAAAACCGATTCCACTCGGCGTGCGTATTACCTTACTGTTATCGCCATTGTTATCGCCGACACAAATGAAAGCATTGGGAGTTCAACGTGCCTGCACCTAGCAAATCCCCCACCGTCATCCCCGTGAAATCCCGAGCCATCACCATTCCCGCTTTCGCGGGAATCCAGGCCGCCTTGTCCATAGCGTTGCTGGCGCTGCTGCTGACCCTGGCCTGCGGTCAAGAAAGCGCGCCGGCTGCCTCATCCCCATCGGTGGAGATGACCCAGCCCCCGGCGAATACCGCAGGCGCCCCGCCGTCTGCGGTGTCCACTTCACATACCGCTACTATCGCCGCCGAGCCAACCGATTCCCCAGCTCCGGCGCAGGCCGAGCCTCAGGCCAAACCGCAGCAGGAAGCCCCGGCCGGAAAACCCGCCGCCCACGACGAACTCACCCCGGCGCAGATTGTCGCCGCCCACGACGAAGTTATGGGCAACCTGTACGAGACGACGCTCCCTTCCGTAGTCGGGCTGCGCGTCATTCAATCGGCCTCCGTGGACGGGAATGCACCATTGCCCCTGCCCGATGAAGCCCCCTCACAGGCGACAGGTTCCGGGTTCGTGTGGGATGACCAGGGCCACATCGTCACCAATCACCACGTAGTCGACGGCGCCGACCGTATCATAGTGGTGCTCAGAGATGGCGACCAAACCGACGGCGAAGTCGTTGGCGTCGACCCCGATTCCGACCTGGCCGTAGTCAAAATCACCGACGACGCGGTCCGGCCGCCGCCAATCAGCCTGGGCGACAGCGACGACATCAGGCCGGGACAGCTGGCCGTAGCCATCGGCGACCCCTTCTCCCGCGGCTTTTCCATGACCTCCGGCATCGTCAGCGCTCTGGACCGCACCATTAAACCGGGGCAAAGCGGCTTTTCGGTCCCCCGGGTAATTCAACACGACGCCGCCACCAACCCCGGAAACTCCGGCGGCCCGCTGCTTAACCGCAACGGGGCAGTAATCGGCATCAACACCCAGATTATCAGCTATACCGGGGCATTTTCCGGCGTCGGACTGGCCGTCCCTATCAATCTCGCCAAGTTGATAGTCCCGTCCCTCATCGCAGATGGCCGCTACGATTACCCCTTCCTTGGCATCCGTGGCTTCTCGCTTATTCCCGACATTGCGATTGCAATGAATCTCCCGGCCAACACCCGCGGCGCTTTGGTCAATGCCGTAACCGCCGACAGCGCCGCCAGCCGCGCCGGCTTGCTAGCCTCCGACGACGTCGCCGTCATCAGTGGCGTCGAAGTCCCCATCGGCGGTGACATCATCGTCGGCATCGACGGCTCTCCCATCAGCAACATGGACGACCTCATCGCTTACTTAGTCGAGCACACCCGGCCCGGCGATACGGCGGAGTTCACCGTACTGCGCGACGGAGAGGAAATCCAACTCAGCGTTACCATTGGCAAGCGCCCGGGGTAACCTGACGCCGGCAACCGACAAGCAAAGGCCGACGGCATTCTCTCGTTGTCGGCCAATAGATTCCGTGGCGCGCCTGGCAGGACTCGAACCCGCAACCCCTGGGTCCGAAGCCCAGTGCTCTATCCATTGAGCTACAGGCGCAGATAACGGCGACCGCGTCAACGTCGCCAAAAAGAATGGGGCGAGCAACGGGATTCGAACCCGTGATCTCCTGTGCCACAGACAGGCGCCTTAGGCCACTTGGCTATGCTCGCCGTAGGACGCGCTTTCATCCGCCGTCAGCGGACAACTACTGCCAATAGCGTAGCACATCCCCACAATTCGGGCAACATAGCAATCAGGGAGACAATCTACGCTTCGCCTGCGTTGAAATCACGCATTCCATCGTATATCATCAATCCGATTCCGGTCATCTACCCGTATCAACTAACAACACCCAATTGACCCGGAGGAATGAGTATATGCTCCCCACTTACCTTCGCCTGCTGGCTACGGCGGCTTTGCTGGTCATTGCCGCAGCCTTGATTGCTTGTAGCGGCAGCCAGGAAGCAACCGTCTCCGACGCCGCTCCTGCCGAATCTGTCGCCCAATCCACCTCCCAACCCCCCGCAGCGTCGCCGACTGATTCCCTTGCGAATGCGGACGGCACGGCCGACCTCACTACCGCTGAGGCCACGGAGCCTACTCAAACGGTGGCACAGACTGACACGTCCGAACCCGCCGCGACGCCGGTAACTTCCGTCTCCTCCGAGTCGGCTAACTGCGCGCCTTCGGCCGACTTGACCTTTGATGACCGTCCGCCCCAGGGCGGCACGCTCGTCAGGCTCTTCGGCGACCCCACAACCCTTGACCCCCATCTGGCCGGCGACACCACATCCAGCGTGATAATAAACGAAATCTACGGCGGCTTGGTAACCATCGGCTTGGACTACCAGCCCGTTTTGGACCTGGCGGAAAGCTGCAAAATCAGCGCTGACGGCCTGGTCTATACTTTCGTCCTCCGTGAAAACGCCCGGTTCCAAGACGGCAAGCCCGTAACCGCCCACGATGTCAAGTGGTCCATCGAACGCGCCGCCGACCCCGAGACCGAGTCCACTACCGCCCTGAATTACCTTGGCGATATTATCGGCGTAAAGGACAAGCTATGCGACCCGGAAAAGCAACCCGCAGGCGAATGTCAGCAGGCTGATGAAGTAAGGGGAGTACAAGTCATTGACGACCGCACCGTTGAGTTCACTATCGACGCGCCCAAGTCCTACTTCCTCTCCAAACTTACTTACCCTACCGCGTTCGTGCTCGACCGCGAGCAGATTGAGAACAGCGAGGATTGGCTGGAACAGCCTAATGGCACCGGCCCCTTCCGCCTCGCTGATTACGACATCGGCCAGCTGCTAATCCTGGAACGCAACGACAACTACCATCTCGGCCCTCCTCACCTCGCCAGCGTACAGATGATTCTCAGCGGCGGCTCCGCCATGGTTATGTACGAAAACGACGAAATTCACCTTACCGGCGTGGGCCTCCTCGACCTCCCGCGCCTGCTTGATCCCAGCGACTCCCTCAATCCCGAACTGCACCGTTCCCCCCACGACTTCGACGTCTTCTATGTCGGTCTCAACGTAACCGAACCACCCTTCGACGACCCAAAGGTGCGCCAGGCCCTCAACTATGCCATTGACCTGCAAAACATCGCCGACAACGTGATGGACGGTCGCGTCTCTCCGGCCACCGGCATCATCCCTCCCGGCTTCCCCTCATACACCCAGAATCTGCGCTCCTACGATTATAACCCCGACCTGGCCATGGAACTCTTGCAGCAGTCCAGCTACGGAGGCGCATTGGCCAGCGGGAACTTCCCACGCATCATCCTCACCATCCCCGGCGGCTTCGGCTCCACCGTGCCCCCATACCTGGAGGTCATGCTCGAACAGTGGCGCGCCCTGGGCATCGAGATTGCCATCGCTCAGACCGAATGGGGCACCTTCCTGCAACACGTCAACGAAAGACAGTATCAGATGTTCACCTTGGGCTGGATTGCCGACTACCCCGACCCGGAGAACTTCCTAGACCTCCTCTTCCACTCCGAAAGCGCCAACAACCACACCGCCTACTCCAACCCGGAGGTCGACCGCTTGCTGGAAGAAGCCCGCATCGAACGCGACCGAGAACGCCGCTTCCGGCTCTATAACCAGGCGGAGCAAATGATCATTGACGATGCTCCCTGGGTTTGGACCTGGTTCAGCGGCGAGGGTTACGCACTCATCAAGCCTGAAGTGTCCGACTACTTCCTGCTCCAGATGAGCATCCCCAAGTACCGCTACATCTACTTCAACCAGTAGCTATGGCCCGCGCCGGGGCGGGTTTTCATTCGCCCCGGCATCTTCCAACCCAACCCTTACCTCGTAAAGGCATTTCTTATGGGCGCCTACGCCATCAGACGTCTCCTCTGGCTGCCCTTCCTCCTTATCATTGTAACTTTCGTTACCTTCGCCCTACTGCGTTTCGGGCCGGGCGACCCGGTCCAGATCTGGCTCGGACAGCGCCAGAATGACGAAGTCCGCGAGCGTATCCGCGCCCAGCTGGGCCTGGATGACCCGGTTCACATCCAATATGTCCGCTATATGCAAGGCGTAATTACCCGCTTGGATTTCGGCGAGAGTTTTCGTTATCGCGGCGCTCCGGTTCGGGAGCTGATTGGCAAGCGAATTCTGGTCTCCCTACAGCTCAACGCCGCCGCCATCATCATCACTCTTGGCGTCGGCATACCGGTAGGACTCATTGCCGCCCTGCGCCAGGGAACGGGCTGGGATAACCTCATCGTCGCCATCGCTTTGGCCCTCCAGTCGCTCCCGGTTTTCATCACCGCCCCGGTTTTGCTGCTCGTGTTCGCGTTGAAGCTAGACATCCTCCCTACCAACGGCTTTGAAGGCTTCTTCTCCCCTCACATCGTAATGCCTGCCATCGTTATGGGAGTGCCCGGCATCGCCATCGTGGTGCGCCTGGTGCGCGCCAGCGTACTGGATGTCCTCGGCCAGGACTACATCCGCACTGCCCGAGCCAAAGGACTCGGAGAAACCACTGTGCGTTATCGCCATATCCTTCGCAATGCCCTCATCCCTGTCGTCACTTCCTTCGGCTTCATCCTGGCCGGACTGGTTGGCGGCACCTTCATCGTGGAAATCTACTTCGGAATCCCCGGCGTCGGTCGTCTCACGGTCGAATCCGTCATCGGCTCCAGGGATTACCCGGTGGTAATGGCTTTCGCCATCATTTCCACCTCCCTCTTCGTGCTGGCAAACCTACTCGTTGACCTGATGTACCCCTGGCTCGACCCGCGCATCAGGCTCGGAGCCGGCTATGCTTCCTGACCGCTCCGGCCCAAGCCCCCGCGAGCGCGGCGACGCCGGCCCCCTTTACCCTGACCGTCGGCAGCAGGACTGGGCCGAAAGCGAACTGTCCCCCAGCCAAATCCTGGATCTCGATGCCCGGCCTGCCCGCGGCCACAGTTATTGGCAGCTCGCCTTCCGACGGCTCGCTCGGAAAAAGTTGGCCGTGATCTGCCTTTCACTCATCGTCTTTATGTACGGCGGCGCGTTGCTGTCCCCGCTGGTTACCCCTTATGACTATCGCGCCATCAACCTGGAACGCTCCCTTGAAGGCCCGTCCCTCGCTCATCCTTTCGGCACCGACCGCCAGGGACGCGATATGCTCACCAGAGTCATCTTCGGCCTCCGCACTACCGTCATCATCACCATCATCTCCTTGCTCGGCGGCACCCTCATCCTCGGCATCGTCCTTGGACTGCTCAGCGGCTATTTGGGGCGCTGGGTCGATTCCCTGATTATGCGTGCCGGCGAGGTAACTTCCTCCTTCCCCGAAATCCTCCTCCTGCTAATCTTCGTCGCCGCCTTAAAGCCTCGCCTCATTACCGCCGTCCAGAACTTCGAGGACGCCACCGGCATCGACTGGATTATCCGACTTGGCGTTATGGATTTCGCCATCATCTCCGTCGGCCTGGCCATCTTTGGCTGGTTCGGCATGGCGCGTCTGGTGCGCGGCCAGGTGTTGCAGGCCCGCGAAAGCCAGTACACTGAAGCCGCTCTGGTCATGGGCGCCACCACTTCCCACATCCTCCGCGTCCACGTCCTGCGCAACATCCTCAGCCCGCTGATAGTCTCCATATCCGCCGGACTGGCCGGCGTAGCCGGCTCCGAGCTGGTGCTCAGCTGGATTGGCATCGGAGTTCAACCGCCCACGCCCAGCCTGGGCCGTATGCTCTTTGAAAACGGCAGCGTACAGGTTCTGCGCAACCATCCCCATCTGCTGCTCTTCCCCATCGGCGTCGTCACGCTCCTCTTCTTCTGCTTCAACATCCTCGGCGACGCCGTCAACGACGCTTTCAACCCCCGGGCCCGTTAGCCACCGCCGGCTCCGTCATTCCCTCCTGCCCGGAGCGAGACGGGTTTCCATTGTCCCGCATGCCGGTCATCCCCTGCTGTATCCACGTATAGATTTTCCAGCACAGCACGGTCACGAGCTGCACAGCCGGCAGGCGTTGGCGATGGCATCGGTGTTGCTGTTGACGTCCTACCAGTAGCCCCCGGCGCTGCTGCCTTGGCCGCTGTGGCAGTTGGCGTCGCCGTTGCAGACAGCGAGCCGATAGTAGCCGACGGAGACGGCGCCCTGACACTCTCCGCCGGGGACATAGGCGTAGCCATTGCTATACTCGTCTCCCCGGGAACGGCCGGCGGCACTTGCGACGGGTCGGACCCGGGGAGAATGACCGGCGTTTGTGGCGGGTCGGACAGGGCTGGAATGACCGCCGTCTGTGGCGGGTCAGGCAAGACCGGAAAAACCGGCGTCCGCGTCAGGTCAGACAGGACTGGAACGACCGGCGCCCGTGGCGGATTGGGCAAGACCGGAACGACTGGCGCCTGCGCAGGGTCAGAACCGGCGATAGCAACCGGCACCCGCATCAGGTCAACCTCGGAGGTCGCATCATCCGCCGCTGTGCGCGTAGCAAGCGACTCGGCCGACTTACCCCGCCCCTCTGATCCTGCCAGGAGATATGCGGTCAGCCCTGTCAGCGACAGCAAAAGCAACCCAACGAGTACTATGCCCAACCACCCGGGAACTTGCCGCAGCCACCCATGACCGTATCCGATTTCGCTACTCGCGATCCGACCTGCCGGTGGCGGAAAGCGTCCGGCGACGCAACGGATTACGCGACCCGTCACCGAAGCAGTCTTTTCCTGCTAAATACCCGCTGGAATCCGAGTAGCAAAATCGCCTCATGACCATACTCGCTATCGTCGTATGTAATCCACTATCGTATCATAGAACGGTGCTCTAATCTGATAGCCATCCGGCCAGCCACCGTTATTTTTACCACCTTACCCTACCCCCCACGCAGTAGTCCGTCGGCCGTTCGGCGCCGAAACCAGCGGGCGGTTAATTTAGGCGATTTCGCAACTCCGAATTCCGGGAATACCAGTTCACCGGGGGTATTGACTATGTTGCCCTGAAGTCTTAAGGTAACTTGGAGCGGCCGGCGAAATCGCAGCAGGCCGTAAATGGCACTCGCACACTCAGGAGGAAACAATGAACGGAGTGGCATCCAGCTTCTCGTTGCAGAGAGGCGTAGCTCTGAAATGGCTTTTGATGGCTGCCATAGCCATGGTGGCCATAGCGACCATGGCTGTAACCGCCACTGCGCGGGCCCAGAGCTCTGACGCCCCCAACCCACCCACGGGACTGACGGCGGAAACAACGACGGCCAATTCCATACGGATCGCCTGGCAACCCCCGGCGGCCAACAACTGCCAGATAAGTGAATACGACATCCTGGCCGAAGCCCAACTTACCAACCGTTACGTTATCGACGTTCGGGTTCCCGCCTCCCAACTTCGGTATGAGCTTGACAACCTGGACCCGGCTACGCCGCACGAAATCCGCGTTTACGCTCACTCGGAAGATGTCGGCTGCAATCTCGGCAGCACGCCGGCGATACTGGAGGCCACGACGCAGGCAGGCCCAGCTCCGTCCAATCCTCGCACTGCACCCTCGAGTCAGCCGGTCGCTCCGAGGCTCCTCAACCTGCCAAGCCAACCGCAGAACGTCGGCTATGAAATCAGCCATAACCAACTGACGGTAACCTGGCAACAGAGCACGGCCAGCGGCGGCTGCCAGGTAAAGGACTACGTCGCCGTCCTGATTGACGACCCGAAAGGCAAAGTGGCGGACCCTACCAAATATCGGGAGCAGGTGATCGCTACCAACGCCAGCCCGGCTGCAGTGTTCGACAACCTGACGCCGGAGAAGGCGTACTACACCTACCTGGCCGCCAGGGGCAACGCATCCTGCGACGGCGACGGCTACAGCCCGAAGGTGGAACACTACTTCACCACAAAGCCCGTACCTACGCCGGTACCGACGCAAGCTCCGACCCAGGCGCCCGCGCCCGACAACAACGTCGTAGAAGCAATAACCCGACACCTGGATGAACACGGCAACCCGCTGACCCAGTCGGAAGAACCCATCTACGTGCAAGTCGTCAAAGACGGAACGGTGTACGGCAACACCGGCAGCCTGTCCTCAACCTTCAACGTTACCGAAGGCAGCTCCGGCGTCCACAACGTCCCCATCCAGGTAAGGCTGACCGACAGCCCGAAATCCGCCGTAACCCTGCGGTTCATGTTCCACCGGCCCAACAACAGGGACGTAAAGGGCAAGCAGAAAGCCGGCGCCAACCGGGACTTCCACTACATGCACCGGACCCTGACCTGGGCCGCCAACGCCAGCGGCAACGACCTTTCGCAGACGCTCAACCTCAGTATCATCGGCGATACCAGAGTAGAGCAGAACGAAACCGTCTATCTGCGGGTACAGGAAATCCGGGGCACCCCGCTTTCCGCCGATGACCGAGTAAGAATCTCCCCCAACGGCAAAAAGCACAGCATCAACGTTGTCATCGTAAACGACGACAGCAACTGACCTCACAGCCCCAGACACCCCCCAACAACGGGAGCCGACTTTCAGGTCGGCTCCCGTTGTATTTCATCCCAACTCCCAATTATTGTTGCCTTGAAACCGCCGCAACCATAACTGATTTATCGCAGTGCCCTACTTTCTACACAGCAGCCCGCCGGCAGTTCAGCCTCGAAACCAACGGACGGCTAACTCAGGCCGTTTCGGAACAAGACCGTCAGAAACACTTGGCGACGTCATAAGGCTCTTGGCGCAGCACTACGTAAGGGGCATGACCGTAATGTCCTTTAAGGCATAATTGCAGACTCCGTCGTATGCGAGCTATCCGAGCCGGTCGGCTCCCATTTCTATATGGATCAACGGCCCGGTTAATTGACACCGGCCCGGCGGCGTGATAGCGTCAAAAGCGATGACTTATGCCTCCGTCGCCTGGCGTCCCTGGGGCCGCGATGCCTTCGCCGTCGCCCAGCAACTCGACCGCCCCATCCTGCTGTCCATCAACGGCGTCTGGTGCTACTGGTGCCACGAGATGGACGCCGGCACTTATGCCAACAGCCAGGTGGCCCGGTTCGTCAACGACCACTTCATTTCCATCCGCGTCGACACCGACCACCGCCCGGACGTCAACGCCCGCTACAACGTGGGCGGCTGGCCCACAACTTCCTTCCTCACTCCCCATGGCGGCTACATCGCCGGCGCAACCTACTTGCCCCCCGACCAGTTCCTTGCCATGCTGGACGAAATCCGGCGCGCCTACTCCGAACGCAAGCCCGAACTCTACCAACAAGGCAACGACATCCTCGCCCAGCGTCGTGAACACGCGGCCCGCGTCTCCGCCGGCCGCGAGCCGGATGCCGCCCTGGTTGATGGCATAACCCGCCGCATCACCGGAACTTACGACCCAATTCACGGCGGCTTCGGCCTGGAACCGAAATTCCCCGCCGCGCCTATGCTGCGCCTGCTACTCCACCGCTACCGCGCCACCGGCGAGCCCTTCTTCCGCATCATGCTTGCAAAGAGCCTGGACGCCTTGGTCAACGGCGAACTGCGCGACCACGTCGATGGCGGCTTTTTCCGCTTCGTCGCCTCCGCCGATTGGACACAGCCTCAATACGAAAAAATGGCCGAGGACAACATCGCATTAGCCGGCGTCCTCATGGATGCCGGCATCATACTGCAATGCCCGGAGTACCTCCGCTGCGCTGACAAAACCGTCAATTACATCCTCAGCAACCTATACGACGCCAGCGCTCCCGGTATCAGAGGCAGCCAGGGCGCGCACTCGGATTACTTCGCCGAGCCGCCGCAACGTCGCCCCACCCTCACTCCGCCGCCCACCGACCCATGCTGCTACGCGGCCCTTACCGCGCAGACCACCTCCCTGCTCTTCGCCGCTGCCTGGAAACTCGGGCGACCCGAACTCACCGAAATAGCGGCCGGCCTCCTGGATGCCTTGATTGACCGGGCCGCCTGCAGACGACTGCCTCGCGTCCATAATGCTCCCTACCGCGATACTCCGCCCAATGACGCTCCCTCCGATGACGAAGGCGATTTGCTGGTTGATTGGGCCTGGTTCCTCCTGGCGGCTCTGGACGGCCACGACTCCATACCCACCGCCGCCCATCGTTACCGAGAAGCCGCCGAACTCGCCGGCGATGTACTCCTGCAGCGTTTCCTCGACGCGCCCCGTGGCGGTTTCTGCGACATTGAAGACTCGCCCGAACGCCCCGGCTATCTGCGGGTACGGGAAAAGCCCCTGGCTGAAAACGTCGCCGCCGCTGTCGGCATGATGCGTCTGCATCACCTTACGCTGGCAGGCCGCTACCGCCAAACCGTCCACCACACCCTGAGCGCTTACGCCGAAGCCAACCGCGATTACGGCGAACTCGCCGCGGATTACGCCATCGCCATTGACCGCTATCTGCACCCGCCGGTTGAGGTTACAGTAGAAGGATGCCCCGGCGCTCCCACTACCGTCGCCATGCTTGCCGCCGCCATGTCGTTGCCCAATCCCAACCTTATGCTCAAATTGGCGCCCGTAGCCGATCCCGACGCCCCGGCCCAGGCGCACGTGTGCCTGGATACGGTATGCTATCCTCCGGTGTCCGACCCGGCCGCCCTGGCCGATGCCGTCGCCAACGGGGGCGCAGTTGCGGACAGCCCATTTCAAAATGTGCTCGACCTTCTCGGCTAACGGTTGCCTCGCTGCTTCCTCTCGCCCGTCGGTAAGGAGTTGATACCCTGAAGACCCACGACTGCGGCGAATTGCGCGCCGCTCACCACGGTTCCGCAATCACTCTGGCCGGCTGGATTAGCCGTCGACGGGACCACGGAGGCATTATTTTCATCGACCTCCGCGACCGCTCGGGTTTCGTGCAGGCGGTACTCAATCCCGAACACCTCTCGCAGCAGGACTACGTCATCGCGGAACGCCTCCGCTCCGAATGGTGCGTACAGCTGACGGGAACCGTTCGCAAGCGGCCCGCCGGCTCCGAGAACCCGGTTCTGCCCACCGGCGACGTGGAGGTGATGGCAGACGGCGTCACCGTACTGAATCAGTCCCTCACGCCGCCTTTTTACATCACCGACGACGTTGACGCCGACGAGAGCCTCCGCCTCCGCTACCGCTACCTCGACCTCCGCCGGCCCAAAATGCAGGAGAACCTCCGCCTGCGCCACCGCGTGGTCAAGTACATCCGCGACTACCTAGACGAGCATAATTTCCTGGAAATAGAAACCCCAATCCTCATCAAAAGCACTCCGGAGGGCGCCCGGGATTTCCTGGTGCCCAGTCGGATGCAGCCGGGCAGTTTCTACGCTCTGCCCCAATCTCCCCAGCAGCTCAAGCAGCTGCTAATGGTCAGCGGCGTAGAACGCTATTTCCAGATTGCCCGCTGCTTCCGCGACGAAGATCTCCGCGCCGACCGCCAGCCCGAATTCACCCAGCTTGACCTGGAAATGAGCTTCGCCAGCGAATCGGACGTTCTAACCCTTATTGAAGGACTCTACACCGGCATCGTGAGGGAACTGACTCCCCGCTTCACCGTCAAGACGCCCTTCCCTCACCTCACCTACGCCGACGCCATCGCCCGCTACGGCAGCGATAAACCCGACCTGCGCTATGGCCTGGAAATGGCCGACGTGAGCGACCTCGCCGCCGAAACCGAGTTCCGCGTCTTTCACGGCATCCTCAAGCAGGGCGGCATCATTAAGGCTATGGCCGTGCCCGGCCAAGGCGGCCTCTCCGGCTCCGATATGCGCCGCCTGGAAGACGTTGCCAAAGAGTTCGGCGCTGCCGGAATGAGCCATGTCCGGCTCCCCGGCGACAGTCCACTGGACGCCCTGGTCGACAGCGACGCGCTGCTCTCCCCTGGCCTGCGTATGCCCGCAGAGTGGGTCATCCGACTGGCCCAACGCGCCGGCGCCAATCGGGGCGACCTGATAATCCTGATGGCTGGCCCTCCCAAACAAGCCAACCAGTTCCTCGCCTCAATGCGCTCTTATCTGGCTGAGCGGCTATGTCTGGCTGACCCGCACACCCTCGCCTTCGCTTTCGTAACCGACTTCCCAATGTTTGAATGGGATGACGCCGCTCAACGCTGGGATTCCACCCATCACCCCTTCACTGCTCCCGCCTCCGGCTGCGAGGCAATGCTCGCCGGCGACGACCTTGCCAACATCCCGTCGCGAGCCTACGACCTGGTCTGCAACGGTTCTGAGCTGGCCAGCGGTAGCATCCGCATCCACCGGCGGGACATGCAGGAAAGAGTCTTCGGCATCCTGGGCTACACGCCGGAACAGGTGCAGGAGCGTTTCGGCCACATTTTGGAAGCCTTTGACTACGGCGCGCCGCCCCACGGCGGCATCGCACCCGGCATCGACCGGCTGGTAGCCATTCTGGCCGGCGCCGACTCCCTCCGGGAAGTGATTGCCTTCCCCAAGACCCAGAGCGGCTCTGACCTGCTCTTCGGCGCGCCGGCGTCGGTTGACTTCTCCCAACTGCAAGATTTGGGAATTCAGATAGTGGATTAACAGCGCATCGGAGGAAACGCAAAATGACCCAGTTCAACTACGACCGCCTGTTTGCGCAGCGGGCGCCCATCACCACTCGCAGCGAAAACCGCAACGCCAAATACGACTTCGCCGTCGCCTATCCCGACCCAGACACCCTGCCCTTGGAAGGTCTCGTTGCCTCCCTCCGCGTTGCCCTGGAACGGGAAGGCCGCGATTTGGCCTACTACCCGGTGTCCGCCGGCTATCCCCCGCTTCGGGAACTGGTGGCCGACAAACTCCGCCGCGACCGGCAGATGGACGCATCCGCCGACGACATCATCCTCACCTCCGGCTCCGGCGAAGCCATCAATATGCTCATCCAGGCCCTCACCGATCCCGGCGACGTCCTGCTCACCGAAGAGTACGTCTATCTCGGCACCATGCGCCAGATGCGCTTGTGGGGCGCCCAGGTCGTCGGCGTAAAGTGCGACGATGCCGGCATAATCCCGGAATCGCTGGACGAAACCATCCGCGCCCAAGCCGCCGCCGGCAAGCGCGTCAAGTTCCTCTACACCATCCCCACCTTCCAGAACCCCCTCGGCTGGACGATGACCCTAGAACGCCGACAGCGCACCTTGGAAATTTGCCGGAGCCACGGCGTCCCCGTGCTGGAAGACGACTGCTACGTTGACCTCCGCTTTGAAGGTAACGATGTAACCTCCATCAGCAGCATGGACGACGGCGGGCAAGTGCTTTACGTCGGCTCAATGTCCAAGATTATCGCCCCCGGCGTCCGCATGGGCTACTTGGTTGCGCCGGAGGCTGTGCGACAACGCGCCTTGAGCTTCAAATCCGGCGGCGTCAATCAGTTCGCCGCCCTGGCCATCGAGGAGTACCTGCGCAACCATATGTATGACCACATCGACGACGAGAACCAAGCCCTCCGCGCCAAGCGGGACGCCATGTTGGCCGCCTTGGGAGAGCACTTCGGCAACCGCGCCACCTGGACCAAACCCGAAGGCGGCCTCTATCTCTGGCTGACGATGCCCGAAGGCACCGACCTGGCCGGCTTTCAGGAACAGTCCTTCAGGGAAGGCGTCGGCTACTACAACGGCTCCATGTTCTCGCCGGAAGGCAACGGCGCCAACATGGCCCGTCTATGCTTCGGCCACCCCTCTGCCGAAACCCTCTCCGAAGGCATCGCCGAACTCGCCAGCATCTTCGAGCGCAACGGCATCTTCGCCGGCTGAACGAGACATTCGCAGCCGCCTATATTATTGGGGGCGGGTTTGAGACCCGCCCCCGACGTTTTCGACCATTTGACGACTGTCAGTCTCCATCCCCGGTTGCAACCGCCTCCACTCCCGCCGGTTGGCGCCCGTTCGTCCGAATCGCAAAGCGCGCCACCAAATCCCCAATGCTCTGGCGGAACCCGGAGTACTCCAGCTCTCCGTAGGGCAGCATTGCCGCGCCGGACCAGCCTTGCGATCGCATGGCAATCCCCTTCTCCTGCGCGATCTGCCGCGTGTAGTCCCACGCCGGGTTGTCAAAGAAGTCCGTGGAAGACTCGGCGAATTTGCCCTCCCCGTTAATGCTGAACCCTACGCAGGACACCAGCGGCAGGCAGTACATACCCGTAACCGCCGTGTTGATGGGCACCGGCATCAGCGGCATCACATGGGAACCGCGAGCGTCCCCGCCGATGTAATGGGCCTTGGTGTAAGGCGAAATCAGCTCCTCCGGCGCCGGGAAGATGCCCTGGTTGCGCACCACCGCCACCGGGTCATCCTTACCAGTATAGCTGCCGGCGATGTTATGCAGCCGCGTAGCGGAGATGGCCGCTGCCGTCTGCCCGCTGTGCCGCGCAACCACACTCTCAATGGCGAACCGCTCGTTGTCCCGCAGCAGCACCGTAATCTTGTAATAGTCCTCCGGCGCGTTCAGCGAGATGATGCTGTCCCCATCGGTGTTGTCCATGTCTATGATGTTGAATGTGAAGCCCTCGCCCAAGCGCGGCAGCATCAGCCCAGCGCAGTACATCGGGTCGGCAAAGCCCAGGAACGTCGGAAGGTTGTATGCGCCGGGGCCGCACTTGTCGGCTGCCAGCACGAAGAACGACTCCGCCGGCCGAAGCGGGTTCGTCTTCACCGGGTCGTGCTCAAAGGTAATTTCCGCCACCGCAGGGCCGGCGCCACGAATGTTGCCCGACGGAGCATCCACCAGCAGGTCTTGCCCGGCCCCGTACAACCCATACTGACGGGCGATTTCCGTAGCCTCCAGAAACGCGCTCCAAGCGAATTGATGCACCGCTTCGTCGTTGTCGCCTCTGGCGTGCGTAGTCGTTATACAGATGTCATCGCCCGTATGCCCCACGTAAGCATCAATGAGCAGGCCATCCCTCACGGCCCGGTCTGCGGCGGCGCGCACGGCTTCCATCATCCGGTCGGACGGCTTGGTATGGCCGCCGATTGAACCTACGTCAGCCTTGAGCACGGAAATTGTCAAATCCATCAGAACTCTCCCTCCGGTCGCGTCGTGGGGTCAACTGCGCGAGGCCTTCCCAGCATGATTAAATAGGCGACGCGCCATTTGATTTCCTGCGTTTCGTAACCTGTACGATAGCACCGCCCGTTTGACACGTCAATTTGCCGGCGCGATGATAATCCGGTTATAATAGCCTCGACACCAACGGATACCGGGTACGCATGGACCTAATCCTGCAAATATTGTCAGTGCTGTTCGTAGTGCTGTGGACGGGCCGGCTCGCTTACCGGAAAGGCCGCAACCCTTTGTTGTGGGCCGGAATAGCCGTGCTGCCCGCCGCGGCGGTTCAGGCTTTCGGATTGCCGGAAGCAATAACCATTCTCTGCATGGGCCCCATGCTCGTCCTGGTCTTCATACCCTCGCGCCAGCGGGCTACCGCTGATGGTGAGGGCAGTGTTGCTTCATCAGTCCCCTGTCCCCGCTGTCAACATTCCCACGAGCCGGGCCCCAGCTTCTGCACCAACTGCGGGTGGAAACTCAACCGCCCTTACGCCACTGCCGACACGACCACCGAACCTACCGAACCCGTCATGGCCGCGTCAACAACGGAAATCTCCGACCCTGCCCATCCAGCGGAGCCTACCACAGCTGCCGCCTCGTCAACTCCCGATCCTGTATTGGCGTCCGAGCAAGCCGACGCGCCGCCTCAGGCCTCTGCAATAAGTCAGGATGATGCTCAACCGGCTGCGGCGTTCTCTTCTGCGCCCATGAAAATCACCCGTCCGCTCACTGCGTCCGGCATGACCGAAGCAGGGCTGACCCTTTTCAATCAGGGACGCATCCGCGAGGCTGTTGACCAATTCACCAAAGCTATTGCCCTCGACCCCCGCTATCGAGCGGCATGGGCCAACCGCGCCAAAGCCTACGACAAGCTCGGCCTGCGCGACAAAGCCGCGGCTGACCAGCGCCAACTGGAAGCCATCTAGCTCACACTGCCATGATGTGATAGCCGGCATCCACCGGCAGCGTGGTCCCGGTTACCCCAGTAGATAGGTCGCTGGCTAAAAACAGCGCTGTCTTGGCAACCTCGTCCGCCGTGATGTTCCGCTGCAAGGGCGCGCGTTCGGCGTGAGCCCGCTTCATATCCAGAAACCCACTGATTCCCCGGGCGGCCAGCGTGTCAATCGGCCCGGCAGAAATCGCATTCACGCGGATACCTTCCCCGCCGTATTCGTAGGCCAACTGACGCACTTCGTGCTCCAAGGCCGCCTTTGCCGTTCCCATCACGTTGTACCCCGGATAGACCCGGCTGGAGGCATGAAAGGTCATCGCAATAACGCTGCCGCCGTCGGTCATCAACGGCGCAGCGTGCTTCACCATCGGCAGCAGCGTAAAGGCGCTTATCTCCAACGCCAGGCGGAACCCATCCCGCCCGGTGTCTGCCATACGCCCGGCTAAATCATCCCGGTTAGCGAACGCGATGCTGTGCACCAACGCCGACAGCGACCTCATCTCCGCGCCGATGCTCTCAAAAACCCCTCGAATCTGCTCATCATCCGATGCATCGCAGGGCAAGATGAGCGCGTCCTCCAGTGTATCCGCCAGCCGCGACACCCGGTCTTTGAGCCGGTCGTTTTGGTAGGTCAATGCAATACGCGCCCCGGCGTCCGCCAATGCGCGCGCAATTGCCCATGCTATGCTGCGGTCGTTGGCCACCCCAAATATGACCGCATTGCGGCCCGTCAAATCAATCGGATACACGGAAAACCTCGCTGGGATTTCATCGTCATTGCCGCTTTCACGGGAACCGGGTTACCCTCGAAGGTCGGGCGCAACCTGCTCCAAAAACGTCTCCATTTGCTCTTCCTGTCGATAACTGGCAAACCTGACCACAATCTGGTCGGCACCGGCCTCGGCGTAAGCGTGAATGCGTTCCCGCACCCGCTCGGCGTCGCCGAATGGCCCCCAGCGGTCGCCCCAGATATTTGCGCCGTAGTATCCCAGCAGCCAGTCTTCCGCCTCCGCCTCTGCGCGGGCGACATCTTCGTCCAGATTCACCGTCAAGTACATCACCGACGACATAGATTCGGGGTTACGGCCATACTCAACGCAGTAGCCCTCCACCGTATCGTTCAGCTCGATGAATTCGTCCGGAGTGGCCGAAATGGAGATTATGCCGTCAGCCAAACGGGCCGCCCGTCGCGCCTGCCGTTCCCGCTGCGCTCCCTGCCCGTCGCCCCGTCCATGCCAGTGTACGCCGAGGTACACTGGGACGCCGCCGGGCTGAACCGGCGTCGGCTCCATTACCACCTCATCCATCTCAAAGTGCCGGCCGGCAAACGAATACGGTTTTCCGCTGCCCAACCCCTTGATTATCTGCAACATTTCTTCCAGCCGAGGAGCCCGCGTCCGCTGCTCCACTTGCGCGTTGCGCCACTCCGCCTGCTGCATTGCATTGAACGCGCCGCCCACACCGACGCCCAGTTGCAACCGCCCACCGGAAATCAGGTCAACTGTGCCCGCCATCTGCGCCAGCAGTACCGGATGCCGCAGCGCCATCAGCATCACCGCCGTCCCCAGGCGCACCCGGGATGTGCGCCCCGCAATGGCTGCCAGCGTTGTCATCGCTTCCAGCCGCGGTTTTGCCGTCAGACTGTCGCCCACCCACACTGAATCCATGCCCGCTTCTTCTGCCCACGTCGCCAGCCGCAGCACCGCCTCGGCGTCGGTCGGCTTCTTGTCTTCCAGCAGAAGCCCTCGAGTAGGAAGCAAACAACCCAGCTGGGGTTTCCCAGTCATACTCACTCAAATCACCTCAAAATTGCAGCGGAGCGCGGTTAATGTCGCCGGGTTTCCGTCCCATCAGCCGCTCCAGCAGCCCCGGCTCCATGTGTTCATACTCCTGTAAGTCGGAGCCGTCGTCCAGGTCAAAGCCCATGCCCTCGCTGTAATAGAAAGCTACGGAAACTCCCATGCGCGCCGCCGTACCCACGTGCTTGCGAAAGCTGTTGCTGCCCAGCTCCGGCCTGAAGTAGGGTATCAAGTCGTAGGGCGCCAGTATGGCGTTGGTGCCGCCGTCGCGTCGCGCCGGCGACAGCGTGATGTTGTGCTGATGCTGTGCGCTGCGAATCAGCTGGTGGATGTCCGCCGGCTTGACGAAAGGCAGGTCGCCGGGCAAGTAAAGCGCCGAAACCTCCCGCAGCCGCGCGTTTTCAAATGACTTGGTAAGCGTATCGTTAAGGTTCCGGCCCAGGTCTTCCACCCAGGTGGCCCCCAGCGTGCGAGACAGATTCCGTATCCGGTCATCGCCGCCAATTACCCAGAAAGGGTCAACTCCGGCGCCCCGGATAGCCAACAGTACCCGGCGCAGCATTCCGATGGTCAAATCCGCCCGATCCTGCGCGCTCATCACTCGCGACAGACGGGTTTTGCACTCCGCAAGGGGCTTCATCGGCACCACCGGCAATACTGAAGGGTTCGCGTCGCTTCCCGATTCCGTCAGCATCCTGCGTACTCCACTTGTCCCGCCAGCTCCAGAGTCGCCCGCGCTAACCTGATTTTGTCGTCGTCCGTGCGCATTATAATATCTGTCGCCGCCGCATCCATTCCCTCCGACAGGGTCTCTTCCCACCGGCCGGCATCCTGTGTATCCACTACCAGCACATCGCACAGGCCGGCGTACTCTCTGGCCACTCCCACCACTGAAACCTCTACGCCCAGCTCCGCCATTATCTTGCCCGCCGGCCCGCGCACTGCGTCGCTGCCCACAATGGGACTTACCGCAACCCGGCAGCCCTTATGTCCAGCGATGGCGTCGCGCACCCCCGGAATCGCCAGTATCGGCGCCACGCTCAAGTGCGGATTCGACGGACAGAATACTATCGCATCGGCGGACGTCAACGCCGCCGCAAATGCCGGCGACGGCGAGGCTGCCTCCGAGCCGGCGTACCTGATGCTGTGAACTTTCGGTTCCGCCCGGCGCTTCACAAAGTACTCCTGCATCGACAGCGTACCCGCCACAGTTTCCAGTGTCGTCCGCACCGGCTCGTTGCTCATGGGAACTATCCGATGCACAATGCCCAGCTGCGCCGTCAACTCCGCCGTAACCTCCGATAGCGTCATTCCTCGGCGCAGGAGCTCCGTCCGCCGGATGTGCATGGCAAAGTCCCGGTCGCCCAGGTTGAACCACGTTTCCGCCCCCAGATGCTTCAGCATGCTCAGCGTCTCAAAGGAATCGCCGGCAACGCCCCAGCCCGTTTCGGGGTTATGCAGGCCGGACAGCGTGTACGTCATCGTATCCAGGTCCGGCGACACGTGCAGCCCGTGAAACTCATCATCGTCCCCGGTGTTCACTACGATGGTCAGGCGCTCCGGCGGCAGTATGCGCGCCAAACCCAGCGCCAGCTTGGCCCCCCCAACGCCGCCGGCCAGCGCCAACACATGACCTTGCGATGACCCGCCCACGATTACGCCGACTGCTCCGCCGCCGCTCGTTCCCGTTGCGTCCGTGGATGCTCAAAGCGGTACGTGTCCATCTGCACCAACTGGTTATAGGAGCCGAAAATCTCCTCAACGTTGTCGCCGACCATGTCCAGCGGGTCCAGAGCCTCGTCCGCCTCGCCGTAGATGCGCCGCAGTCCGTAGGTAGTGTAACGCTCCGCCGGCGTCCGGCCGGCTTCCCGAATCATTCCACGGAACTCCGATGGACGCATCAGCTGGCCGTGCATCGCCCCCGCCGACGTGGAAATACTCTCGTTAATCAGCGTTCCTCCCAGGTCATTCACCCCGGCGGTCAGCAGCAACTGCGACATCCGGCTGCCCTCCTTCACCCACGATGCCTGAATGTTGGGTATCCAGTTGTTCAGCATAATCCGCGCGATGGCGTGCACTTTGACCACGTCCATCCCCGACGGCCCGGAGCGCACCCCTTCCACCGTCTGCTTGAAGTACATGGGCGCTTCCGACGCCACGAAACTCAGCGGCACGAACTCAGTGAACCCGCCCGTGCTCCGCTGAATGTCCCGCAGCAGCGCAATGTGTCGCACAATCTGCGCATTGGTCTCCCGATGCCCGAACATCACCGTTGACGTAGTAGGTATTCCCAAGTCGTGCGCCGTCGTGATTACCTCAATCCACTGGTTCACTGTAATGCGCCCCGGCGATATAACATCCCGCAATTCCTGATCCAGCACTTCCGCCGATGTCCCGGGCAGGCTGCCCACTCCGGCGTCTTTCAGCCCCTGCAAGTACTCTCGTATGCTGCACCGCGACCGGATGGAACCGTACAGTACTTCTTCGGGCGAAAAGCCGTGCACGTGCATATCCGGCAGCTCTTGCTTAATGGCTTCGCACAGCCGAATGTAGAGATCCCCCTCCATCTGAGGCGGCAGCCCTGCCTGGATGCAAACCTCCGTGGCCCCATATTCCTGGGCCTCTTTCGCCCGCCGGATGATCTCGTTCACCGGCAGAAAGTAGCCTTCCTCCTCCCGAAAATCCCGGCTGAACGCGCAGAACCCGCACCGCTTGATGCACACGTTGGTGAAGTTGACGTTCCGGTTCACCACGTAGGTCGTCAAGTCGCCAACCGTCCGCCGGCGCAGCTCGTCGGCCACCATGCCGGTCGCCAGAAATTCCGGCCCGTCCGCTGCAAACAGCAGCTCGCCGTGCTCCACGGTAATATCTTCTCCGGCCAGAGCGCGATTCAGCGCGTCGGCGACATCCGGGCGCAGTCCGGCCATCAATGCGGCCAGTGTTGGCGGCGCGCCGCTGTCAAACGCGGATTTCTTATTAATCATCCCGGGCATAGCGTTCCATCCCCCCTTTTACGTATCCATGCTCGTCCGTCAAACGCAGCAACTTCTCTTTTAATGGCGCCGGCAAAGGCCACTGGGACCCGCTGGCAAAATACTCCGGATACACCGGCAGCCGGGGCTGCAGCTTACAGCCGGCCGCTTCGGTGCGTCGCTTCAGCTCGCCCAACTGCGGCCAAGGGGCTTCCGGATTCACGTAGTCGATGGTCAAGGGCGACACTCCGCCCCAATCGTTGATGCCGGCGTCAATGTAACGCTCATAGTCCTCACTTAAATTCGGAGGCGTTTGTATGTTCACCTGCTCCCCCATAATCAGCCTAGCCATCGCGGTCGTCCACATCAGCTCATCGCCGGATGCGTCCGGGGCGTCTGCCATGGGCGTGTCCACTTTGGCGCGAAAGTTCTGCACAATTACTTCCTGGATATGCCCGAAACGCCGGTGCAGCCGCCGTATCTCCAGCAGCGACTCCACCCTTTCCCGGCGGGTTTCGCCAATGCCGATGAGAATCCCGGTGGTAAAGGGTATTCCCAACTCTCCGGCCAGCTCCATGGTCCTCAATCGGACTCGGGGCCGTTTGCTGGGGGCGAATTCATGCGGCCCGCCGGCTTCGTAAAGCCGCGCGCTGGAGCTTTCCAGCATTATCCCAATGGATGGATTGGTGGGCTGCAGCGCTTCCAGTTCCCGGCGGCTCATCGTCCCCGGATTCCCGTGCGGCAACAGTTCCGTTTCCTCAAATACACGCCGGCATACCTCCGCCAGGTATCCCAAAGTTGTGCGATAGCCTTGCCGGGCCAGCCATTTGCCGGCCTCCGCGTACCGCTGCTCGGGGCGCTCTCCCAGCGTGAACAGAGCCTCGGCGCAGCCCAGCCGTTCGCCGGCTTTGGCCACGGACAGCGCTGCATCGGCCGTCAAAAACAGCTCGTCAGCCTCGTCCGGCGCCTGGCGAAACGTGCAATAGCCGCAAAAATCCCGGCATAGCCGCGTCAGCGGAATGAACACCTTCGGCGAAAAAGTAAGGACCCGTCCCCGTCCCCGATCGCGCAGCTCGGCGGCCGCGGCGCACATATCGTCCATCGCGCCGTCGTCAAGCTCCGCCAGGGCCAGCGCGTCCTCGTTAGTCAACTCGGCCCCGCCGGCCAGTCGCTCCGGCGATGGCGTCGCCCGGCATATTCCTTGGCGTATGTCTCTCATCGGAGCTGCAACGGTCACGTCAAAATTCCTGGGGCGTTAAAACGCGCTTCCGCCATTGTAAGCAGCCGCTGCGCAACATTCAAGGCGTGGCTTCAATCACTTGCACTTATCGCCTCTATTATGTCAAACCGCCTATGCTGCCAACCTGACCGGGCCGCATCCGGAGGTTGGCGCTATGTAAATCAACCTGCCCCTCTGAACAGTTGCCCTTGCCGACTATCATCGTTGCCGCCCTCCCAGGGCCAGCCGAAGTAATCGTAGGCCAACCTAGTAGCCATTCGACCCCGTGGCGTCCGCTCAATGAACCCCTGCTGTAGCAGGAAAGGCTCCAGCACTTCCATAACCGTGCTGGCGTCCTCGCTCATTGACGCTGCCAGCGTGTCCAGGCCCACCGGCCCGCCGCTGAATTTGTGGATAATGTTGGTCAGCAGACGGTGGTCGGTTTCGTCCAGGCCCCTCGCATCTACTCCCAGACGGTCCAGCGACTCCCGCGCTACCGGCCCGCTGATGCGGTTATCCGCTTTCACCAACGCATAGTCCCGCGCCCGTCTCAGCAGACGATTGGCGATGCGCGGCGTCCCCCTAGAGCGTACCGCAACCTCGCTCAATCCCTCATCATCCGCTTCGATACCCAAGATGCGCGCCGACCGTTGCACTACCGTAGCCATGTCATCATCGGAATAATAATCCAGCCGGAACACTGACCCGAACCGGTCTCGCAGCGGTGCGCTCACCAGCGAGTACCGCGTCGTCGCCCCCACCAGCGTGAACGGATTGATACGCAAGTTGATGCTCCGCGCCGACAGCCCCTTGCCTACCACCCACGACAGGAAAAAGTCCTCCATCGCCGAGTACATCACTTCCTCCACCGCCCGGTTCAGGCGGTGGATTTCGTCGATGAACAGCACGTCGTTGGGCTGTAGTCCCGTAAGGATTGACGCCACGTCGCTGGCCCGCTCAATCGCCGGCCCGGCAGTGACTCGGATGGTGGCGCCCATTTCATTTGCGATGATGTTCGCCAGCGTCGTCTTGCCCAAACCCGGCGGCCCGTAAATTACTACATGGTCCAGCGGCTCGCCTCTCATTCGCGCCGCCTGCATCGCTATGCTCAGGTTCTCCTTCACCTGCGGCTGCCCCACGAAGTCCCCCAGCCGCGCCGGTCGCAGCCGGGTTTCCTGCTCCCCGTCATCTCCTTGAGCTTCCGGAGCAACCGATCGCTCAACGGCAACCGGCTGCTCAACCCCGTCGCCCGGCTCCCGGGCCCTATTTGCCGCCCTGTTCCTGTTCGTAGCCATTATGCCGACATAATACCCGAAACAGCGGCCTCCGCGCACGATACGAATAACGCTGCCGTTTCCGCTGGTAATCAGAAAATCCCGTAAATCGCCCGAACCCGGCGAACCCGATTCAGGATGTCCCCGTGCTATACTCTGCCCACCGTCAAGATGCCGGCCAATGCCCCCTACCCAAGGACCCCAATATGACCACGACCACCATCGTATCCACCCTGTACGGCTCCGACCTGCGTCAAGCGATGCTGGGCGCGGGAGATTACATGGAGCTTTACCGTGACGCCGCCAACGCTCTCAACGTCTTCCCCGTCGCCGACGGCGACACCGGAACCAATATGCTGCTTACCCTCCGCGCCGGCATCGACCGGATGAATAAGGAGGCCAACCAAGATACCGCCGGCGAAGTTGCCGAGGCCATCGCCACCGGCGCCTTCTGGGGCGCCCGGGGCAACAGCGGCGTTATCCTGTCCCAGTTGCTACGCGGTTTCGCCGACGGGGTGGCCGGCTCCGATACCATCACAACCACCGAGGCCGTCGCTGCCTTTCGTTCCGCCACTGATTCCGCATACAGCGCCGTCAGTCAGCCCAGGGAAGGCACCATGCTGTCGGTTATCCGCGGCGCCTCCGACGCCGCCGTCGCAGCGAACGACGCCGGCGAGGGCGACGTTATAGCACTGTGGCAAACCGCTTACGACGGCGCGGTTGAGGCACTGGCATTCACGCCGGAGCAGCTCCCCGTTCTTAAGGAAGCAGGCGTTGTTGATTCCGGCGGCCTGGGCGTCGTCGCCATCATCGGCGGAGCCCTGCGGCGCTTGCAGGGTGAAACCGGCCCGCCCGTTGACCTCGCCCTCCGCAGCGTCGGGGGCCCCATCGATCCCACGCAAACCGCCTCCGTCTCCATCGCCGCCGACTTCCTGGAGGCCCACGACGCTGAGGGGGTTGGCTACTGCACGCAGTTCGTCATACATGGCCAAGACTTAAGCGTTGACGTCCTCCGTCCCGGTCTGGACGCCATTGCCGAGTCAACCGTCATCATCGGCGGCGGAACCGCCGTCCGCGTCCACGTCCATACGGAGGATCCCGGCGCCGCCCTCACCTTCGGCGTCGGCTACGGCGACCTGGACGAGGTGAAAATAGACAACATGAGCCTGCAAAATCGGGACTGGGCCAGCGGCCACCGGGAGCGCGCCCGTCCCGCCGAAATCCGCCCCGGCGTTTCCGTAATCGCCGTAGCCTCCGGCCCCGGCCTCGCCGCCCTGTTTCAGGACGCAGGCTGCGCCGCCATCGTCCCCGGCGGCCAGACCCTGAACCCCAGCGCCAGCGAGATTATTGACGCTGCATTGTCCGCCGGCTCCACCGATGTTATCGTACTGCCCAACAACGAGAACGTACTGCTTACCGCCGCCCAGGCTGCGGACGCCCAAACTGAAGACGTAACCCTCCACGTCGTCAACACCCGCTCCATGCCCCAGGGCATTGCCGCCATGCTCGGCTTCAACCCCGAAGTCTCCGTTGATGAGAACCTCCCCGGTATGGGCGCGGCCGCCAACGCAGTAGCAACGCTGGAAATCACCCGCGCCGTCCGTGATTCAACCGTCGATGGGCAGGCCGTCGCCGAAGGGCAGTTCATGGGCATCCTGGACGGCAGCCTGGTTTGCCTCGCCGACGCCCCCGAAACCGCCCTGTATGAAGGTTTGGCTCATTCCTCGGTCAACGCGGACAGCATCATCACCCTTTACCTTGGGGACGGCGCCAACCCTGACCGCGCCGAAGCCTTGTGCGCAGAGCTGGAAACTGCCCACCCCGGCGCCGAAGTGGAAGTGTACGCCGGAGGCCAGCCTCACTACCCTTACCTTGCCGCCATTGAATAACCCCAACAGGAGCGTATAGCATGGCCGTGAAAATCGTAGCTGACAGCACCTGCGACATTGACCGGACGCTTGCCGAACAGCTGGGCATTGCCATCGTGCCGGCCTACGTTATGATTGACGACGTAGCCCATCGGCAAGGCATTGACATCAATCCTTCCCAGTTCTACGCCCGATTGCGGTCAGCCACCCGCCTGCCCAGCACTTCACAGCCCACGCCCGCCGACTTCGCCCAGCGCATGGATCCTTTGGTGAACGCCGGCGACTCGACCGGAGACGCCATTGTCTGCATCACGGTGCCGCAAAAACTCAGCGGCACCTATAACTCGGCGACGCAGGCAGCCCAACAGTTCCCCGATGGAGCGGTAACCGTAATTGACGCCGGCACGGCCTCCGTTGGGCATATGTTGCAGGTCATCGCCGCCGCCGAGGATGCCGCCGCTCCCGACGCCACGCTGGAATCAGTGGTCGCCGCAGCGGCAACACGAGCCCAGCGCTCCTTTGGTTATGTCATGGTTGACACCCTGGAGTACCTGCAAAAAGGCGGCCGTATCGGCAAAGCCCAGGCTTTTGTAGGCTCCCTGCTCAAGGTCAAGCCTATCCTCAAAGTCACCGACGGCGAGGTGCTACCTGTTGAACGCCCCCGCAATCTGCGTCGCGGCCTGCAACGTCTGGAAGAATTGGTGCGAGAGCATGGCCCCGCCTCTATGCTGGGCGTCGCCTACACCACCGACGCGGCCCTGGCCGAAGAAGTGCGCAGCCGCCTGGCCGACCTGGCTCCCGCCGACCGAACCTACACTGTGCAAATCGGTTCCGCAATCGGAACCCACGTCGGCCCCGGCGCAATAGCCGTAGCCACGCTCCCCTAGCGCTGCCTGCTGCGCGAACCGTCCCGCAATCCGGATTCAAACCGATGGATGCCGGCAATCGTAAAAACGAAGCTCTGTGGCGGGATGCCTTCCGCAAAATCCTGGCGTTGGAAGCCCACAAGGGTTTTGCCGATACTGCCGTTAGCGGCGGCATACGCCGTTTTGTAGCGCAGTGGGAGAGAGAACTCCGCGAATACTTGTCCAACGAACCGGCTCGCGTCAACGAGCTTATCGTACGCCCCTACCGTGATCTCTCCACGGAGCAACGCCGCCAATGGGTTGCCGCGTGGCAAGCCGCCCTGGACACAGCGCCAACTCCATCCGCGCACCCCGACCCTTCCGCAGAATGCCCGCCTGCATCCACACATTCTGACTCTTCCGAAGGACATCCGTCGTCATCAGAGGCCCCGGTTCTGTTCACGCCGCCCGACCCTCTGTCCTCCGTCCGCACCCATCGCCGGCCCTACGTACCGCCGCTGATGTCGGACAATCCCGGCAACCCCGATGTCTCAGTATCCGAAATCCGCCGCATGGACGACAAAACTGTCCAGCGACTGAATCAGCTCGGGGCGTCCACCGTGCGCGACCTACTCTATATGTTACCCCGCAATTACGAAGACCGAGCCGACATCGCTGCCATCGCTGACGTATTCTCCGGGGGCACCTTCACCGTGGAAGGACAGCTGGTCAACATACGCGCTGCCAGCGTCGGCCAGCGCCGTCTGAGGCTGGTAGAAGGCGCGCTCAAAGATGATACCGGCCAGATACAGCTGCATTGGTTTGGGCAGGGTTATCTCACGCGCTCCTTGCGCCCCGGCAGTCACATGGTCATCAACGGCAAGGCCGAGCTCCACCGGGGCCGCCTCCTGCTGCCCTCACCCGAGTACGACGTGATTACGCCGCGCCAGCCGCCCCTCAACGCCGGCCGCATTGTACCCGTCTATCGCCTCACGGCCGGCCTCACCGCTCGCAACCTGCGCAGCCTTACCTGGCAAGCCCTCGCCAACTTTTCGCAAGGACTGGCGGACCCGCTGCCGGAGGAGATATTGCAACGCGCGGGTCTGCCTCCCCTGGCGGATGCCATCCGCGATATACACTACCCGCCGGACCGGGCCGCCGCAGATCGGGGCCGCCGCCGCCTTGCTTTCGACGAAATCCTGGTTTTCCAGCTGGCCATCCTGGGCCGCCGCCGCCATCGGGAAGAAAACGCCGCCGGCGTACCCATCAAGTACCAGGCCGCGGTGGTTGACCGGTTCCTCGGGGCGTTGCCTTTCACTCCCACCGGCGCGCAGACCCGCTGCATCGCCGAGATTCTTGCCGACCTGACCCGTGGCTCTCCACCCATGAGCAGGCTGTTGCAGGGCGAAGTCGGCAGCGGCAAAACCATGGTCGCCCTGGCCGCCGTGCTGGCAGTAACCTCAACACAGCGGCAATCCGCCTTGATGGCCCCTACCGAAGTGCTGGCCGAACAGCACTTCCGCACCGTCTCCGAACTCTTCAACGTATTCGACCAGCCGTTGCAGCAGGACAATATAGTGTCCGTCTATCTTCCCAACCTGCCCCGTCCTTTCACCTTCGCCCTCCTCACCGGCAGCACCCGCGCCAGCCCCCGCCGGGAGATACTTCGCATGTCCTCCGAAGGACACCTTGACCTCCTTATTGGCACTCATGCCATCATCCAGGAAGGCGTTGCGCTGCCTAATCTTGCCCTCGCTATCGCCGACGAGCAGCATCGCTTCGGCGTTGAGCAGCGTTCGGCCTTACGGGGCCAAACCGCCGAACAGCCCCATTCCCTTATGATGTCCGCCACTCCCATTCCGCGCACCTTGCAGCTCACCCTTTACGGCGACCTAGACGTGTCAACGATTGACGAGCTTCCGCCCGGACGCCAAGAAATCCTCACGCGCATCGTGCCTGAGGACAAGCGTCGCGCCGCCTACGGGTTCCTTCGCCAGCAGGTTGCCGCCGGACGCCAGGCTTTCGTCATCTACCCGCTGGTATCAGAATCCGACCGGCTGGACGCGCGCGCGGCTGTGGACGAACACAAGCGACTGGCCGAAGAAGTTTTCCCCGACTTGCGCGTCGGCTTGCTCCATGGCCGCCTGTCCTCCCGGGATAAAGACAGGGTGATGCGCCAATTCCGTGATGGCGAGCTCGACATTCTAGTGGCAACCTCCGTTGTCGAAGTCGGTATCGACGTCCCCAATGCCACCGTCATGCTGATTGATGGCGCCGACCGCTTCGGCTTATCTCAGCTCCACCAGTTCCGTGGCCGCGTCGGCCGGGGCCAGCACAAAAGCTATTGTCTGCTCATGTCAGATTCCGAATCCGAACGCGCTCGCGAGCGTCTTGCGGCCCTGGAGGCGACCCGCGACGGGTTCAAACTTGCCGAAATTGACCTCCAAATGCGCCACGAAGGCGACATATTCGGCACCTCCCAAAGCGGCGACCAAACCATGCTCCGCATCGCCAGCATCTTCGACCAGGATCTTATGGCCCTTGCCCGAGGGGAAGCGGCCGCGATTCTGGCAGCCGACCCGCACCTGACGGACCCGAAACACGCCGGCATCGCCGCCGAACGAGACCGCTTCCTCAACCGCGTTCAATCGCACATCAGCGACTAAACTGCCGCCCCAATGTCCCGGAAGCGATAGCCTACGTTCCAAATCGTCTCCACAAACAGATGGTCAGGATCCTCTACCTTGGACCGCAGGCGCCGGATATGCACGTCCACCGTCCGGGTTCCGCCGAGGTAATCATAGCCCCAAACCTGGCTCAGGAGTTCCTCCCGGCTGTACACCCGCCCCGGGTTGGATGCCAGCAGCGTCAGCAACTGAAACTCCTTGTATGTCAGCGAAATACGCCGTCCGGCCATGGTGACCTCGTAGCTCTGCAAGTCAATGGTCAACTCGCCGGCGCGCACCGCCTGGTCTCTGCTGAGTCTGTTGCGCCGGAACACAATCTGGCTCACCCTCGCGAGCAACTCCGCCGGATTCAGCGGCGCCATGATAAAATCCTCTGCGTTGACAACCGGGTCGTACTGCGTCAACGCGGCGGACTCCACTACGAGCATCGTGGGCAAACCCAGCCGGGACACCCGGTCCACCACCGCCTGCGCGCCGATGCCCACCGCCGAGAGCTCCAGCAGCACGACATCCGGCTCGGCGCCGTGCGCCGCGTCATCCAGTTCTGCCACGTTGCCGCCGGCCCGACAAGTCAGCCCCGAAGCGGCAATTTGCTTGACCAACGATGTCATCCCGCAGCCGGGACGTGTCAACAGAAATACGTTGTACACCTGCGGCCTCTGCTACCGTCCAAATTGACGATAGTCAACCCCTTGTCTATTATGGCTTACAACCGGCGCAATTCTAGCACAAGCCGACGCCAGAAACGGAGAACCGCGATGACCACCGCCGCCATGCTTCCTGCCCAACCCGCCGCAATCCGCCGCATGATCCGCGCCGGGGAATACTCCGGCGTAACCTCCGGCCTCGCCAACGGACACGTTCAGGCCAATCTGGCCGCGCTGCCCCGCGACCTCGCTTTTGACTTCCTCCTCTTCTGCCAGCGCAATCCCAAACCCTGCCCGTTGCTGGAAGTCATAGAGGCCGGCTCCGTCGAGCCGTCCTTCACCGCCCCCGGCGCAGACATCAGCACTGACGCGCCCGCCTATCGCATCTATGAGCGCGGTGAGATGACCGGAGAGTTTCAGTCCGTCGCCGACTTGTGGCGCGACGACCTGGTATCATTTCTTCTGGGCTGTAGCTTCTCGTTTGAGGCCGCTCTGTCCGACGCAGGCATACCCCTGCGCCATCAGGAAGCCGGCAGCAACGTCCCCATGTACATCACCAACATACCCACGAGGCCCGCCGGTGTTTTCTCCGGCCCTATGGTCGTCAGTATGCGCCCCATACCCCACGAGCAGATTGTCCGCGCCGTCCAAGTTACCTCCCGCTTCCCCGACACCCATGGCGCGCCCGTCCACATCGGCGACCCGTCAGCCATCGGCATCCGCAACGTCAATGATCCCGAGTTCGGCGACCCCGTGGAGATCCGCCCCGGCGAGACCCCGGTGTTCTGGGCGTGCGGCGTAACCCCCCAGGCCGTCGCCCTCGCTTGCAAACCCCCGCTGATGATTACCCACGCCCCCGGCAAAATGTTCATCACCGACCGCCGCGATTCCGACTACGCCGTGATATAACGCTTATGCCCGCCATCTCAGACATCATCCTCAACCACGACCGCCGCGGCATCGGCGCGCTGCGTCCTCACCTTGACGCCGACTTCTGCGCCCAAGCCGCCCAATACCTGCTGGAACGCCCCGGCCCCGTCATCATCGCCACCGGGTTTTACATCCTGATGAGCGATGCGCCGGAAACCGACGGTCCGCCCGGAGCCTTCGCCATCGGCAACGCCCTGCGCGCATTAGGGCATCAGGTACTCTACGCCGCCGACGAGCCCATGGCTCATATGATGGCCTCCTGGGCTGCCCGGCAGCATGACCCGTCGCAGGTGATCGACTATCCCATCTCCGATGACCCCAACGTCAACGGCCGTTTCGTCCGGGAAACTCTCACGGAACACGAGCCGGCCCTGCTGGTGTCCATTGAGCGCTGCTCACCCGACGCCGACGGCATCTACCGCAATATGCGCGGACGCGACATATCGTCTCAAACCGCACGTATTGACCGCCTGTTCACTCAGGGTTTGCCCTCCATCGGCATCGGCGACGGCGGCAACGAAATCGGCATGGGCAACCTGGCCCACGTAATCGCCGCCGCCGACCAACTGCCCGATCATCCCGCCGCCGTCGGATGCGACCGCTTGATTGCCGCCAGTACATCCAACTGGGGCGGCTATGGGCTGGTCGCCGCGCTGTCTGTGCAAGTGGGCCGCAACCTTCTGCCCGATGTGGAAACTGACGCCGAGTGTATTCGCTTCCTGGTGGACGCCGGCGCGGTCAGTGGCGTCAGCGGCGCCCACGACTATCTGGTGGACGAGTTCACCCTGGCAGAAAACGCCGCCGTTCTGCAAGAACTTCACGACTACGTCAACGCGAGACTGCCGTAAAGCGCAGGCCCGCCGCCGCACAGAAGCCCCCGGAGATGGCGGCCGGCGGGCATCTCAATGCAACCAAACGGACAAAGGAGACTTTGGGCATGGGCAACTGCAAGTATTGCGGCGGCAAAGCGGGCTGGTTCCGTAGGCGCCACAAGGAATGTCACGCTGCCCACCTTGCCGGGCGCCAGCGTATGGTGGCGTTGGTAGCCCAAGCCGCCGGCCGCTCGGATTTCAGCGAGGCGGCGTTGCGGGACAATCTGTCCTCCATCGCCGACGGTTCGTTCATTGATGACGACGGCATCCGCGCCGTTATCGCCGAAGGCTGGCACCGGGCGGTCAAAGAAGGCTTGTCCGATGGCGTCCTTACGCAGGATGAAGAAGCGCAGCTGCGCAGTTTCCGCGATCAGTTCGCCATCAGTGAGCAAGACCGAACCGCCCGCGATGCCGCCGCCCAAATCGACCAGGCCGTCCGCGACCGTTTATTGCAGGACGCGCGCCTGGCGGCACTGGCCACTACCGACGGCGGCGCGCGCCTGGACAAACTGGACGCCACCGTGACTCAGTCGGAACTGTCGCCAATCGAACGACGGCTGCTGCTGGCGCAAGCATGGGAAGCCGCCGTTGAGGGATCGCTGGAGGATGGCGTCCTCTCTCTGGATGAGGAGAATTCCCTGCTTCTTTATATGCGCCGCTTCAAACTCTCCCAATCCGACTTGAACGCCAGCGGCGGCTATACCAACATGATTAAGTCCGCCACCATCCGCGAAGCCGCCGAGGGGCTGGTACCCGACCGGTTGAACCTGGAGACGCGGCCTCCCTTCAACCTGATGAAATCCGAGCAGTTGGTATGGCTGATTGATGACGTGGACTATTACGAAGTGAAAACCCGCCGAGAACGTCGGGGGGCCTCACACGGCGTCAGTATCCGCATCGCCAGAGGAGTGTACTACAGCCCGCGCTCTTTCCGCAGCCGCACGGTGGAGTGGGAGGAAACCGTCCACGAGGATAGCGGACTGCTGGGCGTTACCAGCAAGCACATTTATTTCCACGGCCCCCGCAAGCGTTTCCGCATCCGCTACGACCGCATTGTTTCCTTTGAGCCCTACGAGGACGGGATCGGCGTCATGCGCGACGCTCAGACTGCCAAGCCGCAGAACTTCCTCACCGGCGACGGCTGGTTCATCTACAATCTGGTTACCAACCTGGCGCAGCGGTGGTAGAGCGCCGGCGTTAGTCTCCGGCCAAGCTGTCCGCGCGCTGTCTCGTCAGGAGCCTTGACGGCGCAGCTGCTCCTCCAATTCCCGAACCCGGGCTTCGGCTTGTAGGCGAGCCTCCCGCTCGCTATCTGCGCGCTCGCGCTGGTCGCGGTAGGTCAGGATATGCTTGCCGGTCGCGGGGTCGTGCCAACCCAGTCGGCCGCTCTCCCATCGCAAGTTCAGGTTCAGCGCGGCGCTGTACCCCTGCAAAACCCCGCCCGCCAACTCGGCAATGGCTATGGGGCGATACTCGCCGTCAACCAGCCGATCCCCGGCCAGCCGCGCGCCGTGATACTCCCCGGTTTCGTCAAAGCGCCAGTATTCCGGAATGCCTAACGCTGCATAGTCTCGCCGTTTATCGGTAGCATCGATGCGCCCAGTGCTGGGCGAGGCAATTTCCATCACGAAATCAGGCGGCTTGCCCTGTTCGGAGATGATGTAAGCGCGGCGGCGATGGTAAGCCGCGGGGTTCACGCCAAAGGCCACCAGCAGGTCAGGATACCTAATCCCCGCCAAGTTGCGAGTGGGAGTGGGGGCTACCGCCAGGTAGCGCTCGCCGGCAACCAGAGTGGTCTCGGAATTGCCCAGATGCTGTATAAGGTGATGAACGTTGCCAGTGGCTGCAAGGTGGTTGAAATTGGTCATCTTGTCTTCGGGGCGCTCCGGAGGGTCGGGAAACGTAAAAAACTCCGGGGGTTGCCCAAGCCGGGACGCAGTTGCTTTGACCGTGGTCATGCCGCACCTCCAAAAACTATACGAACCGACGCCGGGCTAGCCTTACCCCACCGCCAGCATCTTCTCTTCGGTAACTATGATTTTCTTCAGCTCCAGCATCTCATCCCGCAGGTGCGCCGCTTTCTCGAATTCCAGCGACCGCGCCGCTTCCTTCATTTGGAATTCCAGGTCTTTCACCACCCGGTACATATCATCCCGCGTCATTTCTTCCCGCGCCGTCTGATAGGCCGCCTTGTTCTCCGCGACGCCGCGCAGCCCCTCGGTAATGTCCCGCACCGCTTTGTGAATCGACTGCGGTTCAATGCCATGCCTTTGGTTGTGCGCGTCCTGGATGCCCCGCCGGCGATAGGTTTCGTCGATTGCCCGCCGCATAGAGTCCGTAACCCGGTCAGCGTACATTATCACGTGCCCTGAGGCGTGGCGCGCCGCCCGTCCGATGGTCTGGATCAACGACGTGGTGGAACGCAGGTAGCCTTCCTTGTCGGCATCCAGGATTGCCACCAGGCTGACCTCCGGCAAGTCCAGGCCCTCCCGCAGGAGGTTAATGCCAACTACAACGTCGTAGACTCCCAGCCGCAAGTCCCGCAGTATCTCCACCCGGTTCAGCGTCTCAATATCGGAGTGTAGATAGTGATTGCGAATGCCCGTTTCCGAGAGGTAATCCGCCAGTTCTTCCGCCATGCGCTTGGTCAGCGTCGTTACCAGTACCCGCTCCTGCCGCTCGACCCGCTGCCGGATTTCATGCAGCAAGTCGTCAATCTGCCCGCTGGTTGGCTTTACTTCTATCGTCGGGTCGAGCAGGCCGGTAGGACGTATGACCTGCTCCACTACGGCGGCGGCGCGCTCCAGCTCCAGCGGCCCCGGCGTCGCCGACACGTACACCACCTGGTTGATGTGCTCGTCAAACTCTTTGAAGTGCAGCGGCCGGTTGTCCAGGGCCGACGGCAGTCGAAAACCGTACTCTACCAGGGTCGTCTTCCGCGCAATGTCCCCGTTGTACATACCCCGCACCTGGGGCAGGGTCATGTGAGACTCGTCAACGAACATCAGGTAGTCGTCGGGGAAATAGTCGAGCAGCGTCCACGGCGGACTGCCCGGGGGGCGCCGCGAGAGATGGCGGGCATAGTTTTCAACACCGGCGCAGAATCCGGTCTCGTCCAGCATCTCCATGTCGTAGCGGGTGCGCTGTTCCAGCCGTTGCGCCTCCAGGATTTTGCCCTGACGCCGGAACTCTGCAACCCGCTCGTTCATCTCCGCCTCAATGTCAATCAACGCGGCGTCCAGCTTCTCCCGGCTGGTTACAAAGTGCTTCGCCGGGTATATCGAGAAATCATGCCTTTCGTTCAGCACCTCCCCGGTCAGGGTGTCCAGCGTCAGGATGCGTTCGACCTCGTCGCCGAAGAACTGGATCCTCACTGCGAACTCTTCGTATGCCGGCACTACTTCCAATGTGTCGCCCCGGACCGTGAAACGTCCCCGCGCCAGGTCGGTGTCGTTCCGCTCGTACTGCATATCAATCAGCTGCCGGAGGAGCGCCCGGCGGTTGTATTCTTCTCCCACCGCAATCCGCGCCACCATCTCGAAGTAGTCCGACGGGTCTCCCAAGCCGTAAATGCACGACACGGAGGCTACGATGAGCGTGTCCCGGCGGGTCAGGAGCGACGTGGTGGACGCCAGCCGGAGCTTGTCCAGCTCTTCGTTGATGCTGCTGTCCTTCTCAATGTAGGTGTCGGAGCGCGGTATGTAGGCTTCCGGCTGGTAGTAATCGTAGTAGGATACGAAGTACTCCACCGCGTTATGGGGGAAAAACTCCTTGAACTCCGTCGCCAGCTGGGCGGCCAGCGTTTTGTTGTGGGCAATAACGATGGTCGGCCGCTGGACCTCCTGCACGATGTTGGCCATGGTGAAGGTCTTGCCGCTGCCGGTAACCCCCAGCAGTGTCTGATAGGCCATTCCCTCTACCACCCCGGCCGACAGGCGTTCCACTGCCGATTCCTGGTCGCCCATCATTCCAAAATCCGCCGTCAACTGAAAATCAGGCATCTTCAACCGCTCCCAAACGTTTCGCCAGATTATACGCCTTTGGGTCACCCGCCGCCGATGGTCATCAGGGCCTGCCGAACTTTGTCCTCCACCGACGCATCCGGGGGCAAATTCAGCCCGGAGATCGCTTGACGCGCATCGGCCAGCGGCATTCCCAGGGCAGTCAAGGCTTCCACCGCTTCGGCGTCGGCGCCGCCGGCAACCACGACGACCCCGGCGGCGCCCTCGGCTTCCGGGAGCTTCCCGCGCAGTTCCAGCACCACCCGGCTCGCAATCCGGCGTCCCACTCCAGGCGCGCGCGCCAGAGCGGTCACGTCTTCCGAGGCTACGGCCTGCCTTAACCCGTCCTCGCCCAGCTCGGATAGAATCGCCATCGCCGAGCGCGGGCCCACGCCCGACACGCCCGTCAGCGCGCCGAAGAGTTCCACTGACCCGGCGTTGGGAAAGCCGTACAATACGGGCTGCTCGTTCTGAATCCGCAGCGCCGTGTGCAGCCGAGCCGTTTCACCTACGCTGCCCAGCCTGGGAATCGCCGACGCCGGGACAAATACTTGCAGCGTTATGCCGCCAACCTGCACGTTCACCCAGTCTGCGCCGACGGCTTCCAGCGCGCCGCGCACGCCCACTAACACTGCTTATCGTTCCTGGCCCGGCGAGATTTCACGAGCGGCCAGGTTGTGGGATACGCCTGCCTGTAAGTGGCACAGGCCAACGGCGAGGGCGTCCGCCGCGTCTGAATCCGGCATTTCCCGCAAGCCGAGCGTAGATACCGCCATGCGCTGCACCTGCTCCTTGCTGGCCCCGCCGTAGTCGGTAACGGCGCGTTTTACCGTTGCCGGGGGGTAGCGACGCACGGGGATTTTCTGGCTGGCCGCGCCAATCAGCACGACGGCCTGAGCCTGCCCAATAGCCAGGGCGGACTTGGCAAAGGCCCGCTCGCCCCGGCCCACGAAGGGGTCTTCCACGGCAACGGCGTCGGGATGAAACACGTGGATCATATTCAGGATATGCGTGTGCAGCTGATACAGCCGCTCTTCCAGGGACATGGACGCGGGCAGGGCTATAACTCCGTAGTCATCCGCCTCCGGGCCGGCGCTGCCGGAAGCGGCGTCCAGCACGGCGTAGCCCATGCGCAGGGTGCCAGGGTCAATTGCCAAAACCCGCATCAGGCCGAACCGTACTGCTCGAGCACTTCGGATGGGAAGTCCGCGTTGGTATAGGCTTTCTGTACGTCGTCCAGCTCTTCCAGGATGTCCAGCAGCCGCAGGGTCTGTTCCGCCGCCTTGTTCTCCAACGGCACCAGGGCTTTGGGAACCATGGCCACGTCGGCTGATTCCGGCGTAGCGCCTTCTCCTTCCAGGGCCGATTTCACGGTGAGCAGATTTTCCGGAGCCGTATAGACTTCCAGGATGCCGTCCTCAAATTTCACGTCCTCGGCTTCGGCGTCGATTGCTGCCAAGCTCAACTCTTCGGCTACCTCGGCGTCGTCGATTTCCAGCGTAATGACTCCGCGGCTGTCAAAGTTCCACGCGACGCATCCGGCTTCGCCCAGGTTGCCGCCGCCTTTGTTGAAAGCGGACCGGACTTCGGATGCGGTTCGGTTCCGGTTGTCCGTGAGGGCCTGCACCAGAATTGCGCCTCCTCCCGGCGCGTAGCCTTCGTAGGTAACTTCCGACAGGTCCACCATGCCCTCGCCGCCTTCGCCAGTACCGCGGCGCACGGCGCGCAGAATGCTGTCCTGGGGCATATTGTTGGACTTGGCCTGGTCGATGGCGATGCGGAGGCGGAAGTTCATATCGGGGTCGCCGCTGCCCCCCTCTTTCGCCGCCAGCGATATATTGCGCGCCAACTTGGTGAACAGCGCGCCGCGCTTGGCGTCGGCGGCGCCTTTCTGGCGCTTGATTGTTGACCATTTCGAATGACCCGACATCCTGCACCCCCTTTCTCGTATCTCACTTATGATTTTAGCATTGCCCCAACGGCCCGGTCAAAATGTCGCGCGCGCGGTGGGTAATTCCGCCGCCATTGCCGGAGGGGTATTACAGGCGCCGTATTTCGTGGGGATAGGCTATGGCGCGCCGGATTCTCTTGACCCATGGCTTTGGCCCTGCCTATAATTTTGCATCCCCGCTTTCATTGCAGGACATTGTTGTGTCCCCAGATATGCCCCAACCGCCATCGGCGGAATCAATTGCAGCTTTAACCGGCCAGGCTCTGGCTGAGCTGGAGGCCGTTCCCGACAGTGATGGCGCGGAGCAGTGGCGCGTGGCGTGGCTGGGCAGGCGCGGCGCCATCACCGGCGTGCTCCGTTCCATACCGCAGCTGGAACCGGAGAGGCGTCGGGAAGTGGGGGGAAAAGCCAACCAGGCCAGGAACGCGCTGGAAGAAGCGCTGTCCCGGCGCATCCGCGAGCTGGCCCAAGCGGAAATGGCCGCGCGGGAGGCTTTGGACGTGACGCTACCGGGGCGGCCGGCAGTGATAGGGCGGCTGCATCCGACGACTCAGATTGTGCGTGAGATTTGCCGCGCGTTCATGTCGATGGGGTTCAGCGTAGTGGAGGGGCCGGAGGTAGAGCTGGAGCATTACAATTTTGAGATGCTGAACATACCGGCCGGGCATCCGGCGCGGGATATGTGGAACTCGCTGTGGGTGGACTACGTGAATGAGGAGGGGGAGCAGCCGCTGCTGATGCGAACTCACACCTCGCCGATGCAGGCGCGGGTGATGGAAGCGCAAGAGCCGCCGGTGCGGGTAGTGGTGCCGGGCAAATGCTACCGCTACGAGGCGACCGACGCTACCCACGAGTGGCATTTTTATCAGATTGAGGGTCTGGCCGTGGCTGAGGGAATTACTTTTGCCGACCTGAAAGGAACCCTGTATGAATTTGCCCGCCGGGTATTCGGAGCAGAGCGACAGGTTCGCTTCCGCTGTGATTACTTTCCGTTTGTGGAGCCGGGGGTGGATATGTCAATCTCCAACTTCATAGACCCGGCGACCGGGCGGCGTCCCATTAATCGGGATGAGGATTGGATTGAGATTATGGGGGCCGGCATGGTGCATCCGCGGGTGCTAGAAGGGGTTGGCTATGATCCGCAGCGCTACACGGGCTTTGCCTTTGGCATGGGGCCGGAGCGCATCGGGATGTTGAAGTACGGCATAGACGACATCCGCCACTTTTACCGGAACGACGTGCGGTTCCTGCGCCAGTTCTGGCGTCCCGGGATTTAGTCTAATAACCGGCAATAAGCAGCGAACTTAAACCAGAGCCGATATGCTGATTCCGTTTTCCTGGCTGTCCCAGTACGTTGACATCACGCTGCCTCCGGGTGAGTTGGCCCATCGGCTGACTATGGGGGGCGTTGAGGTGAGCGATGTCATCAGCCGAGGCGGCTGGGAGGGGTGCGTGGTGGGCTACGTGCGGGCCACACGCCCGCATCCCAATGCGGATACTTTGACCCTGTGCGAGGTTGATCCCGGCGATGGGCGGCCGGTGGAAGTGGTCTGCGGAGCGCCTAATGTGGCTGCAGGGCAGAAAGTGTGCTTTGCGCGGCCTGGGGCGACTCTGGTTAATATGCACACCGGACGTCGGGAAGAACTCAAGCCGGCGCGCATCCGAGGGATTGTGTCCGAGGGGATGATTTGCTCGGAGGCCGAGCTGGGAATCAGCGATGAGCATGAGGGCATCATAAGGCTGCCGGACGACGCCGTAGTTGGCGCGCCGCTGGAGGACGTACTGGGCGACACTTTCCTGGAGTTGGAATTGACGCCTAATCGGGGAGACTGCCTTTCCATCCTCGGCGTGGCGCGGGAGGTTGCCGCCCTGACCGGGCAGCGGGTCCGAGAGCCGGGGATAGGCTATGCGGAGTCGGGCACTCCCATTGAGCAACTGGTGAGGGTTACGGTGAGGGACCCCGACCTCTGTTTGCGCTACACTGCGGCGGTCATTACCGGCATAGCCATCGGCCCCTCGCCGGAATGGCTGCAAGACTGCCTGCGCCGGGCAGGGCAGCGTCCCATCAACAACGTGGTGGACGTTACCAACTATGTGATGCTGGAGATGAATCAACCTCTGCACGCCTTTGACCTGGATACCGTTACCGACCGGCACGTGGTGGTGCGCCGGGCGGCCGAGGGCGAGAAGTTCACTACCCTGGACGGGGTGGAGCGGACGCTGACCGCCGATAACCTGCTGATTGCGGACCCGGCACAGGCGATTGGCATCGGCGGAGTGATGGGCGGGGCCAACAGTGAAATCACGTCGTCGACCGTGAATATGCTGCTGGAATCGGCTACGTTCCACAGCCTGAACAACAGGCGCACCGCAACGGGGTTGAATCTGCGGACGGAAGCGAGCCAGCGCTTTGAAAAGGGCCTGCGTCCGGAACTGGCTCCCATCGCTTTGCGTCGGGCTGCGCAGTTGATTTTGGAGACTGCGGGGGGGCAAGCGGCTGCCGGGATCATTGACGTGTTTCCGGAGGGGGATAAGCCAGTTCCGCCGGTTCCGCTGACGGTGCGGCGGCTGCGGCAGGTGCTGGGGATGGATCTGGATATTGCCCGGGCCGAGTGGGCGCTGAACAGTCTGGGCATTGTCAGCCGCCGCAGCGGGCCAGATGCGCTGGAAGTGGATCCGCCTTACTGGCGCAGCGATATTGCCATTGAGGAAGATCTGATTGAGGAAGTAATCCGCATTATCGGGTACGATGAGGCCCCTACGACCATGCTGTCGTCGCCAATTCCGTACCACAGAGCCGACGCGATGACGACGCTGAAGGATGCCCTGCGCGATGCGCTGGCCGCCGCCGGGATGCAGGAGACTATCAGCTACCCGCTGGTCAGCGCCGACGAGCTGGCGAAGCTGGGGGGCGAGGCGGGCGACCGGGAGCAGCGGCTGCGCGTCGCCAATCCGATGTCGGCCGAGCAGGACGCGCTGCGCCCGACGCTGGCGGCCAGCATTCTGAACACGCTGGCTTACAACCGGGGACACAACGACGGGGGTTTTCGGCTGTTTGAGGTGGGGCGAACGTTCCTGCCGCGGCGTGAGGGAATGCCGCAAGAGCGGGAGATGGCGGCCGGGGCGATGTCCGGCCCGCGCTATGAAGCCAACTGGCTGAGCGAGGCCCAATCGCTGGACTTTTTCGATCTGTCGGGGACGTTGGCCGCCGCTTTGAACCGTATCGGGGTAGCCGTCGCCTTTGCATCGGCTGAGCGGGCGATGTTTCACCCCGGCCGCTGCGGGAGCGTGGTCATTGCCGGCGGGCAGTCGGCAGAAATCGGGGTGATTGGGGAATTGCATCCCGATGTTGCCGCGGGGTTTGGGCTGGAGGCAGAGCCGGTAATCTACTTCGAGCTGCGGCTGGACGATTTGCTGGCGGCCAGGCGCACGGATGGCGCGGAGGAGACCCGTTTTCAGCCTCTTTCCCGATTCCCGTCCGCCAACCGCGACCTGGCGCTGGTGGCGCCGAAGGAGACGCCGGCGGGGCGAGTGCAAAGCCTGATTGAAAGGGTTCGTCTGGTGGAAAGTGCGGAGCTTTTTGACGTGTATTCCGGGGAGAACGTGCCGGAGGGCATGCGGTCGTTGGCTTTCCGCATCCGGTTCCGCGCCAGCGACCGCACGCTCACCGCTGAGGAGGTGAATCGGGCGGTGAAGGGGCTTACGCGGGCGCTGGAGCGGGAGGTGGGGGCTACTGTGCGCAGCTGACGCGGTATGCGGGTTTGGGGAAGGGCAGGATTTACCGGATTTGGGGATTTTGGGGATGGGGGGTTGGTTTGGGGTGGTTGTCAGAATCAGGATTTACCGGATTTGGGGATTTTCAGGATTGGGGGTTGCTCCGGGGGTGATTGTCAGAATCAGGATTTACCGGATTTGGGGATTTTCGGGATTGGGGTTGCTCCGGGGGTGATTGGTTGTGGGCCCGGAGCTTGGGGGTGGGGTGGTGCGTTGGTGAGTTGCGGTGGTTTGGGTGGTGGGTTTTGGGTTTGGGTTAGATGCGGAGGGGTAGGGGGGTGGGTAGTTTGATGTGGAAGGTCTTTTCCAGGGCTCGGCGCCAGAGGGGGGATAGGGTGATGAAGGCTGAGTTGGTGGTTATTTTGCGCGGCTTGGGGTGGCAGTAGCAGGGTACCGGTTCCTGGCGTAAGAACTCGTAGTGGCCGTGAGGGTCGGTTTTGGCGGCCAGTTCGTTGGGGAGGCGGAAGTGGCTGCGGATTTTGGCGAAGTTGGGGAGGTTGGTGATGTCGCGGACGGAGTAGAATGTGGGAGGGGTGATTTCGTGGGGTTTGCGGAGGTAGCGTTGGGTGGGACGGACGGGTAGGGGTTGTCCGGCGATGATGGCGTTGGCGGCTTTGAGGAAGGCGGCGGCGCGACGGCGGAGGCGGGTCAGGGATGTGAAGGTGTTGCGTTGGTGGTGGGTGTTCCGGCTGGTGTCGTTGATGTGGGTTACGTTCTGGGGGCGGCGGGTGTTGGCGTGGCTGGTGGCGTGGCTGTTGTGGGTGGTGTGGTGTTTGGATTTGGGTAGGTGTGGGGAGTTGTAGATTTCGCGGAAGGTTTTGACGTGGGACCGGCTGAAGTCTCCGTCTCTGACGTACCATCTGAGGACGTTTTCCATTTGGCGGGGGGAGCGGTGCCAGAGGGGGCGGTTTTCGGCCAGGGCCGTGGCGGAGTGGGATAGGCAGCGGGCGATGGCCTGGATGGCGCGCTCGATGTTGCCTTCGGCGATGTTGGTTTGGGCGTGTTTGAGGAACCGGTCGGCGCAGCTTTGGTGGCGCGCGATGGTTTCCGGGTCGATGGTATCCCGGTAGATGGTTTCCATTGGCTGGGGTGGCCTCCTGGTTGGGTTGGTGGTGGTTGGTGTTGTTGTTGGTTTGGTTGGTTGGGGTTCGTGGGGGTTCGGGATGTCGGCGCTACGGTCTGAGAGCGTGGCTTGCTATTTACGTCCTAGTCTTGCGCGTGCTGACGGCTGCTTACGCAGTGCCCGTCCTCGCGCAGCGGTGGTGACGCCCGCCGTGCTGGGTGCGCCAGCCGGGTAATGTGACCGACCTCCGGCGCACCTACAGTGGTGCAATGGATCCGACGTGCCGCAAAGTACTGGTTGCGGCGGATTAGACCGTGTTATCCTGAACCCCGTTGAACTCTTGTTTTAGCCTCCTGGCTGGATTTTGGCGTCGGGCTGGTGTCCTGGCCTGTGCACTGGGATGGGACGGGTATCCGACGGTTCTCGAGGGGCCGTTGGATTAGCCTGACGGGGGTATTATAGCGCACTGGCGTGCGTGGTGCAATAGGAGAGATTGTCAGAATCAGGATTTACGGGATTTTGGGATTTTCAGGATGGGGCTGTGGGTTGTGTTGCGGAGCGGGGGGTGTGGTGTTGGAGTGGGGGGTGGTGGTTGGGTTGGCGGGTTTGTTGGTGGGGGATTGTCAGAATCAGGATTTACTGGATTTGGGGATTTTCAGGATTTGGGGTTGGAGGTTGTGCAGGATTGTGGGGTGGGTTGTGGCAGATGTGAGTATGATTGGTGGTAGGTGGGGTTGTCGGAATTGGCAAATGTCCTGGTTATTAATGGGTGGTTAGGGTTGGGATGCGGGTGGTTTTGCACTGGCTGGGCGATGGCCCGGGCTGGCTCCGCTACCCGTTGTTAGAATCAGGATTTACGGGATTTTGGGATTTTCCGGATAATTAGAGAAGGCTGCCAGTGGCGGGTTCGGCGGGATGGCTACGGTTGTTTTCCTGGGTCTGCATGGCGATGAGTTGGCGGCGGCGGGATACCAGAGCTCACAGTTGGCGCAGCTCTGCATCGGGCAGCGGGCGCAGCGGCGGGTTCAGGGCGGCGCCGAAGTCGGCCAGGGTGTGGGCGTCCGGTTGGTCGGTTTTGGCCAGGCGTCCGCTGGCTTGGGTGAACTCCCGCACTTGCCGGGTATTGACCGACGTCCGATTATCGGGCGGCGGACGGGCGGTGAACTCCCGCACTTGCCGGGGATTGACCATCACTGCCGAGAGGCCGGCGGCGCTCAACTCCGCTGCCAGCGGGGTTTCCAAGCCTGCGGTGGCTGCTATGATTACCCGGTGGTGCTGCAATTGGGTCAGCTCTTGGGCCAGCTGGCTCAGGGCTTCGGCGGTGCGCCAAAGCCCGGGCTACCCTGCTTTGCAATACGGGGTCAGGCGGTTGCGTCTGCCCCTGGCAACTGTTCGGGCTTGCCGAGGGATGGGGCGCGGCGACCTGGCTGATGCACGGCTTGGCGGCTGTCAGAATCAGGATTTACGGGATTTTAGGATTTTCAGGATGGGGAGGTTGTGGGTTGTGCAGGATTGAGGGGTGGGTTGTGGCGGATGTGGCTGCTGGATTGTTGGTGATGGGGGCGTTGTCAGTGGTTTGTCAGAATCAGGATTTACGGGATTTTAGGATTTTCAGGATGGGGAGGTGGTGTTGGAGGTGGTTGTGGTTGTCTGAATCAGGATTTTCGGGGTTTTGGGATTTTCAGGGTTGGGGTTGCTCCGGGGTGTGGTGGTTGTCTGAACCTGGATTTACCGGGTTTTGGGATTTGCAGGATTGGGGTTGCTCCGGGGTGTGGTGGTTGTCTGAACCTGGATTTACCGGATTTTGGGGACTTTCAGGATTGGGGAGCGATGGTTTGCGCATCCGGCATTTTCAGCGCCATAATGGCAGCACCAGATCAGTTGAGGGGTTTTCATATGCAGAGTATCAAGTCGCCGTGGGAGGGCAGGTTTGACGAGTTCGTAGGGTCAATCCGGAAGTCGGCAATCATTGCTGCGCCGTATATTACTCGCCAGCCGGTTGAGCGGTTGGCTGCTAAACTGCGTTCGCGGCGCGCATCGGTACGGTTAGACTTGCTGACTAACCTACACGCAGACAGCCTAATTGACGGCTCGTTGGACGTTGGCGCGCTGGTGTGGCTATGCGGCCGAGTTCCGGGTACAAGGGTGAGACACCTACGCAACTTGCATGCAAAGGTATATGTAGCCGACGAACATACGGCTATTGTGACGTCTGCGAACCTCACCTACGGCGGGCTGAAGAAGAACTGTGAGCTGGGGGTTGCTATCACCGATCCGGATGGGGTGAAAGACGTGGTTGAGGACCTGCGCGAATACGGCAACCTAGGCGTACTAATACCGTCAGATGCGTTGAGCGAGCTCGACAGCTTGACGCAGAAAGCCCAGGCAAGCAAGGATACGTTAGACCGATCGGCGCCCAGCAGCGCAGCAAGGGTGCACAACGCCATCCGAAGCAAGATGAACAATCGGTTGGTAGAACTGCGAACTGCCGGCGAAGAGTTTATTACGAACCCCGATGCGTCAATCAACGCTCAATTCTGCGATGTGGTCAAGTATGTGCTAAGGCATCAAGGGCCGATGAGCACGAAAGGTATGAATCCGTTGATTAAGGAGCTGCTATCAGAATTTTGCGACGAGGAGGTGGTACACGTTACCATCAACGGTAAGAAGTACGGGCTAAAGTGGAAACATCGAGCTCGGAATGCAAGGCTTCAATTACAGAGAGACGGCACGATTGTACAAGAGGGTGGCCGCAACAGCCCTTGGCGGCTAAACTAATCGGAGAGGGGGCAACAATGACAATGCGAGAAAACAGTCAATCGCTCGTGGACATCATCAGTTATGGTTTCTTCCGGCCTACAGCCGAAAGCCGGGGTGCGGCGCAGGGCTTTACGCATAGCCATGAGATGCTAAACACCTGCGCCGAGGCGTTGCCGCCGCACACTGTAACGCCGATGGAGAAGGGCATTCCGGAAGGCGGTTTGGGGGCTACTTGGAACGGCGTGAAATCGGGGCAGAGGATGAGGCCAAGATTTGCGCCTGGCTTGCCCGATCGCCGGATAACGTTGCCATCATGGAGCGTGAGCCGTGGCTTGAACGCAGCTGGGGGCAGTTGGTCGGCGGGGGCGAGGGCGTGTGTTATCTTGGGGCAGGGTGGTACAATCCTGCTGGGCGGCGGGCCGGTTGCAGCGGTTATCCTTCGCTGGGAGGGGGGTGAGGGCGTGGGGGCCGTCATCGTATAGTGTGTTATGGATGGACGGTCGAGTAGTGTGCTATGGATGGACGGTCGAGTAGTGTGCTATGGATGGACGGTCGAGTAGGGGTTCGGTGTATCGCCGGGCATGGATACCGGGGCCGCGGGCGCAGGTGGGCGAGATTGTGCCGGGGCTGTATCAACGGACGCTGAGCGCCACCAGCGCCTTTATCGTCGTTACGCCGGACGCCGAAGGAGGAGAGGCGTCGGTTACGATAGTTGATGCCGGCTGGCGACATTTTCATAACCGGCCGGCGCTGAGCTATTTGCGGCGGCTGGGATATGGGCCGGAATCGGTGCGGGGGCTGATTGCCACCCACTGGCATCCGGACCACATAGGCGGGATGAGGGGGCTGCAACGGCTGACGGGGGCGCCGGTGTGGGCGCATCAAATAGAGGCGGCGGCGATGGCGGGCGAGGCGGAGTCGCCGGTTCCGAACCCGGTGGCGCAAAGATGGCTGCGTCCGCTGTTCTGGCCGCTGCTGGCGCCGCTGAGGTCGCCGAGTTTTCCGGTGGCGCGGGAGCTGAAGGACGGCGACGGGCTGCCGCTGCTAGGCGGGGCCAAGGTGGTGCATACGCCGGGCCATACGCCGGGGAGCATCAGCCTGTACTTTCCTGAGGAGGGGGCGCTGCTGGTGGCCGATGCGGTGCAACGGGCGGGCAGTCGGCTGACGCTGCCGTCCAGGCTGTTCACCAGCGATATGGAGGCGGCGCGGGAGTCAGTGCGTAAGCTGGCGGAGCTGGATTTTGAGGTGATTTGCTTCAGCCATTTTCAGCCGATGCGGCAGGGGGCGCGGGCGGCGCTGCGGTCGCTGGCGGAATGGGTGTGATAAGATGCGGGCAGGTTATGTTGTGGAGAAGCGGGTATGCTTGATGATTCCCATACCGGCGCTGGCGCGAACCGTCCTTTGCCGCTACCGCTGAATGGCGTTCGGGTTCTGGATGCTACGCACATTGTGGCGGGGCCGTTTTGCTCGCAGATTCTGGCGGATATGGGAGCGGAGGTTATCAAGATTGAACGGCCCGGCGTTGGGGATGCGGCGCGCGGGAGGCAGCCTTTTATTGGGGATGAGGATAGAGGACGGGTGAGCAGTCGGTTTCTGGGGATGAATCGCAACAAGAAGTCGGTTACGCTGGACTTGCGGAATGAGGTGTGCAAAGGGGCTTTTGAGAGGATGGTGTCCAGCTCGGACGCGCTGTTGGACAACTGGGGTCCGGGGGCGTTCCGGCGGTTGGGATTGGGGTATGAGCGGCTAAGGGAGATAAATCCCCGGCTGATATACGCTGAAATTACGGGCTACGGTGACGGGGAGGGAGCGCGTGGGCCGTACTCGAGCTGGCCGGCCAACAATCTGGCGATACAGGCGATGTCGGGATGGATGGAGGTTACGGGGGAGCCGGGCGGGCGGCCGCAAGCGGTGGGGGACAACATGGGGGACTCGGTACCGGGGGTTTGGGCGGCGCTGGGGGTTGTGCTGGCGTTGGAAACCCGACGGCAGACGGGAGTGGGACAGCACGTTGACGTGGCGATGTACGACTGTATGGTATCGCACCTGGTCAGCAATATGAACGCTTACCAGGCGACGGGACACATGGGCGATTATACGCATGGGCGCAGTCGGCAGGCATCGCTGGGGCCGGGGCTGGTATTTGAGGCTGCCGACGGATACGTGATTATGGCGGGCGTACGGAGTCCGCAGCGGCTGGCGGCGATGTGGGAGCTGGTGGGCCGGCCGGATTTGCCGGAGCAGGATGAACGTTATCTGCAACAGTTTCCCGACGCCGATTTTGTGTTTGAGCAGGTGATACCGGCAATTGAAGGGTGGTCGTCGCAGCGGCCCAAGTGGGAGGTGGCCGGCAAGTTGACGGAAATCGGGTTTTCCATGGGGGTAACGCAGAACGTATCGGATCTGGCGAAGTGTCCGCAGCTGGAGGCGCGAGGGATGTACGTTGATATGGAGGATACTATCGGAGGAAGGTTCCGCTCGCTGGCGACGCCGATACGGTTGACAGGATGCGCGCCGCCGGCTGTTGGAAGGCCGCCGCGGCTGGGGGAGCATAACGCTGAGATATTGCGCACGCTGGGCGGGCTGACGGCGAAGCAGCTGGCGGAGCTGGAGGCGGAGGGAGCGGTCTGACTGCTTGCTTGCCCATTGTCCAATCCCGGCGTAGAATGGCGGCACTTACCATCGCCACAGAAGAGGAAAGGAAGGAGAACCGGTCATGGCAGAAGCGAAAGGCCCCCTGGACGGAATACGAGTAATAGATCTGGGACGGCATCAGGCCGGCCCTCGCTGCGCGCAAGTGCTGGCGCGGCTGGGAGCGGAGGTGATCAAGGTTGAGCGTCTGGGCGGAGAGGAAACCCGATACCATGCGCCGTGGGTGCGCAAGCAATCCGCCTATTGGGTGCAGTACAACAGCGGCAAGAAGAGCCTGAGCATTGACCTGCGGAAGGAAGAGGGGAAGGAGGTGTTGCAGAAGCTGGTCAAGGTGTCGGATGTGCTGATACAGAATTTCCGGCCGGGGACCATTGACGTGATGGGCTTCGGCTATGACAAGCTGTATGAGCTGAACCCGCGCATCATAATGGTGAACGTGTCGGCGTACGGGCAGTTCGGGCCGTACCGGGAGCAGATTGGCTATGATCCCATCGGGCAAACGATGTCGGGCATTGCTATGGTAACGGGTGAAGAGGGAATGCCGCCGATTCGGGCGGGGGTGCCCATCATTGACCGGACCACGGCGCTGCATGCGGCTATTGGGACGCTGGCGGCGCTGCACGAGCGGGAGAGTTCGGGCGAGGGGCAGACTATCGATGCCTGCCTGGCGGACACGGGCTACAGCTACACTGAGATTCCCGTTACGGCTTATCACGGCGCGGGGATTGAGCCGAGGCGCGGCGAGTCAGCGGCGCCACCCTCGGGGACGTATCCGTGCGCAGACGGCTGGGTGCTGATATCGGCGGGCGACCAGCATCACTGGCATCGGGTGTGCAACGCATTGGGGAGGCCGGAGTGGCTGGAAGATCCGCGCTTTACCACGCGGCACGAGCGGGCCAACAACGGGGCGACCATCAATGAGGCGATGCGGGACCTGATGGCGAAGATGACGATGCGGGAAGCCATTGCGCACTTTACGAACCATGACGTGGTGGCTGCGCCGGTGAACAGCATTGCGCAGGCTGCCGCGGATCCGCATCCGTGGGAGCGGCGGGCGCTGGTTGAGGTGGACGATTTCCTGGCGGGGACGATTGCCGTGTCGGGGGACTTCTGGCACTTCAGCCGGACGCCGGCGGTGGTCGGGACGACTCCGCGGGTGGGGGAGCACAATGAGGACGTGCTGACGGGTCTGCTGGAATACACCGAGGAACAGGTGCAGGAGATGTATGAGGCCAACGTTATAGGCACGTTCGACCATTATGACGAAGTGCCGGGCTAGTTTGGGCCGGCAGCAGGGCAATACAGCAGGGGCGAATGGCGATTCGCCCCTGCTTTTTTCGGGCGCCGGGCGTCGGAGTGATTACTCTACCACTACGGCGACGCGCTGGGCCGTGTTGTTGCCCATGCCCTGTTGCGTCCAGGGCGGCGCGAGGGGCTGGATGTTGCCCTGGTCGTCGGTGGCGCGGGTGAGCAGCGTCCAGCGGCCCGGTTTGGCGTTCCAGAGGCAACGCCACTGACGCCAGGCCCAAGGGCCTACGGGCTCGTCCAGCTGGGCGTCAACCCAGGTTGCGCCGTCATCGTCGCTGAACTCGACGCGGGCGATGGAAGCGGGGCCGGCCCAGGCGCGCCCGGTGATGACGTGCCGGCCGGCGTCGGCAAGACGGCGGCGGGTCATGAAGTCGGGGATGCCGGGCGGGATCATAAGGGAGCGGACGCGGATAGTGGTAACCGGGTCGCCGGGGTCGTTGGGGCCGTGAGAGTAACGGTAGGTGCGTTCCATCTGGTAGCCGTCGAAGTGGCCGGCGACGGCCTGGATGTGGCAGAGCCATTTTACGGAGGTCATGCCGTACCAGCCGGGCACGACCAGGCGCAGGGGGTAGCCGTGCTGAGGCGAGATGGGTTCGCCGTTCATATGCCAGGCCAGCAGGACTTCGTCAGCGGTTGCCTGGGCGATGGTAAGACTGCGCTGATACCACTGACGTTCGTCGCCCTGCACGCCTTCATCCAGGCCGGTGAATACCAGCTCGTCAGCATTTGGTTGGAGGTCGGCCTCTTCCAAGAGGAGGCGGAGGGGAACGCCGGTCCATTGGGCGGTGCCGACGGCTTCGTGGAGCCAGGGCTGGCTTAGAGGTCGGGGCGAGAGGAGGGCGCGCCCGTTGCCGGCGCATTCCAGAGTTACGGCGGTGGCAACGGCGGGACGGGCTTGCAAGTCGGTCAGGGACAGGGACAAGGGGTTATTGACCAAGCCGTCGATGTTCAGTCGCCAGTCGCTGACCGCTACCGCCGGGACGTCGAAATGGATGAGGAGGTAGTGCAAACCGGTGGGAGTGAGGGGGTAGCGCATGGCTTCCAGGGGGAGGCCGCGGTTGCGCAAGGCCAGGGCGACCTCTTCGCGATAAAAGCGGTCATCGGCTTCGGGGGCGCCGGAGCCCGGCGCGGGGAAACGTGGAGTGGCGTTTGGCTGCGTCATAACGGCTATTCCGGCGTGGGATGGGCTGGCGCGTAAGTTGTCGGAATCGGGGTTCACCGGATGGGAGGTTTGCAGGATTGGCGTTCTGCGGCGCCGGTTGGGAAGGCAGAGGGCCGACTAGTTGTTGGCGTGGCGCATGATATCGGAGGCGAACCAGTCGAGGCGCTCCAGGGCTTGAGTGAGGTCGCTGCCGCGGATGTCAAAGATGATGTGGGAAACGCCTATTTCCGCGTAGGTATGCACGTCTTCCAGGATGGCGGCGGGAGAGCCGGAGAAGCGGCGACGGGGGCCGGACTGCATTGTGGCGGGGTCGTAGAGGGGGGCTTTCATAGAAACCTGTATTTGAGAGGGGTCGCGGCCGGCCTGCTCGGCGAAGCGGTTGAGGGTCAGCATATCTCCGGCCAGTTCTTCGGGTTCCAGAGTGGCGGCCGGGATGGTACCGACGGGATGCCAGCCGTCGCCCAAGGTGGCGGCGCGTCGGATGGCGGGGCGGCTCTGACCGCCGACCCAGATTGGGGGGTGAGGCTTTTGAGCCGGCTGGGGGAGAAACTGAATGTTGGAGAACTGTACGTATTTGCCTTCGAATTGAGGGTTGGGGCTGGTCCATAGCTCCCGGTAGGCGCGGAGGTATTCGTCGGTTACGACACCGCGCTCGGCAAAGGGGGGCGCGCCGAGGGCATCAAACTCTTCTTCCATCCAGCCGACGCCGACGCCGAGGATGAGGCGGCCCTGGGAAAGCACGTCCAGCGTGGCCAGAATTTTGGCGGCGAGGATGGGCGGGCGATAGGGGACAATCATCACGCTGGGGACGAGTCGGATGTTCTGGGTTACGCCGGCGAGGTAGGTGAGCAGGGTCAGCTGTTCGAAGTACTCGCCGCTCTCGCCGGTGGGGAAATCGCCGCTGACGGTGTAGGGATAGGGCGAGTCAATGCGGCTGGGCACCAGCACGTGGTCGCCGGCGACCATACAGTAGAAGCCGAGGCGGTCGCCGGTTTGGGCGATTTCGGCCAGGGGGCCGGGCTGGGCGTTGGGGCCATGATTGGGCAGGTAGAATCCGAACTGCATGGGGGAACTCCTGAAGGATGGGGGAAGGCAGCGTCGGCTAGAGGCTGCCGACCTCACAGTTGCCGAAGAGCAAGGTGAGAATGAGCGTGATAATGATGATGCCCACCACTGCGCCGATAGTGCATCCGCAGCCTTTGCTGAACGAGTTAAAGAAACCGAACATAGGGAAAAAAATCTCCTTGAAGAGCCGATGCGTGGCGGGGGCCAGCGGGCTGAGACCCTGCTATAATAGCGCAGGCGGTTCGCCGTCTCAACCTGAAGCAACCCGAAAGGAGACTATTTATGCCGAATATCACATTGGAACAAGCGGAAGCGGTGCTGGCAGGGGCGAAAGCGGCGGCCCAGGAAGTGGGCAAGGCGTTCAGCTTCTCGGTGGTGGACGCGCGGGGGGATCTGATTACGATGTGCCGGATGGACGGTTCGGCGTGGCGGACGCCTTACGTATCGCGGGGGAAGGCGCGGGCTTCGGCCTGTTTTGGGGAGCCCAGCGGCGACCTTACGGAGCGATCCACTACGCCCATTATGCGGGCGGTGATGGAAGTGGAAGGTGGGGAGTTTGTTCCCGGGCAAGGGGCGCTGCCCATCTATATGAACGGGGAGCTGATTGGAGCGGTGGGCGGCAGCGGCGGGACGGCGCAGGAGGATGAGGACTGCTCGCGGGCGGGCATCGCGCGATTGGAAGGGGCGAGCATCAGCCGATAGGGGCGTTTGGCGGCGCAATGAAGCGGGGGCGGGTTTGAAACCCGCCCCCGCAATTTTTGAAGCGTGTGGGACCGGGGTCAGTCGGTGGAGGAAATTTCGAAGTGCTTCACCCAGTACTCGCCGCGATAGAGGTGTTCCACTTCGCGGGCGATGTTGGCGCGGAATTCGCTGGTTTCGTAGGCGCGCAGGTCGCCGAGGGTTTCCCAAACGCTGACGCTGATGCCTTCGTCGGGGTCTTCGGTGCTGCGAATGAGCTGCCGCTCGCGGAGGCCCTTGGGCTTGGAGCCGGTGGTTACCCGTTCGTGGTAATGGCGTTCGAATTCTTCCCAGGAACCGGCTCTGAGTTTGCCCCAGACCATTCGTATGAACATATGTTTATCCTCCTTGGGGTTGATGTGCGGTATTGTTCAGTGTTCGAGGTCGCCGGTGGCGTGAGCGATGATTCTGGCTGCGGTGTCGTCGCTCATGTGGCCCATGTCCAGCATAATATGATACAGGGTAGGGTCGTGGGGAGAGACTTTGAAGAACTTGTGGAAGAACTTAATTCGGGCTTCTTCCAGGCCCTCCAGGTAGGAGCGGGCGTGGGCTTCGTCGAGGTGTTCCCGCTGCATGATGGTATGTAGGCGGCGGGACATGGGAGCCAGCATACCGACGTGGAGTACGCCGGGGGTGTCGCCGAGGATGACGTTGGCGCCGCGCCCGATGATGACGACGTGGCCGGCCTGGGCGAGGTTGCGGACTACTTCGCGGGTGGTGTCGATAAACAGCTGGTCGTTGACTCGCTGCACCCGGGAGGAGGATTCGCCGGCCAGTTCGTGGTAGGTTTCGGGCAGGGCTTCGATGCCGACGCCGAGGTCGTAATCGCCGGAGACGGCGGCGCGTTCCAGGACGCGGCCGAACAGTGCGGTGACCCGGTCGCCGAAGCGTTCCACGCGCTGTTCTTTGGCCATGAGGAGGGAAACGGGGGAGCCGATGATACGGGCCGCCTCTGCGAACACCATGCGGTCAACGTAGTTGAGGTGGAGGTCGCGGGCTACCTGTTGACCTACGGCGATGGAACCGGCGCCGATGGGGCCGTTGATGGTAATGACGGGCATATCAGAACCTCCCGGTGAAGGTTAGCGCCGTCCGCCGCCGCCGCCCAGGAAGCGGCGGTCTGAGGGGTTGCGTCCGCTGCTGGGCGGGCGATTGGAGGGACGGCGACCGCCGCGGTCGCGGTCGTTGGGGTCGCTGCCGAGCATGGAGTTGCGGTCGCGTTCGTTGCCGCCGCTGCGTCCGCCGCGGTCACGGTCGCCACCGCGTCCGAAGCCGCCGCCACTGCCGCGCTCGCGTCCTCCGCCGCCGCCATAACCACCGCGTCCTCCGCGGTCGCGGTCACGGTCTCCGCCACGTCCGAAGCCGCCGCTGCGTCCTCCGCGGTCGCGGTCTCCGCCGCCGCGTCCGAAGCCGCCGCCGCGGGGGCCGCGGTCGCGGTCGAAGCCGCCGCCGAAGGAGGGGCGTTCGGGTCGGGCGGGGGCCGGCTCGGTATCGCCCATCAGGACACGACGGGACATATTGATGCGGCCCATGTGGTCGATTTCGTGGATCATAACGGTGATTTCCTGGCCGATGTCCACGTTTTCATAGGCCAAGTCGCCGAGTTCTTCGTTGCGGACCAGGCCGTCCTTGCCGCCGGGGGTAATTTCGACGAAAACGCCGAAGTTGGTGGTGCGGGTTATTTTGCCGGTGACGATATCGCCGACTTCGGGGTCGCGGGTGAGGCCGTCAACCCGGCTGCGGGCGAGTTCAATCATGGACTGGTCGCTGGATGATATGACAACGCCGCCGTCGTCGGAGACGTCGATGCCGCAGCCGGTTTCTTCCTGGATGGCGCGGATGACGCGGCCACCGGGGCCGATGAGGGCGCCAATCTTCTCGACGGGGATCTGCATACGCACGAGTTTGGGGGCGTATTTGCTCATTTGGGAACGGGGTTCGGAGATGGCCTCGGCCATGCGGTCGAGGATATGCAAGCGGCCGACGCGGGCTTGTTCCAGGGCTTCGCTGAGGAGTTCCTGGGTAAGGCCGTAGATTTTGACGTCCATTTGGAGGGCGTTGACGCCTCGTTCGGTGCCGGCGACTTTGAAGTCCATATCGCCGAGGAAGTCCTCGATGCCCTGGATGTCGCTGAGGATGGCGTAGCGCTCGCCGTCGCCGTCGGTGATGAGTCCCATGGCGATGCCGGCCACGGGTGCGGCGAGGGGGACGCCGGCGTCCATGAGGGCGAGGGAGGAGCCGCAAACGCTGCCCATGGAGGTGGAGCCGTTGGAGGCCAGGACTTCGCTGACGATGCGGACGGTGTAGGGGAAGTCAGCTTCGGGGGGCATGGCAGCGAGAATGGCTCGTTCGGCGAGGGCGCCGTGTCCGATTTCGCGGCGACCGGGGGAGCCGACACGGCGGGCTTCACCGACGCTGTAGGGAGGGAAGTTGTAGTGGTGCATAAACTGCTTGGTGTTGTCGGGGCCGACGGTGTCCAGGGTCTGCTTCATGGAGAGAGAGGCCAAGGTGGCGATGGAGAGCACCTGGGTTTGGCCACGGGTGAAGAGGCCGCTGCCGTGGGCGCGGGGCAGTTCGCCGACGCTACAGGTGATGGGGCGGATTTCGTCGGGCTGGCGGCCGTCGGGGCGAACTTTCAGGTTGAGAATGCGGCCGCGGACTTCGGCCTTGACCAGGTTTTTGAAGGCTTCGGCGATTTCGGCGGGGGAGTAGTCGTCGGCCAGCTGTTGGGCGACGTCGGCTTCGATGGCGTCCAGGCCGGCGTCGCGCTCGCTTTTGAAGGAGTTGAGTTCGAGGACCTGGGCGATGCGGCCATTGACCAGGGCATCCACTTTCTTTTGTCGCCGGTCGGCCTCGTCGTAGTCAACGTGGACTGCTGCTTTGTCTGCGCCGCGCTCGGCTACCAGGCGGTCGATGAGTTGAATGGTCTGGATGTTGGTTTCGTGGGCCAGGCTGATGCCGGCGAGGATGGCTTCTTCGGATACTTCCACGGAGCCGGATTCGACCATCATGATGGCGTCACGGTTGCTGGCGACGACCATGTTAAGTTCCGCAGAGGCGGCGTCCTGGAAGCTGGAGTTGATGCTGTATTTGTCGCCGTTCCAGGTGACGCGGCAGGCTCCGATGGGGCCATCAAAGGGGATAGGGCTGATGGACAGAGCGGCGGAAGCGGCGACCATGCCGAGGGTTTCCGGGGGGTGTTCTTCGTCCACAGAGAGGACGGTGATGATGACCTGGACTTCGTTATGGAGGCCCTTGGGGAAAAGGGGGCGTATGCTGCGGTCGGTGAGGCGGGCGGACAGGATTGCTTCGGAGCCGGGGCGGCCTTCCCGTCGGAAGAAGCTACCGGGGATTTTGCCGACGGCGTAGAGTCGTTCTTCGAATTCTACGGTCAAAGGCAGAAAGTCGATGCCATCTCTGGGCTGCTCGGACATTACGGCGGTGGCGAGCAGGATGGTTTCCCCGCAGGTGATGGTTACGGAGCCGTGGGCCTGTTGGGCCAGACGTCCGGTTTCGAGAGTAATGGGGTGTCCGCCGATTTCGCCGCTGACGGCGAAGGGGTTCATTAGTGAGCTGATGGTGTCGGTTGTGGTCATAGCAGGAGTGTTTTCTACCTCTCTCTTCCGGTTCGTGCGTGTCGTTTGCTAGGTACGTAAGGGCGGAGCGGGTTGTTGTTTCAGGCTACGCCAAGTTCGTGTATGGGGACTGAACCTCGGCGTTTTCGCCGGGTAGCGGAGGCTGGGGCGGAAAGGCGCGCCGGGTAGTGAGCGGAGCAGCGAGACGGCGTCGGGTTTTCGGGACGATACCGGGTTACCGGGCGGCGGACGCTACAGGGACAGCAACCGGGGCGGGAACCCAAGGGCTTTTGCTATCGGCGCAAGCCAAGTCGGGAGATTAGCCTCTGGTAACGACCGACGTCTTCCCGGCTTAGATAGTTGAGCAACCGCCGGCGTTTGGACACCATGGTGACGAGGCCCCGGCGAGAGTGAACGTCCTTGCGATGAGTGCGCAAGTGGTCGGTTACCTGGCGGATGCGCTCGGTGAGCATTGCCACCTGCAACTCGGTGGAGCCGGTATCTGAGTCGTGCGTACGGTATTCTGTGATGATTTTCTGCTTGATGTCGTTGTCCAACATTACTGGTTACGTACCCCACCTTCCGAGCCATTCAGCAGGCTCTGCATTACGTTAGCTCGTTGATTCGCGGATAGGTTAGCACGGGAAAGGGAAATAAGCAACTGGGCGGGAATGGTGGGTTGGGGGGTTGTCTGGATCGGGATTTACGGGATTTGGGGATTTCCAGGATGGGGGTTGCGGTGTTGGGGTGGGTGGCGGCTCTGGGGATGGGAGTTGTGGGATGGGGGGTTGTCTGAATCGGGATTTACGGGATTTGGGGATTTTCAGGATGGGGGTTGCGGTGTTGAGGGTGGATGGCGGCTCTGGGGTGGGAGTTGTAGGATGGGGGTTGTCTGGATCGGGATTTACGGGATTTGGGGATTTTCAGGATGGGGGTTGCGGTGTTGGGGGTGGGTGGCGGCTCTGGGGCGGAGGTATGAGGGATGGGGTTCCGGCTTTTGCTGGAATGACGGGGGAGGGGTAATACGGGGGAGGGGTAATGATGTGGTGGGATGACGTGATGGACAGGGGGAACGACGGGATAAGTAGGGTTAGGACGACGGGGTACGAGTTGGACGACGGGGTACGGATTAGGGGCATGGTGTGGGGGAGCGGTGAGGGTGTGGGGTGGGTGGGGTTTTGGGGAGGGGTAGTGTCTCACTTTGAAATTGGCGACTTCGCGCGGAGCTTGTACGAACCGACCTTTCCGGGCTTGGGCCGACGCTCCAAAACTAGGTCGGTTAGCTGGCGGATGTCTCGTATCCGGCTGGTCAATCCCTCCGCTACCGCCGGTGCAGCCTTATAGCCACCCTATTTCAAAGAGGCGATTTCGCTACTCGGATTCCAGTGGGCACTTAGCAGGAAAAGACTGCTTCAGTGACGGATCACGTAATCCGTTGCGTCGCTGGACTCTTTCTGCCACCGGCAGGTCGGATCGCGAGTAGCGAAATCGGCTAATTTCAAACGGATACACTACCTGGGGAGGGCAAGGGTCTGGTATAATAGTGGCGCAATCGTATCTTGCGTTATTTTCGCGCGGGCGGGGATGCGCTTTAGGCTGACGCGCAGACTATGAAATTTGGGAATCAATCTCGGCGGGAAATGCGGCTGTGCCTGCGGGCATCCGGTTGCTTGCAGCAGCATTACTCTAGACTCTCGCGCGGGCTGGAATGGGGTCTAAACTGGAACTGGGCCTACAGAGGTTAGAAATTATGCAGTGCCAAATGTGCGGAAAAGCCGGGATGACCGGCAACAATGTGAGCCACTCCAATCGGAAGACGAAGACGCGCTGGAAGGCGAATGTCCACAAGCAGACGCTGGCCATTGACGGCAAGCCTACGCGGGTGAAGATATGCTCCCGGTGCTTGCGGACGATGTACAAGCCGCCTCGGGGGCCTAAGGCGCGGGCGCGGGCGACGGCAGCATCCTAACCGACGCAGTGCCCCTCGGTCGGCCTTGACGCGGGAGGCTGGGGAAGCAACGGAGTGGGTGGCGCGGCTACGCTCCGGCGAGTGTGGTAATGTGCTGCCAGGCCTGACGTGGGAGGGTGGATTAGCTACGGCGTGGGTGGCGCGGCGATGGCTTGCCAAGCCTGACGTGGGAGGGTGGATTGGCTACGGCGTGGGTGGCGCGGCGATGGCTTGCCAGGCCTGACGTGGGAGGGTGGATTAGCTACGGGGTGGGTAGTGCAGCGATGGCCTGCTAGGCCTGACGCGGAAGGGCGGATTGGCGACGGGGTGGGTAGTGCAGCAATGGACTGACAGCCTTGACGCCGGATAGTGGATCAGCTACGGCGTGGGTGGCGTAGCGATGGCCTGACAGCCCTGACAGTGCGGCGATGGCCTAAGCTTAGCTGTGTTGGCCATCCGGAGCGCTGGAACTTGATTAGAATACGGTGAAGGCGCTGTGATTACGGTTCCGGATTTTTCGCCGCCCAGCGTTCAGAGCGACGAAGACCGTCGGCAAATCAGCCGGCATATCTCATTGCCCACGCGCGGGAAGAACGTACCTAGGACGGTGTTGTAGTCGTACGATGGGTAATTTCATTGCCCACGCGCGGGAAGAACGTACCTAGGCTGTGTTGTAATCGTACGCTGGGTAATTTGCGGGAAGGGCTGGCCAGCATTGCCGGCGGGAACTCCCGGCCTAGTGGTCATTGCCCACGCGCGGGAAGAACGTACCTAGGCTGTGTTGTAATCGTACGTTGGGTAATTTGCGGGAAGGGCTGGCCAGCATTGCCGGCGGGAACTCCCGGCCTGGTGGTCATTGCCCACGCGCGGGAAGGGCTGGCGCTAGGGGGCAGGCTGCAAGTGGGCGAAAAGGCGTGGGGGGGGTGGTACAGCCGTTCAAAGTCATTGTGGAACGGCGGGGCTGGGCACATCAATCCCATCAAAACATCCACGCCGTGGCAAGCAAATTGCGCTCGAGTACGGCTTTGACCACGACCAAAGTCTGGCGCTGTTGGAGGTCTATCGGGTCGGGCATGAGAATTATCGTAGGGCGGAAGAGGTGGTCGATATGATTGACCGGGTTGAGCAATTTATACCGTATCTGAATCAATTCACGATGATGCCGCCACGCCTCTTCGCCATTACCCGCGACACGCAACTGGGGCGGTGGCGATGTCTCACTGGCGACGACGGCTTGGCGATGGGAGGCGCATTGTCAGCAAGGTTCCTTGGGGAAACGCTGACCGCGCTGCGCCGGAAGAGGTGGCCGATATGATTGACCGGGTTGAGCAATTTATACCGTATCTGAATCAATTCACGATTATGCGGCCACGCCTCTTCGCCATTACCAGCGACACGCAACTGGGGCGGTGGCGACGTCTCACTGGCGACGACGGCTTGGCGATGGGAGGCGCATCCTCGGCGGGTTTCTTGGGGAAACGCTGGCCGCGCTGCGCCGGAAGAGGTGGTCAATATGATTGACCGGGTTGAGCAATTTATACCGTATCTGAATCAATTCACGATGATGCCGCCACGCCTCTTTGCCATTACCAGCGACACGCAACTGGGGTGGTGGCGATGTCTCACTGGCGACGACGGCTTGGCGATGGGCGACAGTGACGCATTGTCAGCAGAGTTTCTTGGGGAAACGCTGACCGCGCTGCGCCGGAAGAGGTGGTCGATATGATTGACCGGGTTGAGCAATTTATACCGTATCTGAATCAATTCACGATTATGCCGCCACGGCTCTTTGCCATTACCAGCGACACGCAACTGGGGCGATGGCGGCACCTTACGGGCGACGACGGCTTGGCGGTGGGCGACACATCGTCGGCAAGGTTTCTCCCGGAAACGCTGACCGCGCTGCGCCGGATAATGCAAGGGCAAGACAGAGTAGGTTGCCGGCGCTTATGGATTGAGTGGGGATGCACCGATCCGGGCTCTCTACTTGTCGGGAGCAGAAGCACTGACCGTCGCGATGCTGGCGCGGAGGGCAGCGATGGATTCGGCGATGGATTGCTGTGGGTTGAAGATGGCGGTTCCGGCTACGAGAATATCGGCGCCGGCGGCGACGGAGTCCCGGGCGGTGGCGTCGGCTTTGACGCCGCCGTCCACTTCCAGGCGGGCGGCGTAGCCTTTTTCCTGAATTAGACGGCGCAAGCGGCGGAGCTTGTCCAGGGCCGACGGAATAAAAGACTGGCCGCCGAAGCCGGGATTTACGGTCATAACCAGCACGATGTCGAGGTCGGGGAGGAGTTCTTCCACCGCCGCGATGGGAGTGGCCGGGTTGATGGCGACGCCGGCCTGGCAGCCTTGCTCCTTGATGCAGCCAATCGTGCGGTGGAGGTGGGAGCAGGCTTCGGCGTGAACGAGCACCTGGTCGGCGCGGCTTTTTACCAGGCTGGGGAGCAGGCGGTCGGGTTCGCGCACCATTAAGTGAAGGTTCAGGGGGAGGTTAGTGGAACTGCGGATGGCGTCCACGACGACTTCTCCGAAGGAGATGTTGGGGACGAAGCACCCGTCCATCACGTCCACGTGGATCAGGTCGGCGCCGGCGGCGTCGGCATCGCGCACCTGCTGGGCCAGATGTCGGAAGTCGGCGGCCAGGACGGATGGAGCGATTTGAACGTGGGAGGCGTAAGGGGTCATGTTGGGGAGGCCTCTTGCAGTATTTTTCTGGCACGGGCGAGGCCCTCGGCGACGCGGTTGGGGGCAGTGCCGCCGGGGTTGTTGCGGGCGGCGACGGATGCGGCGGCGGTAATGTGGTACACGTCGTCGGCAAAGTGGGGCGAGAAGTCGCGGTATTGTGAGAGGGGCAAGTCGGAGAGGGAAAGGCCGGAGGCTTCGCAGGTTTGACAGAGGCGGCGCATTATGCCGTGGGCCTGTCGGAAGGGGACGCCTTTGCGAACCAAGTAGTCGGCCATATCGGTAGCCAGCATATAGCTTTCGCCGGCCAGGGATGCGAGGCGCGCAGTGTTCAGGGTTAGGCCGGGCAGCATGTCGGAGAAGACGCGCAAGGTGGCCAGCAGGGTGTCGACCGTGTCAAAGAAGCCTTCTTTGTCTTCCTGCAAGTCGCGGTTGTAGGTGAGGGGGAGTCCTTTCAGGACGGTGAGGATGGCCATGAGGCTGCCATAGACGCGGCCGGTTTTGCCGCGGGCGATTTCGGCGAAGTCGGGGTTGCGCTTCTGGGGCATAATGCTGCTGCCGGTGGTGAATTCATCCGCCAGACGGACGAAGTCGAACTCGCGGCTGGACCAGATGATGATTTCCTCGGAGAGGCGGGAGATGTGGAGCATGGCAATTGCGGCGGCGGAATGGAATTCCACGATGAAATCGCGGTCGGCGACGGCGTCCATGCTGTTGGGGGTGACGGCGCTGAAGCCCAGGGCGGCGGCGACGGCATAGCGGTCGGTAGGGTAGGGAACGCCGGCGAGGGCGCCGCTGCCGAGGGGGAGTACGTCCATGCGGGCGGCGCAGTCGGAGAGGCGGCCAACATCGCGCTGGAACATTTCGAAGTAGGCGAGGATATGGTGGGCGAAGAGGACGGGCTGGGCGCGCTGCAAATGGGTGTAGCCGGGCATAATGACGCTGGGGTACTTTTCGGCGAGGCCAACGAGGGAGCGCTGTACGCTGCGCAAGGCGGTTACGGCGTCGGCGATGACCTCGCGGGCGTAGAGGCGCATATCCAGGGCAATCTGGTCGTTGCGGGAGCGGGCGGTGTGGAGGCGTCCGGCGGCGGGGCCAATCAAGTCGGTGAGCCGGCGTTCGATGTTCATGTGGAGGTCTTCTAGAGCGGGGTTCCAGGGGAAATCGCCGCGCTCGATTTCTTCCTGGACTTGGTCAAGGCCGGCGGCGATGGCGTCGGAGTCGCGCTGGGAGATGATGCCCTGGGCGGCGAGCATGGCAGCGTGGGCTTTGGAGCCGGCGATGTCGTGTCGGTAGAGCCGACGGTCGTAGTGGATGGAGACGGTGTAGTCGCTGTGGTCGGTCATGGTCAGGCGTTGAGGTAGGCGAAACTGGCGGCGAGGTTATGGAATACGTCGTCGGCCGAAGGGATTTCCATGACGGCGGGGCCGGAGTAGGCTTTGCCCTGTAGGATGCGGAGCATGGCGCGGCAGTCCAGGTCGCCATCGGCAACGCTGGGGATGGGGAGGCCGTTGCGGGCCTGCTTGAAGTGGACGATTTTGATGTAGTCTGTGGGGAGGTTAGCCAACTCGTCCAGCGGACGGCTATCGGGATGGCGGCGCAGCTGGTTGGCCGGGTCGGGGCATAGCCCCAAGTACTGCGCTTCGTCGGGGGTGAGCTGAGCGCGGGTTTGCTGTACCAGCAGAGTCATGGAGCGCAGGGGCTGGCCGGAGTTTTCCATGGAGAAAATGACGCCCTGCCGGGCAGCCTCTCGGGCCAAGGGGGCGATGCGGGCCGCGGCGGGGGCAACATCGTCGGGCGCGGCCCAGGGAGCATTGGATGCGTTGGGGTCAACGGTGCGGAGATGGGGCTGGCTGCGTCCTACCAGGCGGGCGGCCTCAAGCTGTGATTGGTAAAGCTCGCCCTGCGGGTCGATGTCGGAGGTGATGCAAGGCAAGACGACGGCGAGGTTAAAGGTAAGGTTGGGGAAGCGCGCGACGATGCCGGCCAGGGCATCCAGGTTGGGACGCCAAGCGTGACCGTCGCCGGATTCGGCGACGCCGAGGCAGGATTGGCGCAGTTCGATGTGCTGGGCGCCGTGGGATTCGGCTTGGGCAATCAGGCCAGCCAGGTCGGTGTCGTCCAGCTGGTTGCGCCAGGAGTTGGTAATTGCACCGTAAATCAATGCGGGCCTCCTGTGGGCGGGGGCTTGGATTTGGGGAAAACTATACCGCAGCCAGGGCTGGCGCTCAACTATGATAGAATCGCGGGGCAAGTTTCAGGAGCAGGAGGAATAGATATGGCAGAGCTGTACAGTGAACGGTGCACGGCGTGCCGGCGGGATTCGCCCCACGTTACAGAGGAGGAGGTAGCGGAGCTGCATCCGGCAGTGGGGGAGTGGGCGTTGATTGACGAGTCCGGCATACCCAAGCTGGATCGGGAGTTCAAGTTTGCCAACTTTGTGGATGCGTTGGGATTTACCAACGCGCTGGGGGAGATGGCCGAGTCGGAGGGTCACCATCCGCGTTTGACTACCGAGTGGGGTCGGGTAAGCGTAACCTGGTGGACGCACAAGATACGGAATCTGCATCGCAACGACTTTATCATGGCTGCCAAGACCGACCGGCTTTACGCCGAGCGCGCACCGGGGGATAGGTAGGGGAGCAGTGTGAACGACGTTGTGATGGAACAGCCGGGCCTGGAATGAGGAGGCGTCAGCAATGAAAGTTGTATATTCTCTGAAATCGCGCGATTTGAACGCGGTGGCTGCAGAGGCAGCCTGGGCTGAAGCTATGGGCTATGACGGGGTGGCTAGCAACGAGACGGCCCACGATTCGTTTTTGCCGCTAGCGGTGGCAGCGACATCCACTCGGCGGGTTACGCTGGAGACGCACGTAGCCATCGCCTTTCCACGCTCGCCGATGGTGGTGGCATATACGGCGCAGGATTTGCAGGACGGCAGCGGCGGGCGGTTCCGGCTGGGATTGGGGACGCAGGTGAAAGGCCATATCGAGCGGCGATTTTCTACGCGCTGGACAGGATCGGCGGGTTCCCGGCTGCGGGAATATGTGCAATCGCTGCGGGCCATCTGGGATTGTTGGGATACTGGGGGCAATCTGGAATACGACGGAGATTTTTACCAGTTTTCGCTGATGACGCCCTTTTTCAGTCCCGGCCCCGGCAAGTACAATCCGCCGGAAGTGTTCACCGCCGCCGTGAACGGCTACAACTGCCTGGTGGCGGGTGAGGTGAGCGATGGGCTAATGCTGCACAGCCTCACGTCGCCGGAGTACATACGGCAGGTGGCGCTGCCCAACGTTGCGGAAGGGGCGCGGCGGGCCGGCCGCAATCCGGATGATGTGACAATCGTGGGGGGCGGGTTTATTGTGACTGGGCCGAACCGGGAGATTATACGGCAGCAGACGGAGGAAACCCGGCGGCGGATCTCGTTTTATTCGTCCACGCGGACGTATTTTCCGGTGCTGGAATGTCATGGATTTGAGGACATCGGCAAAGAGTTGCATCGCCTGTCGAGAGAGGGCAAATGGGGCGAAATGCCGGGGCTGGTTCCGGACGAGATGCTCGATGCTTTCGCCACCATCGGAGAGTACGATGAAATCGCCGGCAAGTTTCGGGAGAAGTACGGCAATTTGGTAGATGAAATGCACTTCTCAATTCAGACGTCCGGCGATGCCGAGGAGGCGCAGTTGCGGCGCATAGTGCGGGAGTTGCAGGGGTTGTAATGGACTGGGAAGGGGATGCGAGCGTTGGACGGTCTATTCCGGCTGAGCATCCCGGTCTTCCAGCTCGTACCAGTACACTTGCCCGCTGCCTATAACTCCCCTTATCCTCTCGTCATTCCGGACGCTGGCTATCGCTGGGTGGGCCGGGCAGCCTGTGAAGCGGGTCAGGTAGTCCGCGTTTCGGATAGCACGCCGCGTGTCCCTATCGTCCGCCAGGTTGGAGATCTCCACCGCTATGTAATGTGGCGCCGCTTCCTCGTCTAACGCTGCTATTATCATATCCGCCCGGCGGAAGCTCCTCAGTTCCGCCGTTGCTATGTCCGTCGTATCCGCAGTTCGGAGCATCTCGCTTATGTCCGCTTCCGTCAGGGTTTGCACTATTTGAAGACCCATGTCCTGCGCAATGTAGTCGGCTTCCCTTACCGCTCTGTTCCGGGCGTACTCCCCTCGCATATTCGAGATGTCCCGCTCGATGCGCCCAAAGCGTTGCTCAACGCGCGCAAACTGCTGGTCCGTTCGCTCCATGAAGTCGTTCACTTTTGCGTTGAACTCACGCTGGTTTGCGTTGAATTGACGCTGGTCCTGGATGAACTGCTCGGTTTTCGCAATGAAAACGTCCACTTTCGCGTTGAATTGACGCTGGTCTGCGTTGAATTGTAGCTGATCCTGGATGAACTGCTCGGTTTTCGCAATGAAAACGTCCACTTTCGCGTTGAACTGACGCTGGTCTGCGTTGAACTGACGCTGGTCTGCGTTGAACTGACGCTGGTCTGCGTTGAACTGACGCTGGTCTGCGTTGAACTGACGCTGGTCTGCGTTGAACTGACGCTGGTCTGCGTTGAATTGTAGCTGGTCTGCGTTGAACTGACGTTGGTCTGCGTTGAATTGTAGCTGATCCTGGATGAACTGCTCGGTTTTCGCGACGAACCGCTCGAACCTGGCCGGCAGGTCGATCAGCTCCTCAGTGAGAATTTCACGGCGCACGGCCGCTTTCCATTCCGGGTTTTCGGACAGTACGCGCAGTATGTCGTCGCTGGTATTGATGGTCGCCATGTCATTCAGCCCTCTTGACGGTTTTATTATACGCTATTCGGGCCTGAGCCGTTAGCGGTTGAGGAGCCACCATTGGTCGGCGTCTAGGTGGAAGGGGATGCGGCGGAAGCCTTCCGCGTAGGGTTCTCCGCAGCGTTGGCCCTGCAAGCGGCAGCCTTCGGTCATTCGCTCCAGACGCTGAGCTGCGGTGCGTGCGCTGACTTGGGAGGCGTGTTCGCTGAGGGCGGCCGCCTTCATGTGGATGTGCTTTTCGGTGATGGATATGAATGTATCGGGCCGCTCGGAGCCCCAGAGGAGGGCTTCCCGCACTCGGTGGGGTTCCAGGCCTTCCTCAGTGATTTGCCGGGGGAAGTCGAGCCAGCTCCAAGCGTAGGATAAGGCGGCGTCGAGGGCGGCCTGTCCGCTGTGGCGATGGTCGCGGTGGGTGTGGGAGGTTACGCGGTAAGGGTCGATGCCGAAAATCACTTCCGGCTTATGCTTGCGGATTTGACGCACTATCTGGCCGCGATATTCGTAGGTGTCTTCCAGCTCGCCGTCGCCGTGGCGGAGGAAGACGACTTCGGCGACACCCAGGACGTTGGCGGCGTTCTGCTGTTCAATTTCCCGGGTTGCGGCTAACGCTGTCGGAGTAAAAGAGCGGTCGCCGGTGCCCTTGTTGCCGTTGGTGGACATCAGGATGACGATTTTGGCGGAGGACTCGGCGGCCCACTTGGCGATGGTGGCGCCACAGCCGCCTTCGGCGTCGTCAGGATGGGGGGTAACGACGAGGGCGCAACGGGGGGCCTGGGTCATCACGTAGGGTTCGGGGGCGTATTCCTGATTGGGGTAGCCCCATCCGTCGATGCCGTGGGGTCGGCTGGTCATGGGAGTGGCTCCTGACGATTATGGTATGGGCGGGGGCGAGGAGTTGTTCGCCCCCGGGTGCAAGGTTCTTGTTGGCGGAAGGATGGGCTTACCGGGAGAGGCTCGGAGGGGCAGCCCACCAGACGCTGATAACGATGGCGTCAAAAGCTTACCAAGGGGCGCGCGGAGGCCGGGATACAAAGAACTCATCCGCGAGCGAACGGAAGGCTTACCGGGGGGCGCGCGGAGGTCGGGTTTCCGCCGGCGCGAGGGTGGCAGTGAGATTGGACTAGGCGCCGAGGTGGAATACGACCATTTTGAGTTCGGTCATTTCGGAGATGGCGTAGGCGGGGCCTTCTTTGCCCATGCCGCTGTCCTTGAGGCCGCCGTAGGGCATGAGGTCGGCGCGCCATTGTGGGGACGAATTGATGTGGAGGTTGCCGGAGTGGACTTCCTGGGCGAAGCGCATGGCCCAGTCGACGTTCTGGGTGAAGATGCCGGCGGAGAGTCCGAAGCGGGTATCGTTGGCTTTGGCGATGGCGTCGTCGATGTCGTCGAAGGCGCTGACGGCGACGGCGGGGCCGAAGAGTTCCTCGCGGGAAATCAGCATTTCCGGGCGGGCGTCGGCGATCACGGTGGCGGAGTGGAGGGTACCTTCCCGCTCGCCGCCGGCGATGACGCGGGCGCCCTGTCCGACGGCCTCGGCAATCCAGTTTTCGACGCGCTCGGCGTCGGCGCTGCGAATCATGGGGCCCATCTTTACGTCCTCGTCGAAGGGGTTGCCTACGCTGAATTCCTGGGTGGGCTTGACAAGGGCGTCGAGGAGGTCGGCGTAGATGGCACGGGCGGCAAAGACGCGCTGGGTGGAGATGCAAACCTGGCCGGCATTGGCGAAGCCGCTGGCGACAGTGGCGGCGGCGACTTTCTCGATGTCGGCGTCGGACATGATGATTAGTGGGCTGTTGGAGCCCAGCTCCATGGTGACCTTTTTGATGCCGGCGTTGCGGCAGATGCGGTCGCCGACTTCCATACTGCCGGTGAAGGTAATTTTGCGCACGAGGGGGGAGCCGGTAATGGCGTCGCCAATCTCTGCGCCGGAGCCGGTAATGGTTTGGATGGCTTCATCGGGGAGGCCGGCTTCCAGGAGGATTTCGGTGAGTTTGAGGGCGGAGAGCGGGGTATCGCCGGCGGGCTTGAGGATGACGGAGTTGCCGGCGGCGAGGGCCGGGCCTACTTTATGGCAAACGAGGTTGAGGGGGAAGTTGAAAGGAGCGATGGCGGCGACGATGCCGACGGGGACGCGGATGGTGAAGCCGAACTGACTGACTACGCCGGGGGCGGCGTCGAGGGGGACGGTTTCGCCATGCAAACGCTTGGCTTCTTCGGCGGAGAGGGTGATGGTCTGGATGGCGCGCTGGACTTCGGCGCGGCCTTCGGCGATGACTTTACCCTCTTCGCGGGTGATGGTTTCGGCCAGGTCGTCGGCGCGTTCCGCCATGAGGTCGGCGGCGTGCTTGAGGATGGAATAGCGGCGATGGGCGGGGAGTTTGGCCATGACGGCGGCACCGCGGGAGGCGCTGACGATGGCGTCCTGCACATCGTTGGCGGTGGCTCGGGGGACGGTGTCGAAGGGGTTCTGGTCGAAGGGGTTGATGACGGGCATTTTGGCGTCGCGGTCGACCCACTGGGCAGAGATATACATTTTCATGGTCAGGTCTCCTTGTTGAGGGCAGGACTGGGGTTGTCGGCGTTTTCGCCCAGCACGATTTTACGGCCGGCGTTGGTGACGTGGTAGTGTCCGAGTTGGCCCTGGATGCGTTCCATCCAGCGGAATTTGGAGCGGGCGGCGTTGCGGAGGGTCTGGACGAAGCTGTGGGGTATTGGCCAGCCGGCGAGGGTGAAGAGGCGGGAGAGTTCGTCGGGGTCGACGCTTTTGACGCCGAGGTGGCGGTCGGCGGCTTCGGCGGCGACGACAACGCGCCGCATATCGCCCAGGGGGTTCACTCGCTGGCAAAAGGCGATGAACTCGTGCTCGTTGGGCGTCGAGGGAGAGGCGTAGGGGGCTGACGGCTGTGGGGGTGGTACGGATTTTGAGGCGGCAACGGCAGCCGGTTCAGGGTGAAGAGGGGTTGGCTCCGGATTAGCAGGCTGTGGGGGCGGCGTGGCAACGGCGGCCTGATGACGTGTTTTGACGGGTTCAGCAGATGTCTCTGCCGATGGTGGGTGGCGGCCGTTGGCCGGCTGCGGAGCGTTGGGTTCGGCGGAGTTGGACCTGGTATCGTCGGGGACGATGGGGAGCGAGTAGTTGGGGGGCGCGGCCGGCGCTGCGGAGGGGGCGGGGGAGGGAATGGCGGTTGAGACGGGCGGGGGAGCGGTGGCGTTCAGCTGGGGCATAGTGGAGAATAGCACCTCGCGGACGAGGTCTTTATCGTCGGCTTCGATGGACACCTGGGCGCCGGAGGGCAAGGTAACGCTGAGCTTAATCATATGGTCAATGGTAATGTACCGCCGGGGGTTGCGCAAGGCAGAAGGGCGATGGGTTTGGGGTATTGCGTGGGAGGGTGGGGGCTGCCGGATGGATAAGCTCGCTTGCGGTGGCGACGGTTTGGGGGGTGCGTGGGACGGTTGAGGGGCTGCCGGATGGATAAGCTCGCTTGCGGTGGCGACGGTTTGGGGGTTGCGTGGGACGGTGGGGATGCCGTATGGATAAGCTCGCTTGCGGTGGCGACGGTTTGGGGGAATTGCTTTTGATGCTGGGGTAGGCCGGATGGACAAACCCCGCTTGCGGTGGCGACGGTTTGGGGGTTGCGTGGGACGGTGGGGTCAGCCGAGCCAGACTACCAGCAGGCTGCCAGCGGTTAGGAAGATGAGGAAGCCGAATACGTCGGTGAAGGTGGTAACGAAGACGGCGGAGGATACTGCCGGATCGATGCGGAGACGGCGGAGGAGGAGGGGTACGCCGGCGCCGGTAAGGGCGGCTATCATCAGATTGCCGACCATGGCGATGGCCAGGGCGGCGCCCAGTCCTGGGCTGCCTTTCCAAATCCAGCCCAGGGCGCCGACCAGGATTGCCAGGGCGAGGCCGTGGAGCAGTCCGAGCAGGAGCTCGCGACGCAGCAGGCGGAGGCCGGCCGGGGGCGGGAGTTCGCCGATGGCCATGCTGCGCACTACGAGGGTAACGGTTTGAGTGCCGGCGATGCCTCCTTGTCCGGCGACTACGGGGAGGAAAACGGCAAGCATGGAGATGGCGGCGATGGTGGATTCGAAGAGGTTGATTACGGCGGCAGCAGCTAAGACGGTGACCAAGTTCAGCACCAGCCAGGGAAAGCGAGTGCGGAGGGAGAGGCGCAGAGGGCCGAAGACGCGCTCGCCGGGGGCTGAGGCGATGCGGAGCATATCTTCGGTAGCTTCGTCCTGTGCGACGTGCATGGCTTCTTCGGCGCGGATGACACCCAGCACCCGTTGGGCGTCGTCCACCACCGGGAGGATGCTGAAAGAGTAGTGGGACATGAGGCGGTGAACTTCTTCCTGGTCGGTTTCCGGGGGGACTGACACCGGGCGATGGTCGTGTTGACTGAGGAGGTCGTCGACGGGACGGGACGGGTTGGCAAGGGCCAGCTGGGCGATGCTAACGTAGCCGGCAAGGCGACGTTGACCATCCAGGACGCATATCCAGCCGAAGCCCTCGGCGTCTTCGCCGAAGAGGCGCAAGGTGTCGAGGGCGTTGGCGTTGGCGCTCTCGCGGCGGACGCGGGGGAAGTCGGGGGTCATCATGCCGCCGGCGGTGTCGGGTGGGTATTGGAGGAGCGGGACGACGTCCTGAGGGCGGGTCAGCTGGGATATGATGGCGGCGGCATTTTCCTGGGGGAGTTCCTGGAGGATGTCGGCGACGGTGTGGGAATCAACGTCGTCCAGGAGGTTGGCGGCATGGTCGGCGGGGAGTTCGCGGGTGATGGCGACGGCGGCATAGGTGGGGGATTCGTCGAGGATGTCGGAGAGTTCGGGCGGAGAGAGGGGGGCGATGAGCTGGCGGCGTTCGGATCGGGAGGCGCGCTCGAGGAGGATGCCTTGGTCGGCGGCGAGCATCCGGCGGAGCAGACGGACTGCCTCGGCGAGGCGGTTGCGGCTCAGGGCTTCATGTATGCGCTGGCCGATGGAATGGTGGTCGGTAGGGATGGCGTCGCCGCTAGGTGGGGGCGATGCTGGGTTGGGGGCGTTGTTGGGTTGGGGGTCGGCCTGAGAGTTCATTGGGGTTTTTCTGTGACCCGTGCTCGATGTATCAGTTGGAGTTGGGGGACTGCCTCGGCGAGGTGGTTGCGGCTCAGGGCTTCATGTATGCGCCGGCCGATGGAATGGTGGTCGGTAGGGATGGCGTCGCCGCTAGGTGGGGGCGATGCTGGGTTGGGGGCGTTGTTGGGTTGGGGGTCGGCCTGGGGATTCATTGGGGTTTTTCTGTGACCCGTGCTCGATGTATCAGTTGGAGTTGGCGGACTGCCTCGGCGAGGCGGTTGCGGCTCAGGGCTTCATGTATGCGCCGGCCGATGGAATGGTGGTCGGTAGGGATGGCGTCGCCGCTGGGTGGGGGCGATGCTGGGTTGGGGGCGTTGTTGGGTTGGGGGTCGGCCTGGGGGTTCATTGGGGTTTTTCTGTGACCCGTGCTCGATGTATCAGTTGGAGTTGGCGGACTGCCTCGGCGAGGCGGTTGCGGCTCAGGGCTTCGCGTATGCGCCGGCCGATGGAATGGTGGTCGGTAGGGATGGCGTCGCCGATGGGTGGGGGTGATGCGGGATGCCCTCTGCGGGTTGAAGGGCAGTTGGATGGGCCGCCGCTGGGTGGGGACGTTGCGGGATTGGGGGCGTTGTTGGGTTGGGGGTCGGACTGGGAGTTCATTGGGGCTTTTCTGTGGCTGACGCTCGCGGCAACGGTCGGGCTAGATGGTTTGTTTGAGTCTGACGGCGAGGGAGCGGGTGAGGTGACTGACGCTCGATTTATCAGTTGGAGTTGGCGGGGAGCTGGCGGACTGCCTCGGCGAGGCGGTTGGGTTCAGGGCCTCACGTATGCGCTGGCCGATGGAATGGTGGTCGGTAGGGATGGCGTCGCCGATGGGTGGGGGTGATGCGGGATGCCCTCTGCGGGTTGAAGGGCAGTTGGATGGGCCGCCGCTGGGTGGGGACATTGCGGGATTGGGGGCGTTGTTGGGTTGGGGTCGGCCTAGGGGTTCATTGGGGCTTTTCTGTGGCTGACGCTCGCGGTATCGGTCCGGGCTAGATGGTTTGTTTGAGTCTGACGGCGAGGGAGCGGGTGAGGCCGGGGACAGCGGCGATGTCGTCGACGGTGGCTTCTTTGATGCCCTGCAAGGAGCCGAAGCGGCGGAGGAGCATACGTTTGCGCTTGGCACCGATGCCGGTGACCATGTCCAGGGGGGACTTGAGGCTATTTTTGGAGCGGAGGTTGCGGTGGAAGCTGATGGCGAAGCGGTGGGCTTCGTCGCGGATGCGCTGCATGAGGTAGAGGGCTTGGGAGTTGCGGGGGAGGAGGATGGGTTCCGGGGTGTGAGGGACGAAGATTTCTTCGTTTTCCTTGGCGAGGGAGCAAAGGGGGATTTGGCTGAGGCCGAGGTGGAGCATTACTTCGCGGGCGGCGGAGAGGTGGCCTTTGCCGCCGTCTATGATTACGAGGTCGGGGACTACGCCCCAGGCGTCGACTTTGCCGTTGTGGTCGGGGTTGTTGATGGACTGGCTGAGGCGTTTGAAGCGGCGGTGGAGCATTTCTTTCATGCTGGCGTAGTCGTCGACGCCGTCCACGGCTTTGATTTTGAAGCGGCGGTAGTCGCGGGTGAGGGGTTTGCCGTCGTCGAAGACGACCATGCTGCCGACGAGGCTGCTGCCCTGGATGTGAGAGATGTCGTAGCACTCCATGCGGGTGGGGGCGTCGGGCAGGCTGAGTTCTTCCTGGAGTTCGGAGAGGGCGCTTTGGATGGCGTCGGAGCGGTTGAGCCATTTGATGCGATGCTGGGCGAGGCCTTCGGCGGCGTTTTCGGCGACGACTTGCAGGAGTTTGCGGTTTTCGCCGCGCTGGGGACGGTAGAGGCGGACGGCGCCGTTGCGGCGGGAGCGGAGGAAGTCGCGGATCATTTGGGCGTCTTCGTGGGGCGGGTCGTGCTGAATGAGGATGGTGGGAGGGATTTCGAGGGCGGAGGCGTAGAATTGCTGGACGAACTGGGCGATGACGGCGGCGGGTTCGTCGTCTTCGGGGCCTTCCATGAAGAAGTGGTCGCGTCCGATTAGTTTGCCGCGTCGGATGAAGAAGATTTCGACCCAGGCTTCGCGGATGCGGGAGTCGGGGTCGGCGACGGAGACGGCGATGGCGTCCAGGTCGGTGAGGCGTCCGGAGTCGACTTTGACGGTGCGGTCTGCTTCGAATTTTTGGATGGAGGCCATTTGGTCGCGGAGGACGGCGGCGCGTTCGAATTCGAGAGTTGCGGAGGCTTGTTCCATTTTGGAGCGGAGCTGACCGGTGACGGTTTCGGTGTTGCCTTCCAGGAAGAGGATGACCTGTCGGATAACCTGGTCGTAGTCTTCGCGGGAGGCGAGGCCGGCGCAGGGGCCGACGCAGCGGTGGATGAAGTATTCGAGGCAGGGACGGGGGTCGGTTCCGGTGATGCGCTTGGTGCAGGAGCGGTAGGGGAAGAGTTTTTTGACGAGGTCCATGGATTGTCGGACGCTGGTGGAGCTGGCAAAGGGGCCGAAGTAGCGGGCGCCGTCGGGGTGGACGCCGCGGGTGATGTACACACGGGGGAAGTCTTCGGAGAGGTCGACTTTGAGGTAGGGGTAGGTTTTGTCGTCTTTGAGGCGGACGTTGAAGTAGGGGCGGTGGCGTTTGATGAGGGTGTTTTCGAGGATGAGGGCTTCGGCTTCGGTGTCGGTAACGATGTATTCGAAATCGGCGAGTTCGCTGACCATGCGGCGGGTTTTGCGGTCGAGGCCGGCGGGGGAGCCGAAGTAGGAGCGGAGGCGGTTGCGGAGGATGGCGGCTTTGCCGACATAGATGATTGCGCCCTGGGCGTTTTTCATCAGATAGACGCCGGGGCGCTCGGGGGTTACGAGCAGGCGGTGGTTGAATTCTGGGCGGGCCATGGGAATGGCGGCGTTGCTTGCCGAAGCTCGCGAGGGGGAAGTTGGGGATTAAATCAGGAAGGAGATGGTGATGAGGGCGGCGAGGAGAATGCCGGAGAAAATGCCGATGCGGATGAGCTCGGAGCCGACGTGGTTGTAGGCGGCCGGGCGGTCGAAGCGGCGACCGCGGGATTGGGTTTGCGGTCGTCCAGTGGGCTGTGCGGAGGCGGCGGCCGGGGTTGGGGCGCCGGCCGGGGGCGCGTCGGGAGCCGGGGCTGATGCTGGGGCGGCGGCTGGCGTGGGCGCGCTGCCGGGGTTGGCGACGGCGGCTAGGCCGGGGCCGGCCGGGGTCGGCGCGCCGGCGCGGTTGGGGTTGGCGGCACTGCGGCGGCGTCGGAGGCTGCTTTGGCGCGACGCAATCCGTTTGCCTTTGCTGGGCATAGGGGCCTCCAGGCGTCGGCGGCCTTCGGCAGCCGGCGCGGGATATGGTCCGGTTATGGGTGGCAATGGCGACGGGTGGAAGGGGAGGCGCCGCTGCCACGGTTCAATGATACCAGCAAACGCGGGGTATTGGGCAAGGTTGGTTTTGGGGGGGATTGTCAGAATCGGGATTTACCGGATTTGGGGATGTTCAGGATGGAGGTGGGTTGATTGCTGGGTGGGGGATGGGTTGGTTTTGGGGGGGATTGTCAGAATCAGGATTTACCGGATTTGGGGATGTTCAGGATGGAGGTGGGTTGATTGCTGGGGTGGGGGATGGGTTGGTTTGGGGGGATTGTCAGAATCGGGATTTACCGGATTTTGGGATTTTCAGGATTGGGGAGTAGGTTGAGGGGTGGGGGATGGGTTGCGGGGTTTGGCGGGGCGGCGGGTTGGGGGGCGGCGGGTTGGGAGCGGGAGCGGCTGGCTTATGCCACGCCTTATAAATGGGTGGCGGCTGTTTGAGGGTGGGTGTGATAAAATCGCGGCGGTTGGGCTCGGATGTTGGCGTGGTTCGGGCGTTGCTCCATGATACGGCACTGGATTACACGCGGCGGTTGGGCTCGGATGTCGGCGTGGTTCGGACGTTGCTTCATGATACGGCACTGGATTACATACGATGGGCGCGATGGCCGAGGTGGCAGCAGCGGCGACGGTCAGGCAGGCGATGATGATGGCCGGGGTGGCAGCAGCGGCGACGGTCAGGCAGGCGGTGATGATGGCCGAGGCGGCGGCGGATGGCTGCGGGGCGTTTCCGGGTGGTTGCGAATTCTGCTGGTTGGGCTGATTTTGCTGCTGTTGGCGGGGCTGACCGCATTTCTCCTGGCCGGGATAGGGGATGATGATGATGGGGAGGTTATGGCATCCGCTACGCTTACGGTGACGGATGTTGCGCCGGCTACGGTCGGTCTGACGGAGACACCGGGAGTTGTCGCGGCGTCTGACGAGGCGCAGACGCCGGTGGATTCCGCCGGGCCTGGCGGGTCGCAGACGCCGGTGGTTCCCGCATTGCCTTATCCGCCGGAGGCGCCGAGCACTCCGGCCGGGGCCGGGCCGGAGTCAGCGCCGGTGACTTCCGCAGGGTCTGATTCGCCGGAGGCGCCGGCTGTTCCAAGACTGCCGCCTCCGTCGCAGATGCCGGGCGCTTCGGTGGAAGTTAATAAGGCTACGGCTACGGCTACGTCCTCCGCTCCGGAGGGGGATTTTGGGGAGACGGCTACGCCTACGAGTAGGCCAACGCGGGGGGCTAATGCGACGAGCGCGGCGCAGTTGCTGGCCACTGCGACAGGGTCGGATTCGCCGCCGGCTACTGCGACGAGCGTGGCAAGGCAGGGGGTTAGCGCCACGCCTATTCCGACGAGGACAGACACGGCTACGCTGATGGGAACTCCGGTGGGGGCTCCGGGAGGTACGCTGACGGGGACGAGGACAGGTACTCCGACGGCTACCGCTACTGTTTCGCCTACTCCCACTCGGACTCCGGTGGGGGCGTTAGCAGGTACGCCGACGGGGACGAGGACAGGTACTCCGACGGCTACCGCTACTGTTTCGCCTACTCCCACTCGGACTCCGGTGGGGGCGTTAGCAGGTACGCCGACGGGGACGAGGACAGGTACTCCGACGGCTACCGCTACTGTTTCGCCTACTCCCACTCGGACTCCGGCGGGGGCGTTAGCAGGTACGCCGACGCCGACGGGGACAGGTACTCCGACGGCTACCGCTACTGTTTCGCCTACTCCCACTCGGACTCCGGCGGGGGCGTTAGCAGGTACGCCGACGGGGACGGGGACAGGTACTCCGACGGCTACCGCTACTGTTTCGCCTACTCCCACTCGGACTCCGGTGCGGACGTTAGCAGGTACGCCGACGGGGACGGGGACAGGTACTCCGACGACTACCGCTACTGTTTCGCCTACTCCCACTCGGACGGGGACTCCGGTGGGGACTTCGGGAGGTACGCCTACGGGGACGGGGACAGGTACTCCGACGGCTACCGCTACTGTTTCGCCTACTCCCACTCGGACTCCGGCGGGGACGTTAGCAGGTACGCCTACGGGGACGGGGACAGGTACTCCGACGGCTACCGCTACTGTTTCGCCTACTCCTACTCCGACGGGGACGGCTACTGCTACGCCTACTCCTACTCCGACGGGGACGGCTACTACTACGCCTACGCCTACTCCGACGGGGACGCGGCCGGAGACCGGATGCGCCGGGGATCGGGACGTGCTGATAGATTTCTGGCACGCCACAGAGGGGCCAACCGCCTGGTATAGGGAAAGGAAAGAGAATTGGCTGAGCGACAGGCCGTTGAACGACTGGGGGGGCGTTGTGGCTGACGAGGACGATTGCGTCATCAGGTTGAGGCTCTGGAATTATAATCTGGGAGGGGAGCTACCGGCGAGTTTGGGACGGCTCAGCAAGTTGGAATATCTACTCATCTCCAACAGCCCACATTTAGGAGGGGGGATACCGGAGGAGCTGGGCGACCTCAGCAATCTGAAACGGTTGCTGTTGTATAGCAACAGTTTGGGAGGCGAGATACCGGCGAGTCTGAGGAGACTCAGCAATTTGGAAGGGTTATACCTCAATGAAAATAAGCTGGAAGGCATGATACCGGCGGAGCTGGGGGGTCTGGTGAATTTGAGCTCACTGCACCTTGGAGGTAACCGGTTGAGTGGCACGATACCGGCGGAGCTGGGGGGTCTGGTGAATTTGAGCTCACTGCACCTTGGAGATAACCGGTTGAGTGGCACGATACCGGCGGAGCTGGGGGGTCTGGTGAATTTGAGCTCACTGTACCTTAGTGATAACCGGTTGAGCGGCACGATACCGGCGGAGCTGGGGAGTCTGGTGAACTTGACTATGTGGCGCATCGCAGGCAATGATGGATTGGAAGGCTGCATACCGCTGGTCAGACTGACTGACTGGAGGTCTGACTTTGATGAGGTGGGGCTGCCGTACTGTACGGAATAGCGGCGGTGGGGTGGTGGTCAGAATCAGGGACTGTCCTGGTTGTCAATGGGTAGCCAGGGTTGGGATGGGGTGGTTGGATTTACGGGATTGGGGGCCGGTTCGGGGGCGTGGGTGGGGGCTTTTGATGGAACTACGGGGGTGAGGGGCCGGCGGCGCTAATGGGGGAGGTGCGACGTCATCAGGACGTTATTAGACGTCATTAAGACGTTATTGAATGGGCGGGTTGGGGATGGGGTTTTGGCGGGGGTTATTGGAGGGGGTTGCGTCCGGAGAGGGCGCGGCTGAGGGTGGTTTCGTCGGCGAATTCGAGGGAGCCGCCGACGGGGAGGCCGAGGGCGAGGCGGGTGATGGGGATGCCGCTGTCGGCGAGGCGGCGGTAGATGAAATCGGCGGTGGCGTCGCCTTCCAGGGTGGGGTTGGTGGCTACGATGAGTTCCTGCAAGGGGGTGGTACGGTTCCGGAGGCGTTGGAATAGCTGGGGGAGGTGGATGTCTTCGGGGCCGATGCCGTTGAGGGGAGAGAGGGGGCCGTGGAGGACGTGGTAGAGGCCGCGATAGACACGGGTTTTTTCGAGGGCGACGAGGTCGCGGGATTCTTCGACGACGCAGATTTGGTTGTGGTTGCGCTGGGGGTTGGAGCAGATGGGACAGGGGGAGGCGTCGGTGAGGTTACGGCATTGGTCGCAGAAGAGGATGGTGTCTTTGACGGCGATGATGGCGTCGGCCAAATCGCGGGCGGCATCGGTGGGGGCGTGGGCGATGTAGTAGGCGATGCGCTGGGCGCTTTTGGGGCCGATGCCGGGGAGCTGATGGAGCTGATCTATCAGCTGGCTGATGGAGCGGGTGGCGCCGGGGTTGGGGTCGGGCGTAGGAGTCATGGTCAGGCGTTGGGGTCTTTGCGGGTGGGGCCGTTGGCGGGATGGATGGCTAGTTGTTTGGGTTGGTGGCGGCGGTGGCGGGACGGATGGATGGTTCGTTGCTGGGGTTGGTGGTGGTGGCGGTGGGAGTGAGGGAGGGATGGCTAGTTGTTTGGGTTGGTGGCGGCGTTGGCGGGACGGAGGAATGGCTAGTTGCTGGGGCTGGTGGTGGTGGCGGTGGGAGTGAGGGATGGATGGCTAGTTGTTTGGGTTGGTGGCGGCGTTGGCGGGACGGAGGGATGGCTAGTTGCTGGGGCTGGGGCTGGTGGTGGTGGCGGTGGGAGTGAGGGATGGATGGGTGGTTCGTTGCTAGGGTTGGTGGTGGCGGTGGCGGGACGGATGGGTGGTTAGTTGGTGGGGCCGGTGTTTTTGGTTCCGGTGACGGTGGGCTCGCGGCACCATTGGCTGCGGAGGATGGCTAGTTGGGCTACGGCGTCGTCGTCCAGGCCGAGGACTTGGGTGAGGAGGCGGTGGTCGAGTTGCTGGCGGACGGGGTCGCGCCAGGCTTCGTTGGCCGGCAGCATTCGTTTTTGGGAAAGGTCGTCGTAGATTTGGACGGCGGCGCGGAGTTGGCCGGGGGAGAGTTTGGCGACGTTGAGGGTGGGGATGCTGGCCAGCGTCGTGATTGATACCGTCCCTCGTCCGGATTGTACCCGATTACTTTCGATCCAGTAACCAATAAGGCCAAGCGTACCGTTTAGCCAAGAGCAAGCAGCCTTTTCCATTTCGGGCGTATCCATTTGCAGGTTAGGCCATGCCCTGCCACCCAAGGATCGCCTTTCGGTATAAGCAGCAGATGTCGGATTGGAATTGAAGCGAAAGGTTATATTGATGTGCAGGTTGCTGGCCTTTTGCCATAGCTCGGCGGCGTCGGCGCTCTTGTTCTCTCTGACTATGCCGCTGGTGTCAGGTAATGTTGCCATTCTGGTCTGAATAGAGCTATCACGCCCCCATAACATTGGCCACTCTGTTCCGGCGTGTGCCCCTTTCCGAGTTTCAAACGGGCCGCGCCCGGCTTCGTTAATATCTCTGCCTAATGGTCCGACACGACCTATTTCCCCTATCGGCGCAATCGGAATGGCAATGGGCTGGGAATGCTGAGGCAAGAAAAGTTGCCCATTAGCCAAACGTTTGGCAATGTTCACCAGCCTGATGTTGGCAACTCGAACGGTTGTCCACGCTTTGCGAGGTGAGGCGCTTTCCAACGTCACGGCGCCTACAACGTCGTCTCCGACTCTGACCTCTGCCGTGGCGTCTATTTTTTTCACTCGGGAGATTGCCTTACAGATTGCCTTGGCCGTTTCCTGCGCTGTCAGCTTGTCAGCCGGGCGGTGATGCAAGTTAACGAAGTGCGCTTGCCGTTTGGGTACTTCATCACTTAGCAAGCGACGAGCGAATATCATTGCCTCTGCAAGGTTAGTGTCAGCCGAGAATGACGAGTCAATGTCTTTGCTTTGGGCGATGCTGACTATCACAATGTCGTTGTAATCGTCGCTTAAAAGCCGGCGGAGCTTTTGCCAACTCCATTCTTGTTTTCCATCCCAAATGCCGCCCAATACAGAAGACAGCGGGAGTATCAACGCCAGCCGCCCGCCCGGTTTGAGCATATTGTGAGCGATCTGGCTGAAATTAGAGCCGAGTCCTGCGTTGCCGTCGCTGATGGTGCCTTTGGAGAGGCTTTTTACTTTGTTGGACATTGCTTTTTGTTCGGCGGGTGTGGTGTTGAAGGCGGCGAAGGCGGGGTTGCCGGGCTTGGCGTGGTCGGCGGCGTGGTTGGTGGGGGTGGTGAATGGTGGGTTCATGATGACGAGGGACTGGCTGAGGGGTGACATATCGACTTCGATGGGGGCGCGTTCGCCGGTGGCGCCGAGGGCCATTTGCCGGTTGAGGGGTAGTACGGCCTGGCGTCTGGTGGAGGTGATGTCGAGGAGGGCGAGGGAGCCGATGTCGACGATGGGGATATGGTTGTTGTCGTATTCTCCGGTGGCGCCGAAGGGGTAGAGGACGTTGCGGGTGCCGGCGTAGCGCTGGCGGGGTGCGACGGAGGAGAGGAGGGAGGAGGTGAGGTGAACGGCGGCGGGCATGATGTCGCAGGCGGTGAGGCTGTTTTCCATCATGTGGGAGTGGAGAGGGTCGGGGTCGCCGCCGTGGTTGCGGTGGAGGTCGCGGGCGCGCTGGTAGGCGGCGAGGACGAGGCCGCCGGAGCCGCAGGCGTAGTCGGCGATGCGGTAGTTTTTGAGGGTTTGGGGGTCGGCCCAGTTGAGGTTATCGGGGACGGCGAGACAGGCGGCGAGGGTGGCGCTTTCGGGTCGGGTGTAGTAGGTGGCGAGGGTCTGGCGGTCGGCGATGAGACGTTGGAAGACGGCGCCGGCGACGTCGTTCTGCCGGATGACGTCCTGGATGGAGTTGGCGGTTTGGGCTATGCGGTCGAGGAGGGAGACGGCGACGGTGGGAGGGATGAGGAGGAGGAGTTTTCGGGCGATGTGGAAGATGGGCCAGTAGTTGATGGAGAGGATGTTGTCCCACTCGGCGATGACGGCGTCGGGATGGAGGGAACCGGTGGATTGGCGGACTTGGGCGAGGCTTTTGATGGAGCGGGTTTCGAGGGCGCCGTTGACAGTGACCGGGGCGGAGAAGCCGGCGAGGTTCTGCTGGAAGGCGAGGGCGTTGATGAACATGGCGGCGGTCATTTTGGCCGTTTGCTCGCGGGCGTTCTGGTCGGCTTTTTCCTGTTCGAGTTCGGCTTTGGTGGTGGGTGGCCGGGGCGGGTAGGAGGGCCATTGCTGGCGGAGTTCGGTTGCAATGGAATGGCCGATGCCGGTGTGTCGGGCGCAACCCTGGATGAGGATGGCGGCGTCGGCGATGCCATGCTCGAAAACTTCGGTGGCGCGGTTGACGGCGTCCTGGGGTTCGGCGGCGGGACGGATGAAGTCGACTAAATCGCGGACGTTGCCTTTGATGTAGCCGGATTGGGGGAAGCGGGTAGGTTGGCGCGGGCAGCCTTGATAGGCGGCGTATTCGAGTTCGTGGCCGTTTTCGAGGAGCAGCTGGGCCTGGTCGCCGGTGTCGCATTGGCGGAGGGCGTCGGTGGCGCGGATGGCGATGACCGAGCTGACGGTTCCGGCGGCGTGGGCGACGGAGGGGTCGAGTTCGCGGCCGATGCTCTTCATGCAGTCGTCGGCGACGGTTGGGGCCGGAGGGTATTCGGTTTCGAGGACGACAGGGGGGCCGTCGGAGCGGGTGATGAGGATGTCGGGCTTGGTTTTGGGGCCGCGCAGGGCACCGCGGAGTTCTTCGCGGGCCTGCCAACCGGCGGAGTTGGTGAGCCGGTTGACGATGCTGGCGATGCGGCCGTTGAGTTGGGGTTCTTCCAGCATGGCGGAGGGGTAATGAGTTGGGGGTTGGCGAGGATGGCGATGGGTCAGAAGAGGCCGGGGATGTTCATGCCGCCGGTGAGGGCGCCCATTTTTTCGGCGGCGAGTTCCTGGGTGCGGGTGAAGGCGTCGTTGACGGCGGCGGCGATGAGGTCTTGGAGGAGGTCGAGGTCTTCGGCGGCTTCGGGGTCGATGATGACGGCGGTGACTTCCTGTTTGCCGGTCATGGTGACGCGGACAACGCCGCCGCCGGCGGAGCCTTCGACGGACATGGATTCGAGTTCCTGCTGGGCTTTGGCGAGGCGGTTCTGCAATTGCTGGGCCTGGCGCATCATACGTTTGTTCATCATGGCGGTTTGGGCGCCTCCTATTGTTCGTCGAGGATGCGGGCGCCGAGGCCGATGGCGGTGCGAACCAGGGGGCTGTCCTGGATGCTGCCACGGGTCGCGGGCGGGTCGCTGCCGTTGTTGGAGCCGGCGAGGGTTACCTGGAAAGGGTGTGGTGAGCCGAAGGCCTGTGCGATGGCTTGCTCAATGGTATCACGAACGCGGGGGTCGTTGAGTTCTTCCTGCATACGGTCGAGGTTGGCGGCGTTGCTGAAAGGTAGGACGAGGGTGGAGTCGGGGTCGGAGAGGCGGACGTTGTAGGAGCGGCAATCGCGGAGGAGGGCGCCGAGGTTGTACTTGCTGCCCTTGACACGGCCGAGTTGGCGGACGGCTTGCTCCCAGCGTCCTTGCAGGCTGTCGGGGGCGGTGGAGGAGCGGGCGGGCGAGGGCGTGGGAGCGGGCCGATTGTTGGGCGGAGGGGTGATGGGGGCGGGCTGCTGGGGCGGAGGGGCGGGCTGCTGACGGGGGGAGCGCGGCGGCGGTTGGGGGGCGCGGTTGGGGGGCGGCTGCTGACCGGGGGCTGGGTTGGCGGGGGCGGGGGCGGGGGTTGGGGCGGCTGCGGGAACGTCGTGGCGGCAGATTTCGGCGGCGGCGATTTCCAAGGGCAAGGCGGCGGGAGCGTCGTAGCGGAGGCCGGGGCCGGCTGCGCTCCAGATGCGGACGGCGCGGAGGATACGCTGGGGGTCGGATTGCCGGATGAGGGAACGGAGGCCGTGGAGGGTGTCGTCGGGGAGGTCGAGGGTTTGGGCGGCGTCCCAGGAGAGGAGGAGCATGGAGCGGAGGAGGTCGAGGGTTTGGCGATGGAGTTGGCGGGGTTCGCCGCCTTCCCAGACGACCTGATTGATGGTTTCGAGGGATGCGGAGGTGTCGCCGGAGAGGAGTTTCCGGGCGAGGGAGAGGTAGGCGTCGCTGCGGACGAGGCCGAGGGATTCTTCGACGTCGCGGAGGGTGATTTCCTGTGCGGCGGAGACGGCGAGCTGTTCCAGGATGTTGAGGGCGTCGCGCATGGAGCCGGCGGCACTGCGGGCAATCATGCGCAAGGCATCGGGATGGATGACGATTGCTTCCTGGTCGGTGATGAAGGCGAGGCGGTCGTAGATGGTTTGGCCGGGGAGGCGTCGGAAGTCGTAGCGCTGGCAGCGGGAGAGGATAGTGGGGAGGATGCGGTCGGCTTCGGTGGTGCAGAGGATGAAGATAACGTGTTGGGGGGGTTCTTCGAGGGTTTTGAGGAAAGCGTTGGAAGCCTCGCGGGTGAGCATATGGGCTTCGTCGATGATATAGACTTTGCGGCGGTTTTGAGCGGGCTGGAAGTGGACTTTATCGCGGATTTCGCGGATTTCTTCGACGCCGCGATTGCTGGCGGCGTCGAGTTCGATGATGTCGAGGTTGCGGCCTTCGTTGATGGAGACGCAGATGTGGCATTGGTCGCAGGGGTCGCCCTGCTGTGGGTTGAGGCAGTTGACGGCTTTGGCGAGGACGCGGGCGGTGGTAGTTTTGCCGCTGCCGCGGGTGCCGCAGAAGAGGTAGCTGTGGCTGACGCGGCCCTGCATGACGGCCTGGCGGAGGGTGTTGCCGACGTGTTCCTGGCCGGCGAGGTCGCTGAAGGAGCCGGGTCGCCACTTGCGATAATAGACTTGGGATTGGGCTGAGGTGGTCATGGTTAAATGATAACGCCAAGGGGCCGGCGCGCGCCAGAGAGGGGGATGCGTGGTTGGGGGCGACTTTCAGGATATTGGAGCGGCGCCGTGCGCGCTTGGTCGGGGAGATTTGCTGTTGCCGCGCCGCACTTATCGCGTCGATGGGCCGGCGCGTGCCTGGGCGGGGTTGTCAGCGACTGCTCGCCCCAGCTATCCGGTGGAATGGGCCGGCACGCGGGTGGGCGGGGCCATCAAACTGGCCGCCCGCCGGTACGTCGTTGAGATGCTGGCGCGCGTGGGTGGGGTAAGGGATGGCGCGGGTGGTAGAGTCGGGCGGGCATATGAGATGCCCGCGCGCGGGTGGGGCAAGGGGCGCGCCTGCTCACACTCCGCCGCCAGGGTAGGAGATGCCCGCGCGCGGGTGGGGCATCCGCCCTGGCCTTGGCCGCCCGTTTGCAGGCCGATGAGATGCCCGCGCGCGGGTGGGGCATCCGCTACCGCCGCGTTCGTCAAATCCAAGCGGCAGGAGATGCCCGCGCGCGGGTGGGGCAAGGTTGCGCTGGGGATTGCCCGCAATGATCGGGTGGGAGATGCCCGCGCGCGGGTGGGGCAAGGGCTCCTCCGGAGATAGCCAGGCGTAGGGGGATCGAGATGCCCGCGCGCGGGTGGGGCAAGGTGGTAGTCAGTATCATCCCGCAGCACGATAGCGGAGATGCCCGCGCGCGGGTGGGGCAAGGCGAAACGGGCGTGGTGGGCGGCGGGCAGGCCAGGAGATACCAGTGCGCGGGTGGGGCGAGGCCCACGAAACCGACGGCCCCGGCCAGCGGCCGCGAGATACCAGTGCGCGGGTGGGGCGAGGAGCGGCGACGGATGATTGATTAGTACAGGGAGATGCCCCCGCGCGCTTGGGCGGGGGAGTGGAGGATGCTGGGGGGACGGGGTCGAGTTGAGCGACGCTACGAGGGGATGTTGAGGACGCGGCGGGCGTTTTCGAGGAGGATTTTGGGGATAACGTGGTCGCGGATGGGGAGGTTTTGGAAGTCGGCGAGCCAGGCGTCGGGCTGGATGAAGGGGTAGTCGGAGCCGAACATGACCTTATCCTGGAGGCGGGTGTTGGTTTCGCGGATGAGGGTTTCCGGGATGAAGCGGGGCAGCCAGCCGGAGAGGTCGAGGAAGACGTTGGATTTGTGGAGGGCAACGGCGATTTGCTGGTCAATCCAGGGCCAGGCGGGATGAGCCATGATGAGGGTCAGGTTGGGGAAGTCGGCAGCAACGTCGTCGAAGCAGGGAATGGGCTGGCTGTATTTGAGTTTGAGTCCGCTGCCGCCGGGGGTTCCGGAACCGGCGCCGGCGAAGCCGGAATGAAAGAGCACTGGGATGTGGAGGGCGTCGGCGACTTCATAGAGGGGGTAAAAGCGGGTGTCGTTGGGGAAGAAAGCCTGATGGATGGGATGGAGTTTGAGGCCTTTCAGGCCGAGTTCTTGCACTGAGCGTTCGAGTTCGTAGCAGGCGGCTTTGCCGAGCCAGGGGTCGACGGAGGCGAAGCCCATGAATTGGTTGGGATGGTCGTTGACGATGCTGGCGACCCAGTCGTTGCTGTCGGGCTTTTCGCCGGTGTTGGTGGTGGTGTCGACGGAGAAGATGACGCCGAAGAGGTCTAACTCACGGAACTTGCGGGCCATTTCAGCGGGGTCTGTGGGAGGGGGAGGGGCGCGGAAATAGCGTAGGAGCTCGGCTTCAATTGCGATTTCGGGCAGGCCGGGTTCGCGGGGGACGTGGATGTGCAGATCGATGGCTTGCATGGCAGGGTTCGGTTCTCCGCGCTATTTGGGAGGCAGGGCGGCGGCGAATTCTGCGCCGGCGGCAACCCATTGGGACAAGTCGGCGTCGGAGACTAATCCGGGGGGCGCAACGAGGACCCAGCCGCGCATGGGTCGGCCGGTAAGGTCCATCAGCCCGGCGTGAGGCTGAGCGAGGGCGTCGGCGTAGGCGTGGGGGCCGACGCGGACCATGAGGCCGTGGTTGGTCAGGCAACAGCACATATTGCCGTTGAGCATAAAGGCAAGGCCGCCGAACATTTTGCGTTGGGCCAGCTCGGGATGGTGGGAGAGGTTGGCGCGGATGCGGTCGGCCAGGGTTTCGTCGTAAGCCATTGGCTGATGGGGTTGGAGTTGGCTAGGGCTGGCGCCCCATGTAAGCGATGAGTTTGTCCTGGGGGCTGGCGTGGTCGGGGAGGGGGATTTCCGGGCCGATGAATCCGGCTTGGCGGCCCATGTCGACAAAGCCGCCGGAGGTCAGCATACCGTAGGCGAAATCGACCAGGTTGGGATCGAGGGCAGTGTCCTGGCCGGTGGCTTTGGCCAAGTCCCAGCCGTGGATGAACTGGTCCATGGTGGTGCCGATGAAGATTTGGCTGACGGTCATTTCGCCGAAGTAGGGAGTGGTGACGACGCCATCCAGGGCGCCGGGCCGGAGGGCGGACTGTAGTACCTGGTCAAGGATGGTGTGGTAGGCCTGGATGAGGACGGTAATGTCCGGCTCGTTGACATAGCTGCTGTCGGCGTCGGCGATACGGAGGTTGGGGGGATTGCCGGCGATGCTGCCGGCGGTGAATTCGAGGCCGCCGATGAGGTGGTTGAGCAGGCCGCGCACGTCCCATTGGGAGCAAGGGGTGGGGTCATTGGCCTGGGAGGGCTTGACGCCGGCGACGACTTCCTTGACGCGGAGGGTGGTTTCGCGGAGCATTGCAACCGGGTCTGAGGTTGGGGATTCGGTAGTCATAACTGCCTCTCCGGTTAGAAGACTTGTGGGCAGGGACGGGTGAATACGTCCCATTTGTCGTTGGCGGCGTCGTAGCGGGAGTTAACGAAGACGCGCCAGTTGGGTTCGTCCATGTCGGGGTAGTCGCTGCGGTAGTAGAAGCCGGGCCAGCGGGTTTCCTTGCGGTGGAGCATATGGCGGAGGTGGGCTTCGGCGACCCAGGCGCGATGGATGAGTTCGTGGCAGCGGAGGAGTTCGTGTCGGTTGCGGGCGGCGAGTTTGTCTAGGTCTTCGCGGAGCATTCCCATGAGTTCCAGGCCGCGGAGCATGGTTGCTTCGTTGGTGGTGAAGCCGGCGGAGACGCCGGCGACGTATTCGTCCATGAGTTTTTGGAGGCGGAAGAGGCCCTGGCGCGGGAGGAGGTAGTTGGGGTTGACCTCCGGGTTGGTGGAGGCGTATTGATTTTGCTCGAAGGTAACCATGGGGGCCCATGCCTGGCGTCTGAGCTCGTCGATTTTGCGGTCGTCGACTTTGGGAGGGGCGGAATGATCCAGGGCGTAGATGACGGCGGATTTGCCGGCGAGTCGGCCTTCGGTGAAGGAGCCGGAGGAGAATTTGTGGGGGCAGGCGCCCACGCCGTCGCCGGCGGCAAAAAGGCCGCTGACGGTGGTCATTTTGCTGTATCCCCAGTGGTAGCCGTCGGGGGCGACGTCGTCGGGGCCGCTGACCCAGGCGCCGGATTCGCCGCTGTGGCTGCCCATGATGTAGGGTTCGGCGAGGACAACTTCGGAGGGGCGTTCTTCGGGGGCGATGTTGTGAGCGGCCCAGAGGATGGCCTGGGAGATGGTCATGTCGAGGAAGTCTTCCCAAGCTTCGGAGATGATGTCGCGCTTGCGGTTTTCGTCGCCGGAGGCGAGGGCGTCGATGGCTTCGGGGGTTTTGAGCATGATGGGGCCGTTGCCGGCCTGGATTTCGGTCCAGAGGAGGTGGTTGCGCAGGGGGGTGGGTGTGGGGAAAGCGGAGCCGTAGGGGTCGTACTTTTTGAGTTCGGGGAGGCGGTTGACGAAGTAGTTTTCGCCGGCGGCGTTGGTGAGGTCGGCGCGGAAGAGCTGGGACCAGGCGCCGACGGGGCCGTAGGAGTCTTTGAAGCGGCTGGGGACGAAGCGGTGTTCCATCTGGGTCATTTCGCCGCCGACAGGGATGATGAGGCCATAGACGGATCCGGTGTCAAAGATGGAGTACCAGGTGCGGCCCATGCCTTCGCCAACGCTGCGGGGACGGAAGACGGCGGTGGCGCCGCCGGCGGCGCTGATGACGGAGCGGGCTTTGAAGATGTAGATGACGTCTTCGCGGACGCCGAAGCCGACGGCGCCGGCGACGCGGTTGGGGTCGTCGGCGTCGGTAAAGAGATGGGAGATGAAGACACGCTCGTAGTGGTTGTCCGGGCCGAGGGCTTTTTTGGCGGCCTCGGCGACGATGGGCTTGTAGGCTTCGCCGTGGATCATGACCTGCCAGCGGCCTTCGCGGATGTAGAGGCCATCGTCGTCGTACCAGAAGGGGAGGCCCCATTCTTCGAACATATGGACGCTGCTGTCGACGTGGCGGGCGACGTCATAGACGAGGTCTTCGCGGGAGACGCCCATCATGTCGTTGCGGACGTATTCGACATAGTCTTCGGGTTGGTTCCAGCCGTGGCGCATACCCATGTACATGTTGATGGCGGAGAGGCCTTCGCCGACGGCGCCGCTGCGGTCGGTGGCGGCTTTGTCGACCATGACGATGCGGAGGTCGCCGCCGCCCCAGTAACGGGCTTCGATGGCGGCGCCACAGCCGGCCATGCCGCCGCCGATGATGAGGACATCGGATTCAACGATTCGGGTAGTAGGTTCGGGCATTTGGGGGTTTCTCCTCTTAGGATAGGTCGGTTCAAGCGGAGCGTGTGTTTGCGGCGGGCGGCAGTATAGCAGATTGGGGTAGGATGGCGGGCAGGCAGCGGCGTATCAGCCGAGGCTTTCCAAAGCCGCGATAAACTCGGAGATTATATTATTTCCGTGGCGGATAGCGTCGGCCGAGGGCGGCCATGCGTAAGACTCCTGACGGTATGCTGAAGCCATCATATACTGACCGAACAGATGCTGTAGCGCACCTTCTTCGCTGATTAAGCGTTCCATTGTTTGCTGGAGCAGCGCATCGTGATGGGGCCAACCGCGGGTTTCGGCGGTGGCTTTGATGGCGCGGGCGGCGGCTCCCCAGAGTTTGTTGCTGGCTTCTTCCAGTTCTCCGCGGGCGAGTTCGTCGTCCACGAGGCTGAGGAAATGCCAGCTGCGTTCGCGGTGGTAGGCGATGGCGTCGGTGGCGGTGGTCATGAGGTCAGGCTGATTCGGGGAGTTTGAGGTACTCGGGTTCGCCGAAGAGGGCGGTGGTACGGAGATTGTCGGGGTCGGCCGGGGCGACGTTGGCGTAGGGGTCGATGCTGCCCCAAGGGGTGGAACGGGAGGCGAAGCGGAAATGTTCGGTGCGTCCGTCGCGGAAGGTGACGTTCCAGACGATGTCCTGGCCTTCGTAGTGGGGCTGGACTTCGGCGCCGAGGGGGACGAAGTCGGCGTAGCCGCGGACGTGGATGGCGTTTTCGGGGCAGAGTTTGACGCAGGCGTAGCACTCGGAGCACATATCGGGTTCCTGGTTGAGGCTTTTTTGGGTGACCTGGTCAAGGGTCATGAGGTCATTGGGGCAGATATAGACGCACTGGGGGCCGCCGTTGACGCTGGCGCAGGAGTTGCAGGCAACGGGGTCAACGTAGGTTGGCATTGGTGGTTCCTCCGGTGGACGTAGAAAATGAGAGGCGGCGAAAAAGTCCGATGGCAATTGTATCATCAAGTCGCAGGCGGGGGTTAGGGATTAGCGGACGCGGTTGAGGGTTTGGACGGGTGGATCCTGAGGCGATTGGCCAGAGGCGATCATTTTTGCGCGCGCCCGGTCGATGGCGGGTAATCTCGCGGTGATTGGGCGGAGGTGGTTGGAGGATTGATTGGCGCGCGGTTGGCGGGCGTGCTACCATAATGGGCGTTGAAAGGAAGGATGGGGTTGGCATTATGAAGCAGCAGAGTATCCGCAATTTTTGCATTATCGCTCACATTGACCACGGGAAGTCCACTTTGGCCGACCGCCTGCTGGAGATAACGGGCACGGTGCGGCCGCAGGACATGAAGGCGCAGTTTCTGGATCAGATGGAGCTGGAACGGGAGCGGGGCATTACGATAAAGGGCAAGGCGGTTACGATGTCGCATGGGGTGAAGGGGGGCGACTATGCGGGGGAGTATCAGCTGAACCTGATTGACACGCCGGGTCATGTGGATTTTTCCTATGAGGTTTCCCGGGCGCTGGCGGCTTGCGAGGGCGCGCTGCTGGTGGTGGACGCTACGCAGGGGGTGGAGGCGCAGACCATCGCCAACACGCTGCTGGCAATGGAGTATGACCTGGAGTTGATTCCAGTCATTAATAAGGTTGACTTACCGTCGGCGGAGCCGGAGCGGGTGGCGGCGGAGATGGAGCAGATTTTCGGGTTTCGCCGGGATGAGGTGATGTTCGTGTCGGCGAAGTCAGGGGTGGGCTGCACGGAGCTGCTGGACGCGATTGTGGAGCGGGTGCCATCGCCGGCCGGCGGGGAGGAGGAGCCGTTCCGGGCGCTGGTGTTTGACTCTACGTATGACACTTACAAGGGCATTATCGCATATGTGCGGGTTGCCGACGGGGGCATTGCGGCCAGCGACCGGCTGCGGGTGATGTCGTCGGGGAAGTGGGTGGAGATTATGGAGGTGGGGGTGTTCGCGCCGGAACCTACGCCCACCGGGTCGCTGGGGGCGGGACAGGTGGGATACGTGGCGACCGGGTTTAAGGATGTACAGGAGTGCGCGGTTGGCGATACGCTGACGAACCACGCCGAACCGGCGGAGGAGCCGCTGCCGGGGTACGTGGAGTTGAAGTCCATGGTGTTTGCGGGGCTGTATCCGGCGGACGGGGAGGACTATACCCGGCTGAGGGCGGCACTGGAGAAGCTGAAGCTCAATGACGCCTCGCTGACGATTGAGCCGGAGAACAGCGGGGCGCTGGGTTTTGGGTTCCGCTGCGGGTTTCTGGGGTTGGTGCATCTGGAAATCGTGCAGGAAAGGCTGGAGCGGGAGTATGACCTGGATTTGATTGTCACTGCGCCGAGCGTGGCTTACGAGGTGCTGCTGACCAACGGCGATCTGCTGCGGGTGGATAATCCGTCGCTGCTGCCGCAGCCTAATGCTATTTCGGAAGTGCGGGAGCCGATTTTGGGCGTTACCATCGTTGCGCCGAGCCGGGCGGTGGGGGCGGTGATGGAGCTGATGCACGCGCGCCGCTCTGAGTTTCGCCGTATGGAGTACATACAGGGCATCGGAGGGAAGCCGTCGGGCGGCGACGGGAAGGAGAGCGCTGATAATGAGAGGGGCGACAATGAGCAGACGCGGGTGGTGATGGAGTACACGATGCCGCTGTCGGAGATGCTGGCTGATTTTTACAATCAGCTGAAATCGCGGACGCAGGGGTACGCATCGCTGGACTATACGTTTGAGGGTTACCGGGCGGCGCCGCTGGTGCGGATTGACATTCTGGTGAACCAGACGCCGGTGGAGGCGCTGAGCATGATCAGCCACCGGGATCATGCGGTGGCGCAAGGGCGCACTATTGTGGAGAAGTTGCGGACGACGATTCCGCGTCAGATGTTTGAGGTGCCCATCCAGGCGGCTATCGGCAGCCGGATTGTGGCGCGGGAGACGGTGCGGGCGATGCGTAAGGACGTGCTGTCCAAATGCTACGGGGGGGACATTACTCGGAAGCGGAAGCTGCTGGAAAAGCAGAAGGAAGGCAAGAAGCGGATGAAGCGGGTGGGGCGGGTAGAAGTGCCGCAGGAGGCGTTTTTGAGTTTGCTGCGGATGGGGGAGGAGGGGTAGGGGGATGCCGATACCGACTCATGGGGCCAATTGCAAAACCCTGATATATTCATGGGATTGCCCCAGTTGCAGAGTGGCGATATACCATCTGCGTTGCAATCACGGGTCAAGCGTCTTCCTGGACGATAACGCTCCGCCGTGGCCTGTCCACTGCTGTGGGAGAGGGGAGCAGTCTGTCAGACCGCCGTGGCTAGACGAAGTGGAGAGGATTTCCTACACGGATGGTCGCAAAGCAGCGACCGGGATTCCTGGTTTGGACTACCTCGTGAGGCCAGGCTTCGCTGCTAGTGGCAACCTTGTTCCGTCTGGGAAGAAGAGCCAAAAGCCGCGAAACCCGGCTCCCGACCTGATAGTTCCAGCACCACCGGGGGAAGGGGAAACACGGGAGTTCAGCGGCGTGCTTCGTGAGGTTGACAGCAACATCAACCATATGAAGGCGTTTGGTTACGGTGATGACGGGCCGATGGCGGTTGCGATGGCACAGGCCATGTTGGGGGAAAGGTGGGTCAACGAGTTTGGGCGCATAACGGTGCATACTCCGCGCCCTGATAGTAGCCAGCAGGAAAGCTATACTGCGTGGGTTCCAGCGGAGCGGATCAGAGGCCGCCGGATCAAGCGTGGGATCACAGTGTCGGTTAAGCTGGTCAGCGTTGATGTGAGCGATCTCTGCCGAGGTTGGTATTGCGACGACTTCCAAGTGGTCGGGTGAGCGCTACGTCAGGGTTAGGTGAATATCGGCGTCGGCTGCCCTGACGGCGGAGGTTTGTACCCGATGAGGCTGGCCACTGAAATGTCGCTGACGGCAGGGATGTCGGCGCAGTCAGCGCGGGGTATAGCCATGTTCGGGCGAGGCGGCGATGGTGTGGGATGGGTTATTGGTTTGGGGGCTGCCGGTTCCATTGTTGGGCGCGCTGGGTGAATATGGTTGGGTCGGCGCGCCATTCGGGGTACCCGATGCGGCGGTGGTCGGTGAGCCAGTCGATGCGCTCGTTGAGCAGGGCCAGCAGCTCGGCGTTGTCGGCGGCTACGGTGAAGCCGCCGTACTCAACAAGGCTGTCGAGGGCGGTGACGGTGAAGTGGCCGTTGGAACTATGTACGGCGCTGATGTTGGCAATTTCCTCGCGGGCCACTGCGTCGACTTCGCGGTTTTGCAGCATCCGGTTCAGGAGGGCTTCGCCGGAGTTGTCGGGCAGATAGGCTATTTGCGGCATGGCGTCGTTGGGTGGATAGATGTGGCGCCGTTGTGCAAGGCTGGGAGAGGAGCCGGCGGCGGTGATGGAGTAGTCGGGGCTGCCGTCGGAGATGATATCGCCGGCGTCGGTTGCGACGCGGACGCCGGCAGCCAGGACGCCGTTGTCGTCGGTCAGGCCGGTCAGAATGAGCAGGCGGGCTTCGTTGGTGGTGTCAGCGCCGACGCCAACGATTACATCGGAGGTTAGACTGTCGTAGGAGGAGAGGCGGTGGGCGTCTTCGGTTCGCACTTGGAGGGATTGGCGAAAGGCGATGTGGCCGTTGGTGAAGGCGACAACCGTTTGGCCGTCGGCGTTGCGGGTGCGGGCGTCTCGGATGGTGATGCCGCCGGCGATGATGTCGTACTGATCTTCGGCCGATTTCAGCCAGATGCCCGGCCATTCGAGAATGGCGCGGCGGTTGAAGGAGATAGCGTCGCCATCCATGGCGGCTATTGCGGTGAGCAGGTCGGCTTCGTAGCCGAGGTGGGTGTTGAATCCGGCGTCGTCGGGGTCGGAGCTGGCGTTGTAGCTTACTGAGTCGTATGAGGGGCTGAAGCCCACGTTCAGTGTCCGGGGCTGGCTGGAGCAGGCAGCCGGAATCAAGATAAGCAGAGACAGGGCGACAATGGCAATGAGAAGGCGCGGCATCAGCAAGGCGGTTACACTCCGAGGGTTTCGCGGATGGCGCGGAGTTGGTTCAGGTGCTCGCTCCAATGCCGTTCCAAGCCGTCGATGAAGGCCTGGGCGGTGCGGATTTCGTGGATGTTGCGGTGGGGGAAGTGAGCGACGGCGGTTCGGGCCATGAAGTCGGCGTCAGATGCGGCGGCGATGGCGTCTTCGGCAGTTTGGAGGATGGCGAGGGGGCAGGCCAGGGCCTGGTGGATGTCGGCAGCGAGGCGTTCGGGGGTGATGTTGTTGGCGTCGGGCAGGATGGTTATTTCGGAGAGGGAGCCGTGGAGAACGCCAGCGATGACGCTGCCGATGCCGTTTTCCGGGGTGTCGACCAGGTGGTAGAGTATTTCACGGGCGGACCAGTTGTCGCCATCTTTCCAGTCCAAGCAGTAATCCATGCCCTCGAGCAGGGCAGTGAGTTGGCTACGGATGTGGCGGACGGTGGCGAGGTTTAGGTCACGGGCTGACATATTGGGGTTCTCCCTGGGGGGTTTTGAGGAGTCCGGCGGCGAGCCAGAGGCCGCTGACGATGAGCCAGAAGAGGAAGGCGATGCCGGATACACGGTGCATCAGGGTGGCGGCGTCAACCCAGATGAGGAGCATGGCGACGCCGATAATGAGGTCGGCGACGGCGGAGATTTTGAGCAGGCCACCGATGCGCCACTGAGCCGGGGCGAGGGCAATCAGCGCGAGGCCGGCCAGGGTGAAGCCGAGTTTGCCGGCAATCCAGCGGGCGGCGTCCACCGACGGGATCCAGTCAGGGAGAGAGGGGAGAGATTGGTAGGCGGTCAGAGCGGCAGGTTCGGTTTCGGGGAGGGCGGCAGAGAGGGTCAGCATACAAGCGCCGGACACTGCCGTAGCAGTTCCTGACGCTTCGAGCAGCCGGCCGGAGACGTTTGCCGTCCAGTGGCGGCCGGTCATCGCCTGCCGCAGGAAAACGGCGGCGGCGAGCAAGGCCAGCCCGGAGAGAACCCGGGCCGCGCCGGCGATGATATACAGGCCGGTGTCCATGATGATGGGGACTGGCAGGGCGGCAGCATCGGGTGGCTCTGAGCTAGAGGCAAGGCGGGACATCACCGACGCCGCTGTTGCCGCTGCGGTTAAGAGTAGCAGGAGGCCGGCGGTGCGGGCAGGGGTTATGGGGGGTATTATAGCCATTGCAAGGGGTTGTCAGAATCAGGATTTTCGGGATTTTCGGATTTTCAGGATTGGAGGTTTGTTCCTATGATGAGCTGCGGCTTTCGCCGAAATGAAGGTTGAAGCGCTGGCATAGCAACGTCGGGGTAGTGGGAATTGGAATGGTTGACGGCGGGGTTTTGCTAGTGATGCGGAGGCCGGGGGTTGGCGCGGGGGTTTGGCCGGTGGATGTTCTGCCGGGGATGCGGAGGAGGGGGTTGTCAGAATCAGGATTTTCGGGATTTTCGGATTTTCAGGATTGGAGGTTTGTTCCTATGATGAGCTGCGGCTTTCGCCGAAATGAAGGTTGAAGCGCTGGCATGGCAACGTCGGGGTAGTGGGAATTGGAGTGGTTGACAGCTGGGTTTTGCTAGTGATGCGGAGGCTGGGGATTGGCGCGTGGGTGGGTTGCGCGGGTTGGTGTTGATGGGCTGTTAGGGGGTTTGGCCGGTGGATGTTCTACCGGGGATGCGGAGGAGGGGGTTGTCAGAATCAGGATTTTCGGGATTTTCGGATTTTCAGGATTGGAGGTTTGTTCCTATGATGAGCTGCGGCTTTCGCCGAAATGAAGGTTGAAGCGCTGGCATGGCAGCGTCGGGGTAGTGGGAATTGGAATGGTTGACGGCGGGGTTTTGCTAGTGATGCGGAGGCTGGGGATTGGCGCGTGGGTGGGTTGCGCGGGTTGATGTTGATGGGTTGTTAGGGGGTTTGGCCGGTGGGTATTCTGCCGGGGATGCGGAGGAGGGGGTTGTCAGAATCAGGATTTTCGGGATTTTCGGATTTTCAGGATTGGAGGTTTGTTCCTATGATGAGCTGCGGCTTTCGCCGAAATGAAGGTTGAAGCGCTGGCATGGCAACGTCGGGGTAGTGGGAATTGGAGTGGTTGACAGCTGGGTTTTGCTAGTGATGCGGAGGCCGGGGGTTGGCGCGTGGGTGGGTTGCATGGTTGACGGCGGGGTTTTGTAGGTGATGTGGAGGCTGGGGGTTGGCGCGTGGGTGGGTTGTGCGGGTTCATGTTGATGGGTTGTTAGGGGGTGGGTCGGTATTTGGCATAAGGTAGTGTGCCAGGAGTGTGCTGGTGTTGATGGGCTGTCAGGAGGTTTGACCGGTGGGTGTTTTGCCGGGGATGAGGAGGGAGACGAGGAGGCCGATGAAGTAGATGGCGGCGGCGATGTAGAAGCCGTACTGCCAATCGAACCACTCCACCGGGCCGAAAATCATGAACGCGGCTACGGCGCCGAAGAGGGTATTGTTGCCCCACATGAGGCCGAGGAAGCTGGACTCGAGGCGCCGGCCGGCGGCGATGTCGGCGGCGGCGGCCTGGGTCAAGTTGTTCACTGAGAAGTTCATGACGCCGTAGATGGCGACGAAGACGGTTATCCAGTAGGTGTATCCGTCGCGGCCAGCCCAGATTACGGCGAGGGTGAGGAGGGTGGTGGCGGCCATGATGAAGACGATGAGGGGACGGCGGCCGATTTTGTCGGAGAGGGCACCTATGATGGGGCCGGCGAGTATGCCGGGGCCAACCATGAGGGCGACGTGGGCGGCGGCCTGGAAGGAGTTGACGCCGAGGGCGTTGGTGAGGTAGAGGGGGATCAAGAAGACTAGGGAACGGTCGGCCATGCCGCGGACGGCGGAAACGGTGAAGATGGCCCACATTCCGGTGCCCCGGAAGGCGTCTTTCATGCCGGCCCAGTTGGCGCGGATGCGCTCACCAATGTCGACGTTTTCGGGGCGTTCGCTGCCGGCGTGGCGGAGGAGGATGAAGATGAGGACGGTAGCAACGAACATTATGGGGGTGCTGAATCCGAGGACCCAACGCCAGTCGATGGCGCGCCAGGGGAGCTGCCAACTGACTTCAACGGCGGCTTCGCCGGCGCCATCGCTCCAGATTACTGCGCCCAGCACAAGGGCGCCGGCGACCATGGGGCCGAGGACGTCGCCGATGCTGCCGGTGGAACGGTGCATTGAGATGAAGAGGCCGCGGCGCTGGGGGAAGCGTCGGGCCAGGAGCCCCAGAGCGGGGGGATGCCAGAGGGCGCTGCCCATGGATCCCAGAGCCAGGGCGCAGAGAATCAGCGCGTAGGAGGGGGCGATGGACATGAGCAGATAGCCCAGGCCAATCATAAAGGTGCTGATGGACAAGACCCAGGCAACCCGATGGTGGAACAGGTCAACCAGCACGCCGCCGGATACGCTGGTCAGGCCGCCGAATATGGAACGAACGGCGACGATGTAGCCTACTTGGAGCGCGCCGAGGCCGAGATCGGCGGCGATAACGGTGGTGAGCACGGGGATGCTGTGGGCGTAGAGGTGCTCGAAGGCGTGGGCTCCGATGAGGGTGGTGGCCATGACGGAGCCTTTGGTGCGGGGCTCGGCGGCAGGGGAGGGAGGGCTAACGCCGGCTGCCTGTGCCATGGAATGCGCTCCTTGTTCAGCCAGTAATCAAGTAATGAAGCAATGCGCGGAGGGATGGCGGATGGGGGGCATTATACACGCTGGGAGGGCGACAGTACATCAGAGGGAGGAACGAACGGTTTAATGAGGGAAAAAGCCGTTCCAGGCCGATCTTACAGATGGTGTACAGCTAGTGGTTACCGAGTTGGCAAGGGCAATCTGTCAGAGCAAACGTCGCGACCGAGCAATGCGGTGTTCTACGTTGTACGAAATCTCTTGACAAAGCAGGCGGTGGGGCGTATGACGCTTGAGTACAACGCGGAACACCGCAAGCGCAAGGAGGAAACAGATGACTACTCGGATTTATACAGCATCAAAAACCCGCTCAAATAACCGACCTGGCTGGAGCGTGACGTTTACGCACCCGCGCCGTAGCGACGGACGCGGCAAGCTAGGACTGAAAATGCGGCGCGGATTGGGTACCACGGATGATTCTGAGGCTGAGCGCCTGGTTGTGCGGGGGAGCCCTCCGGCAAATCGGTACTGCGTCCCGCCGGTGGGGTCTATCCCCGCGTGTGCGGGGGAGCCGGTCAACGTAGCCGAACCCGGTGCCGGAAGTCAGGTCTATCCCCGCGTGTGCGGGGGAGCCCGGGTGCGCAGTTCACGATGCGCTACCTGGATGGGTCTATCCCCGCGTGTGCGGGGGAGCCTGACCAGCGTGTCGCAGGCTACCGTCTCGGCCGGGTCTATCCCCGCGTGTGCGGGGGAGCCAGCAACGACCTCGGGCCGGCTATACGTTCGTAAGGTCTATCCCCGCGTGTGCGGGGGAGCCAACGCAACGAGGCCCGGCCCCGTGTTCTGTATCGGTCTATCCCCGCGTGTGCGGGGGAGCCATGTCAACGAGTAGATCGTTGGCAGCGTTCCGAGGTCTATCCCCGCGTGTGCGGGGGAGCCGGCCGCCAGACTCATCAAGCCGTACGACACCCCGGTCTATCCCCGCGTGTGCGGGGGAGCCGAAAGGCGGTCAAACGGAAGGCTACCACGAGCGGGTCTATCCCCGCGTGTGCGGGGGAGCCGTCGTGTTCAGCAGCGCCGCCAACGCCGTGTCGCCTCTATCCCCGCGTGTGCGGGGGAGCCGTACTACACCAACCGGTGGCTCAATGCGCGCACGGTCTATCCCCGCGTGTGCGGGGGAACCTACGGATACATGCAGAACCCCTATGAAGTGCGGGGTCTATCCCCGCGTGTGCGGGGGAACCAGCCTGACCTCAGTCACCGCCGGCGGGCCTATCGGTCTATCCCCGCGTGTGCGGGGGAACCATATCTTGCGGACGTTGACCGTATTATCCGCAGGGTCTATCCCCGCGTGTGCGGGGGAACCACCGACGGCTCCCCATCGTGCCGGTACAGCCCCGGTCTATCCCCGCGTGTGCGGGGGAACCACCGTCGGCCAGTCCGCATAGTAGGCGGTCAGGGGTCTATCCCCGCGTGTGCGGGGGAACCATGGCATTAGGGCCTCCTTTTCGGCGAGGTGATGGTCTATCCCCGCGTGTGCGGGGGAACCGCCCGGACTGTACCTATGCCCTGATTGCGGCGGGGTCTATCCCCGCGTGTGCGGGGGAACCGCCAGAACCGCCGCCGATGCCGGGGCGCATCCTGGTCTATCCCCGCGTGTGCGGGGGAACCCCGGCCTGTCGCGGACGGTCGGACAGTCAGTCCGGTCTATCCCCGCGTGTGCGGGGGAACCCCGGAGGGATACAATGGCAGTCCACGTAACTAAGGTCTATCCCCGCGTGTGCGGGGGAACCGGTTGGCGGGGGTTTTGGGTAATGGTGTAAATGGGTCTATCCCCGCGTGTGCGGGGGAACCACCGGGCAGGGGCCGCGCCATACCTCTTTGCCGGGTCTATCCCCGCGTGTGCGGGGGAACCCGCGCCGGCACCCCCGCCGTCTCGGCAATGTCCGGTCTATCCCCGCGTGTGCGGGGGAACCTGGCCTTTTGAGACAGACTTGGCTCGTATTCTAGGTCTATCCCCGCGTGTGCGGGGGAACCCTGCGGCCTGGTCAGCAGCATGGCGACGAGAGCGGTCTATCCCCGCGTGTGCGGGGGAACCGCCCCCACCCGGGCAGTGTACTGCGGCGCCCTGGGTCTATCCCCGCGTGTGCGGGGGAACCGGGCAGGGGTACACAGTGCCAGGGGACGGGCGGCGGTCTATCCCCGCGTGTGCGGGGGAACCCCCTCACCTTCGCCCTCAAACGCGGCTCCCCCGGGTCTATCCCCGCGTGTGCGGGGGAACCGTCCGCTGCCACTGAGCCGAATTCAGGTTCTGAGGTCTATCCCCGCGTGTGCGGGGGAACCTATTCAGCGTATTCTTTCCCCTCCTGAAAGGCGGGTCTATCCCCGCGTGTGCGGGGGAACCCCCAGGCCCAACTTTCCGCCGCCGGCGTGGGGCGGTCTATCCCCGCGTGTGCGGGGGAACCTGGCGGTCTCAAAAAGAGAGGGTGTTAACCCGGGGTCTATCCCCGCGTGTGCGGGGGAACCACAGCAACCCCGCCTTCACGGGCAACCAAATCCGGTCTATCCCCGCGTGTGCGGGGGAACCCCGACGCCTGCGCGACCCGGAGCGGCCAAATGGGGTCTATCCCCGCGTGTGCGGGGGAACCCATCGAAAACCGCCTGTACCACGAGACCTGGGGGGTCTATCCCCGCGTGTGCGGGGGAACCTAATTTGACGCTATCTACCATATGACTAGGCAAGGTCTATCCCCGCGTGTGCGGGGGAACCGAGCAGGCGGCGCCGGGGCGGATAGCGCACGCCTGTCTATCCCCGCGTGTGCGGGGGAACCGATATTGACGGTATTGGCGGCAGTGCCGCGGACGGTCTATCCCCGCGTGTGCGGGGGAACCCCCAGGCAGGCCGCCACATCCATTTGCGCATTCGGTCTATCCCCGCGTGTGCGGGGGAACCCAAAAAGCCGGTCGCCTCGTCGTAGTCGTAGAAGGTCTATCCCCGCGTGTGCGGGGGAACCCTCATAGATGGCGGCGATTTTGGCTTTGATAGTGGTCTATCCCCGCGTGTGCGGGGGAACCGTGCAGCGGCTACTGGTACTGTACCCACTGCGGGGTCTATCCCCGCGTGTGCGGGGGAACCCGGGAGGTTGTCCAAGATGATCTGGATAGCGGGGGTCTATCCCCGCGTGTGCGGGGGAACCGATGTCAAGCTGGAAGTCCGATAGCAGCAGGCCGGTCTATCCCCGCGTGTGCGGGGGAACCGCCGAGGACGGCAACGGGAACTACCGCGCGGCAGGTCTATCCCCGCGTGTGCGGGGGAACCGGATGCGGCCCGGCATCGGCGGCGGTTCCGGGGGGTCTATCCCCGCGTGTGCGGGGGAACCCGATAGCGCAAGCCGATGCAAAACACGCCGCCAGGTCTATCCCCGCGTGTGCGGGGGAACCCCCACCGGCTCATAGCGGATGCCCAGGGCGGTCGGTCTATCCCCGCGTGTGCGGGGGAACCCCTGCCCAATGTCAAATCCGACCTATTTTTTGGGGTCTATCCCCGCGTGTGCGGGGGAACCCCGCCACTGGCTTGCGCGGTCAGTGACGGCTACGGTCTATCCCCGCGTGTGCGGGGGAACCCGCCCAGACCCGGCGCCTTTACCCTGTCCGACGGGTCTATCCCCGCGTGTGCGGGGGAACCTATGGACAGCAGCTCGGCGATGTCGCGGTACGAGGTCTATCCCCGCGTGTGCGGGGGAACCCAAAAACCGACGCCGTCGTGTAGCGGCTGACGGGGTCTATCCCCGCGTGTGCGGGGGAACCCATCAGCTCGTCCAGCACCTCGTCCAGAGGAACGGTCTATCCCCGCGTGTGCGGGGGAACCCCCGGCGCGAGCGGTTGCTCATTCCCCGCCGAGGGTCTATCCCCGCGTGTGCGGGGGAACCCCGCACTGCCCGCGGGCCCCGGCCAGTGGACGCGGTCTATCCCCGCGTGTGCGGGGGAACCAGATCTGGTGGAGCAGCCCGACTACCCTGGTTGGGTCTATCCCCGCGTGTGCGGGGGAACCATTTTATGATAGTAGCATTGCGTTTTATGATAAGGTCTATCCCCGCGTGTGCGGGGGAACCCGCCGGGCGTTGGCGGCGTAGGTCTGCCCCAGGGGTCTATCCCCGCGTGTGCGGGGGAACCGTAGCAGTCTATCGGGACGATGCGGATGAGGCTGGTCTATCCCCGCGTGTGCGGGGGAACCGCTGCCGCCCGCGACTACGGCTTTATCAGCACGGGTCTATCCCCGCGTGTGCGGGGGAACCTCCCGGCAATGGCCTCCGGGGATGGGCGGCTCCGGTCTATCCCCGCGTGTGCGGGGGAACCGCCCCCGGCGTCCTGAACCGCCGGGGGCTGATGGGTCTATCCCCGCGTGTGCGGGGGAACCGACATGACGGCTTCGCATACAGCATCATCTTGGGGTCTATCCCCGCGTGTGCGGGGGAACCTGGACGACGCCGGCCCCGAAAGCCCCTATCGCAGGTCTATCCCCGCGTGTGCGGGGGAACCGGGCCTTGGCGACTGCGGCTTGCCACTGGCCGGGGTCTATCCCCGCGTGTGCGGGGGAACCTGATGAGTTCCTCTTCAGCTTGCATCGGTCTCAGGTCTATCCCCGCGTGTGCGGGGGAACCGCGATATGGGCAACGACAGCAGCCCACGCCCGCGGTCTATCCCCGCGTGTGCGGGGGAACCCTCCGGCGGCATTTGATACAGCCCCCGGTCGACGGTCTATCCCCGCGTGTGCGGGGGAACCTCACCCGCTGGAGCTCTATCTGAAGGGTCTGACGGTCTATCCCCGCGTGTGCGGGGGAACCACCTGAAATGCGTGGACACCAACTCGTGGTACAGGTCTATCCCCGCGTGTGCGGGGGAACCACCCGGAGTACCCGCCCCCATACGCTGACAAGGGGTCTATCCCCGCGTGTGCGGGGGAACCTCCAGCTGGCCGGTTTTGAGGTCGAGCAGGCCAGGTCTATCCCCGCGTGTGCGGGGGAACCCGGTTCAAACTCGATATTCTGGTTGTTGCCCAGGGTCTATCCCCGCGTGTGCGGGGGAACCAGAATAAATCGAGCGCTTTCACCATAGCCGCCCGGTCTATCCCCGCGTGTGCGGGGGAACCATAGTCCTCGACCACCCGACCGCCTTCGCCAGCGGTCTATCCCCGCGTGTGCGGGGGAACCCAGTCAGCATAGTAGGCGGTCAGGTAGGGGGCGGGTCTATCCCCGCGTGTGCGGGGGAACCAGCCTACGAACGGGGTGAGGAAGCGGCCCGAAAGGTCTATCCCCGCGTGTGCGGGGGAACCACTATGCCGGCATTGGCGCCGGGTTCTACCGAGGGTCTATCCCCGCGTGTGCGGGGGAACCCTGGTGGTCGTGCTGGTGGGGCGGCGGGCTTCGGGTCTATCCCCGCGTGTGCGGGGGAACCTCACCGAGTGGACTAACTCGGCGATCCCGCCGGTCTATCCCCGCGTGTGCGGGGGAACCACCGACGGCGCCGGAGACCGTCGCTGGTGAAAGGTCTATCCCCGCGTGTGCGGGGGAACCCCTCGTGCCCCTGGGTTACATCGTAAAGCTTGGGGTCTATCCCCGCGTGTGCGGGGGAACCATAACGACGGGCTGCAAGTCATCTATTAGAACAGGTCTATCCCCGCGTGTGCGGGGGAACCCGGTGGAGCGGGCGGATGCGCTGGTGCAGGTGGGGTCTATCCCCGCGTGTGCGGGGGAACCCCGGAGAGGGGCGCCGCCTTGTTGCGGGTGGAGGGTCTATCCCCGCGTGTGCGGGGGAACCATGGTAGCGTCCACCCAGGACTTGGTGTAATAGGGTCTATCCCCGCGTGTGCGGGGGAACCGAACCACTCGATGTCGTAACTGTTGCTGCTGCGGGTCTATCCCCGCGTGTGCGGGGGAACCCCTCCGACAAGCCGGCGTATCCCCCAATGACGAGGTCTATCCCCGCGTGTGCGGGGGAACCGTTCGGCGGCGCCGGGCGATATGGCTTTGGAGAGGTCTATCCCCGCGTGTGCGGGGGAACCTTTGCACTACGGACCATGATATGAAGCCGGCGGGGTCTATCCCCGCGTGTGCGGGGGAACCTTCACCGATTCGCATAAGAGGGCCTCACGGTAAGGTCTATCCCCGCGTGTGCGGGGGAACCCTTTACATATGCCCGCAGTGCGGAGGTAAGAAGGGTCTATCCCCGCGTGTGCGGGGGAACCCGCTTTTCCACCATCCCCAAGGGCGAACCGGACGGTCTATCCCCGCGTGTGCGGGGGAACCCCGACGGCCACGCCGTAGCCTGCGCCGCCGCGGGGTCTATCCCCGCGTGTGCGGGGGAACCGACCAGGCTTGCAAGGACGTCGCCCGACTCTGCGGTCTATCCCCGCGTGTGCGGGGGAACCACCATGGCGCCCCAGGTCTCGTGGTACAAGCGGGGTCTATCCCCGCGTGTGCGGGGGAACCAGGTCGCACCAGTGTTCAATCGCCGGCCTGGTGGGTCTATCCCCGCGTGTGCGGGGGAACCGCTCCCTCGCCTATGCCCCCGACCCCGAGGCGCGGTCTATCCCCGCGTGTGCGGGGGAACCGAGGGCAAGGACGATAACGCCCGCGTCATCCAGGTCTATCCCCGCGTGTGCGGGGGAACCCTATGGAGGTCGTAAGAAATGGCGATTGACACCGGTCTATCCCCGCGTGTGCGGGGGAACCTCCGCCTTCGGCTTGGGCCGGGTGATGAACGTGGGTCTATCCCCGCGTGTGCGGGGGAACCGGGGACAATACCGTCATCACCACGCGGGGGGACGGTCTATCCCCGCGTGTGCGGGGGAACCAAGACCGGCAAATCATCCTGAACATAAGAGCCCGGTCTATCCCCGCGTGTGCGGGGGAACCGGTATCCGCTCACTAGCCAGCGGCACGACCCGAGGTCTATCCCCGCGTGTGCGGGGGAACCGCCGACAGCAGCAAGTCCCGCGCCGCCTCGGTCGGTCTATCCCCGCGTGTGCGGGGGAACCTCGGGCGGATTTGGCAGATTGATACACCAGCAAGGTCTATCCCCGCGTGTGCGGGGGAACCCTCTAGTCAGTCGCATTGGCATGAGACGCCTCCGGTCTATCCCCGCGTGTGCGGGGGAACCACCTTCATTGGCGATTTCGCTCGGTCAGTTCTCGGTCTATCCCCGCGTGTGCGGGGGAACCAACAGCAGGTCGGCGGCTTGGTGTTTCGGGCAGGGTCTATCCCCGCGTGTGCGGGGGAACCCCCGAAGGCAACCCCGTCGTCTACGCCCTGATGGGTCTATCCCCGCGTGTGCGGGGGAACCCCGGGCGACATTGGTCGGGGGATACAGGAGACGGGTCTATCCCCGCGTGTGCGGGGGAACCCGCCTGGGCAACCTCCGCCGCCGTCAGCGTCAAGGTCTATCCCCGCGTGTGCGGGGGAACCAGTAGCCGGTCTATCCGGTCTCGGGCGTAGGCGGGTCTATCCCCGCGTGTGCGGGGGAACCACGATGTAGGGGTCGCGGGGCAACGGCTGATGGGGTCTATCCCCGCGTGTGCGGGGGAACCGGTAAATCACGCAATGCATCGTAATCGGGAAACGGTCTATCCCCGCGTGTGCGGGGGAACCTCGCAACTTTTGCCGTCCTAGCAGCAGGATATGGGTCTATCCCCGCGTGTGCGGGGGAACCAATGCTTATGATACCGGCGCGATACGTTGCGGAGGTCTATCCCCGCGTGTGCGGGGGAACCAAAAAGAGGGGGGCAAAAATGCCTACCATTGAGGGTCTATCCCCGCGTGTGCGGGGGAACCCGGCCCCGCAAGCATGACAGCCCGTCCGTGCGGGGTCTATCCCCGCGTGTGCGGGGGAACCGTAATGTATACATGTGCGATACCGATAGCATAGGGTCTATCCCCGCGTGTGCGGGGGAACCCACGCCGGCCGAGGGCACATTCCGGAGGTGTCGGGTCTATCCCCGCGTGTGCGGGGGAACCGCGGTGGGGAGTCGCATGCTGCCGCAGCAGCGCGGTCTATCCCCGCGTGTGCGGGGGAACCACGGTGGGAAGATGGCGCTGGCAAGAGGGATCCGGTCTATCCCCGCGTGTGCGGGGGAACCGACCTGCTGAGCTGCAAGAGCTGCGGCAGCCGCGGTCTATCCCCGCGTGTGCGGGGGAACCTAGCTATAGAAGGACGGGGGCGCCAGGAGCGTCGGTCTATCCCCGCGTGTGCGGGGGAACCCTGCTTACCGACGCGGCGGATAAGGCGGCGGCCGGTCTATCCCCGCGTGTGCGGGGGAACCTACCGCTGGCCGCTCCATTTTGGGCCCCCGGAAGGTCTATCCCCGCGTGTGCGGGGGAACCGCGCCGTAAGCAAGCCGGCCCGCGCCGTTGAGCGGTCTATCCCCGCGTGTGCGGGGGAACCGACATCGCGGAGACTGCGGGGGTGCCGGCGCGGGGTCTATCCCCGCGTGTGCGGGGGAACCGGTTCCGGCTTTCGCAAGGGCTTGAGGCTATGCGGTCTATCCCCGCGTGTGCGGGGGAACCTTTTGATGAGGTCAATGGGGTTCATGATGCTCCGGTCTATCCCCGCGTGTGCGGGGGAACCCTGATGTGGCAACCCCGGCACAGCGTCCGGAGGGGTCTATCCCCGCGTGTGCGGGGGAACCCCAGTGCTCGTCCCCATCGGGACGGGTGCCCAGGGTCTATCCCCGCGTGTGCGGGGGAACCAACTGGGTCCCTATCGGCGCGCCGGTATTGAGAGGTCTATCCCCGCGTGTGCGGGGGAACCCCCCGTTGGGCATGCAGACAGAAGCGTTGCGCTGGTCTATCCCCGCGTGTGCGGGGGAACCGTCAGCGGTCTTCAGGAGGCAGAGGTTACAGGAGGTCTATCCCCGCGTGTGCGGGGGAACCCTGACGCCGGTCATCATCGCCCTGACGCCGGCGGGTCTATCCCCGCGTGTGCGGGGGAACCCTTGAGACTAGCCTCCGGGCCGCCGAGCGGGAGGGTCTATCCCCGCGTGTGCGGGGGAACCTCGCCGCCCGCCGGCAGCACCTTCGCGTCCAAAGGTCTATCCCCGCGTGTGCGGGGGAACCCGCTCCTCTATCCAGTCGAGGCCCTCCCGCACCGGTCTATCCCCGCGTGTGCGGGGGAACCCGAAACCAGTTGTGTACAGCAAGGACTGCTACAGGTCTATCCCCGCGTGTGCGGGGGAACCAACTGGGTCCCTATCGGCGCGCCGGTATTGAGAGGTCTATCCCCGCGTGTGCGGGGGAACCCACCATACCTCGCAGTTGAAGTCCGACGGGATGGGTCTATCCCCGCGTGTGCGGGGGAACCATGCCGTCCCCGCGCCCCGCCGCCCCGTGCCGGGGTCTATCCCCGCGTGTGCGGGGGAACCAGCTTCACATGCACCACGCCGGCCGAGGGCACAGGTCTATCCCCGCGTGTGCGGGGGAACCCTAGGACGGCAAAAGTTGCGACTGGCAATGATGGGTCTATCCCCGCGTGTGCGGGGGAACCGCGCCAGTGTTGACGTCGCTGCCGGCCTCCGCAGGTCTATCCCCGCGTGTGCGGGGGAACCGTGGCCATGGCATTCCAGTTCGCCACTTGCGTGGGTCTATCCCCGCGTGTGCGGGGGAACCGGCCCGGCCCGTTGGCCGATTACGCCGGCAAAGGGTCTATCCCCGCGTGTGCGGGGGAACCTCACGCCCCATCCCCGGGGGTTCATCCGGGAGGGGTCTATCCCCGCGTGTGCGGGGGAACCAACTATCACGATTGGCAACATCGCCGCCGCCGAGGTCTATCCCCGCGTGTGCGGGGGAACCTTGAAGTCCGACGGGATGTTGCCGCCGGCGAAAGGTCTATCCCCGCGTGTGCGGGGGAACCTAAGTCGCTCCACCGCCCACAAGGCCGCCAACTGGTCTATCCCCGCGTGTGCGGGGGAACCGCCGCGCCGCGTCGGTATGCCATAGCATCGCGGGGTCTATCCCCGCGTGTGCGGGGGAACCCCGGCCCGGCCCGTCGGTTACCAGGGCCGGAGCGGTCTATCCCCGCGTGTGCGGGGGAACCCTTCGGGCCGCCGCATTCGGGGCATAGGTACAGGGTCTATCCCCGCGTGTGCGGGGGAACCCGATGTAACGCAGGGGCACGAGGTTGCGATCCGGGTCTATCCCCGCGTGTGCGGGGGAACCCCGGATACCGCTACCGGACTACCATGGGGTCAGGGTCTATCCCCGCGTGTGCGGGGGAACCCGTCTGATTTACCGCGACCCCCGCACTTATTACGGTCTATCCCCGCGTGTGCGGGGGAACCCCCACGCCTTGGGCCTGCATCAGGATGTCCAGCGGTCTATCCCCGCGTGTGCGGGGGAACCGGTCGTGGTGGTACATCCGTCAGTACGACTCGGGGTCTATCCCCGCGTGTGCGGGGGAACCCTTCGGGCCGCCGCAATCGGGGCATAGGTAACGGGTCTATCCCCGCGTGTGCGGGGGAACCCTTGGACGTATAGGCCTTCGGGCCGCCGCATTCGGTCTATCCCCGCGTGTGCGGGGGAACCTTGACTTGCTGGCGATCAGTCCAGCAAGCCGGAGGTCTATCCCCGCGTGTGCGGGGGAACCAGCGGCGGCGGCGGCCAACGCGGGCCGGGCCGGGGTCTATCCCCGCGTGTGCGGGGGAACCACGCAGGCGTAGCATACCGCCACATTGCGGGGGGGTCTATCCCCGCGTGTGCGGGGGAACCGTCATCGCGAATGTCCACCACCTTCGTGATGAAGGTCTATCCCCGCGTGTGCGGGGGAACCCAGTAGTCGCAGACGAGGGCCAGACGAGGGGTGGGTCTATCCCCGCGTGTGCGGGGGAACCTGGCCGGTGAGCTGGTGAACCCCCCGCGTCAACGGTCTATCCCCGCGTGTGCGGGGGAACCTGATTTTCTCGCCGCCAATTTTGCCAATGGAAGGGTCTATCCCCGCGTGTGCGGGGGAACCTGGCCGGTGAGCTGGTGAACCCCCCGCGTCAACGGTCTATCCCCGCGTGTGCGGGGGAACCGAGGTCAATCGGGTTCATGATGTTCTCCTATTGGGTCTATCCCCGCGTGTGCGGGGGAACCATTGAGCACTGGTGCGACCTGTTGGGCCTCGGGGGTCTATCCCCGCGTGTGCGGGGGAACCCGTGAAGGCGCACCTGGAACCGACGCACCAGACGGTCTATCCCCGCGTGTGCGGGGGAACCTGCCCCGGGTAGCCGATGGCGGCGTGAAAATAGGGTCTATCCCCGCGTGTGCGGGGGAACCACCTATGGTGTCAACAGCCCCGCCCGGGTAGCGGGTCTATCCCCGCGTGTGCGGGGGAACCGAACGCAAGCGGCGGCTGCGGCGGGGGATGGACGGTCTATCCCCGCGTGTGCGGGGGAACCACGGGGATGCTCAAAAAGGTATGTCCGTCAATGGGTCTATCCCCGCGTGTGCGGGGGAACCTGCCACCCGTCCCGGTCAATGCGACGCATTAAGGGTCTATCCCCGCGTGTGCGGGGGAACCTGGATGGACGCGATAGCCGGCCGCCCGCCCGGCGTGTCTATCCCCGCGTGTGCGGGGGAACCTGCCACTCCGTGCCGGGGGCGTCGGGGGTAATGGGTCTATCCCCGCGTGTGCGGGGGAACCCGGCCCGCGACGTGGACGCCGACTGGATTTGCAGGTCTATCCCCGCGTGTGCGGGGGAACCAGCCTGAGGGTCATAACTGCGGACTGCTCGAACGGTCTATCCCCGCGTGTGCGGGGGAACCATCGTCGCCGCCGGACGATGCGCCGGCGGGAAGGGTCTATCCCCGCGTGTGCGGGGGAACCCCCCAGGTCTCGTGGTACAGGCGGGATTCGACGGGTCTATCCCCGCGTGTGCGGGGGAACCTCCGTCCATCATCAGTCCACCCATCCGCCGCGCGGTCTATCCCCGCGTGTGCGGGGGAACCCCGTCGCCTGCGCGACCCTGACCGGCCCAGTGGGGTCTATCCCCGCGTGTGCGGGGGAACCACCGCCCACACCTCGAAAGTGTGATAGCCCGGAGGTCTATCCCCGCGTGTGCGGGGGAACCGATGTCCAGCTTGGTCTCGATTACGGCCAGCCGGGTCTATCCCCGCGTGTGCGGGGGAACCCGACATCGCCGCTGAAAATGACCTCAAAGGCAGGGTCTATCCCCGCGTGTGCGGGGGAACCGGGACGGGCGGCTTGTCAGCGGTCAATGCGTGGGGTCTATCCCCGCGTGTGCGGGGGAACCGCGTGCCGAAAGCGGCCAGTGAGTAGCGCATAGGGTCTATCCCCGCGTGTGCGGGGGAACCACTGCCATAGTGCGCCGTCCAGTCGGGCGGCAGGGTCTATCCCCGCGTGTGCGGGGGAACCTAGGCAGGGCCGCCACGCGGCCCGCTCCATTTGGGTCTATCCCCGCGTGTGCGGGGGAACCTCGGGGGGACACGCCGGGGCGCGACATGCTGCAGGTCTATCCCCGCGTGTGCGGGGGAACCGCAGCCGCACGGGACAAGCAGTCCCAACCTGGGGGTCTATCCCCGCGTGTGCGGGGGAACCGCCGCTTGCGTGGCGCCGTGCATGTACAACATCGGTCTATCCCCGCGTGTGCGGGGGAACCGGCATTCAGCGGGCTCAACCGAACGGTCGGCAGGGTCTATCCCCGCGTGTGCGGGGGAACCCCGATAGCATAGCAATGTGGCCAGCGCGTCCACGGTCTATCCCCGCGTGTGCGGGGGAACCAGCATGACTTTAGGCTTGTCGCCGGGCAGGTATGGTCTATCCCCGCGTGTGCGGGGGAACCCCGTTGGCGGTAGCGATGTAGGCGGTCAGCGCGGGTCTATCCCCGCGTGTGCGGGGGAACCCCGTCGCTGGTCCCTGGACGCAGCTCGATGTACGGTCTATCCCCGCGTGTGCGGGGGAACCTGGCCGACGTCAAGGAGGAGCTCGAAAAAGAGAGGTCTATCCCCGCGTGTGCGGGGGAACCATGTGTCGCAGCTCCGTGCTCCCCGGAGTCCGGGGTCTATCCCCGCGTGTGCGGGGGAACCCCGATCTTCTCGAGGATCGTCTGCGGATTTTGAGGTCTATCCCCGCGTGTGCGGGGGAACCCCTCCCGGATAAACCCCCGGGGATGGGGGGTGAGGTCTATCCCCGCGTGTGCGGGGGAACCCCGTTTGAGGGCGAAAGAGAGGGAACGCAGGCCGGTCTATCCCCGCGTGTGCGGGGGAACCAACCCAACGTCGGGAGGATGGAACTGCCGACCGGGTCTATCCCCGCGTGTGCGGGGGAACCCCAAACCGGCGCCCTGGACACCGCAGGCCCGGAGGTCTATCCCCGCGTGTGCGGGGGAACCCCCAGCGGCATTCCGAACGCCGATCGCAACGACGGTCTATCCCCGCGTGTGCGGGGGAACCGTTCCGAACGCCGACCGCAACGACTTGCTGGCGGGTCTATCCCCGCGTGTGCGGGGGAACCACCCCAACGTCGGCAGAATAGAACTCCCGACCGGGTCTATCCCCGCGTGTGCGGGGGAACCCGTTCGGGACGCCGCCGGGCAGCATTATTTTGAGGTCTATCCCCGCGTGTGCGGGGGAACCCCTTTGCCCGTATGGGCGTTCTCGTAGACCAGGGGTCTATCCCCGCGTGTGCGGGGGAACCATTGAACACTGGTGCGACCTGCTGGGCTACGGCGGTCTATCCCCGCGTGTGCGGGGGAACCTCCTTTGAGCAGTTGGGTAAGGGCGTTGATGGCGGTCTATCCCCGCGTGTGCGGGGGAACCCCCGCAGAACGAACCCCAAAGCGGCGCCGAAAGGGTCTATCCCCGCGTGTGCGGGGGAACCACCGCCATAGACCACCAGCAAGCCCCCGGGCAAGGTCTATCCCCGCGTGTGCGGGGGAACCGTGTCGCTATCAGAACCAGCGTCTCAACCGTCGGGTCTATCCCCGCGTGTGCGGGGGAACCCCCAGTGCCAATCCTGTTCGGCAAGGGGGCGGAGGTCTATCCCCGCGTGTGCGGGGGAACCGTCCCCGGAGCTGCCCAAGCTGCCTTGCCGGAGGGTCTATCCCCGCGTGTGCGGGGGAACCGGTCATAGCCCGTGATAAGCCGGGGATAGATGCGGTCTATCCCCGCGTGTGCGGGGGAACCGGAGCGTCGGTTGGCGGGGCGGGCGTACCAGCCGGTCTATCCCCGCGTGTGCGGGGGAACCCCAAACTGTTCGACGTTACGCAGGGGCACGAGGGGTCTATCCCCGCGTGTGCGGGGGAACCGGGGCAAAAAGTGACAACCGTCTCGCAGTACGAGGTCTATCCCCGCGTGTGCGGGGGAACCCCCCATTGACCTCATCAAAAAAATCGTCCTGGGGGTCTATCCCCGCGTGTGCGGGGGAACCCCACCCTGGCTGAAAAGTTCGAGCAGTCCGCAGGGTCTATCCCCGCGTGTGCGGGGGAACCACCCACCGATGGAAACCACCAGCGCCAGCAAGAGGTCTATCCCCGCGTGTGCGGGGGAACCTCGGCCTTCAATTCCTTGAGGTTGCCCGTCGTCGGTCTATCCCCGCGTGTGCGGGGGAACCGTCGTAACTCCCACCGGCTCCGGCGGGTGTCGGGGTCTATCCCCGCGTGTGCGGGGGAACCGCGGCGGGATGCTATCGCCATTCATCCCTCCTCGGTCTATCCCCGCGTGTGCGGGGGAACCGCCCCGAACAGCTCATGATGAAGTGGCTGGAAAGGTCTATCCCCGCGTGTGCGGGGGAACCCGCTTGGAGTCGAGATGGATTTTGCCGACGTGAGGTCTATCCCCGCGTGTGCGGGGGAACCCATCAGGTCGTCTATCACCTCGTCCAGCGGCACGGTCTATCCCCGCGTGTGCGGGGGAACCCCTCCGGGCCGGAGGGGTGGCATCAAAAGGAGGGGTCTATCCCCGCGTGTGCGGGGGAACCCGCCAGCAGGTCGTTGCGGTCGGCGTTCGGGACGGTCTATCCCCGCGTGTGCGGGGGAACCGGGTTCACCCATACCCAAGGCCGGGTCAATGCGGGTCTATCCCCGCGTGTGCGGGGGAACCCCGCTCCTCCGTCTGGCCGCTGAATATCGAGACGGTCTATCCCCGCGTGTGCGGGGGAACCAGCGAGGCGTGGAACGAGCTGTACGAACAGGCGGGTCTATCCCCGCGTGTGCGGGGGAACCGACAGGACAGGCTATGATATAGTCAACGGCATGGGTCTATCCCCGCGTGTGCGGGGGAACCAAGCCGTATGACGCCCCGGAGTTCGCCGATGGGGGTCTATCCCCGCGTGTGCGGGGGAACCTGTACCAGGAGTTGGTGTCCACGCAATGAAGGTGGTCTATCCCCGCGTGTGCGGGGGAACCCCGGGCGGTCGGTCAAAATCGGGTGGGCCGACGGGTCTATCCCCGCGTGTGCGGGGGAACCTTCTCCGTCTTCGGTTCGCCGCAATCAATGCAGGGTCTATCCCCGCGTGTGCGGGGGAACCCCGCCACACTGGCATTGACTGCCATGTACCCGGGGTCTATCCCCGCGTGTGCGGGGGAACCAAAATGGCTATCGACACATTTGCCCCCCAGTACGGTCTATCCCCGCGTGTGCGGGGGAACCGGGTTGACCCATACCCAAGGCCTGGTCAATGCGGGTCTATCCCCGCGTGTGCGGGGGAACCCGGCCGTGTCTCGTACTGCACCCCCAGCACGCCGGTCTATCCCCGCGTGTGCGGGGGAACCGCAAGCGCCGGCGCCAACATCACCGGCGCTCACGGTCTATCCCCGCGTGTGCGGGGGAACCCCAGGGCGGGACATGTTGCACTTCGCCATCGGGGGTCTATCCCCGCGTGTGCGGGGGAACCCCTCCGGGCCGGAGGGGTGGCATCAAAAGGAGGGGTCTATCCCCGCGTGTGCGGGGGAACCTCAAACCGGCGGCGGACACCAAGGTTGGTATAGGGTCTATCCCCGCGTGTGCGGGGGAACCTACGACCAGGAGTACACGCTCACCATCGACCAGGGTCTATCCCCGCGTGTGCGGGGGAACCCTCTAAGCAGGGCCACGCGGGCCGCTCCATTTGGGTCTATCCCCGCGTGTGCGGGGGAACCAGGTGCCTTTCGGTGGCGGTTTGGGAGAGTATCGGTCTATCCCCGCGTGTGCGGGGGAACCATGGTGAAGACGTGGAAGCCGGGTTCCGGCTCGGGTCTATCCCCGCGTGTGCGGGGGAACCCGTAATCGGCGGCAAGCCCCCCGGCGCGAGCGGGGTCTATCCCCGCGTGTGCGGGGGAACCGCTGCTGGGCGAGGCGGATACCGAGCAGGGGACGGTCTATCCCCGCGTGTGCGGGGGAACCAGGCCGCGTCAATGCGTTCGGGTCTTCCGCCAGGGTCTATCCCCGCGTGTGCGGGGGAACCGGTCGGGGTGGAGACGGCGCCGTCGCCTGAGGAGGTCTATCCCCGCGTGTGCGGGGGAACCACATACGCCGCAACCAGTCCAGCGCGCCAGGAGGGTCTATCCCCGCGTGTGCGGGGGAACCATGAGCCGGTCGGCGATATAGTCGATATCGGCCGGTCTATCCCCGCGTGTGCGGGGGAACCAGGCCGGCGTATCCCCGCACCACCCCGGCGGCGGGTCTATCCCCGCGTGTGCGGGGGAACCTACTCCAAGTGGGAGTACGTGATGCGGATGAAGGGTCTATCCCCGCGTGTGCGGGGGAACCATGCTGGACATCAACACCAACATTCGCAATGAGGGTCTATCCCCGCGTGTGCGGGGGAACCCTGCTGGTCTGGGTGGCGGTTGGCGACGGGCATGGTCTATCCCCGCGTGTGCGGGGGAACCAACCGCCGGCGCAATAACGCCCCATCCTCGCGGGGTCTATCCCCGCGTGTGCGGGGGAACCTCCGGGCGGCCAAAATGGAGCGCCCAGCGGTAGGGTCTATCCCCGCGTGTGCGGGGGAACCATGTCGGACTCCACTATATAAATAGGAAGGATCGGTCTATCCCCGCGTGTGCGGGGGAACCTATCCTCCTGGTGATGTATGCGGCGCCGGGGACGGTCTATCCCCGCGTGTGCGGGGGAACCATGGCGCAGTACATGATGCAGGCCGACCGGGAGGGTCTATCCCCGCGTGTGCGGGGGAACCGCGGCCCGGCACCTGTTCGAGATCACTTTGGAGGGTCTATCCCCGCGTGTGCGGGGGAACCCCGCCCAAAATGCCGGCGGGCGCCGGGGTGTCGGGTCTATCCCCGCGTGTGCGGGGGAACCTAGATAGCGGCGATTTTGGCTTTGATAGTTTCGGGTCTATCCCCGCGTGTGCGGGGGAACCGCGCGGCATTCTCGGCGGGTCAGTGGAGGCAGGGGTCTATCCCCGCGTGTGCGGGGGAACCCCGCCGCAAGCCGAAGCGGCCGGCGTGGTTCGCGGTCTATCCCCGCGTGTGCGGGGGAACCCGTAATGAACGACTGGGTCAGCCGACGTACCGCGGTCTATCCCCGCGTGTGCGGGGGAACCCAGCTCCGCTATCCGCTGCTGCGAGGCCAGACGGGTCTATCCCCGCGTGTGCGGGGGAACCCATCAGCTCGTCCAGCACCTCGTCCAGCGGAACGGTCTATCCCCGCGTGTGCGGGGGAACCCCCGGCGGCACTCCCTCACCATCCGACGCCGGAGGTCTATCCCCGCGTGTGCGGGGGAACCCCCGATATGGCCTTACTATGCGACGCAGTGGACGGTCTATCCCCGCGTGTGCGGGGGAACCGTAGGCAGTAACGGCCTGGTCAACAACTTTAACGGTCTATCCCCGCGTGTGCGGGGGAACCCCTGGTCGACGAACGGCTCGTCCGCCCACCCGAGGTCTATCCCCGCGTGTGCGGGGGAACCGACAAGCCTAAAGTCATGCTGGGACCCAAGCCCGGTCTATCCCCGCGTGTGCGGGGGAACCGAGTCCACATAGATACCGCTGCCCAACTGCGGCGGTCTATCCCCGCGTGTGCGGGGGAACCTAGCCATGCCGGTAGGCGCCGGTCGGGGTGCAGGGTCTATCCCCGCGTGTGCGGGGGAACCCCTCCCGGATGAACCCCCGGGGATGGGGCGTGAGGTCTATCCCCGCGTGTGCGGGGGAACCCCTGCCTTGCTGCTGCTGGCCGTCAACGGCAGCGGTCTATCCCCGCGTGTGCGGGGGAACCGTCGATAGCCATTTTTCAATCACCTCTAAGCAGGGTCTATCCCCGCGTGTGCGGGGGAACCGCCACCTATGCCCGGGGCACAAATATGACCGACGGTCTATCCCCGCGTGTGCGGGGGAACCGCCCCGAACAGCTCATGATGAAGTGGCTGGAAAGGTCTATCCCCGCGTGTGCGGGGGAACCATAGTGCGGGTGCTGTACAAGCTGGCCGAATAGGGTCTATCCCCGCGTGTGCGGGGGAACCGTGGGCGGATGAGCTGCGAGACATAGCGTTGCTGGTCTATCCCCGCGTGTGCGGGGGAACCTTCGGCAGGCCAAAGAAAAGGTCGGTGGACGGGGGTCTATCCCCGCGTGTGCGGGGGAACCAGTTCCGCCGGCCGGTTGTCGGGGCCGGAGGGGGGTCTATCCCCGCGTGTGCGGGGGAACCAGCAGCTAGGCCCCCCCCGCCGACAGCGGCTTGGGTCTATCCCCGCGTGTGCGGGGGAACCCGGATGTGGCTGAGGTGGTGGGCAGAGGAGTCCGGTCTATCCCCGCGTGTGCGGGGGAACCCTGGCCTACGAACTGGCGGAAGACCCGAACGCAGGTCTATCCCCGCGTGTGCGGGGGAACCTACGACCAGGAGTACACCCTCACCATCGATCAGGGTCTATCCCCGCGTGTGCGGGGGAACCTCCTCATCTACGTAAATGCAGATGTCGATGCGAGGTCTATCCCCGCGTGTGCGGGGGAACCCCACTATCAGGAGGCAGACTGATGGACGGGATGGGTCTATCCCCGCGTGTGCGGGGGAACCCGTCGTCGCGACATTCGTCGCACGCAACGCAGGGGTCTATCCCCGCGTGTGCGGGGGAACCACCCGAACACGGATACTAACCGCTCGTTGGGGAGGTCTATCCCCGCGTGTGCGGGGGAACCTCGGCGCCGGGAAAAACAAGTCATCGTCAAAAAGGTCTATCCCCGCGTGTGCGGGGGAACCGGCTAGGACTGACCGCTGGCGGTGGCGCATCTAGGTCTATCCCCGCGTGTGCGGGGGAACCTCTATAAGATACAGAACACGGGCCCGGGTGTCGGGTCTATCCCCGCGTGTGCGGGGGAACCGAGGTGCAGTTCGTGGCCGGCACGACGCGGGACGGTCTATCCCCGCGTGTGCGGGGGAACCTGCAAGGCGTTGACTCGCTGGTGTCCGTAACCCGGTCTATCCCCGCGTGTGCGGGGGAACCGTGTAGGTGCGCTCCCATTGCGTGCTACTCAAGGGTCTATCCCCGCGTGTGCGGGGGAACCCGACTTCGCCGCAAGCCAGGCCAGGGTGGCGGCGGTCTATCCCCGCGTGTGCGGGGGAACCTCGGCGATATTTATCCCGCCGCCCAGTCGGATGGGTCTATCCCCGCGTGTGCGGGGGAACCGAGTTCTCGTCGGTTAGCGACGTGGACAGAACCGGTCTATCCCCGCGTGTGCGGGGGAACCATCCGCGTTTTGAGGGATGAGGCGGAGTCGAGGGGTCTATCCCCGCGTGTGCGGGGGAACCGTGGTGCTTCACGCCGATGACAGTTCCGTCGGGGGTCTATCCCCGCGTGTGCGGGGGAACCGTCTACCACAATGGCGGCGTGTTTTGCATCGGCGGTCTATCCCCGCGTGTGCGGGGGAACCAACCCATCGGCGAACTCCGGGCGGTCATAGGGCGGTCTATCCCCGCGTGTGCGGGGGAACCGGGCTTGGCGATGGTGAAGACGTGGAAGCCGGGGGTCTATCCCCGCGTGTGCGGGGGAACCAGGATAGCATCAGCAGGGCGGCGTTGCGGGCGGGGTCTATCCCCGCGTGTGCGGGGGAACCTCCTATGACGGGTTCATCTCGATGATTTTAATCGGTCTATCCCCGCGTGTGCGGGGGAACCCTTCGCTGGCGGCAACATCCCGTCGGACTTCAAGGTCTATCCCCGCGTGTGCGGGGGAACCTTCCATCGGGTTCCTGCCGACGGCGCCCATCGGGGTCTATCCCCGCGTGTGCGGGGGAACCTGTACCACGAGACCTGGGGCGCGATGGTGGTGCGGTCTATCCCCGCGTGTGCGGGGGAACCCCGACGGCGCCGGCGCCGCATCCCTGGCCAAGCGGTCTATCCCCGCGTGTGCGGGGGAACCGGGAAAAACAAGTCATCGTCAAAAATTTTGCCCGGTCTATCCCCGCGTGTGCGGGGGAACCGCAATACGTCCACCCCGTGGTACTCCACTGGCGGGTCTATCCCCGCGTGTGCGGGGGAACCCTATCTTTGATGCGGGTTACGGCAAATGTGTATGGTCTATCCCCGCGTGTGCGGGGGAACCCCTACCGTCCGCCGCCCGATGATGGGAACGTCGGGTCTATCCCCGCGTGTGCGGGGGAACCCCAACGAGCTGCGCCTCGAGGAGGTCTACCCCGGGTCTATCCCCGCGTGTGCGGGGGAACCACGGGGATAGTCCTGCCGGCCGTGCTGAAGTCGGGTCTATCCCCGCGTGTGCGGGGGAACCTTGACATCGAGATTGACTATTTCCTGCTGGTGAGGTCTATCCCCGCGTGTGCGGGGGAACCCAAGCGAACGACGCCCGGTCCCGTGTTCTGAATGGTCTATCCCCGCGTGTGCGGGGGAACCCCCAGCGCTGCTGCGGTTGGCCGTCAACAGCGGGGTCTATCCCCGCGTGTGCGGGGGAACCGCCCGCCGGGGAGACACCCCGGGGCGGGACATGGGTCTATCCCCGCGTGTGCGGGGGAACCGACGGGGATAGTCCTGCCGGCCGTGCTGAAGTCGGTCTATCCCCGCGTGTGCGGGGGAACCCCCCTGGGGTTCACCAGGCGGATGGATGTCCCGGGTCTATCCCCGCGTGTGCGGGGGAACCGGCATCCCTGGACTCCACGCCGACGGCCCGGGAGGTCTATCCCCGCGTGTGCGGGGGAACCTCTTGGCGAATTGATACTTTGTATTTTATATCATTCGCCTCGGGGACGGGACTGACCGTATCTTACCAAGTACACGCCGTCAGCGTCTATAACTTCCTTGGGCGGTTCTCCCAAACTTCTGATGCTCTGCTGTCCCGGCGCCGACGGATCTCTCCAAGTCATCACGATTGAGCCGTTGCCCAACTCGCCGTGCCAACGCGCCAGCACATCCCAGATACGTTCTCTGATGCCGCTGGTCAGATCCGGAGACGTGTACACCCCCGGGGCTATCTCCAGCATCACCGATGCCAGAAACCCCCGATACCGCCCTTCTACGTTCACTGTCACGACCACCGTCATCAGCGCTATCCCTCTGAGGAGCTCTCGTCCAGCCAATCTTCCAGCAGACTCACATCATCAACGCTTCTCGGCGCCGGCTTGCTCTCCAGTGGCGGCACGTCCTGAAACAGGGTTTTGATGCGGTCGATCATCTTGGAAATAACCCGCTCCGTCCGTAGCAGATCGCCCGTGGTTCGCCTGGTGTGCCTTTCTATATCCAGTCGGTTATTTCCGGCGACCTCGGCCGCCGATTTGAACGCCGCCGGCAGCAGGACCGTATCCCGGAAGAGGTCTGCAATGTCCAGGGCAAACGCTTCGCCGCTGTGCTCGTGGATGAACCCGAGCTGCGGGATTGCCCCCAGCGATGTCACTGCAATTACCGCCGCTGCCGTAACCGCAACTGAAGCGTGGTTGATGGCTTGATTCGGAATGTCTGCCGCCATGGGGTTGGCCCGGTCATAGCGCCGCCCCCGCCACTCTATGCCATACTGCCGCGACAAGTTCTGATAGGTGCGTTTCATCCGCGCGCCTTCGATGCCGCGCAATGCGGTGATGTCCATATGGGGCAGCACTTCGCCCAGACGCAGGGCATACATTTTCCGGGCAATCGTGATTCGGCTACCCTCCGGGTCGCCCCAGGCCCGCATCTGCCGCCGCGCGATGTCTGAGGTGTCCGGCATCAAGGGCGGCGCCGTATAGCACCGCACGCCATCCTCTCCGACGGCCACTAATCCGGTGCCGTGTCGCGCCATCAGCCGCAGGGCATCGTGGCTTACCGTAGAACCGGGGCCCAACAGGATCATGGAAAGGCTCTGAAAGGGAATACCGTATTCGCCGGCCGCCAGCGGGCTGGCGGCGTCCGGCCCGGCCTGCCGTTCAAAACGGAGCGTACCATCCCGTACCGTCAGAGCGCCGCGGGACAACCAAAGCAGCCCGTGACGGTCGGCGTGGGGTATCCGCGCCGTTTCCAGTCCTAACCTTCCTCTCAGCATCTCAACTCCTCGCGCGATATTTGCCGCGGCAGGGGTTATTCAGTTTTTAATCTGCGCTGACCCAGGTAGCCGCCGACCGCCTAGCGCTCTAATGCTTGGCGGAGCATTAGGCAGGTCGGAGCAGCAGCATTCCGTACCCGTAGGCGCGATGACGACCCAAACCGTTGGCCAGCAATTTGGAGAAGGCGTGGCCATCGGTAACGACGAGGTTGCCCCGCACCAGCGCGTCCGGCCCTTCGCTGTGCCGGACGCCCCGTCTGCGGATGGCGCGGGTGCGCTGAAACGACTGCAGCGTAGCCGACTTCAGAGTGGCTCCGCCGCGAGCGTCAAATTGGCGGGCCAGCCATTCTTGATAGACCTGCTCGCGGCTGCGGGGCATTTCCCCTATCTCATACCGTTCCGCCTCCAGTTGGAAGGCGTCGCGCTCCTTCCCCGGCCTGGAAGCGGCGTTTTTGGTGGCGCGAACTACAGGCCGAATCCTGACTTCAAAGCCCAGCTTCAAGTCGGACTTCCATTCGGTCGGCATCGGTTTGCTCTCGATACGATTGGCTGGCATGACGGCGGCCTGCAATGGGCAGGCGAAAATGTCAGCAGCTTCCCGCAGCGCATCGGCGTCGGCGCGGGTGTAACCGTACAAACAGCCTCTGGAAACACCCTGGGAGGTCATCAATCGGAAGGGCTTGGGCGCCAGGTCTTTGCCAAGAGATTCAACCAGCAGACAGTGCATAGCGTGGTCGGGGTCTTGCAGCCGGCGCATTCCCATCCAGCGCTGGAAATGGCGCACGCTGATTTCAGCGCGTATCATCTGCAACGGGGCTTGGTTATTCATTTGGCTCTTCCTTGCTTGGGGCGAACTCTTCGCGGTCAATCTTTCCCTCAAACATCCACCGACCGCCGCCGTGCAGCCCGGAAACCCAGTTGCGCTGGTCGGTAAGCAGATGCGGATAAGGGCGGTCGCTTTTGACGCCGGCAGCCGCTTCTTCCTGAGGCCATTGCATTCGTATGCCGTCCCCAACGGCGGCGCATCTGGGCAGGGGCGTGTTCAGCAGCGCCGCCAACGCCGTGTCGCCTTCGGCAAACCCGGCGAACATCGGCGCGGACGGCAGACACGGCTTGCGGCCGATGAACAGCGGACGTCGGGGCTCCTGGATGGCCGCCGCCAGCTCGTCCAGTACCGGCGCATCATCCGCCGGTTCCAGTCGCAAGGCCACTGAGACCCGCATATCGGCGTAGTAATCGCGGTAGCGTAGCCAATTGGTGTATTGCCCCCCGCCCCGGCCTTCAGGCGCGCCTCGGGTGGTCCAACCCCGGTCGGTATTGGTAATGGCGGCTGACTGAAAATCCGTCATACGTACGCCGCCGGCCGGTTCGCGGTCAATCCGGGCGGCGAAGACCAAGCGATCCTGCAAGTCCTGGTGTCGCTCCCGTTCCACGCGCCGCCAACCCAGCGCATTGGCGAACAGGCCGGTCAGCATAGACATGGCGGGGAAGGGACGGATGACGCCGTAGTTGTCGATGGTTTCGCCTCCGAAAGCCAGCAGGGGACTTTCCAGGTTCAGTATCAGATGCCGCATGGAGACTACACCGCGCCGTTACGAACCGCATCCGCCGCCCATGTGGCCAGGTCGTCCAGGCACAGCCGTTCCGCGTTGGCGATGTCGCAGCCGGTCACCGACATCACCCGCCGCGCTTCCTTGCCGCCGTAAGCGGCGTCCAGATTGGCAAGATGCTCTGACATTGCGGCGGCGGCATCCGCAACCTGGGCCCGAGACGGGTTGCGATAGGCGTTGGCCAGGCTGCGCGGCTGGCGGCTGCCCGCCTCAATCAGCATGAGGTCGGCGTAAGCATAAGGCGCGGTTGAACCCAGCTTTGCCCCCGGCGACACGGTGGCAATGAGATGGGCCAGATGCTCCGTTACCTTGGCGGCCAGCTCCCGGTCTGCGTCCTGCCAGTCTTCCGCCGGGCAGCCTTCCAAGTTGGACACCAATCCTGGCACGTCCGTCACTACGTACCCGTAGAACAGTCCTGCCGTCAGCTCCATGTCTCCGATGTGAGCGGCTCCAGCGTCCTCATCTTCCCGTTGCAGGTCGTCGACCACGGAGAAGTAGTCGCTTTCACTTTCTTCCCGATGTACGGTGAAGGCGTGGGCGACGTGGATGGCGGCATCGATATTGGCGCCGGGGTCGGAAGTGACCATGCGCCCGAACAGCGCGCCCTCCAGTCCGGCCGGCAGTTTCGCCCCATCCAGCAGAGACTTGAAGTTGCGGCCTTCGCCGCGCCGGGCGTTGAACAATTCGGTGGCCGCCTTGCCGGCGGCGTCGGCATCTGAGGGATGCTCGGCGCAGATGGCCGCGGCGCGGTCCCGCAGATGCTCCGCTTCCGGGAGGCCCAGCAGCAGCGGCTGGCGCCCGCTTTCAGTCGTACCGCTATTTCCATACACGCCGATGTTGAAAGCGTTTTCAACTGCTCGCAGCACTTCTTCGCCGGCGTTGCCGGCAGCGCGTAGAGGCTCCATCACCTCGCGCTCCACGATGTTCCGCGACCGCAGCGCCTTTGTCGCTCCGGCGATGTTGTGGATGGCGAATTCATCCCGGGCCGTTCGCCAGTGCCGTTTCAGACACTGCGACGAGATGCGGGTACGCACTGCGCCTCCGAAGGGCATTCGCTTAGCCAAGCCGGAATCATCCCGGTTCAGCAAAGCCGCCGGGTACGAATGCAATGTGTGTATCTGCAAAAATCTGGGGGTTGTCATTAGGCTGCTCCCTGTCTTAGTCATTCGACTGCTGTTCACTCTGTTGTTTGCTGCGCCGAGCCGCGCGGTAGTAATCGCGGGCGATGCGACGCCGCCCTGCTTCGGCCCGTTCGTCATCGTATCCTTCGTTCAGGATGTACGCCGCCATCTCGCCCCAGTCGAAAGATACGTCCGCGGCGGCCATCATACGGAACATCCGCGCCAGCAGAACGCGAAGCATATCGCCCCGAGCAGTCAGGAGGCGGTTCAGCCGGCTCTCGCTGTAGTATCCAGCCTCTCCCCTGTTGGAGCTGTCGCCCAGGTACAGCGCCCGGCCCACCGACATACTCCCGCTATGCGCTGAACGGCCGGCTATGCCATTGCCGCCGGCGGTGCGCGTCATGAGCGCCATGCCGTGCAGAATCAGCCCCCACTTGCGCTCGATGTCAGGGTTGCCCAGCAATTCCTCGCCGGCCATCAGCCGCCAGAAAGATGCCGTGTCCGGTTCATCGGGATCCATGCGCCGCAGGCCGGCCAGTCCACCACGGTCGCGGTCAGGCATGGCTGCCAACTCGCGGGCGAGACGAAATGCAATGTCGCCCCATGAGCGGCCGGTTGATTCCGCTGCCGGCGCGGATGTGGTTTCAGTGGTTTCGGAGGTGGTCATAGGTTACCCTCCTGGTTATCAGCGAACAGGAACGGCAGGCCGCTACTTCCGCGCAGCCGGCCTTCAAAAAGCCCGCTTGCATTCTCGCGGGCGCGGTAACGGTGGATAGCCGGGCAGGGCAGCGAATCCGTCGCTTCGGACAGAATGCTGCGGGCGTGGTCAACTATGCCGTCTTTACCGTTCATCAGCCATGTTTTGCGGACGCGCTCACGCTCAATACGGTCGTCGTGTTCGAATTCGTCCTGCAAGGCGTCAAAAAAGTCGGCATCAACAATTACGTCCAATTTGTTCGCCCATGGATTTGCCAGAGAACGCTGCTCGGCGTTTGCGTCACCGGCCTCACCCCGTGCGATGAACGTGGCGACAGCATGGCGCAGAATTCTCTGGACAATGCCGACTTGGTTAATCCGTTCCTGCGCGATTGTCCCCAAATCCTCTGCGCTGTCGCTGCCGTTGCGGCGCAGCATAGCGGTCTTGGCTTTACTCCGTATTGGAACTCTCCGCTCGTAGTAGCCTTCCGTTTTACCCTGCCCTCGCACCATCCCGCGCGCTACCAGTTGCATGGTTTCGCCTGAACGCAGCTCATCTGGCGTAGGCTTAAGCAGGTCGGGCAGCTGCCAATCGAACAAATACTCGTTGACGCGCTTATAAGTGAAACCACCATTCGCCAAAGTGAGCGGCAGCCCATCCCGATTTGGATTGAATGGCGTCCACGGGTCGCCGGTGCGCCCTTTGAGTTCTTTGCCCTCAATCCGCGCTGCTTTGGAACTAGCTTTGATTCCGTGCAGCTGACCGTTCTCGCCGCTACGCAGTCGGACGCGCCGGCAAACCTCAATGTAGTACGGGGCCAGATCGTTTAACAACAGCCCTTCGAGTCTGGCGCCATCCCACGGCAGTACCCACAACAAGTTATGCTTCTCTCTGCCGGCCGGATAAATCGTCAGCAGAGCCGAAATGTCCCGACGGACATGGGCGCCGATTCCACCTGGCGGCGCCAAACTGAACGCCGGACGGCTGCCCAACCCGCCGTTCATCCGGGATATGCCGTGGTTGCCAGCACCACCATATCCTTCCATGGTTTGCAGAGTGACTAACGCAAAGAGCCAGTCGTCAATGCTGCCTTGCGACGCTACTGACGATTTCAGGTCATGGCACTTGGACGTAACCAGCATATCCAGCTCATCCGCAGTCACTAGGGTGTTCTTATATTCTGTCTCCTTGCCCGGGGAGGTTGCCGGCGGCTGCATAAACGCTGGCCGTGTGATGTCTTCCACTACCATGTGCCACGGCTCGTCGTCGGGCCAGTCCGGCGTTAGCCCTCTTATCAGCTCGGCCCATTCCGCAGCGTCTGCCGGAGGGGATTCCGTGCCGGCTTTTTGCATAGCCATGGCGCCAAGCTGTACCAGGAAAGCGTGCCAAGCGTGCCGCTGGTGCGGACGCAAAGCGGGAAATGTCTCTACTGCGTCCGCTATCAGCGCCGCGTACACCTCTGGAAGAGTCGATAAGCGCGTCTCGCTAGCCGTGGCAACCCTGATTAGGGGTTCTGTTAGAATGTTGAGCATTGTCAAGGGCTCCTTTTGGGATCCCGCATTTGGCGCACTTGGGTTCTGTGTAACATCAGATGCCAGCGCTGTCAACTCTTGCGCCGGGGCGGTAATTACAGCGCGCGCAACCCTCGCCGGTCGTAGCGAAACTGCCGTTTGCCCACGCTAAACTCGAACCCTCCGTCGTCGGTTGCACTTGGTTCTACCGCATCCGGCGTTTCTGTGCCGGCCAGCCATCGCGTAGTTAACGCCAGCCGGTCTATCGTGCGCGTTGGGTCGAAGGGGCTATCCGGCGCGGGGCTGAGGGCTATTTCCACCCGGTCGTCGCCCAGCCGGGTGCGTATCCGCTCCTCGTCGCTGGGAAAGCAGACTTCCTGGTTGTCGGTAAAGAAGGATTTGTTCCGCTGCGCTACGTGGCCCCGCGCCGCCTGTACGTCGGCGATGAGGGCGCCCGCCGTGCTGATGGCGTGCTCCTGCCAAGCGTCGCCCAGCTGGGCGGTGATTTGCGCGAGGGTTTCCGGGTGCATGGCCCGCTCTACCAATTCCCGGTTCATCTCGGGTATCCGCCATTGGGGATGTTCTTTAATCAGCCGCCGCGTAGCCTCCAGGATGTGCAGGTTCCGGTACACTCCGCCGTAGGGGCCCAGGCCGTTGGCGTTCTGGCCGCCCCCTCTCGCCAGCAGCGGCGAAAGGTCGTCCCCCGGCGTCAGCACGATGCAGGTCGGCTTGTCGTAGCCCGATGGCCGGTAGTCGTCGTTCTCCCGGCGCCGGTGCAACCGGCCAATGCGTTGCAGCAGCACGTCGGCCGGGCACAGGTCGGTAATCAGCAGGTCGGCGTCGATGTCCAGAGACTGCTCCAGCGTCTGGGTACCCACTACCGCGAGGCCGCCGGAGCTGCGCCCCGCCTTGCCTAGACGCAGTTCTATTTCCGCGTCCATCGGCTCCCGGTCTTCGGCGGCAAACCTCCCGTGATGCAGCGTATGAAAGCCGTTGACGGAGAACAGCAGCCCGGCGTCTCCGGGGCCGGCCCGTTCTTCTATTGTCTGCTGCGTGCGGATGGCATAACCGACTGTGTTCCGAACCACCAGCACTTTCGCTCCGGCCCGCGCCGCCGCCAGCGCCAGCGCCGCCACCGCGTCGTACTCCCGCATCTCCGGCGCCGCCCGAATGCTCACGTTCTTGCTGCGGTTATTTTCTCCGGCGCCGACCATACCCAGCTCCGAGGTTACCGCCGGATAAGGCGCATCTATCGCCTCGGCCAAGGGAGGCACATCGTCTGCGCTGCCTCCGCTGCTGCGCCTCCAACGACACCTAGCCGTCGCCCCCAGCGTCGCGGACATCAGGAGGGCGTACCCGCCGGCGCCGATGTGCGCTTCCAGCACGGCGGCAAGAACCTCACTCATGTAGGCGTCCGAGGCGTGAACTTCGTCCACTACCAGCAGGTTGCGCGACAGGCCGGCTGCCCTGAGGTGGGCGTTCTTGACCTTTAGCGCCCCCAGCATCGCCTGATCCACCGTGCCTACGGCAATTTGAGCTGTGAGAAAGCGCTTGGGGCTTTCAGCGGCCCACCGCCGCCCGTCGCTGGCGTGGTCATCCCACCACACTTCGTAGTTATGCAGACGCTGTCCCGAGGACTCGCCGGCCCGCAGATACCCCGGCACCGCCAGAACCGGCTCCGGCCCCGCGCCGTCCTGGAACAGACGCCCGGCGAATTCTCGCACCCGGTCGAAAATCTGCTTTGCGGCGGCCCGGGTCGGCAGCGCGAAGTACATGCCATCCACCAGCCCCGCCTCGTACATTCGCGCAAACCGCCACAGCGCGGCCTCCGTTTTGCCGGAGCCGGTCTCCGATTCTATAATGACCAGGCGGTCGTCGAGCGGCGTGGAGCTGGCTTTAAGTTGGATGGAGTTGGCCTGCCCGATATGCGGGAACAGTCCGGTTATGTCCGGCGCGCCGGGGCGCGCAATGCGCTGCCGCTGGCCGGCGAGGTCCAGGCCGACGGCGCGAATGGCAGCGCGAGCTTGCTGGCGGGCAGTACATATGTAATCGTCCTGAGGATCTCCAACGTACTTAAACCAGACCTCGTTGGAGCCGATCCAATCCGCCAGGTTGCATAGTCCCAGAAACTGATGCTGGAAGGCAGGAGCCGACGGCAGCGGCGGGCCGTTATCCGCAAACGCTGCGGGAAACCACCGGCGTATCAACCGTCCGATACGGGTCACGCACTCCTGTGGGTTCAGTTCCCCAAATCGCCTCCATAGCTGTGGGTGTTTGGCCCGCCGGCCCTCAAGCTGCAAGGGTCGCCCGTGATGCGACAGGGACGCCACCAGCAGCCCGCAGACTGCTTCTCCTCCGCAGTCGTCCCAAGTCAGAAGGTCGTCCTGCCATTTCAGGGCGTCAAAGAACCAGTCGGCGGTTTCACCGTCGTTATCTTGCAACACGGGCGTCAAGTCCAGAGTGTGGCCGGCGCGTTCAGGCCGGCGTTCGCCCGGCGGGAAGTCTTCATTGCGCCAGATTTGCGTCTGGAACCCAACGTTCACCTTGCCGATGTCGTGCAGGGCTGCGAAAACGCACAGACGCGCCACAGTAGTGGCGCCAATATCGTCCTGCCCGGCGGTATGCGCCAGCCGCCGCCGTATAATCGGCTGTTCCAACAGCGCTTCGAGACACGCTCCAACATCCGCCAGGTGGTGCTCTAGCAGGTGGATGCGACTGGGGTCGCTCCGGTCGGATTTTCCCCAAAATCGGTACGTGTATGGTTTTGGCGTTTCCCGCATCGTATCTCCGGCAATCTTACCTTGTTTTTCTGCCCTCAACCTGCCGGCTCCAGATATTATCAGACACGATGCAATCGTGCTGGCTAGCGGGGCAGCTACGTATCCGCGGCGTGCCTGGCAAGTGGGGCCGGTTTTCTCGCTGGCCGGGAATGATGGGGGAGGTTGGGGATGAAGGCGGGCGAAAACGTGGGAGGTGGAGGGCGGCTGAGACGGGAGGGTTGGTTCACGGTTGTTTCTCCTTTGGTTGGTCGGTTAGGTTTTGGTGGTTGGTTAGTTGGTTGGGTTCCTGGGGTTCAGGATGTCGGCGCTACGGCCTGAGAGCGTGGCTTGCTATTTACGTCCTAGTCTTGCGCGTGCTAACGGCTGCTTGCGCAGTACCCGTCCTCGCGCAGCGGTGGTGACTCCCGCCGTGCTGAGTGCGCCAGCCGGGTAATGTGACCGACCTCCGGCGCACCACAGTGGTGCAATGGATCCGACGTGCCGCAATGTACTAGTTGCGGCGGTTTAGACCGTGTTATCCTGAACCCCGTTGAACTCCTGTTTTTAGCCTCCTAGTTAGGTTGTGATGTCGGGCGGTGTCCTAGCCGGTGCACCAGCGGGGACGGCAGCGGCCTTGGGGAGTAGCGCTTTGCTCCTTGGGGCGCGCCGGGCGCCTGACAATGGATATTATAGCACGATGGTACGGTTTTGCAAACGGCGGATGTCATCATTTTGTCAGGATCGGGATTTTGGGATTTTCAGGATTGAGGGATTACGGCCGCGGTTCGTGAGATTGGGAGATGGTGTTCCGCCTTTCGCCAGAAAGCCGGTGCCGGGGGTGGGCGGCCGTTGTCTAAACTGTGGTTTGGGTGATTGGAGTTGTGGGCTGACTGTGGATTTTCGGCTAGGGGTAGCGTGTGGTAGGGGCAAGGCGTCGTTATGTGGCAGTGGGGTTACAATGATTGGGGGATCAGCAGCAACCGGACAAATGCCGGGATCCAGGCTATCCCCGCGTGAGCGCGACGCCGGGTGGCCATGACTTGGGTTCCGCCTAGATGTGCAGGCTATCCCCGCGTGGGCGCGCGGTTGGGGGATGGGGGGCGGGAGCCGGGGGGAAGCGGCGACGGACGGGTGATTAACGGGGTGAGGAACAGAGCAGGGAGAGAAATGGCAATGCAGGCAAGGGCGTTCAGCGTGATGGACCAGCGGACGCCGAGGGCAGTGTCGCCTAACCAGCCCATCAGGAGGACGCCGGGCGGAGTGCCGATGCCAATGCACAGGCTCATCAGGCCGACCATGCGTCCGCGCATTTCCGGAGGGGAGGAGCGCATGGTGATGGCGCTTTGCATAGTGCCGAAGCAGGACAGGCCGACGCCGCTGACGACCAAGAGGGCAAAAGTGGCGGGATACCAGGGCAGCCAGGCGAAAATGGCCGAGGTTACCATTACGGTGAAGGCGCCGGCGGCGAAGAACCGTCCGTGATAACGCATCCGGCCAACGGAGGCCAGGGCGCCGGCCATAACCAGTTGGCCGATGGCTTCGGAGGCCGCCAGGATTCCAACGAGGGTTTCACCGACATTCAAGTAGTCGCGGCCGACGGCGGGGACGAATTGGCGGGCAGGAAAGGCCATGGCGTTAATCATTATGGTGATGAAGAGCATTCCGACCAGCTGCCGCTGGCCCAGGGCGGCACGGACAACGTCGCCGAGGCTGTTCCAGATGGGTTCGACGCGCCACTCGCGGGCGACGCGGGGGATGCGAACGCGCAAGGCCAGCAGAATAGCGATGGAGTGCAGGGACACGACAAGAGCGTAAGCCCAGACGTAGCCGGCGTAGTGGGGCCAGTAGTAGCCGACGTGCTCGACTAGGAAGCCGCCAACAAAGGGCCCGAGCATCCGCCCCATGGTCATGCTGATTGAGTCGATAGAGAGAGCGTTGACTACCCTGCGCTCGCCTACAATGTCAAAGACGGCGGTGCGACGGGCCGGGTCTTCCAAGGCGCGGCTGACGCCCTGCAACAGCATGGCGAAGAACACGTGCCAGGCTGCGATGTAACCGAAGAGCAGCAGCAGAAACAGGGCGATGCCGGCTCCGAGTTTGATGGCCAGGGCGGACAGCCAGATTTTTTTGCGGTCGAATCGGTCGGCGATAATGCCGGTGAAGGGGGAGAAGAGGGGACGGGGAATGTTCTCAAAGGCCAGGACCAGGCCGAGCATGAGGGAGGAATCGGTGAGGGAGTAGACGAGAACGCTGGTGACGAGGAGCTCCATCCAGCGGGTTATCTCGGCGACGTTGACGACGTACCAGATAGCCCGGAAGCGGGGGTTGCGGAGAACCTCCATCATGGGAGAAAGCGGGCGACGGGGCGCGGCCGGGCGACGGGCGGAAACTGCCAAAGCAAACCTCTCTTATGGACGGCGGACGGGGACGGGCCGCGCCGGGGGATTTTACACCGACGCAACACAACGGGCGCGCTATAATGCGGGACAGTCTTTCAGCCGGAATGAATACGAACATGACCACAGGCAGCACGCGGGCCGGCAGTCGGGGCTACAACCCGGCGGCGAGGGCGAGCGATAAACCCGGCTTCAGCACCGGGTTCAACAGTTTTATGGCTACTGGACGAGTGGGGCTGGCTTTGCGTCTGGGGCTGCGTTACGGCGTTGACCGGCGGTTTATCCTCCGCTACTTGGGGATATTGGCGGCCGACGCCATATTTGCGCCGCTGCGGGTCTGGCAGAGCGTGGCCTACGGGCGGCGCATACGCGAGGCGGAGATACACCCGGAGCCGATATTCCTGCTGGGGTTCTGGCGTTCCGGCACTACGCTGCTGCATAACCTGCTGGCGATGGATCCACAGTGGGGCTTTGTGAATACGTACCAAGCGGCGCTGCCCGATGCGTTTCTGGCCGGGCAGCGGAGGGTGCGCGGGATGATAGAGTCGAGGCTGCCGGCTAACCGGGGAGTGGACAACATTCCGGTGGATTTGGCGATGCCGCAAGAGGAGGAAATTGCGCTGATGTGCTCCTCCGGCCTCAGCCCGTATGTGTCGCTGAACTTTCCGCGCACAGCGGACGAAACGCTGGAGTATCTTTTTCAGGGCGATGGGCTGGGGAGCAGGCAGCGGGAGCGGTGGCGGGCAGAATACGTCAAGCTGCTGAAGGCGGCCAGCTTATACATGGATGGGAAGCGACTGGTCTTGAAATCGCCTTCCAACACGGGCCGGATTGCCGCGCTGCTGGAGCTGTTTCCCTCGGCCCGGTTCGCGTACCTGCAAAGGAATCCCTATGATACGCTGCGCTCGTACGCGCAGCTGCTAGGGCTGATGAACGGCTGGCACACGTTGCAAAGCGTGGACTTTGACGAACTGCTGCTGCGCCACGTGAAGATCTACCGGCGCATCGCGGAAACCTACTTGGAGCAGCGGGAGCTGATACCGGAGGGGCGACTGGTGGAGCTACGATACGAAGAGCTGGAGCAGGATAAGGTAGGACAGGTGAGCCGGATTTACGATGCGCTAGGGCTGCCGGGATACGACGATTTTGCGCCCCGGCTGATGGATTACGTGGCGTCAATTGCCGGTTTTCAGAAGAATCCGTCGTACATCAGTCCGCAGGTGATTGGGCTGGTGAATGAGTATGTGCCGTTTCTGGTGGCACGATACGGTTATGAGTTTATGGACCCCGCTGGCGAGGTGGATGGCGGTGAGCATGGTAATATCCAGCGGGCGCTCCGATTGGGAAATTGACCGGATTTACGCATTCGGGCTTATCGCTTTCGCGAGGATGACGGATCGGTTGCGAAGCACAGCAATGGGAGGTCTGAGATGGACCAGGATGTCAGAGAATTTTGGAGCGCGACCCGCGCGATTCTGAACGAAACGCCGGTTGACGCCGCGCTTACGGAATGTCCGGAGCGCAGCGGACGGGAGTACGAAACATGGAGCGTTGCGCTCAACAGCTACGGAGGCCAGCGACTGCGGGGATTTTACACTGCGCCGCGTCACAGGCCGCCGTCGGGGAGGTTCCCGGCGATGCTGGCGGCGCCCGGCTATGGCGGAGCTAAAGAGATACCCTATCACGTGGCAATGCAGGGGTTTGCCGTCTTTACGCTCTTTCCGAGGGCACAGGGGGAGAGCATCGCAGAGGGAGGTTTGCCGGAGGGGGCAACCAAGCTGACCTACAACGTAACCGACAAGGATACGTACTATTATCGGGCCGGGTATATGGACTGCGTGCGGGGCGTGGATTTTCTGGCGGAACGGGAGGAGGTGGACAGCAAGCGCATCGGGATGTGGAGCCGCAGCCAGGGCGGCGGTTTTACGCTGGCTACGGCGGCGCTGGACCATCGGCTGGCCGCGGCGGTAGCGGAAGAGCCGTTCTTGTGCAACTACCCGGTAGCCGTGGACATTGACACGCGCCCGTACCACGAGCTGCGGAATTACGTCCGGGAGCATCCCGAACAACGGCCGGCGACGCTGGATACGCTGCGATACTTTGACACGCTGACGCTGGCGGACGCTATTGCGTGTCCGATACTGGTTAACATCGGGATGGCGGACACGACTTGTCCGTATGAGACCATCATGCCGGTGTTCGAGCGCATCGGGGCGCACAAATCGCTGTTGGTGTATCCCGAGCTGACGCACAGCCCCTGCGCCGATTTCAACGCGCACGCGCTGAATTGGTTGAAACTGTATCTGGGAGCGGGGGCATGACTACAGGCTTGGGAAAGGGACGCCGGGGGGTTCCGTCGGCGTAGGGCTGACTCTGGCGGGGCGGAAACGACGGATGCGGAGGAGGTAACGGAAATGACAGTTACAGGGCGGAAGGAGGTTGATTATGGCCGCTAGGACCGGGGCCGAGTATCTGGCCGGATTGAAAGAGCAGGAGCGGGAAATCTGGCTGGATGGGCGGCGCATTGACGACGTTACGGAGTTTCCGGGTCTGGCCAACGGGGCGCGTTCCGTTGCCGCATTGTACGATATGCAGCATGATAGCAAGGCCGGCTGCGAGATGACGTACCTATCGCCGAGCACCGGCGACCCGGTAGGGTTGTCGTTTATCATGCCCAAATCGGCGGAGGATCTGGCGCGAAGGCGGGCGATGATGTCCAGGTGGGCGCACGCCAGTTACGGGATGATGGGGCGCAGCCCTGATTTTCTGAACGTAACCATCATGGCGCTGGCGGCGGCCGGAGATTTCTTTGGAGATGAGCGGCCGGAGTTCAAGCAGAACGTTGTTAACTACTACGAGTACGCTCGGGAGAACGACATCTGTATGACGCACACGCTGGTGAATTTGCAGCGGAACCGGGCGCCATCTGCCACGACGATGAACTACACGACCGACGTGGCGCTGCGGGTGGAGAAGGAAACGGACGCCGGGCTGGTGGTGCGTGGCCCGCGAGTGCTGGCGACGCTGGGGCCGCTGTCGGATGAGATAATGGTTTATCCGACACGCTCGCATCTGCTGGCGCGGGACGAAGACGCGCACAAGTACGCCTTCGCCTTTGCCGTGCCGTGTGGGATACCGGGGCTGAAGTTCATTTGCAGGGAGAGCTTTGACCTGGACAAATCCCATTTTGACCATCCGCTGGGTTCTCGCTTTGAGGAGATGGACGCCATCGTCTATTTTGACGACGTGCTGGTTCCCTGGGAGCGGGTGTTCATGTACGGCGACCGGCATAAGTGCAACAATATGTCCAACGCCACCGGGCAGTACGTGCACACCGGGCACCAGGTGGTGACCAAGAACGTTGCCAAGTGTGAGTTCATGGCGGGCATCGCCAGCCTGATGGTGAAGACGCTGGGCAGCGGCGATATTCCGCAGGTGCAGGCGCTGCTGGCGGAGCTGGTGGAAAACCTGGAAATCACCAAAGCTCTACTGACGCAGGCGGAGGTCAACGCAGCCATTGATGAGTGGGGGGTGATGCTGCCCGACCGGATTCCGTTGAACGTGGCGCGTAACCTGTTCATCAAGATGTACCCCCGGATGGCGGAGATAATCCAGCTGCTGGGTTCCAGCAGTCTGATGGCGCTGCCGTCGGAAGGGGACTTTGAGGGGCCGCTGGCCGAGGTACTGGATACCTACCTGGACACTGACACTGCTACCGCGAGGGAACGGGTGCGCTTGTTTCGGTTGGCTTGGGATGTAGCGTGCAGTTCGTTCGGCGGGCGGCAGGTACTGTACGAGCGTTACTTTCAGGGGGACTGGATGCGGAACGCGGCTCTGCTGCTCAGCATATACGACCGGGAGCCGCTAATGGAGCAAGCGCGGGAGTTTCTGGAACGGGATTGAGGCATCGCGTTCCGTGGTGCAGAGTAGATATGATACAGGGGCGGGTTTCAAACCCGCCCCTGTAGGATCCGGCTTTCGCAGGAATGACGATGAGACCGGGCTAGCGGGTGAGGCCGTCGGCGACGGGGCCTTTGAAGGCGTTGTCACCGCCGAACACCGTGCCCGTCGTTCCGGCGTTGAACTTGGACAGCGCCAGGTCATACACCTTGTGCGGGAACGGTATGTAACCTACCGAAGCGGCCAGATCCTGCCCCTTTTCGCTCAAGTAGTACCGCACGAACTCCGCAATGTGTTCTTCCTGCGCCGCATCGGCACGCACGTAGATGAACAGCGGGCGACTGAGCGGCGCATACGTTCCGTTGTTGATGGCCGCATCCGTCGGCGCAATGCAGCCGTTGCCTCCGTCTATCGGCACCACCTTCAACTTGTCCTTGTTCTCCACGTAGTAGGCGTAGCCGAAGTAGCCCAGGCTGTACTTGTCGCCGGATATGCCCTGCACCAGCACATTGTCGTCTTCCGACGCTACGAAGTCGCCGCGGGAGACCCCGCCGTCGCCGTTGATGGCTTCGGTGAAGTAGTCAAAGGTTCCGGAGTCCACGCCGGGTGCGTACATCTTGATTTCCTCGGCGGGCCAGTCCGGATTGACCTGGTTCCACATGGTGACTACGCCTTCGGATTCGGGCTTCCAAATCATGTTGAGCTGCTCGACCGTGAGACACTCAACAAAGTCGTTCTCCGGGTTCACCAGGACGGAGAGGCCGTCAATGGCTACCGGCAGTTCGATGTACTCGATGCCGGCTGCGGCGCACAGGTCGGCTTCTTTCTGCTTGATGGGACGGGATGCGTCGGAGATGACGGTTTCGTTAGCGCAGAACTTTTTGAAACCGCCGCCGGTGCCGGAGATGCCAACCACGGCGCGGACATTGCCGCCGGTGAGGTCGCCGAACTCTTCGGCTACCGCCTCGGTGATGGGGAACACGGTGGATGAGCCGTCAATGGGAATGTCCCCGGAAAGCGCGGCGTATTTATCGGGGTTGGCCTGTTTGCCGGTTCCAGGCTGGGTCGGCGCGCCCGGGTCCCCGGTGGAACTGTTGTCGGTGGTGAGGCCGTCGGCGTTGCCGGGAGCCGTGGGGTCAGGGGCGCCAATGTTGGCGGAGCCGGAGCTGTTGGTGGGGGGGGGAGCCTCTTCGGACGGGCCGCAAGCGGTGGCGAGCAGCATTGCGGCGCTGATCGCTAATACCGCCAGAATCAGCAGGCGGGTGGGGACGCTTTTCAGAGCATCCAAATTAGGGGAAATCATCGATCCTCCTCGAATCGTCGGTTAGAGAGACTGGGATAGCGGGTCAAACGCGACCGTCTGCGCGCGGGGAGGCCGACAGCCGGCAGATGAGGTCGGCTGCGGCGTGCATCATTCGATAGGCATTCCTCCGGTTGACGTTGGCGATTGCTGAACCGCGAACGGGGTTACGGCCAACTGAGCCGACGGCTTGTTGGACGGGCAAAAAAGAGCGAAGCGCAGAGGCTTCGCGGGGTAAAAAATAACGGGGAATGAAATCCCCGTGAGGTTTGATTGGCGCCGCTCCGATGGAGCGAAAGGCAGCGGGTAAGAGATAAAGCGATTCCTCTCCCGCTGCGACGGCAACGGGAGGCGATATGTCGACGGTCGCCTCCGGGTGGATATGTCCTAGCTTCGGCTGGCGTTGGGCGACATGGTTCATGGTTTCACCGGGATTGGGAAACGATGGTTTCCAGTTCGTCCGGGTCTTTGGGGATGGCTTGGGAAAGGACGCGGCAGCCGTCTTCGGTAACCAGCACGTCGTCCTCGATGCGGATGCCAATGTCGCGGTAGGGCTCCGGAGTTTGCCTGGCCTGGGGGCCGAAGTAAAGGCCAGGCTCGACGGTGAGCACCATACCGGGGCGCAGCCGGATTGGGCCTTTGTCATCGCGGTAGGGGCCGCAGTCGTGCACGTCCAGGCCCAGCCAGTGGGATGTGCCGTGCATATAATAATCCCGGTAGGCAGCATCGTTGTAAATCTGCTCGGCGTCGCCTTCCATGATGTTGAGGGCCAGCAGTCCGTCTATCAGGGCGCGGGTAGCCACCTGGTGCACATAGTCAAAGCCGGCGCCTGGCTTAACGGCGGAGATGGCTTTTTGCTGGGCGTCCAGGACTACCTCGTAGATTTCACGTTGGGGTGGCGTGAACTTGCCGGAAACGGGCCAAGTGCGGGTTACGTCAGCGGTGTAGTAGCCGTATTCCGCGCCGGCGTCGATGAGCAGAAGGTCATCATTGCCGAGGGTGTCGTTGTTGCGCACGTAGTGGAGTATGCAAGCGTTGGCTCCGCCGGCGACGATAGAGGGATAGCCGTTGCGGGGCGAACCGAGATGCCGGAAAGGGCGTTCCAGAGCGGCCTGAACTTCGTACTCAGGGATGTCGGGGGCGGCGGTACGCATGGCGGCGTCGAAGCCCTGGGCGGTGATGTCGATGGCGCGTTGGAGCAAGGCCACCTCGGCATCGGTTTTGACCTGGCGCATCAGGTCAATTTGTGGTGTCGGGTCTTCGATGCGACGGACGCTTTTCGCGCCGCGCTGGGCCAAGCTGCGGCGACGCTTGACCAACCCGGAGATGATACCGTCAACGCGGTCATCGCTGCCCAGGGCGTAGTAGATGGTTTCGTAATCGGCGAGCAGCTTGGGCAGTTGGGCGTCCAGCTGCTCCAGGGGGTAGGCGGCGTTAGCTTCCAGGGCGCCTACTGCGCCGCGCACCCCGGCCCGTCGACCGACCCAAATCTCATAGGTTGGGTCGTAGGGACGGACGAACAGCGTATAAGGAGTGTGAGAACCGGGGCGCAGTACTACCACGGCGTCGGGTTCGTCGAAGCCGGTGAGATACCAGAAAGAGGAATGCTGCCGGTACTGATGGTCGACGTCGTTGTTGCGTGGGGAATCGTGGCCGGCGGCAACGATGGTAGGGCCGCCCGTCAAGGAAGCCATCAAGCGACGGCGACGGGAGCGAAACTCGCCAGGTTGCGTTGCCAGGAGGTCAGCACTCATTCTATACTATCGGCAGGTTTCAAAGCAGATTCAACGTTGATGTTGGCCATAACGGATTATAACAGGGGATCGGGCGCATAGCAATAGCGGATTAGTCTTGCGGCAACACAATCCGCCGCGCTGTGACGTTTTCGGCCGCTGCCGCGATTTGCCGCCGGTTGCTACGGGTTTTGTTGCAGGCTATCGGTTTCTGCTATAATCAGCCAACAACCGTACTGCCATTACCGTATTCGGGTGAATTGGCCGCCGCAGTTCCAAGTCTGCGGGGGCGCTTTTTCGGTTAGTTCTGAGAATTGGGGAGCAAAGCGCAATGCCGGCTTATGCCGTTATAGGAGGGCAATGGGGGGACGAGGGCAAGGGTAAGGTAATTGATTACCTTGCCGGGCAGTCCGACTGCGTCGTGCGCTACGCCGGCGGCAATAACGCCGGCCACACGGTGGTCAACGGGCAGGGAGAGTTTCAGCTGCATCTGGTGCCCTCCGGCATATGCTGGCCCGGCGTAACCGGCATCATCGGCAACGGCGCGGTGGTGAATCCCGACGTGCTGCTGGGGGAAATCGCCGGCCTGCGGGAGCGCGGCATTGACACCGGCCGACTGTTTGTCAGCGACCGCGCCCACGTCATCATGCCTTATCACATCCTGCTGGATGGATTGCAGGAGCAAGCCAGAGGCGATGCGGCTATCGGCACCACCGGCCAGGGGATCGGCCCGGCCTATGTGGACAAAGCATCCCGCGACGGCATTCGGGTGGGCGATCTGCTGGACAGTGAACGCCTGCCGGAGCGGGTCGTCGCTGCCGTAGCAATGAAAAACCGAGTCATCCAGGGCGTCTATGGCGGCGAGCCGGTGGACGCGGACGAAGTGCTGGCCCAATGCCGGGCCTGGGGTGAGCAGCTGCGCGAGCAGGTTCGCCCCACCGAGCAGATGGTGCAGGACCTGCTGGAGCAGGGCAAGCGCGTTCTACTGGAAGGAGCGCAAGGCACGCTGTTGGACATTGACCACGGCTCATATCCATATGTGACGTCGTCGTCTCCGTCTATCGGCGGCGCCATTACGGGCTTGGGCATTAACCCCCAAGCGATCAAGGGAGTAGTGGGGGTTTTCAAGGCTTACTCCACGAGGGTAGGCAGCGGCCCGATGCCCACGGAGATGCTGGGGCTGGCTGGCGACGACCTGCGCGAGAAAGCCCACGAATATGGCACTACTACCGGTCGCGCCCGGCGGGTAGGCTGGTTTGACGCCGTAGCCGCCCGCTACAGCTGCCAGATTAACGGTTTCACCGGGATGGTGCTGACCCGCCTGGACATTCTGGACGGGATGGAGGACGTAAAAATCTGCGTCGGCTACCGCGCCGGCGGGCGGATAGTGGAACGGTTTCCCGCCAGCACGGCGTTGCTGGAAGAGTGCGAGCCGGTGTATGAGAAACTGCCGGGCTGGCAAGAGCCTACTGCCAGCGCAACGCGCACCGAACAACTGCCAGCCAACGCTCTGGCTTACGTGCGCCGGATTGAAGAGCTGGTCGGCTGCGCGGCGCAGATAATTTCCACAGGGCCCAGCCGCGACGAAACCATCGCAATCAGGCAGGTAATTCACTAGCATTAATCGGGGCTGGCTGTAATATAGTATCGTCGCAGTAGCGCCGGCGGGAAAGTCGGGCGCAAAATGTCAACTGCGGGAGAGATTGTAATGGCCACAAACGCATCTCAATCCGGGGAGCAGGACAAGCCCATTTTCGGGCAGTTTCTGACCCGGTACACCGACGAGTTTTACCTGGCTTTCAGGTTGATTTTCGCTTTACTGGTGTTTCTGCATGGCATCCAGAAAGCGTTCTTGCTGTGGGGTTTTCCGGCGGGGGCCAATCCCAATGGACTGGGCGCGCTGGTTGACCTAGCTGGATGGGTTGAAGTCATTGCTTCGCTGCTCATCGCGTTTGGCATTTTCACTCGGCTGGGAGCCGGCGCGCTGGTGGTCACAATGATTGTCGCCTACTTCGGAGTGCACGCAGCACTGAGTCCAATCTGGCCCTGGCCGCACCTGTACCCTAATCCCCCGGATGGCGGGAACGCTTTTGTCGCTCACGGCGGCGAGGTTACCATCCTCTGGTTCATCTGCGCCGGCATCATCGGCATTCTGGGCAGCCGGAAGTACGGCCTCGAGCGCCTGATTCTCAAGAAGGAAATCCTGTAATGCAGCAGCAAGCAGCCCGCTTCGGCATCTATTACAATGCCGCACAGAACCAGGTAGTCCGCATCAACTCGCCCTATTGGTTCCCCCCGGAACCGGAGTGGCAAAAGGTTACCGGAGAGGTCAACGCCACCTTGCTGGACCTGCGCCGGATGGTGGGCGAGCAAGGTCTCTCCGCGAACCCGGACGAGATAACCTGGACTACGCTGCCCTTGCTGGACGAAGACGATTAGGGCCGTCACGGACACTCCAACGGGACAGCTGCCCGCATACATCCGCCAGGGGCGCGCCGGCATGCGCTCCTGGCGGAAATGACTATGAACCAGGAACCGCCGGAGTACAACCCGGACACGCCGGCGGATGTGGTTGACCATACCCGCCCGCCGGGATGGCGGGGCAAGCTGGGCGCGCCCGGCCTTCCCCAGGCCCGACGGTGGATGCGATGGGCGTGGCTGGCGGCGCTGGCCTGGTGGGTGTGGAACACCGGATTGCTGCTGGTGTGGCTGGTGGCGTCCGTCATACCGCCGGAGGCCGGAAGCGTCGGGGAGGCTGACCCGCCGGTTCCGGCCCGCATCATTATCTACCACGGAGTGGAAGGGTTTTTGATTGGGATGCTGGGCCTGGGGCTGAATTTCCGCCTGTCGCTGGCCGGATTGCTGCTGCCCGCCGTATTCCTGGCTGCCCGCATCATCGCGCTGACCCGACTGGAGCCAGTGCACTTTGATGTTCGGGGGGTAGTCTGGGTTGGGACGTACCTACTGCTGCTGTTCCTGTTTGTGCGTGGCGCGCAAGGCGCATTGAGCTGGCATTGGCACACTCGCCCGAAGTATCCAGACGGGAACTAGACAACCCGGCAAAGCCGAGGGGTGGGTTTGATGCCCGCCCCTCGGCTTTTGGCAGCAAGCTGAGCCGGCCTAACCGGCGCTGAAAGCGGGCATTACGTCCTGGGCGAAGCGGGCCAGCTGGTCTTTGAAAACCTCGCGGGGCATTCCCATAACGGAGCCGAGGTTGACGCGCTCTACGCCAGGGTAGCGAGCCTCATCCTCTTTCAGGGTGTTGATAATATCGTCGGGGGAGCCGCAGAGCCAGGCGCCGCTCTCCACCGCGCCTTCCAGCGTGGGCAGTTGGACGCCGCGGCGAAGGCCGGGGTTGGCTACGGCCTCAATCTGCTCCGGCTGCATCGCCATCAAGCCCAAGGGGGCAGCGAATTTCATAGCTTCTTCGAAGTAGGGCTTTGCCTCTTTGATTGCCGCCTCCCGGTTCTTGCCAATGAAGAAGCGGTAGCCGAGGGCGATGTCCTCGCCCAACGCCAGCTCCCGGCCATGGTTGGCGGCGGCCTGCTGGTACATGGTCAGCCGTTCGTGGCGGGTCGGCTCGGGGGTGTTGGCGACCATGGCTTTGATGCCGATGCGGGCCATGAAGTCCACGCCCTTGGGGTTGCCCGATACCAGAGGCTGCCAGATTTCCACCGGGTTCTGCATAGGGCGCGGCACCAGGCTCAGCTTTTCCAGCGTGTAGCCGCGGTAGGGCACTTTGGCGGGAATTTGATAATACTCGCCCTGGTGGGAGAAGGACTCCTGGCTGAAGGCCTTGACCATCACCTCCACCTGTTCCTCGAACATTGACCGGTTGGCGTCGCCGTCGAACATGGGAGAGCCGAAGGTTTCGACTTCGCGGGAGTGGTAGCCGCGCCCGACGCCGAAGATGATGCGGCCACCGGAAAGAATATCGGCCATGGCGAAGTCTTCGGCAAGGCGCAAGGGGTGCCACATCGGGGTAATGTTGAAGCCGCAGCCATACTTGAGCCGCCGGGTGTTGCAGGCCAGGTACAACCCCAGCATTATCAGGTTGGGGATGCACTCGTAGCCCTCGGGCTGGAAGTGATGCTCGGCCATCCAGAACTCGTCGTAGCCGTGGGCCTCCAGGTGTTTGGAGATGTCAAGCGCCCAGTCAAAGACGCCGGCCAGTTCTTCGTTGGAATACCGCCGGTCGTTAGCGGGAGTGCCGTCAAGGCCGAGGTTATCGTCCACTACATGGCCGGCGTAGGATGCGCTGAAACTCTTGAACATGGTTCGGTGTCCTTGTGATGGGTTGGTTCCCGGTTGCGCGGGAATGATAGGTTGAGAGGTGAGAGAATGCCGCCGGCGTCAGGCGATGCGCGCTAGGCGGTGGGTGGCGGCGCCGGGGCGGGGTTGTAGAGCTCGATGCCGATGGTTGCCGGGAATACGGCGGCCAGTTCGTCAACCGTCCAACGACCCTGTTTGCGGATGGACTTGACGGGTTCCGGCTCGTTGAGCAGGGTTACCAACCCGCCGGTTACGTGGAATACGCGGCCGTTGACGTGGGCGGCTTCATCGGAGGCCAGCCAGGTTACCATGGGGGCAACGTCTTCAGCGTCGCCGCGCAGGCCGCCGCCGGCGGCGATGCCGCGAGCGGAGCGCAGGGCACGCGCCTCGTCGGGAACGCTGGTGGTCATCCGGGTGCTGGCCGACGGTGAGATGGAGTTGGCGGTTACCCCGTAGCGACCCAAGTCGCGGGCGCAAACGCGAGTGAAGCCGGCGATGCCGTCTTTGGCGGCGCCGTAGTTGGCCTGGCCGCTGTTGCCGTAGAGCCCGGAAGTGCTGCTGAAAGTGATGATACGGCCGGAACGCTGCTGACGGAACAGGATGCTGGCGTGCTTCACCACGGTGAACGTGCCCTTGAGGTGAACGGCGATAACGTCGTCCCATTCCTGTTCGCTCATGTTGAAAACCATGCGGTCGCGCAGGATGCCGGCCACGGTTACGACGATATCCAGCTTGCCGAAATTGTCCACGGCCGTCTGCACGATTTTCTCGCCGCCGGCCATGGTGGCGACGGATTCGGTGCAAGCGACGGCGTTGCCGCCATCGTCCTTGATTTCGTTGACTACCTGTTGGGCTACGGATACGTCGGCGCCCGAGCCGTCAACATTGACGCCCAAGTCGCAAACGACGACGCTGGCGCCTTCCTCGGCCATCAGCTTGGCGACGCCGCGGCCGATGCCGCGGCCGGCGCCGGTTACGATTGCTACCTTGTCCTGTAATAGGGGCATAGTTCTGATTCCTTGCAGTTTTGGGGAGCCCGTCGGAGGGAATGACGGCAGTGGGCGAGTATGGCGCTGGAGTAGATTAGCGTTGTTGGGATGGCGCGGGATTGGCGATGCCGGCGGTAAGGTAGTTGCGGGCCCGCTCCGAAATCTCGTCCATTTCCCAATGCCCGGTTTCGGTCCAGATGGCTCGCTCGGGACGCGGCTGGGAGACCAGCGAGACGGTGTCGCCATAGACCAGGAAAGTCTGGCCGTTGATGTTGGCCGCATAGTCGGAAGCCAGATAGCAGACGAAGGGCGCAATGCCGTCCGGGTCCAGGTCGCGGATGTTGCCGGCGTCCGTGCCATCGCCGGAGAGGGAGGCAACGCCGCCGCGGGCGCGGATTTCAGCCGCAGAGTCGGGTATGGCGGCAATCATCCGAGTAGCGGCCCGGGGGGCAATGGAGTTGGCCGTGACACCGTAGCGTCCCATGTCTTTGGCGACGACTTTGGTGAAGCCGGCGATGCCGCTCTTGGCGGCGCCATAGTTGGCTTGGCCGCTGTTGCCAACGAGGCCGGACTCGCTGGAGAAGGTGATGATGCGGCCGGAACGCTGCTGGCGGAACAGGATGCAAGCGTGCTTAACCACCGTGAACGTGCCCTTGAGGTGCACCGCGATGACGTCGTCCCATTCCTGCTCGGTCATGTTGAAGACCATTCGGTCGCGCAGGATACCGGCGCAGGTTACTACGATGTCCAGGCGGTCAAAGTTGTCGATGGCGGTTTGGATGATTTTCTCGCCGCCGGCCATGTCCACCACGGACTCGGTGCAGGCTACCGCCTTGCCGCCGGCTTCGGCAATCTCGTTGACCACCTGCTGGGCGACGGAAACGTCCTGACCGCTGCCGTCAACATTGCCGCCCAGGTCGCAAACGACGACGCTGGCGCCTTCTTCCGCCATCAATTTGGCGACGCCGCGACCGATGCCGCGGCCGGCGCCGGTTACGATGGCTACCTTTCCTTCCAGATTATTGGGCATTGTGATTGAGTCCTTTCTGCTCTGCGCTGCGAGAATTGTCAGCCACGGCTGGGCAAAGCGACGGTGGCCGCGCCCGGCGTGGTTTGCTGGCCTGCGGGGTTTTCGAGCCAAATCGTGCAGTCCACCAGGTTCAGGCTGCCTTCCCGGTACACGCGGGACACGTGTCCTTTGGCGGTAATAGGCTCGTCGGGGTAGTCCATGCCGCGATACTGGCAGCTGAGGCGGCGCAGTTCGCCGGCCGGCCCGGCCCAGTTGGTTACATACGCGCCCAGCATGGCGTTCTTCAGCGCGCCGTGGATGATGATGTCCTTCAACCCCGTGCTCTGCGCGAAGTTCCTGTCGTAGTGGATTTCGTAGAAGTCGCCCGACGCGCCGGCGTACTGCACCAGCTGGCGCGGCGTGGGGTTGCGCACTTCCACCGGCAGCTCCATTCCCTCGCTGACGTCTTCAAAATAAATCTGCTGACCCATAGCAATCTCCCTGGACATTTGGCGGGGACGTCGCGGCGTAGGGCTCGGTTCAGTAGCGGCGGTCTATTCAGTATCGGATGGACGTGCTGGTCTGGGTCGCTACGATGACGTCGCGCTGGTTGCGGTAGGTGATTTTGATGGTGGCGATGAGCATCTGCCCGATGCTGCCGGCGCGCTCGCGGATGTCTTCAATGCGGCCAACGGCGGTGATGACGTCGCCGGGGCGCACGGGTTCAAAGTACTCCCAATCACTGCCGCCATCGAGGAGGCGGGTATAGGGAGCTTCAAATGGCAAAACAGGCCGGATGCCCCGCATGGCCCGGAGAAAGGTAGGCGGCGCCACTATCCCGCCGCTTTCGGGAGTTCCTAGGGTGTAGGCCGGGTTATCGTCTCCGATGGCTTCGGCAAAACGCGCGATATGCCCCTGCTCGATGAGCATAACGGCCGGCTCGCTTTCCACTCCGATGCTCTGTTGGCGCAGCTCATCGGTTAGGGTAAAGGCTTCGCTGGGCAACACAGACCTCCTGCCGTCTCTGCGCCGGGGCCGGCGCCGCAATATCAAACGATGATGATTATGTTACGACGCCGGGCCGGTGTCAAGGATTGGGTGATGGGGCTTTGTTTGTCAGAATCAGGATTTACAGGATTTTGGGATTTACAGGATAGGGGTTGCGCTGTGGGGGGATTGCAGCTGCGTATCAGGTAGGGGATAACGTTTCTTGCGGCGGGGTGACGATTAAACTCCGCGAAAATTGGGCGGAAGCGGGTGCTTGCGGCAGTACACCGGCATTGCGAAGTATGTTATAATCTAGACAGACAGCGCGCGCCACAGACAGCGCGCGCCACAGACAGCGCGCGCCACAGACAGCGCGCGCCACAGACAGCGCGCGCCACAGACAAGGAAGGAGGCGCGCGTTGAAGCATCTGTCCAGCTGACGGAACCCAGCGCCGGCCGGCTCGGTTTGAGCCGATGCCGGTTTGTTGCGTTTCCGTCCGGTAAGCCCTCCGCCGTTCCACTCCGATACCAGCAAAGCGGGCGTCGGAGTGGGTGAACGATGGTGGTGAGGGCCATTGAACCGACAACCCTTGAACGACAATCCCGCAAGGAGATTCTGTCAAATGAAACCCAAACTGCAAAAACTCAAGCGGTCAGCGCCCTTGGCCATAACGGCCCTCGCCGTCGTCGGCGCACTGGCCCTCTTCGGCCTCCTGGCCCTACCTGACCCCGACCCTGCCAGCGCCCAAGGCGGCGCCTGCGCCGATGGCGGCTCCGGCTTCCAAACCACCCCCACTACCAAGCCGGCCGCGCCCACGCTGACGGCTAAAAACACGGCCCTGGCCGTCATGTTACCCGCCGCGGCCGACGGCGAAAGCGCCACCGCCACCAACGGCAGCCCGGAGTACACCGGGTTTGACATTCAATACCGGCAAGGAACCTCCGGGGCCTGGACGGCCTTTACCGGCACGATTACGGTCAACCAGCGGAACCTCTCCGGGGCGGCGCAGATTACCGGCCTCACCAACGGTCAAGCCTACGAAGTGCAGGTGCGCGTAACCTGCGCGGCTACCTCCGGCCCTTGGAGCACTTCCGCAACGGGAACCCCGGCGGCAACCGTGCCCGGCCCAGTCCGGAATCTAAAGATGCATCAGGCATGGTATCTAAGCGCCGCAGACAATCTGGCGCGCGGCACCGCTTACGGCAATTGGCCCGCAGCCGACATCCGGGCGGAGTGGGATCCGCCAGCAGATGACGGGGGCAGCCCCGTTACCTCCTATTATTTCAAGAACTACCGCGGCGGAACGGCCGCTACCATCGGCGCACTGACCATTTTTTACGACCTTGCCGAATGGAAGCTACAGAACCTACGATTCGACAGCGGGACTCAGAGCGGCCTCGCGGACCACAACCTTTGGTGGAAGACCGAAGTGGCGGCCAACAACTCGGCCGGCACCGGCCCGTTCTCGGAGGTGACCCTCCGGATCGACAAGGACAGGGCGCAGGACTCTGCCGCCAGCAATTTCCACGGCACGATTGCGTCCGACAGCACCACGTCCGGCGCCGCACCCAAACTCACGGTCAATCTGACCAGTACAGACATGCCCTTATGGGTAGGCTCCCGCGTCGTGCTGTTCCTGGAAGACGACTTCCAGGTTCCCGACTCCATCCCGGCCAGCTCCATCTACTTCGTCGCCAACTCGCCGGCCACCGTGGCCACCGGCAACGGCGCCCCGGTGTACGCCACCGAAGCCCCAGAGATTGACACCGACGCCTACTTTGACGACGACAAGGACGACGTCAGCGTTACCGTCCGAATCCCCGATATGTGCACCGGAGATTCGGACGAATGCGAAGGCTCCAACGGGGTAGCCACGGGCCAGGCCCTGACCATGGTCATCCTGGGCAGTTCGGGCATCAAGAACCCCTCCGAAGCGGGAACCCACACCGTCGCCTATGACGTGCTGGACTTTGACGACGGCCTCCCCGGCCGCATCGAGCGGCGGATGGAAAAAGGCATGGAACTCAGCGCCAAAACCGCTACCGGCAACCGCACTATCCAGAAGCGTCAAGGGGTGTACGTCAGCACGGTGGCCAAAATCTCCCTCTCCGACACGGACGGCGAGCGTGGCGAGGAGCTGACCGTAACCGGCAGCGGCTTCAACAACGGAGTTTCCGCTTCCGCCTACGTAGCCCAGCGCAAAGCCGCCCGCTACGCCGTAGCCGAGTGGTGGGAAACCCTCAACTGCGACAAGATGAAAGCAGCCATGGGCCCCGGCGCCGGGCAGGAGTTCTGCTTCCACTACACCCTCAACTCCTCGGAGATGACCTACACCGTAGCCAGCAAGGACAAGGCGTCCAGCGACAAAGTGTTCGCCCGCCACCTCTGTGAGCGGGGCATCATCCCCACCGGAACCGAAGCCGGCAGCGCTACTGTCGGCAGCGACGACAAGGTAGCCATCTCCTTTGAGGTCACCGTACCCACCTTCAAGCCCGGCAACAACAACCTCATCTGCGTGGAAGACGGCGAAGCCCGCACCTCCGGCGAGGATGTTGAGGACTTCGAACTCACCCCCAACATCAGCGTGTCGCCCGCCGAGGGCCAAGCCGGCGATGAGGTAACCATCTTCGCCGAGGACTTCCCCACTGCTGGGGCAGCTTTCATGGAGCTGAAAGTGGGCGGCGTGGTCATCAAGGACAACATCCGCTCCACCAGCATCAGCTCCGACGGTTCCGCCACGGCGACGTTCAAACTGCCGCCGCAGAAGGGCACCAAGCGCGTCGACGCCAAGTGGGGAACCAAGTCGGAAGACACCAAGGTGACCATCCTGCCGGCCGTGCTCAACGTCAGCAAGGGTGAAGTGAATCCCAACGAGCGGATTACGCTCACGGGAACCGGCTTTGCCACCGGCGCCGGCAGCGGCATCATGGCCGAGAAAATCACCATCGGCGACGTGCCCCTGTACGTGTACGACGATTCCACGGACAGCGACGACGAAGTCGAAGTGTCCAGCGGAGGCCAGTTCGTCGCCGCCATCGCGGTGTGGCCGGCCGATGACGCCACGTCCAACCCGACCCTGACGCCCGGCAAGCACAGCATCAAGGTTGTGGACAAGAAGGGTTACGAAGGTGAGGTGGAAATCACCATCCTCGATCCTGCCGTCAGCTCCACGCCGGCCATCGCCGGCCCGAGGGATGTGGTAACCATCTCCGGCGAGAACTGGCCCGTGGACAACCCGGAAAACTCCATTGACGCCATCACCGTCACGGTGACCGACGGCGACCGGATGCGGCAGTACAGCGTGTACGCCGACGGCTCCGGCCGCTGGTTCATCGAGCATCAGGTGGACGGCAACGTCCCCATACCCTCCACCAGCGCCATTGAAGCCAAGTACAGCGACCTGGTTAGACTGGGCGAGTACGAAGTGCCGGCCTCCATCATCATGGTCGACCCCGGCGAGGGTCAGCCCGGCGATGACATCACGCTGTCGGTGGAGAAGATGCCGGTGCACTCCCGCGTCAGCCGGATTGAAATCGGCGGTCGCGACGTAATGCCGGCGGGAACGCCAGGCACCGACGGCTCCGGCGCGGTAACGGTGGAAGACATCGTCATCCCCGGCCTTGACCCCGGCACGTACAGCGTACTGCTGGAGGTCAACAACACCGTAGCCATCGGTAACTTGGACATCCTCCCGGAGGGCCCCATCGGAACCGGAACGCCGGTGTCCGAAGCCCTGGCTCCGCTGGGCGACAGCGTAGGCGCCGTCTTCTACTTTGACGGGGTGAGCAAGGAGTGGCTGTTCTACGACCCTCGTCCGGAGTTCGCGGGCCTGAACACCCTGGAGGAACTGGTAGCCGGCGAACCCTACTGGATCCTGGTAACCGAGGACGTTGAGGACGTAGCCCTCGGCGGCAAGAGCCGCAGCCTGACGTGCAGCGCCGGCGGCAACTGCTGGAACCTGATGGTCTGGTAGGCGGCAAACAGCTGCATCAAGCCATCCCGGCAGGGGCCGGTCTTTGGGCCGGCCCCTGCCGTTTTTTATGGGAGTGCTTGGTCGGATTTTGCGTTACTTATAGGGTATTATTGCAGTGGAGGTTTTATGGCTGTTGCCGGTAATGAGAGATTGCATCCGCCGTTGGGTCGGACGTTGATGGTGCAAGGCACGGCGTCGCACGTGGGCAAGAGCGTGCTGGTGTCGGCGCTGTGCCGAATACTGCGGCAGGACGGGCTGCGCGTGGCGCCGTTCAAGGCGCAGAATATGTCCAACAATTCCTACGTTACGCCGGACGGGGCGGAGATTGGTCGGGCGCAGGCAGTGCAGGCCGAGGCCGCCGGCGTGGAAGCCCGAGCAGAGATGAACCCCGTCCTGCTGAAACCGGAAGCAGACAGCCACGCGCAGGTGGTGCTGATGGGCCGGCCGCTGACCTCGGCGCGGGCGCGGGATTACTTTGACTTGAAAGCGACGCTGTGGGAGTCGGTCGCGCAATCGCTGGACGCGCTGCGCAGGGAGCACGACGTGGTGGTGATTGAGGGCGCCGGCAGTCCTGCCGAAATCAACCTGAAGGCTACGGAAATCGTGAATATGCGCGTGGCGTTGTATGCTGACGCGCCGGTGCTGCTGTGTGGTGATATAGACCGGGGCGGCGTGTTTGCGTCGCTGGTGGGCACGCTGCAACTGCTGGACGATGCGGAACGGGCGGCAGTGAAAGGTATGCTCATCAACAAGTTTCGCGGCGACGTTTCCCTGCTAACGGATGGGTTGACCTGGCTGGAAGACTACACCGGCAAGCCCGTTGTCGGCGTGGTTCACCATTTTCGGGACATCCATATTCCGGAGGAAGATTCCGTCGCGCTGGAAATCACGCCGCCGTCAGCGCCGGCGGCCGCCGTGCTGGACGTTGCGGTGGCGCAGCTGCCGCACATATCCAACTTTGACGACTTTGACCCACTGGCCCGGGAGCCGGGCGTGGCATTGCGTTACGTGCAGCACGGCGATCGGCTGGGCAGCCCCGACCTGGTGATTCTACCGGGCAGCAAAACGACGATTCCCGACCTGTTATGGATGGAACGTCAAGGGTTGTCGCGGGCGGTGCTTGACGCTGTTGAACGGGGGGCATCGGTAATCGGCATCTGCGGCGGCTACCAGATGCTGGGTCAAACCCTGCTGGACCCTGATGGGGTAGAGTCGTCAATCGGACGGGCCGACGGGCTGGGGCTGCTACCGTTGTCAACGACCTTTGTCGGCAACAAAGAGACCCACCGGGTTCAGGCTACGGTGCGGCTCGAAGCAGGAAAGCCCGGTGGGCTGCTGTCCGGCGCGGGCGGCGAGCCGGTGGTAGGGTACGAGATCCACATGGGCCGCACCACCGGCGAGGGCTGCATCGCGCCTTTCGCCGTCAATGACAGGGCGGACGCTCCGGTAACGGCGACAAACGCTCTGGACGGCGCGCTGAGTGCGTCGGGCCGGGCGCTGGGGACATACATTCACGGGTTGTTTCACAACGCCGGCGTACGCCGCGCGGTGCTGTGCGAACTGGCCCGGCGCAAGGGTGTAACCCTGCCCGTCGGGGTCGACGCGGCCCGGGACCGGGAGTACGACCGTCTGGCCGACTGGGTGCGGAGCAGCCTGCGGATGGATTTGGTGTATGAAATGACGGGATTGTCGCCGGCGCTATGAGCAGCATCCACCTGGTAATCGGCGGCATCCGTTCCGGCAAAAGCGCCTACGCTGAAAGGCTGACGGAGGACATCAGCGGAGGCCGCGCGGTGATTTACCTGGCTACCGGCGCGGCGGTTGACGATGAGATGTCGGAACGCATCCGACGACATCGGGCGCGGCGTCCGGCGGACTGGCAGACGATGGAGGCGCCGCTGAATCCGGCGGGAGCGTTGCAGGGGTTACAGTCAGCTGGATCCAGCGCGCCGGTTCTGTTGCTGGACTCGCTGGACGGTTGGGTGTCAAACTTGCTTTTGGAGCACGAAAGCACGCCGGCGGGCGAATTGGAGGCCAGGGTGGTGGGAGCCGTGCGACGGTTGGCGTCGCTGGCGCGGGAGCTGGACGCGGACGCGGTAATCGTCAGCAGCGAGGTGGGGCAGTCATTGGTGGCAACGTCGGCGTTGGGGCGGCAGTTTCAGGACTTGCTGGGGACGGTGAACCAGGCGATGGCGGCGGACGCTGATGCGGTGACGCTGGTGGCGGCGGGCATCCCCTTGCGAATCAAACCCTCCTGACCCTGGCCCTCTCCCGCCTGGGAAGGGGATTTGTGCTAACCTTGCGCTATGTACGCTGACATAATCGGCAGGGCGACGGCGCGGGCGCCCGGAACCTGCGGCGAGCTAGTGCAGGGAATGACCGGCGGAGTTGATTTTCTGGTTACCTGCCCCATCAACCAGTTTTCGAGGGCGACGGTTACGCTGCGCGCCGGCAGCGGCAGTTATGGTGACGGCGGCAACGGGCCGGCAGTGCGCGGGGTTGAGCATCTGCCCAAGACTTGCCGGGCAGTGGCCATCGCGTTGGGAGAGCTGACGGCGCGCGTGGGAATACCGGGACTGACCGCCGATGTAGTGGTCGCCAATCCGATACCGCCCGGCAAAGGGATGGGCAGCAGCAGCGCGGATATTGCCGCCGCCCTGGGGGCGCTGGGCAAGGCCGCCGGCGCTGAATTTACGCCGGAGGACATCGCCCGCATTGCGCTATCGGTGGAGCCTACAGATGGCGTGATGTTCCCCGGAATAGCGTTGTTCGACCATCGGCGGGGCAGCGTCGTTGAATCGCTGGGGCCTCCGCCGGCGATGGAAGTAATCGTGATCGACCCGGGTGGCGTAGTGGATACGCTGGAATTCAACCGCGTTGACCGGACGGCGCAGTGGCGGAAGATAGCAGACCGAACTGCTGAGGCGCTGGAGCTGGTGCGCGAAGGCGTCCGGCGGGGCGATGCCGGCTTGGTAGGCCGGGGGGCAACCGTCAGCGCGCTGGCAGGGCATCCGCCGGATGCGGGCGAGTGGGCGCGGCGGGCGGCATCATTTGCCGAGGAGCAGAAGGCGGCGGGTGTCAACATAGCTCACAGCGGGACAGTGGCCGGCATTCTGCTGGACGCGGGAGAACGGCGAAGCAAGCCGGTGTATCGCCGGGCGCAGGAAGCGTTTAGCGACGCGGAGAGGGTGGATCACTTTCGGGTGATTGGCGGAGGCGTGCGGTAGAGGATTTCATCCTTTCTCACGTTTGGCGTCGGGATTGCCAGCGTTGGTAGCCCAGTACGGCGCCGCCGGCGGACAGCAGCAGCACGGCGCCGAGGATGGAAGTGAGGGCGACGCGCATGGTGGCGTCGAACCAGAATGGGCCGGGGAACAGTATCAGCAAGTAATCGGTGCGCGGGTTGAGTATCCACAGGTCGTTGGTGAAGCTGAGGCGGTGGAACAGGAGAAACAGTTCATCGAAGGCTGCCACCGACGCCAGCCCGACGCCAGCCACCGACGCCAGAGTTACGCCGCCGCCCCACAAGGCGAGGCGCGTCGCCGTGCCGATGTACCGTCGTCGGCGCAGGGCGAAGCCTGTGGTCAGGGTAGCCAGGATCCACAGAGCGGAGCCGATGGCAACCCAATAGACGCCGCGCACCAGCCGCTTTACGTCGTACATATGGGCAACCTCGCGCCGGTTGAACACATCCTGCTCGACACCGTAGATGGGAGCGCGGACAGCCAGAGGTTCGGCGCGAGTGTTGAAGTAGCGACGGAGTTGGGAGCCGATGGCAATGAGGTCGGGCTCGGTGATGCCGGAGCGCGCGGCCGCGTTGTAACGCTGGAAACCGTTGCGGTAGAGGCCGGGGTCGTTCACCGCCCAGGCCACAGAGGCAGCCACCAGAAACAGCAGCGCGGCGGGAACAGCCAGCACGGCGGCGATTTTGAGGAACCACGACGAAATATCGGAGGATGTAGTTTGCTGTAGCATAGGTTAAGCGTCGGCGCGGATGGCAAAGGCTTGCGCGCGCGTTGCATTCGTATGGTATATTGCCCGCGCTATGAATGCCAACCGTATTTTGCCTGTCCCCGAAGCGCGTATTGGCGAGTTTCAGTCGCTCATCGAGATTGTGGCGCGACTGCGCGGGCCGGGCGGCTGCCCCTGGGATGCGGAGCAGACGCACGAATCGTTGAAGCGCAACCTGCTGGAGGAATGTTACGAGGCCTTGGAAGCCATTGACGGCGGAGAGCCGGGGGAGTTGGCCGAAGAGCTGGGCGACATTCTGGTGCAGGTGGCTTTTCACGCTGACATTGCCCGGGCCGCCGGCCGCTTTGACATCGCAGACGTGCTGACGACCATCAACCGCAAGCTGATACGCCGTCATCCTCACGTGTTCGGCGACGGCAGGGCGTCGGATGCCCGGCAGGTGGAATGGAACTGGGAGCAGTTAAAGGCGGAGGAACGGCGTCAGGCGGGCCAGCCGGAACCGTCGGCGATGGACAGCGTGCCGGCGGCCCTGCCGGCATTGTCGGCGGCGCAGCTGATTCAGGACCGGGCGGCCCGGTTCGGCTTTGACTGGGACGAAGCCGGCGGAGCGCTGGACAAGCTGGTGGAGGAAATGAGGGAGTTCAAAGCCGCCGCCACGGCGGAAGAACGAATGGACGAATTCGGCGACGTGCTGTTCGCGCTGGTGAACGTGGCCCGCTGGTCGGGTATTCAAGCAGAGGATGCGCTGCGCCAAGCCAACGCCAAGTTCCGCCGCCGCTATGGCGTGATGGAAAGGCTAGCGATGGAACGGGGTCAAGAGTTCGCCGGGCTGTCGTTGGATGGGAAAGAAGCACTGTGGCAAGAGGCTAAGGGGATGGAATGACGTTGGTGTCGTTTGACATGATGTTCTGGCACCTTTTGATATGCTTTATGTCTTCCGCCATGGCACCACGGTGCTCCCTCATAGCATCCTGGCGCTCCTTCACCCCCGCAATATCCTCGGCCATGGCGTCCAAGCGTTCGCTGGCGGTAGTGAAGTCCTGACCCATTACTTGGTTGAGTTCAACCTGGCTGCGGGCAAAATCCAGCCACGCATCAGCAGGCACCCCAATAGGATGTCTTTGGCCTATGTCCGTAGCGTTGCATACGCTCAAAGTCCCGGTTTGATTCGTGGGTAGCCATTATATTCTCCGGTTAAACGCATACGCAGGCGACCACGCCTACAGTTATAGTATATCACTCGCACAATTGTGTTATCATCCGCATTCCGCCACCCGTATCAGAGATGGGTGATTGGGCGTCAAGCCGGGCAGAGTAACGGCGGCAGAGTCGGGCGGGTCTAGCCATCCTTCGTATAGTCGCTATGAGCGAAGGATGGACGTCCATCTTCCAGCGTTACCCATCATCCCAGGCTCGATAAAGTAGATGCCGCCTGACGCCAGAGTGGCCAGGCTTTCCAGGGCGGGTAGATAGGAGTGGGCGGATCGTCCGGGAAAGCCGAGCCGGCCGGCCAGGGAACGCTTGGGACGGTAGTGGCGGAGCTTGCGACGGGCGCCGCTGAGCCGCATTGCCTCGGAGATGGCGTCGTCGAATCCGCTGGTGTGGTCGATGAGGCCCAGATTCCGGGCCTGGGGCGCGGTGTACAGCTCGCCGGTGGCAATTTCACGCGTTTGCTCGTCGGTCATTTTGCGGCTTTCGGATACGACCGAGACGAAAAGGTCGTACATCTGGCTGATTAGGTTCTGGAACTTGTCGGCTTCTTCGTCGGTGGGCATACGCCAGAAGGCGGACATATCCTTCAGCCGTCCGCCTTTGAACACGGAAAACTCGATGCCGACCTTGCCGAAGAGCTGTTGCAGGATGGGCCGCAGATAGATGACTCCGATTGAACCGACCAGGGCGGCCCGGGAGGCCATAATGGTTGCGCCGCCGCAGGCAATGTAATAACCGCCGGAGGCTCCCAAGCCGCGGATATAGGCCACCACAGGTTTTTTGGCGGCTACCCTGCGGACGTTTTCGTAGAGGGCATCGCTGGCGGCGGCAGATCCTCCCGGAGAGTCGATGTCCAGCACCAGCGCGCCGATTTTGCGGCTATTCTCAACGCGTTGCAGCAAGGGAGAGTAATCCGTCTCGCGTATGGCGGCGCCGATGACGCCGTGCATCTCAATAACAGCGATGCCGGGTTTGCGGTTGAAGAATGGCATGAAGAACACCTGATGAATAGCGGGCCAATTTTACGATGCATTATACACGTTACGGGCGACAGGTTGCCGCCGCGTTGCTCCTGCGTTATGCTGGCGCCGTTCAAACTGCCGGAAGAGAAGAGAATAAGAGGAGTATCGCCATGCAATTCGGCCTGTTTATGATGCCTTTGCATCCGCCGCACCGTTCTTATGCCGATTCTTACGACCGAGACCTCGCCCTATTGCAAGCAGCCGACCGGTTGGGTTTTCACGAGGCCTGGATTGGCGAGCACCTGACTGAACGCTGGGAGAATGCGCCCTTCCCCGACCTGCTGATTGCCAAGGCATCGGCCCTGACGGAGAACATCCGCCTGGCCACCGGCGTTACGTTGTTGCCCATTCATAACCCCATTGAGTTGGCGCACCGTATCGCCATGCTGGACCACCTGACGCGCGGCCGGCTGTACTGGGGTATCGGGCACCGGGCCATTCCTACCGACCTGCAACTGTTCGGCCTGGACCCCAGCCAAGGAGAGGATGTGCGCCGGCGAGCCGCTGAGGTGCTGGACGTAGTTTTAAGCCTCTGGGCATCGGAGGGGAAGTTCGAGTATCACGGCGAGTTTTTCGACATTGAGGCTCCGGAGCTGGACCCCATGCTGGAACGCGGCCTGCACATGAAGCCGTTACAGCAGCCGCATCCGCCCATCGGGGTGGCTGCTACGTCCATCGGGAGCAGCAGCATCCGGGTGGCCGGACGTGAGGGGTACATTCCGATGAGCAGCAGCAACCTGGCGCCGCATTACCTCGGCGACCATTGGACGACGGTGGAAGACGCGGCTGCGGAGGCGGGGCGGGAGGCAAGTCGCGCTGATTGGCGCATTGGCCGGGACGTGTTTGTCGCGGAAACGCCCGAGGAGGCCAGGGAGCGAGCCTACGCAGTGCTAGGGCGAAACTATCTACAGCACCAATTGCCCAACCGCCTGGGATCCGGCTTGATTCAGGCAACCAAGATTGATCCCAGCATGGGCGACGACGAGCTGACGGTTGACTATATGATGGAGAACATCTGGATCGTAGGCGACCCGGATGAGTGCGCTCAACGCATCCGGCAGCTGTACGATGAGGTGGGCGGTTTCGGGCATCTACTGTGCATCACGCAGGACCCGGACGACCACCAGTGGGAGCTGGACTGCCTGCGGCTGATTGCTGAAGAGGTTGCGCCGCGGGTCAGCGACTTGACGGGGAAGTGAACGGTTGCTCCGTCAAGAGCGCGCTGGCCTGTGGCCATAATCTATTACACGGAGTTGCCTTTGCTCTATTTGGCGTAGCGAGGAAAGACGCTACGTTTCGGTGAACTCGGGCGCTTCGTGGCGGATAATGGTTACCCCCAGTTGTTGAGCAAGATTGCCAACTTCCGGCGGCCAGTCGTTGTTGGTGACGACGAATGCTGCGGTTGCAACGCCCAGGACGCGGCCAATTACTTCGGCGCGACGGGCAGCGCTTTGCAGGTCATTCCGGTTGAAGGTTACTGAGGATTCTACAACAGCAAGTGGTCCGCTGTGGTTTTCGTCGTTGAATGCTCGGGCGATAATATCCGCCCTGCGGCCATCCAAGTAATCGCTCCGGCTGATCTCGTTGTTCCAGCGTGCCTCCTGGAGCAAGGCGCTTATCCGCTCCCGGTCAGCTAAAACCGGGCGATCGAGCCATTCGTCCAAAACAGAGTCAATTTCTGCACGGCACAAATCTTCATAAGATGCGCCTACCAGCCGCCCGACGTGGCCTTCAAGTCGCCTGGTTATGCGAATGTTCTCGTCCAGTCTCCGAGTGGTTTCGTCCAAGCGTTGGTTGGTTTCGTCCAGGCGCCGGGTGTTTTCGTCTATCCGTTGGTTGATTGAGCTGAACTGTTCGCGGGTTTCTTCACGGAAATCGTTAAAGTCCCCCCGCAGCTCTTGCACCTGCCCGGTGAGGTCTTCCACCCGGCTACTTAGTTTGTCGACCTGCTCCGGCAAGGCCAGAAATTTTTCCGTGAGCAGGATGCGCAACACCGGCTCGCGCACCTCAGGATGCGCGGCGATGGCGTTGAGTATCTGCCTGAGGGGATGTTCCGGCGGCAGATTGAGCTCTGGGGCGAGCATGGTCATCGGTGTTCTCCAAGCAGGGACGGCTAATATAGCGCGCTGCCATTGCTATGGTATCACACCCGCCAGTCAAGGTTGGGGCGATGTTAGAATAGACGCGCATCACAAACTCACTCGTATGGAGACCTTTTATGTTCCTTCACCGCTACGTTGCCCCAGCCGTTACAGTTATAGCGCTGGCCCTTGCCGCTACGTTCATTATCGCTTGCGGAGGCGCGCAAGCCGAACCGACGGAGATGCCGGCGGCTACCGAAACGCCAACCCCAGCAGTTGCGGAGGTGGCTACCGCAGAGCTGCCGGCTACCGTTTCCGGCGCGCCGACGGTGACGGCTATGACCGCATCCACCGCAAAGCCGGCGGTTACCGGAGCAATGATGGCAACGGAACCGCCGGCGCCGCCTCCCACGGAGGAACCGACAGAGCCGCCGGCCGGCGGCGGGTTGGCGGTTTTCATGCTGGGAGAGGGTACGATTGCCCGCTATAAGGTTGAGGAAGAGTTGGCTAACACCGGGTTTTTCGTGGCGACGGGCGAAACCACGGATGTGTCGGGCCAAATCGTCTTTGACGCGGATGGCGCAGTGGTTGTCGAGGAAAGCCGCATCGCAGTGCAGGCGGCCACCCTGCGCACCGACAGCAACCGGCGGGACGGCTACGTGCGCAGCCAGACGCTGGAGACGGATACCTACCCGGAGGTCGTGTTTGTGCCCACCGCGATTGATGGCCTGCCAGCATCAATCGCCGATGCCAGCGGCGCCATCGCGCTCACCATCACCGGCGATTTGACGGTGAAAGACCAGACTCGGGAAGTAACTTGGAACGGAACGGCGAACTTCGCCGGAGACGGGACGGCGATGGGGTTCGCCAGCGTTGAGTTCACCTTCGGGGACTTTGGGATGGACAAGCCCAGGGTAGCGATAGTGTTGAGCGTGGAAGATAAAATCCGGCTGGAGCTGGATTTTGTCGGCGCGGCTACGGAGCGGTGATGAGGACTATCTCGCGCTGGACCGGAGATGAAGCGTAAGGGCCGTCTTCGCTCATGTAGGCGTCGATTTCGGAGCGGACTCCGAACTCCGGCAGATAGATGCCCGGCTCAATGGAGAACCCGACGCCGGGGATGATGCGGCGGGTGTCGTGCGTCTCAAAGTTGTCGAGGTTGACGCCCTCGCCGTGAACGGTGTGGTGGATGCTGTGCCCCAGGCGGTGCGTGAAGAAGTCGCCGTAGTTGCGCTCAGTGATATAGCGGCGCGCCACATCGTCCACCTGCCAGCCTTGCACAACGTTGCCCACGGCGTGGGATTCTTGCAGGAAGGCCAGGGCAGCGTCCCGTGCGCCAATCGCGACATCAAACACCTGCCGATGGAGGTCGGGTGGATTATCGCCCACGTAGGCGGTCCAAGTAATGTCGGCATAGACGCTGCCGGGAGTGTCCTCCCGCGCCCACAGGTCAATCAGCGTCCAGTCGCCCGGGGCGATGACGCTGCTGCCTTCCGGCGCGGGTTCGTAGTGCGGGTCAGAGCAGTGCGCGTTGGCGGACACGATGGGGCCGTCGGTGGTGATGAGTCCTTCTTCGCGGAAGCGGCGTCGGATAAATTCGGCGATTTCAAACTCGGTAGGCTTGTCTGACAAGCGTTGTCCGATGCGGACGAAAGCCTCATTGACGATGCGCCCCAAGCGATCGGCGGCGCGTTGGTGACTGGCCAACTGCTCTGCCGACCACCGCTGCGTAGCATACTGCATCAAGTCGGCGGAGGATACGACCTGCGGGCCCATGCTCTGCACCAGTTCAACGGTGCCGGCGTCCACGCGGGACACCCTGGGCAAGCCGTTGCGGGGGGAGTATTCCATCGCCACCTGGGAAACGCCGGCCAGGACATTACGCAGAGCGGATTCCAGGGTGTCGCGGCTACGGTACACGACGGTATCCACGCCGGCGCCAGCGAACTTGCCTGCATCCACGTGGTGAGTAAGCAGGCTCGGTGGGCCATTCGCTGGCACGTACAGGAAAACGGGGCGAGTGACGTGCCCGGAGGGAGGGGCTGCCTGGGCCAGTATAGGGTTGCAGCCCAGGTAATCGTAGATGAGCCAGGCTGGCATGGCCTCGGACTGAAGATATGACCGGGCGTCACGCAGTATTTGGGCATTGTCCATAGTCTGTTTTTGCGTGCCGACTTTCAGGCGTAGTATTGGCGACGGCTACCGCCGTCGAGGATGATGTTGGCGCCGGTTAGGTAGCTGGCCTGTGCGGAGGCAATCATTGCGACGATGTCGCCGATTTGGTGTGGCTTGGCCATACGGGGCAGGAGCGCATTGGCTTTCGTGTCGTTACCTGTGGGGTTCGCCGGTGCTGAAACATCGGGCGCGTCGTGGGGAATAGCATTGTCGTCGGTGTGGTCGTTAGGCCCGTGGATGGCTTGGTCGCGCTGGCCATTGCCGTTATTCACCTCGGAGCAGTGAACCCCGGCGTAGATGATGTTGTTGACGGTGATGTTGTACGCAGCCAGTTCGCCGGCCAAACCTTTGAAGTAGGCGAGCAGGGGCGCCATGCTCAGCGACGACAGCGTGTCGCAAGGCGCGGCCTCAATGGCTGCGCAAGGAATGAGATTGACGATTCGCCCCTCTCCGAGCCGTTTCATGTGGGGCAGGATTTCGCGCGTGAGCCGCACCGCGGACATAAAGTTGCGGGCCAAGGCCGGCTCGATGTTTTCCTCCGCCAGCGTAACCGCCGAAGACGGCGGCAGCCCCTGGAAAGGGTTCACCAGCACGCCGACGTCGTTCTGTCGGTGCAGTGTTTCCCGAACTAAACGGTGGACGTCCCGTTCCCGGTTCAGGTCTGCGATGACGGCGCGAAAGCGTTCCTGGCGGATGTGTCGGGCTATCTCAATTTCAACGTGCCGCATATGGTAACTGTCGGGCGCAGTCAAAGACAAGATGGCGCCCTCATTGGCCAGCGAAACGGCTGCCGCCGTGGCGATGGGCAGGTGCGAATCCACTACCAGAGCTACGGTGTCCTGCAATCCAAAATCCATTTCTTCTCATCCCCGCCACATGAGGGCAGCAGTCAGATAACGCCATCAGACGCCATCCGTTCTATTTCGGCATCGGAGTAGCCCAATCCGGTCAGGATTTGGTGGTTGTGTTCGCCCAGCAGCGGCGGCGGCAAGGCCAAGGCGCCGGGAGTCTCGGAGAATTTTATGGGCAGGCCGGTTTGCTTGATGCTGCCCAGGGTGGGATGGCCCATTTCCAGCAGCATCTCCCGGTGGAGCACCTGGTTGTCGCCGAACACGTCGGCCAGGTTATTGATGGGGCCGGCAGGCACGCTGACGGCCTGCAAGTCGGCTACCCAGTCGTCGGCGTCTTTGGTGAGGAAATACTCCTGCAACAGCGGAACCAGCCGGGAGCGATTATTCACCCGCACGCCGTTGTTGGCGTAATCAGGGTGCTGGTGCAAATCCATGCGGTTGATGCCTTCGCAGAAACGGTCCCACAGGCGGTCGGAACCAACCGCCACGTTGAAATACTTGCCGTCTTTGCCCATAAAGGCCTGATAAGGAACCAGGGTGGGATGGGCTGCGCCCAGTCGCTGCGGAGCTTCGCCGGTGGCGAAATAGTAGCCGGCCTGGTAGGTCATCCAGGCGACCTGAGCGTCCAGCATGGACAGGTCAATGTGCTGTCCGTGGCCGCCGCCGTTGCGGGAATTGCGGTGGAAGAGGGCGGCCATCACGGCGAAGGCTGCCCACATACCGGCGCCGATGTCGGTAACGGCGATGCCGACTTTTTGCGGATCGCCCCCCAGGTCGCCGGTAATGCTCATCAGCCCGCTGATCCCCTGCATGATCTGGTCGTAGGCCGGGCGATTGCGGTAAGGCCCGGTGGCGCCGAACCCTGATATAGAGCAATAGACAATGGCCGGGTTGACCTTTTTGACGTCTTCGTAGCTCAGGTTGAAGTTGGCCATCACGTCAGGGGTGAAGTTTTCAACGATGACGTCGGCATCGGCGGCAAGTTTGAGGAAAACCTGCTGAGCCTTTTCGTCTCTCAGGTTGAGCGTGAGGCTGCGCTTGTTGCGGTTCACCGACAGAAAGTAGGCGGACTCTTCGCCGATGAAAGGCGGGCCCCACTTGCGCGTGTCGTCCCCGCTGCCGGGGCGTTCGATTTTGATGACGTCAGCGCCGTAGTCCCCCAGCATAAGGGTGCAGAAAGGGCCGGCCAGGGCTCGGGTCAGGTCCAGCGCCTTAATGCCGTCTAGTGGTTTCATAGTCCGGTCATACCTCCGCCAGCGCCGGTTTGCGTCCATCCGGACTTGCTGGCGCCGGCGATATTATAGCGCAAGTTTGCATAACGCAACGCCGTCCACCGCCATCAGCAAGCCGCCGTGATAAGTGGTAATATGCCGTAGTTGTGCCGTTGCCATACCATCCGACGCTATTGGGGGAGCGCATTATGAGCACCGAAAGCCGTCTCAGCCGACTGGAAGGCGCCACGAACAGGTTACTGAACGCTTGGCATACCATATCGAGCGTTTTGCCGACATCTCGCGAAGAATCGAAGGGGTGCGGGAGGAAATACAGGGTATGCGCGCTGAGATGAGCGCGAACATGGTCGGCGAGAGGCTGGTTGAAGTTGCTGAATTGGCGGCGTCATCATTGCCGGCATCGTGATAACCGTGATCAGCGTCATCATTACCAGGCTCTGATGGGCGACCCAGCGCATGGCGTTTGCAGCCATTGCGTCGCTGCCGACCGACCTTCTCTGCAATCATCCATTCACATCATACGATACCACTGGGAGAGGAATTATGACCACCACGCAGCAAGCCGCCGCCGTTAATGGTTACCACGTCATCGGCAGCCGGCCCATCCGCCACGACGGAACCGACAAAGTCACCGGACGCGCCCAGTACGGCGCCGATCTGCGGCTGCCGGGGACGCTCCACGCCAAGATCCTGCGCAGCCCTCATGCTCACGCGCGCATCAAGAGCATTGATGCCAGCAAAGCCCAAGCCATGCCCGGCGTCCACGCCGTGGTGACGTCCGCCGACTTTCCCCAGCCGGCCGGCCGGGTGATTGACCTGGGCGAGGGCGCAATGGTCAATCCCAAATTTTTAAGCAACAACTGCCTGGCGGCGGAGAAAGCCCTGTACAAAGGGCACGCCATCGCCGCCGTGGCTGCCGACAGCCCCCATGAGGCTGAGCTGGCCCTGGCACTGATTGATGTCGATTACGAAGTGCTCACGCCGGTTACCGATGTTCTGGCAGCCATGCGTGACGACGCCCCGCTGCTTCACGATCGCCTGGCCAACCTCAACGACCCTAGCGTACGTCCCGGCGGCCTGTTGGCGGAGGGCGACGCCGGCAAGACGGGCAACGTGCCCAACCGATACTTCTACGAAACCGGCAACCTGGAAGCGGGCTTTGTCGCCGCCGACATGGTGGTCGAGCGGGAATTCCGTACCAAAGCGGTTCATCAAGGCTATATTGAACCCCACGCGGCCACTGCCCTATGGAACTCAGACGGTTCCCTGCATATCTGGTGCAGCAGCCAGGGACACTTTAACGTGCGTGACCAGACGGCTGCCATCCTGGGCATTCCGGTGTCCAAAGTTCTGGTGACCCAGCTGGAAATCGGAGGAGGGTTCGGAGGCAAGACTCTGGTGTACCTGGAGCCGGTGGCGGCCGCCCTGTCCCGCAAGACGGGCCGCCCGGTGAAAATTCAAATGTCCCGCGCCGAGGTGTTCGAGGGCACCGGCCCCACCGCCGGCGGTTACTTGCGCGTCAAGATGGGCGTCACTAACGCCGGCAAAATTACCGCCGCCGACGTGTCCCTGTATTACGAAGCCGGCGCTTTCCCAGGCTCCCCGGTGAACCCGGGCGCCCAGTGCGCGCTGTCTTGCTACAACATTGAGAACGGCCGGATTGAGGCGGCGGACGTGGTGCTGAACCATCCCAAGACGGCAGCCTATCGCGCTCCCGGCTCTCCGGCGGCGGCATTCGCTGTAGAGTCCGTAGTGGACGAGATCTGCGATCGAATTGGGATGGACAAGCTGGAGTTCCGCACGCTGAACGGCGCCAAGCCCGGCGACCGCCGAGTTACCGGCCCCCAGTTCGGCAGCATCGGCTGGCTGGAGACAGTCCAGGCCGGACGCGAGCATGACCACTGGAACGCGCCCATTGACCGCTCGCCTGAAGCCGAAGGCAAAAAAGTCGGCCGTGGCGTCGCCGGCGGATTCTGGTTCAACGGCGCCGGCCCGGCCAGCGCCATCGCCAGCGTCCTGGCCGACGGTACGGTTAGTTTGGTGGAAGGCTCGCCCGACATCGGCGGCAGCCGGGCCGTGGCGGCTATGCACGTAGCCGAGGTTCTGGGCCTCGCCGCCGAGGACGTCTCACCAGCCGTGGGAGACACCAACTCTATCGGCTGGACATCTATGACCGGCGGCAGCGGCGTGGCATTCAAAACCGGCTGGGCATCCTACGAAGCGGCACAGGATGTGAAACGCCAAATGATTGAGCGCGCCGCCCGCATCTGGGACATCGACCCCGAAAACGTTGAGTACGACGCCGGCGTAATCCAGCACAAGTCGGAGCCGGAGCTGCGGTTCACTTTCCAGCAGCTGGCAGCCCGCCTCAACGCCACCGGCGGCCCCATCGTCGGACGGGCTAACGTGTCTCCCACCGGCGTCGGCGGCGCGTACGCCCTCCACATCGTCGACGTAGCGGTGGACGAAGACACCGGCAAGGTCGACATCCTGCGCTACACCGCCATCCAGGACGTCGGCACGGCCATTCATCCCTCTTATGTGGAGGGGCAGATACAGGGCGGCGCCGTGCAGGGTATCGGCTGGGCCCTGAATGAGGAGTATTACTTCAACAACGACGCCCAGATGCAGAACTCCAGCTTCCTGGACTACCGAATGCCCACGGCGCTCGACCTGCCCATGATTGACGCCGTGGTCGTGGAAGTTCCCAACCCTGGCCATCCCTACGGTGTGCGCGGCGTAGGCGAGGTGCCCATCGTGCCGCCCATGGCTGCCATCGCCAACGCCATCCACGACGCTACCGGCGTCCGCATGACGAACCTACCCATGAACCCCGGGGCTGTTCTGGAAGCCCTCTGGGAGCAGAACGGCAGTTAGCAGGCTGTACCCCGGCGCAGCGACGCGAGGGCGAATGCTCATTCGCCCCTTGCGTCGCTCTACCATAAAACCCGGCTTTCTTTACAATGGAGAGCAGTGAGACCGCCGAACGATTATTCCCCAAAGAACCCAGTCGCCCCTCTAGTTTGACTACAGAGAGATTGTAAATGCACTGCCACCTCCGTTCCGGGCGCCCTCTCAACCGTCATTCCGCAGAAAGCACGGACTCATATCCGCTGTGCTATCCATCCTGTCCATCGATGTAAAAACAAAAGGAGCGAAGACTATGACTACTGCGACCGAACCGCAGGCCGGCCTCAAGCCCTACGTCGTCCACACCGTGGGCGATGCTTCCGAGACTACCCAGACGCCCGGAATGGTGCGTCAGCCGGCCGTTGTGCCAGGCAAGGGCGACACCACCAAAATCTGGATGGGCAAGGTAACCGCTGCGCCCCGCGAAAAGGGCCCGCCCCATACACATCTGGAGGCCGAAACCGCCGCCTACGTGCTGAAAGGACACGTTCGCGTCTATTTCGGCGAGAACTTTGAGCAGTGGATCGAAGCCGGCCCCGGCGACTTCATCTTCGTGCCGGCCAACACGCCGCACATTGAGGAAAACCCCTACGATGAAGAACAGGAGGGCATCCTGTGTCGCGCCCCGGACAACCTGGTGGTTAACCTCTAATAATTGACCGGACGCCCCGTTTTGGTCAATAATCAGCCTGGCTTGCCGACGACGCCGCTAACCCCGACGGCAGGCAGCCGAGCCAAGTATCCATCCATTCACCAAACAGATCTGAGGAGGAACGTCAAAATGGCAGACGTCAAAGTAGAAGTTCGCGGCAACGGCCCGCTGCGGGTCACCGGAGACATTGAAATCGTTGACCAGAGCGGCAACAACTACGCCATCCCTGAAGGGCAGTGGGTCTCTTTCTGCCGCTGCGGGTCTTCGGACAATAAGCCCTTCTGCGACGGCACCCACCGCGACTGCGGCTTCGAAGCCCCCAGCGAAGCGCGTTAGCCGCAGCCCGTTAATTCCCTAGTAACCCGCGATAGGGGCAGGTTTGGGAACCTGCCCCTACTGACAAAGGAGCTGCGAGATGGCAACCACCACGCCGGCCCGCCAGGCCGCCGAGCTGATTTTTGAAAAATACCGGACGGTGCAGCCCTTTGACCGGCTCCCCGACAGCCTGTTTCCGAAAACCCTTGATGACGCTTACGCCATCCAGAAAGAACTCCACTGCCTGCTGTCCGGCTTGTGGGGTCCCCTCGCCGGCTACAAACTGGCTTACACCACGCCGGTGATGCAGCAAAGAGCCGGTCTCACCCATCCCGTGCTGGGCGGCGTCTTTGCCAATACCATCCTACGCTCGCCCGTCGTGCTCAACTTCACCGAGTACGTGAACCTCGGCATCGAGCTGGAAGTAGGGGTGACTCTGGGCAAAGACCTGCCGGCGTCGGGCGCGCCTTACACCAGGGAAACCGTCGCCGACGCCATAGCCGAAGTCGCCACCGCCTTTGAGATTGTCGACATCCGCACTCCCGACGACTTGACCACCGAAGAGCGCACCCTGATGAGCGTGGCCGTGAACATCCTCAACTCCGGCGTAGTCCTCGGCGACCCGGTTGCCGACTGGCAAAGCCTTGACCTCGTAGGCTGCCGCGGCGTAATGAAAATCAACCACGAGCCGGTGGGCGAGGGCTATGGCCGCGACGTGATGGGTCATCCTTTCGAGCCACTGGTCTGGCTGGCTAACGAGCTATCCGCCCGCCGCCATCCGCTAAAGGCCGGGGACACCGTTATCACCGGCAGCCTGATACCGCCCACACCTCTGAGCTTTGCCTCCGAGGGTCGCGTCTCTATTGAGGGACTGGGCGAGGCCGTCGTAGTGTGCGCTTAGCCGCCGGTCTCCACCCACAGCGCATAGACGGTGCGGCGCGAAAGCCCGGTGCCCGCTGCTACTTCCGCCACCGCGTCGCGCCCGCGCATCCCGTCGGCCCGACGTTGCGCCAGAGCTTCCCGCGCCGCAGCGACCGTGATGGCCGGTTCCCCATCTATCGCCGCGCCTTGCGACGCTGCTGGCCCGATTATGATGGTGAACTCGCCTCGCGGTTCGGTAAAGTACTCCAGCGCTGCGGAAGCCGTACCCCGCCGGACCTCCTCGTGCCGCTTGGTCAGTTCCCTGCATACCGCCAGCGGTGGGTCGTTGAGAGCGTCGGCAACGTCGGCCAGCGTAGTCCGCAGGCGATGGGGCGCCTCAAACAGCGCCAGAGTCTCTCCCGAGCTCGCCGCATCCGCCAGCGCCGCCATCCGCTCCGCCCGACGCCGGGGCAGGAACCCCAGAAATGTGAAGCGGTCAGCGGGAAATCCGGCTACGGACAGGGCCGCTGTAATCGCCGAAACGCCCGGTACGCTGGCTACTGAGCGCCCTGCCCCGGCAATGGCGGACACCAGGCCCGCGCCGGGGTCGCTGACGGCGGGAGAGCCGGCGTCGGTTGCCAGGGCCACGTCGCCGACAGCCAGAGCGTCCAGCAAGGTTGGCAGACGTCGCCGCCAGTTGTGTTCGTTGCAACTGACCAGCCGGGGGTTGGCATTTAAATGAGCGAGCAGCCGCCGCGTAACCCGAGTATCCTCGGCGGCTACCAGAGGAACCGATGTCAGGATGCGCGCCGCGCGGAGGGTAATGTCTTCCAGGTTGCCGATAGGCGTCCCGATTACGTAGAAAATGCCCATGTGGTCAGTATAACCGCTGTGATAAGATTACCCCGCCCGTTCCCAAGCGGGTTATAAACGCCATACTAGGAGTCGTACCTATGCCGGAGCTGAACGGGGGACATCTCTTCATCCGCTGCCTGAAGCAGGAAGGAGTGCAAAAGGTCTTTACCATCGTGGGCGATACCATCCTCCCGCTGGTGGACGCCGCCGCCGATGAAGGCATCGAGTTCATCGACACCCGCCACGAAGGCGCGGCAATGCACATGGCAGACGGTTACGCTCGCATCACCGGAGAACCGGCGGTAGCCATGTTCACCGGCGGCCCCGGCTTCGCCAACGCTATCTCCGGCCTGCCTGCCATCTACACCTCGGAAAGCCCGGTGATTTTTGTGGCCGGCTGCGCCGAACTCCCCGAAAAAGGGCAAGCCACCTTTCAGGAGATTGACCAGGTGGCAATGGCCGCCCCGGTTTCCAAAGGGTCGTGGCTGATCCACGACAAAAACCGCATACCTGAGTTTGTCGCTACCGCCTTTCGCACCGCGATGAGCGGGCGCCCCGGCCCGGTTCATCTGACCCTGCCCATCGACTTGCAGGAAGCCCCCGTCAGCGAGGAAGACCTGCCTCCTTATCTGCCGCAAGAATACCGCAACATGGGCCGACCCCAGGGCGACCCGGCGCTGATTGCACAGGCCGCTTCCCTGTTAGCCGACGCCCAGCGCCCGGTCATTATCGTTGGCAACCCGGCGCGCTACTCTGTGGCGCCGGCGCAGCTGGAAGCCTTAGCGGAAGCTACCGGCGCTCCCATCTTCACCGTAGAACAGGCGCGAGGGTTGATTGATGACCTGCATCCGCTCTGCTTCGGCTACGCCGACGGCGCGCTGAACCGCACAGCGCGCAAGTTCCGGGAAGCCGATGTCGTCTTGTTGCTGGGCAAGCGGCTGGACCATCGCTACCGCTACGGAGGCATCTTCAACGCCGATGCCCGGCTGATTCAAGCGGACCCGTCGCCGGCGGAAATCGGACGCAACCGAGGCGTCGCTGTGGGCCTCCTCGGGGACCTCGGCGCGATTGTTGACCAACTGGCCGCCGCCGCCAAACCCAACAGCAGTGTCGGGCCATGGCTTGACGAACTCAGGCGGGAACGTACGGCTTGGCTGGACGCCCTCCGCAGCAACGTCACCGGCGAAGCCCCGATGCACCCGCTGGACGTGTACACGCAGCTGGAGCATCTCATTGATGAAGACACCTTCATCGTTCTGGACGGAGGCGACTATGTGCAGTGGGGCCGCTGCTACCTGCCGGCCCGCTCGCCGGGCCGCTTCATCCGCTTGGGCCCGTTGAGCCACCTGGGCGGCGCAATTCCCTACGCCATGGCGGCCAAGCTGGCCTGCCCGGACAGCAAGGTACTGGCTTTTATGGGCGACGGCTCTTTCGGCTTTTACTCTATGGAGTACGACACCTGCATCCGCCACAACTTACCCATCACCGGCATAATGGGCAACGATGGCAACTGGGGCATTGACCGCACCTTCCAGCTGGCCTACTTCGGCCGGGACGTCGGCACTGCCTTGCGCCCAGGGGTCCGTTACGACCAAGTGGTGGCCGGCATCGGCGGCTACGCGGAGCTGGTGGAGCAACCCAACGAGGTAGCCCCGGCGGTGGAGCGCGCCATCAACTCGGGGCGGCCGTCCCTGGTGAACATCGCGGTCAAATCCGGCGCCAGCCCTCTGGCCGATGCCATGATTGCCCGGCGGATGGGTAGTTAGGCATGGCGTGTCGGATTGGCGACATAGCATCATGAATTCGGTAAGGGCATAGAGCAGAAGATAGGAGGTATTGCCATGCAGCCGAAGCGACTCATCCTCAGCCGCAAGGGGTTCGACAGCACATCGGGCGGTTGCCCCAGCCCCATTTTCCCCGACGGCTCTATCTTCTCGCTGCCGATCCCATCGCGCGATAACGTTACGTTCGGAGGGCTGCAGCACGGCGATATTGACGTCGGCTCGTTGGTTGAGGAGCTGACCGGTGGGCGCTACTGGCGGTACAGCACAGCCCATTTGGACCCCGACCTGAACTTTGAGGCGTACCGGCAACGTCGTTCTCGTCCATTCTGGGAAGACTGGCGGGGGATGCTCGGCCAGTCTGGTGCCGCCGAAAGTCACCTCACCAATCAAGATGTGGGCAGCGGGGATGTCTTCCTCTTTTTTGGTCTGTACCGTCGCGTGGAACAAACTGCCTCCGGTTGGCGGTTTGTTCCCTCGGCCCCTGAACAGCACGTGCTCTGGGGCTGGCTGCAGATTGAGAAGAAGTACCGCACCGTTGATCTCGGAGCCGGAGATTTGCCCGACGAGCTGGCGTGGGCAAAGTACCATCCGCACCTTTATTACTTGCACGGCCCCGACAACAACACCGTGTACATGGCGACGAAAGAACTGGGCTTGGGTAGCGCCGGGCCGCAGACCCAGCCGGCCGGCTGGGGCGTGTTTCCCAAACTTGATGCGCGGCTGGTGCTCACCGACCCCAATGGCGACGGCGTATCAGACTGGCGTCTGCCGCGGTGGTTCTACCCGGATGCCGGCAAGGCACCCTTGACGTATCATATCCAGAGTGAAAGGTGGCAACATGACCGCAGCCACGCCTACATCCGCAGCGTCGGTCGCGGCCAGGAGTTCGTTTTGGACCTGGCGGACTACCCGGAGGCGATGGACTGGCTGTCAGGATTAATCGCCGACCTGGGTGAATAGCACGGGCGCGAGCCCTCTGGCCGACGCCATGATTGCCCGGCGGACGGGCAAGTTAGCCTCCCGTCCGCCGTATTTACTCGCTAGCCGACGCACTGACGGCAACGAAATGCGGCGAAAAACGTAATTTGCCGGAAATTCTGCCGAGAAGTTGCATCCAAGTGTTGACAAAGGTTCCGCATAGGGTATAAATTGCGCCAAATACCGCTATTTGGCGGCAGAGCCAACCACTTGAGGAGGCTGATATGCTTACCATTGGGCACGAAGTGCGCCGACCCGGACGCCACTGGGGCGACGCCGACATCACCATTCCCGTTCCCGAAGAACTGGAAACCACGCCCGGCATCCCCACTACCGGCCGTGAAGTTGACTGGTACGCCCGCGAATACCCGCTGGAAACCATGAACATCACCGAGCGCGCCTCCCGGGACTGGGCCAACACCCTGCGCGACCTTCACGCCGAAATGCGCGAAATCCGCAAGGAGCATGACAAGCTCAACAGCAACCTGATTATGGCCGCCCGCGCCACCATGGAGATGGAGCCCACTGCCACAGCCACCGGCGAGGACATCTCCCAGCTCATCAAGGACAAGGCGCGCCAGCTGGGTTATCTGGAAGTGGGCATCACCTCCTACGACCCCCGCTACGACTACAAGAGCAAGCGCGGCTTCACCGTTCTGCCTCACGCCATCTGCCTGGCCTACGAGCAGGATTTCGAGCCCACCCAGACCATCCCCAGCGTTGACGCTGAAATCGTTCATTCCAGCACCTACCGCACTCAAGCGGCTGCCGGATTGGAACTGGGCAACTTCATCCGCTCCCTGGGCTATAAGGCCCACGTCATCCACTCCAGCGACGCCACCGGCCCGGTAATCCCCATGTTCGTTGCCGCCGGCCTCGGCCAGCTTGGGGCTTGCGGATACCTGCTGTCCCCCCACACCGGCAACCGGATGCGCCTGATGATGGTCACCACCGACGCCAACGTCACCTACGATGAGCCGGTGGACTACGGCATCCACGCCTTCTGCCAGGTCTGCCAGGTCTGCGTGAACCGCTGCCCCGGCCGCGCCCTCATGCGCGATAAGATCTGGTGGCGCGGGATTGAGAAGAACAAGCTCTACTTCAAGCGCTGCCGCCCCGTCATGGCGCGCTACCTCGGCTGCGGCGTCTGCATGAAGGTCTGCCCCATCCAGAAGTACGGCCTCAAGAACGTCATGGAGCACTATGCCGCCACCGGCCAGGTTCTGGGCAAGGGCACCCACGACTTGGAAGGCTACAACCTGGAAGGCAAGGGATACTTCGGTCCCGGCGAGCTCCCGGTGTTCGAGCGTGGCTTCTTCGATATGCCCCACGGCAACTCGGACGAGTGGGCCTTCGAGGAACTGAAGGACGCTGCCGCTGCCAACGATGGCGAGGTTCCCGAGGAAATGATCGAGAACCTCAAGCTGCAAATCCAGCGCTCCATCCAGTTGCAGTCCGGCGACGTTTTGCAGATGATGGCCGAAGACCAGGACTACATTTAGCAGTCCGCCCACATCTCAACACCCGGCAATCAGGGTCGGCGGGAGCAATCCCGCCGGCCCTTTCTATTCCATGACGACCTGCAGCATCACGGAAGCGTCCGTAAAATCACGGACAAAAAGGTATTGACATAGCAAGTTATCACGGAATATAATAACCGTGATAGCCTGCCATTAGGCTAAATCACGGGCTATCACGGAGGATATTGTGGCAACAGAATTTACCAGTCAAGGAAGTGGGTTCGAGCTGGACCGCGTGATTCCGGTACTGAGGAATGGGCACCGTAGCAAGTACGTGACCTCCATCAGTGCTGGGTTGGTTTGCGACCTTCTGGAGTCCGGGGAGATTCGCGTTGATTACGATTATCAGCGCGGAATCAGGACCACCTATGGGAAGGACGGTTCTGAGAAGCGCACTCCGCAGGTAGATACCGGTAGGGTGGAGGAAATCACTCGCAAGATACTAGAGAACCAGCTCTACGGCGGAGCATTGACATGGAACCTCCGCACCGGTGAAGTGGAAACTGAATACGACGCAGCGAATCAGCGCTTGTGCGTGAAAAGCGGCTCTCCAACCATCCCTGACAGCAACCATCGCCACCAGGCAATACGCAAAGCTGTACTGCGAGCACGGGAGATTGGGCTGGCGTTTAACGCAGATGCGTACGAATTTCCGCTGGTGATCGAGGAGTTGGACATCCGAGGTGAATCGGGGCTGTTCCACGAATACAATCAGCTGGGAAAGCCAGCCAACCCGTCCAGGAGCCGTTTCATCAACCAAGCGTCACTGCACAACCGTATGGCTTCCAGCGTGATGGAAGGATCTGTTCTCAATGGGAACGTTGAGGTAGTGACCAACAACCTGACCCGCAACACTAACAAAGTGATGACGTTCAACACACTAGCCAAGGGCATTGAGCAAGGATTCAAGGCTCTGGATGAGGTCAATTTCGACGCCACTCGCGATTTCCTAATCGCGTTCGTCGACAGATTGGCAGAAGTCAGGCCAGAGATTCGCTACTTGCCAATCAGTGAGAGGTTGAAGATTCGCGAGGCAACGATTGGAGATTCCGGCCTGATTTTCCAGGCTTACTTCCGCATCGCTGGAGACTTGGAGGGGATGCCAGACTGGCCTGAACGTTTGGAATACCTCAAGGAACCCTATGTCCTGTTGGACGGCAACAGGGGGATAAGGTACGAAGGTGACTTGATGAGCCGCCAGAATCCGATTTGGCGGCAGACGGTGTTGGTGGAAAACGCCAACGGCAAGGTTAGCATTGCTAACCGCAGTGACAGCCGGGAATACGTATACCGCCAACTTCGCAAAGCGGTTGGCTTGGAGGAATAGATGGCGCAAAGTACCCATAAGCAAGATGGCCGGCATCCGAGTGATCTGCTTGCCGCAGTCCCCGGACATCCAGGTTGGCAAGCGAGCAGCGACGGCCACATTTACACACGCAGCGGCTCGCGCGTCAAAGAGCATCGCAAAGAAGCCGGCGAAAATCGGCTTCGGGTGAGCTGCCAGCAACACGGCTACCATTATGTTGCGAAGCTGATTGCGCTGTCTTTCTTGGGGCTGGACGCTGAGACTCATGCGGTGGTTCACAGGAATGGAAATCCGGCGGACGATCGCTTGTCTAACCTGCGTCTGGTCAGGAACGCCGGCGCGAACGCCAACTGTACAAGGAAACGCTTGTTAAACGTTCATGAGCGTAGCCTTCCGCATCGCTACATTCGCGAGGGGATGGCCCAAACCAACATCGCTGTCGAGTTGGACATATCGACCCGGTGCGTTCGCTACCACAGCGGCTCATGCCATTGCCCGAATACCATCCGAAATGGTGAGGCAGCTCGGATGCTGTTGGGACCGCACCGCGCCCAGTAGCTTGTCCGCATCTCACATACGGACAACAGTGGCCGGCGGGATTACCTCGCCGGCTTTTTACGACTATCAAATTGACAAAGCCGACCGTCCAGTACACAATCGGCTGCGCCCATCCCGCCGCTGGCTGAATGCCCGGCCCACACTACACTTCACCAACACCATGACCTCCTCCTTCCCCTCCCTTCTTATCTCCATACCCGACGGCGTAATTGACCTCGGCTGGGGGCATCCCTCGCCCCGGTTGCATCCTACGGAGGCGCTGGCTGTTGCCGCCCAATCCGTCCTCGGACGTCGTTCCGCCGTCCCATTGCAATACGGCGCAGTGCAAGGATTCGGCCCCTTGCTGGAATCGTTGGCGGCATATCTCTCCGAACAGGAAACCTACGGCGGCCCGGTCAACCCTGCCTCTCTCTTCCTCACCGCCGGGGCGTCGTCGGCTATCGACCTGTCCGCCACTCTGTTTGCCCGCCCCGGCGATACTGTCATCGTAGAGGAACCTACCTACTATCTGATTGAGCAAATCTTCGTTGACCACGGCCTCAACGTTGTCGGCGTCCCCACCGACGCCAGCGGGCTGGATACCGACGCGCTGGCCGATTTGCTGTCCGCCGGGGATATTCCCCGGCCGCGCCTCCTCTACACCATACCAACTTATCAGAACCCCAACGGCTCCGTATTGCCTCCGGCCCGTCGCAGGCGCTTGATTGAACTGGCGCGGCGCTATGGTTTCATCGTACTGGCCGACGAAGTGTATCAGCTACTCCACTATGGGCCGCCACCGCCGCCGCCGCTGGCCATGCTGGACGATGCTGACGGTGATGCCGGCGGCGTCATATCCCTCGGCTCTTTCTCCAAGATACTGTCCCCCGGTCTGCGCTTGGGGTGGGTACACGCCGCGCCGCATATCATCCGCCGCTTCGTTGATTCCGGGGTTGCCGCCAGCGGCGGAGGGCTGAACCACTTTGCGTCCACCCTGGCTCACGCGACCCTGGAGCTTGGCCTGCTGCCCGAGAACGTTGCCCAGCTGCGACGGGTGTACAGCCAGCGCCACGACGACGTTGCCAACATTCTCCGCGCTGAGATGGGCGACATCGTTGACTTTACGCCTCCCGGTGGCGGCTACTTCTATTGGCTGACCCTGCGCGATGGCGTCGATACCGACGCGCTGCTGCCGGCCGCCCGGGAGTCTGGGGTTTCTTACCGTCCCGGAACCGCTTTCTCCGCTGCCGGCGGCTTCGCCGACGCTCTCCGCATCAGCATCTCGCTATACGAAACCGACGAACTGGCCCAAGGCATCCGTCGTCTGGCCGGCGCCGTCAACGGCGGTAGGAAGCGACGGCAATAATCATCATCGCGCATCGGAATATGATGATTTCATCGCCGAAGTATTGACATACGCTAATGTTGGCATTATCTTTGCTGAAAATTTGGCCTGTTCAGGCAGTCCGTTTTTCAAGGAGGAGGATATGCTATCCATCGGTCATGAGGTACGACGTCCCGGCAAGTACCTGGGCGACGCCCCTGTAACCATCCCGGTGCCCGAGGAGCTCGAAACCGTTCCCGGCATCCCCATGAACCAGCGCGAAGTTGACTGGTACTCCCGCGAGTACCCTGTTGAAACCATGAACATCACTGAGCGCGCCTCCCGCGACTGGGCCAACACCCTCCGCGACCAGCACGCCGAGATGCGCGAAATCCGCAAAGAACACGACAAGCTGAACCGGAACCTGGTAATGGCCGCCCGCCTCACCGGCGACTTGGAGCCTACCGCCGAATCCACCGGCGAAGATGTCTCCGAAGCCATCAAGCAGAAGGCCCGCGAACTGGGATTTATAGAAGTCGGCATCACCGCCTTCGACATCCGCTACGTCTATCAGAGCAAGAAGAACTGGGTCCGTTTCCCCCACGTCATCTGCCTGGCGTACGAGCAGGACTTCGAGCCTACCCAGACTATCCCCAGCATCGACGCCGAAATCGTCCACTCCAGCACCTACCGCACCGAAGGCGCCGCCGGCCTGGAACTGGGCAACTTCGTCCGTAGCCTCGGCTATCGCGCCCAGGTGCACAGCCCCAATGACAACACCGGCCCCTACATCCCGATGTTCGTCGCCGCCGGCCTCGGCCAGCTCGGCGCTTGCGGTTACCTGCTCACTCCCCACGTCGGTTCCCGCTGCCGCATCATGATGATCACCACCGACGCCAACGTCACTTACGATAGCCCGGTGGACTACGGCATTCACGCCTTCTGCCAGGTCTGCCAGGTCTGCGTGAACCGCTGCCCCGGCCGCGCCCTCATGCGCGACAAGATCTGGTGGCGCGGGATTGAGAAGAACAAGCTCTACTTCAAGCGCTGCCGCCCCGTCATGGCGCGCTACCTCGGCTGTGGCGTCTGCATGAAAGTCTGCCCCATCCAGAAGTATGGGATGAAGGCCACGATGGAGCACTACGCCGCCACCGGCCAGGTTCTCGGCAAGGGCACCCACGACCTGGAAGGCTACAACATTGAAGGCAAGGGTTACTTCGGCCCCGGCGAACTTCCGGTGTTCGAGCCCGGCTTCTTCAATATGCCCCATGGCGACACCTCCGAGTGGGCTTTCGACCAGCTGAAGGACGCCGCCCGCGCCAACAGCAACGAAATCACCGACGAGATGCTCGCAACCTTCCGCACTGAAGTCACCCGCGGCCTCGGCCAGAGCACCGACAACGTCGATATGATGTACGAGGAGGAAGACTACATCTAAGCGATGTAGCCAACCGAGCCGTCGGTTCTCCGGGACGGATCGAAAGCAGGGGCGGATCTTAAACCCGCCCCTGCTTTGATTTAATCACTCCGGGCTATTCCTGTCCCTACCGCCAGCCAGGCGAAAGCCTACAGTTGCAGCGTCCTCGGATCTACTGCTTGGCGCGGGGGCTTCGCGGCGCTGGCCGGCTGCTCCCGTCGCAAGTTGTCAATAAGCTCGGCCAGCGCCGCATGATATTCTTCCGACGCCGCAGCCTGATTGGTCAGGTCAAACACCCGGTGCTCCTCTTTGAGCAGCCGGGCGTTGCGGTTGCGGCCAGCCCCCATCACGCCATCGGCATCCACCAGGAACATCGTCCATTGGTCAGCGGTTCGTTCCGATTCCTGGGCGGCGGTGATGTCGTTGCGGACGGTTTCGCTATCCAAAGCGGCGGCACTGCAAACCACCACCAGCCGGTCGTAGTGCCGCACCCACCGCTCGATTTCCTCCTCGCCGGAGGTGGCCCGCCGGTCAACCAGGGGATTCCCCCTGAAGCCTTCTGCGAACACCCAGCTGCGCACTCCTTGCGCCCGCAGATTGGCTTCCAGCTGCCGCGCAAACTCAACGTCCCCGTTGGCGCAGGATATGTGCACCTCCAGCGTAGTAACCGGCGCGTCGGCAACAGCATCCTGGATCCCGGCCACCCCAATGGGTACGCCGGAACCCAGGATGAAAGACTCCGGCAAAGCGCCGCGAGAGCGCAGCAGAGTGTCAAGGCCGATAGTGCTGGGCGCGTCGTGCCGCACCCTTTCCAAGCCAACCGCCGCGTCCAGGGCGCAGTTCTGGAAAACGGTGTAGCCGATGATGCAGTTGTGGAAGTCCGCTTCGCCGGTAACCACGTCGTTCAGCACAGCTTCGTAAAAGTCGGATTCGTTTAGGGTGGCCCCGGACAGGTTGGTACGGGATAGGTTGGCCCCGTTGAAGCTGGCCCCGGTAAGGTTTGCGCCGGACAAATTTGTCCGGTCCAGGTTGGCCCGGTCCAGGTTGGCGTTGGTCAAGTCCGCCCCCGACAGGTTCGCTTCCGACAGCGTTCCCCGGTCCAGGTTGATGCCGGCCAGGTTGGCGTTGCGCAAGTCGGCCCCGCGCAGGTTCGCGCCCGGCGCAATGGCCCGGCTGAGGTTCACCTCCCGCAAGTCGGCCCGGTAGAAGTGAGCGTCGTTCAGGTAGCTGTTCGACAGGTCGGCTCGGCGAATCATAGCTCCCATGAAGTCGCCGTCCCGCATATCCGCGCCCCGCAGGTTCACCATCGGGATGCGAGTATGGCTCATATAGCACGCATTCAGGTCCAGCTGTTGATTGGGGTTCTCTTCGCGCCATGCTGCCACGGCGTCCCGTCCCCGCTTCACAATTTGGACCAGTTCCATGTTGGCCATCAGTAATTCTCCAGAAGAGTGTCGGCGGCGATTTTAGCACAAAATCCACCGACGCATGGTATCGTCCAGCGTGTAAAATGTTTCCACGCCATCTACTCACGGAGATGTTGGCATGTCAAAGCCATTGCCATTGCCGCCCCCAACTCCCAACTCCGACATACGAGCTGCCCTCCTTTTGACTGCTTTCGCTGAAAACTATACTATTAGCCGGGTTTCCAAATGCTGCTAACCATAGACATCGGCAACACCGCCGTCACCATGGGCGTTTTCCAGGATAGGCCGGTTGCCCAAGCCGACGCCAGTCCGGCCGCGCGCCTGGTGACAACCCTGCGGGTGGCGACCGATTCCCGGCGTCTGGCCGACGAGTACGGCATCCTGCTCAAAGGCCTATTGGAGTTTCGCGGCATCGTGCCCGCTGATATTACCGCCGCCTGCATCTGTTCCGTAGTGCCGCCGCTAACCGCCCTTTTCGAAGAAGTATGCCGCAGCTTTTTCGCCATCTCCCCGTTGCTCGTCAACTCTCGCATTGGCCTCGGTATGCCCGTGCGCTACGATAACCCTCGGGACGTGGGAGCCGACCGCATCGTGGACGCCATGGCCGCGGTGGAACTCTACGGCGCGCCGGTGATTGTAGTTGATCTGGGAACGGCGACCGTTTTTGACGCCGTTTCCCGGCAGGGCGAATACCTGGGCGGCGCAATCGCGCCGGGCATCAGCCTGTCCGCCGATGCCCTGTACGACAATACTTCCCTGCTACGTCGGGTGGAACTGGCAGCCCCGGCGGCGGCGGTCGGGCGCAACACCACCACAGCATTGCAGTCGGGCCTGGTACTCGGGTATGCCGGCCTGGTTACTACCATGGTAGAGCGATTCAAAGCCGAAATCGGAACCGACGCCAGGGTAGTGGGCACCGGCGGCCTGGTCAACGTCATTGCCGGCCACGCGCCGGTCTTTGACGACATCAATCAGGAATTAACGCTGCTGGGTCTTGACCTAATCTATCGGATGCACGGTGATTAATATGCAGTCCGCGCTGGCCGGCAAGAACATTGTCCTCGGGGTTACGGGCAGCATCGCCTGCTACAAGGCTCTCGACCTGGCGAGCAAGCTGGCGCAGGCCGGCGCCAACGTTGAGACCATCCTCACCTACGGCGCGACCCGGTTCGTCACCTCTCTGGCCTTCCGCAGCCTGACTCACCGCTCCGTTATCACCGACGCATTTGACCCCAACTCTGAACACAGCGTTGAACACGTGGCCCTGGCTCGCTGGGCCGACATCGTGGTGATTGCGCCGGCTACCGTCCACTGCATCGCCAAGCTCGCGGCCGGCCTCGCTGACGACCCGTTGACCACCACGGTGATTGCTACCGATGCCCCGCTGCTGGTAGCTCCGGCTATGGACGCCAATATGTACGATCATCCCGCCACCCAGGAAAACGTCGCCCGACTCCGCGATCGGGGCGTATTCCTGGCCGGCCCTGCGCCGGGCCGTCTGGCCTCGGGCTTGCTGGGTATGGGCCGCCTGCTGGAACCGGCCGAGCTGCTCGGCCACATCGCCGCCGCTTTGGGACGCGATGGCGACCTGGCCGGCCGGAAAGTGGTCGTCAGCGCCGGCGGTACACAGGAAGCCATCGACCCGGTGCGAGTCATTACCAACCACTCCTCCGGACGCATGGGCTATGCCGTCGCTGAAGCCGCCCGCGACCGGGGCGCCGCGGTCACGCTGGTTGCCGCCCCTACGGCCCTCCCAGACCCGCCGTTGATTCGAGTGGTTCCCGTCCGCTCAGCGCAGGAAATGTGCCAGGCGGTGCTGGCCGAAACCGCCGACGCCGACGCCCTGATTATGGCCGCCGCCGTTGCCGACTACCGCCCTGCCGCCGCCGCCGAGCAGAAAATCAAAAAGACCGCCGCCGATGAAATGTCCATCTCCCTGGAGAAAACCACCGACATACTGGCCGCCGCAACCGGGAATTTTATCCGCGTCGGCTTCTCCGCGGAAAGTGAAAACCTGGAAGCCAACGCCGCTGACAAAGTTCGGCGCAAGTCCCTGGACTTGATTGTTGCCAACGATGTCACCGAAGCAGGCAGCGGATTCGGCGTGGACACCAACCGGGTTGTGCTAATTGACCGAGAGCTGCGGGCAGAACGCCTACCGCTCCTCACCAAATACGAAGTCGGGCATCACATACTGGATCGGGTAGCGACCCTGATCCGAGCATAAAGGTACGGAAGGGCTATGAGACCACGATATACGCTGACCATGCTGCGCGGCGACCTCTTCGGCGGCCTTACCGCGTCAGTGGTGGGATTGCCCGTAGCGCTGGCCTTCGGCGTAGCGTCAGGCCTGGGGCCAATCGCCGGTATGTACGGCGCTATCGCCGTAGGCTTTTTCGCTGCGGTCTTCGGCGGCACTCGGTCGCAAATCTCCGGCCCCACCGGCCCCATGAGCGTGGCCATGGCGGTTATCGTAACCGTCCACTCCGAGGGCGACTTCGCCAAAGCCTTCACCGTAGTGGTCATGGCCGGGCTGATTCAAATCGTACTGGGCGCGCTGCGCATCGGACGGTACGTCGCCTATACTCCCTACTCCGTTATATCCGGATTCATGACCGGCATCGGGGTCATAGTCATCCTGGTGCAGGTTGCCCCCTTTGTGGGCGCGGCTTCGGTGGTCGGCGGCGTGCCGGACATAATCCGCTCCGTGCCGCAGTCAATCGAAAACGCCCAGGTACACGCCATCATTGTCGCCGCCGTCACGCTGTTGGTGGGGGTAGTCTGGCCGTCGCAGTTGCGCAAGTTCCTGCCGGCCCCTCTGGCAGCAATGATTGTCGGCTCCGTCCTGGGAATTTTCTGGCTCAACAATCTGTCCGTCATCGGTACGGTGCCCACGGGCTTCCCAGAACTGCGGCTGCCGGTTTTCGATCCCGGCTTTCTGGTCAGTTCGCTGACCCCGGCCCTGGTGCTCGCTCTCCTTGGTTCTATCGACAGCCTGCTTACTTCCCTCATTGCCGATTCTCTTACCCGCACTCGCCACAACGCCAACCGTGAGCTGGTAGGCCAGGGCATCGGCAACTCCATCGCCGGCGTTATCGGGGGTCTGCCCGGCGCCGGCGCTACCCTCGGCACCGTCATCAACATACGCTCCGGCGGACGCACTCCTTTCTCCGGCGTAGTGCGCGCCGGCGTCCTGCTGGCCCTGGTGCTCGGGCTCGGCAGATATGTGGAGGAAATCCCCCATGCCGTGCTGGCCGGCATCCTGGTGAAAGTAGGCTGGGACATCATCGACTGGCGCCTGCTCACCCGCATCCACCGCATCCAGCGCGACCATCTGGCGGTGATGCTCATAACCCTGGCCCTAACGGTCTTCCTTGACCTGGTAACCGCCATCGCCATCGGCCTGATTGCCGCCGGCATGGTAGCCTCGCGCCAATTGGAGCGTCAGGAGCTGGACAGTGTAGTCTCCACCCCGCTGCTGGACCAGGCTTTCCTATATGACACGCCGGAAGAGGCCGCAGCGGCCAACGATGGCGATGAGTTTGCCGCGCGCGTTGGAATGGTCGGCCTGCGCGGCCGCTTCTCCGTAGCCTCCTCCAGCAATCTGGTCAGCTCTATCGGCACCGATATCAGCGAGCACGACGTGGTCATAATCGACTTCTCCGAGACCCTGTATATGGACGACAGCGCGGCGATGGTGGTGGAGCAGATGCTGGACATTGCCGGCGATGAAGATACCGAGGCGATAGTCATGGGCCTCTCCAACTCCCCGGTAGAGCGCAACCTGCGCGCCCTCAACATCCTACAGGGCGTTCCTGAAGACCGCTTCGTCGCCAACCTGGACGAGGCCCGAGAGGTAGCCCGTAAAATCCTCAACATCCCGACGAGCTCTGCTGAGGCGGCTTGATGCGTATTGGAGTTTTCGTTGGGGCATCCGCTGCGCCGAAGACGTAATATGGAGCAGGAATTGAAGGTGTGGTAAATATATCGGGTTGTGCGTACTCGGATGCACTCTGCGCTCGGATTTGAGGAATAAGGAGCAAGAAATGGCTGCCACTATGGAATGGGGCGTTACCCCTTATGGCGATTTGAGACACATCTCAGATGCTAATAATGGACGTAGTTGTGGGCTGGTTTGCGTAGGTTGTGCGCAACCGTTGTTGGCGAAGCAAGGTCAGGTGCGGCAGTGGCATTTCAGCCACGACGCACCCACGGATACTGGTGGCGTCTGTGAAGGGTACTTGCACATGCTGGTCAAGACTTTCTTGACAGCGTATATCAACGATTGCTTGCGAACGCGGCAACCGGGATTCCCAGTGCATTACACGTGCTCGGTTTGCGGAGGAACGCACGTTTGGCACATAGCGCAGGCGCGGTGGTCGGATTGGGAAAACGATGGAGAGTGGAGCGTGGATGATGCAGAAAACGGACGGTTGCCAGTGTGGTTTGATGACGAGAATGAGTGTAGAGAATGGGAGGAGCAACGCAAACTGGAATACTACGCTACCATCCCGGTCAGGGCTGAATCAGAACGAGGTACGTCAGTGAACCGCCCTGACATCTCGTTGCTTAACGCCGATGATGAGATACTGTCAACGATAGAGGTTGTAGTCGGCAATTTGAGCGATAAAGCAGGGTCTCTGGGGAAACCTACGCTGGTCATCAGGCCAGTAGAATTTGAGTCGTCGCCGGCTCTCCCGCGCAATTGGCCCGCCGACTTGACGTTGCAGTGGCTGATTGAGGGCGCGCTACTGAGAGGCGCCAGAGAGCGTGGACATTCGGCGTTGAATATGGATTGCCCGGTCTGTGCAGTGTGTCGCAGAGACGTGTCTAGGGGCCTGCTCTCGGGTTCCCACTACCGCTGCCCGATTTGCGCCGCCCATTGCAACCCCGTCGATGAGAACCATCAATGCCCACCCAGGTATCTATCTGCCCACTGCGGTATCTGTAAAATGTATGTCGGAACGGCGATCGGGCTGAATATGCACATGGTATTTGTGCACGGTGTGGCATCCGATTTTGCTTACAACGGCGTAAATCCGTCATACCTCTGGCGGAAAGTAGGTGAGGGCGATAAGAAGACAGCGCGTACACAGTGGGGCCAGGCGATACCGGTACGCCCAACACCCGGTGAATGGCGGGACTGGTATAGCCGTCGGTCTAACCGGCCTCGGAATTGCAAATAAGCACTCGGCAAATGGACCCTGACTTTACTCTGTGCCTCCTTCGGAGATGTACGCCACGTTGAGCGGATTCACCGCCAAGCGGCGGCCTGACGGGTTAACGCCAATCATTCGGGTTATTTCGTCCTCCGTATAATCGCGGCTTTGCCACTCCACTGGAATCGTGTGGCGGTCATGTCGCAGATTGGGGCGGAATTGGTAGCCTCCCGTCACTTTCCCGATTAGCCATTTGCGGTTCGCCCAACCGGCGCTTTTAGGAACGCTGCTCACTACCCACGAGCCGATTTCCGTATGATGAATCAGCCGGTTGAACTCGCCGATGACCGTCGCGCTCAACTTCAATTCTTGCAGCGTCGCCGACACCTCATCTTCCGGCATACCGGACAGGTCGCGCTCCACGTTGAAATCGATGCCAGCCAGGCCCAGCTGACGGAAAGCCAACCACCGTTGCGGGCTGTGCGCCCAAATCAGGGTAACGTTGCTCTGTTGGTCGGCCATAATTCAGATGCTCCCGCCTCATTGGCAAATGCCGCTTGCCGGCGGCTATCGTCTTCGTCTCTGATAGCCGCCGGCAGGGCGCGACGCAGATTTTATCCTACCGCCTCCTTGAACCGGCGTATTGCCGCGATGTGCTGCTCCGGCCCTTTCAGCCCGGCGCGCATGGTGTTGACGGAGAGGTGCGTTGCGCCGGCGTCGTTCCAGTCTGATGCCAGCTTGTTCCAGTCGTCAGGATTGCTGCTGTCCATCAAGGCGACGCGGCCCTCTATGCCGATGTTCGCCGGGTCGCGCCCGTAGCCGCGGGCCAGCTCCCGCATCTCTTCCAGTCGCTCGCGGCCGGCGCCGTCCGGCTGAAACTGCGGAAACCAGCCGTCGCCGATGCGCGCGATGCGGCGCACCACCTGCGGCGCGCCGCCGCCGAACCATACCGGGATGGGACGCTGCACGGGCAGCGGGTTAATGCCGGCGTGCGTTATCTTGTGGTAGCGTCCTTCATAGTTGACTACTTCCTGCGTCCACAGCAGCCGCATGACTTCAACCTGCTCGGCGGAACGGCGGCCCCGGTTTTCCCAGTTCTCGCCGAGAGCTTCGTACTCAACCTCGTTCCAGCCTACGCCGATGCCCAGGCGCAGCCGTCCGTTGGTCAGCACGTCCACCTCGGCCGTCTGCTTGGCCACCAGGGCCGTTTGACGCTGCGGCAGGATGATGATGCCGGTGCAGAACTCAATCTTCTCGGTGAGAGCGGCCAGGTAGCCGAACATGACGAAAGGCTCGTGAAACATATCGTCCTTGTTGTAGGGACGGTTCCACTCGGAGCGCTGCGTATGGTCGGCGCCCAGCACGTGGTCAAACACCAGCAGGTGCTCGTAGCCCAGCGCCTCGGCTGCCTGAGCAAAGTCCTTGACGGCCACAGGGTCGGCGCCGATTTCGGTTTGGGGAAAGATGGCTCCCAGTTGCATTACGAAACTCTCCTTTGCTAAAATCAAAAACCCACGCTGGGGATTAGTCTAGTGGTAAGACGCCTGACTCTGGATCAGGTATCACAGGTTCGAATCCTGTATCCCCAGCCATTATGCGCTGAGGCTGGCTTCCCGATTCTGATTTCTTGCCCCTCTGCTAGATACAGCCAAGTTTAGGGCCGATAAATTCGTAGTTCGGTGTGGCGAGCCAGCACGTCGAAATCAGTATCGTTATGCAGGATGGGAGCATCGGCCCGGATCGCTATGCCCGCGATTAGGCAATCCATCAGTTTCCGCACGGTTTCTCCTTCCCGCCGGCAACGGCGATATAGAGCGGCAGCGTCCTCATAGTCCGTAGCCAGGGTTGGTATCGCCACGCCTAGGGCCAGTAACCGCCGCAAGTCCATAAGATGGGCTTCATCCCGGGCTCCGGCCAATACCTCCATCCTCACCGGCTCGCAAACGGCAACATCCTCAGCCAGCAACTCCTCCACGAGGTTGCAGACGATGCTCCCTGTGTTCCGCAAGAACTCCACCCAGGCCGAGGTATCAATCAGTATCACAATGAGCCAGTCGAGCGCATTGCGTCAAGGTCTCCCTCCCATCCGATGCCCCGTAGCGAACGGGCCTCGGCTACGGAAGCCGGTTCGGCAGCCAGAGACCTCAGGGCGAAATTAATGGCTTCGCGCTTGGTAGGTAGCCGGTAGCGCCGCATGACCTCAGCGCAAGCTTGGTCGTCAATATCTACATTGGTGCGTACCATGTGCGTATCATACACGTCCAACGTCGATTAGGGCAAGCATTCCTACATCATCCCACTGCCGGCTCGTGCGCCTTCAGAAACCGCCGCGCGTGCGCCACGGCCTCGTCGATATGTTCCTGCGAATCTTTCCAGGGATAAATGGTGACCTCCGAGTTAGGCGCCAGCTCGGCAACCTCCATCGCGCACTCGTAAGGATGCGCCGGCACGTCTTCGGGCGCAATCAGCAGCGGCGTTTCCAGCGCGCGCACAAAGTCCCGGGAAACCGTGAATACGAAGTCGGCCCGCTTGGTGTACATATTGGTCAGAAAGTTGTGCGCCATATCCATCGTGATTTCCGGTCGCCTTTCGCATAGCGCCGGCACCCAGCCCTTGATGTTGTTCTGATAAAACAGATCGGGCAGCTCCGGCCGGAACCCGCTGGGCTGCATCAGCGCCGCCGCCGTCACTCGCTCCGGGGCCGCCCGCCGGAGCAGGTTCAGAATCATCGGCCCGCCGATGCAGAAGCCCATCACCCCGAACCGGTTAATGCCGAGATGGTCCATGAGCCCAAGGTGGTCATCGGTGTAAGCATCCCAGGGCCGATCAATCTCCAGCGGCCCGACGGAGCGGCCGCCGTTGGCGTTGCGTAAGTCCGCTGCGATGCAGCGGAAAGTGTCCCCGTAAGCGTCCAGCGGATTGAAAGGATGGGCGGTTTTCAGCCCGGCCACGGTGGAATTAAGTCCGCCACCCGGAATAATGAGCAACGGAAATCCGGAACCCACCTCTTCGTAGTAGATGCGCGTGGGGCCTCTTTCGTAAAACGGCATGGCAATTCTTCTCCGTCAACCGGCTGCGGCGCAGCATCGCGCCCGTCCGCCTTTTTCCACGCTGAATCTAACCCACAATCCGCATCGGGTCAACGCAACCCGGTCATGCCTCTTCCCGTCTCCAACCTGGAAACTGCGATTCCGTCCGATTTTAGCTATGCTCGGCGACGTCCCTTGTTGGTCCAACGGACAGGGCTGCCAGCGCCGCCGCCAGCAGCGCAACCCCGGCCATGGCCAGAAAGGCCTCCCGGTAGCTGCCCGTGGCGTCGTAGGCTATCCCCGCCGCCAGGGGGCCGATGGCGAAGCCCAGCACTTGCGAAGCCCGGCCAACTCCGTGAATCGTCCCCAGGGAGCCGCGCCCGTAGCTGCCGGCCCACAGCAGCGGCGTCAGCGTGTTGATGCCCGCGCCGGCCAGTCCCAGCAGCGCCGCGAACACGTAAGCTTCAAAGAGGGTATCGGTGGCTGTAAGCAGGGCCAGCGCTCCCACGCTTGCCAGGTACAGCGTTGCCATCGCCCATCGGGGCGCAATCCGTTCCGCGGCCAATCCCGCCAGCAGAGCGCCGGCCGCGCCGGCCGTTGCCATCACGCTGATGGCGGACACGGCAGCCGCCGGATTGATGCCCTGTTCGGTCAGGTAGGGCATCAGGTGCAGCCCTGGCCCGGAGAGCGCGTTGCTGCCCAGGAACAGCGCGGTCAGCGTCAGCCAGAAACCTGGCGTCCTTGCCGCCTCTTTCAGCGTCAGCGATTGCGGTTCGCTGACAGCAGCGGCCGGCCTTGCTGCGTGGCCATTAGCGACGGCATTGGGCAGGCCTCCGTCAATTGCCAGGCCCAAGTCTTCGGGTTGTCGCCGCACCCACAGGGCGCAAGGCAAGGCTCCTATAAGGAGCATCACCGCCGCCAGGCTTAGCCAGGCCGAGCGCCAGCCCCACTGGGCAATCACCAGATGGGTGAGTGGAGCCAGCGCAATCACGCCGACAGTTTCAACGAAGAATACCAGGCCGGTAGCGCGCCCTCGGTAGCGTCGGAACCATTTTCCAGTGGCAACCGATGCTCCTATCTTGACGCCGCCCTGGTCGCCGATGCGCGCCGCCGTAAAAGCCAGGTAGAACCCCAGCAGGGTTTGCGTCGTCGACAGATAGGCGCAGGCCAGCGCGATAACCGTACCGCTCAGCGTCAACACGATGCGCGCGCCGAAGCGGTCGACGAGCCGGCCAACGAATGGAGCCAGGGCCGCGCCCAGGATTGCGCCCAACGCGGTGGCGCCGGCCACCTCTGCGCGCCCCCATCCGAATTCCTCGGACATGGGCGCTACGAATATGGTCAATATGGAGATAGCGGAGGCGGCGTTGGCGAATTGTATGCCGCTGACCGCAGCGACGACTACCCAGCCGTAATACAGTGATTCCGGCCGGGCTTTCATCCGTGATTGCCACGCCTGCTACCGTCATTCCCGCCGGCGCGGGGGTCTGCCTATGCCAAGTCGGTCTCGGTGATTTCGATGTTGTGAATCGCCAGCCGTTCGGTGGGTTGGCTGTTTTCCCCGCTGCGGCTGCGCTGGACCGGGGACGTGGCCAGGGCTTCCAGTACGTCGTCGCCGTCCGTGAGCATTCCGAAGATGGTGTAGTTGGGCGGCAGGCCCACATCGCCGCCGTGGACGATGAACCACTGGCTGCCGTTGGTGTTGGGGCCGGCGTTGGCCATGGCCAGGGTGCCTCGCGTGTAGGAGCGGGTAACCTCCTCGTCGCGGAAACGGTAGCCGGGGCCGCCGGCGCCGTCGCCTCGCGGGCAGCCGCCTTGGATCATGAACCCGTTGATGACCCGGTGGAACTGGTTGTTTTCGTAGAAGTTGTCTCGTGCCAGGAAGACGAAATTGTTGACGGCTCGGGGCGCTACTTCCGACAGCAGCGCGATGGTCATGTCGCCTTTGTCGGTCTTGATGACGGCGTGGTAGCGCTTGGTGGCTTCAATGACCAGACCGGGCGGGTTTTCGTATTGCTTGGGGGGCATTGCGTCTTTCTCCTGATAGTCATGGTGATGGCGATGCGGTCGGCGCGCAGCAGCGGGGATTATACCCTATGCGCCAACATAGCGTTGGGGGCATAGCGTATAATGTACACATAGGATGAGTTCAGGAGGCAGCAAGATGGGCGTACTGAATAAGATGGCCGGCTATGGACACGAACAGGTTGCGATGTATCACGACCCCGACTCGGGCCTGCGCGGCATTATCGCCATTCACGACACTACCCTGGGCCCCTCCTGCGGCGGCGCGCGGATGTGGCCCTACCCGTCGGAGGCCGAGGCCCTGGCCGACGCCCTGCGGCTATCTTTGGCAATGACTTACAAGTCGGCGGCGGCCGGCCTGAACCTCGGCGGCGGCAAGGGCGTCATCATCGGGGATCCCCGCGCCGACAAGACGGAGGCCCTGCTGCGGGCCTGGGGCCGTTTCGTGGACACTCTGGGCGGGCGTTACCTCACTACCACCGACGTAGGCACTACGGGCCGCGACCTTGAATCCGTCCGGCAGGAAACCGGCCACGTGGTAGGTCTGGATGTTACCCTGGGCGGCAGCGGCGATACGTCGGTTATGACCGGCTTGGGCATCTATATGGGCATGAAAGCCTGCGCCGCCGACGTGTGGGGTTCGGATTCGCTGCGGGGGCGAACCGTGGCGATGCAAGGCTTCGGCAAGGTGGCGTCGCATACGGCAAAACACCTGCTGGCAGAGGACGCCCGGGTTATTGCCGCGGACATCAGCGAGGCGGCGCTGGACAGGGCCGCGGCTATGGGGGTCAAGGTAACGGGCGTTGACGATATTTACGATGTGGACTGCGATGTATTCGCGCCCTGCGCCCTGGGCGGCGTCATCAACGCCGAGACTATTGACCGCCTGAGCTGCCGCATTGTAGCCGGCGGCGCCAACAATCAGCTGGCCACTCCGGAAGATGGGGAGGAGCTGCACCGCCGGGGCATCATTTACGCGCCGGACTTTTTAATCAATGCCGGGGGCATCATCAACGCCGCCGCCGAAATCGGCCAGGCTTACAACCCGGAGCGCTCCCGCCAGCAGACAGAACGCATCCATGAGCAGATGGCCGCCGTGCTGGCCGCATCCCGCAAGAAGGGAATTTCCACCGCCCGCGCCGCCGATCTCCTTGCCGAGCGGCGCCTGGCCTCCGTTCGCCAAGTCCGCGCCATCTGGCGGGGGTAGTGTGGCGCCGGCGCAGCTGCGGGAAGCAGCGTCGGCTAGGGCGATTAGCCTGCCACCCCGGTCAGTAATCCCTTCAGTCGGGTTGCCGGCAATCTGTTGAGGGTTTGGTTGCGAGGGTCGACTTCAATACCGACCGATTCGAGGGCGGTGACGCCCAACAACGGCTCAGCGTTTTCCTCTCTGAACACAATGGTTCCCCAAGTTGTTTCTCCCATGCAGTCGGTAGCCCCGGTGTCAACCAAGAAGAGGCCTTCCCATACTCGGTCGGGGTCGGTCGGATTCCGTATGGCTACGGTTACATGTGTCGGGCCCATTGCGTACCTCTTTCTGCGCAGGTTTGAGCTTCCTGATTCAACATTCGTCGTACCACGATTACCTAACCGCTGCGGTCGACTATTCTGCGCTGTCGTACACTACCGTATCCGGGCGGTACACTGCCCAGGAGAACCATAGCTGACCGATGCGCCCCGGCGTCGGGTTCAGTTGCGCCCCGGCCAGCGGGCCGCTGACGGCGCGGCCAAAGATGTTCCACCGGCTGCCGGTTTGCTCATCGACGATGTTGCCGTCGGGGTCGGGGGCGAAAGCAAGGACTTTACCATCCGGGCCGATGGGCGAGAATATCCCGGCCGTTCCCACGTCTCTTCCCTGAGAGACGGCGCCGGCGTCCAGCGCCGAGGCGGTGCCCGGCATCCAGAAAACTACCACGTCTTGGCCGCCAATGGACGCTGACACTACCCGCTCTTCGGATAGCGTGGTGAAGGACACCGCCCACGCCGCATCGCCGCGCTCAATGGCGACGACGCGCTCTACCGGCGGCAGGCGCGGGTCTTCCTCGCCGCTGAACAGGAAAGGGGAATTGCCGGGCCGGTCGTAGCCGGAGTATGGGTTGCTGCCGTAAGGCCGGCCCGAATCGGGACGGGACAGCGCCTGCCCGTCCGGGAACATGGCTTTGAAATCGGCCCACGAGACGATGGACAGGTATAGCTGTTCCAGGCGTTGGCCGGCGTATTGGCCGATGACGGCTTCACCGCCGAACTCCTGCCACCAGGATTCGGTCTGTCGGTCATACATCAGCAGATTGCTGTCGCGCAGCGCGCCGGTAGTTCCGAAGTCTAGGGTTTCGCCGTCAACCGTCCGCCTGTACACGAAGGCGGTATTGCAGAGCGGTCAATAGGTGATGACTACGGGATCGCCGCCGACCGTGTCGTTGACCAGTTCGTGCCATACCATTATCTGCACGGGGTAGGCGCGGGCGTCGCCGTTGAGGTTGACCACCTGCACCGCTTCCCGGTCGTCCAGCCATTCGTCGGCCTCGGCGATGGATTCAAAGGCGGGGTGGTCAATGGCGGGAATGCCGTCTTTTGGCGGGCCGCCGGTTTGTATCTCATCGTAGGAGATTGTGGTTCGGGAGAAGTCGGTTTTCCAGGTGGCGCGCAGCAGGCGTTCGTATCGCTGGCGGACCTGATCGGCCTCTGCTGCGTCTATCGTTGCGATCCGGGCAGGCGGCGGCGCGACAGGCGTTGCCGTTGAGGAGGGGATGGCGGTACGGGTCGGCGTGGCAGGGGCCGGAGACGGCAGAGCGGTGACGGTTGCAGCCGGCGACTCTTGAGCCGGCACGGTATTGGCAGGGGGCGCGGCAGTCGGCGCTGCGGTCGGTTCGGCCGGCGGGGACTGCATTGTGCCGCAGGCCAGCGCGAGCAAGACTGCAATCAGGACTAATGCCACGACGCGCCGGTCGCCCGGTAGTGTACGTAGCATGGTCATGGTCGCGTGACGGGCAACGACGCGGTAAAATAGGGTCATGCCGGTGATAAATCGCGCGGCAATACGCTGGCGGGAACAATCGCCATGGCGTCTCCCGACTCCACAAATGACCACAACCTGGTGGAAGAGCGTACCTGCAAGCGATTCAGAGACGTTGAGAACCGCTTGACCATTGCTTTCGCTATCATGTTGGTTGCAACAGCCACCATAGTGGTCATCGCTATAAAGTACTTTCAGGGGGGCAAGATAGGGTCTTGCGGAAGCGCTACCGTCCGCGCAGGCGTGGGTCGAATACGTCGCGGAGCGCGTCGCCGAGGAGGTTGAATCCCATCACCACGAGGAAGATGGCCAAGCCGGGGAAGATGGCCAGCCAAGGGCCGCTTTTGACATGAGCCGACGCGGCGCGCACCAACATTGCGCCCCAGCTGGGCTGGTCGGGCGGCGTCCCGACCCCGAGGAAGGAAAGCGAAGACTCGATGATGATGGCGAACCCGAGATAATAGGTTGCCAGCACCAGATAGGTTGCGAAGCAGTTGGGGACGATGTGTCGGAAGATGATGCGCCATGGCGGCGCCCCGATGGCCGTCGCCGCCGTTACGTAGTCCAGCTCCTTGAGCGACAGCACCTGTGAGCGCACCGTTCTGATGACGGGCGCGATCATACCGATGACGATGGCGAGGATAACGGTGTTGAGGGAGGGCTTAACTACGGCCATGATGGCCAGCGCGATGAGCAGGCCGGGCAGGGACATCAGCGCGTCAACGATGCGTTGGGCAACCATGTCAACGATGCCGCCGATATAGGTAAGGGCAACGCCGATGATGAAACTGCCGGTGATGCCGACCAGCACGCTGCCCAGACCCACGTACAACGAGATGCGCGCGCCATAGATCAGGCGGCTCATTACGTCCCGGCCAATGTAGTCGGCTCCCAGCAGGAATTGGGAGCTGGGAGCTTCCCAGGGCAGCGCCGGAGTAGAGCGCGGGTCGTAGGGGGCCAATACGGGGGCCAGAAGGGCGACCAGAACCAGCAGGACGACAATCATACCTCCGATTGCGCCCAAGGGTTTGGTGCGTATGAACCGCGTGAGTGCGGTCCACGACCGCGCCGGCAGTCCCGGAGCGGGGAGGCCCGCTCGGGTTAGAGCAGTTTGTTCCGATGTTTGGTTAATCATGGCAACACCTGCCGGTAGAGGCTTGCTTGTGTCTGCCGGAGCGGCGGCCCCGTTTCGGGAAACTCTTGGCTAGGAATAGCGGATGCGGGGGTCGAGAATGCCGTAGAGCATATCGATGATGAGGTTGAGCAGCAGGACGACGGCGGCGGTCATCAGGATGACGCCCTGGATGATGGGGAAGTCGCGGTGGTTGATGGCGTCAATGAGGAAGTTGCCGACGCCGGGGACGACGAAAATCTGCTCGACGATGATAACGCCGCCCAACAGCCGGCCGAACTGGTAGCCGGATACGGTAACTACGGGGAGCATGGCGTTTTTCAGTGCGTGGCGCCCGACTACAACCCATTCGCGCAGTCCTTTGGAACGAGCCGTGCGCATATAATCTTCCCGCATTACCTCCAGCATTGCGGAGCGGGTAACCCGGGCGGTAAAGGCCATGTCGTGGAAGCCGATGACGGCGGCGGGGAGCAGCATGAGCTTAAGGTTTTGAATGGGGTCTTCCCACAAATGGGCGTACTCCAGCGGGGGCAGCCATTCCGCCCAGTATGCCAAGCCGTAGATGACGAGCACGCCAATCCAGAAAGTTGGCATGGCAATGCCCAGCAGCGCAATGACCCGGCTGGCGTAGTCCAGGCCGGAGTCCTGCTTCATTGCCGACAGGATGCCCAGCGGTACAGCGGTGACGAAGGCCATCAGTATGGCCAGCACCGCCAACTCAAAGGTTCGGGCGAAGCGTTCCAAGAGCTCCAATCCGAAAGGCTGACCATAGTACAGGGATATGCCCAGGTCGCCTCGGACGACGCCCCAAAGCCAATCGGCGTATTGGACATAGATAGGACGGTTGAGTCCCAGGTCTTCCCGCAGACGCTCGAAGTCTTCGTTCGTGACCGTGCCGCTGGCGTCTTCGCCGGTTAGCAGGTATGCGGCGGCGTCTCCCGGCACGATGGAAAAGAGACCGAAGACCAGGACGGTGGCCAGCAGCATAGTGGGGATGAAGAGCAGCAATCTTCTGGCGAGATATTGAGTCATTCTTCAACTCCGGCCGGCTGGCCCGCAGAGTGGATAGGGTACACGATGCGCGATTGGCCGGCCCAAGGTTAGTTTGAGCCGGCCAGGTTTGCGTGTTGAGCGTACTATCGGAGCTCCGATTAGGGGCGATAGCCGCGCTCAGGGACGGCGCTGTGGTCGCAGGCGGACTCTTCGCCGCCGGCCCACCATACGTGGTCCCACTTTTTGACCAGCTGGACCGTGGGCGGGTAGTGGAAGTTGCGGATACGGCAATCAAAGGCGCCGCCGCTGGAGTACCACAAGACCGGGAGCCAGTGGCTTTCGCCCTGATGCAGGATATCGGCCAGGTCTTCCAGATGCTTCTGGCGCACCGCCGGGTCAACCTCGCGGTTCTGCAAGTCAATGAGCTCGTCAACCTCGTCGTTCTGCCAGTTGTGGGGGTTGCGCAGGACGTCTTGGAGGTAGAACTGGTTGATGATGTCGCCCGGGTCGCGCAGGATGATGCCGGTGCCAACGCCGTCAAAGTTGGCCACGCCGTCCCGCAGCCCAACGTACATGGTAGCCAGGTCGGTGGGCTGAATGACGATGTTGATGTTGAGGTCTTCCCGCAGCTGGGGAGCCACGGTCTCGGCTGTGGACAGCGAGGGGTTGGTGTTCACGACGTTGTGAGTGATCTCGAACCCGTCGGCATAGCCGGCTTCGGCGAGCAGCTGCCTGGCCTCGGCCAAGGCGGCTTCCCGGTCTCCATAGGCGACGTTGTTGGCGCGCAGGTCTTCCAGGTCTTCCACGACGCCGGGGGCGAAGAAGGTGCCGGGCTGGCCGAAGCCCAGGATGGCCTTTTCCACGGCGTTGTCGCGGTCAATGCCCAGGTACATGGCGCGCCGCACTCGCGGGTCGTCAAAAGGCGGTATGGTATGGTTCAGGAAGAAAGCCTGAACGCCGGAAGCTTCCAGGATGACAGCGCGGACGCGGCCGTTGGTGTCTTCTTCAAGGCGGGCCATGTCCTCAGGGCGGTTGCTGCCGGTAACCGGCTGGTAAGAGCCGTAGACCTGACCGGCCTGCAACGCCGACAGACGGCGGGCGGTGTCTCGGATGAGGAATACTTTCAAGCCGTCGAAGAAAGGACGCCCGGTTTTGAAGTAGTTGGGATTGCGGTCGTAGGAATAGCCGGAGTCTTTTTCCCACTCGCGCAGCATCCATGGGCCGGAGCCGATGAGGCTGTCGGGAGCGCCGGCGTTGATGGCGTCGATGGCTTCGGCCTGGGTTTTGCCGGTGTTGGCCTGTTCCTGGGTGAGGTTCTCGGCTACGTGCTTGGGATAGACTTTCATGTAGTCGGAGGCCAGGTTGGGCAGGAAGCCGGCGGCGGGGAACCGCAGGGGGATCTTGACGGTTTTGTCGTCAATGGCCTCGGCGGTGCCGTGTTTTACGAAGTTGTTGAGGAAGCCGGTGCGGGCGCGCAGGACGCCTTCCTCCACCTGCCCCAGCGTGATGCGGTCGATGGAGAAAGCGACGTCATCGGCGGTTACCGGCATCCCGTCGGAGAAGGTGGCGTCCGGATGCAGGTTGAAGATGTAGCCGACTTCGCTGCCTTCTTCGTAGAACTCCCAGCTGACGGCCAGGTCTCCGATGATTTCGTTGGGGTTGATGGGGTTGTATTCCAGGATCTGGTTGAAGCGAGGGCCTGATGGGATCAGGACGGTGTTCATGGAACCGCCGTAGTGAACGTCCCAGAAGCCGGGGTTGCTGGTAGCCACCAGGGGGAAGTCGCCCCGATAGTGTTTGCTCTCGCCTTCCTGCCACCAGTCGGGCCGAGCGTCAACTGCAACGGCGGTTGGCACTGGTACGGAGGTAGGGGCAACGTCCAACGGGGGGGTTGGCGTACGTTCCTGAACGCCGGCGAAGGGGTCCAAGGTAGGGGTTTCCTGCTGTTGTTGGGGAGGAGCTCCGCCGCCATTGCCGTCGGAACCGCCGCCGTCTCCGGCAGGATCCGGCGTGGTGGCAGCGCCGCCGCAGGCTACGATGGCGGCAGCGGTGGCCAGCGCGCCCAGAACCAGCAGGATCCGCGGATGCCAGAATCTTCGCAAGTCCATATAGATAAGTCCTCCCTGATTTGGTTATCGCTCTTGAACCATGACGACGTGCGGGTGGGGGTAGCGACAACACGCCGCAGCCGGGTTGCCGGCGTTGGATGATGCTACTTAAAGGAGAGATGCGTTGTCAAACATCATTTGGTGATATTCACCGCTATGCAACATTGCAATAATGGATTTAGGCCGGCGCGATTACCGGCTCGGGTTCAGGCTGACTGCGGCCAACGTTCCGCCGTTTGCAGCAATGGGAACGAGCAGCAGCTCTCCGGATACGATAGGGGAGGCAGTTATCGGGCCAGCGAGGGCGGCTGTCCATTGGGTAGCGCCGTCGGCTAGCGAGAGGGCCGTAACGATGCCCCGCTCGTCGCCGATGAGAGCCGCGTCGCCGGCGATGGCGGCGCCGGCGGCTATGTCTGCACCAAGGGCCGTTTCCCAACGGATTTCGCCATCATCCGCGTCCAGCCCGGTAACCAGTCCGCCGGCGTCGGCGATTACGACGGTTTGTCCGGATACCGCCGGCTGATGGGGCTGCCTGCCGCCGGTTCTGGTGGACCAGACGGCGCCCTGCTGCACCGGTGGGCGCTTGGCGAATCCCCAAACGGCGAGTTGGGCGCGGACGTAATAGATGGGACGCTCCAGCGGGTAGCGATGTCCCCGGTAGTCAATGCCCCAAACCCGGCCGCGGAAGCCGTCGATCTTGGCGCCGTTGCTGCTGACGTGAAGCAGGGCGTTGGTAAGCGCCGGCCCATCCCTGGTCCAGCGCCCTCCGCCGGCGTCGTAAATCATGCGCAGCCGGCCGGTGTTCACGTCCAGAATGTGTATCTTTGCGTCGTTGGCGGTGACTACCAGTCGGTCGTCGTTGACTGCCGGCGGCGCGATTATCCAATCGCCCACCTGATAGTCCCAGAGGGTTTCGCCGCTGGCGGCGTCCAGGGCCAGCAGTCGGCGCCGGTCAGTTTCGGCTACGAAGAGCCGGCCGTCGGCCACCGTGGGAGAGGGCAAGGACGATGTCGACAGCCGCTTTGACCACACTACTGCGCCGCTCTCGGCGTCCAGGGCGGTTACGATGCCGGGTTTGAAGACCACGAAGACGATGCCGTCGGCAACCGCCGGCGTGACGGCGGCGGGAAGGCCGGAGTCGTAGCGCCAGACTACCGTTCCGCTGTCGCTTTCCAGCGCGACGACGCTCCCATTTTCGGCAGTAAGATACACCCGGCCGCCAACCACGGACGGGGGGGCTGCGATGGGCGCGCCGGCAGCGTACTCCCAGAGTATTTGCGGGGAGTCGCCGGGGGAGAACTCCGGCGCAACGGCGGCGGATGTGTTGGCGGGGCCACCGCCGGCCTGGGGCCAGTCGCCGGCCGGCGCGGCAACGGAGGTGTCACCGATGACCGTTGACGGCTGCGGCGGGTCCGGCGGTAGCCCGGTGTACTCCCAAAGTATCCAGAACAGCAGGCCGAGCAGGGGCAGCGTTATCAGGGCAGCGCGAACCAGGCGGCTGCGTAAAAAGTCCAGGCGGATTCGTCGGGAGCGCCGACGGGCTTCCCCTGAGGCCACAGCGGCCAGCCCGGAGAAGGATCCGCACTGGGCGCAGCGGGGGTTTTCCTCTGACGGCTCGTTAAGATGGCCGCAGAATCGGCAAAGCAGGACGGTGTCGGGGGCGGCGCTCACGGGTGGGTCAGAACGCCGGGCGCTGCAAGACGGCGGGGTCGATGCGGCGGCGGACCAGCCGGCCGTCGGCGGGGCTGCCGAGGAGTTGGCCCTGGTCAACCATGACCTTGCCGCGCAGTATCACCGTAGTGGGCCAGCCCAGGACTTCCCAGCCCTCCCAGGGGCTGTAATCCCGCAGGTGGAGGTCGTCCATAGTCAGCCGCTTGCGAACGGTGGGGTCGATGATGGCGAAGTCGGCATCGCTGCCTGGGGCGATTACGCCTTTGCGGGGGTACATTCCGAGCAGGCGGGCGGCGTTGGTGGCCGTTATGTTGGCGAACTGCGTGAGGGGCATACCGCGACGGACTACCGCTTCCGTGTAGTTGACGCCCATGCGGATTTCGATGCCGATGTTGCCGCCGCGGATATCCTGGACGTTGCGGCCGGCGGTCTTGTCCACGTAGGTGGTAAAGCTGCTGTCGGTAGCGGTGAAAGTGAGGTTGTTGGACAGCAGGCCGTTCCATAAATCGCTGCCGTCTTCGGGGTATTTGAGAGAGGGATAGGTGTGGTATTTCATTCCGTCGGGTTCCCGGTACTGCCAGGCGTTGAAGGAGAGGGCGAGGGTGAGGACTTCGCCATACACGGGCAGGCCCCGGCTGCGGGCGGCGGCCACGGCGTTCACGCCGTCGCTGGCGGTTACGTGGACGAAGTACATCCCGGCGCCGTTCTGTTCGGCGATGCGGATCACGTCGCGGAAGGCTAAATCCTCCACCGCTTTGGAATGGACCAGGTTGACATTGTACCAGTCCCAGATGCCCCGCTGCTGAGCCAGGAGGTAATTGTACATTACCAGCTCGTCGTCCTCGGCGTGTACGGCCAGGACGCCGTCATGGCGGGCGAGCTGGGCCGTGAGGTCGGCCAGGCGGCCGTTGTCGATGCGGCCGATGGGGGTCAGCGTCAGGGGCGGGTCTTGCGGCGGGCGGATGTTGGTGGTGAAAATCTTGACGCTGGGGAAGTCGTTGTTGATGAGTTCGCCTACGCGGGCGATGCTGTCGGGGGTATTCCGGCTGGAATAGATGACGTGGGCGGAATAGTCGGTATAGGCGCTGCCCTCCCATACGGACAGGAAATCCAGCACGCCGCCGACCAGTTCGCCTTCGTTGGGGGCCGGGGCAAAGTCAATAACGGTAGTAGAGCCGCCCCATATTGCGCCGAGAGAGTGTTCGAGAGGCCCAGCGTTGGGCACGCCGGCCACGAGCTGGCGCGCGCCGGGTCGCACGTTGGCGGCGGCGTGAGTGTGAGGTTCGATGCCGCCGGGGCATACGATGCGGCCGCTGGCGTCAAGCGCCTGCGCCGCATCGTCGGTAAGGGTGCCGGGCGCGCCAATGGCGACGATGCAGCCATCCTGGACGCCAATATCTACGGCAGCGACCTCGCTGGGCATGACGACGGAGCCGCCGGTAATCAGCAAGTCAAGCATAATCTACTCTCCCAATGGCCGAGCGCGGGTAAGAAAAGCCGGGGCTTTCAGTTGCGCTGCGGCACGGTGGGTCGGCTCTTTTAGGGCGGGGGGGCTCGGTTGGTGGGTTTCATTGGGGTTGTTTGTCTCTTCTGGGTTGGTTCGGTTGGGTTTTGGTGGTGGTTGGTGTTCCTGGTTTGGTTGGTTAGTTGGTTGGGTTCGTGGGGGTTCAGGATGTCGGCGCTACGGCCTGAGAGCGTGGCTTGCTATTTACGTCCTAGTCTTGCGCGTGCTAACGGCTGCTTACGCAGTGCCCGTCCTCGCGCAGCGGTGGTGACGCCCGCCGTGCTGGGTGCGCCAGCCGGGTAATGTGACCGACCTCCGGCGCACCACAGTGGTGCAATGGATCCGACATGCCGCACAGTACGGATGCGGCGGATTAGACCGTGATGTCCTGAACCCCGTGAGACTCCTATTCAGTTGTGGTGTCGGGCGGTTGTCCTGGCCTGTGCACTGGGTTGGGACGGGTATCCGACGGTTCTCGAGGGGCCGTTGGATTAGCCTGACGGAGGTATTATAGCGCACTGGCGTGCGTGGCGCAAGCGGTTTTTGTCAGAATCAGGATTTACGGGATTTTGGGATTTTCAGGATGGTGGTGGGTTGTCTGAACTGTCCGGAGCTAGCAGTTGGCGTTGCATAGCGCCTGGCTGAGGTCGGCGATGAGGTCGGCATTTTGTCAGAATCAGGATTTACGGGATTTTGGGATTTTCAGGATGGTGGTGGGTTGTCTGAACTGTCCGGAGCTAGCAGTTGGCGTTGCATAGCGCCTGGCTGAGGTCGGCGATGAGGTCGGCATTTTGTCAGAATCAGGATTTACGGGATTTTGGGATTTTCAGGATGGTGGTGGGTTGTCTGAACTGTCCGGAGCTAGCAGTTGGCGTTGCATAGCGCCTGGCTGAGGTCGGCGATGAGGTCGGCGCAGTTTTCCAGTCCTACGGAGACGCGCAGCAGGTTTTCCGGCGTCCTGCTCTCCGGCCCTTCAATGGATGCGCGGTGTTCAATCAGGCTTTGGGTTCCGCCGAGGCTGGTGGCGCGCACGAAGAGGCGCAGGTTGGCCGCCGTCGCCATTGCGGCGTCCTTTCCGCCGGCGACCTGGAGAGACAGCATCCCGCCAAAGCCGGACATCTGGCCGGCGGCGGTATGATGGCCGGGATGTTCCGGCAGGCCGGGGTAGTGGACGGCGGCAACCTTGGGATGGTTTTGCAGAAACCGGGCGATGCGTTCGGCGTTGGCGCAATGGGCCGGCATCCTCACGTGCAGGCTGCGAATGCCGCGCAGGGTTAGCCAGCAGTCAAAGGGCGAGGGCACGGCTCCATACACATTCTGAATGAGCCGGATGCGCCGGAAAATGTCGGTGTCGCCGGCGCTCACCACCGCTCCGCCGGTAACGTCCTCGTGTCCGCCCAGGTATTTGGTGGTGGAATGGACGGCTAAATCCGCGCCCAGGGACAGGGGGCGTTGCAGCATCGGAGTGGCCCAGGTGTTATCGCAGACGCACAGCGCGCCGGCGGCGTGGGCAATGGACGCGGCGGCGGCGATATCGGTGATTTTGAGCAACGGGTTGGAGGGAGTTTCCACCCATACCAGCCGGGTGTTGGGGCGCAAAGCGCGCCGCACTGCGTCAACGTCGGTCATATCAACGAACGTGGCGGCTAAGCCCCAGGGGGTGAAAACCTCGCGCAGCAGCCGCGCCGTGCCGTGGTAGCAGTCGTCCGGAGCGATTACGTGGTCGCCGGGCGCCAGCGTCTGAAAGACCGACGCCGTAGCCGCCGAGCCGGACGCGAAAGCGGCAGCCATCGCGCCGCCGCCATCGCCGCCTTCCAGCAAAGCCAGGAGACGCTCCAGATCCCGGCGGTTGGGGTTGTCGCTGCGCGAATAGACGAAGCCGCGGGGATACCGGCCGTCGGCGTCGCGCTCAAAGGTGGTGGACAGGTAGATGGGCGGAGCAACGGCACCGGTGGCGGGGTCGGGCCGGTGTCCGGCCTGGGCTGCGATGGTTTCAGGGTTCATAGCGACTGGCCAATAATCTCCGCCATGCGTCGGTTGGTGTCCGCATCCTTAACGGCGATTCGGAACCACCGATGGTTCAGGCTGGGCGCAGTCAGCGACGCATCCCGAAGGAACAGGTTCTCGCTGCGGCAACGGGAGATGAGATCCTGGGCGGTTGGAGCGTCGCAGGGCAGTTGGCAGAGCAGGTAGTTGGCAACACCGGGAACGATGGCGAAGTCGGCCAACTCCGACAGTTGGGAGCTCAGTCTCTCGCGGAGGGAATGGGTCTCTGCGTAGCGCTGCCGGTAGTAATCCGGGTCTTGCAGCGCCGTAACGGCTGCGATTTGACCGGGCAGGCTTACGGCCCAGGGCGGCGTCAGTACGCGCAATTGAGCGATGAGGGCGGGCGGCCCGCAGAGGTATCCCACCCGGAGGCCACTGAGGGCATAGACTTTGGACATGGACTTGCAAACGACAACATTCCGGCTGGCGGCGGCGAAGGGTTCGAGGGATTCAGCGGCGCCCACGTAATCGACATAGGTCTCGTCAACCCATACGACGGTTTCGGCGGGGGCGCGAGACAGACACTCCGCCAGATCGCGCCGGGAGACGTGGCGTCCGGTAGGGTTGTTGGGGTTGACGATAACGGCCAGGTCATAGCCTTGTGTGAGCCGTTCCGCCAGCTGCGCCGTGTCCAGCATAAAGCCGTCGTCGGGAGTTAGCGCCAAACGGTCAACGCGGCAGCCGACGACGTTCTCGGCTACGTGAGCGTACTCGCCATAAGTAGGTTCCAGAATCAGGATGCGCGATGAGGGGTTCAGCCATTGCCGGAAGGCCAGGAAAATCAGGCTGGATGAGCCGGCGCCGGGCAGCAGCGACGCGCAGGAAACGCCGCGGGTGTTCGCAATCCGTTTGATGAGACCCGCGCTCTCGGTAGGAGGAGATGTCTTCACCGACCAGTCGAGATAGCCGCCTAAAACGTCGCTCACCCTGGGCGAAGGCGGGAACCAGGCATCCAGCACGTCGGCGCTGATGACCTTGTCGATGTTGTTCAGGCTACTGAATTCGTCGCCGATGGCGTCGAAAAACGCGCCGCCATGATAGCCGGCCATTATATGCCGGCCTTAATGAACTCCGCCACGCGCTCGCTAATCATGATGGTGGTGGCGTTGGTGTTGGCGCGGATTACGTCGGGCATCACGGAGGCGTCGGCGACACGCAGCCCTTGCAGCCCGTGAACCCGCCCGTGCTGGTTCACCACGGCCATGGGGTCGCTGTCGGGGCCCATCTTGCAGGTGCCGGCGATGTGATGCTGGGTGTAAGCGTTGCGCAGTATCCAGTTGTCCAGGGCGGCGTCGTTGGCCAGGTCGGCGTCCACCGGGTTCAGCCGCTCGACGATGAACTCTTTGAAGGGCGACTGCGCGGCGATTTCCAGGGCCTTGCGGATGGCCTGGCGCATCCGCCTGCGGTCGTAAGGGTCGCTGAACAGCTGATAGTCCAAATCGGGCTGCACGGCAGGGTCGGTGGATTGCAGGGAGAGACGGCCGGCGGATACGGCGTTCTGCAATCCGACGCTCAAGCCGAAGTGAAAGCCGCTGCCGTCGTAGGAGACGCTGGCCGGCCGGTGCTCGCTGGTCATGAGCGTGGGCGTAATCTGGAAGTCGGCTTTGGTGGGCGAATCGTCCGCGCTCCACCGCAGGCCTACCTGGATGTTGGGGGCGAAGGTGTCGGGTTCCTCGCCCTCGCCGCGGAACAGGATGTAGGCGGCGGGATGGTCGCGGAAGTTGAGGCCCACGCCGGGGAGTTCGTGGTTGACGGGTATTCCCATTTCCCGCAAGTGCTGCGCCGGGCCGATGCCCGACAGCAGCAGCAGCTGCGCCGACCCGACGGTGCCGCTGCACAGGATGATTTCGTTGCCCTCTACCGTGAATATCTCGCCGCCGCTCTCGACTTCCACGCCCACAGCCCGGGAGCCGTCCAGCAGCACGCGCCGCGCGTGGATGTTGCCCCGCACGGTCAGGTTGAGGCGGTGGCGCGCGGTGCTCAGGAACGTCAGGGAGGTGCTCATCCGCACTCCGTCGATGTTGTTCATCGGGCGGGGCGATACGGCGGTGTAGCAGTCGGGCGCGTTCTGGTCGGGATGTTCGGGGATGCCCAGGGCTACGCAAGCGTCGTAGAAGGCGGAGTTGAAGGGAAGCCAGTCTTCCCGCTTGGGGCGGCGCACCGGCAGCGGGCCTTCGGAGCCGTGGAAGTCGTCGCCGCCAAAGTCCCGGTCGTTCTCCAGTTTGCGGAAGAAGGGGAGGCAGTCGGTGAACTTCCATTCGTCGTTGCCCCACTCGGCCCAGATGTCATAGTCTTCCGGGATGCCCCGAAACACTACCTGGCCGTTGATGGAGGACGACCCGCCCATGGCTTTGCCGCGGGGGATAATCATCGGTTCGTCCTGCAACGGGGTGGCCCGGCCGCGGAGGTCCCAGCTGTGGGGGCCGTAGGCCGACAGCCAGGTGTTGTTGCCCTGCTTCAGGTCCTGGGGGAGATGCTCAAAGTCGGGATAATCGGGGCCGGCCTCCAGCAGGATGACCGACTTGTCGGTTTGCTCGGACAGGCGGGTGGCCATGACACAGCCGGCGGAACCGCCGCCCACTACGATGTAGTCGTACTTCATAACGCTGCTAGGTCTCCTTGTCTTGGTCGCCCGGTCTGAGGGTAGTTGCGCCGGGCGTGATTTTAGCACAGGGGCGACGCCAGCGGCACGGGATTTTCCTGCTATTCCGACGCCGGCGGGGAAAGGCCGGCCGGCCCGATGCTATAATGCCAACCATAGTGCCCTTTGCGGTTTTGAACCGACGGCAATTGACCGAGGTGAGGCAATGACAACTGGCAAGGCGAAACTACTGACCGCCGACGACCTGCTGCGGCTGCATGGCAAAGGGGTGCGAGGCGAGTTGATAAAGGGGGCGCTGCACAAGAAAGTGTCAAGCGGACTGGAACACGGGCAAATCGTGATGAATTGGGCGGTCTTGTTGGGCGGTTTTGTGAAGCCTCGTCGGTTGGGGCGGGTGTTCGGCTCCGACACCGGCGTGCAGTTGGAGCGAGGCCCGGACACGGTGCGGGAGCCCGACGTAGCTTTTATATCCGCGGAACGGATGCCTTTAGATGTGCAGGAGCGACGCTACGCTCAAGTAGCTCCCGACCTGGTGGTGGAAATAATATCGCCCAGCGATCGGCCGGTTCCGGTGTTCGACAAGGCGCAGATGTGGCTGCGTTACGGCGTCCGCCTGGTCTGGATAACCGACCCGGAGACGCGGACGATAACGGCTCTGCCTCAGTCCGGGCCGACGCGGACGTACACGGAGGACGACACCCTGGACGGCGGCGACGTCCTCCCCAGCTTCACCTGCCTTGTCCGCGACATCTTTGATATGTGAGCCGCTATGGCCGATGCGCCTCAACACCAGACGTTTCTTGCCCGCGCGTGGCTGGATGGCCACGTTGAAATACGATGCCGCAAGGATGAAGCGCGGCAGATTCGCGATGAGATAGAAGCCTCCTAGTTGGCGACTAATCAGCGGATTGAGGTACAATTACTGCAAGATCGTGGCGTATCGTAAGGGCGTTCAGCGAATGAAGCTATAGTGCAGGCTCTTATGAGTAAACCTGTAATGCTGGCGCTTATTCTTGCAGGTGCAGGAGCAGGCGTCGGGTTTGAAAGCCTACTTCCATACTGATATTAATCTGCGGCCTCCACTGCCCGGCGCGCCCGGGCGAACACTGCATCCAGCATTTCCGCTGTGAGCCGTCCTGTCTGGGTGTTTTGCTGGCTGGGATGATAGCAGGCTATCAGCAGCGGCCCTCCGTCGGGCAGCTGCGTGGCGACGTTGTGGCCGAAGGGAGGCTTGCGCTCTGGCGTCGCGCGTTCGGCGGCGGCCCAGGCGCGTAGAAAAGCGTCGAAGGCGATGCGCCCCAGGGCAACCACGGCGCGCAAGTCCTGGAGCAGTTGGATTTCCCGCGCAATGTAGGGACGGCAGGCGGCAAGCTCGGCCGGCGTCAGCTTGTTTTGCGGCGGCGCGCAGCGGGCGGCGGCGGTAATCAGCGCGCCGCTGAGTTCCAGACCGTCGCCAATGCGCGCCGATTCGGGCTGATTGGCGAATCCGGCGCGATGCAGGGCGGCAAAGAGCCAGTCGCCGCTGCGGTCGCCGGTGAACATTCGCCCGGTGCGGTTGCCGCCGTGGGCAGCCGGAGCCAGGCCCACCACCAGCAAGCGCGCGTCCGGGTCGCCGAATGCAGCCAGCGGGCGGCCCCAATAGTCTTCGTCCCGGTACATCCGCCGCTTGACGCGGGCCGTTTCCTCCCGCCACGCCACCAGCCGGGGGCAGGCCCGGCAGGCAACCACCTGCCGCTGCACTGCGGCGATGGTGTTCAACATCTTACTCGGGCATATCACTGCGGCGCGCCCCATCCGCCGCCGCCTGGGGTGCGGATGCTGAGCACGTCGCCGGCTTCCACATCCAGCGTCTCCTTGCCGGCCAGGCGTACCTCTTCGTAACCGCCTTTCAGCAGGATGTTCTCGCCGTGCTGGCCGTGATGTCCGCCGTGGTAGCCGGGTGGAGCGTAACGCCTCCGTTCCGACAGCACCGTTACCCGGGCCGGACTGAGAAACTCCACGTCGCGGATGAGTCCATCGCCGCCCCGATGCAAACCGTCGCCGCCGGAGCCGCGTCGCAGGGCGTAGCGCCGCAACCGCAGCGGGAACGCGAACTCCAGGGCCTCCACCGGCGTGTTCATGGTATTGGTCATGTGGGTGTGGATGCCGGAAACGCCGTCCTTGTCGGGGCGCGCGCCCATGCCGCCGCCGATGGTTTCGTAATAAACGTAAGGTTTGTCTCTGGAAAGGTCGTGGCCGCCGATAATCATGTTGTTCATCGTACCCTGCGACGACGCGGGGATCTTGTCCGGCATCGCCTGGCTCATGGCGGCCAGCAGGACGTCGGTAATGCGCTGGGATGTCTCCACGTTGCCGCCGGCCACGCCCCGCTGCGGCAACGGGTCAACCAAGCTGCCCCGCGGCGTAATGACCTCAACCGGGCGCAGGCAGCCCTGGTTGGCCGGGGCTTCGTCGCCGACGACGCAGCGCACTACGTACAGGCTGGCCGACACCGTAACGGCCCGGGGCGCATTGATGCAGCCCGGCCGCTGCTCGGCGGTGCCGGTAAAGTCAATGGTCAAACGGTCGCCGGCAACGGTTACGGCTACGGTGATGGGCACCGGCTCCTGCGTGAGCCCGTCGTCGTCCATGTAGTCGGTTACCGAATAGACCCCGTCGGGTATCTCGGAGATACGGCGCCGGGTGAGACGCTCGGAGTAATCCAGCAGAGCGTCCATGTGCCGGTGCGTGTCGGACAGCCCGTAGCGCTCGGCGATTTCGGTGAGGCGGGCGTCGCCCACGCGGATGGATGCAATTTGCGCGGCCAGGTCGCCCCGGCGGTCTTCCGGCGTGCGCGAGTTGCGGCAGATGAGGGCGATGACTTCCTGGTTGATGCGCCCGGCGTCGGACAGCTTCAGCGGCGGAATAATCAGACCTTCCTGGTAGAGCTCGGTGGACAGGGGCATGGAGCCGGGGGCCATGCCGCCCACATCGGAATGATGGCCCCGGTTGCTCACGTAGCCGATGAGTTCCCGCCCGCCGTCAACGTCAATATAAGCCGGAGCCACCAGCGTAATGTCCGGCAAATGCGAACCACCCAGGTAGGGGTCGTTGAGGATGATGATGTCGCCGGGCTGCAAACCCTCGGGAAACGTTTGCAAGGCAGCCTGCACCGACGCCGGCATTGCCCCCAAGTGCACCGGCTGATGCGCCGCCTGCGCCACCATCTCGGCGGCGGGATTGAACAGCGCGCAGGAGAAATCCTGCCGCTCCTTCATGTTCGTGGAATAACTGGTACGCTGGAGCGCAACGCCCATCTCCTCCGAAACGGAGATGAACATATTCTTGAACACTTCCAGGCTGATAGCGTCAACGGGCATGGTAATACTATCCTTCGTAGTCTGCTCCGGGTAGAAGATTAATATCTTCCAGGACAACAATGCGATCGTCCTCAATTATAGAATAGAATAGCTCAATGAAAGTGAGCGCTCTGGGAGAGCGGGGGAAGCGAACCGCCAGAACGTTCGCGGCTATATCAAGAGCCGGCTCGCCGCTGTAAGGAACCCGCCGCAGCATCGTGCGGACGTAAAAGTCCAGGTTGGCGGCGTGTTCAATGGGGTCAAGCCAACCCGCGGCCACGCCGGCGTCCCACGCCGACTGAAAAGCGTTGCTCCGGACGATGCGGTAACCTTCACCGCCGTCGGATAGCATCTGCAATTGCTTGGCCGCGCCGGACGGAGTTTTGGCTAAGAGGAGGAGCCGTGATGCCGGCCAATTCGTAGTCCATGGGTTCGCCATCTTCCGTGGCTCGCCACGCGACTTCCTGATGAGAATAGTGTTCTATGGCCGCTGCGTTAAAGCCGGCGAACCTGTGAACCTGTTCATCCAGGAGCGTCAGCTCGGCCGGCGAGAGCAGCTCCCGGTTGGCCGGCCGATTGGGCAGCAGGCGATAGCGGTGATAGTGGGCGCCGGCAGACTCGCGCAGCAACGTAACGGCGCCTGATCGTTCCATTTGAGCCCTGGCCCGGTACCAATTCTCCGGGTAAGGCCCGTGGGGGAAATGCAGGTAAGCGCTTCCCGTAATCGGCTCCCCCTGCTGCATATAAGCGGAGCAGTCTGCGTAGTAAAGGAGCTTGACCAACTTCGTCATACCAAAATTCGGGTCGTCAGCCGAGCGCTCGCACAGGTACAACGCAGCTTCAATCAGTTTGTCCAAGTCTTGCGAGAAAGTTTCCTGCTCCATGGTACGAACCTCCCTGTATCCCCCGTGTCGGAGGATGAAGTCGGTGGGCGAACATTCTAGTCAACTTGCCGTGGCTTGGCAACGTGGGGGCGAAGGTAAATTCTCTCATTCGGGTTTGCCGAGTTTGGGAGGGCTGATATCCGCCAGCAAGTCCACTGCTCCCGGCGGGCTGGCCAGCTGGTAAAACTCCGTGCCCATCAGCGTATGCACCACATCATCCGGCAGCTGGCTGAATGGGCCGCCGTCGCTGATTTGCGTCCGGTGGCAGGCCAGGGATGCCAGCTTGGTTTTCACCCATGGCGATACGTCCAGCGTGGCGGTTACGTCGTCGTCGGGCGTCCCCAGTGAGTCCACGGCGTCCACCGCAAAAGGCGGCGTGATGCCCCGGTCGGTCATCTCCTGCCACCAGCGGCGGAATACGCTGCGGGGAAAGCAAACGTAGTAGAGTAGTGGCGTGAATCCGTCCGGGTCGGAAACGCGGGCCACGGCGGCGGTAGCATGGGCGCACATGGTCTTGTGGTCGGGGTGCCCGTAGCCGCCGCTGGGGTCATGGGTCAGCACAACGTGAGGGTTGACCTCGGCGATGACGCTGGCAAGATTGGCGACTACCGCATCGGCGTCGGAATTACAGTAGGCGTTGGGATGTTGGTTGTCGTCGGTTCCGTCCATACCGCTGTCCCGGTAGTTGAGAAAGCGCAGGTCGTTGATGCCGGTAACGGCCATGGCGTTGCGGAGTTCCTGCTGGCGCACCTGCCACAGGTTTTCGGGCGTAGCCAGCGACGGGTCGCTGATTTCGCCCACGTCGCCGTTGGTGGCGCACACCAGGGCGACGCGCGCGCCGGCGGCGGCCAGCATCGCCAGCAGTCCACCGGCGGCAAATCCCTCGTCATCGGGATGCGCGAAGCAAGCCAGGACGGAGAGGCGGGAGATGGCAATCGTCATAATCTCAAAGTCTGGTAAGGTAAGTTGAACCGGGCGATAAACGGATTTTATACTACGGCAACAGCAATGTTACACTACGCCGCCACAATATGCATTGAGGGTTTGCAGTGACCACGATCATCGATTATCACACGGAACGCAGTTGGCATTTTCTGGGATTGGTGGATGATGAAGTAGATCGGGGTGAGCTGGAAGAGGCTGGCAACAAGTTGTGGGGCGCTGCCGCTCATGCCATCAAAGCGGTTGCGGAAAGGCGCGGATGGCCCCATGGCTCGCACCGCGACTTGGAGGAAGTCGTGATGCGCTTGGTCGATGACGAGGGCGCTCCGGCGATTCTGTACACCTACTACGCATTGGCGAGCTGGTTCCACTCGCGGTTTTACGGCGGCCCGCCCGAAAAGAGCATAGTCCACCATGGCAAAGGTCAGATAGCCGACTTCACCCGCTTGCTGGCAGACCTTTAGCACGGCTCCAAAATCAAATTCCCATAAGCGTCAACCTCCCCGTTCCAGCCGGGGGGCACTACGATGGTGGTGTCGAGCTGTAGCAGGAGCGCCGGGCCGGCGATGCGGTTGCCCGTATGCAGCTTGTCCCGGTCGTACAGGGTAGTATCCACCGGGCCGGCGGCGAACACCACCTCGGCGCTGCCGATAATGGCGGCGGATGAATCCGCTCCCTGAGGATCGCCGGGTTCCAGCTCCGGTTTAGCCACTGCCAGTTCCAGCTTCAACCTCAGATTTACGACTTCAATGGGCAGGGCGCGGTCAGCGTATCCGAACCGCTGTAGGTGCGCCTCGTAGAAATCCGACGATATGGAATCGGCAAGATTGCCGGGCGTATCCAGCGCTGGGCAGTCCACCGTCAGCTCGAACGACTGCCCCACGTAGCGCACATCCAGAAAGCGCCGCGCCGTCATGCGATCGGCGGGCAGTTCCTCATCCAGCAGCTCGGCCCGGGCCAGTTGCTCCATGCCGTGAAATTCGGTTTCCAGCCGAGCCTGGTCCAGGTCATCTCCCCGCAGCATCACGGTGCGCGAATAGTCTTTCACCACGTCGGCAATGGCGACGCCCAGGGCCGACAGGATACCGGGATGTCCCGGCGCCAGTACCCGCGGAATGCCCAGCTCTGCGGCCAGTTCGCAGGCGTGCATCGGCCCGGCGCCGCCGAAAGGAATCAGGGTGAACTCCCGAGGGTCATAGCCCCGTTCCAGCGAGATGGCGCGGATGGCCCGCTCCATATTGGAGTTGACTACGCGGATGATGCCCAGCGCCGTATCCGTGGCGGATGCGCCCACGCCGGCGGCCAGTTCCTCCAGCAGGGCTTGCGAACGCGGGAGGTTCAGCGTCATGCGTCCGCCGAGGAAACCGTCGGGACGCAGCCGACCCAAGGTCAGGTTGGCGTCGGTTACGGTGATGCGTTCGCCGCGCCCGTAGCAGGCCGGGCCGGGGTCGGCTCCGGCAGACTGCGGCCCAACCACCAGCGCGCCGCCGGCGTCCACTCGGGCGATGGAACCGCCGCCGGCGCCTACGGTGTGTATTTCAATCATCGGCACGCTGACAGGGTAGCCGCCCAGGTTGGCCGAGGTAGTCTCCTTGATGCGTCCGGGGCATAGAGACACATCGGTGGAGGTGCCGCCCATGTCCAGGGTGATGATGTCAGGATAGCCGGCCTGTATGCCGGTATAGAAAGCGCCCACTACGCCGCCGGCCGGCCCGCTCAGGATAGTGCGCACCGGCTGCTCGGCGGCCAGTCTGGCGGTAATGCTGCCGCCGGAGGACTGCATAATGCGCAGCCCGCGCCCCAGCAGGGTTTCCAGCTGCATCAGGTAGCGGGCCATCACCGGGCCCACGTAGGAGTTGACCACCACCGTGCTGGTGCGTTCGTACTCCCGGAATTCCGGGAGTATCCTGGACGAGATGGAGATGAACGGGGAGTTGGGCAACTCGGCGAGCCGCTGGGCCAGCATCTCCTCGTGGGCCGGGTTCAGGAACGAGAAGAGGAACGACACGGCCACGCCATCCACTTGGGCGTCTTTGAGCAGGGACAGCAGGGCGTCCACGGATTCGGGAGCGAGGTCGTCAAGGATTGCGCCGGTGTAGTCGATGCGCTCCGGCAGGCCGAACCGGAGCTGCCAGGGAGCTAACGGCGCCGGACGTTCCAGCCCCAGGTCGTACAGGTCGGCGCGGTTCTGGCGTCCGATTTCCAGGACATCTTCGAAGCCCAGGGTAGTAACCAGGGCGGTGCGGCCGCCTTTGCCTTCCAGCAGGGCGTTGGTGGCGACGGTGCTGCCGTGGATGAAGTCGGCCGCGGCAATGTCAACGTTGGCTTCGCCGATGCCGGCGGTGATGCCCCGGGATGGGTCGTCAGGCGTGGAGGGCAGCTTGTGAATGGTCAGTTGGCCGTCCTGCAAAATGGCGATGTCGGTGAAAGTGCCGCCGACATCGATGCCTACGACAGCGCGTGGGATGACGGTGGTGCGTGGCATGGAGGGTTATTGCTCCGCTATGTCGTTATTTTCGGCGTCGGAATCGGTTGGCGGGGTCAATCCCAGGGCGGCTTCGATGCGGCTGAAGCGGTCGGCGATTGCCTGGTCGCGCTGAGCGCGAACGCGGCGCAGCTCGTCTTCGGCGCGTTCGGCCCGTTGGCGCAGCTCTTCGGCCTGTGCTTGGAATTGGGCCGCCTGCTGTCTGGCATCGGCAGCTATCCGGTCTGATTTTTTGGCCGACTCTTCGGCTTTTCTGGCGCGTTCGCGCTCTTTTTCGGCGCGGTCGTCCCGCAAAATTCCCAGAACCAAAGCGAAACCTCCTAACCCGTTGCCGCTCAAAGCAACTGCCAGCTGGGCAATCCCGGCCGCGGTATTGTACTGGAGCGCCAGCCACGCCAGCGCCGTTGTGGTGAGCAAAGCGGTCGTATAGACCGCAAAGGCTATTATATACAATCTTTGTCTTGGATTCATCGCACGACCTGAGCGCGCATCTGCGCAGCGATTGCCGCCCGGCTATTATGCGCCTGATTCGGTTCAGTGAACAGGCCAATAACGCGAGCCGCAAGGGCCGTGCGGTTTCCAAAGGCCCTGGGTGGAATAATTGCGGCCCGTATGTAAGGTACGGGCCAGCGGGGACGAGGTTAGTCCGGCGCGGATGGTAACCGGCCGTGGGTCGCTGGTGCGGGCCAGCGGGGGAGGAGGTTAGTCGGCGGGCGCGGGCTCCGGCGCCGTTTCCTCGTAGAGCGTTGACAGGGGCGCGTCGGTCTCGTTGTGCTTGCGGCGAATGAGGAACCGGGGCGCCAGCACCCAGAGGGCGAATAATCCGACAAAAGCAGCGGCAGCGGCTATGGCAAGCATTTCAGTTTAACTCCTTGCGATTTGGGGGCATCCCGACGGTTTGGGGCGTCCGGCCCGTTGCGTTGCCAATAAGTATGCCGGGCGGTTGTTACATGGATTTTGCGCTGATGTAACGCCTATGTAACGGGTTCCCGGCACTGGACGCCAATCCACCAGTGCTTGCCCTTGCCGCGGCGTTTGCGCTCGTAGCCGCGCGCCGTTAGTTCCAGGCCGAACTTGCGCTGGCTGTGGGCGAGATAGCCGTTTTCCAGGCACCAGCGGGCGTAGGATGTGTAGAGTTCACCGGCCAGCGTCATCGCCCGGCCTCCGGTGGCGCAGGCGTCGGCTACAAAATCGTCAACCGGGCCCCTTTCCGTCGCCTGAGGGGCCACGGCGATGCGCGGCTGGGGATGGCCGTCGGGAGCTATCCAGCCGGCTTCCCCCTCAGCGTCAACGCCCGCGCTTCCTGCCTTTGCATTCGGGCGACGCAAGCGACCCGACCCGCTGCCGTATCCCGGAGTGTGGCCAAAGGGGACGCCGGCGGGCGAAGCTTCTGCCGGCGCTTCCCAGGATTGCCGGCTCGCCAGGTCGCCCATGGCTCCGTAATCGCCGGCAGCGACCATTTGCGCCGCTGTGGGCGCGTCCGCTCCGTCCAGGCGCAGGGAGAGGAACAGCGTCAAGTCGAGGTAGCCGGTGAGTCCGCCGAAGTGTTTCCAGCGCATTTCGCTGCCTTGCAGAGCGGCGGCGTCCAGCGTGAAGTCCAGCGTCGCAACGGTGAACGAGCGACGGTATTCCGGCGGAATGTCCCAGGTGGGAGCGATCAGATCCTGTGCCAGGCAGCGGGCAATGAGATAGATGGCGGTTCGCGCGGCGCGCAGGTCAGCGTCGGGCTCGGCCAGGGGAGGAACGAGGCGATAGGCCGCTTCCAGCTCCCGCTGGGTTTGCAGGGCGGACAAGGCAAATGCGCCCCGAACCTGGTTGCCGGCGCAGCGCAGCAGCGATTGCTGGTCGTTCACTGTCAGGGGAACGCTGGCGTCGGCGGTTTCGCCGTTGGACAGATACAGTTCTGCGCCGGCGGGAACAAAGGCGGCGGTAATGAGGCCCCGATGGGAAGCGGCATAGAGGGCCATGGCCATGGCCAGGTTTTCCCGGGCCAACCGGATTCGCCGGCCGGGAGTCAGCGTCCCTGCCGGCGGTGTCGACGGAGGCGATGGCGCCTCCTGAAAAGCCTTCACCTCGGCCATCTCCCGCTTCCATTAATGGGAGCGACGGTGAGTGGGAATGATGGAAAAGGAGCAGTCGCGGCTAGGCGTTGATGTCCATGACCACCTTGATGATGTTGTCTTCGCGCTGCTCATACATATCGTAGGCTTTCTGAACGTCCGAGAAACCGACGCGGTGCGTGATGAGTTCCGCCGGGTCGGCCCAGCCCCGGGCGCGCAGGTCAACCATGTCCTGAATCTGACTGATGGGATCGCCGCTGCGGGCGCCGGTGGTGGGGATGATACGCGGCTGCTTGTCCATCCAGAGGTTATGCTCTACGGGAACCATGTGGTCGCTCTGTACTCCGAACACGATAACCTGGCCGAACTGCCGCACTTGGCGGAAACACTCGTTAAGGGAGTCGGGGTAGCCGGCCGCCTCCACCACGGTGTCGGGGCCGCGCCCCTTGGTAATCTCCATCACCGCTTCGTGGACATCCTGCCGGTCGGGGTTGATGCGATGGGTGGAACCCATCTGCTTGGACTTTTCCAGGCGGTAGTCCAGCGGGTCAACCACAATGACGCTGCGGGCGCCCATGCGGGACAAAATCATGGTGAAGCTCAGCCCGATGCTGCCCTGGCCGAAAATCAGGATGTTCTGCTGCAAGGGGCTGCCCATCTGACGGCAGGAATAAAGCACGGTTCCCGGCGGCTGGCACATGACCCACTCGTCGAGTCCGCCGTCGTCGGGCAGCAGGGCCAGACGGCTGGGTTCGGAAAGCACGTACTCACAGAGGCCGCCGGTTCCGGGGTAGGGTATGGCAATGACGCGCTGGCCCTCGTGAAACTCGTCGGTTTTGCTGTCCACGATGACGCCGGCCAGCTCGTGCGCGCCGCGGCAGGGCGGCAGAGGGTACTCCGACTCGTCAAGGACCGGGCCGTAAGTGTGCCGAATGTCGGAGCCGCAGACGCTGACGCGCTCCATTTTGACCAGCACCTGCCCGTCGGCCGGGGTGGGCGTGTCAACTTCGGTGAACTCCCAGCGCTTGGGGGCGACTAGTTGGGCTGCTTTCATAAAATTGAGGCTCCTTTGAACGGAATCGCGTGTGCACGGGGTTGCATGTTATTGCCGTGGCGTAAAAGGCAGGCCAATCATAGTATGCCGGAGGAGCTGCGGCAACCCGGCGGGTGGGCTATTCATCAGGGCGCGGACGGCGGGGATGCCGGAAAACGTTGGCGAGGGGTATGCTCAAGCCCGGCAACAACGGCGTGCCCAGCGCGTCGCCAGCGGACAGGGCGGCTCGCTCAACGTACCAGCCATCCCGCAGTTCCAGGAGGAGGATGGTATCATTGCGAGGATCGCATATCCAGTACTCCCGTACGCCGGCCTCGGCGTAAATCCGCCGCTTGAACACAAGATCATGACTGCGGTCGGACGACAGAATTTCCACCACAATATCAGGTACGCCTTCCACGTGTCCGCCGCCGTTGATGTCGTCGCGTCCGGCCAGGATGACCACGATATCCGGCTGAACGGCGCGTTGGAGGTCAGGGGAAAGGATGGTAGTTATGTCCAAATGAATCTCCGCCGGCGCGGTTGTGAAGGCATCTATGTAATCATCAAGGTGGCGCGCCATCCGATGCGTCAAAAACTGGTGGTCCTTGGTAGGCGAGCTCATAACGTGAAGAACCCCGTCAAAAAGTTCCAGCCTCTCGTCGGTTTCGCCGAGGGCGCGGAATTCCTCCAACGACATACGGACGCCGGCATGGAGCCGGGGTTTAGCGGTGACCATGGCAAATCTCCTGCGGGTTTTACTTGCCGGGCGGCCCGTGGAACCGGGGCAGGATTTCCTCCCCGGCCTGTTGCAGCTGCTCCATGGATTCCGTGCCGGCGCAGAGGGGGCGGATGACAAACTTAAACCCGCCGGCGTCGATGTACTGCTGAATGAAATCGCCAATCTGCTCGGAGGAGCCGATGGCGGAGAACTCGGTGAAGTGAGCATCCGGGCGCTGCCGGGTGATGAACTGTTCCGATTTAGCCACGCCGGCTTTTCGGTCGTTGCAGATGTAGTATCCGATTAATACGCCGACGTGGTCTTCCTCAATTTCCCGGTGGCGTTGCTGGGCCGTTTCAAATACGATTTCGCGCCCGGCGCGCACCTCTGCCGGCGTTGCGCTGGACACCAGCCAGCCGTCGCCCACGCGGCCCACTCTCCGAGCTGCCGCCGGGCTGCGTCCGCCAATCCACACCGGCGGCGACGGCTTGAGGAACGTGCGCGGCGTGATGGACACGTTGTGCGTGGTGAAAAACTCGCCCTCGTGGGTAACTGCTTCTTCCTCCCACAGCCGGCGCATGAGGGTGACGGCCTCGTCGGTGCGCCGGGCCCGGTCGGCTTTGGGGACGCCGCAGGCTTCGTATTCGTCCGGGTCTTCCTGGCCCAGGCCGACGGCGGGGAAGAAGCGGCCCTGCGATAGCCAATCCAGCGTGGCGACCTGTTTGGCGAGCACTACCGGGTTCCGCAGCGGCAGGGCCAGCACGCTGGCGCCGAACTTCAGTCGGTCTGAATATCCGGCGACCAGAGAAAGCGCGACCATAGGCTCCAGGCTGAAGCGGTCGCTGCAAATGCGGTCGCTCAGCCAGATGGAATCGTACTCGTACCGGTCGCCGAGTTCCACCAGGGCGCGCAGAAAGTTGGGGTCGTCTCCACCCTGTCCGAATGCGCCGGGGACGTAGCCGATGGCAACGCTCATAGTGGTTGGCCTCCTTAAATCAAATTGCCGTCATTTGCCGTCGTTGGTGTGTTGACTGCGCCCCGCTTTCGCGGAAATCCGAGGCGGGGAACGCTAATCGCGGTTCCGGGGCGAAATGGGATCCAGTCCGGCCTCCGCCCGCGCGTCGTTGATGTGATCCAGGACGCGCATTCGCAGGGGCGGCAGCTCGTAGCCCAAGTCTGCCATCATACGGGTGTTGTCCACCAGATACACATGGGGAACCGGCCGGCTGCCGGTGGTGATGCTGGCGTCAGGCAGGTAGGAGCGAACTATGTCGGCTACGTCGGCAATGGTTGCCAGTTCTCCGCCGCTGATGTAGATGTTGTGGTTCAGAGTGTCGGCCAGGGCCGCTCGCACGAAAATCTCGGCGGCGTCCTCGGCGTGAATCATCGGGGACGCCTCCTGCGGGTCGAAGTCCATGCTGACCGGCTGGCCGACGGCCGGGAGGGACATCATCAGGCCGCCAATCATTCCGGTCATGCCGGTTACGCGGCCGTGTCCGAATACGGTGCAGATGCGGACGCCGCGAATGTCCAGGCCGTGGAGCGTCCGATAGCGGGCGGCGGCAAAGTCGTTGACGGCCTTGGTCATGCCGTACACGTTGACCGGCGCCGGCAGGTCGTCTTCAACGAGGGGACGGTTGCCGAAGGTGTCCTGCACGCCGTACACGGCGATGCTGCTGGCGTACACGACCCGCGCGACGCGGCCCCAGCGGGCCGCTTCAAAGACGTTGTTGCAGCCGTCAATGTTCACCGCCATGCCGGTGGCGGGCCGGTCTTCGGTGTCCGGCGGGAGGAGGGCCGCCATGTGGATGATGCGGTCAACGTTATGCCGGTTAACGGCTTCCAGGAGATGGTCGAGGCGGGTTACGTCGCCGCGATACATGGAGACGCGGTTGCGGAGGGAGGTCAGGTTCGCCCGGGGCGGCGCCATATCAAAGCAGACTACCTCCTCGCCACGCCCCACCAGCTTGCGGATGATGCGGTTGCCGATAAAGCCGGCGCCGCCGGTGACCATCACGGACATTCCAAAACCTCCAAAGCCGCCGCGCGGGAGAGATGCGGATACGGAAAGCGGCCAACACAATGATGGGCAGCATCATACCCAGCGGCAGCCGACGGCGCAAGGAACGGCATTGCGGCGGCTATGCGGCGGTAGCGTTCAGTGATAAAATCGGGGCCGTTCATGGGGTTCCTACGCTGTTGATCTCGACAATCCGCAGCTTTAATGGAACCCGGCGGCGTTTCAAAATCGGCGCGAAACAGCGCCAACGGCTGCCGGATTAGAGCATTGCCCAATGGTAAATTACTACCTGTCATACGACGAGCGCGATAGCCCCGGTCGTCGCGTTCCCCGGTGGCTGAAAATCACGTTCGCCGCCATCCTGGTTGGCCTGTTCGCTCTGCTGTTGGCGGCGCCGCTCGGCTTCTTGCTGGCTTCCTCGGAAGAGCCGGAGAAAGTCCAGGTTCCCCCTACGGAAGCCGCGACGCCGGCGCCCACCCCAACCCCGACGTACACGCCGATCCCTCCCGCTGCGCCGGCGCCTGTTCCCATCTTCATTCCAACGCCGACGGTTGCCCCTCTGCCGACGCAGACCCCTGTTCCTGTTCCTACCCTTGCTCCGACGCCTACGCACCCGCCGGCTCCGGCCCCTTCCGCCACGCCCTCCCCGACGCACACGCCGCCTCCCACTCTGCCCGCAAAAGCCGACTGCTCCGGTACAATCGTGGGCGATGCCAACACCATCTACCTGATTGACGCCAGCCCGTCCTTTGCCGGCAATGAAGGATTCCCCTTGGTCAAAGACTGTGTGGCCGAACTCGTCGACCATGAAGATTTTCAAACGCTGACTGTGCAAGTGATGACCTTCGGCTCAGAAGATGCGGTGATCACTCTGCTGCCTTTCACCAGGATGGATACCGATGACAACGTGCAGCTCTTTCGGGATGCCCTAGACGGACTGCAACCATTGCCCGAAACGGTGCGATACCAGACATTCACCTACAAAGCCTTTAGTGGCGCGCACGACGCCTTGCACCTCATTGACCACACGCGCACGCCCAACTCAATCGTCATATTCACCGATGGCGAACTGCACGATTTTCAGGGTCATAAAGATCTCCTGGATTCAATCAGAAAAAACAAGCCGCCCAAGTTCCGCGTCGACATCGTAGGGTACGGCTTTCGCCCTCTTCATGATTGCGACTATGCCTCCGCCAAAGTCGACCGCAGGGAGGTGGAAATCTGTTCGGGCGTCGGCAGTGAGGCTAGCTGCACACTGGCCGATCACAAAGTGCGGCAGGCTGCCGGAATGTCCTCCGAGGAGTTCATTGGCCAATTTTGCACTGATGATATATTTGCGCCGCTAAGGCAGTTTGCTGCGGATACCGGCGGCGAGTTCATCGAGATAATCCGCTAGCCTGGCCAGGGCGCGACGCCCGGCTCAGCTGCGCCGGCAGACTGAATGCGCACGAGGCGCTTGCAAAACGGCGCGACAATCATCGAGCAAGGCGCGTCAAGCCAATGGTTGCTGCACAGCAAATCATCGGAGGTCGTGTACCGTTGAGGCGCAAGCGGCGAAAAGAGCGTTTTGCAAGCGCCTCTAGGCTTCCGTGCCTCCCATTCCGATATAGCAGCATAACCGGGAGAGGCGGCGTCCTTGAACCGTAAAAACGGCAGGGGCAGGCCCGAAGACCCGCCCCTGCCGTTGCCGCTTCCCAACTATCGGGTAAGCGCAGCGGTTTGCCGCCAGCCTACCAGACCATCAGGTTCCAGCAGTTGCCGCCGGCGCTGCACGTCAGGCTGCGGCTCTTGCCGCCGAGGGCTACGTCCTCAACGTCCTCGGTGACCAGGATCCAGTAGGGTTCGCCGGCTACCAGCTCTTCCAGGGTGTTGAGGCCCGCGAACTCCGGACGGGGGTCGTAGAAGAGCCACTCCTTGCTTACCCCGTCGAAGTAGAACACGGCGCCCACGCTGTCGCCCAGCGGCGCCAACGCTTCGGCTACCGGGGTTCCGGTTCCGATGGGGCCCTCGGGAAGGATGTCCAAGTTACCGATGGCTACGGTGTTGTTGACCTCCAGCAGCACGCTGTACGTGCCGGGATCCAAGCCAGGGATGACGATGTCCTCTACGGTTACCGCGCCGGAACCGTCGGTGCCGGGCGTTCCGGCCGGCATTACGTCGCGACCGCCGATTTCAATCCGGCTGACGCGGGAGTGCACCGGCATCTTCTCCACCGACAGCGTGATGTCATCGCCGGGCTGCCCTTCGCCGGGGTCAACCATGATGATGGACGCCGGCACTTCGTACTCGCCCAGGCGAACCAGGTCGCTGTACTTGGCTTCAATCGCGCTGGTGGAGGGTATCGGCACGTTGCCGTCAACCTGATGCTCGATGAACCAGCGCCCGGAGCCGTCGGCGTACACGCTGTACTGCCGCATCCGGTCTCCGTCGGTTACGGTGACGGTGATGGCGTCAATGGAGTTTTCCGGGTTGTCCACGGGCCAGTTCTCGCCGGAGATGGTTACCACGTCTCGCGGGCCGGCAATGGCCGGCGTGGAGCTGACGGCAGGCTCTAGGATGGTGATTTCCACTTCGCCCTCGTAGCCTTTCTTGTCCACAACCTTGATGCTGTGCTTGCCGGGCGTCAAGGTCGGGTTGGACGTGGCATCATCAGCGGGCCAGACCGCGATGGCGGCGACGAACTGGCCGCCGCTGGACACTTCGACTTCGTCGTCGCTGTCCGTGGAGTCGTCGTACACGTACAGAGGCACGTCGCCGATGGTGATTTTCTCGGCCATGATGCCGCTGCCGGTTCCGGTGGCGAAGCCCGTTCCGGTGAGGGTAATCCGCTCGTTGGGATTGACTTCACCCTTGCTGACGTTGAGGACGGCCGGCAGGATGGTCACCTTGGTGTCTTCCGACTTGGTTCCCCACTTGGCGTCAACGCGCTTGGTGCCTTTCTGCGGCGGCAGCTTGAACGTCGCCGTGGCGGAACCGTCGGAGCTGATGCTGGTGGAGCGTACGCCGTCTTTGATGACTACGCCGCCCACTTTCAGCTCCACAAAGGCTGCCCCGGCAGTGGGGAAGTCCTGGGCGAACACGGTTACCTCATCGCCGGCTTGGCCCTCTTCAGGGGACACCCGGATGGATGGGGTCAGTTCGTAGTCTTCAACATCCTCGCCGGAGGTGCGGGCTTCGCCGTCCTCCACGCAGATGAGGTTGTCGTTGCCGGGTTTGAAGGTCGGGACGGCAACCTCGAAGGAGATGGCTACGCGGTCGTCGCTGCCTACCGTGGCGCTGCCAGCCTCGGTTCCGGTGGGGATGATGCCCTGCTTGCAGAGGTGGCGGGCAAACACCTTGTCGCTGGACGCCTTGTCCTTGCTGGCCACGGTGTAGGTCATCTCCGAGGAGTTGAGGGTGTAGTGGAAGCAGAACTCCTGCCCGGCGCCGGGGCCCATGGCTGCTTTCATCTTGTCGCAGTCCAGGGTTTCCCACCACTGGGCCACGGCGTAGCGGGCGGCCTTGCGCTGGGCCACGTAGGCGGAAGCGGAGACGCCGTTGTTGAAACCGCTGCCGGTTACCGTCAGCTCCTCGCCGCGCTCGCCGTCCGTATCCGACAAGGAGATTTTGGCAGACGTGCTGACGTACACGCCCTGCCGCTTCTGGATGGTGCGATTGCCGGTAGCGGTTTTGGCGCTCTGCTCCATGCCTTTTTCCATCAACCGCTCGATGCGGCCGGGGAGGGTTTCGTTGAAGCCCAACACGTCAAAAGCTACGGTGTGAGTGCCTGCTTCGGAGGGGTTCTTGATGCCCGAACTGCCCAGGATGACCATGGTCAGGTCCTGGGTTAGGTCAAGTCCGTTGGAACCTTCGCATTCAGTGGAATCGCCGGTGCACATATCGGGGATGCGGACGGTAATGCTCACGTCGTCCTTATCGTCGTCAAAGTAGGAGTCGGTATCAATCACCGGGGCTTCGGTGGCGTACACCGGCGCGCCGTTGCCCGTGGCCACGGTGGCTGGCGAGTTGGCGACGAAATAGACGGAGCTGGCCGGGATGGCGTCGGGAACCTGGAAGTCGTCTTCCAGGAACAGGACGACGCGGGAGCCTACCGGAAGATTAGCATTCAGGCCGTTCAGCTTGACCGTGAGCTTGGGCGCGCCACCGGACGTAGTGCTGTCGGACGCAATCGTGCCGGAGAATCTGGCGGCGGCAAAGTCATTCGTCTTGCCCTTGTCGATCCGGATGGCCACATCCGTAAATGGGCCGGTGCCGGCGGTGTTGTTGGCCGCCACCGAGAACTTCCACCATAAGTTGTGGTCGCCTGATCCGTTTGTCCCCCCGGTGTCGAATGACACGCCTGAGAAATTAAATTTGGGTACATTGTGATGTGGGGTTAGGGCGCCGATGGCAGCTGCCTTTCCACCCATCCAGCTCTTAAAATGATAGCTGGTAACCGGGCTGCCCCCGTTATCCGCCGGCGGATCCCAGTCAGCCGAGAGGTAAGCTGCTTCCCAATTGCCGGTGTTTTGGGGCTGAGTTGCATGGTTGGTTGCGGGTCGCGCATTATTGTCCGCTGCGCTTAGCCACCACAATTGATGCGCCGTTAGATTCTGCACCTTGCCGGGCGCGGTTGCCGCCGGGGTTCCGGTTGCGGAAGTACTCCAAGGGCCGGAGGTGGCCGCGCAGGTTACGCGCGCCTGCACTTCGTAGGCTTGACCGTTGGTGAGACCGGTAATCTGCGCCGCGCCGGAGAGGTTGCGCGGGTTGACGGTAATCTCTCCGGTGAATGTCGTCCACCCTCCGGAGGTTCCCTGCCGGTATTGAATGTCAAACCCGGTGTACTCCGGGCTGCCGTTGGTGGCGGTGGCGCTTTCGCCGTCGGCCGCGGCGGGGAGCATTACGGCCAGGGCCGTGTTTTTAGCCGTCAGGGTAGGGGCGGCCGGCTTGGTGGTGGGGGTAGTTTGGAAGCCGGTTCCGCCATCGGCGCAGGCGCCGCCTTGGGCGCTGGCCAGGCCGGGGTCAGGTAGGGCCAGGAGGCCAAAGAGAGCCAGCGCGCCGACCACGGCCAAAGCCGAGATGGCCAGCGGCGCTGACCAGTTGAGTTTTTGCAGTTTGGGTTTCATTTGACAGAATCTCCTTGCGGGATTGTCGTTCAAGGGTTGTCGGTTCAATGGCCCTCACCACCATCGTTCACCCACTCCGACGCCCGCTTTGCTGGCATCGGAGTGGAACGGCGGAGGGCTTACGGGACGGAAACGCAACAAGCCGGCATCGGCTCAAAGCGAGCCGGCCGGCGCCGGGTTCCGTCAGCTGGACAGATACTTCAACGCGCGCCTCCTTCCTTGTCTGTGGCGCGCGCTGTCTGTGGCGCGCGCTGTCTGTGGCGCGCGCTGTCTGTGGCGCGCGCTGTCTGTGGCGCGCGCTGTCTGTGGCGCGCGCTGTCTGTGGCGCGCGCTGTCTGTCTAGATTATAACATACTTGGCAATGCCCGTGTACTGCCGCAACCGCCCGCTTCCGCCCGATTTTCGCCGAGTTTGGGAGTGACAGGGCGTAATGAGGGAGTTGGATGGACGGTTGATGTCAAAGGCAATCACAAAGCGAAACGGGTTATTTCGGCGCGGCCAGGTTTCCTGACGGAGGCGGCGCTTGCAAAACGACTGGCAATCATCGGGCAAGGCGCGTCAAGCCGATGATTGCTGCACAGCAGAGCATCGGACGCCGCGTACCGTTGAGGCGAAATAGGCCACTTGACATATCATGGAACCTGTGGTAGCCTTGCCATATTCAGACTTGGGAGGTTCAGGCGTAACGCGCGACGGGTTCGCTGCCCGCTGACCTAGTTTAGACAATAGAATATGCATAGCTGTGTAATTGCGATACGCGGAGGGCCACTGCCGGGCGGGCCCTGCTCCCATTGCGGAAATGACGCCCGCCCGGTTCAGCGCTAAAGCTATGACCATCCCCGAAACGCAAACGGAAAAATACACCCGGCTAGCCCGGCAGCTGCTTGACGACGCCAAGCGTGAGATCGCCGCCGGCGACCTGGTGCAAGGCTCCGAAAAGCTGTGGGGAGCCACCAGTCAAGCCATCAAGGCCTATTGCGCCAGTCACGGGATGCCCCATAGCAAATATGCCAACCGGCGACACGCGGTGTTCCAGCTTGCCGACCAAATGGACAATCCGTTCATCCGAGCGGCTTTTGGCATCTCCCAATCCTGCCACTCCAACTTCTACAACGACTGGATGGAGCAGGAAGACTTGGACGGCTACTTGCCCGATATTGAGACGCTGGTCAACATCGTTCTCGACGCTAGGGCTGAGTAGCGGGACTTACTCTGCCAGCAGCCGCGCCACCTCATCCCCAACTTGCTGGGTGCTGGCTGCGCCGCCCACATCCGAGGTCAGGACTTTCCCGTCATGGAGTACGCGCAGGGCAGCGTTGTTGACCCGCCGGGCGGCCTCCGTTTCGCCTAGATGCTCCAGCATCATCCCGACGGCAAAGATGGTCGCCAACGGGTTGGCTTTGCTCTGGCCTGCGATGTCGAAGGCCGCGCCGTGCACCGGCTCGAACATTGACGGGAACCGCCGCTCCGGGTTGATGTTGGCGCTGGGCGCCAGACCCATGCTGCCCGTAACCACGGCGGCGATGTCGGAAAGGATGTCGGCGAACAGGTTGGACGCGACGATAACGTCAAAGTCCTCCGGCCAGCGCACCAGGTCCATGGCCGCCCGGTCAACCAGCAGCGACTCGGTACGTATCTGCGGGTAGTCGGTGGCGACTTCCGCGAACACTTCGTCCCAGAACACCATGCTGAAGGCTTGGGCATTGGACTTGGTGACCGAGGTAACCTTGTTTTTGCCGCCGCGTTGCGCGCAGTACTCAAATGCCGCCCTGATGATGCGTTCAGTGCCCCGCCGGGTGAAAACTCCGCTCTGGATGACCGTCTCGTGAGGCGTGCCGGCATACAGTCGTCCGCCCACCGGCGCGTACTCGCCCTCGGTATTTTCCCGGAAGATTACCATGTCCACATCGCCGGCCCCCTTGCCGGCGATGGGCGACTCCACGCCGGGATACAGTACCGCCGGCCGGACGCAGATGGCTTGGTCGAAACCCCGACGCATGGGTAGCAGCAGGCCCTGCAAGGTTACGTGGTCAGGCAACTCCGGGTCGCCCACTGCGCCAAACAGCACGGCGTCGCAAGAAGAAAGCCGCTCCAGGCCGTCTTCGGGCATCATACGGCCGGTTTCCCGGTAGTAGTCGCTGCCCCAGGGAAACTCGGTGACGCGGAAAGAGAGGCCTTCGCGCTGGCTGGCGATAGCGTCCAGCGCCTTGCGCCCCTCGGCGATTACTTCGGGGCCGATGCCGTCGCCGGCAATGACGGCCAGGTTGTATTCGGGCATAATGGCGTTCTCCAGGTAGCGATTGCTGAGTAATCGGCTACACGTCCCGCGCGATGGGGGCGCCTACGATGCTGCCCCATTCCGTCCACGAGCCGTCGTAGTTGCGCACGTTTTCGTAGCCCAGCAGCTGGCTCAATACGAACCAGGTGTGAGACGACCGCTCTCCGATGCGGCAGTAAGCGATGGTCTCCCGGGCGCCGTCCACCCCTTTGCCGCCGTAGAGCGCGCTGAGCTCGTCGGCCGACTTGAAGGTGCCGTCCTCGTTGACGGCCTGACCCCAGGGGATGTTGGCTGCGCCGGGAATGTGGCCGTTGCGCTGCGAACCCTCCTGCGGCGCGTTGGGCGGCGCATTCAGCGCTCCCGAAAATTCGTCGGGCGAACGCACGTCCACCAGGGCGTGGCTGCCGCTGTTGACGGCCCGCAGCACGTAGTCTCGCAGGGCCCGCAGGTCGCCGTTCTCGGCGGTGATGCGGTACTGAGTTACGGCGTGAGCCGGAACATCGGTAGTGACGGGGCGGTTTTCAGCCAACCACAGCGCCCGCCCGCCGTTCATCAGGCGAGCGTCGCTGTGGCCGTAGTACTTCAGCTGCCAGAAGGCCCAGGCCGCGAACCAGTTATTGTTGTCTCCGTAAAGGATGACCGTCGTGTCCGGGGAAATGCCGCTGCGACCCAGCAGCGCTTCCATCTCGCTGCGGGAAACGATGTCGCGGACTACGTTGTCCTGGAGCTGGGACTGCCAGTTGAAGCTGACCGCGCCGGCAATGTGGCCCTGCTCGTAGGCGGAGGTGTCCACGTCAACCTCCACCAGTCGCACGTTGGCGTCGCCGCCGTGCTCGGCCACCCATTGGGTGGATACCAGGGATTCGGGATGTGCGTATTCGGCCATGAAAGCGCCTCCGGAGTTCGGGTTGCGGGAATTATACACGACGGAGGCGCGCAGGTTGCTTATTGCAGCAGCAGGAAATCAATCAGGGGAGACCTGGGCCAGAAACCGATGATCGGTTTCTGGCCCAGGTCTCCCCGTTTAACGATTATGGGCAGGTTGGACTCGTCAGAGTCCTCGTTAAAGCTGTCCATTACGGAGCCGGCGATGGGCTGTCCCCAATCGTCCGGCATCCGGTCCACGTTGGAGTAGCAACGGGCGCGGCTGGTCGCGTGGGAGCGCGTACGGGATGCCTGTGAGGCAGATAGCGGCGTATGATGTTCAGTATCCGGCTCCTGTGTTCGGGAGCCGGTAGTCAAGAAATCAACGAATAGGATCAAGGAATAAAGGAGGCGCCATCGCAGAAATTAACTAACGGCAGCTTGGCCCTGCAGGTCAAGAAATCAAGAATTCAAGGAGGTGTAATCGCCGAACAACTGCAATCTGATCGCCCGCGCCATAGCCGGCTTCCCGCCAACGCGGAAATCCCGAGCGCAAGGGCGAATTCCAAACCCGTAAGGAGATTTTGTCAAATGAAAGCCATACTGCAAAAGTTCAAGTGGGCGGCGCGCGTTGTCGTCCTCGCCATTGCCATCGCGATCTCTGCTTTCGCGGGCGCCTACATCTCGCCGCACATTCCCGTCGAACGTTCGGAAAATGTCGGCAACTACCTCTTCGATACTCCCACGGAGTTCCAGGTCGGACGCCCGGGGAACATATTCGTGTCGCTGTTTGACGGCCCCGAACTGGCCCAATGCCGGGTTTCGCTGGAACTGCGCAGCCCCGACGGGCGCGTGTGGGCCACGACCTCGCAGTTCGTGCGCGGCTCCGGTTTCATCGCCCTGGAGGCGCCGTCGGATGCCCCGGCCGGAACTTATACGCTTTATATGACAGGCCACGACAGCGTCGGCAACGCTGTCTTTGACGCCAGCGTCGCCGTGCGCGTAACCGAACCCGACGATAGGGTTATTATCGTAGGACCCGACAAGCCCACTGACAGGCCTGACCGCTCCCCAAAAACCTCATTCTCGTAATACTCCCGTAATGTTTGCCGCTTTATAATGGGTGGCAGACGCCCTCGCCGGCCCTACCTGCGGGTCAAAAAAGGAGGCGACATCGCTAAACAACTGCAAGCCGTCCGCCCGCGCTAAAGCCGGGGTTCTCGCCCACGCGAGAACCCCGGCCGCAGGGGCCGCTCCCCGACCCATAGGAGATTTTCTCAAATGAAAGCGATACTGCAAAAATTCAAATGGTCGCCGACCCTTGTCGTGGCTGCTATGACCATCGCCATCGTAGCGGCGGCGAGCGCGGGCTGCTACGTCCCGCCGGACCGCGCGGCGGACGCCGTCGCCTATTCGGAAAATGTGGACGGCTACCTGGCCGTGGCCCCCACGGAGCTCCAGGCCGGACGTGCAGAGAACGTGTCCGTGTCGCTGTTCCACGGCCACCAACCGGCCCAGGGTCGGGTTTCGCTGCAACTGCGCGGGGATAACTCGCCGGAGCGCCCCGCCGCCTCGGCATTCGTGCGCGGCTCCGATTCCATCACCCTGGAGGTGCCGGCGGATTTGCCCGCCGGCAAATACGAGTTGCAGATGAGAGGCTATGACGGCGACGACGAGTTGGCCTTCTCCGACACCGCCAGGGTGCGCGTCACCGAACCCGCCGAGCTGCTGTTCCTGGAAACCGACAAGCCCATCTACAAGCCCGGCCAGCAAATCCGCATCCGCGCCCTGCGATTGGACAGCGACCTCAAACCGCTCCCCGGCCCGATGGAAGTCTCTATCCTGGACGCCAAAGGCATCAAAGTATTCAAGGATACCGTGACCGCCGACCAGTTCGGCATGGCCGAGGCCGGCCTCCCTCTGTCCACCGAACCCAACCTGGGCGTCTGGAAGATAACCGCCGAATCGGAGGAACAGGAAACCCAACTGGACGTGCGGGTGGAAGAATACGTTCTGCCCAAGTACGAAGTGAGCGTTGACTTGCCCCGGGAGTGGGCGCTGGTGGGCGACGCTATTGCCGGCTCCGTGTCGGCGGAGTACAGCTTTGGCAAGCCGGTGCAGGGCGAGCTGGAAATCGTCGCCTCCCGATACGTTGGCGTCTGGGAGGAGTACGCGCGGTTCACCGGCGATATCGACGGCGACGCTCCTTTTGAGCTTCCGCCGGTCGCCTACGTCGCCGGCGTTTCCGCCGCCGGCGGGCATGGCAACGTCCAGCTGGACGTCACCGTCCGCGAGCCGGCCACCGGCTACGAAGAACGCGTCAACCACCTGTTGACCATCGCCGACGCGCCCGTGAGCTTGCAACTGGCGCCCGAAAGCGAGGTGTTCAAGCCGGGCCTGCCCTATAACCTGCTGGTGGTTGCTGAAACCCCTGGCAACGAACCCGTTGCAACCGGAGTGAACGCAACCGTTGAATACTACGACGCGGAATGGAACGTTATCTCCGACGAATTCCACACCGTAACCACTGGCGCCAGCGGCAGCGCGCTGCTGCCGCTGGCGCCTCCGCCGGACGCAGAGCGGATTTATCTGACGGCGGAGACGCCGGATCTGCCCGGAGGCCGGTGGGAGATTGAAATCGACGCCGCCTATTCGCCTACCGACAGCTTTATCCACGTCAGGCCGGCCGGCGACGCGACGCTCTCCGTGGGCGATACCGCCACGTTCCGGGTTCACTCCACCAACCCGTTCCGGATCCACTCCCCTACTCTGACCAGCCGGTTCTACTACGAAGTCATCTCCCGGGGCCGCGTGGTCTTCTCCGACTTTGCCCCATCGCCGGACATCGCCTTTGAGGTGACGCCGGCAATGACGCCGGAGGCAAAGCTGGTGGTGTACCAGATTCTCCCCAACAGCGAAGTGGCGGCGGACTACATTCCCTTCACGGTGTCCGGCGGTTATCCGATGGATGTTGAAATTAACGTTGCGTCCGGCAGCGGCCAGGTTCGCCCGGGCGAGGCCGTGCGCATCGGAGTGCAGACGCAGGGGCCGGCCAAAGTCGGCTTGGCCGCCGTTGACCGCTCTGTGTTCATCCTCGCCGAAAACCGCCTCAATTTGCAGCAGGTCTTCGCCGAGCTGGAACGGCTGTATGCCCAGCCTCAGGCCGAGGTGCATTGGAGAGACCAGGAGTACCGCATCGCAGCCCGCGCCGCCGCCGAAACCTTCAGCGACGCCGGCGTAGTCGTTCTCACCGATAAAACCGTCCCCGACGCAGTCGAAGCCCTGCAAACCCGGCTCGCCAACCTGATATGGGGATCCGAGGAAAGCGCCGATTGTAGTGACTGTGTGGCGCTGCAGGCGGCGGCGATCCCTGAAAGCACAGATAGCATAGCGGGTCCACCGGGAATCCCAAGTCCTATGGGAGCTGTGGGAACGGAATTCGTCCCGCCTTCCGCCGAACCTGACGCCGTCCTGGCCGAAGTGCAGCGAGTGCGGCAATTCTTCCCCGAAACCTGGCTGTGGGCCGACATAATGACCGACGCAGACGGCAGCGCCGTCCTGCCGGCCGAGGCTCCCGACAGCATCACTACCTGGAACCTGCGCGCCGTGGGCGTCTCCCCTGATTACGGCCTGGGCATCGCCAACACCGAGCTGACCGTGTTCCAGCCCTTCTTTGTGCAGGTTGACCTGCCCTACTCCGCCATTCGCGGCGAAGAGTTCCCGGTCAAGGTTGCCCTCTACAACTATCTGGACACCCCCCAGGATTTCTACGTGGAAATCGACCCGTCGGCGGACTTTGAGCTGCTGGACGACCCGGCCCAGTCCGTCACCGTTGACGGCAACGCCATCGGCGGCGTTGAGTTTGACATCCGCCTCACCGAGCTGGGCCGCCTGCCCATCAAAATAACCGCCCGCAGCGGCGATGCGGCGGATGCCATCATCAAAGACCTGCTGGTGGAACCGGAAGGCGTGGCGCGCGAAATCGTCGCCAACGCCATCATGTCCGCCGGCGACGCGCTGCCCTATGAGCTGGCCGTGCCGCCGGGAGCGATTCCCGGCTCCAACCGGGCCTACGCCGCCCTCACCGGCAGCTACCTCGCGCAGACGCTGAACGGGCTGGAAAACCTCCTGCAAATGCCCTACGGCTGCGGCGAGCAGAACATGATTCTCTTCGCCCCCAACATCTACGTCGCCCGCTACCTGGACGCCACCGGACAGCTGAAGCCCGAAATCATGGCCAAAGCCGAGCATCTGATGACCACCGGCTACCAGCGGCAACTCACCTACCAGCGTAGCGACGGCAGTTTCTCCGCCTTCGGTGATTCCGACCCCCAGGGCAGCCTGTGGCTGACCGCCTTCGTGTTGAAGTCCTTTGCCCAGGCCGACGGTCTGATTTACATCGACGAGGATGTGCTGCGGAGCGCCGCCGACTGGATACTGGCCCATCAGCGCGGCAACGGCTCTTTTGAACCCGTCGGCTTTGTGCATGACCACGGTTTGCTCGGCGGCTTGCAAGGCAACACCGCGCTGACCGCCTACGTCGCCATCGCCCTGCGCGATGCCGGCTACCACGACGAGGCGGCAATGTCCATCAGCTACCTGGAAAGCCGGCTGGACGACATCGCCGCCCCCTACACCATGGCTATCGTGGCCTACGCGCTGGAACTGGCCGGCAGCCCCCGCGCCGCCGACGCCACCGCGGCCTTGCTGGATATGGCGACTGCCGACGACGACGGCCTGCACTGGAACGGCCCGGCATCCGTGGAAACCACCGGCTACGCCCTGCTGGCCCTGCTGGAAAACGGCGACCTGATTAACGCGGCCAGCGCCGCCCGCTGGCTGGTGACCCAGCGCAACGCTTTCGGCGGCTACGGTTCCACCCAGGACACCGTAGTGGGCCTGCAAGCGCTGATCCAGTACGCCACCCACGCCAGGTTTGACGTTGACATGACCGTTACGCTGGCCGCCGGCGACTGGAGCAGGCAGGTTGTCATCAACGCCGACAACGCCGACGTGGTGCAGATTGTGGAGCTGCCCGCCGGCGCCGACGTGCGGATAACCGCCGCCGGTTCCGGCCAGGTGGTTACGCAGGTCGTGCAGCGGTTCAATATGCCGGAGGTGACGCGGCCCACGGTGGAAACGTTCCAAATCGAGGTTGAATACAGCGCCGACCACGTTGCCGTTGACGACCTGCTGGAAATCACCGCCCGCTTCGCCTATACGCCGCCCGAATCCCTCGGCCCGGCCCCTGACGCCGGCATGGTGGTGCTGGACGTGGCGGTTCCCACCGGCTTCGCCCCGGTAACGGACACGGTGGCCGCGCTGGTGGAAGACAACGCCCGGGTCAAGCGGTACGAAATCGCCGGCCGCAAGGTAATCCTCTACCTGGAAGACCTGAGCCCGGGCGATGCGCTGGAAATCAGCTTCGACGCCCGCGCCCAATACCCGGTGCGCGCCCAGCCCGTAACCGCCCAGGCCTATTCCTACTACAACCCCCACTGGCGCGGCGAAACGCTGGGAGACAGCGTAACCGTATCGGCCAACTAGTCCGGCGCCCCGGCGCGGGTTTGCTGCGGGGCGATGCGCCATGCGTCGCCCCGCATCTTTCATAACGGCGCGAAACACAAAAGTAACCGACCGGCAACAGTTTGTTAACCCGGCTGCAATTCCCGGTTAACACCGCGCCGATAGCATACCTCCCGTCACATCCCATCGGGACGCCGCCCGCAGCGCCGCGGCCACGCGCTGCCCCGGCAACCCCTCACAACGAACAGGAGGCAAAAATGCTCTCGGCCACCAAATCACTATTCAGTCATGAGGCGTTCGGCCACGGCCTCGCCGCCGTGAAAGAATACCCCTTCTCGCTGCGTAGAACGCTGCTCGCGCTGGCGGTGGGCCTGCTGGCGGTGGGACTGCTGGCGTCCTTCAACATCGCCTTCGCCCAGGACGACGGCCCCACCACCGAATGGCTCAACGGCTACTCCGACAACATCGTCACCGTAGTGGCGGCGGCGCTGGTCTTCTTCATGCAGGCCGGCTTCGCCTTCCTGGGCGCCGGCCTGATCCGTTCCAAGAACACCACCAACTACCTCACCAAGTCATTTATGGACTTCGCCATCGCCTCCCTCGGCTTCTGGGCCTTCGGCTTCGCCTTTATGCTTGGCGACACCGCCGGCGGGTTCATCGGACTCTCTGGCTGGTTCCTGACCGGCGGAGATTATGTAGGTTGGATCTTCCAGATGGTGTTCGCCGCCACCGCCGCTACCATCGTGGCGGGAGCCATGGCCGAACGGACCAGACTGCAAACCTACCTCGCCTACAGCTTCATCGTTTCCGCGCTGATTTACCCCATCTACGGCCACTGGGTCTGGGGCAGCGGTTGGTTGGCCGAAATGGGCGCGCTGGACTACGCCGGTTCCGGCGTCGTGCACGCCGTCGGCGGCTTCGTCGCCCTCGCCGGCGCATTCGTAGTCGGCCCCCGGATGGGCAAGTTCATCGGCGGCAAGGCCCAGGAACTGCCGGCTCACAGCACCCCCTTTGTGGTAGCCGGCACCTTCATCCTCTTCTTCGGCTGGTTCGGCTTCAACATCGGCTGGGGCGATGACATCGGCCTCAACGCCGTCAACACCCTGCTATCCGGCGCTGCCGGCGCGGTCGTAGCCCTCTACATCACGCTGATTGTCAAAGGCAAGGCCGACATCCTCATGGCCTGCAACGGCGCGTTGGCCGGTCTCGTCGGCATCACCGCCCCGGTGAACTTCGTTGACCCCTGGGCCGCAGTCGTTATTGGCGCCGTCGCCGCCCCGATAATGTACGGCTCGGTAAAGTTCGTGGAGAACGTGCTGAAAGTCGACGACCCGGTGGGCGCCGTCAGTGTGCACGGCGCAACCGGACTGTGGGGCCTCTTGGCCATTGCCATCTTTGCCAACGATGGCGGATTGGTCGGCGGCAGCGCCTCCCTCATCCTCCCGCAGGTGGCAAGCGTCGCCGCTGTGATGGTGTGGTCGCTGGCTACCGGCTTCGCCCTGTTCTACCTGCTCAAGTTCACCATGGGCGTCCGCGTCAGCGAAGCCGAAGAACTGGAAGGGTTGGACATCTCCGAGCACGGCCTCCAAACCTACCCCGAGGCGATGGCTACCAGCTAGCGGCTGCCCCGGACACATTCCCTCTCCTCACGGCGGGGGCCGGGGGTAGTGGCCACCCCCGGCCCCCGCTTATTGCGATAGGATGCTCTCCAGCTTGCCCAGGAGCAGCTCAACGTCCAGAAGGGCCTCCTCAATATCCCGCCGCGCCATCTGGTTCTCGTAAAAGTTGGCATGGAGGGTTTCGGCGACGGCAAAAAGTCGGTATATATCGCGGTCGCCCAACTCGGCGCGCAGTCGGCTGGCGACGCGATGCAGGTGTCGGTGGCGATTATGCTCCCAGCCGCGATCATGCGCAATGGCCTTCATCATCTGCGCCGCCGCTCCCCAACCCTTCTCAGATGCCTGCTGCAAATCCCCCGCATCCAGTTCCCTCCTGCTCTGCGCCATCATGGAACGGCTGCCGGCCCGGTAGTCCCCGGCCTGATAGTCCGGTGCGGTCGCCATCCGCCTACCCTCCTCGCCGTGATGCTTGCCATTCTATTACATTCCCGATTTGCCCGCAGCTCCGCCGTAACAACTTTGTAACATTTCCGTTATTTATTCGTAACACGGCGAACCTAAACTCAACCCGCGCTTTTCGCGCCGTTATCCGCCGCTCAACCGCGACGCCGCTGGATGGAATGGCCATTCCGCCTGCTGCGAACCAGCCCGACGTCGCAACGGCAAAAGGCGCGGCGCAATCATCCGCTCTTGTGAGGAGACAACCTAATGGAGTTCAGCGAAATGGAGGTACTCACCTTCCTGATTTCGTCAGCCCTGGTATTCATCATGGTGCCCGGGCTGGCGCTGTTCTACGGAGGGCTGGTACAACGCAAAAACGTAATCGGGACGATGATGCACTCCGTCACCGCCATCGGCGTAGTGAGCGTGCTGTGGGTGCTGTGGGGTTACACCCTGGCCTTCGGCAACAGCATCGGCGGCTTCGTCGGCGACCTGTCCAAGTTCGCCATGATTGGCGTCAACCCCGACGAGCAGGCCTTCATGGTCTTCCAGGGAATGTTCGCCATCATCACCGTAGCCCTCATCGCCGGCGGTTTCGCCGAGCGCTTCAAGTTCTCCTCCTACGTCATCTTCGCCGCCCTGTGGGTAACTATCGTGTACGCGCCCCTCTGCCACTGGGTATGGGGCGGCGGCTGGCTGGGCAACCTCGGCAGCGTCCTGGGGATGAGCGAGGCCGGCTTCGCCCTCGACTTCGCCGGCGGAACCGTGGTGCACATCGCCTCCGGCACTGCCGCCCTGGCGGCCGCCTTCATCGTCGGGCGACGCTCCGGCTTCGGCACGGCGGCGATGATACCCCACAACGTTCCCCTGGTCTTGCTGGGCGCCGGCCTCCTCTGGTTCGGCTGGTTCGGCTTCAACGCCGGCAGCAGCTTTAATCTTACCTCCTGGGATGCCGCCAACGCCTTCGTAGTAACCAACGTTGCGGCGGCAACCGCCATGTCCGCCTGGTCGGTAGTGTCCTGGTTCGTCACCAAGCGGCCCTCCGCCAGCGGCGCGGCGGCCGGCGCGGTGGCCGGCCTGGTTGCCATTACTCCGGCGGCCGGCTTCGTTGGCGTAATGCCCGCCATCATCATTGGCGCCGGCGCCGGCGCCGTCTGCTTCTTCGCCGTCGAGCTGATCCACAAGCTCCGCATCGACGACTCCCTGGACGTGTTCGGCATCCACGGCGTCGGCGGTATGTGGGGCGCGTTGGCCACCGGCCTGTTCGTCGGCATCGGATTCGGCGCCCTGGACGCCGACGTAACGCGCATTGAGCAGATACTTTACCAGCTGATTGGCATCGCCGCCGCCTTCGGGTGGTCCTTCGCCCTTTCCGCCATCATCCTGCTGGCCCTGAAATACACCATCGGCCTGCGCGTCAACAATGCCGAAGAAGAGGTCGGCATCGACCTCACCCAGCACGGCGAGGGCATGAACCAGTAGCAATGCTACAATTGTCGCACGCTGTGGCGAAAGCAATCACGCCGGGGCGAATAATCATTCGCCCCGACACGCAGCGCCGGGCTGTCCGCGCCGGAGTTTCTTCATGCTTACCGACCACCATGCCGCCGAATGTGAATACGTCCTGCGCAGCGCCCGCGACTTTGACGTCAAATTCATCCGCCTCTGGTTCACCGACATTCTCGGCAGCCTGAAAGGCTTCGCCATCACCGTGGACGACCTGGAAGACGCCTTGCAACTCGGCGTCGGCTTCGACGGCGCCGCCATCGACGGCTACACCACCGACGCCGAAAGCGACCTCCGCGCCTTTCCCGACCCCACCACCTTCACCCTCCTTCCCTGGCGCCCCCGCCGCAACGCCGTCGCCCGCATCTTCTGCGACATCCGCACCCCCCGGGGCGAACCTTTCATCGGCGACCCCCGCCATGTCCTCAAGCGCAACCTGGAGCGGCTGTCCGGCCTGGGCTACATCTACTACGTCGGCACCGAGCTGGAATACTTCTACCTGCGCGACGCCGAATCCCCCGAACCTCTGGACACCTACGGCTACTACGACCAGCTCTCCGCCGGCCACACCGCCGACCTGCGCCGGGACGCTGTGCTCAACCTGGCCGAAATGGGCATCCCGGTGAAGTATTCCCACCACGAAGGCGCCCACAGCCAGCACGAAATCGACCTGCAATACACCGACGCCCTCACCATGGCCGACAACGTAATGACGGCTCGCCTGGCCATCAAGGAATTGGCCCAGCAGCAGGGCGTGTACGCCTCCTTTATGCCCAAGCCCTTCCGCGCCAGCAACGGCAGCGGAATGCACACCCACCAGTCCCTGTTCCGCGGCAACTCCAACGCCTTTTACGACGCCGACGCTGACCTGCATCTGTCCATAACCGGCAAGCGCTTCATCGCCGGCCTCCTGCGCCACTCCCCGGAAATTACCCTCGTTACCAACCAGTGGGTCAATTCCTACAAGCGCCTGGTGCCGGGCTACGAAGCCCCCGTCCACGTTTCCTGGACTATGTCCAACCGCCTGGACCTGATACGGGTTCCCTCCTACAAAACCGGCTACGATACCTCCCTGCGAGTCGAATACCGCGCCCCCGACCCTGCCTGCAACCCCTACCTCGCCTTCAGCGCGTTGCTGTCCGCCGGGCTGAAAGGCATCGCCGAGGAATACCCGTTGCCCACCCCCGCAACGACCGACGCGCTCCCTATGCCTCCGTCCGAGCAAACGCCATCAGGTCTTGCCCGCCTCCCCCGGAACCTGGGCGAAGCCATCGCCCTGGCCGAAGCAAGCCCCCTCCTACGGGAAACCCTCGGCGATTTCGTGTTCCATACCCTGATCCGCAACAAAAAGAAAGAGTGGGATGAATACAGCTCCGCCGTAACCGACTACGAAATCTCCCGCTACCTCCCCCTCCTGTAAAATCAAACCGACCCCAACCCGCCACCCCAACCATCACCCCACCCCGCCGTACCCACCCCCGACTCGCCATTCCCGCCATCCCGTCCCAAGCCCTACAGCAGCCCCCCAATCCTGAAAATCCTAAAATCCCGTAAATCCTGATTCTGACAAAACCCGCTTGCGCTATGCACATCGGTACGCTATACTGTCTCCGTCAGGCTCATCCAACGGCCCCGCGCGAACCGTCGGATACCCGTCCCCGGCCAGGACATCCGCCCGACATCACAACCTAACCAGGAGGCTAAAAACAGAGGTTCAACGGGGTTCAGGATAACACGGTCTAAACCGCCGCAACCAGTACATTGCGGCATGTCGGATCCATTGCACCACTGTGGTGCGCCGGAGGTCGGTCACATTACCCGGCTGGCGCACCCAGCACGGCGGGCGTCACCACCGCTGCGCGAGGACGGGCACTGCGTAAGCAGCCGTTAGCACGCGCAAGACTAGGACGTAAATAGCAAGCCACGCTCTCAGGCCGTAGCGCCGACATCCTGAACCCCCACGAACCCAACCAACCGCCAACTGAAACCCAAAACCAACCGAACCAACCCAAAGGAGGCAAACCCCAGTGAAACCCACCAACTCCAACCGCTCCCCACCGGACAGCCCATCCTCCGAAGCCAACTAGCGCCAACGGCTGCCAGGTAAAACGAAATGCGCTTCTCCGGGAAACTGGTCGTCATCACCGCCCTCGCGGTTACGGTGCTGCTGGTCAGCAACATCATCGCCATCAAGCCGGTAACGCTCTTCACCCTGCCCTTCACCTTCATCGGCAGCAACCTTTTCGTGGTGTCCGCCGCCATCGTCTGCTTCCCCGTCGGCTACATCATCAGCGATATCCTCACTGAAGTGTACGGATTCCGCGTCGCCCGGGGCGTCATCTGGCTCGGTTTCGTCTGCAACCTGCTTATGGCCCTCCTTTTCTGGCTCGGCGGCATCATCCCTGGCGCAGTCTTCTGGAGCGACCAGGCCGCTTATCAGTCCATCCTCGGCGCCGCCGGCTGGATCCTGCTCGGCTCCTTCATCGCCTACATCGTCGGCGAGTTCACCAACGCCGTCATCATGGCCCTGCTCAAAAACCGCACCCGAGGCCGTTTCCTCTGGCTCCGCACCATATCCTCCACCGTCGCCGGACAAGGCCTCGACTCCATCCTGTTCTTCACCATCGCCTTCGGAGTCTCCGGCCTTTGGGTTGTTGATGGCTCGTGGCTCCCGGTATTCAACGCAGCGGCGTGCGGCTGGATCGCCAAATCGGCCTACGAAATCATCGCCACCCCTCTAACCTATCTCGTCGTAGGCTGGCTGAAGCGCACCGAGGGCATGGACGCCTACGACGCGCCCAGCTCCCTCAACCCCTTCGGCGTCTTCGGCGCCGGCCCCGACGCCAACACCGCTGCCAGCCGCGCCTGAATGCCCCGGATATCCGCCCATGTGCCAGTCCAACCCCGGCCATCAGCATCCGCGCCCGACCCAGCGCGAAGACCCCGGACGCCGCAGCCTGGCCGCCGCCATCCGCAACTGCCGCCAAACCGGCCTCCCCTGGCGGGACGTGCTGGCTGCAACCCTGGCCAATACGAGGCTCAAGATAACTTCACGGCGCGGCTGCTGCGGCAACCACGGGCAGCCCGGCTGTTGACGCCGTTAGCCCGCGCCGGCGTGCCCGGCCCTCCCCCAACCCGCCGCCTCCCCAAGCTACTCCTCCACCTCGCACAGGTAACAAAAAGATATCGCCGCGACTCCATCCCCCCTGAGTGTATCTATAATCCGCAAGGTATGTGAGCTGCCGGCATCGACTGCCAGCCGTACCAGCGCATCGATCCTTTCGGGAGGCAGCCCATGGGTCGCCCCTGTTGCAACCAGCGTCCCCGGCTGAATATCGCCGGCGGCGGGTAGAGTGTAGTTTATCACGATGGGAGCTTCGCTGTCCCGGAACATCCATCTCTCCTGGTCGTAATTGCAATCTTCTCCCCCAACCGCTAGATGAACCTGCTGATAAGAGTGGGGCTCTTCGCTGATTGCGCGGCAAACACTCCATTTGTTGTTCTGAAATTCGTTCAGGGATTCCGGATGTGCAGACATACCGTGAACTTGTACGGCATTGCTCCCTACTATCAAGCCTCCCAGGAGTAACGTTACCAGCCCTTTGACTGCGACGTTGCCCGGAATGAGCGCCGTCAATGCATCAATCGCTAACCCGGCCAGCAAAATCAGCAGCACAAAGATAGGAACCAATATGCCGACATTTAAATTGTTGGACGTCAGCCCATACAAAACTATGACCGCAACTAAGGATAAGGCCGCTATCCGCAGCAGTAAAATGCGCGGCTTCCACAAAGCGTACACAAATCCCGCTATGAATGCGATCCCCGCTATTCCGGGCACTACCCCTCCGCCCGGAATTCTCCACATATAAAGCACAGGTATCTCCGACTGTCCAATCAGTATTTGAACATAGTCCCACATTTTACCAAAGGCCCACTTTGTTTCCTCCCAGTCGGTCAGCGGGAAAGGACGATCATGAGAATGGCGTAAATACACCTCAAGCAGATAGCTGTTAGTTCGGTTCTCCAACAAATCGGATATGACTACGGCCCCGACTAAAGTGAGGCAAAGTATGTAGCAGCTTCCCGCCCACAGCGCCGCGCGTCGCTCTTCCCTGTCCGCAGCCTTCAGCCCAACCCAGAGCCACGTCAATATCGGAACCACTATCACCCATTTATACGGCACGTACTCATACATCAGGGCGCCAGCCATAATGCCGGCGAAGCCCGCCCATATCAGCCGATACTCCCGCGAGGTAAAGCTGCATACTACGCAGTAGAACAAAACCATTTCAAATACAATGCCGCCGAATATCTCTTCCGCCGTATTCCCTCCCAACACCAGAGGCGGCAAGCTGGACATGATAAAAACGGTCAGTATCGTCGCCGGCCAGCCCGCCTTCAGGCGGCGCAGGGTCAGCGCCATCACCAGAATTGATACCATTCCGGCCAACCCGAACAGGCTGCGCATACCCTCTAATGAATACCCGAAAATCTGAAACCCGACCGCCGCTATCCAATTTGTGAAACGATAATCTATCGTCAGGCTGTTGTTGGCTATGCTCCACGCCCCAATCCCCCCGGTTTGCAGTTCCTCAACTATCGCATGTGCCGGCGGTAAATAGTCCAACAGGACATACCGCAGCGCCAGTGCCAGCCCCACCAGGCTCCAGCCCCAGTGAGGTTGCCAATCGCCCCACCCGCCTGGGCGAACCAGCGCTTCCCGAATTCCGCGCCGGCCCCAAATCAGCAAACCGGCGGACACCAGGAAAATAATGAAGGCAAACCCCCACGGTCTGCCGTACCAGGCCTCCAATTGACGCGCCAGGATAACCGACAGCAACAGCGGGGCAATCAGCCACAGCCCCAGAAAAAATACGGGGTTAGCCGCCAATCGGCTGCTTGGTACCCCGGCCAACCCCCCGCTCCTGTACCGTTGCCGGTACTGTTGCAATGACTGGCTTATACTCGCCCACATCGTTTTGCTCCTGCGCGATTCTTCTGAATCAAACGGACGAGCCAAACCAATGCTGGCTGAAATCCGATTTGTTTCCCTGAACTGGCGGCGGCGATTCTACCACAAGCGGGCTGCGCGCAACCGGGCCCCGGCTCTGCAACGCCCCAGCTCCTGATTGATGCGGAAATCCCGGCAGCGCCATGCCATGTGTTAGCATTGGCGCGATTCTCCCACCGACACGCCACCCCAACAGCAGGAGCAGCCCAATGCACGCCGAACAGCGCCGGGTCGCCGGCGACGGCCTCCACTACCTGGCCATCCTCCCCGACGATTACGACGCCGACGCCGGCTACCCTCTGGTCGTGATGCTCCACGGCTTCGGCGCCAATATGCAGGACCTCGCCGGCCTCGCCCCGTCCATCAACCGCAAAGGCTACGTGTACGCCTGCCCCAACGCGCCCATTCCTTTCGAGCTGGCCCCCGGCATGGTCGGCTACGGCTGGCATCCTCCCCGAGGCCAGGCCGCCGACGCCGACTACGCGCAGGCCGAGGCCCTGCTCGACGCTTTCTTCGCTCAGGTTATCTCCGAGTTCCGCGCCCATGGCGGCCGGGCCGCCCTCCTCGGCTTCTCCCAGGGCGGCGGCATGACCTACCGCATGGGCCTGCCCCGGCCCGACGCCTTCGCCGCCCTGGTCGCCCTCAGCGCATCGCTCCCCGACCCGGAAGCGCTGCGCCCCCGTCTGCCCGAGCATCGTCGCCAACCCGTATTTGTCGCCCACGGCCTCCACGACCCAATGGTGTCCATGGACAGCGCCCGCCGCACCCGCCGCTTCCTCGACGCCGAGAACTACAACCTGTCCTATCACGAATACGACATGGGCCACGAAATCCCCCCCGCAGTCCTGCGCGATATGGTTCCCTGGCTCGAATCTGCCCTCCCGCCCTTGATCCAGGAAACCGACCGCGTCTTCTAGGGCGGGAGCATCTAACACCCACGAAAACCTAACCGGAGGCGTTGCCATCATGAAACCCACCGCCAAACTGCGCCAAATGCTCGCGTCCGACCAAATGGTCGTCGCCCCCTTCGTCCTCAACGCCCTGCACGCCCGCATCGCCGAGGACGTCGGCCACCGGGCCGTCTATATGACCGGCGCCGGCGCTGCTGCCGAGCGCGGCTTCCCCGACGTCGGACTCCTCACCATGACCGAAATGGTCGCCAACGCCAAATACATCGCCGACGCCGTCCGCATCCCCGTCATCTGCGACGCCGATACCGGCTACGGCAACCCCCTCAACGTCCGCCGCACCGTGCGCGAGTACGAAGCCGCCGGCGTCGCCGCCATTCACCTGGAAGACCAGCTCTTCCCCAAAAAGTGCGGCTTCTTCGCCGGCAAACAGGTCGTGGACCTCTCCGAACACGTCCAGAAAATCCGCGCCGCCCTCGACGCCCGCTCCGACCCCGATTTCGTCATCATCGCCCGCTGCGACGCCTACGCCGTCAACGGCTGGGACGACACCGTCGCCCGCTGCCGCGCCTACTCGGACGCCGGCGCCGACCTCGTTTTCGTCGACGGCATCAAATCCCAGGACGACATCCGACGCTACGCCGCCGACCTGGCCGACCTCCCCAGAATGTACAACGGCGACCTTGCCTCCACCCAGACCATGGACGAACTCGGCTACAAAATCATGATCTGCGGCAGCACCATCTGGCTGATTTACAAACAGCTCCGCGACGCCTACTCCGAACTCATCTCCGACGGCAAAGTCAACCCCGACCGCTACGGCACCCGCTGGGACGTAGCCTCCGTTCTGGGACTGGACGCCATCTACCAACTGGAAAAGCAATACGGCGTGCAGGACGTCGCCGCCAACGTAGCCTCCCAGGCCCGGGCCCAGGCCGCCCAAACCGCCGCCGACGCCGCCGCAGAATCAGCAGAGTAACCGCCATGCAAACCGCCAACTCCAAGACTCTCATCGCAGACGCCATTGCCCGGGTGGAGGAAGCCCGCCGCCAACCGACCGGAGGCAAATGGCTGGAAACCCTCACCGCTGACGTCTCCCCGCACATCAAAGAATGGGACATCGCACAGTGCTACTCCTGGGCGGAATGGCCGGAACGCCAAAGCGTCTTTCCTGACTCCACCGGCCAGGACATCGGCATTGACTGCGTAGCCGTGCGCCGCAGCGACGGCGAATACATCGCCATCCAGTGCAAATCCCGCCAACTCGACGAACACGGCCGCGGCTCCGACATCGCCAAAGCCGAAATCGACAGCTTCGCCAGCGTGTCCGTTGCCCCGGAATGGGCCGAGCGCTGGATTGTCACCAACGGTGATAACCGCCTCGGCGGCAACGCTCCGCAGGTCGCCGCGATGCACGGCAAGCCCATCAAGTTAGTCAACATCGCCAACGACCTGCTCCAACAGCAGGCTGCGTTCACGCAGGAGGAATGCCCCCACTGCCAACCCAATCCCGACGGCGCAGAACGTCGCCAGTCCAAAACCTGTATGCAGGCGGAGGCCGTCTCCGCAAGCGTCCGCATCCTCAAAGAACACCGACAATCCGCAAGCGGCGGCCTGCCGGCCGGCCAGGCCCGCGGCAAAATCATCCTGCCCTGCGGCGCCGGCAAAACCCGCATCTCCCTCCGCATCATCGAAGCGCTGACGCCTCCCGGCCAACTCTCCATCGTCCTCTGCCCCTCCATCGCCCTGGTCGCTCAAATCCGGCGCGAGTACCTGCAAAACGCCGCGGCGGACATCCGGGCCCTGGCCGTCTGCTCCGATGAAACCGCCGGCTTCGACCCCAGGAAAGAAAGCTCGCGCAACGCCACCGCCGACCCCACGGTGGACAACAGCAACGTCAGCGCCGCCGAGGTCAAGGGCAAAGTCACCACCGACCCGGCGGAAATCGCCGCGTGGATACGCCACGGCCGGGGCGGCCCTCAGGTCAGCGTCATCTTCGGCACCTACCAGAGCGGACATCGCGTCGCCCAGGCTTTGGCGGACGCCGGCGCAACGGCCCGGGTTCTCATCGCCGACGAAGCCCACCGCACCGCCGGCCTGCGCAAAAAGCGCAACTCCCCGAACCGGCAGGTTACCGACGCCGAGCGGCGCATCCGCGACTTCACCCTCTGCCACGACAACGACGCCTTCCCCGCCACCTACCGCGTCTATCAAACCGCGACGCCCCGCATCTACGACACCAGAAAAGTCCAGCGCGAGCAAGCCGACGACTGGATGGTGCGCAGCATGGACGACGAAATCGTCTTCGGCGTGGAACTGTACCGCAAGAGCTACCTGGAAGCCGTCGCCAACGGCTGGCTGGCCGACTACCGCATCATCGCCGTGGGCGTCAACGGCCCCGACGTCTTCAACGTCGCCAACACCCTGGCCGGCAATACCAAAAGCAAAGGACGCAACAAGCTCACCACCACCCACTTCCTGCGCGGCCTGGCCTTCGCCCTGGCCATGGGCGGCGCCACTCAAACCGGCCCCGATGGCGCCGTCCCCATCAAGTCCTGCATCGCCTTTATGAACACCGTGGACAAGTCAAAGAACATGGCCGACGACCTCCAGACCCCGGCCGCGCGAAGTTGGCTGCGCGAGTGGATGCGCGATAATCGCGAAGGCCGCCCTCCCGCCGGCTACTCCCTCCAACACCTCGACGCTTCCAGCAGCGTCGCCACCCGCGACGCCGCCAAGGCCGAACTGGCCCGGGCCACCGAGGAAAACCCCCACGGCATCATCAACGTCGGCATCTTCGGCGAGGGCACCGACTCGCCTACCCTCAACGCCGTCGCCTTCCTGGAAGCCCGCAAAAGCCCCATCGACGTCATCCAGGCCGTTGGCCGCGCCATGCGCACCGCCCCCGGCAAGGATATGGGCTACATCATCTGCCCCATCGTCATACCTCCCAACGCCGACCCCGAAACCTGGCTCAGCGTCAGCAATATGGAAGAAGGCTGGTCGGAACTCGGCCAGATCCTCCTCGCCCTCCGCGCCCACGACGACCGCATCGAGAACCGCCTGGCCGACCTCCTCCAACTCTACATCCCCCGGCCTCCCGAGTCCGTCGTCAGCATCATCGGCATCGCCGGCGGCGAAGATAAGCGCATCCGGTTCCGGCAACACGAAGGCGCGCCCGGCGCCGCCGAGGCCGCCGTGGAACGCGTGCTGGCCGGCAACAGTACCCTGTCCCAGGAGTTCCGACCCATTACGGAACCGCCGCCGCCGGATGCCCAAAACTCCGGCAGCCTCGCCGAACCCCCGCGCCCGGCTTACCAAACCGCCGAACCCACCCAAATCATCACCGGCAAGAATAACGCCGACGGCAGCAGCTCCGAGCTCCGCATGGACACCGTGGCCCGTGCCAAGCCGGCCCCGGACGGAACCTGCGGCCCCGTCGACATCCGAAAGTCCAAAGACAAGGCCCGCAAGATGATCAACGACGGCGCCGGCCTCCGCATCCCCGCGCGCCGCACCCACCGGGAGCGCGTCAACAGCGATATGCAGCTCAAGCTCCAGGACCTCGCCGACGAAGGCAACGCCATCAGAATGAACCTCCTCTCCAAGTCCGGCCTCGCCGACAACCGCGTCGTCCGAGACCTCAACCTCCTCGAGGCCAGCGTCAAGGAAGCCGCCCACCACATCAGGAACGACGGCCTCCAACCCGCCCTCGACCGACACTTCGGCCTCGACAACCTGAACGACGACAAGCGCAAAAGCCAGGCCGACGGCTGCACCATCGCCGCCCTCCTCATGATGAACGCCGCCATGCTCCACCAGCGCATCGCCAACGGCGCCTGGCTCGCCGGCGTCAGCGACCTGGCTGCCGTCAAGAACGCCGTCAACGTCATCCGCATGACCCTCCGCCAGTGGAACACCATCATCGGACACGACTTCAAGCCCGTAATGGAGCCGGCCGTCCGCGCCGTTGAGGCCGTCGAAGACACCGGCCGCCTCGCCGGCCTGGAGCGCGCCCTGCGCCACCTCACCGCCGAAGCCGAGCGCATCGCCGAAACCTACGCCGACATGGGCGCCGACCACGCCGGCCCCCTGTTCAACCGCGTCATGGGCAACCAGGCCTCCGACGGCGCCTTCTTCACCCGACCCGTCGCCGCCTCCATCGCCGCCCGCCTCACCCTGGACGCCGCCGGCGACAACCTGGACTGGACGAAGGAAGCCGTCTGGCGCCGGCACAAAACCGTCGACCTCGCCTGCGGCAGCGGCACCCTGCTGGCCGCCATCCTCACCGATATGAAACGCCGCGCCCGCCAGCAGGGCGCCAGCGAAGCCGACATCGCCCAACTCCAGAGGCTGGCCGTAGAGCAAACTATCAAGGGCCTGGACATCAACCCCGTATCCCTGCAACTGGCCGCCTCCCAGCTCACCGCCGGCAACACCGACATCCGCTATCGGCAGATGGGCCTCCACCTCATGCCCTACGGCCCCCACCCGCTGAACCCGCCCCAGGTATCCGTAGGCTCCCTGGAACTGCTGGGCCAGCAGGCCATCGTCCCCCGCCAGGACAGCCTGGCCCTGGCCGACGACCCCATCGCCAGCCAAGCCGTCTGGAGCCGCCAGGACGACGCCGAACTGGAAGACGCCGTCACCGCCGTAAAAGAGCCTGCAATCGTCATCATGAACCCGCCCTTCAGCAATCGCAGCAAGATGGGCGAAAAGTTCTCCGAAGAAGTTCAAAAAGCCCTGCGAATTCGGACGGATAGCCTGGAAGACGTAGCGGTGGCATTTGACCCGGAATTAAAAAATTTCGGATCACGAAACACGGTACGACCGTGTTTCGTGATCCTGGCTGACCGTTTATTGCCTCAAGATGCTGGCATTCTGACGATGATTAACCCCACCATCGCGATGTCTGCTCCATCCGGGTTGAACGAGCGGCGGGTATTGGCGCAGCGTTATCACATTCACACCGTGCTGACTGGTCGCTGGCCTAGGGAGTTCACCTTGAGCCAGAACGTCGAGATTGACGAGTGCATGGTCATTGCCGTTCGTTACACTGGCAGTCGTCCGCCAACTCGTTTCATTCACTTGGACAGTATGCCCCACGACGAAGGCGGCGTCTCCGAACTGCACCGAGCATTGCAGGGATGCCCTCATGGACAGATATCCGGTGGCTGGGGCGAGGTATCGTACTGGCCAGCGGAGTTTGTTGAGGAAGGCGATTGGACACCGGCAATTTGGCGATCTACCGAGTTGGCAAAGGCCGCGAGGTGGTTTGCTAATGACTGCACCTTGCATTCGTTAGATGCTACTGGCCTGTCGCCGCTGGCGACAGGCCAGCAGCTGCGCGGCTCTTTCGAGCCGGCAGCTGCCGGCACTCTTGGTAGTTTTCCGATACTGAAATCCAAGAGCACCGATGGGCAATCTCGGATACAAAGCCGCCCTGACGAGCACTGGATACCGAAGTATCGCAGTGAGGAGGCAAGAGATCTGAGCAGTGGCGTCTATCCCGAAGTGGACTCAATCTTACAGAAGGCCGGTCACCTGCTAATTACGGCAGGTCAGGACAGCAAGACAGGACGTGTCACCGCAACGGCTGATGACGAACGTTACATTGGGAATGGCTGGATGCCAGTCTCGGGATTGTCGCCGTTGGAAGCGAAGGCAGCGGCAGTATTCATGAACTCAACCGCCGGCCGATTGCAGTTGATGCGACACCCTGGCAGAAAAATACCTTTCCCAATTTACAGCGCAGCAGAAGCAAGTAGTATCCGCATCCCCAACATCAAAGACAACCGCATCCGCCAAATCCTCGCCGACTGCTGGGAGCGCACCAGAGATATGACCGTGCCGCAGTTCCGGGATGGCGAGTGCGAAGTCCGCCGCCTCTGGGATGAAGCCGTCGCCCAAGCCATGAACTGGGACGCCAACGAGCTGGCCCGCCTGCGCAACCTCCTCCACCAGGAACCCCACGTGCGTGGCCTGGGCTACGGCCAATACGCCGCCGAAGCCCCCGAACCGGAGTAACCCCCCACACCCCAATCCTGAAAATCCCAAAATCCCCAAAATCCCGATTCTGACAACCCCCTTTCACCTATGCTACGATATAACCCACCAACAACCACCACACCCCCTAAAAAGACAGCAACATGGCGCAAACGGACTACGCCAGGCCCCCCACGTGCGCGGCCACGGCTTAGATGGCGGAGACGACGAGCAACGAGGCGACCCAGGCCCCCCCACGTGCGCGGCCACGGCTAGACGAGATACCCTCACGAGGCGATACGGGCGCAGGCCCCCCACGCGCGCGGCCACGGCCAATACGCCGCCGCCGAAAACCCCGAACCGGAGCAATCGCCCTCACCCCCATCCTGAAAATCCCAAAATCCCCAAAATCCTGATTCTGACAAACCCCACCCGCAACCACCACACCCCCCAAATAAGACGCCAACGAGCTGGCCCGCCAGCGCCACCTCCTCCACCAGGCCCCCCACGTTGCCGGCCGCGGCTACGGCTACGCCCAATACGCCGCCGCCGAGAACCCCGAACCGGAGCAATCCCCCTCACCCCCATCCTGAAAATCCCCAAATCCCCAAAATCCTGATTCTGACAACCCCCTATCGCCTATGCTACGATATAACCCACCAACAACCACCACACCCCCAATAAGACGGCAACGAGCTGGCCCACCAGCGCAACCTCCACCACCGGGCCCCCCACGTCGCCCGGCCTAGGCTACGGCCACGCCCAATACGCCGCCGCCGAAAACCCCGAACCGGAGCAATCCCCCTCACCCCCATCCTGAAAATCCCCAAATCCCCAAAATCCTGATTCTGACAAACCCCACCAACAACCACCACACCCCCAATAAGACGCCAACGAGCTGGCCCGCCAGCGCAACCTCCACCACCAGGCCCCCCACGTTGCCGGCCGCGGCTACGGCTACGCCCAATACGCCGCCGCCCAAAACCCCGAACCGGAGCAATCCCTCTCACCCCCAATCCTGAAAATCCCAAAATCCCCAAAATCCTGATTCTGACAAACCCCACCGGCAACCACCACACCCCCCAAATAAGACGCCAACGAGCTGGCCCACCAGCGCAACCTCCTCCACCAGGCCCCCCACGTCGCCCGGCCTAGGCTACAGCCAATACGCCGCCGCCCAAAACCCCGAACCGCAGCAATCCCCCTCACCCCCATCCTGAAAATCCCAAAATCCCCAAAATCCTGATTCTGACAAACCCCACCAACAACCACCACACCCCCAATAAGACGGCAACGAGCTGGCCCGCCAGCGCCACCTCCTCCACCAGCCCCCCACCTTGCCGGCCGCGGCTACGGCTACAGCCAATACGCCGCCGCCGAAAACCCCGAACCGGAGCAATCCCCCTCACCCCATCCTGAAAATCCCCAAATCCCCAAAATCCTGATTCTGACAACCCCCACCAACAACCACCACACCCCCCAATAAGACGCCAACGAGCTGGCCCGCCAGCGCAACCTCCACCACCGGGCCCCCCACGTCGCCCGGCCTAGGCTACGGCCACGCCCAATACGCCGCCGCCGAAAACCCCGAACCGGAGCAATCCCCCTCACCCCAATCCTGAAAATCCCCAAATCCCCAAAATCCTGATTCTGACAAACCCCACCGACAACCACCACACCCCCCAAATAAGGCGGCAACGAGCTTGCCCGCCTACGCAACCTCCTCCACCAAGCCCCCCACGTCGCCCGGCCTAGGCTACGACCAACACGCCGCCGCCGAAAACCCCGAGCCAGAGCAATCCCCCTCACCCCCATCCTGAAAATCCCAAAATCCCCAAAATCCTGATTCTGACAAACCCCTATCGCCTATGCTACGATATAACCCACCGGCGACCACCACACCCCCCCAATAAGACGCCAACGAGCTGGCCCACCAGCGCAACCTCCTCCACCAGGCCCCCCACGTTGCCGGCCGCGGCTACGGCTACAGCCAATACGCCGCCGCCGAAAACCCCGAACCGGAGCAATCGCCCTCACCCCCATCCTGAAAATCCCAAAATCCCCAAAATCCTGATTCTGACGAACCCCACGGACAACCACCATACCCTCCAATAAGGCGGCAACATGGCGCAAACCGAACATCGCTATCGCCTCCTCTACGACGGCCAGTGCCCGCTGTGCAGCCGGGAAGTGCTGACCCTCCACCGTCGCCGGCCCGACGCCATCGCCGCTGTGGACATCATGGCCGCCGACTTCGACCCGGCCGCCTACGGCCTGGACGTTGCGCAGGTGCGCGCCGCCCTCTACGGCATCAAGCCCGACGGCAGCGTAACGGTGGGCATGGCCAGCCTGCGCGAAGCCTACCGCCTGGCCGGCCTGGGCTGGCTGCTGGCCTGGACCGGCTGGTGGCCCGCCCGTCCCGCCTGCGACGCCTTCTATCGCTGGTTCGCCCGCAACCGCATGGCCATCAGCCGCCTCTTCGGCCGCTGCGACGACGCCTGCCGCATCTGAGCGGTCAGTAAGTCAGCGCGTCCGCCGTCCCCTCCGGCAGCTCCACCTGCAACGCCTGCAATGCGTGGGCCAGGCCGTGGTAGTAAGCGACCACCACCAGCAGGTCAACGACGCCAGCGTCGCCAATAATCCCGCGCACCGCCTCAAAGCCGGCGTCCGACACGCGATGCTGCCGCAGCAGCTCAATCACAAACCCGGCCACCGCCGCGTCATCGCCCGACAGCCCATTGGGTGCGCGATACTCATGGATGGCCGCAATATCGGCGTCCGACAGGCCGGCGTTGCGCGCCGCCGGTTGGTTCACCGTCCACACATAATGCCCGCAGGCTTCCCGCGCCGCCGTCAGCACGGCCACCGCCTTCACCCGCGGCGGCAGCGGCGTCTCAAAGCGCGCGTAGCCGCCCAGATGGGCAAAATTGCTGGCCGCCTCCGGGTTATTGAGCAGGGCGGCGTAGTTCCGCTGCACCCCGCCGCGCGAGGTTTCAATCTCATCCCAAACCGCCTGCCCGGCGGCGTCCATACTTTCGCGTGTTGCAAAGGGTACGCGGGCCATATTCGTTTGCCTCCTCCGGCTAAAGGGCGGCTACGTGCCTGACGTAGCCTATCATCATCCGAGCCCGACAGTTGGGGCCTTTTATCAGTTGCGCCGCCGGCCTACGCGCCAGGCGCGATAGCGATAGCGATAACGCCGGCAGCCACGATGGACGTCATCGCCGGCCTAGAGCCAGGACAATGCCGATTACCAGGGTAACGGCGCCGGCGATTGCCAGCAGCGCAATCAACCAGCCCAGTAGGATAATCGCCTCTCCCCACTGTAGCGGACCATCCCAGGCGTTCCGTTCCATCACCAGGGGGACAATGCGTTCCGCCAGCAGTAAAACGGCCGCCGCTGCCGCCCATAGGACAACGGTTGTCCCTAGCATCAGTTTCATATCAACCTCCGGGGCGCGTCGTCGGTTGCGCCGCCGGCCTACGCGCCAAGCACGATAGCGATAACGCCGGCAACCACGATGGACGTCATCCCGCCCAGCGCAATATAAAGTATCCGATTGACGTGAACCCCCGCGCGGTCAATGCGGCTGCCCAGGTGTTCACCAATATGGTCAATGCGCCCGCCCAGGTGCCCATCAATGTGGTCGATGCGTTCGTTCACTTGGTCGATGCGTTCGTTCACTTGGTTGATGCGTTCGTTCACTTGGTCAATACGGTTGCCCAAGTGTTCGTCAATGCGGTTGATGCGCTCGTTCACTTGGTCAATACGGTTGCCCAAATGTTCGTCAATGCGGTCAACCCGCTCGCTCAACTGGTTGATGCGTTCGTCCAGATGCTCAATGCGAGCTCCCAGTTTTTCCTCAACGCGGTCAATGCGCTCGCTCAACTGGTTGATGCGTTCGTCCAGGCGCTCAATGTAGGCTCCCAGTTTTTCCTCAACGCGGTCAATGCGCTCGCTCAACTGGTTGATGCGTTCATCCAGGCGCTCAATGTAGGCTCCCAGTTTTTCCTCAACGCGATCAATACGCTCGCTCAACTGGTTGATGCGTTCGTCCAGGCGCTCAGTCAGGCGGTCAATGCGCTCTTCCATGCGGTCAGTCAGGCGGTCAATGCTGTTTTCCAAACGTATAAACCGTTCGTTGACTTCGCTGCGCCACTCGCGCTGTTCCATTATGAAAGCGGAAAGGGTCGCTTCCAATGCGGCCAGCCGTTCCTCAATGCCCGGTGTCGCTATCATCGGTGTCGTCACATTTCACCCCCCAGGCGGTAGCCGACAGCGATGCCCGTAACTGAACCGCTGCCGGCCGTTGCGTTCCGCAAGTTCGCCGCGCTAGCCCCCGTTCCGCTCCCACAGTTCTTCCAGAACCTCGCCGGGAGACATCGGCAGCCGCTCCATCCGCACCCCGATGGCGTCGTGGATGGCGTTGGCGATGGCGGCCATGGGCGGCACGATAGGCACTTCGCCGACCCCGCGCACGCCGTAGGGATGGCCGGGGTTGGCCTTTTCCACGATGACCGTGTCAATCATCGGCAGGTCCAGGCTGGTGGGCATACGGTAGTCCAGGAAGCTGGAATTCACCATGTCGCCCGCGTCGTTCATAAAGTACTCCTCGTTCAGCGCCCAGCCAATGCCCTGCACTGCGCCGCCCTGCATCTGCCCCTCAACGTAGCTGGGATGAATGGCCTTGCCGGCGTCCTGCACGGCGGTGTACCGCAGGATGTCCACCTTCCCCGTCTCGGGGTCAACCTCCACATCTACCAGGTGCGTGCCGAAAGCGCCGCCCACTCCGCCGGGGTCGACGCTCACCTGCGCGGATATGGGGCCGCCGGTGCGCGCCAGCCGCGCGGCCAGCTCCTTGAAAGACATTTGCAGGTCTTCGTCGGAACTGTGCTTGAATATCCCGTCGGCCAACTCAATCTCAGCCGGCTCCTTTTCCCAGATCTTCGCCGCCCGCTCAATCATCTTGCGCTTGATTTCCTGCGCGCACTCGTAGGCGGCCCACCCCGTCGCAAAGGTGGTGCGGCTGCCTCCCGTCAGGAAAGTGTAGCCCACGGAATCGGTGTCGGCCACGCTGGGGCGCACGTCCTCGGCGGGTATGCCCAGTACTTCGGCCGCCTGCATACTCAACGACGCCCGAGTGCCGCCGATGTCCGTAGAACCTTCCACCAGCCCGATGGTGCCGTCGGGGTTCACGCTGATGCTCGCGCTGGACGCCATGCCCACGTTGAACCAGAAACCCGACGCAACGCCCCGTCCCCGGTTGGGGCCGCTCAGCTCCGACTTATAATGCTCGGTGTCCTGCGCAGCCTCCAGGCACTCAACGTTGCCGATTACGGGAAACTCCGGCCCGTCAACCCGGCGCGTGCCTTCCTTGCTGGCGTTCTTCAGGCGAAACTCCAGCGGATCCATGCCGCACTTGCCGGCCAGCTCGTCCACAATCTGCTCGCCGCCAAATGCCGATATCGGCGCGCCGGGCGCCCGGTAGGCGAAAGAGCGGGGCTTATTGGTGCAAACGTCGTAGCCTTCTACCCGCTGGTTGGCGATTTCGTAGGGCGCGAACACGCACTGCGCGCCGGCCGTAACCGGCGACGAACCGGGATACGCGCCGGCCTCGTAGCACAGTACGGCATCGGCGGCTACCAGCGTCCCGTCCTTTTTCGCCCCCATCTTAACTTTGAACCACGCGCCCGACGTAGGCCCGGTGGCCTCAAATGTTTCAGTCCGGCTCATCTGCATCTTCACCGGCCGGCCCGTCTTCTTGGACAACAACGCAGCCACCGGCTCCAGGTACAATGGGATCTTGCCGCCGAAACCGCCGCCAATCTCCATAGGCACAACCTTGATATGCGAAACGGGCGTTTCCAGCACGCTGGCCAGGTTGTCCCGTGCCGTGAACGCCCCCTGCGTGCTGGTCCACACCGTCAGGTAGCCGTCGGCGTTCCACAGCGCCGATGCGTTCTGAGGTTCAATGTAGCCCTGGTGCACGGTGCGGGTGTTGAACTCACGCTCGATTACGTAATCCGCTTCCGCAAACCCCTGCTCCACATCGCCCTGCTCGTATTTGAACCGATTGGAGATGTTGCTGTGCTTGCTGGTCTCTTCGCCGAACTCGGTGGTCGTCAGGTCATCATGCAGCAGCGCCGCATCGTCCCGCATAGCGTCCAGCACGTTGGCGCTGGCCGGCAGTACCTCGTAATCCACCTTGATGAGCGCCAACGCTTCCTCCGCAACGTGGGCGGAGTCAGCGGCCACGGCAGCGATAGGATGGCCGCGGAACAGCGCCTTGGCCCCCGCCAGAATGTTGTCGCTGGCAGCCCGGGCCGACAGCGGCGGGTTTTCCTTGGCGGCAATGGGCAAATCGGCGCCGGTAACCACCGCGCGCACCCCGGGCAGCGCCTCCGCCTCCGCGGTGTCAATTGCCTTGATGCGCGCGTGCGCATGAGGGCTGCGCAAGACTTTCCCGAAGAGCATCCCGGACATCTCAAAGTCAGCGCCATACTTGGCCCGTCCCGTCACCTTGTCCGCGCCGTCGTGGCGGATTGGCCGAGTACCGACCACTTTGTAATTGGTATTGGAAAGCACGATGTTAGTCATAAATCGCCTCGCTGGATGGGAGTGCGTGATTCTTGTCGCTGATTTTAGCATAGCCGCCGCCCAACCCCAACCCTGCAATGGTACAATCGCCGCCATGCTTGATTCCGTATTGGCCTCCGCTGTCGAATTTCTGCAAAAACGAACGGCCTTCCCAGGATGGGTAGCCGAGTTTCTGGTTTCCTTTGCGGTCGTAACCCTGGCCCGATTCTCCGTAGCCGTATGGAATGGTACAATACCGGGAGGAGAGCCGCTATGGGCAGCATTCTGGGCGGCATACGATAACCTGGCGCTATATGCGGAATCGTCCGCAATCCTGGCGTTGATTTTCACCATCATTGTGGAGGCAATCATTATGGTTCTCGCTAGAAAACGTATGCGCATTGAGCGCGAAGAAGGCCGCGAGGAGGGCCGTGAGCAAGGCCGCGAAGAAGGCCGTGAGCAAGGCCACGCCGAAGCCAGAGCAGATCTCGAACCTATTATCGCAGAACTGCAACAGCGCATCCGACGACTGGAAAACGGCCACGGGGAGCCGCAATCTCCGCCAACCCAGGCGTCCTAGCCCTGCCGCAGCGCATACGACAACCTGGCGCTATATGCGGAATCGTCCGCAATCCTAGCGTTGATTTTCACCATCATTGTGGAGGCAATCATTATGGTTCTCGCTAGAAAACGTATGCGCATTGAGCGCGAAGAAGGCCGCGAGGAGGGCCGTGAGCAAGGCCGCGCCGAAGCCAGAGCAGAGCTTGATCCCATCATCGCAGAACTGCAACAGCGCATCCGACGACTGGAAAACGGCCACGGGGAGCCGCAATCTCCGCCAATCCAAGCGCCCTAGTCCTGCCGCGCTCCACCTGCCCCGTCAACGGCAGCGGCCGGCCATCCACCCGCTCTGCAATGTCCGCCCAGCACAGGTTCGCCCGCGGCAAACCGAATAAAGCAAACCCTCCCAACTATGGAGGGTTGACCCGACCAGAATGCTGGTGGAGCTGGCGGGAATCGAACCCGCTACCTCTTCAATGCCATTGAAGCGCTCTCCCAAATGAGCTACAGCCCCACATCGCGGGCGCCGGAGACAAGCTATCCCCCATCGGGCGCACCGTCAACTATTCTACCAAACTGTCGGGTGAGTGGCAACCGGCCGGCCCACTCGGTAGTGTATCCATTTGAAATTAAGGTAGTTATAAGATCGCTCGATCCCGGTTCTGTGGGAGAGGGTAGGGCAGCAACGTTGCTGCCCTACTCTCTGAGTTCTCGAGTATTTCGGCGTGGCCCTGAGCGTGGACTTGGGAGCGGCCCTCGGCAGGTTACGGTCGCGCGCCACTGCTTCCCATTCAGACCGCCCCCCCGGGCGCGTCGCTCGCGGTTTTCGTGGCATTGTAGATGGCTTTGAGAATCAGCGCGTAGATTCATCCTCTCGTCAGAACCGGCTGGATGCTTATAGATGCTTATAATAGTCGTTCCGCTGGCGATGCCGCCAGCGGAACGCCCGTCGCGCTGGCGAGCTTTCCGGCAGCAAGCTTTCTCTCAGCAGTATAATCAGGCTGACTACGACCGCCGTGTAGGGGGCAATCATCGCTACGATTGCCCATCGCTCCAAGCGTCGCCAGGCCATTTTCGCAGTAAATCAAAAAGTGCGATATGCTGATAGTTGACCTGACTGCGGCGGGTCCCCGCGCTCCGGAACAGGCGGCTGCGCTGTTGGTGTCCGGGTTTGCCGAACATTGGCCGGAGGCGTGGCCCGATATGGACGCCGCCCGGCTTACAGTGGGTGAAGCGCTGGCGAACGGGCGCATCTGCCGGGCAGCTTTGGACAGTGGCCGCGACCTGCTGGGCTGGACGGCGGCGGAGCCAATCTACGGCGGCAACGTGTGGGAGCTTAACGTCATCGTAGTGCAGCCGACGCGACAGCGGGAAGGCATTGGCCGGACGCTGCTGGCGGATATGGAGGAGCAGGTGCGGCAGCGGGGCGGTTTGACTATCTGGCTGGGCTCGGATGATGAGGACGGCATGACTTCGCTGTCCGGCGTTGACCTCTATCCCGACCCGCTGGGGCATCTGGCGGATATACGCAACTACAAAGGGCATCCGTATGAATTTTACCGCAAGGCGGGATTTGCCATCGCCGGAGTAATGCCCGACGCCAACGGGTTGGGCAAGCCGGACATTTTTCTGGCAAAATCGGTGGTGCGGCGGTAACCGGCGGCGATTTGTGGTAAAACTGGTAACAGGGCGGGAATGGCGGTGCGGAGGCGTGAACCGATAGCGGATAAATGAGGAGGCACTGATGACTACTGCCACGAATGTCGTCGGCAACGGCGCACACACTTATGAATTTGACCGGAACTGGGCGCAGACGCCGGCCGGGATGCCCATGCCGGCTGCTGCGGTGTTCGGCGACGATGAAGACCGGGTGTATTGCTTCAACCGAAATCCTGAACACCCGATTATGATTTTCGACCGCGACGGCAGGTTCATCAAGTCATGGGGGGCCGGGATGTTCGAGTTTCCCCATGCCATCATCATAGACCAGTGGGGCTACGTGTGGCTGGTGGACCGGAACCTGGGGCAGATTTTCAAGCTGACCAAGGACGGCGAATTGGTGATGACCGTGGGCGAACGCGGCTATCGCTCGGACACCGGCGCGGATAACAGCAGCTTTGACTCGAACTCGTGGAGCCAGGTAAAGCGGGGAGCGGAGCCGTTCAATATGCCGGCCGGCATTGCGCTGAACAACGCCGGAGAAATCTACATTGCCGATGGGTATGCGAACGCGCGAGTGCACAAGTTCACGCCGACCGGCGAGCACATCTTCTCTTGGGGAGAGCCGGGCGCCGGGCCGGGGCAGTTCAATCTGCCGCATGGGGCCTGGATTAACCGCCGGGGCAATCTGCTGATTGCGGATCGGGAAAACGACCGAGTGCAGGTGTTCCGGCAGGATGGCACTCACCTTGCCGACTGGCCCAGCAAGCTCATCGGGCCGGCGGTCATCTGCATTGACGACGATGACGTGGCCTACGTGGCGGAGCACAACGGGGGGATGCTGAGCATCTTGGACGCCGAGGGCCAGCGGCTGGCGCAGTGGGGCGATATGACGCACCGCAGCTGCCATGGTGTATGGGTGGACAGCCGGAAGGACCTGTACGTGGTGGAGCCCTACGAGGGCAGCAACGGGCGGACGGTGGTGAAGTACACGCGGAAGGATTAGCCGGAAAGCTGGGCGGGCGGTGGAAAACCCGGTTAAATCGATTCCGTAGGCAGGGGCCATAAGGCGCAGGGGCAGGTGAAAGCCTGCCCCTGCCGAGTTGCCGGCTTGTCTGCGGCGTTGTACGTCAGATGTTACTGGCGCGGCGGCTCATGATGACGGCGGCCATAGCGATGCCGACGGCTGCGGTGGCTACTATCAGAGCAATGATGCCCATGGGGCCGGGCGCGCTGGCTGGGCCGGCCTGACCGACTGCGCCTGCCGGCCCAACCGCGCCCGGAGGCCCTTGAGGCCCGGTCGGCCCGATTACGCCTTGCACGATGGCGCAGCCATCTGCTCCGGGATCTCCCGGAGGCCCGGCCGGGCCAGCCGGGCCCATGGCGCCGTCTTTGCCGGCCGGGCCGGGCTCTCCCGGAGGGCCGGCTGGCCCGGCCGGGCCCGGCTGTCCAGAATCCGGCAGATCCCCCAGGTTGGCTACCAGGTCAATAATCTCCCGGTCGCCGGATATCCAGGTGTACTTATAGTCGGGCATCCGCTCGCCTACCATGAAAGAGACGGCGTCTTCGCCGACCGGAGGCTGCATCAGCTCCATTTCGAACTTGCCTCCGGCCGTGGTTTCGACGGTGGCCAGTTTGGCGTCGCCGGCCATGGCGGTGACGGTGGTGCCTACGGGAACGGGAAGGCCGTCGGCGATGGCGGCGCCGAAGATGAACGCCGGCGGCAGTATCGGATTGGCAGTCTGGCCGCCGCCGTCCTGGCCGGCGACCAAGCCCAGGTTGAGAGCCAACAGCAGGGCGACCAGGGCCGCCGCCGCTATGGTTGCGTATCGCTTCATGACAGTGCACTCCTGCTTGTTGGGGGGTATATCAATCGGGTGACGGTGAGGGCGGCCGCTAATGGAGCTGGCCACTTGTATCTTTGCAGTTTGGATTTCAATTGACAGAACCTCCTCTTTTCTTTATCCGCACCGCCGCCGTCTGTCCGTATTTTAATTCCCGAAGTATTACGGGAGTATTACGGGAATGGGGTATTTCGGCCCCAATCTGGGGGATTGGGAAACATAGACAGGATGGGGCGAGCCGGGAGGAGCCGCCGCGAGTTGCCTGGCTCTCCGGTTGCGCCGGGACTCGTAGTGATCTATGGTCACGATGTTTGCGGTCTGTCCTTGCATGTGATGGGGAACTGGCCGCCGCATAGCCGACGCCTGCGCAGGTCTGCTCTGTCCTGTCGGCAAGACCGATTTCGCATTTTCTGCGCTTTCGTGTCAGCCCCACATACTGCCGGTTTATGCTATCCTTTCCACCGCGCCCGCGGGCAACTGGCCGGCGCATACCCTGTCAACGCAGCCAACCTAACTAACTCCATCCCAGGAGGCCCTGCCTTGTATCAAACCGTCAGCGACGCCACCCGGCAAGCCCTCTCTCAAATCGATTCCCCCAGCATCTGCAACGCTATTGAGGGATTCAACTTCCGGCCCAAGAATACTGGCTTCATGCTCCCCGAAATCAAAACCGTTTTTCAGGACTTCCCGCCCATCGTCGGCTACGCCGTAACCGGCGTTATCTCCGCCAACCGACCCGAAGGCCGCAGCATACCCCGCGAAGATTGGTGGGACCTCATCGTGTCCGTGCCGGAACCCCGCTTCATAGTCCTGCACGATATTGACAACCCGCCTCTGGGCGCCTACTGGGGCGAAGTCCAGTCCAACATTCATAAAGCCCTGGGCGCTGTCGCCGTGGCCACCGACGGCACTGTCCGCGACCTGGACGAAGTGCGCCAGCTGGGCTTTCAGTTCTTCGCCAAAGAGGTCTCCGTGTCACATGCCTACGTCCACATGGTTGACCTGGGCATCCCCGTAGATGTTGGCGGCCTCACCGTGCACACCGGCGACCTGCTGCACGGCGACAAGCACGGGGTAACCAACATCCCATTTGAATTGGCCGACCGCATCCCCGATATGGTTGCCACCATTGCCGACTACGAGCAGAAAACCATCAGCCTTTGTCAGTCCCCCGACTTCACTCTGGAAGCTCTGAAAGAAGTCGCCAAAATCACCCGCCCCTACTAGCGTCGAGCTTGAAAAATGACAACTCGCAAAATACTCGTCCACTTCCTTGTCGTCGTTGCCGCGCTGCTTTTCGTCGGCTGCGGCCTCATTCCGAGCCCCGGCGCAGATGAGCCGGAGACTGAGCCAACGGCTGCCGCCTCACCCACTACCGCAGCTAATGGCGACGCTGCCGCGGCTACCCAGCCGGCGCCCGCCGCTACCGTTGCGGGCCCCACTGCCGCAATGAATGGCTCCGCCGCCGGCATTGCCACGCCGGAGGCTGCCAGGGAAGGCAGCTCTTCCATCAAGCAGTGGTCTTCTCCGCCGCTGTTGACCATTGACCCGTCGGCGTCCTACACCGCCGTGCTCAACACTACGGCCGGCACCATCACCGTGGAACTGCTGCCCGCCGAAGCTCCCAACACGGTGAACAACTTTGTGTTCCTGGCCCGGCAGGGCTTTTACGACAACGTGATTTTCCACCGCACGATCCCCGACTTTATGATACAGGGCGGCGACCCCACCGGCACCGGCCGCGGCGGCCCCGGCTACATCTTCGCCAACGAGACGGTGCAACGGCCCTACTCGCGCGGCGTGATGGCCATGGCCAACGCCGGCCCCGACACCAACGGCAGCCAGTTCTTCATCATGCACGCCGACTATGGGCTGCCGGCCAACTACACCATCTTCGGCCAAACCGTGGCCGGGCTGGAAACCGTCGACGCCATCGCCACCGCGCCCACGCAGCCGGGCGGCGAGGGTTCCGAGCCGGTCAGACCGGTGGTAATCCAGTCGGTGGAGATAATTGGCCCGTAATAAAGGGAGAGTTCCATGCCCTACCAAACCCTGCTTTACGACGAACGCGACGGCATCGGCTACCTGACCCTCAACCGCCCCGAAAAGCTCAACGCCCTCAGCCCTACGCTGATGGCCGAGTTCCGTGAGGCTCTGGAAGCCATCGAGGCCAACCCCGACGTGCGCGTGGTCATACTCACCGGCGCCGGACGCGCCTTCTCCGCCGGCTTTGACATTGAATCCGAAGCCAGCGGACCTTCCGGCGAACCCTTCTCCGTAGATGGCCGCCGCTCCCGCCTTAAGGCCAACATCGCAACCTTCCTGATGGTGTGGAATCTCAGCAAGCCCGTTATTGCCGCCGTCAACGGCTACGCCTTGGGCGGCGCCTGCGAGCTGGTTCAGGTCTGCGACGTCAAAATCGCTTCCGACCGCGCCATGCTCGGCGAACCGGAAATCCGGCTCGGATACGGCGCGCCCTTCCTGATAACTCCCTACTCCCTCAACCTAGCCCTGGCCAAAGAGATGATGCTCACCGGAGACATCATTGACGCCAACGAAGCCGCCCGTATCGGCATGGTCAATCGCGTCGTCCCCCACGACAACCTGCTTGCGGAGTGCGAAAGGGTCGCTCGGAAGATGCGCGGCATCTCCGCCATCGGCATCAAGACGACCAAGCTGTCGGTTAACCGCGCCCTGGAATCCGCCGGTTTCCTGTCCGCCTTGAACCACAACCTGGAGCTGATGACCCAGTTTGACACCGCCGACACGCCGGAGCACGCTGAGTTCGCGCGCATCCGCGCCGAAAGCGGGCTGCGGGCTGCCCTGGAATGGAGCCGCAGCCGCTTTCCAGATTAACGGTTCTACCCGCCGCGCTTCACTTCCACGTCGGCCATCTTCTCGATGAAGTGCAGGATGGCCGAGTGGTCGGCCTCTTGCTCCCCATCGTTGACCAGCGCGCCGAGCATTTGCTGGACCAGCGCCGTCACCGGCAGCGGCACGTTCAGCTCCGTTGCGGTTTGCAGCACGTTGCGCAGATCTTTCTGGTGCAAGCGGATGCGGAACCCCGCTTGGAAGTTACGGTCCAGCATCATTGGGCCTTTGGCCTCCATCACTGCGCTGCCGGCCAGCCCGCCGCGGATGGCATTGAACACCCGCTCCGGGTCAACGCCGGCTTTCTGCGCCAGCGTCAGGGCCTCGCTTAGCGCCTCAATGTTGGCCGCGACGATGATTTGATTCGCCAGTTTGGTGATGTTGCCCGCGCCTATGTTGCCGGTCAGCGCCACACTGCCGCCTACGATGTCCAGCATGGGCTTGCAGGCGTCAAACACGGCCTGGTCGCCGCCCACCATGATGGCCAGCGTGCCGGCGATGGCCCCCGGCTCGCCTCCGCTCACCGGCGCGTCCAGGAAGTCCACGCCTTTCTCGGCGCAGGCTGCCCCGATTTTCTGGGACATTGACGGCGCGATGCTGCTCATGTCGATAATCACCGAGCCCGGTTCCGCGCCTTCCAGCACGCCCTGAGGCCCCAGGATCGCCCGCTCAGAGTCCGCCGAGTCGGGCAGCATGGTAATCGTGCGGACGTTGCCTGCCGACGCGTTGGCCGGCGATGATGCCGCCGTCGCGCCTTCCGTAGCCAGTTCCTCTACCGGCTCGCCCACGATGTCGTACACAGTCAGCTCGTAGCCGGCCGCCATCAGGTTCCGCGCCATGGGCTTGCCCATAATGCCCAGTCCCACGAATCCAATCCGCTCTGCCATCGTATTTCCTCCATTCATATTCGTTTGTCAGTCAGTCTAGCCGCCGCAGACGAAGCGACGGAGCGGGCTTATTTGGCAGGATGGTTCAGCCCAACGGCAGGGTCATTACGGTTACGTTCCGTTGTCGGGCCAGTTCTTCCTGTTCCGGCGCGATGCTCTCTCCGACCACGGCCGGGGTAACGGCCTGGCCGTGGGCTTTCGCCAGATATTCGGCCCGCTCTGCGGCCCTGACGATGTCCCGGTCGCCCACGGCGATGAACACCTCTGCGGCTACGTAGCTACCGCCGCCATCTCTGCTGCGCCCGCTGGCAATCAGATCCACCGCCAGCGGCTCGTTGACCTGTTCTTCGGTAATCGCGCCCCGCTCTTCGGCGTCGGCAATCAGGTCGTTCAGGTCGTCGTCAACGGCGGTAGTTGCCGCTTTCAGCACTTTGGTGCGTGTCAGGCGGAGGTGTCGCCCGGCGAGGCTGCCGAAGTTATTGCTGACTTTGATTTCGTGGCCGGTTCCGAAGCCGTTGTCCATCCTTCTATCCATCCGGTCCAGACGCCCTTTTATGCCGTCAAACCGCCCGTCGATACCGTCAAACAGTTTATCAGCATCGACAAACTGTTCGTCGATGCCGTTGAGCTTGGTCTTGATTTCTTCCTGCCCTTGTTCCAAGGCGGCCAGGCGGCGTTCGGTGGCTTCCATGCAGCTGGCTAGTGTGGATTCGAGGTTGGCCAAGCGGCGTTCAGTGGCGGCCGCATACTCGGCAAATCGCTCCGGCAGTTCCAGCAACTTGGACGTGAGCAATTGCCGGCGCACAGCGGCCCTGAACTCGGGGTGGTCTGTCAAGGCTTGCAGAAAGGCTTGTTGTGTGGGGGCGTCCAGCATATCAACTACCTCAATTTCATTTCCGATTATAGCACGGGCGGGTGCGGATACCTGCCGGCCGGAACAACGAAATGGGGGACGGCGGGGCGCATTGTGGCAAGGGCAGTGAGCAATCGCGCTGCCGTCAGGTTCGGGTGTGCGCCCACATCTGTGGGGAGCGCGCGGACGCTCTGCGCCGAGGGGCGGTAGGGGAAGCACTGCCAGAGTGGCAGGCGGGCAGGCGTGGACGTTCCCAGCCTGTACTACGACTATGCTGTGCTAATCTGGTTGCGCGCGCGGGCGCTCCGGTAGATGGCAAGCATAATCCGGTCATGCGGACTGTTGCCGGCAGTTCTGCGCTGCTGGCAAGTTCCCGTGCTCTATGCCGTCTAAACAGTGGCCGCCGGGCGATTGCTGATGGTGGATAAAGGAGAGGGCCTCCGCCATAACGGCGGAGGCCCTGCGACAGGCTCGGGGTGAGGGAGCGGCGCTTCGCTACCCGTTGCGGCGCAAAGTTTGGGAGAGGCCCCGGTACTCGGCGATGTCGCGGTTCACCCGCTGCCGTTCGGTCATCGGGGGGCCGGCGATGGCGTCCCAGAGACGGACCAGGGTGGCCGAGACGACGATGTGGATTAGCGGACGCCGACGAGCGGGCGTGTCCCACTGTTTGAGCAGCTCGGCCGGGGTTTCCGGCACGGCGGAGACGTCAGCGGCAGGGGCGGCGGGAGCCGGAGCAACCACCACGTTGGGAGTGGTGGCGGTTTCGGCAACCGCGGGGCTAGTTTCGGTTTCGGGCTTCAATGCGGTAACCATTCGGTTTGCTCCTTTGTCTGATAACGTCAGACGACGTTTATTTGTATTTATGATACGCCCGGTTTAACATCGCGTCAACGGATATTTCGCCATAATCCATATCGCTATACGCAATATGACGTATAGGCGGCAGGGCATACTGTGGCGGGCTCGGGGGGAGAGGATCCTTACAGGGCCAGCTTGCCGGGGTTCATGATGCCGGCGGGGTCGAGGGCGCGCTTGATGTTTCGCAGCGCATCCTGATTGGGGCCAAGTTCACGGGCCAGCAGGTGATTCAGCTTGATGCCGACGCCGTGGCAGTATTCCATGACGCCGCCCATGTCCTGGGCGAGGGTGAGGACTTCGTCGACGCCGGCGGCCAGGTTGGCGCGCACGTTGGGGTCATAGTCGCCCCTGCCGTTGACTTGGCGGTCACCGTGGGGCACGACCAGCATTGAGAAGAACTCGGGGCGGCTCCATAGGGAGTATTCCACGACGCGGATTTTGCGGGCGGCCAACAGCGCGTCGGCGCGTCGGCGGTATTCCAGCACCCGGTCGGCAGGCAGGCTCATGTGCAAGTAGTCAAAGGCGCGACCCCATTGGCGCCGCCAACGCTCTGCCCGGGGACGGCCCAGGGCGGTCTCCCGGTAGTTCAGGGCGGAGTCGTGCCGACGCTGCCAGTATTCCACCGTTGACTGGGGGCCGATGTCCCGGCCGCCGGCGGCGGCGCAGACGGCGAGGGCGCGCTGCTGGGCAGCGTCAACGCCTTCCCGGTAGCCCTCAAAGAGCAGGTGGAGTTGGATGCCTTCGTGGTCTTCGGTCAGGTCGAGCAGGGTTGGCCGGATGCCCAGCGCGGACATTTCGCAAACGGCGGCGAATCCGTGGGCGAAGTCGGCGAACTCGACGGTGGTGAAGGCGTGGGCTTCGGGCTGGCGGAATACCTTGACGGTGGCGCGGGTGATGACGCCGAACACGCCTTCCGAGCCTATGAACAGCCGGTTGAGGTCGGGGCCCGCGGACTGCTTGGGGACGGGCCGGGTTGCGATGACTTGGCCGTTGGGCAGCACCGCTTCCAGCGCGACCACCTGGTCGCCCATGGGGCCGAAGGCGGCGGCGCGATAGCCTACGCCGTTGGTGGAGATTGTGCCGGCGACGGTGGCGATGGGAACGCTGTAGGGGTCGTGGCCGGGCATCAGGGAGTGGGGCTGCAAGGCTTCGTAGAGGTCGGCCAGCACCATGCCAGCCTCTACGTCGGCGGTGAGGGATGCGGCATCCACGCTGAGCAGGCGGTTGAGGCGGCGCATGTCCAGGATGATACCGCCATGTACCGGAACGATGCCGCCCATCACGCCGGTGCCGCCGCCGTAAGGTATGACGGGAATGGCGCGCTGCTGGGCGAGGGCGATGACGCGGGAGACCTGCGCGGTGTCGGCGGGGCGGACGATAACGTCGGCTAGGCGGTCAAAAGCAGCGTCGGCGTAGTAGGCTCGGTAAGGGGTTAGCGCGTCGGCAGAGTAGCGGTCGGCGGCGTCGGGGTCGGTGAAGACGTGCTGGGCGCCGACGATTTGGCGCAGGCAGTCGGCAATTTGCGGCCAATCAATGGGTGCGGGCGAGCTCGGGCTGTCCGGGTGGGAATGCAACGTCATTTTCGAGCGGTCGACGGGCGTGGGTGGGTGGGGCGTGGGGGCACGGTGGAGAGGGGGGAGAGGATGGCGCGGCGGCGGAGTCCCAACGTTCAGCCGGGTGCTTGGCGCTGCCACTGGGTGCCTCGGGGGCCGTCTTCCAGGGTTACGCCTGCGGAGGCGAGGCCGTCGCGGATTTGGTCGGCGAGGGCGAATTGACGGGCAGCGCGGAGCTCGGAGCGCACGGACACGAGGAGGTCGATGAAAGGCGCGGCGGCCAGGTCGGCGTTGTTGTGGAGGCGATTGGCGAAGGTGAGGCCGAGGACGCCGCCTAGCTCGCGGAGGGCGGCCTGGCCGTCGGCGACGCTTTGGCCGGCGTCGCGGCCGCGGTTGATGTCGCGGGCGAGGGCGAAGAGGGCGGCTATGGCCTGGGGGGTGTTGAGGTCGTCGTCCATGGCGTGGGCGAATCGGGCGCGGTGGGATGAAGGGTCGACCTGGGGTCCGGAGCCGTTGCCTGGCGTGAGGGCGTGGCGGATGCGTTCCAGGCTGCGCTCGGTGGCGGCGGCGCCTTCGTCGCTGTAGGCCAGTGGGCTGCGGTAGTGGCTGCTGAGGAAGTAGAGGCGCATGGCGTCGGGGGAGTAATGTTCCAGGGCTTCAGCGACGGAGACGAGGTTGCCGAGAGACTTGCTCATTTTGTCGGAGCCGAGCTGGAGGAGGCCATTGTGCATCCAATAGCGGGAGAAGGGGCTGGCGCCGGTGTAGCATTCGCTTTGGGCGATTTCGTTTTCGTGGTGGGGGAAGATCAGGTCCTGGCCGCCGCCGTGGATGTCGATCTGTGCGCCGAGATATTCGAGGGACATGGTAGTGCACTCGATGTGCCAGCCGGGACGGCCGGGGCCCCAAGGGCTTTCCCAAGAGGGTTCGCCGGGTTTGGCGCCTTTCCAGAGGACGAAGTCCATGGGGTGCTCTTTGTTTTCGTCCACCTGGATGCGGGCGCCGGCGATCATGCTGTCGAGGGTGCGGTGGCTGAGTTTGCCGTAGTCGCTTTTGCTGGCGACGCGGAAATAGACGTCGCCGGCGGCTGGGTAGGCGTGGCCGCGGTCGATGAGGCCGGAGATGGCGGCGATGATGCGGGGGATTTCGCGGGTGGCGCGAGGGTATTCGGCGGCGCGGAGGATGTTGAGGGCGTCCATGGCGCGGAAGTAATCGTCGATGAACTCTGCGACGAGTTGGTCTTCGGAGACGCCGTTTTCGTGGGCGCGGCGGATGATTTTGTCGTCGATGTCGGTAAAGTTCTGGACGTGGCGGACGCGGTAGCCTTTGAATTCGAGGTAGCGGCGGAGGGTGTCGAAGACGACGTAGCTGAGGGCGTGTCCGACGTGGGTAGCGGAGTAGGGGGTAACGCCGCAAACGTACATTTTGACTTCGTTGGCGTCGGCGGGGACGAAATCTTCGACTTGACCGCTGAGGGTGTTGTAGAGCTTCATATCTAGCCGGGTGTGGTGGCGCGGGTTCTAAGGATGGGAAAGGAGGGCGACGGCGGTGGCGGCGATGCCTTCTTCCCGTCCGGTGAAGCCGAGGTAGTCGGTGGTGGTGGCTTTGACGCTGATTTGGGAGGGCGTGATGGACAGGGCGGCGGCGATGTTGCGGCGCATTGCGGGGACGTGAGGCGACAGCCGGGGTCGCTGGGCCAACATTGTAGCATCAACGTTGACGATGCTCCAACCATCGGCGGCGATGAGGGCGGCAGTGCGTTCGAGCAGGATGAGGCTGCTGATGCCGGCCAGAGACGGGTCGTTGGAGGGGAAGCGCATACCGATGTCGCCGGCGGAGGCGGCGCCTAGGAGGGCGTCGATGATGGCGTGGCTGAGGGCGTCGCCATCGCTGTGGCCGGCGAGCCCCCGGGTGTGGAGTATGACGACGCCGCCGAGGGTGAGGAGGCGGTCGTGGGCCAAGGCGTGGGCGTCGGCGCCGGTTCCAACTCGGTACTGCACTGGGGTTTTCGTCTGGGGGAGCAGGCCGGTTGGGGCGTGGTTATTTCCGGATGGATTTCAGGGCCCGGTGGGCTGCTTCGAGGTCGTTGAGGGACTCGCTGTTGGCGAGGAGGGGGGCGTAGGCGATGACGACGGCGAAGACGAACATGAGGGAGGATGCGATGGCGATGGCGACGGCGCCGACGTTTTCGAGGGTGGAGACCTGGTGGTGAAAGGCGCCGGCGCGGTCGGCGATGGAGGTCGGCAAGGTCAGGTTAAACTCGACGGCGGCCAGCAGGATGATGGGAACCAGGCTGACCATGGCGATGAGGAGCCAGACTACCACCCAGAGCAGGAACTTCTTGCGTTCCAGGTTCACTTGGGAGCGCAGACGGTCAAGGCGGGCGGGGGCGATCTGCATATTGAGTCCGACGGCGCTGACGCGCAGGTAATTCGTATATTCCCGATACCGCTCGCGGTTGGCGCTTTGGGCAGCCATGTGGATAACCTCCGAACTGAACGAAAACGATACTGAATGAAAGTGATGGTACGGCGGAACGGGCCAATGACCGGCGGCGGGCCGGCGTATGGGAAGGCCGACGACGGGCCTATTATAGCGTTGCCGGGGTGGGCAATGCCAGAAGCCTTTGGGGTCGGTTTAGGCGATTACCGGGGCGTTGGTGAGGAGGTGGCGCACGATGGCGAGGTCTTCGGGGGTGGTGACTTTGAGGTTGTGGGGGCTGCCGGGGAAGATGTGGACGGTGTGTCCGGCGGCCTCGGCGATGGCGGCGTCATCGGTGTAGTCGGCGTCGGCGGCATGGTGGGCGGACAGGAGGAGGTTGTAGTCGAACGCTTGGGGGGTTTGAGCGGCCCAGAGTGTGTCGCGGTTGGGGGTGGCGGTAATGACGCCAGAGTGGTCTACAATCTTGATGGTGTCTTTGACGGGGATGGCGGCGACGGTGGCGCCATGGCAGCGAACGGCGTCGAGGGTGCGGGCTAGGACGGCGTGGGAGATGCAGGGGCGGGCGCCGTCGTGTACGGCGACCCAGCGACAGGGGCCGAGAGCGGTGAGGCCGGCATAAACGGAGTCCTGGCGTCGGGCGCCGCCGGGGCAAACGGCCTGGATTTTGGGGATGGAAAGTTGGTGAACCAGGGCCTGGGAACGGGCGAGCGATTGGGGGGCGACGACCAAGACGATGCGGGCCACGGCGTGGGAGTGGGCGAGGCGGAGGAGGGTGTGGGCAATGAGGGGGAGGCCGTGGATGTCGGCGAAGGTTTTGTCGGTTCCGGCCATGCGGGAGCTGCGGCCGGCCGCGACTACTACTAGGCCGAGGAGGTTGTCGTCATTGGGGTGGTGGGTGGGCATTGTCAGAAGCAGCAGGGTTGCTAATCCGTAGGGGCTCGCTGGGATTGCTGTAATTCATCTATTTGCTCGCGGGTGCGGCCATAGATTTGCGGCACATCCCAACCGTTAATGCCGGAGTAAGCGTCAATCTGAGAGCGGTGGTGGACTTCATGCTCGATGAGCATCATCAGGATGCGCCAGCCGCTGAGGGAGCCGTCGGTGTCAATCATTTTGATGCGACGGTTGAGCCATTGGGGAGGGGTGTCCTCCAAACGGCGGTGGAACTCGGCGTGGGATTCCGCCAGGGCAGGTATCCAGTCCGCCTGCCGTTGAGTGCTGGGCACGGGCCAGTCGTACCGCCAGCCTTCGTTGCGGTATGCGCGGGCGAAGTACATCCGCGACTCGCAGATGTGATGAACAATCTGGTTGATGCTCCACCCTTTTTCACCCTGGCCTATTGGCGGCGTCCAATTTTGAGCCGGCGGCGGCAAGGCCTGTATGTCGCGCAGAGTGCGACGATGGATGGAATCGAAATATCGGAGGAACTCCTGTGGGTCGGTCAGCATAGCGCTTGAACCTCCGGTTGCGTTTGGCGACAGTGAGGCGTCCGGCGATGTAATGCGCTGACGGCGTTCTCACGGGGCAGGCTGCACCAGCTCTATGAGTACGTCGTCAGGGCCTTCGATGTAGGACAAGCGGGAGCCGGTAGCGGTGTCGGTGATGGGTAGCACGGTGCGGACGCCGGCGGCGGTGAGACGCTCCATCTCAGCCTCAATGTCCGCCACGTCAAATCCGAAGTGTTCCAGGCCGAGGCGGTTCAGCTCGGCGACGGCGCGCTCGTCGGAGGAGCCGGGAGGCTTGGAAGACACGTTGAGCCGGCACTGGCCGCCCATTTCCATGCCGATGGTGATGGTGTTGGGCATAACCGTGCGCTCCGACACAATGCGGGCGTTGAAGTGTTTTTCGTACCAGGCGGCGGTAGCGTGAGGGTCGGCGGCGCGGATGTGGACGTGATTGATGCGGTATTCCATTGGGTAGGTTGCCTCCTTTGAGGATTGGTCGGTCAGAGATTGCGGGAGCATATGATTAGCATAGCGGATATGAAGGCTTGGGCTTGTTGCCAGGACCTGTTAAATTCGCCGGCGGAAAGACGGTCCCGGTCGGCATGGATGTGAAGCAAGTGCCGCACAGTGCAACCCCGAACCCAACGATGGTCCCGGTCGGCATGGATGTGAAGCTTATCGGCGTGCTGCCAATTCTCCATCAAGGAGGCGCCATCGGTCTCCGATGCCGCAACTTTGCGAAGCAAGTTGACTTTGCCTCTGGTGGCACCCGGGTTCTCTCCGAGTTGGTTGGCTATTGCGTTGATGCATTGCTTAGCGGATTCATACAGCAGCGCTGCGGCGCAGTCGCTATCTGAGTCTCTTTCCAACATCAAATGGGCTTGACGGCGATAGTTGCGAGCTCGGGCCTCGTGCCGGACTGCCATCTGCTGGTAACGTTGAGAGGAACTACTGGTCATCGAAGCACTCTCTGATAAATTGCTCCGCCGTTTCGTAGGCAAGTTCTAATTGGTAATCTTCCAGCACGTCCATTTCAGCGTGGTCTTTCAGCAGAGAACCGGGTGCAATAGCACTACCGAAATAGCGCTTGCCTACAGTCGGGTCAGCGGCCAAGGCGTCGGCAATTGAAAACAGGTCGAGGTCATTCAGACCACTGTATTTCACCCCGTGGGTGTCGGCCAGGGCGGCGAAGGTGGCTTGGGTGGCTTTCCACATCAGGCCGGCGGCTTTGCGATGGCTGCCAGCCTCCCGCTCCAGTTTGGCAGCGGCCAGATATTCAAGGGCGGTTTTTGCGGCGGCGGGCGCGGTCATAGTGATTGCTCCTGTCCTGTACGGTTCCGGTATGGTGTCGCCGGCTTTTTGGTACGCTGCTATTATAACAGTGCCCGCTATGGGGCCGGCGGCGGTTGCCGCTGTGCAACGGTGTTGCTACACTGGCGCCATTCAACCCGCTACACGACGAACTGACGGAGCGCAAGCTCCGGGAGAAGATTATGATTTACGAAGTTCGCACCTACGACCTGAAACCCGGCGCCGTGCCGCAAGCGGAAGAAGCCTTCGCGGAAGCGCTGCCCCACCGGGAAAAATACTCGCCCATCGCCGCTTTCTGGCGCACGGAAATCGGGCCGCTGAACCAGATTATCCACGTGTGGGGATACGAAAACCTGGAGGAGCGCAACCGCATCCGCGCCGAGGCCTCCCAAGACCCCAACTGGCCGCCGAAAATCACGCCGGGCAATATCCTGAACATGAACTCGGAAGTGTGGACGCCGGCGCCGTTTATGCGGCCCATGGGCGGCGACCAGTCTCTGGGCAACATCTACGAAATGCGAATTTACACCTACGAGAACGGTTCCATACCGGAACTGCTGCGCCGCTGGGAGGAGGCGTTGCCCTACCGCGAAGAGTTCTCGCCGCTGGCCGCCGGGATGTACACGGAATTCGGAAACCTGAACCGCTGGATGCACGTGTGGCCCTACCAGGACTTGAACCACCGGGCCGAAGTGCGAGCGGCAGCCGGCAAGATACCGCAGTGGCCGTCAGGAGCCCCGGGGCGAGTGAGCCAGGAAAACAAAATAATGATACCGGCCAGCTTTTCGCCAATGCACTGACATGGCTATCGTGAACTACAGGCGCGCGAATCATCTGGCCCGGTTTTATGAACTGTTAGAGCGGCTTGAGCTCAACTTGAGCGGTGGGCGCCGACTGTCGGAATGTTCCGGGGGAATGGACTGGCCGAGGCGTGGGGTCTATTTCTTTCGGGAGACGGGCGAAAACCGCAGCGATAGCGGAGATGGACTGCGCATCGTGCGAGTGGGTACTCATGCGCTGAAATCCGGCGCCAAATCTACGCTCTGGAGGAGGCTTTCACAACATCGGGGAAATGCCGCTGGCAGCGGCGGCAATCACCGTGGGTCTGTATTCCGGCTGATTGTTGGGGCGGCTTTGATACAGCGAGATAGCCGTGAGTTCCCGCGCTGGGGGCTAGGTAATAACGCCCCCAAGGAAGTCAGAGAGAACGAGCGGCCCATGGAAAGGAAGGTATCCTCAGCTATTGGCGATATGCCTTTCTTATGGCTGGCGGTAGAAGATAAACCGGGGCCGGACAGTATGCGCGGCTACATTGAACGCAACGCCATCGCGCTGCTCAGCAACTATGAGAAAAAGACGATTGACCCGCCATCCGTAGGCTGGTTGGGCTGTTACAGCGACCGGGAGCGCGTCAGGAAATCCGGCCTGTGGAACTCCAACCATGTTGACGAAGCCTATAACCCAGCCTTTTTGGATTGCCTGGAGTGGCTGATTGAGAGGATGTGAGCAGAGCATCATGGAAGACAGCATAGTCGTCATACAATGCGCCGCCAGCAAGCAGTCGTTTGCCGGCCATCTCCATAGCGGCGATGGCCGGCGGGTGATGTTTGTCGCCAATCCCAGCCTCTCCCCGGCGAACCATGATTGCATATACGCTCACCCAGACGATCCGGCGGGCAGCGGCCTTTCGTGGAGAGAAGAACTGCTGCAATATAATCGGCACCCAGACGACAACCCGTTGGGATTATCGCCGGCATGGCGACTCTACAAGAATCGGATATACAAACGACTCTATCGGAAGTGTGGGCCGGATAACCTATACATCCTGTCGGCAGGCTGGGGGCTAATGCACGCAGACTTTTTGACCCCAAACTACGACATCACCTTCAGCAACAATGCGGAAAAGTACAAACGCCGGGGCCGGCGGGATGGTTACCATGACTGCCAGATACTGCCGGACGAGACTGGCAAGCCGGTAATATTCTTCGGCGGCAAAGACTACGTGCGTTTGTTCTGCAAATTGACTGAACAGGCGCAAGGGGTGCGTCTCGTATTCTATAATTCAGTCAGCCTGCCAGATGCGCCGGGCTGCGAACTCCGCAAGTTTGAGACCAATGTCAAAACCAACTGGCACTACGCAGCCGCCCAGGCCTACGTTGATGGGCGCATCAGCATATAGCAACTTTGCTCACCACCCAATCCGAATAGGGAGCAACAAAAACATGCTAGCCACTGACCAAGTAGCCGCCATCTTTGCCGACGCCCGCGGCCTACACGCCGACGCCCTGCGGCTGCTGGCGGCCGGCGATGTGCGCGACTCTGCTGAAAAAGCCTGGTGCGCCACCAAGCGTGCTACCGATGCGCTGATACTGGCGCGGACGGGCGCAGAACCCGAATTTTCCCCGGACACCACCCGAGGACTGGTCAGACTGGCCGCAGCAGACAACGCCATCAACAGCCTCCTCGTCGGTCGTTATTACTCCCGGCAGGGCCACCTGCATGGAACCTGCTTTTACCTGGGCGCCTGCGAGCCTGCGCCGGAGGTGGAGCGGCGGATTCGACAAACGGCGGACTACATCACCGACGCCGCGCGGCTGGCCGGCTATTCCGACGCTGCGTAATCAAACCAAAGAGGATTTACTGACATGAAACTGCTGACTTATGACAATGGAGCCGGGCCGCGTTGCGGCGTTTTGCAAGGCGACGCGGTGGTGGACGTTACCGCGCTGCTGGGGGCGCAGCGTACCGTCAGGGACGTTGGCGCGCTGCTGGATACCGGGGAGGCGGCCATTGACCGCATTGGCGACGCTCTGGCCGGCGGCGTGGCTGCGCCAGCGGTGGCTCTGGCTGATGTGCGTTTGCGCGCGCCGGTGTTGCAACCGCCCACGGTGCGAGACTACATCGTCTATGAAGAACACGCCACCTCGCAGGGAACGCGGGAAATCAATGAGGTGTGGTATCGGATGCCCGTGTTCTATTTCTCCAACCCGCTGGTCATCTATGGGCCGGACGAAGAAGTGCCATATCCGGCGGCGTCGGAGCAGCTGGACTACGAGCTGGAAATCGGCTGCGTAATCGGCAAGGCGGGCAGCAACGTGCCGGCGTCGGAGGCCTTGCAGTATGTGGCCGGGTTCTGCATCTTCAACGACTGGAGTGCGCGGGACTTGCAGTTTGACGAAATGGCCTTCGGGTTGGGGCCGGCCAAGGGTAAGGACTCGGCGTCGTCCATCGGGCCGTGGGTGGTAACCACCGACGAGATGATGCCGCACATTCGGGACGGGCGGCTGGACTTGAAATGCCACGCGCGAGTGAACGGCGACGACTGGCTGCGCGACGGCGAGGCTGTCAACGCCTGGTACAGCTGGAACGAAATCATCGAGCGGGCAGCCAAAGACAGCCGCATCGCGCCCGGCGACGTCATCGGCAGCGGCACCGTCGGCGGCGGTTCCGTGCGGGAGTCAATCCGCAAGGGCTACGAAGGTTCCCGTTGGCTGGAACCGGGCGACACCGTGGAGCTGGAGGTTGAGCGCATCGGCATCCTGCGCAACACGCTGGCGCCCAAGGTCGGCGTGGATACTAACTACGCCTACCTGCCCAACAATCCAACGCCGACGCCGGAGCGAGGTTCGGCGCGGGATTACCGCTACGAACCTCGGCGGTAGGAGGCTATTCCGTTGACGCGCCGAATCTGCGCATCAATCACCCCGTTCAAACACCAGCTCCGGCACGACCACTTCCCAGGAATCGCAGCGGTAGCGGCCCTGGAACTGAGGCTCTGAACTCTCCCTGTTCCAGTGGACAATAGCCTGTACCGTAGCCGTGGCGCGGCGCGCGCTGCCGGGAGCCTGGAACCCGCCGGCCAACCGGCCTACCACTGTACCCTTGCCATCCAGCAGTTCCCAACGCTGCCACTTTGCACGCACCAGCAGCGGGTCGCCGGGAGCCAGGGCTGCGATGGCGTCGTGCACCGGATGCCCAGAGCTTTGAAGGCCGGCGAATCCCAGGTGAACGTCGCGCAGGCTGAGCCGGCGATACTGGCGGGCCAGTTCGATCGGCGGCGGCGGCAGCGCGATAGAGTCGCGGTGGATCAACTCCGCCGCGTCGCCCGGCAAAGCGTCCTGGAAGGGATGCGGTTGAGGGAAGCGCATAAGGGCCAGGGTCTGCCGGGCGCGGGTCATCGCTACATAGTAGAGGCGACGGGGCGCGTCGGCATCATCTTTCGGCCCCACGCGCTGCCAATTCCCGTCCAGCACAATCACGTGGTCAAACTCCAACCCCTTGGCCCTATGAGCGGTGAGCAGGAGCAGGCCGCGCTGGCGTCGGCGCGTCTCTTGGCTCCACTCGGCCAGCCACTCAACGAAGCTGTCCGTTGGAGTATCCGCGCCGCCGGTTTCCAGGTCGTACTCGGCAACGCCTTCACGCAGCAGATCCAGCCAGGAATTGGACGCTTGACTTGCCAGCCATTGGTCAATGTCGGCGCAGTTGACCAGCACGGCGTCCCGGCTGCGCAGCCAAGCCAGCAGCGCCTGGGTTTCCCGCAGACGCCAAACTCCGGAAAACTCTTCGCTAGCCAGCTGCGCGGGGATATTCTCAACTTCGCAGAGGCTGCGTACTGGATCCAGGTCGCGCCATTCCCGCGCCGCCACTGCGCACCTGCTCCAATCCCAATTGGGGTCAAAAGCCGACAGCCGCAGCAGCTCGGCGATGGCGGCCTGCGCTTGTGAGATGGGAGTGTCGCCGGCCGGAATTATCTGGACCCGGCCCCGGGCCACCGGATCCAGCATGCCCCACGCGCCGCCGGGCGGTTGTCGTTCCCGACCCCGGTCGATGGCGATGGGATGGTCGGCTTTCATCCGCTGTTGGGCCGGCCGAATCACGGCGTTGGCGACGCTGATAATGTTGTCAGTGGAACGGTAGTTGTCCGTGAGGTAGGAGGGCCGTGCCCGGTAGTCCTCCTCAAAGCGACGGATGAACTCCGTTGAAGAGCCGTTAAAGGCGTAGATGTTCTGGTCGTCATCGCCCACGGCGAAAAGGCTGAGCCGGTCGTCCTCCTCGGGGATGGTTCTGCCGGCCAGCGCAGAAATCAGGTCGTACTGGTCCGGCCCGATGTCCTGGTATTCATCCACCAGTATCCAGCGGAAGCCGTCCAGCAGGCGCGTGCGGCGCTCGTCGGCTTCATCCGAAGGAAGATCCTCGCCCTTGAGCAGAGCCGTTGCCTGTCGCATTATTTGTCGAAAATGCTCGTCATCGGGCTGATTCACCCTGCCCTCAAAGCTCGCGCCCACCAGCCGCATGGCCAGCGCGTGGCAAGTTAGCACGGTTACGCCCCTGGCGTCGTCGCCGATAAGTTCATCCAGGCGGCGGCGAATCTCCACTGCGGCGTGTCGATTGTAGGCCAGGGCCAGGATACCGCGCGGGCTCTCCCGCCTGACGCGAACCAGGTAGGCGATGCGATGCACCAGCACACGAGTCTTGCCGGAGCCGGGGCCGGCCAGTACCAGCACGTTGGTCTGTTCCCTGTCGTCGGCCACAATGCGACGCTGAACGGGGTTGTTCAGGCTTTCCACGATGGCGCGCCACGATTCCGGCGTGGTCTGCCGTCCAATTTCCCGCCCTTTATCAAACAGCCAACGGCGTAGAAAATGCTCCCGTCGCAGGCTGAAGTAGTCCACGGCCAACCGCAACGCCTCGGCCATGGAGGCCAAGCCACGCTGGGCATACTCCATCATGACGTGAATCTGGGTAACCTGTTCGTCGTAGTGGAGTTTGAGGGAGGCAAAGTCAGACTGGACAAATCTGCGTCGCTCCGGCCGCAGGCGGATGGTCATGGCCGGCCGGAACACGGCTAACCCTTTGTTCAGGCGGATGATTTCTTGCTCGTGGAGCCACAGCAGAGCGCGGTCGGTAAGCCTGGCGGGGTCTCTGACCCGGCTGCGCAGGATAAGGTCCGAGTTGACCGCCGCTAACAGGTTGCCCATGGTCGTTTCCGCCAGCAGGTCAACGCCCCGGGTTCCCGTCGGCAAGGTGGAAAGGAAGTGCTTCAGCAGGTTTTGCGCGGCATTGCGACGCAGTTCGGCGGTTTCTGTCAACGTCGGCCACTCCCGTTGCAGCGTAACTTGCACAGTTTCCCGATCGCGTTCGCGTACTCCCATGCTGCCGCCGCTGCCGCCCTCGCCGCGCCCATCGGCGGCGATGCTGCGGACGATGCTGCGCAAGCGTTCCGGAAGCGCTTGGGTATGGCCGTCATCTTTGAGTTCCTGCGCCGCCTGGCGGAGATGGAGCGGATGGGTTTCACCCTTTACCATGTCCGGCGCCTTTTCGCGCATCAGGCCAATCAGCCCCTCTTCCAGCGCCGCCGCTTCCTCGAAACGCTGTTGTGAGGGACGCGCCCCTCCCGTATGGACAAAGGCCGTGAGGACGGTGTCGTTGCTGGCAATATCCAGCCGTTCCAGGTCGTATAGCGCGCCGCGAACCTCTTCGGAACTCATCCTCGATGTAGCCATCAGTTCGTCAGTGGATATGCCCTCGTCGGCGTCAGCCTGTATGAGGGCCTCCACAATAGCCAGCAGACGGCGGCGATAGCTGGAGGCGATGTTCGCTTTTCCCAGCCGAGACCTGGCTTCGTCAATAGAGTTAACGCGCAGCGATGATGGAAACACCTGCACCCGATTTTCCTCCCGGGTCAGCAGCGCCGCCTCTTCCAGCCAGGACACCGCAGTGCGCACCCGGGTGTCGTCGGTAGCGGAGTCGCGCTCGAAGGCTCGGTCGTAGTCTTCGCTCAGAATCTCGCCGGGGGTAGCTACTACATTGCCTTCCAGCCGATTCTTGCGGTCCAGATTGCGCAGGGCGCGCAGGACGCCCTGGATTTCCCGCTGCGTGAGCCGGGAGCGTGCCGACATACCAAACTGTCGCTCAACGTCGTCTTGGGCGTAGAGCAGCACGCAGCGCGCGTTCTTCCGGTCGCGGCCGGCGCGCCCAGCCTCCTGCAAGTAGTTCTCCAAAGAGCCGGGGATGTCTGCATGAATGACCAGGCGCACGTCAGGCTTGTCGATGCCCATGCCAAAAGCATTGGTAGCGACGATAGTCCGTATGTTGCCCCGGATGAAGCCTTGCTGCACATGCTTTTTGGTTTCCGGCGACAGCCCGGCGTGAAAATGCTCCGCCGGCAATCCCTGCGCCTGCAAAAACTGCGCGATTTGTTCGGCGCTCTGCCGGGTAGCGCAGTAAATGATGGCGCCGCCTTGCTCATCCGTCGGCAGCCGGTCAATCAGTATCTGATGGATATCGACAAACTTGGCTCCGCTGCTGGTGGGCACAACCACGAACTCCAGGTTGGTTCGCTGCGACCCGCCGTCGAAAATCCGCAGCTCAATGCCAAGCTCATCCTTGAAGTAGTCCGTAATTTCGGCCTTGACGTCAGGTTTGGCAGTGGCGGTAAGGCACAACACCCGCGGGATTGGCTCGTCGCCGGCCCGCTCCCGGATGTAACGCCCCACGTAGCGATAGTCGGGCCGGAAATCGTGGCCCCACTTGGAAAGACAGTGGGCTTCGTCCGTTACCCAGCCGCCGATTTCGCGCTGTTCCAAGGCCCGGCGCAAGGAAACGCTGCGCAGCTGCTCCGGCGAGATGATGAGGATGCCGGCATCGCCCAGCCGCACCCGATCCAGGGCGTCGGCCCGCTCCGGCATTGATAGCAGGCCGTTGACGGTTACGCAGCAGCCAATCCCGCGCGCTTCCATGCCGGCTACCTGGTCGGCCATCAGCGCGACCAGCGGGGAAATCACCACCGTCAGGGCGCCGGTTTTGTCGTATCTGGAAAGAGCCGGCAGCTGATAGCAGAGGGACTTGCCTGCTCCGGTGGGCAGTATTCCCAGCGCGTGCTCTCCGGCCATAGCCGACGCAGCGACAGCCCGTTGCATGGGCTGCCCGTCGTCATCGGCCGGTTCAGGGCGAAAGTCGTCGAAGCCGAACCAACGAGTCAGCTCCTTGCGGGGATTGTGTCGTTCACTGCACCAGTCGCAGTCAGCATCGCTGCAGGCGTCGTCGCGCAGCCGGCGCACCAGACGGCCGGTTCCCGGGAACTGGTGGCGCACCCAGGGCGGCAGCGTTGAATTTCCGCCGGCCACCGACAGCCAGGCCAGCGCATAGGCCAGCTCCCACCCCTGGCCCTTCGCGTTGGCAACCACCTCACGGGCGTAAGTTCGGCAGGATACGCCGTCCAGCCGGCGGCATATCGCCTCCCGAGCATCCGCCCGGGATGGGCGCGCGGCGTTGCGCAATGACGCAAAAACCAGGTCAAACCCGGCGTCGCCGGCAGCGTCGGCGGTAGACAGCCAGTGCCAGGCCGTCAGCAGTTCCGGCGGCGCGTCGGCAAAGGCCTTCAGCTGATTGTCAAACACTTCCAGCGTCAGCTGGGCGTCCAGATTCGGGTCGTTGACCCGGCCGCGCTTCAATGCTCCATCCTGGTAATGTTTGACCAGGTAGTGGTAAGGATTGCGCGGAAGTGCCAGAGGATTCAGGCGGAGGGTGTCCACCGCCGGCAGATTCAGTAGCCGCAAGTGCGGACTGGCCGCTTGCAGGTGGGGTAGGTCAAAGGCCAGCAAATTGTGACCCAGCACGAACTCCGCGCCATCGGCCAGCTCGTCCAGAGTAGCGAGGTCTGCGGTTGAAACCTCGCTGCGAGAGTGGAAAACCCGGGTTTCAGCGAGGTCAGGCCGCACCCCGGCGAAAGCGTGAATGCGGCCATCCCGAGCGCCCACCTCCAAGTCCAGCGACAAGCAGCGGGCCAAAGCAATGCCATCGCTTCCCGACATGGTGAGAGGGATTGTCTCGGCGGGTCAGCCTGATACGACGGGAACGCTGCCTCTACCAGCGGTCGTAGTTGCAGACTTCGTTGAGAGGGAGGCGCGTTACCGGACCGAAGCTGCCGCGGGGGTAGCCGAAAGGCATACAATAGACTACCTGGGCCGTATCGGGAATGTTGAAGAGAGCATGTACCCGCTCTTCTACCACAGCGTGCAGGGTGGCGATGGTGCCTCCGATGCCGAAGGCTCGGGCGGCCAGCAACATATTCTGCGCCGACGGTATCACCGAGCCTGCCGCCTGCGCGCCTCTGGACGTAGCGCAGACCAGCACCATAGCCGGCGCGTCGCCAATTTCGTCGGCCATACGCATGGCGGAGCGCATGGAGCTTTTGCCGGGCGGAATGTCCTGCGGGCCCATAATGCCGGCGTCGGCGCGCTTGGCCCACCATGCTTCGCGGTACAGTTCCGCCAGCTGACGGCGCTTCTCCGCATCCTGCACAACGATGAAATGCCACTGCTGGTTGTTGCCGCCGTTGGGCGCGCGGATGGCGGCCTGCATGATGTCTTCCATCACCGTGGCGGGAATAGGGTCTTTCTTGAAACGCCGGATGGCCCGCTGGGTGAACATTGCTTCGCCCAGCGGGATTACGTCGAGACGGTCAGCGGTGGTCACGTTGCTACCTCCATATTTTGAGCTTTGGGTAATGCCGCAATGTTACCACAAGGATCAGAGTGGGTTGGTATAATGCGCCCATCCCGCCCGCGGCTTTTCGCCCGCGCAGATATGACGAAAGCAACCTCGCCAGGAGGACGGCATGAATCACCAGTACATCGCAGACGCGGAAGCCGCTTACCGCCGGCTCGGCGTTACTCCCATTATCAACGCCAGCGGATCAGTCACCCGCTTGGGAGGAACCCGTACCCGCCCCGAGGTTCTGGAGCAGATGGCCGGCGCCGCCAGGGTGATGGTGAACATCGACCAGCTGAACGAGAGAGCCGGCGAGGAAATCGCCCGGCTCACCGGGGGCGAGGCCGGCCTGGTGACCAGCGGCGCCGCCGGCGGATTGCTGCTCCAGGCCGCAGCCTGCATCGCCGGCGCCGACCCGGCCAGGATGCGACGCCTGCCGGATACCGATGGCATGGCCAACGAAATCATCATCCAGACTATGCACCGCTTCCCCTACGACCAGGCGTACCGCACCGCCGGCGCCAAAATGGTAGAGGTGGGCAACTACCTGTACAGCCACGACTGGGAGCTGGAGGGCGCCATCAACGAGCGCACCGCTGCCGTCGCCTATCTGTGCGCTCCTTTCACCAGCCGGCGCGTGCTGCCCTTGGCGCAGGTATGCGAGATTGCCCACGCCCGCGGCGTGCCGGTCATCGTGGACGCCGCCTCCATGCTGCCGCCCCGGGCCAACCTGCGCCGTTACCTGCGCGACGGCGCCGACCTGGTGATTTTCAGCGGCGGCAAAGGTGTGCGGGGTCCCCAGGGCGCCGGCATCCTGTGCGGATGCGCCGACCTGATTGCGGCGGCGCGCGCCAACGCCAGTCCCGGCCAGTTCCTAGGCCGGCCCATGAAAGTCGCCAAGGAAGAAATCATCGGCCTCGTAACCGCCCTGGCGATGTTCGTTGACGAAGACGAAGACTCCGAGATGGCCTACTATCGCCGGCTGGCGCAGCGGGTCGTGGACAGTCTGGCAGAGATACCGGGCCTGCGCATAACCCTGGAACACGACAGTGTTGATTACCTTATACCCACTGCGGCACTCCGCCTCGGCGGCAGTTGGCCCGGCCCCTCGGCCAGGGAGGTAGCGTCGGCTTTACGGCAAGGCGACCCGCCCATCTATCTCCAGCAGCTGGGGCCGCCGGACGAACTGATGGTTGACCCGCTGAACCTCACCGAGGCGGAAACAGATGTGGTAATACGACGGCTGTGGGAAACCCTCACCGGATAGCCCAGATCCCCCGCCAAACCAGGCCAACCGGTTCCATAGAATCGCAGGGCAGGCCTGTGCGCCTGCCCTGCCATCGCCCTATCCCGTAAGTTAAGTATGAGCAGATTTTGGGCTTCTGGCGGACTCACAGGCTGGATCTGGCCAGAGAGGTAGGAGCGCTTGACCTCCCTACGTAAAGAAGGCAAAACTCATACTGCCGGTGTCCCACCTCCGTCGCCCGATTCTGCCCAGGGTTTCCTAACCTTCCCTGGCGCCAAACTCCGGCGCGGTAGTTAATACCGCCGTCGACTCATCAGCGCAAGCGCAGTCACCATCACGACTAGCAAGGCCGCAACAGCAGCTGATATCGGCCATGGAATAGGGATATAAGTCGTGGCAATGCCTAGTATTGGCAGCCCAACAACGAGTATCAGAAATCAGGACGCTAGATGTGCCCCGCACCATCAAGGCCGACCACATCCGGCGCACTCACGACCGGGCCGCCACAATACCGGCTGCCACTCCTGAGGAAACCGTAGTAGCCGTAATCGGCGCCGTTATACCACCACCGCATCTGCCGCCAGCAGCAGAAATAGGAGTGCGGGAGATTATACCTCCGGTGCTTCGGCAAGACGGCTCCTATAACGAAGCGACCATCCTGCTCTGCTGAACGCAGCCGCATAACCTTGCCGGGCACTTAAGCACGGCAGGGCGCAGTCAACAAAGAGAAATAACCCCAATCCTGCGAATCTCCGAATCTCCCCAATCACAGTTCAGACAAAAGCCGCTGGCCCCGGCGACATCCTTCAGGAACGTATTCCACGTAATCATCACACCTTAACCACCTCTGCGCGTCGGGATAAAACGAATGTCCAAAAAATAGCATCCACCTATTGCGTGCAAACGTTCGGTGTGTTATCGTACGAATGCGCTGCCTGGGTGTCGGCGCAAATTCACCACTGAGGTACAGTTCCTATGCTCGCAACCGCTCAAACTTGCGCCGTGCTCGGCCTGGACGGCCAGATAATTCAGGCCGAAACCGACATCTCCCCGGGTCTGCCCGCCTTTCACATCGTCGGCTTGCCCGACACTGCCGTACAGGAGGCCAAAGAGCGAGTCCGCGCCGCCCTCCGCAACAGCGGCTGCGAATTCCCCATGCGTCGCATCACCGTCAACCTCGCCCCCGCCGACCTGAAAAAGGCCGGCCCTGCCTACGACCTGCCCATCGCAGTCGGCATTCTGTTCAGCACCGGACAAGCTTTGCCGCCACAGGAACCGGCCATCTTCCTCGGCGAACTCTCCCTCGACGGTGGCCTGCGTCACACCGCCGGCATTCTCCCCATGGTTTGGGTTGCCCGCGAGCAGGGCATCCACTCCGTGTACGTCCCCGCCGTTGACGCCGCCGAAGCCGCCTTGGTCGAAGGCGTCCAGGTCTTTCCCGTCTCTACTCTCGCCCAGCTTCTCACCCACTTGCAGGGCAGCCCCACCATCAAGCCATTCCCTCATAGCGGCGTCTATCTCAACGGCAACCGCAACCCTCCCGACAATACCGACCTGGCCCATATCCGCGGCCAGGACCACGCCAAACGCGCCCTGGAAGTGGCTGCCGCCGGCTTCCATAACATCCTTTTCAGCGGGCCGCCCGGCTCCGGGAAAACCCTCCTCGCCCGCGCCCTCCCCGGCATCCTCCCTTATATGTCCCCCGACGAAGCCCTGGAAGTAACCAAAATTTACAGCGTCAGCGGCAACCTCCCCCCCGACAGTCCTCTCATCGCCCAGCGTCCTTTCCGGGCGCCGCATTACACCATCTCCAACGCCGGACTGGTCGGCGGTGGCCGGATGCTCCGCCCCGGCGAAATTACCCTCAGCCACCGCGGCGTCCTCTTCCTCGACGAACTGCCCGAGTTCGGACACGCCGCCCTGGAATCCCTCCGACAACCCTTGGAAGACAAAACTGTCACCATTACCCGAGTTAGCGGCACCGTAACCTACCCCGCCAGCTTTATGCTGGTCGCTGCCATGAACCCCTGCCCCTGCGGTTACGCATCCCATCCCCGCAAGCAGTGCGTATGCAGCCACTCCGCCGTGTCCCGCTACCAGCGACGCATCAGCGGCCCCATGCTCGAACGCATCGACATCTTCGTGGAAGTCCCTCCCGTCGAGTATGACAGCCTGCTCGACTCCAGCGGCGCCGAGCCCTCCGCTGCCGTGCGCAACCGAGTAGCTGCCGCCCGCTCCTTTCAGGAATCCCGATTCACCCAGCACGGTGAAACCCCGTCGCTCACCAACGCCGAAATGTCCGGCTCCAAAATATGGACCTACTGCAATTTGCAGGATGACACCGAAGCCTTATTGCAGCGAGCCTCCCAGCAGCTTGACCTCTCCGCCCGCGCCTTGCATCGCGTGGTCAAGGTCGCCCGCACCGTGGCCGACCTGGCCGGCTCTGATCAAATCGGCCCGGCGCACTTGGCGGAAGCGCTGCAATACCGCGCCCGCGGCCTCGGCTGAAGCAGCACCGAATCTCGGCCCCCTTGCCCAATCCTGCGCAAATGGGTAGCATATGAGCAACCGGAATCGCGACGACGATGCTGCATGGGTGTCCCTTTTCAGCGTCCCGTTGCGTCGCATCAGGCCGCATTTCTGGACTTTCAGTGCTTGCTTCGTTGCCACTCTGATTTTCTACATCAGCGTCCACACGATTCTCGCTGAGAACCCGTCATGGCGTCAAGCGCCGTCGTTGGTAATGGCCGACGCGGCGCGCGCCGGGGGCTTCTGGCTGCTCGCCAGCCCAATCCTATTGGAGGTAGCCATAATGGTATTCGCCGCACTGTTTCGCCACGAAACCCGCGAAAAAGGCCGCGCCGAAGGCCGTGAAGAAGGCCGCGAGGAAGGTATCGCCACAGCAAACGCAGCGTGGCGCGCGTGGAACCGGCGCCGGCTTGACGCAGAAGCCAAGGGCGAACCCTTCGACGAACCACCACCCGACTACACTGCCAATTCCGCCAACAACCCGCCTGAACCGGCAGCACAGACCTGAACCTGACGGATTAGGCGAAACCGTCTATAATCCAGGCGAACCGCGGCCTCGCTTCCGACTGCAACCTGCGCCGGCCATCCCAACAGGAGACCTTATCCAATGGCAGTACGAGTTCTGGACGTTCACGCCCACATCACCCCGGCCAGTGCCCTGCGCGCCATGCAGAGCGGCGATAACTGGTTCGGCGTCAGCGCCCCCACTCTATACAACCAGCACCGCTATAACCCCCGCACCTTCTGGACACCCGAACAGCGTATCGCCGACATGACCTCCCTCGGCGTGGACGTGCACGTCCTCTCCACCAATGCCAATATGTACTTCTACGAGCTCGAAACCGACCAAACCATGGCCATGCACCGCGAATGCAACGACTACGTGGCCCAGTTGACTGAAGAGTACCCGGAACGTTTCGCCGGCCTCGCCCATCTGCCTATGCAGGACGTTGGCGCCGCAATCGAAGAGCTCACTCGTGCCGTGGAACAGCTGGGACTGAAAGGCGCCATGATTGGCGACCACGTCAACGGCCGCACCTTTGACGACCCGTATTTCAACCCCCTCTGGGCCACTGCAGAGCGCCTGGGCGCAATGTTCCTCATCCACCAGGGCGGCGACACCATAGTATCCCCGCGCCTTAACCGCTACCATCTGCCCAACACCATCGGCAACCTGGCCGACCGGGCCGTAACCTTCGCCTCTTTCGTTTTCGGTGGCGTGATGGACCGACACCCCAACCTCAGAATCTGCCTCTGCCACGGCGGCGGTTACGCCTGCTACGGCATCGGACGCATGGATCGGGGTTGGCAGGTCCGCCCTGAAGCCCGCCTTAACATCGACCAGCCCCCCAGCTCCTACCTCAACCGCTTCTACTACGACTGCCTCACCCACAGCGAAGAGAGCCTCCGTACTCTCATCGATACGGTCGGCATCGACCAAGTGGTGTTCGGCACCGACTGGCCTTTCGATATGTGCGCCGATTGGCCCGTGTCTTGGCTGCTCGGTCTCGACACCCTCTCCCGTGAAGAGAAAGACGCCATCCTCTTTGCCAACTTGGAACGCCTCCTCAACATCTAGCCCGTAACCCCAGATTGCGCGCCATTCTCCAACCGTTATCCATTAGCCCTGCTTTCCAGGAATCCAAACTATCAATCTCAATCATCAATCGGAGGGAACTACACATGGGACTCATCGCCGACAACATTCGCCTCAAGGCCATCAACCACATCACCTACAACGTCCGCGACAAGAACCTTGCCCTCAAGTGGTATCAGGAAGTGCTGGGCGTTAAGCAGATTCCCAAAATGGTGGATAACGACAACCTCTACTGGCTCCAGCTCCCCAGCGGCGCCATGGTTCACATCATCGAAAACCCCGATGCTCCCTCTGCCCCATCCCATCACACCGCTTTCGAAGTGGACGACATCGCCGCCGCCCGCGACGAGCTGCAAAGCATCGGAGTGGAATGCACCGACATCCAGACCCGCCACGACGGACAGCAGGCTTTCTACTTCCACGACCCCGACCATAACCGGTTGGAAATCTGCACCAAGTCCGGCTTCGGGGTACTGGTGTGATGCGCACTGTCACGTAGGTTCGCGGCAGCCTTATCGGCGGTGGGCGTCGGAATCTTCCCGCCCCGCCGCCAACGGCAGCGTGGACTGCTACGAATCCCGCAGCCTGACCGCATCCCAGGACACTCTCGTCACGGTCGCCCCATAGAATACCGATTCAATATCCCCAAGTACGCCCGCTGACCCTCCACGGCAATCGCCGTCCGGTCGGCCTGATACTCGGCCCACACCGCCTGCGTCAGAGCCGTGGCTTTGGCCGACGGCGCGCGAGGGTTGGTCGGGTCCAGACTGGCGAATGCCTGCATCCGCGCGCAAATGGACTTCGCGCTGCGCTCCAAGGCGGCGGCCAACGCCATAACCTCCCGGCTGTCGTAGGCCACCTTGCCCCGGTATAGATGCAACGCCGCCAAGTCTTCCAGCCGCGTCCATTTGCGCGCGGATGCCATTGTCCGCTACCGTCCTTCCTTGATGAACTCCGCCACCCTCTCTCCGATAGTCATAGAGGTAACGTTGGTGTTGGCGCGGATGCAGTCAGGCATCACGCTTGCGTCGGCCACCCGCAGGTTCGTAACCCCTTTCACCTTCCCGAACTGGTCAACCACGGCCATAGGGTCGCTGTCCGGCCCCATCTTACAGGTGCCGGAAATGTGCTGCGACGTGGTAACTTCCCGCGCAATCCAGGCGTCCAGCGCATCGTCGCTCTCCAGCGCATCCGACGGTGGCTCAATACACTCCTGGATGAGATTCCGGAACTCGGGATGATCCGCCAGTTGCATACACAGGCGCACCGAATCCCGCAGCCGTACCCGATCCGACTGCTCCTTCAGGTAGTTATAGTCCAACAAAGGCTGCTGATAGGGATCGGTGGACTGCAATCGCATCTGCCCGGCGCCCGCCGCCAGCTGGATGCCCGTGCTCATGCGAATGCCCAGCGGAACCATACGGTCGCCCCCCCGGTTGATGCGCTCGGTGGCAAAGGATTGCATACTGATTTTCATATCGTTGCGCAGGTCGGAACCGTCGGCCGTGTAGCGCAGACACAGCTGAGAGCGCGGTGCCAGTCCGTCCAGCTGAACCTCCGGCTTCGTGCGCCAGGTACACCAGACGGTAGGATGATCCCGCAAGTTCTGCCCCACGCCCGGCGAATCATGCACCACCGGGATCCCCATCTCCCGCAGGTGCTCCGCCGGCCCTATGCCGGACAACATCAGGATATGCGGCGAGCCAATCGCACCGCTGCTGAGGATGATTTCATCCCCCTCCGCCACAAAAGTCTCCCCGCCGGATTCCAGCTGTACGCCCACGGCCTTGTCGCCGTCAAACAGGATACGGTGCACATGGCAGTTGGCCTTGATGGTCAGATTCAGTCGGTGTCGCGATTCCGACAAGTAGCCCAGGTTGGTGCTCATCCGAATGCCGTTAGGGTTGTTGAAGGGCGTAGGCCCCACGCCGTAGGAATCAGGATGGTTATGATCCCAGGTTTCGGGATAGCCGGCAGCCCGGCACGCGGCATAAAAAGCGTTCTGCGCCGGCAGCCATGTCTCCCGGGCAAAGCGGTGCATCACAATAGGGCCTTCCCCGCCGTGAAAGTCATCGTTGCCGTAGTCCGTGTCGGTTTCGATGCGCCGGAAAATGGGCAGCAGCTTGGTGTAGGCCCATTCGTCATTGCCCTCGGCGGCCCACCCGTCGTAGTCCTCGGGCACGCCCCGCAGAAACACCTGGCCGTTAATCGCACTGGAGCCGCCCGTTACCTTGCCCCGCGGTACCATTATCTCCGGCGAAGTGTCGGTGCCCTTCCCCACGAATTGCCAGTTGTGGTCGCTGACCATAATATCAATCTCGGTGTTGTAGCCGAACTTGACCTCCTCCGGCAGCTGTTCAAACTCAGGATAGTCCGGCCCTGCCTCAATCAGCAGCACGTGCTTGCTGTGGTCCTCCGTCAACCGGCTGGCTATAATCGACCCGGCCGACCCGGCTCCAATCACGATATAGTCGTACTTCATGCCTGACGTGCTCCTTGCGCCGCTGAGCTCGCCGTTCATCCTGGTATCCCGGCGGCTGCGAATTGAGTTCCGCAGCCATAATATACGCGGCGCAGCGGTGGCGCAAGCGGGGCGGGAATGCCGGCCGACCCATAACCGTCGCGCTTGCCGCAAAACTCAAGACGGTCAGACACCGGCAGCAAAGCCTTGCTTTTCCCCGGTTCATCCCGCGCAAGCCGAACGAAACTAGACGCCCGTGCAGTTTCGGCACGGATTGGATCATCAGAGTGTTTAGCCGGCGCCCGAGCGCATAGCAAGGCGGTCAGGAACGCTTGCCGTCGCCTGACCGTCCAACTCCGTTTCCGGAATCATGCGCGATTATCGCGCAGCCTCTAAGCCGTAGCCGCGCTTCCTACAGTTTCCATGATAAGCCGGGTCACCGTGTAAGGATCGCAGTTGGCATTGGGGCGCCGGTCCTCAATGTAGCCCTTGCCGTCCCGCGCCACCTGCCACGGTATCCGAACCGACGCGCCCCGGTCGGATACCCCATACCGATACTCACGGTATGAGCAGGTCTCGTGCAGGCCGGTCAGCCGCTCTTCAATCCGGTCACCGTAGTTGGCGATGTGCAAGTCGTGGCGCGTCTTGAGGGCTTCCGCGGCGTCCACGCAGGCTTCATAATTCTCCCGCATCTGGTTGGTGGAGAAATTCGTGTGAGCCCCGGCGCCGTTCCAGTCTCCCTTAACCGGCTTGGGATCCAGCGTCGCGCTGATGCCCTTGCGCCCGTCAACAGTCTCCACATCCTCACCAATCCGGTACAGCAGCCAGCGCGCCAGCCACAAGTGGTCGCCCACCGTAGGAGCTCCCACCGGGCCAATCTGGAACTCCCACTGAGACGGCATAACCTCGCCATTGATGCCGGAAATCGCCAGTCCCGCATACAGGCAGGCGTCCATATGCTGCTCCACGACGGGCCTGCCGTACACTTCATCGGAACCCACGCCGCAGTAGTATCCGCCCTGCGGCGCCGGGAACCCGTTGTCCGGCCACCCCAGCGGCTTAATGCCGTCAAAAAAAGTGTACTCCTGCTCAATGCCAAACCAGAAGTCCAGCGAGGCATACTGCTGCGCCGCCGCCGCGCAGGCCGCCCTCGTGTTGGACGGGTGCGGCGTCATATCGGTGAGCAGAACCTCGCACATCACCAGCTTGTTGTTCCCCCGCCGTATCGGGTCGGGAACCACCAGCGCCGGGCTCAGCACGCAGTCCGAGTTTTCTCCCGGCGCCTGGTTCGTGCTGGAACCGTCGAAACCCCAAATGGGCGGCTCCTCGCCATCCGGAACGATTTTCGCCTTTGAACGGAGCTTGGCAGTGGGCCTCTGTCCGTCAATCCAAATGTACTCTGCCTTGTAACTCATGCAACAAACCTCAAATTCCAGATTGCCTTGCAATTGCGCCCGAATTCCTCCGGCGCGGTCCCCTTATTGCTGCCACCCTGCGACGGCTTTCGGCCAACTCGGACGCCTTACACAAGCGGTTCCCCACCGCTATCCGCGAACCGCCCGCCTGCCAAAGCGTCTGCGATTATCGCACAACCCTATGCTTCTGTAAAGAAATAAACGGCCCAACTCGCAACGAGCGCCAGCGCCGACAGGATGGCGGCGTTCATACTCCGGCGCCTTAGTGCATCACCAATCCGCCGTCCACATTGATGGTCTGTCCGGTGATGTTCCTCGCGCCGGGGCCGGCCAGAAACGCCGCCATCGCCGCAATGTCCTCCGGCTCGTTGGCCCTCCCTATGGGTATGTTGGACGCCCGCTGCGCCTGCAACTCCGCCGCCGATATGCCCATTTCCTCCGCCCGTTGCTCCATTGTCTTGGCGGACATTGCCGTCACCGTGGCCCCGGGGCAAATGGCGTTCACGTTGATGTCATAGCGCGCCAGCTGATGCGCCGCAATCAGCGTCATCGCAATCACCGCTCCCTTGCTGGCGGCATAGGCCGCGTTGGACGTCCCCCGATAGCCCTTGCCCGCGATGGACGCAATGTTGATGATGCGCCCGCCGCTACCCTGCTCAATCATCCGGCGCGCCGTCCGTTGCATCACAAAAAAGGCGCCCCGCGCGTTCACCCGCTGAATCCGGTCCCAATCCGCCTCGGTGATGTCCATAATGTCCAGGTAGCGCGTTACGCCGGCGTTGTTCACCAGCACGTCCACTCGTCCCAGCGACCGCACCGTCTCGGCAATCACCCGGTCAATATCGGCGCCGTCGCCAATATCGGCGGCGATGGCTACGCTGTTCTGCCCGGCGGCCCGAACGTCGGTGGCCGTCTCTTCCACGTTGTCAGCCAGAATATCGGTAACCGCAACGTTCGCTCCGTCGGCAGCCAGCGCCAGCGCCGCTGCCCGACCCATACCGCGCCCAGCCCCGGTAACCAACGCGACTTTCCCTTCCAAAGACATGGCGATTATCCCCCAATTTACAGTGCCCGCAGCACTTCCTGGTAGTTCTCCCGACCCGTCCGGCGCAGCCGGTGGTCGTCGGTTACTTCCATGTCGCCGGCGTCCTCCAGCAGCTCAATATGCGCCACCACTTCGGTAAGAGCCGCGAAAAAGTTGCCGCCCTCCAGCTTGCGCCGCTCAAAAGTCCGACGGGTAACGTCCTCCAGCGGCCGTGGTTCCGGCCCCGCCGTAACCAGAATTCGCCCCAGACGCCGGGCATGGAACCGTATCAGGTCGCCGGCCCGCTGCGTAGTCTGAAAATTGAACTTATGGTTGTTGTACAGCCGATGCGCCGGCAGCACGGCCACTTCCGGCCCCAGGTCTGCCACCCGTTGCAGCGAGCGCAGGTAGGTCAGCAGCCCGTAAGAATCGTCCGGATCCTGGTAGTGAGACGGTAGGTTGCTCCGCACTTCGCCGTTGTACGCCGTCTTCATCGTCGGGTGCGGACTGATTTCCGGCAACACGTGGTCGCCGGTGAACACCATCCCGTCCAGAGTCACGCAAATCTCATCGGGCGAATGACCCGGCGCGTGCATATAAGTCAGCCCTCCCTGCCGCTCGCCGTGGACTATATGATGCTCCACCCGATGCGTGCTCCGCGACGCCATGTAACGCTGCCGTTCCTCCGAGTCTGAAGGGCTGAACCCGTTCGCCCGCGCCGTTTCCCACATCGCTTCCTTGATTGGCGAGGATGGCAACAGTTGCAGGTCGCGCGGATCAAAAGGCAGCAGCGGCTGGTAAATGTCATGCGCCCACAGCTCGGCCCCCGATTGCTCAATGACCCGCGCCACTCCGCTGTCGTGGTCGGCGTGGCCGTGGGTAATAACCACCCGCTCAATATCGCCAACCTCCAGCCCTCCCAAGGCCATACCCGAACTGAGCAGGTCATAGGATGCCTCCGCCCCCGGGTCAATCAGCGTCAATCCTTCGTTCTCAAAAATGTAAGCCCAAGTCGGCCCGGTGTGTGAATATCCCTCCTGCGGTACGGCTACGGTGTGAATCCAACGGCCTTGCCTGTCGGTCAAACGCAGCGTCATCCCGTTGCCGGCCGAATCCCCGTTGCGGAGGACATCCACCTCCGTGAAGTAATCGGGCATCTGGGCAATCCTCCTCCGACGCGGTTTGCAGTTCATGGTTCTTTGCCAAACTGCCGCGCTCCGGACAGGCATTATACCCGGTAATCCCAGCGCCGGCGACGTGATAGAATGGCATAATACGGCCGCCTGCTCAATTGCGGGCCGGTTCGACAACCTTGACCGACGGCAGGAAAAGGAGCATCGGAAATGCTGAACGACGAAACCATGTGGCTAATAGTGCTTAGCTTAACCCTCTTGTCTATTGGAACGTTACTTCTCATTGCAGCATGGATAGCGCCGAGATACATCAGTTCTGCCTTGGCGAAAACGGGGCTGGCGTTCTTGACCTGTGGGATATTGGCTTATGCAGCTTCTGTGATACTTCCTGAAATCTCCACACCGCTTGTCGCAGCGTGGACAGGCTGATACGGATACACTACCGAATTGCGATGACGCGCCAGCGACAGTAGCCTCAGGAGGTTCAACAATGTCAGAGGTAAGCCGGAGCGGTCGGTTGGCCGGCAAGGTCGCGCTCATCAGCGGCGCCGCCAACGGCGTAGCCGGCGAGCTGATGGGCTTCGGCGGTGCGGCGGCCCGTATGTTCTGCCGCGAAGGCGCCAAAGTCGCCCTCGGCGACATCAACGTCGCAAGCGGCGAGTGCACCGCCGAGCAGATTCGCGCTGCCGGCGGTGACGCCATCTTCGTCAAGCTCGACGTCACCGGTGAACAGGATTGGATTGACGCCGTAGCTGCCGCCGTGTCCGCCTACGGCAAGCTCAACGTGCTGGTTAACAACGCCGGCTCCGGCGCCCGCTACACCGTTGCCGAAACCACCGAAGCCGCCTGGGACGGCCAGATTGACGTTCACGCCAAGGGCACGTTCCTGGGTACCAAATACGCCATCCCTGAAATGCTTAAAGCCGGCGGCGGTTCCATCGTCAACATATCCTCAATCTACGGGCTGATCGGCAGCCCCACCTCTACCGCTTATCACGCTGCCAAGGGCGCAATTCGCCTGTTCACCAAATCCGCGGCTGTCCAGTACGCCGGCGATAACATCCGCGTCAACTCCATCCACCCCGGCTACTGCCGCACTCCCCTGACCCACCGCAGCTACGAGAACGAAAGGCATTTCTCCTGGATTAACCAACAGATACCCATCGGGCGCGTAGGCAACGCCGACGACATCGCCTACGGTATCCTGTTCCTGGCGTCCGACGAATCCTCCTTTATGACCGGCTCCGAGCTGGTCATCGACGGCGGAACTACGGCGCAGTAGAGCATAGCGCCGGACAGGAGCGTATCATGGCTGCGGCCAAAGAGCGGGTGCTTTTCAAAGAACACGGCGCCCTGGTAACTTACGAGCGGTTCGTTGAACCCCAGGGCAAAGAGTACCGCATCGCAGATATCCTCTCCGTCGAGATGGAAGTCGTCACAGAAGAATCCGACCGCCCACCCATCCGTTGGTGGCGCACCGTTGGCGGCGGCGCGGTAATCGGGTTCGCCGTCGCAGCTATCGGCGGATTCGCCGGCGAATGGCTGACCATGGGCATCTTTGTCGTGCTGATGGCAATAGCGGTAACCTGGTGGAGCAACCGCATCCGTTCCAACAAGTTCAAGGTCTATCATGTCATAGTAACGCTGCCCACCAACCGGGAAGACCGCCAGGAGCACCGCATCGTATCCTCCACCAGTCGCTTCTTCAGCGAACGCCTGAAAGTCGCCTTGGAACGTGCAATGCTGGAACGTCCAGCGCGCTACGAAGGCCGGTAACCCGAGCCTCACAGCCTCTTCCAGCGCGACAGGCACCCCGGCGGCGCGCAGACACGTGCACCCCGTAATGACCCGGTAGCCGAGGCCGGGGGAGCCCGGCGCGCTCCCCCGTAACGATGCCAGTAGCCGAGGCCGCGCAGACACAAGCCCCGCTGCTGCCCGGGTTCCGGTTCGGGAGCCATCCCGCCCGCTTGCAGCGCCCAAGCGTCTCTCGCTCTCTCCTCATACCGGGCTGCGCGCACGGCAATGCTCGCTTAATCGGCGACCGTCAAGTTGCGTCCGTCATTTTCCCCGCCACCGTCGCACGCTGCCCAGCGCCAACAGCCCGGCCGGCCCAGCCAGCAGCGCCAATGCCGCCAGCTCCGCAGCGCCACCGCCCGATTGCGCCGGAGCCGCTCCGCAGCCGCCGCCCGACCTTTCTCCCGACGCCGTTGGCTCCGATGTTGCGGCCGTCATCGGTGGAATGGACGTATAAGTAGGCGCCGGTTCCGCGGTTGGCATAGGCGTCTCCGTCGGCATCGCCGGCGTCCCCTCTACCGACTGAACTACGGCCGGCGCAACGGTTGCCGTTGGCCGTCGGGTGGGCAGAACTTGCAGCGGGGGCAGTTCCGGCGTCGTCAGATCACGGGGCGCCAGACCGATGCTCTCCCGCCATTCGTTATCCAGCTCGGCTACCGTCACCCCGTAGGTCGACATCAGCGCCTTGTCGAAGCTGTGGGTAGCGCGGATGCTGGCAAACAGCTCCGTCATCCGCTCCGGGCCATAGGTTTCCAGCATATACTTGGCCACCGCGTACCCTTGCCCATAATTGCGCAGCGTTTCATGCGGTGTTCCCGCAAAGGTACGCAGCCCGGTCAGCGGCGGAACCTGGTCGTCGCGTATCGCGTTGCGCAGATAAAAATCATACTCATTGACGGGCTGCCGCTCAGAGTAAACTGCCAGCCCCTCGTTCAGCCACGTGTGCACCTGCCGGTAGGCGTTGCCTGCAGTGTCCGCCACCAGTAGATGGGTGAACTCGTGGGCGGCGGTGGTCAGCACGCTGTCCAGCGACCCGTCCACCAGCAGCGTCCGCTCGTTGGTAAAGGCTTTCCCCAGCGTCCGCAGATGGAGAGACGCTACCCGTGACGACGGATTCAACGCCTCCCGCATATGGCCGTAGTCCGAATATACAACGATGCTCATGGGCTCGGTCAGTTCCACACCGAGTATCGGCGCCATGTAGTCGTAGGTGCTAGCGGCGGTCGCCAGCACGGCTTCAGCCCGCTCTTCGGAAAGATCGTCATGGTGGTAGTAAAAGACGTCAATCAAGCCCGATGATTTCAGCCCCCAGTCCAGCCCGGTATTCAGATATACGAAAGTTCGCGGCTCCGTTTCCAGCATAGTCCCATCGGCGGCCCGAATGTCGTAGTAGTATTCCAGCCGCGTACCCGGAGGAATGTACTCATTAGACGTTTTGCTCCGAAAGTTGGCAGTCCCGGAAACCGCGTTTCCCGGCTCAAATTCCACCGTGCGGTACGTGGACCGGCTGGACTGGCCCAGCTTGCGCACGTACACCCGAATTTCCTCCACCGGGCTGGCGCTGGCCACGTCAATGTGGAACAGCAGGCCATCCGGAAACCGATTCTCCACCTCCTCTCCGGTAACGGCTATGGCCTCCTGTGCCGACGCTGTCGGCGCCAGCCCCACCGCGGCAATGGCAGCAAAAGCAATGATGGCTACGATGATGAACAGATGGTTTTTCACTTTACGCTTTCCTTTCGCGGTTTCTCGCTTTCCAATACGCCGGGTTCCGAATTATGGATTTTATCATCCGGGCGGCGTCTTGCGGATGGCATCTTGGCATACGGTCACGACAATGCTATCCTTGACCCCCAACGCAGGCCGCCCTACAATCATACTGCTGCCACGCCGCTGTCGGATAGCCCCATCGGCGGCGATTGGTCAACCACTACCCCAACACTGCGGTGGCTGAACTATGCCCATCAAAGTCGGCCGCGTGCCGTACCTTGAATCCGAACCCTTCTACTTCGATATGGAGCGGCGCGGAGTCGAACTCCATGAAGCCACTCCTCGCCAGCTGGGGCACGCCCTCGCCAGCGGCGAACTCGACGCCGGCCCGGCCCACCTGTCCGATGTCTTCCGCCTGGAAGACCGCTTCGAACCCATCAGCGGCTTCTGCTTTTCCGCGCCGAACCGTGCCGTAAGCGTCTGCCTTTATTCCCAGCTGCCCATGGCCGAGCTGGGCGGCGTCGGCATCGCCGTATCCGATGAAGACGTCACCGCGGCCCGACTGCTGGAAGTGCTTTTGCGCCGCAAATACGGCGTGGAACCCGGCCGGTTCTCAGTCAAACCCGGCGACGTCATACGCCCCGACGAAACTCCCGACGCTTTCCTCCTCATCGGTAGCCGCGCCCTCCGCCGACGCCGCGGCGTGCGCGGATTTCCCCACCGCTTTGACCTCGGCGAAGAATGGGCTCAATGGACCAATCTGCCCTTCGTATTCAGCCGCTGGATAGTCCGCAAAGACCTGGACGACCGCGCCAAAGCTATGCTGGAAGATGCCCTCTACGTCGGACTGGAAGAAGGCGTAGATAGCCTGTATCACCTCAACGAACCCCGAGACGAATTGCTCATGCTGCCCCGGGACGTAGTGGAATACATACAGGGCATCCGCTACTACGTAGGCCGCTCAGAGCAGCAGTCCATCGCCCGCTTCCGAGAATATCTGGACGAACTCAGCGGCCAGGACGCCCCAAGCGACGACCCTGCCAGTGGCAAAGGTAACTGACCGCAGCGGCGCGGCAACCGGCCGCCCCGCTTTTATCTGCGATTACTCACCGCCCCGGTCCGGCCGGCTCTCTGATGCGCCCAACCCTCCGGAGCGCGCTGACTTCATATCGGCGGCCTACAACCCGGGCCGCGCCGTGCGGGTCAACTCCATGGCCATAGCGACGGCCCTGCGCCACCACTACGCCGTCAATCCCATATTCACGCTGGCAGCGCGGGATATGAACCGCCTGGCCTTGGAGTCCCTGCTCCTAGGCGCCCAGGCCTTGAGCCTGGAAAACGTCATCGCCCTAGCCGGCGACCCCTTCGACCCACAGGATGCGGCGGCCCCGGTGAACGACTATCGCGCTACCGAACTTATCGCCGCCATCGCCAACTTGAACCACGGCATGGATTATCGCGGGCGGAACCTCCGCGCGCCAACGGATTTCTGCATCGGCGCCGTAGCCGATTTGGGCAAGGGAATCGAAGCCGAAGCCCGACTCTCTCTGCGCAAAATAGCTGCCGGCGCCCAGTTCCTGATTACCCAGCCCATCTATGACCCGACCGACGCAGCCCGGTTCGCAGACGCCTGCGGCGGCTTGCCCATCTCCGTGTTCTACGGCATAGCCTTGATGGAACCCGGCGGCGTATCCTTCGCCGCCGTGCCGCAGTGGGTCAACGACGACCTCGCCGCCGGCCGTTCCGGCGTGGACATCGCCCTGCAAACCTGGTCGGCATTGCGGGCGGCCGGCACCAACGACTGCTACCTCGTCCCACCGATACGCCGCAGCGGAGCCAGAAACTACCAAGCCGCCCGCGAATTTCTGGCGCAGGCGGCCAACGCATAATCGGCGAATAACGCCGACCTTAGGGCCCCCACGGCGGCGCGGCGGCAATGTCCCCGTCGCTTACGATGTCCACCACCGCCGGACGGTTCGCGCTCACCGCTCGGTCCAGCGCCGAGTTGATTTGATTCGGATCCGTTACCCGGATGCCCAGCGCGCCCATGGACTCGGCAATCTGGGCAAAGTCAGTGTCGTTAAAGCGCCACAGCTCGCCGGAGTTGCCTGCGCGTCCCTCGTAGGCCGCCTCGTCTCCCCTCCGATCCTGGTTCAGCCCCCCATTGTTGTGCACCACGATAACCGCGTTGATGCCATAGCGCACCGCCGTCTCCAGCTCTCCAATGTGATACCACATCCCGCCGTCGCCCGTCCAACACACCACCGGACGGTCTGGCGCCCCGCACTTCGCCCCCAGCGCCGCCGGCAATCCCCAGCCCAGCGAACCCGCGGCGCGCAGATACGACTGGCCGGGACGGTTCAGCTCAACCATGCTCCCCGTCCAGATGCCGGCGTGTCCCGTGTCCGCCACCAGCACGGCGTCCGCAGGCAGGAAATCCGTCAGCTCCTGGCACAGCCTCTCCGGGCGAATCGGCGTCGCGTCGGAGTTGAGCGCATCGCGATGTTCATCCCGCCAGTTCTGTACGTGTTCCCGCGCCCGCGCCGTCCAGCCCGCGTTGCCGCCGCTGGGTTCCAGCACGTCAATCAGCCGTTCCAGCGTCCGCTTGGCGTCCCCCATCAGGCCGTAAGCCCCGGAATACGACCGCCCCAACTCACTGGCGTCAATGTCTATCTGGATGGTCGCCGTTCCCTCCGCCGGCAGACGCCAGTCCAGCGTAACCTGGCTGCCCGTATGGCTGCCAATGAACAGCGCCAGGTCAGCCTCCGACACCACCCGGTTCGCCGACTCGCGCGAGTAGCTGCCCACCACGCCTACCGACAGCGGATGATTCTCCGGGATACACCCCTTCGCGTTCAGCGCCGTCGCCACCGGAATGTTCAGCATCTCCGCCAGCCGTACCACTTCCCCTTGCGCTCCCGACGCCGTAACTCCGCCGCCGGCCACAATGACCGGCCGCTCCGCTTGCGACAGTATCCGCGCCGCCTCGCGCACCCGCTCCGGTTCCGGCTCCGGGCGAAACGCCGGACGCTGTGTGAACGGCTCCTCCACAATGACGTCAACGTCCAGCTCTCCGTCGGTAATAACGTCGCCCGAAATGCCCGAAAAGTCCAGATGCGCCGGCAGCGTCTGCCCCGTGGTAACCTCCCGGAACGCCTGCCTCAGCAGATGCGGCAACTGCTCCACCGTCTCCACCTCAACGCTGTACTTCGTAACCGATGCGAAAGGCCGCGAGTGTTCAATCTCCTGGTACGAATTGCGGTGCCGGTGCATCGGCGGACGATGCCCCGTAATCGCAATCACCGGCGAAACCCCCAGGTATGCGTCTTGCAGCCCTGCCGCCAGATTCGCCGCCCCCACCGACTGCGCGAAGCACAGCCCCGGCCGGCCCGTAACCCGCGCATAAGCGTCGGCCATATACGCCGCCGATTTCTCCCCATGGCTGATTACGCGCTTGATCCCCACATCCTCCATCTCAACCAGCGCGCGGCGAATGATGGCCGGGACAAAGAAAACGTGCGTCACGCCGTACTCCCGCAGCGTTTCCGCGAGAAACCGAGCGCCGGTCATTCTGGGCATCAGATAGCCTCCTTAAGTGCATAGCTGAACAAAGCGCCGCCCAGCAGTATAGTACGGAACCCCCGCCATACGAAACCCCCTACAGGGCGCATATGATTGCGAATGCCTCTGTGACGGAACCCCCGCCAATTATAGAGGCCCGCCACAGCCATCCCCCAAATTGACGCTGTTTATGCTACCGTAATATACGAGAATAAGATGGCGCCCCGCGCCCGGCTGCCGGAGAGAACCTAATGGGCTATTTCAGCGTCCCAATTTCCGTCGGGCATCCCTACGAATCCGGCAACGATATGCGTCCCGCGCTGGCCGTGGTCGACACCGGGGCCTCCGATTCCATGTTCCCCGCATCGCTCTTTGAACGACTGCACATAGAACCCGAAGGCTCATACCCTTGTCGCTACGCCAACGGCGAAACCGAAACGCGCGATTACGGCGTCGCCGCAATCCGCATCGGCCAGCGAACCAACATCTGCCCCGTAATCGTCGGCCCGGACGACCACTTTCTGCTGGGTGCGACCACCCTCGAAATCTTCAAACTGGCCGTTGACCCGGTGGGGCGGGAACTAATACCCGTGCCGGCATTGCGCCTGGGTTGGGGCGGCGAGCTATAGACGCCGCCCTGCCCCTCGCCCTCTCATCGCATTCTCCCCACCACGCTCCCATGTCCAAAAACACGCTCACATTTGAACTCGGCGGTCGCGTCACGCTGGCCGACTTCGCCAACGGCGTCGGCGCGTTCCGGCGTCTGGTGGACGCTCTGACGCCCCGGGATGCCGGCGTCACCTGGGTCGTTGATGACTTGCAGCCCGGCAGCGCTTCGGTGACCCTCCTCGGAGAGGCCAACGACCCCTTCGCAGTGGAGCGCATAGTTGACGACTACGAGCGAATCGGCGCCGCTTTGGCTTCGCATATCCCCATGCCTGCCTTCGACAGTAAAGTGATGCGGACGGTCAACGACATCCAAATCCGCGCCAAAGGAATGGAGTACATCCGCTTTGAAACCCCCGTTGAGGATTACACCATTTACCCCAACGGCAACTACATCAGCCGCCCGGCTCCCACTCCCACCGTAGCCATCGGCGCCATAACCGGCCGTGTGCAAACCCTCACCAACCGAAGCCGCTTGCGGTTCAACCTCTACGACAGCATCTTTGACAAAGCCGTCGCCTGCTACCTCTCCCCCGGACAGGAAGAACTCATGCGCACTGCCTGGGGCCGGCGCGCCAGAGTTAGCGGCCGCGTGTACCGGGAAGCATCCACCGGCAAACCCGTAACCATCCGCCAGATCATGAACGTGGAAATCCTCCCGGACGTCCCCCCAGGTTCCTACCGACAAGCCAGAGGCGCCGTCCCACGTCCTCCTGGCGCTCCGCTGGCCGAAGACGCCATCCGTAGGTTGAGAGATGCCTGATACTCAACAAAACATCTATTGGGACGCCAACGCTTTCCTCGCCTATGTCAACGGAGAAGCCGACCGTATGCCCACGCTGGACGCCATCCTGGACAGCGCGGCAAAGGGCGAAATCCAATTGCGTACCTCTGAAATCTCCCGTGCCGAGGTCGCTTTCGGCTCCAACGAGCAAATACAGCGCGCCCTTGACGCTGCAACCGAGCAAACCATCGATGGCCTTTGGAACGATACTACAACCGTTCTTATGGTCGAATACCACGCCGATATTGGTAATCGCGCCCGCGCCTTAATGCGCCATGCCATTACGCAAGGCTGGAGCCTCAAGCCACTGGATGCCATCCATCTTGCTACCGCGCAATGGCTGGTAGATAACGGCGTCCCAGTGGCTGAATTCCATACCTACGATCGCAGACTGGAAAGATACGACGATATTGTTGGCCTCACTGTCTGCGAACCCTACACCCCAAACCCCAGAATGCTCTAGCCCCCCAGCAGCCTCCCCACCGCATCCTCCACCGCCGCTCCCTCGGCCCCCGCCCGCAGCCCCGCCCGCAGCTCCCGCCGCGCTATCGTCACCGTCAGACCCTCACCCCGTTCCTCCCTCAGCTCTGCCAGCCGCGCCGCCGATACCAGCGCCGCCGCCGCTCCCGCCTCCGCCACCTCCCGATGCAGCGCATCCCCGCCGTCATACCCCGGTATCGCCAACTTCCATAGATGTTTAAGCAAATGTCGCGTCTTGCCCGACCAGTTGGGAACCGTCAGCGGGTTAACGGCATCGGCTAACGCATCGCTATTGATTATTGCCAGCAGGTAGTTGGCCTCATGCAAATCTACGCAGGTTATCCAGTAGATAGTCTTATCAAATACGGCCGCAACGTCACGCACTAATGCTGCTGTTGGTTCACCTGATGCAGTGTAAATAATTCGGATAGGTCTGCCATCATTATGCGTTATCCATCCCAACTGCGACGACAGTTCCCGATGATAGTCTAGTCGTCCCAAGAGGTTCAGTTTGTTGGCCGCAGCCTTGTTATCTTCCCATACTTGGCTGATAGTTTGCCATCTCCCGCGCATCCGCCGTTCCAAACTGCCCAGCCGGAGGCCGCCCGGCCCATTGGCATCGGTGGCTATCTCGTATTTGCCGTGTCGCACCGGCAAAAGCGCCTTCAGCGGCTCCAATGTAGCGTAGGGCACCACCGTTTCGCCCAGGTGCACGTCATAAAGATGCCGGCGTTCAATCGTCTGCTCGGTGATGGCGGTCAGGTCCAAATTGCGCCATGGCGCCTTGTCCTGCGAGCCTCGGCGGGGGTTCACCGTTACCGTCTGCCCCGCTTGGACAATGGCCCTGTTCTCGGTTTCCTCAACGAAAAACAGACAGCGCGGGTATATTGAAGCGCCTTCACGGGTATAGCCGTCATAAATCGATTCCCCGCCCACTGACGTATCCGTTATCCCGCTAATCGCCCGCCGCGCATCATCCGCCCCGGCCTTGCCCAGCCACTGCTCCACCGACCCTGCCAGCGCCGTCCCCTCGGCGTTTTCGCCCACGCGCTCCGCAAACGCCACGCACGACGCCACCGGAAAGAACGTGTTCGGTTCCAGCTTCTCCAAATCCCACGCCCTCTTGTAGCCAAAGTTCACCGCCAGCCGGCGCTCCACCCGCCTGCTCACGCCGCCCCGAGGCGTCAAAGCGCGATGCTCCCAGGCCCCGCTGCGCCATTTGGCATACTGCCCCGACTGCAACGCGCTGTGCGGCAGCACCATCCCAATCACGCCGCCGTCCCGCAGATACAGGTCAACGCTGCGTGCGAAAAACAGCCCGGCCACATCCTGATTGCTGGCATACCGCCCGCCCTGCCAGATGCCGTACAAGCCCTTGCTCTGATTTTCCAGCTCTTCCCTCAGAATGTCGGCGGTCTGATTGTAGTTAATCCACGGCGGGTTGCCGATTACCACATCCACCTTGCTGCGGCTCAGCGCCACCGGCCGCACCAGGTTCCGCGTGTAGTACGCCCAGGCAAGTGGATCTAAAGACAGAATCTTTGAATTCGTAGTCCACTTGCCAGAAAAGGCGAAACGCGCCAGACCGCCACGAAAGAGCAATGACCGTGTACGCCGTGTCAGCAAGACGCAACGGCCTCTGCCTATATTCCCAGACAATGGAGATAGCAAGAATTAACCGAAAGGGCAAACGGCCGCCTACAGGATGCTATCGGGCACCAAATAGGCAAGGCCAAAACGCCAGAACCAGGGGGGTAGGCACAGCGCCTGCCCCCTTTTCCATTCGTGCGGTCCGATACGCCGCCCTCAATGTATTAAAGTTCAATCACCATAATACCAACCGCTACGTCCCTGACAGGAGAAGACCATTGACTTCAACGGTCCCCATACCCATTGGCATCATCACACGAACCACCGCGAACGGCGCGGTCCTGAACCTGGTTCGCCATTTGGACCAGCACCCCATCGCCGTCGGCACGCCAGCCGCCGCCTGGTGTTGCCATCCGGACAGCAACGCCATCGCCAAGTTCCGAGGCGCTATCACAGAAGTGGACGGCACTGCCGCCACCTTCACGATCTATGGGTCGGAGATTGAACCTGGTTGGCCCGCTGACGCGGCCCCGCTGGAACCGGGAAACGTCGTGTTCCACGCCTGGCTCGATTCCTTTGAACCTGACCCCAACTATCTGAACTTGTTGACGAACCCGGCTGAACTGGCAGACCAATTCGATGCCTCTGCCGACACAGATGCGGACGCGCCAGCATCCAGCCAAGCGGTGCGCGGGTAAGCGCACAATCGGCGGAGACCAGGGAAATCTGTTGCGACGCCGAACCTTGAGCAACCGCCCCGTTCCCTCGAGCGGGGCTTTTTATTGCCCGCGCAATGCTACCACGGCTCCTTTTCCCGTCAACGCCGCTAACCCGGTGCGACAACCAACACAACTGATGCCGGGCTCCCGCTACCTGCCGAAGTGGAACCATCCGATAGCCCCGCAGCTTGACCCCTGAATCTATCAAGGAGACATCAATGCACTACGCCAGTCCCACCCGCCGTATCACAGCAGCGTTCCTTGACTTCCTGCTCATCTATGCCTCGGTAATAGCCGGTTCCATCGTCGGCCGTTACTTCGCTTTGGGGGGAATAATAGGGCTCGCCACCATCCTGGCCCTGATCGTCTGGTGGCTGATCGTCCTCAAAAAAGGCCAGACCCCAGGCAAACAGATGCTGGGCATCCAATCCGTCCGCAGCAATGGACAACCTACTGGCTGGTGGCTTGCCTTCGGGCGTGAAACCATCAAAAGGATCGTGCACATGATCCCGTTAATCGGGGTAGTGCTCGATCTGATTCTGATGCTGACGGACAAAGAAGAATACTGTTCAATATCGGACCGGATCTGCCGCACGGTAGTCGTACGCTACTCATCAGACCATCCGTAGGACGGCATTGATGACCCCGACCCAGCCACAACAGGGCGATCCCTGAACCTGTCCTGACCGGATGAACCAGCGACACGCGAAGTTCTCGAGCCGCTGGCGGATTGCCAAGCATCCTTCCTTTCGCTATTATCAACGCGAACCTGTTCTCGCACTGTGGTGGGCGGTTCGGGGGCCGCGGTGTAGGGTCCAATCTACCGCGGCTCCGCTCTTTTCAGTCTGAGCTTGCCAAAGCCCGATGACCTTCACGCTATAGCGCCACCTCCAATACAAAGACGAACGGGAGGCAACATTACAGGAGCCTACATGGATAGGAGGATTAGACGATGCACAGGATAAGCAGGATGATGGTAACCGGCGGGCTGACGCTCGCGTTGGCCGCCGGCGTAGCCTTTGGCGTAGGGCAAGCGCAGGGGCCGCCGGTACCGACGCAGCCTACTGAACAGGCCGAACCGACGCCGGCCCCGGCACAGGGTGGCGTGTTTTATCGGGTGGAGATGATGCGAGTTGCACCATTTGAGTACAAAATCATCGGCGCCCCCTCGCATGCCGTATTCTGCGAGAGTGGACCCGAGAGTGGACCAATGACCAGCACGCTGTTATATCAGACGCTGCCGTCGAGATCGAGATACAACAACGAACCTGCCGCGCGTCAAGCAGCGCGGGCGGACGCAGCGCAGCAGAAGGCGGCGTTTGAGGCCGGCGCGTCTGACTGTTATGCCCTCGGAGAACCGGGCGAGATTGTCATTGCCGGCCGTTACCTAGGCCGGATTACCGCAGAAGCCTACACGCTGCCCGATGCTTTTCCGGTCTTGACCGACACCCATACGACGGACCACAATACCGTTGTGGTGGATTGGAGTTTTGTCGGGCCCCGTATTGTGCCGGCGACGGAGTTGAGATGATGGACAGGGCGGACAATGGACGAACCGATACAGCGCGGCGGGCGGAACGCTGGCCGCGCAGGTGATGGAATAGGCCCACGAATCCTCTCCGATGGGGCATACCTTCGGTTCCTCGGGTGCATTCGGGCTATAAACCAGCGCCCAACAGCGCTAACTCGTTTCACCGACAAAAGGCTGTCTCTAAAGCAGTGGTGGGAAAAGGAAAACGGGGTACCCGGAAAAGGCCGTTTCTGAGCTGGGCGCCTAATTACGTAATCCGTCACCGAATACGGGTACGCCACGATCCGAGTAGCGAAATCGCCTATAAACCAATGGAGTACATTGACACCGATCCCGATCAGGGACACCGGTTCCGCTGTCCTGCCGCTGGTTGCCATCTTAAAGACAAGGTAGATTTCAGCCGCTACTGCGACTCCGAGCATTACGAAAAGCCGGAAGGCCGGCTCCGGCGAATCGTGGGGCTGCTGCCCCGCTGCTCGGAGGAATGGAAAGCAGAGTACCAGAAGAGGCCTAGCATTGAGCGATACCTCAGCAGTGCCAAGCAGAGCCGGCTGCTGGATGTCCACCGTTGCCTGAATATCTGCAAGGTATCGTTGCACGTAGCGGTGTCCCTGCTGACCTATCTGGCCACGGCGCTGGCGCGCCTCAAGGCCGGCGATTACGCAGGGGTGAGGAATATGCGGATCAAGCTGCACAGGAGGGGGAAACCAGGGCGCAACCGGCTACGACGTCTCCGCTTCTTATCTGAGGAGAGGATGCTGTTTCATAGCATATTTTCTATGGATGCCGCGCTGCCCCTCCGGTAGTTTAGCCGTCACCGTTGCCAAATCCAGCATCGGAGGTTCCCAAATGAGAGCACGACTCACGAAAACCGGCACTCATTCAAACGAAATCACCTGGAAATTTATGCCGAGAGATCGCCTCATGCCCTTGTCAGCCACCGCCTCGTTTGTCCTTTGCCGCCGATTTTTGACGTATCCTCATAGTGGTTGAGGTAGTGCCACCTAGGGCTTTCGTCGGCCGGTGTTACCGACTGATATGGGTAAGTGATATGACGACTCCGCAACACTGGCTAACCTACGATGCCCGCGGGCATCGTAGGAGGGAGAAGAGAGGTGAGGGAAATGGGGGCGCGGGGGGAAGTAAGCAGCCTTGGTTACTGCTGTTGCTCCTGCTACTGCTACTGGCTGTTCTGCTTCCCGTTGCATGGATCTGGTACGATAGTTCTGAGAACAGCGACTTCACTCAAGGTGAGGCCATGCCAACCCCGGCGGCTCACGTCCAGGCCGAGGGAGCCGAGGTCGAGGGAGCCGAGATTGACCTCACTCAGGGTGAGGCCATGCCAACCCCGGCGGCTCACGTCTCGGCTGGTGGTGTCGAGATTGACCTCGCTCAGCCGGTTGCCATACAGACCGCGCTTCCTCTGCTGCTGAGTGACGATACTATGGTCGTCTATGTTGTGGATGACTCCGGAAGCATGGCGGGCAGGCTGCGGCCATTGCATGAGGCGCTGAGGGAGGTGGCTGACAAGCCTACCGACAACACCGAAATTGCTATGTTGAAGTTTGGAGATACCAGCAAGGTGCTCTTTGACTTCACAAAACAGGGCAGAGATCCTTGGGATGACGCCATTGCGGCTTTCACTGCTGACAGTGGCGGAACCGCCATGTTCACCGCCTTGGTCACAGCCAAGGCAATGTTCCCTGACCAACCGGTGTGCCGCGATGAATCCCGCTTAGCCAATGAAACCATTTGCCGCAAGAACCGCATCGTGCTGATGTCTGACGGTATGACAAGCGACGGTGAGTTGGCCGAAACAGCTCTCTCCATTTTGCTTAGTGCCGGCATCCCGGTGGACACGATTGCGTTCGGAGATGATGCCGACAAGGCAGAGTTGCGCCGTATCTCCGACGTTACCGGTGGTACGTTTATCGAAGCTTATCACTGATCCGGGCAGGCGATTATGATTGCCATTGCCAAGCGGGTTTGCCATAAACGGTGAGTCTCCATCGCAGAGTTGCGCCGTATCTCCGACGTTACCGGTGGTACGTTTATCGAAGCTTATCACTGATCCGGGCAGGCGATTATGATTGCCATTGCCAAGCGGGTTTGCCATAAACGGTGAGTCTCCATCTTTTTGGCATTTGGCCAACATACGACTGTTGGATGCTCACCGTTGCCTGAATATCCGCAAGGTGTCGCTGCACGTAGCCGTGTCTCTACTGACCTATCTGGCCACGGTGCTGGCGAGCCTCAAGGCTGACGATTACGCGGGGTTGCGGCGTATGCGTATCAAGCTGCACGAGGGGAGGAAACCAGGGCGAAAGTCAGCTTCTCCGATGCTGCTGCCAATACCCGCTCCGATGACCGGACGCGGCTGGCTGACGCCGGGGCCCAGCTCAACATTATCGTTCATTCCCGCGGCCGTGGTATCGAGTTCGGCGAGATGTTCGCCTTGGTAATCTTCGGCGGCATTACCGTGTTCCTGGCTCTGGCATCACGCCCCGAGGTATTGGGATGGTCAGGATTCCTGTTTGAGGCGTTCGCCGTTTTGTTCTCTGCGGTTACGGTATTCCTGGTCGTCAACGTTTGGGACTTGCAGGGAGATCGGACTGCTCGCGTTTTGCAAAAGCTGTCGGATGCCGGCGGATACGGCATCGTATTTCATGATGCCGGAAACCGCAGTTTCGAACGGTGGATTTCAGGCATCATCGGCCTGGCGATAATCGTGGCTTACTCTTACCTGCTATGGCAAAAATGGCTGCCCTGAACTCCCGCCACACTGCGGTTTGGCGTTAGGAGGCCATACCATGGTAGCAGTCCTGTTTCCCATTGACGCTATACCGACTCCCCGGCAGCCTGCCGTCGCTACGTCCTTACGACGTTCCCAAAACTATCTGTGGATTTTCGGGCGTGAGGCAGCGCAAAGGCCTGCATCCTACTCGCGTTGGCAGCGACACCCTGTAGGAAAGCGTGCCAGTAGATCCTGTGAAGCAATCGCGCGTTTTGAGTTGACACTGTGCCGCCTTTCGGGTAGCCTGACGCCCCTACGGGCATCATAACTGTCCTGGAAACGCCCAAGTGCAAGAGCCCCTGCTAGAATGGTTCCGCATGATACCAGCCCGCGGCAATCCGGCTTGGCGCGAAGACACTACAGGCTGCAAAACCGCCCGGATGCTATAACGCGCCCGAGCTAAACTGGCATAGCAGAGAGGAACTTCAGGATGACCACCAACCCCGCCGTTGAGAATGGAGCGCTGGTCGGCTACGAAGCCAAGCTTTAGCGGATGGCCGATACACTGCGCGGCAGTATGGACGCCGCCGAGTACAGGCATGTCGTATTGGGTCTTACCTTCCTCAAATACATCTCCGACGCCTTCGAAGAAGCCAGAGTTGTCTGCTCGGACGGTTTGCTGTAAGGAGTGCAGCACTGCCCAAGATGGGTACAGTCAGTACGCTACTACCGCGACTGAAATAGGTATCTCGTCTATAGGAAATCTGCCACGAATAACGCTTCCGGCAAGCAATCCAAGGCGATAAACTGCCTGACCTCGCTAACCACGATAACCCCCGGTACGCCACAAGCCAATGGAAATACCAGAAGCTTGATTAGCCGGTAGTGGCCGGAGTGCTTCACGCAATGCTGCGCAAAGGAGAACGTACCCGAAGTGCCTACTGACATTCTAGCGGTGCCCAAACTTTCCATATCCAGGGAGCTGGAAATACCCGAGCGCTACGACCCTGACAAAACCCACTCGTTCCGCTATCGAGCCAAACGCCACCGAGATCTGCCGCATGTGATCAAGTTCTCCGGCGGACGTTCCAGCGGTCTATTGCTCTTCACGCTGCTGGAGAACGGATTCCTGAAACAGGAACGTGGCGACGTGGTGGTGTTCAACAACACGTCGTGTGAGCACCCGGAAACTTACAAGTTCGTTGCGGAGTGCAAGCGACGAATAGAAGCCGCCGCCATCCCGTTCTTTTTCGTGGAGTTCCAAACCTACGAAGACGCCCGTCAAGGGGAGTGGAAACGCCTCGCGTCCTATCGTCTAGTTAACGAAAGCCCGTTTTCAGACAGCAATCCGGAAGGCTTCAAATGGCGCGGCGAGGTCTTCGAAGAGATGCTCTCTTACAAAGGCTATCTGCCTAATCAATTCAGCCGTGTCTGCACCCAGTCGCTCAAGCTGGAAGTGACCCGCCAATTCCTGCGCGACTGGTTCGCCAACAAAAAGAGCATCCCTCATCAGGGACACGGACTCAGCGAATCCAAAGTGGATACCGGACAAATGCACAAGCTTCACATCCGCAACGGCGGAGGTATACCCGAAGAGATCCTCCTCACAAAAAAGCGCTTCGTTTTAGACCGCGCCCCTAACCGCTCAAAGCAGACGTACCGCGATTTCTCGGCTCCGGCAGCCTCATTTGACAATGGAACACTCAAAGAGAAGATCTTCGGGCAGAAGGCCTGGTTCGGAGAAGGCGGAATAGAGTATGTTGCTTTCATTGGCTTGCGCGGCGATGAGCAACTCCGAGTCGCTCGGGTGGAAACCCGCTCTTCCAACCCGCACACCAACATTGGGTACGAAGGCGAACATGTCTATATGCCGCTGGCGACAATGCACATTAGCAAGGAGGATGTAAACGCTTTCTGGCAACAACAAAACTGGGACCTGAACCTCCCCCAGAACGGCGCTCTCTCCAATTGCGTGTATTGTTTTCTCAAAGGCGCAGGCAGCTTGGGACAAGTTCACGCAACGATGCAAAGCCAGAAAGAGACGCCTATAGACGGCTTCGGAGCAACCGTCGGAACTCCGTGCGACATCGACTGGTGGATCGCCAAAGAAAAACAGTACGGACGAGACCTGGAGGCAGAAAACCGGGAACGCACCAATCCTGATGCCCCGTCCTTCATCGGTTTCTTCGGCACTACCAGCGGCTTTTCATACGATGTACTAGCCAATAGCGCCCAAAACGTCGGCGATCTGGAACAGTTCGCGGACACTGTGCTGCCCTGCGACTGCACCGAGTGAACCCGAATGAAACCCATCTACCTCGATTACCAAGCTACTACCCCGGTTGATTCGCGTGTACTGGATGCCATGCAGCCGTACTGGACACAAGACTTCGGCAACCCACACTCCGAAGGACATGCCTACGGCTGGAACGCTCGCCGAGCATTGGAACGCGCCCGTGCCCAAGTCGCTGACTTCATCGGAGCGGACGATGACGAAATCGTCTTTACGTCGGGCGCTACCGAGTCGTGTAACATTGCCCTCCGGGGCACTGCCGACGCTGTATCCTCAAGCGGCTATCGCCGACAGATTATCACACTGGCTACTGAACACTCAGCGGTACTGGAAACCGCTCATTGGTTAAGCCAGCATGGCTATGACGTTACAGTGCTTCCGGTAAAATCGGACGGATTGCTGGACCTCCAAGTCCTGGAATCAGCATTGGGCCACCATACTCTGCTCGTATCCGTGATGCTGGCGAACAACGAAATCGGCGTAGTTCAACCACTGCCGGAAATATCCCAACTATGCCGCTCCGTTGGCGCTTTCGTTCATACCGATGCCACCCAAGCAGCTGGGCGCATCAAGGTTGACGTGGAGCAACTGGGGGTTGACTTGTTGAGCCTGTCTGCCCACAAAATTTACGGACCTAACGGCATCGGCGCATTGTACGTCCGCAACCGGCCGGACTTGAAAATCACACCCACGGTCACCGGAGGATCCCAAGAGCGGGGCATTCGACCTGGCACGGTGCCAGTACCCCTGGCAGTTGGTATGGGAACAGCTTGTACTATCGCTGACCGCCAGCTGGAAGATGATGCCAAACGCATCTCAAAACTCGAGCAAAAGCTACGGCAGAGCCTGATGACGCATTTCCCCGAATTGCAACTGTTCGGACACTCGGAGAGGCGAATTCCGGGCAACCTGAATTTAGGGTTCCCCGGTGTCCTGGGAGAAGCGCTGGTGGAAGTCGTATCCAGTGAAGTAGCGGTTTCCACCGGGGCGGCTTGCGCTACCGGCTCGCCAGAACCCTCCCACGTTCTGATGGCGCTCGGACTTGACCCGGAAGTAGCCGCGACCGGAGTAAGGATCAGCCTGGGGCGGTTCACCACCAACGATGAGATCAGCGCAGCTTGCCAATCCTTAGTCCGAGCTGTACAGACCCTTGCCAGAGGAGGCTGACCATTGGTTACGCTCAAATTTGGAGCCGCGACATCCAACGACGGCTTTACTTCGTTCAGCACAGCATCCTTCAATGATTTGCCGCCGGCGCGCATCGTTCGGGAGCTCATCCAAAACTCGTTGGACGCAGCAGCAGAAGCCGGTGAAACCACTGCGAAGATGCGGTTCCAAGTCGACAACATCCGTGCAAGGGACATCCCAGACCTGAGAGGCTACGCCAACGCTTTCAAAAAGGCGGTAGCCCACCAGATAAAGAGCAACGGTGGGCTACTTCCCGACGCTGCCCAAGAAGTCGCCAACCGTATCGAAAACGGGCTGAACTCAATCAAAGCAGGGACGGCCGCCCTCCTATCTGTATCGGATAACGGAATCGGTCTCGACATCAAGAGCATGAACTCAATGCTGGCTGACGGCGCCAGTGGAAAGTCCACTTCTGCCTCCGGCTCCTACGGCGTCGGACACTTGGCGCCGATGGCCCTGTCCGACATCCGGTATATGCTCTACGGAGGTCTGACATCGGAAGGAAAACGCATTGTCTCCGGCAAGACCATCCTGGCCTCGCATCCAGGCCCAGGCAAAAAGAAGCTGAACGAGGCCAAAGGCTACCTAATTAAAGGGTTCAATAGCGGGCTGGACGCAGACGGTAACCTGTACGATTTTCTGAACGCACAAGCGCATCCCAAATTGATTGCCAAACACCTTGACGCGCTGAGCAAAGAGCATGGGCACGGCTGCGTTGTGCTGATCCCGGTGTTCAACAACTTCGGAAGCGAAGGCCGGCAGCTCTGGGAAATCGTGTCCAAAGTCGCCGCTTACAACTTCGCCCCCGCTATCTACCAAGACAAGCTTGCTATCACCGTTCGAGAAGGAGGTAAATCCTCGCATCTGGATGCAGCATCAATGGAGAGTATCCTGGAACAGGAACGGAACCTGGTTCGGGCTGCAAGGTCTGATTCATTCTTCGCCGGTCTCCGCCCGTCCGGACAAAACGCCTACTCGATACTGAGGGCCATCACAAACAGCGAATGTCAAAGAGTGAACGTGCATGGAGACAGCGCGCGGGTCAATTTGCTGATGTCGCCGCCGAACGGCAGCGTCCGAATCGACCTGTTCCGCAACGGTATGTGGATTACGGACAGCATTCCAGGTCTGTCGCCGGCTGATTTCGCCAATCGCCAACCATTCCACGCCGTCATTACGTTGGATGCCAACGATGGCGGCGAACTCCACAGGCTGATCCGCAAAGCCGAGGGTCCGATGCACGATAAATTGTCGGCTCAACTCTTATCCGGCTCAGAGCGGGAAACCCTTAAGCAGTCCCTTGTGGAAATCGCTGCCTGGATTAGAGAGCAGGTGCCGCTAATCAGCACAGACGAGTACACGGTTGACGACTTCCTGTTGGTCAACACTGGCAACGACGGTGCTAGCGCCAGTGGAAACGAGAGTTTCTCGTTCTGGGGTACTCCCACCGCAGTGTCCAGGCGCAGCAGTGCCCAAGTACGACCAGCATCGACAGACAACGATGACAACAAAGACGATAAGACTGATTACGACGATAACCGCAATACTCGAAGACGTCGGCAGAGGCGCAGTTCATCACAGCGGAGGCCCACCCGCCCGTTGCCTTTCCGTTCAACGGTCATCCCCGATGGAGATGGGAAACTCACCGGCTCTGTCGTCAGCGAGAACGATTTCCCGGAAGCTTGGCTGACCATTCGAGTGGACGAGAACACGGATTTCACCTGTGACCGAGTCTGGCAAGATGAGGACGTGTCCTTGCAATCGTTCCATATTGTGCCGATGGACGGCAGTAAGCCGCCAAAGCACGAAATCGTCGAAAACGGCAAATTCGTCAAAATTCAAGGTATCGTTGCCAACGCTGACTACGAAGTGCAGGTCGAGTACGATGCCCCTCCGGAACTGACTGACATCGTGGAAAGGCCAGTGTTCCGACTGGAAATGCACCGTCCGCCGCCTTCCGGGACAAGTTCGGCTGCCGATGCCAAGGAGGAGTCCTCCGATGCAGACCAAGGAAATTAGCACGCGCGCATCTGATCCCGGCGGTGGCAGTCGGGCATTCCCATGGCCAGTACTTGAAGCCGGCAACAACAGTTTCCCCAGCGGGATATACACGGTGACTTGCAGTGACAATGAGGTTGGCAAGTCCTTCGATCTACGCCACGGATTGCGTGGCGCAGCGCTCATCGATCAGTGGCTGGAACAGGGCAGGCTGGACTTCGTCTGCACCGTAGCGGCTCCCCGCTCCATGTATAGGATGCTCCACAAATCCGATGCGCCTGAGCAGTTGATTGCCTGGCAACAGCAGGACCTCGGCGAGTACCCGATGTTCACACCGATGATTGTGGCTAGGGAGAGCATTCAACACACCGTCAACGCAGTTTCCGACGGTCTCAATCGAGTCTGGGATGGCCGTGAACTGCTGGTTCCTAAAGGAGGCCGAATAGCGGTCGGTTATACCTTCAAGTTCAAGTCGGGCATCAGCGGGATACTGGACTTCAATCTGGAAGAAGGTCTTGCGCCAGGGCAATTCCGAGTTCAGCCCAGCAACGAAGACGGGTTCAAGTTAAAGGTCTATCTGGCATTAGACCTCTATCAGCACCTGCGTTACCGCCGAGACGAGATCGCCGGCAAGAACATAATGGTGCATGTAGTTTCGGCTGCCCTCAGCGTACTGCAACGGGATTATTCAAAGGACGACGAGGAAGAAGGCGAAGGCTGGCGGTCTTACCGGAACCTGCTCGGGCTCGCCGACTTGCTCGATCAAAAAGGGATCCCACATTGGTCTGATGACGATTTTCAGGCCGAGCTCGCCGCCACTGGGTTGTACCCGCACACAATCCCGTCGTAAGGAGCGAAAGCATGACTGCCTCCGCCAGCACAGGCTACCGGGAACTGGATGCTGACCAGTACGTAGGAATGCAAAGCAGCCTGCTCAAGGTCAAGGGTAGCAACAGCCAGCGCGAGTTCCTTGAAGCCCTCAAAGACGCAGAGGAGTTCGTGGCCTTGATTGAAGACAGAGTCCGAACCAACGATGGTCAGACGCTGCCCATATTCGACGACGCGCTGACCGAATCGTCGTTCAAAGAGCCGACGGAGGACCAGGAAGCCCGGATGTACTCCCTCTGGCGCGACACGCCTCCCCGAACTGCCTGCCGAGTTTCTTTCTGGGCCAGCGTAACGTTGGAACACATCCGCGCCGGGAAAATCCCGGAAGCGACGTGGCTCGCCGTCAACGGTGGGCAGACCGAAACCGGCGAAGAGCGAATTGACCGAGCTCTATCCCGCCTCAACGACGAAGCAGCAGACCGGCAGATTGACGATTGCGTGCGAACTGTATTCCGCCGCATGAGTGGGCTACCAGCCGCCAGAGGCAACCGCAGCGTCTTTGTGAACCCTACTTTCGGACGAGGGTGGTGGCGGGAGCGAATCGTCACTACCATCTTGGAACGCAACGAGGCTGTAGAAAACAGAGCGTCCCTACTGGAAGTAGTCCGACGAAACCAGCAGTATTGGGAGAACTTGGTGACGATGATAGTATCCCGCGGTTCAGTATTCGGTTCAGCGGACATCCAGGCCGCCCTCATCAACAGCTTGGCCAGGCGATTTCGCCAAGCCCCGAATACCCCGTTACGAACCGCCGCCACGCTAAACGTTGCCCTTCGACGGTTCAGCAACTTGGCCGCATCCCAAGAGATCGGAGTTCTTGAATTTAATGAAATAAACGCCCTCGTTGGCGACCTGCTAAAGCGCGTTGAAAAGTCCTCCCCTCAATAGGGACATAGCGCCACCAGTGAGCAATCGATACTGCACGGGCTAAACGGATACAAGTGCTAACCGCAATGGTAGATCACACCTCTTCATACGATATTGATCTAGCCTCAGCGAGACAGCTACGTTCGCAGACATGGCCGCTCACGCTGTCGCCAGACCTCTGGCATAGTCTCAAATTGCCACAGAGACTGAACTGGTTGCGGGTCGCTTTCGACCAAACCGAGGCTAGCGAAATACCGGATAATCTAATTGGCGTTTACGCTTTCGTGCTGGAACCGAACGTAGCCGGCCTCAATCTGGCATATCTATTGTATGTGGGTAAGACCACGGAGAATTTCCGCGCCAGGTACCGTAAATACAAGACCGATCAACGGGACGAAAAACCCAAAAGGCATCTGGTTAAGCAAATGCTGACGACATGGCCCGGACGATTGGCATTTTACTACGCGCCGGTTAGCTGTCGCCATATGGTGGAGCCCATTGAGGACGAATTGATAGCAGCATTCAAACCGCCCGCATGCCGTCGGTACCCGGCAAGAGTCAGAGAACCGTTCAAAATCCTTGACATCGGACCGTGAGGCAAACTTATGACAGAGCCAGCCAGTTTCCCTGCCATTCGGTGCCACCTCGGCGACTGGGTGTACTACAGCACTGTGTTATCGTTCAGTGAGGTAGCGTCACGAATCCAGAGGGCTAAGGAAATCAACAGTAATCCTGGCCTCGATAGCATGATCCAACGGGAATTAGGGCCACGTGTTGCCGACATCGCCGCCTATCTCCAAATGCAACATGAGAGGTTCTTCAGTGCCATCGTCGTAGGCGTCTACGGAGGGGCTCCCGATTGGTTCCCCGTCGAAATTGACGACACCGGTGAGCCACAGCCGACCAACTTAGCGGATCGTGCCAGGGAATCGGTGGGAATTCTACAACTTTCCGGCGACGAAAGGCTGTTCGCAGTGGACGGTCAGCATCGAGTAGAGGGCATCAAAAAAGCCTTGCAGGGAAACCCGGATCTAGGCTCCGAGGAACTAGCCGTCCTGTTTGTAGCTCACCGGGAAACACCGGAAGGTACCGCAAGAACGCGGCGTTTATTCACGACACTGAACAAATATGCAAAGCGGGTTACCATTAGTGAAATCATCGCCCTGGATGAGGACGATGCCTTCGCGGCCGTTACCAGAATGATAGTGAACCAGTACGAAGGTCTGAACAAAACGACCCAAGAAGGTTCCCAGCAGCTCAGCCTGGTAAAGTTCTCGGGTGCCCAAATCTCGACCGGAGACAGGTACAGCATAACTACGATTCAGATGCTCTACAAGCTGTTGAGCATCTTATCTGTCTCCACCGGGGACTCTGTGAAAAGAAAAGCCTTGAAACGGTCTCGGCCACCACAGGAAGTGATTGATGCCATCTACGGCGACCACGTAAATTTCTGGCGTGGTCTGAGCGAGCACATACCGGCAATGAACGAAACACTAGGTTCAGACCCAGCCGAACGAATCGCTGGGAAACACAGATCCCGAGATGGCGGACATATTCTGTTCCGGCCCGTCGGCCAAGAGGCGTTCGCTAGGGCACTACGAATCTTGCTGGATAGAAAGGTCCCGATGCAAGAAGGCATTGAATCACTGGCCAGCACGCAACTGATACTAAATCAAGCCCCGTGGTCTCACGTCATGTGGGACCCGAGTCGAAGTGCCATGAACCGCACCAGCTTGCAGCTGGCCGAGAGCTTACTACTGCACATGGTTCACGAAGAACCGGCCAAACCTGGCTACTCACTGGCAGAAGCGTACCAAGCAGCAATAGGAAATTCGTCCTCAAAACTAGAGTGGGTTCCCAAGGGACAGCCAGCGAGGCGGCCATAGTCCAACTGACCTCTGCCAATGCCGTACCACTAGGCAATCGCTTCTTCGTTCGCCTGTGCCTGTCACAACGCAAGTAGAGTCTCATATCTGTTGATGCTACGGATTTCGTAATACGCATAAACAACCGCCCAAACGCCCATTATTCTTGCACACCCCTAAATATGCTGTGAAACAGCATCCTTTCCTCAGCCCGTTGTGCCCTGGTTTCCTCCCTTGGTGAACGACACCTCGCGGATATTCAGGCAACGGTGGGCTTCCAGCAGCCGGCTGTGCTTGGTGCTGCTGAAATAACGCGCAATGCTAGGCCTCTTCTGGTACTCTGCTTTCCATTCCTCCGAGCAGCGGGGCAGCAGCCCCACGATCCGCAGGAGCCGGCCCTCCGGCTTTTCGTAATGCTCGGAGTCGCAGTAGCGACTGAAATCTACCTTGTCCTTAAGGTGGCAGACTGCGGCAGAACAGCGGAAACGGTGCCCCTGATCGGGGTCGGTGGCAATGTACTCCATTGCCTCGCCGCCTATGCAGGTCGGCCGACCTTCGGCATCGTAGATGCCATCGTATAACCGGCGACCATCTTCGTCCTGTGTCGGCTGTCGGACGGCGATTACCGGCGTAATGCCCAGGTTGGCTACGTGCTTGATGTTCTCCAGGCTGTCGTACCCTTTGTCGCCCAGGAAATAATGCGGGATTAGATCCTAGGCGATTTCGCTACTCGAGATACCATCAGCCGATTGTAGAAAAGCTCCAATAACGTGACGGATTACGTAATCGCGCCTGAGGCGCTTGCAAAACGCGTCATAATCATCGGACCAGGCGCGTCAAGCCGATGATTGCTACGCAGCAGAGTATCGGACGCCGCGTACCGTTGAGGTGCAAGCGGAGAAAGAGAGCGTTTTGCAAGCGCCTCGCACCTTATTCTTTTTGCCGTAGGTAGTCTATATTACCAATCTGCGCCAATATCGTCTCGCTATCCAAAGTCGTCGCTATTCAGCGTGCTGGACATCTCGCCGAGCATGCCTCCACGGGCCATCAGGCCAGCGTCAGAGGCCAGAACGGCTTGCGGGTCTCAATCGACTGCGCAGGCAGGCATCTTGAACGTTGCAAGTGCTGCGGGCCTATGCTTGGCCGCAGGATGCTATAAAGGCGAACTCTTCGCCAGAAACATCACATTGCGGCGTACTTCAAGGCTTGCGGATACCTGTGCGAGCGGTGTGCACACCGCTGGACACTGAAACAGCCGAACCGGCCGGAACCGAAAGTCTGCCCCAAGTGCAAGAGCCCTTATTGGAACCAACCCCTCACGGTGCAGGCCTGCGCTGACGGACACCAGCGACGCCACCGCCAAAGCCGAACCATTATTGGAACCAACCCCGCATGGTGCAGGCCTGTGGCAACCCCGCCTGGCCGGCAAAGACGTTGCCAATCAGGCAGTTGCGTGAACGCTACGCCTCAGAGCTGCCTCACCAAAGGCAACGCGCCTTGAAAAAGGAAAACCGAATCAAGCGCTATCAATAGTGCTTCGTCGGGAGCGAGCAGGCATTGCATCAACGGATTGCGACGCCTGCTCCACAGGGGAGGCAACATTAGGGGAGGCGACATTGCCCAGGATCTTCGACAACCTTACCGCCGGCGCCACACTGGCCCCGGCCCTTCAAGAAACCCTATCCATCTCCAGCCGGGCGGACTTCTGCGTCGGCTACTTCAACCTCCGCGGCTGGGGCAACTTAGCCCCTTACGTGGACGCCTGGAACCCGGAGGAGGGCCCCTGCCGCCTTCTGGTTGGAATGGAGCACCTCCCCAATCAAGAGCTCAGAGAATCCCTGACTCTCCGAGACCAGCCGCCCGGCATGGACAACGCCACCGCGCAGCTGCCCAACAGCTCAACTTCGGACTGCCCACCAACGCCGACGAAGCCGCCCTCCGCCGTCTGTACCACCAACTCAAGGCTGGGCGAGTCATCATCAAACTCTTCCTGAGCCACCGCTTGCACGCCAAGCTCTACCTCGCATTGTGGTCGGTAGGGTGGTAGCATTGATATGCTATTAGACATCGTAGTCCGGTTGGCGGCGGGCGGGGATTACGGCGGTGTCAAACATCCGGTCAATCAGCGAGCGGTGCTTATCGTCGGCCAGGATCAGGACGCCGTCGATTAGCGCAACGATGCACCAGAACAGGTAGGCGAAGTACTTCACGCCTTCCCGCCCGAAGGCACCCACCAGCGGGTCTGTCCGGTGGTCCGGTTGACGGCTTTTAATCCCACCATCTGCTTACCCGGCGTCTGTCCATACTTCAGCGTCCAGCACCACCAGGCCACCAAGCCAAGCGGGATAAGGCCGCTCCAGACGGTATCGAATGCGTAGTAGGCCAAGACAGCGGCGAAATAGGAACCGAAAGTCATGGCGACGTCGATCAGCACGGCGGCCAGTCGTAATATCGGCAGGGCAGGCTGCATATCGGCGGCATACTCCGGGCGGCGGTAAAAGAAGTGGAGTCGGAGACGTAGCCCCGGCACCGCGCCAAGCAGCTCAGCTGCTTGGCGTTCCATCCCAAGTTTAGCATCCCGCCGGGCGGCATGCCAACTCTATGCTTCCACGTCAGCGGCGTCCAGGTCGTCTGCCAGCATTTCTGCGTGGCACTGCTGGCAGAAACATCCGCGATGCATAGCCTGGCCGGAGCAGTCAGGATTGGCACAGCGGTGGCTTCGGCCCAGGCCCAGGCGTCGCTGTGCAGCCGTGTAACCATCGTCCAGACTCCCCGGCGTCGGCGATGTAGGCGGGTACATCGTAGCCGCGCCTACGCCGAATGGCGTGGTAGGCGGTAGCGTGGCTTACGCCATACTCCTTCGACCGACATCAGGCGCAGGCTTTCGCCGGCCCGATAACGGTGGCTGAGCTCAGCTACCTGGGCACCAGCAACTCCCCCATATGCTTGCGCGGGGTGTAAGTCAGCATCACGCTGTCGAAGACGCGGCTGTCGCCGTAGCCGCGCTGAACAGTTCGCTATTCTGCTGGTAGTTCCTGCTTCTTTCTAACTGCCGAGACCGCACTCTCAGAGAAATCGAGCGTTTCCCCATCGGCATGGCCAGAATGAAAAAGGCCGCCAAGCAGCAGTTGGCCCAGTTGACCGACGAGCTGATGGAGAGATTCCGACGTCACAGCCAGCGCAAGGAAACCCGTTACCAAGCCACCGACCGCGTCATCTACGACGAGTTCGACCAGAAGCCATCAAGCCCATCATCGACCAAATCGACCGCGTCCTGGCCGAACACTACGGCTTCACCGACGAAGAACTCGACTTCATCATCAACTACAACATCAAATACCGCATGGGCCGCTCCTGACCCTCACCCACCCAATTTCACCCAACCATGCCACAGCCCCCAGCGGCAGGCCTGAGCGACTTATGGCAAGCCACCGAACCGGAACGCTCCCTAATCATCAGAACCTCGTATGAGGACGAGTAGCGCCGGCAGCCGCGCGCTTGCTGGCAATATCGTTTTCTGCCACGGACACACTAGAACCGGCATCGCGAAATCGCTTCGCCTACAGCAGTTGACGGCGTTGCCCCCATTGGCTACATTAGGGCGGCTGTTCCGCGTCTGCGAGGTCTGCTCTCTTTGACAGAACGGAGCATTGCAGGTAGGGTAGGCAACCGTTAACTCTGCATCACAGCTCACTCACCCAAAGGAGAGAAAAGAAATGAGAGATCCAGTCAATTTCAGCCAATACCGGGAAGCTTTGGAACAGGTAACTAAGAGCTATGCTCAGTACTCGGCAGCGTACAAAGACAGCAAAGCCGGTTACGAAAAAATCGATCCGCTGCGCGACGAGTTTCACAGCACCATCAAGTTGCTGCTGGCCAAGATTAAGGACACCGGCGATCTGGAATAACCTCACAGCCAGGCGTCGCTTCAGCGGTGCCCCCGAATAACGGAGACCGAATAAAGAATGCCCGCAACCCGACCGCCCCGAGACCCACAACTCAACCCGATCATCAACAGCCCTTACTAACCTACCCAGTGGCACTGGGAACTCGACAACAACGTCAAAGCCGTCGACCACGCCATTCAGGGACGGCGCCCCAGTCAGAACATTCCCACGTAACCGGAGAAAGCAAAGGCCAGGCCCGCCTGGACCCGAAAGCCGGCCATATCGCCGGCGACTGGCCCACACTGGAACTCGTGAACGCCGTCAGAGACACCGCCGCCAAGTGGGAAAGCGATGGATACCCTAGAGCCTGTGGACATTCATTTTAGCAGGATTTGCAGTCATACCATGGCATCGAGCCAGAAACAGCAGCGGCATTAGGGCGTAGAGGAACAGATTGACCAAGTCCCAGAGCCACGCTGCCCCATTGAGCACCAAGCACAGCCGCCTATAGAACGCCCAACGTTGCCTGAATATCCGCAAGTTGCGTTGCACGTGGCCGTATCCCTGCTGACCTATCCGGTCACGGCGTTGGCCAGCCTAAAAGCCCGTTGACAAATCCGCCTCCCTGTGCAAAATTGCAGATCAGGGAGTGAATGAACATCAAGGAGGAGTTCGGGCAGCAAATCGTGTCGCCAACACGCACCTTCGTCAACCGAGCCCATGAACTCTGCGGAACCGACGACTCCGATTTACGCTGACGGCAAGCGCACGCTCAGCGGAGCGCTAGCCCGCGTTTTGATACCGGCTATCCCGAGGACAGACCTCGGAGCAATCCACGATAGCACCCGCGCAGACACCGCGCCGGTATGCTGTGGCTAAGGCCTCCAGAACCAAAACCACTCGAGCGGAGGCGGCACATCCCTGCCAGGGATCCGAATTCGAGCAACCAAGCCCTCGGAGTGATCATGACGACCGCGACACACGCCAGCCCAATCATCAACCGTCCCTATGACCCACCGGAGTGGCATTGGCAACGTAAGAGTGATGGGGGAATCGCCAACGCTCCGCAACGTCCTGGACGTTACCCTGCCACAGGCCGCCTCCCCACTACCAGGGGGCTGGGCCTGGAAGCGCGCAACTCTTTACAGGCAATGGGGGACCTCACCGATCTGCTGCCGCATCTGGAGATGGTGAACGACATACGACGGGAAGTCTCCGCTTGGCAGAGCCAGGGCTACGTCGGAGCCACTAGCGTTACCCGCGAACTCATCGGACATTGGTACAGCCCCGACAAAGGCGGCCTCTACTTCGCCCAGAAGGAAGCCATCCTAACCGCCATCTGGCTGGTAGAAATCGCCCCCGAGACACAAGCCGGCCAAGCAATCCTCAAAGAGTTGGACAAGATTAATGGCGTCATCAACGACGGCATCCCCCGCATCTGCCACCAGATGGCCACCGGAACCGGCAAGACCGCCGTAATGGCTGCGATCATCCTCTGGCAGACCTGCAACCACCGGGAGTATCCGGCTGACCGAAGGTTCACCAACCGCTTCCTTGCCATCACACCGGGCATCACAGTGCAGGAACGGCTGGAAGCGGGGCTCCAATATATGAAGCACGGCCAGCCTGACCAGACCACCGAATACCTCAACCCGCACTTACACTTGACCCCAACGAAATACGCAGATGCTCTGCGCCATATCCGGCTCAAGGTAGTCAACTACCACAAGTTTATCCCCCAAGACCCGGACGGGCAGATGGCTTTGCGGGCCAAAGCCCTGGCCCGCAAAGCCGACAACACCGAAACCGAGCAGCAGGTAATCAACCGCATCCTCGGACAAGGCGCCGGCCCGATGGTGGTTTTTAACGACGAGGCTCACCACTGCCATCAAGGAGCGCCCGAATCCAAAGGCAAGGGCAGCGCCGCTAAGTTCATCTGGTTCAACGCCCTGCGGATGCTCAGAGACCATAATCTGCTCCACGGGCCGGTGCGGGACTTGTCAGCTACTCCGTCATTCATTGAAGCTCGCAACTCCTCGCTGTTCCCGTGGATTGTCTCGCAGTACGGTTTGCAAGAAGCCGAAGAAGCCGGCATCGTCAAGATTATGCGCCTGCCCGACGATGGCAACCGCCCTGACGAATGGAACGATGAACTGGCGCGCAGCATCTACGCTAACACCGAAGACGGCAAGAACCTGACCCGTGAGGACAGCGCCAGCGACAACAGAGACCTGAAAATCGCCTTGTATATGATGTACCGGAACTGGCAGTCGGTACGGCAAAACGCTAACTGGCAGCAGCGGAACGTTCCGCCAGCTTTGGCCGTAATCGTCAACAACGTCAAAAACGCCAACCGTGTCTTTGACTACATCGCCGGCTGGGAAAACAACGGGGTTCTGCACTCAAGCCGTTTGGGCAATGAACTGTCCAACATCGCAGTGAACGCCAACGAATACTACGAATACCCCCGCACCATCCTGGTCCACTCCAAGCTGGACAATCCTGACGCTAAAGAAACCGGCGAAGCCCAGCAATACCTGAAACGACAGGCCGCAACCTACCGTCGTCTGTACCCCGCCGCCGTTACCGCTGCCAACCTACCTTTCCCGCAGGCTTCGGACGAGGATGTGCTCCGCACGGTGCTGAATACCGTCGGCAAAACGGGACAACCCGGCGAACGAGTGCGCTGCGTCGTGTCAGTGAATATGCTCACTGAAGGCTGGGACGCGCGCACCGTTACCCATATAGTCGGCTTCCGCCGGTTCGGCACTCAGCTGATTTGCGAGCAGGTATCAGGGCGCGCCCTCCGCCGCGTCGCCTACGACACCGACCCGGAAGGCTACCTCTACCCCGAATACGCCGACATTCTGGGTATTCCCTTTGAGAACCTTGGGCGTGGGAGGCAACGTCCAACCGGCCCGACACCGCCTCCTCCGCCTCCGCACTACGATGTCCATGTTGTGGAGGAGCGCGCAGACTTGAAAATCCGTTGGCCTAACGTGGTGGACTACCACCGGCCCCAAGGCCGCAGCCCGCTGTCGCTGCTGCCGCCGGTCGACTGGTCTAATGTGGCAGCCTACGAAGCGCCGGACCATAAGCTGGCCGTGTGCATCCACAGTGTGCCCGGCGCGCCGGCCGGCGAGCAAAACCCACTTTACGAACAGCCAAACACTCGGCAGGAGTTCCAGTACCTCGTCGCCAAGTCCGTTGTTGACGCGCTCACCGAACTTGACCACAAAAACGACGCTACGTTGAGTAGAGGCCGCCTGTTCCAGCAAGCGCTGGCCGCCATCCAGGAAGCGCAGCAGCAGGGCAAGCTGAACGGGCCGAAGCAGTATGACCGTTGGCCTAACCGCTACACCAAAGAGCCTGACTGCGTCGCGCAGTGGCTACTGAAATATGCTGACGTGACCACTGGGGATGCCGATGCCAACCCTGTTACCGTCGTGGCCGGCGACCCCGCATGGCTGGATTCCCGCCGCCTGCAACCCTATCAGAGCAACCGAGCCTACAAGCACGAAACGCAGAAGTCGGAGGTCAACGTTGCCGTTTGCGATTCCGACTGGGAAGCCGCCGTCGCCGAGGTGTTGGACCGGCACCCGTCCATCAAACGCTGGATTCGCAACGAGCGGTTGGGCTGGACAATACCTTACCGCTACGACGGTATGCCCCGCAACTATGAACCGGACCTGATCGCCGTAGCGGCGCTGCCGGATGGGAGCGAGCTGCACATAGTCATCGAGGTCAAAGGACTGGTGCGCGAAACCGACGCCGACAAGCAGCGTTGGACTACGCAATACTGGCTCCCAGCCGTCAACGCGCATCCTGAATACAGCAGGGCCGGACCTTGGGCATACCTGTACATTGACCAAGAACCAACGGAAAACTACCTCTTTGCCGCCCTTGCCACCGCTATCCAACAACACCGTCCCACAACGCCACCCTAGAGGCACCAACATGGCACACTCGGAAAACCGCCCCCTTGACCAATACCGTTACGAAAGCGCTTCCCGCGTTGCCCTGGCTACGCAGGAAACCGCGCTGAACCTGGCGGAAGAGCAGCTGGCCGAAACGGAATACCGGCTGACCGAACCGCAATCCAACTGGCCTACCCTCAGCTGGCGCCGCAACCCGGACGCCGACAGCGGACGCTACGGCCGTCTCTGCATCCACGACAAAGTTTCGCCGGCCGAGTTCATGTCCGGCTTGCTCAAAGAACTCAACGGAACCCAGGCCAACTGGTTCCACGACTTCAACAACCTGCCCGAAGGCGCCCACTACGAGCCCTATATCCACGACGGCGGCAACTGGTCCAACCGCCTCATCAAAAGCGCCGGACAGCGCGCCATGGCGTCCCTGCTGAACGACGAACCCATGGCCGGCCAAGTTGACCTCATTTACATGGACCCACCCTACAACATCAACTTCCGCTCCAACTTCCAAGGGCTGATTGACGATACCAATACGGGAGACCAATGGCAAGATATCCCCTCCGACGTGCGGCAGGTCAAAGCGTTTCGCGACTCCTATCGGGACGGAGTCCACTCATATTTAGACCAGCTGCGAGTGCAGCTGATTCACGGGCGGGAACTGCTCAAGGACAGCGGCAGCTTCGTAATGCAAATCGGCCCCGACAACCTGCATTACGTTGCCGTGCTGATGAGCGAAGTCTTCGGACACGAAAACCACGTGGCGACAATTCCGTACCGAACCACTACGAATCCCAGCACAGGCACCTTACCAGAGGTAGGCAATTGGCTAGTTTGGTTTGCGAAAAGCAAACCAAACGCTAAATATCACCAACTACGTACCCCTATAGCTAACCGGACTGAGTTACTAAACCTTTGGGGACATCGGGCTAAGTACGAGACAGAAACAGGAGATGTACGGAACATTACGAAGGGGGAATTCCAAAACCCAGACACCATCCCCAGTACAGGAAGGCTGTACATAGCGGCGCCATGCTATTCCGACCATAGTAGTGAAACAGGCCGAAGCCAAACGTTCTATCTACACATGGATGGCAAACCCTGCGCGCCGCACTCTTCAGCATGGGATTCTCATGTGTGCGATCCTTCCTGCGACAGAGCCAATAGCCTATGCCCGCTGGGCAAGAAATGCGGAGACAAATGCAGCGCCAATGCTTACCCGTGCCCCACGGGTAAGCAATGGCGTGTAAGCCTACGCGGCTTACACGCCATTGCACAGCAAGGAAGACTAATCGCAGGACAAAATATCACGTGGAAAACCTACGAGGAAGAAGTCGCCGGCCCTGCGCTCAACGCAATGTGGACAAACGCCGGCCGGATAAACGACAAGCGCTACATTGTAGAAACACCGCCCGCCGTGCTGCAACGTATCCTGTTGATGACCACCGACCCAGGCGATCTGGTGCTTGATCCCACGTGCGGCTCCGGAGCCATGCCGCTAATGGCGGAACGCTGGGGGCGTCGCTGGATTGCCATTGACTCTTCAGCGGTATCCGTAGCCATCGCCCGCGAGCGCATCGCTACCGCAATCCACCCCTACCACCTGTTGCAGGATTCCGCCAAAGGCCACCGCCGTGAGCACGAATTGCATCAGGAGTTGCTGCCTGCCGACCGGAGGGCAGCCTTCCAGTCCAAGGCTCACTACCGGAACGACCCGGCGCAGGGTTTCGTCCTGGAACGCCAATTGCGGGTATCCGCCGCCACGCTGGCCTACGGTTTCACGCCCGACGACGTAATTTATCACCCCGACCGCCCGGAGTTGGAGCAGGGCAAGCATCGCGTCAGCTCCGCGTTCACGGTGGAATCCGACCTGCCGTTCAGCGCAATACAGCCCAACTGTGGCGACGCCGGCGATGGACAGTACGGCATCGCCGACGCCGGCAGCCTGGAAACGATGCGCAATATGGAAGAAGCGCTGCTGACCAGCGGCATCAAGATACCCGGCTCCGACGGGAACCCCGGCAGAACCTATCGGGTGTCAGACCTGGAGTCCACGGTGGAAATCCCCGACGTTACTCACACCGGGCAAATCACCGGCGAAGACGGCGCGGCCAAAGACGCCGTTTTCTACATCTGTCGGGAAGACGAGGTAGCCGGCCCTTTCCAGAAACGCAACTTGAGCGTCGCGGCCCGCCATCGTCGCGTTCCCTACGCCTGCATCGTAGGTTTCGGGCACGAGGGCGATGCTAGTTCTCTGGAACGGTCGCAAGGCACCGTAACCATCCTCGAAGTAATGGCCAACCGCGACCTGATGATTCCCGACCTGCAACACAAGCGCGACGACAACGCTTTTGTGGTAATCAGCGAACCCGACTTGGTGGTACACAATGAACCCGAAAACAAAATCAGTATCGAGGTACGCGGATTGACCACCTACAACCCTGCCACCGGCCAGGTGGAACCTACCGGCGACCGGAGCATCGCGGCCATCATGACCGACACGGCATACGACCAGGAATCTTTCAAGGTTTGCTTGCTGAACCTAACCTTGCAAGGCCAGCAGGCAGACCGCAGACTTAAGCAAATCCGCGACGCCTTCCGCAGAGAGATTGACGATGGGAAGTGGCAGCGAATGCGGAGCAGCCGCACACTGCCTTTCAAAACACCGGCGGCAGGCGGCAAAGTGGCCGTAAAGGTCGTCGACCGAACCGGCGTCGAGCACATGAAGGTGCTGAACATAGGGTAGCGGCCATCGTCGCAGGTCAGTACACCACATCTAACCTGCGTAGGAGCGCTCCATGAAAATAGCCGGCGTCGACTTCCCTGAACAACTGCTGAACGCCTTGCGGGACGGCCGCCTGGTGGTTTTCGCCGGCGCCGGCGTATCAATGGGCGCGCCGGCTCATCTGCCAAGCTTCCGCCGGCTGGCGGAGAAGGTAGCCGATGGCACAGGACAGTTCATCGGAAACGACGAACCTGAAGATAGGTTCCTGGGGCGTCTGAAAGACCGCGGCACAGATGTGCACCGTATCGCCGCTGATGTTCTGCAACCGGATGCGTCCAAACCAACGGAACTACACCGCAACCTGCTCCGGCTGTATCGCGCGTCGGACGATGTGCGAATAGTCACCACCAACTTTGACCGGCTGTTTGAGCAGTCTGCCGCCGCGCTGTTTCACTCAGATCCCCAACTTTTCCAGGGACCGGCATTGCCGCTGGGCAATCGCTTTCAGGGTATCGCACACCTTCACGGCTCAGTAGCAAAGCCGGAGGAAATGGTTCTCACACATCGTGACTTCGGACGCGCTTACTTGACCGAATCGGACGGCTGGGCGCGGCGGTTCCTGGTCGACCTCTTCACAAACTATACGGTGTTGTTCGTAGGCTACAGCCACAGCGACACCATAATGACCTACCTGACGCCGGCGCTGCCGCCGGACGCTGCACTTTTCGCTATGATCGATGATCATAGCGACCAGCCGGAACGGTGGCGACGATTAGGTATACAGCCAATAGTGTTCCACCAGGAAAACGCTAACGACTTCCGCGGGTTAAACGCCGCGATAAAGGGCCTTGCTGACTACGCAAGGTGGGACATCCTGGACTGGCAGCAAGAGATAAGCGCAATAGCAGGCGGACATCCGCCCATTGACGACGAAAGTTCCTACGTCATCGAGCAAGCCTTGGCGCATCCAGACCTTACACGCTTTTTCGTTGAAGCAGCGACATTGCCTGAATGGCTTGATTGGCTGGAACGCCGAAAGCGCTTGGACGCTTTGTTTCGCGAAGAAAAGCTGAACCAAACAGACCGGCAACTCTCGTTCTGGCTCACCCGCAATTTCGCAATCCGATACTTCGACAGAGTATTCTCCCTGATTGAGCGACACTCAGAGATGGTAAACCCTTGGCTGTGGGTCTCGTTATGTCATTGCCTAAGCCAAAAAAACGACGCAGAATTGGATGCGTCGACCCTCACCAAATGGGTTCATTTCCTGATGATTTCGGTCCCGCCATACAGCCACTCTCTCCATGTAGACATGAGGTTACACAGATTGGCCGAAGCCTGCGCCGACCACGGCGCGCTCCAAAGCCTATTGCTGGTCTACGATGCAATAACGGCGAGGCAAAATCCAGTACGCTATAGTAGTGCAGAACAGACATACTCAGGCCAGCGGGATTTAATGAATCAATATAATATGCAGATCCTCTGGCAAAATTGTCTCCAACCTCACTTGCCAGAGGTCGCCTACTCGTTGCTTGAGCGTACTACGATGCGACTGGAAGAACGCCACGCATTGATGCAAACTTGGGGGTATGCAGAAGGCCATTACGGAACGGACAGTTACAGACGGACGGCTATCGAACTGCATTCGCAGGACGAATACCCTAAATGCAGCAGCGGTATCGATGCTTTGATTAACGTAGCCCGCGACTGTTTGGAATGGATGGCGGCGAACGATCCGAGATACATTAGCAATTGGTGCGACCGCTTCGTAGGTTCTACTGCTCCTCTGTTGCGGAGATTGGCAATTCATGCTGTGTCGGCCCGTCGAGACCTGTCCGCCGACGATAAAATCGCGTGGCTGCTGCAACGTTACGACGTGAATGAAGCCGAGGCCCAACACGAGATATTCCGAACCGCTGCCGCCGCATATCCGCAAACAGGAGCTCATCAGCGCACGGCCCTCATTACAGCGATTTCCGAATACCAAGTGCCTGAAACAGGCTACTACCACCCTCTTTCGCCGAAGCGCCGCCGGTCGGCATACCACCATTTCAGTTGGTTCCATGGGTTGACTACTGCTGCGCCGGACTGTGCAATAGCCAAAGCAGCACTGGACGGCGTGTGGGGACAGTACCCGGAATTCGCTCCCACAGAACACCCTGGCCCTAACCTCTGGACACACGCAAGTCCTTGGGTAGGGATTGCCGAAACACTGTTGGAAAAATCTGCGGCAGAAGCCTTGCCAAACCTGTTAGAGGCACTACAAACGGCAGAACCGCATGAGCGTGGGGATATACTGACCGCAGTCAGCAAAGCGGCCCAAGAAAATCTAAGTTGGGGTCTCAACCTGGCCGACGCCTTAGCAGAATCCGGAACGTGGGATTCAGAATTGTGGCGCAGCCTGATTAACGCTTGGGCGACGGAAGAGATCGATGAAGACAATGCGGAACGACTGCTATCGCACCTGTCGGTCGGAAAGATGCACCATCATTACCCGCATGAAATCGCCAATGCTCTACGCAACCTGGCGCAAAACGCCAAAGACACAGACCCAATAGAGTGGCTAGAACAAGCCAATCAAATAGCCACCGCGCTACGCCAACACGTTGCCGAGCAGGAACGTCCTGCCATCACGATATACGCGGGCGGAAGCCCGCAGTACGTTAGCTGGCTGGACAGAGCTATCAACCACGCATCCGGCCAACTGGCCCTGTTTTGGATCAACAGCATCAGGCTGTGGAAGCGGCAGAACCCCGACTCGCAAGCCCTCAACGGCACATACCGGAGTGCGTTAGACGACATAGTCAGCCAATCAGGGATTAGCGGACAATTTGGTCGCACCGTGCTTGCCGGCCACCTCCATTTCTTTCTTGCTGTCGATGAGACGTGGACGCTGGATAGACTGCTGCCCTTCTTCGACGCTGCGCATGAAGACTTCCAGTGCGCTTGGGACGGCTTTTTAGTCTGGGGGCGGTTGTCCCCACTGACCGCCAAGCACATACGCGCAAGCATGATCAAAGCGCTCCCGAAGGCTGTCAACACATTTGATGACCGTATGATAGAACGCTTCACTCACTTCTACGTTGAGGAGATACGCCTGATCATCCAAGACGCCAACGACAAGCTGATAACCGAGTTTGTCAACCACGCAGGCCCGAAGGCAAAATGCCAATTTGCGCAAGAAATCTGGATTAGATTAGAAAAACTGGACGAAACTGTACAGCTGGAATGGTGGAACGGTTGGCTCAAGGATTATTGGCGCAATCGGTTGAAGGGCGTACCTGTTGGACTTGATGCAGGAGAAGTAGATTACATGTTGGCCTGGCCACCATGCCTGCCGGGAGCGTTCCCGGAAGCGGTGGACCTGGCAATACAGATGCTCTCAACGATCAATGACGACTTCTCCATGTCGGACACCGTTCCGCTGAACCTCATCAGAAAGAGCGATTTGGCAAATCGCTACCCTACCGAAGTAGCACGCTTCCTAATACGTATAGAGCACTTTGCTTCAGAACCATTGTGGTGGCTATCTGCTCACGAAGTGGTCGACACGCTATTGTCAAAGCAACTCCCCAAAGATGTTGAACGAAGTTTGCGCGCGCTGAAAGCCAAGCACGGCCCGCTTTAGGAGCACAAATTCTGCCCGAATGAAGATTGCCGGAACGCAAGAGACGCGCCCGCCGTATCGCAAGCAGTCAAGACGCAGCCGCAACGGAATGGAGTACTTGAAGTCAACGCGAGGCGCCACAGCCCCCGTATCAACCGGGAAACTGACAGGCCGAACACCTTCAGCAACGCAGGGTTCCGCATCATCGAATTGGTACATCGCCGGCGTCCCGATAAACGCAAAGCCGCAGCGGAAATGCCGCCATGCCGATGAACGGAAATCGTCGTTAATATGAACGTATTCCGTAGCCGCTCATGCGATCTCAGAGTTTCGCAATTTTCTCGTATGAGGACGAGTAGCGCCGGCGGCCGCGTGTAGGCAAACTACCGAACAGTCAGGGGACAGCACGGAAGCGGCCAACGGCGAAAACGAGTCGAACCGGCGTGAAAACCCATGCAGTAGTCGGCTACGAGCCGACGTAATTGGGCCGGGGCTGCGACCACTCAGCAAGGAGGGCAGAGACACGGCTGTGAGAAAAAACTTCGTCGCTATTCCGCCGCTGGGGGATTACACAAGCCGGCGCAGCTGTGCTATCATTTGGAAAGGGAATTACAGCTACGCGGCTATCGCACCCGTCAGATGACCGCTGAGTGGCAGCTCGTGCTCCGCCACCTCCATACGGGACCACTGAGAAAAAGGATGAAACCATGACTGCCATGACCACTTCGACACCTGCCGGGCACAAAGAAGGTTCACACCCGGATAACAACAGAACAAGCCTGTTAAATAAGTGCCCCAGCTATGCCACTGGCAATTCCACAAAGAAGCATCAAGCACAACGCTATTCATTAGCAGAAAGACGAGATCTCTGCGACCCCAGAGCCCTCAGAATAGCCAGCGCATTACGTGAAGTCGCCGGAGCAGAGGCAGCTATCTTGTTCGGCTCCCGGGCCCGTGGCGACCATCGGCTGGACTCAGACGTGGACATCCTCCTCATCAGCGATAATCCGCCGCCAGAGAGAACCATGCGCCAGCTTGAAGAAATAGCTTCAATCGCCCAAAAGATGGCCATACCGGAAGCCGGCGGAGTGGACATCGGCTGCATGACGCCCGAAGAATTCCACAAGAAACGCCCGATGCTGAACAGCTTGCCCCACCGGATTGCAAAGGACGGAGTACCAGCAATGCCAGGAGAAAACACAGGCTACGGAAATGAATACGCCTATGACGCCGAGGAAGAAGAAAACTACATAGACTGGCAAGATGTCCAGGACCGTCTTGACGAAGCGATGGATAGCGTCAAAGACTTGCAACACCAAATGGACGACAACGGCATGGTTCACACCAGCGACAGAAACTTCGGCTATATGGCGCAAAGGTCGCTGGAATGCTCCTACAAAGCGGTATTGGGATCCCACGGGATCGAGTACCCCGCTAGTGGCAACGACGGACACAACCTCCGCAAACTGGTCGAACTAATGAGAGATCAATTCGGCTCTCCTGTACCGGGAGAACAATACATCTATCTGACTGAATTTGGCGGAGCCGCATGGTACGCCCATGAGCACCGTTCTCTCGACAAGCCAGTACTGGCTCGCGAATTACCGGAAGCGGTACAGAGCATCATAGCCCTAAAAAAGGCCCCCCCTGTGGGCTGTTGATGAATACAGACTAAAGCAACAAAAGGAATTATAGCGAATTCCACCCAGGAAAGCCGACACCCAATCAGAAACTTGGATCCTATACAAACCCAAGGAGACACCATGAAATTGATAAGCGTACGTGTGCAAAACTACAAATCGGTAGACGATTCAGGCGAATTTTCAGTGCGGGACCTTACCTGCCTCGCCGGCAAGAACGAGTCAGGGAAAACCGCGCTGATGGAAGCACTGCGCCGACTCAATCCTGTAGAAGGAGCATCGGAACAAAACTATAACCCGCTGCTCGAATATCCTCGGAAGCGGTACAGCTCCCAGCGCGAGTACGACGACCCGGTGCTGACTACCAAATGGGAACTATCCGGTGTAGACATCGCCGAAGTGGAGGAAACCCTTGGCAAAGGCGCCGTAGGAGACCCCATCATCACAGTCTCACGCGGGTACGACAACGTGCAAGCATTAGACGTGCAAATCACTGAAACGAAAAAAATCGTGGAACATATACGCTCCAGCAAAAACGAAGACGGAACGCCTAATGAAGACCCAGAACAAACAGCACGCAATGTTCTCGCCGAACGGGTCCCTAAATTCCTGTATTTCCCGAACTACGGAACCCTTCCCGGCAAGGTGTCCGTCGACCAAGCCATCAACGGTAACTACGGAGCCGAGGACGCCGAAAAGCACAAATACTTCGATGCTCTGCTAGGATTAGCAGGAACCAGCATTCAAGATCTGAAGGATACAGAGCAATCAGAAGCACTAACGGCAAAATTAGAAGCAGTCTCAAACAGGATCAATGCCAAAGTATTCCAGTACTGGTCTCAGAACCACCACCTACAAGTCGCAGTTCAGTGCTATCACGCCAGGCCCAACGACATACCCCCTTACGACGCTGGAGAAGTAGTGGAACTCCGAGTGCGCAACAACAGGCACCAAGTGTCTACGCAATTTGGCGCCAGGAGTGCCGGCTTCATTTGGTTCTTCTCCTTCTTGGTGTGGTTCTACCAGATGGAGAAAACCCACGGCTCCAACCTCGTCATCTTGCTTGACGAACCGGGTCTCAGCTTACATGCGGCAGCGCAGGCCGACCTGCTTCGGTACATACGCAATGAGCTAATCCCGAAACACCAAGTGATTTACACCACCCACTCGCCCTTCATGGTAGGTACCGCCGATCTCATGAGCGTAAGAACGGTCGAAGACGTAACCAGCAGTGACGGTACAACGCTTGGAACCAAAGTGGGCGACAAGGTGTTGAGCACCGACAGTGCGACCCTGTTCCCGCTCCGGGCCGCACTGGGCTACGACATCACCCAGTCACTATTCATCGGAGAGAACTGCCTCTTGGTGGAAGGTCCATCAGACTTGGTCTACCTCCAATGGGCATCGCAGCAACTGGCAGCGAAAGGCCGAACCAAACTGGATGACCGCTGGACCATCGTGCCCGCAGGAGGAATAACCAAGATTGGTGCGTTCGTCTCCTTGTTCGCCAGCAACCATCTCAATGTCTACATCTTGACGGATTACCACGAAGGCGACAAAAGACATGTCAAAGAACTGGAACAGCACAAAATGCTGTCCGACGACCGTGTCTTTACAGCGCCTCAATTCGCTGGGAAACCGGAAGCAGACACCGAAGACCTGCTCGGCTGGAATCTGTACCGTGAGGTCATTAACAGATGCTTCTGCCTCAAAAAGGATAAGAAACTCCCCGAAGAACAGCCCAACGGAAACACCGGCAGAGTAGAGGAAGCGACCAAAACCCACTTCCGGACGGTAGCCACCGAAGGCCGCGAATTTGACCACCTCAGCCCCGCTTTACACTTGCTGGAGAACGCAAGCCAGTTCGCAGAACATTCAGGAACAGCAATAGCACTCGACAACTTTGAGAAACTCTTCTGTTCTCTGAACAGGGTGCTTGACGCCTGAACTCCGTACCGTCAATTTTCCCAAAAAAAGAAACCGACCACAAACGAGAATACGGGAAAATTTGATGACACCAAGCCATAGCGCGGACGGATCCGGCGTTGGCATAATGAGTTTGACGGATCCGCGGCCGCAAGGAAAAGGCCGCAGTTACCCGCGGCCTTCGGTGTGGGGAGAATGGTGGCGCGGCTACGCGGGCTACTCCATTACGTGATCTCAGGCCCTAAAACGGAACGCTACCCGAACCCATAGCCCATTCCTAAGCCACCTGCGGTTCCTTGAAGCGAAACCTGGGAACAAGCACTTTCCCAATCGGCAACCACTCAACATAGTAATCTTTTCCGTTGTCCACTCGCAGGGGTACGCCTCTTTCCAACTGGCGCATCAGGTCAGCGCCGGCCTCGGTGTAGTGGTCGTTACCGTAGCAGCCTGCGCTATGAACGGTGCAGTGCAACGGTTCCGCGACAGCCTCAGCCCAGACACTCGTAGCCAGCGGGTTCTCCGCCACATGGTCCGCTGCCATCGCCGCCCTGATCACCTTCGCCATGCAGGAAAAGCCCTGTCTGCGTACCTTTTCCCTCGCCTCGTCCGCATAGTCGCCTTTTCCGACCCCGAAGAATTGCATCGTATCCCGCTCCGCGTGCTACACTGATTGCACTATTCCGTTGCGCTACGCCGCCGTCGGAACCATCACCGGACGAACCGGGCCGTCAATGCAGACGATGTAAAATGCCGCATTAGAATATAGCAAACCCCAGCAAGGAGGTAAAGGCACAATGCCGGAAAACCGACGCGAAAACGGCGACGCCGCGGCCGTTGCCGAGCACACTCCCAACATCGGAAACGTACTGCGCCGGTTGCGGGGCGAACGAACTCTGCGCAAGGTCGAAAACGACACCGGCATCCGCAACGGGTACATCAGCCGTCTGGAAACCGGCGCCAGCAGGCCAGGCGTCAAGACGTTGACCCGCCTGGCCGCCTACTATGGCGTCAACGCCCGCAACCTGCTCTGGCAAGCCGGCTTGGTCAAGGACGAACACCTGAACCCGGAATACGACAACGACGACGTGGAGCGCAGCTATCGCTTCCTGCTGGACGACCCCAGGCTGAAAGCCTACGCCAAGCCGGAAGAGCCCCTGCCGATGGAAGCCAAGCGGTTTGTAGTGGAAATCTACCAGACCTTCGCCGGCAAGCAACTGCTGTAGCAACCTGTTTCAAGCCGACGCCGGAGACACCAATGGCTCGCGCAACGCATCATCAAGGCAACCCGGACGCCGTAGGATTGGCGGTGGCCAAGGCGGCGCAGGACGCCGTAGCGCCCGACACCGTGATACTGTTCGGGTCCCGTGCCCGTGGAGACAACCGTCCAGACTCGGACGTTGACTTGATGGTAGTGGCTAACGGCAGCGCGCTCACCGCAATGACAACTGCCCGCAACGCTGCCAAAGCCTACTTTGAGGCACACCCGCCGCGCCTGGGCATCGACGTGGTGCCAATGAAAAGAGAAAGTTTTGAGTACGCGCGGCGGGCCAGAAACCACGTGGCGGGCCAAGCCGCCAAAGAGGGAATCATCATGAACGACCAAGAGCTAGCGTCCAACAGTCAGCACGATGACGGATACCCAGCATCTTGGCCTGACGTGAAGGAAAGGCTGCAAGCCGCTTACCGGCAGATCAGCACCTTTAACAGGATGATGGAAGCGGGCGATTTTCCACAGGAGGACTACGGCTTTCACGCGCAGCAGGCGGTAGAGAACGCTCTGAAAGCGTGGATGTCGGCAGCCGATATTGAATACGGTCGGGTCCACGACTTGGCGGATTTGGCGCGGCTCACCCTTGCCGACTCGGCGGAAACGCAATCGCTGGCCAGCGCGCAATTGCGCCTTTTGATGGCGTACACGACGTTCGATGACCTCGCACATCCCAGTGGGTACGACAACTGGCTAACGTTGTACGCGGCCTTCTACCGGTACAGCGGAACCACCTTTCGCATGAGTGAGCTGGATCAGGCAGCGTTTCGCCAAGAGATAAACCTGGCGGTGCACACTTTCATCAACCGAGCCTACGAGCTGACCGGAACCGCGCCGTCAGACCTATCGTAAATCCGCCGGAAGTACGCTAGCACCTTAAGTGAGGAACGCCATGAAAGAAATGACGGAACCAACGCCGGTGGCCCTATACGCCAGGGTGTCCAGTGAAAATCAGGACGTCGAGCTGTCCATCGGCGCCCAGCTGGCCAAGATGCAGGAGTACGCCGACCGCAACAACTGTGTAGTGACCCGAACTTACACCGATGAGGCCATCAGCGGAAGCCGAGCCGACAGGCCCCAGTTCACCAAGATGATCAGGGAAGCCTCCGGCGGCAATCCACCCTTTCGTGAAATCTTGGTATGGAACTTCTCCCGGTTCTCCCGGCGGCTGGAGCACGCCGTTCGCTACAAAGGCGTACTCCGCGAGCACAAAATCAAGCTCACGTCCATCACTGAACCCAGCGAGTCCACGCCAGCCGGCCGCTTGATGGAATTCTTGATTGACGGCGTCAACGAGTTCTTCATCGGCAACCTGTCCGAAGACGTCACCAGAGGCCAGCGCTACGCCCACTCCCTGGGCTATTGGATGGGCGCCAACGTACCTTTCGGATACCAGCGGACGTACGTTGACGACCGCGGCAAAAAGCGCCCCACGCTGGAGATTGACGAACCCAAGGCCAAGGTAGTAAAGCGTATCTTCGCCATGGCTCTGGACGGCAAAACCTTGTTGGAAATCACCAAGACGCTGAACGGCGAAGGCGTCCCCAGCCCTAGAAAGAGCGATTGGGGCAAAGGCGTTGTACGGTGGATGCTGCGCAACGAGGTTTATACTGGAACCAATGTCAGAGGCAAACGGTCCAATAAAGACATTGAAATCGACCGCGTTCCCAACGCCTTCCCGCCGATTGTCTCGACGGAAGACTTCAACAAGGTGCAGGAAAAGATGGCATCAAAATCACGGGCGAATCAGCATCCCCGACGGGTAGCCAGCCGCTATGTGCTCAGCGGCCTGGTCAAGTGTGAAAAGCACCAGCGGGCAATGACCGCGCGTGGTTCCAACCTGAAATACGGCTACTACACGTGCGGTGTGATAACCGAACAAGGCGCAGACAGTTGCGACACTCCCCGGCTGAACACCGGCAAGTTCGACCGTCTGATCGTTGGTACCCTGCTGGACAACGTGCTCACCGACAAGAACATCTGGGAATTGGTTCAGATGGTAGCCGACGAAGTGGACGACGTAACCCGCGAAGAGCAACAACGGCTGGAAATCGCGGAACACGAGCTTGCCGAAGTGAAACGCCGCCGTGCGGCGCTGCTGGACGCGGTGGAGAATCAAGCCTTGACCTACGCCGACGTGTCAGACCGGATGCGTGAAATCCGGGAGCATCAGGAAAAACTGGAGTACACGGTGTCAGAAACGCGGGGGGTGCTGGCGGAGCAGATGAAGATCACGGAGAATGCCGAGCGCATCGCCAAGTATGCCCGGAGCTTGAACACCTACCTGCGCGGTTGCGACATCGCCAACACCAAGGCGTTTATCCAATCCTTCGTCAAGGAAATCCTGGTCAGGCCAGGGAGCGCGACCATCAGATACACGATACCTATGCCGCCGGATGGACCGGCGAAGGGCAAGGAAACCCAAGAACTGGCTCTTGAAGAAGAGCCGGTTCTGTCTTTAGTACTACCCGTTCAAATGTGATTGCGCCCCTCGTCGTGCAGTCGTTGCAGCGTAGCGATGGTGTCGGTCAGCGTCCGCCGCTCGTGAGGATCCATAACCCCGTGGTCATCCAGCGCCAGCGTCGGGTCGTCCCCACGCTCAATATCCGCCGCTACCTGGCTCATCAGCGGGTCAAAAGTGTCCGCCCGCTCCACCAGCGATATCGGAAACGCCAAATCCGCGTTGTCGTCCTCAACCCGTATCCTGACCTCCTGCCCGGCGAACATATCGCCCGCGTTGAACCGCAGCTGCAAAGCGTCGCCCAGATACACCGGCGCCGACCCCGATGCGTCGTAGCCCGCCCGCGCCGCCGCGTCAATGGCCGGCCGCGCCGCCATCACCCACGCCGCCCGCGCCAGATGCACCGCCACCGGATGCGCGTCAATTCCCGTTACCGCCGCGCGCAAACGATCCAGCAGCTCTTTCGGTTCCAACCGCGCCGCCTCCGCCGCCTCCAGAAAATGCGACACCGCCTCCGCGATAAACGTCCCCGACCCGCAGGCCGGATCCAGCGCCCGCTGATGCAACGGGTCGTCAATCAGCTCCCGCGCCATCGCCCGCGCCAGCCACGCCGGAGTGTAGTATTCGCCCAGCGTGCGCCGTTCCTCCGGCGGAATGACCGTTTCATACAGCGCCGCCGCAATGTCCGGCGGCGCCTCCGGCCAATCGAACCGCGCTATGCGCCGGGCCAGCGCTTTTATCAGGCCCTCTCCGCCCACCTCATCCGGCCAGGCGAAAAAGTCCGACTCAATAATGCCGCTCAGCCCGGTAGCGTCCCGGAACCGCCGCCCTTGCAGCAAATCAGACGGGTCGTTTTCCGCCGCCTGCCGCAGGTCAATCCCGAAAGACGCCTGCACCGCCATCCCGATGACCAGGCTCAGGTAGGTATGCCGGATGAACAGGTCGTCCATCTCCTCCGGTTCCTGCGCGATTTCTCCCAACGCCGCCCTCAGCAGATTCTCCCACAGCCGCCGCTTCACCTTGATGGTCTCGTAATCCGCCGCGTCCGCATACAGGCGGGCCAGTGTATCAATGTCCCGCTGGTAAGCCGGACTTCCCGGCCCCAGGTACTGGGCCACATTGCCCCGGTCTGCCGCTATGCCTTCCGGCGATTGCAACGCACTGTCCCGCAGCCATTCGTACAGGGGCAGCCACTGCTCCGCCGATTCCAGTACGAACCCGTAAGGCCGCGTCGTCCGCGCCGCCCCGGCCTCCGGCCAGCGCAGCAGCCAATGCTTCCCATCCGTCAGGATGCCCATACGGATGCCCTTGCCGGCCTCTTTAGACTGCTCCAGATAGTCGTCCAGCTGCTTCACGTTGGCCGGGTCCGGATTGAACCCGCCCGACGTGCCAATCCGCCGCTTAAACTCCACGAAAGTATCCAGCGCGGTAAGGTCAACCGCCCGCCGGCTCTCGTCGGATGGCGGATTCTCCTCAACAATCTCATCGCTTCTAGCCAGCCCCGTCAGGATGAAAAAATCCCGCGCCGCGCTGGTAATGTTCGCCTCTGCCTCAAAATTATCGTGCCGCCGCAGAATAGCCTCCGCGGCAGCCCGATAAGCCGGATTGCTGATGTCCAAATGCGTCCCCATCCCCCCAATTCTACCACCGCCCACCAACCAATCCACCACCGCCCACCACCAACCACGCCCCCTACCCCAGGCCCGGATTACAACCCAGCAACAACCCCCCCATCCTGAAAATCCCAAAATCCGGTAAATCCTGATTCAGACAATCAACCCACCACCACCGCCCAACCCCACCACCCGCGCGCCCCTCCCCCCAGGAGCCGCCCCGTCGGATGCTATAATGAACGGCCAGCATCGCATCCGCTCACGCCGGCATCCCGCTCAGGAGGAACCGTGTCGCCGCTCAACATCGGCCCCAACATTCTGTCGTGGCTCCCACCCGACCAGATGAATTGCCCAAATATCCCCAAACTCGCCTATCGCCGCTATGCGGAACCCCTCCCGCTTCTGCTATAGTCCCCGCCAGCAACCACATTCAAGGAGACACCCCAATGAACAAACGCCACATCTTCAGGGCCCTCACCGCCATCCTCGCCTGCTCCATACTATCCGCCGGCGCGATCGCCTGCGGAAGCGGCGATGCCGAAGACAAACTGGCTCAAGTTGAAAAAACCGCCACCCAGAACCTCGTCGACGTGGAGTTGATGAAGGACCGATTAGACAAGGCGGAAGAAGCCAATACCAAACTCACCGAACGCCTCGACGCCCTGGAAAAGTCAAACCAGGAGCTCACGCAAAGTATGCTCCTGGGCGCTATGGGCGGCGGAGCGACAGACATGGGCGCCGCCTACAATGCCGCTTCCGAAGAACAGCGCCAGCTGGTGCGCACCTTCCTCGAATGTCCTACGCTGTCCGGAATACTTGGAGGATCGGAAAAAGACGCTTGGGCCACTATTGAAAGCGGTGCTCAGAACCTCACGGGCCTTCAAGCCGCCAGCGCCCTCCTCTGCAACTAACCGACGCCACTCCCGGCGTAAAACAGCACAAAGCGCGTACTGCGCCTGCCGCCGCTGAATACGCCTGAATACACCGCCAACCTCCACTGCCGCAACCTGTCCGCGATACCGCCCATCTACTCAATCGGACGACCGTCGCCCCATCGGTTACGCCATCGGAGACCACGCTTCCCAGCCGGCCAGGATCGCCCGCGACCTGGCCGGCAAATTAATCCGCCATCTCCGCCTACAACCGTCCCCCCTGCGGCCCCGTCAGCAGCCCGGAAATCGCCGCCCACGCCAACGGCGTAACGCTTCACCGCCCCAACTTCAACGACGGCTACGCTACCCCTGAATCCCGCATCCCACCGGCAGCATCTCCGCCACCCCGGCCGGGCAGAGCCGGCCCGCGCCGGCGCTCCCCTAATTCATCGCTGCCACTGCCACCGGAGAACGGCATCGCTTCCCTGCTGCAACTAACCCGCATTCATGCCGGAGGCCGATCCCTTCCGATGCGGGAAGCCATAGACCGCCGTTGAGCGCAGACTTGGCTACTTGGCACTATCCCCGCCGATGCGGGAAGCCATAGGTTCACGCCCCAATCCGCGTACCGTCCGGATACGTGTAACCCGCCCGGTGGCTGTAGCCGCCCACCGATGGGAAAATCTGGCGGTACAGCCCCCGGGCCCGATTCTTCACCACCGCCCCGGCTGCATCCTTCGTCGGCGTCGGCTTGGCGTTCTGCTCCTTGTAGAACGCCGATTGCAGCGGGCTGCCGTCCTCCAGCTCCCAGATGCACAGGTAGCGCATCACGTTGTTGGCCTGCCCGTCCTCCGGGTCCAGCATAAACCGCCGCGCGCTGATGTACCCGGGTATGGACATACGCTCCGGGAGATGCTCCTCGTTGTACCACTTGTTGAACACCGCATCATCCGCCTCATCAACCTCCATCATCACGATGAGCACAGCGCTGCCGACTTCCTGATTGGCCCGCTGGCCGTTGCTGCTGGTCATATATCCTCCTGTGCTGAAAAGCTGCAATTCCCGCTCACAGCCGCCGGTAAATCTGCACCCGATGCCGATAGCAGTCGGCCACGAACACCAACCCGTCATCGCTTACAGTTACCGCCGCCGGACGGTAAAAACGGCGTTTCAATTCAATGTTCTGCGTCGCCGCATTCAGCTTCTCCTCAATGTCCGGGTTGGCGTCCAGGAACGTCCGCGCCCACGTGGACGTGCCCGAATGGCCGATAAGCGTGTCTATCACTTTGCCGTCGGCGTCCAGTACTTGCACCCGGTCATTCTGCCAGTCGCAAACGTAGATACGCCCGCCGCAATCCACCGCCAGCCCGTTGGGGCGCGCCAACCCGTCGCCGCCGTCCCGCCCGTCAAATTCGCCGATGAAACCGCCGCCAGCGTCAAACTTCTGCACCCGATCATTCCGCCAATCCGCAACGTACACCTCCCCGGCCGCGTCAACCGCCACGCCCCAGGGCATATTGAACTGACCCGGCCCGTCGCCAAACCCGCCCCACACGTCCAGCCCAACGCCGTCGGCAGTAAATCGCTGCATCCGGTGATTCAACGAATCCGTTACCAGCAGCGTCCCATCCGGCGCAAACGCCATACCCGACGGACGGTTGATCTGTCCCGGCCCGTCGCCGAATTCACCCCAACAGCGGATAAACTCCCCTTCCGCCGTGAACACGCTGATGCGATGAGTGTTTTCATCGGCCAGATACAGGTTCCCGTCCGGCCCGAAAGCGATAGCGGTTACCCAGATAAACTGCCCCGGCGCCTCGCCCCAGCCGCAGAACTCGCCCACATAGTCGCCGTCAATTGTGCAGCGAGTAACCCGCACCGCCTCCGGCTGATTCGGATTGGCGCGGCTTGCCACGTGCAGCAAACCGTCCGGCCCCAGCGCCACCGCCACCGGCCCGCTGAACCCAGGCCCGCCCCCCGACAGCAGCCCAATCACATCCCAATACCGGTAAAACCCGGCAACCGAAAGCGGATATTCAACAACCATTGTCATGCCACTTTATCCCTCTTGTACAATAAGTTCGCAGTGGGGTTGCCAGCACTCAGCGAAACCCACCAACCTGTCAACAATCTCAGAGTCAGGGTTGATTATGAAGAACGTTCGTGGGCTGTAGCGGCGGCAGTAAAAGGCATGAGTGCAGCCAGGTATTCGGCCCATCCAGTACGCTATTTCCTCTCTGTGACCGCCTTCCCGTCGCGAGTTGTGATGATAGATCACCGCGCATCGCTTACTCGACAGATCCAAAGCTTCGCAAAGCGGGATCTTCTTCCAGTCGCCATTCCTACCATCGTAATGGAATTTGCCATTATCGCAAAGGCCATTATCGGGGTCGGCAAACACAACATCGCAGCCCTTCACTCGTTCTATGACCCGGTCGAACCAATTGTGCCGCCATTCCGCACGTCTGGGCTGATCATCGGAACGAGGGTGGAAACACAACAATTCGTCAGCGAAAATCGTATGTCGCAGAAGATCACGATTCGCTACCTCCGACACCGCACGCTGCCCTGTATCATCGCGCCAATGACCGATAATATCTTGCATCCCGTCAAACAAATCCGGGTCAAGTGGTCGCCAGATACAGGGTTCGTCAAGGTACTGTACTTTATTCCCCGCCGTACCTTCTTCATGAGGGTACAAATACCAAGCAACGCCAAGCCGCCTGCCCTTGCTCAACGCCCGAAGCAGCGCGTACTTAACGAAATCCCCGAAGTCCCCTACGTATTGATCCTGCATCTTCATTCCTCCTTGCCGAACAGCGCCTGCATCAACTCCACGGCTGCCATCACTTCCGCCGCCGACCGCGCTACTTCATCATCGTGCAGGTCATTTTCGTAAAAATGCTGGTGCAGGCTCCTGGCGGCGTGGAAAGCCTGCCGCAGTTGGGTTCCCGCAGCCGGGTCAGCCTCGGTAGCCAAAGCGTTCAGCGACTGCGCCACGCTGACCAGATTGCCGTGAGTAGATACCCTGAAGCCGTGCGCGGCGCTTATGCCCTTGACTGTCTGCGCGTAGACGCCCCACGACTTTTCGGCGGCTTGCAGGTAATCGCCTTCCCAGAGGCATTTCTGAGCCACGCTACGGTAGTGAGCTAAATTGCCGGCGTAGGTGGCGTTTTTCTCCGCCGCCTCATCAGGCTCAAGCTCGTACCGCCTACGGTCGTCGCGCAGTCCGTGCAGTATGGCGCCCTCGACTTGCTGCGGCGTGAAAACAGGGGCAGTCATCGCTCCCTCTCCGTCCCGTCCATTCCAGTCCGTCGCCGTAAAAACCCCGCGCCCTACGCGAACTGATACTCCCGCGTCGCGCCAATCATCCGCAGCGCGTTGAGAATCACCGCTTCCGTGTCGCCCCCGTTTTCCAGCAGCTCCGCCGCCTGCGACACCAATGCGGCGTGGTTGTCCTCGCGCAGCGAGACGCAGCCCAGCAGCTCCAGGCAGCCGTCCACGATGCCGCCGGCGTCCGGGCCCGTCTCCTGCGCCAGCAGCGTGTCCACGATGCTGCGGACGCCGGGATGCGCCGGGTTGCCCAGCTCGTCGGCCACGAAATTGATGCGTTCCACCATGCTCCCGCTGTCAATCCACTCCTTGCCCGTGTGCCAGCCCTCCACCGACGGCGGGTTGAGCAAGTCCTGGTTCATATAGCGACACTCCAGCGCGGCATCCATCACGCCTACCCGCGGGAACTTCAAATCGCCCACCAGGTGCAGCGTGCCCACCACTACCTCCGCCGGGCTTTTCACGCGAGCGAACCGCGCCCTTTCCGACTTGAAGAAATCCGACGTGAACAGCGCGCGCAGCATCGCGCGAACGTCATAGCCGGAGCGGAAATACTCGGCCTCCAACAGAGCGATGGCCTCCGGTTCGGCCGGCGGCGTGTTCTGCCAGGCCGGAACCTGCACATCGTCGGCTACGAAAAAGTTGTACATATGCCGGCTGATAAACCGCGCCGTAGCCGGCTGTCGGCAGATTATTGCGATGATGTCATCGCCGCCGAACTTGCCCGTCTCTCCCAAAAAGGTCTTTACGCCGTCGTCATGGTCGGCCGGGTCATAGCGGAACCGCCAGGGCGTTTTGCCGTAAGGAATGCTCGCCACATTATCATCGTCAATAGTCCAGCCCGTGAACGCTCGCGCCGCTTCCTGAACGTCGTCCTCCGTATAATTCTCCCGCCCGTCCATACCGACGCCCATGCTGAACAGCTCCAGCAGCTCCCGCCCCCAGTTCTCGTTGATGGCGTCCTTGTGGTTGAAGTTGTTGTCCAGCCAGAAAATCATGGCCGGGTCCCGGGCCAGCTGCTCCAGCAGCGTCCGGAAACTGCCCAGACCATACCGCCGCAGCATATCAATCTGGTTGAGCATCGTCTTTTCGTGCAGCACCTTGGCCAGCCCGGTGGCGAACACTCCATGCCAGAACAGCGCGATTTTCTCCTGCAAAGGACGCGCGCCGGCGTTGCCGTTCATTCGGTACACCGTCTCCGTCAGCGCGCCCTCTATGTTGCGGCTTTCCTTCCAGTCAATGTAGTACCGCTCGATTACATCCTCCTCCAGCCCCGGCTGTTCTTCGGGATGCAGCAGCCACTCAACGGTGGCGTCGTAGCCCCAGCGGCAGTACTTGTCCAGTTCAGCCGGCGTAGCTCCAAACCCGGCCCGCCGCATCAGATGGGCCAGCAGCGCCCGATCTGAATCCTGTCCTTTCATCGTCGGTGTCTCGGTTTTGACGTTAGTGGCAATCATCGGAAAGCAGCCTCGGCGCGACGTAAAGTTGAGCGAATAAATCGGCGTAAAAGCCGGTTGCAATCATACCACAGCGCCAGGCCGCCATTGACAACCGTCGGCTGCCGGCGCACTATGTTTCAGCCCGCGTACGCGCCGACCTCGGCGCGATGGGATGTCCCTAACCCGCCACCCTCGGCGCTTCACGAGTACGCTCATTTTCGGCATCAATCTCCCCCGGCTGCACACCCTTGACTCGTGGCTGGCCTACCGCGACTTCCGTCTGCTGTGGTTCGCCAACTTTTTCGCTTTTACCGCCCAATGGCTACAGCTGTTGAGCATCGGCTGGCTGGTGAAAGAACTGTCGGAGGGGCTGGCTATTGGCGGGCTGCTGGTGCTGTCGGCCAGCGCCATCAACACACTGCCCGGCCTGGTGGTGAACCCACTGACCGGCGTCCTGGGCGACCGATTGAACCGCCGTAAGCTGGTCATCGGAGTCCAATCCATCGCCGGCCTCCTTGCCATCTCCTTCGCTTTCCTCGTCGCCAGCGATTACATTCGGCCCTGGCACGCTTACGCCTACGTGCTGGTTTCCGGCAGCTGCCTGGCCATCACCCAGCCAATGCAGCAGGTGCTGGTTTCCAACACCGTCCCCCGGGACGCAATGATTAACGCCTACGCTATCAATACTCTCACCATCACCGGCACTCGCATTTTCGGCCCTTTCGTCGGCGGCATTCTCATCGCCAGCATCGGCTTTTTCTGGAATTTCGCGCTGGAAGCCGCTTTGTATCTGGGCGTGGTTCTGATGCTGATTCCGATGCGAACCCCCTACGCATCTGAGAACCCCGCCGGCTCGAGCGCGCGCATTACGCCCATCGCCGATATTCGCGACGGGCTGGCCCATCTCTGGCGCGAGCAGCGTGAAATTCTGGAAATCGCCCTGCTGTCCGTCATTCCTAACACCGTGCTCCATCCGCTGTGGTTTCTGCTGCCGCTGTTCACCGTGGAAACGCTCCAAGCCCACGCGGACATGGGCGGCTATCTGCTGGCGATTACCGGCGTGGGCGGGCTGATTTCCACCCTGTGCATCGCCACTTGGGGCTTCCCCTTCCGTCGCGGGTACATCCTGCTGGGAGCCGCGATACTGGGTTCGTTAAGCACAATGCTGTTTTCGCAATGCTCCTGGCTCTGGGCCGCCTTCACTGTGCTGGCCGTGATGTCCTTCTTCCAGGCATACTTCCGAACCACGGCCGGCGCCGCGGTGCTCACCATTGTCCCCGACCGGTTCCGCGCCCGAACCATGGCCCTGCTGGCCTACGAGCGTTCTTTCCTCATCGCAGTCAGCGTGCTGGTCGGCATCGTCGCCGATTTCACATCCGCTTCTCTGGCTATCCTTGCCATTGGCGCCGTCGGCCTCAGCCTGTCCGTAGGTTGCCTGGCCACGCTGCGCCGCGTCCGCGCCCTCCGCTGAAACCCCTACGCAATCGTCATTCCCAACAACCCAACCGCCATTCCCGCATCTCCAGAAATTCACACCCTAACACCCTGCATCCAAACCCGTAGCAATGTTCCGCATTCCCCGACTGCACACCCTGGACGCCTGGCTGGCCTATCGCAACTACCGGCTGCTGTGGTGTGGCAACTTCTTTGCCAACAGCGCCCAGTGGCTACAGCTGCTCAGCGTCGGCTGGCTGGTGCGCGATCTGTCCGAGGGTTCCACCGTCGCCGGGCTGCTGGTCGTTACCGTAGGCGGCATCAACACGCTGCCCGGCCTAATTACCGGCCCCTGGGGCGGCGTACTCAGCGACCGTTTCGACCGCCGCAAGCTGGTGATCACTCTGCAAATCATCATGGCCGCCCTGGCCTTCAGTTTCGCCCTGCTGGTGCTGTCCGACCTGGTAACCGTCTGGCACGCTTATCTATACGTGCTTCTGGCCGGCATTTGCCACTCCGTGTCCCAACCCATGCGTCAGGCCCTCATCGCCGCCACCGTACCACGGGAGATGCTGGGCAACGCCTTCGCCGCCAACGTGCTGACCATAACCGGCACCCGCATTTTCGGCCCATTCATCGGCGGCATCCTGATTGTCGGCCTGGGCTACTTCTGGAACTTCACCATGGAGGCCGGGCTTTACCTAGCGAACGTGCTGATGCTGTGGCCCATGCAAACGCCGTATTACCGGCCGGGCGAAGCCCGCCAGCGAGGCAATGCGCTGGCGAACATGGTGGAAGGCCTGCAATATATCTGGAGTGGAGAACGCGCCATCTTCCAGATGATGCTGTTGTCCATAATCCCCAACATCATCCTGCATCCGGCCTGGTTCCTTTTCCCGGTGTTCACCACCGACGTTCTGATGCGTGAGGCCAACGTCGGCGGGTATCTGTTGGCCGTTACCGGCGTGGGCGGATTCCTGGCCGCCCTGTTCATGGCCTCTTTCGGGTTCGTTTTCGACAAAGGCAAGGTGGTGCTGGGCGCCGCCGTAGCCAGTTCAATCGCCTGCTTGCTTTTCGCCTACTCCCACTGGATGGCGCTGGCCTTCATCGTCATTGCGGCTATGGCCTTCAGTCAGGCCGTCTTCCGCACTACCCGCGGCACACTGATCCAAACCCTGGCCCCCGATCGGCTGCGCGGGCGGCTCACCAGCCTGCAAAGCTTCGACCGGGGCTTTCTGGTCGTCGCCAGCCTGGCGGTGGGCGCCCTGTCCGACGCTACCTCTCCGGTAACGGCCATTGCCATAGTGGGCGTCCTGGGCCTGATTCTGGCCCTGGCCTGCTGCGCCGCCCTGGGGAGAGTGCGGCGTCTGCCCTGACCGCGCAGCGCTGACCCGGCGCACAACCCAACCTTATGGAGTATGATAGTAAGCCGCCGCTCAAATCATCCCCGCTGCTAGCAACTCTGCGCATCCCACGCCTTAATTTGATCCAACGCATCACATCCGGCCGGGCTTTCAAGTGGTGGAACTTCTGGACCATCGCCGCCGGCACCTTCTTCTCCGTCGTTGACCACGGCAGCGTACTTATTGCCCTGCCCGGCATTGAGTCGCACCTTGACGCTACTCTGGAATCGGTACAGTGGGTCGTCGTCGCTTATGCCTTGGTCATCAGCGTCCTGCTGCTGCCTATGGGCCGCTTGGGCGACGTCGTCGGACGCCGTCGGGTGTACATACTGGGCACGGTGATTTTCATCGCCGGCTCCTTGGGCGCGACTTTTTCCCCCACTCTGGGCGCGCTGATTGCCATGCGCGTGTTGCAAGGCATCGGCGCCGGGATGGTGCAGGGCTGCGGGATGGGCATGATGCTGGCCGCTTTCCCCGATGCCGAACGCGGCAAAGCCCTCGGCATGCATCTTAGCGTGGTCGGGCTGGGCGCCATTGCCGGGCCGGCCATGGGCGGCTTTCTGGTGGCGTGGCTGGGCTGGCAGTCGGTATTCTTCGTTAACGTTCCGGCCGGCGGGCTGGTTCTGGTTTTGTCGTGGCTGCTGTTGGAGCGCGGCGCCGGCTCTGCCCAGTACCGGCAAGGCGGAAGGGACGCTTTTGACTGGACTGGCGCCGCCGCATCCGGCCTCATCCTGCTGGCGGTGTTGCTGGTGGTGGGCAATGGCAACGGACTGGGCTGGCGGTCTGCGCCGGTAATTGTTGGCGGCTCAGCCGTCGCCCTGCTCACTGCGCTGTTCATCTGGTGGGAGCTGCGGGTTCGGGCTCCGATGCTGGACTTGCGCCTCTTCGCCAACCGTATATTTGGCATTGGGGCCGCTGCCGCATGGCTTTCCTTCTTTGGCTCCTCCGCCGCGCGTTTTATGATGCCTTTCTACCTGCAACGAGTGTTGGGCTATGAACCGGAGCAGGTCGGCCTGATGATGATACCCGCCGCGGTGTGCATGGTCATCCTGGGCCCGCTGAGCGGCCGGCTTTCCGACCGCATCGGCTGGCAGGCGCTGACGGTGGGCGGTCTGGCGCTGACGGCGGCCGGCGCCTTCGTCATCGCCTTTGCTTTGCAGGAACGCTCGCCTGTGTGGTTCGTCATCGCCACGCTGATGATGCAGAGCTCCGGCACCGGCCTCTTCAACTCCCCCAACAGCAGCAGCATCATCAGCGTGGTTGACCGCAGTCGTTACGGCGTGGTTTCCGCCCTGACTCAGCTGATTCGCAACTCGGCCAACGTGGTGAGCATAGCGGTTGCCACGACCATCGTAGTGTCAACCATGGCTGCCTACGGCGTGGAGCCAAAGCTGGAAGCCGTTAACCCGGGGGTGGCTACGGCCTTCGTAGCCGGACTGCGCTGGGCCTTTCTGGCAATGGGCTGCGCTTTGGCTGTCGGCGTAGCAATTTCAATCTACCGGGCGATGGCCAGCCGGCGGCCGGCCATTCCTCCCCGGAGCGACGGCGCGCGGAGCGACGACGTTCCCGCCGCTACCGGGGCCAACGATAATTAGCCCAACTGCGCATCACGCGAAGCGCGGCATTACTTCTTTGGCGAACAGTTCCATCGACTTCAACTGCTTGCGCTGCTCCAACCCGCCGAAGGCGAAGTTGCAGCCAAAGTAGCGAACTCCGGCGTCGTGCAGGGCCTGGATTTTCGCGGCGCACTGGTCGGGCGTCCCGATGAACGCCCGGCGCTCCGCCAGGTATTCGTAGGTGGGCGGGAAGGTAGTGCGACGCCGCAGGTAGTCGGCCATGGGCTGGTACACTTCGCTGCCCACGTCAAACTCCCGGCGCCAGGCATTCAGGTCCAGCGTCCAGTTCAGCGCGTCCTGTACTTCCTTATGCGCCTGTTCCTCGGTTTCCGCCACGTAGCAATAGCGGAAGAACGGCACATTGGCTGCGGCTACTTTATGCCCGGCGTCCGCGGACATCCGCAGAAACCGCTGCATCAGGTCAACGGCGTCATCCGTATCCAGCACTACGCCGACGATGAGGCGCCGGCCGGTTGAGGCCACGAACTCCAGCGACTCCGGGCTGCGGGTGGCCGCTACGTACACCGGAGGATGGGGATCCTGCAAAGGCGTGGGAACCAGATTCACGCGCCGCACCGTATGGTACTTGCCCGCATAGCTATAGTCGCGGGTTGTCCACAGCGCTTCCACCATTTCAATGGTTTCACGATAACGCTCCTGGCTTTCCTGGTGGTCAATGCCGAAGTTGACGTATTCCGAGGCTGCTGCTCCCCGCCCGAATCCTACGTCCAGCCGGGCGTCGCTCAGCACGTCCAGGGTTGCCGTGTCCTCAGCCAGCCGTACCGGGTGATGCAGCGGCGGGATCAGCACTGCCGTCCCCAGGCGGATGCGTTCCGTGCGCGCGGCGATGTTGCCGGCGATTATCAGCGACGACGCGCCCAGTCCGTAGCGGGTGAAGTGGTGCTCGGCCAGCCAGATAGCCTTGAAGCCGAGCTCCTCTCCAACCGTTGCCTGCTCGGTCAAATCCGAATACAGTCCCTTGGGCGTATATTCTTCCGGCCAGGGGATGTGGGAAAAAAGGGCGAAGTCCATTTTGCGTTCCTTATCATCTGGTATAATGCGCGTCAGTCGGCGCCTGCTGCATGGCCGAAATTAGCTGAATAGTAGCACGTTCCCCGCCGATCCGCCCGGAGAGATTGTGAGCTTTCTAACCCAACTTGCCCTGAGCCGCAAGTCGGTCACCATCCTGGTGATGGTCCTGGTCCTGGTTGCCGGCGTTTATTCCTACAACAGGCTTTCCCAGGAGCTGTTCCCCGAGATCAGCTTCGGCACCATCTTTGTCATAACCGGCTACCAGCAGGACCCGAACACCGTTGCCAAAGACCTCACCACCCCCATTGAAGACGCCATCATCGGGATGCCCCACCTCCAGAGCGTCACCTCCGTATCCACCGCCGGCCAGTCGCAAGTGGTGGCCAATTTTGAAACGGACGCCGACATCACGGAGGTTGAGCAGGAAATTCGCGCCGAGGTCAGCGGTCTCAATCTGCCCGACGTTGATTGGGGCCCCGTCGTAATACGGCTGACTTCGGACATTTTCCCGGTGATGTTCCTCAGCGTCTCGGGTGAAAGGGACATCCCCTCGCTGGAGCGCGTGGTTGACGACCAAATCGTTCCCCAGTTGGAAGCCGTTAACGGCGTGTATAACGTTGAAGTGCAGGGCGGCGTCAGCGAGCGCGTATCCATCATAGTTGACCCCGACCTGCTGGACCAGTACGACCTGACCATCCAGCACGTCATCAGTTCCATTTCCGCCAACGCCGCCGACATCAGCGCGGGCAGCATCAACCACGATGACAAATCAGTCGTGCTGCGCACTTACTACGGTTACACCAACCTGGACGCCATCCGCAGCATTCCGGTGGGTTACACGCGCAGCCCCGGCCCTCCTGGCAGCGACGCCTCCGGCACGCCCGTGCCGTTGTCCGCAGTGGCTACCGTGGAGATTGACACCCCGGAAGCGTCCGTTGTCGTTCGCACCAACGGCGACCCCAGCATCTCCCTGAACGTGCTGCGCCTGCCCGAAGGCAACACGATTGAAATCACCAGGGAGATTTTGGCCGTTATTGGCGACATGGAGTTGCCGCCGGACGTCAACCTGGAAGTGCTGTACAACGACGGGCCGGAACTGGAAGAGCAGCTGTCCACCGTGGTCAGCCAGGGGGCTCAGGGGTTCGTCATCGCCGTCCTGGCGATATTCCTCTTCCTGCTTCAGATTCGCCCCACCGTGGTGAAGGGAGTGCTGCACACCCTGCGCCCTACGGTAATTATCGCTCTGTCGATCCCCATGAGCATCATGATTACCATTCTGGTGATGGCGGTCTTTGACTGGGCGCTGAACTTTATGAGCCTGGCCGGCCTGGCCATTTCGGTAGGCCGCATCGTTGACGACAGCATTGTTGTGCTGGAGAACACCTACCGCCACGTGCAGGCCGGAGAATCACGAACCACGGCAGCCCTGCGCGGCGCGCGGGAAGTGGGGCCCGCCATTATCGCTTCAACCCTTACGACGGTGGCGGTTTTCCTGCCCCTGGGATTCATCCCCGGCATAGTCGGACAGTTCTTCCTGCCTTTCGCTCAAACCGTGTGCGTATCCCTGCTGGCCTCGACCCTGGTGGCGCTGACCGCAGTTCCCACTCTGGGTTCCATGCTCCTGCGCGAGAACGACATGGCCAGCGAGGACGATAGTTCCGCCGGCGGCGAGACCTGGCTGCAGCGCATCTACACTCCGCCGCTGCTCTGGTCTCTGCGCCATCGGGTTATAGTGATAGCAGCCTCCATCGCAGTGGTGCTCGCCAGCCTCTCTCTCATCACCGTGCTGCCGGTTACTCTCTTTTCGGAAGGCCGGACTGAATCGGTGCGCATCGACGTTACCATGCCCGAAAACACGGACGCCGCGACGATGTTCCGCCAGGTCAAGCAGATAGAGGAAATCCTGGATGCCTACGTGGCCCGGGGAGAGGTTGATACGTACCAGTCCACCTTGGGAGCGCTCAGTGAGAGTTTCGGCCCCAGCGTGGGCGAAACGGGCTACGACGTGGCCGGGTTTCTGATATTGCTTACGGATGACACGCCGTCGGACTTCCTGGCGCGGCTCCGGGAAGAGTTGCCTGAGCAGGAAAACGTCCGCCTACAGCTCTTTGCCGAGCAGAGCGGGCCTCCGCAGGCAGGCTTGGAAGTAACGGTTACCGGCGACGTATATGCGGACGTTCAGTCCACCGCCTTGAACCTGGTGGACCAAATCAGCGACCTTTCCGGCGTTGCCAACTTGAAGACCAACATCAGCGACACCGCCGAGGAACTCACCTTCGCAGTTGACCCCGCCGCCGCCGCGCGCTACGGCCTCACCACGCAGGCGGTTGCGGGTCAGGTTCGCGCCTGGGTGTATGGCGCGGATGTCGGCGATATTAACCTGATGGGCGATTCTTACGACCTCGTCGTCCGAGGCCGCTCGGACAGTATGGACGAGGTAACTGAGCTTCAGCAGCTGTCCATTGGCGGAGCGGGCGGCAGCGTTCCTCTGGGTTCCATCAGCGAAGTCAAGAACACCCTGGGGCCTTCCGTAATCACCCATTACGACGGCAACCGCTCGGCCACCATCACCGGGGAGTTTGAAGGCCGCGACCGCCAGGCTATCGCCGCCCGCGTTGACAGCATTATCGCCGACGCCGACCTTCCCCCCGGCGTCAACGTTGAGCAGGGCGGCTTCGCCAGCGACATTGAGGAGCAGTTTCAGAACGTCTATATCGCCATGATTATCGGCGTTTCCCTGGTCTATCTGGTAATGGTCGCGAGCATGGGTTCCCTGCGGGATCCTTTTATCGTAGTGGTCAATATACCGCTGGCCGCCGTGGGCGCTTTCGTCGCTCTGGTGGTTACCGACCGGGCTCTCAGCCTCCCGGCGTTGATGGGGTTCCTGTTCCTCATCGGCATCGTGGTCACCAACGCCATTGTGCTGCTCACTTTCGTAGGGCAGCTGCGCGCGCAGGGGTACGAGGCTTTTGACGCCATCGTGGAAGCCGGCCGCACTCGGCTGCGACCCATCCTGATGACGGCCTTTACCACTATTCTGGCCATCTTCCCGCTGGCCTTCAGCGATTCCAACGGGCTGGTTGGCGCAGAGCTGGCAACCGTCGTCATTGGCGGCCTAATCAGCTCGACCTTCCTTACCCTGATTGCCGTGCCGGTGACCTATATGCTGCTGCACGAATCCATTCCCGGCCTGTGGGGCAGGATCTTCCGCCGGGCTGTGCCGAGCACCAGCGCCAGCGCTGGCGCTGGCGTGGATGCAGCGTAGCGGTTTGGCCGGGAACCAACATCACCGTTTTTCATACGGTTCACTGCGAGGCGCAACGTTGAGCTACCAGAGATTGCTGCACACTTTGACCGCCGCGCCTTTTGCGGGCGCGATGCTTACGCTGGCCGTGGCCCTGACAATGTTCTGGGCCGGCTGCGGCGCGCCGTCCGGAGAGAGCGCGGGCGCAACCCCGGATACCGCCAACCATGAGGTGAACGCCGACCCTGCCGGTAAAATCACGGAGAACGATTTCCGCGTTCGCAGCGAGCTGGTTTTCAACACCAGTGAGGATTTGTCGTTCGAGATACCCGGAGAAGTGGGCGACGTTAACGTTGCGGTGGGCGACCGGGTTTCGGAAGGCGACCTCCTGGCTGTCCTGGATGAAGCGACGGTGTCCGACCTGAAAGAAGCCGCTTCGCAGCTGAAGTTGGAGCTGGACGCGGCCCGGGATGCCCTGGATGCGGTGAAGGGCCTGGAATCTACGGATACTCTGGTGAAAGCTCAGGCGGAAGGCGCGCTGGCGAAGGCCGAGAGCGACCTGGCCCAGGCGCAGGTTAACCTGGATCAGGCGGAGGAGCGGCTGACGGATTTCCAATTCGAGCACGACCTGAAGCTGGCGCGGGCGCGTCAGGCCAGGGCGGCGGCGGCAACGGCGCTGGACCAGGCCGATGAAAGCCTCTCCGACTTTGCCGCAGGGCACGGCGAGCGTTTCGCCAACTCGCTGGAAGCCCGTTCCCGCGCCAAGGTTGCCCTGGAAAACGCGGAGGATGCGCTGGCCGATTATCTGCCCAATTACAACGAGTCGGTTACCGTTCTGAGAAACAACATCTCGAAGACTGAGCAGGAGCTGGAGGACGCTCGGGAAGACGTGCTTGACATTGACGCCGATCATGCCGACCTGCTCAGCGCAGCCCGTCAGTCCCTGGCTGAAGCGGAGGACGAACTGAAAAAAGCCAAAGACGCTTATGCCGAGTTCTCGGTAAAGGCGATTGAAGGCAATTTTGCGAACCTTGAACCCGGCGAGGGTTTTGATTCTGTTCAGCACAATGCCTTGAAAGCGGCCGTGGACGAAGCAGAGAGCAGCGTAGCGAAATGGGAAGATGAGATAGACGAACTTGAAGCCGGCCCTAAAGAGATTGATGTGACCACCGCCAAGAATAACGTCGGCGTGCTGGAGGAACGGCTGGCTCGCTTTAATCGGCAACTGGCGGATTTGCAGGGGGGCCCCGACCAGAGCGACATCAGGCTGCTGGAGGCTACGGTTCAAAGCGCGCGGGAGCGTCTGGAGCGAACCGAGCGGGACCTTACCGAAGCCGAGGGCGGCGTTGACGAGCTGGAACTGGACCGCCTTGAAGCTGTCGTCGAGAGCCGGCGGCTTGACCTGGACTCGGCGCAGAAAGAGCTGACCAAGTTGGAGGCGGGGCCGGATCAAGTTGAGCTGGGCAATCTCAATGCGGCGGTTGATGCGGCGCGGCAGGCGGTAATCACGGCCAGGGAGGCGAGGGATGACCTAGCGGCCGGGCCTGATGCAATCGATATCGCGCAGGCTGAATTGCGCATTGAAACTGCCGAGCGGAACTATGAAGAAGCGAAGGAAGACCTGGACGGGGCAAAGCTGACCGCTCCCTTTGACGGCGTTGTGCGAACGTTGCTGATTAAGAGCGGAGATGCCGTAAGGGTGGACGCTCGGGTCATTGAGGTGGTTGACGACCGCGACATTTCGGTTAAAGGGTTGGTGGAAACCAACTACATTGAGCGCATTAAGCCCGGCGTGCGCGCTGAGGTTGGGTTCTCCAACGTTTCCGAAACGGTCTTTGCGGCCACGGTGAGCGAAGTGAGCGGGGAAGCGCGCACGGAGCGGGGCGTAATCAGCTTTGAGGTGGTTTTCAGCGTGGTTGTACCTGCCGGGGCGGGGGTTCCGGTCAATCCGGGCCTGGTTACCACAAGGGTGCTACCCTAACCGGCGAGGCCGGCGTCCCGCAGAGTCTGCTGGGTGGTGAGGCCAATATCCGCCGGGGATGGTATGATGACGGCGCCGGCGGCGGAGAGGGCGCGGGTTTTTGAGGCAGCGGTGGCGGTTTCGCCGGTGATGATGGCGCCGGCGTGTCCCATGCGCTTGCCGGACGGAGCGGTGGCGCCGACAATCAGGGCGCAAAGGGGCTTGGTGAACTCCGATGAGCCGATATACTCGGCAGCCTCTTGTTCCATTGTGCCGCCGATTTCCCCGATGAAGACCACCAGGTCGGTGTCCGGGTCGGCGTTGTAGAGGCGGAGGATGTCCACGAAGGTGGTACCGATGATTGGGTCGCCGCCGATGCCTACGCAGGATGACTGGCCGATGCCCATGGCGGTCAGCTGTCCGACGGCTTCGTAGGTGAGCGTTCCGCTGCGGGAGACGACGCCGACGCGGCCGGGGGTGTGTATGTCGCCGGGCATGATGCCGACTTTGGAGCGGGCCTGGGGGTTAATCATACCGGGGCAGTTGGGGCCGATGAGCCGCACGTCGTTGGCGCGCACGTAGCGGTACAGGCTTACCATGTCCTGAACCGGGATTCCCTCGGTGATGCAGGCAATCAGGGGAATGCCGGCGTCGACTGATTCTGCGATGGCGTCGGGGGCGAAGGGGGGAGGGACGAAGATGAGGGACACGTTGGCCCGGGTTTCGGCCAAGGCTTCGTCGACCGAGTCAAAAACCGGGACGGTATCGTCGAAAATCTGTCCGCCCCGGCCAGGGGTAACGCCGGCGACTATCTGGGAGCCATAGGCTTTGCAGGCGCGGGCGTGGAAGCTGCCTTCGCGCCCGGTTATGCCCTGCACCAGGATACGGGATTGCTCGTTCAGCAGGATGCCCATGGCGTTATGCGCTCTGCCGGGAGGGGCTGATAGTAAGGGCGGCGGCGGCCTGGGAGAGGGTATCGGTAAAGGTTACGTCGAGGCCGGACTGGGCGAGGATTGCCTTGCCTTGTTCCAGGTTGGTGCCGAGCATCCGCACTACCAGAGGCTGGGCTGCCTGATGTTCCCGGTAAGCCATGACGATGCCCTGAGCGGCTACGTCGCAGCGGAGGATGCCGCCGAAGATGTTGACCAGAACCCGGTCGACTTTGGGGTCTGACAGGATGATGCCTACTGCGGTGGCGACTTTTGCTGCGGAGGCGCCGCCGCCTACGTCGAGGAAGTTGGCGGGGTCGGCGCCTGCGGCGTTGGCTACGTCGAGGGTGGCCATGGCCAGGCCGGCGCCGTTGACGAGGCAGCCTACGCTGCCGTCCAGGCTGACGTAGGCGATGTCGTCATCGGCGGCGCGGGCTTCCAAGGGGTTTTCCTGGGTGCGGTCGCGCAGGTTATGGAGGCCGGGATGGCGGAACAGGGCGTCAGCGTCGAGGTCTATCTTGGCGTCCAGGGCGATTACTGCGTCGTCGGAGGTGGTAATGAGGGGGTTCACTTCCACGAGGGTGCAGTCGTTATCGGTGAAAACGCGGTACAGGGAGCGCAGGATGTCGGCGGCTTGCCGGGCGGCGGCGCCGGTCAGGCCCAGGCGGGCGGCGGCGCGGCGGCATTGGTAGGGCATGAGGCCGAGGATGGGGGCGACGGGTTCTCTGATGATGGCGTGGGGGCTGCTGGCGGCGACTTGTTCGATGGACATTCCGCCGGCGGCGCTGGCGATGAGGACGGGGGCGCGGTGGTCGCGGTCGATGGTGAGGGCGACGTACAGCTCGCGGGAGATGTTGGCGAGTTCTTCGATCAGGAGGCTGTTCACCGGAACGCCGTCGGCATCGGTTTGTTGGGTTACGAGTCGGGCGCCGAGGAGCTGGGCGGCAAAGGCGCGGCCTTCTTCGGGCGAGGCAGCTACTTTGACGCCGCCGGCAAGGCCGCGCCCGCCGGCGTGAACCTGGGCTTTGATTACGCCGCTGCCCCCGAAGGATGCCAGCGCGTGGGCGGCCTCGTCGGGAGTTTGGGCCAGTTTTCCGTTGGGAACGGGGATGCCGTAGTTGGCGAAGATGGCCTTGGCTTGATATTCGTGCAGGTTCATCGCCCGCTATTTTGCCTTACGGCGCGCTTTACGTCAACGCGGGCGGGGGTTGTCAGAATCGGGATTTACTGGATTTTGGGATTTTCGGGATTGGGGGCCGGCTCTCGGAGTGGGAGCCGGCTTTTCGGTGGTGTGGTTGTCAGAATCAGGATTTACTGGATTTTGGGATTTTCGGGATTGGGGGTCGGCTCTCTGAGTGGGAGCCGGCTTTTCGGTGGGGTGACTTTGGGGTGGGTGTGGTTGTCAGAATCAGGATTTACTGGATTTTAGGATTTTCGGGATTGGGGGCCGGCTCTCGGAGTGGGAGCCGGCTTTTCGGGGGTGTGGTGGTGGTTGTCTGAATCTGGATTTACCGGATTTTGGGATTTTCAGGATGGGGGCCGGCTCTCGGAGTGGGAGCCGGCTTTTCGGTGGGGATGGTTGTCTGAATCTGGATTTACCGGATTTTGGGATTTTCAGGATGGGGGGTTGCTCCGGGGTGGTTGGTTGTGGGCCCGGAGCTTGCGGTTGGGGTGGTTTGGGTGTTGGGTTTGGGTTAGATGCGGAGGGGTAGGGGGGTGGGTAGTTTGATGTGGAAGGTCTTTTCCAGGGCCCTCCGCCAGAGGGGGGATAGGGTGATGAAGGCTGAGTTGGTGGTTATTTTGCGCGGTTTGGGGTGGCAGTAGCAGGGTACCGGTTCCTGGCGTAAGAACTCGTAGTGGCCGTGAGGGTCGGTTTTGGCGGCCAGTTCGTTGGGGAGGCGGAAGTGGCTGCGGATTTTGGCGAAGTTGGGGAGGTTGGTGATGTCGCGGACGGAGTAGAATGTGGGAGGGGTGATTTCGTGGGGTTTGCGGAGGTAGCGTTGGGTGGGACGGACGGGTAGGGGTTGTCCGGCGATGATGGCGTTGGCGGCTTTGAGGAAGGCGGCGGCGCGACGGCGGAGGCGGGTCAGGGAAGTGAAGGTGTTGCGTTGGTGGCGGGTTTGCTGGCGGGTGGTTTGCGTTTGGGTGTCGTTGATGTGGGTTACGTTTTGGCGGCGGTTGGTGTTGGCGTGGGTGGCGTCGATATGGGTAGTGTTTTGGCGGCGGCGGGTTTGGCCGTCGCTGTGGGTTACGTTCTGGCGGCGGTTGGTGTGGGTGTGGGTGTTGGCGTCGCTGTTTTGGCGGCGGCGGGTTTTCCCGTTGCTGTTGGCTTGGGTAGCGTCGATATGGGTGGTGGTTTGGCGGTGGTTGGTGTTGCCGTGGCTGTTGGCTTGGGTAGCGTCGTTGTGGGTGGCGTTCTGGCGGCGGTTGGTTTTCCCGTGGGTGGCGGCGTCGCTGTTTTGGAGGCGGTTGGTGTTGGCGTGGGTGGTGTGGTGTTTGGATTTGGGTAGGTGGGGGGAGTTGTAGATTTCGCGGAAGGTTTTGACGTGGGACCGGCTGAAGTCTCCGTCTCTGACGTACCATCTGAGGACGTTTTCCATTTGGCGGGGGGAACGGTGCCAAAGGGGACGGTTTTCGGCCAGGGCCGTGGCAGAGTGGGATAGGCAGCGGGCGATGGCCTGGATGGCGCGCTCGATGTTGCCTTCGGCGATGTTGGTTTGGGCGTGTTTGAGGAACCGGTCGGCGCAGCTTTGGTGGCGCGCGATGGTTTCCGGGTCGATGGTATCCCGGTAGATGGTTTCCATGGGCTGGGGTGGCCTCCTGGTTGGGGTGGTGGTAGTTGGTGTTGTTGTTGGTGGTTGGTTTGGTTGGTTGGAGTTCGTGGGGGTTCAGGATGTCGGCGCTACGGTCTGAGAGCGTGGCTTGCTATTTACGTCCTAGTCTTGCGCGTGCTGACGGCTGCTTGGGCAGCGCTCGTCCTCGCGCAGCGGTGGTGACGCCCGCCGTGCTGGGTGCGCCAGCCGGGTAATGTGACCGACCTCCGGCGCACCTACAGTGGTGCAATGGATCCGACGTGCCGCAAAGTACTGGTTGCGGCGGGTTAGACCGTGTTATCCTGAACCCCGTTGAACTCTTGTTTTAGCCTCCTGGCTGGATTTTGGCGTCGGGCTGGTGTCCTGGCCGGGGACGGTATCCGACGGTTCGCGGGGCCGTTGGATTAGCCTGACGGGGGTATTATAGCGCACTGACGTGCGGGGTGCAATAGGGGGTTGTCAGAATCAGGATTTACGGGATTTTGGGATTTTCAGGATTGGGGTTGCGGGTTGTGTTGCGGAGCGGGGGGTGTGGTGTTGGAGTGGGGGGTGGTGGTTGGGTTGGCGGGTTTGGCGGTGGGGGATGATTGAGCAGAGGGTTGGCTGTGGGGGTTTGTCAGAATCGGGATTTACGGGATTTTAGGATTTTCAGGATTTGGGGTTGGGGGTTGTGCAGGATTGTGGGGTGGGTTGTGGCAGATGTGAGTATGATTGGTGGTAGGTGGGGTTGTCGGAATTGGCAAATGTCCTGGTTGTTAATGGGTGGTTAGGGTTGGGATGCGGGTGGTTTTGCACCGGCTGGGCGATGGCCCGGGCCGGCTCCGCTACCTGTTGTTAGAATCAGGATTTACTGGATTTTGGGATTTTCCGGATAAAGGGAAGGCTGCCAGTGGCGGGTTCGGTGGGACGGCTACGGTTGTTTTCCTGGGTCTGCATGGCGATGAGTTGGCGGCGGCGGGACACCAGGGTTCGCAGTTGGCGCAGCTCTGCATCGGGCAGCGGGCGCAGCGGCGGGTTCAGGCAGGATTGAGATACGTCAACGCCGATGGTGGGCGTGGTCATTGTTTGCGTAGTCATGGTGGGGTACACTCCTGATTACCACTGTTCGGGTTTGCCGAGGGATGCGGGATGGGGACCTGGCTGATTCACGGCTTGGTGAGCCACGGGATTGACGGTCTGCCGCGTCGTGGCTGTCAGAATCAGGATTTACGGGATTTGGGGATTTTCAGGATGGGGGTCTAGTTAGGGAGAAGGCGGTTGCGGGGGTGGGTTGTGGTGTTGGAGTGGGGGATGGTGGTTGGGTTGGCGGGTTTGGTGGGGGGATTGTCAGAATCAGGATTTACGGGATTTGGGGATTTTCAGGATGGGGGTCTAGTTAGGGAGAAGGCGGTTGCGGTGGGTGGGTTGTGGTGTTGGAGTGGGGGATGGTGGTTGGGTTGGCGGGTTTGGTGGTGGGGGATTGTCAGAATCAGGATTTACGGGATTTTGGGGATTTTCAGGATGGGGGTCTAGTTAGGGAGAAGGCGGTTGCGGTGGGTGGGTTGTGGTATTGGAGTGGGGGATGGTGGTTGGGTTGGCGGGTTTGGTGGGGGGATTGTCAGAATCAGGATTTACGGGATTTTGGGGATTTTCAGGATGGAGGTCTAGTTGGGGAGAAGGCGGTTGCGGGGGTGGGTTGTGGTGTTGGAGTGGGGGATGGTGGTTGGGTTGGCGGGTTTGGTGGGGGGGGATTGTCAGAATCAGGATTTACGGGATTTTGGGGATTTTCAGGATGGGGGTCTAGTTGGGGAGAAGGCGGTTGCGGGGGTGGGTTGTGGTGTTGGAGTGGGGGATGGTGGTTGGGTTGGCGGGTTTGGTGGTGGGGGATTGTCAGAATCAGGATTTACGGGATTTTGGGGATTTTCAGGATGGGGGTCTAGTTGGGGAGAAGGCGATTGCGGGGGTGGGTTGTGGTGTTGGAGTGGGGGATGGTGGTTGGGTTGGTGGGTTTGTTGGGGGGGATTGTCAGAATCAGGATTTACGGGATTTGGGGATTTTCAGGATGGGGGTCTAGTTGGGGAGAAGGCGATTGCGGGGGTGGGTTGTGGTGTTGGAGTGGGCGATGGGAATGTGGTCGGGGTAGCTTGAGCCTGCGTAAGGATTTTGGAGGGAGCTGCGGTTGAGGTGGGTGGGGGTGATGGCGGTATTCTAAAAAATTGTACTGGAAACGGCTCTGGCGACTGGGGATAATGTGGGGGCGGTTTGGCGAAGGTTAGGGGCGCCAGCGTTGGGTGTTAGGCTGGGCGGCGGGTAGGTAGGGTGTTGGGTTGGGCGCTGGGTAGGTAGGGTGTTGGGTTGGGCGCTGGGTAGGTAGGGTGTTGGGTTGGGCGCTGGGTAGGTAGGGTGTTGGGTTAGGTGGTGGGTAGGTAGGGTGTTGGGTTAGGTGGTGGGTAGGTAGGGTGTTGGGTTAGGTGGTGGGTAGGTAGGGTGTTGGGTTAGGTGGTGGGTAGGTAGGGTGTTGGGTTAGGTGGTGGGTAGGTAGGGTGTTGGGTTAGGTGGTGGGTAGGTAGGGTGTTGGGTTAGGTGGTGGGTAGGTAGGGTGTTGGGTTAGGTGGTGGGTAGGTAGGGTGTTGGGTTAGGTGGTGGGTAGGTAGGGTGTTGGGTTAGGTGGTGGGTAGGTAGGGTGTTGGGTTAGGTGGTGGGTAGGTAGGGTGTTGGGTTAGGTGGTGGGTAGGTAGGGTGTTGGGTTAGGTGGTGGGTAGGTAGGGTGTTGGGTTAGGTGGTGGGTAGGTAGGGTGTTGGGTTAGGTGGTGGGTAGGTAGGGTGTTGGGTTAGGTGGTGGGTAGGTAGGGTGTTGGGTTAGGTGGTGGGTAGGTAGGGTGTTGGGTTAGGCGCTGGGTAGGTTGGGTGTTGGGTTAGGCGCTGGGTAGGTTGGGTGTTGGGTTAGGCGGCGGGTAGGTTGGGTGTTGGGTTAGGCGGCGGGTAGGTTGGGTGTTGGGTTAGGCGGCGGGTAGGTTGGGTGTTGGGTTGGGCGGCGGTGGGGATGTGGGCGAGGGGTGTGGCCGGTGGATTGCGGGAGATTGGCGATAATGTGCGGATGGATTATTATTGGGGATAGTTTATTATCGTGATACCGGTGTTTTAACGCCGGAAGCGAAGCTTGGGTTAAGGAAGCAGGAGGAATACGATGGCTGCATTGGAACTGACTTACCGGGCGGAGACGTACAGCTCGGGGACGCATGGGAGGGCGATTTGCAACGCGCGCACGCATCATTGGGTGGCTGATGACGGAGGGGGAGAGGCGGCGTCGGCGGGGGAGCTGTTTTTATCCGGCATTACGGCCTGCGCGGTGAACATGGTGGAGCGGATTGCGGTTACGGATGAGGCGCCGGTGGACTTTATGGAGGTTTCGGCGGAGGCGTACCGGGATCCGGAGGCTACGCCCGGGGAAGTTACGCTGTATGCGGACGTGCGCATCCACTTCAAGATCTGGGGGGTGGACGATGACCAGGGGAATTACCTGGTGGATGTGTGGAAGAAGCGTTGACCGCTGTATGGATCGGTCGCCGTGGCGACTCCCAGGACAACGGTAACGGCGGAGTTTGTGTCGGAACCGAGGCAGAAGCACGGAGGATAGCATAGAGATTCTGCTGTCCATATTTGCAGCGGGCCTCTCGGAGACGGCTGCCGGCCATCTGAAAGATTTTGCGATTGTGATGGCGATAGCCGCGGCCGGGCTGGCCCTTGCCCGGCTGGTATGGCAGCCGCCGGTTTTGGGGTATCTGCTGGCCGGGCTGCTGATAGGGCCGTTCACGCTGCCGCGGCCGTTGGTGAGCAACCTGGACACCATCGAGCTGATGGCGGAGCTGGGGCTGATATTACTGCTCTTTGGCATTGGGCTGGAGCTGGGGTGGCGGCGTATCCGGGAGGTGGGGTTCCTGGTGCTGGTGATTGGCGTGGTTGAGATTACGACGCTGACGCTGCTGGGGACGCTGATTGCGAACCGGATGTTGGGGCTGTCGGGGTACAGTGGGCTGTACCTGGGGGGAGCGATGGCTATCAGCAGCTCGGCGATTTTGCTGAAAGGGCTGCGGGACGGGGGGAACCTGCGGACGGGGTGGGGGCAGACGATAGTGGGGATTCTGCTGATAGAGGATTTTGCGGCGGTGGTTCTGCTGACGCTGCTGGCGGGACTGGCGACGACGGGGTCGACGGATCTGGCCGGGGTGGGTTGGCTGGTGGCGAAGCTGGCGATTTTCTGCGTGGCGGCGTTGGCGTTTGGGACGCTGCTGGCGCCGCGGCTGATGCGGCTGCTGTCGCGGGCGCGTTCTGATGAGACGCTGCTGCTGGCTTCGCTGGGGTGCTGTTTCGGTCTGGCGCTGGGGGCGGAGTTTTTGGGGCTGTCGGCGGCGGCGGGTGCTTTTCTGATTGGAATGGTAATTGGGGACACGGATGCGGCGGGTCGGGTGACGCGGCTGGTGAATCCGGTGCGGGATATGTTCGGTGCGATGTTTTTTATGTCGATAGGGATGCTGATTGACTATCGGACGCTGGATGATTTCATATTGCCGGCGCTGGTGGTGGTGGCGGTGTTTATGAGCGGGAAGATAGTCGCCAACACGGTGGGGGCGATATTGTCGGGCCGGAGTACGCGGCAGGCGGCGCGGGTGGGGATGACGATGCCGCAGATGGGGGAGTTTTCGCTGGCGATAGGGAGGGTGAGCGCGACGGATAGCCTGGCGGGGGCGACAATCGGGCCGATACTGGCGATTGCGACGGCGATAACGTCGATACTGGCGCCGCTGACGTCGCGGATGGCGGAGCCGTTGTGCGACTGGACGGGGAGGAGGGCGCCGCCGGCGTTGGTTGAGGTTGACCTGGCGATTCGGCTGGGGATTCGAACGTTCTGGCTGGCGTTTTCGCTGTCGGGGAGGACGGGGAGGATACTGAAGAATGTGCTGCGGCGCATATTGATTAATATGCTGATAATAGCGGTGGTTACGGCCATTGGGACGGCGTGCGCTTATGCGCTGCCGGGACTGCTGGCGGGGCTGCTGCCGGTATCGGAGGATATGCTGGGGCTGATAATCGGGGGCGCGTCGGTGGGGTTGATGGTTCCGGGAGCGGTTGCCATCTGGCGGGAGCTGCGGGTTTTGTCGCGGTTGGCGGTGAGGTTGGACGGTGGAAGCGGAGCCGGGGGGCTGGCGCGGCAGACGCTAATCCGGCTGGCGCAGGACGGGCTGGCGACAGCGCTGTTGGTGGTGGCGGTGATAGGGCTGACGCCGCTGCTAATCCGGCTGTTTGCGCTGGGGACGCTGTCGGCGCCGCTGCCGATTTTTCTGCTGCTGGTTTCGGCGGGGCTGCTGGTGTTTGTGAGCTTTCATATTCACCATGTGCTGGAGACGGCGTTCCACGACACGTTTGCGGCGCCGGGGGCAATGGGTGCGGCGGCAGCGAGGGTGGAGTCGCGGCGGACGGTGTCGGAGGAGCAGTTGGAGCCGGTTGACGTGGAGACGCCGGCAGTGCGGGACGGGAGGCGCCAGCCCGTGGGCGGGTTGGGGGCGCAGGGGGAAGGGTCGCCGTCGGCGGGGGCGCAGGGTGCGCAAAACGCTGATAAGGATGGCGGTTTGTGGGATATTCTGGAAGAGCGGGTTGGACCGCTGCGTTCTTCGGATCCGGGAGATTCGGCTCGAGGGGCCTCGGGCCGGGGCGTGGATGGAGCGGGGCTGGGCGGGCGGTCGGAAAGCGATTGAGGGGCGGGAAAGCGTTAGAATGGCGCCGAGGAGACCGGGCCTTGCGGCTAACGACTGACCATCAAACTAACCATATAAGGGGAAAGACTGAACGATGCGTATTTGCTCATTTTTACCTTCGGCGACCGAGATTGTGTATGCGCTGGGGCTGGAAGATCGGCTGTATGGGGTGACGCACGAATGCGACTACCCGGCGGCGGCGAAAAGCAAGCCGTGGGTGGTGCGCAGCGTTTTTGAGGGTACGCAGCCGAGCAGCGGCGAAATCAGCCGGGTTATTTCGGAGCGGCTGGCGGAGGGATTGGGGATATATCATATTGACCAGGAGGTACTGGAGGCGGCGAACCCGGATCTGCTGCTGACGCAGGCGATTTGCGAGGTTTGAGCGGTGTCATCTCGGCAGGTTGCCGAGTCCACTGCGAATATGGAGAAGCAGCCGGAGGTTCTGTCGTTGGATCCGCAGTATCTGGGGGACGTGGTGGAGGATGTGCGGAGGGTGGGCCGGGCGACCGGGGCAGAGGCGGCGGCGGAGCGGGTGGCGTCGCGGATGCAGGAGCGGATTGACGCCGTAGCCGAGCGCGCAGCTCTGGCAGATGGGCGTCCGAAGGTTCTGCATTTGGAATGGACTGACCCGCTGATGTGCGGGGGCCATTGGGTTCCGGAGATGGTGGAGCTGGCCGGGGGGACGAACTGCTTTGGCGACAAGGAGATGGGGTCATATACGCTGGAGTGGGAGGCGGTGGTGGAGAGCAAACCGGAGGTTATTGTGCTGATGCCCTGCGGGTTTGAAGTGGGGCGGGCGTTGCAGGATGTGCCGCTGCTGAGGGAAAAGGAGGGTTGGGGTTCGCTGCCGGCGGTGCGGGACAGCAGGGTGTTCGCCATAGACGCCAGCAACTACACCAGCCGCTCGGGGCCGCGGCTGGTTACCGGGTTGGAGATACTGGCGGAGATGGCGCACCCGGAGCTGTTCTGCGGGATGACGCCGGAGATGGGAGCGCGGCGGATATACGCGGCTAGTTGAGGCGGGGGCCTTTGAAGGGGGTGTTCTGCTCGACCTGCTCGGCGATGATGCGGTTGGCCTGACGCATGAGGGACAGGAGTTTTTCGAGTTGCTGGCCGGCAGTGCGGGTTTCGAGCAAGTCTTGGCGGACGTCGGGAGGGAGGGGCAGGCTGACGGCGAGGGCGGAGGAGGAGGCGCGGGCGAGGTCGATGGGGTCGTCGGGAACGGGGATTTCGCGGTTCCAGCCGCCGGACATGGCGGTGAGGAAGCGTTGGAGTTGGATGTACTGCTCGCGGACGCCGGCGAGGGTGGTTGCGGAGACGATGCCCTCTTCGTCCGGGATGTATCGCACCAGGCCGACCTGGTGGGGTGAGGTTTGGGCGGTTGCGAGGAGTTCGAAGCGACGTTCGCCTCGGGTGAGGATGTTGAGGCGGCCTTCCTGGAGGCGCTGGACCTGGGAGATGCGGGCGGTGGAGCCGACGGAGTGGGGAGACGCCGGTTCGCCGACTTCGCTGCCCTCTTTGATGAGGAGTACGCCGAAGGGTTCGCTGCGGCGTACGCAGTCGCCAATCATGTCTTTGTACCGCTCTTCGAAGATGTGGAGCGGGAGGGGCATTCCGGGGAAGAGCACGACGTTGTTGAGGGGGAACAGCGGCAGCTCGACGTAGGAACCGGGGGGGAAGTCGTCGGGATTGATGGGCATATGGGAAGTATAGCGGGGGAGAGCGTCCCCGGCAAATGGCCGCCCCTGCCGGCGTTCGGGCGGGGGCGGCGCAACAAAGTGGAGAGGGTGGGGTGCGCTTACTTGACGGGTTCGGCGTCCGGGGGGCGGTTGTGGATGGCTTTGGTGCCTTTTTTGAAGATGCAGGTGCGGATGTTGTTTTCGAGTTCGGTAGGGTCTGATACGTTGGGGTAGCGGGCCTGGGCTTCGGGGCTGCTGAGGTATTCGAACATTTTCTGGAGCACTTCGTCTTCGGACTCGCCGATGATGACGGTGCGGTCGCGGGGGTCGGAAAGGAAGTTGCTGGGGCGGGCGTAATAGACGTCGGGCATGAGTTCCTCCTCCTCAGGCAAGTATGGCGTTCGCCGGGGCGGACAGCCGTCGCTTACGGTAGGTAGATTGATACACCAAAAGGCGTGGGGTTGTCAATGATGGCGGGAGTTATGGGGCGTTGTCAGAATCAGGATTTACTGGATTTTGGGATTTTCAGGATGGTGGGTTGGTGGCGGACGGGGTAGCGGCGTTCGCTGATGGTGAAGGCGCTGACGGCGGCGGGGAGGAGTAGGGCGGCGGCGATGGCGAATTAGGGAGGGGGCTTAACGCCTGTTAAGGTTGTCAGAATCAGGATTTACTGGATTTTGGGATTTTCAGGATGGTGGGTTGGTGGCGGACGGGGTAGCGGCGTTCGCTGATGGTGAAGGCGCTGACGGCGGCGGGGAGGAGTAGGGCGGCGGCGATGGCGAATTAGGGAGGGGGCTTAACGCCTGTTAGCGTTGTCAGAATCAGGATTTACTGGATTTTGGGATTTTCAGGATGGTGGGTTGGTGGCGGACGGGGTAGCGGCGTTCGCTGATGGTGAAGGCGCTGACGGCGGCGGGGAGGAGTAGGGCGGCGGCGATGGCGAATTAGGGAGGGGGCTTAACGCCTGTTAAGGTTGTCAGAATCAGGATTTACTGGATTTTGGGATTGGCAGGATTTAGGGGGTTGGTTTTGGGTTGGGGGCTGGGGAAGGGGTGGGGGTTATGGGGATGGTGGGGTTATGGGGGTGGCGGGGATGGTGGGAGGGGGTTATGCGGGGGATGTGGTGGGTTGGTAGCGGACGGAGTAGCGGCGTTCGCTGATGGTGAAGGCGCTGACGGCGGCGGGGAAGAGTAGGGCGGCGGCGATGGCGAAGGTGAGGATGTAGTCGCCGGTGAATTCGCGGAGGTAGCCGGCGAGCAGGACGCTGCTGAATCCGCCCAGCTGGTGGAAGAGGAAGGCGACGCCGGATATGGTGGCGAGGGACTTGAGGCCGTACACTTCGGCGGTGAGGGAGGTGGTCAGGGGCGCGGTGGCGATCCAGGAGAGGCCGGCGACGATGGCGAATATCAGCATTCCGGCCAGGACGGGGATGCCGGGGAGGATGAGGGAGGCTACCAGGATGACGTAGCCGCAGCCGCGGCAGAAGTACACTGCGGCCAGCCAGTTTTTGCGTCCGCCGATGCGGTCGGAAATCCAACCGGCGCCGGTGGCGCCGAGGGCGTTGAGGCCGGACATCAGGCCGAAGATGAGGGCCGCCGTCTGGGGGTTGATGCCTTCTTCTTCGGCCATGGGGACGAAATGGACGGAGAGCATGAAGGTGGTGGAGCCGCAGATGAAGTAGGAGAAGCTCATTTGCCAGATGGGCAAGGATTTGAAGGCCTGTCGCCAGTTTTCGGCGAACAGGGGCTGCGGAGGAGGCGCGGCGACGCCGGGAGAGCCGGCCGGGCCATTGGGTGGAGCCGGGTCGCCGTCGGGGGCGAGGCCTTTGCGGGCAGGGTCGTCGTGGAGGAAGGCCAGGGCCAGGGGGATGCCGAGACAGAGGGTCATGAGGCCGAGGACAACCCAGGAGAGTCGCCAGTCGATGAGGGTGATGAGATAGGCGGCGAAGGGGACGAGGATGAGGCCGCCGAGGGACATGCCGGAGGCGTTGAGTCCGATGACGAGTCCCCGGCGACGACGGAACCACTTGCTGAGGGTGGCGCCGGTGTTGGTGAGGGAGGTTCCGCTTTGTCCGACGGCGGAGACTACGCCGAACACGGCGATGAGATACCAGACGCTGCCGGTGAGGGCCATGAGCAGGGTGGAGGCGCCGACGATGACGATGCCGGCTATGACTACGATGCGGACGCCGACTCGGTCGAAGAGGTAGCCCATGAAGGGCTGGGTTACGCCGTTAAGGAGCGCGCCGAGGGCGGCGGCCCAGGAGACGACGGTGCGGTTCCACTCGAATTCGGCTTCCATGGGGACGACGAAGGCGCCGAAGGCGTTGCGCGTTCCCATGGTGAGGAAGGCGATGAACATACAGGTGGCGACGACGAACCACCCGTAGAAGAGGCCGGGCCGGGCCGGGTTGGGATTGCTGGCGGCCATGATGTGGTGTTCCCCCTCTCCGCGCGGCGCGGGGAATGCCGACCGCGCCGAACTGAACCGGGCCTGATGGACGGCGCGATGGCCAGTTGGGGGGATTGTATGCCCGTTGGGGGCGGGATGCAATGGCTAGGGGTTGACGGGAGGCATGAACTCGCTGAGGCGGAGGGTCAGGTCGGGGAAGGCTGGTGGGGTGACGGAGCCGTGGGCGGGGATGGTCTGTATGTCGGCGTACTCTGGGCCGGCCGGGTTGAGGCGGACTTGGACTTCGCCGGCGGGGAGGTTGGCAATCCGGAATTCGGGGATGCCGGCGGCGGCGTAGAGTTTGGATTTGGGGCCGTAGTGGTAGTCGAGGGAGCTGTGGGCTACTTCAATCAGCAGCAGCACGTCTTCCGGGGTGGCTGTGGCGACGTGGTAGTCGGGTCGGGGTCGGGGGATGACGAGGTCGGGTTCCGGCATTCCGTAGTCGTCCAGCCGCATGGATCCCCGGAGGCGGACGATGGCGCGGCCGGCTAAACCGGCTAAAGCGGGAACCAGGAGCATGGTCGGGAGTCGGTGCAGTAGAGATGCCGGTTGCCGATTGGGGCAATCTGAATTATCTCTCCGGCGAGGAGTGCGATGCGTTCGTCCTGGCGCAGGATGCCGGCGTTGGCCATGGCCATGTACTCTGCCACGGTGAAGAGGCGGCGGGGGAGTTCGGTTCCGGGCGGCGCCAAGGCAGTGGCGGTAGTTATGGGGAGGCCTTGGTGGTGGCGGTGAAAGCTTTGGTTTGGCTGTCCTGCGTAACTTTGCCTTGCTCCATCAGGCCGCCCAGCACCGAATAGGTGAGGTAGTTGCGCTGGCCGCCGCGGAAGGATGAGCGCAAGCCGAGCGCATTGGCAATCTGTGAGTTGCCCAAGCCTGATGGGTGGGCGTCGAGCAGCATCAGGATGGCCTGCTCTATGTGGCGCAGGCCTTCCTGGGCCAGCACGTGGGCAGTGGTGTTATCGCTCATAGCGAGGGTATCTCCGGCGGGTGGGTGGTGGCAATGTGGTGGTCGACGCAGGCGGTGCAGGTGATGATGTCGCAATCATCTTCTTGACAAGCCTGGCAAGAGTTGTCGCAAAAGAAGCGGCCGCAATTGGCACAGGTATAACTATACATTGGACATAGCAAGCAGTCGCAGTGCCAGCAGTGTGCTATCGGATTGTCGTCGCCGTTTATGTGCGAAGCGTCGCACAACTCGCAGTAAAAGCGGAGTGTGGTTTCTTTTCGGTAGGCGGCTGTATGGGGGTTCATGGCGAAGGGCTCGCTGGCATTTGGTTGGGGGGAGTTGGCGCACAGTCTATTGTAGTCAGGGATTCCCGGTTACGTATCGGGCAAGGTGCGATTGGTATGCGAGCACCGCGGCCCGGGTTGCCGGGATACTATCTTTCGCAGCCTGCCATACCTGATCACTATCTACCAAATGAGGGCGATGCACCAGGAATGTTCTCATACTGAACAAGCCGGTCCAGTTGACTTCGGAGATTGCCGCGACATCCTGCTCATCAATAGCCTTCGCTGCGTCGGCGACAAGTCCTATTGCGTGGTAAAGCGCGAAACGGGCAGTCAGGTCGCCGGCCAAATACAAATCAGCATTGCGCTCGGTAAGTTTGACGACAACGGCGCACCAGTGGGCTACGCGCCCTAACGGGGTTTCGTCCAGAGGGCCGCGTTCATCCTCGGGTGTAAATAACATCCCGCTTTTCCTTGTCCCGTATGGCCCATTGCGCCCCTTCGGCAATGCGCTTTTCCAGGATTTTGCTATCGGTTATCCAGACTTTCGAGTCTATCAGCTGCTCCAAATCCGATACTACGTTGAAATGGCGCTCGTTGAAGTGCCATTCGTATTTATCGGAGTCGAACTTGACGATGAGGTACAAATCTACATCGGTGAATGGATCCGGTTCGAGCCAAGGGCCCTGACGTGCGGGGGGCCTGGTCTGAACGGTATCAACAGCCATTTCGTGGACGTTCCATCGCCGGCATATTGCGGCGATTTCGTCTAGTGGCAAGTCTGCTTTGGTCAAAAGAGGTTTGTTTTTGAGGGTAGTCATGGCTGGGCCTCAGGGTCAATGTTGCAAGCGAAGACGCACCGCATACCGAGTTGGGCGGCGGCGATGTGAAAGCCGCCGATGCCACAGAACAGGTCGGCGAACGTTGGCGGTGGTTTGCCTACTGGGTGGGTCATGGTTTGGTATCCGGATGTGTTATTTCTGCGCGTCACGATTTTCCGTTACCTGGCGAATGACGGCTTCCAGATCTTGGGGCGGTAGTTTTACTAATTGATTTACCAAATCAGCGGTTTCCGCAGACGGAGTTTTCTCTTCGTCTATTTTGTCTTGAATGTTCTGGTAATCGTCGGCCTCCAGATGCGCCTGTTCCTGCTGGGCTACCCGGTTATCGTCGGCTGACGGGAGGTAGGAAGGGTTTATGAGGTTGGGCCAAAATTCCAGTTCCACCTCGGGATCTTCTCCATACCATGACGGCAAGCTCATGCCTCACCTTCCTTGGCCGTCCTTTCGGCAATCAGATCCGCATAGTAGTCTCGGATGATATGGTTGTAGATGATTTGACTGCGGGGGTCTCGCTGATGGGTTTGATCCCATGGGGATCCCGCGACGTGGGTCATCATTGATAGCTGGAGGCCGTCCAAGTTGCCGTACAGCCGCCAAACGGTGCGGATCAGATTCTCTTCCCGCTCTGAGAAAGTCGCTGGCGGTTCCAGTAGGGGTTCCCGAATCGGGTCTGCCTGATGATGCTTGAGCGCATGATATACGGCCCTGATGACCGGGCCGTATTGCCATGCCTCAACGGCGTCCTGGAAAAGGGGGCCGTGTCCCAGCCCGAGCATCCAGGCGTGGCAGAAGTAGGTGAGCTTCTGCACTTGCATGGGTGTGAGGGGGTTTTCGTCGGCGAGGGACAGGCGGATTATTTTGTCTGCGACCGCCAACGCAGTGAGTTGCGCGCCCATTAAGGCACCTCCGATAGAGCGAGGCGGGCTAGCGTTGCGCGCCGCCAAGCCTGTTGCGCAAGCTTACCATGATTGTCGGGCGATTTTTGCGGATGTTATGTGATTAAGGCCGGCGGGATAGCGTTGGTTTTTATTCCGGGAGGAGGGACTCTTCGTCGAGTTCGTACCAGAATACCTGGCCGGAATCTATGATTGGGATGATTCGCCGGTCGTTTTTCACGGAGGCTACTACCGGAGTAGCGGGGCGGCCGGTGAAGCGGGTGAGGTAGCCGGCGTTGCGGATGGCGCGGTTGGTGTCGCGCTGGTCTGCGGTGAAGGAGGTTTCTACCGCGATGTAGTGCAGGGCGCCCTCTGCGTTGGCGGCTGCGATGATCAGGTCGGCTCTGCGGAAGCTGCGCAGGTCTCCCGGGGCAATGCCGGTCAGATCCTGGTTACGGTAAAGGTCGATCAGGTCGGCTCCCTGGAGCTGACGCTGGTAACGAAGTCCGAGATCCTCCGCGATTAAGGATGCTTGGTTCAGGGTGACCGTGATGGTGCCTACGTTCTTAAGCCATGTGAGGTCATTCGCCATTTGGTTAAAGCGGCGGTCGACGCGCTCGGTTAGTCGGTCGACGCGCTCGGTTAGTTGGGCGAGCTGCTCTGCGATCTGGTCGACGCGCTCGGTTAGTCGGTCGACGCGCTCGGTTAGTCGGTCGACGCGCTCGGTTAGTCGGGCCATGGTTTGCGGCAGTTCCAGCAGTTCCCGCGTCAGTACGCGGGAGCGCACGGCTGCCATTAAGTGCGGGTTTGCGTCGAGGGTCTGCATCAGACGCTCGACGGCGCGGATGTCGTCGGTGGTGGCCATTGGTGCGCTCCCGGTGGGGGGATCTGGGTGGCTTAATTGTAGCAGAGGGTGGCGGCCGTTGGGGTGGCTAGGTGTCTTTCAGGGCGAGGGCGTCCTGGCCGGCACTGCTGCCGGCCAGTCGTCCGAAGACCATGCCGGCGCTGAGGCCGCTGCCGCCGGGGTAGTTGTGGTAGAACAGTCCGCCTACCATCTCGCCGGCGGCGTACAGGCCGGGGATTGGATCCTGGGCGTTGGTTACTACCTGGCCGCGGTTGTTGACTTTGACGCCGCCGAAGGTGAAGGTGATGCCGGTGGTGACGGCCCAGCCGCGGTAGGGCGGGGTGTCGATGGTCTCGGCCCAGTTGGTTTTGTCCACGGCGAGGCCTTCGGTGCGGCGGCCATCTTTGACGGTGGCGTTGTAGGGTATGTCGGTGCGGACGGCGGCGTTGTATTCTGCAACGGTGCGGGCGAGGCCTTGCGGGTCGATGTCCAGCATACGGGCCAGTTCTTCAATGGAGTTGGCTTCGGCGGTGGTGGCCTGGGGGATCCAGTATTCATCGCGCAGGAGGTGTTTCACTTTGTCGTCGAAGATCTGGAAGCAGAGGCCCTGGGGTTGGTTCATGAGCGCGCGCCCGTAGGTTACGTAGGTGTAGTTGCGGAAGTCGGCGCCTTCGTCGAGGAAGCGCTGGCCGTTGATGTTGACCATGAGGCCGAAGGGATAGGAGTGTTTCTGGAAGAGCTCGGTGACGGTGCGGTCGCCGAAGGCGGGGGCGTTCAGATCCCAGGCGACGGCGTGGCAGGATGACCAGTGGCCGTAGCTTTGGGCGCCTACGTCCAGGGCCATTTTGATGCCGTCGCCGGTGTTGTAGGGGATGCCGCGGACTTTGACGGTTTCCCAGCCGGGGCCGAGGTATCGGCAGCGCATCTCGGCGTTGGACTCGAAGCCGCCGGCGGCGAGGACGACGGAGCGGGCGGCGATGTCTTCGAATCCGTCGGGGCCTTTGACTTTCAGGCCGGCGACGCGGCCGGTTTGGTCCTGGATGAGGGATACGCCTTCGGTGGAGTAGCGGACTGCCACGCCCAGGCGCTGGCAGACGTCAAACTGCTGGTCGGAGAGGCCTTTGCCGGCGCCGACGGCTTCTACTACGAGGCCGCCCCAGAAGCGGAACTTGTCGCCGTCGCGGAAGGCCTGGCGTCCGAAGGAGAGAACGAAGCGGACGCCGTGTTCTTGCAGCCACTTCATGGTGGGATAGGATTGGCTGACGAGGATTTCGGCCAGTTCGGGGTCGGAGAGGCCGTGGGTGACGCGCATCATGTCGTCATAGAACTGGTTTTCGGTGTACTGGCCAACCTCGATGGAGTTGGCCTCGGTTTCGGACATATCGGGGATGAGGGCTTTGATGTCGTCGAGGCCGTTGTAGGCGAAGCGGATGATGCCGCCGGTGAAGTAGGTATTGCCGCCGCGGAAGTATTCGGGGGCTTTTTCCACGACCAGGACGGATTGGGTCTGCTCGCGGGCGGCGATGGCGGCGGAGAGGGCGGCGTTGCCGGCGCCCACGATGATTACGTCATAAACGGTGTCGTTAGCAGGCAAGGGATGGCCTCCGTAGCGCCGGCCGGCGGGCGGCGTGGGTAAGTAGGGCCACGCTGGCGTCGGGGTCGGCCGGGCGGAATTTGACAGGGATGATACCACAGCGGGCGGGGCGGGCCGACGGGCGCGGTTACGGGGCGTTGGGCCTAGCGCGTCTGCAAGGCCGGCGCGGGGCGGGGGTTATAGGGGTTCGGTTCCCTCGCTCAGGATGGAGAGGTATTCGTGGTAGGAGAAGAGGCGGTTGCGCCGTTGGCCGGTCAGCTCGCGGAGGATGCCGAGTTCGACCAGGAGATACATGGCCGCGGAAGTAGTCGGAAATGTTAAACCAGCGTTCTCCGCCACGCTGGAAATAGACTGCAACGGGCGCGACGTCAATCTTTCATGTACCCGTAGGGCGGAGCCGGCGCGCCGTCCGGTTTGCCGTATCCGCTCGCGGTCGGCGGAGAACAGCTGTAAAAGCCTCTGGGATGTAGCGAACGCTCCGTCTGCCGTTTCTCGTATTCCTTCCAGGAAAAAGTCAAGCCAATCTTCCCAATCTCCGGTACGTCGTACCGTATTCAGTAGCTCGTAATAGTCAGAACGGTGTTTCTTGAAGAAAAGGCTCAAGTACAGCAGAGGCTCCCGCAACACGCCGGCTTCGCAAAGTAGAAAGGTGATAAGCAATCGTCCAGCGCGTCCGTTGCCGTCGAGGAATGGGTGGATGGTTTCAAACTGCACGTGCGCCAGGCCTGCCCGCACCAGAGCAGGCAGGCCGTCTTCGGTAGCGTGCAGAAACCGTTCCAACTGACCCATACAGTCAGGCACTGCGGCGGGTGGCGGTGGGACGTAAGTGGCATTGCCGGGACGTCGGCCGCCAATCCAGCTCTGGGATGTGCGAAACTGGCCGGGGTTCAGCGAGCTGCCGCGACCACCGGATAGCAGTATTTCGTGGATTTCTCGAATCAGTCGGTTTGACAGCGGAAAGCCGCTGCGCAGTCGTTCCAGACCGTGATCCATGGCTGCGACGTAATTGGATACTTCCACCACGTCGCTGATTGGGGCGCCGGGAGCGTCGTCAACCTCAAAAGCTAACAGGTCGGATAGCGATGACTGGGTTCCTTCGATTTGCGAAGACAGCACCGCTTCCTTGCGCACGTAGGCGTAGATGAAAAGAGTAGGGTTTGGCAACAGGACTGAGATCCCGTCCAGTCGGCCCAACGCGATGGTAGCGGCCTCCAGGGATTGCTGTAGGGTTCCCTCTAAGGCCAGAGGAGGGAGCGGAGGTAGGGGAGACGGAATAAAAGCGCGGATTTCCTCTCCGCCGGATACGGAGACCGCGTACTGGCCGATCGTTTCACGGTGCATAGCTACGGAGATCCCGGCAAATTTCGCAAATCATAATAGCCTGACCGGTTATTATGATTTAGCCCGTAAATCTTAATAACGTGTCAGGCGCCGGAGTTTTACTGACGGGTTAGGGGCGTTCGCGCCTTTCACCCGCCGGCGCAGTGGAATCGCAGTGGCGCGCATTCCCTCCACTGCGTCGGTGGCGCAGGTTGGCGGATGAGGCAGCGGAGGGCTGGGCCGGTGTGGTCCGAAAAATCTGCCGTGTTTATCCTTTGCCTCGGTTGTTGACGCGCCTGTTAGGATGGTTGGGGTTGCACGGCCCGGAGCTACCGATGGCCGGGGCTACCGATGGATGGAGGACAGCGATATGACGACCACGCAACACTGGCTAACCTATGATGCCCGCGACAGTCGGGGGGGGGGGGTAAGAAGTGGAAGTGGCCGTGGTTCCTGCTTTTGCTCCCGCTGCTGGCTGCTCTGCTGGCCGCTGGCTGGCTCTGGTACGATAATTCCGAGGATGGCGACGTCGCTCGGCCGGTGGCGACGCAAACCCCGGCGGCGCCTGTTCAGGCTGAAGAACCCGATATTGACCTCCCTACTCAGCCGGTGGCGATGGAAACCCCGACGGCGCACGTTCAGGCTGAAGAACCCGAGATTGACCTCGCTCAGCCGGTGGCGATACAAGCCGCGCTTCCGCTGCTGCTGACTGACGACACTATGGTCGTTTATGTTGTGGATGACTCCGGGAGTATGATGAATAAGCTGCCCGCGTTGCATCAAGCGCTGCGTGAAGTAGCGGAGAAGCCTACTGAGAACAGCGAAATCGCGATGTTGATGTTTGGCACGTCGCACCGGATGCTGTTTGATTTTGCTGAACCGGATCAGGCTCCGTGGGACGACACCGTTGCGGCTTTCACTGCCGACAGCGGCGGAACCGCGATGTTCGCAGCCTTGCGGGAGGCCTTGGCGATGGTCGCGGACCAAGAGGCATGTCAGGCGGGGGCTAATTGCCGTCAGAAGCGCATTGTCCTTATGTCGGATGGCGAGGCCAATGATGTCATCATGAGTAGCTCCATGAGTTTCTCCGATTGGCGCGGGCTGACTAATATGCAAAAAATGGAGCTGATGAAAAGGCAAGCGGAATTGGAAAGGGAGGTCATTGCGGAACTGGCGGAAGCCGGCATCCCGGTGGACACGATTGCGTTAGGATCTGATGCCGACGAGGCAGGGCTGCGACGTATCTCCGACGCTACCGGCGGTACGTTTATCAAAGCGTATCACTGATCCGGACGGGGGTGATTGTGGTTGCCATTGCCCGGCGGGGCTGCCATAATCGCGTCACCGACAAGCAAGGAAGTTGAGAAATGACAGCCACGGAGCTTTATATCCTGTACGGTTTTCTGGGCTTTATGTCGCTGATGCTGGTTACCATGCTGGGCTTTATGATATGGCTGGCGATTTCCGTTGGCCGGCTGCAAGGCCAGTTCAGCGGCCTAACCGAGCAGATGAGGGAGATGAACGGCAACCTCAACGAACGGATTAACGGGCTGGCCGAGCAGATGAGGGAGATGAACAGCAACCTCACTGCCCGCATTGAAAGGCTGGAGCAGCAGATGGCGGACTTTCGGGAGCAGTTGGCCGGTTTCCGGGAGCAGCTGGCAGAGGTCAGGGGAATGATGCGCGCTTTGCACGACCGTATGGACTTGCTCATGCGGCACCACCACAATGACGTCGGTCAGGTAGTCATCGTTCCCGCGGAAGAGGTTGCCGCGGATTGACCTCGGCAGGGCAGTTGCCATTGCCAAGTTGGCTTGCCATAACCGGGCTATCGCATCCGAGACGGAGTTTTTGCAATGACATCTGCGGAGCTTTATATCCTGTACGGTTATCTAGGGTTTATGTCGCTGATGCTGGTTGCCATGCTGGGCTTTATGATATGGCTGGCGATTTCCGTTGGCCGGCTGCAAGGCCAGTTCAGCGGCCTTACCGAGCAGATGAAGGAGATGAACGGCAACCTCACTGCCCGCATTGAAAGGCTGGAGCAGCAGATGGCGGACTTTCGGGAACAGCTGGCCGATTTCCGGGAGCAGCTGGCTGAAGTCAGGGGAATGATGCGCGCTTTGCACGACCGTATGGACTTGCTCATGCGGCACCGTCACAACGATGCGGGGCAGGTGGTCATCGTTCCCGCGGAAGAGGTTGCCGCGGACTGACCCGGCTCCGGCTCCGGCTGCGGCGTTGCCACGCCCCGCCTCCGGCGGGCCGACACGCGCCATATCGCGCGCGGGCCCGCCAGCGAGCGGAACCGGGTTGCGTTCACATCCCCAGGACAGCCGTCCGCCCGTATCGGAGGAGGGGCCCCGCCGGAGCGCAGAAGTCGGTTATATTTATACCCCCAGGGCCGCTGTCCGCCGACGGAAAGGCCGCAGCAAAGCGCGCACCGTCGGCGGAACGCCGGTTGCATCTCCACAGTATGCTTCCGGTGGCTGGTCTGCCGCGGGGAAAGACGCCGTCGGAGCGGGTTCCGTTGGCCGCACGCGCCACCAGACGGACGCCAGTTGCAGGCAGGCCTCGGCTACCGCGTCCGGGTAGCGGTACACGGATAACGCGGCGCCGGCGGCGTGAGCAGCGGCATCGGTTCCGTTCACTCCGCGCAGCGCGGACAGCGTGACGTTGCCGTCGCCGGACGTTGCGTTGGCAACGTACAGCTGCTCGTCGCCGATGCGGACGGTGTGGCCGGGCGACAGCGTGATTGCGGCGTCGGGGCTGACCGGGGCGACGGCCACCGTGGTATCGGTCATCTTCACGGCAGGGTCGTCGGCTACCCGCAGCCCAGCGTCTTCCCGCACGTCGCAGTAGCCCCAAACCCCGTTGACGGCAACGCCGGCTCGGTTGAGCGGAAAGCGACGCCGCTCGCCGGATGTGAGGAGGATGCGGGTGTAGGGCCGCCCGCCCGGTTCCGTTGGCGCGGCGTTCAGGGGATACAGCAGCCAGCTGTCAGATGGCCAGGATTCCCATTGGCCGGAGGCATCGCGCGCTTTGACCCGGCTTGCGGCCACCAGGTCAGGGGTGGACAGGTCGGCGCGGCCCCGTCCGTCAAAGCGGCGTTCTCCGTGAGTCGTCGCAAAGCTCCGTCCGCAGTAGCCGTCAATCCACCGGGAAGCGGCCTCCAGCAAGGTCAGCAGCCGCGCGTCGTGGGCGTCATCGGTCACGTTGAGAACCGATGGAGACTTCAGGGCCGCCAGGTCTGCGTAAGCGTTTGCCATAATCCTTTCGTCCTTATACCGTGATGTTGTACTGCAATGCGGTATGCGTCGCCGACGCCCGGGATCCCGTCCGCTCCATGAAGGCCAGGCGCATACTGACGACCATGACGTTCTGACGCTTCTGGATGTCGCGGGTGGTTTCAATCATCAGTTCCCGGCGGAAGCCGAGCCGCCACTGGGTTCGGTTCACCGCCAGCAGGCGGCCTTTGGTGTTGCCGTTTCCGCTGTCGGCTACCTTCCCGTCGGCATCGGAGCGGGCCATCTGCTCGGAGACAATGACGGGGATGCCGTCCACCTGGGCCAGCTGGCCGTTCAGCAGGGTGGCGTGCGGGCCCAGCTTGTCCAGCGTGCGAAACTCGCCGATGCTGAGGGATTTGATGTACGTTGCGACGTCGGCGATGTAGGCGAGTTCCGACGGGCGGACGCCGTACTTGCCCAGCAGTCCCCGCGCCTCGTTGAACATATTGGCCGTGGGCGCCCCGGCGTGGTTATTGGCCTGCGCCGTGTTGTCCACCAGCGGCAGGCGCAGCAGCCCGTCAAAGCCCAGCAGCCAGTGGGCTTTGCCTCCCGTGGCGGCGCTTATCGTTCCTCCATCGGCGTTGATGTTGTTGGTAGGGGTGGTGTCCGCGTTGAGGAGGACGTCGTCGATGACTTCAACGGCGTTGCGCACCAGGGCGCTGCGAACCTCCGCGGCCATGGCGATGACGGCGTCCTCGTCCAGAGTGAGGGACCAGGGCACTTCGGCCACCAGCTCGTAGGCGGTCAGAGTTTGGCGGGCGGTGGCCAGGGCCGTTTCGGTAACCGCGGTGTTCTCTACCCCCGGATACCAGGATACCTTGCCCAGTTGCAGCGGGATTTCGAAGGGGTTGGTGGGCATATCCACCCGGGTGAACAGGGCGGCGACGTGGGTCGCCAGGTTGATGTCGGCCCAGAGGGCGGCGGCTTCTCCGGTGGCGACCAATTCATCGCCGGCGCCGGTCGTGGTGCTGTCCAGTGCTGCCTTCAGGTTGGCCTGCCAGTCGGCCAGCAGCCGGGGGTTCAGGTCGCCCGGCTCGCGCTGCTGGGCTCCCAGTACGCTGCGCACGCAGGCCAAGTCCAGCGCGTCCATTCCGCGATATTTCCCAAAGGGGACTCGGAGGCGGTCGCCGGCGCCGTATTGAGCGAGCATTGCCTGCCGTTCGGCGGCGCGTTGCTTCTCCGTGAGTTCATTCACTGCCCGCGCCAGTCTGTCGAGTTCCTCCTGCAAGGGAGGAATGTCGGCGTCCAGCCGTTGGCGGTAGAAATCGCGCACCTCGGCGACTTCGTTTTTGATGGTTTCCAGTTCCCAAGTTGAAAGCGTCATGCTTTTGCGTTCTCCTTTTGGTTTTGTTCGTTGATTTGACCGTTTTGCTTTCGGATTAGCGGGTTAGCCGCCGTTTCCGTTCATTGCTGCCAACCCGTCCCGGCGTCCGCAGCCCGCGCAGCAGCGCAACCACTGCATCCACCGCGGCCTCTGCGCCGGCGTGTCGCGCCAGCAGCGCGCCCTGATTCGCCGGCACTGGCACTGCGCTGATTTCCAACAGCTCCTGCTCCAGAAAGCGGATGCCGAGGAAGGCCCCGGTGCGCGCGTCCCGCCGTTCCTCGAACCGCAGGGGACGAAACCCTACCGACACGCCCTGCTGATAGCCGTGGCGGTACAGGGCCTCTACCTCGCGGCCAAAAGCGGTGGGAGCGAACTCCAGATGCGCCATGAGTCCCCGGCGGTCGCTCCATACCGACCGGGCGCGGCCGATAGCCGGCCGGCGGTAATCGTGTCCCCAGAGCACGACCGGGTTGGCTCGGTAGGCGTCCAGATGCCAGCCTTCCGGGGATACCACGTCTCCGTGCCGATCCACCGCTCCGGAAGACACTACGAAAGTCAGGGGGCCGGGGCCGGCGTCGCCGGGGTCGGCCCCAGAGTCGGCCTTGGCGGCAATAAGCCCCCACTTTCGCGTCAGTTTCGTCATCGCAGCCTCCTGGTCATCTGCCGGCGCGATGGCGAAAGTCGGCTCCGTTCCTGTCCGACGGTTAAAAAGCCGGCGGAACCGACCCGGCATCAGGTCAGTCCCACCGGCTGTTTGAAAATGGATTTATACCAGCCTAACGACCCGCAACGCTGCCCGTCAACAGGCGCTTGTCATTGCTGCGCGGCAAGTTGACGGATTGTTGCGCGTTTGGCTAACATCTTGCCAAGACGGGCGTGAATGATGACTACCCCAGGCGAAACGCTGCAACTGCAGCCCGACGTGCTGCGCTGGGCGCGCCGGAGGGCCGAGCTTACTGAAGACGCGCTGGCGGGGAAGGTGAGGCTCAACGCCATGCGGGTGCAGGAATGGGAAAGTTCCGGCCGAATCAGCATGACGTGGGCTGAGCGTTTGGCCGATGCTACACATACTCCGCTCGGCTATCTGTTCTTAACGTTCCCACCTTATGAGTCTCTTCCCATCGGAGACTTCCGCACCCGCGACGGCGCATCACCCGCGAAACCCAGCGTTGATTTGCTGGAAACAGTTCACGCGATGCAGCGCCGTCAAGCCTGGCTGCGCGAGGATTTGATAGCCACCGGAGCCGAGCCTCTGGATTTTGTCGCTGCTTACCGTCCGAATGGGAACTACGCGGCGGTGGCCGACGCGATGCGCAGTGCGCTATTGCTTGCCAGCGATTGGGCTGCATCGACGCCCACTTGGTCCCAAGCCCTTTCCCTGCTGCGGGATAATGCGGAGGCCGCCGGCATACTGGTAGTCTTCAACGGCGTTGTGGGCAACAACACTGGCCGGAAACTCAACCCGGACGAGTTCCAGGGGTTCGCTCTGGTGGATGAGTACGCTCCGCTTGTATTTATAAACAATGCTGATTTCAAGGCTGCTCAGATGTTCACGCTGGCCCATGAACTGGCGCACCTGTTCATCGGCGCGGAAGGAGTTTCGGCTTTTGAGGCCCTCTTGCCATCGGAACACGACGTTGAGCGGTTATGCAATACGATAGCCGCGGAGTTTCTGGTTCCGGAGGCGGACTTCCAGGCTTTCTGGCCCTCTGCCGGTCAATACCCTGACCCCTACCAGCAAATCGCGAGGCGCTTCAAAGTAAGCCGCATTGTCGCCGCCCGCCGCGCCCTTGACCTGCGGCTAATCGACCGGGACGACTTCTTTGATTTCTACGATGAGCACAAAGCGCAGGGATCTCTCGGACGGCAAAACGCTGACGGGGGGAATTTCTGGAATACCCAACGCTGGCGCATCGGAGCTCGTTTTGCAGCGGCGGTAGTTCGCGCCGTCCGCGCCGGCCGCCTGCCCTACGGCGAAGCCTATGCCCTCACCGGGTTAAAAGGCGATACCTTTGCGAATATGCCCGAAAGGATGAGACTCCGGGTATGACGAACCGCCATCAAATTCAGTACTTGCTGGATGCTAATGTCCTGATGACCGCGCACCATGACTATTATGCGCCGGAGCTGTGCCCCGGTTTCTGGGACTTCCTGGCTCATCACCTCGCCGACGGGAGGCTGGCGGTCATCGACCGAGTGTGCGACGAGATACTCTCACCGCCCGCGCTAGTTTCCTGGGTAGAGCAATCCACTAATGCTTGGTTCCCCACTACGGCCACACAGCCAATCGCCGACGCCTACACACAACTGATAGATTGGGTTGAGGAAAATCCTCAATTCACTGCTGCCGCCCGCGCCGATTTTGCCCGTGGCGCGGACGGCTGGCTTGCCGCCTATGCTATGGTTCACAGCGCAGCCGTCGTCACCAACGAGGCATCCGCGCCGGACGCCAGAAGGAAAGTGCCTCTGCCGGACTTATGCAATCAGTTCCAAATACGCTGCGTTAACACATTCGATATGCTGCGCAGACTCGGCGCCCGCCTTGAGTGGCAGCCGCCTTAATTCCGGGGATGTCGAACCTATTCATTGGTTGGTCGGGGCGTTGGCGTTGAGCCGCGCTTTTTCACTTCGCCTGCCGCAGTTTGACGGCGGTGCCGTAGGCCAGAACTTCGGACATACTGTTGCTGATGGCGCTGGTGGAGTAGCGCACGTTGACCACTGCGTCGGCATTCAGCCGCTGGGCTTCCCGTATCATCAGGCGGGTGGCTTCTTCCCTGGCTTCGGCGAGCATCTCGGTGTAGCTGCCGACTCTTCCGCCGACAATGCCCCGCAGGCCGGCTTGAATATCGCGCCCCAGGCGCTTGGCTTGGACGATATTGCCGGTCACCAGGCCCAGAACCGCGACCACTTCCCGCTGGGGGACATTCTCCGTAGTGGTAACTATCATAGCTGCGTTCCTTTGCGGGTTGATGTTGGCTGACGCTGTGCCGTCAGCGTATCGGCCGGTGACGCGCTGCCAAGAAACTGCGGGGGCGAATAAGCATCCGCCCCCGCGATAGTGGCCCGGCTGACGGCGGTTAGTCGTCGGCGCCGACTGCTGCCGGCTCCGGCTCGTTGATGGGGTCAAGCTGCCACGGGAAGTTGCCCTCAAAGAGGAATCCGTCTTTGTTGCCCCATTCTGATTCGGGAGATTCGTAGTAGATTTCAATCTCGTTGTCGTCGGGGTCGTAGATATAGACGCCCATGGAGATGCCGTGGTCGCCGAGGCGCTTGATGCGGACGCCGTTGTCCTTGCAGCGCTGGTAGAGTTCCTTCAGGTCGCGGAAGGAGTTCATCTGCCAGGCCATGTGGGCCATGCCGACGCGCCGGTCTTCCGGGCCCGGCGCGTCCATACCCAGGGGGATCAGCGCCAGCTCGTGGGACATGGTGGTGTCGGCGGACAGGAAGGTCATGCCGCCGGGCCGTCCGGTCATTACGGTAAGGCCCAGGATGTTGGTGTAAAAGTCCACGCTGCGTTCAATGTCCCGAACCTTGATGACCAGATGCCCCAGCTGTTTCGGTGTGTAAGACATCAGAGTACCTCCCAGGATGGCGCGGTTGCGCCTATCGGATTTGCCGGCATTATAACCTAATCGGCCCGGTTTTGCGCATAGGGGTTAAATCTATGAGGCGATTTGGCTACGTGAACATCAGCGACGGGGAAAGCTGCGACGTCACCGCGGGCCGAACCTTGCGCCCCAACACTCCACCCGGTAGTCCAACGTTACCCCGCACGTGTGAAAGTCCCCGGCGCTCACTTCCCGGAGGAGGATGTCGGGCGGCGACGCTCTTCCACTCGCTTTGTTCTTGCCCCAACACTCAACCCTGCCGTCGGGGCGAACGCCGCACCCGTATCCAAGACCCATGCTTATCGACGTGAACGCTCCCGGCGGATGGTTCACGAATTCCCTCTCGGGCGGCCCCCAGCATTCCAGTTCGCCGCCGCTACGCAGCCCACACATCCCTTCCGCGGCAGCGCTCACGGACTGAAACTCACCCTGTGGGGTCTGGGCCCATGGCTCGGAGGCGTCATCACCCCAGCACGCCAACTGGCCATCGGTGCGAATGGCGCAGGCATAATTGCATCCCGCGGATACCGCCTTGAACTGCCCATCGGGGACATCCGACAAGCCGCCGAGGGCGCGCCCCCAGCACTTCAATCTACCATCCTGACGTATCGCGCAAATGCCGCAGTGCATCATGTCCACTGATGAGAATCTCGTGAACGGTTTGCTGCCGCCATCCACCCGGCCCCAGCACTTCAGGCGGCCGTCGTTCCGCAGCGCACAGTTGCCGTAGCTCCCGGAGGCCACCGAAACGTAGGTTCCGTCCTCCGGCGCGTCAAGCATTCCCTTTTGATCGTTAGCTTCGTTGTTCCCCCAACACTGAACTGAGCCGTCCAGTCTCAGCCCGCAGGTAAATTCAGCCCCAGCGCTGACGGCTTGATAAAGTTCTTCACGCGCCGGAGGCGGCGCATCGGCGCCGCAGGCCGCCAGCAGCAGGCTGACCTGCAACAAGGCAAACAGTGCTGCACAGCGCGCCGTAACTGGCTTCAAGTTCAAATTCGTGGTCATAGCAGCATCCTCCAAAGCCGTGTTCGGTCTTCACAGCAACCACTCCAGCAGCACAGGGAGATCGTACAACAGCAAACTCATCATTCCGACCACGGCGAAAAACAGGGGAACGACGTCGCAGTTGCGAAGATACCTGTCTCCGGAGGCAGCCGCATCGGCGAACGACCGCCAGACCATAGACCCGGCCAGCGCTGCCAAGTTGGCGGCCGGGATTACTAACAGCCATCCGGTGTCGGAGGGGAATCCCGATATGCTCCCGCCGATGACGGGACCGACCAGCCAAAGGGCAAGCGCGCATCCATACGTGATATTGAACAGCCGCTTGGGTCGTGGGCGGCCATTGAGCTGATCCAGGTAGTAGATCCAAGGCACGAACCCGGCGGCCCAATACCATGCGCCAGCCCGGGCGCATTTGCCGGGAGCAAGACCCAATCGCGACGCCAATCGCCAACAGATGATGGCCCCAATGGGCGAGGAAACCACCAACGCGAAGCACACGTAGCTGGCCCACCCCCAGAGGGACATAATGAAGAACATTATCCAAACTACAACCATTGTCTTTCCTAGAGCCTACGGAGGTATCAGGTTGGCATGCGAACGGCAAGCCCGCGTTAGGGAGGGGCCGGCGGAAACCCTAGCGGTGTTTGCCGCATCTAACCCTACCACACCTCAATACAGGAGCAACGCTGCTAAGAGCGACGCATAAGTCAACCAACTCAGCATCGCCAGGCTCCCCAGCACTGAGGGAATGACACGGTAGGTGTCGACCCGCTCCTGTGTTGCCGGCAACTCGTCCGCTCTCGCCAAGCAGACAAGCGCCGCAATCAGGGCCAGCAAATTGGCAAAGGGAAGCCAGGTAACGGAAGCCGCTTCCAGGATCCAAACGCCCAATAAAATAGTGTCGAAAAGGCCGAGAGAGACCGGGCCTGCCAGCCAGGCGAAGAACAGCGCTATGTAGCTTACTTTCATCGCCCTCCGGGGTGGCGTCTGTCCATTAATCCGGAAAGCGAAATAAACCCAGGGTATGAATCCGCCGGCCCAGTAAAATGCGCCGAGCCGGGCATAGCGGGAGGCGTCCAAGCCTTGCCGGAGGGCCCAACGCCGGCACAACAGAGCTCCTACCGGAGCCGACACTATCAAGGCGCAACATGCGAAGCAACCCAGCGCCCACACAAAGAACCTGCCGTATGTTACGATGGCATAGACTGCAACGTAGGAGATATCAATGTTGGCCATAATACACCAATGTTCGAGAATGCGTTCGCTTTGGCGGCGGTACGGCAAAGGTGGCGTGGCGTTGGGTGTGGTATGTGGCCGAGCCGGGCCGGCGGAAACCCCAGTGGTGTTTGCCGCACCTAACGCGCAACATGTTACCACAGAAGCCGGATGTATGGCAGACAAGTCAGCATTGCCAGGCTCCATAACAGGGAGGGAATGACAAGGCGGATTTGGACGCGCTCGCGGGTCTCCGGCAGCTCGTCCGCAAACACCAAGCAGACCAGCGCCGCAATGAAGGCTAATAGATTGGCAATAGGAATCCACATCATAAACCCAGGGACCAGCTCATTAAAGATACGAAAGCCGGCAAAGCCTGCGAAGACAGGGCCCGCCAACCAGGCGAAGAACGATGCCGTATAGGCGGCCCACATCAACCTCCTGGATTGCATCCGTCCATTAATCTGGAAGGCGAAATGTACCCAAGGCATGAATCCGCACGCCCAGTAGAGCGCGCCGAGCCAAGCGTAGCGGGAGGCCTCCAAACCCTGCCGGCGGGCCCATGTCCGGCACAACAGAGCTCCAATCGGGGACGTTGCTATCAGGATGCAGCAGGCGCAAAATCCCAATATCCAGAAAAAGATCCCACCGGAGGCCATGGCAAGATAGACTGCCGTCTCAATGGAGTACTCATCAATGTTAGTCATAATACACCAAAGGTCAAAGGATGAGTTTCACTTTTGGAGCGCCAGCGTCTCCTTTGGTCAGTGCAGAGTAGTGGTATGCAGCTGAACCGGGCCGGCGGAAACTGCGTCGCCTTTGCCGCACCAAACCCTACCACACCTCAATACAGGAGCAACGCGAAGAAGAGGGGCGCCCAAGCAAACCCACTCAGCATCGCCAGGCTACCCAGCACTGAGGGAATGACACGGTAGGTGTCGACTCGCTCTGGTGTTGCCGGCAACTCGTCCGCTTTCACCAAGCAGACCAGCGCCGCAATGAAGGCCAATAAATTGGCAATGGGAAGCCAGGTAACGGGAAGCAATTCCAAGAACCAACGGCCCACCCAAATAGTGTCGAAAATGCCGATGGAGACCGGGCCCGCTAACCAGGCGAAGAACAATGCCGTGTAAGTTGTTCCCATCAGCCCAGGCGGTGGCATCCGTCCATTAATCTGGAAGGCGAAATGAACCCAGGGTATGAATCCGCCGGCCCAGTAAAATGCCCCGAGCCAGGCGCAGCGAGAAGCGTCCCAACCCTGCTGGCAAGCCCAACGCCGGCACAACAGAGCGCCTATCGGAGCCGTCGCTATCAAGACGCAACATGCGAAGCAACCCAGCGCCCACACAAAGAACCTGCCGTATAGTACGACAGCATAGATTGTCATCCCAATCGTGTATTCATCAATGTTGCCCATAATACACCAACGCCCAGAGGATGCGTTCGCTTTGGCGTCGCTACGCCAAAAGTGGCGTGGCGTTGGGTTGTGTATGTGGCCGAGCCGGGCCGGCGGGAACCCCATCGGCCTCTGCCGCCTCTAACCGGCGCCACCTCATCCTAGAAACAAGGAGCGGTACGGCAGCCAAGTCAGCATCGCCAAGGTCCATAACAGGGAGGGAATGACACGGAGGATTTGGACGCGCTCGCGGGTCTCCGGCAGCTCGTCCGCAAACACCAAGAAACCCAGCGCCCCCAGCGCCGCAATGAAGGCCAACAGATTGGCAATGGGAATCCATATCGGGGGCTCAGTGTGGGATACTTGAGCTTCGAAAAAGGTGGTGCTAATCGGGCCCGCGAACCAAACGAAGAACAGCACCGCATAAGTTGTTCCCAGCAGCCCTCTAGGTGGCATCCGTCCATTAATCTGGAAGGCGAAATGTACCCAGGGCATGAGGCCACACGCCCAGTAGAACGCGCCGAACCAGGCGCAGCGGGAAGCCTCCAAACCCTGCTTACGGGCCCAGTACCGGCACAACAGAGCTCCTATCGGAGCCGTTACAATCAAGGCGCAACAGACCCAGAAAGCCCCCATCCAGGCGAAAAAACCGCCAAAAGTCAGGTAAAAAACGGTTCCAACCACAATGTAGTCCATAATGCCAATGTCGTTCATAATACACCAAGGATCAAAGGATGAGTTTCACTCTCGGAGACCCAGCGTCTCCTTTGGCCGGAGGAGAGTAGTGGTATGCAGCTGAACCGGGCCGACGGAAACCCGCCGCCTTTCCGGCCCCAAACCCTACCACACCTCAAACAGAACCCACGACCAGAAGTATGGCGCCCAAGTTAGCCCACTCAGCATCGCCAGGCTACCCAGCACTGAGGGAATGACACGGTAGGTGTCGACTCGCTCTTGTGTTGCCGGCAACGCCTCCGCTCTCGCCCAGCAGACCAGCGCCACAATCAAGGCCAGCAAATTGGCAATGGGAAGCCAAGTAATGGGAGGCCATTCCGGGAACTCAATGCCATACGAAATAGCGCCTAAAAGGACGTAGCCGAGCGGGCCTACCAACCAAGCGAAGAACAATGCTACATAGGCTGCTCTCATCAGCCACCGCGGTGGCGTCTGTCCATTAATCCGGCAAGCGAAATAGACCCAAGGTATGAATCCGCCGGCCCAGTAAAATGCCCCGAGCCAAGCATAGCGGGAAGCGTCCCAACCCTGCCGAAGGGCCCAACGCCGGCACAACAGAGCGCCTATCGGAGCCGTCACTATCAAGACGCAACATGCGAAGCAACCCAGCGCCCACACAAAGAACCTGCCGTATAGTACGACAGCATAGATTGTCATCCCAATCGTGTATTCATCAATGTTGCCCATAACACACCAACGGTAGAGGATGAGTTCGCTTTGGCGGCACTACGCCAAAAGTGGCGTGGCGGAGGGTTGTGTATGTGGCCGAACCGGGCCGGCAGAACCCTCACCGACCTTCCCTGCCCCAAACCCTACCACACCTCAATACAGGAAGAGGAGGTAGGGCAGCGAAGTCAGCATCGCCAGGCTCCATAACAGGGAGGGAATGACACGGAGGATTTGGACGCGCTGCGGTGTCTCCGGCAGCTCGTCCGCAATCGCCAAGCAGACCAGCGCCGCAATGAAGGTTAACAGATTGACAATGGGAATCCATACCAGGAACTCAAGGCCCGGAAAATCAGCGTGGATAAAGCCAGCGATGACCGGGCCAGCCAACCAAGCTAAGAATAATGCGGTGTAGGTTGCTCCCAGCAGCCTCCGGGGTGGCGTCCGTCCATTAAGCCGGAAGGCGAAATAGACCCAGGGCATGAGGCCACATGCCCAGTAAAATGCGCCGAGCCAGGCGTAGCGGGAGGCGTCCCAACCCTGCCGGAGGGCCCAACGCCGGCACAACAGAGCCCCTATCGGAGCCGTCGCTATCAAGGCGCAACATGCGAAGCACCCTAAGGCCCAGATCGCCACGGAGCCATACCCCACGATGAACATGGCCGCAATCAAGAGACCCATATGCCACGAGCCTGTGTAACCGGTTCTGTCCCAAAGAAATGCCGTAGATGGCACGGCACAGGACGTTAGATAAAGTCGGCCCGGGCCGGCGGAAGAAACTCTGCCGACAGGGACATTCACCGTATTAGGAAACGGTTATTGTGCCCAGTTTTTGGGAATGATTTGGTAGTACGAGAAGGCCCCGTATTCCCCGTTATTTGGGTAGAGGAACACCTCAAGCCAAGCCTTGACCGCTTTCAGTTCAGAGAACGCGCCCATTGGGAAAGTGGCGCTTGTAGCAGACTCGCTGAGCTTACGCTTGTTGCTGTCGGACCACGTGTCATTGTCAAACTTGACAGTCAACCAAACTTCCATGCGGTTGATACTGATTTCATCTATGCAGCCGTCATCGTGACTCCAACTAATGAGGAAGTCCTTCCAGTTGTCAGTCCTCATGAATGTGACATTCTCAACTGACGGCACCAGATCTTTGCAGTCCACAAACGCGTGAGTACTCACTCCTCCACTGGTAGAACTGTCACTGTTCGAAGACTCACGGTGGGCTCGGGCATGGTCCAGATCCTGAGTGGTGACTGGCCAACCCTTGTTGTTGACATAGGCTACCGCTTTAAAATACTGACGTGCGGCAAACTTATTGCCAAGTAAGCAGACGTACCACTCTCCAGGATCATGACCCAAGCACCCGTGCTCAACGATGTCGATCCAGAATTTGGAGTCCGCGAGAGCCTTGTTGCGCGGGTTCCACGCGCGATCCAGTTCCTTCGATGAGTCGGATCCCCAGAATTCTTGCAGAGAGTCGAACGCCACGTCGTGTTTGCGGCATGAGGGCAACGGGCCATCCAGCATTAAATCACATTCCCAGTTGCCGCGTCCGAGCCAACTGTACCGAGGGTTGCGGTCGATGTTGTCACGGAACGAATCCGGAACATCGACCCAGAACTGGTGCGGTGTCCTGAATACCAAGCAGTTCAGGACGTCTAGTTTCTTCTGGAGCGTGGATGGCGGGCTATCAGGTATGCAGCCCAAACCCGTCTGAGATTCTTGTTGCCCGCCCGCTCCTCCACCGGAGCGACTGAGAGCCCACACGGAGCCGAAGAGTTTCAGCAAATGCGACGACCCCAGAGCTTTTGCGAACCCGCTCCCACTGGGGCTAGTCAGAAAATCGCGGTACAGGGAAACCGACTCCTTCAATTTGTTCAGTTCCGTTGCAACCGCGCTGCTGTAGGTATCGAACATCCGCGTCGGGTTGGAGCTGCGGTTCTCGCAGTCATCCACTATGGCCACCACGGCGCCGGCATACGTCCCCAGAACGTCGTGGAAGGACGTGAACCGGTCGCTGCCCGTCCGGCCAACATTCACGCAGGCAACGAAAGCTGTCTGCGCAGACAACAGCGCTTGGTTGCCTTGGGTCGTGGACTGGCCGCTTAGCCCGCCCTCCTTAATAGACGAGGAGCCAAACAGGGCCACATCCAGGGCGCGGGCAATGTCCTGCGCTATCCGGTATCCGCCCCACGTTACGTACAAGGTATCCGACGTGTCGGTAACGGTGGAACCGTCAGCGCCGCGGTAGCTAACCACCACCCGGAATTGCTGTACAGTTTTGACGGAATACGATACCGTCCGCGACCGGCTAGTCGACGCGCTACCGAGGTTCACCCAGGTAGGCGCGCTCTCAGTCCGCCGCTGCCACTGGTAAGTGGCTCCCGCCGGGGCGTCGGCGCCGTCCACCGTCAGAACCACCGTGTCGCCCAGGTCGGGCATTTCGGGAGCGTAGGATGCATAGGCGACTTTGACCCATTCAGCAGACACCGGAACCGATGTCCCCTGGCCGCCGTCGGCGTAAGTCGCCACCACGCGGAAGACCTGTAGGCCGGCGGCGCTGAAACTCGCTGAGCTGGTTGGCGACGCGGTAGCCTCGCCATAGTTTGCCCAGGCCGACCCGTCCCAGTATTGCCACTGGTATTGGGACACGGCGCCTTTGGACGCTGGCGCCGTGGCGGTCAGGGAAACCGGCCGCCCCAGGGGAGCGGTTGTCGAACCGGCGTCCGCCAGGGGCTTCTCAACTTCCACCGACATGGCAAATCTGCCTATCTTGCCTGATGCGAATGTCGTCGCCTCAACGGTGTACGTTCCCGGAGCCAGCCGCCGCGTGATGCGCGAGTTGCCGCCGTCGCGGCCGTCGTTATCCTGAGCCAGCACGGCCCCGGTCTTGGAGGCGCCGGAAATCAGGTACAGGTACGTGTCAATCTCCGGGTCGTCGGCGGAGAGCAGGTCAATCCGCACATCCTGGTTGCCGGTCACGGTAAAGCTGTAGAATCGGGCATATCGCCCGGAACGGTTCTCCGAGGCGCACGACTTATCCCAATGCGTAACGCGCGATTCGCGGTCATCGCTGCCAATCGTACCCAATGAACTCACGTCGCAACCGGAGGGTTTGCCGGGAGCCGGCGTAGGCGTGGCCGTCGCTGGCGGCGCAACCGTAACCGACAGTGGATTGCCTAAACTTACATAGTTTGAGCTGCCCATGTGTGCGCACTGAACCGTCCAGCTGCCGGCTGTATCAAAAGTGATAGTCTCTCTCACCGACCGGGACGTGGTTCCTACACTGAAACCCTGGGCGCCAGGCCCCCACCAGGCCAAGCGGAAGGTGCCGTCAAAATCGGTATCGCAGCCGTACACCGCAGGGATATTTACTACCGCCGTATCCGGCCCGTAAGCGCGGTTCGTTGGCGTGCGAGGGGGAGAAGTCCGGAGCAGCGTAGGCGCTGGCGTAGTCGGAGCGGGGGTCGGCGTGTTCGTCGCTGGCGGCGCAACCGTAACCGACAGCGGATTGCCCAGAACTACATAGCCGGAGCTGCCCATGTGCGCACACACAACCGTCCAACTGCCGGCCGAATCAAAAGTGATACTCTCCCTCACTGACCGGGACGTGGTTCCTACGCTGAAGCCCTGGGCGCCAGGCTTCCGCCAAGCCAGGCGGAAGGTGCCGTCAAAATCGGTGTCGCAGCCGTACACCGCAGGGACATTTACTACCGCCGTATCCGGCCCGTAAGCGCGGTTAGTTGGCGTAGCAGCGCTGGTAGGCGCCGGCGTAGTCGGAGCGGGAGTGTTGGTAGTCGGCGCTGGGGTAGTCGGAACGGGGGTGTTGGTAGTGGGCGCCGGCGTAGGCGTTGCGGCCGGGCTTACTTGCACGGTAATCGGCATGGTGTCAGGTACACCTATCCCACCATCCCCGTATGCAGAACAGGCCATCGTCCATACCCCTGGTTCTGAAAAAAGGATACTCCGCGTGAATGGGGTTGTGGCGGAAGATGGCAACGAATCAGACTCCTTTGACGGTTTTTCAAAGAAAATCCAACCCATATTCCCTTCAAAGTCGCACGTGTATTCTTGTGTCTCCCCCACCGTCGCCGTAGTCGGCCCCGTCATCCTGTTAATGCTCTGCTCCGGCGGTTCCGTTGCCTGAGCCGGCTCTGCCTCTGCCGCATTTCCTTCCGCTCCGTTCGGGAACAGGAACCCCAGCGCCAGGACGACCGCTATGGCTGCCACAGCAAAGCTGCCAGGAATTACCATCGCTTTGCTCATCAGTATGCTTTTCCTGTTTGTATGGGGTCTCCGGCGGTATGCCCGATTGCTAACCGCTGCGAACCATACCCGCGACGCTCGCCTCTGTCAACCCGTCAAGGCGGATTTCAAGTGGATAGCGCCGCGACCGGCTCCCCCCAAGCGGGCATGGATCCGCACATTCGGATGCCCGCTTGCGCAGCGGTTATGCCGGGGGCGCTAATCGTTTTCAGGGCGCCTGAATCTATGGTAAAACCGCATCTGCCGTTCCGTGTTGCCGGCCTGCTTCGGTTAGTATAATGTAGCGGCGCCGGCCGATTGAGTTTTCGGGCCGCTCTCAGCCGACTATGGATGCCCGGTTGCTGATGACCGAAACCGTACGACATACTACGCCTCCCGGCGCGCCGCCTCCTGACGCCGCCCCGGACAATGCCGCGCCGGATGTTGCCGCGTCTGATGACGCGGGGCCGGACGATGGGGGGCCCCGTAATGCGCGCTCCCCGGCGGGCTGGCCGGCCAACGGCGACAGACCCGATGGCGGCGACGCTGCTCTGATATTCAAGCAGGCTACCGAGTCCTGGGAATTTGATGAGATTTCCCAGCTCAACTACGCCTCTTTTGTTGAGGAAGTGCCGCAGCATCCGGCCAACGAGGACCGGGCGCTGGTTGACCGCTTCCATTCCGAAAACATCTACTTCATCTGCCGGCGCGAGCGTGAACTGCTTGGGATGATCTGCGTCCGCGACCGCCGGCCGTTTTCTTTGGACCAGAAGCTTGGCCGTCTTGAGCGTTATCTTCCGCAGGCGGAAGGCGCGCGCCTCTGCGAAGTGCGTCTGCTCACCGTGCGCCCGGATTTGCGCCGTACCCGCGTCCTCCCCGGCCTGCTCACTATGATGGCCCGCTTCTGCCACGAACGGGGCTACGACTACGTGGTCATGTCGGGGCGGGTGTCCCAGCAGCAGCTGTACCGGCGCATCGGGTTTATTCCCTTCGGCCCGGTGGTTGGCGACGACGACGCGCCCTATCAGCCGATGTACCGTCCGGTTGGCAACGTCGCCGTCGAATTCGCCGGCAAGTTCCACGAAGGGGTTCCCGCTCCGTCCGGCGACCCGGTTATCCTCACTCCCGGCCCGGTAGCGATGCCGGCAGCCGTAGCGCAGGCGTTTTATCGTCCGCCGCTGTCCCATCGCTCGCCGGAGTTTCACCGGCTGATGCGGAACGCCAGGCAGGATCTGTGTCGGCTTACCGGCGCGAATCACTGCGCCATTATGGTCGGCTCCGGCACCATGGCCAACGATGTGGTCGCCGCGCAGCTGTCGCGTCTCAACGCGCCCGGGGTCATCGTCACTGCCGGCGAGTTCGGCGAGCGTCTGCTGGATCACGCTGACCGCATGGGGCTGCGCTACGCCGCCGTCCGGCACGAATGGGGCGCGGCCCTGGACTACCAGCGCATCGAGCAGGCCATAGCGGCCGCTGATGCGGGACACCGCCGCGGCTGCTGGCTGTGGACGGTGCACTGTGAAACGTCATCAGGGGCGCTGGCCGACCTGCCGCGCCTCAAGGCCATTTGCGAACGGCGCCACGCCCGTATCGCGCTGGATTGCATCAGCAGCATCGCCGCGACGCCCGTTGACCTGGGCGGGGTCTGGCTGGCCAGCGGCGCCAGCGGCAAGGGACTGGCCGCCTATCCCGGCCTGGGCCTGGTGTTCTGCCAGGAGCGCCCCGAGCCGGATGCCGCGCTGCCCCGCTATTTAGACCTGGGTCTCTACTGCGCTTCCCGCAGCTCCGGCGAAGACAGCGGCGCAGTGCCCTTCACCCTGTCCTCCAACCTGCTGTCCGCGCTGGCGGCCGGTATTAATCGCCAGACCCCGGAGCTGCTGGCGCAAGTGGAAGAAGATGGCCGCTGGCTGCGTCGGCAGCTCCGGGCCATGGGGCTGACCCTGGTGGCATCCGAGCGGGAGAGCATCGGCGCAGTAACCACTATCGCGCTGTCCAGGAACGGCGTCGACTCGGAGCAGTTGGGGGGCGCGCTGGAAGCCCTGGGGTTCTACACTTCATACGCCAGCGGCTACCTGCGGGAACGCAACTGGCTGCAAATCTGCCTGCTGGGAGAGGTGAGCCGCCCGCAGCTGGAACGCCTGCTGCCCGTCCTGGCCGCCCAGATTGATGCCTTGACGCGCGTACCGGCTCAGGCCTGAAGTCGGTTAATCCAGCAGGGCCAGCGCCCGGTTGACGAAGTTCCGCACCATTTCCGGATCGTTTTCGAGTTCGTAGTCTTCCATGAACAGGTGGTAAAAGTTGGCGTGGAACTTCTCCGCGACGGCGAACTCCGACCGGAAGCGCGAATCGCCGCGTTCTTCCGCCAGCCGCTTTACCGTCTCTTTCAGGTCTCGGTGGCTGCCGTATCGCCAGCCGCGTCGCTGCGCTACGGCTATAACGGCCTGGGAGGCTGCGCCCCATAGTTTTTCCGACCCCTGCGCTACGTCGCCGGCGGCGAACTCGCGCTCTGCCGCTGCCAGGAACGCCAGGGCGGCGGCGCGCTTCTCTTCGGTCATTGCAGTCATAGTCTGATTTGCCCTTGGCGGCAGGGGCGGGTCAGGAGCCTGCCCCTGCCGCTCCAAGCCGGTTAGCGACCGCCTTCTTCCTGGTTTTTCATGTGGTTCATCGCGCTGCCGGCTTTGAACCATTCAATCTGCGTGTCGTTCAGCGTGTGGCGCAGGTTCAGCGTTTCCTCGCTGCCGTCGGCGTGCTTCAGAATGGCCTGCACCGGCCGGCCCGGGGCCAGCTCGTTCAGCCCGACCAGGCTCATCCGGTCATCGTCCAGGATTCGCTCCCAGTCGGCGGGGTCTTCAAAGGTCAGGGGAAGCAGCCCCTGTTTCTTCAGGTTGGACTCGTGGATGCGCGCGAAGCTGCGGGTGATGATGGCCGCCGCGCCCAGCATTCGGGGAGACAGCGCCGCGTGTTCCCGGCTGGAACCCTCGCCGTAGTTCTCGTCACCGATGGCGACCCACCGGATGCCCTGCGCGCTGTAAGCTCGCGCAATCTCCGGGATGGGCATGATTTCCTCTCCGGAAAGCTGGTTTTTGCCGGTGCCGGTCTCATCGGTGTAGGCGTTATTGGCGCCCAGGAACATATTGTCGCTCAGGTTGTTCAGGTGCCCGCGGAACCGCAGCCAGGGGCCGGCCGGCGAAATGGAGTCGGTGGTCGTCTTGCCCTGGGTTTTCACCAGGACGGGGATGTCCTCAAAGTCCTTCCCGTCCCAGGCGGCCCAGGGTTGCAGAACCTGCAAGCGGTTGCTGTTGGGGTCGACCCGCACTTCCACGCCGCTGCCGTCCTCCGGCGGCTCCACATACATATCGGCGCCGGGGTCGAAGCCGGCCGGCGGCACTTCCGGAGCTTCCGACGGGGGGCGCAGCATGAACTCGTTGCCGTCGGCGTCCACCAGCGGGTCGGTCAGCGGGTTGAAGGAGAGGCTCCCGCCCAAGCCCATGGCCACTGCCAGCTCAGGGCTGGCGATGAAGTTCATGGTGCCGGCGTTGCCGTCGTTGCGGCTGGGGAAGTTGCGGTTGTACGAGGTTACGATGCTGTTGTCGGTGCCGCGGGCTTCGGGGCGGTTCCACTGCCCGATGCAGGGGCCGCAGGCGTTGGCCAGAACCGTGGCGCCGATTTCTTCCAGCGCGGCCTGCTGTCCGTCGCGCTCAATGGTGGCGCGCACCTGCTCGGAGCCAGGCGTAACCAGCAGACCCGACGCCGCCTTGACGCCCCGGGCCGCCGCCTGCCGGGCAACGTCGGCGCAGCGTTCCATGTCTTCGTAGGATGAGTTGGTGCAGCTGCCCACCAGGGCTACCGATACCCGCTCCGGGAACCCTTCCCGCTGCGTCTCCGCCGCCAGGGCGGAAATCGGACGCGCCCGGTCGGGCGAGTGGGGGCCCGTGATGTGGGGTTCCAGCGTGGACAGGTCTATCTCTACAATGCGCTCGTAGAACTGCTCCGGCTGCCGTTCCACTTCCGGGTCGGATTGCAGCAGGTGGCGGTATTCTTCGGCGATGGCGACCAGCTCGCCCCGGCCCGTTGCCCGCAGGTAGGTAGCCATGCGCTCGTCGTAGGGGAACACGTCGCCGGTGGCTCCCAACTCGGCGCCCATGTTGCAGATGGTGCCTTTGCCGGTGGCGGAAATGGACGCGGCTCCCGGCCCGAAGTACTCGATGATGGAGTTGGTGCCGCCCGATACCGTCAGTTCGTAGGCGAGCTTGATGATGACGTCCTTGGGCGCCGTCCAGCCGTTCATTTTTCCCGTGAGCTTGACTCCGATAATCTGGGGATACCGGACTTCCCAGGGGAGGCCGGCCATCACGTCCGCGGCGTCCGCGCCGCCCACGCCGATGGCCAGGGAGCCGAGGCCGCCGCCGTTCACCGTGTGCGAGTCGGTTCCGATTATGAGGCAGCCGGGAAAGGCGTACTTTTCCAGCACGACCTGGTGGATGATGCCGGAGCCGGGCTTCCAGAACCCCATACCGTAGCGGCGGCTGGCCGATTCCAGAAACTGATAGACTTCGTTGCTCTCGTTGAGGGCGTCTTGGAGGTCGGAGGATGCTCCCACCCGCGCCTGTATGAGGTGGTCGCAGTGGACGGTGGTCGGCACTGCAACCCGGTCGCGGCCCGATTGCATAAACTGCAAAATCGCCATCTGCCCGGTAACGTCCTGGTGCGCTACCCGGTCGGGTCGCAGGTTGATGTAGCTGTCTCCGGGGCGCAGGTCGGCCTCGCCAACGTCGTCCAGGTGCGACAGCAGGAGCTTTTCAGACAAGGTCAGCGGACGGTTGAGCCGGGCGCGTACCTGGGTCAACTTTTCATCCATTTTGCGGTAGGTTTCCCGCACGAATTCCGGCGTGGAGTCTATGTTGCTCATCGCGGGTTCGTTCCTCCTCAATCTCAATTCCCCCGGTCAGGTCCGGGGTTCACATTCTAGCGTCAAAGCAGCCTTAACGCTACCGGGGAACATCTGAAAAGAGCCGCCGCCCACCGGATGGCGGGCGGCGGCTCTGGCGTCAACGCGCCGCAGGGCGGCGGACGGTTACTTACGGCTATTTGTCGAAGTAATCGTAGTTGATTTTGATGTATTCCTCGTACATCGCCGGCACCGCTTCTTCTGCGAAGATGGCCGTCACCGGGCACACGGGCTCGCAGGCGGCGCAGTCGATGCACTCATCCGGGCTGATGAAGTACATATCGTCCTCGTCGGTGGTGTAGATGCAATCAACCGGGCAGACGTCAACGCACGCGGCGTCTTTCACGCCCACGCACGGCTCCGTGATGATGTAGGTCATAGCGGCTTTCCCCTTGTTTTCGCTTATTGTAGCGCTGCTGCGGATGGTCAGCTTGCTTTCAGGGCGGCAATGCAATCTACAGACACCCGCTACCTATGACAGATTATAGCATGCCCCATTGCCAATGCAACCGCGCCTCCGTCGCCTGTGGCTACACCCGGGTGAATCGCTTCTTGGTGGAAAGGGTGACAAAGGTCTGCGTTTTCTGCACGCCTTCGATTACGCCGATTCGGGTGCGCAGGAACTCTCCCAGGCTTTCGGCCGATTCCAAGGCCGTCCACACGAAAACGTCGTAGGGGCCGGTGGCGACTACGACGTAGTGGGCTTCGTCCAGTTCCGCGATGCACTCGGCAACGGAGTCCGATTTGCCCGGGCCGGTTTCCAGGCCAATCAGAGCGGAGGTTCCGTAGCCCATCTTTTCCAGGTTGGGCACGGCTACCACGTGGACGATGTCATCCTTGATGAGCCGACGCAGCCGGCGCCGAACGGTACCCTCGCTAACGCCTACGGCTCGGGCTATTTTGGCGTTGGATGCTCGCCCGTCGGCCTGGAGAATACCAACTATCTTAAGGTCAAGTTCGTCCATCGCTTGGGTCGACTCCGTGCGGAAATCCGCCCGACTATTCTAACGGCAGTCGGACGCAGATTGTTGACGGTTGATGATATTCGCTGCGCCGGCGATTGTCAACAATCAATCTGCCTGTATTGCCATAAATCGTTTATTATGCTACGGATTCACTGCCCATAATCGCTTTTATGCGCATTATATGCGTAATGCGACGGCTCCGGCAGCGCGGATCACCCCAGGCTCAGCGCGCTCACGCCGCCTACTATCATTATCACGGAAACGCCTTTTACCGTCAGGGCTTGCGGCGTCAGCGATTCATCCAGCAGCTGCCAGCGCACCCGGGACAGTATCGTTGATGCGATGAATACGAACAGGGGCCGCGTCGCCAGCACCGCCGCCACCAGCGACGCCGGGCCGAGGCTGTAAGCGTACACCGACAGCAGGATGGACACCGCCGGCATCAGCGACTCCCCGAAAATCAGCATCCCCAGCACCGTAGGTTGTCGCGCCGCCGCGCTGAGACGCCGCCAGCCATCGGCGCCCCCGGTCAGTCCCGCCGCGAAGAAAACCGCTCCCACCGTAGCCTGCTGCATCCCGAAAACCGTGAGCACGGGGATGTCCGCGTTCAGGGCTGCCTTGGCCACCACAAAGCTGCCGGCGGCGCATAATGCGCTCAACAGCAGTATCGCCGGCCCGTAAAATGCCGACCGGTCGCCCAGGGTGAACACGGCGGTGCTGGGCACGCTGGCGCCCGGCCCGATGCGACCGTAGGGGCGTTCCTGGTACAGCCGCACCGAAATCAGCACGGCGCCGGCTACCACCAGACCGATGCCGCCCCATTGCGCGACCGATATGCGCTCTCCCAGAAACAGCGCCGCCAGAATGGCCACGTAGATGGGATTGGTTTGAGCGATGGCCACGGCGCGGGAGGCTTCCATCAGCCGCAGACCCCGGAACAGCAGCACGACCGAGCCGCCCATCAGCAGGCCGGCCGCTACCGGCGACAGGGACACCGGCCAGGATACGCCGGCGGGCAGGCCCATCGTCAGCAGAACGCCGCTGCCGTACAGCATCCCGCAGATGCCGCACCACAGGCACAACGGCGCCACGCCGCCCAGATGAAACGAGAGCAGCCGCTTGTCGCAAACGCTGACAAAGCAGAAAGCCAGCGAACTGCCCAAAGCAAATAACGCCCACATACTGACCTAACAGGCTATCAAACTAATCGGCAGGTTTACCGACGACATCACACGAATCTTACACATCGGCCCCTTCCGCAAAGTGTCAATATGCCCAACTATTTCGGCAATAGCATAGCGAAAGAAAGACAGGAACCGAGAGTGTATGAGGTGGGCTTATGCAGCAGACGAACCGGTAGATGGAATCGTGTACGCTTGATGGTTATCAGTACAATGGTTGCGTACTTTATCCAGCCATCGGTCATACCAATACCATGTGCGTGCTATCTGAACACCGTAACCTCTCCCAGGGTTTTTACCGTCGAGCTTCTTCCACAATTGAGTATGCTGGTACATACCGAAATGATAATACCCTTCTTTATGCATCAGCGAGACGACTTCACCCGGCAAATATTTTGGACGTTCTACTTCTTTCAACATTATCCGGCTATACTCAGCATTAATTGCCTGCCCCAAGTCAGAATCGAACTTCACGAACTCAACAACCTCGTCGGCCTGAGCTCTTTTGCTTGTTACAACAGGTATAAAAAGGAACCGACGCCGAAAGTGTTGCGACTGCATCACATCGTCTGACAATTTGGCGTCAAATTCTTGGATATACTTATCCACATTAGAGGGTAAAGGATCGGCAGTTTCTTTGGTAGTGGAAATCGTGAGGTCACGGAACTGTAGCGTGAATGCTACGGCGGCGTCAAGCGAGCACTGTTCGCCGAACAGATCGCATATGTAACGCTCGTAATTGAGGCAACAGGCAAGATATCGCCCAGAAAGACGTTCGTCAGCCCCCGACGAGCCATGATGCTCAATTTCGTTTCGCAAACCGATGAGAAATCTAAGATTGAGCTTTGTGGGGTCGTCTAATGGGCAAGCATCGTCGTTGAGGCACCGTTCAAGTCCCCAGTACTTGAACGCTCCTGATTTAGTCCTGGCAAATTTACGCCTTTTGGAGCGCATCTCGTGATACCGATATTCCACTCCGATACTCCGGAAATGGGCATGGAGGAGATATGTCCAGGCTATGTTCATAAGGACGATAAAAGTTTCGGTTTTGAATGTTGTGAGAGGATTGTTGAAAGACTGAACAGCATTGAGAGCCGCTTCGCGAGATTTCTCAATCAGTTCCTTCTTGACATTCGAGCTACGCTTTCTGGTCATACTCCTTTTCCTACTTATCTATGCAGCCGCTACTATTGTACCGCATCTAAATTAATTCGCAACTTCGTCACAGGCGTTGCGAGTATCGTTAGTCAATGTCATCGGCAAGCTGGTACTGGTGGGTGTTACCGTCCCGTATCAAACGCATCCTATCCAGTGGGGCGGCGACCTGTAAAGGCAACGCTAGTTCCGGCAAGCGTTGGTCTTTACGTGCGAGAATGTCGCCAATCGTAACGGCCTGCAATTTGGGATACCTGCGACCGAGTATATCTACCTCGCCGGCAGATTCCAGCTCTTGGCGCATCCCGTTTGTAATAGGGTATACGGTCACTAAGGCCCCGGCGATTACGCCTTTTTCCTTTTCTCGTTCCATTGTACCACGTAAGTCGCGGACCATCGACGGGTTCAGATGCACTCCGCCTTTCACAGACACCACCACGAACCGCCACTGGTTACGACCCATTGCAATGGGAATCAGGCCGTCAATTCCGGTATCGCCGCCACCGCGCCGTTCACTGTACGGACGGCATCCATCAATCAGGCTAAGTGCAGCCCGCTCAAACTCCATAGGATTGTTAGCAGCCAACAGCTGCCAGTCCTGCGGCGAGGCCGGCATCCCGGTTACTTCAAACTCTGCGGCCAGCGATGATGCTTCAAACCGGGCCTGCAAAACCGGCAGTGCCAGCGCAGTGATGTCAATGCCAATCCAGTTGCGGCCCAGCTCCTCCGCAGCGTGGCAGGCGGTTCCACATCCGCAAAACGGGTCCAGCACGGTATCGCCGGGATTACTGGACGCTCGGATGATGCGTCGTAGCAAGTCCAGCGGCTTTTGCGTTGGATAACCCAACTTCTCCCGTGAGAAACTCTTTATCATTATCGAGTCCAGCACGTCGGCTCGATTACAATTCCAGGTGTCTTCAATAGGTATGCCGAGGCCGGTGGGCAGACTGCCATCCCGGCGGCTGTAGCCTTCCGGGTACGGGATATACTCTTTATTGAAAGTGAACTGATTGCCCAACGCATAATAGAGGAGCGTGTCGTGGTTGCGAATCCAACCTTTCTTGCGGGTTTTGAAACCCGAGACCCAGCCGATTCGCCAGATGATTTCGCTGCGTAATGTGCCTTTGGCCGGGTGAAATACAGCATCCATCATCACTTTGAGGTAGTGGCTGGCTGTCGGATCGCAATGCAGATAAATGCTACCGTCATGTTTGAGGATCCGGCGCATTTCAATCAGGCGGATCGTCATTCTGGACAAGTAAGCGAGCATCCCGCACTCTCCCAAAATCGTCCGCATCGCCTGTAATTTGGAACCCACGTCCGGTGTTTCCAAGCAAACTTGGTCAAACTCACGCCGGGCTTCGGGTCCCCACCTCCAGGTGTCTTCAAACGCTCGAACCTGAGACTCTGCCGGGCTGTTGCCGTCGGGTCCACTGAACAGCATATTGTAGGTGGCGTCAGACTTGAACGGCGGGTCTAGGTAAATCAGGTCCACCGAGTTGTCAGCGATATGCTCGCGCATTATCGCCAAGTTGTCGCCATAGTAAAAGTGCCCTGCCATCGTCCGACGCTCCTTTACGGGTAGGTCCTACTGCCATCTTCGAGACGACAGCAGTATATCATGTCATCAATTCGGCTTTCTGAAAGGCCGGCACTAGGGTACTCTTCACCCCTCAAAGGGCGTGGGCATCATTCCTACCGGCACTTCAATCAGCGCCGGCGCATCCGCTGCAATGGCCTCCCGCAGCGCCGTTTCCAGCGCTTCCGGCCCCTGGGCGCGCACTCCGCGCACGCCATACGCCTCGGCCAGCTTCACAAAGTCGGGGTTGTGCAGCTCAGCGCCCGTAACCCGCCCGTCAAAGCGGTTCACCTGGTCTCGCATCACGTTGCCATAGGCGTTGTCGTTGAACACGACCGCCACCGTGTTGATGCCGTGCTGGACCGCCGTTGCCAGCTCCTGCGAGTTGAACAGAAATCCGCCGTCGCCGCACAATGCCACCACCGGGCGCTCCGGCTGCGCCACCTTCGCGCCCAGCGCCGTCGGGTAGGCGTAGCCCAGGTTCCCCGAATAGCCGGAGGTGATGAACGTTCGCGGCTCATAGGTCGGCCAGAACGCCCGCGCATAATATCCCAGCTGGGTCATCCCCGACACCAGTATCGTATCGTCGGGACACGCCGCGCGGACTGCCGTCAGCAGGGACTCCTGCGGTTCCGGGCGCAGGGCCGTTTCCCGTCGTCGCTGCCGCAGAGCCGCGGCCGCATCGGCAAAGGACGGACGCGAGCCCATTGCGATAGACTCGGCCAGCTTGGCGTCGACCTGCTCCATCACGGCGCGGGCGTCGCCGGCGATGCCGTAGGTGTTATCCCAGTTGCGGCCCAATTCCTCGGGGTCAATATCAATCTGCACCACCCGCTGCCCATCCAGCCACGCCGGAAAAGCCATGCGGCTGCCCACGCCTAATATCACGTCAAAGTGCGGCTCGGTCTTCGCCACCGGGTCGTTGCGCAGGCGCAGGGATCCCAGCGCCAGCGGATGCCGGTCGTCGATAGCGCCCTTTCCTTCGGAGGTGGTGATAACCGGCGCTTGCAGCCGTTCCGCCAGCCGGGCCAGCGCCGCCGAAGCCTCCGACGCAATCACGCCGCCGCCGGCCCAAATCAGCGGACGCCGCGCCCCGGCCAGTATGCGCGCCGCTTCCGCCGCCTGCTCATCCGATGCCGCCGGCCGAGGGTAGCCCTCGGACTCCAGCAGCGTAACCGTTCCCTGGTCGGCCATGGTTTCCGGCGGCATTTCGATTTCCACCGGTCGGGGCCGGCCCGTGGTGAGTTGTCGGAACGCTTCATGCACCGCTTCCGGCGTTTCCGCCGTAGTCATAATCCGCCGCACGTGCTTGGTGATGGGGCGGATGGCGTCCTGCTGGTCATTCACTTCGTGCAGCATTCCCCGGTCCACGCCGATGAGTTCCCGCTCAATCTGGCCGCATACCACCAGCACCGGCGACGAAGCGGAGTAGGCCGTGCTCAATCCTGCGGAGGCGTTCAGCAATCCTGGCCCCGGCACCATCAGCGCCGTGCCCACGCCGCCGCTGGCCCGCGCGTAGCCGTCGGCCATATACGTTGTGGCCTGCTCGTGCCGCGTGGTGACGAACCGGATGCCCGGCACGTCGTTGAGGGCGTCCAGCGCGTGGTACAGCTGCACGCCGGGCAGGCCGAAAATCACCCGTACCCCTTCGAGATACAGCGAACGCATCAACGCCTGGCCTCCGGTCATAGTAGGCATAACGCACCTTCCTTATTCCGTTCTTTTCCTTCGTGCCGAATTAGTTGACAGATTCTATCATACAAGAACGGGGCAACTGAGAGTCGATATTTTGTGTTACAGAGGAAGCTAAGCAGATCTTTGTACTCTACCAGGAGGCGCTGTTATAGTTACGAGACGCCTCCTGATTGAAAAAATAGGGGTCGTGCCAGTAGCAGCCAACACAGGTGCCGTTGTACTTGCCATTCCCGCGTACCTGGCTTACTTGGTAACCCAGTCTTTTGGCGTCAAACCTCTCGCCCGTATCTCGGCAAACTCGGCAGTGCTGCCGCTTAGCATTATTGGCGGCCTGGGATAAAGGCTGGAAATCAGATTCCGTCACTTGATTCGCATCGCTCAGGCGAGGGTCATCCAAGCGACCGTCCTTGTGATCGCACTGCGGGTTGCCCGTATCCAAAACCACGCAACGTCGCGCGATGACTGTGCGCCTAATGCTATCGGGTATCGGCTTTTGAATAACCACTTTACGATAGCCCTGTAGTTCGACGTGGGTTATCTTGCCTCGCCCTTCGGGGTGGCGGCGGATGTTATAGTGCTTAGCCAGAGGCCCATCCTTACGTATCCAATCGCCCCCGTTCCCGAATTGCAGATTTTCGTATTCTCCAACGAATTCCTCAACAGAGACGGGACGGCTGAAACCCAAGTCGTCAGGCTGGGCCAACCTCAAAAACAGAGCGGCTTTGCTCCCGCCCCTAAAGCGCGGGCGGGCGCCTTCCCCAGATTCAGTAGTCAAGCCCCACCTCCTTTCTGGCAACCGATACGTAATCCTTATCAATGTCGCACCCGGCGAACCGCCTGCCGTTTCGGACCGCTGCGACGGCAGTAGTGCCACCACCTAGAAATGGGTCAACAACCATATCACCGGGTGCGCTGTGTTTGAGTACCAGGTCAGAGAACAGTTGCAGCGGTTTCTGTGTGGGATGCCGGCGATGGCCATTATGTCGTGGTATGGGGTACCGGTAAATCCCGTTGTCGTATTCGCTGTTGAATGTGGGCTTGCCGCCTTTCACTCCCGCAATTGCCATTTCCCGGCTGTTGGATAGGTAAGTGGCTTTCATGTTCAGAGGCACCGGGTTAGTCTTTTGCCAGATTATTTGCCTCAGCATTTTGAAGCCGGCTTTTTCCATCGCGTCTTTCAACTCTCCCAACTTCCAGATGTCATACCAGACTATGGCAGTGCCTCCATGCCGTAAGGCATCGTAAAAAACCGCAGCCATATTGGTGAGGTCGATTTGCGCGTGATCCCAGTCCCCGAAGTCCATTGAGACTGCAAACCGCTTTACGCCCGTCACAACCTCGGAGAAGCCGGTTTTCCTGCTGATGGTGTAAGGGGGATCCGTTAGAATCAGATCCACCGACCCGTCGGTCAGCGAAGCCATAAAGTCGTGAAAGTCTGCCCGATCGATGAGAGGTTTCTCCGGAGCCGCCGGACCGGCTCCGTAACCAAGTTGCACATCGCCAATGCTGACTGCCCTGGTCATGGTACACCTTGCCTGTCGCAGGTCTGCGGGGACATCGCCCACCGAGCGACAACGAGGGCCGGCCTACGGCTCTTCGTCGGTCTGGAACCAGATTATTTCGCCGTGGTCTATGGACGGCTGTAGCTCGTTGTCGTACCGGACCCCGGCCACTACGGGGATTGCCCTGGCTCCGGTGTGGTCTGTGAGCAAGCGAGCGTTGCGGATGGCCCGTCGCAGGTCGCGCCGGTCAGCCGTGAATGACACTTCTACGGCCAGATAGACGGCGCCATCGTCGTCCTCAGCTTCCAGGATGATGTCCGCCCGGCGGAAACTGTCGCGGTCTCCTTGCGTAATGTTCGGATCATTCCAAGCTCGCAGGAGCTGCGCTTTGTCGTCTCTGGTTAGCACGTTTATCCGTGAGCAGTGCGCGGCCTCGCAGATTGAATCAACCAGGTTAAGGGCGTCGTGCTCGGTGGTGGCGTTCTTTAGGGTTGCGTTGTCCCGTTCCATACGGTCAAACCGGGCATCAACACGGTCAAACCGATCGTCGATGCTCTCAAACCGGCGGTCGATGCTCTCAAACCGGCGGTCGATGCTCTCAAACCGGCTAATTGTCTCGGCGCGGAACTCCCGCACCTCCTCGTTGAACTGCTCCTGCTTCTCAACGAAAGCCTGGAACGCTCCGGGAAGACGGAGCAGCTCCTCGCCGAGGATCTCCTTACGGACTTCCTCGCGCCATTCGGGGTAAGCCCGCAAGGCCTGCAAAAACTGTTCGCGGCTGATTTCGGTTGTCATAGTTATCATCCCGTTTGCCAGTGGCCAGGAGCCATTATCGCCCGACCGTATCACAAGATATGATACAGCATCCGGTGCTCCCGCAGCACGTCCTGGGCAAAGTCGTTCTCCACCTCCCGCCATACTGAATGGATGTGATTTGCCCCGTTCTGGATATTGTCAAACTCCACGATGAACTGGCCGCCATGGATGCGATAGTAATGGTCCCGGCTGCGGTCCAGCGCGCCGGCCCAGACCAGCCTAAAGTCATCCAGCCCCGTCTCCCGAATCACCGCCAGCCGCTGCTCTGCCACCGGCGCCGGCGCCCCGTTCACGTACTCGGAGATGAGCGTCATCAGCATCTCCTGCTGGGCTCCGTTCATATCCCGGGCCGCCAGCCCCTCGTCATTGTGGATGGCCTGCTTGCTGCTGTTGTATCCCAGAATGTCCCACGGCGCTTTGTCGTGAATGACTGCTTTGCTCCTCTGCCCGGCGTCCAGCGCGCCAATCAGTTCAATGGCCAGGTCTTCCCGCTGACCCAGAATCCGCAGCCCTTCCTTCGGCCCCTTCCGAACCTCCGCCGGGTTAGCGCCCAGGAAGAACGGCGTCACCGCGATTACCTGGTCGCCCCAAACGCTGTAATGAACCGATACATGGTGTCCCTCCACGCGCCAACCCCAAGGGTCGGCGCTGCCCGGCTCCCCGAACACCGTCCAGTAGTACAGTTCCGGATCCCGCGGCCAGGTTACCTGTCCCCATTCCGCTTCCAGCGGCCCCAGCACTTCCTCGTGCTCGATAATCAGTCGGGCCTGCCGGTTAGACTCTGCGGTAAGCCCGGTTGCCAGCAGCTCAAAAGCCAGGCTGCGCTGGTTATCGTTCATATCCCGCAAGGGCAGGCCGTGGCGGTTCAGCGGCGGGTAGTACCAGAAAATCCGCTCGCCGTCCATGTAGTGATAGGTTGCCTTGCTGCGCTGTTCACCCTCCAGGCTGCCCAGCCAGCGCCGGGCTGAATCCACCATGGCCGCGGCGACCGGCGCGTGAGGATGCGTATAACGTTCGGCTTCAATAGTCATGGCAAATGCGCTCCTGATGATTGTGCTGGATATGGTGCGGTATGGTTCGATTAGATTGCAGCGGCCGAAGCGCATTTTGCCCCGGCCAGCGGCGTCAAGAAACGACCGGCCTACGCCCGCCGTTCCAGGTTGCGTATCGCTTCCTCAATCCGGCGCGCCTGCTCTCCATCTCCCGACGACAGCCGATAGCAGCGATCCATGTAAAGCTGCGCCAGCTGCGCCGACGCCGGACTGCTCTCGCTGGCCGCCGCCACCAGCGCGCCGATGCTGTACTCTTCGGGCAGATGCCGCCCCAGCGCCGTCATCTCGGCTGTAATGTCCGCCACCGCCGTCGCGTCATTCCCTTCTTGAGCAAAGCGCAGCCGCCCCAGCAGCCGGCCCATCTCGGCCAGCCGGTCGCCTTCGCTCATAAAGCTCCACAGCACTTCATTGACGCCCAGGCCTTCAGCGTCGCCATCGGCCAACCCGCCGGCGCGGCCCGCCGCATCATCCGGGCCGGTCAGCGGTATGGCGATGTCATCCGCCGCAACGGATGCGACGCCGGCGCCGGCCGCATCCGCCGCTTCGTTCCAGGCATCCGCGTATTCCTGCACCGCGCCGGCCACCGACTCCATCATCCGGGCCAGGTCGTAGGAAAACATACTGCCGCCATAGACCAGGTCATCGTTGCGCAGGTTCGCCAGCCGCACCAGTCGGTCATAGCCCCCTTCCACCAGCTCGGACATCGGCGGCATTGCAAAGGCGGCGAAGTTCGCCAGCGGCCCCGAATCGCTGCTGCCCAGATGCGCCGCCAGAAACGGCGGGACGTACTTGGTCAGGTCGGCAGTAATGGGCAGCGTTACGATGTAAGTGCCGTACACGTTATCCGGTTCGGTGTCCACGCGAAAATAAAGCAGGGCGTGCCCTCGGGGGCGCCGGGGATCGCCGATTTCAAACTGAATGTCCATAACCGAAGTATAGGCTAGGTTAGCCGCAATAGCAAAGCGCGCGCCAGCCTGCCATCTTCGCCAAAGCCGGAACCCGGTACCCTTATTCACCCTGTCCATTCCATCATTCTGCTGATTGAGCAGCTCTTTGAGCCAGGCACGGTTGGCGTTGGTGTTGAGTTCGGCCTTGCTCCGCTCGATGCGGTCCAGGTCGTAACGGACTTCGGCGGCGATGGCGGTTTGGGCTGGGAGTCAGAGGTTGGCCCAGTGCCAGTCGGTTAAGGATTGGTCATAGATTTTTCTGACCATTCCAGCAGGCGGCGTTCGGGTGCTCTGGGGGTGCGGGTAGGGGTATATTTGGCTGCCATAACTGTCACTGGGTGCTGCCGATGGCGATTAGGCAGACGCCGGCGATGACGATGAGTAGGATGGCGGCCGATGATGCCTGCGCATCCGATGCCCACGCCGAGGGTGGCGCCGATGCCGGTTTTGACGGGATTGCTCATAGTTCCGTTACCTCCTTAATATAGATGCGCCCATCCTCACTGAACTCCCGGGAAAGGGGCGCCGTTTCCCGACTATCGGGCAAGCGCGCTTGCCGTCCGCCTACCGGACCATCGGGTTCCATTGGGATGGAATCCACCCCCAGCCCGGAACCGCAATCCTGCAAATCAACAAATCCCGCGAATCCGGATTCTGACAACCCAACGCCGCTCACCCAACCGTATGCAATCTACTCCCGTTCCATCCGCTCCGGCGCGGACATTCCCATCAGCGTCAGCGTGCGGCGGAAAGCCACCTGCGCCGCCGCCACCAGCTTGAGCCGGGCCAGCGTAAGCTCGTTGTCTTCCGGGTTCGCGGAAATCACCCGACAGCTCTCGTAAAAATGGTGAAAAGCCGTGGCCAGCTCGGTGGCATAATGGGGCAGGTGATGCGGCTCCAAGCTCTCGGCAACCTGTTGAATCAACTCAGGCAGCCGCAGCATGGTGCGAATCAGTTCCAGCTCGCGGGGGTGGGTCAGCAGGCTAACATCGCCCGGCTCATAATCGATGCCGCGTTCGGCGGCCAGATTAAGGATGCTGGCGTTGCGCGCGTGGGCGTACTGCACGTAATACACCGGGTTCTCCGCAGATTCCCGGGTGGCCAGCTCCAGGTCAAACTCCATCTGCGTGGACGGCGCCCGCGCCAGGAAGAAGTAGCGGCAGGCGTCCCGACCGACCTCGTCAACCAGCTCGCGCAGCGTTACAAAATCGCCCGTCCGCTTGGAAGCCCGCACCGTTTCATTGCCCCGCTTCAGGGTGACCATCTGTGAGATAAGCACCGTGAGGTTGTCCGGTTCTATGCCCAGGGCTGAAACCGCCGCTTTCATGCGAAACACGTGGCCCTGGTGGTCGGCGCCCCAGATGTCGATTACCCGGTCAAAGCCGCGTCCCTCAAACTTGTTGTAGTGATAGGCGATGTCGGAGGCGAAGTAGGTAGGCTCGCCGGAAGAGCGCACCACCACGTTGTCCCGCTCATCGCCCAGCGCGGTGGATATGAACCACAAGGCTCCGCTGCGTTCGGCCAGGTGGCCGCCCTCGCGCAGCCGGGCCATTGCCCGGTCATAGTCCTGGTCCAGGAACAAACGCCGCTCGCTGAACCAGTTGTCAAACTCGACCCCAATGGCGGCAAGGTCGTCGCGGATGAGCGCAACCATCTTTTCCCGGGCCCGGTCTCCAATCTCGCGCACCGCGGCCGCGTCGCTCTTTTCCAGATGGCCGTCGCCGTCGCTTGCGATTATCTCCGTCGCAATATCGGCGATGTACTCGCCCAGATAGCCGTTTTCCGGCATTGCGGCATCCCGGCCCAGGGCCTGCCGATAGCGCGTCCACACCGAACGATAGAAGGCTTCCATCTGCGAGCCGGCGTCGTTGATGTAGTACTCGCGGGTAACGTCATAGCCGGCGGCTTCCAGCGCGTTGGCTAGGGCGCTGCCCAGCACGGCGCCGCGGGTGTGCCCCACGTGTACCGGGCCGGTGGGGTTGACGCTGACGAACTCCACCATAACCTTGCGTCCGGCGCCGGCCTCGGACGCGCCGAAAGAATCGCCGGCGGCGCGGACGGCTGCGACCTGCTGTTGCAGCCAGGCCCGGCTGAGCTTGAAGTTGATGAAGCCGGGCGGAGCGGGCGATACCTCCGCAATCTCTGCCCCGCTTGCGATGCGCTCCGCAATCATTTGCGCCAGTTGCATCGGGTTGGCGCGGGCAGCCCGGGCCAGGCGCAGCGGCAGATTGGTGGCGAAGTCGCCGTGTTCAGGATTATTGGGCCGTTCTATCTCGATGCCCGGCGCAGATTCAAAGTCAATCACGCCGTCCGTTTTGGCCCGTTCCAGCGCCGTGGCTACGGCTGCCGCGATGGTGTCTTTAACTAACATGGTGGAAACCCGATGATGGTGGTGATATGGAATTGCGCAGGTTTGGCAGCCGTATGATAACACTATCCCGGCTGTGAGGGTTCCTGCCCATCCCGCCCCGGATAGGCTGCAATTTTCGCTGGCGTCGCTATCCTGAAGTCTTTCGGGCCGCAGTTTCCTGAATGCAGGCCCGCTATGGCCTGGCCGTCGTGGACACGGAGGCTAACCTGATGTATAAACTCGGGGAACTTTCCTCGAACTTTCTTCCGAGAGTGTGTGCTTATGGAACGGCGGATTCTGCTGGTGGGCGGCGACGAGTTCAGGCCGGCCGGCGCAGCTATGGATTATCGAATCCTGGAACTGACCGGCAAGGCGCGGCCTCGCGTCGCCATCATACCAACCGCCGCCGCATCCGAAAACCCGCAACTCGCCGCCGCCAACGGCATCCGACACTTCGCCGGCCTGGGAGCGGACGCTTACCCCGTGGACGTCATTCGCCGCGCCGACGCCGAAAACCCCCGCCTGGCGACGCAAGTGGATGCGGCGGATGTCATCTACTTCACCGGCGGCAGCCCGGAGCATCTGTATGCGACGCTGGCGGATTCTCTCCTGCTTCAAGCCGTAACCGCCGCCGCCGACAGGGGCGCAATCTGGGCCGGCTCCAGCGCCGGGGCCATGGCCCTGGGCGCAGTGATGCGCCGTCCATCGGCCGGCTCTCCGGTGTCGCCTGCCCTGAACATCATCCCCAACGTGTTGACGCTGCCCCACCACGAACGCAGCGACCCGCAAGCGGTAAGCGCGCAACTTTCTGGCTCCGATTATGCCGGCCTCATCGCGCTGGGCATCGACGGCGCCACCGGGCTGCTGCTGGAACCGGGCGGCGCCACCGCGCTGGGCGCCGGCAACGTAACCGTTTATCGGGCCGGCGTCTGGAAACGCTACGCCGCCGGCGACGTTGTGCCGGGCTTGACCTCGGCGGGCGCGGCGATTTAGCCCCGCCGGGCGCGCAGCTCTGCCCACACGGCGTTGGGCGAGACGCCGGCCGACGCCATCAACGCGAGCGTGTGATACAGCAGGTCGGCGATTTCGGCGGGCAGGTTTTCGGCGTCGCCGGTGGCGGCGGCCAGCGCGGTTTCGCCGGCTTCTTCAATCACCTTTTGGGCGATGCGGCCGGTTCCTTCCGCCAGCAGGCGCGCAGTGTAACTGTCCTCCGGCATAGCGCGCTGCCGATCCTTGATGACGGCGAATATCTCGTCCAGCACGCGCGGGCCGCCGTCCGACGCCGTATAATCTTCGGGCAGGTCATCCATCCGAGTAAAAAAACAGCTGGTCTCCCCGGTGTGGCAAGCCGGGCCGTCGGGTTCCACTTTCAGCAGGATGGCATCGGCGTCGCAGTCAATGTACCATTCGCGCAGGTTCAGGTAGTTGCCGGACACCTCGCCCTTATGCCACAGGTCTTCCTGGCTGCGGCTGTAAAACCACACCTGCGTACCCTCCACAGTGCGCTTCAACGAGCCGGGGTTCATATAGCCCAGCATCAGCACCCGACCGGTGTTGATGTCCTGGGCAATGGCGGGAACCAGGCCCTTATCGTCCAGTTTTACTTGGGTCATAGGTTACGCTCCTCAGATGCCATCGGCCAACCGCTGCAAAACCTGGGGCAGCTCCAGCAGGTCGCGAATCTCCGCGTCCGGCGTCGGCAGCGACGGGTTCAGCGGCGCGCCTTTGCGGTTAATCCAGACGGCGGCCATTCCCGCGCGGCGCGCGCCCAGCACGTCCTCGAACTGCTTGTCGCCGACGTACACGCAGCTGTCGGGTTCCACCCCCAGCTTGTCCAGCGCCATGGCAAAAAGCCGGGACGCCGGCTTGTAGCACTGCCCGCCCTCCGACGATACCACCGCGTCAAACCGCGCCGGTATCCGAGCCACCACCGGGTACAGATAAGAGTCATCGGCGTTGGAGACGACGGCCAGGCGTTGGTTCCGCTCTACGGCGGCCAGGGCTTCCGGCGCGTCGAGGAAAAGCGGACGGGTTCCCAGGTCGTCAATCGCCCGCTGGGACGCCGCCATGCCGTCGCCATCCAGTCGCAGCTCGGCAAAGGCGGCGGTAAATGCGTTGGCCCATCCGTCCCGGTAGGATATGAACGGCGCGCCGGGGGCAATCCGCTGCTCCCGGAACCCGGCTGCGCCATCGTTCCAGGCCCGGCGCAGCTGCTCCGGCGCAGTACCCAGCCTCTGTTCGCTGATAATATCCGCAAAGGACTGATGCCAGTGCTCCGGCCCGTCCTGCGCTATCGTATTGAACATATCAAAAATTACGGTAGTGATGGCGCTCATTCGCCTCTCCTACTTTGGTTCCGGCTCAGATTCGCATGGGTATATCGCGCCCGGCCAGGTAGCGCTTGGCCTGAGCTATGGAGTACGTCCCAAAATGGAATATGCTGGCGGCAAGTACCGCGTCGGCTTCGCCCTCGGCAAAAGCGTCGTACAGGTGCGCCAGGGCGCCGGCGCCGCCGCTGGCAATGACCGGAACCGGCACGGCGCGGGAGACGGCCCTGGTCAGCGGCAGGTCATAGCCGTCCTGCTGACCATCCTCGTCCATGCTGGTCAGCAGGATTTCGCCGGAACCCAGAGCGACGGTTCGCTGCGCCCACTTCACCGCGTCCAGCCCGGTAGGATTGCGTCCCCCGTGGGTGTACACCTGCCAGCCGGAGGTTTCGTCCAGGGCCAGGGTGGCGTCTCCGGCTTCGGGCCAGGCCTCGCCGGGGACGACCCGTCGGGCGTCAATGGCGGTTACGATGCACTGGCTGCCGAAACGTTCCGCGCCCTGGGCTACCAGCTCCGGCGTGTTGATGGCGGCGGTATTCACCGAAACCTTGTCCGCCCCGGCGTTCAGCATCCGCCGCACGTCTTCAATGGAGCGGATGCCGCCGCCCACGGTCAGGGGGATAAACACCTGCTCCGAAACGGTTTGCACCACGTCAACCATAGTGTCCCGGGAATCGCTGCTGGCGGTAATGTCCAGGAACACCAGCTCATCGGCGCCTTCCAGGTCGTAGCGGGCCGCCAGCTCCGCCGGGTCGCCGGCATCGCGCAGGTTCACGAAGCTGGCGCCCTTCACCACGCGGCCGGCGTCAACGTCCAGGCACGGTATGATGCGACGGGTCAACACGGTGAGGTTACGGCGCGCTCCAGCATAGTCGGCGGACAGTATAGCACCTCGCAGCCGCTGCGGACGCTCTTGCCCTGGCGCGCCATTGGACATATTATGTCGCGTGAACCGCCGGCCGGCAGGCCGAGCATCAGGAGGCACAAAATGGCCCTCACTCTGGCAGACAGCAACCGGGTTATGGCGGCGGCAATCGCCAAGGCCGAAGAACTCAACATCAAAATCAGCGTAGCCGTGGTGGACGCCGGCGGGCGCCTGGTCGGCTTGCAGCGCATGGACGGCGCAATCTGGGCGTCGGCTTACGGCTGCCAAGGCAAGGCCGCAGCGTCGGCCGCGTTCGGGCGGCCCAGCGGGGAAATGCAGGACCGGGCCACTGCGCCGACGCCGGCCGGCATCCGGGAGCGTTCCGGCGCCGAGATGATTTTCGGCCAGGGCGCAGTTCCCATCACCGTCAACGGCGCAGTAGTCGGAGCCTGCGGCGTCGGCGGCGGCACCAGCCAGCAGGATGAGGACTGCGCCGCTGCCGGAGCGGCGACCCTGTAAAGCCTCTCAAAGGGTCAGCGCCAGCGCCGCCGCCGGCGAACCGCTGCCGCCCGCCAGGCGCAACCGTCCTACTATGACGGTCGCCCCGGTAGGCGGCAGCCGATCCAGGTTGTTCAGGCACTCCAGAACCAGCGCTGACCGCGCCAGAGCCATCCGACTGACCGACAGCCCGGCGTCCCGGCCGGCGTCAATCCCATGGGTGTCGCTGCCCAGCCCGGCGGCGCGGCGCTGTTCCAGCAGAAACTGCGCCGCCGCCAGGCCGAACCCCGGCGTGTGCATCCTGCCGTCGCCGTCAGCGTTGATGAACCGCTCCGGGTCATTCCAGTACCGCTGCCAGCCCGTGTACAGCAGTATCAGCGCATCCGGCGGAACCGGACCGTGGCGGCGCGCCCACTGAGCAACGTCGCTCGGCGTCAGTACGTAGTCCGGGTTCTCCGCCGCCGGCCCGACGGCGTCGATTACCGCTGCCGGAGCCAACAAGCTGGCGGCCGGCAGCTCGTCCGGGCCGGGCGCGCCGTCGTAGAATGTTGCCGGAGACGCCAGATGCGTGCCGCTGTGTTCGCCCATGCTGAACCGGCGCAGAAAATAACCGTCCCGGCCGATCTCCGCCGCCACGTCAAACTCTACCGCCGGGTCGCCGGGCCATATCGGAATGCCCGGCCGGATGGGATGGCTCAAATCCACTACCCGGCGATAGACGATGCTCTTTTCCGGGCCTTCGGGCATTGCTGCCTTTGGGGTTATGCCGCCGCCGGCAGTTCGCCGGCATCCGGATAATTCGCGCCGGCGTCGGCCACGGGCATCAGCCGCCGCATTGCCTGGCGGTGTCGGTCAACCCACTCCATCGCCAGGCGAAAATCCCGGGCCGTTCCCAGCTCGGACAGCTGTCCGAACCGGTTGCGCCCGTAGATAACGTAGCAGATGCCCGGTATCTCCCCGTGGATCAGATAGCTCCGGTAGTACACCTTGCGGCCGACTCCCGGGATGGCCGTAGTCTTCACCGCCGCGGTCGCTCCAACTATGCTGTCGTTTCTGCTCATGATTGCCGTCACTCCTGTGCGCCCATTGCCGGGCATTTGTGTTGGCTATATGTTCTGCGAAACGTAGATGCGATGTCAAGCATATTTCGAGCAATTTTTCGGGTTTTTTGTTTCAATTTTCACGCCGGCAAACCCGTAAGCAAAAGCCGGCGGGCCCCTCAGGCTACGCTGTCCAGGAACGTGTCCACCGGAAGAACCTGCTGACCGGACGCGCGCATATCCCGCACTGCCACCGTGCCGTCGCGCACTTCATCCTCTCCCAGAATCAGAACCGCCGACACTCCCAGGGCGTTGGCCTGCCGCATCTGGCCCCGCAGAGCTCGGCCTCCGTTGGCGAGAATGGCGCCCACCCCGCCGGCGCGCATCCGGTTGGCCAGCCGCACCCCCTCAATTCGGGCTTCTTCTCCGATGGTGGCAATGAGATACTGCGGCGACGGCTCCTCCGGGACGTCAACCGCTGCCCTTTTCAGGTTCAGAGTCAGACGCTCGATGCCGCTGCCGAACCCGATGCCCGGCGTAGGACGGCCTCCCAGCTGTTCAATCAGGCCGTCATAGCGGCCGCCTCCGCAGATGGTGGATTGCGCGCCCTCAACCGCCGGCTGAATCTCAAAGACGGTGCGGGTGTAATAGTCCAGCCCGCGCACCAGGCGGTGGTCAACCCGATAGGCGATGCCCATTGCCTCCAGGTAGGACAGCGCCCGGTTCCAGTGATTATCGCAGTCGGCGCACAGACATTCCGCCGATTTGGGCGCTTCCTCGCCCAGAGCCCGGCAGGTTTCCACCTTGCAGTCCAGCAGACGCAGCGGGTTGCGTTCCAGACGGTTCTTGCAGTCCTGACACAGGTGGCCGCGCCTCTTTTCGTAGTAAGACTTGAGCGCGCCGACGTACTCCGGGCGGCACTCGCCGTCGCCGATGCTGTTGATCAGCAGCGTAATGTCCGACAGGCCGATGTCGCGCATCATCGTCCAGGCCAGCCCGATTACCTCAGCGTCCACGGACGGGTCGGGGTCGCCGATGGCCTCTACGCCGAACTGGTGATGCTGGCGGAAACGGCCGGCCTGAGGACGCTCGTAGCGGAACACCGGGCAGATGTAATACATACGCACCGGCTGGGGCAGGCTCTGCATCCCGTGTTGCAGATAGGCGCGGCACACGGGAGCCGTGCCCTCGGCCCGCAGGGTAAGCATATCGCCGCCCCGGTCCTCAAAGACGTACATCTCCTTTTCCACAATGTCGGTGCCCTCGCCCACGCCCCGGACGAACAACCCGGCATCCTCAAACATCGGGCTGTCGATGCGTCCGTAGCCGAACCGCCGGGCTACGTCCCTGGCTTTGTCTTCGATATAACGCCAGTATTTCTGCTCTGCCGGCAAACGGTCGGTGGTGCCTCGGGGGGCCTGAAAGGTAGGCATGAGTCTGGTTTCGCTCCCGGCGCGGTTCTAAGGTTCTCATGCGTCAGTATAGCACTTGCGATAACGCCTGCCGTCCTGATGATGATTTATGCCTTGCCCTCAGCCTCCAGCCGCGTTGCTTCCTCCGCCGTCAGGCCTCCGATGCCGCAAAGCGTTTCCGCGTTGTGCTGTCCCAGGGTAGGCGGCGGGTTGGCCGGGGTGTCCACGCAGCCGGTGAGCCGCACCGGAGTGTTAACGGTGCGAAAGGGCCGGCCGTAGGTGTCGCCGCTGTCCACGAACATCTTGCGAGCCTCCAGATGCGGGCAGGCGTCCAGGTCCGCCGCGTCCTGGACGATACCCATGGAAAAGCCGCAGTCCAGCAGATGTTGGTTCAGCTCCCGCTTGGGGATATGCTGCGACCATTCCTCAATGGCCGGCACGATGTTGCTGAAATAGAACGGCCCGGTAACGCCGCGCCCCAGGTAGCGGGGGTCTTCGGCCAGTTCCGGGCGGCCAATGAGCCGCCACATTGCCCGCCACTTGTCATCAGCGTTGCCGGCGCCGGCCAGCACGACGTAGCCGTCCGAAGCCCGCAGGGTCAGCTGCGCCGAGAACATATTCTCCCGCGCCGTCGTGGTTACCTGCCCGGTGGCCTGGTAGAGCGGCATACTGCTGGTGGTATGGGCGGCCATGCAGTCGTACATCGCCATGTCAACGTGCTGTCCTTTGCCGGTTTTCCGTCGGGATTCCAGCGCCAGCATGACGCCCAGCGCCGTCCAGACCCCCGGCACGGAGTCGCCGATGTTGTCGCCCACCATCTGCGGGCCGGATTCAGGAGCGCCGGTCATGACCATCCAGCCGCCCATGCCCTGCACGCAGGGATTGTTGGCCGGCCATTTGGAATAAGGGCCGCGCAATCCCTCGCTGTCGCCATAGCCCGTGATGCTGGCGTACACCAGGGCCGGGTTGATTTCGCTGAGGCGGTCGTATCCGAAGCCCAAGCGCGCCATGGCCCCCGGCCCCCAGTTGTCCAGCAGCACGTCGGATGCGCGCACCATGTTCTCAAAGGCCCTCTTGGCCACCGGGTCGCGCAAATCCAGCGACACGCTCTTTTTGTTGCGGTTCACGCCCAGATAGCGGGCGCTGACCTGGCCCCCCTGCGGCCCCTCCACGTAGGGATCGTTGCTCCGGGCCCGGTCGCCGCTGCCGGGCCGTTCAATCTTGATTACCTCCGCGCCCATATCGGCCAGTATCATGGCGCAGTAAGGCCCGGCTACGATATGGGTAGCGTCAAGCACGCGCAGTCCTTCCAACGGCAGCGGCTGCAATTCGCGGTCTCCATGCGTCGGCGAAGTCATCATCAGCTCCGGTGCGCTCCGGGCGATGCCGCGCCCGCAGCGATTTGTTATACGGTTCCCGCCAACTATACATAAGACAAGCATAATTGGATACCTTCAGACGCTAATGCAGCCCCGGTTCCCCCGAAAACCCCACCGGAGACGAATCGCTGACCTGCCAGTTCACGCGGCGTCCGCTTGAATCCCCGCCATCGCCGTGTTAGCGTAGCCTTCTAACCGCTGCTATCTCACCGGAGGGAACCCAAGTTATGGCAGGCAACCCACGCGACAAGTATTGCATCGTCGGCGTAGGCGAAACCGAATACAGCCGCGCCTCAGGCCGCACTACCCGCGCCCTGGGCGCCGAGGCCATCCGCAACGCCATCGACGATGCCGGCCTCTCCCCCGACCAGGTCGACGGTATGCTCAGTTACCACGGCGGGGACTCCACTCCCTCCACGTCCATCCAGTACGACCTCGGCATCCGCCCCAATTTCTATATGGACTGCTCCGGCGGCGGCTCCTCCACCGAGGCGCTGGTCGGCCTTGCCATCGGCGCCATTGAAGCCGGTATGTGCGATGTGGTCGCCATCTTCCGCTCCATGAACGGCTACTCCAGCGTCCGCATCGGCGGAACCGGCGCTCGCGCCTCCGCTCCTATCAGCGGCCTTGACCTCATGAAACGGCCCTACGGCCTTATCAGCGCCGTCCAGCAGTTCGCCTTTACCTTCACCCGCCACATGGCCGAATACGGCGTCAAAAGCGAAGACCTCGCCGCCATCAAAGTCGCCCACTCCATCCACGCCTCCAACAACCCCAAAGCCCTCATGAAACATCGCGTCACCGTGGACGACGTCCTGAACTCCCGCTGGATTATCCGCCCTGTCGCCCACCTCCTGGACTGCTGCCTCGAAACCGACAACGCCACCTGCGTCATCGTAACCTCCGCCGACCGCGCCAAAGACCTCAAGCACAAGCCCATCTACATCAAAGGCGTCCAGGGACGCGGAACCAAACCCGGCGGCGATTTCCACTACCAGCACGGCCCCATCACCCGCGTCGCCGGCCACTACATTGCTCCACGCATCTTCGACCTGGCCGGCGTCAAACATGAAGACGTCGACATCACCGGCTGCTATGATGCCTTCACCTACACCGTGCTGCTCCAGTTCGAAGATTACGGCTGGTGCCAAAAAGGCGAGGGCAAAGACTACGTTACCAGCGGCATCATCAACCTCGGCGGACGGCGCCCCAACAACCTCAGCGGCGGCCACCTCTGCGAGGGCTACACCCACGGCATGAATATGGTCATCGAAAACGTCCGCCAACTCCGCGGCACGGTCGACGACTACTGCCCCGACGCCGCCAACGGCGTACACTCCTACGATTACGCTGAAGGCGGCTGCCGTCAGGTCAAAGACGCCAAAATCAGCATGAACATGGGCTGGGGCACCCCCGCCGTCGGCAGCTCCCTCATCATGGGCAATATCCTCAATTGACCCGCCCCGCTATTTCGTCGCCCCGCTTCCCATCGCTATCATCCCCTCCCTCACCGTTATTCCCGCGCAAGCGGGAACCCACAACCTCCCGGAGCTCAACAATGCCGGTCTATACCTACCGAGGCATCACACTCAGCATCCCCGACAACGACTCCGAATACAAAGGCTACTTCGAAGCCGCCGGCGAAGGCCGCCTGGCAGTCAAAAAGTGCGCCGACTGCGGCCTGCTGCGCGGCGAGCCCGGCCCCGCCTGTCCCTGGTGTACCTCCCTCAACTGGGAATGGCAGCAGGTCTCCGGCAAAGGAACCATCTACTCCTACCAGATAGTCGCCCACACCGTAATCCCCAGCTTCCGCGACCTGACCCCCTTCGCCATCGTCCTGGTGGAACTGGATGAACAGCGCGGCCAGCCCGACGAATACGACGGCCTCCGTATCACCGGCAACCTGGTGGACGCCCACTTCAACATGGAAAAAGAGCAAAACGTCGGCATCGGCAAGCGCGTTGAAGCCATCTTCCACCCCGTGGAAAACGGCTTCATGCTCCCCCAATGGAAACTCATCGACGAACCCGACGACCCCAACTTCGCCTGGTCTCACCAAGTCCCTGACAGCTAAATCGCCGGCCGCCCAACTTCCGCCGCCGCCAGAGATTCCCCGGCCGGCTGAAACAGCCACACCTCCGTTTTAGCCGGCAGCTTCTCCGTGGCGAACTCAAAACTGGCGCTATCCAGACGGCGCACCGCGCGCTGCCGCGTCAGCCACCCCTCCGGCGGCAGCAGCTCACACTCTACCGAGTGCAAGCCGGCAATCGCGTAGTGCATGGGAATAACCACGCGCGGCCGCAGCCGCTCTATCAGCGCATCAACCTGTTCATACGTCAGCAGGTGCTCAGAGTCGTCCACGGTTGCCATCAGCACGTCAACGTCGCCCACCCCTTGCGCTACCGATTCAGGCCACTCGGCGCGGTTGTCTCCAATGTGCAGGTAACGGATGCCAGCGGCCTCCAGTCGGAACATCACGTTGGGAAACCCGCGCAGACCCGACGCGCCGGCGTGGATGTCCCCAATACCGCGAACGGCCAAGTCTCCCGTGGCAAACTCGCCGGGCGTCCGCAGCGTCGACGCCGCTTCGGGCAGCCGCTCAACGGCATCGTGGTCAAAGTGCGCGTGGGTGATTAACCCCAGGTCGCACCCGACTTCCGGAAACAGCCGCGTGAACCAGTAACGTCCTGCCGCGTTGCGATATGGGTCGCTCACCACCGAAACGCCGCCCGGCGTTTCCCACCGAAACGCGCAATGTCCGAAATACGTGAGCCGCACTAAATCACCCCGCCTTCCGCCAGCAGCAGCATCTGCGCGTTGCTCAGCCCCAGCTCCCCTTGCAGTATCTCTCCGTTGTGCTCCCCAATCAGCGGCGCGCGCCGGCTGATGCGCCACGGCGAGCCGTTGAACAGCGCCGCCGGCCCGGGGTAAGTGAACGTCCGCCCCAGCTCAGGGTGCTCCACCTCCTTGAAAAACTCCCGGTCTTTCAGGTGGTCATCGCCCACAATCTCGTCCATGCTGCGGATGGCCCCCCACGGAAAATCCCGCTGCTGCCCCCCGTGGAAAGCGTCCAGCAGCGTCGTGTTCATGAAGAAGTCCTTCATCACCTGCACAATATGGTCGTTCTCCGCCGCAATGACCTCCGGGTTCCGGTAGCGTTCATCGGTCAGGTCTTCGGCCATGCCCGACTGGTCAAACCACTCGGCCAGCAGCTTCAATCGCGCCGGCGTCAAATTCGTGCCGGAGCGGGTAGTATTGAGCCAGCCGCCGTCTCCCGTCGGAAACTGTATGGCCGGCGACATATCCGGCGCAGCGTGCCGCCCGGTGTGTCGCTGCACCACCTCGCCCGTGGACAGGTAGATGGCGATGGCTCCTTCCGTAGTCAGGGCGCACGCTTCGTGTATGGAAGCGTCAATGTACTGCCCCGCGCCCGTCAGGAACCGATAGTACAGCGCGGCCATGATGCCAATGTAGGCATAGTGCGCCCCAATGTGCCAGGAGTTGCCGCCCCCCGGCGCAATGGGCGGCGGGTTGGGCACGTCAATCTCATCGTAGCCCGACGACGCCATCTGCCCGCCCCCGGCCATCTGCGTAATGTCGCTGCTCACGTAATCCCGCCACGGCCCGGTCTGCCCGTAGGGCGTCAGCGAGCACATAATCAGCCCGCCGTTCTCCGCCGATAGCGCTTCGTAGCCCAGGCCCAGCGATTCCAGATACCCCGGCTTCCGGCTTTCCAGCACAATATCCGCCGTCGCCGCCAGCCGCTTCAGAATCTCCCGACCCTGCCGCGTCTCCAGATCCAGCGTGATGCCCCGCTTGGACGTATTATAGTGCCAGAAGGACAGGCTGCGCTCCCGGTGCGGCGTATCGTCCAGAAAGGGGCCAAAACTGCGACACGCCTCGCCGCCCGGCGGCTCAACCTTGATGAGGTCGGCGCCGTTGTCGGCCAGCAGCTTGCCGCAGAACTGCCCCTTCTCGTCGCAGATTTCCAGGACCCGCAAGCCATCCAGCGCCCCGGGCAGGCTCAAATCGGCGGGACGCGCCCCGCCAATATCCACCGCGTCCGGCGCTCCCCCGTCCCCCAAACTGCCATTATTGGCTGAAGTCATCGCAGCGCCTCCTCAATGTAAGGATAACGATCCATCGTCGGCGGCCAGAAAACCCCGCTTTCGTACCCCTCCCGCAGTTCATCGTGAGTCACCCCCAGCAGGTCTTCCAGCACTTCCCGGTTGTGCTGCCCAATCATCGGCGGCGGGCTGGACATACGCGCCGGCGACCTGGACAGCTTGAACGGCGCATTCTGAAACTGCCACGGCCCCAGCATCGGATGCTCCATAGGCACGTACATATCCCTGTGCCGCAGCTGGGGGTCGTTTTCCACCCTGTCCCGGCTGCTTTGCACCGCCATTGCCCGGATGCCGGCGGCCTGACATTTCTCAGTAAGCTCATACTTCCCCATCGTCTTCGTCCACTCCTCTATGCGCTCATCCATTTCCTCCTGCCGTTCCAGCCGCCCGTCAATAGTGTCAAACCGACCGTCCGCCCATTCCGGGCTGCCCATCACTTTCACCAACTCCTGCCATTCCGCATCCGACATGCAGGCGATGACGGCCCAGTCGTTGTAGCCCCCCGGCGCCGTTCGGTAGGCGTTGTGCGGCGCGGCGATGGGCCCCCGATAGTTGTTCACCACCTCCGCGCCCGGCCACACCGTCCGATTGCCCGGCGGGAACCCCTCGCGCCGCGCCTTCCGCCCGTTCACCGTCTTGTCCAGAAACGCCGGCCCCGTCAGCGTGATGCCCGTAATCATCTGCGACAGGTCAACGTGCTGTCCCTTGCCCGTAGCAGTCCGATGCCGCAGCGCCGTCAGCGCGCACATTGCTCCGTACATCCCGCCCGTGTCATCCAGATACGACCAGCCCCAGCCGGCCGGCGGCGCCCCCGGCAGCCCGGACAAATGCGTCAGGCCGCTCAGCGCCTGCGCCGCCGGCCCCATCGTGCCATACCAGTGATAGCGCCCCGTATGCCCAAACCCGGCCATGGACACGTAGATGATGTCCGGCCGGATTTCCCTGAGCTGCTCATAGCCCAGGCCCCAACGCTGCATAATACGGCTGCTGAAGTTCTCAATCACCACGTCCGATACCGAAATCAGCCGCTTGACCAGCTCCAGCCCCTCCTCAGTTCGGGTGTTGACGCTTATCCCCCGCTTGTTCGCATTGGTGTCTGCAAACTGCCCGGTGGAGTTCGGGCCGGGTTCCACGCCCGGCGGCACCGTAAAACGATTCTGCCGCAGCGTATCCAGGTTCAGCGGCCATTCCACCTTGATGACCTCCGCTCCCAGCGTACCCAGCCAGCGCGCGGCCCACGGCCCGGCGCGTACCCAGGTGAAATCAACCACGCGAATACCTTGCAGCGGCGTCGGCAGGGGCATCAGCAAGCCTCCTGTAGCATAATCTAGCCTCGTGCGGCAATTGCCGCCGCCAGTTTAGGGCAATAACCGGACAGGGGCAACCTCCCCTCCGTTGCCCCTAATCTCAGCGCGACGCTATACTGCCTATCGCGCCCGGCAACGACGCGCGATAGGCAGATGTTTCCCAGCCGGCGATAGGGCCCGCCCTAATCACCCACAAAACGCGCCAGCAGCCTCCCATCCGGCCCCGTTTCGTACCACACGGTCACCGCCACCCCCTGAATCTGATGATCCTTAAGATGCCCCACGGAAACGCCGACCCAACCCTCCGACCCAAACTCCCAGCTCCGCCCCCGGGCATCGCTGATGCGCAGCCGCCGAAAGTAGCGCGGATTCTCAGGTTCAGCGTCCACCTCGTCAATGCGCCCGGTAACCTTGGGCAGTTTAGGATACAGAACGTCCCCGTCCCCGTGCCCCGCCGCGCCGCCTCTCGGCGCAGCAGCCCCCGGCGTTTCCCAATAGCCCCCCTCGCAGCCCGCCAGCGTCGCCAGCAGGACAACCCCCAGCAGCCCGGCGGCAATGAGTCTTTCCCCCGATACGTTCACCTTGCCCGGCATTGTAGCAAATCCTACCGCTCTGTTTTATCATTGATACGAGCTCCGGCTCCCATCCAGACTCGCGCGCACGGGCCGGCCGGCCCCGCAAAACGCAAGCAAGCAGGACGTAAATGGCAGCAATCGGCGTAACCCGACCATCAGGTAGAGACAGGCGACCCGTCACCTGGTTGCAGGGTTTATCCACCGCAACGGCGCTAACCGTTTTCGTATTGGTGATAATCGGCGGCGTCGTCCGCGTTACCGAGTCCGGCTTGGGCTGCCCCGACTGGCCCCTTTGCTACGGCAGATTGCTGCCCCCGCCGGAGTACACGGCGATTATCGAATACACCCACCGCTTCGTCGCCTCCGTCATCGTTGGCCCCCTCGTGCTGGCAACCGCCGTGGTGGCCCTGATGCGCTACCGCCATGACCGTTGGGTGTCGCTCCCCGCCGCCATATCGGTCCCTCTGCTGCTTGTCCAGGGCCTGCTCGGCGGCATAACCGTCCTGACCCACCTGCCCGGCGAGATAGTCGCCCTCCATCTGGGAACCGCCGAAGCCTTGCTGGCTGTCTGCCTCATCATCATGATTGCATCCTTCCGCACACCCATCAGCCCGGCGCCAACCGTTGCCGCCGACAGTCCCCATCGCTGGGCCATCGCCGGGGCATTGGGAGTCTATGCCGTAATCATATCTGGCGCCATAGTCACCGCCATTGGCGCCACCGCAGCCTGCATCACCTGGCCTCTCTGCCAGGGCAGTCTTTTCCCCATGCACCACCTCACCGCCATCCATATGTTCCATCGTTACGTAGCGCTGATCCTGGGCTTGCTGCTGCTCTATGCCGTGTGGCGCTGCTGCGCCGCGCCCAAAAGCGACGCAACGCTGCGCTGGCTGGCCGGGCTGACCCTGACCGCTTTTGTCGCCCAGGTCATCGTCGGGGCCGTCACCGTTTGGCTGGACTTTCAGCCCCACTGGCGCGCCCTCCACCTGACGGCCGCCACGGCAGTCTGGGCCGGAGCGGTCGGCATGGCCGTGGTAGCCTACCTGAACGCCCGCACCCTGTCCGGCCAGCCGACGCCGGCCCGCTCCCCCGCCGAGGCCGAATAGCATGGCCGCGGGTGCAGTCGCCCAGGACTACTTGGCCCTCACCAAGCCCAAAATCATCTCGCTGCTGCTGGTAACTGCGGCCGGCGGGATGTTCCTGGCCCAACAGGGCGTCCCCTCGCTCCTGACCCTGGCCTGGGTCTGGATTGGCGGCGCCCTGGCCTCCGGCGGCGCCAACGCCATCAACCAGCACCTCGACCGCGACATCGACCGCGAAATGCGGCGCACGCAAAGCCGCCCCGTCGCCGGCCATCGCGTATCCCCTCGTTATGCGCTGGCTTTTGGCGTCGCGCTCAACGTGGCCGCTTTCGCCCTCCTGGCCGCATTGGTCAACCCGCTGGCGGCCGGCCTCACTCTTGCGGCCAGCCTGTTCTACGTATTCGTCTATACCCTTTGGCTGAAGCGCACCACCCCCAATAACATCGTCATCGGCGGCGCGGCCGGCGCAGTTCCTCCCATGGTCGGCTGGGTGGCCGTAACCGGCAGTCTCGACCTGCCCGCCGTGTACCTATTCGCCATCATCTTCTTCTGGACGCCGCCCCACTTCTGGGCCTTGTCCCTGCTAATTCAAGCCGATTACGAACAGGCCGGAGTGCCGATGCTGCCGGTAGTGTCCTCCCGCCGGCAAACAACCCTGCACGTACTCCTTTATTCCATCGCCCTCACCGGGCTCACCCTCATGTTCGCGCTGCTGCCCGACGTTGGGTTGATTTATCTCGTATCGGCAGCCCTGCTGGCTGCCCCCTTCATCTTCCTGGCTTGGCGCCTCTGGCGCAGCGACCGGCGCAGCCGCGCCAAAGCCGCCTACCTCTACTCCCTGGCCTACCTGGCCCTCCTCTTCATAGCCATAATGGTCGACAGCGTGATATAGCCAAAGCAACCCGGCATCACGACGCAGCCACCGTCCGCACGCTCGCTACCTACCGCCACCGTCGTTAACTGCCGTTCCGGCGAAGGCCCGAACCCGTCCTCATAGCAACCCCAAAATCCCGCTTCTGACAACATTGATCACGCTACCCTTTCACCTCGCCGCTGTCCCACACCGCCATACCCCTGCGCAGCGCGCCAAATCCCCGTCAGCAGCCAGTCGGAGGCGATACCGGCCTGCCGTTGGCGGACCTGAACCCCCAAAAGAAGAGACCTCTGACTTAAATAAACGCCGCGATCAAACCGCGGAAACCTCCCTCCCGCGTTGACGATACCGGCCAGGCCCGGTATCGTTGGCGATGCTGAGTTGAGGCCGGCGGATGTACGTCGCGCCCCGGAGGTGTCCCCCCATGACTGCCCGGCGGAAACAGTATCGGGTTATCCGCGAACCCAACGTGATGATACCCATGCGCGACGGCGCCCGGCTGGCTACCGACGTAGTGCGCCCGGATGCCCCCGGACGCTTTCCTGTCCTGATTAATCGCGGGCCATACGGCAAAGACAGCTACCTGGACAATCCTGACCATTCCATCTGGTTCTTCCCGCAGAACGGCTACGCGCTCCTGAGCCAGGACGTGCGCGGACGGTTCAACTCCCAAGGCCTTTACAACCCGCTGTTCCAGGAAGCCCAGGACGGCTACGACACGGTGGAATGGGCCGCGCGCCAGCCCTGGTCAACCGGGCAGGTAGCCACTACCGGGCAAAGCTACCTCGGCGCAACGCAATACGCCTTGGCCGGCCGCCGTCCCCTCCCGCCCCATTTGCGGACCATGGCCGTGGTGTCCGCATCGTCCGATTTCCACCAGTCCTGGGTCTATCACACCGGCGGCGCCATGGAATGGGGCTGGATGGTTCCCTACGCTATCCTCAAGGGGCGCAATACCCTGGCCCGGGGCGGCTATGATGACCTGCTTGCCCAAATGGACCAGTACGTTATTGAGCCCGGCAACTTCGGGCAGCCCCTCTCCGAACACTGGTATCGCCGCCTCCCCCTGCGCGACTGGATTGACCGCCTGAAAGAAGCCGCCCCCTACTTCCACGAATACTTCGACCAGGAACCGGACGGCCCCTACTGGTGGAGCCTGAACCTGACGCGGCAGGCCGGCAATGTCAAGATCCCCATGTTCCACATCAGCGCTTGGTACGATATCTTCCTGGAGGGGGCGCTGAACGCCTTCCAATCCATCCAAAAGCGCGGCGGCTCGGAGCTCGCCCGCTGCAACCAGAAGCTGCTCATTGGCCCCTGGGCCCATCTCCGGCCCTTCACGGAACCCACCACCGGCGGAGCCGGCAGCATCGACTTCGGACCCGAAGCCGCCATTGAACTGCACGACTACTTGCTGCGGTGGTACGACTACTGGCTGAAGGGCGAGGAAACGGGCATTATGGACGACGCCCCGGTTCGCCTGTTCGTTATGGGGCAGAATCGCTGGCGCGACGAAAACGAATGGCCCCTGGCCCGCACCCAGTACACGCCTTGGTACTTCCATTCCCACGGCAGCGCCAACACCCGCTCCGGCGACGGAACCCTGTCCACCGTCCCGCCCGAACCCGACGAACCGGCCGACTGCTTCACCTACGACCCGTCAGACCCGGTTCCCACCCTGGGCGGCAACACCCTCATGATTGACTACGGCGTGTTTGACCAGCGGATTGCGGAAGACCGTCCCGACGTGTTGTCTTTCACCTCCGCCCCCCTGGAATCCGACCTGGAAGTAACCGGCCCCATCTCGGTAACTCTGTACGCCGCCACCACCGCCGTGGATACCGACTTTACCGCCAAGCTCGTGGACGTGCGGCCCGACGGCTTCGCTCAAAACCTCCAAGACGGCATTGTCCGCGCCCGCTACCGCACCTCCGCGCGGGAACCCTCCTTTGTAACCCCCGGAGCGGTTCACCGCTATGCCATCGACTTGTGGGCCACCAGCCACGTAATCCGGGCCGGCCATCGCATCCGGGTGGACATATCCAGCAGCAACTTCCCCCGCTTCGACCGCAACCCCAACACCGGCGCCGCGCTGGGAGTGGACGCCCAGCTGGAAACGGCGCAGCAGACGGTGCGCCATTCCGCCCGCTACCCGTCCCACATCACGCTGCCCGTGATCCCACGCTGACGCCGGCGGGCCCCTGAGGAGATGAATCTCATGACAACGCAAATCGCCAACCCCCCGGCGTTGGCCACACCCTCCGATCCCCCTGCCGACGCCAACGCCCGCAGCGCCCCCGACGCCGTGTATTGGCATGACGCCGATGGGCCCGGCCTCCCGATAACGCTGGACTTGCGCCCCCTCCTGGGCGGCAAGACCCTGGCGGAGATTGACTTTGACCGCATCGAAAAATTCCTGTCGGTCAACGACATCTACGCCATTGAATACAACGAAACGGGAGAACTGATTATAATGCCGCCTATGCTCATGCCCGGTGGAAATTTGGAATCTCAACTGCTTGTTGAAGTAACGTTGTGGAGCCGGTCTCATGGAGGACTATCGGCATCATCCGCCACGGTATTCCGCATTCCCGGCCTCGGCGGGCGCGGCCCGGACGCCTCCTGGGTTTCTCAAGAGCGGCTGGCATCGCTTGACCCCGAGCAGTATCGCACAGGTCAGATCTGCCCCGATTTCGCCGCCGAGATTCGTTCACCGTCCAACTCCCTGGCCTACTTGCGGCGCAAAATGGCAGAGTACATCGCCAACGGCGCTCGCCTGGCCTGGCTGATTGACCCGCTCAATCGTCGGGTTACGGTGTACCGCCCCCACCGGGAGCCGGAGATACTGGCAGACCCGGAAGTTCTCTCCGGCGAGGACATCATGCCGGGCTTTGCCTTCCCCGTCGGCGAACTGATCTTTGACGCCGCCCAGTGAGCCTATCCACCCATCTGACCTGAGGAGGTTCCATCATGGAAATCGGCAACCTGGTCTATGACCGGCCCGATTTGGGCAAGTTCAGAGTGCATCGTTCCAGCATGATGCTGCCGGAGATTTACCAGCTGGAAAAGCGGCGGATTTTCGATAAGTGCTGGCTCTTCCTGGGCCATGAATCGGAAGTCCCCAACCCTGGCGATTACGCCCGCCGGGTCGTAGCCGAGCGTGCCCTGTTCTTCGCCCGCAATCAGGACGGCGAGCTGGTAGTCTTTCACAACACCTGCCCCCACCGGGGCGCGCTCATCTGCCGTACCGACCGGGGCAACGCTCAGGTTTTTCAGTGCTTCTACCACGCCTGGAGCTTCAATACCTCGGGCGAGCTCATTGGCATGCCCGACATCAACGGCTACGGCCCCGACTTCAACCGGGCCGAGATGAGCCTTCGCTCCCCCCGGTTTGACACCTACCAGGGGTTCATCTTCGTCTGCTTCGACGCGGAAACCGAACCTCTCCTCGATTACCTGGCCGGCGCAGCGGAGTACCTTGACCTGGTAGCCGACCAGTCCCCGGCGGGAATGCGGGTCATCCCCGGCTCCAACCGTTATACCATCAAGGCCAACTGGAAACTGCTGGCCGAAAACAGCATTGACGGCTACCATGCCCTGCCCACCCACCAAACCTACTTCGACTATATGGCCAACGAGGTGGGCGGCAACGTGCCGGCCATCAACAACCGGCGAGGCTTCGGCCGCGCCTTGGGCAACGGGCACGGCGTCATGGAAAACGACGCCATCTATGGCCGCCCCATCGCCATGTGGCACCCCTACTTTGGCGAAGCCGCCAAACCCGAAATCCAGCGCATCAAGGACGACCTCATCGCCCGGCACGGGCCGGATAAAGCCCTGCGTATGTGCGAAAAGAGCCGCAATATGGTGATCTTCCCCAACCTGGTCATCAACGACAATATGGCCGTTACCATCCGGGTATTCCAACCCACCGGCCCGGACAGCATGGACGTAACCGCGTGGGAGCTCGCCCCCGCCGACGAAACCGGCGATATGCTCCGCCGCCGCCTGGATTCTTTCCTCGCCTTCCTGGGTCCCGGCGGGTTCGCTACCCCCGACGACACCGAAGCCCTGGAATCCTGTCAGCAGGGATTCCGTTCGGGCGGCGTAGAATGGTCCGACCTTTCGCGGGGCTTCTACCGAGACCCGCAAGGCAACGACGAATTGCAGATGCGTTCCTTCTGGCGGCGTTGGCAGTCGCTCATCGCCGAAATCCCCCACGTAGAGCAATACGAGCGCGGCCTCGCCCTGGGCGAACTCCCCGCAGTGGCGCCGTCTCCCGAGCTGTCCGTGGCCGCTGACGACTAAGCGCAGGAGGCGCGAACATGGCAACCCAAACCCACCCCGCCTCGCCGCCGCCGCCCGCCGTCGGCCTGCCGGCAACCGCTGAGTCCCTGCTGCTCCAACACGAGGTGGAACAGCTCCTCTATCGGGAGGCGCGGCTGCTGGACGACTGGAACCTGGACGAATGGCTGACGCTGTACACGCCCGACGCCCGCTATACGGTGCCCACTACCGACCTGCCCCAGGGCGACCCGACCTCAGACCTGGTGTTCATCGCTGACGACTATACCCGCCTGGCCGCGCGGATTGTTCGCCTGCAAAGCCGACACGCCCATCGGGAATACCCATGGTCGCGCACCCGCCGCTTCATCGCCAACGTGATGATAACGGCGGTCGAGGACGACGAAATCGAGGCCACCGCGTCGGTAGCCGTGTGGCGGTTCCGGGCCGGCGAGTCTGCCCCCTACGTTGGCCGCTACGATGTGCGCCTGCGCCGGGTAGATGGGCAATTGCGCCTATGCCGCAAGCGGGCCATCCTGGACCAGGAAGAACTGTCAGACCACGGCGCGTTGAGCATCATATTTTAGCGAGGATTTTTCATGACCATCGGCAATAGTATTTTGAGCGACCGTCAGCGGGCCCTGCTGTCCGCCGCCCTCAACCGCATCATCCCGGCGCAAGGCGAAATGCCCGCCGCCGGTGACCTGGGCATCGCAGACTTCGTGGCATCGGTAGCGTCCGGCAGCAGCGCGAAACGACGCGCCCTGCTGGACGGACTGGTGCGTATTGACTTGGCCGCCGCTTATCAGGTCGATAAGTTCATTGGGCTAGGGCTGCTGGACAGACTGGTGCGTGTTGACTTGACTGTTGCCGAGCGGGGCGGAGCCTTTGCCATCCTGCCGGCGGACGCTCAGGCTGCTACGCTCCGGGAGGTGGAGGCCGACGCGCCCGAGTTCTTTCAGGAGCTGGTTACCCAGACCTACCGCGGTTACTACACCAACGAAACGGTGTTCGCCCGGCTCAGCTATCGCGCTCCGAACCGTGAGGGTTACGCCCCCATTCCTTTTGACGAATCGCTGCTGGAGCCGGTGCGTCAGCGGGGTCAAATGTGGGTTCCGACGGACAGCTGAACACGCTCTCACGCCGCCATGGGCAGCTCCAGCTGCGTGGGAACTTCCGGCTCGAATTCGGGCAAAGGCGCATTAAGGGCCGACCCCGCAAACCCGTCCAAAGTGGCCGGTTGGAGGCTCTTGACCGAGGGCATCCGGGGCAGTTCCCAACGTAGCCGCGCATCGTCCACCAGCGCCAGAACCGCGTTGGTGTAATCCCGGGGAGCGTGTTCGCTGCCGTAGAGTCGGGCGTAACCCGGCGCCAGGTAGGGATAAGATTCCCTGATGAAAGGCATGAACCACTCCCGGCTGCCGGGCCTCAGGAACAGCAGGTTGCCCGATAGGAACTGCGCGCGGTGACGGGACGCCGCTGCCACCAGAGCGTCAATGCTGGTGGCGCTGTCGGATAGGCCGGGCAGGAGAGGCGCGGCCAGCACCCCGGCGGGTATCCCCTGTTCCACCAGATACTGCATCGCTTCCAGCCGCGCCATCGGGTGCGGCGCGCCCGGTTCAGTCTGACGCCACACCGTTTCGTCAACGGTGCCCACGCTGAACACGACCTGCACGCCGGCGGCTTCGTTGAGCCGACGCAGCGCGTCAACGTCTCGGCAAACCAGCGTACCCTTGGTCGTAATTGACGCCGGGTTGCCGAACTCGGCCATCACCTCCAGTATCTGCCGCGTCAGGCGGTACTGCGCTTCCGCCGGCTCGTAGGGATCCGAAGCCGTGCCGATGACGATAGGCTCGGTGCGCCACTTGGGCCGGGAGAGTTCCTCGCGCAGCACCTGCGGGGCGTTGACCTTGGCGAAAATCTGCCGCTCGAAGTCCACGCCGGCATCCATGCCCCAATACTCGTGGGTCGAGCGGGCGTAGCAATAGCGGCAAGCGTGCCGGCACCCCCGGTAGGGGTTAATCGTCCAGCGGAAATGGTAATCCGGGGCGTTCACCCGATTGATGAGCGACTTGCAGCGTATTTCGGTTACCTGAGCGGCTACCATCGCCATATCCTCCGTAAGCGAATGTTCGTTCAATTCAGGTCTATTGTAGCCGGTATGTTCCCCGGAATCAACGTTCTGTTTATCACATCTTCCAACCAATTTCATAATATCATATATTGCCTAGAACGATAATCTTCTCACAGCCGGAGACCTATGCAAAACGCTCCTTTTCACCGCTTGCACCGCAACGTTACGCGGTGTCCGATGCTCCGCTGTGTAGCAACCACCGGCTTGACGCGCCCTGCCCGATGATTGCCACGCCGTCTTGCAAGCGCCTCAGCCGGAGACCCAGCGCCTCCCCAACGGCCCCCACCACTCCCGCATTCCCCAGCCATCTCCACACCCTCGCCTCCTCACACCGTCATCCCGCCCCCACCACGGTTCCGGCAAAAGCTGCAACCCACGCCTCTAGCAGCGCAACCCCCAATCCACAAATCCCCATTCTGACAGCGCCTCGCATCGCAACCCAACCCCATCCTGAAAATCCCAAAATCCCGTAAATCCCGATTCTGACAAACCCCCACCGCCAACCCCACCACCATCCCACACTCCAACAACGCAACCCGCAACCCAATCCTGAAAATCCCAAAATCCCGTAAATCCTGATTCTGACGAAAAACCGCTTGCGCTATGTACATAAGTGCGCTATAATATCCCCGTCAGGCTAATCCAACGGCCCCTCGAGAACCGTCGGATACCGTCCCATCCCAGTGCACAGGCCAGGACACCGCCCGACGCCAAAATCCAGCCAGGAGGCTAAAACAAGAGTTCAACGGGGTTCAGGATAACACGGTCTAATCCGCCGCAACCAGTACTTTGCGGCACGTCGGATCCATTGCACCACTGTAGGTGCGCCGGAGGTCGGTCACATTACCCGGCTGGCGCACCCAGCACGGCGGGCGTCACCACCGCTGCGCGAGGACGGGCACTGCCCAAGCAGCCGTTAGCACGCGCAAGACTAGGACGTAAATAGCAAGCCACGCTCTCAGACCGTAGCGCCGACATCCTGAACCCCCACGAACCCACCAAAATCCACCGACCGACCAAAAGGAGAGACAATTCCAATGAAAACCACTAAAATCAACCCCACCAACCGAGACCCGCCGCCCTGAAGGAGCCGCCCGACCGGCCACCGCGGCGGCCAAATGATTACAACTCAAACACGATTGTGGAACCGGACGCCGAAGTGTGATGGAATCGCTCCATCCATCCTTTGCCTGTAACTGGCGCCAATGACTGACATCGCCTATCCCGGGGCTCTGAACCGGGACGCTATCGCTAGGCTGCTCAACGCCAGCACACCGTTGGTCACGCATTACGTTGACCCGCAGGCGCAGTTGCAGCCCAACGGATTTGACCTGACCCTGCGCTCGGTTGCTTCCTATCGCGCCCATGCCGCGCCCGGCAGCATGGGCGCCGCCGACGCACACCGCACGCTGCCCGATACCGCGCCCGCGCCCTTCGACAGCGACGAATGGGTTTCCCTGCGGCCGGGACCCCATCTCATCACGTTCAACGAAATAGTCAACATTCCCCACTGGCTGATGGCCTTAGGCCTACCTCGTTCCAGCCTGCTGCGCTCCGGCGTCGCCATCCATACCGCCGTCTGGGATGCCGGCTATTCCGGGCGTTCCCAGGCGCTGTTAACCGTGTACCACCCCGGCGGATTCCGGCTGCAGCATAACGCTCGCGTCGCCCAGCTGGTATTTTTCTCCCTCGCCGAACCCGACGCGCAAGGCTACGCCGGACGCTACCAACAGGAAAACCTGTGAACGTTGCGCACAACGATGCTGAAGCCCCTGACGCCTTACGCCGGCTGGTGAACCGGCTGGCCCGCGAGGCCGGCTTTGATCTGGTCGCCGTCACCGACGCCGCCGAGTTCGCCGAAGACCGGGCCGTCGCCCTCCGCCGCATCGACGACGGATTGATGGACGGGCTGCCCTGGTTCACCAAATCGCGAGTGAGCAGAGGAACCGACCCGGAAAAACTGCTCCCCGGCGCGCGCTCCATCATCTGCCTCGGCCTGAATTACTACCCCGGCCCGGAAGACGCCGCCGCCGCGGATGCCGGGCAGGTTGCCCGCTATGCCCGCGGGCGGGATTACCATCGCCTGATGAAGCGACGAATGCGCCATCTGGTCATAGCCTTGTCCGAACACCCAATGTTGCCGGACGCGGACGTTAGCGCCCGCTGGTTCGTGGATGACGGGCCAATGTTGGACCGGGCTGCTGCCGTTCGCTCCGGCCTGGGCTGGTTCGGTAAAAACGGCAACGTTCTGAACCCCGCTTTCGGCTCCTGGCTGCTGCTCGGCCAGATTATCACCAATGTGCCCCTCACGCCTGATGCCCCCCTGTCCAAAAGCTGCGGCCAATGCGCCCGCTGCATCCCGGCATGTCCCACCAACGCCATCGTCGCCCCCTATATCGTGGACAACCGCCGCTGCATCAGCTATCTCACCATCGAGCACAAAGGAGCAATACCCCATTCCCTGCGTGCCGGCATCGGCAACTGGGTGTTCGGCTGCGACGTCTGCCAGGAAGTATGCCCGGTCAATCGCAAGGCGAAAGCCGCCAACGACCCCAACTTTGGCCGCCGGGATCTTTCTGCCCTGGACCTCATTGAGTTGCTGGAAATGACGGAAGATGAGTTCCGGGCGCGGTTTGCCGGCGCTCCGATAATGCGCGCCAAGCGAGTCGGTATGCAGCGGAATGCCTGCGTCGCCCTGGGCAACGTCGGCGATGCGTCAGCCGTCCCAGCCCTGGCCCGGGCCCTGTCGGCCTCTGGCGAAGAGGCTCCGCTGATACGTCAGCACGCTGCCTGGGCCTTGGGACGCATCGGCGGCCCGGCAGCGCAAGCAGCGTTGGCGTCGCGGTGGAACACAGAGCGCGACGAAGCGGTGCTTTCCGAAATCCGGCAAGCCTCGGCAAACTGCGCCGCATCCTAGTTCGCGTCGTGCTCCGGCTGCTGAGCGGAAGCGCGCCTGCCGCGTAACCGCTTTTGATGGCGACGGTTCCTCCCGCCGGAGCGAGTCCTGCCGGACGGATCTGCTGGCGGCTCGTATCCCGCCGTCGCCGGCATCGGATTTGCCTCCTCCGGTTCGTCCGGCTGACGAGTTGCATCCTCCATCGGACGAGCAACGCGCGGCCGCGCCGGCGGACGGGCAGCATTGCGTTCCGCAGCCAGCCGGCGCCGTTCCCGCATCGCGTTGACCCGTTCCTCCTCGGCGACCAACTCGGCGTCAATTTTCCGGATTGCTTCCTCCCTGCCGTCCCGTAATTTCAGCATCTCGCTTTCCAGCAGAAAAAAGTCGCCTTTGGACAGCAGGTGCAGGTTCCCTTGAAAAGCCAGATACCAGTCCTCAGGAGGCCATTTGCGCAGATATTCCAGACGGTAGGCAATAAGGCCCGCGTCGATATACTGTTCCCGGTTAAGTACTATGCCCGGCCTGATGCCAATGCGCCAGGGCCAGGGCGTGCGACCCTCTTTGACCCAGGGGCTGCTGCTCACCTCTTCATATCCTTGGGTCACGGTAGCGGTGGCCGTGAAAGCCCGCACTCCGCTGACGTAATAGATAATACGGTCCCCCGCCTCAACGCGCTGGGCCTTGCGGCGATATTCCGCCTTAAGACCCTGCTGCCTGAAACCCAGGCTGCGCGTGATGTCGAAATTCTGCCGGTTGCAATTAATCATCCAGAAGTTTCGCGGCATAGCTCTTTCCGGGCGGACGAACGGCGCATCCGTAGTATCAGCCCATTTTAGCACAGCCCAGATTGTCGCCGGGCAAGTAATGTTGTACTATCCCCAACGCAACTTTGACGCCATCGGCCTCGGGGCGGCGCCGTCCGCCGGCGATGGCAATCCGGGAGAAAATGTATGGCCAGCACCGCACAACGTGAACGCGACATTGCTATCGTCGGCGTCGCCGAATCCGACGTAATGGGCACCGTGCCCAACAAATCCTCACTGCAACACCACGCCGAGGCAGCCTACAACGCGCTGGAGGATGCCGGACTTTCCCTGTCCGACGTCAACGGCCTGATGACCGCCGGATTCAGCACTCTGGTCACTGCGGAGTACCTGGGGCTGCACCCCTCTTTCACCGACAACACCTCGGTGGGCGGTTCTTCCTTCGTCATCCACGTAGCCCACGCCGCCGCCGCCATCCGGGCCGGCTACTGCGACACCGTCCTCATCACCCACGGCCAGGCCGGACGCTCCACCCGCGTCCCCACACCTCCCGACCGCAACCTCCCGGTAGCCCAGTACGAAACTCCCTATGGCATGATTGGGCAGCCCATCAACTACGCCATGGCCTGCACCAGATATATGCACGAGTACGGCGAGGAACGCACCCGGCAGGCTCTGGCCGAAATCGCCGTTTCTACCCGCAAATGGGCCAACCTCAACCCGGTAGCCTACATGCGCGAAACCCCAATGTCCTTTGATGACTACCACAACTCCCGCTGGGTGGCCTGGCCCTTCCACCTGTTCGACTGCTGCCTCGTTACCGACTCGGGCGCCGCCATCATCGTTACCACGGCCGAAAAGGCGCGCAACTGCCGGAAAGAGCCGGTTTGGGTGCTGGGCGCCGCCGAGGGACACGACCACAACCTCATCAGCTTTATGCCCAACCATACCTCCACCTGGTCGCGCGAAACCGGCCCGCGCGCCTTGGAACGCGCCGGACTCACCCACTCCGACATCGACCACATCATGATCTACGACTCATTCACCTACACCACGCTGGTTACCATCGAAGGGCTGGGGTTCTGCGGCCCCGGCGAAGGGCCGGACTTCGTGGCCAACCAGCGCACCGCGCCCGGCGGCGACTTCGCCCTGAACACCAACGGCGGCGGCCTGTCTTACTCCCACCCCGGCATGTACGGCAGTTTCCTGCTCGTTGAAGCCGTACGCCAACTGCGCGGCGAGTGCGGCGCGCGGCAGGTTCACCGCAAAGGCTCGTCAGACCGGCCCGCCGCTACCAGCATCGTGAACGGCACCGGCGGCTCCCTCTCCTCAACCGGTACTGTGGCCCTGGCAACCGGCTAGCCCAGCGGAGGTCTCAGCCATTGTAGTACAATGGAGCCAATCAAAAGCATTGCCGAACGTTACTGGATTGCCTACTATCTCGTGTACGCCATCGCAGTCGGACTCGGTATCTGGCGCTACCGACCACTGCAAGAAACGGGCAGAGACGAACTGTACGCGCTGGTAGCCGTTTTCGCTCTGGCAGCCGGCATCGCCTTGCTGGCCGCAATCCTATTGGAGGTGACAGGTCGTATGGTCCTCCTTATCCCCGACGCCATTAGAAAAATAAAAGAGCAAGGCCGAGAAGAAGGCCGCAAAGAAGTCCAAGAGGAAAACCGCCGCCGTATCGCTGAAGAACGTCGCCGCATCGCCGACGCCATTAGAAAAATAAAAGAGCAAGGCCGAGAAGAAGGCCGCAAAGAAGTCCAAGAGGAAAACCGTCGCCGCATCGCCGACGCGCTTCGCCAACTCGGAGAGCGTGAAGATGGCAGCATCCATATTACGCTAACCCCCGAAGCGCTGAAAATCCTCCTCGGAGAAACCGACCCCGCTCCCTGACCCTACCGCCCTATATCATGCAATGGACACAGTAATCATCGGCTTGCCCCAATCGGGCAAAACTACCCTGTTCAACGCCCTCACCCTGGGCAAGTCCGACGCCAGCGGCGCCTCCGGGTCTGCCACCGAAATGCGTCTGGGCGTCGTCAAGGTTCCCGACCCCCGCTTGGAACGCCTCGCCGCCGTATATCGCCCCCGCAAGGTAGTTCCGGCGGAAATCCGGTACGCCGACCTGCCGGGGCCGGAGTCCATGGCTAAGTCTCAGGGCATCGGTGGCCGCTATCGCAACATATTGCAGTCCGCCACCGCCTTTTTGATGGTGGTGCGCGCTTTCAGCAGCGACTCGGTTCCCCATCCCACCGGGGAAGTTAATCCGGCGAGAGACCTCGAAACCATGCTTGGCGAGCTGGTCTTCGCCGACCTGGAAGTGCTGGAACGGGCGTCAATTCGCCTGGCCGAGCAGATGAACAAGACCAAGCCCGCAGACCGGCCAACCGTGATCCGCCACAAAGACGCCGTTGAAAAAGCCCGCGCCGGGCTGGATAGCGGCATACCCGCGCGCCTCCAAACCTTCACCGATTCCGAACGCTCCGTCCTCGTGAATTACCAGCTGCTCACCGACAAGAACGTAATCGCCGTTTTCAACACCGACGAAAACGGTCAGCACATCCGCATCGCCGACCTCCACCTTGACCCCAACCTGGTGCAGGGCCTCGGCGAAGTCAACATCAGCGCCCGCATCGAGGCCGAGCTGGCCATGATGGACCCGGAGGAAGCGGCAGAGTTCCGCGCCGACCTGGATTTGGGCGACCCGGCAACGTCCCAAGTAATCCGCGCCAGCTACGACACCCTGGGCCTCGTCTCCTTTCTCACCGTTGGCGAGGACGAAGTGCGAGCCTGGAGCGTCCCGGGCGGCCTTCCGGCCGTGGCAGCCGCCGGCGTCATTCATACCGACTTCACCCGAGGCTTCATCCGCGCCGAAGTCATCGCTTACGATGACTTCAACGCCTGCGGCAGCATGGCCCAGGGCCGCAAGGAGGGGCTGCTGCGCTCCGAAGGCAAAACCTATCCCGTTCGCGACGGCGACATCATTAACTTTCTGGTCAATACCTGATGCTTGACATCCGACTCTACCGCCCCCGAGACCACGAGGCCGTCCGCGAGCTCTTCTCCCACGCTCAGGACGACTTCGTACAGAGCTACCTGCACTCCGAAGAAGCCCGCCAGGACTTCAACGACTACGTCGCCGGCGCCCTCACGCGAGACCTGGCCGACATACAGCGCAGCTACCTGGAACATCCCGGCAGCAACTTCTGGGTCGCCGAGCGCAACGGCGCTACCGTCGGCTGCATCGGCGCATACCAGCGCGGCCACGAAGAAGTCGAAATCCGACGACTTGCCGTTCACCGCGACGCCCGCCGACACGGCATAGCCTCGCAGCTCCTTGACCAGGCCGAGGCTTTTGCCCGCAGCCTCGGCTACGCGCGCACCATCGCCTGGACCTACAACCATATGCCGGCGGCCATCGCCTTCCTGCGCCGCCGCGGCTACTGCCTTATAGAAGACCACGCCTTCCCCCACACCAGCCTCACCCTCTACCTGTACTCCCTGGATTTGCAACCCGTCAATCCGAAACCCGCCCCCGAATCTTGCCTGGAATCGTAGCCAACTTGACAGAATCAAGCATTGCCGGTAGCATGGTCAACGTTTAACAATCGCGAATACCTCTGGAACCCTTATCCAGACAGGCGGAGGGAACGGCCCTGTGAAGCCTGGCAACCAATCCCGCTCACCCAGTGGGGTCAGGTGCTAATTCCGGCGTCCCGCGCATTACGTCCCCCACGACGCAATGGCAGCGGTATGACGAAAGATGAGGGGAGTACTGTACTGATGGGCTCTCCCGGCTTGGGTAGGCCCATGTTTTTTTGCCCATGAACGAAATCCGACCAATCAACTGGACTGGCAGCAGCATCCGATTGCTTGACCAAACGCTGCTGCCCCACGAGTACGCAACGGTCAACATCACCGATTATCGCGCCGCCGCCGCCGCCATCACTGAGATGCGCGTGCGCGGCGCCCCGGCTATCGGCGTAACCGCTGCCTATGCCATGGTCCTCGCCGCCGCCGAGCTGCAATCCCGCGAGCGCGACCATTTCATCGGCGCCCTGCGGCAAGCCGCCTCTCACGTGGCCGCGGCCCGGCCCACTGCCGTCAACCTCGCCTGGGCCGTGCGCCGAATGCTCCGAGTCGCCGAGGCGGAACCCGACCCCGGCAGCATCCTGCCCCGCATGGAAGCCGAAGCCCGGCGCATCCAGCAAGAGGACGAAACCGTCAATCGCCGCATCGGCGAGCATGGCCGCCCTCTCATGCCTCCCGACGGCCACGGCGTACTGACCCACTGCAACACTGGCGCGCTGGCTACGTCCGGGTTTGGCACCGCCCTCGGCGTGATACGCGCCGGCTGGGAAGCCGGCGCCCGCTTCAACGTTTATAACACTGAAACCCGGCCTTGGCTCCAAGGCGCCCGCCTTACTTCATGGGAGTTCCGGCAGCTGGGCATACCTGCCACACTGATTGCCGATTCCGCCGCCGGCATACTGATGCAGCACGGCCGCGTTTCCTGCGTCATCACCGGCGCCGACCGAATTGCCGCCAACGGGGACACCGCCAACAAGATCGGCACCTACACCCTGGCCGTCCTGGCCCACGCAAACCACATACCTTTCTACATCGCCGCCCCCACCAGCACCGTCGACCTCGCCATCGCCCAGGGCGACGATATTGCCATCGAAGAACGGCCGCAGCGCGAAGTTACCGGCTACGCCGGAACCCCCATCGCCCCCGACAACACGACCGCCTACAACCCGGCTTTCGACGTTACCCCCCATCAGTACATCTCCGCCATCGTTACCGAAACCATGGTCTGCCGCCCTCCCTACGCGCAGTCGTTGCGGCAGGCAGTGGACGCCGCCTGACCTTCCCCTCACCGATCGCTCCCCCTTCGCAGCATCACTACCCCGGAGGCCCGCGCGCCATGACCATCGACCCGCAAACCCGCCGCCGCATCGCCCGCACCGGCTTCACCGCTCACGACCCGGCCCAGGCCAGCCCCGGCTATACCCTCTACGCGCCAATGTCCGGCAATGGTGAAGTCTATCTGCTGGACGCCAACGGCCACGTGGCCCATCAGTGGCAGCTCCCCTATCCCCCCGGCTTATACGGCTACCTCCTGCCCAACGGCAACCTGTTCTACGGCGGCAAAGCGCGCGATGATGGCAGCTGGAACATCTTCGAGGGCATGAAGCGCTTCAAGGGCGGCGTAATGCTGGAGGTCGACTGGGATGGCAACATCGTCTGGGAGCACCGCGACCCTTGCCATCACCACGACGCCCGACGCACGGCCTCCGGAGGCTGTCTCTACCTCACCGTGGCCCGAATGGACGACGCCCAGGCCGCGCAAATTCAAGGCGGACAGCCCGGCTCTGGCGCCGGCGGTATGTGGTGCGACGTCCTCGTGGAAGTGGACGCCGCCGGCAACCGCATCTGGGAATGGCGCGCCTCCGAGCGTCTCGACCCCCAACGCCACATCATCAGCTTCAACGACCTGCGCGACGAATGGAGCCACGGCAATACCGTCGCGCCGCTCCCCGACAACCGGGTGCTGTTCAGCTTTCGCAACATCTCCACCGTCGGCATCATCGACCAGGCCAGCGGCGCAATCACCTGGCAGCTGGGCGACGACACCCTCGCCCAGCAGCACGACCCCTCCCTGCTGGACAACGGCAACGTGCTGATTTACGATAACGGCTCCCACAGCAAACATAACCCGCTGCCGGCCTCCCGCGTCATCGAAGTTGACCCGGCCTCCAACGAAATTGTCTGGCAGTACCAGGACAACCCGCCCTTCAACTTCTTCAGCGCCTACATCTCCGGCGCCCGCCGGCTGCCCAACGGCAACACTCTGATTACCGAAGGACACTTCGGCCGCATCTTCCAGGTAACCCCGGCCGGCCAGGTCGTGTGGGAGTACATCAACCCCCACTTCGCTCCCAACGAGCAGGGCTACGTAGTCAACAGCGTTTTCCGGGCCACCCACTACCTCCCCGAGCAAATTCCCCAATTACGCTGAAAGGCAGGCCGTTTGATGAAAACCTCGCAGCCTCACATCCACGGACAAGGCGAACCGCCCACCGGCGACCTGGCCGGCGGCGCTCACATCCCCGCCATACGCATCATCGCGTTGTCCACCGTCAGCGTAGGCGTTCACCGGATATACCGCGCACCGAATCTGTTCCGGCTCGCCGCCTTTGTCGGCGTCTCTTTCCGGTCCGTCTCCCTATCCCGAACCTTCTGACCCTGCATCCCGCCCCCATTTTCGTCCCTGCAAGAGGACCCTTATACCGATGCCAAACCACCCCCAAGCCGAAATCGCCATCATCGGCGGCAGCGGCCTCTACGAAATCCAGGGCTTTGCCGAAACCGCCGTGGTGGACATTGACACCCCCTTCGGCAAGCCCTCCGACGCCATCACCCTCGGCGAGCTGCTGGACGTGCCCGTAGCCTTCCTCCCCCGCCACGGACGCGGCCACCGTGTCAGCCCTACCGAACTGCCCTTCCGCGCCAACATCTACGCCCTGAAAACGCTGGGAGTCAAACGCATCGTGTCCGTCAGCGCAGTAGGCAGCCTGCAAGCCCGGCTGGAACCGCAGCACATGGTCGTCCCCGACCAACTCATTGACCGCACCCGCGGCCTGCGCCCCAGCACCTTCTTTGAAAACGGCGTAGTGGCCCATATATCCTTCGCCGAACCCTTCTGCCCCAACATCAGCCGCGTCCTGGCCGAGGGCGGCAAGGGCCAGGGCATCCCCACCCACGCCGGCGCAACGCTGGTGGTGATGGAAGGCCCGGCCTTCTCCACCAAAGCCGAATCCGAAATGTACCGCTCCTGGGGCGGCGACCTCATCGGCATGACCGCCCTCCCCGAGGCCAAACTCGCCCGCGAAGCCGAAATCTGCTACGCCGCCATGACCTGGGTCACCGACTATGATTGCTGGCACCCCGACCACGACGCCGTAACCGTGGATATCGTCCTGGAAAACCTCATCGCCAACGTTGCCAACAGCCGCATCATCCTTCGCCACGTCATGCCTATCCTGGCCAGCCTCGAACCCTGCCATTGCCAAACGGCCCTGACCAACGCCATCATCACGGAACGATCTCAAATACCCGCCGAAGCCCGGCGGAGGCTCTACCCCATCGCCGGCGCACACCTCGACCCTCCGTCCGGCGCGTAGCTCCCCGCTATTCAGTAACGACGCCTCAAACTACCAAAGCACGCAGCATACCCAAGGAGGTAACACAATGCCGCGACAGAACCCGGGGGAACCCTACTACCGCGTCGACTCCCCCGAAGCTCTCCAAATACTCAACGCCGACCCCGACGGCGCCGTCATCATTGACGTCCGCCGCGACGACGAATGGGTCACCGGCCACGCTGCCGGCGCAATCCACATCAACGTCGACGACCTGCCCGGCCGTATGGATGAAGTGCCCGAGGACAAGAAGATCCTCTTCATCTGCGCCGCCGGCGTCCGCAGCGGCCTCGCCTGCGAACTGGCCGCCGCCATGGGCTACGACTCCGAAATGCTCTACAACGTCGACGACGGCGCTCCTGCTTGGATTGCCGCCGGCAATCCCACCTCCTACGGAGAAGATCCGTAACCTGCAAACATCAGCATCCACACCACAAAAAGAAACGAGAGGTACACCGATTTGACTGTTCAAAAAACCAAAGGCGACGTAAAAGACCTTTCTCTCGCCCAGGCCGGCGTTGACCGGATCCAATGGGCCGGCCGGGAGATGCCCGTTGTCAACCTGATTGCCGAACGCTTCCGTAAGGAACGCCCCCTGGAAGGCGTGCGGATGGCCGCCTGCCTCCACGTAACCACCGAAACCGCCAACCTGGCCATCGCCCTGAAAGCCGGCGGCGCCGACCTCGTCCTCTGCGCCAGCAACCCCCTCAGCACACAGGACGAAACCGCCGCCGCCCTGGTTCAGGAGTACGGCATCCCCACCTACGCCATCAAGGGCGAAGACAACGACACCTACTACCAGCACATCAACGCCGTTCTGGACCACGCCCCCAACGTCACTATGGACGACGGCGCCGACCTCGTTGGCATCCTCCACAAGGAACGCAGCGACCTGCTCCCCAACGTCATCGCCGGCACCGAAGAAACCACAACCGGCGTGGTTCGCCTCACCGCCATGGCCGCCGACGGCCAGCTGCAATACCCCATCATCGCCGTCAACGAGGCCGAAACCAAACACTTCTTCGACAACCGCTACGGCACTGGCCAAAGCACCCTCGACGGCATCACCCGCGCCACCAACATCCTGTGGGCCGGGCGTCGCGTAGTCGTCGGCGGTTACGGCTGGTGCGGCCGCGGCGTCGCCTCCCGGGCCCGCGGCATGGGCGCCCACGTCATCGTCACCGAGGTCAACCCGGTTCGCGCCCTCGAAGCCGTCATGGACGGCTTTCAGGTCATGCCCGGCATAGAAGCCGCCAAAGTCGGCGAGGTCTTCATCACCGTTTCCGGCGGCTGGCACGTCATCGGCAAAGAACACCTGGCCGTCATGCCCGACCGGGCGATTATCTCCAACAGCGGCCACTTCAACGTCGAAATCGACATACCTGCCTTGCAGGCCATGTCCGTCAGCCATCGGGAAGTTCGCCCCTTCGTCGAAGAATACGCCACCGCCGACGGCCGGCGCCTCTACCTCCTGGGCGAGGGCCGCCTCATCAACCTGGCCGCCGCCGAAGGACACCCTTCCGCAGTAATGGACATGAGCTTCGCCAACCAGGCCCTCAGCGCCGAGTACCTCGTGCAGCGGCACCAGGAACTGGACAACGGCGTCCACGTGGTGCCACGGGACATCGACGCCGAAGTGGGCCGCCTCAAGCTCGCAACCATGGGCATCAGCATCGACACCCTGACCGTCGAGCAGACCGCCTACAACGAAAGCTGGGAAGAGGGCACCTAGTAAGGCGCCTGGCCTTTCTCCCCCTTTCACAAAAACACGCTGCATTCCCTCCCTGCGCGGGAACAGCAACGGAAAACCACTCGGAGGAACCAATCTTATGCCAATCCAATTCATGACATCGCCCAAGTACCTGCTCACCTCAGAGTCGGTCACCGAAGGCCACCCTGACAAGGTTTGCGACCAGATTTCCGACGCCGTCCTGGACGCCGCCTTTACCGTTGACCCCATGAGCCGCGTCGCCTGCGAAACCGTCGCCGGCAAAAACCTAATCATGGTCACCGGCGAAATCACCACCCAGGCCGAGCTCGACTTCGACGCCATCGCCCGCCGCACCCTGCTCGAAATCGGCTACACCGACGTCAAGTATGGCATCGACGGCTATTCCTGCGGCGTCATCCGCAACGCCAGCCAGCAGTCCCCGGACATCAACGCCGGCGTCAGCACCGCCCTCGAAGCCCGCTCCAACGGCTCCACCGCTGCCGACGCCCGCCGCGCCACCGGCGCCGGCGACCAGGGCATGATGGTCGGCTTCGCCTGTAACGAAACCGACGGCCTCATGCCCCTCACCGTCGACCTGTCCCACCGTCTGGTCGAACGCCTGGCTGCTGTGCGCAAAAACGGCGCCCTGCCTTACCTCGGCCCCGACGGCAAGTCCCAGGTCACCGTAGAGTACCGCTACGGCAAACCCCATCGGGTCGACGCCGTAGTCATCAGCACTCAGCACGACGACGCCGCCGACCGCAACGCCTTCAACCAAAAACTGCGCGCCGACATCATTAAGCACGTCATCAATCCCATCGTGCCGGCCAACCTGCTGGACGACAACACCAACTACTACGTCAACCCCAGCGGCTGGTTCGTCGTCGGCGGCCCCCAGGGCGACACCGGCCTGACCGGGCGCAAAATTCTGGTGGACACCTACGGCGGCATCGCCCGCCACGGCGGCGGCGCCTTCTCCGGCAAAGACCCCACCAAAGTCGACCGCTCCGGCGCCTATGCCGCCCGCTACGTGGCTAAAAACATCGTCGCCGCCGGCCTGGCCGACCGCTGCGAAATTATCGTCTCCTACGCCATCGGCGTCGCCGACCCCATCTCCGTGGCCGTTGAAACCTTCGACACCAACCACATCGACAACGAGAAAATCGAAGAGCTGGTGCGCGAACACTTCGACCTCCGCCCCGGCGCCATCATCGAAGACCTCAAACTGCGCCGACCCATCTACCGTAAAACGGCTGCCTACGGACACTTCGGCCGCACCGACATCGACCTCCCCTGGGAGCAAACCGACAAGGCTGAGGCGCTCAAGCAGGCTGCCGGCGTTCTGGCCGGAACCGCCACCTAGCCTGCAACTGCCCGTAAATCACCCTTCCGGTGCCCGCGGGAACCCGCCTCCCTGGTGCGCGCCCTTCGCCTCTGTGCGAGGGGCGTATTTCCGTCGGCCCTCGCATAATCGCCAAACCCTGCAACCCAGACTATCCCGTTCATTCTGCCCATCCCGGTAAAATGCTCCTATGCAACGCAAATCAATTTTGGAGCGCGCAAGATGGAGCGGGTAGTCCCCATACGTCGGTTTGCTTCCTGGCTCATTGACAGCCTGCTGTTTTTAGCCGCCGGCTCCGCCGTGCTGTACGCCATCCATCAGATTGATCAGCTGGTCGACATCGGCGGCAGCCGGTCAGTGAGTTTTGACCTGCACAACCTGCTGGCGATACAGGTGCCGTTGTCCCTGCTGCTTACTTACGCTCTGTGGCTTTTCGTCATCGTCAAGTTCGGCCCGCCGGGACGCCGTTTGACCTTCACCGAAGTGCGCTGCCATCGCGGCGCCGCCGCCGGTCCTCCCCGGAAGCTCATTCGCGCCGTGGTGAAAATCCTGCTCCATCTCTCCCTGATTGGCTTTGTCATCGACGCCGTGTTCATCCTGCGGGACACCGCGGAACGCCGTTCCATCCCTGACCTTCTGGCCGGGACGGTAATCAAACCCCGCCGACGCTAAAGCCGACCACCCGCAATATACCGGGAACCCCACCGGCTCCGTGCTAAAATGAACCCATGGCTTCTCCAATCAAATTCGGCACTGACGGCTGGCGCGGCGTCATTGCCGACGACTTCACCTTTGCCAACGTAGCCCGCTGCTCCCAGGGCCTGGCGGATTATCTACGCATCGACGGCTCCGCCGACCGGGGCTTGGTGATAGGCTACGACACCCGCTTTGCCTCCCGGGATTTCGCGGAAACCGTCGCTTCGGTTATATCCGGCAACGGCATCGCCGTATATCTGTGCCGGCAGCCGACGCCGACGCCGGTAGTAAGCCACCAGGTGGTGCAGCGCGCCGCCGCCGGCGGCGTGGTCATCACAGCCAGCCACAACCCGGCGGCCTGGAGCGGTTTCAAGTTCAAGTCCGCCCAGGGCGGCAGCGCCCCCCAGTCCGTCACCGACACTCTGGAAATCTGCATCGCATCCGCCGGCGCGCCGAGAACATTGCCCTTGGCCGAAGGAATCGCGGCCGGCTTGGTCCAGTGCATTGACCCAGCGCCGGCGTACCGCAAATCCATCGCCGGCCTCGTGAACTTGGCGGCCATCCGCAACTCCGGCCTGACCGTGCTGGTCGACGCCATGCACGGCGCCGGCGCCGGCTACCTCAGCGGCTTTATCGCTGGCGGCGCTACTTCCGTAACGGAACTCCGCGCCGAACCCAACCCGGCTTTCCCCGGTATGGCCCAGCCGGAACCCATCGCCCACAACTTGACCGAACTTTGCGGTCGCGTCCCAGCCGAAGCCGCATCGGCCGGCCTGGCCCTGGACGGCGACGCCGACCGCATCGGCCTGGTAGATGAAAACGGTCGCTTTGTCAGCACGCTGGAAGTCTTCTCACTGCTGGCCCTCTATCTCCTCGAACGCGGCGACCGGGGCCCGCTGGTGAAAGGCGTAACCGCGTCGCTGATGCTGAACCGACTGGCGGAACTCTACGGCGTCCCCATCATCGAGACGCCCGTAGGTTTCAAGAACATCGGCCCCCTCTTTGTCGCCAACGACGCCATCCTGGGCGGCGAGGAAAGCGGCGGCTACGCCTTTCGCGGCCACATCCCGGAGCGTGACGGCATCCTCAGCGGCTTATATCTGCTGGAATACATGGCGGTAAGCGGCCTCACCGCGTCGGGCATGGTACGCCGCCTCTTCGACACCGTAGGCGAGCGTCACTACCAGCGCCGGGACGTGCCTTTCGACCCAACGTCGCAAGCAGCAATCACGGAGCGGTTGGAGGATTCGACCTTAACGGAGCTGGCCGGGATGACCCTGCGCAGCGCTGACCAAATCGACGGCCGGCGCTGGCTGTTCGACGCCGGATGGGTCGCCGTCCGCTTTTCCGGCACCGAACCCCTGCTGCGCATCTACTGCGAGGCCGACACCCCCGACAACGTAAGCCTTATGCTGGACGCAATGCAGACGCGCTTGGGCCTGTAACAATGAACCGAAAAGCCGTTGCCAATCCCATTCAGCAGGAGAGTTCATCATGCAATATGCCAGCCCAATCCGCCGAATGTTCGCCTGGCTCTTGGACATCGTACTCTTCGTCCTCACCCTCATCATCGGCTACATCATCTGGTGGCTGATTGTCCTGGGGCGCGGTCAAACCCCTGGCAAGCAACTGCTGGGAATCCATGCCGTCAAACGCGACGGACAGCCAGCCGGCTGGGGAACCACATTTGTCAGGGAAATCGTCAAGGGCGTAGCGCACGGTTTCGGGGCCGTCGGCTTCCTCGCCGACATTGTCTTCTTGTTGATTGACGAAGACGAGCGCCGTTCCCTATCCGACCGAGTAGCCGACACTGTTATCGTGCATCGCTGACCCACCCAACCGCAATCCAAATCTCCATATTGGATAGCCCCGCCGCCCTTCACGGAGTGCGCAAATGACTGCTCCGGCCAATTCAGGCGACTCCGCCCCCGGCGCGTTGGCGCGCATTTCGGCCTACCGCGGCATCATCATCGCAGTGGGAATTGCCGCCGTCGCCTACGTTGTCGCCATCATAGGGGCCTGGCTCTCCTGCGACGCTTCCGGCAGCGACGTAATCAACCGCATCGCCGGCCTGATTTCGGGCTCCTCCAGCGCCGGAATCGACAGCATCGGAAGCAAGCTGCGGTTCACCTACGCTTTCGGCGTTGGCGCCGTTTCTGCGGTCAATCCCTGTGGCTTTATTATGCTGCCGGTGTACTTGGGCCTGTATGTCAGCGGCGGTAGCGGCGGCGCTGCACAGGAACGACGCCGGCCCGCTCTGCTGATAGGACGCGCATTGATGGTAGGCCTCGTCGTATCAGCCGGCTTCGTAGCGCTTTTTGGCGTTATGGGCTTGATACTGGGGTTCGGCGCCCAGGCTGCAACGTCGCTTTTTTCCTACGTAGGCTTGGCTATCGGCATCATTCTGGTAGGCGGCGGTGCCTTTATCGCCGGCGGCGGCAAAGTTTACGCCGGCCTGGCCCAACGCGCCGCCTCCAGAGTTGGCAATCCCAACCAGGCCAACCTGCTCGGTTATTTCCTTTTCGGCATCAGCTACGGACTGGCCTCCCTGAGCTGCGCTCTACCGCTCTTCCTGGTCGTGGTAGGGTTGGGAGCCGGCTCGGATTCGACCTGGCTCAACTCCTTGGGCCAGTTTGGGCTTTACGCCGCCGGCATGGGATCCGTCATATTGGCGCTTACCCTCAGCATGGCGATCGCCCGCACTGCGATAGTGCAATGGCTGCGAACGGCGCTGCCATACGTCAGCATAGCCGGGGCTTGGCTCATGATTATAGCCGGCGCCTACATCATGTTCTACGAACTGACTTTGGGCAACGTGCTCTGCGGATTGGGCGGCTAACGTCGCAGGTACGAACTGACTTTGGGCAACGTGCTGCTCTGCGGATTGGGCAGCTCAGCTAACGTCGCAGGGCGGATTTGAAACCCGCCCCTGTTCAGCGTCTGCCCCGTTCGGAGAAATCTCCCCGCCCTCTCTCATCCTTGCGTCATGCTAAAGGCTGACCGGCTGTCGGCGTAATGAGCCTGATCCGCCAGCCTCGCCAGGATTTTGTTGGTCCGCCGAACCCTTAGCCTCAACCTCTTAAGCGCAGCAGCCGGAGCGCAGAACCAGGCATCAAATTTAGTTTCCAACTCGTCAACCCTGGCCGCAAGGTTGCCAATCCCGTGTTCCTGATTATCCACCTTGTTGGCCAGTTTGCCCAACTGATAACTGCCTCTAACCGGCAGCACCGCCACGATTATTGCAAGACTGTCCCGGCAATAGCGGCTGCACGCTCATAACCTCCGGGCAAGGCCCAGGATTGAACCTTACCGCTTGGTGTACTGCGGAGCGCGGCGGGCGCGCTTCAGCCCGTACTTCTTGCTCTCCTTGACCCGGGCGTCACGGGTCATCAGCCCGGCCCGGCGCAAACTGGGCTTCAGGTTGGGATCCGAAACTACCAGAGCCCGCGCAATGCCATGACGAATAGCCTCCGCCTGCGCGTTGACCCCTCCGCCTTTGACCTGCGCCTGCACCCGGAACCGACCCGTAGTTCCGGAAACCGCGAAAGCCTCGCGAATGGTGGACTGCCATGGTAGCCAGTTGAAGTACTCCTCCATCGGCTTGTCGTTGACAATGATGGCGGTTCCGTCGTCCGGGAAAATGCGAACTTTCGCAATTGCCGACTTCCGCCGGCCCGTTCCGTAGTAGTATTGCTGTTGCGGTTCGGCTTGCAACGTCATTGAAAACCTGCCTGTGCGTTAGGGGTGTTTATTCGGGGCTGCCCACCTGGGCTTCATGAGGATGCTGATCGCCGGCATATACTCGCAGGCGGCGCATCATCTGGCGTCCCTGCTTGTTGGAGGGCAGCATCCCTTTCACGGCCAGAGAAACCACGCGCTCCGGACGCTGCTCCATCATGTCGCGCATCAGGAACGACTTGAGGTTACCCACATAGCCGCTGTGCCGATAGTACATCTTCTGCATCAGCTTGCGGCCGGTAACGCGCACTTTGCCCGCGTTGATGACCACAACATGGCTCCCGCTAATCACGTGTGGCGTGTAAGTAGGCAAGTCTTTCCCTTGCAGGGCGACGGCAACCTGACGGGCCAGCCGTCCCAAGCTGATGCCGGTAGCGTCAATGACCCGCCACTGGTCCGGCGCGTCGCCGGGCCTGGCAAAATAGGTGCTAGTGCGTTTCATGGTAGTTGGCAACCTTCAACAAGTGGTCGTATTGTGGATAGTGCACTGACCGGAGGCAAAGCCCCCTGGCCGGTAGAGTAGCAATCTGCCGTTGATTTGACGTGCGTCCTGCCAAGGCTTCCGCCATGGCGTGTAGCGGTAATCTCCCTTTGCCGATTTCGACCAGAACCGCGTTGGCCCGCCTGATTTGATGACGTAGAAATCCATTGGCGGCACAGTCAATTGTGATGACATCCGAAACATCCCGGTGGCGGCCAATATCCCAACTATGAACCAATCGCACCGCGCTGCGGCCGGCAGGGTGGCCGGTGGCAACCCGTCGGAAATCCCTGATGCCAAGCAGGCTGGCGGCCGCCTTTTGCATTACTTCAACGTCCAGTCTAGCCGGTTCCAGGTGATGCGTGCGGCGCAGCAGAGGCGACGGTATCGGACGGTTGAGAATGTTGTACCGATAATCGCGACGAGCCGCGCTGCGCCGGGAATGAAACTCGGCAGGCGCTTCAACTGCGGCGAGAATACGGACGGCATCAGGCAGGTAATAATTCAGAGCGGCCCGGAAAACCGATGGAGCCTCACTGCTGCTAGTGAGAAAGTCCACCACTTGGCCGCAGGCATGCGCCCCTGAATCGGTGCGACTGGCGCCGCGTATCCTGGCCGGCGCTCCGGTCAGCCTCGCGATGGCCCTTTCCAACTCTCCCTGAATAGTGGGAGCCGCAGCCTGCAACTGAAAGCCGGCAAAGTCGGTACCTTCATAGGAAACCACCAGAGCGATACGCCGCAAGCCTGAACTTGCTACGGATTCTTCGGATGTTATTGACATAGTTGGGTGATGGCGGTTCCTCACTGAAAGAAGATTGTAAGTCATCTCACTATTCCGGCCTTCGCCGGAACCCAGGCGACTGGCTACACTAGCTCAATCACCGCCATGTAGGCACCGTCGCCCTGACGCGGACCGAGCTTGACGATGCGCGTATAGCCACCGGGACGCTCAGCATAGCGGGGGCCGAGTTCGTCAAAAACCTTGGCCACGGCCCTTTTATTAGGCAATTTGCTCAAAGCCACCCGGCGGTTATGCAACGTGCCTTTCTTCCCGTGCGTAATGATTTTTTCGGTCATCACTCTGGTTTCTTTGGCTTTGGCCAGCGTGGTAGTGATGCGCTCGTGCTGAATCAGATCGGCCGTCAAGCCGCGCAGCAGCGCCTTGCGCTGGTCCTTGTACCGGCTTAGCTTGCGGCCGGCGACGCGATGGGAAGGCATAATTAGTCTCCGTCGTCATCGTAGTCCAACTCATCATCGGGGTCAAAGTCCAAGTCGCCGACCGGCGCGACCGCCCTTGCAGAACCGGCAGAACCGGCGGCCAGCTCGGCCAGTTTGCCCCGAAGCTCTTCCAGCGACTTCTGGCCAAAATTGCGGATGTTGAGCAAATCGTCCGCACTTAAATCCAGAACCTGGCCAATCCGGTCCAGCCTGGCGCGCTTGAGGCAGTTCAGCGTCCGGGACGACAAATCCAGCCGCTCAATGGGCATCAAGTACACTTCTGAATCAACCGATAGGCTGGTCGTCTCCAGCGGAGAGTCAACCGGTCGGCTCAGCTGGTTGAACATATAGAAATGCTGAACCAGGTTTTCCGAGGCTTCCTGAATTGCGGCCAACGGCGTAACCGCCCCGTCTGTCCACACCCGAATCACCAGACGCTCCCAGTCCGTTTGTTGGCCGACCATCATCCGCTCCACCGCATACTCCACCTTGCGGACGGGATTATAGATGGCGTCCACTGGCAGCACTCCCACGGGCAACCCGGTCATGCTGTCCCCTTGCGACACCTGCTGGTATCCCTTGCCAGACTCAACGTTGAACTCAATAGAGAGGGAAACGTCGGAGCTGTCCAGCGTAGCCAGGTGCAATTCGGGGTTGACTATCTGAAAGTCACTGGCCGTAGCGATATCTCCGGCGCACACCCGCCCCTCTCCGGATACGTCAAGCCGCATCTTGCCCGGACGCTTCGCCAGAGCATGAATTCGGATGCGCTTCACGCTGAGGAGGAGGTCCATCACCTCCTCCTTCACCCCGGGGATGACCGTGTACTCGTGCGGCACGTCTTCGATTTTAACCCAGGTAACTGCGGTGCCATGAATGGAGCTGAGCAACAGCCGACGCAGCGGGTTTCCCACAGTCGTGGCGAACCCACGCTCCAGCGGCTCCAGGGCCACGCAGGCATAGGTATCTGTGCTCTCTATCACCCGGATAGTCGGGTCGGGAGCTTCCGGTTCCGGTTCCCGCAGCGGCGGGAAAATCTGAAGGTTCAACATTCAGTCGCTACCTCGAGTAGTACTCGACGATGAGGCGGGAGTTTATCGTTTCGGGCAGCTCGTTGTCCGGTGGCATGGCAACCACCTGCCCTGCCATGTTGGTCAAGTCCAAGGTCAGCCAGCTGGGCAGCGTTCGCCTGGGCAGCCCGTCAGTGCGGTCAGCGAAAAACTCTCCCTTCTTGGAACTTTCCATCCATGAAATGGTCTGGCCCGGCTTGACCAGAAAAGACGGAATGTCAGTCTTGCGTCCGTTGACTGCAAAATGGCCGTGCTGAACCATTTGCCGCGCCTGCTTGCGCGAGTCGGCAAACCCAAAATGGTAGATGACATTGTCCAAGCGGCGCTCCAGCGTCCGCAGGAGGTTGTTGCCGGAAATGCCTGGGGTATTGAAAGCGTCCGTCATGTACTTGCGGAACTGGCTTTCCATAACGCCGTACATTTGACGGGCCTTCTGCTTCTCCCGCAGATGCACGCCATAGTCGGAGACCCGCCGCCGGCGATTCCCGCCGCCACCCGGCGGAATATGGCGCCGCTCGATAGCGCAGCGCGGCGAAAAACAACGATCGCCTTTGAGAAATAGCTTCTCCCCGGCGCGCCGGCACAGCCGGCAGGAAGGTCCGGTATATCTGCCCATATCAGCCCGTCCGTTGGTAGTGTGTCTGGCGGTGTTAGCGGTAGTCCATGACCCGGCGCGGATTTACACCCGACGCCGCTTCGGAGGACGCACCCCGTTGTGAGGAATGGGCGTAACGTCCCTGATGCTGGTCACGTTGAGGCCGGCGGCTTGCAATGCCCGTATGGCCGGTTCCCTTCCGGAGCCCGGCCCTTTGATGTACACGTCAATGTTGCGCATCCCCATGTCAACGCCGCGACGTGCCGCCTGCTCCGCCGCGCGCTGGGCCGCAAAGGCTGTGCCTTTGCGAGAGCCGCGAAAGCCGGCCGTGCCGGAACTGGTGGAAGCCACCACATTCCCGTCGGGGTCGGTAAGGCTCACCAGCGTGTTGTTGAACGTGGAATAGATGTAAGCGCGGCCCTGCGGAATGGAACGGCGCTCGCGACGTCGGGTGCGTGGTCGGGGCATTGCTTGCTACCTCTCTGTCCTGCCTGGCAATTACTTCTTGCCGCCGGTTCGGCGCCCCCGCCCGGCGACGGTGCGGCGGGCCCCCTTACGGGAGCGCGCGTTGGTCCGGGTCCGCTGGCCGTGCACCGGCAGGTTCCGGCGATGCCGCAGCCCCCGGTAGCTGCCGATGTCAATTAGGCGGCGAATGTTCTCGTTGTTCTCCCGTCGGAGATCCCCCTCAGTGATATAGTCCCGGTCCACAATGGCCCGGATACGGTCAAGATCCTCTTCCGACAGCTCATTCATACGGGGCGGCATATCGGTGTCAAGGTTGGCCTTGCCAACGATCTCGATAGCCTTGGTGGGGCCAATTCCATAGATGCTGCGCAACGCGATGTGCGCGCGCTTCCGATCCGGTACGTCAACCTGAGCGATGCGAACCATAATGATGCTCCTGAAGTCTCTCCTGTCATTCCCGCGCCGGCGAGAATCCACGGCTTGCCCTAGCCCTGACGCTGGGCATGTTTGCTGTTAACGCAGATGATGCGTACCCGCCCTTTGCGCCGGATAATCCGACAACGGTCGCAGCGGGGCTTTACGGATGCGGACACTTTCATGACAGACCTCCCGGCTCGCTACTTGAAACGATAGGTAATGCGGCCGCGGCTGAGGTCGTAAGGCGAAAGCTCCACCAATACCCGGTCGCCGGGAAGCACCCTGATGAAGTGCATCCGAATCTTGCCCGAAATGTGCGCCAGTACCTGGTGGTCGTTGGGCAGCTCCACCCGGAACATCCCGTTGGGGAGTGCCTCAGTAACCTGAGCCTCAACCTCAATTGCTTCTTTTTTAGCCATAAATCGTCCTTATCCATTCACCGCGTCATCAGGCCTGCGTCTCTGGCTCGTCGCAATCTATTCGTGGACGGTGAGAATTCTCGGGCCGTCTTCGGTTATGGCAAGAGTGTGCTCAAAATGGGCCGACAACGTGCCGTCGGCAGTCACTACCGTCCACTCGTCGTCCAGTATCATGGTCTCCTCAGCCCCCTGGTTCAGCATCGGCTCAATGCAGATGCACATACCGGGGCGAAGCAGTATCCCCTTGCCCGGCTCGCCGTAGTTGGGCACCTGCGGCTCCTCATGAAGGTTCCGCCCAATGCCATGGCCGACAAACCCGCGAACAACGCCATACCCGCGCGCGACGGCGTACCCTTCAACGGCAGCCCCGATGTCGCCAATACGATTGCCGGGCTGTGCCGCGGCAATGCCGGCCATAAGGCTCGCCTCCGTATCGGTCATCAACTGCTGCGCCCGCTGATCAATCTCGCCCACCGCTACGGAGATCGCAGCGTCCCCGATGAAACCGCCAATGGTAGCGCCCACATCCATCTTGATGATGTCGCCCTCTTTCAGAACCCGCTTGCCCGGAATCCCATGTACAATTTCCTCGTTCACCGAGGCGCATATGGCGCCCGGAAACCCTTGATAGCCCAGGAAGGTAGGCACGGCCCCCATGCTGCGGATGTTCCTGTCCGCGATGCGGTTCAATTCGCCGGTGGTTATCCCCGGCTCCACCGACCGCTTAAGCAACGTTAAAGTCGCGCCGACAATAGCGCCGGCGCGCTCCATGGCTTCCAACTCCCGGCGCGACTTGATGGTAATTCCCCCCGTGTACGACGACGGGGAATTGGAAGCGGTTTTCTTTTTAGACCAATTTTCCACCATTCTGATTATACCTCAACAGTCAACCCCAGCGCGCTGAGGAGAGATTCGTTGACCGACTCAACGGTTCCTTCACCAGCCACCTCGGCCAGCAAACCCCGCTCGCGGTAAAAATTAAGCACCGGCGCCGTCTCCTGATGATACACTGCCAGACGTTTAGCCACGGCCTCAGGTCTGTCATCGTCGCGCTGGTATATGTTCCCCTCGCCCACGCATCGGTCGCACCGGGCCGGTGGAGCTCCCGTATCCGCGTCGCGAGTAAAAGGTTTTTGGCAGTTGCGGCAAACGTAACGGTTGCTCAGCCGGCGAATCAGTTCCTCGTCGTCCACTGCGATGTGCGCCACCAGGTCAAGCGCAGCGCCCGCCCCGGCCAGAAAATCCTCAAGAGCCTGGGCCTGGTATGTAGTCCGCGGGAACCCGTCCAGCATAAATCCTTGGCCGACGGGCAGCCGTTCAATGCGGTCCAACACCATCCCGATGGTAACCTCATCCGGCGCCAGCTCTCCGCGATTCATATAGCCTCTAGCCAGCTCCCCCAGCTTGGTGCCGTTGGACAGGTGATGCCGAAAAAGATCGCCGGAACTGATATGCTCAACTCCCAGCTGCTCCTTGAGCAACTGCGCCTGCGTTCCCTTGCCGGCGCCGGGAGGCCCGAAAAGGATGAGCCGCAGCCCATGGCTGACCTTGACCAAACTCATCGCAGGAACCCCTCATAGTTCCGCATCATCAGCTGCGCCTCCAGCTGCCGCAGCGTGTCCAGCCCCACGCCAACCATGATAAGCAGGCTGGTGCCGCTCAGGGCAATTGCCTCTACCCCGGTAACCAGTTGCGCCAGATAAGGAACGACGGCTATGAAACCCAGGAACATCGCGCCGCCTAACGTGAGACGAATGATGACCCGGTTCAGATAATCCTGCGTAGGACGGCCCGGTCGGATGCCCAGCACAAAACCGCCGTTGCGCTGAAGATTCTCAGCGATGTTCTGCTGCTGAAATACCACCAGCGTGTAGAAAAACGTGAATGCCACTACCAGAAAGAAAGCCAGCACCCAGTAAAACGGCCCGGAGGGACTGAGCGTCGTTTCCAGATCCCCCGCAAAATTGCCTACAAAACCTCCGGTAGAGCTCAGATATTGCGCCACCGTGCCGGGGAGTATTACGATTGAAAAGGCGAATATCAGCGGTATCATTCCGGCCGAATTGATGCGCAGCGGTATGTACGTGGAACCGGATTGCCGGTACATCTGCCCGCCCCGGAAAATGCTGCGTCCGTACTGAACCGGAATACGCCGGTGAGCTTCGTTGAAGACCACAATCAGCGCAATGATGAGCAGCCCGATGAGAGCGAAGAAAAATATGTTGAGGTACTCGCCCTGGTTGATGAAGCCCGTCGTCAGCAGACCCGGAAAGCCCACCACGATGCCCGCGAAGATAAGCAGGGATATGCCGTTGCCGATGCCCCGCTCCGTAATCAATTCACCCAGCCACACCAAGAACATCGTCCCGGCCGTCATGGATAGGATGGCCGCCACCGTAGGCAGCAGCGCATCCCCGGTGAATCCCACGTTGGTCAGCACGTTGGCCTGTTGCAGCAACACCAACTGCGCGAATGCCTGTGCGACAGCAATCGGCACTGTCCCCCAGTGCGTGATGCGGTTCATCTTGATGCGACCGGCTTCACCCTCCCGCGACATATTCTGCAATTTCGGTATCACCGGGGTAAGCAGCTGCATAATGATGGAGGCGGTGATGTAAGGAAACACTCCCAACGCCACGATACTCATCCTACGCAGGGCGCCGCCGGAAAATAAGTCCAGAAAACCCAGCAGCTGGTTGTTGCTGAACAGGTTGTCCAGAGCCGCAGCGTCCAACCCCGGAATAGGGATGTGCGCCACCAGCCGATACAGCGCCAGCATCCCCAATGTGAACAGGATTTTCGCCCGCAAGTCGGGTACGCTAAAGGCGTCAATCGCCGCCTGTATCAGCCGGGGCCATCGCCCCCCCCTCTGTGCCTCCGAGTGGATCATGACTGCCGCGCCTCACACACCGACCGCGATGCCGGGCTATACTTCCTCAACCGAGCCTCCGGCTGCTTCAATCTTGGCCCGCGCAGACGCAGTGAACTTGTGCGCCACCACCGTCAGCGCGTGCTCCAGTTCGCCATCGCCAACCACTTTCACCGGCCGGTTGACCCGTCTCACGATGCCCAGTCCGCGCAGCATCTCCGGCGTTACCCTGCTGTTGGCCTCAAACTGCTCCTGCAACGTGCTCAGGCTAACCAGCGCATAATAGGTCTTGTAGCGGTTGTTAAACCCCCGCTTCATGGGCAGTCCCTTGATTAGCGGGAGTTGCCCGCCCTCAAATCCGGGGCGCACGCCCCGTCCTGAGCGGGATTTCTGTCCCTTCATTCCGCGTCCGGCGTAGCTGCCCCCTCCGGCGGCATCGCCTCGGCCCACCCGCTTGCGCCGGTGCCGTGCCCCCTTGGGCGGCGCTATATCGTGCTCCATCATGATTACCAGCAAGCTCCATCCTCTGCCAAGCCCGAAAGTCAAACCTTCCGGGGCAAGGCTACTCGACCGGTTCCACTGCAACGAGGTGCTGAACCTTCTTCACCATGCCCATAATCGTCGGGCTGTCCTCATGCACCACCGAGTGGTTCAACCGTTTCAGGCCCAGCGATTGGACGATGCGGCGCTGATACGACGGGCGCCCAATACAGCTCTTCTTCCAGGTTATTTTGATTTGCGTCATCTTCTTTTGTACCTGCACGGCCTTGTTGCCGCGATAATTATGTAGCGGTGTCGCCGACGGCATCGCCATCCGACAGCGACACCGCAGCAGCCTGAGTCTCCGTCTCCGCAACCGAATCTTCACCCTCGGCTAAAGATGCTTCTGCCGAACCCACAGCCGGATCCGACACGGCAGGCTCCTCGGCCGGCGGCGCGGCGGCGGAAACCTCTGCCGACGCCTCCGGCGCAGTAGCAGCCTCCGTTTGCGCGGCGGATTCAGCCGCCGCTTTCGCCTCTGCTTCCTGCCCCGGCTTGTTCAGCCCCAGCCGATTGGCCCGTTCCGTTTTCGGGTCTCGCAACAGACTGAGGGCTTCGATAGTTGCTTGAACGATGTTGATGGGATTACGGGAACCCAGCGACTTGCCCACCACGTCCTGCACGCCGCCCAATTCCAGCATCGCCCGCATCGCACCGGCCGCAATAATGCCCGTGCCCAGCGGGGCCGGCTTGATTATCACCACCGACGCCCCCTTGCGCACCGTGATCTCATGCGGAATCGTGCTGCCCTTGATGGGAATAGTGACGGTGCTCCGTCGCGCCGTCGCAGTTCCCTTCCGCACTGCGTCGGGGATCGCCAGCGCTTTCCCCATACCCACGCCAACCCTACCCTGACCGTCGCCAACCACCACCAACGCGTTGAAGCGCAGCCGCCGGCCCCCTTTGACCACCTTGGCGATACGGCGGGTATGCACCACTCGCTCATTGAAACCGCCGCGGTCATCTTCGCGCTGCCGCTGTTCGCGGTCGCCTCCACGACCGCGGCCTCGGCCGCCGCCGCGACGGTCGCGCTCGCCGCCCCGTTCGCTTCGTTCACCTCTGCGAGATGCCTGGGATACCATCAGAAATTAAGCCCTCCTTCTCGGGCTGCGTCGGCCAGCGCTTTTACTCGTCCATGAAACCGATAACCACCCCGGTCAAACACCACGGTGCTAACGCCAGCGGCGATGGCTCGTTCCGCCACCAGCCTGCCTACTGCCACCGACGCCGCCGTCTTTGGCACGGTCTCTTCCGATGCAACTTCCCGGCTGGACGCATACGCCAGGGTATGCCCGCGCGAGTCGTCAATCACCTGGGCGTATATCCCTTTCAGACTGCGAAACACGCACAGCCGGGGCCGTTCCGGCGTACCGTGAACCTTGTTTCTCACCCGGCGATGCCGGACAACGCGGAGCTTGCGGGAATCTTTATCGCGCGGCATTTTCAGATTACTCTCAAATCCAGATGCTTGGTCGTCATGGCTTTCTGTTGCACGTTAGCCGGCCCGTCGGGCGGCGGCCTTGCCCGGCTTCAACCGAAGCGCCTCCCCCCGATAGCGAATGCCCTTTTCCTTATAGGCGTTCGGCGGGCGCACCCGGCGCACTTTGGCCGCCAGCTGCCCGACTTTCTGCTTGTCAATCCCGCTGACGTGCACCCGGTTGTTGCCTTCCACCTGCATGGTCAGCCCCTCTTCCGGGAGAATATCCACCGTGTGGCTGTACCCCACGCTCAGCGTAATCCCATCGCCATTCTGCTGAACTCGATAACCCACGCCCATCAGCTCCAGGCTTTTGCTGTATCCCTCGGTAACTCCCACCACCGCGTTGGCAATGAGCGAGCGCGTGAGGCCATGCAGCGAATGATGAAACTTGCGCTCGGTAAGTCGCTCAACGATGATGTGCCCGTCTTCCACTTTGACGCTCACCTCAGGATGGTGCCTTTGGGTCAACGTGCCCCGCGGACCGGTAACCACCACGCCGCCGTAAATTACCTCCACGCTCACGCCGTCGGGAACCGGAATCGGCTGGCGTCCGATGCGCGACAAAGGCCGCTCCGTCGGTGGCATTCGCTCCGCAACCCCCGCGCTGACCACATTCTCCTTACCAGACATAGCAGACCAATTCTCCCCCGATGCCCTTGCGCCAGGCTTCGTAGCCGGTCATCATCCCTTGTGAAGTGGATACAATAGCGATCCCCAGTCCACCGTACACCCGCGGAATCTCCCCACGTCCCACGTGAACCCGCAGGCCGGGCTTGCTCACCCGCTTCAACCCCCGGATGGCGTTCTGTTCATTGTCCCGGTAAGTCAGGTGCAAGCGCATCGTCGGGAACTTCCGATTCCGCGCCAGATCCCAATCTCGTATGTAGCCCTGCTGCTTCAAAATGTCGGCAATTGCCGTCTTGACTTTCGACTGCGGCACCAGAACCGTCCGGTGTCGGGCGTGAATCGCGTTGCGTATGCGCGTGAGCATATCGGCAACTGGGTCATTGCTGGGCATCTTTGAAAATCTCCATCATTCCGTCAGTCAGCTCTTTGCCAACTCCCGCGGCCTGTACGGTCACAGGCTCGCCTTACGTACGCCGGGGAGCAGCCCGTTCAACGCCATCTCCCGGAAGGATATACGCGACAATCCAAAGTGTCGGATGTATCCCCGTGGCCGGCCTGTAGCCCCGTCCCGATTGCGGACCCTATTAGGATTAGCGTCGTGCGGCAGCAGCGCCAGTTGCTGCCGAGTCTCAAAGCGCTGACGCATAGGCCTGGACAAATCCCGCGCCTCGGCCAACAGCTCGGCTCGCCGGGCTGCGTACTTGGCAACGGTTCGCTTGCGTCGCTCATTCTTGGCGATGGCGGATTTCTTGGCCAAAACTGTCCTCTCCCTCTGTTGTTTGCCGTTGCTCCGAAGAGCCTGCTCCTACTGCCGGATAAACGGCATACCGAAATGCTCAAGCAGCCGCGTCGCCTCAGCATCGTTGACGGCGCTGGTGGTTATCGTAACCTGCAACCCGCGCAGCCGGTCTATGCTGTTGTAGTCAATCTCTGGAAACACGATTTGCTCTCGCAATCCCAGCGAAAAATTGCCCCGCCCGTCAAATCCCCGCCGCGATATTCCTCGGAAGTCCCGGATCCGCGGCAGCGCAGTAATGATTAGCCGCTCCAGAAAATAATACATCCGGTCGCCCCGCAAAGTAACCGCGGTGCCAATGGGGTTGCCCTCCCGCACCTTGAAGCCCGCAATAGACCGGCGCGCCCTAGTAATAATGGGCTTTTGACCCGATATGGTGGTCAAGTCCCTGACCGCGCTCTCCATCGCCCGGCCGTTGGTAAGCGCCTCGCCCAAGCCAATGTTCAGGTTGATTTTGGTAACCCTAGGCGCCTGCATGGGACTAGAGTAGCCGAACTCCGACACCATCGCGGGAACAATCTCGTTGCGGAACCGGACTTTGAATGTGGGAGGCGGCAGCTCCCCGGTTCGTTCCTGTTGGTCAGTGGCCATGATAATCACTCATCCCGGTTGCGGAACTGCGTACTCGGTTCAGTGTAGTTGCTCTGGATGAGCTTCACGTTCGATATGTGTATGGCGGCCTCCTGCTGAACCCGCCCGCCCTGGCGTATCCCGGGACGCGGCTTGTAGTGCTTGGTCACCATGTTCACACCCTCAACGATAACCCGGTTTCTTTCCGGCGCCATCTGTAGCACTCGGCCCGTCTTGCCCTTGTCCTTGCCCGCAATCACCAATACGTCATCACCCCGTCGGATCTTCACCCTTGCCATCACACCACCTCCGGGGCCAGCGAGACAATACGCATAAAGCCCTTGTCCCGAAGTTCCCGAGCCACCGGGCCAAATATCCGAGTCCCCCGGGGCAGCTGGTTATCGTTAATCAGCACTGCCGCGTTGTCGTCAAACTTGATGTACGTGCCGTCTGGTCGCAACAGCGGAGCCGCCTGTCGCACCACCACCGCTTTGACTACCGACCCCTTACGTACCGGAGAGTTCGGCACTGCCTCCCGCACCGTGCACACGATTATGTCCCCCACCGATGCGTACTTGCGCCGGCTGGAACCCGGAATGTTTATCAATCGAACGCGCCGCGCGCCGCTGTTGTCGGCAACGTGGAGCCTCGTATAGCTCTGTATCATTTACGCATCCTCGTCGTCTTGGACATCAGCGTCGGCCTCAGCTCCTTCATCCACGAACCCGGTATCCCCCGATCCGTTGATGTCCGGTTCGTCGGCGTCCGGCTCAACCCCTGCGTCCGCTTCAAGGTCTATAGGCCGCACGTCTGCAACCTCACGCCGGGACAGTATTTCCAGCAACCGCCAGTGCTTCGTGCGCGAAATCGGGCGCGTCTCTTGAATACGCACCGTGTCACCAATCCGACACTGCCCCTCCGGGTCATGGACGTAAAAACGGGTAACCCGGCGCATCTGCTTGCGATAAACCCGGTGCCGCTGCTTCCAGACCATCTCTACCACGGCCGTCTTGTCCATCCGGGTGCTTACCACCGCGCCCACCCGAACCTTTCGCATCGTTTTGGCCATTGCTTGCTATTCCTTCCTATCCTGTCCTTACCGTCAATCACGCCTATGCCAGCTCCCGCTCGCGCAAGCAGGTCAACATCCTGGCAATGTCTTTGCGGGTCTTGCGAGGCTGATTCGTATCCGTCAGCTGGTTCGTAGCCTCCCGAAAACGCAGGTTCATCAGCTCCTGATAAGACTTGTCCAGCTCCTCCCGTATCTCCTCGTCGGTCAACGCGCGGATTTCATACATCTTCATCACCACCTACCCTCCCGAACCCGAAAGCAGCGAGTTGACCCGGTCCCGATACACTACCTTGGTCGGAATCGGCAGCTTGTGCGCCGCCCGGCGCAGAGCCTCCTCCGCTTGGTTGATGGGCACTCCCCCCACTTCAAACATAATGCGGCCCGGCTTTACCACCGCAACCCAGTGGTCGTTGGCCGCCTTACCTCCCCCCATTCGCACTTCAGCAGGCTTCTTGGAAACCGGCTTGTCCGGGAAAATCCGAATCCACGTCTTCCCTCCCCGCTGCAAATGCCGGGTAATCGCAATTCGCGCCGACTCAATTTGCCGCGCCGTAATCCATTCCGGACTCATCGCCTTCAGACCAATCAGCCCGAACTCAACGGTGCTCCCGGTGCTGGCAGCGCCACGACGCTTCCCCCGCCCCACCTTGCGGAATTTTGTCCTCTTGGGTTGCAACATGATAAAACCTCCCCGGCGCAGCCTATTGCTCCAATGCCATCTCCGCGTCAGCCTCGGCGTCCTGGCTGGCAACGCGGAACTCTATACTCTCCATCTCCCCATCCTCTTCTGCGGCCGGCGGCATGATTTGACCCTTGTAAATCCACACCCTGATGCCAATGCGCCCCATGGCCGTATGCGCTTCCGCCAGAGCGTAATCAATGTCAGCCCTCAGCGTGTGCAGAGGAACCCGACCCATCATAAGCTTCTCTGTGCGCGCAATCTCTGCCCCGGAGATTCGCCCCTTCGTTATGATTTTGATGCCCTCCGCCCCAGCCTGCATAGTACGCAACGCCGACTGACGCATGGCCCGCCGATAGGCGACCCGGCGGCTCAGCTGGTCCGCAATATTCCGGCCCACCAGGTAAGGGTCAAGCTCCGGCTGCTCAATTTCAACGATATTCAGGCGCAGCTGCCCGCTGATCATCGTTTCCAGCCGACTGCGCAAAACCTTGACGCGGCTGCCGTCTCTCCCAATCAGAATGCCTGGGCGCGCCGAGTGGATATTGATGACCGTCTCCTGAGCAGTCCGGTCAATCTCAATCCGCGCAACCCCAGCGTCGGAAAACGACGAGTATTCATCGTGGATGGCGTCGCGCAGAGAAAGGTCTCGCAACACGCCGCCCCGGTACTGAGACCCGTTGTTAGCGTACCAGTGCGTCTTCCAATCCTTGATAATCCCCAGCCGAAACCCCAGCGGATGCGTCTTATGGCCCATCAGGTTAGCCCTCCTCTATCTCGTCCACTTCAATTATGATGTGGCTGGAACGCCGGGTAACCCGCCCAATCCGCCCCCGGGCCCGAGCGCGAAAGCGCTTCAGCGGGCGCGCCTGGTCTGCGGAAATGCGCGTAATACGCAGCTCGCTCCGGTCCATATACATATTATTCTCAGCGTTCGCCGCCGCCGACTGCACCACCTTGGCCACCGAGCGCGCCCACGGCGATGTCATCAGGCTCAAATGATCCAGCGCATCATTCACCATCATCCCTCGTACCGCATCCATAATCGGCTTCAGACGTTTAGGCGATGCCCCCACCTGCTTGGCTACTGCGCGTACCGCTGCCATCTCCTCACCTCACCCTGCTCGAACGCTCGGAACGAGCCACGTGCCCTCGATACGTCCGGGTAGGCGCAAACTCGCCCAGCCTGTGCCCAACCATGTTCTCCGTTACGAAGATCGGCACGTGACGACGCCCATCATGCACCCCAAAGTTCAACCCCACCATCTGAGGCATTATCATCGAGTCCCGTGACCAGGTGCGGATAACCGTGGCCTCGCCGGACTCCCGAACCATCCCAACTTTTTTCAACAGCTTGGGATGGACGTATGGCCCTTTTTTGACTGAACGTGACATAATTTGATGATTACCTGCGCGCCGCAGCAACGGCGCCGTGTGATTTCGGTCGCCCGATTGACAATCCTTACCGCCGCCAGCGCCGTCCGCGGACGATGAACCGACTAGAAGTCTTCTTTTTGTTGCGTGTCTTGTGTCCCAGCGTAGGTTTCCCCCACGGAGACTTGGGGCCAGGCATCCCAATGGGCGAGCGTCCTTCGCCTCCGCCGTGCGGATGGTCAACCGGATTCTTGGCTACGCCTCGCACATGCGGCCGGCGGCCCAGGTGCCGCTTCGCCCCCGCCTTGCCCAGGCTTTCATTCTTGTGGTCCGGATTGGACAATTGACCCACGCTTGCCCGGCAGTTCAGCAGGATTCGCCGCATTTCCCCGGAGGGCAGCCGCACCAGCACGTAATCTCCTTCCCTCGACAGTACCTGCGCCCCTGTGCCGGCTCCCCGGACCAACTGCCCGCCACGACCCGGCGTCAGCTCCAGGTTATGCACCACCGTACCCGTGGGAATGTTCCGCAACGGCAACGTGTTGCCGGGGCTGATTTCAGCCTCCGGCCCCGATTCCACCTTGTCCCCTACCGACAGATTCACCGGCGCCAGGATGTAAGACTTCTCCCCATCCGCGTAATGCAGCAGCGCAATGCGAGTCGTCCGGTTCGGGTCGTATTCAATGCTCTTGACCGTAGCTGGCACGCCATCCTTCCGCCGCTTGAAATCAACGCGCCGGTACATCTTCTTGGAGCCGCCGCCCCTATGATAGGCCGTGATGCGTCCTCGGTTATTCCGGCCTCCGCGCTTCTGCAACGGTTCCAGCAGCGACTTCTCCGGCTTCCTAGTGGTTATATCCTCAAAAGAAGGCCGCACCGCGTTGCGCGTGCCGGGAGTAATTGGACGTAGGTTCTTAAGCGGCATGATTACAGCCCCTCAATCAGGTCGATTCTGTCGCCGGGCCTCAGCGTAACCACGGCCTTTTTAACATCCGGCCGCTTCTTGAAGCGCGGGCCGTACCGCTTGCGCTTCCCCCGGTTCACCGTCATGTTCACGCTGACCACCTTCACCCCAAAGATCCGCTCAACCGCCTGCTTTACCAATGTCTTATTGGCCCGGGGCGCAACCTCAAAAGTGTACTGCCCCTCCTCCTGCAACAGGGTGCTCTTCTCCGTAATGGTCGGCCTCAGCAGCACTTCGCTGATATTCATTCTGCGTCCTCCTCACTGCCCGCGTTCCCCGCCGTAGCCGTCTGCCTCGCCCGGAACCGCTGTGCTGTGCATTGCGCCGCAATCCGCCGTATCCCATCCACCGTTACCAAGATGGTTTCCCGCTTCAACACATCATTCGCGTTCACCAAGTCCGACGGCAACGTCCAAACCTGCTTCAAGTTCCCGCCGGCTCGCACCACGTTCTGTTGAGCCTCCCCAGTAACCACCAGCGCCGACCCTCTGATCCGCAAGTTCTCCAGCAACTGCTTCATGGACTTCGTTCGTCCGTCCACGCTGTCCAATGAATCAACGCAAACCAACCGCCCGTTGCGGATTTTCTCCGACAGCACGCACTGCAGAGCTCTCCGGCGCATCGCCCTGGGCAACGTCTTGCGATAGTCCCGCGGCTTCGGCCCGAACACAACGCCCCCGTGTCGCCACTGCGGCGCCCGTATGCTGCCCTGACGAGCCCGCCCGGTGTGCTTCTGTATCCATGGCTTCCGTCCACCGCCCGACACTTCGGCTCTAGTTCGCGTGGAGTGCGTGCCCTGCCGCTGGTTCAGCTGATAAATCACCATCGCCTGGTGCACCAGCGTTTGATTCATCTCCACGTCAAAAATCCCATCCTCAATGCTGATGGTATCTATCGTGTCGCCGTTGGCATTTACTACGGGGATTTCCATTATCCTTGCCCCTTGCTCTTGCCTGTTTTCCGAATGGTAACCGGGCTGTTCGCCCCGCCGGGAACGCCGCCCTTTACCATCAGCAGGTTGCGGTCAACGTCAACCCGGATTACTTCCAGGCCCTTGCTCGTAACCCGGCGGTTCCCCATGTGCCCGGCCATCTTCAGGCCCTTAAACACCTTGCCCGGGGTAGTGCCGCCTCCGATGGAACCCGGCGCCCGCGCCCGGTCGGATTGACCATGCGTCCGCGGCCCGCCGCTGAAGCCGTGCCGCTTCATCGTTCCCGCAAACCCTCGGCCTTTCGACCGACCGCTTACATCCACAATCTCCCCTGGTTCAAAGATGTCCACCGCAACCAGCTGCCCCACTTCGTACTCTCCGATGTCATCTGCGGCAACTTCCTGCAACCGCCGCCCAATCCGGCTGCCCTTCAAATGCCCGGCCTCCGGTTTGTTGGGCCGACGAACCCGTCCAAACCCCAATTGCACCGACTCGTACCCGTCGTTGTCCACGGTCCGAATCTGCGTAACCGCGCAAGGCCCCGCCTCTATGATGGTCACTGGGACAACCTGCCCGGCGTCGTTGAACACCTGCGTCATCCCTATCTTCTTGCCGAGATATGCCTGTAGCATTTGCTTCGCCTGTTCTTTCTAGATGAAACGGCGGCAGTGGCTTGGTAGCTTGCCGCCAAAGGAATAGCGATTTTACAACGGGTTTATTATTTATTCAAGCCCGGTCAGTCCTCTCACGCCAAGAACCCGCCGCCAACTAGAGCTTGATAGAAATATCCACCCCCGCCGGCATATTCAGCCTGGTCAGCGCGTCAATCGTTTTGCTCGTAGGCTCCATAATGTCCAGCAGCCTCTTGTGCGTGCGAATCTCAAAATGCTCCCGCGAATCCTTGTCAACGTGGGGGCCCCGTATCACGCAGAACCGACGAATTTGCGTCGGCAAAGGCACCGGCCCCGCCACCCTGGCCCCGGTAAGCTCGGCCGTCTCCACTATTTGCGCGCTGGACCGGTCCAGCACCTTGTGGTCAAAGGCCTTCAAAATTATCCGCATTTGCTGCCTGGCTACCATAATTTAGCTTTCAACGCTCCCCTTCTTCATAATTGTTCCGTCGGGCCAACCGTCCCGCCGCCCGTCAGACGCTTGTAATGCTCTTCAGCAGATGCTCCGGCACCGGCTCATAGTGCCGAAACTCCATCGTGTACGAAGCCCTCCCCCTCGTCAGCGACCGCAGCGCAGTCGTATAAGCGAAAGTCTCGCCCAACGGAATCATCGCACTCACCGTCTGTAGGTCTTCCACTCCCTCAATGCTCCGAATCTGCGCCCGACGCCCACCCAGGTCGCTCAGCACCTCGCTCAGAAACTCCCCCGGCGTCACTATTTCCATCTCAAAGATAGGCTCTTGCAACACCGGCCCCGCCCTGCGCGTCCCGTCTCGCAACGCAATCATCGCCGCCGACCGAAAGGCCATCTCCGACGAGTCTACCGTATGATAGCTGCCATCTACCAGCTTGACCTTCAAATCCACCAGAGGATACCCCGCCAACGGCCCATTGTCCAGCCCCTGCTTTACTCCCGCCTCCACTGCCGGAATGAACTGGCGCGGTATCACTCCCCCGCTAATCCCGTCAACGAACTCATTGCCAGCCCCCCGCTCTTGCGGCTCAATTTCCAGCCATACGTGACCAAACTGCCCATGCCCCCCCGTCTGTCGCACGAACCGCCCTTCCACTCGAATCGCCTTGGTGATTGTCTCGCGGTAGGCGACCCGCGGCTGTCCCACCCGCGCCTCCACGTCAAACTCCCGCCGCATCCGGTCCACCAGAACCTCCAGATGCAGCTCCCCCATCCCTGATATGATGGTCTGACCCGTCTCATCGTTGTAGCGAACCACAAATGTAGGGTCTTCCTCAGACAGCTTCCTCATCGCTTCGCCCAGCTTATCCTGGTCGGCGCGGGTCGCCGGCTCAATCGCCACCGATACCACCGGAGCCGGAAAGTGCGGCGGTTCCAGAATCACCTGCCTGTGATCCGTGCATATGGTGTCCCCGGTGAAAGTATCCTTCAAGCCAACCGCCGCACAGATGTTCCCCGCCGTTATAGCCGGCAGCTCCTCACGGTGATTCGCGTGCATCCGTAGCAGCCGCCCCATCCTTTCCCTATTCCCTCGGGTCACGTTGCGCACCGCAGCCCCGGCCTCTACCTTGCCCGAATAAATACGCAGGAAAACCAGCCGCCCCACGTAAGGGTCAACCACAACCTTGAACGCCAGCGCCGACAGCGGCTCGCTCTCCACCGGCTCCCGCAGCTCCACCTCCTCCGTACCCGGAACTACCCCCTCTACCGCCGGCACATCCAGCGGCGAAGGCAAATATCCAACGATGGCGTCCAGCAGCGGGTCAATCCCCTTGCCACGCATCGCGCTCCCGCAGAGCACCGGCACCAGCTGCCGGTTGATTGTCGCGCTCCGCAGCGCCGCCCTAAGGTCGTCCGCGCAAATGTCCTCACCCTCCAGATATTTAATGAGCAGAGCCTCGTCGGTCTCGACGATTTTCTCAATCATCTCCTGACGATAGTCATGGAAAGCCCTCTCATACTCTTCCGGCACCGGCATCAGCTCCGGCGGCTCCGCCACATCATCCCGCCCATCCGAGTACATAATCGCCTGCCCTTCAATCAGATCCACCACCCCGCGAAATTCACTCTCCGCCCCCATCGGTATCTGTACCGCCACCGGATTGCCCTTCAGCCGCCGTCGCACTGACTCTATTGTCCGTTCATAAGACGCCCCCACCCGATCCATCTTGTTGACAAAACAGATACGAGGCACGTTGTACGTGTCCGCCTGGCGCCACACCGTCTCTGACTGCGGCTGCACCCCCGCCACCGCATCCAGCACCACTATCCCCCCGTCCAGCACCCGAAGGCTGCGCTCCACCTCAGCCGTAAAATCCACGTGCCCCGGCGTGTCAATGATATTAACCTGATGGTCATGCCAATACGCCGTGGTCGCCGCCGCCGTAATCGTGATCCCCCGCTCTTTCTCCTGCGGCATCCAGTCCATCGCCGTAGTCCCCTCATCAACCCCCCCGACTTTGCGGATGCGCCCCGTAAGGTAAAGTACGCGCTCCGTAACGGTGGTTTTCCCAGCGTCAATATGCGCGATGAACCCGATGTTCCGGATTTTATTGGCCGGTGTCTGTGCCGCAGTCATTTCCCAAACCTGTCAATCAATCCCTGTCGTTCCGTTGCCGATGCCGTTACCGGCGATAGTGCACGAAAGCCCGGTTAGCTTCCGCCATCCGATGCAGCTCATCCTTACGACGCACCGCCGAACCCTCGCCGCGCGCCGCATCCATAAACTCGTTTGCCAAGCCCCGCGCCATCCGCATGCCGTTGCGCCCTCGCGCTCCCCGTATAATCCAGCGCATCGCCAAAGCTTCACTTCGGTTCGTGCGCAGCTCCACCGGAACCTGATAAGTCGCCCCGCCTACCCGCCGCGGCCGCACTTCCACCAATGGCGTCGCATTCCGCAATGCCGTAGTGAAAACCACCATAGGATCCTGGCTCGCATCCCGGCGAACCAGCTCCAGCGCATCGTACACCACCCGCTGCGCGGTGGACTTCTTCCCCTTAATCATCACCCGGTTAATGAACTTGGACAGCTCCAGGTTGTTGTACCGAGGATCCGGCTTGATAACCCTGGGCTCTGCTCGGCGCCTTCTCGACATTTCCTGCTTTCCTTGTTCCCTTCGCCTTATCTTGCCTTTTACAGTAAGCCACCCCCAGCTTGGGGGGTGACTGTAATCTGCCCGTACTGGCGGCAGTCTAGCCGCCCTTGCGAGTTCCGTACTTGCTGCGTCCCTGGCGGCGTCCGCTCACAGCTTCCGTGTCCAAATTGCTGCGTACTACGTGATACCGTACCCCCGGCAAGTCCTTAACCCGACCGCCGCGGATTAGCACCACCGAGTGCTCCTGCAAATTGTGTCCTTCGCCGCCAATGTACGCGGTAACTTCCACTCCATTGGTCAAGCGCACCCTGCAAATCTTGCGCAGCGCCGAATTAGGCTTCTTCGGCGTCATCGTCCGCACCTGAATACAGACCCCTCGTCGTTGCGGACACCCGGGGCCCCATCGCGTGCGGTTCCGCAGCGAATTCTGAACCCAATGCAGCGCCGGCGCCTTGGTGCCCTTGCGCACCGGCTTGCGCCCCTTTCGTACCAGTTGATTCACAGTAGGCATAAAAATCCTTTCTGCCGCGCCATCTCAAAATCCAGCGCAGCGGCAATACATACTATCCCCACCAATCCCCACTGTCAACACCGAGGCGATTTCGCTAGCCGATTTCGCTACTCGCGATCTGACCTGCCGATGACGGAAAGGGCCCAGCGACGCAACGGATTACGCGCTCCGTCACCGAAGCAGTCTTTTCCTGCTGAATGCCTGCTGGAATCCGAGTAGCGAAATCGCCTCGCTTTCGCGCACTGCTATTGACAAGATGGCGGTATCGCCTGTTTAATCTCACTTTACCCGCAACAGGTTGGCCTGCCAGGTATCTTGGCGCCGGCCAGTGTGAAACACCGAACGGAGGGGATTCCAGATAATGAGATTTAAACGGTTTATGAATGGCCGGTTTTTGCTGGCCGTGGCCATGGCCGCCACACTTATCGCCGCAATAGCCTGCGGCGGAGCGTCCGACGACACAACCCCGGTAGGCTCCGCACCGTCCGAAGATCCGACTGAGCCAAGCTCCGTTAGCAACACCGCCATGCCCGAGCCTACCGAACCCATGATGGCAGAGGAAGCCGGCGGCGAAGTAACCGTCCTGGTTACCAACTTGGGCAACGGCAAGTTCGACCCCTTCCTCACTGAGGGCGAAGACCTCAAGTTTCAGCGCATCTTCCAGGTCGCTCTCGTCGGTGGCAAGGGCGGCAGCGAGCTGACCCCTGCCGTAGCTAAAGACTGGTCGGTGAGCAACGACGGCCTGGTCTGGACTTTCACCATCAACGAGGGTTTCATCAAGGACCACGCCGGGAACACCATCACCCGCGATGACGTGTTCTTTAACCTGGATAGCCGTATGGGTGTCGAAGCTCAGCAGCTGCTGGAATCCACCTACTACGAGCCACGCGATGTGGCTATTGCCGAGCGAGTGGACAGTGTGGACAGGGGCCCCGACGATGACCAAGTATCAGTGACCTTCAATACGGTACGGTTGGACTTCGGCTTCAACTGGTCCGAAAACTCCCAGGGCGCCGACCCGATGATTGTGTCGGAAGCTTCTATGCGCGCCCGCGCCGGCGCCAACGGTTTCGAAGGCTACGAAGACGACCCCGTAGGCATCGGCGCCATGCGCGTCACTAGCTCCGTGCTCAAGCAGCGCTATGAATTCGAGCGCTTTGAGGACTTTTTCTGGCATCCCGGCAACGGCTTCGATGAAGACCGCCGGGTCACGTTCGATAAGCTGACGTTGCGGGTAGTGCCGGAACCCGCCGCCCGCACCGCTTCCCTCCGCTCCGGCGACGCCCAGTTGATTGAAGCCAACATCAACATGGTGAACGAAATCAACGGCATTGACGGCGCCTCCATTGCCTGGCAGAGAGAGTCCTCCTACAACTGGGTCGTGTACGTTGACTGCTGGGAAGAGTCGCTCTGGTGCTTCCCCAAGGAAGCCCGCCAGGCTGCCGAACACGCCATTGACAAGGAATCAATCGTCAACGGGCTGTACAGCCCGGAGGCCATCAATGCCGACAGCTGGGCCCACGTTACACCCAACTCTTTAGGCTGGGATGAAAACCTGCGCCCCCGCGCCTTTGACCTGGAGAAGTCCGCCGAACTGCTGAAGTCCATCGGCTACGGCGGCGAGGATGGATTGGACGGCACCGACGCCAACGGCGAGCAGATTGCCTTCACCCTGTACACATGGGAAGCCGGAGACTTGCCCTTGCTCCCTGACCTGGCCCAGCTTTACCAGGACTTCTGGAGCGAACTCGGCTGGGACGTTAACGTAGTTGTCGGCGACGCCGCCGCTACTCGCCAGGCTTGGAACAACCGCGAGTACCCCGGCGATGTGCTGGTGCGCACCAACGAGGCTCGCTACGACGGCACCTCCATCACTCAGGGGGCTTACAACAACTCCGCCATTGCCTGGCGCGCTATTGACGACCCTGAAAAGGAGCCTTGGGCCAGCACTACCACCCCGGTGGTCATCAGCGGTCTCTCCAACCTCAACCCGGACACCCGCAGCCAGTCGTACAACGAGATGTACGCTTACCTGTACGACCAGGCTTACTGGGGCGACGGCTTCAACACCAACGTGCCGTGGGGCTTGGGCGCCGACGTCGCCTCCTACGAACCGTGGAGCCTAGTGCCCTACGTAACCGCCATCTGGACGGTCAAGCTGAAGTAAGCCGGCCTGACTGAACCGCAGAGCAGGGGCGAACCCGCCTCAGGTGGATTCGCCCCTGCGCCTATCTAATTTATCTAACCGATACGAGAAGCTATGAGCGGCTATATTGCGCGACGACTCATCGAGGGTATCATCACTTTGATTGCCCTGAGCTTCGTCGTGTTCGGAAGCGTCCACCTGGCCGGCGACCCGGCTCGGTTCCTGTTGCCCATCTCGGAAGACCACGACGAAAAGGTCTATGAACGCCAGAAGGCCGCTTTGGGGCTGGACAAGCCTTTTATCGTCCAGTACTGGAACTTCCTGCGCCGGGCGGTGGTGCTGGACTTCGGCAAATCGTTCACCGAGCGACGTCCGGTGCGGGAAATCCTGATGGAACGCATTCCGGCTACCGTTCATCTGGCGCTGGCGGGGATGATACTGGCCATTGGCATCGGCGTGCCTTTAGGCATTATATCCGCAGTCAAGCGGGATACCCTGCTGGACCGAGTATGCAAAGCCTTCGCCATATTCGGCATGGCCGCCCCGCAGTTCTGGGTGGCAATTATGCTCATCATACTGTTCGCCGGCTATTGGGGGGTGCTGCCCGCTTACGGCAATGGCGACGTGGAGGGATGGCTGCCCGAATGGTCGCAAATCCCCGCATGGCTGAAAAGTTTGGTACTACCGGCGTCGGTGCTGGCGTTGGCTATCATAGCCGCCATAATGCGCCTGGCCCGCTCCGCGATGCTGGAAGTCCTGGATACCGACTACGTGAAATTCGCTCAGGTCAAAGGCATGGGCGACCGAGTGGTAATCTGGAAACACGCCGCCCGCAACGCTCTGATTCCCGTACTGACCTTTGGCGGCATCAGCCTGGCGAGTCTGCTCAACGGCTCAGTGGTAGTTGAGGTGGTGTTTTCCTGGCCCGGCGTAGGCTTGATGCTGCTGCAAGGCGTACTGGAAACCAACCACCCGCAGGTGCTGGGCGCCATTATGGTGTCCGGCGCGGCATACATCATGACGGCGTTGCTGGTGGACATCCTCTACGGTTATGCCGACCCCAGAGTGCGGATGAGCTAGGGCGCTGACCCGGTTTTTTGCCGGCGCAGATATACGCAAGGCGAGATTGGAGTAGGATTGTGGCTGCCGAAAACCCCGCACTGGTCATTGACAATCGCGCTCCAACGGGATGGATGCAGCGAATCCGGGATGCCCGCCTGCCCTGGGTTCCCATCGTTATCCTGCTGGTCATCGTTTTCTGCGCCATCTTCGCCAACCTGATTTCGCCACACGATCCGAGCGACAACGACGTTCGCAACAAGCTGCAAGCGCCCTTTGCCAGCTCCGATCACATACTGGGCACGGATCGGCTGGGCAAGGATATGCTGAGCCGCCTGATTTTCGGCGCGCGCACGATGTTGCAAGTCACGGCCCCGTCCATGGTGATTGCTATACTGGCCGGTACCGTCATCGGGCTGGTTTCGGGATACTCCGGTCGTTGGGTTGATTCCGTATTGATGCGGATTACCGACGCGGTGCTTGGCTTCCCTTCAATACTGGTAGCCTTGCTCATCGTCAGCTATTTGGGCACGGGCGTGTGGAACGTAATGATTGCGATTGCGGCCACGCAATGGGCCAGGTTTGCCCGCATGATTCGCGGCGAAGTGTTGTCTGTCAGAGACCGGGACTTCGTAGTGCTGGCTCAAATCTATGGCGTCTCGCCGGGAATGATAGTTTGGCGGCATCTGTTTCCCAACGTCATCAACACGCTTATGGTGCTGACCAGCGTCAGCATTGGCCAGGTTATCCTGCTGGAGGCGTCGTTGAGCTTCCTTGGCCTCGGCCTGGCGCCCGGCGACCCCGCGTGGGGCATTATGGTGGCCGAGGCTCGCGAGTTCCTTACGCAGGCCTGGTGGCTTGCGCTGTTCCCCGGTCTGGTCATAACGATAGTGGTGATGGCGTTCAACTTCTTTGGGGACTGGCTGCGCGACTATCTTGACCCGCGCCTCCGTCGCGCCGGATAGTTGTCCGCATATCATTGGCAACCGACGAAGGGACGGCGTATCGCGCCGCCCCTTCCGTTTTACATACCCAGCACTTCTTGCAGGAGCGCGTATGCAAACGCTCACGATATATTGGCGGTATCTGGCCGGGCAAATTATGCCGCTGAAAACGGCGTGAGTTATTTGGGTTGAGGTTGCTTACGGGAGGGCCGGCATAGGGTATAATAGCCGCGAAGGAAAGGATGTAATCCTTGATATGTGGCGGCTGGCGCAGCTCCCCGGTCACGGAGCTGCGGGATTACATCAACCCCAAGCCGCGGCGGGCGCGTTAGCTTTACTGACGTTGTACGCCGGCCGCATAAGGTGCTAAATGACTGACGACGTTATCTTGCAGGTGAATGACCTGCAAACTCATTTCTTTACCCGCTCGGGCGTGGTCAAGGCGGTGGATGGAATAAACTTTGAACTGCGGCGCGGCGAAACTCTGGGCATCGTCGGGGAATCCGGTTCTGGAAAGAGCATGACGGCGTGGTCAATCCTGGGCATGGTTCCCCATCCTGGCCGCATTGTGGGCGGTTCCATCAACTATCTGGGGGAGAATCTGCTGGAAAAGAGCCGCGGCGAGATGCGGGACATCCGAGGGTCGGGCATCTGCATGGTGATGCAGGACCCGCTGACCTCGCTGAATCCGGTCTTTACGGTAGGCGACCAGCTGGTCGAGACGTTGCGGCTGGAATACGACGAACCGAAGCGTTCCCTGCGCCAGCGCGCGGCGGAGTTGCTGGCCAATGTTCGGATACCAGCCGCCGAAGAACGGCTCGCCAACTTTCCTCACCAGATGAGCGGCGGGATGCGGCAGCGCGTCGTGGGCGCGATTTCGATTTCCCGCGCGCCCAACCTGCTCATCGCCGACGAACCCACTACCTCTCTTGACGCCACCATTCAGTTGCAATACTTGCGCCTGCTCAAGGATATTCAGGAGCAAACCGGCGCCGCAATCATTTTCATCACCCATGACTTCGGGATTGTGGCGCGGATGTGTGACCGGGTGGCGGTAATGTACGCCGGTCGGATCGTGGAGCAGTCGGACGTGGAGGATATGTTCGATAGCCCGGCTCATCCCTATACAGAAGCACTGCTGCGGTCGGTGCCGGACCTGGACACTGACGTGGATACGCTGCCGTCTATTGAGGGGCAGCCGCCGTCGCTGGACGCGCTCCCGGAAGGGTGTTCCTTCGCACCGCGCTGTCCTCACGTATGGGAGCGATGCCGCGATTACCCGGATGAATTCGCCGTGGCGCCGGGACATACCTCACGCTGCTGGAGGGCCGAATAACATGGCTGCAACCGCTGTAACTACCGAAGTCGTGCCCGCAACCGGCGGCGAGGATGCCCTGGTGCGACTGGAAGGCGTCAAGCGGCATTTTCCGGTGCATCGCGGCAACCTGCTGCGCCGACGAACGGGTACGGTCAAGGCGGTGGATGGCCTATCCATCAGCATCATGCCCGGCCAGACTTATAGCTTGGTGGGAGAGTCCGGCTGCGGCAAAACGACCACCAGCCGGATGCTGCTGATGGCAGACCGGCCAACCGAGGGCAGCATTTTCTTCGACAACCGACCGATGCATCAGTTTTCGGGGGCGGAACGGCGCAATTTTCGATCTTCCGTGCAGGCGGTGTTTCAAGACCCCTGGAGTTCCCTCAATCCGCGGATGCGCGTTGACCAGATTATTTCGGAACCGCTGATTACCCATCAGCGGCTGAGCCGTTCCGCCGTGAAGTCGCAGGTGCAGGAGCTGCTGAAAGTGGTAGGGCTGCATCCGTTCCACGCTGAACGCTATCCCCATGAGTTCAGCGGTGGGCAGCGTCAGCGCATCGCCATCGCCCGGGCGTTGTCAACTCGCCCCAAGCTGATTGTGCTGGACGAGCCGGTGTCGGCGTTGGACGTGTCAATCCGCGCCCAGATATTGAACTTGCTGAAAGAGCTGCAAGCCAGCTACGAATTGAGCTACCTGCTCATCGCGCATAACCTGGCCACCGTGCGGTATATGAGCCATAGGGTCGGCGTGATGTACCTGGGGAAGATTGTGGAGGAGGCGCCGCCGGTAGAGCTGTTCACGAACCCGCAGCATCCCTACACCAAGGCGCTGATTTCCGCCTCGCTGCCGGCCCATCCCAGGCAGCAGCGCGAGGAAATAGTGCTGACGGGAGAAGTGCCTTCGCCGTTGAACCCGCCGAGTGGCTGCGCCTTTCACCCACGCTGCCCGTTTGTGATGGAGCGGTGTTCGTTGGATCAGCCGGCGCTGCGGGAGTATCGGCCCGAACACGCCACCGCCTGCCACCTGTACGACTAGGAACGCTGCGCTTGTTGCCGGTACGTGAGCTGGCCCATCCGGCGCGTCTGGCCCGGGGGATATTCTACGGGTGGTGGCTGGCGGTTATAGGCGCGGTCATCATGGTCATCGGGACGGTGCCGCTGTTCCAGGCGCTTTCCCTGTGGATGCCGGTGTTGAAGGGGAACTTTGGGTGGAGCACTACGCAGTTATCCTGGGCCTTCACGCTGACGCGGGTTGAAGGCACGGTAATGGGGCCGATTGCCGGCTGGGGCGTGGACAAGCTGGGCCCGCGCAAAATGGTGTTCATCGGCCTGGCTATATTCGGGCTGGGCTTCCTGCTGTTCAGCCGCACCGCCAACCTCTGGATGTTCTACACGGCATTCATCATAATCAGCCTGGGGTCGGGATTGGGTTCCTGGCTGCCGGCCAACGCCGCCTTGAACAACTGGTTCCGATTGCGGCGTTCTACCGCCATGTCCGTGCCGATGCTGGGTTTCGGTTTGGGCGGAGTGGTAATCGTTCCGCTGATGGCCTGGATGATGGGGTGGGACGCGCAGGCCGTTGCCGAAATACCGGGCCGGCTGGGATGGCAGAATACGGCGCTGGCAGTGGGCGCGGTGGCGTTGGCGGCATCTCTGCCGCTGGCCTGGCTTCTGCGCAATCAGCCGGAGGACTACGGCCAGCATCCGGACGGGATTGACCCGGCGACGAGAGAACGCTCCGGGCGGAGGCGTTCGACCAACGGTGCCGCCGTTGCGCCGGAATACACCTGGCAGGAGGCTGTGAAAACCCGCGCCTTCTGGCTAATCACCATGGGACACGCCAGCTCGTCCATCATTATCATCAGTGTGATGACATATCTGGGCCTGGTGATGGTGGAAAGGGGTTTTAATCTGGTGCAAGTTGGGTTGGTCATCTCTGTGCAGACGGCGGTGTCAACGGCGTTCATGGTAATTGGCGGCGTGATAGGCGATCGGATACCGATACGGATTGCCATATTCGCTTTTTCCTTCCTGCAATCCATCGCCATAGCGGTGCTGCTGTTTGCGGACACCCTGCCGCTGTTTTTCCTGTTCGCCGTCCTGATGGGGATCGGGTTCGGCGGGCGAACGCCGCTGACGACGGCGATACGCGGCGTTTACTTCGGAAGGAGCAGCTTTGCGCGGATTACGGGCATATCCATGATACCGATGAACGTGATGTTCGTAGTCGTGATTCCCTATATCGCGTGGATACGGGACAATATCACCGGCACCTACACGATGCCCTTCGCTACCATCGCTCTGGTCAGCGCAGTCGGCTCGGCGCTGTTCCTGCTGCTGGGCAACCCCCGGCTCTCACCCACGCAGCGACGGCAATCGGGCGTGCGGCGGCCAGCATCCCGGGGATCCGGCAGCGCAGATTGATTCCATCCACCCAGCGGTGTCGGTAGGCATCCCGTCCGGGGCGCCGGCAGCACGGATTGCCCCCTTCACCGTCAGCTGGGTTTGGGGGCGCGCCGGCCCCTGGGCCTCGGGCAGGCTCAGACTGCCGCCGTTGCAAGATCCCGAAAATTCGGCTGTCAGTTGAACTCCGCCATAACTTCATTGGCGAAGAGGGCCAGCGTTTCGGATGGCGCCGGATCGGGGAAGACAATGAAGAAGTACCGGATGCCGAGGTTCACATACTCGCTGACGCGCTCCGCCACCTGCGCCGGGGTACCGTATAGGGTGTTTTGCAGCCGCTCCGTTTGATATTCGGCGCGGGTCATGCCGGCCTGCCGAGCGAGCCGCGACACCAAGGCCTCGAATTCCCGCCAGGTTGGCGCGATGACGCAGTCGGCGTTGTGAGTCAGCTCAATGGCGGACGGGTCGCGTCCGACAGCTTCGGCGGCCTGCCGGATTATGCTGGCCGCGCGGCGATGCTCAGCAGGGGCACTGTTGGAGCCGGCGTTGCAGATGTCGGCGATGCGGCCTACGGTGGGCAGCACGTACCGCTCGCCGTGCCCCCCGACCAAGATTGGAAGGGCCGGCTTTTGGAGCGGCTTGGGTTCTATGGTTGCGCCGTCAACAGTGTAGCGCCGGCCCCTGAAAGTTACGGAGGATTCAGTCCACAGGCGACGGATAAGGCTTACCGACTCTTCCAGCATTTCGCAGCGTTCCCGGGTGGAGGGAAATGGCAGGCCGCTGGCCAGGGCGTCGTTGCGGCTGCCGCCGGCGCCGATGCCGAGGGTAACGCGGCCTCCGCTGATTACGTCCAGCGTCGCGGCCATTTTGGCAGTCAACATCGGGTGGCGGTAGGGATTGGCCAGGGTCATGGGGACGGCGCGAATGCGCTCGGTCTGGACCAGGAGCGCCGTGAGCGTGGTCCAGCATTCCAGCGCGTCGGAGGTCAGCAGGTCAAAGAGGCTGGCGGAGTAGTAGCCCAGACGGTCGGCTTCCCGCCAAATCCGCAGCAGGTCTGCGTACCCGTAGCGGTACTGGTTGACTCGAACGTTGAACTTGACGGGCTGTTGGGATGCCATGGGCCGTTAACCTGGCGCAGGGGCGAATAAACCTCGCCCCTGCAATGCTATCGGCGGAGGGGGCGCGGTTACCCGGCGCCGTTGCCGTTGCGGAAGGCCGGAATGACCTCCTTGCCGAACTTTTCGATGGAGCCCATTACCTTCTCGTGGGGGATGGTTTCGGTCTGCATAATCAGCATGACCTGATCAACGCCGATGTCTTCGTACATCCGGCAAGTCTTGATGCAGGATTCGGGGTTGCCGGCGATGGTGACGCCGCGGTCGGAGAGGGTCTTGCCATCGAGCTGGGCGATGGCGGCGCGGGCGGCGCCGGGGCCGGCGTCCAGAGAGAGGCCTACATCCTGGGCCAGCTGCTGGTGTTCGGCGTCCGACTGTCGGAGCCAGCGGCTGAAGTCGGCGGTCAGGTGTTCGGGCACGCCGCCCCAGGCTTCCAGCAGCTCTTCGTAGGCATTGATGCGTCCGGCGATGTAAGGCTTGTCGGGGCCGAAGAAGGTCTTCATGGACTCGGCGGCCAGATCCTTGGCATAGTCATCGTCGTCATCGCAGAAGCCGTGGACATTGTTGCCCCAGAATTCGGTGACGAATTCGCCTACGGGCTCGCAGTCCTTCAGGGCGTCGCGGTAAATCTGGACTTTTTCTTTCAAGACCTCAACCGCGTAGGACGCTGAGGACAGCACGCCGATGCCCTTCTGGGCGGCCAGGCGGAAGCTGTCTTCGGAGGTGCAGGCGAGGTACAGACGCGGGTGCGGCTGCTGGAAGGGCTTGGGGAGTACGCGGCGCTTGGGCACGCTCCAGTGCTGGCCTTCGTACTCGTACTCGTCAGACGTCCAGATTTTGGGCAGCATACTGATGGACTCGTTCCATAGGCTGCGGGTATCCCGGGGGTCAACGCCCAGGCCGGTCTGCTCGTAGGCGTTGGAGCGTCCGGTGCCGACTTCGATGCGGCCGTCGGTAAGCTGGTCGAGCAGGGCCACGCGCTCGGCGACGCGGACGGGATGGTGGTAGGGCAGGATGCAGACGCCGTAACCGATGCGGATCTGCTTGGTGATGCGGCTGAGGGCGCCGAACATGGCATCCTGGGAAGGGGAGCCTGAGAAGCCGGTCAGGAAGTGGTGTTCTACGAACCAGAGGTTGTCGAAGCCCATCCGGTCGGCCAGCTCGCACTGTTCCAACGTTTCTTTGTAAAGGGCGTTCCAATCGATTTCAGATCCCTGGAAGGGGCGCTGACATTCGTAAAGCAGGCCGAACTGCATGGCAAAATCTCCTGTTTGAGGGGTGTCGCAACGGGTATTGTCGGCAGTATAGCGCAAGGGGGCCGGCATTGCGAATTAGCGGCGCCAGGCGACGTAGTTTTCGTGCATATATTGCAGGTGTTCCGGGATGTGGGCTTCGTACACCAACAGCCAGTCGTCCAGGGTCATGTTTCCGTTTTCAGGGTGATAGCAGGCATTGCTCCACACGGGTTCGGGGAGGGATTTGATGAGGGCGTAAGTTTGGCGGCGCAGCAGACGAAACAGGGCCAGGGCCGTATCCGTATTGTGGTCAGCGTATTTGAGGGCTGTGGCCCAGCCGTTTTCATCGTAAGCCATCAGCGGCTGGCCCGGTTCTGCGATGAGGCGGCGGCAGCGGATGTAGCTGCTGGCTTCGCTGTCGGCAATGTGCACCAAGTGCTCCCGGATGCTCCAGCAGCCGTGCTCGTCGCGGAAGTCCCACATTTCAGTGGGAAACGCTCGGAGCCCATCGATAAGGGTTTCGTAAGCGGCGCCGTAAGAGGCAATTTTGAGGGCGCGCGTTTCAGGTGTCAGCGGCATGGCAAGGTCAAGCGTGGGGCGGGGATGCCGATATGCGGATGGCGATGGATGATTGTATCATGCTGAGCGGATTGGCCGCCGCCCCTTGCCAGCGACGCCGTTACCGGCGATAATCCGGCGTAGCGCGACTCTGCAACCGTCAATCAGGAGACTCGTCAATGAAGTATGATGTGATTATCATCGGCGCCGGCTCGGCCGGGTGTACGATGGCAGCCCGGTTATCCGATGACCCGGAGCGGTCGGTGTTGGTGCTGGAAGCGGGGCCGGACTATCCCGATTTTGAGCTGTACCCGGATGACTTGAAGTACGGCTACGACCAGACGGCCTCGGCGGTGAACGCGCCGCACAACTGGACCTTTTGGGCGAATAACCCGGGGCAGGCCGACCCTATGCCAGTGCCGCGGGGGAGGGTTGTAGGTGGGTCGTCGGCCATTAACGGGCAGGTGCTGCTGCGCGGCGTGCCGGAGGATTATGACGCCTGGGCCGCTATGGGCAACGATGAGTGGAAGTTCACCGACTGCCTGCCTTACTTCCGGAAGTTGGAGACGGACACCGACATTTCCGACGACTTTCACGGGAACAGCGGCCCGATTCCGGTGCGTCGTCACCGTCGGGAGGACTGGCTGCCCGCGCAGGTTGCTTTCTGGAACGCCTGTCGCGCGGCCGGATATCCCGATGACCCGGACATGAACCATCCTGAGTCGGGGGGAGTTGGCCCCATTCCGATGAACAACCCCAACGGGGTGCGGATGAGTACGTCCATCACCTATCTGCGGGAAGCCCGGCATCGGATGAACTTGACCATCCGCCCCAACGTTACCTGTCGGCGTATCGTTTTTGAAGGGAAGAAGGCCGTTGGAGTTGAGGTGGAAAGCGGCGGAGAGGCGTTCACGGTTGAGGGGGAGGAGATTATCCTGAGCTCCGGGGCAATTGCGTCGCCGCAGCTGCTGATGCTCTCGGGGGTGGGGCCCTCGGACCACTTGAGGGAGATGGGGATTCCGGTGGTGCACGAATTGCCCGGGGTTGGCCAGAACCTGCGCGACCATCCGAACATCCGCGTTCCGGTGAAAGTCAGGGATGACTTTCCGCTGGATCCTGCCGCGCCGCGGACGCAGGTGGCGCTGCGTTACACGGCCAGCGGCAGCCATCTGCGCAACGACATCCAGATAATGCAGTCATCCTTCTCGTCGCCCATTGCCGGCGACCCGCTGGAAGCCGAGGGGATCCGATTCACGTGTATTCTGGAGCTGGCGGTGGGTTCGGGCGAGCTGCGGCTTGCCAGCACGGATCCTCATGAGCAGCCGGAGCTGAACTATAACTACTTCCAGGATGAGTTTGACTTGTCGCGGATGCGCGAGGCCGTCCGGCTTTGCGTGGATCTGCTGGACAGTGAGCATTACCGCGACGTTGCGGAGCAATTGCTTGACCCGCTGCCGGCGGACCTGGAAAGCGACGCAGCGCTGAATGACTGGCTCAAGCGCACGGTCAGCACTTCCCAGCACATTTCAGGGACCTGCAAGATGGGGGTCTCTGACGACCCTATGGCGGTAGTTGACCAGCATTGCCGGGTGTATGGTCTGGAAAACCTGCACGTGGCTGACGCCTCGGTGATGCCGGACTGTATCCGCGCCAACACCAACTGCACGACGATTATGATTGCCGAGCGCAAGTCAGATTGGCTGCGCGCCGGCAAATAGCACGCCAAAACCGACAGGGGGAAATTGCAATATGGCCACGGCAACGAGAGAAGTTCACGTTTATACCAACCCTGGTTGATTCAGCTGCCGGACGTTAGAGGAATTTCTGGCGTCCAACGGTGTTCAGTATGAACATCACGACCTTTTGACCGATGACGCGGCCCGGGAAGATCTGAAGGCCCGGGGCGTACTGTCAGCGCCCGTGACCATCATTGACGGGACGGAGGTCATAATTGGGTACTACCCGAAGAAGCTGATTCCGGCTCTGGGGCTGGAGGATGCGCCCATTGACCTGTCGGGCCGCACGGCATGGCTGGCGGACAAGTACCGCCGGATACTGGACGCCGCCATTCGGGCGACGTTGGAGCTGAGCGAGGAACAGTTGGCGCAGCCGGTGCAATGGCGGCCGGAAATGTTGCGGGATACGTTAGTGCACATCGTGTCGTTTCCGGAGCTGGCCTACACCAGCCGCACCAGGGGCTCCATGAGCTCTGATGATATGCGGGCCTGCCGGGAAAGCCTGGCGCATCTGGTAAAGCCGCAGGAGATTGCCGATTACGCCGCTGGCGTCGCTGACGGAATAGTCGTTTTCCTGAACAGCGGAGACACCGAGGGATTTGACCGGGTGGTGCCGGCGCACTATGGCGGTGAAGTGACCGTGCTGGAACTGCTCAACATCATCCTCAGCCACAGCACTCATCACCTGAAGCAGGTGTACTGGTTTATGGACACCAACCTGCGCCAGCCAGCGCAAACGCCGGCTACCGCAGAGGATATGGAGGGGATCTTCACGCCGGCCCAGCTTATTTAGGGAACCGGACGGGAGGATGCGACGATTATGCCGGAACCGCTGATTGCGTTGGACGAAGCGCCCGAGACCCAGGTGATTATTGCCGGTTGGCGTCGCCAGTGGTCTGACGGCGGCAACATATCCAGCGGGATGCCTCGCTGGCTGATTGACAAGATGTCGGCGCGGCGAATTGGGCGTATGACGGACGAAATCTCCCGGATGTGTTTCCCGTTCCAGGTTGCCGGCACCCATGATCTTTACCGTCCCCGGGCGGCGTTCAGCGATGGACTTCCCAGCCGCCCGATGCAGTGGGATAACGGATTCTGGGACGCCGGCAACGGGCTGGTGATATTCCTGGGGATTGAGCCTTGGTATCGGATTGACCTGTACGGCGAGTCGTTCTTTGAAGCGGTGGCGGCGCTGGGGAATCCCAAGGTGGCTGCGGTGGAAGGGTATAACGGCCCGGCGCCGCCGGATCAGGAGCGGCGGATTTCGTGCGTGTACAGTAAAGCGTCAATGGCCGACGAAATGAGGCAGCACGGGATGCTGTTTTCCAGTTACGGCTCTCAACAACGGCAGGGGCCAACGGTGGGTATGGCCATGGTCAGCATGGCGCACTATGAGCATCCTGACGTGGAGATGGTTCGGGTGGGAGCGATGGCGCCGATGTTCCCGTTCAGTGGGAGTAGCGGCGGGCAGTTGGGCATTACGACGGATCACCGGGCGTTTTACGACATTATGCGGCGGTTGCGGGCGTTGTACTCGCTGGATATTGATCTGTCGGACCTGCGGCCTCGCTATGAAGAGGAAGCTAACCGCTTACAGGAATCGCTGGACCGGGTGGCCCAGCGAAACGATGAGGCGCGCCGATATATTGACCGGGTGCGCCAGGAGCACAATTTCCTGCCCTTTGAGGAACCTATCGCGCTTTCGCCCAACATTGAGGGAACGCTGGCGGACATTCTGGGGCAGTTTGATTTGCCCGGGGACGACGACCAGGCGATTAGTCGATGACCAGTACGGTGTTTTCGCGGCCTTCGCGTCGCATTTCGGCAAGTCCGTCCGCGGGGCTGTCGAATTTGTCGTAGTAGAACTCGATGCCGTTGCCGTCGGGGTCTTCGAAATAGACGCTGCCGGTCATGCCGTGGTCGGTGGTACGGTCAACCTTGATGTCATTTTCCAGCAGGGAGTGGTAGAGGTCGCGGAGGGAATCGAAGTCTTCGACCTGGATGGCGAAGTGGTTGAGGCCGATGTTGCCCTTGCGCGTTTCCGGGGAGTCGTCGGAGGCCTGGAACAGGGCCAAGTCGTGGTGGATCTCGCCACACGTGAGGAAGGTGGCGCCGGTACGCTGGACGGCAACCTCGAAGCCCAGGATGTCGGTGTAGAATTTGGTGGAGGCCGCGACGTCGGAGACGTTGAGTACGAGGTGGCCGACTTGCTTGGGTTTAACCATTTTGCTACTCCTTGTTGAGTGGGATGGGCGCCTGTTTGGGGCTAATATACGATAATTGACGCGGACGGGCAAGGATGGGACGGTTTGCGTCGCCGGTTCAGATTTGGTTCATACGGCGAACCAGGGGGCGGTAGAGCCAGCCGCCTATAGAGATAACCAGGAGCGTCGTTGCTCCGCTGGTAATGGCGATGGACCATCCGAAGAGCTGGGCCAGCCAGGTCAGCGGCCAGGCGCCGAGGAAGTGGAATACCGGAGCCATCTGCATCATGGCCATCATGCGGCCCCGCATTTCCGGGGCAGTGGTCAGCTGCATCAAAGAGCTGGATACAGGCCAGAATCCGCCGATGCTGGTAGAGCCGACCATGGCGACCAGTAGGCAGGCAGCCCAGAACCATTGCGCCCACGCCATTGCGATGAGCGCGATGCAGCAGAGGGTGACTTCCAGGTACATCAGCAGGCCTTTGCCTTTACCGTCGCCCCAGCTGGCGACGAAGAGGGAACCGAGGAAAGCGCCGCCGCCGCGACAGGTCATGAAGACGCCGGTTTGAAATCCGTTCAGCCGCAGGAACTCTTGAGTAAAGCCGGGGACGACCTGCATATAGGCCATGCCGAAAAAGCCGAAGGATGCGGACATGATTATCAGGGCGGCGGCCAGCGGAGTGCGCAGGGCGTGGGAGAAACCGCCGATGAGGTCGGCGATGGGCGAGGATCTGCGGCGGGTGGCAACGGCGGGCCGGGCCATCATCATGAGGAAAGCGATGCCGAGCAGGTAGCTGACGCCGTTGACCATTATGGCGGCCCAGGCATCAATGCGGTCGATGGCCCAGCCGCCGGCCAGGGGGCCGAGCATATTGCCAATCTGGCCGATGGAGGTATGGAGGGCGACGGCGTTCATCATGTCTTCGCGGGGTACGAGGTCGGCGGCCAGGGCGAAGCGGGCCGGCATCTGTACCGCCATGAGCCCGCCGAGGATGAATGCGACTGCGTACACGTGCCAAATCTGGGCGTGGCCGGACAGGGCCAGCAGGGCCAGGGCGATGGTGATCACGCTATTGGCAAGGACGCAGAAAATCAGGAACAGTTTGCGGTCAACCCGGTCGGCGATGACTCCGCCGGCGAAGGTGAAGAGCAGATTGGAGACGCCGAAGATGCTGACGGCCAGTCCCAGGGATGTCTTTTCGCCGGTGATGTCGAGGATGAGCCAGCCGATGCCCAGGAATTGGATGCCCTGCCCGAAGGACTGGACGCCGATGTTCAAAAAGAACCACCGGAAATCCCGGTGGCGAAGGGCGGAGAAGGCGCGGAGCCGACGAGCAGCGGCTACGACGGCCATGGGGGCTATGCGCCGTTGGCAGTGGAGAGCAGCGTATCGGCCAGCCGGTTGAAGTCGGGCACCTCAAAATCGGGCAGATAGGGCAACTCCTCGTTGGGCAGGTTGTAGCGGTTGACGTAAGCGGCGCGGTAGCCGGAGGCCCGGGCGCCGGTGATGTCGAAAGAGTGGGCGGCCACCATCATAATGCGGCCGGGGGCTTTGTCGAGTAGGCGCGCTGCGGTGCGGTACACTGCCGGGTGGGGCTTGAAAACGCCGGCCTTTTCCACGGAGATGATGTCGTTGAAGGGGACGCCGATGTTGTCGCGCACCAGCCGTTCCAGGTAGGACTGCTCGCCGTTGGATAGGGCGACGAGGCGGAAACGCCCGCTGTCGGCCAGGCGTTGCAGGCCGGCTACGGCGTCGTCGTAGGGGCGGAGGTGGTCGTACACGCGCATGAACTCGGCAACGTCGTCGTAGCTGAAGGGCACGCCGTGCATGCGCAGGCAGTAGATGAAGGAGCGGCGGCAGGTTTCCCGATAGCCGCTGTGTCCGAGCATGAACAGGTTGTCCTGATACTGCTCGATGCGCTGGCGTCCGCGCCAGCTGAGCCAGAAGGCCGAGCCGGCGACGCTGGAACCGCGCTCTTGCAGAAAGCGGGCGGCGGGCTCGGCGAGGCTGCCGTCCAGGTCCAGGACCGTGCCGAACATATCGAAGGCCAGAGTATCGACCTGGGCGATGGGGTCGTTGGGCATAAGGGTATCTCCGGTGTTGTGGCGGCGCTAGTCAGCCGGCTTGATATTGCCGATATTGGCGTCGTCGATATTGATTTGGCGCTTTACGCTGTCAAAATAGACGATGAGCCAAGTGGCCGGGCCGACGGAGCGCTTTTCGCGGACTTCGCCTATATCTCCGGCGGAGATGCTGCGGACGGAGGAGCCGACGGGGGAGGCCATGACTTCACGAACCTCGAAATCGGCCACGGCGGCGACTTTCATGCCCTTTTGGTACAGGTCAAAGCTCATGGGGATACCTCCTGCGGGGAATGGGCGGCCCGGGTGGGCGCGAGGGCAAGGTGATTGCCGTGGCAGTGTACGGGCCGGCCGCAGGGGTGTCAACGAAAGGCCGCGCAGCGCGGGGGCGCGCGGGTGGCGGTGAGCGATGACGCCCGGACGGCGATAACGGGGACGCGCAGCGCGGGGGCGCGCGGGTGGCGGTGTTGGGGTTGGTGGTGTTCATGGTGGTGTTCATGGTGGTTGTTTTTCTCCTTTTGGTCGGTCGGTGGATTTTGGTTGGAGTTCGTGGGGGTTCAGGATGTCGGCGCTACGGTCTGAGAGCGTGGCTTGCTATTTACGTCCTAGTCTTGCGCGTGCTGACGGCTGCTTGGGCAGTGCCCGTCCTCGCGCAGCGGTGGTGACGCCCGCCGTGCTGGGTGCGCCAGCCGGGTAATGTGACCGACCTCCGGCGCACTACAGTGGTGCAATGGATCCGACGTGCCGCAAAGTACTGGTTGCGGCGGATTAGACCGTGTTATCCTGAACCCCGTTGAACTCTTGTTTTAGCCTCCTGGCTGGATTTTGGTGTCGGGCGGTTGTCCTGGCCGGGGACGGGTATCCGACGGTTCTCGAGGGGCCGTTGGATGAGCCTGACGGGGACAGTATAGCGTACCGATGTGCATAGCGCAAGCAGTTTTTGTCAGAATCAGGATTTACGGGATTTTGGGATTTTCAGGATGGGGTTGCGCTGTAGGGGCTGCCGGCCCTGGCGCGTGGTGTGGAGGAGGTGGGTTCCTGCTTTCGCCGGAACGATGGTGTGTGGCGGGTAGGTGTGATGGCTGGGACGGGTTGCGGGCCGGTGTCCGCGGGTAGGAAGGGGGTGTGGGATGTCGCGGAGGCCTATGACGCCGGCTTAGACCGGTGCCTGCGGGTAGGGAGGTGTGGGGAGGCTATGCGGTATCGTGAGTGAAGGAGGGCAGCCGGATGTCGGACGGCCCTAGGTGGATTGCGGTTATGCGGGGGCGGGGTTCGGGGCTGGTCGGCTCAGTCAAATGGGCCGGGCGTAGTTGCGGCTATGCGGGGGTGGGGTTCGGGCCCGGGCGCACGCAGGGCGGTCGAGCCGGGCCGGGCCACGATAGCCGGTCTCCGCTTCGGGCCCGGGCGCACGCAGGGCGGTCCCTCAGGATAGGCGTACTGGCATAGACGCCCTGTTCGGGCCCGGGCGCAGCGCAGGGTGGTCTATGATGAGGTTGCGGCTATGCGGGTGGGCTGCGGGAGAAAGACGCCGGGATCATCCCGACGGCGGGGCGGCTATGCGGGGGTGGGGTTCGGTGGTAGAATCGGGAGTGTTCGCGGGGTTACTTTGCTGTGGCGGTGATGAAACGTAGCATCGAGGCGCCCGGTGGCGTTTTGGGAGTTGATGGGAGACAGCGCTGACGGCGGCATGATTAAGGCATTGCTCCGTGATAAGGCATTGGATTACATACGATGAGCGCGATGGCGAGGGCGGAGAACTGCCGGGCGGCGATGACGACGGTAGGGTGGAGGATGGCGGGGATGACCGTGCGGACGGTGGTGAGGATGGTCGACGCTGGCGCGCTCCCTGGTGGCTGAAAGCCCTGCTCGTTGGGCTGGTTCTGCTGCTGTTGGCGGGGTTGGTCGCGTATTTGTTGTCTTCCTACGGGGATGAGTTGGCCTTGGCTTTGGTTGCTGTTCCGACGGACACGCCGGCGGCGACTGCCATAGCGACGGTTGCGCTTACATCATCGGCTCCGATGGAGATTGCTGGCGTGACGGCTACGCCGGCGTCTCCCGTTCCTGGGGCAACCCTGGGACTGACGGCTACGCTAACTGCGACGGTTATGCCAACAACTACGCTGTCTGCAACGGCTGAGTCAACGCTTGCCGCGACGCGCACTGCGGCGAAGCCGACGCTCACGCCAACGGAGCCGGCTGGCCCGGCGACTACGTCAACGTCCACGGCTACGCTGACTGCGACCCCGACACGCACTCCGGCGGCTACGCCAGCGTCCACGGTTACGCTGACTGCGACCCCGGCACGCACTCCGGCGGCTACGTCAACACCTACGCCAACGGAACCTGCCGGCTTGGCGGCTACGCCGACGCAGACGCCTACGCTCAGCGCCTGCGCCAGGCGGGACCGGGCTGCGCTGGAGGCGTTTTACCGCGCCACCAACGGCGGGAGCTGGTCAAACAGTACCAATTGGATGACTGACGCGCCGTTGGGTACATGGCACGGGGTCGTTACTAACGACGGTGGTTGCGTCATTGAATTAATCCCTTGGTATAACAGGTTGAGTGGCACGATACCGGCGGAGCTGGTTAACCTCCGCAACTTGGAGAGGCTCAATCTGAGCGGTAACCTTTTGGACGGCGAGATACCGCCGGAGCTGGGTAGTCTCACCAATTTGCGGATATTGGATCTCGAACCGAACTGGTTGGTAGGCGAGATACCGGCGGAGCTGGGGAACCTCCGGAATCTGGAGTGGTTGGACCTTTCAGAAAACCTACTGACGGGCATGATACCGGTGGAGCTGGGGAACCTAAGCAGGTTGAAAAAGCTGGAGATCGGCGATAACTACTTGTCGGGCATGATACCGGAGTCGCTGACGAACCTGAGTAGATTGGATACGTTGCATCTTGCTCTTAACGACTTCACCGGGTGCATACCGCGCGCCTTGAGCCGTGTTGACATTCATGACCTGGAGGACTTGGAGTTGCGGTACTGTTAGGAGGAGATGCTGGGCGGTCAGGTTCCGGCTTTCGCCGGAGCGATGGGGTGGGTTTTTAGACTTCGTAGTCTGCTACGTGGTCGGGGATGATCAGCTGGGCGGCGGTTACGGATTGGACGTTGGAGGGAGTCCAGCCGGGGGCGGTTTCCAGGAGGGTTATACCTTGCGGGGAGGGTCGGAGGACGGCGATGTCGGTTACGATGAGGGAGACGCAGCCCTGGCCGGTGAGGGGGTAGTCGCACTGCTGGACGACTTTGGGGTTGCCGTTGCGGTCGTTGTGTTCCATGGCGACGATTACGCGGTCGGCGCCGGCGGCCAAGTCCATAGCGCCGCCGATGTTGCCGACGCCGCGCTCGGGGAGCATCCAGTTGGCGAGGTCGCCGGTGGCGGATACCTGATGGGCGCCAAGGACGGTAACGTCCACGTGTCCGCCGCGGATCATGGCGAAAGCGTCGGCGGAGGAGAAGTAGGCCATGCCGGGGACGGGCTGCAAGAACTGGCCGCCAGCGTTGATGAGGTCGATGTCTTCGTGTCCATCTTCGGCGAGGGGGCCGCAGTTGAGGACGCCGCTTTCGCTATGGTAGAAGACGATGCTGTCGTCGGCGACGAACATGGAGACGAGGGTGGGGATGCCGATGCCGAGGTTGACAGATGCGCCGGGGGGCAGTTCTCTGGCGACGCGCATGGCGATGATGGCGCGGTCGAGGCGTTCTTTGTCGGCGGTCATAAGGGGCTCCGCTGTGGGTGGGTTGGATTGCGGCCTTGTATCGGGAACGGGGTTGTGTTTTTGTAGGGGACGACGCGGTGGTTAGACCGGTGGTTGTGGAGGGCTGTTGGTATCTGATGTGGGTGGTTATTCGTAGCCGGTGAAGTCTTTGGGGCGTTGGACGATACGCCGGACGAAGGGGCCGGGGGTGACGATTGCTTCGGGGTCGAGCTGGCCGGGCGGGACGATTTCATCCACTTCAACGATAGTGATGCGGGCGGAAGGGGCCATTACGGCGTTGAAGTTGCGGGAGGTGCCACGATAGACCAGGTTGCCTTGGGGGTCGGCTTTATGGGCGCGGATGATGGCGAAATCGGCGCGGAGGCCGTACTCCAGGATGTAATCTCGTCCGTTGATATGGCGGGTTTCCTTGCCCTCTGCGATGAGGGTGCCGGCGCCGGTGGGGGTGTAGAAGGCGTGGATGCCGGCGCCGCCGGCGCGCAAACGCTCGGCCAGGGTGCCCTGGGGAACGAGTTCGAGGTCGACTTCACCCCGGCGATAGGCGAGCTCGAACTCGGAAGGGCGGGACACGGATGGGGAGACGGGGAAGGAGGCGATGGCTTTGGCGACCTGGCCGTTTGCGATGAGGGCGCTGTGGTCGATGGCGGTGTAGCCCGGGGGTGTGCCGAAGCTGACGACGCGGGCGATGCCGGCGGTGTTGCTGACGATGGTAAGGTTGCGGCTGCCCCGGTCGCGCAAGGAGATGAGGAGGTAGTGGGCCATACCGCCGGGGCCTCCGAAGCCGTCGATGAAGACGGTTGCGCCATCGGGCAGGTCGGCAAGGGCGGAGAGGCCGTCGGAGTAGATTTTGGACGGAGGAGCGCCGGAGGGGGGAGTGAAGTCCATTTCGCGCAAGGTTGGGGAGATGGACAAATGGGCGGCGGTTATCGCTTGCACGGCGTCGGCAGTCCAGCCCGGGGCGATTTCGGCAAGGGTGAGGCCGGCGTCGGCAACGTGAATGACGGCGGCGTCGGTGATGATGGCGCTGACGCAACGGAAGCCGTCGGGAGGGGATGACAAGGTGGGGAGGATGTTGGGTTTGCCGTCGTCGTCGGTGTGGGGCAAGAGGGCGATTACGCGGCGGGCGCCGGCGGCCAGGTCAACGGCGTTGCCCGGCGGGTGAAGGCCGGGGTGTGCGGCAGAGAGAAGGCCGGCGAAGCTGCCGGCGGCGTCAACTCGAGCGGCGTTGACGATGGCGAGATTGACTCTGCCGCTACGGGAGAGGGCAGCGGCGTCGGCATGGCTCAACGGAATGTTGTTGAGCATTCCGTTGTTGTGGAGGAACCAAGCGCCCAAGGAGGCGGGCGTGACGTGAGGAACCAGTGTGGGCAGGCCGGCGTCGAGGGCGACGACATCGCCGGGGGCGATGGCGGAGACGGCGCGGCGGGCGATGGATTGGTGCGGCAGCTTGGCAGGCATTGTGGGAGTTGAGGCGGCGGGGGCCGTATTAAGCGGGGTGACGTTGGTTGAGGGTTTTACAAGGCGACGTTGGGGGGTTACCGGATTACCGCTTCCGCGGGAGTGGGAGGGACCGAAGGGGAGGATATGATGCGGTTGACGTAGATGCCGGGGGTGATGACATGTTCGGGGTCGATGGCGCCGGGTTGGTGTACGGCGTCGGCTTGGGCGATGGTGATGCGGGCGGCGGTGGCCATCAGGGCGTTCCAGGCGCGTTGGGGGCCTTGATAGGCGAGGTTGCCGAGGGTGTCGGCGCGGTGGGCGCGGATCAGGGCGAAATCGGCGCGCAAGGGGAGTTCGAGTATGCAGGGGACGTCGTTGACGGTTCGGGTTTCTTTGTGGTTGGCAAAGCGGGTGTCTGCGCCGACGGGGATGAATACGCCGCCGATGCCGGCGCCGGCGGCGCGGAGACGCTCGGCGAGAGCGCCTTGGGGGACTACGGCGACGGCAAGCAGGCCGGCCTGCCATTGTTGATGGATGACGCCGCTGCTTTCACCGATGAAAGGATAGGGGGAGATGATTTTGGCGATGCGCCGGGCGCGGGCAAGTTGGAGGATACCGTCGGCGCCGTCCCAGTCGGTAAAGTCGCAGACGCAGGTGAGGTTGCCTACGCCGGACTGCAGCAAGGCGGCGAGGAGGGCGGTTGGCTCGCTGTGTTGGGCAGCGCCGCCGATGAGGAGGGTTGCGCCGTCGGAGATGTCGGCAAGGGCGGCGGGGGTGTCGTATAGTTTGGTGAAGGTCATGTTTGCATCCGGGCTGCATCAGCAGGCGGGGGTATTTTAACGCAAATGCGGGGTTAGCGCATCCGCTTGCCAACAAGGGCGGGGCGACGTACCATTTCGGCTATGGGCTATCGGAGAATCAGTTTTGCTTTGAGGGGAGCTTGCGCGGCAATCCGGCTGCCGGAGCCGTCGGGTGGATGCTCTATCGACGAGGTCGTTGCCGGCGAGTTGCGCGAACTCTGCCGGGAGTTGCGGCTGCGAGACGAGATACGGGCGGCAACCATTACGGGCGACGGGGGCGTGTTTGCGATGGGCCGCATGCGTCCGCCGGCGGATATTGCGTCGGGGCCGATGCCGGAGCGTATGAGGTGGCGGGAGCTGATGTCGGCGGCGTCTGCGGTGGCGTCGCTGCCGATGCCGACGGTGGCAGTTCTGAACGGCGACGCTATGGGGCATGGGCTGGAGCTGGCGCTGGCCGCGGATTTGCGCATCGCAGCGGATACGGCGCGGCTGGGCATGGGAAGCCCGGCGGACTGGGAGTTTCCATACGACGGGGGGACGCAGCGGCTGCCCCGGTTGGCGGGGCCGGCGATGGCGCGGGATATGTTGTTCACCGGGCGGAGGCTGTCGGCGGCGGAGGCGCTGGCGATAGGGCTGGTGAACCGGACAGCGCCGGCGGAAGAGCTGGACGCGACGGTTGAGGTGCTGGTGGCGCAGATTGTTGAGGCCGCGCCGATTGCGACACGCTATGCGAAAGAGGCGGTTGCCAATTCGCTGGAACTTACGTTGAGCCAGGGGCTGCGGCTGGAGGCAGACTTGAGCATCATTTTGCAGAGTACGGACGACCGGGCAGAGGGGTTGAACGCTTTCGCCGAGAAGCGGGCTGCCCGGTTCGGCGGACGATAGCGTCAGCGGACGAATGGCATGACAGTGCGCCTTGACCTGCATACGCACGTGGGGGAGATGTTCGGGTTTCAGCCGCCGACGCCGGAGGTTGCGGAGGTCGTAATTGAGCGAATCAAGAGGGCGGGTTTGGAGGGGATAGCCGTAACCGACCACTGGCGGCGTGATTGGGGGCTGGCTCTGCATCGGGTGGTGGAGGAGCATTTTACCGGAGAGGTTCTCATCATACCGGGGCGGGAGGTTGACGTGCGGCCGGCCAGCAGCCCCTTTGACGAATATCACTGTGTGGAGCTGTACCTGCCGGGCGGGCGGCTGTTTCGGAATTACTGCCATCCGGGTTATTACACGCCGAACATAGTGATTGAGGAGGGGGTGCATGGCATTGAGATTGCGAATCATCATCACGACTGGCACATACGGCAGGCGCAGGTGGAGCGGGTAGCGGAACGGTATGACTTGTTGACGTTTTCGGTGAGCGACGCCAACGTGTTGGGTGAAATCGGGGCCGGCAGCACCGAGGTTGACCTGGACGAAATGATGCGGCGGGCGATAGCGTTGGACTGATGATTGGCTTTGCTACCGTGATTTATGAGAAGCGCGACGGCGTGGCGCATTTGTCGCTGAACCGGCCGGCTCAGCGCAACGCTTATTCGGTGGCGATGCGGGATGATTTTGCGGAGGCGTTGGCGGCGGCGGCGGAGGATTCGGAGGCGGGCGCGCTGCTGATAAGCGGGCAGGGTCGGGCGTTTTGCGCGGGGGCTGACCTTACGGAGTTTGGCACGGCGCCGTCGCAGGCGATTGCCCGGAGCGTGCGGTGGCAACGGGACGTGTGGGGGCAGCTGATTGGGCTGGACAAGGCGATTGTGGCGGCGGCGCACGGGTACTGCATCGGTTCCGGGGTGGAGATTGCGCTGCTGGCGGATGTGAGGATTGCCGCGGCGGATACGGTGTTTGCGATGCCGGAGCTGCGGCTGGGGATGATTCCCGCGGCCGGTGGGTCGCAGACGCTGCCGGCCAGCGTGGGGCCGGCGGCGGCTTTGGAGTTGCTGCTGACGGGGAGGCGGTTTGACGCCGGAGAGGCGCTACAGCGCGGGCTAATCAGTCGGGTGGTTGCGCCGGAGCGTCTGACGGAGGCAGGGTGGGAGATTGCGCGGAGTCTGGCGGCCATGCCGGCGGGCGTGGCGGCGGCGCTGCGGGTCGCGCTGCGGGAGGGGGGAGACTTGCCGCTATGGGATGCGCTGCGGCTGGAGGGGCGACTGGCGGCCGGGGCGATGGACTACGACACGAATTCGGAGGGAGGATGAACACCAGCGAGTTTTTGATGTTGGCAGCGGCGATTGTGCCGGAGCGGACGGCGGTGATTTTTGACGGCCGAGAGTACAGCTTTGAGATGTTGCAGGAACGGGTGAATCGGCTGGCCAACGCGATGTCGGGCCTGGGCATTGGGGCGGGGGACAGGGTGGCGGCGATGCAGACCAATTGCAACCATCTGCTGGAGATTTACTTTGCGGCGGCGCAGCTGGATGCCATCTACGTGCCTATTAATTTTCGGGCGAAGGAGGATGAGCTGGCAACGATGCTGGGGATTGTGGAGCCGAGGCTGCTGTTTCTGGGGGAACGCTACTTGCGCCTGTCGCCGGCGTATGGGTCGCTGTCTAACGAGGGCATTGTGATGCTGGATGCTGCGGGCGGCGACGGGCGGCATAACTATGATGAGATGCTGGCCAGAGGGGATCCGGAGCAGATGCACTTTCCGGAGGATGATGAGGGCGCCACTACGGTTGTCATGTTCACTTCGGGAACGACGAGCGTTCCCAAGGGCGCGCAGCTGACGCACGACAGTTTCAGCACGTTTCTGCTGAGCAATGTTACGCCGGCGGATCCGGACGTGGCGGAGACGAATCTGCTGACGGTGCCGATGTATCACGTGGCCGGGCTGCAGGCGGCGCTGGCGGCGGTGTTCGGCGGGCGGACGCTGGTGGTGATGCCGCAGTTTGATCCAGAGGAGTGGATGGAGCTGGCGGCGTCGCATCGGGCCAACCGGGCGATGCTGGTGCCGACGATGCTGAAACGGGTGATGGACCATCCGCGCTTTGGGGAATATGACCTGTCCGCGCTGGACGTTATCACCTACGGGGCGGCGCCGATGCCGCTGCCGGTGATACGGGACGCCATCGCGAAGTTTCCGGGGACGCGGTTCATCAACGCTTTTGGGCAGACGGAGACGGCGTCGACGATCACGATGCTGCCGCCGGATGACCATGTACTGGAGGGAACGCCGCAAGAGGTGGAGACCAAGCTGCGGCGGCTAACGTCCATAGGCAAGCCGCTGGACGATGTGGAGGTGATGATAGTGTCGGAAGACGGTGAACCGGCGCCGGCCGGCGAAGTGGGGGAGATTGTGGCGCGGGGGCCGCGGATGATGACGGGATATTGGCAGCAGGGCGATGCTACCAACGACACGATACGCTCCGGATGGGTCTATACGGGGGATTTGGCCTGGCAGGATGGGGACGGGTACATTTATCTGGCCGGGCGGGCGCGGGACTTCATCAAGAGGGGAGGCGAGATGATTTCGCCGGAGGAGGTGGAGCAAACGCTGGCGGAGCATCCGGCGGTTGCGGAGGCGGCAGTGATTGGCGTCCCGGATTTGGAATGGGGCGAAGAAGTCCGGGCGGTGGTGGTGGCGCGGATGGGAGCGACGGTAAGCGAGGGGGAATTGATGGAGTTCTGTCGCTCACGGCTGGCGGGGTTCAAGCGGCCGCGTTCGGTGGTGTTTGTGGAGGAGCTGCCGCGCAACGTGATGGGGAAAGTGATGAAGCGGGATTTGCGGGAGGAGTTCGGGTATCCGGTGGATTGTCAGGATTAGGGGATTGGTGTGTTGAGGCCGGGTGCTGTCAGAATCAGGATTTACGGGATTTTGGGATTTTCAGGATGGGTTGCGGAGTTTCTCGATCGACTAGAGGGCACATGCTGGGGCGCGCGCACTCGGTTGCAACTGCGGGTGATAAGGGGTGGCCGGCTGTGCTCAGGACGCCGAGGGATGGGTTTGCCGGTCAGTTGGGGTAGCTGATATACCGGGGCGTGGGGTTAGCCAATAGGGTTGTCAGAATCAGGATTTACGGGATTGGGGGATTGTGGTTCGGGCGTGTTTCGGAGTGGGATCGGGTGGGTGAGAGGTAGGGAGGTTTGGGTCGGTGACGCTGTGTTATTATCGCGCGACGGGATGAAGGAACGCGGCGGGTCGCGGCTTCGGATTTTGGAGATTGGAGTTAGGGTTATGAGGATTGCGGTGATGGGGGCCGGGGGCGTGGGGGGGTATTTTGGCGGGCTGTTGGCGCGGGCCGGGCACGATGTTACGTTCATAGCGCGCGGGGCGCATTTGGAGGCCATCCGGCGCGACGGGCTGCGGGTCATCAGCGGGAACGATGGGGACTTTACAGTGGCGGGCAAGGCTACGGATGACCCGACGTCGGTGGGGGCGCAGGAGCTGGTATTGTTCACCGTCAAGATGTATGACAATGATGATGCGATGCACGGGATTGGGCCGCTGGTGGGGCCGGACAGCGTCATCCTGACGCTGCAAAACGGGATTGACAACGGGGACAGGCTGGCCGGTGTTTATGGCGCGGAACGGGTGATGATTGGCTCGGCGTACCTGGAGGGGCGCATCAGCGAGCCGGGCGTGGTTACGCAGGGCGGACCGGGCGCGGCGTCGTTCGGGGAGCGGATGCCGGGCATCACGGAACGGGGGCAACAGCTGCTGGAGACGCTGCGCGGAGCGGGCTGGCGGGTGGAGCTGCTGGAGAATATGACGGGGATGCTGTGGAAGAAGTTTGCGTATCTTTCCGGTTCGGCCGGGGTGTGCGCAGCCAGCGGGTGCAGTTATGGGGAGCTGCGGAGCATACCGGAAACGCGGGCGGCGATTCGCGCGGCGATTGCGGAGGCGCTGGCGGTGGGTGAAGCGGCCGGGGCGCCGCTGGAACCGGACTCGCTGGAATGGTCGATGAATGCGCTGGATAACTTTCCGGCTGCCGGGATGGCGTCGTTGGCCAAGGACTTTGCGGAGGGACGGCCGGTGGAGCTGGAAGGGCTGACGGGGACGGTGATACGGATGGGACGGGAGCATGGCGTGGCGACGCCGGTGAACGATGCGCTGTACGCAGTACTGAAGCCCCGGGCCAATCGGATTGAGGCGGGCTATGCCTCGGGGTAGGTCAGCTTGAGGAGGACGTGGCGGCGGTTTCTGGTGTAAGGGCGGACGTGTTCGGGCCAGCGGCCGGCGTCCACGGCTTCGGCCCACTGGGGGGAGGTCAGCACGTCCGGGCTTTCCAGCTGATAGACGGCGTGGTGCTTGGGAGTGTTGGGGATTGAGATTTCCTGAACCTGACCGCCCATGGCCATGACGAGGCGCTGGGTTTCGTAGCGGGTTACGCCGATGACGCCGGGGGCCTGGCTGAGGAGTGGGCAGTGTTCGGTGTTGTACACTTCGTTGAACAGGGCCTCGCGGTCGGGGTCAACGTCCATGCTGGCGATGAAGAGGTATTGGGACTTGAGGTCGGGCATTTTGGGGCCTCCGGGCGGGTGGGAAGTTGCGTGGATGCCGGGGATAGAAGCGGGGCAGGCTAGTGCCTGCCCCGTTCAGGTATTGAGAGTTGCCGATGGTTGATTTAGGCCACTACTCGGCCGGTTTGTTGGCCTCGGTAGTTACTCCGGCCCGCAATTGGTAGATAGTGTTCTCGCGGTCAAGCCGATTGATCGTTGCCAGATGTCGTTGGTTGGCGTTGTTGGCCTCGTTGAGGTCCCGCTGACTTTGGTCAAACCGTTCCCGCAACGCTCGGTAATCTTGCTCTAGATGAGCAATCTCTGCCCTGGATTTCTCAGCCATCTGGGCTTCGGTTTCGCTCGCATAGCGTCGGTAGGCATTACCAAACGCGGCGATGTTTAGTTGCTGCTGGTCGCCGTTCCCGCCCATGGTAACGGTGTTGGCGCACAACTTCTCTGGGAACTTGGCACGCTGAAGGGTTGGGTTGTCCGCCCACTCCCTCATCATCCATTCTACCGTGTCCTCCAACTTGAAGCCGGAGCTGATGAAGAGATAACACGCCTCTTCTCGGTGCTGAAAGGGTATGCTCATAGAGCCCTCCCGTTAATGTTTGTAGTTTGTGGTTCCTTGAGTTCTTGTCTGGTGGCAACTCTCAACAGCCCACCAACACGATTCAGCAAGGCCGCCGGGGTCATAACCTTTGGGTCTTCGCCCAGTGCGGCGGCAAGCTCGCTGACGGATACTACATCAAGCATTCCTTCGGAGACCGCTTGACGCAGTGCCTTTTTGTACACCCCGCGTCGCTTGATAGCATCTGGGGATGAGTCGTTTTTCAACAGGACTTCACCTATTGCGGTCTCAATGTAGCGGTCTGGCACAACAGTAACGTTGGCCTGCCTCACTGCCGCCGCTGACATTCCCATTCGGCGCAACCGGCGGCGCAGTTCCCAAGATGCCGGCCACTGATTCGGACAGCCCCATTGACGGGGCACCTTTTCTGCCCTTGTCCGATTCCCTTTACCGGTCGGAATACGCCGGCGGCTCTCTCGCCGGGCAATGACAAAGGCCAAGTCCCTGAACGCAGCGGTCACCCCTCGCACAGTGCCGCCCACACGCTCGGCCATCTCCTGCGCCGTGCATGGGCCGTGGCATTCCCCAGAATCATACAAATCCATTATGGCGATGCGACGGTCTAAGGGATTGTCTGGTTTGGAAGTCAGCATGGTGTCGTTTCCAAGCGTAACCGTTTCGAGAGGCCTCAAACCGTTACACTTCCCCTCATTACGTGAGTAAGCCGCCATCATGGTACAGCACTACCCAGCAGATTGCAACAGAGCCAGGTTTTGGGTCAGTGGGATTGGTGGAGCATTTGGGCGGCGATGGCCCAATCGGAACGGGCGGCGGGCAGATTGCCGAGGTTGGCGTGGGCTTTGCCGCGGGCGACGTAGGCTTCGGCGTAGCGGTCGTGGAGGGCGATGGCGGAGGTGAAATCGGCGACGGCGGAGCAGTTGTGTCCGGCATCGCGGAGGGCCAGACCGCGGCAGTAGAGAGTTTCGGGGTTGTTGGGGGACAGGGCTAACGATTGGGATAAATCGGCGGCGGCGGCGTCCAGGCTGCCGAGGTGGTAGCGGGCGAGGCCGCGGGTACGCCAGGCGTTGGGGGAGGCGGAGTCCAGGGCCAGGGCGCAGGTGCAATCGGATTCGGCGTCGGCGTAGCGTTCAAGCTGCAAGCAGGCCAGGGCGCGATGGAGCCATGCCGAGGGGTTGTGCGGGTTGCGCGTCAAGGCGATGTCAAGGTCGTTGATGGCATCCTGCCAGCGGGCCAAGAGGGAGAGGGCACGGGCGCGGAAGGTTAGCACGTCCGGGTCGTTGGGGCTAATCAGGGCAGCCGTGTCGAGGTCGGCGAGGGCGTCGGACGGGCGGTTGAGGGAGAGGAGGGCGTGAGCACGGGAGAGGTAGGGCGCGGTGGAGTGGCCGCCGGCGGCGATGCTGGCGTCGGCGGCGGCAATGGCGTGATGCAAGTCGGCAGAGGCCATAAGGGAGATATTGGGCCGGCGCAGTCGGAATGACGGCAGGGGCTGGTACCGGCTAGAAGGCGCGTTTGTGGGAGTAGTCGATTTCTTCGTTGGTGATGAATTCGAGGAGGACGGAGTTGCCGTTTTCGTTCTGCTGACGGGCGCGTTGGAAGGCAGGGATGATTTCGTTGGGGTTGGTGATGCGCTCGGCATAGCCGCCCATGGCGCGGCCCATATCGGCGTAGTTGCCGCCCAAGTCGCGGGTGTGGTACAGGGCGTGGGAGCGCTGCATTGCGCCGGTTTCCACGGCCATGGTGGAGTTGTTGAGCACGACGGTGGTGATGGGGGCGCCGCTGCGAACGGCGGTTTCGAAGTCAAGGCCGACCATGCCGAAGGCGGCGTCGCCCATGAAGTTGACGCACATTTTGTCGGGGGCGGCGAGTTTGGCGCCGATGACCAGGCCCAAGCCAGTGCCGAGGCCGTGAGATTTGCCCCAACCGAGGTAGCTGCGGGGGCCGCCGGTGCGGTAGAAGGGAGTAATCTGGTCGCGGGGGCTGCCGGAGTCGTGGGTGATGATGGCCTCGTCGGAGGGGATGGCCTGCTGGAAGTCGGTGATTACGCGGTAGGGGTTGACCAGGGGGCCGGCGTCGGTGGTTTTGTGCCGCCAGGCGTCGAGCCAGGCGTTGCGAACGGAGGCGATTTCTCCGGGAACCTCGGGGTTGTCACGGCGGGCGTCGCCGACGATTTCACGGCAAGCGTCAATCATTTGGCGGAGGGCCAGCTTGGCGTCGCCGATGAGTGGGAATTGGACGTCGTAGTCCTTATTGAGGTCGCGGGGGTCGTTGGTGTTCTGGATGAGGGTGCGTCCGGCGGGCAGGTTCATGGACATACCGTGCTTGGTGAAGCTAGAGCCGACGCCAAAGATGACGTCGGCGCGACGGACGAAGTGGTGAACGGCGCCGTTCATCACGCCGGAGCCGCTGCCCAGGGAGAGGGGATGATGTTCGGGGAAACTGCTTTTGCCGAGCAGGGTGGACATCACCGGGGCGGAGAGGAGTTCGGCCAGCTCCACCAACTCGTCGGTGGCTTCGGCGTACATTACGCCCTGGCCGGCGTGGATGACGGGGTAGGCGGCGGAGCAGAGGGCTTGGGCGGCGGCTTCAACATCGTTGGGGTCGGCTTGGGAAGCAGCGCGGCGGACGTTGCCGCTCCAGTAAAATGCTTCTTCCGACACTTCTTCCAGGGCAACGTCGGCGGGAATTTCAATCATGGCAGGGCCGGGGCGTCCGGTGTGGAGGGCGTTGACGGCGCGGCGCATCACCTGGCTGGCGCCGGAGGACAGGTTCAGGCGCTCGAGGTGCTTGGTAACGCTGGCGAAGCTTTGGATGGAGTCGAACATGGGGAATACGCCCTGACGCTCGCGGGGGTGGCCGAGGGGCAGGAGCAGGATGGGCACGGAGTCGGAGAAGGAGGTGGCGACGCCGGAGTAGGCGTTTTCGGCGCCGGGGCCGTACTGCATGGCGAATACGCCGGGAGGACGGCCGTTGGTGACACGGCTGTAACCGTCGGCGATGCCGACGCCCACGCGCTCCTGGCGGCAGATGACGGGACGGATGCCGGCGGCGGCGCAGGCTTCGATGACGGGAGTGGTGGGGAAGCAGGAAAGGTACTGGACACCTTCTCGCTTGAGGATTGCGGCGATTGCGTCAATGGTTTGCACGATAGTACCTCGGCGGGGGAGTGGATGGCGCAAGTATAGCATCCGATGGATGGTGAGGGCGTGGGTTCCGGCTTTCGCCAGAACGGCGGAGCAGGCAGGAACTACCGGGAGGGAATGGAGGACGGAGAGAGTGGCGGTGGGAGGGTTTGGGAGGCGCTTGCAAAACGGCGCAACAATCATCGGGCAAGGTGGGTCAAGCCAACGATTGCTGCACAGCAGGGCATAGGAAGTCGAGTACCGTTGAGGCGCAAGCGGCGAAAAAGAGCGTTTCGCAAGCGCCTCTGGGCTTCCGTGCCTCCCATTCCGATATAGCAGCATAACCGGGAGAGGCGGCGTCCTTGAACCGTAAAAGCGGCAGGGGCAGGCCCGCAGACCCGCCCCTGCCGTTGCCGCTTCCCAACTATCGGGCAAGCGCAGCGTGCTTGCCGCCAGCCTACCAGACCATCAGGTTCCAGCAGTTGCCGCCGGCGCTGCACGTCAGGCTGCGGCTCTTGCCACCCAGGGCTACGTCCTCAACGTCCTCGGTGACCAGAACCCAGTAGGGTTCGCCCGCCACCAGCTCCGTCAAGGTGTTCAGCTCGGCGAACTCAGGGCGGCTGTCGTAGAACAGCCACTCCTTGCCGATGCCGTCAAAGTAGAACACCGCCGCCAGGCTGTCGCCCAGCGGAGCCAAAGCCTCGGCTACCGGCGTCTCCTGCCCCAAGGGGCCCTCAGACAGGATTTCCAGCTCGCCGATGGCCACGGTCTCTTCAACCTCCAGCAGCACGCTGTACCGGCCTTCGTCCAAACCCGGACAGACGACGCCCTCCACGGTAACGGCGCCATCGCCGTCGGTGCTGGGCGCCCCGGTAGGCTTCACATCGCGCCCGCCGATTTCCACCCGGTCGATGCGGGAATGCACCGGCAGCCGAGACGCCGACAGCATCACGCTGTCCCCAGGCTGACACTCCCCCGGCTCAATCGTGATGATGGACGCCGGCACGGCATACTCACCCAAGCGCACCAAGTCGCTGTACTTGGCCTCAATCCGGCTGGTGGAAGGAATGCTCACCGCGCCGCTCACCTGATGCTCGACGAACCAGCGCCCGGTGCCATCGGCGTACTGGCTGTACTCCCGCTCCCGTTCACCATCGGTAACGGTGATGGTAATAGCATCCAGCCGAGTGCTGTCCGGGTTGTCCACCGGCCAGTTCTCCCCGGAGATGGTAACCACATCCCGAGGCCCGGCCACCGCCGGCGTTACCTTCACGTCAGGCTCCGGGATGGTGATAACCACGCTGCCGGTGTAGCCGTTCTTGTCAACGACCTTGATGGTATGCGCGCCTGGCGTCAAAGCCGGGTTGGCGCCGCCACCAGACTCCGGCCAGATGGCTGCGGCGAAAACGCACCGCCCGGCGCTGGACACAGGAACCTCCCCGTCGCTGTTCAAAGAGTCCGAATGCACCTTCAAAGGCACCCCGTCCAGGGTAATCTTCTCCGCCATAATGGCGTTGCCGGAACCGGAACCGAAGCCGACGCAGGTCAGCGTAACCATCTCATTAGGCCGCGCTGACGGCTGGCTCACGTTCAAGACCGCCGACTGGATGGTCACCTTGGCGTCCTCAGACTTATCGCCCCACTTGGCGTCAATCCGCACGGTGCCTTCCAAGGCCACGCCGTTGATATGCGGCGGCAGGTCAAACGTAGCCGTAGCCGAGCCGTCCGAGCTGATGCTGGTGGACGACACGCTGACCAGCGACACCGCGCCAACGTTGTCGTCCCCGGTTCCGCTCTTCATCACAGTCTGCCCTGCGAGTTCCAACTCCATGAACCCGGCCCCCTGCGTAGGAAAGTCCTGCGCAAAGACCGTTATCGTATCCCCGACAGCGGCTTCAGCAGGCGACACCCGGATGGACGGCAGCAGCTCAAAGTCCTCATAGTCCGCGCCCGACGAACGGCCTTCACCGTCAGCCACGCAGATGAGGTTGTCGTTGCCCGGCTTGAACGTCGGCACCGTAACCGTAACGGGAATGGCCACCCGGTCATCGCTGCCCACCGTGGCGCTGGCAACCCGTTCGCCCTTGCCGATGATGCCCACATCGCACAGATAGCGGGCAAACACCTTGTCGCTGGCTGTCTTGTCCTTCTCAGCCACCGTGTAGGTCATCGCGGCAGTGTCCAACGTGTAGTGGAAGCAGAACTCGTTGCCGGCCCCCGGCCCCATAGCGGCTTTCATACCGGCGCAATTCAGCGTCTCCCACCACTGCGCCACAGCGAACCTGGCGGCCATCCGCTGGTTCACGTAAGCCGCCGCCGAAACCCCGTTGTTGAACCCGCTGCCCGTAACTGTAACCTCGTCCCCACGCTCACCATCCGCATCCGACAGCGATATCTTGGCCACGGTTGGCAGGTACACGCCTTGCCCATTGAGGAGAGTGCGCGACGTGGAGGCCGCAATCTCAGCAGCGCTGAGTTCCATGCCGTTGGCATCCCTAATCCGCGCTATCCGCCCCTGGATGACACTCTTCGCTGTTCCGGGAACGTCATCGTTGAACCTCAACACATTGAAGGCCACGGTGTGCTGCCCCGCTTCGGACGGGTTCCTGATGCCCGAACTGCTCAGGATGACCATAGTCAGGTCTTGCCCATACTGGATCCCATTGGGGCCTTTGCAGTCGTCCGAATCTCCCTGGCACATATCGGGGATGCGTACCCGGATGCTGATGTCGTCTTTGTCGCCATCAAAATAGTTGTCGGTCTCAATCTCCGGCGGCTCCGTGGCATACACCGGCGCGCCGTTGCCCGTGGCCACGGTGGCAGGCGAGGTGGCTACGAAGTAGATTGAGTTGGCCGGAATGGAATCGGGAACCTGGAAGTCATCTTCTAGGAACAGCACCACGCTGGCCCCCACCGGCAAGTCGCTATGCAAGTTAGTCAGCTTCACCGTTAGCTTGGGCGCTGCTCCGGACGTCGTGCTGTTAGACGATATGGCGCCTTTGTGGGATTCATTTTCCCCCTTTTGTTCCAAATCGGTGTTGAGCCGGATGTCAACCGTGTCCTCGGCGCCGGTTCCGACGGCATTGTTCGCTGCCACCTTCAACCTCAGCCATAGATTAGGTTGAATAATGCCACTCCAAACAGTAATTCCCAAGCCTGTGATGTCGCCCCCTCGGCTGGCGGCGTCAGGGTTCTTCCACGTGTCGGCTGAAAGAGTATCGAACTTGGTAGGACTGGCGGCGATGGTATTTGCCGTTCCGCCTGTGAAGGTCTCAAACTTGTAGCTGGTAACCGGGCTACCTCCGTCATCCGCCGGCGGATCCCAGCTGACAAGGACTCTCGCCCTGTCATCGCTAGACCTTCCGCCGCTGTCCGTCGCTTTCAGGTAAGACACTTGCACCGCCTTCAAATTCCGCACCTTGCCGGGCACAGCTGCCGCCGGCGTCGCACCACCTGAAGCTGCGCTCCACTCCCCGGTTCCCGGCCCGCAGGTTACCCTAACCCGCACGTTGTACGTTGCTCCATTCTCCAACCCCGTAATCAGCGCCGCACCGGAAAGGTCCCGCGTGTTCAACGTAATCGTCCCAGTAAAGGCCATCCACGTCCCCGAACTGCCCTTACGGTATTCCATCTGGAACCCGGTATATTCCGGGCTACCCAGTACAGTTGCATCGGCGTTGCTGGCCGGAGCGGCAATCGTAACCGCCACCGCCATATTGCGCGCTGTCACTGTCGGCGCCACCGGCGCCGTAGTCGGAGTGGTAATAAACCCCGCTCCACCATCCGCACACCGGTTAGCCTGAGCGCCGGCGACGCCCGCATCAGGCAAAGCCACCGCGCCAAAAAGCGCCAGCGCACCCACCACGGCCAAAGCCGCCACGACCAGCGACGCCGACCACTTGAATCTCTTCACTTTCGCTTTCATTTGACAGAATCTCCTCACTGAGATTGAGGTTGCCCTTCGAAGGTTGTCAATTGAATTGCCTCACCACCATTCGCCCACTCCCGCGCCAGCAAAGCCAGCACCAGAACGGAACGGCGGAGGGCTTACCGGACGGAAACGCAACAAGCCGGCATCGGCTCAAAGCGAGCCGGCCGGCTGCGGAGTTCCGTCAGCTAGACAGATGCATCAACGCGCGCCTCCTTCCTTGTCTGTGGCGCGCGCTGTCTGTGGCGCGCGCTGTCTGTGGCGCGCGCTGTCTGTGGCGCGCGCTGTCTGTGGCGCGCGCTGTCTGTGGCGCGCGCTGTCTGTGGCGCGCGCTGTCTGTCTACATTATAACATATTCCGCAATGCCGGTGTACTGCCGCAACCGCCCGCTTCCGCCCAATTTTCGCGGAGTTTGGAATGGCAGGGCGCAATGGGGGTTGGATGGACGGTTGGGGTCAGAGGCAATCACGGAGCGAAACGGATTGTTTCGTCGCGGCCCGTCTTCCTGGCTGAGGCGCTTGCAAAACGACTGGGAATCATCGGGCAAGGTGGGTCAAGCCGATGGTTGCTATACATCAGAACACCGGGCGTCGTATGCCATTGAGGCGAAAGGGAGCGTTTTGCAAGGGTCTCGTATGGGCGGGGTGATTGTGCCCGTTCTATAAAGGGGCTAGAATGGGCGGCTGAAATCATCTGGGAGACTGGTTTCGTCCGGGAGGTTGATATTGAGCAGGGGAGCTTTGGCCGGTGTCAAGGTGATTGACTTGACGCACCATATCGCCGGCCCATACGCGACTAAACTGTTGGCCGATTTTGGGGCTGACGTGCTGAAAATAGAACGTCCCGGCGGGGACCCGGCACGTCGCATGCCGCCTTTCCATAAGGATGATCCGCATCAGGAAAAGAGCCTGCCGTTTCTGTATCTTAACACCAACAAGCGCAGCTTGACGCTGAACCTGAAATCGGAGCAGGGGCGGGCAATTCTGCTGGAATTGCTGGCGGACGCGGATGCGCTGGTGGAGAACTTTGCGCCCCGAGTGATGCCGTCGCTAGGGCTGGATTACGATACGCTGCGGGCGCGCAACCCGCGGCTGGTGGCGGCGTCGGCGTCGAATTTCGGGCAGACGGGGCCGTGGCGGGACTATCGGGCTACGGAGATTGTGGAGTACGCGCTGGGCGGGATGATGTACATTTTCGGAGCTTACGACCGGGAACCATTGAAGCACGCTTTGCATCAGGCGCAGTTCAAGGCGGGCACCAACCTGGCGTCGGCGACGCTGATGGCGCTGTATCACCAGCGCTTGACGGGAGAAGGGCAGCGGGTGGACGTTTCCATACAGGAGAGTATCGCCTCGGCGTTGCGGGACGTTACCAACAACTATACATATACGGGCGCAGTGCGGCGACGGCAGCCGAATCACACGGGGGATTTGACGCGATTGCGGGCGGTATCGGATGGGTACGTGCTGCCGAACCCAGGGCTGGGGGCGTCGCTGGACTGGCAGGTTCTGGTGGACTTTCTGGGGGCGCCGGAGCTGGATGATCCGCGCTTTGACAACGCTTCGGCGCGCTTGGAGAACGCGGAGGCGCTGGGGGAGATTCTGGACCGGATATTCGCCGCCAAGCAAAAGCGGGAGATTTTCTACGCGGCGCACGAAAAGCGGTTCATCTACGGGGTGATTGACTCGCCGGAGGAAACGGTGGAGAACCCCCAGATACGGGCGCGGGGGTACTACGTGCCGGTGGAGCATCCGGAGCTGGGCGAAATCGATTTTCCGGGGGCGCCGTTTCTGATGAGCGGGTCGCCGTGGCGCGTTGAAGCGCCGGCGCCGGCGCTGGGGGAGCACAATGGCGAGGCGCTGGGTCGGCTGGGTTACGATGCGACACAGCAGGCATATCTGGCCGCAGCGGAGGTTATTTGACATGGCGGGGCCGTTGCACGGAATCAGGATCGTTGAGATGGGGCAGCTAATCGCCATACCGTCGGCGATGAAGTGGCTGGGGGATATGGGCGCGGAGGTGATACGGCTGGAGTCGGTGCAGCGGCTGGAAAGCTATCGCACTGATTCTCTGTATCGCAATGAGGTGGATGGCGAGTTCTGGAATCGGGGGGCGAATTTTTACGAACAGAATCGCAACAAGCTGGGGCTGACGCTGGACTTGAGCCGGGAGGAAGGGAGGGCAGCGTTGCGGGAGCTGATTGCCATCGCCGACGTGTTCGCGGAGAACTTTACGCCCCGAGTGATACGGAATTTCGGGTTGGAGTACGAGGCGTTGCGCAAGATACGCCCGGACATCATCATGGTGTCGTCGACCGGGTATGGGTTTGAGGGGCCGTGGTCGAACTTTGGCGCGACCGGACCGGCGACGGAGGGAGCAGCCGGGCTGGCGTATATGACAGGCTACAGGGGTGGCGACCCGGTGATGTCGGAGATTCCCTATACAGACTATACGGCGGGGGAGCATACGGTGGCCGCGGTGATGATGGCGCTGATGCACCGGCTAAACACGGGGCAAGGGCAGTTTATAGACGTGTCGCAGACGCAGACGTGCAGCGCGACGATTCCGGAGGCGCTGCTGGACTGGACGGTGAACGGGCGAGTGATGGAACGCATGGGGAACGAAGACCCGGCGATGTCGCCGCACGGGTGCTACCCGTGCGCGGGGGATGACCGCTGGATAGCCATAGCCGTTGACAGTGATGAGGCGTGGCTGGCGTTATGCCGGGTGATGGGCCGGCCGGATTGGGCGGTGGACGCGCGGTATGGAGACGCGCTGAACCGCATCAAGCATCGGGCGGAGCTGGATAAGATGCTGGCGTTTGAGACGCAGGGACACGACAATCACGAACTGATGGCGCGCCTACAGGCGGAGGGCGTGGCTGCCGGGGCGGTGTTGGACAGCGAGAATCTGCTATTCAACGAGCATTTGAAAGCGCGAGGGTTCTATGAAGTGATAGAGCATCATGCCCACACGGGGATGCCGCCGTTGCCATACGCCAGCCGGCCGTGGCGGCTGCTGGGAACACCGGCGGTTGCGCCAAAGCCGGCGCCGCTAATGGGCCAGCACAATCGGGCGGTTCTGGCGGGTTTGCTGGGCAAGACGGACGCGGAGATTGCGGCGCTTGAGGAGACCAACGTAATCGGGTACGCGCCGCTGACGCCGCGAGGGGTGCGCCGTCCGTCGCCGGATGAACAAGTGCGGCAAGGTCGGATGCAGCGATATGATGCGGATTACGCCGAGCGGCTGAAGGAGTGGTTTGGGATTGCAGAGAGCAGGCCAGGGGAGAATCTATAATCTCGCAGATGCCCGAATCCGCAACAGCCACTCTGTTGCTTATGGTGATTGCGGATCGGGGGTTAGACTTGGCTGCCGCGCTGTATCCTGTTGAGCCGGGCCGGGCGGCGGAAATCGTGAAGGAGACCTCTGGGTGGTAGGCGGGCACCACGCTGAAATGAGGCGGGAAGCCGCATGACAGCGTGGCGAAGGAGCGCGAAGCAGCTTCGCCGATGGCCGGCTATAAATCCGTTACCGACTTGGGGCCGGCCGATGGACGCTGTGACTGTCTTGGGATGAAGCAGATGGCTGGCGCCGGCATTTGATCAACGCGCGATGCGGTGAATGATATTGCAGCCCCGGACGGCAGGGTTGCGGGGCGTTGTTAGAATGGAGTAGGCGCCTAGGAACGTCGGCGCCTGGCTCACGAGGGGGATTTTCGGCGGTCATGCCTGCCGGGCTTCGTAGGCGTCGATGGCATCTTCGCGCTGGAGGGTGAGGCCGATGTCGTCGAGGCCGTTGAGCAGGCAGTAGCGGCGGAATTCGTCCACCTGGAAGTTCACTACGATTTCTTCGTCGGCGTCGCGCACCTGTTTGGTCTCCAGGTCAACGGTGAGTCGGAAGCCGGGGTTGGACTTGGACTTGTCCATGATGCGGCGAACGTCGGCTTCGGGCAGGGTGAGCGGGAGCAGACCGTTTTTGAAGCAGTTGTTGAAGAAGATGTCGGCGAAGCTGGGGGCGATTACGCAGCGGATGCCGTAGTCATCCAAGGCCCAGGGGGCGTGTTCACGGGAGGAGCCGCAGCCGAAGTTGGGGCCGGAGACCAGGATTCTGGCATTGCGGTAGGCGTCCTGGTTGAGCATGAAGTCGGGGTTTTCGGAGCCGTCTTCGTTGTAGCGGTAGCGGTCGAAGAGGTTCTTGCCGAAGCCGGTACGCTCTATGCTTTTGAGATACACGGCGGGGATGATCATGTCGGTGTCGACGTTGACGGCGTCGAGGGGGGCTACGACGCCTTCCAGTTGTACGAAGGGATCCATGGCGTTTTACCTCGGGATTAGAAGTTGCGGACGTCGGTGAAGTGGCCGGCGATGGCGGCGGCGGCGGCCATTTCGGGGCTGACCAGATGGGTGCGGCCGCCTTTGCCCTGACGTCCCTCGAAGTTGCGATTTGAGGTGGAGGCGCAGCGCTGGCCGGGGTCAAGGATGTCAGGGTTCATGCCGAGGCACATTGAGCAGCCGGCAATGCGCCAGTCGAAGCCGGCGTCTTTGAACACCCGGTCGAGGCCTTCGGCTTCGGCCTGAGCCTTGACGCGGGCGGAGCCAGGGACGACCATAGCGTACACGTCGGAGCTGACCTGACGGCCGCGGATGACGTTGGCGGCGGCGCGCAGGTCGTCGATGCGGGCGTTGGTGCAGGCGCCGAGAAACACGCGATCGATCTTGATGTCGGCGATGCGCTGGTTAGGTTCCAGGCCCATATACTCCAGGGCGCGCTCGGCGGCTTCGCGTTCGGCGGTGGTCTCAAAGGAGGCCGGGTCGGGAACCCGGTCGGTAATTCGGGCGACCATATCGGGCTTGGTGCCCCAGGTTACGAATGGGGCCAGGTCGGCGGCGTTGATGACGACAGTGCGGTCGTAGGTTGCGCCGGGGTCGGTGGCAAGGCCACGCCATTCTGCGATTTTGGCTTCCAGCTCGGCGCCTTTAGGAGCGTAGGGACGGGTGCGGACGTAGTCAAAGGTGGTGTCGTCGGGGGCAATCATGCCGGCGCGGGCGCCGCCCTCGATGCTCATGTTGCAGACGGTCATGCGGCCATCCATGGAGAGGGCGCGAATGGCGTCGCCGGTGTATTCGATGACGTGTCCGGTGCCGCCGTTGACGCCCATGTGGCCGATGATGCCGAGGATGACGTCTTTGGCGGATACGCCGTTGGGCAGCTGGCCGTCAACGCGGACTTCCATAGTGTTGGGCTTGAACTGGCGGAGGGTTTGAGTGGCCAGCACGTGCTCGACTTCGGAGGTACCGATGCCTACGGCGAAGCAGCCGAGGGCGCCGTGGGTTGAGGTGTGGCTGTCGCCGCAGACAACGGTTTTGCCGGGCAAGGTGTAGCCCAAATCGGGGCCGATGACGTGTACGATGCCCTGGTTTTCGCTGAAGCGGTCGTAGTAGAAGGGAAGGCCGAACTCGGCGGCGTTGCGGTCGAGGGCGTCCAGCTGGGCTTTGGAAATTTGGTCTTCGACCGGGCGGGTGAGTTCCCAAGTGGGGGTGTTGTGGTCGGCGGTGGCGACGGTGAGGTCGGGACGGCGCACCTTGCGGCCGGCCATGCGCAGGCCGTCAAAGGCCTGGGGCGAGGTTACTTCGTGGACCAGGTGGAGGTCGATATAGATGAGGGAGGGCTGCCCCGGTTCTTCGTGAACCACGTGGGCATCCCAAATTTTCTCGAACATGGTGCGGGCGGGCAATTTAGTTCCTCCTCAAACCGGGACGGCCGGGGCGGTTCACCCCAGTTCGCCCTCGGCAAATTGCAAAGCGGCGCAAGCATTATAGCACTGCCAGTCAGCGAACTTCCGGCTTCCAGTCCGCTACCAGATCATCAGGTTCCAGCAGTTGCCGCTGTTGCAGGTGAATCTACGGCTCTTGCCGCCCAGCGCCACGTCCACAACGGGGTCGTTCACCAATATCCAGTAGGGTTGGTCGGCAACCAGATCGGTGAGAGTGTTGAGTTCCGCGAACTCCGGACGCGGGTCGTAGAAGAGCCACGTCTTGCTCACGCCGTCGTAGTAGAAGACGGCCGCCAAGTTGTCGCCCAAGCTAGCCAGGGCTTGGCCCACGGGGACACCGGGGCCGAAGGGTCCATCGGTAAGGATTTCCAGGCTGCCGATGGCTATCGTTCCCGCAACCTCCAGCAGCACGCTGTACGTGCCGGGATCCAGACCGGGGATGATGACGCCGTTCACCGTAACGCTGCCGTCGCGATCGGTGCCGGGCGCGCCGGCTGGCTTCACGTCCCTGCCTCCGATTTCGATTCGGCTAATGCGGGCGTGCACCGGCATTCTATCCGCCGACAGCGTGATACTGTCGCCATGTTTCCCTTTGCCGGGATTCACGCTGATGATGGCCGCCGGTATCCGGTATGAACCCAGCTTCACCAGGCCAGCGTACTTGGCCTCAATATTGCTGGTGGACGGGATGGTCGCGGAATCGCTGACCCGATGCGCTATGGACCAGCGGCCGGAACCGTCGGGGTAGTGGCTGTACTCTCGTTCTCGTTCGCCGTCGGCTACTTTGATCGTGATGGCTTCAATGACGCTGGCGCTGTCCGAGTTATCCATCGGCCAGTTCTCGCCTGAGATGGTTACGGTGTCGCGAGGCCCGGCCACTGCCGGCGTTACCTTGACGGTCGGCTCCGGTATAGTGATTTTGACGTTGCCCGTGAAGCCGGCGTTGTCGATGACTTTGATGGTGTGAACGCCGGGCGTCAGCGCCGGGTTGGAGGCGCCGGCGGAGGCTGGCCACAGGGCTACGGCGACGACGAATCGTCCAGCGTCGGACACGGCTACCTCTCCGTCGTGGTTCACCATATTCCGGCGCACGTGTAGAGGCGCGCCGTCGATAGTGATGTTCTCGGCCATGATGGCGTTGCCGGTATTGCTGCCGAAGCCGTGGCCGGTGATGATAAGCGTCTCGTTGGGCCTGACTTCTTTCTTGCTGACGTTCAGCTCCAGGGGCAGGATGGTTACTTTGCTGTCCGCGGATTGGCTCCCGAACACCGCATCCACCCGCACAGTGCCGCCCAAGGGCTTGCCGCCGAGCATCGGGGGCAGGTCGAAGGTGGGCAAGCCGGAGCAGCTTTGCCTGATGCCGGCGGGGGGCACGGCCTTGCCGGCCAGTTTCAACTCTGTGAGGCACGCCCCGGCAGTGGGGATGTCCTGGGCGAGGATGGCGACGGGCTCGCCGGCCCGAGCCGCAGCGGGCAGTACGCTGATGGACGGCGTCAGCTCGAAGTCCTCAATATCGTCGCGCGAACGCCGTCCATCGCCATCCATCACGCAAATGAGGTTGTCATTGCCCGGCTTGAACGCCGGCACGGTAACCTCAAAGGTAATGGCTACCTTGTTATCGCTGCCGACGATGGCGCTGCCTACTCGTTTGCCGGCGCGGATAATGCCCACATCACACAAGCGCTTCTTAAAGACGTCATCGCTGGCCGCCTGATTCCGGTCGGCTATGGTGTAGGTCATCCCGTCGGTGTCCAGGGCGTAGTTGAAGCAGGAATCCTGGCCGCCGCCTATGGCGTCTTTCATGCCGTCGCAGTTCAGGGTGTTCCACCACTTGGCTACGGCGAACTCAGCGGCCTTGCGCTGGTTGACGTAAGCGTCGGCGGTGACGCCGTCGTTGAAGCCGTAGCCGGTGACGGTCAGCTGGTCGCCGCGCCCGCCGTCCACTTCGGACAGCGAGATTTTGGCGGCCGTGCGCACGGATACGCCCAAAGCGTTGCCGATAGTACGCCCGGCGGCGCTGCGTTCAGTGCCGCCGGGATAACTGAGCCGGTTTATCCAGCCGGGGAGAGGATCGTTAAAGCCCAGCACATCAAAGGCGACGGAGTGCATCCCCGCTTCGGAGGGGTTCTTGATGCCTGAGCTGCTCATGATGACCATGGTCAGGTTCTGGCCAATGATGGGCGGGTTATGGCCGGCGCAGGCGTCTGAGTTTCCGAGGCACATATCGGGAATTTGAACCCGGATGCTGATGTCGTCCTTGTCGTCGTCAAAGTAATCGTCGGTTTCAATCACCGGCAGCAATGTGGCGTACACCGGGGCGCCGTTGCCGGTGGCGACGGTGGTGGGGTCGTTGGCGACGAAATAGATCGAACTAGCCGGGATGGAATCGGGAACCTGGAAGTCGTCTTCCAGAAAGAGCACGACGCTGGCTCCCCCCGGCAGGGAAGTCTTCAGGTCTTTTATTTTCACCGTGAACTGGGGGGCTCCACTGGGCCAGGCGCTGTCCGAGCTAATCATGCCACGGAATCCTATCTCATCGGTTTTCGGTTCTGCATCGGCGTCGATACGGATTTCTACCACTGCCGCTTCGCCGGTACCGACAGCATTGTTAGCTGCCACTTTAAATCTAATCCAGCGATTATGGTCGGCGGGGGCGCCGGACAGACGAACTTCTACGCGGGCGCGCTTCCGTTGGTCGTATGAACGGCTTTTGATCTTGGTCGGGTTGGAGCTGATGGCGTTTCCGGTACCGCCTCTGAACGTCTCGAACTTGTAGCTGGTAACCGGGCTACCGCCATCATCCGCCGGCGGGTCCCAGGAAACTGGGATATACACGCGGGCCTTGTTGCTATTGGGACGGTCCGCTGCTTTCAGGTAATCGGTTTGAACGGCTTTTAGATTCCGAACCTTGCCGGGCAGGCTGGCCGTCGGCGTCGCCGCCGCTGAAGAAAGGCTCCAGGGCCCGGTATCATCGCCGCGCGTGACGCGAACCCGGGCGTGGTAGGCGGAGCCGTTCTCCAAACCGGTAATCAGGGCGGCCCCGGAAAGGTTGCGGGTGTTCACCGTGACCTTTCCGTTAAAGTCCATCCAGTCGCTATCGGCAGCGTCGGTTTTCTTGTACTGTACGTTGAAACCGGTGTAATCGGGACTGCCTAATACGGCGTCAGTGGCAGGAGCCGGAATGTTCACCACTATCGCCATGTTGCGCGCCGTCAAAGTTGGAGCCGCCGGCGCAGTAGTGGGGCGCGTTATGAACCCCGCGTTCCCTTCACCCTGAGCGTGGGCCGTGTCGGCGCCGGGCAAAGCCAGGGCGCCGAAAATGACCAGGGCACCGATGAAGGCCAAGGCGGCCGCCACGGGCGCTGATCGTATCATTCTGCTCACATTGGGGCTGTTTCTAATTGTCATTGGTGTAGCTCTTCCTTATACTTGGTTAGCTTCCGGGGTCAGCCTTCGGGCCTGTTTCCGGAGTAGTAGGGAGTGGCAACTATACTCCTGCGAGTATTGCCGCTGCAATTTACGAAAAACGCCGAGTTCAGCTAAATTCTGAGAAATCGTGATTCCGGGAATACCAGTTCGCCGGCGGTATTGACGTTGTTGCCCGGAAGTCTTATAAGGTAGCCTGGCGCTGCCGGCAGGTAGTAGCCGGTAAATGGCGCTCAGGAGAAAACAATGCACGGAATAACACCCGGCTTCTCATTGCAGAGAGGCATAGCTCTGAAATGGCTTTTGGTGGCTGCGATAGCCATGGTGGCCATAGCGACCATGGTTGTAGCCGCCACTGCGCAGGCCCAGAGCTCCAACGCGCCCACGGGGGGGGGGGCTGAGGATCAAGCGCCAATGCAACAAGTGGAGAGTCCTACCAGCACGCCGACGGCGACCGTGCCGGGCCCGGTACTAAATCTGGCGGCAAAGCAAACCGGGTGGATATCGGCAGCCGAAAGCGGAGCGGACAGAGGCTACAAGCGGGCAGTCATCTACGTAACCTGGGAGCCGCCGGCAGATGACGGGGGCAGTCCCATCATCGGCTACGACGTGGAGATTATGCGCGGCGGAAACGGCAATACCATCGGCCCCCTGATCCAGATGATCAACCTCAAGTTCGGCTCGGCAAACGGGGTCTGGAAGAACGATAGGGAAGCCGATTGGACGGACTTGACCCATACGACGGGCCGGCCTGGCGGTACTATTGTATTAGGCCGGGAGGGCCAGTGGCTGGAGTACCGGATAGGGGCGGCCAACGAGCTAGGGGCCGGCGAAATAAAAAAGGTTCAAATCCAGGTTGAAGAGCATACCGTGCCGGGCCCGGTAGGAAACCTGGCGGCAAAGCAAACCGGGTGGCTATCGGCTGCCGAAAGCGGAGCGGACAGAGGCTACAAGCAGGCGGTCATCTACGTAACCTGGGATACGCCGGCAGATGACGGGGGCAGACCCATCATCGGCTACGACATGGAGATTCTGCGCGGCGGCAACGGCAATACCATCGGCCCCCTGATATCGATGGTCAACTACAAGTTCGGCTCAGACAACGGGGTCTGGAAGAACAATCTGGAAACCGATATGACGGACTTGACCCATACGACGGGCCGGCCTGGCGGTACTGTTGTATTAGGCCGGGAGGGCCAGTGGCTGGAGTACCGGATAGGGGCGGCCAACACGCTAGGCGCCGGCGAAATAACCAAGGTTCAAATTCAGGTTGAAGAGCATACCGTGCCGGGCCCGGTACGAAACCTGGCGGCAAAGCAAACCGGGTGGATACCGGCAGCGGAAAGCGGCGATGGCTACGACCAGGCGGTCATCTCCGTAACCTGGGATCCGCCGGCGGATGACGGGGGCAGACCCGTCACCGGCTACGACCTGGAGATTATGAGCGGCGGAAACGACAATACAATCAGCACCTCCCTGGCCCAAGAGGTCAACTACAAGGTAGGCTCAGACAACGGGGTGTGGAAGAACGGTGAGGAAACCGATATGACCGACCTGACCCATACCACCGGCATAATTGCGGGCACCAGCGATGCCTTGGGCCGGGACGGCCAGTGGATAGAGTACCGGGTAGGGGCGGCCAACACGCTAGGCGCCGGCGAAATAACCAAGGTTCAAGTTCAGGTTGACCAGGAAGTCAGGGACGTCATCTTCGTAGAAGTCGTCAAAGACGGTACGGTGTACGGCAACTCCAAAGGCCTGCAGAATACCATCAACGTTACCGAGGGCGATTCCGGAATCACGACGGTTCCCATCCAGGTAAGGCTGACCGGCAGGCCCAGCGCAGATGTGAACGTGCGGTTCATGTTCCAGAAGCCGAATGACAGGGAAGTGCAGGGACGGAAAAATGCCCGCGCCAACCGGGCTTTCCACTACATGCACCTGACCCTGACTTGGGCCGCCAACGCCAGCGGCGCCGATCTTAGCAAGACGCTCAACCTCAAGATTGTGGGCGACACCACAGACGAGGACAACGAAGTCGTCAGACTGAGGGTACAGGAAATCAGAGGGACCGATATCTCCTCCGACGACAGAGTAAAGATATCCCGCACCGGCAAGAAGCATAGCATCCGGGTCGTTATCGTGGACGACGACGGGGAATGATGCCCTAGCGAGAGGCGGAGGCCTCCCAACGACGGGAGCCGACTTTCAGGTCGGCTCCCGTTGTATTTCAACCGCAGGCATCGCTGTTTTATTGGAGTACGCTATGTTTCCGGAGTGGTTGGGAGCGGCGACTGTACTCCCGCACTTCCGCGCGTATTGCCGCCGCAGTTACGAGAAGCGCGGAGTTCGGCTAAATTCTGAGAAATCGTGTGATAAACTAGCAGCGGTTTCCGACTGACCGGGAGCCGCTTGAACCCTGACCAGCACTTTCCGGAGGAAAGCCCGATGCCATCCGCTGACGCCGCCATTTTGCCAAATAACGTTCGTCCGGTTCATTATGACCTGACGCTGACCCCTGACTTCGACGATTTTACTTTTGACGGCGAAGTGGACATCGCGATTCGGATGGAACCGGGCACGACGGAAATCGTGCTGAATTGCGCGGAGATTGAGATTCACTCGGCCACGGTGAGTTGGAGGGATGCGGATGGTGAGCACAGCAGGCAAGCGACCGGCATTGCTTACGACAAGGATGCCGAAACCGCAAGTATCAGCATTGCGGGTACGTCCGTCATAGATGAAACGGCGGCCGGCGGACTGATTGGCAATCAGCGCCTGCGGATGTCGTTCACCGGCGAGCTGAACGACAAGCTGCGGGGATTCTATCGCAGCCAGTACACCAACCCGGAAGGAGAAACGGCCTATCTGGCCACCACGCAGTTTGAGGCTACGGACGCACGACGGTCGCTGCCGTGCTGGGATGAGCCGGCGGTGAAAGCGACGTTTCAGGTTACGCTGAATGTGCCGGCGGAAATGGCGGCGGTGTCCAACACGCCGATCATTGAAGAGCGGCCGGGGCCGACGCCGGGCGTAAAGACCGTGGTTTTCGACACCACGCCGATTATGTCAACGTATTTGCTGGCCTACGTAATCGGCGACCTGACGCGCATTGAGAAAGAGGCGGCGGACGGCACGGTGGTCGGCATCTGGACGACGCGGGGGAAAGAAGCGCAGGGACAGTTCGCGCTGGATACGTCGGTAAAGCTGCTGTCGTTCTTCAATGACTACTTCGGCGTTCCCTACCCACTGCCCAAGCTGGACCACCTGGCCATTCCCGACTTTGCAGCCGGGGCGATGGAGAACTGGGGCTGCGTAACCTACCGGGAGACGGCGCTGCTGGTTGACCCGGAGAACTCGTCAGCAGGCACCCGTCAGCGGGTGGCCGAAGTCGTGGCCCACGAAATGGCGCATATGTGGTTCGGCGACCTAGTTACCATGGATTGGTGGGATGACCTGTGGCTCAACGAGAGTTTCGCCACCTGGGTCGGCACCAAGGCGGTGGATTGGCTGTTCCCGGAATGGTCAATGTGGACCCAGTTCGTGAACATGGACACCAACCGGGCTTTCAACCTAGACGGCCTGAAGAATTCCCACCCCATTGAGCAGGAAGTGCTGAACCCGGCCGAGGTGAGCCAGCTGTTTGACGCGATCAGTTACAGCAAAGGCGGTTCCGTGCTGCGGATGCTGGAGGATTTTCTGTCGCCGGACGCCTTCCGCCGAGGGCTGAACATCTACTTGAACCGCCATTCCTACGCCAACGCGCGGACGACGGACTTGTGGACGGCGTTGGAAGAATCGTCCGGCCAGCCGGTGAACACCATAATGAGCAGCTGGACGGGGCAGATGGGCTATCCGGTGCTGGACGTTGCCGCGTCGCCAGCCGAGAACGGCCTGTCCTTAGAGGTGAAACAGCAGCGGTTCGTTTTTGACTCCATTCTGGGCAAGGGGGACGCAGGGGACGACGAAGCGGTGTGGCCGGTGCCGTTGAAAGTAACCGCGGCGGGGGCGGGAGTTACGGCTGCTCTGGTGAGTTCGGCCAGCGCCGGCGTTGCCGTGTCGGCGCCGGCGGAACCGGAATGGTTCAAGGTGAACCCCGGCCAGACCGGATTTTACCGGGTTAATTACACCGATGCCGACTGGGACAATCTGGGGCCGGCAATCGCCCAGCGGACGCTGCCGGCCACCGACCGGCTGGGCATACAGAACGACGCCTACGCCCTGGCCCGGGCCGGGCTGCTGGGCATAGGGCGGTTCCTGTCGCTGGCTGAGGCGTATCAGGGCGAAACCGACGCCTCAGTCTGGAGCGACCTGGCGACCAACCTGCGGGAGATTGAAAGCCTGATTGCAGAGGAGCCTTGCCTGGAATCCTTCCGGGCTTTTGGGCGGCGGCTGTTTGGGCCGGCGGCGCAGCGCTCCGGGTGGGAACCGCGGCCGGGCGAGGGACACCTGGATTCGCTGCTGCGCTCAACGACGCTCAGCCAGGCCGGAGCGTATGGGGATGCGGAGGTCATCGGACAGGCTCAAGAGCTGTTTGACGCTTACCAGCAAGACCCGGCGAATGTGCGGCCTGACCTGCGCGGCGTAGTATTCAGCCTGGTAGCCCAGGAGGGAGACCGGGCGTTGTACGACAGGATCTGGGAGCTGGAGCGGGCGGCGGAACTGCACGAGGAGAAGATACGGCTGCTGATGTCGCTGGCGCGGTTCCAGCAGGCGGAGTTGCTGAGAGAGACCCTTGACCGTTCCCTCACTGATGACGTGCGGTTGCAGGACACGATTTTTGTGGTGTCGGCGGTGGCCGCGAACAACCGAGGCCGCGACCTGGCGTGGAAGTTTCTCAAGGAGCGGTGGGACGAATTTGACCGTCGGTACGGCAGCGGCGGCTTCGGGTTGATGCGGCTGGTAGCCATCACCAACGCCTTCACGAGCAACGCGCAGCGGGATGACGTGGCCGCCTTTTTCGAAGCCTACCCCACACCGGCCGCGGAACGGACGATACGGCAAGCGTTGGAGCGGATTGCGCTGAACGCAGCCTGGCTGGAGCGGAACCGGGCTGAGCTGGGAAGCTATTTCAGCTGACCCGCTCTCAGGATAAGGACAGCAGGCTATCAGCGAGGCCGCTGATGCGCTGCCGCTGGGGCATAACGTCCTGCCAGCGTTCCGGCGCTGCCGAGGCTCCATAGCGGGCGCCGAGCACGGCTCCGGCCACGGCTCCGTTGGTGTCCGTATCGCCGCCCGCTCCTACCGACGCGACCAGCGCATCCTCAAGGCTCAGCGGCGTGGTTGCCGCCCACAGACCGAACTGCATCGCCAGCAGCGTATGACCGATTAACCCGTGGCCGTCCAGCAGCCAAGACACGTCCGGCGGCGGGTTTTCGTCGTCTGCCACCGCGTCCAAGGCATCAGTAGGTATGCCGTCCCGATGGGCAATATCGCGCAGGTCAGGACAACCGTCGGCAATGGCGGCGGCGTAAATCGCCGGCAGATCAGGCACCTGGCCGTTGAGGAACGAAGCGATAATGGCGTTGACGATGATGCATGACCATTGGCAGGTGGCGGAATAGTGAGTAACCGCGCAAGTCAGAGCTGAGGCGCTGACCAACCGCTCCGGACGCCGGCGGTGTATAATGGCCACGGGAGCGCAACGCATCACGCCACCGTTGGGCGCGATGGGGTGTTGCTCATAAACCTGCCGGGCCGGAGCGAAGACGTCGTGGCCGTATCCTTCGTGCAGCCGGTGAAGCACGCGGCGGGTAGTATGGCCGATGCCGCGGCCATTATAGCGATACCAGTCCACCAGACGGCGCGCGAACTCCGGGACGTAATCGTCGCCGGACAGCAGAGCTTCAGCTAACTCTACGGCTTGCGCCAGGTCATCGTCCAGGTCGCTATCCCTTTCGTGTGGGGCGATGTGTCGGACTCCTTCGGGATACCAACGCGCGATGTCGTAATGCCATTCGCTTTCCACTGGCAAGCCCAAGAGGTTTCCGCAGGCCAGCCCCAGCGTTACTCCACGCGCACGGTCTGTTAATTCCGCGCTCTCGTTGCGCTGCGTCCATTCAAAGCGGGATGCCGGCGCAGCTGCCTCTTCAAGCAAGCCGGTCAAGGCGGGAGCATGGGGCGGAAGTCCAGGATATTCCATATCAGCATCAACTCCATAGTTGGCGACGCCGGAGGCGGAGCCCCCGGGAACATGGCCGAATTCACCACTGATTTTAGCACTGCCTCTGTCGCCGCATAGCCGACGCTTTGCCGGCAACACCTTCACGCCGACATCCTTCATACCGCAACCGTAGTTCCGCCGGAACCTGGCCCCGGAGCAGGCCGTAAATTCGGATTCTGACAGCCTTCGCTAGATATGGCTGAACCGGCGCAGGCCGTTGTCAGTCTAGTCGCAGAACGGCCGTCCCATTCTACGCCAGTCATTATCTCTGAGATCACGCAAGGCAGACGGCATGCATCCGGACAACGGGTTACCGTCGAGATGGATCTTCACTAATTGGGAGAGGTTGCCCAGCTCCGGCGGTATCTGGCCCGACAGCCGGTTGTTGTTGAGCCACAACGTTCCCAAGTTGCGGAGGTTGCCCAGCTCCGGCGGTATTGGGCCCGATAACTGGTTATAGGCGAGGGATAGATACGACAGGCTGCGGAGGTTCCCCATTTCCGGCGGTATCGGGCCCGACAGCTGGTTGCTGTCGAGCCGCATGAACGACACGTTGTGGAGGTTGCCCAGCTCCGGCGGTATTGGGCCGGACAGTTGATTACGGTAGAGCCCCAACGATCGCAAGTTACGGAGGTTGCCCAGCTCTTTGGGTATTGGGCCCGACAACCAGTTTTCACGGATTGACAGTTCCTGCAAGTTGCGGAGGTTGCCCAGCTCCTCCGGTATGCTCGTCAATCGGTTCCTCTCGAGATACAGCATTCTCAAGCTGCTGAGGTCGCCGATCTGTGGCGGTAGGGGACCCGTCATTCCTCTGTAGCCGAGGGACAATTTGGTGACACAACCGTTCCCGTCAGTATCGACACCACGCCATTGTCCCGTTGGTTTACCACTGAGCCAATTGTTCTGGTAGTGCCATCTGGGGCCGTTGGTGGCGTTGTAAATCGCGACCAGCGCGGCCCGGTCTCGGTCTACGCACATAATGGGGATTAGGGAAGCCGCCGGAGATGGTATGGGCGTTGGGGTGGGTGTCGGCGTAGCTGTGGACGCGAGTGTAGGAGTGGGGGTTGCGGAGGGCGCGGAGGTCGGAGTGGGAGTTGCGGCGGGTGCGGGGGTGGGAGTGGGGGTTGCGGAGGGCGCGGAGGTAGGCGTGGGGGTTGCAGAGGGCGCGGAGGTGGGGGTGGGGGTTGCAGAGGGCGCGGAGGTGGGGGTGGGGGTTGCAGAGGGCGCGGAGGCGGGAGTGGGAGTTGCAGAGGGCGCGGAGGTGGGGGTGGGGGTTGCAGAGGGCGCGGAGGCGGGAGTGGGAGTTGCAGAGGGCGCGGAGGTGGGGGTGGGGGTTGCAGAGGGCGCGGAGGTGGGGGTGGGGGTTGCAGAGGGCGCGGAGGTAGGAGTGGGGGTTGCGGGCGACACGGAGGTGGGAGTGGGGGTTGGACTAGCGATTTTCTTTGGAGCGGTGGTTGTTGGCGTAGCGGTTGCTGCTGGCGCGGTTGGCGTGAAGGTGGGGTAAGGTGTGGCGGGTACGGTTGGCGTGAAGGTGGGGTAAAGTGTGGCGGGTACGGTTGGCGTGAAGGTGGGGTAAAGTGTGGTGGGTATGGTTGGCGTGAAGGTGGGGTAAAGTGTGGCGGGTATGGTTGGCGTGAAGGTGGGATAAAGTGTGGCGGGTACGGTTGGCGTGAAGGTGGGATAAGGAGCAGCAATGTAGGCCGGCGTGTGCATGGGTTCAGGGGAGGCCGGCGTCTGCGGCGGGTAAGGCGCAGCGGTCGTAGGAGATTGCGGTGGGAGCTGCTCGGATGCCATTAACTCGTTCCCTTCCTGGCAGGACGGCAGCAGATACGCGAGCAGCCCCGCCAACAGCAGGAGAAGCAGTCCAACGAGTAAGAGTTTCAGCCACCCGGGAACGCGCCAGCGCCGGCCATCGCCATCATCGTTTGACCCGCCAGCGTCGTCTGCTCGACCGGGGCCGTCTATCGGGGCGTCGCCATCATCATCTGCCCGACCGGGGCGCCGGTCATCGCGCTTATCGTAGGTAATCCAATGTCTTATCATGGGGCAATACGCTAATCTTGCAGCTGTTGGAGCGGGCTTGAGTCAATTCTGAAAACGCTACGGGCTTCGCTAAAGCCATGATTTGCCAATCCCGCAGCGGAGAAAGCCCGTGAACGCCCCGATTCTATCACCGCCCTCTACCGCCGCATAGCCGCCCCGGCCTTGTCTCACTCGCACTGCTCTCGCCGAAAACCCGAAGCAGGCCTGCCCCCTACTGCTAATCCGATGCTACCCAATGGTGTCCGCGCACTACGATAGACCCATCGCCAGAGCAACCCATCAACAGCCATCACGGCTTGCAAGGAGGAGCCGCCCCGCCAACGCCTCGGCACAATTGAAAGGCGTCCACGGGACTCCCAATTTGACCCATCGCTCACGCTGTGCCATAATTCGGCAGCCCTATAATAGTTATGCCACTACGCCATAACTATGGGGCGCCACGGCTTTATGCTGACGCCCACATTCTGGCGCGTGTGAAATGATGCCGTACCCTGACGAAGGAAGGGCGCCTACCATGTGGACTGGCGACGATTTGCAGCGGCTGGTCAAGCGGGAACTGAGCGATTACAAACTCGTCGTCGTTTCCAACCGCCAGCCCTACGTTTTCAGCCTTGATGAACAAGGCGGACTGCAAGGTCAAATGCCTCCCGGCGGCTTGACGGCCGCCATCGACCCCCTAATGCGCGCCTGCGGAGGGGCCTGGATTGCCCAGAGCAGCAGCGAAGGCGACCAAGCCGCCGCCGACCCAAAGGGACGTATCTCTGTCCCCCCTGACGAACCCGCTTACTATATGCGTCTCCTCAACCTCAGCGAGGAGGAGAACGCCGGATACTATTACGGCTTCGCTAACGAGGGGCTCTGGCCTCTCTGCCATATCGCTTACACGGAGCCTCTCTTCGACTCCGAGCATTATCATTTCTACCAGTCTGTTAACCGCCGCTTCGCCGGCCTGGTCCTCGACGAAATTCACAACGACCCCGCCATCGTCCTGATTCAGGACTACCATCTCGCCCTCTTGCCCCGCTACATCCGCGAAGCTAACCAGGACGCCATCATTGGGCAGTTCTGGCACATTCCCTGGCCGAATCCCGACATCCTTCGTATCTGTCCCTGGCAAGATGAGCTTCTGGACGGTATGTTGGGCAACGACCTACTTGGCTTTCACCTTTCGGGCGACTGCCAGAACTTCATCAACTGCGTCGACGTCAACCTCGACGCCCACATTGACTCCGACTATGGCCTTGTGGACTATCGCGGCGAAACCACCCTGGTCCGCCCTTTTCCCATCAGCATCGACTTCAGCGGCATCGACGCCGAAGCCCGCACCCCCGAAGTAGCCGCCGAAATGGGTCGCCTCTCCGACCAGCTCGGCCTCAACCGTGGTCGCATCCTCGGATTAGGAATAGACCGCCAAGACTACACGAAGGGCATACCCCATCGCCTCCGCGCCGTGGAGCGCTTCCTGGAAAAGTGGCCCGAGTATCGCGGCCGGCTTATCTTCCTCCAAGCAGGCGCGGCCAGCCGCACCAGCATAGGCTCTTATATGCAGCTGACCGTTGACATCGAGGCCACCGTTGACCGCATCAACCAACGCTTTGGCGGAGAGGACTGGCAGCCCATCCTCTACTGGCCTACTTCTCTTCCCTCGGTGACTTTCTCCGCCCTCCGCCGCCTCGCGAGCTTCTGCGCCGAAAGCAGCCTCCACGATGGCATGAACCTTGTTGCCAAAGAATACGTAGCATCCCGTGTTGATGAGGACGGCGTGCTCATCCTCAGCGCCTTCGCCGGCGCCGCCCAGGAGCTCACCGACTCCCTCATAATCAACCCCTACGCTACCGAACAATTCGCCGACGCCATTCACCAGGCCCTCAATATGAGCCACGCCGAACGTCGAATGAGAATGCGCCAAATGCGCAGCACCGTCCAGGAAAACAACATCTACAAGTGGGCTGGCCGCATTATGATGAACCTAATGCAGGCCAGTACCCCGGACCACTCCCGTCTCGCAGCGGCCATTGCCTCCACCGCCTAGCCCGCGACTCTCCCGAACCCCGTCTCCAATGCTCACCCGCTCCGATTGGCGCAGCCTACTGGCCCGGATTGCCCATCAACCCGCCATCCTGCTTTTCCTCGATTTCGACGGCACCCTGTCAGACATTACAGCCCGCCCGGAAGACGCCGCTCTCCGCCCCGGCAACGCCGCCCTGCTCAACGACCTGAACGGCGTACCCGGGTACGCCGTTGGCGTTGTCAGCGGCCGCGCTCTTGCTGACGTTTCCCACCGCGTGGGTCTGCCCGGCTTGACCTACGCCGGCAATCACGGGCTGGAAATACGCGGCCCCAACCTCACCTACCTACACCCGGTCGCTGCCGCTGCCGTTCCAATTCTGGCTCAAGCCGCGCATCGCCTCTCTGCCGCTCTCGCTGTCATCCCCGGCGCGCAAGTGGAACATAAAACGCTCACCGTCACCGTCCATTACCGTCGCACTCCGGGAAAATACCATCAGCCGGTAGTCGCCATCTTTCGAGAAGCAATCGCCCCGCTGGTTGAGAGGGGCCTCTGCCGCGTCACGACCGCCAAGTCGGCCATAGAGTTGCGACCTGCGGCCGATTGGCACAAGGGGCGCGCCCTGAACTACATCCGCTGCCGTCTATCCCCCAGGGCTTTCCCCATCTACATCGGCGACGACGCTACCGATGAAGATGCCTTCCGGTCAGCCCAGCAAGCAGGCGGCGCCGGAGTTTTCGTCGGGCCCTCAAATGCTCTATCCGCCGCCCAGTACCAGCTAGATGATCCCTGTGCGGTAACGGCAGCCCTGTCGGAACTGGCGGCAATTGAGACTCAGCGCCGGCAATTCCGATAAGCCCGCTGTGCTATGATAACCTCGGTAGCTGTGCGTTCCGCCAGTTACTCCTTGACTCGGGTTTTGCCCGCCACTCACGCTTTACCCACTGCTCGCGCCAGTACTCAAATCAAATGATCAACGCCATTTTCTTCGATTTCTACAACACGCTCGTTAGGTTCTGGCCGCCCCTGCCGCAAATTCAACACGCCGCCTGCCAGAACCTCGGCATCCGCGTTCCCCCCGAAAGGCTGGCCCGGGGTTACGCCATCGCCGACCTGTACTTCAACGAAGAAAACCACCGATTGCCCCTGGGCGAAAGGGATTCCACCGACCGGGACGCCTTTTTCGCCCGCTACGAGCAGATCATTCTTGAGGAGTCCGGCGTTTCCGTTTCTCTTCGTATGGCCAAACAGATTTGGGACATGGCTATTGCAGTCCCCAAAGAGTTCGTTGATTTCGAGGAGACCCGCCCCGTGCTTGCCGAACTCAAAGCGCGCGGCTACCGCCTGGCCGTCCTTACGAACCTGAGCAGAGATATGGACGAACTGACGCGACAGCTCGGCATTCACCAATATCTGGAGTTCTGCATCACCGGCAGGGAAGTGGGCGAAAAGCCTGCCAACGCTATCTTTGCTGCCGGCCTGAAGCGCATGGCCGTGTTGCCACACCATGCCATGCACGTCGGCGACCAGCCCCGCTCCGATGTCCAGGGCGCCCGCGACGCCGGCCTCCATCCCGTCCTCATAGACCGGGGCGGTTTCCACACCGACGTTCCAGATTGCCACCACATCAACAGCCTCGCCGGACTCTACCCCCTTCTTGATCGCTTGCAATCCTGCTGACTGCCTAAATGCACACTCTATCTCTATCCGATATTATCGCCGGAGGCCCGCCATGACCACTAACCAGCCCCCTGCCCAAACCCACCCCAACGACCCCAACCCAGTGCGCGTCATCGTTTGGTACGACTATATTTGACCCTGGTGTTACGTCGGCCTGGAACGAGTCGACAGACTGGCGGAAGAATACGACATCATCGTGGAAGGCCGCGCCTACCTCCTCCGCCCTGACACTCCACAGGAGGGTCGGGTCCGCGAACCCCGGCCCGGGGAAACCGACGATGAACTGGCCGACCCTATTCGCTCCTACGCCCGCGAAGCCAAAATTGTCATGCGCCCGCCACGCCACACTCCCAACAGCCTCTACTCACTCCAGGCGACCGAGTACGCCCAGCAGCACGGCAAGTTTCTCGAATTCCATCGCGCCGCCTACGCAGCCTACTGGGACCAGCGCGCCGACCTCGGCGACCTCTCCGTGCTGGCGGCTATCGGTTCCTCGGTAGGTCTCAACGGCGCCGAGCTTAAAGAGCTCGTGGAATGCGGCCATTACGCCCAGCGCGTCATCGACCAGTATCATGGGGCTCTTGGGCACGGCATCCGAGGCATCCCTACCTTCGTATTCGACAACCTACTCTTCTCCGGCGCCCAGCCTTACGAAGTCTTTCAGCGCGTAATGGACAAAGCCCTGGAAAACCGCGCCGCCAATCAGGATTGAATAGAGCAGCGCCCTCCTCTGACACGGCTCTTTGTCATTGCCCCTCCATTCTCCCTGTGCTAGACTGACACCGGCAATTTGCCTTGTACCGATTTTCACAAACCAACGGACTGCATATGATGGACGACGCCACCCGCTCACTAATCAGCGACGCCGTCAACAATCAGCCCCAATCCACCGTAACCGTCCTCTCCTCTCTGCTCGCCATAGAGGACGTTATCGGTTACATCCCCAAAGAAGCTGTAGAAGCGGTCGCGCTGCGCATGGATGCCACCGTCAACGACGTCTGGGCAGTCGCCACTTTTTACCCCAACTTTCGCTTCGAGCCGCCCACCGAGCGCCGCATTGAAGTCTGCTGGGGCCCTTCTTGCCACGTCATGGGAGCTACCGCCATTATCGCGGCAGTTCAGGAGACAATGAGCTTATCGGACGAGGGCGATACTCCCGCTGGCAAAGCCACCTTGCGTTACAATACCTGCCTCGGCGCCTGCGCTCACGCCCCTGTAATTGCTATTGACCATCATCTCGCCGGCCGTATTACCCCGGAATCCGCCCGCGCCCGAATTGCCGCCGCATTGCAATCCACAGCCGTTGCACATTGATTGACCCGACCGCGACCGTGAGCACTCAAACCTCCACCGATTTCAACGCCATTCTGGATGAAGCCCGCCGCCGCTGGCAGTCGCTAACCAACGGCGACCGCCCCTGGATCCGAGTTGGCGCCGGCCTCGCCGGAGAAGCCGCCGGCGCCTTTGAGGTCATCGCCGCCGTCCGCGAGTCTCTGGCCCATGACGACATATCCGCCAACTTCTCCGAAGTTGGCACCCTGGGTCTGTGCTTCGCTGAGCCGTTGCTTGATGTACAAGCGCCTGGCGGCCCCCGCATCTTCTACCGGGAGGTTACCCCGGAACTTGCCCGGCGCATCGTCGCTCAGCACGTGGGCGACGGCAACCCTTTGCCTGAACACGCCATCGGTTATCTCGGCGAAGGCAACTCTGCTCCCGCCGGAATCCCCAATCTCAATGACCACCCCATGCTGGCCCAGCAGCAGCGCATTGCCCTGCGCAACGCTGGCCACATCGACCCTTCCGATATTTACCAGTACATCGCCAACGGGGGCTACGCCGCCCTGAACCAGGCCCTAGCCTCGATGACGCCCGACGAGGTCCGCCAGGAAGTAGTCGCCTCCGGTCTGCGCGGACGGGGCGGCGCCGCTTTCCCGGCCGGCATCAAGTGGGGATTTCTTGCCGGCAATCCTGACCCCAACAAGTACATCCTTTGCAATTGCGAAGAAGGCGACCCCGGCGCCTTCAATGACCGCGGAATCCTGGAAAGCGACCCAGGCACTGTTGTTGAAGGCATCACCATCGCCGGCTACGCCTGCAATGCCAACCGAGGTTACATTTTCATTCGCCACGGTCACAGCCAGCCCATCGATCGCACCCGCGCCGTCATTGAGCAGGCTTACGAACTGGGACTGCTGGGCAGCAACATTTTGGGCAGCGGCTTTTCCTTTGACGTCGAGGTTGCCCTCACCGGCGACTCCTATGTGTCCGGCGAAGAGACGGCGCTCATGGAAGCCATCGAGGGCAAGCGTTCAATGCCCCGTTATCGCCCGCCCTTCCCGGCCCAGGTTGGGGTTTTTGGACAGCCTTCCAACATCAACAACGTCAAGACCCTGGCCTACGTTCCCGAAATCATCGCCCGCGGCGGCCAATGGTTCGCCGGCATTGGCACCCCCGCCGACCGCGAGCGTGGCATCAACGGGAGCAGCGGCACCGCAATTCTCTGCCTCTCCGGCGATATTACCTACACCGGTCTGCTCGAGGTTCCCCTCGGCATGACCCTGAGACAAGTCCTCTTTGACATGGCCGGCGGCGTACCTAACGGCAAGCAGATGAAACTCCTCCAAACCGGCGGCCCTCTTGGCGGCGTCCTTTCCGCCAGCGACGCCAACCTGGACCTCGTGCTGGATTTCGACGTATTCCGCGCCGCCGGAGCCATCCTCGGCTCCGGTGGAATCATCGTCTGTGACGAAGACACATGCGCCGTTGACCTCACCCGCAATCTCATCGCCTTCTGTCAGTACGAATCCTGCGGCAAGTGTTTTCCCTGCCGCATGGGCATGAGTCACCTTCTGGAAATCCTGGAACGCATCAGCAGACTAGAAGGGGCGCACGAAGACCTGGCCCTGATGCGCAGCATCGGCGAAAATATGCAGGCCGGCTCTCTCTGCGGACACGGCCAGCTCGGTTTCAACCCCGTATCATCCGCTTTGCGTTATTTCGGCCATGAATTCGAAGCCCACATCCGTGAAAAGCGACATACCGGCAACTGCCCCGAACTCCTTATCTCCCCCCGCCTCACCCGCCGCTAGCGCGCGTCGCTATTCTCCACGCCAGGAGCCGCCATGCCTGACGACATTACCATCTCCATCGACGGGGTGGAAATCAAGACACAGCCCGGCAAAATGGTTCTCGAAGCCGCCATAGACGCCGGCGTCTATGTACCCTACCTCTGCTACCATTCCGGCATGAAGCCTTACGCGGCCTGCCGGATGTGCGTAGTCGTCGCCGAAAACGAACGCGGTCGGATACCCGGGTTCCCCGCCGCTTGCACCCTGGCCGCAACCGACGGCATGACCGTTTGGAGCGAAACCCCCGACATCAACGACCTCCGCCGCTCCGTAATGCAAATGCTCATCGCCGAGCACCCCAACGGTTGCCTCACCTGCCATCGTGTTGACATCTGCGGCCCTAGCGACGTTTGCCTCCGTCATGTCTCGGTCAACGACCGCTGCATCACCTGCCCGAAGAACGAGCGCTGCGAATTTAAGGACACTGTGCGGTATCTCGGCATGGAACTTGAATCTCCCATGACCTATATGTACCGCGACATCCCCTTGGAAGTCAGCGACCCCTTTTACGACCGCGACTACAACCTCTGCATCACCTGCGGCCGCTGCGTCCGCGCCTGTGAAGAAGTGCGCGGAGACAACGCCATATGCTTCACCGAGCGTTCCGGCAAGGCTCTGGTTGGCACTTCCTTCGGAACCTCCCTACTGGAGTCCGGCTGCGAGTTCTGCGGAGCCTGCATAGATGTCTGCCCCGTGGGCGCCCTTACCGAACGTGAAAACAAATGGGAAAAAGCGTCCAGCGTCCAGCGCACCATATGCACCCACTGCACCGTCGGTTGCCAGATTAACCTGGAAATCAACCAGCAAGGCCGAGTCATCCGCGCCATACCCGAGTACAATTCCCCTGTGAACCGGGGTCAGGCGTGCTACAAGGGCAAGTTCGGCATGAGCCACCTTACGGCCGGCCAGCGCCTCCGTCGCCCATTGATTCGGCGCAACGGCGTCCTCGAACCCGCTACCTGGGACGAAGCCCTTGACCTCGTTGCCGAAAAACTCCGCCCCCACCAGTCTGGCAACGGCTTTGCCCTCATTGCCGCCTCCGACAGCACCAACGAAGAGTTCTACCTTGCCCAGAAATTTGCGCACATCGGGATGAACACCCATAACCTGGACCATTCCGGCAACGTGCATCCTGATTTGAGCCGCGGCCTGGAAGACGTGCTCGGCTACCCCGGCGCCACCAACTCTATCTGGGACCTGAAAAACTCCGACTGCATCCTCGTCTTCAACACCAACCTCACCGAAAGCCACAACGTGGTCGGCGTTCCCATCAAGCAAGCCGTACGGGCCGGCGTTCCTCTCATAGTCATAGACAGCAGGGAGGTGGAGCTGACCCGCTACGCCAAATTGTGGCTCCGTCCCATTCCAGGAGCAGAACTGCTGCTCATCGGTGCCATTCTCAAGGTCGTGCTGGCAGAAGGCTTGATTGATGCCCAGTGGCTTGCCTTGCATGTTGAAGATTATGACACCCTCGCTTACGAACTCGAGCGCATTGACGACGCGGCCATTGCCTCAACCGGGGTCGCCAAAGACCATATCGTCAATGCTGCCCGTCTCTACGCTACCGCCGGCAATTCCGCCATCGTGTACGGGCTCGACAACGTCCCCGACGAAATTACCCGCGATTGCATCGTCGCCCTCTGCGATCTTGCTCTCCTCACTCACAACGTTGGACAGCCCGCCGGGGGCCTTTTCCCAATGCGGCACGGAGCGAACACCCAAGGAGCTACGGACATCGGTTGCGTACCCAACCGCCTTCCCGGTGGCGGCCCCATCTTTGATGACGATAACCGCGCCCGTGTCGAGAAATTCTGGGGCGTCACGCTGCCTCCTCCCCAACGGAGCATGGGCATCTCCGGTATTCTGGCCTCCGCCGCATCCGGCGACATAGCCTCTATGCTGGTCGTTGGCGACAGTCCAAACTTCACCAACGGTCTCCTCGGCGACGCTCTCGCCGCCATGGAACGGCTGGATTTTCTGGCCGTAATGGACACTTTCCTGACTCCCGCGGCCCAAATCGCCGACGTCGTACTACCGCGCGTTACCTTCGCGGAAAAGGACGGCACCTTCACCAACTTGGAGCGTCGCATCCAGCGTATCCGTCCTGCCGTCTCCGTCAAAAATAGCGACGCCAGGCCCGAGGGGTGGGTCTATGCCCAGCTGGCCCAGCGCCTGGGCATCGACGGCATCAGCTACGATAACCCTTCCGCCCTGATGGATGAAATTGCCGCCATCACCGCCAACTACGGCGGCGTCAGCTACGACCGCATCGCCCGGGAATCGGCCTTAGTGATGCAGACCGGAGTAGAGTCTCCCCGGCCCACTCAGATCCTCTACACATCCAGGGAAGAGAGGGGCATCCAGTGGCCCTGCTCAGGCCCGGACAACCCATCGTCGCCGATACTCTATGCCAACGGATTCCCCAACGGCAAGGCAGAGCCCGTGGCGCCACGATTCCGCAAGATTGATTGGCCCGACCATCCCGAGTTTCCAGCACTCCTGGCTCCCGGACGGGTACTTCTGCAAAGCGAGCGGGAGGCCGGCATCGCAGCGGGCGACCTGAACCACATCGTCCGCGACGAATGGGTGCAGCTGAATCCGGCGGACGCTGCTACCTGGTCCATCTCTCAAGGCGAGCCCGTCGCAGTAGCTACCGCTGGCGCCCGCATCGCCGGCTTGGCCGCGCTGGACGACGCTGTACCGCCGGGCGTAGTCGCTGTCACCACCCTTTTCGGCCAACTTGCCGTAGAACTGCAAATGTCCGAGGACATCAACCCCATGGCCCGCGTCCCCGGCCTCCTCGTAGAACCCTGCCGCGTGGAACCGCTCAACGGATAACGAAAGCCGTAATACCGGCGTAAAACTTGCGGGGTATGGTGGTCGCGTCATACCCTAATTTGATACGGAGTAAAAATGACCACCCTTCAATCTTCCGTCGCAGCCACTGACAGAACCGCCAAACTCCCCCGGGCCCGCCTGGTAGAGCGTATCGATTACACCGACGACCTCATGGTCATAAAGATGGAACCCGTGGGTTTTGACTTCAACTTCAAGCCCGGCCAGTATTGCACTTTGGGGAGCGACGGCATTGAGCGCGCTTACTCCATTGCGTCCGCGCCTCACGAACCGCTGCTGGAGATTTTCGTAGAGCTGGTCCCTGACGGAGAGCTGACGCCCAAAATGTGGCGCATGAAAGTTGGCGATACCATGTCAATTCGCCCCCGCGCCAAGGGCATTTTCCTGATGGACCGGTCTGTTACCCATCACCTCATGCTCGGCACCGTAACCGGCGTGGCACCCTTCGTCAGCATGGCTCGCAACTATCTCCACCACAACGGTTCCGGACACCACTTTTACATTTTGGAAGGCGCGTCCTACCAGGACGAGTTCGTCTATGACCGGGAACTGTCCCGCCTCGCCAGCGCCCACCCGGAGACCGTCACCTTCATACCCTCCGTCAGCCGTCCAGCGGAACCTCGCAACGCCTCCTGGCAAGGAGAAACCGGCCGGCTGAACAACATCGTCGCCAAATACCTGGACAAGTTCAACCTCAACCGGAACAGCACTCTGATTTACGGCTGCGGACATCCCGGAATGATTGAGGCCAGCCGGGAAATCGTCACTGTCCAAGGCTGGCGTTGGGACGAGGAGCGTTTCTGGAAGGAGTAGCACCTCCCTGCAGCCCGTCCTCCGGATGGGGTAAAATCACCCCATGTCGACCATTTCCCCCGGCGCGCGCCTCACGCCTGTCCGCCGCCAGTACCTCACCATCAAGCACTCCTACCCGGATGCTATCCTCCTCTTCCGGATGGGCGACTTCTACGAGTGCTTCGACGACGATGCCCACGCCCTCGCCGCCGCGCTCGAAATCGCCCTCACCGCCCGGAGCATGGGCAAGGGCGCCCGCGTCCCAATGGCCGGCGTCCCCGCGGTGTCTCTCGACGCCAACCTCGCTCGCCTCATCAAGCAGGGACACAAAGTTGCCATCTGTGAGCAGCTCAGCGACCCTGCCCTGTCCAAAGGCCTCGTTGAGCGCGGCGTCGTCCGCGTTGTTACCCCCGGAACCGTCCTCGAGTCCGCCCTCCTAGACCAGAGCGCCAACAACTACCTCGCAGCTCTATGTCTTCAAGACGCTCAGGCTGGCCTCGCCTATGTTGACGTTACTACCGGCGAATTCGCAGTCGCGCAGATTCCCGCTGAACAATTGCCTCTGGAACTTGCTCGTCTCCAACCCTCGGAAATACTGCTTTCTCCCAACGAGAAACTGCCCGATTTTTCCAGCACCGACAGCGTCCAAGCAATTGTAACTAACCTGGACGCTGCCGCCTTCAATCCCGACTTGGCCCGTCGCGCCCTGCTGGACTACTACGGTGTCCTCTCTTTGGAAGCCTACGGCCTGGAGTCGCAAGGCGCAAGTTCCATCCCTCTGGCTGTGCGCGCCGCCGGCGCGGTCATCGATTATCTGCGCTACGCCTGGCAGGGTGAGCATCCCCGGCTGGCGCCCCCGTCGCTGTATCAAACCGACGCCTACATGACCCTCGACCCTCAAACCCGGCGCAACCTGGAACTTTTCACAGCCGGCCGTTGGGAAAGCCGCGACTGGTCTCTGCTGGCCTCTCTGGACGACACCCGCACGGCTATGGGCGCGCGGCTGCTCCGTCGTTGGCTGGGACGGCCTTTGCTAGATTTGGCGCGCCTGGAAAGCCGATTGGACGCCGTGCAGTTTTTTGTCGGCGACGCCCTAGGCCGTGAGCAGGCCGTTGCCGCCCTGTCCCAAATCTCCGACCTCGAACGTATTCTTACCCGCATCCAGTCCCAAACCGCCGCTCCGAGAGACCTGCTGGCCCTCCGACACAGTCTCGCTTCGGCCGCAGAGTTGGGCGCAACTTTATCCGGGGAAAACGCCGGCGCTATCGCCTGGCTCGCCGGCGAACTCCGCCCTCTGCCGAACGTTGCCACTCTCATCGACAACGCCATCACACCCGAACCTTCGGCGCACCCTGGAGAAGGCGGCGTCATTCGGGAGGGCTTCTCCTCAGAGCTTGACCGCATCCGCACCCTCGCTCGCGATACTCGCAGTTTCATTGCTCAATTGGAATCCCAGGAACGGGAGCGCACTGGAATACGCAGCCTCAAAGTCGGCTTCAATCAGGTTTTCGGCTACTATATCGAGGTCAGCCGCGCCAACCTTGACGCAGTGCCCGGCGACTACCAGCGACGCCAAACCCTGACTCAGGCAGAGCGCTTCGTTACCCCGGAACTGAAAGAGTACGAAAGCCAAGCTCTGGATGCTCGCGAACGCCTGGAGGAACTCGAGCGCACCCTCTACCGTCAAGTCTGCCGCCAGATTGCCGACCATGCCGACAGCATTTCCCGGCTTGCCGCCGCCGTGGCCCGGGCCGACGTATTCGCCGGCCTTGCCAATATCGCCGTGCGGCACAGTTATGTCCGCCCCTCCCTCAACGACGGCAACGCCATCAGCATTTCCGATGGGCGTCATCCCGTCGTCGAGCGTGTCCTCAGCCCCGGGGCTTTCGTCCCCAACGACGCTGCGCTCGATTCTGACGATGCCCAGATTATGCTGATTACCGGGCCCAATATGGCCGGCAAGTCCACTTTCATCCGCCAGGTTGCCATCATCGTCCTTATGGCCCAGGTAGGCAGCTTTGTGCCGGCGGCGGCGGCCGACATCGGCCTCGTCGACCGCATTTTTACCCGCGTCGGCTTGCAGGACGACCTCGCCACCGGTCAATCCACTTTTATGGTCGAAATGGTGGAAACCGCCGCCATCCTCAACCAGGCTACCTGGCGCTCACTGGTCGTCCTCGACGAAATCGGACGCGGCACCAGCACTTATGACGGCCTCTCAATCGCCCGCGCCGTAGTCGAACACTTGCATAACAACCCGCAGGTCAGCTGCAAAACCCTCTTCGCCACCCACTACCACGAACTTACCGCGCTAGCCTCGATCCTTCCGGGAGTGCGTAACTATCGGGTTGCCGTGTCGGAAGAGGGCGGCCAAATCGCTTTCCTGCACCGCATCGTCCCTGGCGGCGCCGATCGCTCCTATGGCGTCCACGTAGCCATGCTCGCCGGTATGCCTCCCTCCGTGGTCAACCGCGCCCAGGAGCTCCTCACGGACTTGGAACGCAGCGATAGCGCCGGCCCCGGAAAAAAACACGTCGCCGCCCCATCTCCCCAGCTCACTCTCCCCTTGTTCGGCTCAAACGAAAACGCCCTCAGCGACGCTTTGAAGCAGCTGGACATTGCCAACCTGACGCCCTTGGAAGCCATCAACAAGCTATACGAGTTGCAGGAACAGGCCCGGCAGCCGTGAATGCCACGGCAAATTCCGTATCCGCGCGCATTTAATAGAAAATTCGCATCCGATGGCCTATATTGATACCATCTCACAGTATAAAATAACACAAACCGCCGCCCAACGCCGCCGCCCAGAAACCAGGGCTGCCCAAAAGACGGCAAGCCGGAGGACAACGAGATGAGCAACGCCGCTATGATTTACTGGTGGCCCCGTTGAAGCAGCTGCCGCAAAGCGCGAGAGTTGCTCGTGCAAAGCGGTCTGTCCGTAACAGAACGCGACTACTTCAAAGAACCCTTCACCGAGGCCGAACTACGCGGCCTCATTGCCGAGGTAGGGGAGTCCGGCGTTGCCGCAATCTTCGCCAGCCGCAGCCCGTCCCTGAAAAAGATGGGCCTCAACCCAGCTGAACTTTCCGATGAGCGCAAAGTGTCGCTCATGCTGGAAGAACCCCGACTCGTTCGCCGCCCCATCGTCCGCCTTGGCGACGGGCTGATAATCGGCGCCAGCGTCAAGGCAATTACCGAGGCTCTCGCATGAAGATCTTTTTTGACGTCGACTACACCATCCTCGGACTCGACGACACGCTCCGTCCCGGCACCGTTGCAACCTTTCAAAAGCTCCTTGACGACGGCCATGAAATCTACATCTGGTCCGGCATGGGCGAACGCTGGGAAGTCATTGCAAAGCACGACTTGCGTCAGTTCGTCAGTGGCGTGTACGAAAAGCCAACCCACCATTTCCACGAGCGCCTGGAAGAGCTGAAAGTACCTTACGAACCCGAGTTCGTCATAGATGACTACCCCGAGATCGTCGCTGCCTTCGGAGGCGTTTGGGTTCCGCCTTATTTCTTCTCCCGCAGCGTTGACCATGAAATGGATCGCATCTACCGCATCATCTGCGACTTCACCCAATCCGGCAACTCCGAAGACCGCCAGTACCGCGCCAAAGGAACTAAAATTCCCCTCTTCTAACCCGTCTCTTTCGGATACCGCTACACTGGAAGCGGGGAGGCAGCGCCATGGGCCTGCCGGACGCAAAGTTGTCATCGAGCCAGACGAAGACGTTTGGCAGTCGTATTACCCAGGTTGTGAACATTTCGGAGCAGCCACTTTCGGGAGTATCCCGAAAGCAGGCGCCTCCGGCCTATACCCCCGGACTAACTTATGCCTATCCTCCAGCTCCCCCCTCACGTCGCCGCCCAAATCGCTGCCGGCGAGGTGGTAGAGCGACCTTCTTCGGTCGTCAAGGAACTTGTTGAAAACTCCTTGGACGCCGGCGCCGCCCGCATTGCAATATCAGTGCGCGAGGGCGGCGTCGCGGCAATCCGCGTAACCGACGACGGTTGCGGAATACCCGGGGGCGAAATCTCCCTCGCCTTCCGCCATCACGCCACCAGCAAGCTCACCGTAGCCGCCGATCTGGAAACCGTCGCTACTCTCGGCTTCCGTGGTGAAGCCCTTCCCAGCATCGCTGCCGTGGCCAGAATTTCCTGCACTACCAGAACCGCCGACGCCGACGCGGGCGCTCGCATCGAATTCCGCTATGGCGACCTGCTTACCCAGCAAAGCGCCGGCTGCCCGGTCGGAACTACCATTGAGGTCGCAGAGCTTTTCGCCAACCTGCCGGCCCGCCGACGCTTCCTCCGTTCCGCCGCCGCCGAAACCGCCCGGATTCAGGAGGTCGTCACCCGCTATGCCCTGGCTTGGCCCGGCGTCAGCTTTACCCTCACCGCCGATGGACGGGAGCAGGTTCACACCCCCGGCAGCAACAGCCTACAGGACACCATCCTTTCCCTGTACGGCAGCGATGTCACTGCCCGTATGCTTCCCGTTTGCGCCGACGACGGCAGCATCGCCGTCAACGGATATGCCAGCGCCTCCGACCTGAACCGGCATAATCGTTCCCACATCACCCTGCTGGTCAACCGCCGCTGGATTTATCACCGTTCTATCATCTACGCTATTGAACAGGCTTACCAAGGAACTCTCCCCGACCGCCGTTATCCTCTGGCCGTCATTAACCTCCAACTGCCTGCCGCCGAAGTTGACGTCAACTCACACCCTACTAAACGCGAGGTGAGATTCCGCAACGAAAACCGCATTTTTTCGGCAGTGCAGCGCGCCGTTCATGACGCCCTTGTCGCTCACGCTCCCGTGCGCGCCGCCACTCGTCCTTTCACGATCTCTGCCCCGCCGCCTGACCTACGCCCCGCGCCGGATACGACGTTCAGCCCTCAGCCCGCCGGCCGTACACCTAACCTGGCATTACCCACTGCCGGCCTGGCTCCGCTCAGCGGCTCGCTGCGCGATGTCCTCGCCAGCCTGCGCGTCGTTGGACAAATTCGTCAAACCTACGTCGTCGCCGAGGGAAGCGAGGGTATGTACCTCATTGACCAACACGCGGCCCACGAGTGCATCGTGTACGACCAAATCCGCGCCCGCCAGCACGAGCGCGTAGCTCAGCCTCTGCTCGCCCCTATGTCCGCCGACCTAACCACCGCGCAAGTCGCCACTCTGGAAGAGTACACCGAACTCCTTGCTGCCTATGGCTTTCACCTGGAGCCCTTCGGCGGCGATGCCTGGCTGGTGCGCGCCGTCCCCGCAACCCTGGCCACCAGCAGAAATCCTGACCCGGCGCAAGCCCTCACCAACCTGCTCGATGCGGTAGCTGTCGAGCAGGTCGTCATGGAACGTGAAGACGCCTTGGCCGCCACCATCGCCTGCCACGGGGCCGTCCGCGCCGGCGACACCCTCACCCACTCAGAAATGGACGCGCTCATCCGACAACTGGAAAAAACCGACAACCCGCACCACTGTCCTCACGGCCGCCCTACCGTGATTCACTTCACCCAATACCAGCTGGAACGGGAATTCGGCCGTCGGTAGGCGCCGTTAGCAGACCGAAATGCCTAATGGTTCCCGCGTATGTGGGAACCCATGCTACTTTGCGGTACTAGGTTGTGCGCAAAGTCACGTTGGTGGCGCCGGCCTCAAACTTTGCTACACGCTCCCGCATTTTGTCCGCGTACTGGGCCAGGTCGTTAACATCGCTGATTGAATCCTGCTCTCTATCGTGGTATCCGTACACCCAGCGCAGCTGTTTGGCAGTCTGGCGATTGAAGTGCAGGCGCACGATTATCTTGTTACGATTGTCGTCCAACAGGATGTTGCAGTATGATTTCGTATCCCGCATCACGATTCTCTCCGGCTCAACCATATCCGCCAGCAGCGTCTGAACCAGCTCGTAAGCCTCCACCTCCTCCGCGGTTGTGATGACGCCTTTATTCTCTATGCCATCTGGATCGCCCTCCGGCTCAGTCTCATCGATTTCAACGTCCAGCATCGGTTCGTTGGCGATGTCGCTAGCACGTTGTAGCGTGCTGTTGAGCCTATCGTTCACGAAGCTTTGGAATGCGACTTTCGTTAGACCTGTGAAATGCTCCACTCGGCCGGCGGTCAAAACACCGTTGAACACTCGGCGTGCCATGAGACGAACAAACTCTTCATCAGGGTTAGTGTAGAGTTTGGCGAATTCGGCTTTCATGCCGTTGGTGTAGCGCAGATTGCTGGCGGCCGTGCGGGCTTCGTCGATATCGAAGCTCCCTTTGGCCAAGTGGTTGAGCATCGTTATGTCCCGGGCGTCCAGATCCAGGATGCTCAGCGAAAGGAAAGGCGTTTCGTCCATTATGTTATCGGCGTCTAAGTCGCTGTAACAGTGGTAATCAACGCCGTTAGTCAGGATGCCTATCCTCGCCGGTGTCTGCGTGAAGTAGCGAGCCAGCTGGGAGGCGCGCGCACGGTCCAAAGAGTCGCCGACTTTCTTGCATTCAATCAACAGGGTGGGTTTGCTCAAATCGCCATCTTGGATGATAGCGTAGTCCACCTTTTCACCGGCCTTGATACCGAAGTCCGCCGTGTACTCAGGCACGACGGTTTCCGGGTCGAAGGGGTCGTACCCCAAGGCTTGTAGAAAAGGCAATACGAGGGTGTGCTTTGCTGCCTCCTCCGTTTGCAGCAGGTCGGCCTCCAAAGCATGGCGCGCACGCTGTGCAAGCGCGTCTAGGGCATTCTGGTTAATCATATTGACCACCAACTCGTTACGCGAGTCAAACGTACCCGCTGTGACTTGCGAATTTCCTACCGCCTCGGGTCAGTTCGCGGATCCTGGGCCGGGTGAAACATCGACCCGGGACCCGGGAACTCACTGGCGGCCTCTACGGTATCGCCACGGCGCAGGAAAGGCAGCAGCCCGCCCACTACCGCGGCGCCTGCAACGCCGATTCCCAGAAGGCCCAGAAAGCGGCGGCGACTAGTTCGGGGGCGAGCATTCTCAATCTGTTCGGACACGTCTCATCAACTCCAAATGCAAAGCCATCTTCGGACGGAAAAATCCTATCAGCCCCCTTCTCCAGTGTCAACAACAACCCAATCAGGCAGCCATCATACAGCCCCGCATCTGCTATTATTAGTCCCACTTTCACCCACATCCAAGGAGCCAGCCCCGATGCAGGAGACCAAAGTCAAGCGCGCCTTGCGCGAAAACCGCCTCGCCCTGGGCACTTACGTATCCTTCGCCGACCCCCAGATTGTCGAAATTATCGGACTGGCCGGATACGACGCAGCCTTCATAGACATGGAACATACCACTTTCGACCTCGGCCTCGTCTCCCAGATGATTATGGCCGCCGATGTCGTGGGGGTAACTTCCATGATTCGCATTCCCGGCAACGATGCCAACCTCATCCTCCGCCTCCTCGACGCCGGCGCCCACGGCATAATCATTCCCCACATTGACGGACTTGAGGGCGCGAAACGCGCCGTCGACGCGGTGCGTTTCGCCCCTCTGGGCCATCGCGGCGGGGCCGGCGGAACCCGCGCTGCCCGCTACGCCACTGTGAGCTGGGAAGAACACACCCGAACCTCCAACGAGAACATTATCCTTTCCGTAATGACCGAAGACGAAAAGGGCATCAGCGAAATCGGCCAAATTGCTCAACTCCCCGGCATAGACCTTGTATCCATCGGTCCCACTGACTTCTCCGAATATATGGGCATCCGCGACCCTCAAAGCCCCGTAATCCGCGCCCGCCTAGAGGAACTCGCTGCCGAAGTCAAGGCGGCCGGCAGCGCTAAACTATCCATCCCGATGAACCACCCGGCCTACCCTCTGTCCGCCAAAGAGTTGCAGGCCTTGGGCGTCGGCTACACTCACGTCGCCCCGCCACCTCCAGCCTTGCTGCTCCGCTCCCTACAGCAGCGCATCGCCGACATCCGCGATGAACTCGCCTAGGCATCGTCGCCATCATGGAATATCCGCCATCCCGCTTTTCTCCGTCGTTCCCACGAAAGCGGGAACCCATACCTTGGCTAGTATTGTGGGTGACGGCAGCACTGCTGTTGCTAGCACCTATCGCCTGCACCGGCCCAACGACCGAACCTCAGGGGCCTACGCTCACGTCGCCGCCCACGGCAACTGCCGCGCCGGCCCCAACCGCAACCCTGGCATCTGCGACTGCTACCATCGCTCCTACGGCTGCCCCGTCCCCTACCAACATGTCCACCTTGCAGCCAACTCAGGCGCCAACTCCAAGAGCAACGCCCTTGCCCGAGGTCCCTCTGGTTCATATTAGGGAGATGGTATATGAGGTCGACCTGGCCATCACACCGGAGGAAAAAGCGCAGGGTTTGTCTCACCGCCCGTCGCTCTCCGATGCTCACGGTATGCTCTTCGTGTACGATGCGGACGCCGCCCGCTCTTTCTGGATGCCGTACATGAACTTTTCCCTAGACATGGTGTGGATACGCGCCGACTGCACCGTCGCCGGCGTGGCTGCCAATGTGCCACATCCCGACCCGAAAACTCCGCTCGGGGAGTTGCCCAGTTATCCCTCCAATGAACCGGCCCGTTTCGTCCTGGAAATCAACGCCGGCCAGGCCGCAACCCACAACATCATCTCTGGCAGCCGGGTAAAGTTCGGCGGCGCAATCGCCGGCAAATGGGGCTGCTAACCTACTTCATCACATCAATACCGCTCATCAATTCCAAGAGGAACTCCCCAAATGCAGATTCTTGTCTCCGGCTCCCTCGCCATTGACCGCATCATGACCTACCCAGGCCGCTTCGGCGACCATATTGTCCCGGAGCGAGTCCACCAGATAAACCTCAGTTTCACCGTGGACGGCTTCAACGCTTACTTTGGCGGCACCGCCGGCAACATCTCTTACTCGCTGGCTCTGCTCGGCCAAACCCCGCGGCTGATTGCCGCCATCGGCCATGACTACCGCGACTACTTCACTCGCCTCGCCGCCAACGGCATCCCCACCGACGACATTCGCATCGTGGATGAAGAAGCCACTGCGTCGGCTTTCATCGTTACGGATCTCTCCGACAACCAAATTACCGGGTTCAACCCCGGCGCAATGCAACACCCCGCCGGCTTTGACTTCACTCAGGTCAACCCATCCGACACCATCAACGTAGTCAGCCCCGGCAACCTCACTGATATGGCGAACTTCACCGCCGACGCGGCCAATGCCGGCATTTACACTATCTTCGACCCAGGCCAGTCCCTCCCGGTCTGGGATGCCGACGGCCTGACCAACTGCATCCGCAACAGCAACCTCCTCATCGCAAACGACTACGAAATGGCCCTCATCACCGAGCGCACCGGCATAGACCAACCTGGCCTCCTGCAACTCACCGACGCCCTGGTAACCACCCTCGGAGAGCACGGCGCCCGTATTACCACCGTAGACGGCACTATCCACGTACCCTCCGTCCCAACGGAAAACGTAGTTGACCCTACCGGCGCCGGCGACGCCTTCCGAGGGGGCTTCGTCCTCGGCTTGACCCAAAAAGCAGGCTTGGAACGCGCCGCCCAAATCGGCTCCGCCTGCGCCCACTTTGCCATCCAGCAACCCGGAACCCAGGAATACGCCTACACCAAAGACCAACTGCATGCCGTCCTGGCCTGCGCTTACGGGAGCTGACCGAGAATTAGTCCATCTAAAACGGCGTCAGTGGTTGCAGCCTGACTCCTCACATCCCAACCGCCCCATCCTATCATCCTGCCCAACGATGTAAAAACGGAAGCCGCCTCCGCTCGCCGCCGGTTTTACCAGCCGCTGCGGATGTTGTACACTACCCTCAACCTATCGGCAGCCAATTCATCGGCAAGCGGACGTACTCGTGGCACAAGTTACCGTTATCGGCACCGGCTTAATCGGCGCTTCCCTGGGTCTCGCCTTGCGCGCTTCTCCTTTGCGCAGCCTTACCGTAGTGGGCACTGACGCCGAACCCCTCGCGCGTTCCGGGGCACAGCGCAAGCAGGCTTTTCATCGGATGGAAGCCCGCCTCGGCAATGCCATCGCAGAAGCCGATATCATCGTTCTGGCTACTCCCGTGCTGGCGATGCGGGAACTGATGCAGGGCATGGCCCCCTACCTACCGGAAGGCTGCGTGGTCACCGATGTAGGCAGCGCCAAAACGCAAGTCCTGCAATGGGCCAATGAGTTCCTTCCCGACAGCGTAGATTTCGTCGGGGGCCACCCCATGGCCGGACGCGAGACCCCGGGGCCGGAAAACGCCGACGGCAATCTCTTCACCGGCAAGCCCTACTGCGTCATACCCAGCTCCAATGCCAGCCAGCGCGCCGTCGGCGAAATAACTACTCTGGCAGAGGCTGTCGGCGCCGTCCCCTACTTCATCAGCGTGGACGAACACGACAGCTTCGTGGCCGCCGTAAGCCACTTGCCCTTTATGCTGTCCACCGCCCTGGTAGGCTGCACCAGCAAGTCCGCCAACTGGTCCGACATTGGCCAGCTGGCGTCATCCGGCTACCGGGACATCACCCGCCTCGCCTCCGGAGACCCGGTGATGCACCGCGACATCTGCATCAGCAACGCCCAGCCTATCGTCGCCTGGATTGACGCCTTTATCCGCGAGCTCTATGAATACCGCAAACTGCTCGACACCGACGGCGCTCCCCCTGATACCCAAGCCGTCGGTCAAGTTTTTGAGGAAGCCCTACTGGCCCGCAACAAGTGGCTCGCCGGCGGAGTCAACCCCCGCGCTCGCGAACTGGAGAACGCCCCCGAATATCCTACCTTTGGTGAATCAATGGGCCAGATGTTTCTCGGCGGTTGGGCCAACCGCGCCCGCCGCATGATGACCGGTGGCGGCAACGATGGCCGGAGTGGCAGCGATGGCCGACGCAGCAATCCCGACTCCCGAAACCGCCCCTAGGCCAATCTGCCCGCAACCGTCCGCTGCCATTCCCACTCCCGGCCCGGCGGAAATCCACATCAGCGGAGCTATTCCATTGCAAAAAGTCATTTGCAGCCCCCACCGGCTTGCCGGCTCCCTGGCGGTTCCCGGAGACAAATCGGTCTCGCACCGGTCGCTCATCCTCAACGCCATCGCCACCGGGGACGCCACCGTAACCGGGCTTTCCGATGGGGCCGACGTGCGCTCCACCGCCGCCTGTCTCCGCGCCATGGGCGTCAGCATCGACCCGTTGCCGGAGCCTCCGGCAGGTCAGCCGGGCAGCTTCCGCGTCGCCGGCCCCGGGGCGAACCTCAACGAGCCGGCCGATTTGCTGGATGCCGGCAACAGCGGCACATCGATGCGGCTGTTGGCAGGTCTTTTGGCCGGCCAGGATTTCCTGTCAGTTCTCTCCGGCGACGGTTCCCTGCGCTCCCGCCCCATGGGCCGCATTGTGAAGCCTTTGCAGGAGATGGGCGCGTCTATCATGGGGCGCTGTGGCGACACCCTGGCTCCTCTGGCTATCCGCGGGGGCAGCCTACGCTCCATAGAGTACCAGATGCCCGTCGCCAGCGCGCAGGTTAAATCGTGCCTGATGCTTGCCGGACTTTCCGCCGCCGGGCCCACCATACTCCACCAGCCGGCTCTCTCCCGCGACCATACGGAGCGCATGATGACCGCCATGGGGGCCCGTGTAGAAACCGATGGCTTGACTCTTGCCTTGCATCCCGCCGAGTTGCAGGCGGTGGACATCGCCGTACCAGGCGACATATCATCCGCCGCGTTCTGGATGGTCGCCGGCCTCATCCACCCCAACGCCAGGGTAACCGTTACCGGCGTTGGCCTGAATCCCACCCGCGCCGGCATCATAGAGGCCTTGCAGATGATGGGCGCCGGCGATTCTCTGAAACTTGAAAACCGGCGCGTTGAAGGCGGCGAGCCCGTAGCCGACGTGGTGGCGTCATCGGCATCCCTCCAGGGCATTGACATTGGCGACGACATCATTCCCATTATGATTGACGAACTCCCCGCCCTGGCGGTTGCCGCCTGCTTCGCCCGGGGCGATACCGTCATCCGCGACGCCGCCGAGCTGCGCGTCAAGGAATCCGACCGCATCGCCACCACCGTCTCCGAACTGACCCGTTTGGGTGGACGCCTGGAACCTCGCGAGGACGGCATGGTGATACGTGGAGTCGGCAAGCTCGCCGGCGCCGCCGTAGAGAGCCACCACGACCACCGCATCGCAATGGCGATGGCCGTGGCCGGCCTCGCCGCCTCCGGCACAACCGTAATCCACGGCGCCGAAGACGCTTCGGTGTCCTATCCTGCTTTCTGGGAACACCTGGCGGTGTTGACCGGCGCGGCATGACCGGCACAGCGGAACTCCCCCAAGCCAGTCCCGCGCCGCCGCTGCTCGTGGTAATTTCCGGGCCGTCAGCGTCGGGCAAAACTACTCTGCTCACTGGGCTGCGCCAACTCTGCCGTCCCTGGCATTTTGCGATTACCGCCACTACTCGCCCCATGCGCTCCGGCGAAGTGAACGGCAAGGACTACATTTTTATGGACTCAGCCGACTTTCTGCAGGCTCAGGAGCGGGACGAGCTCCTGGAATCTGCCCAAGTTTATGGCCGCTGGTATGGCGTCCCCCGCTGGCAGGTGCGCAATCCCCTCATCGCCGGCAACGACGTTATACTGGGAATTGACGTGCAGGGCGCGGCCACCATCCGCCAAATCGCCCCGGAAGCCCTTACTATTTTTATAATGCCCCCCAGTATGGACGATCTGCGCCAACGCATCGCCCAACGCGGCGCTGAGGGTGAGGCCGAGACGCAGCGCCGCTTGCAGGAAGCCACCGTCGAGATCGACCGCATCAACGAGTTCGACTACCGCGTCGTGAATCGCAACGGTCAGCCTGACGCCGCGGTCCGCGAAATCGACGCCATCATCGCGGCCGAAAAATGCCGGGTCAATCCCCGCTTTGTCCAGTTCCTCTAGCAGAGAGCAATTAGGAGCTAACATGATTGCTACTGATGCGCCCATACGCCCTCGCCTGCCGGACTGGCTGAAAGTCCGTATGCCTGGCGGCCCCCGCTACATTCAACTGAAACAGCTGATGCGCGACAGTCAGCTGCACACGGTGTGCGAAGAAGCCCGCTGCCCCAACATAGGGGAGTGTTGGGAACGCTCTGCCGCCACTTTTATGATTTTGGGCGACACCTGCACCCGCGCCTGCGCCTACTGCGCCGTAACTACCGGCCGGCCCGGCGCGCTGGATCTGGGCGAGCCCTTCCGCCTGGCCGCTACTGTCAAGCGCATGGAATTGCGGTATTGCGTCATTACCTCGGTCAACCGCGACGACTTGCCCGATGGGGGCGCCGGCATTTTCGCTGCCTGCATCAAACAGGTACGCGCCGCCGTGCCCGGCTGCCGGGTAGAAGCTCTGATACCCGACTTTGACGGCAACTGGAACGCATTGGAGAAAGTAGTTGACGCTCAGCCTCAGGTGCTCAACCATAACATCGAGTCGGTAGCGCGGGTTTTCCGTCGCGTCCGCCCCAGGGGCAATTATCGCCAATCCCTTGAACTGCTCCGCCAAGTCAAAGACCTCGATCCACAAATGCCCACCAAGTCCGGCATCATCGTAGGAATGGGCGAGAGCATGGATGAGGTGCGCGAAACCATGGCCGACCTGCGCGCAGTGGACTGCGACTTGCTTACCATTGGCCAATACCTTCGCCCGTCCATCAATCACATTAAGATTGACCGCTTCTATAGCCCTGCCGAATTTGCTGAGTTGCGCCAGGCCGGCGAGTCCATGGGCTTCAAGAACGTTGCCGCCGGCCCGCTCGTCCGTTCCTCCTACCATGCCGATGAGCAGCATGAGGCGGCAACGGAGAGGTCGTGTTAGCGCTTCCCGGTTTTTTCCTTTCGGCTTTTCTTATTCCCTGAGCGACAACGGCGCTACCGGATTCGCCTTTTCCGCGGGCAGCCGTAAGTCGCCGCTCCGTCCTCGCCAGCGCGCCGCCATGGGCCAGAACTGTGGCGGTTCCGGGGCAGGCTCTGTGTAGCCGCTGTCAGGTTGAGCTGGAATCGCATCCTGGTCGTCGGCGGGATTGTCAGCGTCGGGACGCCACGGCCAGGGTAGGCGCTTTACCCAGGGGTTGCTGCCATCAGCGCCGTTCGCCTGGTCCACTACGGCCATTACCTGGTGTGGACGGTGCAGCCGATAGGCCGGCCCCTGCGCCAGAACCGCGTCGTAATCGATGGTTGCCCACAGCGCTGCCGCGGCGATTGCCCCGGCGTCCCGCGCGCAGGCTATATCCTGAGGAGCGTCGCCCACATACATCGCCTCCGCCGGTGATACTGCCAACTCGTTCAGAGTTTGCCGCAAACCCTCCGGTGCAGGTTTGTAAGGACGAGCGTCGGTCTTGAAGTTGGCGTAGTCCACCAGATCGGCCAGGCCGGACTGCTCCAGCTCCGCCATCCCGAACCGCGCCTGTTTATCGGACAGTATGCCGACGCGGATGTCCCGGCGACGCAGCGCCCGCAGCAGACTGGCCGCGCCGGGGTACAGGTAATTCCGATGCCTCGCAATTCGGTAGTAGTGAGCCAGATAAGCGTCCAGAATGGCGTCGGCCTCGCTATCGGCGTCCGGGCTGCTGCCGAAGAACCGCACCAGATGCTGACGAAAAGGCCGGTGGAACTCGGCGGCGATGTCTGCCCCGGACGGCTCGGCTCGCCCCAAATCCGCCGCAGTCTGTTGCATCAGGCGCAGATGGATACCCCAACTGTCCCACAGCGTGAGGTCCCAATCAAAAATCACTGCGCGCATGGCACTCTGTCAGCAATGGCCGGAATGGTTTTGTACGCCGCCCTGGTAATCAACGGCGCTGGGCATCACTGTAGTACCGGGATGTTCCGCCTGGCCGATATTGACGGTGAATGCCCCGTTGGCGTAGTGCAGTACACCGCTGACTTCCAGCGTCGGCGAATCCGCCAAATAGGTAATCCCGCCATCCTCTGCAATGCGGAAAGGTCGGTCATGGCCGGGGTAGATGGTGTTGGCCGCCGCTACGATTTTCCGGATGCTGGCCCGCGCGTCCGCCTCGCTCCAGAAAATTATCGCCGGCGCGCCCCGCGCAATGGCGCCGGCGTCGGACATTGCGTCGCCGCCTACGCAAACCGCGCCGCCGGCCGTCTCTACGACTACGCTGATATGCTCCCGGGTGTGTCCCGGCGTTTCAATCAGACGCACCCCCGGCTCCAGCTCGGTTTCGCCGCTCACGGTTCGGACATTCTGGTGTAACAGGGTATCGGCGAAGTAGCGCGCCGTGGCCAGGTCGCCGGCCAGGGGATTGCGGCTATACTCCAGCTCGTCGGCATGGATAACGATTTCTGCATTGGGGAAAAGGTCGGTATTCTGTGAATGGTCCCAGTGGGCATGGGTTAGAATCACCCGGCCAATGTCGTCGGTGGAGATGTCATTGGCGGCCAACTGTTCCACCAGCATATTCCGCCGGCCAAAGTGCGCCACATCCACGATGGACAGAACCTCGCCGCGGATCAAGGTTACTGTGCAAAGCCCCAAACGAGTCTGGTCGGTGTTGATCGAATAACCGGCCATGATGATTTCCAGTTCCGGCATAATTCCCTCCAGAATGACAGCGAGCGTATTGGCCTTTGCCATAGGCCGTGCGATTATAGCACTCCCATTTGACTGCCGTTCCCGCGAGAGCGTTACTCTATCTCCCCGACATGATTGACCTTATCCTCCACAAAGCCAGATTGCGCGCCTCGCCCTTCGATGCGGTAGCTATTGCCAACGGCGCAGTGGCTGCAATCGGCCCCGGCGTTGATCTGCTACAAACGGCCGGCCCTGATACCCGCATTATTGACTGCGGAGGCTGCGTCGTCATTCCCGGAATCGTGGACGACCACTGCCATCTCTTCGCCACCGCCGCCCGTGGGGTACAAGTGGACTGCCGCCCGCAGGCCACTCCAAACGTGCCGGCCGTTATCGCCGCCCTGCGCGCTGTTGCTATGACGGGCGACGTCTGGCTGCGCGGCTACGGCTACGACGATTCGCCCATAGGCCTAGGCCGTCACCTCAACCGCCACGACCTTGACGTCGTATCAGCCTGGCGCCCGATCCGCGTTGACCACCGCTCCGGCCACGCCAGCGTCCTCAACAGCGCCGGCTTGGACGCCGCCGGCATCGGACGCGATACCACGGAGCCGCCCGGCGGCGTCATTGAGCGGGGATATGACGGTGAACCAACCGGCCTGCTGTTGGATTTGGCCGGCTGGCTGCGGGAGCGTATCGGCGAACCGTCAAGCATTGATGCAGCCGCTTTCGGGGACAGCCTCGCAGATCTCGGCCGACGCTTGCTGAACTACGGCATCACCGCCGTGACCGACGCCGGCCCGGATAACGGTTTGCGTCGCTGGCGGGACTTTGTCGATGCTGTGGGCAATGGACTGCTGCCCCAGCGTGTGACCATGATGGCCGGCTGCAATCGCCTGGGGGAACTGCAAGGGGCCGGCCTGTCCTACGGCGATTCCGCTTGCGACGGCCGGCTGACCGTTGGGCATGCCAAAATTATGCTCACGGCAACATCGGGGCGGCTGGCCCCGAGCCCGGAGGAGCTGGCTGACACCATCGCCGCCGCTCACCGCATGGGGTATCCCGTCGCCATTCACGCCGTGGAGCGGGATGCTATTGTCGCCGCCGCCCTGGCCCTGTCAGAAAATCCCGCTCCCGTCGGCCACGATCGCATTGAGCACTGCGCCGAATGTCCGCCCGATGTGGCGGAGTTGGTGTCGCAATCCCGCGCGCGGGTTGTAGTCAACACCGGGTTCCTGCACTACGACGGCGAACGTTACCGCCGTACAGTATCCGCCGATTTGCTGCCCCATCTCTACCCGGCCGGCGCGCTGGCGGCGTCCGGCATTCCCGTCGGCCTAGCCTCCGACGCCCCGGTAGTTGAGCCAAATCCATGGGCCGCCATGGCGGCGGCAATCACCCGGCAGAGCGCGGAGGGAGTAGCGTTAGGCGGGGTACCCGTACCGTCAATAGCGAAAGCGCTACGGATGCACATGGCCTATAGCCGCATCGCCCCCAGCAGTCCCGCCGATTTAGCTGTGGTGGAACCTAACCCGTTTAGTTTGCAACCAGAGGATTTAGTCTCCGTGCGCGCTGTGGCAGCCATTGTTGCCGGCCGCGTGGCCTGGCCTCCTGACATCTAGCGGGCGGGTTTGCTCCGGTAAAGTTCAGTTACGGGCGCACATTCCCTAGATTGCCGGAGCTAGAATGCGCTACTGCCGCTGATCCGGGTGGTGCCAGTAATGCTGAGTGAACCAACCATCAAAAGGCGTTCCTACTAAACCTTTTTTTCGTCGGCTACGGAACCACCTGTCAACCTCCTGCACAATTGCCTCAGGGAAGTTGCATTTATGGCCCGGTCCATTTGGTTTGATGAGGGAACTGAGTTTGCTGGGCAACAGCGGGCCATCTTTGCCCCAGTAGATGAAATCGTCGCTGACGAGCACTTTGTCTGTCCTGAGTTGGTTGCGTACATATCGGGGATCCGAAAAATGTTCGCGATAGCGTTGCTCGAACTCCTGAAAGCTGATCACATCGGTGACCCGCATGGCGTAGATTACGGGATACGCCGAGCCTTTCCGATACTTGGCACCGGCTAGGCCGATCACATAATCGCCTGATTGCACAGTCCGACGCATTGCGACCATACAATACGCCAATGTGCAAATATCCCCGGTCGGATTGGGAGCGAAGCCATCGTCAGTGACCATGGTGTACGAATAGATCTTCATCGGGTTTAGCCTCCGAATTTACCCAACTTCTGCTAAGAGGTGTGCGTCTGCTGCGCTGCTGTGCTGCATGATCCACGCACGCAGCGTCGCTGCGCGCTGTCTCTGGTCAACATCGTCGGTATCCAGAATGCAACGGCAGGTGCGGGTGTAAGAATTGATGGTGCCCAGCTCCGTATTTTTGTCCCAACTCCAAGGCCTGCCCTGTGCGTCCCGGAGAACAAGGTCGCATATTTCGCGGTTAATCGGAACGGCGAATTCAAACCGGCGCGATCGATCGGAACCTGCGACACCCCAAAATCTAGCATCGTCTCTATATGAATGGGCGTTGTTTCTGAACCTATCTTCTTGAGGAGAGACCCAGCCGGCAAGTTCAGTCAGCAGCCCGCCTATCAAGTAAAACCCGGATTGGCCAGTTCGTAGCCCTGATTGCCAACCTTCCAGTCGGGCTAAAAACAGCAGGACATTGCCCTCTTTCATCTGGGTGAGTGCGGCAGAGCGTCCGTTGTCGCCGGCATCGCCATAGGTGAAAGTGGTGAACTCGGGGTCGTTATGGCAAGGCACGTTCCAGTATTCTTCCGGCACGTAGCGTAATAGGTCATGGGAAGGGCTATTGTATGAACGCAGGTCCGCGTAGCGAATGACGCGAGGCTGTGAAGACTCTTCCTCCCCAGCAGGAATTGGCACAAGCTCGAACGTTCCGTCTGCAAAGAGGGGGCTGAACAGCCTCCGATGGCTGGAATTGGCGCCCACGTTCGCTAAGTAGATGCGCATTTGAGACCTCCTTTAGTGTGACCGTTCCCGAATGTAATCTACCATTTGGAGCAAGGAGCGGCGCGGCGGACAGTCGGCTAGTTCGTCCAGGGCGCCGGCGGCGGCGGCGCAATAATCGCGTATGGAGGCAAAGCACTGAGGAATGATGTCGGAGTCGCTAATCATATCCAGGGATCGTTCGAGCAGATTGTCCACATCACCGTCTCCGCTTTTGATGGCGGCGAACAGTGCGGCGATAGGATGCTCTTCCGGGTAGCGTTCCATCAGCATTATGCTGGGCAGCGTCAGCACTCCTTGCAGCAGGTCGTTGCCGACCGGCTTGCCAACTTCGTTGGCGTCTCCCTGCACGTCCAGCAGGTCGTCCACAATCTGAAACGCCATGCCGATGTTGTACCCGTACCGCCGCAGCGCCTGGACTTCCCGTTCCGGCGCGTTCCCGAGTATAGCTCCCGATTCCGCCGACGTGCAGAACAGCGACGCCGTCTTTCGGTAGATGCGTTCATCGTAAAGGCGGCGGGCCTTGGGGGGGTCGAACGTGGTGAAAAACTCAATCAACTGCCCGCTCGCGAGCTCCATAATGGTTTCGGAGAAGCGCCGTATGACCCTGATGACTTCGGTATCGCACACGAACGTCGCCGACGTGGCAAACAGGTAGTCGCCCATCAGCACGGCCACATGGTTGCCGTACAGCTTGTTGACGGTGGGCTTGCCGCGACGCAGACCGGCGTTATCCACGGTGTCGTCGTGTATCAGCGTTGCCAGATGCAGCAGTTCCACCGCCGACGCCATTATCAGCGAGCGGCGGCGCTCATGGGGGTGAAACTCGGCCGCCAGCAACGTCAGCGCCGGCCGCACTCGCTTGCCGCCGGAGCGCAGCGCGTAGTCAAGCAATGGGTCGAGGTCGGCTATGTCCGTCCGGCACAGCTGATGCAGCTGCTCCTCGACCTGAGCCAGCTGCTCGGCGATGGGAGAGTAGATGGAAACGGTTTTCAAGTCCGGCCCGGTCTGCACAGCCAATCGCTCAGTGATTCAGTGAGGAGCTACGGGGATGCGTCCAGCAGGGCCGCTTCCTGCTCCGCCACCACCGGGTCCAGCTTGGCGTACAGAGCGGAGGGGTTGCGCAGCGGCCTGCCGGGTGCGATGGCATTCCAAGCTGTGGCGAAGTCCCATGGTTGAGCGGCTGCGTCGCCGTCGAATCCCAGAAAGTCGTGCACTTTCCGGCTGGTGAACGGAAGGTAGGGCGCCAGCATAACCTTGAGGCAGTTGATGGCGCGGATGGCGGCGGTCAGGCTACGGGCCGCGTCAGCCCGGTTGCTCTTGATTGCCTGCCAGGGAGCCTGACCGTCCAGGTATCGGTTGGTTTCCTGGGCGAGGGCGAAAGCTCGGCTGATGCCGGCCCGGAAGCGGGTGTGGTTCAGGCTGTCCGCCACGTCGGCCATGGCCTGCCGCGCCGATTCCATCAGGGCGGCCTCGGCGTCTCCCGCAGCTGCCGCGTCAACGGGAACCTTACCGTCAAAGTTGCGGTAGGTGAACCGCAGCACCCGGTTCACCAGGTTGCCGTAGGTGGCCACCAGCTCGTCGTTGTTGCGCCGCACGAATTCGCTCCAGCTGAAATCGGTATCCCCGGTTTCCGGCATATTGATTGACAGCAGGTAGCGGAGCGGGTCGGGGTCGTACCGGTCCAGATAGTCCGGCACCCACACCGCCCAGTTTTGGCTGGTGGAGAACTTGCGGCTTTCCAAGTTCAAAAACTCATTGGCGGGCACGTCGTAGGGCAGGTTCAGGCCACCGTAGCCCATCAGCATTGCCGGCCAGATGATGCTGTGGAAGGGGATGTTGTCCTTGCCGATAAAGTAGTAGGAGCGGGCGGCGGCGTCTTTCCAGAAGTCCTGCCAGGCGTCGGGATTGCCGGAACGTTCCGCCCACTCCACTGCCGCTGACAGATAGCCAATGACTGCCTCAAACCACACGTAGATGCGCTTTGCCTCGTAGCCTTCCAGAGGCAATGGGACGCCCCAGGTAAGGTCGCGCGTAATCGCCCGGTCTTTCAGCCCGCCTTGCAGGAAGCCTCGCGTTGAGTTGGCTACGTTAGGGCGCCAGTGTCGCTTCTCGCCGATCCAGTCCAGCAGCGGCTGCTCGAAGGCGGAGAGCTTCAGGAAGAAGTGTTCCGAGTCCCGAAAATCCGGCGTGTCTCCGCAGATGTTGCAACGCGGTTCCAGCAGGTCGATGGGGTCAAGGGTATGCCCGCAGCTGTCGCATTGGTCGCCCCGGGCCCGTTCGTTGCCGCAGTGGGGGCAGGTTCCTTCTACATAGCGGTCGGGCAGGAAGCGGACGCAGCCGGCGCAGTAAGCCAGTAGCATCGTGTCGGAATAGATGTAACCCTGCTGCCGCAGCTTCAGGAAAACGTCTTGCACTACCCGGCGGTGGTTTTCGGTATGCGTGGACGTGAACAGGTCAAAGGAGATGCCCAGCCGTTGCCACGTGTCCAGAAACAGCGCGTGGTAGCGTTCCAGCACAGCCTCGGGCGTTAGGCCCTCCTGGTCGGCCCGGATTGTGATGGGCGTTCCGTGAGCGTCCGAGCCGGACACCATCAACACTTCGTTGCCCTGCATTCGATGGTACCGCGCGAAGATGTCAGCAGCCAGATAGCAGCCCGCAATGTGTCCCATGTGCAGGGGCCCATTGGCATACGGCCACGCCACGCCGATGAAAATGCGTTCGGGCAATGCCGATCCTCCTTGATGATACTGCCGGGTGATATTACCGGATGATGCCCGCCCATTCTAGCACATGGGAACCTTGCGGGGAGGGAGTACGGAGGACGTGGGCTCCGGCTTGCGGAGGAACGACGGTGTGGAAGTGTGAGAAAGACTGCGTTCTATCGTTGACAGCGGCTTGCAGCGGTGATAGCATCGTTGCCAGTGTTCCGCTGTGATGGGGAGTAGTAGGCGGGTAAGGCTTCACAGAGAGTCGACGGTTGGTGCAAGTCGGCAGCCTGAACCTCCGAACTCGCCCCGGAGCGACCAGCCTGATACGTTGCCTATATCGCAGCGCGCAGGGTTGGCGGGTCGGCCCCGATACAGGCTGTGTACAGAGCGTTTCGCATTGCGCGCCGGATGCAATCGGCGGCTTGCGGAAAAGAAGGGTGGTACCGCGGGTTTTGCAACCCGTCCCTTCGGGGGCGGGGCTTTTTATTATCTGGTCCACAGAGACAGCGACGTTGGCGGAACCGCAGGAGTAGCCAAACATGGAAATGACCGGCGCGGAAATAATTTGCGAAAGTCTGCTGCGCGAAGGCGTGGATACCATATTCGGGCTGCCGGGCGGCGCCGTATTGCCTTTCTACGGCGCGCTGTCCGGCTATCCCGGCCTGCGCCACATCCTGGTACGCCACGAACAGGCCGCCGCCATGGCTGCCGACGGCTACGCGCGGGCCACCGGCAAAGTTGGCGTATGCTCCGCCACTTCAGGGCCTGGCGCAACCAATCTGGTAACCGGCCTGGCCTCGGCCCAAATGGATTCGGTTCCCATCGTCTGCATCACAGGGCAGGTTCCCCGTCCCGCCATCGGCAGGGACGCTTTCCAGGAGACCGACATCACCGGCATTACCCTGCCGGTTACCAAGCACAACTACCTGGTGATGGACGTGCGCGACGTGGCGCCGGCCATTAAGGAAGCCTTCTATATCGCGCGCACGGGCCGGCCCGGCCCCGTCCTGATCGATGTCCCGAAAGACATCCTGGCCGGCGAAAAAATCGAATTTGAATGGCCTACAACGGTTGACCTGCCCGGTTACAACCCGCCGGGAGATCCCGATCCGCAGCAGATTGCCGTCGCAGCGCAGCTCATTGACCAGGCGGAACGCCCGGTTATCCTGGCCGGCCACGGCGTGCTCATCTCCCGAGCCTGGGATGAGCTGCGGGAGTTGGCCGAAAAAGCGCAGATTCCGGTTATCACGACTCTTTTGGGCATCGGCTCTCTTCCTACCGACCATGTGCTGCACATGGGTATGCCCGGAATGCACGGCATGGCCTACGCCAGCCTGGCCATCGACCGCTCCGATTTGGTCATTGCCCTCGGCGCGCGCTTTGACGACCGGGTTACCGGGCGCTTGTCGGATTTCGCTCCTCACGCCAAAATCATCCACTTTGACGTTGACCCCAGCGAGTTCAATAAGAACGTCGTCGCCGACGTGCCCGTTCTCGGAGACCTTAAAGCCAGCCTTCGCGCCCTGGCCAGTCGGGTCAGCGCCAATGTCCACCTGGACTGGATTAAGGAGACGGACACTCTGCGGGCTGAGCATCCCTCGCTGTTTATCCGCAAGTCTGAACAGCTCCTGCCTCAGCAGGTGCTCAAAGAGCTTTCCGACGCTACGGACGGCCAATCCATCATCGTTACAGGCGTCGGCCAGCACCAGATGTGGGCTGCCCAGCATTACGGATATAAGGAGCCCAACTCGCTGATAACCTCCGGCGGCAGCGGCGCCATGGGCTTTGAGGTGCCGGCAGCGCTTGGGGCCAAGGTGGGGCGCCCCGACAAAACCGTCTGGTCCATCGCCGGGGATGGCGGCTTCCAGATGACCTTGTGCGACCTGGCCACCGCCGTGGAAAACAACATCGACGTGAAGTACGCCATTTTGAACAATGGCTCGCTGGGCATGGTTCGTCAGTGGCAGGATTTTTTCTATGGGAAGGACTTCTTCGCCACCATCTACAGCGGCAACCCTGACTTCGTGAAGCTGGCCGAAGCCTACGGCATCCGGGGCATCCGCGTAACCAAGCAGGACGAAGTAGCCGGCGCCATCCAGGAAGCTATGGAGACGCCTGGCCCGGTGGTGGTGGACTTTGTGGTGAAAGAGGACGAATTCGTGTATCCCATGATACCGGCCGGCGAGTCGGTGCACGAAATGCTGGAAGAACCCGAGGCCGAGGGGGTGGGTATTGAAACCGCATAGCCAGCAGCAGCACACCATCATTGCCCTGGTGCAGGACCGGCCCGGCGTGCTTACCCGGATTGCCAGCCTGTTCCGCCGCCGGGGGTTCAACATCGCCAGCCTGGCGGTCGGAGCCAGCGAGCAGGCAGGCCTTTCCCGCCTTACCTTCGTCGTAACCGGCGACCAATACACTGTGGAGCAGGCTACCCGCCACCTGGACAAGCTGGTGGATGTGGTGAAGGTGTCCAACATATCAGGGGAGGACGTGGTTGCCCGGGAGCTGGCTCTTATCAAAGTCAGGGCTACGCCGTCCAGCCGCAGCGAAATCCTGGAGATGGCCAATCTGTTCCGAGCCAAAGTGGTGGACGTTGGCGCCCGTTCGCTGGTGGTAGAAATTACCGGCGAAGAGGATAAAATCGATGCTCTTTACGACCTGCTCCGGCCTTTTGGCATCCTGGAGCTGATGCGCACCGGGCGCGTCGCCATGGTGCGCGGCAAATCCGGCGGCCGCATCAGCGATGACGTGGGCGCCGAGAGCGTACCCATCGGGCGAAACGGCACCGCAGTCCAGCCGGCCGGCCCCGTCCCCGGACACTACGAAGGGGTTTAGCCCGCAGCTTCGTCGTTTTCAAATCAAGCAAACTTCAGAGAGGGAAACAGCATGGCAGTGAATATCTACACCGAGAAAGACGCCGACCTCTCCGTGCTAAACGGTAAAACGGTTGGCATGGTTGGCTACGGCAGCCAGGGCCACGCCCACGCCTTGAATCTGCACGACAGCGGGGTCAACGTGATGGTCGGCCTTTACGAAGGCAGCGCCAGCCGCAAGGCTGCCCGCGACGCCGGCCTTGCCGTGGACAGCGTGGCGGAAGTCGCCAAGGCCGCCGATGTGCTAATGGTGGCTATCCCCGACCACGTGCAGAAGGATGTGTACCGGGATGAAATTGAGCCCAACCTGAAGGCGGGCTCCGCCCTGATGTTCGCCCATGGCTTTACCATTCACTACCAGTTTGTGGTTCCACCGACGTCGGTGGACGTGATGATGATTGCGCCGAAAGCGCCCGGCCACCGGATGCGGGAGCATTTCGTTGAGCAGGGCATCGGCGTCCCGTGTCTGCTGGCGGTGCATCAGGACGCCACCGGCAGGGCTAAGGATATTGCCCTGGCCTACGCCGCCGGCATCGGCTGCGCCCGCGCCGGGGTTCTGGAAACCACCTTCAAGGATGAAACCGAAAGCGATCTATTTGGCGAGCAGTCCGTCCTGTGCGGCGGCGTTACCGCCCTCATCAACCTGGCCTTTGAGACTCTGGTGGAGCGCGGCTATCCGCCCGAAATCGCCTACTTTGAATGCCTCCATGAGCTCAAGATGATTGTTGACCTCATTCAGCAGGGCGGCTTCAACTATATGCGCTACTCGGTGAGCGACACTGCTGAATACGGCGACCTGACCCGGGGAGTCCGCGTTGTTGACGAGCATGTGCGCGAGAATATGCACCGCGTGCTGGACGAGATTCAGAGCGGCTCTTTCGCCCGGGAATGGATGGCCGAGTGCGATGAGGGGCGGCATAACTTCCTGCGCCTGCGACAGGAAGCTCGCACCAGCCGCATCCATGAGGTTGGACGGGGCCTCCGCGAAATTATGCCCTGGCTCAACCCCCGCGAGATCGAGTAATTCTCCGACCGCAGAGTAGAGTGAGGAGGCAACACATGAGAATGGAGGTACTGTGCAGAGCAGTTCACCATCGCACACTGGTCTTGGCAGGGCTGGCTGCGGTGGACTGCGTGTGCCTGCCGCGCCTTTCCGCAACGACCCGCCCGGGATACAGCAACGGGCCCAACTGAACCGCTCTTGCGTGAGCGCAAAGACCCTACGAAGGGAAAGGAACCAAAATGGCTGCACAAGTAAAGTTTCTCGACACCACGCTGCGCGACGGGGAACAGTCCGCCGGCATCGGTATGACCGTTGACGAAAAGATGCAGATTGCTCGCCAGCTCGCTAGGCTCAAGGTTGACATCATTGAGGCCGGGTTTGCTGCCAGCTCTCCCGGCGACTTCCAAGCCGTTCAGCGCATTGCCAACGAGGTGGACGGGCCCATCATATGCTCGCTGTCCCGGGCGGTGGCCGGCGATGTTGACGCCGCCTGGAACGCCATCAAAGGCGCGGCCAAGCCCCGCATCCATGTTTTCCTGTCGTCCTCGGAAATCCATCAGATGCACCAGCTGCGCAAAGACAGGGAAGACGTGATGACCATGGCCGTTCAGATGGTTTCCCGCGCCAAGTCCTACTGCGACGACGTGGAGTTCTCGCCCATGGACGCAACCCGCACCAACCGGGAATACCTGTATCGGATGCTGGAAGAGGTCATCAAAGTGGGCGCAACCACCATTAACATCGCCGACACCGTTGGCTATGCCATCCCCTCTGATTTCCAGACGATGCTGAACGACATCCGGCAGAATGTTGCCGGCATTGGCGGAGTAACCCTGTCCGTCCACTGCCACAACGACCTGGGGCTGGCGGTTTCCAACAGTCTGGCCGCCATTGAGGTCGGAGCGCGTCAGGTTGAGGGCTGCATTAATGGAATCGGAGAGCGCGCGGGCAACGCCTCGCTGGAAGAAATCATCATGGCCCTGGACACTCGTAAGGACCTGTTCGGGGTCGAGCTGAACGTTGACACCACGCAGATTTATCCCAGCAGCCGCCTGGTCAGCCGAATTACGGGAATGAACGTCCAGGCCAACAAGGCCATTGTCGGCGAAAACGCTTTCCGCCATGCTTCCGGCATCCACCAGGACGGGGTGCTCAAAGACCGCTCCACCTACGAAGTGATGCAGCCGGAGCGCATTGGCCTGCCGCCGGACGTGCAACTGGTACTGGGCAAGCTCAGCGGCCGGGCCGGGTTGCAGGCTCGTCTGGAGACGCTGGGTTACTCACTGGATCGGGAAGAGGTTACCGGCGTGTACCAGCGCTTCCTGGAACTGGCCGACAAGAAGAGCGAAATCACCGACCGCGACCTGGAAGTGCTTATGGATGAGGAGAATCGATCTTCCTCCGAGCCGATAACCTACTCGCTGGAAACGGTGCATTTCACCGGCGGGGACAAGGACATTCCCACGGCCACGGTCAGGCTCATCGGCCCCGACGGTGCAGCTTACACGGATGCCTCCACCGGCAACGGCCCCGTGGATGCGGTGTGTCGCGCGATTGACCGCGTGATTGGCGCCACCGCCCGCATCGAGGACTTCCAGGTGCAGGCCGTAACGGAGGGCCGCGACTCGGTGGGTTCGGTTACCATGCGCGTTGAGAATAGCGGTCGCATATTCTCCGGACGCGGCGCCAACACCGACATTGTTGTCGCCAGCGCCCACGCTTACCTGAGCGCGATGAATCGGATGCTTGCCGCCGACGAGGCGGCGGCGCTGCCCGCCGTGGGATCTACCCCGGACTAGACCGGATTGTGGAGTCCATAGTATTACGCCGGGACAGGTTGCAACCTGTCCCGGCGTAATACTTGCGTGGGTACGCTGCTGCTACAGCAGCGTCATCTGAAACGCCGCATCTTCCGCTGTCGCGTTCTTGCCCAGGTGTATCGCCGCATATCCCTGCTGCCGCAGCTTTGCCGCCAGGTTGGGGAAACCGAGTACCGTGTACACTTGACGGGGGTTGACCGCCTTCGCGTAGGCAATCAGGTCGCTGAAATCCGAGTGGTCGCTGTACGGCAAGCTGGCGTCGCCGGGGCGGCCGCGCCCCCATGGTTTTGCGCCTTTCCCGGCGGCCCACCCGGTCAGTTCCAGATAGCGCGCCATCCGGCCGGCGGGTCGCTGTACGTTGACTTGCTCCCGCGCTTTTTTGCCGGGCGGAAACAGCAGCACTTCACCGTCAGCAGCCGATCCGTCAAAGGCCCGGTAATTACCGGGGAAGATAACTCCTGCCTCTTCGTACCGTCGGGCAGTCTCATACACGCTTTCCTCACAGGCGACGGAGAAGCCTGCGGCCAGCAGATAATGCAGGGCTTCCTGCGCTTTACCCAGCCGCCAGCCCAGAACTATCGGCAACGCGCCCTGCTTCAGCCACTGCGTAATGACCCGAACGGCGGTGGCGATGGCCTCTTCTTGGGGAGGGAAGTCGTAAGCCGGATGGCCGTAGGTGCTTTCAATGACCAGCGTGTCGCAGGCTACCGTCTCGGCCGGTTCGTTGACAGGCGAGGGTTGCGTTCGCAGGTCTCCGGTGTACAGCAGACGATGACCGGTAGCGCGTTCCGTCACCAGCGTTTGGGCCGACCCCAGACAGTGCCCGGCCGGGTAGAGTGTGATGGTGTAGTCTTTCGTTTCCAGCGGCTCGCCGTATTGCAACTCAACAGGATGAGAACGGTTGTAGTAGTCGCCCAGCAGCAGCCGGGTTTTGCCAGTCAACACCGGACGGCGATGCCGGGCAACGTGGTCGGAATGGGCGTGGGAAACGACCGAAATATCCTGCTTGCGCAGCGCGTCCAGCCACAAGTCCAGTCTGGGCAGGAAAATGCCCCTGTCAAAAACCACTTCCACGTGCGTTGTCTGACCGCTGGCTGCGGCGCGCGCCATTATAGCATGCGGGTGGTGGTATAATGGCGGCATCCGCGCCTTCCCGTCCACGGCCCATGGCCGTAAGTACGCATCCGGGCCGGCGCTAATGAGGAGATGTTTGATGCCAGGTCAGATTGGCGATACCGCCCCCGACTTTACACTGTCATCGCCCCATCACGGCGACGTTTCGTTGAGCAGTTATCGCGGCACGCATACCGTGGTGTTGTCGTTCCACGTGCTGGACTTCACCGGCGGTTGAACCGACCAGGCTACTTCGTTCCGTCGCTACAACGGGCGGTTCGAGGAGCTAAATGCCCAGGTACTGGGTATCAGCTGTGACCATGTTGCGGCGCATCGGGCCTGGACTACCTCTATGGGAGGGCTGCCTTACCCGGAGCTTTCCGACTGGCATCCCAAGGGCCAGGTAACGACTGCTTACGACCTATGGAATGAAGAACGGGGAGCCGGAACTCGCGCCGTAGTCATTGTTGACCCGGAGGGGGTGATTCGCTACCGCGAAACCTACGAGCCGGGAACCATTCCAGACCCGGACACCATCCTCAGGGCAGTAGCCGACATCAGCGGATGAGAAACAGGGGCGAAAGCAATTTCGCCCCTGTTGTCTTCTCAGGCCCTTGCCGTCTATCCGCCGATCCCTTCTATGCGATATTGCACTGAACCGCGGGGCGTGTTGATGGTAACTTCCTCGCCTACGCTGCGGCCCATCAAGGCTTGCCCGATGGGTGAAACGGTGGAGATCTTGCCTGCCGATGCGTCCGCTTCCCTTACGTCCACCAAGGTGAAAGACCGGGCCTGCGGCTCGCTCAGGTTCTGGAGGGTAACCCGGGAGCCGATGCTGACCTTTTCAGTATCGGCGTTGGCGGCGTCGACGATTTCAACACGCGCCAGGTCGTTTTCCAGCTGCCGGATGCGCCGGTCGACCAGCTGCTGCTGCTCGCGGGCGGCGTCCAGGGGAGCATTTTCCCGAACGTCGCCGTCGCTGCGGGCCAGGCGGATAGTTTCGCGGATCTGAGGCACTTCGGCGCGGAGGCGTTCTAGTTCCGCTTGCAATTCGGTATGACGTTCCTGGCTCAGACGGGCGGTTGGGGCGCTGGCGCCTGATCCCAGGTCGGAGTTTTGAAAGCGCCGGCGGTTGCGGCGGGGGGCGGCTGCGTAACGGGCCAGGCTGATTTCGGTCCAGCCTTTGCGATTGGCGAAGGTGAGGAATTTTTTCACCGGGTCCAGGCGGGATGCCGGGTTTTCAACGTTTTCGGTAGTCCAGCGGGCATAGTCGCCCACTTCAACAGCATGCAGGGTTGATATTGGCTTGTCGCGTCCAATCCTGGCTTGAAAACGGAGCAGCTCTTGCTGCCCCTGCATGATTTGCGGCCCCTCTTTCAGATGAGCGATAAAGATGTCAAGAGCCTGAGCAATTGATAGGTGTGAGTCGCTGGTCAACTTATGCCCTCCAGTCCGGTCGGATTGTCGCATCGTGAAGCGGGCCAATCATAGCATTTGGCTGCTATCCTGACAATTGCGTTCAATAACGGCGATACATCAGTGTTGCGGCGGGGCGGTTCCGGTATGCTATTGTACCTTACCAGCAGGCGCTGATGCCAATAGAAAGGAGCGAATGCCATGAAAGCAGTTCAAATCACCGAATACGGAGGGCCCGAGGTTCTGCAATACGTTGACCTTCCCGACCCGACGGCCGGCCCGGAGCAGGCTGTGGTGGACATTCAGGCGGTTGGCGTCAACTTTACCGACATTTACAGCCGGATGGGGGTGAACCCGCCGGGCCTTCCCTGGGTGGCGGGAGTGGAGGCGGCAGGGGTAGTGCGGGCAGTTGGCGCCGGCGTTGACCACGTAGCGGTTGGCGATAGGGTAGCGTATTGCAGCCACTCCGGTTCCTACGCCGAGCAGGCTGCGGTTCCCGCCTGGCGGCTCATCAAGATGCCCGAGGGTCTATCGGTACGTGATGGCGCGGCGGCAATGCTCCAGGGAATGACGGCGCATTACCTCTGCTACGACACTTACCGGGTTCAGCCCGGCGACCGGGTTCTGGTACATTCCGGGGCTGGCGGCGTCGGCCTGCTTCTGATTCAGATGTGCAAGGCTCTGGGCGCGTACGTTTTTTCCACGGTTTCCACGGAAGCCAAGGCCGAGTTGGCCCGCGACGCCGGGGCCGATCACGTTATCCGGTACACGCAGCAGGATTTCGCCGCCGAGATTGCGAAAGCTACCGACGGAGCCGGCCTGCAAGTAGTGTACGACGCCGTAGGCAAGGATACATGCGACGGCAGCATCGCCTGTCTTGCGCCCCGGGGTTATATGGTTCTGTACGGCCAGGCCAGCGGGGCGGCGCCGGCTATAGACCCCCGGGTTCTGGGCAACGGCTCCAAGTTCCTTACCCGGCCCGGCCTGGGCGATTACACTGCCAATCGGGAGGAGCTGGAAAAGCGGGCCGGCGCAGTGTTGGGTTGGGTTAAGTCCGGCGCGCTGAACCTGCGGGTTGGGCATGAATTCGCTCTTTCCGACGCTTCGGAAGCGCACCGCCAACTGGCAGGCCGCGCCACCACCGGCAAAATCATCCTGACGCCGTAGCAGGTTGTGATGTCTCAGCTAGATTATCCCAAAGGCATCCTGCTCAATGACCTGGCCTGGGTTAGAAACGTAGCCCGGAAATATGAGCTGCTCGGGCTGAACATCGCCGTGGGGTCGGTGGTGTTGGAGCGGACTTTCGCCACCGGAGGCCGTTGCTTCTGCTACTCAGACGGGTCGTGGCTCATTGGCTTGTCGCTGCCCCGTATGCAGCGCTGCGGCCGGCAGGGAATGGAAGGGATACTGGCGCATGAGCTGCTGCACGCCTGGCTGTGGGCCGGTCATGGATATACCGGCCACGGCCCGGTGTTTGAGGGACACGCATCGGCACGAGGCATTCCCCGCTGGTGTTCGGGGGTGCATGAATTGCGACGCGAGGGGCCACAGCAGCTGACGTTGTTCGACGTCCGGCCGCCGGCGTATGGAGCGTTGGGTTCGGGTAAAGGGGGGTAGTTTAGGCGCTTTGGTTGCTTCCGAAAAACTGTCTGAAAATGCGCACGGGATCGCTTGACAAACCGACGTGATTTGACATTGGCGTATTGTGCGGCTAAACTGCGGGCAGTAACAGCAGGTCTGCACGCCCATCAACCTGCCCTTGAACAAGGAGGCCAAATGAGTGCAGCCGCGCCATCCGCGCACCGGTCGTCGCCGGAACCCGATTCTATACAGCCCCACGGAGTGTGGGGCGCGTTAGACGATCGCTTTGGTAAAGCAGCGCTACGAGTAAGGCAGCTCTCACGGCTGCGTGGCCGCTGCGAGCACCGCCTACCTTGCGAGCCTTAGCTGCTCCAAGCTGCAATGGGCGGCGGGATTAGCGCCCCGCGACACGCCCGCCTAATTCCGGTTTTTGCCGCAAGCCGGCTTGCGTTTGTTGAGCCTTGCTCCGAATGCTGCCGATGGGCAAGCCACGCTTGTCCCTGTACCGGACTTGACGGCATACCGGGCCGCTTGCCGGCCCAATTCAAACCGCCAATCTCGTTTGGCCGATACACGCGAGGAGAAGAGGAAAGCATGAGGGAGATACTACGCTCCAAGATTCATCGCTGCTGGGTTACCGGGGCTAACCTGGAATACGTCGGCAGCATCATCATTGACCGGGATCTGATGGAAAAAGCGGATATCTGGGAATTTGAGAAAGTGGTGGTGTGCAACGCCAACAACGGACATCGCTGGGAGACTTACGCTCTCCCCGGAGAGCGTGGGAGCGGCACGATTTCCGTGCAGGGGCCGGGGGCCCGGCTCTGCCAGAAGGGGGATTGCCTGGTCATACTTTCTTACGAAGTGACGGACCAACCGGTCGATCCCAAGATGATACTGACCGACGAGAACAACCGCTTCCTGGAGTACATTGAGGGGGCTATGTATGCCGAACCGGAACGCGAGCCAGTCGCGCTTTTCTGAAAGCGCGACGGAAGCTTACTATGACGCTGAGGATGCTCTTTACCGTTCCTTTTGGGACGCTGAGGGCAGCCTCCACTGGGGGATATTTGAAGATGACGTTGCGGCCGGGGAGGATTCCCTGGTGCGCAGCCGGTTCCTGGCGGCTTGCTCCCGGCTTAACGACGTGATGCTGGAGGCTTCCGGAATCGGGGGCGATTCGCGCGTCCTTGATTTGGGTTGCGGCAACGGCAATACGTCGCTATGGCTGTGTCGCGCAACCGGAGCGTCAGTTACCGGCATTGACTTGAGCGGGGTCCGCATAGACAACGCGAACGAAGCCCTTTTGGGAGCGCCGGAGTTGGCCGGGAAGGTAGAGTTTCGCAAAGCGTCGGCGACGGACTTGCCGTTTGAGGACGGGGTTTTTACCCATGTTTGGAGTCAGGCCACCATCTACCATGTGCCCGACAAGACGGCTACGCTGAGAGAGGCTTACCGCGTGCTGCAACCCGGCGGGGGCATGGTTTTTGATGACCTAATCAAGCCGAAACCCGACATCAGCGACGAGGCGAGAGCGTTTGTGTACGACCGGCTGCTGTTCGACACCGACTACAGTTTTTATTCGTACATGGACGCCTTGCGGGAGACCGGCTTTCGCGTGCTGGAAGCCCGGGATTTGTCGGAGAACCTGGCGCGCAGCTATTACTGCCTGTCCCGCATGGCGGCAACGGCAGTCGATCCTGAGCGGACGGAACGCTTTGCGGCCCTTTCCGACGCCTACGAGAGGATGGTCAACGCGGTGCGCAACGACGAACTGGGCTGGGCTCAGTATCGCTGCTCCAAGTAGCGCGTCTGCCGCGGCAAACAAAAAACACACCGGAGTTGGATTTGATGAACGCACAGCTGAAAAACGCACACCGATTTTCCGAGGCCGAGACTGAGGAGTATTACGATGCGGAGGATGTCATCTACCGCTCGGTTTGGGACGTTGATGGGAGCGTCCACTGGGGGGTGTTTGACGGTTCCGTACCGGAAAATTGCAGCATCCGCGAGCAGTTCCTCGCCGCCGGGATGCGCCTCAATGAGTTGATGGTGGAGTGTTCGGGCATTGACGACAATTCCAGGGTGCTTGACGTAGGCTGCGGCAACGGAGCCACGGCCAAGTGGCTCTGTCGCGCCAGCGGGGCTGACGTCACCGGGATTGACCTCAGCGGCGTGCGGATTGAAAACGCGGTGGCGTCCCTAGAGGCCGTTCCGGAATTGGCCGACCGTCTGGCTTTTGAAAAGGCGTCGGCCACGGAGCTTCCCTTTGACGATGGGGCTTTCACGCACGTCTGGAGCCAGGCGACCATTTATCATGTGCCCGACAAGGTGAGGGCTTTGGAGGAGGCGCATCGCGTCCTGCGGCCGGGCGGCGTGATGATTTTTGACGACCTGACCAAGCCCAAACCCGACATCAGCGATGAAGCCCGCGCCTTTGTGTACGACCGGCTACTGTTCGACACCGACTTCAGTTTTTACTCGTACATCGAGACTTTGCGCGAAACGGGGTTCAAGGTAATCCAAGCGCGGGACCTGTCGCCTCACCTGGCGCAGAGCTACACCTACCTCTCGCGCCTGGCCTCCATTGCGGAAGGGCCGGATGGCTACCAGGAGCGCTTTGAGTACCTCACCGACGCTTACATGAAGACGGTGGAAGCAATCAACAACGACGAATTGGGGTGGGCGCAGTACCTTTGCGTCAAGCAGGGTTAGCCCCTCGCTATTGCCGCGAGCGCCCGGAATACGCTGGCGCGAGCGGGAATCCGAAGTTCACAATGGAGCGAGCATCATGCCTGAATTGGAGAATCTGGAGTCTAACCAGCGGGTGCAGTGGATTTACGCATCCACCACGAATGACCAGCTGGCCGAGCGATATGATGAATGGGCGAAGGAATACGACGACGACCTGCAAAACACCTTCGTGTGGCTGGGGCCGCGGATGGCGGCCGAGGAACTGGCGAAGCACGTAGCCAAAGATGGGCGGATTCTGGACGCCGGCGCCGGCACGGGGCTGGTCGGGGTTGAGTTGCAGCGGCTGGGCTACGGCGATATTTGCGCGATGGATCTGTCGCAGGGGATGCTGGACGAGGCTCGGGCCAAAGGATGCTACAGTGATTTCCGGCAGATGGCGCTGGGCGGGCGCCTGGATTTTGACACGGACGCTTACGACGGCGTCATAAGCGTCGGGGTGTTTACGCCCGGGCATGCGCCGCCCAGCTCTTTTGTGGACTTGTGCCGGGTGACCAAGCCCGGGGGGCATATCGTGTTCAGCCTGCGCCCGGACACTCATCTGGAGCTGGGGTTCAAGGAACAGCAGGACGCCCTGGTGGACAGCGGGGCCTGGAGTTTGGTGTCAGTGAGCGAACGCTTTCAGGCGCTGCCCAAAGGGGAGCCGGATGTTGAGCACCAAGTGTGGGTGTACCGAGTGAACTGAGAACGAACTGGAGCGGCGTCAGGGTATGTGGCGTCGGAAGAACCGTCCAACTCGATAGGCATAGGTTGCGGGCATGGTGGGGTAAGTGTTGACGTGTTCGGCGCCGGGGACGATCCAGATACGGTCGTCGGGGTTGTCGGACATGGTGTGCAATGTGATGGTTTCATCTACGGAGATTACAGGGTCATCGGCGCCGTGGATGAAGAAGATGGGCTGCTCGACCTGCTCAATGACCAAAGCGGGGCGGACGCGCTCGAAGTCGGAGCGGAAAAGTAAGCGGCCGGCCAGCACTACCAGTCCACTGGTCCACAAAGGCAGTTTGATTGGACCGATTTTAAGGTGGGCCAGATCCACCCGGTTGTCCACAAAGCCGCTGTCGCTGACTACGGCCGGGATGCGTGATTCCTGGGCAGCGACCAGGATGGCGATGCCTGCGCCCAGGGAAAATCCCAGCAGTCCGATGCGTTCTACGGAGATGCCCTGAGCTTGTACGTAGTCAATGGCGCCTAGCACGTCCCACTGTTCCCGATCGCCGGCAGTGCTGCGCTGACCGCCAGATTCGCCCCGGGCGCGCAGGTCAAAGAGTAAGACGTTGAACCCATTGCGCACCAAGTCGCGGCCCAAGCGAAGGGCCTGAATGCCCGGGCTATTGCGATGGTGTTCGGTACCTTGAATCATAATGACGGCTCGGTCGGCGGCGGTGGATTGCAGGTACCACCCTCGCAGCAGAATGTGGTCATAGCGACTGTAAAATGTGGCGTCCACCCAATGCAGGCCAAATTCCAGAGGGTGGCCAGAGACCTGCACACGCTCCTGCACGGTCATCTTGTGAGCAACCCAGGCGGCAGCGACGACGACACCGAGCAATGACAACAGGGCGGCGCCGGCCAGCGCCAAGAGGGCGTAAAGCAGCATTTGAGCAATCAAATCGGCCAGAGAATTACTGTCGGACCGCGCCGGATTGCGCAGAGCCAACATGAGACGGATTGGTGTGAAGAAGCGCGAATGGAGCGGAGTTGGGACAGGGTTATTGGTGGTTGGCGTCGCGTTGTTCTCGACGTCGGCGTTCCAGCCAGTCGGCGGAGGTCTCGGAAGCCTGCAATTCGTCGTCGAAGAACCCGTGCCCTCGTTTGACGATGTTCATTGCCTCGTAGAAGAGTAGCCAGACAATGTGGCGGACGATTTCGTCGGGAACGCCATTGACGTAAAAGGAGCGGGGGTTCATATCAGGGTCGGCATTGACGTAGTCCACCACGTAGAATTTGCCGTCTTCGTGGAGGCAGATTTCGCTGCTGAATTTCTTCATTTTAGAGACGGCGGCGATGTTTCGCATGATCCGGCGCAGGGGTTGTAAGTGGAACTGCTTGATTTGCGCTGGAGACACCATCTGGTATTCGTGAGTAACTGGGTTCCACCAGCAGGGTATGACCTCGCGACAGATATGATACAGGCGGAACCAGCCCATACGACCGCCGAGGGATTTCATTCGCAATTTTTGCTGAATGAGAAAAGCGTCGGAATTTGGGGCCTGCTCTGCCGAAGCCAGCAGGTCATCTTCGGAGATGGCGTCCAAGATGACACCGACTCCGGAGTCGCCCCAGGCCGGCTTGACGACGAAGGGGGTACCCAAGCGGGAGCGGGCTTCACGTGTAATATGGAAATTATGGATTTCGCTCCGGGGTACGATGATGGTTTCAGGCACCGGAACTTGGTTCTGAACCAGTAGGGGGTGAAAACGGCCTTTGTGGGCGGCGCGAGCGGTGAGGTCGGGGTCGTCAATGACCGTACCGCCCTGCCGCTTTACTTCGTGGGCCAAGCGGGTGTAGATATCGTCGGGGTCCATCTGATTAGCGGTAAGGTCCAGCATGGCGCGGACTCCGATTTCTCTGGAGTGGAGCTTGGCCATAAACTCGTGCACCCAGATGTCATCGGCCAGAAAGAAGTTGAGGTCCATCTGGCCGCAGAGTTCGCGCAGTTTATGGGCGAAGAAGTCGTAGTTGGAGAAGGGGCTGGACAGAACGATGTCGTATGTCTTTTGTAGCATTTGGGGTTTTCTCCACGGTATAACGTCGGGGTTTGGAGGCGCTTCAATAGCGTGGCTACTCGCGGGTTTCCATGGGGAGGCCCTGGTCGTGTACTTCGAGGATGCACTCGGGGCAGCGGTTGCGGGCGTCGTGTCCGGTGGCAGGCCAGATGTCTTCGCCCTTTATGCCGCAGAGGAAAAAGGGTTCCACTTCTTCGATGCCGAGGCTTTCGAGGTAGTGCACGAGCCCCTCGCGGCGAGGGTTGTCGTACCACCAGGGGGTCAGGGTGCGGGCCAGGGCGTGGATGTTTTCCTTGAAGTCGTCGGAGTATTCTGCGGCGTTTTCGGGGATGTCCACCATCCAGCGAGCGCCATCTTTGCTTGCGTGGAGCTTGCCGTCGCGGACGTTTTTGCGTATTACGTCCTGCGATACGTTGAGGATTCGGGAAGCTTCCTGGATTGTGACTCGGGGCATGAGGCACCTCGTAAGAAGGAGCGGCGTGGTTGTGGGGATATTTCTATCACTAGCGGGGCAGGGGGGCAAGGGCGGTGCGCGGGTCTTCCATGGTATCGGCCAGGGAGCCGCCGGGAGGGACCATGGGGAACACGTTGGTTTCCTGTTCCACGACGAATTCGATGAGGAAGGGGCCATCGTAGTCCTGGGCTTGCCGGAGGGCGTCGGCCACGTCTTCCTGATGTTCGACGCGCAGGGCGGGGATGCCGTAGGCGTTGGCGAGCTTGACGTAGTTGGGGCCGGGCATGGGGACTTCTTTGAGGTGGCCGTCAAAGAACATTTCCTGCCACTGGCGAACCATGCCGAGGTAGCCGTTGTTGAAGAGGGCGATTTTGATGGGGAGTCGTTCCTGAACGGCGGTAACCAGTTCTTGCAGGGTCATCTGAAAACCGCCGTCTCCGGCGACTGACCATACGGTGGAGCCCGGACGCCCCATTTGAGCGCCAAGGGCGGCGGGCACCTCAAATCCCATTACGCCCAGGCCGCCGGAGCTTACGAAAGAGTTGGGCCGGTTGAGGAAGAGGTACTGCGCGGCCCACATTTGATGTTGACCGACCCCGGTAACTACCACTGAGTCGTCGCGCTGCTGGATGGTGTCGTTCAGTTGGGCCAGCACCTGTTGTGCCAGGAGGGATTCCGACTGTGGGATAGCCAGGGAGGGATGCTCGGCCTTGAGCTGTGCGATGTAGGCCATCCAGTCGGGGCGCTCGGCCCACTGAATCAGGGGCAGCAGGGCTTTGAGGATTGGCTTGGAGTCGCCGACCAGAGGAACTTCGGCCGGCACGATGCGGCCTACCTGGGTTTCCTCGATGTCGAGGTGGATTACTCTGGCGTGGGGGGCGAAGCCGGAGACGCGGCCGGTTACGCGGTCGTCAAAGCGCATACCCAGGCCGATAAGTACGTCGGCTTGGTCCACGACCATGTTGCACCAATACATGCCGTGCATGCCCAACATTCCCAGGCTCTGGGGATGGCTGCGGGGGAAGCCGCTGAGTCCGAGGAGGGTGTTGATTACGGGGATGCCGCTGGCCTCGGCCAAGGCGCGCAGTTCAGCGAATGCGCCGGAATGTACGATGCCGTGGCCGGCGACGATGACCGGACGCTCCGCCTGGTTCATGAGGGCGGCGGCTTTGCGGACGTTTTCCATAATGTCGGCGGCGAGTGGGGGTTCGGCCGGCCGTGGGATTGCCGGGTACTCGAATTCGGCTTCTTCCAGCTGTACGTCGCGGGGGACGTCAATGAGCACGGGGCCAGGGCGGCCTTCCTGGGCAACGCGGAAGGCTTCGCGTATGGTACGGGCCAGGTCGCCGGCGGACAGCACCAGGTAAGTGCGCTTGGTGCATACTGCGGCGATGCTACAGATGTCACATTCCTGGAAGGCTTCGGTGCCGAGGACGGCCCGGGCGACCTGTCCGGTGATGGCAACCATTGGCACGCTGTCGGCCTTGGCGCCCATGATGCCGGTAATGAGGTTGGTGGCGCCGGGGCCGGAAGTGGCTACGCAGACGCCGGGCTTGCCGGTTACGCGAGCATACCCGTCGGCGGCGTGGGCGGCGGATTGTTCGTGCCGGACCAGAATGTGGCGCAGCTGGGGATAGGCCCACAGGGCATCATAGAAGGGGAGTATGGCACCTCCGGGGTGGCCGAACAGCACGTCCACGCCCTCGCGGAGCAGGCTTTCGCATATAATTTCAGCGCCTTTGAGTTTCACGGCGAATCTCCGTTTTCGGTTGTCGTTTCCGCTGTGGGCGGAAGGCTCGCGCTGGCGGCAGCGAACGGGCATAAAAAAGGCCCGTCCCCATAGGGACGGACGTTTGCCCGCGGTACCACCCTATTTGCCACGGCCGCCGACTAAAGGCGGTCTGTGACCACTCGGTAGGGCACAATCATGCCCCGTCGCTGATAACGGGCGACGAACCCGGCCTGAGCTTACTGACCGCCGAATTATCCGGCGGCGGTTTTCAGCCGGCGGCTCCGGAGGGATTTTGGGCGGGATGGGCGCGCCTGCTTACACCATACCAGGCTCGCTGATGCGCTTTCGTCCGCTTACTCGTCTCCATCACAGCCTTTCCGTAGAAGGTATCACGGAACCGCCGACATGGTCAAGTTTTGGAAACCCCGGGTAGTGACTGCTTTTGAAATGGGGTATCACGAAACGCGATAGTAGCCTGTTTTCTTGGCATGCGGCGTAGCGTTTCATAGCAGCCTGTCGGAGCAGATGATGCGCATAGCCTCGGTCATTGCGGATGCTTCGGTCTGCGTTTCAGGGTTCAGGCGGTAGCATTCTTGCAGGAGTTCCAGCCGTACTACGAGTTCGCGGCCGCCCAGGCTGAGCCGGCGCAAGTCCGATAGTTCATTCTCAACGACGGTGGGCAGGTCGCCGGCGAAGGCCTGTCGGAGAGCTTCAATCCGTTGCGGCGTCGCAACGTCTGAGCCGATGCCGTTGAGCTGACGCCTGACGAAAGCCCGGTTGCGGGCGTTGCCGGGAGTGCGCCGCCGTACCGTGCCCAACATCCGGCTCAGGTCGACGCTGAAGGCCTCGGCGGCGGCGCTGACCCGCGCGTTGGTGTCCGCCGGCAGGGGCTGCGTCGTCGTGTCCGGTTCGCACTCGGCGGCGGCGATGAATTGTGCCGGACGGATAGGTCTGGGCGTCAGGGCGTCGCCCACCGCGTAGCAGCGCACGGCGTCGGACACCGCCAGCATCACTACGGTTTCGCCGGCTTGCGGGGCGTCGTCTCCGGCGCCGTCTTTGGCGCAGATCAGCGCGGAGCGAATGCCGTCCGGCAACTCAGTTATTTTCCGCCAGAGGGCGGGGTCGTTGCTGCGGATGTTTTGCAGCAGGGCGATGGCCCGCTGGTTGGCGGACACTTCGTCCAGCGCGTCGTCCGGCTCCGGCAGTTCCCGGTCGTCGTAGATGACGCCGACGCCTTGGGCGTTCAACCGCTCCTCTTCCGACAGCACCCTGTTGTCCAGCCCAATCAGGTCGTGGAAAGCCTGGATGCGCTCGCTCAGCTTTCCGGTCAAACCCAGGCTTTCGTCCAGTTCGGCGTCGGGCAGCATATTGTGCAGGTGGATTTCGTCGTAGGGCGAGCCGATGCGGTCAACCCGGCCAAACCGCTGGATGAGCCGCACCGGATTCCAGTGCAGGTCGTAGTTCAGGACGCGGGCGCAGTCCTGCATGTTCTGCCCTTCCGACACTACGTCCGTGGCCAGCAGCAGCCGGATTTCACCGCCCGGCAACCGCTCTCTGTCTTGCCCGTTGGCCTGAGGCGCGAAACGGCTGACGATGTCGGCCCGCCGGTCCCGGTTGCCGCCGCTGAGTTTGGCGATGGCGCCGTCCCCTTCGGCGGGGTTCAGCTGTTCAAACAGGTAATCAACGGTGGTTTCCGCTTCGCTGAATATCAGTACCTTCTCATCGGAATGGCCTTTGAGGAACTCCCGCAACCGCGCCAGCTTGTCGTCGTCCTCCGGGCCGATGTCGGCGATGCGATTGAGCAGGTCGCTCAGCACGGCGTGGTCGGAGTCCAGGTCGCCAATCCAGCGTTTGACGTTGAAGTCGGCGGCGGGGAAATGATGCCGTCCGTTGCGCCCGGCCTCTTCCGATTGCAGGATGGCCAGAGCTTCCTCGGCGTTGAAGTTTCGTCCGGCCAGCAGGTTGGTGGCCACGCTGCCCACCGGCACGTAGCCGGCTGCCAGCGCCGCCTTGAAGCTGCGGTTGCTGTGCGCAAGCGATGCCAGCGTCGCGCGAAAGGCCGTGATGCTGGATTCCAGACGCTTGAACAGCAGGTAGCGGATCATCCCGGCAATGCGGCCTCGGGCGCGGAACAGGCCGGAGTATTGCTCGTCACCTCGCCGTTCCGCGTTCAGGTATTCGGTAGGGTTGTAACGCACCGCCCGGTGTCGGCCCAGGGTGGACAGCAGGTCGGTGAAGTCGCCGGCTTTGGCGTACACCCGATCCAGCCGGTACTCCAGGTTGGAGAGTTTCGGCGTCGGAAACGACACGGGTTCGCCGTTGATGGCGGCGGTGTCGCCGTAAATCTCTGTAATCTCCTTGCGGCGACGGCGGATGAAAATGGGCGTCAGCGCTTGGGAGATGTCCGCCGGCGGAGTGGCCGGACGCTGCGGCCGAGTTGGAGGCGGGCCGTCGCCGCCGCTTTTCAGGTGTTCCGCCAGAGCCGCCGAGTAAGCGTCAACCTCCTTGCGGTACTCCTGCCACCGCACTACGTTGGCGAAGTAATCTTCCAAGCCCCGCGGTTCCAGCGGCAGGCCGTGTTCGGTTTCGTCCAGGAACAGACGCACCTGGCGATAGATGTCTCTGGGCCCCAGGTTCTGCGGCGTGGCGCTGAGCAGGATGACCTTGTGGTCGCCCCGTTCCAGATAGTCCCGCAGGCCCCGGGAACGGTTCGCGTCGTTGCGGAAGTTGTGCGCCTCGTCCACCAGCACCGGCCCCCGGTAACGGTAAGCCTCGGTCAGTTGGACGCCGCGGGCGCTGCCGGCGACTTCTTCGTACTGCTCGGTTTCGTGGTCGAACTCCAGGCCCGGAGGCGGCGCGATGCGGTTCTGCGACAGCACTTCGGCGCCCAAACCGTACTGTTCGTTGACCTGTTGCCAGGCGGGAACCAGTCCGGCGGGACAGACAATCAGCGGCGGCCCGTCGTTGGGATAGCTCTGCCGCAGCTGCCGCAGCAGTTCCGCCCCGATGTAGGTCTTGCCCAGGCCCACCACGTCGGCGATGTAGCAGCCGCCGTAGTTGCGGATCATGTCCAACCCCCGGCGCACGGCGTCCAGCTGGAAGTTGGCCAGTTCAACGCCCCGGGCCGGCGCCAGCGGCAGCGGTTCGTCGCTGCCCAGATCCCGGCCGTAGAGTTCGTAGAGGGCTTTCAGATAAACGGCGTAGGGCGTGTACTGCTTGACCGCCCAGCTTACGGCCAGGCTTTGCTCCACCTGGGCGCTGACGTCCACCGAGTCGGCCCAGAGGCCTTCAAACCAGTCCCTCAGGGCCGCCATCTCGTCGTCGCCGGTTACGCGGACGTTCAGCTCGGTGTTGCCGGTGAAGCCGGCCAGGGTGAAGTTGGACGAGCCGACGATGGCGGCCCCCGGTTCGGCATGGTCGTCGTACCAGCAGAGGTAGGCTTTGGCGTGCATGAACCCGCGCGGATAGGCCCGCACTTCCAGCAGGCCCGAGGCAACCAGCTGGCGCAGTTTCTCCACGGCGCTCTGGCTGGCGTCGGTCTGGGGCATCGCCGCCACGCTGCGGGCGACGCCGGACACGGCCGCCTCGGCGACGGCTTGCCGCCGGCTGCGGGGGACGGTACGGTCGGCATCCAGTTGAGCGCGCAGAGCGTCGGCCTGATGCAGGCCGGCAGCCACCGCTTCCAGCGTGGGTTGGTCGGCGCGTCCGATGAGGATGCGGGTCTTACGGAGGCGGGCCAGCTCGTCGGCAACCTGGTCGAATCCGGACATAAAGAAATAGCCTACGGCGATGTCGGCGCGGGCGGCGCTGCCCAGCATCTGCCGCAGACGGGTCAGCAGGTCGGGGTCGGTCTTGGCGTGGAGAATGGTCATAGGTCTGCTTACTCGGTCATGGTTGACTAGTTGTCCAGCTACGGTGGGTATGGCCTCCACCTGGACATACCGGCCATCTTTATCGCGTACTCCCTTTGCGCGTCGGCGTCGCCAACAACTTCATCGGGCAGGATAATATCGGCATGATACCGATTGTCGGGCAGTGGCGAAGCCATTACCGCACAGCCGGCATTACGGATATGTTGGGCTACGACTACGGCCCAGCCGTAGAAATTCCGGGGCGGGTTGCGTTGCGCCGCCGCTCTCAGCGCGTTTGTGGCGGCATCGGCAGGCGGGGCCAAAGTGAGACGGTCAGTTGATATTTCCCGCTGGTCGGCCCGTTCCAGAAAGACCTGAAAGGGAACGCCGGTGTTGGCGGCGGTACGGCTTTGGCGGCCGGAGAATACGCTTCGCCCCAGTTCTTCCCAATTCCCAACCGGGCCGGGGCCTACATTCGGCTTCGCATTTGTTGCCGTCATCGGGCCGGTTTCGGCCCTAGCGCCCTTAGAGCCTCACGGATGAAACCGTCGGGCAATTCCCGCGTTGTGGAGTACCTGGCCCGTCGGGACTCGCCGTCAATGGTGGCAAAGCACAGCGCTTCACCGGCGGAGCCGCACATCACCACGGCTATCCTGTCGTTGGCGCCCCGGGCGTCAATGGCAACGTAGCCGTCGGGCGCGGGATAGACTCCGTAGCGACGGGGAGAAATGGCGTACATCGCTTTCAGCAGACGCGCGGCATTGGCGGACGCAATCTCGGCCGGCGCTGCCATGCCGTCCTCTGCGGCATAGTCCGATACTTCGGCCAGTTCTTGCAGGGCGCAGGCCAGGTCATCTGTAACCGCCGCCGCCGGCCCGCCTTCCTGAGGTACGCTTTGCTCCATGATGCGACGCTCCTCCCGCGTGTTCGTCAGGTACGACTCGCTAATGGCCGCATTGTAGCACGAGCTCGGCTATCGAGCTGCTGGCGTTGTTCGTTGTTCCGTCACCGTTGGCTACGGGAGTGGATTCCGCCACAGTAGGCCTGGGAACCTTTGGAAATCCCTGACGTTGTGGGTGTGAACCTCTGCGCCGTTTTCCAGCGCCAGCGCGGCGATATGGGCGTCTGTCGTCAGATTTCCGGTAGCCCCGTCTATGGCAAGGTTTCGCTCCAAATACTCCAGATGGCGATCTCCGGGATTTATCGGGATAATGTGATCACGCTCAAGCCATTGCCTGACCTTGGCTGTCGCTGCTGCGGGGGAGAGATGTGGGGTAGCTACCTTAGGACTCGTTATCAGCCTGATGAACCCGATGGATACCACCCATGGCATTCCGATGTTTTCTGTGCCGTTGACCAGACCTTCCCACCAGAGCAGCGCTTCGTCATGGAGCGGCGCGCTCTGGTTATGGGCGAACACCAGCAGGTTGATGTCCGGCACAATCATTCGTGTTGTTCCCGGATGCTGCGTTCTTTCTCCAGGTAGTCCGCCATGTCCATCTCGTAGAGGATTTCCTTAAGATTGTCCGGATTGACGCCGGGCGCAAATCCACTCACGAGGGGCACGACCTTGAATGGAGGTTTATCTCTGGCGCCTGCGCCGGCAGGTTCTGTCCTGCCTCGCGCTCGTTGCTGCCGGTTCTGTACCAGCTCCCACACGCCCTCATAAACGGCATCCCGCTCGCCGGCCGTCAGCTCCAGCGCGTTGAACACTGCCTCGTCGATATGCCGCCGCGCCGCCGACGGCGCCAGCACATCCCAATCGGATGCGTTGAATACCGAGGCCGCCGGCTCCAGCAGCAATTGCGGGTTGGGTAGCATCAGGTTGTTTGCCTGAAACACGGCAATCTCCAGCAATCCCCTGCCGAGCGAGTTTGATTCAACCTCGAGCATCATTACGGCTATTGTTGAGTTAAGTACGGCACAGAGAGCTTGGGTATTTACACCCTTAGGGGTAACGCCGTAGAACGCTTTGTCCAATTGGCATCTCTCTGGGTTCAGGAATGTCCGTGCAGTGCCCCTGATTTTACATCCCATTGCTAGCGGCCCGTTGGTTTCCGCCAGGCTATACCATGGCTTGCGGGAAGCTACGCTGCTGATCTCGTCCACTTGATTTTGCTCGCCGAATTCAATGTATTTCAGGGCATTCGTTCCCCTCAGCTGCGCTTTGTCTTGATGACAGATAAAGACGTGCGACTGCAACCTGTCAGACCTTACGGTCAGACTAGGTATATGCCGAGGAGCGAGCACGACACGCTGCAGGAATTCGGCTTCAATGCCGAACTCGGCGATGCGCTCCGGCGTCAGGTAGAAGAACTTGTTGGCCCCGGTCTTGATGCCGAACCGCACCGTAGCTACATCGCCCAGACGAACCAGCTTGTTTTCGTAGCTGTTCAGGATGTGGTGATAAATGTCCGGCGCCCGCAGGTACTTGCCGCCCCATTTGTCTCCGTTTTTCCCGGAGGCTTTCTCCATTGCCAACATATTACGTTGGTTTCTGGTCAGTGTACGTTGAAGTACGCCTTTCGTTGTCGCCTCTTCAAATTCACCAAGCAACGCGACGAACCGCGTTTCGTGTTCTGGCAGGCCTTGTGTTTTCTGTATGACGCTGACGACGGTGCTAATCATTGCAGTTTCAAACTGGTCTGCAACTCTGCTTTCGTACACGGCTTTGATGTGGGCATTCTTCAGCAGGTGCTGTTTCAATTTCGCGCCGTAGCCCACGTCCAGCCAGCTGTTGGAGCAGACAAAAACGTGCATCCCGCCTTCTGCTAGCAGTTGCAAGCCTCGGGCGTAGAAGTAGCAATACAGGTCGGAGCGGGCGGTAACAGCATCGCCGTACTGTTTGACTAGCGATGTCTTGTTGGGGCCGATTTCCTCTTGGCGTACGTAGGGCGGGTTGGCGATAACCACGTCGAAGCCGCCGTTGAGCATCACGTCGGCGAAGTCGATGCGCCACTCTACGACGCCGGCCGGCGCCGCGCCCTTCATCCGGCTGCGCAGCTCCGCTTTGGCGGCGTCCACCTGTTGCTTCAGCGTCGCTTTTTGCTGCCCGTGGGCGGTGGTGTAATCGGCGATGTCTTTCCGCAGGCTGCTGTTGTCGATGCCGGCCTGGGTCAGGTCCAGCTGTTGCGGGTCGGGGCCGGCGATGGCGTCTCCGACGACCAGTTTCAGGTCCAGGTTGGGCAGCGGGTCGGGTAGTCCGTCGCCTTCGTAATCGACGGCCAGGCTGAGCCAGAGGCGGAGCATCGCCGTGCTGACGGCCAGCCCGTCCTTGTCCACGCCGTAGATGTTGTTGGTGATGATGTCCAGCTTCTGTTGGTACAGGCTCTCCGGCGTGTGGCCGGCGCGGAACAGGGTTTCGTTGAGGGCGACGATTTCCTGCAGCATCCCCAGCAGGAAGGCGCCGGAGCCGCAGGCGGGATCCACGGCCTTCACGGTTTTAATCGCCTCGTAGATTTCCGGCGCCTGCCTGGGCGTGATGGCGTCGGGGTTCTGTTGGTCCACCAGGTCGGCGATTTTGGCGTCGTCGAGGCCGCCGATGTTCCGGCCGGCCAGGTAGCCCTTGATGGCTTCCCGGCACATGAAGGCGACGACCGGGCGCGGAGTGTAGTAGGCGCCGTTGCTGTGGCGCTCGTTGACGGTTTCCTCGAACAGTTTGCCCAGCATCTCCGGGTCAACGGCCACCTCGGTGTCCAGCGGCGTAGCCTCCGTGACGGTGAAGTTGTAGCGGTTGAACAGGCCGGTAATCAGCGGCTCTACGGCTGCGTCGGGCACGGCGTTCATGGCGCGGCGATCCAGGTCGGTCTCCTCAAACAGGCCGCCGTTGAGGAAGGGAACGTTGCCGATGAGGAACTGCGCTCCGCTGCTGAGGTTTCGCGACTCCGGGTTGTTCAGGCCGGCGAAGAACAGGGTGGTAAGCCGCCCGAAGTAGAAGTTGCTGGCCTTCGCATCGGCTTGATAATCCCGCCACAGGGCGTTGAGATAGTCGGTGTCGTCGTTGAAGGAAAGCCAGCCCTTGCGGCTGACGAAGTGGACGAACAGCAGGCGGTTGAACAGCGTCTGCGTGAACTGCTCGGCGTCGGCCTGCCCGATGCCGGCGGCAATCAGTTGCACCGCAGCGTCGTAGGCGGCCTTGTAGTCTTTGAAGAAAGCGTCGGTGACGGGCTGTACGCTGAAAGCGTTGCTTATCGCCTGGCCCACGGTCAACCCCGCCTCGCCGTAGTCGTGCCACAGGTTGGCGATTTGCTGCACAAAGGTGCGCGCCGGTTGGTTCCGATGAACCACCATCCGTTGCAGCTTGGGCTGTGCTCCCGAGAGGTCGGGGTGAATGAAGTGCAGTTGGTCGCGGGCGCGATTGTTGAACAGCAGCAACGGCTCGTCGGCGATTGTGTCGCCGATTACCTTGGCAGCGGCGGACACTGTCGCGCCGGTAATCCGGTTGGTTTCGGCATTGTCCAGCGGGATGTACAGCACGCCGAACCCGTCGCGATGGGCCAGCAAGCGGGCGTCGGACGGCAGGTTGGGGTCGGCGTCGTTGAGAGGCACCCAGGTTTCCCCATAGGGCTCGAAGTCCAGCGTTTCCACAAACAGCGTTCGGATGGCCTGGGCGGCAGCGTCGGCATCCGGAGCGGACAGGATCTCTTGCAGGCTGCTTTCGACTTCACGGGCATCCTGGACGTTGGCAATGGGCATGGATTGGTTCCTCCGGTTGGGTAGTGGGGTGATTTGATTGGCGTTGCGGCGGATGGCGTCAGGCTGTTTTGCGAGGCAGCGCAGGGTCGTTGCGCAAGGGATCGGCCTTGGGTGAACGCATCCGGGGTTGGTTCCAATAAGGGCTCTTGCACTTGGGGCAGACCTTCGGTTCGGGCCGGTTAGGCTGTTTCAGTGTCCAGCGGTGTGCGCAGCGCTCGCACAGAAACCCGGCAATCATTACATAGGCCATTTCGGGCCTCCTTATCCTTAGTTGTCGTGCCAACGGCGACCTTGGGGAGCCGCTGTCGGTATATACCGTACCTTTCAGGTATGGTAACGACGTTGTCATGTCAGGGGATTCGAATCCCGTTCGCGGCCGTCGATTACGACGGTGTCAAACAGTCGGTCCATCATAGACCGGTGGGAGTCGTCGTCCAGTAGCAGCAGGACGGTGTCGGCCAAGAAGCCGACGAAGACCAGGTGCAGAGCGGTCTTGACGGCTTCGCGAACGAAGGTGATCCCCCAGCTGGCTTGGCCGGTATGGCGGTTGACGGCTTTGATTCCAGTCAGCTGCTTGGCAGGAGTCTGTCCAGTCTTGAGGGAGTACATCCACCAGGCTGTGGCAGGGGTTATTCCCTGGGATCGCTGGGTGGGCCCGGCGAGCGGATTATCGCAGATATTCCGATTAATGTCTTGATGAACAGGATCGTGTTCATCAGTGCATTCATAGACATAACCCAGAAAATCCACCTGAACCACAAGACCGGATTGGAAGCAGTGTCAATTTGACGCGCGACCAGGCTCACTATTGCGGTGGCGAGCAGTAGCCAAATTACGGTACTGAGTTGATTCCAGATGCCGCGGGAGTGTTGAGGGGAAGCGGTAATTAGATGCATACGGGGGTTGGTCCACCAGTTAGCCAGTATTGTCAGGTTGGTGATGGCGATCCCGGTCATCGTTCCCGACATAAGGGCAACGGTTCCGTATAACTCGCGCGGTGAAGCGATTGATTTGACGATAGCCCATTCGCCGGCGACAGGAAGGTACTGCGAAGCGGGTATGCTTATTCCTACTAGGAATCCCATAAGGATAGCTGCGGCTGTTGGGTACTTTTCCCAGGGCTTTGCACGAGGTACCACGGGTTCCTCCTTTCAGGCGGGTTCCTCCTTTCAGGGTCGATGTACTGGAACGTCTCATTAATCGCAGAGTTAATCTGTGCGTAGGCGTCATCATCGTCAAGGGCACCGCTTGGAGCAGGCTTCTTTCTAATCTGCTTTTGAACGGAACTGACGTCAATCAGCAGGTCCAAAGTGAACGCCCCGGCTGCTGCATCCCTTTTTCCTCTGACGGTGAACCGATTAGGTTTCGGTGTGCCCTGTTGCGATAAAAAATTCAATAGTGGAGTCAAGGTTCTCTCCTTGAACCCATCCAGACCAGTTGGAGCCGGACTATAGTTGATCAACAGCTCGGTTTGGATTTCGCAATCTTCCGCCATCGCCTTGATTGCCCTGTTTGTCGGCAAGCCGTCGATGTACGCTTGCACGTCTTGAGGGCGTAGCGAAACCGTCACTCTTGATAAATGGTTCATGTTCATGACTTGCTCTATGACGTCGCCGCTGGCTATAGGCTCGACGTGTATCTCAGTTTCTACAGTGCTTTTTTCGCGCAGGTATTTTTCAAGCCGCTTAGCAGTCATAGTAGTATCTTGAGTTGCTATCGCGAGAGTGTACGGCGGTTGGAAGACGCAGTGCCATGTTTCCGCCAAACCGTGGTCTTGGTCTAACACCAAAGGCGTGATGGAGGCACCAACTTCCTCGTCAGGATAATTGTCTACCTTGGTAGTAACGAACCTGAAGTTCAGGGGGTCGGTCGCATTGTCAGTGACGGTAAAAGAGCGTGTCGTTTTACCTGCCATATAGCGGCTGCCCTGACGTGGTGGAACGGTGGGCGGCAGCTGTTCAGCGGCGGCGAGTAGTTGATCTAGATTGACCTGCCGATAGCTTCGGCCGGCAGGTCGTCCACCGTGTAGGTGATAAAACCTGATCGTCCGAGTAGAGGTCGTTTGATTCGCTGGTTGCTGGACCATAATTACCCCGGGGCCATTGCCTCTGATATGCGCTGTGCGGGGTCGGGTTCGACGCTGTTCACGTATCGGCGGTTGTAGCGAAACTGGCTCAGCGTACGCCATACCGATTGTACGGGAACTTTACGCTCAAAGGATGGTGAATTCTGGTTGTTCGCTCAGCGGAGGGCATTATCAGCTCATTCGGCGGGATCAGGCTGCAGCTATGGCTTCTGTTGGCCGTTGTGTTGCTCGTTTTTCAGGCGGTAGGTTGAGCTTGCGCGGTTTGTTCCAGTAGGGGGAACAGCACTTCGGGCAGTTTTTGGGCTCCTTGGCGGCGCCACTGCGTGGCGCCCAGCGGTGATGGCACCGCTCGCACATGAAGCCGTCTATGAGAATTCGGGCCATGGCATACCTCCCTATATCTTTTAGTTGCATTGCAGGTTATCGCTTTTCGCGCGCTATGTCAATAGCATTTCTAGGTATCGCCGGTATGAAGCGCGTTCGTCGTCGCTCCAAACCGGTTACCGTTTCCGTTTGAAATTTGACCGATATTCGTTGCACATTATGTAATTCTGGGATATACTCTCAACAGCAGCCGCCCGTCGGGTTTCCGGCATCGCGCCGCCCCCTGCGACTGCCACAAATAGAGAGACCGTCAGAGATTAGGCCCTCCGACGGTCTCGGGTGACGCACCCCGGAGTAGACGCCGAAGATGCTCGTCTGTGATGGTAACCCCTTTATGGGGGGCTTGGCAACCTCTACCGGCCCGAACTGCATGATAGCATGGGCCGGTAGCGGAGTGTCGTTGCAGCGTCGTGCCGTCCGGTGGTTGCGCCGGCTCTAGGGGGCGGCGTTGAGCAACCGTCTCGACGACGAACGTCTGGGGCTGCTGTTGCACTGCCTGTTGGAGGGCAATTCCTGCCGCGGCGCTGCTCGGCTCGCTGAGGTGGATCTCAATACGGTGTACCGTTGGTTGGATCGCGCTGCTGCCGTCTGTACCGTTATTCACAACGAGCTCGTTTGCAGGTTGAACCTGGAATCCTTGCAGGCGGATGAGATGTGGGGATTCGTGTACGTCAAATCCAAACGGGTTGACGTCGCTAAATCCCCGCCGGAGTTTTCCGGCGACGTTTGGACTTGGCTGGCCCTGGACCCCAAGTCCAAATTGCTCGTGTCGTGCCATGTCGGTACTCGCGGCGCTGAAGATGCTGGGACATTTATGGCGGATTTGGCCGGCCGTCTGAACGGTCGCGTCCAGTTGACTACGGACGGGCATCGTCCTTATCAGGATGCCGTGGCAGCGGCCTTTGGGGGTGAGGTTGACTTCGCCCAGTTGGGCAAAACTCACCATATCGGCGATGATGGTAACGAATTGGTCGCAGTATTCAGGAATGTGGTTAGTGGTTCTCCGGTGGAGGGGTTAGTTTCGACGAGCCTGGTGGAACGGGTCAACCGAACGGTGCGGATGAGCAATCGCCGTCTGGTCAGGCGGACGGATGGGTTTTCCAAGCGGGTTCGGAGACATGATGCGATGATGCGGGTACTGGTGGCGTACTACAACTTCTGTCGGGAACATGGCACGTTGAAAATGTCGCCGGCGATGGCCGCGGGTTTGACGGAGCGTATCTGGAATCGTCGGGAGTTGGCTCAAACGATCATTGAGCGTGGTTGCGCTGAGGGTTTGAGAGGTCCATACCGTTGCGGCAAGGCGCAGGGTGTCTCGGATGTTGTCCCTATGCGGCACTGGGGGCGCGAACGTGCGGTGCGGGAGGATGTGGCTTGTGCGAATTGCGGTTCCCATTGGATGCCGAAGGATGGTCGTGACAAATCAGGGCGCCAGCGCTATCGTTGCCGTGACTGTGGTTATCGCTCAGTCGGCACACGGGTTGGGCTGTGAGGAAGTTAAGCTGACGAACGCTTGCTACTATCGGATTTCGTGATACCCCATTTCAGAAGCAGTCACTACCAAACCCCGGCCAGGGGGCTTCGGTCTGTGCTGCAATGTTTGGCTGGCGTTCTCCTTTGGGTCGGTCGGTGGATTCTGGGTTGGGTTCCTGGGGGTTCAGGATGTCGGCGCTACGGCCTGAGAGCGTGGCTTGCTATTTACGTCCTAGTCTTGCGCGTGCTAACGGCTGCTTGCGCAGTGCCCGTCCTCGCGCAGCGGTGGTGACGCCCGCCGTGCTGGGTGCGCCAGCCGGGTAATGTGACCGACCTCCGGCGCACCACAGTGGTGCAATGGATCCGACATGCCGCACAGTACGGATGCGGCGGATTAGACCGTGATGTCCTGAACCCCGTGAGACTCCTATTCAGTTGTGGTGTCGGGCGGTGTCCTGGCCAGGGACGGGTATCCGACGGTTCGCGCGGGGCCGTTGGATGAGCCTGACAGGGATATTGTAGCACGGTGGTACGGTTTTGCAAATGGGGGGTTTTGTCAGAATCAGGATTTACCGGATTTTAGGATTTTCAGGATTGGGGTTGTGGGGTGCGGCGAGGGAGGGGGGATGGAGGTTGGCGGTGGGGATTGTCGGAAGCGGGATTTATGAGATTTTGGGATTTTCAGGATTGGGGAAGGCTGCCAGTGGGGGTTGCTTTGCACCGGCTGGGCGATGGCCCAGGCCAGCTCCGCTACCTGCTCTTTGAGCATATTCCGGTGGGCTTCCAGCTGCGCCGCCACCAGTGGCGGGTCGGTGGGACGGCTACGGTTGTTTTCCTGGGTCTGCATGGCGATGAGCTGGCGCCGGCGGGACACCGGGGTTCGCAGTTGGCGCAGCTCGGCGTCGGGCAGTTGGCGCAAATGGCGGTGGGGGCAGGAATGGCTGGGGGAGTGAAAAAGGAGAGGGGGCGTCAATGCCCGGAAAGGCTGCGGGGTTGGAGATGATTGACTTGGCGGCTTGGGAGCCTAGCGACCGTTCGCTGCCGTTGTGTTAGGATTTTAGCTGCCGCTTTTGGCGAGGGACTGTCGTGGATTCAGATGCAATCGCAAGCTTCATATTTATCTCGCGTTCGGGGCGTGGTGCTGCTGCCTGATGAGCGGGTTGCGGCGATTCTGGATATTGAACAGGGGCTGCTTGAGGAGCCCGCAAGCAGTGGGCGTCTGCTGGTAGCTACGAACCGTCGCCTCATCAATGTGGCTGACGACGGACGGACGCGGGCCACCGGGATGTATGCTCTGGGTTCGGTGTCCAGGGTAAGCCTTCGTGAGGAGGCGCGGCGCAGGCTGTCGTGGAAGTACTGGGCGCTCATTATCATCGGCGGGATGATAGCGTATGCGCTGCTGGCTTACTGGCTGGTTGACCGCTTGCCCAGCGTGATTATTCCCGTACTCAATCTGCACGCTTTCGCGCTGGTAGTTGTGGCGCTGGTAGCGCTGCCGATATGGCTGCTCTGGCGCAGATGGACTGAGGGGGGAGGTCGGCGTCTGGAGATTACCGGCGTCGACTGGGAGATAAAGACGGAGTGCGGGGCAAATTACGGCGACCTGCTGACGTTCGCCAACATACTGCTGCTATTACAATCCGCCGCGGTAGGGGAAGGTTCAGTCCGGACGCCCGAAAGGGAGTGAGGGGTCAACGTCCAGCGACAGGTCGGCGATTTGGCCGCGCCGGAATTGGTAGTAGGCGCCGGCGGCAATCATTGCGCCGTTGTCGGTGCAGAGGGCGGGAGGGGGTATGACCGCGGGGAGGGAAGCGTCGGAGAGGATGCGCTGCCTGAGGCGGGCGTTGGCGGTAACGCCGCCGCCGAGTATCAGGCCGCGGGCGCGGTAGCGGTCGGCCATGTTGAGCAGTTTGGCGGCCATAACGTCAACCAGGGACTCCTGGAACTCGGCCGCCAACAGCGACACCAGGAGGTCGGTGTCAGGGTCCGGAGATTCAGAAGGGGGGTAGAGGCCGACATCCTGAGCGCGATGGAGGAGGGCGGTTTTTACTCCGCTGAAGCTGAAATCCAGGGTATCCCGCATCCAGGCTCGGGGCAGATGCGCGGAGGCGAGGGCCAGTCGCTCGGTATGCTCAAAGTCGTCGTCAACGAAATCGGCGAGGGATTGGGCGGCTTTTTGGATTTCCGGGCCGCCGGGGAAACCGAGGCCCAGCACTCTGGCGGCTTTGTCGAAGGCTTCGCCGGCGGCGTCATCCCGGGTGCGTCCGAGCAGCCGGTAGTCGCCGTGGCCTTCCATGAGGATGAGGTCGGTGTGCCCGCCGGAGGCTACGAGGCAGGCCAGGGGAAAGCCGGGTTCTTCCGCCGGGGCCGGGGAGTTGGCGGAGGCAAGCCAGGCGGCGTAGATGTGGCCCTCCAGGTGGTTGACGCCCAGCAGGGGGACGCCGAGGGTCAGGGATAGGGACTTTGCAGTATTGACGCCGGAGATAAGGGCGCCGGCGAGACCGGGGCCGTGGGTAACGGCGACGGCGTCGACGTTGTGGAGGGAGACGTTGGCGTCGTGGAGGGCTTTCAGCAGGGTGGGGCGCATATCCCGGATGTGCTGGCGGGATGCGAGCTCGGGGACGACGCCGCCGTGGGCGGCGTGGAGCGCCGATTGGGAGGCGATGACGTTGGCGCGGAGCCTCCGTCCGTCTTCCACGATGCCGACGGCGGTTTCGTCGCAGGATGTTTCAATGCCCAGGATCAGCATATTGTTACGCCGTATTATAGCAGGTGGGGCCTTTGCGCCCGGTGGCTGGCGGTGTTATCCTTTGCGTGAATAATGAAAATCGGGTTTGACCGGGGATTGTCATTGTGGGCAGTCGGCGGCGGGCCCTGGCTCCTGAGGAGGTAAATCACCCCGATGATGGACATTGCGCCCGACGGTTTATCGTGGTGGGTTGTTTTGTTGCAGGCCGGAGAAGTGAGTGGGGGGCTGGCCTTCCCCCTGGGCCTGCAAGTGTGGCTGCTTGTTGTGAGCTTTCTCGGTGTCGCTTTTTTCACCAGCGCGGAATCGGCGCTGATTTCGGTGAACAAAATACGCATCCGCTATCTGGCGGAGCAGGGCAGCGCGGCGGCGCGGGCGGTGGACAGAGCGCTGTCGCAGCATGAGAAGTTCTTCGCGACCATTCTGTTGAGCCAGAACGCTTTTACCATATTCGCTACTGCCGTGGGTACGGCGCTGGCGGCGGAGGCGCTGGGCGATTCGGGGTATGCGGCGTTGCTGACGGCGCTGATTATGACGGTGGTGATTTCCATTTTCGGGGAAATTACACCCAAGACGGTGGCGGCAACGTACTCGGAACGGTGGTCGCTGATTGCGGCGCGTCCGGTGGGCTGGACGATGTTGCTGTGTACGCCGTTCATCTACTTTTTTACGGCTGTGCCGCGTTTGATATACAAGGTTCTCCGTACGCCGGCCAGCGGGTGGCAGACCAGTTTCAGCGAGGGAGAGCTGAGGATGATGATTGACCTGTCCCGGGAGCAGGGGGCAGTGGAATCGGAAGAGGCGCAACGGCTGAATCGGGTGTTTCATTTCCGGGACCGGCGGCTTGGGGAGATAATGACGCCACGGACGGAGATAGTTTGGATTGAGAAGGGCACTACGTTGGAGCAGTTTCTACAGCTTTATGCTGAGAACAGCCATACGCGGTTCCCCATATATGAAGGGAGCCAGGAGGTGGTGCTGGGGGTGCTTTCCAATAAGGAAGTGCTGATTGCGCAAAGCCGGGGACTTATCGGCCCGAAGGATCCGGTTACGGATACCATGCGCGAAGTTGACTTCATACCGGAAACGGTTACGGTGTCGGACGCTTTTGACACCATGCAGGCGAAGCGTCTTTCCATGATGATGGTTACCAACGAGTACGGTGGGATTGCGGGGCTGGTTACGCTGAAGCAGCTTACCAGCGTAATCATCGGGACGATGGTGGACGATGACCCGCCCTCGGCCATGGCGGACAGCGGCATTATGGCTCAGGATGACGGGTCATATCTGCTGGGCGGGGGTATGACCATTGTGGAGATTAACGACCGGCTGGAAGGGGAGGGCATCGCGCTGCCGGAAGGGGAGTACCATACCATCGCCGGGCTGGTGCTGCATCTGCGGGAGGGAGAGATTCCGAGAACCGGCGACACGGTGCGGACGGAAGGGCTGGTTCTGACGGTTACGGATATGGCGGGAGCGCGGATTAATCAGGTGCGGCTGGAACTTCTGGCGGCGCAACGGGAGGGCGACGGGGAATGAGGCTGCTGCTGCTGCGCCACGGCGAAACGGACATCAACGCGGCGGGACGGCTGCAAGGTTGCACGGACTCGCTGCTGACGGCGCTGGGCCGGCAGCAGGCCCGGGATCTGGGGGTGGCCAGCCTGGCCTGGGGGCCGACAGCGGTCTATTCCAGCCCTTTGGCCAGGGCTTGGGACGTTGCGGCTGAGATTGGCGACTTGACCGGTCTTTCCATTGCCGTTGAACCCCGTATCACAGAGATGAACATGGGTGAATTAGAGGGGGTTACAGTACAGGAGATGCGGGACGGCTGGCCTGAACTCTACCAGGGTTGGCGGCGGGACGCCGGCAGCGTCACGATGCCCGGCGGCGAATCGCTGTGCGATGTCCAGCGCCGGGCTATGGCGGCTTTTGACGAAATGGATCGCTGCCACGGGCCGGAGGAGACCGTGATTGCGGTTACGCACAATTTCACCATTCGCTGCATTGTCGCCGCCGTCATCGGCCTGCCGCTGGCCGGCATCAATCGTATGGATTTGTCGCTGGGCAGCTGTACTACCATACGCACGGGAAGCAGGGGCCGGCGGCTGAGCGCGTACAATGCGGTTGACCACTTGACGCCGGCGAACCGCGTGGGCGATTAAGGCTGAGCCATGGGAAACGGAGGCGGCGGACGACGGCGGAAGCACGCGCCATCGCCGGAGCGGCGGGTGCAAGCGCGGGCGCTTGCGGCGGCGCGCCGGCTGGGTCTGGGGGCCGACGATACCGTGGTGGCAGGAATTTCAGGGGGGCCGGATTCCTGCGCGCTGCTGGACGGGGTAAGCAAAATGCGCTTGCGGTTCGGGGTTCCGTTCGAGTTGCACGCGGCGCACTTGATACATGATTTCCGGGGGCAGGAGAAGTACGACGACGCGGATTTTGTACGCTCTTTTTGCCAAAGCTGGCCGCTGACGGTGGAAGAGGCGGACGTGTCGGCTTATCAGAGGGATGCTGGCGTCAGTTCGTTTGAGCAGGCGGCGCGGGACTTGCGGTACGCTTTTCTGGCCAGGGTGGCGCGTAAGGTCGGGGCGCGCTACGTGGCTTTGGGACATACGGCTGACGACCTGGCGGAAACGGCGCTGCTGCATATCGCCCGCGGCAGTGGGCTGCATGGGCTGCGCGGTATGCAGGAGGTTGGCGTCTGGCCGTATCCGGAGGCGGACGCGCCCCGCATTTGGCGTCCGCTGCTGGCCTTGCGTCGGGCGGACACTATCGCTTATTGCCGGGCGGGCGGCATCGATTACCGTGACGACGCTACCAATTATATGGAGGATTTTGCGCGTAACCGGGTAAGGCTTAACCTGATGCCGGCCCTGGCGGAGCAGCTGAACCCCCGGATTGTGGAGGCGCTGGGGCGGCTGTCGCGGACGGCGGCTACGCAGCTGGACTATCTGGAAACGGAGGCCGCCGCACACTGGCCGGAGGTGGTTCCCGAGCCGGCTGAGCCCAACGGCGTCCTGCGCTTGCGCCGCAAGGCTCTGGCGGAGCTGCATCCCGCTTTGCAACCGCTGCTGCTGCGCCGGGCCTGGATCGCCGTGGCCGGCGATGCGAGACGGCTGACGGAGAGGCATCTGATGCAGATGGCGGAGATAGCCTCCGGTTCGGAGTCGGGCAAGACGGCGACTCTGCCGGGCGGCCATACAGCGCGGACACGGCGGGGGTGGCTGGAACTGGCGCCGCCGGGGGCGGCTGATAGACTTGGGGGCCGGGATTGTCCTTATCCGGCAATAAGCGGCGAGTTTCGGCTGGCGCTGCCCTGGGGGCCGGTTGCCGTCGGTGTGACTCGGCGGGATGGGTGGGAAATTACGTGTGAAGCGGTAACGTTGCCGGCCGACGCGCCGCTGGATACCGGGGATCCGATGCGCGCGTATCTGTCTCCGGCAGCGTTGGCGGACGGAGCGACGGTGCGCGGCTGGGAGCCGGGCGACCGGATGCAGCCGCTGGGGATGTCGGGCCACCGCAAGCTTCAAGATATGTTCACCGAGGCGGGAACGTCGCGCCGGTGGCGGGCGCGGGTTCCGCTGATGGTTACGCCGCGCGGCATTGCGTGGGCGGTGGGAGTGCGTATCGCAGACTGGGCGGCGGTGGCGCCGGCGATGGGGGGTGTTCGGTCGGCAACGCTGGTTGCATTTGCTTGCCGTCCGTAGCGCCGGCGGAGGGCGGGATGTGTACAATTGGGGTAAATCCGTATAGTGTGTAGTTTCGTAAGACGCTGCGACGGAGCATAGCGGAGGGGCCCGCAAGGTTCCAAGACAACCGGCTGCATCAGCAAGAGGAGGAGCGGGTGCCGGTTCGCAATCTGGCCAACTTTCTGGTGCATCTCTTCAGCGACGGCGAGGAGCTGGAGGAGGTGTACCTGTCGGCGGTGCACGACCACTGCCTGTTTTGCCATAAGCTAATCAGCGATTCCCGGGCTTACCTGGAGTATCGGGTGTGCCCGTTTTGCCGTTTTCACTACACTTTGTCGGCGCGTGAGCGGATTGAGCTCATCGCGGACGGGCGGAGTTTTCGGGAGCAGAATAGGTACGTGCGTTCGTTGGCGCCGTTGGCCTTTTCCGGTCGGGCCCGGGCGACGGCTCGCAGTGAGTATGAGGATGAGCTTACGGAGAACCAGGACCGCACGGGCTTGACCGAGGCGGCGGTTACCGGAACCTGCCGCATCGGGGGGAAGAACGTGGTTCTGGCAGCGCTGGACTACGGGTTTATGGGCGGGAGCATGAGCAGCGTAGTGGGGGAGAAGGTGGCGTTGGCCTTTGAGACAGCGGCGCGGCGCAACCTGCCGGTAATCGCCATCGTAACGGGCGGGGGGGCGCGCAGCCAAGAAGGGGTGCTTTCTCTGATGCAGATGGCGAAGACGGTAACGGCGGTGGGTCGTTTGCGGGCGTCCGCGGCGCCGTTTATCGCCGTTCTGGCGAATCCTTCCACGGGCCAGGCTTACGCCAGTTTCGCCAATCTCGCCGACATTATTGTGGCGGAGCCCGGTTCGGTGGTGGGTTTGACTCCCATCCGGACGATGATTGAGGCGACCGGGCGGCAGCTGCCGCCGGATGCGCATACCGCCGAGCATCATTTGCGGTGCGGGCTGCTGGACAACGTGGTTGACCGGGAAAGGTTGCGGGAGCGCCTGATGCAGCTGCTGAACCTGCTGGTAGAGCCTGAGGGGGTCAAGATGAGTCGGCGGGCGGTGTCCAGGCTAACGGCGCCGGCGGTGACTGACACCGCAACCTGGGAGTCGCTGGAAGCGGCGACGCACAACGAACGGCCCGACGCTCTGTATTATATGCGCCATATTCTGGAAGAGTTTTTTGAGATTTGCGGCGACCGGGTAAGCAGCGACAATCGCACCGTGGTGGGAGGCATCGGTCGGCTGCGGGGGCATCCGGTGGTAGCCATCGGGCAGCAGCGCGGGCATGCGGGAGACCCGGAGCCGGGGCGCTACCATGTGCATCCGGACGGGCTGCGGAAGGCGCAACGGCTCATTGGGCTGGCTTCGCGCTTTAACCTGCCGCTGATTACGCTGATCGACTCGCAGGGGGCCGACCCGCGGCTGGAATCGGAAGAGCAGGGGGTGGGCAACGCCATCGCCGGCAGCCTGTCGATGATGCTGGAAGCCGCGACGCCGCTGGTTTCGGTAATCATCGGGGAGGCCGGGAATGAGGCGGCGCTGGCGCTGGGGGTGTCGGACCGTATCCTGATGCAGCAGTATGCGATTTACTCGCCGATTTCACTGCAACATACGGTTGGCGGGCCGTCGCGGGAGCGCTATCTGACGCGGGAGGCGGCGGAGGCGCTGATGATGACCGCGCGGGACTGTCAGGAGCTGGGCATAATAGACCAGATTGTGCCGGAGCCGACAGGCGGAGCGCACAATGACCCCAGGGAGGCGGCCGGCAGCCTGGAGTACTGCATCTATAAGCATCTGGCGGAAATGGGACGGGTTTCCATGGGCAAGCTGGTGAAGCAGCGGTATAAGAAGTTCCGGCAGATGGGCGAGCTCAACCCCTTTGCGCAGGAGGCAATGCAGCAGGAGGTGGCGGCGCTGATGCGGATGCAGCTGGCCGGCGGCCCGGACGGCTACGAAGAAGCGGCGCTGCCGGGCGGGGACAGGGAACGGTTAGCTTTGCCTGAAGGGATGGAACGCGAAGCGTCCTGACGCGGTTGGTCAAGAGCGTGGGGAGACCGGCGCGTACCAATCGGGCAATGGCATCATGGTGGCGGCCGGTCGGTTACGCGGGCGAGGGAATGGCGTTGCCGGGGTGAGGGGGATGCCGGGCAGCGACGCAATCAGGCTTCCAGGCCGTGGGCTTTGAGGCTGCTGCGGAGTTGGGCGGCCACTGCGGCGTATTCTTCTCCGACGGTGGCATCGACGAGGACGGTAGGCTGGCCGGTGTCCCGGTAGGAGGGGCGCAGCGACATGCTGCCCAAGAAGGGCGCGTCAATGTCTTCGGCCAGCTGGCGGCCGGCGCCCTGGCCGAAGATTTCGCCGCAGTAGTTTTCCACGACGCCGACGACGTTGAGGTTCAGCTTGCGGATCATGTTGATGCAGCGGCGGGCGTCGATAATCGCCAGCTCCTGAGGGGTGCTGACTACGATGAAGCCGTCCATGGGGAGCGTCTGCATGACGGTAAGGGGGGAGTCGGAAGTGCCGGGGGGGAGGTCGACGAGGAGGTAGTCGAGTTCGCCCCAGTCGGTAGATTGGAGAAACTGGTTGATGGCGTTGTGGATCATTGGCCCGCGCCAGATGATGGCCTCGTCTTCGTTTTCCTGGAAGAAGGCCATTGAGACGACTTTGACGCCGTGTCCCTGGGCCGGCGTAATCTGCCCTTCGCGGTAGTCGGGCCGGTCTGAGATGCCCATTACGCGGGTGACGTTAGGGCAGTCGATATCCACGTCCAGCAGGCCGACGCGCTCGCCCTGTGCAGCCAGTACGGTTGCAAGATTGCAGGCGACGGTGGTTTTGCCGACGCCGCCTTTGCCGCTGTACACGCCGATTTTGGTGCGAACGGTAGCAAGGCGGTCGGTAATCTGACGCTTTTGCGCCCACTGTCGACGGATTTGCTCCAGTCGGGCGTTCTGTTGGGCGTTGGGCTGCTGAGGGGTTGCCATGTTGAAGTAATCTCCCTAGATGCCCAGCATATTGCGGGCCTCTTCGCTAATCAGGTCGGGCGACCAGGGCGGGTCGAAGGTGAGTTCGATGTTGACTTCTTCCACGCCGTCAACGTCCTGGACGGCCCATTCGGCCTGCTGGGCGATGTGGGGGCCCATGCCGCAGCCGGGGAAGGTGAGGGTCATTTGGACGAAGACGTCGTTGGCGTCGCTGACCTGGACGTCGTAAATCAGGCCGAGGTCAACGACGTTGACGGGGATTTCCGGGTCATAGACGGTGCGCAGGGCTTCATAAACTTCATCGCGATTGACGGTAGCGGGCATTGGGCGCCTCCTTGGCGGCGGGGTAATGTGGGCATAATTATAGCGGAAAAATGGGAGCGTGGGGGGTGTAGGGTTGTCAGAATCCGGATTTACGGGATTTTGGGATTTACAGGATGGGGGGTTGCGCTGCGGGGAGATTGCAGCTGCGTATCAGGTGGTAGGGTGGCGTTCTTTTGTGGGGGTGACGATTAAACTCCGCGAAAATTGGGCGGAAGCGGGCGGTTGCGGCAGTACACCGGCATTGCGGAATATGTTATAATGTAGACAGACAGCGCGCGCCACAGACAGCGCGCGCCACAGACAGCGCGCGCCACAGACAGCGCGCGCCACAGACAGCGCGCGCCACAGACAAGGAAGGAGGCGCGCGTTGAAGCATTTGTCTAACTGACGGAACCCGGCGCCGGCCGGCTAGCTTTGAGCCGATGCCGGCCCGTTGCGTTTCCGTCCGATAAGCCCTCCGCCGTTCCTCTCCGACGCCGCCTTTGCTGGTGCGGGAGTGAATGACGTCGGAGGCAATTCAACCGACAACCCTTGAAAGGCAATCTCAATCTCAGTGAGGAGATTCTGTCAAATGAAAGCGAAAGTGAAGAGATTCAAGTGGTCAGCGCCGCTGGCCGTGGCGGCTTTGGCCGTGGTCGGCGCGTTGGCGCTTTTTGGCGTGGTGGCTTTGCCTAATGCGGGCGTTGCCGACGCGCAGGCTAACCGATGTGCGGATGGGGGAGCGGGCTTTATCACGGCGCCGACTACGGCGCCGGCGGCGCCTACGGTGACGGCGCGCAATATGGCGATGGCGGTTACGATTGCCGCTCCGGCCAGCAATGCCGATGCGACCGTGCTGGGCAGCCCGGAATATACCGGCTTCCAGATGGAGTACCGGAGGGGTAGTTCGGGAGCATGGATGGCCTTTACCGGCACGATTACACTGAACACGCGGGACCTTTCCGGGGCGGCGTTGATTACGGGGTTGGAGAACGGCGCTGCGTACAACGTGCGGGTTAGGGTAACGTGTGGCCCGGGAACGGGGGAGTGGAGCGCGGCTTCGGGTGATGCGACGCCGGCGGCAACCGTGCCCGGCAAGGTACGCAATTTGAAGGCGGTGCAGACGTATTACCAGAGTGCAGCGCCCGCCTCGGCAAGAGTCGTAGGCAGCTGGGATCCGCCGGCAGATGACGGAGGGAGCCCGGTTACCAGCTACAAGCTTGAGACGTTCTTGGGCGGAACGGGAGATGCCATCGCAGCCAATCCTACCAAGCAGACTACCCTTTCAAGCAATACATGGAAGAATCCAGGGGCTGCCGACCGAGGGGGCGACATCACAGGCGTGGGAGTTACTGTCGGCACTGACATTGTTGCCGCTAATTTGTGGATGAGGTTCAAGGTGGCAGCGAATAATTCCTTCGGAACCGGCGCTGAGGAAATGGTTGACGTTCGGCTCGACCCTGATTTGGAACAAAAGTTGGAAGGTGGCCCCTACAAAGGCGCCATATCGTCAGACAGCACTACATCCGGGGCGACGCCCAAGCTGACGGTGAGGGTGACTAACCTGAAGAACACATTACCGGTGGGGGCCAGCGTAGTGCTGTTCCTGGAAGATGACTTCCAGGTTCCCGATTCCATTCCGGCCAGTTCGGTCTATTTCGTTGCCAACTCACCCGTCACTACCGCCACGGGCAACGGCGCGCCGGTGTACGCTACGGAGTCGCCGGAGATTGAAACCGACGATTACTTTGACGACGACAAGGACGACATCAGCATACGGGTAAGTATCCCCGACATGTGCACGGGAGATTCGGATGCCTGCCAGGGCGCCAATGGGGTCCAGCTTGAACAACACCTGACTATGGTCATCTTGAGCAGTTCGGGCATCAGGAACCCATCCGAAGCGGGGCAGCACACGGTAGCCTTCAATGTGCTGGGTTTCAACGATGAGGTACCCGGAATTACAGAGCCGGTCCAGGGGCGGATAGAGCGGATTAGGGATGCCAACGGCATGGAGCTCAGTGCCGCCGAGATTGCAGCCTCCACGACTCGTGACCTCCGCATTGGGCAAGGCGTGTACCTGCCCACCCTAGCCAAGATATCGCTGTCGGATGTGGACGGTGAGCGGGGTGATGAGGTTACGGTTACCGGCAGCGGGTTTAACAACGGGGTTTCGGCGGCGGCCTATGTGAACCAGCGGATGGCCGCGCGGTTCGCCGTGGCGCAGTGGTGGGAGACGCTGAATTGCGCCGGTATGAAAGCGGCTATGGGGCCGGGAGCTGGCAACGAGTTCTGCTTCCACTACACGCTGGACACTGCGGCGATGACCTATACCGTGGCCGACAAGGACAAGGCGGCCAGCGACAAGGTGTTCGCCCGGCATCTGTGCGATGTGGGCATCATCGGCAAGGGCGAACGGGTGGCCAGCGCTACCGTGGGCAGCGATGACCGGGTGGCGATACCCGTTACGGTTACCGTACCTACCTTCAAGCCGGGCAACGACAACCTCATCTGCGTGGCGGACGGCGAAGGTCGTTCATCCGGCGCGGACTATGAGGACTTTGAGCTGCTGCCGTCTATCCGGGTGTCGCCTGCTGAGGCCGCTGTCGGAGATACGATAACGGTCTTCGCGCAGGACTTTCCTACGCAGGGCGCCGGGTTCATGGAGTTGAAACTGGCCGGGCAAACCGTGATGAAGAGCGGAACCGGGGACGACAACGTTGGCGCGGTGTCGCTGGTCAGCGTGTCGTCCACCAGCATCAGCTCGGACGGTTCGGCAACGGCGACGTTTGATTTGCCGCCGCACATCAACGGCGTGGCCTTGGAAGGCACCGTGCGCATCGATGCCAAGTGGGGCGATAAGTCTGAGGACGCCAAGGTTACTATCCAGTCGGCGGTGCTCAACGTGAGCCAGCCGTCAGCGCGGCCCAACGAGATGGTTACGCTGACCTGCGTCGGCTTCGGTTCGGGTTCCGGCAATGCGATTATGGCGGAGAAGATTACCCTGGACGGGGTGCCTTTGAAGGTGCACTCGGACTCGCTGAACAGCGACGGGGAAGTTCCCGTGTCCAGCGCCGGACGGTGCGTTTTCGCCGCAGCCGTCTGGCCGGAGTCCGATGGCGGGGCCAACCCGGCTTTGACCCCGGGAGCGCATACCATCAAGGTCGTCGACAAGAATGGCTACACCGGCAGCGTGGTCATTACCATCCCGGAGCCTGCCGTCAAGGTTACTCCAGCCGTGGCCGGGCCTCGGGACGTGGTTACCATCTCCGGTGAGAACTGGCCCGTGGACAACCCGGACAGCACTCGGCTGGATGCCATCACCATCACCGTTACCGATGGCGAACGGGAACGGGAGTACAGCCAGTACGCTGACGGCACCGGGCGTTGGTTCGTCGAGCATCAGGTGAGCGGCGCGGTGAGCATCCCGTCCACCAGCCGGATTGAGGCTAAGTACAGCGACCTGGTTCGGCTGGGTGAGTACTCGGTGCCGGCGTCCATCATCACGATTGAGCCTGGTGAGTGTCAGCCGGGGGACAGCGTTATGCTGACTGCATCCCGGCTGCCGGTGCATTCCCGCATCGACCGGGTGGAAATCGGCGGGCGCGATGTCAAGCCTACCGGGGCGCCCAGCACCGACGGCGATGGCGCCGTTACCGTGGCGGGCGTCGTCTGCCCAGGTCTGGATGAAGGCCGCTACAGCGTGCTGCTGGAGGTTGAGGAAACCGTGGCCATCGGCGAGCTGGAAATCCTGTCTGAGGGGCCCTTGGGGCAGGAGACGCCGGTAGCCGAAGCGCTGGCTCCGCTGGGGGACAGCCTGGCGGCGGTGTTCTACTTTGACGGCATCGGTAAGGAGTGGCTGTTCTACGACAGCCGTCCAGAGTTCGCGGAGCTGAACACCTTGACGGAGCTGGTGGCGGGCGAACCCTACTGGGTTCTGGTCACCGAGGACGTTGAGGACGTAGCGCTGGGCGGCAAGAGCCGCAGCCTGACGTGCAGCGCCGGCGGCAACTGCTGGAACCTGATGGTCTGGTAGGCTGGCGGCAAACCGCTGCGCTTGCCCGATAGTCGGGGAACGGCGACGGCAGGGGCCGGCCCAAAGACCGGCCCCTGCCGTTTTTTATGGGAGTGCTTGGCCCGGTTCGGCGCGGGTCTAATGTGTGGCGCTAGGTGGGTTCCTCTTTTGGGTTGGACGGTGGGTTTGGGGGGCGTCAGACGTTACGGTTGCGTAGGGCGGCACGTAGAACCATTGCTGTCAAAGGGGCGGATGACATTATTTGGCAAATTGGCTTTTTTGAAAAATGCCCCAAATCTGTCAGCTTTTTGCAATCCGCCGGACGCTCCAGTTTTGTTATAACAGCGGCGTTACCGGGAGCGGCGGTTACTCGCCTGTTGCACTTAGCAACCCCTGCCGCTCCGGGCTACTCAATCTAACACGAAACCCGTCTAATGAAACGCAAACCGGCTGGCGAGGTGCGCTGGCCGGACGGTGAGGAATCCGAAATGCCCGATGAACTTTCCAACGAACTAGCGCAGCGATTGCGCAAAGCCGAAGAAGCCGCCGCCTATGTAGAGCAACTGGAGTCGTTGGCGTCTCAGGCGCCAGCGTTACGGGAGCAAGTGAGCCTGCTGCAACGGCTGGAGGAGCGGGAAAATCACCGCCAGGATGCGATTGAGCGGGCGCGCGTTGCTCTTGCCGCAGCGAAGCAGGCTCAAGAGAATCTGCCGGACATCATCGCCAGCGCCAGCAATCTAGTGAATCAGCTGGCGCGCACCCTGCGCGAAGTGGATACATTCCGGCGGGAAGCGACCGCCTCGCTTAGCGTGGTAGATCGGATGGACTATGAAGATGAGCTGGATCATGCGCTCAATGAGCAGCATGGGGGAGATGATAATGCGGTGCAGCGCGACGCTCAATCCATCCGAATGGTCATCGCTTCGCGCCATGGGAGCACTCGGGTGCGGCAGATGATTGAAGAGATGTCGCCAGGCTTTGAGGTGTTCTCGGGCTGCGGGTTGGACACGGCGCCGATGCGGCGAGAGCTGGCCAATCTGATTATGGCCCAGCTGGCGGCGGAGGCGGAAGCGAACCGTTCTCAACAGCGTGTGTCGGCGCCACCGCCACCGCCGCAAATGTCAGGGCCGTCGATTGCGCAGGAGCAGGAAACGGGGGCCAGCGCGTGAACGGTTGATTGAGGAGACTGCGCGATTGCCCATTCAAGACAATCGCGCGGTTAGCAATAGGGAGAGTGTATGGTCAGGGGCGACTGCGAAGGCCGCCCCTCTTAGCATCGCCGCTGATGGATTGGCACCGGCGGCAGGAATCGAACCCACACCTTCGGTTTTGGAGACCGATGCGCTACCACTACACCACGCCGGTGCGATGACAAGCTAATTATAGCAACATCGGGCTTGGGGCGCAAGGGCTATCGGGGGGCGGCGTGGGAAATTGCGTTGCGCCCGATGTGATCCAGGTACTCTTGGACATTGAGCACCTGGATGGTGTTGGTAGTTCCGGTGACGCCGGTCATGAAGCCGTGGACGAGGGTTACTACGTCGCGCTCGGAGACCATTCCGGTTGCCATGGAGGCGTCGACGAGGAGCGTCACGAGTTTGGCAACATCGGGTTCGGCGGGTATGACGCCTTTGGGGACGAGGCCCCAAGCCATGCAGACGCGGCGCTGCACTGCGGCGTCGTGGGAAAAGACGATTATGTCGTTTTCCGGACGGAAGCGGGCCATTTCGAAGGCGGCGCGGCCAGAGCTGGTGATGACGATGGGCTTGGCGTTGAGAGACTTAGACAGCTGCGTGGCGCCCCAGGTTACGGACTGGGTTTGGTCGCGCTGGGGAAACTCGGTGTAGTAGTGATACATTCGCTCTGCCTGGACGATGGCGGCGTCGGCGATGCGGACAGCTTCTACTGGGTAGGAGCCGACGGCGATTTCGTCGGAGAGGAGGATGGAGTCGCAGCCGTCCAGGACGGCGTTGGCGATGTCGGAGATTTCGGCGCGGGTGGGGGTCGGCGAGTTGACCATGGAGCGGAGCATCTGGGTGGCGACTGATGAGATGCGGCCGGCAAGGTTGGCGCGGGTGACCATGTTTTTTTGTATGACGGGGACTTCTTCCATGGGCATTTCCACGCCCAAGTCGCCCCGGGCGACCATGATGCCGTCGACTTCCGCCAGGATTTCGTCCAGATTGTTGATGCACTCGCGGCGTTCGAGCTTGGCCATGACGGGGGCGCGGCTGCCGAGCTGGTTGAGGTAGGCGCGGGCATAGCGGACATCTTCGCCGGTGCGGACGAAAGAGAGGGCGACCCAGTCGACTTCCTGCTCGACGCCGAATTGGAGGGCGATTTTGTCGCTTTCGGTAATGACCGGCATATCGATGGGGACATCGGGGAGGTTGACGCCTTTATAGGAGGACAGGTTGCCGCCGTTGCGGACGCTGGTTTTGACTTCCAGTTCCGGGGTTACTTCCAAGACTTCCAAGCAGACGGTGCCGTCGGAAATGTACACGAGGTTGCCGGGGCGCATACTACGGAGGATGTCAGGCTCAGGGAACGGGAGGATGGCGGGGGAGGCGGAGGTTGCCCGGTTGACGATGGAAACTTCGTCGCCATAGTTCAGTTGGGCGGGTTCGTCCATTTGGCCCAGGCGGAACTTGTTGCCGCCGAGGTCTTGCAGGACGGCGACGGGGCGATTGTGTCGATCTGATGCCTGGCGGACGGCGGCGATGACGGCGGCGTGTTCTTCCAAGGTGCCGTGGGAGAAGTTCAGCCGGGCGACGTCCATGCCGGCGGCGACGAGACGGTCCAGGGTTTCAGGAGACCGGGACGCCGGGCCGATGGTAGCGATGATTTTAGTCTTGCGCATAGCTGTATTCCCTCGGGTTATAGACTTGACCCGGTTGGGGGGCTAACGGGCCTGGCGGCTGGCTTCGTAAGTCTGGGCGGCGCGTTCCAAGCCGGCGCGGCGGTTGACCTGCAAAGTTTCGCGGAGGTCGGAGGCCCACTGCTGGGAGGCTTGGATGCCGGCCAGGGTGCCCTGGAATTGGGGCATTACGTAGCGGGCGAGCAGCTCGTAGGAACGATGGAGTTTGTCGCGGGGGGCCCAGTCTTCAACGCGGACCAACATTCCGCCGAAGCCGCCGGAAAGTTCCTGAAGTTCATTGATGCGCTGGATGCAGTCGTCGGGGGTGCCGACAATCCACTGCTTGTTGTCGGTCATGAAGTCGACGATTTGGTCGGAGGGGACGTCGGGGACTTCGTGGCCGAGGGTGTTGCCGAAGTACTCGGTTACGACGCGGGCGGAACCTTCGCGGATGTCGGCCATGGCTTCTTTTTTGCTTTCGGCGAGGTGGACGCCGACGGAGAGGCGCCATTCTTCACGCTTGACGGTCTGGCCGTGTTCGGCGGCGGTTTCTTCGGCAATGGCCCACTGGTCTTTGAGGCTGGTGGAGCGGACCATATCGCGGGGAACGCTGAGGGAGATAACGCCGGCGCCGTACTTTCCGGCGGTGGTAACCCCGGCGGGGGACTGGACGGAGGCGACGACGAGGGGGAAGGGCTGCTGATAGGGTCGCAATTGCAGGTGGGCGTCGTGGAGCTGGAACCAGTCACTTTGATAAGTGTAGGGTTCGGGGCTGTCCAGGAGGCGCTTGATGACGCCGAGGGATTCGTCCATCATTTCGCGTTGGCGGGCAGGGTTGATGCCGAACATATAGGCATCGGAGGCGAGGGCGCCGGGGCCGACGCCGAGCATGACGCGGCCGCGGGTCAGGTGGTCGAGGAGGACCATGCGGTTGGCGACCATGTAGGGATGGTGATAGGGGAGGCTGACGACGCCGGTGCCGAGGCGGAGGTTGCGGGTGCGCTCGGCGGCGGTGGCCATGAAGACTTCAGGGGAGGCGATAGTTTCCCAGCCGGCGCTGTGATGCTCGCCAATCCAGGCTTCGTCGTAGCCGAGGTGGTCAAGCCATTGGAGGAGTTCGAGGTCTCGCTCCAGGGCCAGGGTAGGGTTTTCGCCAACTCGGTGGAAGGGAGCCATAAAGACGCCGAACTTCATACGGGTCGGGACGGTCATCGCGCGCCTCCTTGATAAGCGGCAAAGTATAGGGTGCTCGGTTGGGCTATTCTAACACGGGGGAAGAAAGGCGCAAGCATGGATAGGACGTCGTGTCTTGGTCTGACGGGCTTAATGTGTCAGGGGAGAATGGTCACAGGATAGATATGGGGGTATGGAGGGCGCTGCAAAAGAACGGTTCTCTGTGTGGGCGACGCCGGAGCTGCTGGTGGAGATGTGGAGCATGGCGCGCGGAGGGGCAGTGTGGCAGTGTGAGATATGCAGGCGTTCGGTCAGATTGGGGGTAGTCGGCCTCCTTCAGGGTCGCCAGCAGGGCAGTGATTCCGGACGTCCCAGTTGGAGGGCTTGGTTGTGAAGGCGGCGTTGCGGGCGGCAATTCCGCTGGCGTAGATACGGCGGACGGAGGGTCAAGGGCGTGGGGGTTATTGCGATGCTGGCGATGCCGGGCGTCAGCGGGTGCGAAACTGGGGGGCCAGGAGTCCAATCTGCAAGGAGGATGGCAAGTTGTTGCGCGTTACCTGCATTCGGCCCTGGGGCTGCAAGGAGCCTTCGGCAACGCCCAGCTCTTTGAGGAAAGGGTCGGGGCTATCGGGTTCAATCTCTGACGGTTCGCCGGGGCCGCGGTAGTGCATGGGTATGAGCCAACGGGCTTCCAGCTGCTGTGCGGTCTGGCTGACGGCCCGGTAGGAGAGGAGGCTGCGCTCTTCGCCGCCGGCGGGGGCTAGTACCACGTCTGCGGGACCGATAAGTCCGACCTGCTGAGCGGTGAGAGGCTGGGCGATATTGCCGAGATGGCAAACGCTGATACCATCTACTGATATGGTATAGGCTACGTTGCGGCGGCGGCGGGGAGCGCCCTCCGGGAGTGGGGTCATCACGGCCCGGACGGTGATACCCTGGTATTCGTACTCGCCGGGGGCGTTGAACACCATGGGACTGCCGTTGATGTCGGCGATGGTGTTGTGCATAGGGTCGTCGTGGCTGACGGTGACGGCGACGACGTCCACTATCTGACGGGGGTCGATATGGACTCCCAAGCCGGCGCTTGCGGCGTAGGGGTCGGTGATGATGGACGATGCGGAAACGGTAGAACGGAGGCGGAAACAGGAATGGCCCAACCAATAGATATCCATAACAACCTCCGAGTATGCTGTGGTTAGATTGAATTGAGAGGTCAGCGCAAATGCGGCGGGGGAATGACGCGGTCAAGGGCGGCCCAGCCGGCGGGAACGGCCAGGCTGGCGGCGATGAGCTTCACCAAGTCGCCGGGGATGAAAGGCAGGAGGCCGCATTGCCACAGGTCGGCGCAACCCCAGGCGGTGGAGGCGTCGGCCGGCAGAAACAGGTTGAGCTGTATCAAGCCGGGGACGTAGAGGAGGGCGCTGCCCAGCAACATAGCCAGCAGAACCCAGGGGCGACGGTTCCAACCTCGTTGGCAGAGGTAGCCGACGAGGGCTGCCGCCGGGATGAAGCCGATGATGTAACCGCCGGACGGGAGCTGCCAGAACCAGCCGGATGCTCCGCCGGCGTAGAAGGGTAAAAAGGCGCCAGCGACAGCGTAGAGGGCGAGGGCGATGCCGCCGCGCCAGCCGCCGAGCAGCGCGCCGACGAGGAGCATGGCGAAGGTTTGGCCGGTGACTGGAACGGGCGTAAAGCTGAGGGGGATTTTAATCTGGGCGAAGAGGGCGACCAGCAAGCTGCCGGCAGTAATCAGCGCTGCGTCGCGGGCGATGCGACGGACGCCGGCCGATTGCGGCAGGATAATATCGGCCAGTGTACCGGGGAGCGGCAGAGGCGGTATTGCGGCGGTTCCTGCTGGCATAGTTGGTATATCCTAAACCAACGCCGAAATCCTGTCTATCATGTCGCCGTGCGCAAAGGGTTTAGGGTCAGGGGCCCGCCAAATGCGCGTCCAGGCTACGGCCCAGACACCTCCCGACGCTATTTTCAGCGTGCACTACTATCGTGGGTGTGGGCGTATAATCACGAAAGGATGGCGACGGTGGGGGAGGGGTTGGAGGGGCGTGGCGTCGTCGATTTTGTCAGAATCTGGATTTTCGGGATTGGATGATTTTTCAGGATTGGGGTAGGTCGCCGCACCAGAGCGGAGTACAAGATGACGCTTTTTCGCTGGAACTGCGGAGGGAGGGTGTGATTGACAGGTACTTTTGAGGGGAATATCCTTACTCTCTCCCCACGCTGTGCGCACTGGCCGGCGTTGGTCGGAGGCTGGTGATTGTGAGTAGAGACAACGACCAAGGCGGCAATTCCGGCGGCCAAGAGGAATGTGTTCAATGTCGGGGCTTTTTAGGGCGGTATGGTTGATTGGGCTGCTCTGCGCGCTGGCGGTTGTGGCGGTCGGGTGCGGCGATGAGTCTGAGCCTGTAGGGGATGACGGGAATGGGTCGGGCGTGGCATCAGCTACGCGCACAATGGCGGATGTTGCGACGGCTACGGCTGATCCGACAGACACGCCAGCTGCTCCGGTCATACCTGACTCGACGCAGACGCCGGTTGCTCTCATCATGGCTGACCCGACGGACACGGCAGCGGTTCCCGTTGTGCCTGACCCGACGCAAACGCCGGTTGCGACGGCAGAAACTGCCGTCGCGTCCACGCCGGCGACCCGTGTTTGCGACAGCGACAGGGATGCGCTGGCGGCGTTTTACGCCGCTACGGGCGGCACGGGCTGGGCGAACAACGATAATTGGTTGAGCGATGAGCCGTTGGGTAAGTGGCACGGGGTCGTTGCTGACGATGATGGGTGTGTCACCGAATTATCCCTCTCCCATAACGGGTTGACAGGTGAGATCCCGGCGGAGCTGGAGAACTTGGGCAGTCTGGAGGTATTGTGGCTCGACCTCAACGACTTGACGGGCGAGATACCGGGAGAGCTAGGCAACCTCGGCAACCTGGAGGTGTTATCACTCGGGGGGAATTGGCTGACGGGTGAGATGCCGGGGGAGTTGGGGGATCTGGGCAACCTAGAAGAGCTGTGGCTCCACTATAACCTGTTGACGGGTGAGATACCGGGGGAGCTGGGAAACTTGGGCAGGTTGGAGTACTTATCGCTCGGCGGCAACCAGCTGATGGGCGAGATACCGGGAGAGCTGGGGAACTTGGGCAATCTGAGAATGATGTGGCTCCTCGACAACCATCTGGAGGGCAGGATGCCGGCGGAGCTGGGGAACCTGGGCAAGTTGGTATCATTGTGGCTAGACGGCAATCGTTTGACAGGGGAGATACCGGGGGAGCTGGGAAACTTGGGGAGCCTAAGGGTATTGCACCTCGACCGAAATCATTTGACAGGGGAGATACCGGCGGAGCTGGGGAATCTGGGCAAGTTGTCATCGTTGTGGCTAGACGGCAACCAGTTGACCGGGGAGATACCGGGAGAGCTGGGGAGCCTGGGCAAGTTGCAAGAGTTGTACCTCAAAGGCAATCAGTTGACGGGGTGCGGGCCGGCTGCCTGGCGTGATGTCATTGTCAGTGACTGGGATGTTGTGGGGCTGCCGTTTTGCGGCCAAGGTAGCGGCGGCTGACAGGATCGGGAATTGGAGATTTACAGGATTGGGATTCCGCTCCGGGTTAGATTGCGGTTCCGGAGCGGAGGATATGGGTTCCGGGTTTGGCCGAAACGACGGTGGGAGGAGTGTGGTATGGTATGATGGCGCTTATGAGTACACAGATTAGCAACGACGACTTGGTTGTTCTGTTCAGCAACATGGCGGCGATGCTGGAGATTAAGGGCGATTCGGCTTTCAAGATTCGCGCTTACCAGCGGGCGGCCAGCACTATAGACCAGCTGAGCTGGTCGCTGGCGGCGGCGGTAGTTGGCGGCGAAGATCTGCGTAAGGTTCCGGGCATCGGCAAGGCCATCAGCGAAAAGGTGCAGGAATATGTCGCGACGGGGAGCGTTGCGGCTTATGAACGTCTGGCTGAGGAGCTGCCGCCCAATGTGCTGGAGCTGCTGGAGGTTCCGGGCATGGGGCCGAAGACGGTGAAAGCGGCGGTTGAAGAGCTGAACATCGCATCGGTTGCGGAGCTGGAGCAGGCGGCGCTGGACGGCAGGCTAGCGCAGTTGCCGCGGATGGGGAAGAAGTCGGCGGAGAATATTCTGCGGCACATTCATGCTCGGCGGATGCGCTCTGACCGCACGCCGCTGGGTATTGCAGCAGAGGTCTGCGCCGCAGTATCGGAGCAGCTTTTTGACGCCTGTCCGGGGTTGAAGAGCCTGACGCCAGCAGGGTCGCTGCGCCGGTGGGAAGAAACCATCGGTGATCTGGACCTGATTGCGATTTCCGAGAACCCGGGGGAAACGGGGCCAGCGTTGGCGGCTTTGCCCAACGTCCGCGAGGTTCTGGCGCAGGGCGAGGCGAAGACGTCGGTGGTCGTTGAGCCGGGCATACAGGTTGACCTGCGCACGGCGGATCCCGATTGCTTCGGCGCGATGCTGCAATACTTCACGGGGAGCCAGCAGCACAACATACGGCTGCGGGATTATGCCAATCGGCAGGGTCTTTCCCTGAACGAATACGGCATTACGGCGATTGAAACGGGGAGAATCGAACGGTTCTCCGATGAAGAAGCGTTTTACGCCCGGCTGGGGCTTCCGTGGATTCCGCCGGAATTGCGGCGGGGAGCCGATGAGCTGGAGGCGGCGCAGGCAGGGCAATTGCCCAACCTAGTAACGGTGTCCGACATTCGGGGCGACCTGCATATGCACAGCGACTGGAGCGACGGGAAGTTTCCGCTGGAGGAGATGGTGGCTGCCGTAGCGGGCATGGGGTACGAATACATGTCGCTGACGGACCATTCACAGGGGTTGGTCGTGGCTAATGGGCTGACTCCTGATCGGCTGGCGCGGCAGGTTGAGATTTTGAAAGGGCTGCAAGAGCGGTACGATATGACGATTCTGTGCGGTTCGGAGGTTGACATCAGGGCTGACGGGGCGATGGACTTTCCCGACGATGTACTGGCAACGCTGGATTGGGTCATCGCGTCGGTGCATAATGCGATGAGTCAGGATCGGGATACGATGACGCGGCGGATAATACGGGCGATGGAGAATCCGTACGTGAGCGTTATCGGCCATGCTTCCGCGCGGCTGCTGGGTCGCCGGGAGCCGGTGGACTTTGACATTGAGGCACTGTTGCAAACGGCCCGGGCCACAGGCACGGCCATGGAAATCAATGCGGCGCCAGAGCGTCTTGACCTTAAGGACACGCACGCGGCCCGGGCCCGGGAGCTGGGAGCGCCTTTGGTAATTAACACTGATTCCCATCACATTGGCGGGTTGAGCAATCAGAGGTTCGGGGTGGCGGTGGCTCGGCGGGCAGGATGCGGGCCGGAGCATATCCTCAACGCTTATCCCACTGCCGATTTTCTGAGCTGGCTGCGGGCGCCGAAAGACCGGCGAGCGGCCCGTTTCGATGAGATGGTCGCCCGGGCCGGCGTCAGGACGTCTTGATGGGTGGGCAGGACATAACCGTTTTGGAGCGGGGTAGGGAAGGTTCCGGTCGCGCCCGGGAGAGTTTGGGGAGGCTGACGGCGCAGGGGGATGATGAAGTCATCATGCGGTTGCGGATGGAGGCAGGGCGCGAGGAGGCGTGGCACGTGGCATTGCTGCGCGCCATCGGTGAGTGGAACCGCCCAAATGAGTACGTACATAGCCGTTACTGGCATTATGTGATTGGCGGCGAGGCGCTGGACTGGCTCACGCTGGCGCAGCGCCTTTGCCTGGAGATTCCGGACGCGATGCCCGGCCCGGAACTTGAGGCTCTGCTGTTCCGGGGGCAGCTGCCGGAACGGGTGGGGGCGGAGCGGTTCCGGCATCTGGTTGGAGCGTATCGCTATACGGCGGTGTTGAATTTCCACTACGGGGTTACGGTAGAGGAGGCGCTGCAACTGCTTACCGAGGATGCCATCCGCAAGGACAGACTGGCTTGCTGTTACCCGGATAGCGATGATCTGGTTGAGGATGCGTATCGGCATCTGTACGGCGACACTCGGTCCAGTCTTGCTGCGCAATTCCTGGGGGAAGCCGCGGAGTTATGGGACTGTGAGCCGGAGTCGCTTACGCTGCCGGCCTGGCATGAATTCACCTACTGGCTATTCAAACGACGGGTTCGGAAGTGGCACCCGGCGCGGGTTGCCAGCGACACGCGGCGGGGCTTGGAATGCCTGCGGGAACTGCAAAGCGGGGCAAGCTTTTGCCCCGCTTACGGGTATGATCTTGACGAAGAAGGCTACAGCCCGTACACGCGGCGGTAGCTGAGGCTCATGCGCTTGCGCTGGGTGTCGATGCTGAGGATTTGCACTTTGATGTGCTGGCCTTGATAGACAATTTCTTTGGGGTGTTCCATCCGGCGGGAGGAGAGTTCGGAGATGTGGACGAGGCCCTCGACCCAATCTTCGACTTTGACGAAGGCGCCGAAGTCCATGAGGCGGGTAACAGTGCCGTCGACGATGTCGCCGACGTGGTAGCGTTCGGAGACGGATTCCCAAGGCTCGGGCTGGGTGCGCTTGAGGCTGAGGGAGATTTTGCTGTTTTCGCGGTCAACGCGGAGGACTTTCAGGGTGAGGTTCTGGCCGATGCTGACTACTTCCTCGGGGGACTTGACCATGGACCAGGAGAGTTCGGAGATGGGGAGGAGGCCTTCGGCGTCGCCGAGGTCTACAAAGGCGCCAAAGCCGCGCATGGAGCGGACGGTGCCTTGGACGATCTGTCCTTCCTGGAGCTCTGCGATGAGGCGGTCTTTTGCGGCGTTGCGGAGCTGGCGCCAGATGCGGCGTTCGGTAAGAACGAGTTTCTCGCGCTGAGCGTCGAGTTCGAGGATGTTGAAGCGGGCATCTTCGCCGATACGGGCGTCGAGGTGTTCGGCGCGGCCTTCCTTGGGGACCGGGGCCATTTGGGAGAATGGGACGAAACCTCGGATGCCGTTCCAGTCGACGACAAGGCCGCCTTTGTTGTGCTGGACGATTTTGGCGGAGAGTTCGGAGTCTTTTTGGTGGAGGTCGAGGAGGTCTTCCCAGACCTGTTTTTCCTGGGCCTGGTCGTATGAAAAGACGGCCATACCGCCGGGGCCGCGGTTGTTGATGTGGATGACCATGACGCGGGTACCGGGCGTCATCTGCTCGCGTTTTTCCTCGGTGAGGGTTCGCATTTCCTGGGGAGGGACGATACCCTCGGTTTTGAGACCGGCGCTAATGACCATCCCCTCTTCATCAATACGCACAATTTCCCCGGTCACCAAATCGCCTCTGCGGTATTCGCGGGGCGAAAACGCCTCGTCGGGGAGTTCCGACATATCGGTGACTGCATACGGGTCTTGGGCTACCATCAGTTCAGTTGCTCCTTGCGATTCATGGCGGACGGCTGGGTTCAGGCCGGTAGTGCCGGCCGGCGTTAAAGGCTCGCTGAGCCGCCCTGCTTAAAATCCGCCTGCCTAATAGTACTTATAAAGGCCTCAAATTGCAACCGCTAATCTGGTGAATTCGCAATCCGGCGAAAGAGTCTAGGAGATGGGGCTTTGCTGTCGGGAGCGTATGGACAATTTGGCGGGTACGATGCTACCATTTTCGGCGATGATTTCAGCAACCGGACGGTTCGGTTCAATGACGCAGCCTGCCGCTACGATGGCTTCCGCTTACGACGCTGGGGCCGTGGAGCAACGCATCTACCAGAATTGGTGGGATTCGGGATATTTCAGCCCTCGCGATAATGGTTCGGGTGAACCGTTCTGCATGGTGATGCCGCCGCCCAACGTAACGGGGGAGCTACACTTGGGGCACGCGCTGACGGCCAGCTTGCAGGATGCCCTGACGCGGTGGCATCGGATGCGTGGGGATGCTACGCTGTGGCTGCCCGGAAAAGACCATGCGGGCATTGCAACGCAGTGGGTCGTTGAGCGCGCCCTGGCGGAGCAGGGAACGAACCGCCGCGAGCTGGGACGGGAGAAGTTTGAGGAGCGCGTTTGGGAGTGGGTAAGGAGGTACGGCAATACTATTGACGCTCAGCACCGGCGACTGGGGGCTTCCTGTGACTGGTCACGGCTACGGTTCACGCTTGATCCGGGGCCGGCCCGCGCCGTGCGAACCACGTTTGTCAGCCTCTTTGAGAAGGGGCTGATTTACCGCCATGAGCGCATCATTAATTGGTGTCCGCGGTGCGCTACGGCACTATCGGACCTGGAAGTGGATTATGAGGAACGCGACGGCAAGCTTTACTACATTCGCTATCCGCTGGGGGAGAACCCTGATGCCTGGGTAACCGTTGCGACTACGCGGCCGGAGTCTATGCTGGGGGACACCGGGGTTGCAGTGCATCCGAAAGACGAACGGTATGCGGACAAAGTTGGGAGGATGGCAGCGCTGCCCATCGCGGGCCGGCAGATTCCCATCGTTGGGGACGAGGCCATTGAGATGGAGTTCGGGACAGGGGCCCTGAAGGTTACGCCTGGGCATGATGTGGTGGACTTTGAAATTGGGGAACGGCATGGATTGCCCATCATCAGCGTGGTTGGCTTTGACGGGTGTATGACTGACGAGGCAGGGCCCAGGTACGCCGGAATGGAGAGGTTCGCCGCCCGCGCCGCCATCGCCGAGGAGCTGGACAGGCTGGGGGCGCTGGAAAGGGTTGAGGACTATCATCATTCGGTGGGGCAGTGCCAGCGCTGCGGGGAGGTAGTGGAACCGCTCATCAGCTTGCAGTGGTTTCTCAACGTGGGGAGGCATGACCAGCCGGGCAGCATCGCCGGCAATGCTTATACCGCAGTGGCAGAGGGCGACATTGAAATTGTGCCGGAGCGGTTCAGCCGGGTGTACCTCAACTGGCTGGAGAACATCAGGGACTGGTGCATCAGCCGGCAACTGTGGTGGGGACACCGCATTCCGGTGTGGTACTGCGCGGCTTGCGGCGGCTATGCGGCATATGTTGACGATCCGGACGGGTGCGCCGGCTGCGGCAGTACGGATATTGAGCAGGAGAGCGACGTACTGGACACCTGGTTCAGCAGCGGGTTGTGGCCGCATTCCACGCTGGGCTGGCCTGACGCCGCATCGGAGGACATGGCGCGCTTTTACCCCAATACAGCGCTGGAAACGGGGTATGACATTCTGTTTTTCTGGGTAGCCCGTATGATTATGCTGGGTATTGAGAACACCGGCGACGTTCCCTTTCGCTCGGTTTATCTGCACGGCATGGTTTTGGATGCGCAGGGTCAGAAGATGAGCAAAACCCGGGGGAACACGCTGGATCCGCTGGATCTGCTGGAACGATATGGAACTGACGCTCTCCGCTTTGCTTTGACTACCGGCACGTCGCCCGGCAACAACCTGCGACTGAGCGACGACAAGATGGAGTCGGCGCGCAATTTCGCCAACAAGATTTGGAATGCGGCCCGCTTCGTCATCGGCGCCGTGTCCGACCGGCCGAAGGAGGAGATGGACGGCTGGCGGGATTGGAGCGGCGGCGGGCATCGGGAAGACCGTTGGATCGTGACCCGTCTGTCCGGGATTACTGCCGACGTGAACGAGGCTCTGGGCGATTTTGAGATTGGCGAGGCGCAACAGAAGCTGTATGATTTCTTCTGGAACGATTTTTGCGACTGGTACATTGAGATGGCCAAAGTTCGGCTGCGCAATGGCGATGGCGACGCCGCGCTTACTCTCGCGCACGTGCTGGAGCGATCTCTGCGTTTGCTGCATCCTTTTATGCCTTTCGTAACTGAGGAGATCTGGCAGAACCTGACGGCTTGCGTACCCGTTCCCGCCGGGGGGTTGCCTCCCGCTATAATGGTTGCGGATTATCCGCTAGCGGAGGGCGGCGTTACGGCTCCGCCGGCTGACGGCGAGGCGACCGCGGAGATGGAGGTGGTGATGCAAACCATCCGAGCCGTTCGCAATATGCGCGCTCAGTTGCGAATTCCGGCCGGGCAAAAGCTGGAAGCGGCGATTGAAACCAATGGAATGGCAACCGTCGTAGAACAGGAGAAGGAGGTAATCTGCGCGCTGGCGCGAATTGAACCGCTACACGTGCGACAGTCCGGCGAGCATTTTTCCAGGGAGCAACATACCGGCGATGCCAGTGGGGACGCGGCTTCCGTGGTGAGTCTGGTTGTCAATCCGCTGGTGGTGCGACTGTCGTTAGCCGGGGTGGTTGACTTGGAGGCGGAATCGCAGCGGTTGAATCGGGAACTTGACGCGGTGCGTCGGAATCAGGCGCGGGTGGAGGAGTTGCTGTGCAACCCCAACTTTGTCGCCAAGGCTCGCGCGGAGGTGGTGGACGGCGAGCGCGAACGTCTGCACGGCCTTAGGGAGCAGCGAGGGCGGATTGAGGAAATCATCGCCCAACTATTCAGTTAGCCTATAATTGCCATAACTTGCACGCCGGCGTCAAAGCGTGGCAATATGGGGTTTGGGAAAATCGGCAAGTTACCAAAAACTTCACAGGAGCTCTTTGATGATCCACAAGATATTGCGACTCGTTCTGCTCGGTCTGGCCGCCGGCTTGCTGCTGGGCGGAATGGCAGGCTGCTTTGGCGGCGGGGATGACGAACCCACCCCGGACATTCAGAAAACAATCAAGGCCGAGGTGGAAGCCAGGCAGACGCCTACGTCGGAACCTACCGAACCTCCGACGCCGGACGCTGCGGCGACGACAGAGGCGATACTGAAGGCGATAGCAGGCAATCAACCAACTGCCGCACCGCCTGCGGCGACGCCGGAACCGCCTACGGCAGTGCCCGCGCCTACGGAACCACCGACGGCGGCGCCGGCACCTACGACGGCAGCGCCGGAGCCTACGGAGCCACCGACGGCGGCGCCGACTACCCCTTCGGATGAGCCGCCGGGGGGCCCGCCGTGCATTATTGTCGGCACGTTGACGATAGGGGGAGCCGATGCGCCGGTGGGCACGAAAGTCAGCGCGCGCATTGCGACGGGAACCGTTAAGGAAATACAAACCACCGACGCCGGGAGGTACTCGCTGTCCCTCACCAATTTCGGCGAGACTTTTGACCTCTACGTCAACGACACGGATTCAGGCGAAAACACCCCGGAATGCACGCAAGGGACGCGCAACCTAAAGAACCTGAGCATCAACTAACCATCGCCAGAACACTGCGATACCGACAGGGGCGGCCAACGGGTCGCCCCTGCGTCGGTTAGAATAGCGCAATCTCAAAGCTGGCCGGCGTTACGCTATGACGATGAAATCCGCCCTGGGGATAATTGGATATCCCATCGGACACTCCATTTCACCGCGGTTCCAACAGGCTGCGCTGGACAGCTTGTCCATCAACGTTGAGTATAGGGCCTACGAGGTGCGGCCTGAGGGGGTGGGAGATTTTATTGAATCCCTGCGGGAGCCGGGAGTACTTGGCATCAACGTAACCGTGCCGCATAAGGAAGCGGTGACGGCTTTCCTGGATGAGATTGACGATTGGGCTGCCGAAGCCGGCGCGGTCAATACTATTGCCAACCGTGGCGGCCGGCTGTTGGGGTACAATACCGACGGCTACGGCTTTTTGCGGGCCTTGCGCGAAGAGGGCGGCATGGAGCCGGCCGGGAGGCGGGCGCTGATTCTAGGTGCGGGCGGTTCGGCCCGGGGAGTGACGCGGGCGCTGCTGAGGGCGGGAATCGCGGAGCTGGTCATCGCCAATCGCACCGTGTCGCGGGCGAAAGCGCTGGCGGAACCGGCTGCCGGGGGCAATGTCTCGGCCGAAGCGATTCCGTTGGAATACGAGCAGCTGGGCGAGGCCGCGTCAGGGGCCGACCTGATTGTCAACTGCACATCGCTGGGGATGCGACACGGGCCTGACGAATTTGCCACGCCGCTTACGGCGGAGCAGATACCATCCTGCGCCCTGGTCTATGACCTGGTGTATAATCCGATGCAGACTCCACTGCTGCGGGCGGCGGAGCAGGCCGGGGCGTCGACGCTGGGGGGCATTGCGATGCTGGTGTATCAGGGCGCGGCGTCATTTGAGATTTGGCTGGAAAGGCCGGCACCGGCAGCGATGATGATGGACGCGGCGTTGACCGCGATGCAGGAGGCAATATCCCAATGATACGGTGGTTCACGGCGGGCGAGTCGCACGGGCAGGGCCTGATGATAATTGTGGAAGGAGTTCCGGCCTATCTGCCGCTGGACGAGGCCTATATTGCTCACCACCTGGGTAGGCGGCAACGCGGCTACGGGCGCGGGGGGCGGCAGCAGATTGAGCGCGACCATGCGCACATCCAGACGGGGGTGCGTCACGGGTACACGCTGGGCAGCCCCATTGGGATGCTGGTGGAGAACCGGGATTGGGTCAACTGGCAGGAAGCCATGGCCGTGGAGTATAAGGAGAATGTCTCGGAGGAGGGGCGCAACCGTCGGGTGACTCGTATCAGGCCGGGCCACGCTGACCTGCCGGGGGCGATGAAGTACGGGTTTCACGATGTGAGGAACTCGCTGGAACGGGCTTCGGCCAGAGAGACTGCGGGACGGGTGGCTGCCGGGGCCGTGGCCATGCGGCTGCTGGAAGAGTTTGGCATTGCGCTGCACAGTCATGTCATTTCCATCGGGCGAGTCCATGCGAACCCGCCGGAGCATGACGGCATAGACTGGGAAGCGGTGGAGGAGTCGCCAGTGCATTGCGCCGACGCCGAGGCTGCCGTCAGGATGATGGCAGAGGTGGACGCGGCCCGGGAAGCAGGAGACACCGTGGGCGGAACGGTGGAGGTGGTCGCTGAGAACGTGCCCATCGGCTTGGGGTCTCACGTTCATTGGGATCGTAAGATTGACGCCAAGATTGCTCAGGCTCTGATGAGCATTAACGCGGTGAAAGCAGTCAGCATCGGGCCGGGGTGGGAACTGATGGAGGCATGGGGTTCCGAGTTTCAGGATGTGATTGAACCGGTAACGAACCCGGAGCAGCCCTGGCAGCGGAAGACTAACCGGGCTGGCGGCACCGAGGGAGGGATGACCAGCGGCCCGCCACTGGTGGCGAGATTTGTCATCAAACCGATTGCGACGCTGCACAACCCGCTACCCTCCGTTGACCTGGACACGGGGGAGCCGGTGCAGGCGCATTTTGAGCGGAGCGACGTGTGCCAGGCGCCGCCGGCCGGGGTTATCGGCGAGGCGATGGTGGCGCTGGCGCTGGCGGACGCTTTTATGGAGAAGTTCGGCGGCGACAGCATACCGGAAACTCGGCGCAACTACGAAGGCTACCAAGCGACAGTGGGGCCGCGCCTGCGTTACAGCTGAGGAGACATAGGTATGGGGCGGCTAACGCGAATACTAGGGCGCATTGAGAAGTGGGGCGGCAGGATGCGCCGATTGTCCGGGGGCGTGCGGCAGGTGGATACTGAACTGATGCGGTGCCGCCGGGAGCTGGCGCGCTCGGAAGGGCAGGCAGGGCATAACCTGACAGTGCAAACGACGATTGATATGGCGCGGACGCAGACTTGGACGGGCGGCGGCGGTTAGTAAGCGTAAATCTCCGACACCGGGCAGGCGAATCCGGGCAGCACCGGGTCAAGCGTCAGGGTGTCGCATTCGGTAAAGCTCCGCACGGCGCCGTCGTCGCTGTGGGTAACGATTGTTCGGGCAGCTATGTGAGCGACTACTACCAGACGTACGCCGGCGTCCAGCCACATTTGTACTCGCTCAGCAGCCCTGGCGGGACCGTAGTCCGGTGAGATTACTTCCACCACGAGGGCGGGTATCAAACCGGGGATGTAGCCTCGGTCCGGCAATGAGGCTACGCCGCGTTGGTAAGGGAGCAGGGCGTAATCAGCGGCGCGGATCGTGTCAGGGTTTTCTTCGATGTAAGCCGCGGCGTCCGGGCCATCAATGAAAGCCAGACCAAGTTCTTCGGCGTAGTTGCCGATGCGGCGACCGATACGCCCAGTGACCACGGCGTGTTTAATTCCCGGCGGCGGCATGGTTATCAGTTCTCCTCGGACCAGCTCGTGGCGGCTGCCGTCTCGGGGCATTGCCAGCAGGTCGTCGGCGGTGAGCAGTTTGCGGACGGTAATCATTGCCAAGCCTCCATGCGTCCCGGCGCAAGTTCAGAGACGGGTTCATTATAGCGCAGAGCAATGGCGGATATGAGAGCTGGCTGGCACAACCTGACTGACGGCGCGGTGGCGCATTCGGAGTTTGGGCTGGGATTTTCGGCGCGCCAGATGTGAGACCGTATTGGTTGGTTCGGTTGGCCGGGTTTCGTTGACATACCCGGCGTCAGTCTTTAAACTGCCGGTATCAGCCGGGTTCGCGCTGGCGCGTTGCGCCGGGCTTTCCGTTACCCACTAAGGAGGCCATAGCAAAATGACCACCACTAACACCAGCCGGTCGCTTGTCGTCATTCAGTTGGCTGGCGCCAATGATCCGCTGAACACCGTTATTCCGTATGCCGACGGGCTGTATTACGATTTTCGGCCAAACGTGGGCATTCCTGCCGACCAGGTGATACCGATTGACGGGCACTTTGGCTTCAATCCGAACATGGCGCCCATAAAGTCGCTGTGGGACGAGGGCAAGGTTGCCATGGTCAACGGCATCGGGTATCCCAACCCGAATCGCTCGCACTTTCGGAGCATGGACATCTGGCACACCTGCGAGCCGGAAAAGGTGGCCACCGAGGGCTGGCTGGGGAGGGTCATACGCGACCTTGACCCGCAAGGGCAGAACGTCATTACCGGCGTGAATTTTGGGCGAGGCCTGCCGCGTTCTATGGGCGCGCCCGGCGTGCCGGTGGCCTCCGTGGGCAACTTGGAAACCTATGGCCTGTTCCCCGACATTGAAGAGGAGCGCATCCGAGGCCTGTGCCTGGACGCTTTCGGCAAGATGTACGGCAGCGCCATTCAGGACGCCGTGATGGACTACCTGGGGCAAACGGGGCGGGATGCGCTGAAAGGCGCCGACATTTTGCGCACTGCGCCGGAGCAATACTCTTCTACGGTGGAATACGCCGACAATCCCATCGCGCAGGCTTTGAAGAACGCCGCGCAGGTGATGACCGCCGACCTGGGCACGCGCATCTATTACACTCAGCACGGCAGCTTTGATACGCACGGCGACGAGGTGAAGGTGCAGGGTGGGTTGTGGAACCAGGTGTCCGGCGCGGTGAGCGACTTTATGGCCGACCTGGAGGAGCACGGCAAGGCGGACGATGCTATAGTGCTGATTTGGACGGAGTTCGGCCGGCGAATCCGGGACAACGGCTCGGGTACGGACCACGGTTCGGGCGGGACGGCGTTCATCATCGGGAATCAGGTGAACGGCGGTTTTTACGGCGAATACCCGTCGCTGGCCGAGAAGGATCAGCTGGATGGCGACCTGCACTTCAACAACGACTTCCGCTCCACCTACTCCACCATCGCCGAACAGTGGCTGGGGCTGGACCCGGTTCCCATAGTGAACGGGCAGTTTGAGCAGTGGGACTTTATTCGAAGCTAACACCGCCCGCCGACTTCTAGCCAGCGCGGAAACGGCGGAGGTGGGAGAACTTACGGAGGCAATTATGAGCAATGCCGACATTGCTTTGATGGCGCACTTGATGCGTAGGGCAGGCTTTGGGGCCAGCCGCGATGAGCTGGAACAGCGTGCCGCCCAAGGCTATGAGAGCGTGGTGGAAGACCTGCTGAATCCGGGCGTGGCAAACGCCATGCCGGACGATGTTATCCGACGCTACCATGTGGATATGTCTGAGATGCGGGAGCTGAACAGCGCCGGCGCTTACTGGCTGTACCGGATGGTTACCACGGACAACCCGCTGGAAGAAAAAATGGCTCTGTTCTGGCACAGTCTGTTCGCCACTGGGTACTCCAAGCTGAACCAGGCGCGCGCGCTGATGAACCAGATTGACACCTTTCGGCGCAACGCTATGGGAGACTTCCGCACCATACTGGTAGAACTGTCGCAAGACCCGGCCATGATCATCTGGCTGGACAACAACGACAACCACAAGGACGACATCAACGAGAACTATGGGCGGGAGTTGTTGGAACTCTTTTCCATGGGCATCGGCAACTACACGGAGGGCGATGTGAAGGAGTGTGCCCGCGCTTTCACCGGGTGGACTCTGGGCAACGCTGAGTACATGGCGACGCGGGCGAGCCGCGATTCCATTTGGCCGTACAGCCGGATTGCGTGGCATTTTCAGTATCGGGACTACGACCACGACGACAGCGAAAAGACGTTCCTGGGCGAGACCGGCAATTTCAACGGCGGGGACATCATTGACATCATTGTGCGGCAGGATGCAACGGCGCGGTTCATCTGCACCCGGCTGTTCCAATTTTTCGCCGCCGATGAGGTGGATGATGCCGGCGAGTCCCTCATTGAGCAAATGATGGCGTCCTACTTCGGGTCAGACTACGAAATCCGCTCCGTGCTGCGGACGCTGTTCAACTCCGATTATTTCAAGTCGGAGGCGGCAAGGTTCGCCAGGGTGAAGGGACCGGTGGAGCTGGTGGTAGGCGCGGTGAGGTTGGCCGGCACTTACCGGGAACCGACTTTCGGGGCCGATCAGCTGGCGCGGTTCACCATGTACATGGGCCAGGGCATTTTCCAGCCGCCGAGCGTGGAGGGCTGGCACGAAGGGGCAGAGTGGATTGACAGCGGCGCGCTGGTGGAGCGGGTGAACTTTGTGGGCAAAGAACTGGGCGACCCGGCCAATCCAGGGGTTAAGGCCATTATTGACCGGATGTCTGCCGACGCGGAAGGGCCGCTGTCGGCGCAAGCGCAGGTTGACGTGTGCGCCGATCTGCTGGGGCCGATGGCTCTGTCGGATGATACTCGCGCTTCGCTGAGAGAGTTTGCCAGCCAGCAGGGCGAGGCTGACCTGCGTCCCGACGCCCGCACCGAGGCAGATGAGCAGCGCATCGCCAACGTACTGCGGCTACTAACGGCGACGCGAGAGTATCAGCTGGCGTAGTCTGCGAGCAGCATCAGCGCGGAGTACTGTAGGGGCGACTGATGGGTCGCCTCTACAACGAAGAGGAGAGGCGACTATGACTACCGCCGTTGCCGCTGGGCCGGTAGAGTATATCAAGACCATTGGCCTGACTACCAACCAGAGCGGGCGGGGGTTCACTAACCCTTACGACTGCGCTTTTACTGCCGACGGGCAGATTCTGACGCTGAACCGCTGCGATACAGTGCGGGCGGCGCTGGTTCGCATCGGGGTGATGAGTTGGGATGAGGATTATCTGGGTGAGTTCAGCCGTGGGTATGGACGCGGCGACGGCCAGTGGATTCTGCCGGTGGCCATGGCGCTGGACGGCAAGGGCGTAGTGTACGTTACCGATGAGCAGCAGCACCGCATTACCGCCCTGGACACCGAGGGCAATTTCATCCGGCAGTGGGGAGAAAAGGGCGGCGGCGCCGGTCAGTTGAACGGGCCGGCCGGGTTGTCTATCGGTGCCGATGAAACGCTATACGTCGTGGAGCAGGGCAACAACCGGGTACAGCGTTTCACTACAACCGGCGAGTCGCTGGGGGTGTGGGGCGAAGCCGGCAGCGGCCCCGGCCAGTTCAATATGCCTTGGGGCGTGGGTCTGGACACTGACGGGAACGTGTACGTCGCCGACTGGCGCAACGACCGCATCCAGAAGTTCACCTGGGAGGGGCAGTTCCTTGCCGCTTACGGTTCATCAGGCAACGGGGACGGTCAGCTGAGCCGGCCCTCCGCAGTGTGCGTTGACTCCGCCGGGTATATTTACGTGGCGGACTGGGGGAACGAGAGGGTGCAGATTTTTGACCCGGATGGCGGCTTTGTCCAGTCGTTGCGGGGACAGGCTACGCTATCCATGTGGGCGCAAGACTATATGTCCGTGAACCCGGACGAACGCAACACCAGGGAGATTTCCGACTTGGTTCCGGAGTTGCCGGCGCACTTAGACACGCCTTATCTCATTTCCTCCCAGACCGAACCTTACTTCTGGGGGCCGGTGTCCGTACGGCTGGATGCTGAGGAGCGGCTATTCGTGGTAGAGTCCAACCGCCACCGTATCCAGGTGTACCGACGCCGCAAGGGGTGAATCGCCGTTGTCCAGCGCTGACCTGCTGACCCGAATCCGCGCCATCGTCGGGGACGATTATGTAATCGACCATCGAGAGGATTTGCTGGTCTATGAATACGATGGCTCCGTTGACCGCTCCATGCCTCGGGCGGTGGTTCTGCCGGGCGGCGTTGACGAAGTTAGTCAGGTGATGCAGCTGGCTTATGAGGCCGGCGTTACCGTGGTGGGACGCGGAAGCGGCACCGGGCTGAGCGGCGGCGCGATAACACCGCCGGACGGACTACAGATTGCCTTTACCCGCATGAGCCGCATTCTGGAGGTGGATACGGCGAACCGTACCGCGCTGGTAGAGCCGGGCGTTATCAACCTGAACCTGGATAATCATGCGAGGCGGTTCGGGATGCGTTACGCGCCCGACCCGTCCAGCCAGCGGGCGTGCAGTCTGGGCGGCAACATCGCGGAGAACGCAGGGGGGCCGCATTGCCTGGCCTACGGCACGACGACAAATCACGTGATTGGCATGGAAGTTGTGCTGGAAGACGGCACGGTGGTGAACCTGGGCAGCATGGCGCGGGAGTCAGTCGGCTATGACCTGCGGGGCGCGTTCATCGGTTCCGAAGGCACCTTCGGCATCGCAACCAAGATACTGGCGCGATTGCTGCCGATGCCGGAAACGGTGCGCACGTTCCTAGGCATCTTTCCCGACATTGACTCGGCTTGCACCGCGGTGTCCGCCGTTATTGGCAATGGCATCGTGCCGGCCGCTTTGGAGATGATTGACGCTTTGAGCATCAAGGCGGTGCAGAATGTAACCGACGCCGGCTATCCCAACGACGCCGGCGCCGTGCTGCTGATTGAGCTGGAAGGGTTGCAGGAAGAGGTGGACGAAGTTACGCAAGAGGTGGAATCTGCGCTATGGGACACAGGGGCGGCCGACGTGCGTGTCGCGGAAGACGACGCCGAGCGGGAACGGCTGTGGGTGGGCCGCAAGACGGCTTTTGGGGCTTTTGGAACCATCGCGCCCAACTACTACCTGGTGGACGGCGTGGTGCCGCGTACACGATTGACGCCGATGCTGCATAAGGTGAAGGAAGTCAGCGAGCACTACGGGATTGCCATTGCCAACGTGTTCCATGCCGGCGACGGCAACTTGCACCCCTGTATGCTCTTTGACGCCAGGGATCCCGGCGTGATGGACAAAGCGATGGCGGCGGCGGCCGAACTTATGGAGGAATGCGCAGCTCTGGGAGGAACGCTGAGCGGCGAGCATGGCATCGGGCTGGAAAAGAAAGAGTTTATGCCGCTGGTCTATAGCGAGGCGGACATGGCGGCGATGCAGCAGGTGCGGGAAGCCTTTGCGCCGGAGAATCGGCTGAATCCGGGGAAGATCTTTCCTGACGGCAGCTATTACCGCCCTGCGGGCGCGCATCCAGCCAGCCACGCTGTCGGGCTATACGCCTGATATGCCGCCGCGGCGTCGCAATGGCATTGCTTTGCCGTCCGGCGGCGACGGTCAAGCGGGGATGCTGCTGGACGACCCCGGTTCCTTGCTGAGTCGGCTGCACGTGGCCAAAGCACCTTTTGATTGCGTTGAGCCGTTCTCGCTGGGCCTGTTCAAGGGGTTTTCGTCGCTGCGGGCGCTGACGTATTCGGTCAGTATCCCTATGATTACTCGGCTGATCAGGGAAGCAGGGTATGAAGAGCTGGAAGTGGTTTTCGGGCACGGCGGGCTAATCAATCGAACAATTGAGGATACCCTGTCGTTCCAGCACGTCATTGCCGACTCGCAGAGTTCGTCCCTGTTGGAGGGCCTTGACGACGATAGACGGCGGGAGCTGTTTGATTCGGTGGCCGAGGGTAAATCCCGGTTTTACGTAGTAAAGGACGCCGCCATCGCCCACGCCAAGATATACTTGCCGGCGGATGCGGAAAGCGGGCGGCGGCGCGTGGTAGTAGGTTCGGCTAACCTTTCGGAGCAGGCATTGTTGGGTAAACAGGCCGAGACTCTACTGGCTTTTGATGACGATGACGCTGCGTGGGATCACTATTGCGCGCAGTACGAAGCCGTGCGGGATACAGCCACCAGTAAGCTGGAGCTGCGCCTTCAGCCGCTGCCAGCTTTGGATTTGGCGGAAATCCCTACTCTGAAAGAGGCATTGGCCGACGACCGCGAGGCCGGCGTTACCATTTACACGCCGGCGGTTCAGCTGTCGGGAGAGCTGACTTTCCCGACAATTGAGCGCAAAGTTGAACGTATCAGGCCACTGATCCGCAAGACGGCTACGGACCTGAAGCCCGACCGATCGGGCAATGTCTCGATCAATCGGCGCATCGTGCGCCAGATGATTCGCGTGTCGCGAGCTCGGGGCGAAGAGAGCGACGCTCAACAGAACACTTGGCTGACGGTTAACCCGGACCGTCGGAGCATCACTTTGTCGGATAAGCTGATACCCCTGGAAGCCGATTGGACGGAGGTGGAGAGCGATGCGGCGTGCTGGCTAGAATTTTTCGGCAACTACCATGAGGGGTTCGCCGGCGATGTGCCGCGCTTGCAACGGGACTACTTCACGTTTATGAGCTGGTTCTACTTTTCGCCCTTGCTGTGTGAACTGCGCAATATCGCGCTCACGCAGGATATGTTCTCGTTTAAGCACCCCATGTTCGCCGTAGTGTACGGCTCGAGCAACTGCGGAAAAACGAGCCTGATTGAAACCTTGATGACGTCAATGTTTGAGTTCCCGCGTATCGTTGAGACGGCTCAATTCACGCGCAGCAACTTGCGTGGACTGCAGCAATCTTATCGTCGGTTCCCAATTGTGTTTGACGACGTGACCCGCGACCGGTTCAATCGCAACAGCGAGGAGATTATCAAGGACGACTCGATACCGGACACTGAATATCCTTGCTTTGCTCTGTCGATGAATGCGGAGGCGCGCAACTTCAAGACCGAAATCGTCAAGCGGTGCCTGATGATTTACACTCGCACCAATCTGCCCGGCGACAGAGTGGCGGAGCGCAATCGGCTGCAACGCTCCGTAACCGGCATCCGCAACCGGCTCACCACATCGCTGTACCGGGAATACCTGCGGCGCGCCATTGAGGACATTGATTCCTACACTCCCATGGCTGCAGGAGATATTGACGTGCTTGAATTGTCGTCGGGGATACTCAGCAACCTGATTGACGAAGCAAAACCAAGCGGCGCGTTGCTACCGCAATGGTGTCAGCAAACTTCGCTGATTGAATATCAGGAGCGGGCCTTTGAGCGGCCTAAACTCCTGCTGGAAAACTTGATTTCCAAAGACAGGTACAGCAAACGACGCAATCCGCCGGAATCGTGCTGGTCTTTACGAGACAAGCAGGTCGTCGTCAATGCCGGAACGCAGGAGCTGCGCAGCTTGCGTACAGACGTACCCGACTGGATTCTTGACGACACCAGCAGCGTCGCAGGGCTGCTAACCCTAAAGCGCAAGGAGTTGGAAGATTTTCTCGGCGTTCGGTCGCTGAAACCCCTGAATCCTTTGCAGCGCATTTTACACCGGGCGGCTAGGTAGCCGATAAACTCTCCGAGCATTTTATGTCCGCTTCATTCGCTTCCCAGTTGGAGGACTTGCTCGGCGCCGATGCCGTGGTGGATGCCGGCCGGCTGTCCGAGTATGCCATCGGGTCGTTTATTCCCATCGCAGCAGCGCGGCCGGCGGAGGCTGACGGCGTGGCTGCGGTGATGGAGTGGGCGCAGCGGGCCGGGGTTGCCATTTATCCGGCGGGAGGGCGTACGCTGACGCAGCTGGGCAATGTCCCCACTCGCCCCGGCATTGCGCTGGACCTGACCAGGTTGAATCGCTTGGTGGATTTTCAGCCGGCGGATCTTACCGTGCAGGCGCAGGCAGGCATGACCATCGCCCAGCTTGACGCTGAGTTGGCCCAGGACGGCAAGCACGTTCCGCTGGGCGCGCCACTGGCGCAGCGGGCTACCATTGGCGGCACGCTGGCAACGGGGGTCAGCGGGCCGCTGCGCGCTGCCTACGGCTTGCCTAGGGACTGGCTCATCGGGGTCAGCGTGGTGGATGCTGGCGGGACTGCCAGCAAAGCGGGCGGCCAGGTGGTGAAGAACGTTACCGGATACGACTTGAACCGGCTCTACACCGGCTCGCTGGGTACGCTGGCGGTGATTACGGAAGCGACGTTCAAGCTGGCGCCGGCACCAACGGAGTGGGCTGCCATCGCCGCCGCTTTCGGCGATAACGACGCGGCGATGGCGGCATGCCGCAGCCTGCAAGCGCAGCACTACGCTCCGCAGGCTTTACATCTGCTGAATCCGGCGGCGGCGCGGCGCATGGAGAATCCCGATTTGCCGGCCGGATATGGCCCGGTCGCCGTCGCGATTATTGGCGGGCGGCCTTCATCGGTGCGGCGGCGGGTTACGGACTCGGCGCTATTATGGATTGACGCCACCAGTACCCTGCATATTTCGGGCGCTGAAGCCGTAAATCTCACGGAAACGCTGGCGGATTTGCCGTTCAATCCGGTTAGATTGCCGTCGGCTTGCGTTCGCGTCAACGCGCCACCGGGCGCATTGCCTGAATTGCTGGCGATGGAGACAAGGGAGCTGGCGGGAGCAACGCCGGCCGTCATCGCCGACGTGGGTTTTGGCGGCGGCCGGCTGCTGTGGTGGGAAGATTTTTCGGATGGCGACGCTGCCAATATCGTCAGCGCGCTGCGCCAGGTCCAGGTCGACGCGATGAAGATGGGCGGCGATGCCGTCGTTGAAAGTTGTCCGGCATCGGTAAAAGAGCAGATTGACGTTTGGGGGCCGGAGCCCTCGGGAATGGCTATAATGCGGCGCATCAAGCGGCAGTTTGACTCCGACAATGTGCTGAATCCCGGCCGATTTATCGGGAGGTTGTGATGGCAAGCAGCGCAGAGCAGCATACGGAGGCTCCGTTTCACGCCGGAGGGGGTATTGACGCAGGGCATGGGTTTCCTTACGGGGTTCCTTTTGAGGGTTCTCTGAACGATGGGCCGGGTTTTGTCGGGGCGGATGCACCCGCTGAGGCCGATTTGTACCGCTGTGTACACTGCGGCTTGTGTCTCAGCACTTGTCCGACTTACGTGGAGACCCGGCTGGAAACCGAATCGCCGCGTGGGCGCATCGCACTGATGAAAGCCGTCCACGAAGGGCGGGCCGGCATCAGCGAGAGGCTGGTATCGCACTGGGAGTTGTGCCTGCAATGCCGGGCCTGCGAGGCGGTGTGCCCGTCGGGAGTACCTTACGGCCGGTTGATGGAGCATACGCGGGCGCAGGTGCAGAATAGCAACCTGCAAAGCCCGGAGTTGAGCCGACTATCGCGGCTGTTTCTGCGGGCTGCGCTGCCGCACAAACGGCGTTTGCGTTTCGCGGGACACTTGATGCGTCTGTACCAGCGGTCGGGGGTGCAACGGCTGATGCGGAAGTCGGGGCTGCTGCGTGCGCTGCCCGGCGGCCTGGGGGAGATGGAAGCGCAAATGCCGGTGATGGGGCGGCGGTTTTTCGGGCCACGGGCTGAGATATATCCGGCCAGGGGAAAGTCGCTGATGACGGTGGGCCTGCTGTCCGGCTGCGTGATGCCCATGATGCAGGGGGAGACGATGCGGGCCACCGTGAGGGTGTTGCAGCGCAACGGCTGCGACGTGGCTGCGCCGCCGGCACAAGGGTGCTGCGGAGCGCTGAACCTGCACGCCGGCGACCTGGAGCTGGGGCGGAAGATGGCGCGGCGCAACATTGACGCTTTTCGCAACGCCGGAGTGGAGATTATCGTAACGGCGTCGGCGGGCTGCGGCTCGTCGCTGAAGGAGTACGGCGACCTGTTGCGGAATGACCCGGAGTATGCTGAAGCCGCGCGGCGGTTCTCCGAAAATACTCGGGACATTACCGAGTTTCTGGCCGAGCTGCCGTTGGAACCGCCGCAGGCCGAACTGGGCTGGCGCGTAACAATGCAGGATCCGTGCCATCTGGCGCACGCGCAGCGTATTACCGACGCGCCGCGGAGAATGCTGCGCAGCATTCGGGGCTTGGAACTGATAGAGATGGAAGAGTCGTCGTTGTGCTGCGGCTCGGCGGGGTTTTACTCGCTGATACAGAGGGATATGTCGCGGCGACTACAACGGCGGAAGGTGGGCAACGCGCTGACTACGGGGGCAGAGGTTGTAGCGTCGGCCAACCCCGGCTGCATGGCGCAGCTGGAGCAGGGCCTGCGGGATGCGGCAACGTCAGCACCAGCGGATGGCGCAAGCGGCCGGCCGCAAGCGCGGGTGATGCACGTGGTGGAGATATTGGATGCGGCGTATCGGGAGGAAGACGTCAGCTAGTGCATTCCCTCCATAATCTGCCATAGGCTCCGAGCAACTCCAGTCTCCCACGTTCCCAGCACTCCGACTGCTACCAATCAATCTGGGGCATTGATCAGAGACAACAACACGCCAATTAGGATCCCCAAGATAACGATCCTGATTGCTGATGATCTCATGCCAAAGCGCATATTGAAACCAAGGGTTAAAAGAGATCCCAAGGATCCTGAGACCTGGCAACCCGACGCCGTTTGGCATTCGTTGCCGCTTTTTGTTTGCCGGCTTTCTCAAATGCTGATTGCGGAATTGTTTTAGAAGGGGGAACCTGAGTTTGCGGAATCCCGGTGGCCTTATACATCCTCCTGAATTCGCGGTCAGTTTTGGCACCTTTGCGTGTGTTGCAGGTACGGCAGAGCACCTGTAGATTGCGCTTGGTGTTAGAGCCGCCGTTAGCAATCGGATTTTTGTGGTCAATATCCATTAGGTCAACCCGTTGCTTGGCTCCGCAGTACATACACTTCCCGCCCTGGGATTTCAATATGTCCTTTTTCGTATCGTCGCTGAACTTGATCCGCTTGGTTCGTGGATCCGCGAAAGGGTCGAATAGCATGGCCGACACCTCCTTATTGTCAGGGATTGCACGTCATTTTACCTAAAACCGCGTGGCACTGGCAACGCCGTAATCAAGGGGCAATGCGGGAGCGGCAAAGCGCAGTAGGTACTGGGCAAGCCGCCTCGCCTGTTGCCACCTCGGATTGATGCCACGCCGGAAGAAATGGCACAGGCGATGATCTGATTGCCGACTAATTACCGCTGGCTGCACGAGCTGGAAGGCGGCGCAGTGTAAAATGGTATGTAATGCACCTACCTTAAGGTAACCTTATGCTGGCGAGGGTAGCAAGAGACCAAAGGTATGTCGCTTGCAAGGCTTCCAGTTTCAAATCCTATGCGTGGCTGCCGTTTGTGGCAAAGCTGCGCTGAGCGGCGGCGACGCTGCCGCCGGATGCTACTTCGTAGCCGGCATCAGACAGGATGATCTCCAAAGCGGAGAGAACAGCCAGGACGCTGCTCTCGCGGGCGCCCTCGCCCATCATGCCGATGCGCCAGACCCGGTTGCGAAACTCGCCCAAACCACCGCTGACCTCGATGTTCCACTCGTTGAGGAGACGACTGCGCACCGCGGCTTCGTCAATACCTTCGGGGGATTTGACTACCGTGATGGGGTTCAGCTGGTAATCCGGCTCGGTGGTCAGTTCCAATCTCATGGCGGACAAACCGGCTCGCAGGCCGGCGGCGACGCGGGCATGGCGGGCGTGGCGCTCGGCAATGCCTTCTTCCATCATCATGCGCAAGGATTCGCGCATGGCGTAAATCATGGTGATAGGGCTGGTGTGGTGATAGACGCGCTGGGTTTCGTTCCAGTATTCGGCGACGCCTTGCAGGTTGAAGTAGAAGCTCTCAACGGGGTTGGCGCGTCGGTCGATGACCGACATGGCACGCTGGCCAAAGCTGACAGGAGCCAGGCCCGGAGGCGCGCCCAGGCACTTCTGGCTGGCGCTATAGCAGACGTCGATGTCCCAATCGTCGACGCGCACTTCGTGGCTGCCCAGGGAGGTGACGGCGTCGACAACTACCAAAGCGTCGTGGCGATGGGCCAGGTCAATGGCATCCTGCAAAGGGGTGATGGCGCCGGTGGAGGTTTCCGCGTGCATCAAGCCGACCATCTTGACGCCGGGGTTGGCGTTGAGGGCGTCTTCCAGGGCGTTCAGGTCGGCCGGCTGGCCCCAGGGGGAGTCGACCATGACGGTGTTGGCGCCGCACCGCTGGGCGATGTCAGCCAGGCGGACCCCAAAATAACCGTTGCGGCAGACGATGGCGGTATCGCCTCGCTCGATGATGTTGACGCAGGCGGTTTCCATGGCGCCGGTTCCGGTAGCGGATATGGGCATGGTGACGTTGTTTTCGGTGTGGAAAACCTGTCGGAGCATTTCGCATACTTCGTCCATCACCTGAAAGAAGAGGGGGTCAAGGTGGCCTACCACCGGCTGGGTCATTGCCCGGAGCACGCGGGGGTGCACGGTGCAGGGGCCGGCGCCCAACAGCAGGCGGCTGGGCGCTTCGAATTCGTCAAGGTATGAGTCGTTCACTGTGTTCTCCGCTACTGATTTATTGATTTCGCCGGTTGTGCTTTAGCAGCCAGGAGGCATAGGCTAGACTACCGCCGACGCGCCGCCATCGATGTTAATGGCTACGCCGGTGAGGTAGCTGGCGCGCTCGGAGGCAAGGAATGCGATTACGTCGCCGGCTTCCGCGCCTTCGCCGACGCGGCCCAGGGGGACGTTGCGTCCGGCGGCCAGCTGGCTATAAAAGTTGTCAATATCCAGGTCCGGCTCGTTGGCGATACGGGCATCGTAGCGGCGCTGGTGCTGGCCGCTCTTGATGAGGCCGATGCAGACGGTGTTGACCAAGATGTTGTCGCTGGCGAGGTCTTTGGAGAGGCCCTTGGTGATGGCGATGCCGGCGGCGCGGGAGATGGAGGTAGGCATGGAGTTGGCGCCGGGAGTGCGTCCGCCCAGATTGGTAACGTTGATGATGCGTCCGCCGCCGACTTTGCGCATTTCAGGGATGGCGGCGCGAATCAGACGCACGGCACCCCAGACTTTGAGGTCAAAGTCCAGTTCCCAATCGTCGTCGCTGACGTTTTCGAAGCCCTTGGCCATTGAGGTGCCGGCGTTGTTGACGAGGATGTCAACGCGGCCGTATCGCCCAACGGCGGCGTTGACGACGAGGGCCGCGGCGGCCTTGTCGGAAACGTCGGCGGAGAGGGGGAGAACCTCGCCCTCGGTGGCGGTGCGGATTTCGTCTGCCGCCGCGTCCAGGACGTCCTGCCGGCGCGCTACGATGATGACGTTAGCGCCTTCGCCGGCCATGCGTTGGGCAGCCGCTTTGCCGATGCCTTCGCTGCCGCCGGTTACGATTGCTACCTTGCCATCCAGTCCCAGCTCCATCGTTCGCCTCCTTGGTGATTGCGCTGCGATGCTTGTTCTGCGCCGGCGCAACGTGAATGTTGCGGGCGGCGAATTATGTCTATAATCACGGGAGATTATAGCATAAAGGCGGCCATGCCTTACGGTTCGGGGGCTCCGGACAGGCCCCAGGAGCCGGCGTCGTCGCAGGTGTCCAGCATCTGCCGCAGGGCTTTTGTCTCGCGGTCGGTAACGGTCAACTGCCACTTTGCCTTGACAGAAATCCAGTCGGCAGCGTAGCGACACCAGCCGTCGGTTTCGTCGGGTCGCCATTCATCCGGCGGCTGCTTGCCCTTGGTACGGTTCAGCGAGGCTTTGGCGACCTGCAAGCTGGGGGGATGGGCCAGGTCGTTGGCGTAGGCGCGTTTGCGCTGGGCATCCCACTGCCAACCGCCGGATTCGTGGGCGTGCCCTAAGGGGACATGATGGTCGATGTCGACGTCGCCGGCATCGGTGAAAAGTTCGCCGCTCCAGGGGCCGCGCCATCGGCCTGCGGTTACGCGGCAATTTTCGCCGTCGTCGTTGGGGGCAAAGGAGACCGGGGCGGAGCTTTCGGCGATGAGGACTTCGGCCCGAGTATTCTGGCAGTCTCGGTCGGAGTCCACCCAATGCCGCCAATCGCTGCGGTCGTAATCAATTGCGCTGCCGCGTTGAGCTACTTCCAGCCGTTCCAGCGTCGCGATTACCGCCTGAATGTCTGCCGGTAGAAGGTGGACGGGAGCAGTCGCTTGGTCGGCTGGCGACGGTTCACTGTTGGCTGAACGCGCTATATCATCAGCGACGCGGCCGGCAGTTTTGACGGCCCTGGCGCCGGAATCGCAGGCCAGAGAGAGAAGGGCGACAGCGAGCAGCAAGGCCAGGCCGGGAAGCAGAGAAGTCCGCATAAGAGCTAAACCCCGACGCCTTCCCGCTCGGCAACGGAGGGGACGTCTTTGTCGCCGCGACCGCTGAGGCAGACGATGATTATGTTATCCGGCGGCATAGCAGCGGCCAGGCGGCTGACGTGGTAGATGGCGTGGGCGGATTCCAGGGCGGGGATGATGCCCTCAGTGCGGCAGAGGAGGCGGAACCCCTCCATGGCTTCGTCGTCGGTTACCGACAGGTATTCTGCGCGGCCCGTAGATTTCAGCCAACTGTGTTCCGGGCCCACGCCGGGGTAGTCCAGGCCGGCGGAGATGCTGTGGGCCTCCTGGATTTGGCCGTGCCGATCCTGCAAGAGGTAGGACAGGGATCCATGCAGGACGCCGGGCCGGCCGGCGGAGAGGGTGGCGGAGTGGCGGCCGGTTTCCACGCCTTCGCCGGCGGCTTCTATGCCAACCAGTCTCACGTGGGTATCGCCGATGAACCGGTAGAAAGTTCCAATGGCGTTGCTGCCGCCACCGACGCAGGCGGCTACGACATCGGGCAGGCGTCCTTCGGCTTCCAGGATTTGCTGTCGGGCTTCGGTTCCGATGACCGACTGGAAATCCCGGACCAGCATGGGATACGGGTGGGGGCCGACGACGCTGCCGATAAGGTAATGGGTGGTTTCGACGTTGGTTACCCAGTCGCGGATGGCCTCGTTGATGGCGTCTTTCAGGGTGCGGGTGCCTGCTTCTACGGGAATGACTTCGGCACCGAGGAGGCGCATCCGGTACACGTTTAGGGACTGGCGGACGGTGTCCGCAACGCCCATATAGACGATGCACTGCAAGCCGAGCATGGCGCAGACGGTAGCGGTGGCGACGCCGTGCTGCCCGGCGCCGGTCTCGGCGATGATGCGCTGCTTGCCCATGCGCTGGGCCAGCAGGCACTGACCCAGGGCGTTGTTGATTTTGTGGGCACCGGTGTGGGCCAGGTCTTCCCGCTTGAGGTAGATGCGGGCGCCGCCGCAGTGACGAGTGAGGTTCTCCGCGTAGTAGAGGGCAGTGGGACGGCCGGCGTAGTTGCGCATCAGGTGGTTCAGCTGCTCGGCAAAGCCGGCGTCGTCCTGGGTGGCACGGTAGGCCGTTTCCAGTTCGGAGAGGGCGGCCATTACGGTTTCGGGAACGAACTTGCCTCCGAAGTCGCCGAAGCGACCCCGGGCGTCAGGGAGATCAGGGTGGGCAGCGATTACCATGGTGGTGCGTCCTTAATTTCGGAGGGTGGGCGTAGGATTGGCGGGAGCGGGCGTTGGCGACGAATTGGCGTAATCATCTCGGTGCAGTGGGACTGGGAGTGTAAGTGGGGGTGATGGTGGGAGTGGGACTGGGGGTGGGACTGGGGGTGAGGGTGGGGGTAAGGGTAACCGTGGGGATTGGAATAGGGGTGTTGGTTGAATCGAGAACGGGGGTAGGGGTGCGGGTTGGAGTGGCGATGATAGTGAGGGTCCGGGTTGGAGTGAGGGTATGGGTTCGATAGGGAGTGGCGGGCTGGTGGGGCACGGCAGATGGGGACAGTGGGATGGGCAGAATCAGATCTTGAAAGTAGCCGCTGCCCATATATTGAAAGTGCGGAGCAGGCAAATCTGGCGGCAACATATAGGCTTCGTCGGTGATGCGCCCCAGCTTACCTCCGGCGACTACGATTTCGCCGGGGATTCCCAGCGCGTAACAAGTCGGAATGCCCAAGAGTTCGGGAACGGGCCAAGGCATCATTTCATCTGTGTTGCCGGAAATGTCGTGTTTGACGTGTACGCAGAAGATGCTGTGGCTGTCCTTCCCGCTGGCGGCGATTTGTGCCATGCTGTAGGTAGGCGTACTGAAATACCGATTCGACTGGTCATTCCATACCAGATCGATACGGTAGAACACGCCGGTTTGGGCCGGCGTCGGTTCGGCTAGTATAGCGGGTTCGGTGGGTGTGGGCATTGCGCTTTGGGCTTGCGCCGTGCCACAGGAGATGCCTGCCGCAAGCAACAGCAGCCCGGCGGTTAGCAGAATCTTGCTCATGGGAGTCTCCTTATAGGCGGGCTTGGCTGAAATACGGCGCAAATCCCTTATTCAGGTAGATGCGGATGATGGGCATGGCCGGATGGTTGGTGGTTGCGGGCGTTGGCGATGAATTGGCGGATTTTCGTGGGGTCTTTCTCGCCGTTGGTTTCGACGCCGCCGGATACGTCCACGCCCCAGGGATGTACCTGGGCGATGGCGGCGGCTACGTTGTCCGGGGTCAGGCCGCCGGCGAGGAGGAAGGAGCGCCCGGTCTCGGCAAGGTCGGCGGCGATGCTCCAGTCGAAGGAGTGGCCGGTTCCGCCGTGCAGTCCGGCCACCTGGCTGTCCAGCGTAATGGCGCAGCCGGCGGCGGCGTAGGCGTCAATGCGGCGGGCGATGCCGGCGATGGAGACGGCGTCGGTATTATCCGGCACGTGCAGCACTTTGATTACGCCGGCGCGTTGCTGGATCTGCCGGCAGTAGGCGATGGGTTCCTCGCCGCAGAGCTGGGCAAAATCCAAGCCGGCGACGGCGATGGTGTCGAGGGCCTCGCGCAGGGGCTGGTCGCCGAACAGGCCGACTGACTGGGGAGGCGACGGGGCGGCAGCGCGCAGCCCATCGGTGATTACCCGGGCCGCTGCCGGGTCAATGCGGCGGCGACGGCTCGGGACGAAAACGATGCCGATGTAGTCTGCGCCGGCGGCAGCGGCCACTTGTGCGTCGTGGAGGCGACGCACGCCGCAGATTTTGACCTTCACAGGCATTGGCGCTGGCCCAATCCCGTGGGCCGGTTGGTGGGTTGCATTGAGGATTGTTTCTCCTTATACGCCGGAGGCGCTGACCGCGCTGGTAGAGTTGAAACGTTGGTCTGATTGCGATTTTGATTTGTTGACGGTTGTGGCCGTTGACGACCGAGCGAGCCAGGGTCAGCGGCAAGTTTATGCTACTTAGTTGTAGGCTGTGGTTAACGGCCGTCTGCTCAGCTGACTTGAACGTATTTACCGCCGGTGCCAATGGCATACTGTTTGATTGGCTCAAATGAGCCAGCACAGTATGTGTCCATGAACTCTGCGACAGACATTCCCTTAACCCGCCGCATTTTATCTTCCGATAAAATCCATCCACTAGAATCTCCGGTGTTCGACCAATCAGTTACGTCGGCCCGGGCGATACCGGCGGCGTGGTAGTCGCAAATCAGGTACTCTGCAAAGTTGTACGTTATGACGTCAACGGTCAAATTGGGGATGTTGAGGCCTTTGATTACAGAGAGATAAAAATCAGCTTGCCGATGATCACTCGCTATGCCATCCGTGAACAGGACGATTTTATTGGATTTGCCGTTATTGCCGGCAGAGCGTAGCGCATAATGCGCGAACCTAAGGGCGAGGTAGGTGCGGGTGATTGCGTCTTCCGACTCAGGCAGTGTCCTGAGTCCCGCTACGGAACGCAGGAATTTGTTTATGCCATCATCGCTGTCCATATCGGTGAAAAGCAGCGGAGAGTAGCTATATTTACCGAAGGTCATCAATTCCACGGAAAGCGTTGGAAAATGGTCATGGTTGGCGAGGTCGGCAAGAGCGTCTTTAACCTCAGGGAAGTCTGCGGCAAAGGACGGGCTGATGTCAATCAGGAAGAGTGTGTTTGAGTTACGTGCGATTGTACTGGCGAAGGCTTCGGCGAGACCGAGCGCTGGGGACGGGGTGGGCGTTGGAGTGGAGGTAGGGGTAGATGTCGGGGTGGGAGTAAGGGTGAGGGTCGGAGTGAAGGTGGGGGTGGGCGTCTGCGTGGCAGTAGCGGTGAGCGTTGGAGTGAAGGTAGGGGTGGGCGTCTGCGTGGCAGTAGCGGTAAGCGTTGGAGTGAAGGTAGGAGTGGGCGTCTGCGTGGCAGTAGCGGTAAGCGTTGGAGTGAGGGTAGGGGTCGGCGTCGGCGTGTGGGACGTATGGGGAGTGGTGGATGACGCCGGCGTGTGGGTCGGATAGCGGGTGTGGGTAGGGTATGGGGTGGGAGTGGGGTAGGGCGTGGCGGATAGGGCCGGCGTTTGGGTTGGATAGGGTGTCTGGGTCGGACGTGGAGTTTGGGATGGGTAAGGTGTGGCGGACGGCAGCGGCGTGAAGGTGGGGTAGAGGGTGACGTTGGGAGCTAACGTTTGCGTCGGATAGGGCGTGCGCGTCGGACGTGGGGTTTGGAATGGGTAAGGCGTGGCGGACGGCAGCGGCGTGAAGGTGGGATAGAGGGTGACGTTGGGAGCTAACGTTTGCGTCGGATAGGGCGTGTGCGTCGGACGTGGAGTTTGGGTGGGGTTAGGGGCAAACGGAGCCGGCACATAGGTAGGGTTGGGGGCGCCGTTAGGGGCTGGCGGCGGCGCGTAAGTAGGGTTTGGGGTGTAAGTCGGATTGGGGGTGTAGGTGGGGAGAGGCGTTGCTGACGGCGGCGGCGTGAAGGTGGGATTGGGCGTGGCTGTTGGAGCCGGCACGGTTAATAGGAAGGGCGCGGCAGCTGCGATGCCCGGATTTGGCTCTTGGGGAGAAGACAGGAGGTATCCGAAAAGGGCCGCCAAGAGGAGCAGGAGGGCGACGATGATGAGAGAGAGCAGACTTTTCAGCCACTGGGGGATTTGCCAGCGGCGGCCATCGCGGTTGTCAAATGTAAGGTAGCGGCTCACCATGGTGGAGGTGCTTGGGCAGTGAACTTACGGTAAGGATTTAGGTTCCGGCTTTCGCTGGAACGACGGTGGGATGGTATGGGAGTGTAAAGGGGCGGAATAACGATGCGCCGAGGGCTGTAATCCGGGAGTAGGCGGAGGCGTGGTTGGCGGATGGGCGAGCTTACCTACCGGGGGGTGGCAGCGGCGCGGCGGTGAGGGAACGCACTTTAGCGGCGGTGTCGTCGGCAGTGACCAAGGCCTCGCCGACCAGCACGGCATGGACGCCGAAGGGGGCGAGGCGGGCAAGATCTTCGGGGGCGCTGATGCCGCTTTCGCTGACAATCACCTTATCGGGAGGAATCAGCGGGGCGAGTTCTGCGGTGGTGGACAGGTCGGTGGTAAAGGTGTGCAGGTTACGGTTGTTGATGCCGATGACCTCCGCGCCGGCGTCAAGGGCAGCGGCGATTTCGGCGGCGCTGTGGGTTTCTACCAAGGGGGTCATGCCTAATGAACGGCCCACGCCAATCAGTTCGGACAACTGGGGCGGCGACAGGATGTCCACAATCAAGAGGTAGGTATCAGCGCCGATGGCCCGGGCTTCGTGAATCTGGTAGGGGTCAAAGAGGAAATCCTTGCGGAGCACCGGAGCATTGGCGGAGGCCCCGCTCTCCTTCACAGCGGTAAGGTGGTCGGCCGTGCCCAGGAAATGGCCGTCGGTGATGACGGAAATGGCGGCTGCGCCATTGGCGGCGTAGGTTGAGGCCAGCTCCACAGGGTCAAAGTTCGCGCGCAGCAACCCTCGGGACGGCGAGGCTTTCTTGACCTCGGCAATCACGCTGACGCCGGGGCCGCGGAGGGCGTCGGGGAAGTTCAACGCCGGCGAGCGGGCGGCGATGCGCTCCCACAAAGCGGACAAAGGAGCAGATGCCTGGGCAGCAACTAGTTCTTCCCGCTTCCGGGCAACGATTTGGTTCAGTATGCTTGCGGGCATTTGATGCGTCTCCTTCAGCTTTTTGCTTGCGCCAGTTGCTGAGTCAGTTCAACCATAGCGTCCAATTTTTCGGCGGCGCGCCCATCGGCGATGGCGGCTGACGCCAGGGCGACGCCCTCTGCCAGGGTTGGCGCCAGGTCGCCGGCTACCAGGGCGGCAGCGCTGTTGAGGACCACGGCATCGCGGAGGGGGCCATATGCGCCGGACAGGATGCTGCGCATGGCGGCGGCGTTGGCAGCCGGGGGGCCGCCGCGCAGGTCGTCCGGGGTGGCATGGGGCAGACCCAGCTCGCGAGGGCGCGCCAGGTAGGGGCAGATTTCGCCGTCCAGCACTTCCCAGCCGGTGGTATCGCCGCCAAGAGACAGCTCGTCCATGCCGTCGCTGCTGTGGACGATGATGGCGTGATGGGCGCCGAAAAGGCGGAGGGCTTCGGCCATCTTGGAGGCGACTTCAGGGTAGCCTACGCCTATGAGCTGGCAGGATACGCCGGCAGGGTTGGTCAACGGGCCAAGGACGTTAAACACGGTGCGGATACCGATTTCCCGTCGGACGGGCGCAGCGTAGCGCATGGCGGGATGATAGGTCGGTGCGAACATAAAACCGATGCCGATTTCGCGCAGGCAGCGTTCCACCGCTTCCGGGGGGAGATCGATGCGAACGCCGAGAGATTCCAGCACGTCAGCGCTGCCGCACTCGCCGGAGGCGGCGCGGTTGCCATGTTTGGCGACGGTGAGGCCGGCGCCGGCCACCACGAAAGCGGCGGCGGTGGAGATGTTGAAGGTTCCCTTGCGGTCGCCGCCGGTGCCGCAGGTGTCGATGGCCGGGCCGTCGGTGCGGACGCGGAGGGACTTTTCGCGCATCACGGTGGCGAACCCGGCGATTTCTTCTGGCGTTTCGCCTTTGAGGGACAGCGCGGTGAGGTAGGAGCCGAGCTGCGCCGGGGTAGCTTGGCCATCCATTACCTGGCGCATTACGGCGATGGCGTCGCTCATAGAGAGGGATTCGCCGGCCGTCGCCGCGGATATGGCTTCACGAATCATCGGGCACCATTGTCGTTGTTTAAGATAGAATGTCGGCCTTTATGATAGCACGCTTGGAAGGGACAGATTACGATGCCGTGCGAATTGGCACGCCTGCATAAGGCTGTCAGCTCGCATAACCTGGAAGCCGTTGCAACACCTGTGGAGCGCAGCGCGGACACCCAGTCGTTGGCACGAGACGGGAGTGCCTCTTGTCAAATCGCTAACTGAGTGGAGCAGGCGGCGCCGAGGTCAATGACCGACTGAATCGAGTCAAGCGACTGCCCGGCTGTGAATAACGTATGCCTTGCGGGGCCCAGACAATCCGGAACGCCCACAAGTGGAGACTACCGATGCGAGTTGACGTTCATACGCACGTTTGGCCTGACCGTATCGCCGATGCGGTGGCCGATAATATGGCATCCGACCTGGGCTTTAGTCCAATCGCAGCCAATACGGTAAGCGGAATCAAGGCGCACATGGCGGCGTCCGGCGTGGACAAATCGGTCGTGCTGGGAATAGCGGCGCGGGCGGACCAGGTGCGTCGCGCCAACGACTGGCTGATTTCAATCGCCGACGATACGCTCGTACCTTTCGGGGCCGTGCATCCCGATCTGGCGGACAGGGGCGGAGAGATACGTTATCTGCGGGAGCACGGGGTAAAGGGCATCAAGATGCACCCGGTCATCAACGGTTTCTATCCTGATGACCCGCAGTGGTTTCCGGTATACGAGGAGTTGGGCGAGGATATGACGCTGGCGATTCACGCCGGCAGGCTGCCGCATCAAGGGCCGGATGAACCTTTGTATGCCGCGCCGGAGCGGATTGCGAATATCGTCCGGCGGTTTCCCAAGCTCAAAGTGATTGCGCTGCACTTGGGCGGGTTCTATATGCTGGACGAGGCGGAGCGGGCGCTGTTAGGCTACGAGAACGTGCTGGTGGATACCACCTGGCCGCCGTCGATTCGGGAACTTACCGCCGAAACGCTGACGGCGATTATTGGCAAGCACGGGGCGCATAAGGTTTGCTTCGGTACGGATTACCCTCTGGTGGATATGGGCAGCGAGTCGGAATACCTGGCGTCGCTGCCGCTGACATCAGGGCAAGTGGAGGGGATTCTCGGGGAGAATGCTCGGCGGTTTATTGGGATCTAGTCGGGCATTCCCATGGAATGGAGGACGAAGGCGTATTCTTCGGCGATTTCCTTGATGCGCTCGAAGCGGCCCGAAGCACCGGCGTGGCCGGAATCCATGTGGATTTTCAGCAGCAGCGGGTTTGCGTCGGTCTTCGTTGCGCGCAGCCTGGCGACCCACTTGGCCGGCTCCCAGTAGGTTACGCGCGGGTCGCTGATGCCGCCGGTAACCAGCATGGGCGGGTAGTCCTGCTCCTGCACGTTGTCGTAGGGGGAGTAGGTCCGGATATACTCATAATACCGGGCGTCGTTGGGGTTGCCCCATTCGTTGTATTCCATGGTGGTCAAGGGCAAGGTGTCATCCAGCATGGTGTTGAGGACGTCAACAAAGGGGACGTGGGCGGCGACGCAGCCGAAGAGGTCAGGGCGGGCGTTGACTACGGCGCCCATGAGCATTCCGCCGGCGCTGCCCCCGGCGGCAGCGATGCGGCCGGCCGATGTATAACCCCCCGCAATCAAATGCTCGGCGCAATCTATAAAGTCGTTGAAGGTGTTACGCTTGTGCAAAAGCTTGCCGTTTTCGTACCAATCCCATCCCATTTCCATGCCGCCCCGTATGTGGGCGACAGCGTAGATGAAGCCCCGGTTGACCAGGCTCAGGGCGGCTACGCTGAAGTTGGCTTCCATGGTAATCCCGTAGCTGCCGTAGCCGTACAGGTACAGCGGAGCGCTGCCGTCGGTTGCTACGCCTTTCCGCATCAGCAGGCTGATGGGAACTGCGGCGCCGTCGCGAGCAGTAGCCCAGACGCGGCGGGTTTCGTATTGGCCGGCGTCGTAGCCGGAGGGTATTTCCTGCTGCTTGCGCAGGACACGCTGGCGCGTCGCCATGTCATAGTCGTACACTGACGCCGGGGTTTTCATTGAGGTGTAGGAAAAGCGCAGGGAGGTGGTATCAAACTCCCACCCGCTGCGGGGCGACATGGCGAAGTCGTCCTCATCCACGCCGGCGACGTAGTGAATGTCTCCATCGGAGAGACGCAAAACCATGACCTGCGGCAGTCCGTCGCGCCGGCAGGCAATCACCAGATGCTCCCGATAGGCCTGAATGTCGAGGAGGGGCCTGCCGGCTTCGTGGGGCATGAACTCGGTCCAGCTGTCCCAACCCGGCGAGGCGATGGGAGTCACGGATAGCATAAAGTCCCGGGCGGCGCTGCCGTTATGCCGGATGAAAAAGCGGTCGCCGTGGTCAACCACGTCGTACTCGAAATCTGTGGCGCGGGGCTCAATCAGCTCTGGCACGGCGTTAGGGTCATTGGCGTCCAAGAACCGCCATTCGGACATATTGTTGCCGCCGGCCATAATGTAGATGAACCGGCGGCTGACTGACTTGCCCAACCAGACCCAAAAACGGGGGTCTTCTTCATGATAGACCAGTTCGTCCGCCGCCGGGTCGCTGCCCAGGGTGTGGCGGTAGATGCTGACCGGGCGGTGATGTTCGTCCAGCATTGAGTAATAGAAGGTTCGGCTGTCGTTAGCCCATTGCAGGCTGTAGTAGGTGTTGGGGATAGCGTCGTGGAGGGTGACGCCGGAGGCCAAGTCGCGCACGTGGAGGGTGAATTGCTCCGAGCCGTCAAAGTCCACTCCATAGGCAAAGAGCCGATGGTCGGGGCTGTTGGAGAAAGAGCCAAGACGGGTGTAGTCGCGGCCTTCCGCCAGCGCGTTCACGTCCAGCAGTATTTCTTCGGGGCCATCCTCGCTGCCCCGCTTGCGGCAATGGATAGGATACTGCCCGCCTTCTTCGTAGCGGACGTAGTAATAGTAATCGTCTTCTTTTTCGGGCACCGTGTTGTCGTCTTCCTTGATGCGCCCGCGGATTTCGTCGTAAATGGCCGACTGCAGGGGCTGCAGGGGTGACAGGAACGTTTCGGCGTAAGCGTTCTCGGCGTGGAGGTACGCCATCGTAGCAGGGTCGTCCTTCTCGCGGAGCCAGCGCCAGGGGTCAATGCGCGCGTCGCCATGCACGGTGACAGTGTGAGGACGCCGGGGCGCCGCGGGCGGAGGGGGCAAGATATGATTCGGCGTCATTCCATTATTTTCCATTTGGTCTGTTACTCTCCATCCGGGTCGGTCGCTTCATTATTGTCTATTGGCTCGGCGCGCACGGATTCGGCGGCGGATAGCACCGCGGCCATCTCGTCGGCGAGATAACGGCGGCAGGCTCCGGGCCGAAGCGCGGCGATGAGACTGCCGAGCCAGCCGCCATACTCGCCGCGTATTTTGAGGTAAGCGCATCCTATATCGTCCGACGTATATCCGGGGTCTCTCTCGTCGCATAACCGGAGCTCGTAGGAATACTCGACCCAGAATCCCGGGCCAGAGGCGCGGTGCGACAACGCGGCCGGCTTGCGGGAAATGGTGATGATGCTGGTAAATCGGTCACGGCCAATTTGCAGCAGTATCCGATGCCCCGGCTCCGGTTCCGTCCCGTCTGGCAGGTCGGCGCGCCGGTAGCGGGGGTTGTGTATTTTCCGGCTGGGAAAGTCGACGACCGCTTCCCAGCCGTCCTCCAAGCCGCAGGGCAGTATTCGTTCATGCTCGAAAACAGGCACAATCAGGTCTCCCGGCGTTGGTGATTTGACCCGAACGCCATTTTATGCAATTGTATCGCATCGTCCGCTCCGGCGGATGGAATGGCAGGGACAGAGTTATGCCCGATGGAGCATTGACCGGACTCAAAGTCCTCGACTTCACCCATTACGTTGCCGGGCCTTATTGCGCCAAGCTGCTGGCGGATTATGGCGCTGACGTGATTAAGGTGGAAGCGCCGGCCGGCGACGGCGCCAGACGCATCGGCCCGTTTCCGAACGACACTCCGCACCCAGAGAAAAGCGGCCTTTTCCTCCATCTCAACACCAACAAGCGCGGGATGGTTATTGACCTGAAGCGGCCGGCCGCCGCCGGCATAGTAGAGCGGCTGGCCTCGTGGGCCGACATCGCGCTTGAGAATTACCGGCCGGGGGTTGCCAACCGCCTGGGCGTCGGTTATGGCCGGCTCATCGGAATCAATCCGAAGCTAATCTACACCAGCATATCCAACTTCGGGCAGACCGGCCACTACCGGGATTATCGCGGTTCCGAAATCATTTTCTACGGTATGGGCGGGGAGATGCACTCTACCGGCCTAGCTGATAGGGAACCGCTGAAACTGGGCGGCAATGTGGGCATGTACCAGGCCGGAGCAGTGGCCGCCGTCGCCACCATGGGCGCAGCGTTGGCGGGTTCTTTCGCGCCGGACGGAGGAGAGGCTCCGGGGCAGCATATCGATGTGTCGATCCTGGAAACTCAGCTTGGTTCCGTTGACCGCCGGCAGAGCGCCTTGCTGGCCCATCAGTACACCGGCGAGTTGAGCCGGCGGCCGGTATCGGGCGGCTCCGGCGGCTATCCTAACGCCGTATATCCGACAGCGGACGGCTACTTGCAGATAAACGGCAGCCGGATGTATTGGCCGCGCACCGTTGCCATGCTGGGTTCTCCGCCGGAACTGGCCGCCGAAAAGTGGCAAACCCCGGCGGCGCAGGGCGACCCGGAGATGCAGGAGGAGTTTGAAGCGGAGCATCTGCTGCCCTGGATGCTGGCGCGCACCCGCGCGGAGGCGTGGCGGGCGGCCCAGGAGCATCGCGTGCTGTCCGGCCCGATTAACACTATGGCCGACCTGGACGCTGACCCGTCGTTCAACGCGCGGGGCGTTTTTACGGTGGGAGAACACTCGGCTGTCGGCGCCCTGCGCTATCCGGGGCGGCCTTTCGTGATGGCTGAATCACCGTGGCGGCTACGCCGGACGGCTCCGCTGCTGGGGGAGCATACGGAGGAGATTCTGGCGGAGCTTGGCTATAGCAAGGCCGAAATCGCAGGGCTGGTTGCTTCGGGCGCCGCTGCCGGCAGAGCTTTACTGGATAGATAATGCAGATGCCGGGCTTGCCATTGGCGGGACTGCGCGTCCTGGAAATTACTGTGGTTTGGGCCGGGCCTTATTGCGGTTCGTTTCTGGCCGACTTGGGCGCGGAGGTTATTCGCGTTGAATCCACGAAGACGTTTGTGCCGCTAACGCGCGGGGCGGCGCCGCGCCTGACGCAAGCGGAAATTGACAACCTGCCGCTGTACTCGGGCGGAACTCCGGGCCGGGTCCCCGGCGAGCGTCCTTTCAACCGCTCGCCTATGTTCAACTCCCACGCTCGCAACAAACGAAGCATGACCGTGAACCTGCTGGATCCGGGCGGTCGGGAGATTTTTGACCGTCTGGTGGCCATCAGCGACGTGCTGATTGAAAACAACCCCACCGAGACCATGGAGAAGCTGGGCATATCCTACGAATCGCTGAAAGCGGTCAAGGATGACATTATCATGCTTCGGATGCCAGCCTACGGCAGCACGGGGCCATATCGGGACTATCGAGCTCATGGCGTGCATATTGAGGGGGTAGTCGGCCACACCATGCTGCGCGGCTATGAAGACACTGACCCCTCTTATAACACCACGGTGCTGATGTCGGACGCCGCCGCCGGAGCCCAGGGGGCTTTTGCAGTCCTGGCCGCGTTGCGACATCGCAAGCGCACCGGTCAAGGCCAGTTGGTGGAGCTGGGCCAGGCGGAAAACGTCTTTGCCTTTCTGGGCGAGTACTACATGGACTACTTGATGAACGGACGCACGCACGGTCCGACGGGCAACCGCCATCCCCGGGCCCTGCAAAACTGTTACCCCTGCGCGCCGGCCGGTGATGATGCCGACCGCTGGGTGGTTATCACCGTGTACGACAATGAACAATGGAGGGCGCTTTGCGACGTAGTTGGCGCGCCAGACCTGGCCGCCGACGTCGGGATGGCCGACGCCGCAGCTCGTCGCGCTCGGCAGGACGAAATCGACGCTCGCATCACCGCGTGGACACGCACGCAGACGCCGGATTCCGTAATGAATATCCTGCAAAAGGCCGGCATTCCCGCCGGTGCAGTGATGAATCAAGCCGACGTTTTCGCCGACCCACATATTCAAAGCCGCCGGTTCTTTCAGGAGGCGTATCAGGAGGATTGCGGAACGCATCTGTACCCCGGTCCGCTGTACAAAATGTCGGACACGCCTTTGAGCATCCGCCGAGGCCCGGTGCAGTTCGGTCAGGACAACGAGTACGTTTATCGCGAGTTGCTTGGCTACACCGCCGAGGAGTATGCCGCATTTGAGTCGGCGGGGCATATCGGGACTGACTATGCGCTCGGGTCGGCGCCGGAGTAGTAGCGGCGTATTTGCAGAGCCACGCGCCCACCATCATCCACAAACCGCCTATCGGTGATACGATAGGGCCATCCACACAACTATTGAGGTTATCGCTATGCCTGCCAAACGCATCGGCATTCACGCCGGCGCTCCCAACGCTGAAGCATCCCTTGACTTGGTGCGCCGCGCCGAAAAGGCCGGAGCTCAGGCCGCCTGGCTCACCACGGGCGGAACCGGCCTTGACGCGCTGACACTGTTCGCCGCCGCCGCCGTGCAAACGGATAGTATCGTGTTCGGCACGTCCATCGTTCCCACTTACCCGCGTCATCCCATCGTGGCGGCGCAGCAGGCGCAGGTATTGGACCAGCTGGCGCCGGGACGGTTGCGTTTGGGCGTTGGTCCCAGCCATCGGCCTACTATGCGCGCGATGTTCGGCTACAATCTGCGCGCGCCGCTTACCAACCTGCGGGAGTACCTCCAAATCCTGCGCGCCTTGCTGCATGAGGGTTCGGTTGATTTTGACGGTCGGGAATACACCGCGCACGCCAGCATTCCTCGGCCGGTGGACGTGCCGGTGATGGCCTCGGCGTTGCAGGAAGGGTCTTATGAGCTGTGTGGCGAGCTGGCCGACGGCGCCATCAGCTGGGTCAGTCCGGCGGCGTACTTGCGCGACCAGGCACTGCCGGCCCTGCAGAGGGGGGCCGAGCGGGCTGGGCGAGAGACGCCCCCGCTGATTGCCCACGCGCCCATCTGCGTCAGCACGGATACGAACGCCACCCGGGTAGCAGTGCAGCAGCAGTTGTCCAACTATCCACGCTTGCCTTTCTATCAGCAGATGTGGGCCGCCGCCGGCTATCCTGAAGCTGCGGAAGAGACCTGGAGCGACGGTATGATTGAAGCGACCGTTCTCACTGGCGACGCTGACACGGTGGGCGAGCGCATGGTCGCCATGCTGGACATGGGCATCAGCGAGCTTCTGGTGACCCCGGTAATTGCCGGCGACGATCCGGCCGCCGGCATGGAGCAGACTATTCGGCTGCTGGGCAAGGTCGCCCAATCTCTCTAGCCAGACAGGAGATACGACCATGTTTATTGCCACCAACCGCATCAGAGTAAAGGCCGGCTACGGCGACACCTTGGAGCGGATGTTCAAAGAGCGCGGCGCCGTTCAGGAACATCCCGGCTTCATCAGCTTTGAGCTGTGGAAAATGCGCAACACCCCGGATCATGAGGAGTTCCTGGTGGTCACCCATTGGGAAACTGAAGAGCAGCACCATAATTGGACCCGGAGCGACGCATTCCGTTCGGCCCACGCCGGCGGCCCGCCCGACTTTCTGCTCGGCCCCGGGGAGTTTCACACTTACCATGTAGCGCATCGACTGGAAGCCGCGGCTGTGGATGATTAGCTGCGAGCGATTCGTCGCGTTGCGTGGTTAGCCGCCTGTGGCGAAGCGGCCAATGAAAAAGCCCCGGCTCTCACCGGGGCTGGTTTTGTGCTTGGTAGCGGGGGTTGGACTCGAACCAACGACCTTCGGGTTATGAGCCCGACGAGCTGCCACTGCTCCACCCCGCAACAGTGATTAATAAGTTGAACTGAGATAGGAAGCCTGAAACTGAAAATCTGATTGATGGACGGGAAATCCATCGGTTAGTCGAGAACCGAGCCAAGAGAGTTTGAAGCTCCTAGCGTGGGTCAAATCGCTCGACTGGTTAGTACCGGTTTGCTGAAGCTGTTGCCAGCCTTACACATCCGGCCTATCAAGCAGCTAGTCTCGCTGCAGTCTTACCCCCGAAGTTAATCGGGGAGGGAGGCCTAATCTTGGGGGATGCTTCGCGCTTAGATGCCTTCAGCGCTTATCGCTGCCAAACATGGCTACCCAGCGCTGCTCCTGGCGGAACAACTGGAACACCATAGGTTTGTCCTTCCCGGTCCTCTCGTACTAGGGAAAGGTTCCCTCAAGCCTCCTGCGCCCACGGCGGATAGAGACCGAACTGTCTCACGACGTTCTGAACCCAACTCACGTACCCCTTTAATCGGCGAACAGCCGAACCCTTGGGACCTCCTTCAGCCCCAGGATGGGACGAGGCGACATCGAGGTGCCAAACCTCGCCGTCGATGTGAACTCTTGGGCGAGATAAGCCTGTTATCCCCGGGGTAGCTTTTATCCGATAAGCCACGGCCCTTCCACTCGGTGCCGTAGGATCACTTTGCCCGACTTTCGTCCCTGCTCGACTTGTAGGTCTCGCAGTCAAGCCCTCTTATGCCAATGCGTTCTGTGGACGATTTCCATCCGTCCTGAGAGGACCTTTGGGCGCCTCCGTTACTTTTTAGGAGGCAACCGCCCCAGTTAAACTGCCCACCAAGCACTGTTCCCCAGTTTTGCTGAGGTTAGAACCAAAAACAGCCAAGGGTGGTATTTCAACGGCGACTCCACACCTACTGGCGTAGGCGCTTCAAAGTCTCCCACCTATCCTACACATGACAGCTCCCAGCCCAATGCCAGGCTACAGTAAAGCTCCACGGGGTCTTTTTGTCCTGCCGCGGGTCGCCCGCGTCTTCACGGGCACCGCAATTTCACCGAGCCCTCCGCCGAGACAATGGCCAAGTCGTTCAACCATTCATGCGGGTCGGAACTTACCCGACAAGGGACTTCGCTACCTTAGGACCGTTAGAGTTACGGCCGCCGTTCACCGGGGCTTCAGTTTGGCGCTTGCACGCCGCCCCTTAACCTTCCGGCACTGGGCAGGCGTCAGCCTGTATACGTAGGGTTTCCCCTTAGCACAGACCTGTGTTTTTGTTAAACAGTCGCCCGGCCTTCTTCTCTGCGCCCCCAGACAGCTCCACCGGCCAGCGGTTTCACCATCCAGGGGGCCCCTTCTCCCGAAGTTACGGGGCCCTTTTGTCTAGTTCCTTAGCGGAGGTTAGCTCGAACACCTAGGGACTTTTATCCCAGCCCACCAGTGGCGGTTTGCGGTACGGTCGCCGCTGCTCCATAACCACGAAGCTTTTCTTGTCGGTGTGGCCTCAACGGGGTCTCCGTTCCCGTAGGTCGGGATTCCCTCACTCCTCAGCTTGACGCCGGGGTGGATTTGCCTGCCCCGGCACGCCTACAAGCAAGGACGCACCATGTCCAATAGGCACGCCCCGCCTAGCCTCCCGCGCCCCTCCTTGGTTTTAAAGCGAAACATCGGCGGTGCAGGAATATTAACCTGCTGTCCATCGCCTTCGGCGCTTGCCTACGGCTTAGGACCGACTAACCCTACGCCGAACAACGTTGCGTAGGAAACCTTGGGCTTTCGGTGTCAGGGATTCTCACCCTGATTTACGCTACTCATTCCGGGATTCTCACTTCCCCGCGCTCCAGCAGGACTCGCGACCTACCTTCTTTGCACGAGGAACGCTCCCCTACCATGCCCAGGCATTGACCAAGCCGGCACCTTCGTCAGCCGCTGGCAATTCCGAAGAACTACCGTTGGCATTGGTTGGATTCGGCCTGAACCTGTACATCCACGGCTTCGGCGACAGACTTAAGCCCCGTTACATTTTCCGCGCAGGATCCCTCGACCAGTGAGCTATTACGCACTCTTTAAAGGGTGGCTGCTTCTAAGCCAACCTCCTGGCTGTTTTGGGAACCCCACCTCGTTTCCCACTTAGTCTGCTCTTGGGGGCCTTAGCCGGTGGTCTGGGCTGTTTCCCTTTTGACAATCGCACTTATCTGTGACTGTCTCACTCCCGGGTATCGGTAGAACGGCATTGGTGGTTTGATTGAGTTTGGTAAGCTCACGCCCCCTAGCCCATTCAGTGCCCTACCTCCGTCCTCCTAGTTCCCGAGGCTGCACCTAAATGCATTTCGGGGAGAACCAGCTATTTCCGGGTTCGATTGGCATTTCACCTCTACCCACAGCTCATCCCAAGCTTTTGTACTAGCCACGAGTTCGATCCTCCAGTCCGCGTTAACGAACCTTCAATCTGGCCATGGGTAGCTCACCCGGTTTCGGGTCTATTACATGGAACTAGTCGCCCTGTTCAGACTCGCTTTCGCTGCGGCTCCGGAACTACAGTCCCTTAACCTTGCTCCATACAATAAGTCCCCGGATCATTCTTCAATAGGCACGCCGTCATCCGTCGTAACGGACTCCGACCTTCTGTAGGCTTACGGTTTCAGGTCTATTTCACTCCCCGCCAGGGGTTCTTTTCACCTTTCCCTCACGGTACTGGTGCGCTATCGGTGACCAAGGGTATTTAGCCTTGGAGGGTGGTCCCCCCGACTTCCCACAGGGTTTCACGTGCCCCATGGTACTTAGGATCTGCCTCAGCAGCTCCATCCCTTTCGCCTACCGGGCTTTCACCGTCTGCGGCGGCCCTTCCCAGGGTCCTTCGGCTAGAGATGAAGTTTGTAACTGCTTTGGGCCTGATGAGGCGGCCCTAGAAGCGTCCTGTAACCCCACAGCGACACAGGCCCTCACGCCGTTAGGTCGCTGCGGTTTAGGCTCTTCCCCTTTCGTTCGCCACTACTAAGGGAATCTCGGTTGATTTCTTTTCCTCGGGGTACTTAGATGTTTCAGTTCCCCCACTTACCTCCCGCTCAACGCGGGTGGACCGGCTCAACACCGGAACAGGTTACCCAATTCGGAGACCCCCGATTACGCCTGTTAGACGGCTCATCGAGGCTTTTCGCAGCCTTACCGCGTCCTTCTTCGGCCCTTGGTCCCAAGGCATCCACCGTAAGCCCTTCATAATTTGACCCACGCTAGGAACTTCAAATTCCCTAGACTCGGTTCTTTATGCAGTTCAGACTTCCTATTCAGTTTTTAACCTGCCCGTCCTGCCCGCAGGCACTCCCGACGCTTCCGCCGGTGGCTCACCCGGCCCCTCGAGGCCGTATCAGGCAAGTCGGTAAGAAGGGAGTATAGCCTCTAATTCCCCTCCCGTCAAGAGGCGCGTTGCAAAAAGCGCATCGAACCTCCCGCTCGTTCCGGCCAACCTTGCAATCCTGCTTTTACCGGCCTACAAACGGCGGCATTCCCCGGTTCTTGTCAAGGAACCATTGCACGGCAATTTTGTGGTCCTCAGTACGGCGCACGTGTTCCTGAGCCGCCGACGCCAATTCCAGAGCCTCCCGGAAGGTCAAACCCATACTTTCCTGCACCAGGTATTTGGTCAGCGAGTGCGCCACCGTGGGGCCCTTCGCGATGCGCGTCGCCAACTCCATTGCGCCCTCCATCAGTTGGTCATCGGGGAAGCACTTGCTGGCCAGCCCGATGCGCACTGCATCTTCGCACCCCATCCAGTCCCCGGTATATTGGAGCAAAAGGGTGTTGCTCGCGCCAATGAGCTTGGGCAGCTGCCAGCAGCTGCCATCCCCCGGAATCAGCCCGTTCAAAACGAACCGCTCGGACAATCGCCCGCTTTCACCCACTACCCGGATGTCGCACGACAACGCCAACCCGCAACCCACGCCCGCCGCCGGCCCGTTCACCACTGCCAGCGATGGTTTCTGCAAGTCGTGAATCCGCAGCGGCACGAAGTTGACCCGCGGCCCGCTTTCCGGGATCTGCCGCCGCCCCTTCATATACTCCATTTTCCCCCACGTCAGCGGTTCCGGTTCCGCCTGAACTGCCCGCTCGTCGATGCGCCGGCGAAACCCTCTCACGTTGGCTCCGGAGCAGAACGACGGCTCCGTGCCGGTCAACACCAGGACGCGCTCTTCCGGGTTGTTCTCAAACTCGTCTAGCCGCTCGAACATCTCGGCGGCCATGTCCGGCCCCAGCGCGTTGCGCGTCGGCGGATCGTGCATCGTCATCACCAGCACGCCATCCACTACCTCGGTCTTGATAAACTGGTATGCCATAGCGAAAACCTCACTGCCCTGGCCATACCCGGCCAGAGCGAAATTGCGCCCATTCTACCCGCCCCGGCCAGCGTCGGCTACTGCTTCCAGTTTGCCAACCGTCCACGCATCCCTTAAAATCGCCCCGCGTTATCCAACATACCCAACTTACCCCTTGCCTCGTCAGCAAGCAGGAGGCTCTATGCAATCCGGCACCATCGTTAACCTGCATATCGCCCGCGTTAAGGGCGCTCCGTCCGACCCGGTGCAAACCGCTCACGCCATCTCCTCTGAAGGGCTGGAAGGCGACCGCAGCCGCAACCCTCGCAACCTCCGCCAGGTACTGGTGATGGACCAGGAAACCCTGGATCATTTCGGGCTGCAACCCGGCCAGGTCAAGGAGAACATCACCGTAATCGGATTAGACCTGTCCCAAGCACGCCAGGGAAATGTCTTCTTTATCGGCGATGAGGACAATCACGTTACCCTGGAAGTTACCGGCGACTGCGAGCCTTGCCAAAAGATGGACGCCCTCATCCCCGGCCTGCGCGAGGAGATTTTTGGCAGGCGGGGCATCCTAACCGTTGTTCTGCAAGGCGGCCAAATCAGCGTGGGCGATCCGATACGATTGGAGCCGTAAGCCATGACCTCTTCATCTCCATCGCGCCCCTACCGCATCGCGGCCATACTGGGCGCGATGCTCCTGCCGGTGGCGGCTTTCTTGACGTGGCCGCACATTGCCCAGGCCGCCGGGGTTGACCCTGAAACGCAGTTCGTTCTTAACACCTTCGCTTTCTTGGTCTGGGGCGCCTTGGTGATGTGGATGTGCGCCGGTTTCACCATGCTGGAAGCCGGTTCCGTCCGTACCAAGAATGCCTCCATGATCTGCTTGAAAAACATCGGCCTCTACTCCATCGCCGGGTTGGCGTTTTACTTCATCGGCTACAACCTGATGTACAACGACGTCCAGTCAGTCATTGGCACGGTAGTCTGGCCGCTTTACGGCCCGTCCTCCGCGGAAATCGCGTTGCTGGGGGGAGATGAATCCGCTCTGCGCGGCGTCCTTGACACCGGCTATTCGGTGATGTCCGACTGGTTCTTCCAGATGGTATTCGTAGCCACCACCGCCTCCATCGTGTCCGGCACGCTGGCCGAGCGGGTCAATATGTGGGGCTTCTTCATCTTCACCCTGCTGCTCACCGGCTTCATCTACCCTGTCATCGGCGCGTGGACCTGGGGCGGCGGCTGGCTGGCGGAGATGGGATTCCAGGACTTTGCCGGGTCAACCATCGTGCACAGTACCGGCGGTTGGGCTGCCTTGGCCGGCGCCTTAATAGTCGGCCCGCGTCTGGGCAAGTTCCGGCGCGACGGCGCGACCCGCCCCACACCGCCGTCCAACGTGGTTCTGGTTACCTTGGGCGTCTTCATCTTGTGGCTGGGTTGGTTCGGCTTCAATGGCGGCTCCCAGCTGGCCCTGGGTTCGGCGACGGACGTGGTAGCCATGAGCAACATCCTGGTGAATACCAACTTGGCCGCGGCGGCCGGCGTAGTAACCGCGCTGACCTTGTCCCGCCTTTTCTTTAGGCGCATCGACCTTATGGTCTGCCTCAACGGAGCATTGGCCGGGCTGGTCTCCATCACGGCCGGCCCTGACATCGTGCCTCACTTCTGGGCTGTAGTCATCGGCATTGTCGGCGGCGTCATCAGCACCGGCGGAACCAGGCTGCTCGAAATCGTCAAGGTTGACGACGTGGTTGGCGCAGTGCCCGTTCACCTCTTTGCCGGAGTGTGGGGCACCGTCGCCGTTTGCATCGCCGCCGGCGGCAACATCGGCGTTCAGCTATTGGGCATCGCCGCCATCGGCGCCTTCGTTTTCGGCCTGTCCCTGGCCGTCTGGTTCATCCTCTCGAAGACCATCGGCGCGCGCGTGCCCGAAAACGTGGAACGCCTGGGCCAGGACGCCGCCGAGCTGGGCATGGAATCATACCCCGAATTCGTGCTGATGCCAGAACCGGCCGATGACGATTAATCCGAATCCTGCATTGCCAATTGATAAGAGCGGCCAAATTAGCCGCTCTTATCAAGTCAGCCAGCCGGGCTGTGCTTCCGATTTGCCATCAAAATCACCCTTTCATCGGAAATAGCCGCTCCAAAAACGCGCTCGCAGTCGCAAAGAACACCACAGAAGCAGCGATGAAGCCGGCCGTTCCCAAGTCATCCGCAAGTACAAAGACTGCCACCGATCCAATGGAAGTTACCAGAAACAAGAAGAACGGCACCCAGTGGGCCGCGTAAATTGCCTTTCTGATTGTCGCCCTCATAATCATCTTTAGCTCTGCAGTTTGCCAAAGACAAGGATCCCGGATGCTACCGCTCCTCCAATCACCGCAGCCGAGCCGCCGATGAATACGCAGCCCGAGAACCAGTTGTTGCAGTTCGCTTTATCCGCAGGAAACTGCTAATAATAGCCGGGCACTGGGCAAGCTCTCTCTCAGCGCCTACTACTACTACCAACGCCGCCCCCACGAGAAACGCTGCGCCAGATACTATAAAAGCCGTTGCTATCGTCAACACCTTCTACCTGCTGTCGCTGTCTTGCTTTCAGTGTCATTATAGCGCAAAGACTGCCAAGCCCGCCGTAAAAAAGTCGTCAACCACCCTGCGCTTGTCGCCGTCTATCCGGCCCTATGACACCAAGTATGATACAATCAGCCGGCTGCTATCTAACACGAAGGAAATGCTATGTCCGGTTCCAATCATACGTTCAACCTGATACTGGCGATACTGGCCACCATATTCTGCTGCCTGCCTGTATGCATTGCGGCCATTGTATTCGCTGCCATCGGTATGTCCGACGAAAGCTCCGGAGCTTACGCCGGAGCCGAATTCGCAGCTCGCACGGCGTGCATCTTGAGCTGGGTGTCTATCGGTTTAGGCTTGTCAGTGTTAGCTTTCTATCTCCTGCTCGTTTTCGGCTTCGGCATACTTCCTTCAATTCTCTGAACTGGTCCTTCCGACTGCGAGGCTAGGCAGCATGGAGCGTCGTTTGATCCGGTATAACTTACCCCGGTTGGTATGGCCAGCCCTAGCTGCCTTGGCCGCCGCAAGCGCCGTCCTGCTTTACCTTGTTGACCCCAGAGTCCCCGGCGCTTACCCTCCCTGCCTCTTCCTTTACTTTACCGGCTGCTACTGCCCCGGCTGCGGCACACTGCGCGCGCTGCACCGCTTGCTCCACGGCGATATCCTCGGCGCGCTGGACTACAATCCGCTTACTGTACTGACCTTGCCGCTTCTTGTCATCGCTGGCATCTCCGGCCTGCCTCAGGCGCTCGGTCACCCCTCCCCGCGCTATTTCGCCGTCCCGCCCTTATTGGCTTGGGCGCTGCTGGCGACTGTTCTACTGTTCTGGATCCTGCGGAACCTGCCCATAAAACCGCTGACGATGCTGGCCCCCTGACACGCTCCCCAACCGCTCCAGTTGCCGCCGTTATGTCCAACTGCTAGACTGGCGGCGCACAGATCGTACACCCAGGAGGTACTGCCCAATGATTTACGAAGTTCGGACTTACGACCTCAAGCCCGGCGGCGTGCCCGTATTCGAAGCCGCCTTTGAGAAAGCCCTGCCCCACCGGGAAAAATACTCCAAGCTCGCTGCCTTCTTCCATACGGAAGTCGGCCCCTTGAACCAGGTCATCCACATCTGGCCCTATGACAGCCTGGACCAACGCAATCAAGTTCGCGCCGAGGCCGGCAAAGATCCCAACTGGCCTCCGGACAGCCAGGGAACCATCCTGCACATGGAATCCGAAATCTTCCACCCCGCGCCTTTCATGCGCCCTCTCGGCGGCGGCCAGAAACAGGGCAACGTCTATGAAATGCGCATCTACGAATATCAGAACGGCGCCATGCCCAAGGTGCTGGACATCTGGGGCGCCGCCATTGAGCATCGGGAAAAGTTCTCCCCGCTGGCCGCCGGTATGTACAGCGACATCGGCGGACTGAACAAATGGGTGCACATCTGGCCTTATGCAGACCTGGCCGCCCGCGACCGTATCCGCGCCGAAGCTTCCGCCACCCCACATTGGCCACCGCCAACCCGCGAGTTCCTGGTCAACCAGCAAACCAAAATCCTCATCCCGGCCAGCTTCTCCCCGCAGGCGTAGCGACCCGCCAACCTCCAACGGCGCAGGGGCGAACCACCATTCGCCCCTGCGCTCTGTTATAATTGCTATGCCACTTGGCCTCGAACTGCCAGCAACCCCGACCAACCAGTGGCCCTGAACCGCCGGCCCCTGCGGCTATGGTTCCCTATTCACACCGGAACTACGCTTCGGCCATGCTCCCTGAAAACGCCAACATTCCGTCTCTGCGGGACGCCAACCGGCGTTTCTACGACGCCTTCGGCTCCCTCGACATCGCCCAAATGGACGCTCTGTGGGAACAGTCCGAGCGCGCTTTGTGCATCCATCCCGGTTGGCAGCCTATCGTCGGTTGGCCCGAAATCCGCCGCTCCTGGCAGGCGATCTTCAACGGCGCCGCCCTGATGCACTTCAACATCCATTACGTCAACGTCGCGGCGGAGGGCAACTGCGGGTTCGTTACCTGCATCGAAAGCATCACCAGCGTGGTAGAAGGACAGGCCCAGGGTTTCGGAATCCTGGCTACCAACATATTCGTCCGCAGCGGGGAAGATTGGCGGGTGATTGCGCATCACGCTTCCCCGCGTCTCTAATTCCTCGAACCCTCAGAGGTAGATTATGCCTAATACCCTGCCGCCCGTCGGCAATGCTTCGGCAACTGACCGGAACCTTTGGCAAGCCATTGTTGCCGAAGCAATCGCCAACCTGACCTACACCGCCTACGCCCAAAAGGCTCGCGAGGAAGGTTACCCGGAAGTGGCGGCGGTTTTTGAAGAAGTCGCCCGCGCCGAAACACAGCACGGACTCAGCTATCTGAATGTCGCCGGCGCCGTTGACAGTACTGCGGTCAACCTCAACAACGTTATCGCCGGGGAAACCCGTGAGTACACCCACACCTATCCTCGCATGATTAACGACGCCAGAGCCGAAAAGCGCGCCGACGCCGTGGCCGTGCTTACGGAGGCAATGGAGCAGGAAAAGGAACATCAGATTGCTTTTTCCGATGCGCTGTCGCAGCTGCAAATCCGCACCGGCACTGACGCCACTGATGCTACAATCTACGTCGCCGATGCTGAACCCCGGCTCACGATTGACCCGCTTGCCGGCGCCGCCGGCGAAACTCCTGCGCTGCCCCTGGACCTGGAAACCTACATTGACGCTGCGCTTGCTCTGGACAGAGAACCTTTCCACGTCGCCAACCTGGGCCGTCTCCGCGAGGTAGTCTTCGGAGCTCAGGACGGCATCATCAGCATCGTTGCCCTCACTACGTCCGTCGCCATCGCGGTCGGCACGACGACAACCGTGCTGGTGGCCGGCTTGGCCGCTGCCGCTGCCGGGATGATTAGCATGGCCGCTGGCGCTTATCTAGGATCCCGGGCCGAAGAAGACGTCCGTCAGGCCGCTATTCTCCAGCAAATGCGCGACCTGGAAAAGAAGCCGGAAGAAGAACTGGCCCAGCTGGTCATCCTTTTCCAGCGGGAGGGCAACACCTATGACCAAGCCGTGAGCCTCGCCAACCGGATAGCGGACAACGAAGCGCTGTGGCTCAGTACCCTGCTGGAAAAGAAACTGGGCATCAGCCCCGACCTGGGCGGCAACCCATTAAAAGACGCCGCTGTGATGTGCGTTTCTTTCGGCGCATCCGCCATCATCCCCATCGTGCCTTACCTGGTCCTAGGCATAGGCCCGGCGGCGATTGGATGGTCAATTGGCCTATCGTTGGCCGGCCTGTTCGGATTGGGTCTGGTGAAGGGCAGGCTGGTGCGAAAATCGCCAATCCTGCAAGGCTTGGAAATCCTGGGCATTGGCGCCGCTTCCGCCGTGCTCGGCTACGCCCTGGGCGAGTTTCTCCCTCGTCTGCTGGGTTTCTGACGCCTCTCACTAGAACCGGCCCAGCAGCCTTTTCACCGCCGCCAGGAAGTCCGGCGCGTTGTCTCCCTGCACCAGATGTCCTGCGTTGGCTATCGTTACCGTAGTGCAATCGTGATGCTCCGCTGCCATCCGCCGCATCGTTTCATCCGCAAAAATATCGCTGCGCTCGCCACGCGCCACCAGGGTCGGGCAGTCAACCCTGCGCCAACCTTCCCAAAGCTGCTCCGGCGTCCAGGCCGGCGCGCGGTATCCCTGCCGGCGGATTACTTTATCGTACTTCCACGTCCACTTGCCATCTTCCCGCTGTCGGATACTGTACTTCAGCGCTCCCAGCGTCTGCTCCCGGCTGCGTCCCGTGTACTCCATCACCCGCTGCGCAAACTCTTCCAGAGTATCCAACTCATCCGGCAGCTCCCGGAAGCGCTGAATGCGGTCAGAGCCGCGTCGTTGAGTTTCCGGCCCGGTATCAACAATAGTCAACGACTGCAACACTCCCGGATTGCCCGATGCCCAGGCCAGGCTGTTTCGCCCGCCCATGGAGTGCCCCATGAGGTGAAAACTGCGCAGCCCCAGCTTCGCCACCAAAGTCTCCACGTCACCAACGTAGGCATCCGTTGAATAGTCCTCTTCGGGAGACCAGTCGCTGTCGCCGTGGCCCCGCTGGTCAACGGCAATCACCCGGTAATCAACCGACAGCGGCAGGCTGATAAAGTCCCAGCTGTGCGCCTGCTGCTGAATGCCATGGAGCATCACTATCGTCGGCCGGTCCGGCTCGCCCCATTCCAAATAGTGGAGGTTCAACCCGTTGACCGACACGTACCGGTCAGCCGGCTCGTTCTTAACCGTAAAGGGAACTCCCATTTGTCGGGCTGCGTCGTGCAGCGACAGTCCCATGGAATGCGACGCCATCTTGCCAAACCTCCGTGCGTTCAATGTCGGTCATCTTACCACGCCGTCGCCGGTTAGCGGTCTGCGCCCTCCCGGTCAAAAATCCGCCGCCGAACCTCAAAAGTGAACCCTGGCAGCTCCGGTTCGCCGTTCACCGTTTCCGGGTCGTCCAGCGTCTCCGGCGCAACGCCTGGGCGGTAGATGTGCACCTGTCGTTGGTAAGGGTCAATCAGCCATCCCAACAGCGCGCCGTTGGCGACGTAGGTATCCATCTTGCGCTGCAATCTATCCAGCCGATCACTGCGGGAGCGTATTTCCACCACGAAGGCAGGGCAGAAGGGGAGCAGCCAATCATCGGGCGATGGGTACGTCGGCGGCCGGTTGGCCTGTTGCGCCGGCGAAATCCAGGCGGCATCGGGCGCGTAAATACCACCGCTGGGCATACGGATGCCCAGCCGGGAACCGTGGGCGTCTCCGCCGTGCTCTCTGGCCCAAATGCCCAAGTCAATTAAGCACTCTGCTTCGTCGTTAGAACCCGCTTCTCTCAGCATAGGCGTTATCAGCAGCGCTCCTTCCGAGTTCAGTTCCAGTTTCCCCACCAAGCCGCTATTGGCATGGTTGAACTCAATCAACCAGCGAGCAACGTCGCTCTCGCCGTACTCCAACCGCGCCATAAGCTCTAGAACCGGGCGAAAATCCAGAACCAAGGGAGATGTTTCTATCTCCCCATCGACCCACAGCGCTGGCATAAGCGTTGCGGATGCTTCAATTTTCGATTTGGCGATCATCAGATTTACTCTCTTTCCCGCTCTAAAATCCCCCGAATCGTGAACATCCGCTGGAACAGCGTGAAGCACGACACGCCGGCAATCAGCCACAGCGCCCATACCATCACCGGCACTGGCGCCAGCCCTTCCGCCATCAGCCCGGCGCCGAGGATTAGCACCCGTTCCGTTCGCGTCATTATACCGGAGCGGGTGAACGCGCCCAGGCCTTCGCCGCGCGCCCGCAGGTACGAGACCCCCTGTGAAAATACCAGCCCCAGCAGTACGGACAGCATACTCAACATCAGCTGCCCCATCGCCAAATCCGCCAACAGGTAGTACAGACCCAACCCGACGAACAACGCCGCTTCGCCCAGCCGGTCAAACACCGAATCCAGCAGAGCCCCGAAGGGCGACGCCTTGCCCGTCAAACGCGCCAGCGCCCCGTCGAACAAGTCCAGGATGCTGCCGACCAGAAAGACAATACCCCCGTAGAGCGGCCAGCCCAATGCCGTCAGCGCCGCTCCGGCCACGCACGCGGCAAACCCCAACAGCGTGATTGTGTTGGGCGTCAGACCAATTGCGTTGAGCCCGCGCGCGCCGGGAACCTCCACGTAACGCTGCAATGCAGACCGCAGTTCTTCTCTACCTAGCATTGCCACCGCCGCCGGCCTCCGCGATGCATTGCCTGTAATAGGCTTCTACTTCGGACGCCACCCGCTCCCATCGGTATTGCTTCGCTGTCCGCTGTCCGTTTTCACATAATCTCTGCGCCAGCTCCGTGTCGTCAGCGATGCGGGCAATGGCTATCGCCAGGGCATCCGCATCCTGCGCCGTTGTCAACAGCCCGTTTTTCCCGTCAGTTACCACGTCGCGGTAGCCGTCAATGTTTGACGCCACCACCGGCGCTCCGGCAGCCATGGCTTCCAGCAGCACGATGCCAAAGCTCTCTCCCCCCGTCGCCGGGCTGCAAAACACACTGGCGCTGGCGTAGTAGCGCGGCAAATCTACCTCCGATACCGCGCCCGTAACGACCACCGCGCCCGGATACTCGCCGCCGATTCGTTCCAGCAGTGTCGCACATTCCCGGTCCGGCTTGCCCGGCCCGGCGATAATCAGACGTACATCGTCACGCTGCCGGCGCAGGCTGGCAAAAGCCTCCAGCAGATAGCGCAGCCCTTTGCGTTCGTCCTTCCGCCCTACGAACAGAATATTGACCAAGCCGTTCTTCAGCTCCGGCAAGGGTTCAGCCTCAGCGAAGCGTTGATAGTCAATGCCATTGGGAATCACCTCATAAGCGTGCTGGGGGAAGTGCGGCGCAACGAAGGCCAGGGCCGCCGGCGACACTGCAATGCGGCCATGCAAACGCCGCTGCCATCGACCCACTGCCCGACGCGATAATCGGTAAAGGCGCTGCCGGTCGGAATACGCATGAAAGGTGCCAATGTTCACCGCGTTGGAATGTTGCAGCACCATCAGCGGCAGAAGCGGCGCCAGCGGTTCGTGCAAATGCACCACGTCGAAATCCTCCCGGGCCATCAATGCGCGAACCCTGGGATACAGCCACCACGACAGCGTTACCCGCGCTTTGGAACCGCCGGCCGACAGCGGCACTGCCTGCCCAATAGGAATGAACTCGTCGTTCATTCCCTCCGCCGATGCCAACCCGCGCACATCGCTACCGGCATCCGGAGCGGAATACGGCGCAATCACACGGACACAATGCCCTCGCCGGCGCAGCTCCCCCGAAAGCTGGGACACGTGGGCATTGACCCCACCGGGCCAAGCAAAATCATACGGCGAGACCATGCCGATTTTCATGGCCCTGCCCGCCTTTTCCGTATCCGCCGTCTCCTGTTATCGGGCCGTTACCTGCACCGAGTTCACGGTAGGGTCGGCGATGAATGCCTCTACCATCTCGTGGGCTTCCGCGTCGGTGAACTGGATGGGCGGACTCTTCATAAAGTACGCCGAGGGGGCGAACACCGCACCGCTTTGCCCATTGTCCATGGCAAGCTTCGCGCACCGGATGGCGTCCACCACCACGCCGGCCGAGTTCGGGCTGTCCCAAACCTCCAGCTTCACCTCCATTTTTACCGGCGCGCCGCCGAACACCTTGCCGTCGATGTGAATGTAGCACCACTTCCGGTCCTGTAGCCAGGGGACATGGTCGCTGGGCCCGATGTGGACGGTATCAGCTTCCGGTTCCTCCTCCATCTGGCTGGTCACCGAGCCCGTTTTGGATATCTTCTTCGACACCAGCCGGTCGCGCTCCAGCATATTCAGAAAGTCGGTGTTGCCGCCGAAGTTCAGCTGATAGGTGTTGTCAATCTCGGCGCCCCGGTCTTCCATCAGCCGCGTCAGTACCCGGTGCACGATGGTTGCGCCAACCTGCGACTTGATGTCGTCGCCGATGATTGGCACGCCACGCTCTTCAAATCGGCTCCGCCAGTAGTCCTCCCGGGCAATGAACACCGGAATACAGTTAATCATCGCGCAGCGGGCATCCAGAATCTGCTCCACGTACCACTTGGTCGCCATCTCGCTACCTACCGGCAGGTAGTTGATGACCACATCCACCTCCCGGTCTTTCAGGATGCCAGATATGTCCGCTGTGCTGTGGGGCGATTTCACCACCACATCCGACAGGTAGCGGCCGATGCCGTCGTGGGTCATGCCGCGCTCCACTGTTACCCCTATGTGCGGCACGTCCGCAAACTTGATGGTGTTGTTGGGCTCCATGAAAATGGCTTGCGACAGGTCTTTACCCACTTTGTTCCGGTCCACGTCAAAGGCCGCAACAACCTCGATATCCTCAATTCGGTACTCCCCAATGCGGTTGTGCATCACGCCGGGGATGGGTTCGTCGTCGGGTACTTCAACGTACTTGTGGATGCCCTGAACCAGTGATGACGCGCAGTTGCCCACGCCGATGATGGCAACCTTTATCTTGCCCAATTCCATACTCCTTGCGCCTCCGGCAGCGGCCGGCTGCCCGACCCGTATGCTCCTCTCCTGCCGAACCTCTTCGGCTCGGCGCATAGTCTAACATACTTGGGTTGACCTACCCCGTGGGACGGCGCGCGCCGCTTTCCGTCAACGGCAGTATGAGGAAAACCGCCGCCGACACCGCAAACAAAGCTGCCACGTAATACACCGCCGCCTCAAATCCCATCTTTTCGTAGAGCGCGCCGGCAATCAGCGGTGAAGCCGCACCCATCAGGAAACTGGCAAAAGCCACTACCCCTAACCCGGTGGAGGCGACCTCACGCCCAACTACGTCAAAAACGGCCGCGTTCAGGATTGGTTGGTCAGGATAGAGGAACAGCCCCAGCAGCGCGATGACGATAGTGAGCATAATCCCGGAGTCAAAGACCAGCAGAGACAGAGCCGCCAGGCACGACCACGCCAGCCCGGGCGCTAGAACCTGTTTGCGTCCAATTCGGTCCGACAGATAGCCGGCCCCCGTCTTAGCAACCAACCCGATGGCAATCAGCAGCCCAATGTGGAACCCTCGGGAAACTTCGCTCAATCCCAGGTCGTTATTCAGATACAACGGCAGAATGGTCACCAGCGCCACCAACGCCATTGCCCGGAATCCGCGCACCAGCGTCAACCCCCATAGCGCCGGGCTTTTCAGCAGCTCCCTCGTGGCCTTGACGCGGTCGGCAATGGCAACGTTGTCATCACCCTCGCGCCCGCGTCCGATGTTGCGAAACCCCCATATAGCCAGCAGTCCCAGGCAGAGGGGCGCGACGGCGTAGATGCTGAGCAGCCTGTCCCAGGTCAGAACCAACAGCAGCCCTCCGGTAGCCATCGGCCCCGCCACATCTCCCACGCTGCCGCCCACACCGTGGAACGACAGAGCCATCCCCCGCCTTTCCTGAAAGTGATGCGACAGGGATGCTGACGCCGGCAAGTGCCAGATGGAATGAGAAATTGCCACTACCATCATGCCGAGGATTATCAGCGAATACAGCGGGGATACCCCCAGCAACGGCCATACTCCCATCAGCAGCGCGCCCAGAGCGCAGGCCGCCAGGCATCCGGCCAGAACCAAGCCCCAATACCTCCGCGCCACGTCCACCACTACGCCGCCGGGGAGGGCAACCGTCCCGGCCGCCAGCTCCCGGGCCGTCATCACGCCGCCGACCCCCACCGGGCTCAAACCAAAGGATGCCTGAATCTCAGGCAGCGCCACCACGAAACTCTGCACAATCCAGTGAAACGCCACGTGGCCAACGGATAATCCCGGCAGGATTACCCGTCCGCCCAACGCCAGCGGCGGCGGGCCCGCAGAGACGTCCGTAGGAGCCGGCCGATTCATTCTGCGAAGAAACGGAAAATGGCCGTTTCGTCGTCGTGCCGGAACCGTCCGCCCCGGAACCGGATGTCGCGCCCCTGCTCAATGTGCTGGTCAACCAGGGATTTCACCCGCTCCGATGCTTCGTCGGCGCTGGGCGCCGCCCGCACAATCTGCATCAGCTCGTCGCCCAGCAGGTTGTCGCTCACCCCGTCGGTACAGCACACCAGACGGTCGGCCGGCGACAGGGCGACCTCCGTTCGGAACACCGATAAAGTCGCCTCGGCTCCCACCGCTTTGGACACTCCCAGCCGGATTAGGCCGCCCATTCGCCCGCTGTACTGCTCATAGCCGTCGGGGCGAATTACGTAAATCGGGCTATCTCCCACCGAAACGATGTGCAGCTGCCCATTCAGGTACAACGCCGCCGAAGCCGTCGTCAGCAGAAACCGCCCGCCGCCTACCTGGTGAAAGTCGGCATTCATCTCCTCGAGAACGGAGATTATGTCCTCCGGGCCGGATATGGCCGTCTGCTGCAACGCATCGGCGATGGAGCCGCTGGCTTCGTCGCCGCCGTGCCCGGTCACGCCGTCCAGCACCACGTCCAGAAAGTTGCCATAGCCCAAGTCTCTGGCCAAGTAGTTGTCCTCCCCATGGGAACTGTTGTCGTGAAGAACTGCCAACGAATTGGTTAGCATACGCTTCAACCCTCACTGCGTCTTTCGCCTAATGTGTCTTTCGGATGAGATAATCACTCAGACAGCCATCTCAGCTCGGCTTTCGCGTCAAACCGGTAGCGAGCCCAATGGCTTTCCGTAAAACGGTTCACCGCCGTCCGCCAAGCGGCCAACGCTGCATCCCTTTCGGCCATCCGCTCATTACGAATGGTAATCACCGCCAGGCATTCCCGCAAGTCCCGCGCGAACTCTGCCACCGCGCCATAGTCCCGTACCCTGACCTTCTCAATGCACGCCGTGGCTGCCTCGCGCAGCTGGCCGTCCGCCGACGCAAAGACCCGGCTCAGATCTTCGCACTCCTGCTCCAGAGAAATCACCGGACGTTGATTGTACGGGTCATAGTAACCGGCAGCATCCAGCGGCGGCGGTTCGGGCGCAAGGTAGAACTTCAGCATCTCCAAGTAAAAATCGTGAACGTCCTGCGCACCCTGATTGCCCTGCGTTCGGTCAACCCCGTGTCCAACCAGCGCCCCGGCGTCAATCAGAGCAATCCGCCCTGTCCCCGGCGAATAGAATACGTTGTGCGGCCCCAAATCCAGCAGAGCATAACCGGCTCTCTCATAAACCTGCTGCGCCGCCAGTAGCTGCTCTTGCACCGGCCAACTGCCCGACTCGGACTGCTCCGTCAGCGGATGCAGGGCAAACGCATTCTGCCCCAATCCTATGGGAACCCGCAAAATCCGGCTGCGCGGATCCCCCACGAGCGGAATGCCGGCGGCGCGTTCCTCCACTCTCACCCGGTAGGGGTGGCCTGCATCATCGCCAAAATAGTCATCGTGAATGCCCGCCTCGGTTACGCCAATAATTCGCGGCGTCGCGTCGCAATGCTGCCCGGCCTTTTCGTAAGCCTCCAGCGTCCGCGTGGTGCGTTCTTCAATAGGGCCGTGCATCCGCCGTCGCACCGCTTGCGGTGCGGGACGCTTCAAAACCACCTGCTGCCCGGTTTCCCGGTCAACGGCGGCGCGCACGTCATAATCGGCTCCGCTGCCCAGCGGGCCAATCAGCTCAAATCTGTCCAGCGTAACCGTTTCCACGCCAGCCCCTCACCTTGGGCCTGCCGCCGGACGGCACAAAATCGTCAGCCAATCTTCACGCTGGCGCATCTCTTCGATCGTCAAACCGGCGTCAGTGATGGCCGTCACCGCTTCATCGCGCTGCTCTAGGATAATCCCTGAGGCGATAAAAACTCCTCCCGGCGTCAGCAGTTCCGGAATAGCCGGCGATACCAATCGAATGCCTCGCGCACTGATATTAGCCGCCGCAACATCATACGCTCTCCCCCGAGTGGCCGAGCCGGGTATGCTGCCCGACTCCGCGTTAACCCGCTCCGCAATGCCGGCGCGCCGGAAGTTCCGGCGCGCCGCCCGCACCGCATGGCTGTCAATATCCACCGCCGTAATATGCGATGCTCCCAGCTTCGCTGCCGCAATGGTTAGTATTCCCGACCCGGTTCCCACGTCCAGCGCGACGCTGCCCGGTCTGATTAGATCCTCCAACGCTTCCAGGCACGAATACGTCGTAGGATGGTAGCCTGTGCCGAAAGCCAGTCCGGGGTCAAGTTCAATCACCACGTCGCCATCGCGGGCTTCGTACTCAATCCACGACGGCTTGACCACGAGGTTGCGGCCCACCCGCAGCAGGGTAAAATACTGCTTCCAAGAATCCCGCCAATCCTCATCATCGCCTAGCGGCCGGATTTCCAGCTCGCCAATCTCAGCCACGCTGGCCGCCAGCTTGACGCCCACTTCAATGTGGGCCAGCCGCTGCCGCGACAGGCTCGGCAGATAAGAGCGCAAGACGGCGCAATCCCCCGGCAGCGTCTCTACGCTCAGCCCGTAGCCGTACCGCTCGAACAGATACGAAACCGGCTCGACGTACTCAAATGGAACGCTGATGCTCAACTCGTGCCAGGACATCCCGAATCAGTCACTAGTGGAAGTGAAGGTATCCTTGATGCGGTCGAACAACCCTTTCTGCTTATCCTCTTCCACAACGGTTTCGTCCGCTTCCTGCGTCGAGGCAGTGTCCGCCGGCTCGGCCTCCTCGACTTCATGCTTGCTGCGGCTGCGCCGACGGTTGGCGTCGCCTCGCGATTTTGCCGATTTCGGCGGGGCTTTGCCCTTGTTTTCAAAGGAATAAGCCAAGTCTTCCAGCAGCTGACGCTGGTACGCGTTAAGCCTCTCCGGAACTTCTACGTCCACCATCACCCGGATGTCGCCCCGTCTGTTAGTGGCGCGGCCATCCCTCCGCAGACGCGGCGCGCCCATGCCGCGCACCCGGAAAAAGCTGCCCGACTGCGTACCGGCCGGTATCTCTAGGTCAACCTCTTCCCCTTCCAGCGTCGGCACCGGCTTGGTTGACCCCAACGCCGCCTCTGCAATGTTTATCTCCACCTTCAGGGCCAGGTCATCCCCATCCCGCACGAACACCGGATGCTCTTGGACACGCACATGAACGTACAGATTTCCCGGCGGCCCGCCGTTGGCCCCCGCGTCGCCTTCCCCGGCGATGCGCACCTGCATGCCGTCGGCGATGCCGGCGGGAATCGTAACGGTGCGCGTCCGGCGGCGGCGTTCATAGCCTCGGCCCCGGCAGTTGCTGCACGGCGTTTCTATGGAACGGCCCGAACCGTTGCAGGCCGAGCATGGAGCGGTGACTGCAAACTGCCCGAACACGCTGCGCTGCGCCCTCCGCACCTGGCCCGCTCCGTTGCACGTGCGGCAGGTTGTAATTGGCGTTCCCGGTTCGTTGCCGCCACCGGAACACTGACGGCACGGCTCGACTCGGTTCAGTTCAAGATCCCGCTCACACCCGAAGACCGCTTCCTCAAAGCTCAGCGTAATCCGTTGGGCAATGTCTTCGCCAGCCCGCGGCTGGTTCGCCGTCCGCCCGCCCCCGCCGAAAAAGGTGTCAAAAATGTCGCCAAAGCCGCCGAAGGGGTCAAACCCGTCAAACGGACGGTCGCCGCCGCCATTCACCCCGGCATGACCGAACTGGTCATAACGCGCCCGCTTCTCCTGGTCGCTGAGCACCTGGTACGCCTCGTTAATTTCCTTGAATTTATCCTCTGCGCCCGGCGTCTTGTTCCGGTCCGGGTGAAACTCCATAGCTTTGCGCCGGAAGGCGCGACGGATCTCCTCGTCATTCGCCCCCCGGTTCACGCCCAAGGCCTCGTAGTAGTCAACTGGCATAGCTGCCTTGCCATCTGTCCAAGATTGTCTCAGCGATTATATCCGACCCTTACCCAATCCCTCAACATCCCCATATCACCACCGCCCTCGCCTTTCCCAATACCCTCTTTCCGCTCCCGCGCAATTTGATAAAATCTACCCACAGCTGACCCGTTCCGACTCACGACATCACCACTATCATCCCGAAACCAACATGGCTGCCTCTACCACAACCTACCCGCCTCGGCCCGTCATCGACCGCGCCGCTCTCCCTCCCGGGCCTTCCGAGCTGCCCGTCATCGGCCAGACCCTCCGCTATATGCGGAACCCCATCCGCCTGATGCAGGATGGCGCCCGGTATGGCGATTTGGTAACGCTTTCCACCAAGCCGGCCCTGGTTTATCTGGTCAACCATCCCGACCTGATTCGCGACGTGGTAGTTACCCACCATCATCGGCTGGGGCGCGGCCCCAACGTGGAGGTCATGAAATACCTCATGGGTGAAAGCGTCGTAACCGCAATGGGCGCCGAACACCTCCACCGACGCCGCCTGCTTCAACCCGCCTTCGCCCGCAGCCGCATTGAAGCCCACGCCGACGTGATGCAAGCCTACGCTACGGAACATCAGCACGGTTGGGCCCACGGGCAGAGTTTGGACCTGGCCCGCGAAATGTCCGCTCTCACTCTCCGCATCGTCGTCAAAACCCTCTTCGGCGCCGAGCTCGACTCCCATGTTCACCGTATCGGCGCCGCTTTTGCCCTCAGCAACAACTACATCTCCACCCGCGCCAACCAGCACCCCCGAATGCGGCGCATCCTGCATCGTCTGCCCGTGCCTTTCACCCGCCGCTTCAAGCGCGCCCGCGCCGACCTCGACGAAATAGTGTACGCTCTCATCCGACAACGCCGCCAAGCCGACTCAGCCGGCGACGACCTCCTCTCCCTGCTCCTGGAATCCCAATTCGAGGACGATGACGGCGCAATACGCGCCATGACCGATGAGCAGGCCCGGAACGAAACCGTAACCCTCTTTGCCGCCGGCCACGAAACCACCGCCGTTACCCTCACCTGGGCCTGGTATCTCCTGGCTACACACCCTGCGATCTACACGCGCTTCCTCGCCGAGCTGGACGACGTTATCGGCCGCCGCGCTCCAATCCTCGCCGACCTGCCCAACCTCACCTTCACCGACCAGGTCATCAGCGAAACCCTGCGCCTCTACCCGGCTATCTGGTTCTGGGGTCGTATGGCCTTCCAGCCCTTCGACCTCGGCGGCTACCACATCCCGGCCGGCGCTTTTATCCTTGCGCCCCAGCTGATTGCCCAGCGCGATGCCCGCTGGTTCGACGAGCCCCTCGCTTTCCGCCCCGACCGCTGGACCCCCGAGTTCCGTAAGACGCTCCCTCAATTCGCCTACTACCCTTTCGGCGGCGGCCCCCGCCGCTGTATCGGAGACGGCTTCGCCATCATGGAGGCCAAGCTCATCATGGCCGCCATCGGCCAGCGCTGGAAAATGCGCCACGACCCGCGCCACCGGCCCGCCATGCTCCCTTTGATTTCCCTCCGACCCAAGGGTGGTATGCCCATGTTCCTGGAACGCCGCCATTAGGGAGCCATAGCCGGGGCTAACATTCCTCAATCAGGACGCATCAATGAAAACCGCGCCTCCTATTGCACACAACCTCTTGCTCCATCATAACACCGTCGTCACACAGGACTAGCCCGCCGTTTGGAGCATCGGCATCATGGTTAGCCGCTACCTTACCTACGACAGTAGTGATGGCCGCCGCTGGCGAGTTGCCCAGTGGCTGAAAAGCCTGCTCGCCCTCGTCATCGCCGCGTTGCTCCTGCTCCTGGTGGCCCTGCTCGGATACCTCCTGTCTTCGGAAGAACGAAATCAGTCGGTCAACGCCTCTGCCGCGCCCGCTCCAACCCTGGCGGCTCATCCCGCCCTCACGCCTCTCCCGACCTACACCCCCAATCCGACGTACACGCCTAATCCCACCTACACGCCGCCGCCTGACGCCGCGCCACAGCCTGCCCTAGCGGCCGCCGCCGCGCCATATCCCATCTCCGCGCCTTACCCTACCCATACCCCTCATCCAACCCACACGCCCTATCCAACTCAGACATTAGCTCCTAACGTTACGCTCTATCCCACCTTTACGCCGCCGCCATCCGCCACCGCCTACCCCACCGACACTCCCCATCCGTCCCTCACACCCTATCCCACTCAAACGCCAGCCCCTCACGTCACCTTCTATCCCACGTACACGCTACCCCCGTCCGCCACGCCATACCCGACCCAAACTCCACGTCCAACGCACACTCCCTATCCCACCCACACGCCGGCGTCATCCGCCACGCCATACCCGTCCCCCACTGCCTACCCAACCCACACGCCCTATCCGACTTCCACTCCGGCGCTCGCCATCGTCCCCCGGTCCCTCATTCCGGCGACGCACACGCACACGCCTACCCTCACTCACACCGCTACGCCTACACCCACTCCCACGCCTACCCTCACTCACACCGCTACGCCTACACCCACTCCCACGCCTACCCTCACTCACACCGCTACGCCTACACCCACTCCCACGCCTACCCTCACTCACACCGCCACGCCTACACCCACTCCCACGCCTACCCTCACTCACACCGCCACGCCTACACCCACTCCCACGCCTACCCTCACTCACACCGCCACGCCTACACCCACTCCGCCTGCAATGACTGGTTTGGCCCGCATTTTCGCCAGTACAATCCTGCCTAACTCAAACACAATCTTCCTCATTGACACCAGCCCCTCCTTTGCCGACGAGTTCCATGAGATTAAAACCGCTTTGGCCAGACTTACCGACCATGACGATTTCGCAACGCTGTCCGTCCAATTGATGACCTTCGACGAAACCGTCATCCTTCGCTTGCCCTTCACCGATATGGGTAATGATGCCGGCGTGAGGGAGTTTCGGCTCCGGGTAGGGCAACTCAGCACATCGTCTAATCGCGTCTCTATGGAGACGAACACATACCACGCCTTCGGGAGCGCGCATCAAGAGCTGATCTCTGTCAGCCGCAACGGCAAAGCCAATAAAATCGTCCTGTTCACCGATGGCCTAGCCGATGATTATGGGAGTAGTACAGATACAATCTCCGCAATCAAAAGCCTCAGCATCCCCAACCTGACCGTTGACATCATCGCGTATAACTTTGCAGTGTACGTGGATTGCGACTGGCAGGCCGCCGGTGTCACCTATAGAGATGTGCAAACTTGTGGGGGTGTCGGAGATAATGCTGGGTGCTGGTTCGTAGATGAGAAAACGCAACCGCTCCTCGGAATATCCGCCAGGGAATTCCATGACACCTATTGCGGCAGCACATTCAAGCCAATGAGGGTGTACGCTACTGGGGACACCGGCGGCAATTTCATCAGAGCGGGCGACTAGCCCCGCCTGGCCACGCGGCCCAGGCATCCCCTCAGACAACGCCCGTCCCCCCTGTCTGATACGGCCCCACAACCCAACCCCAATCCTGTAATTCTTATATCTCGAAAATCCTGACTCTGACGACACTCCCCCATTGCGCGCCGCCCCTCGCTCCATCATAATATCGCGGCCACGCCGCATTGGAGCATCGCCAGCATGGTCAGCCGCTACCTTACATACGACAGTCGTGATGGCCGCCGCTGGCGAATTCCCCAATGGCTGAAAAGCCTGCTTTCCCTCATCGTCGCCGCCCTGCTTCTCCTCCTGGCTGCCCTCCTCGGAAACCTCCTCTCTTCCCCCCGGAACGAAAACAATCTGTCAGCGAATCCCGCGCCCCCAATAATCACCATGCAGGCACCGGCTGCCACCGCCACGCCCTATCCCACTTTCACGCCAGCCCCTACCGCCACGCCTTACCCTACTTCCACTCCTCTGCCATCCGCCACGCCTTACCCCACCTTCACGCCGGCTCCAACCGCCACACCTCCCACCTCCGCGCTGCAATCAACCTACACCCCGAAGCCAACCTACACGCCCCAGCATACTTACACGCCGATCCCGCTCCTCACAACCTACCCTACTTACACGCCGTTGCCATCCCCTACACCGCAACCGACCTACACTCCTCAGCCGACCCTTGCGCCCAATCCTACCTACACGCCAATCCCAGACCTCACTATCTATCCTACCTACACCCCACAGCTGTCCGCTACGCCGCGCCCGACTTACACTCCCCAGCCGACGCTCACTCCCTATCCTACTCTCACACCGCTGCCATCCGCCACGCCTCAACCGACCTACACTCCGGAGCCGACCTACACGCCCAACCCTACTTACACGCCTACCCGCACGTCGGGATCGTAAGCCGGTTTCGTCGATACGGTCGCGCGCAACTCAAACATAAACTACCTCCGCTGACAACAGATTCTCCTTCCGCGAAGATTTTCCTGACCTATTGCTGCCTCAATCCACAGGACGCAACCGGGTGCTTTCACCGCTCCATCGCTAAATCCGCGCTCTGCTGACGCTACCTGGCGCCAGTGGCTATAATAGGCGCAAATGGCGGAGGTTCGCTATGACCATGCGATACGAGCTGCTGGCGCACCGAATTCTGGAGCGGGCGGCAACACAGTTCCCCAAAAAGCAAATCATTACACGGGTGGGCGAGGGCGCCCATCGCTATACCTACGCCGATATGTTCACCCGCACCGCCCGGCTGGGCAACGCGCTGCGAGAGCTGGGCATCGGCCCCGGCGACCGGGTGGGCACCTTCGCCTGGAACACCTACCGACACTTGGAAGCCTACTTCGCGCCGCCTACTATCGGCGCGGTGGTGCATACCATCAACATCCGCCTGGCCGCCGACGATATGACCTATATCATCAACCACGCCGGCGACAAGGCCCTGCTGATTGACCCCGACCTGGCTCCCCTGGTTGAAGCCATCGCCGACCGTCTGACCACCGTGCAGCATTACGTAATCCTGGACGAGCCGGAAAACGTTGCCACTACCCTGCCCGGCGCCGTGTCCTACGAGACCTTGCTCGCCGCCACCTCGCCCGAGTACCTCCCCGCCGACGTGGACGAGTACGCCACTATGGGACTGTGCTACACCTCGGCTACCACCGGAATGCCCAAAGGCGTAGCCTATTCCCACCGGGCGGTGTATCTGCACTCGCTGACCTCGGCCATGACCGATATGTTTTCGTTGTCGGAGCGCGACCGGGTGATGGCCGTAGTGCCGATGTTCCACGCCAACTGCTGGGGCCTGCCCTACTCGGCCACTCTGGTAGGAGCCGACCAGGTCTTCCCCGGCGCTCGTCCCGACCCGAGGGCGATTTGCGAGTTGGTGGAACGGGAGGGCGTAACCCTCAGCGCCGGCGTCCCTACCATCTGGATTGGCGTGCTGGATTACCTAGAACGCTCCGACGTGGAGCATAATCTGTCCACGTTGCGGCAGGTGGTCAGCGGCGGTTCCGCTCTGCCGCTGGCGGTGTTGCAGGCGTACCGCGACCGGCTGGGCGTGGAAATGACCCACGCTTACGGAATGACCGAAGCGGCTCCGCTGATTTCCGTGAACCACCGACGCAGCTGGCTGGACGCGCTTTCAGCCCAGGAGCAGCTGGATCTGTGCGCCAAGCAGGGCGTAATCGCGCCCGGCATCGAGATGCGCCTGGTGGACGAAAACGGGGCGGAAGCAGCCTGGGACGGCGAGCAGCGCGGCGAGTTGTGGTTCCGCGGCCCCTGGATCGCCGGCGAATACGTCAACGATGAACGCAGCTCCGAAACTTTCAGGGACGGGTGGTATCACAGCGGCGACATCGCGTCGATTGACGGCGACGGCTACATTCACATCGCCGACCGGGTGAAGGATATGGTGAAGAGCGGCGGTGAGTGGATTTCGTCGGTGGATTTGGAGTCGGCGATAATGGCCCACCCCGACGTGCTGGAAGCTGCGGTAATCGCCGTGCCTCATCCTCAGTGGCAGGAGCGTCCGCTGGCCTGCGTGGTAGTCCGTGCCGAAGCCTCCGCCCCGTTGACCAAAGAGGCCGTCCTGGACTTCGTCGCACCTCGGTTCGCCCGCTGGTGGCTCCCTGACGATGTGGTGTTCATCGACGAAATACCCAAAACCAGCGTGGGCAAATTCGACAAAAAGGCACTGCGGGAGCGGTTTGAGCATCACCGCTGACCTGCCCGGCGTCCCGGCTATCAGCGGCGCCGACATCCGCAAGAACTACGGCGACCGTGCGGTGTTGCGCGGCGTTGACCTCACCATTGGCTGGGGCGAGATTGTCGTGCTGTTCGGGGCCAACGGCGCCGGCAAAACCACGCTGCTGCGCATCCTCTCCGGCCTGACCCGCGCCGACGCCGGCTCTATTCGAGTGGCTGGCCGGCTGCTGCACCAGCGGGGCGGTCAAGCGCGCCGACTGGTCGGCTTCGCTGGTCATCAGACGATGCTGTACAACGACCTTACTTGTCGCGAGAATCTAGCCTTTTACGCTCGGCTGTACGGCATCCTGGATGCCGGACGACGGATTGACGATGCGCTGGCGCAACTCAATCTCTCCGACCGGGCCAACCGCCGGACGCGCACCCTATCCCACGGTATGCAGAAGCGGCTGGCTATGGCCCGGGCAATCCTTCACCGACCGGCGGTGCTGTTGCTGGACGAGCCGGAGTCGGGCCTGGACGATTCGTCGGTAGCAGCCCTGGGGGAGCTGTTGCGAGAGTGGGCCGCGTCGGGCCGCGCCGCGCTGCTGACCACCCACAACGTTGCGGTTGGGCAAGCCTGGGCGCACCGCACGCTGATTATTGACGGCGGCCGGCTCACCGGCGACACCCCAGCCCAATACGTAACATCAACCGGGCAGGGAGTGCTACAATGAGCCTGTCAGATTTGCCCAGCGAACTGGCGGAACGCGGCATCTGGTGGCAGGTCATCGGCGTCGGCTGTGTCAGCGTTGCTATTCTGCAAGTCTGGGATGGTTCGGACTTCTGGGCTTACCGGAGCTTCGAAATCGCGGCGAAGTACCTGTACTGGATGTTTGTCCTGCCGTTGGCGGGGGTTTTTGAAGGAGTGCGAAAATTGTTTGAGAAAGCATCGGAAATCAGGGCGGCGCAGCGAGCGAAAATCTGGCAGAGGGGCCTCAGTAGGGGCCGTGAGCAAGGAATTAAGGAGGGGCGCGAGGAAATGCGCGGCCTCTTGCGCGGTTCAACCGTCTCAAAAGACCCTGAAACCGGCACTATAACGCTGGCGTTGAAACCGGAGGACATGGACTTCCTGTTTGGAGAAACCACCGCCTCTGACGAGTAGCGGCAAGCCCAATCTGCGCCGGGGACGGACGCTGCGTTGGCTATGGAACTGCTGCGTGGAGCCTTGGCCATTGCCTGGAAAGACGTGCGGCTGGAGCTGCGCTCCCGCGACGTCATCACGTCGGCGCTGGTGTTCGGGCTGATTGTGGTAGTAGTGTTCAACTTCGGGCTGAACCGTGCGCCGGGCAGCCTGGCCCCCGTTGCGCCGGGCTTGCTGTGGGTCGCTTACGCCTTTATCGGCGTGCTGGCAATGAACCGCGCTTTCACCCGCGAGCTGGAGCAAGGCGGGCTGGACGGGTTGCTCCTGGCCCCGGCCAGCCGCGACGCCGTATTCCTGGGCAAGATGCTGGGCAGCCTGGCATTTATGCTGCTAATTGAGGTGGTTCTACTGCCCGTATTCGCGGTAATGCTGGACTTGCCCACCCTGTCGCTGACGCTGGGGCTGGTGATTTTGCTGGCCACCGTTGGGTTCGCTACGGTGGGAACGTTTTTCGCCGCCATTGCCGTACAAACCCGCTCCCGGGAGATACTGTTGCCGGTGCTGTTCTTCCCGGTGATTGTGCCGGTCATTATTGCTGCTGTGGAAGCATCCGCGTTGGCGTTGGAGGCCGGGCCGACAACGGCAGTGTGGACGCGATGGCTGCCCCTGCTGTTGGTGTTTGACGCCCTGTTTCTGGTAATATGTCCGTGGCTATTCGGTTACGTAGTCGAGGGATAACGCATTTTGGCGACGATAGCAGGCCGGCACAAAGGCAAATCGGCCCGGCGTTCAGCGTTGGGCGACGCGCGCCTTTGGCTGCTCCTCCTGACCGCCGTACTAATGTTGGCGGACGGCTATCTGATTTTCATAGTCGCTCCCACGGACGCCGTGCTGGGCCACATACAGCGGATTTTCTACGTCCACGTTCCCATCTCCATTCTGTCGTTCCTGGGCTTTCTGCTGTGCGCCATAGCCGGCATCGGCTACCTGATACGACGCGGCGAGGGTTGGGACCGGCTGGCTCACGCTTCCGCCGAGGTGGGCGTGGTCTTTGTAACGCTGGCGCTGGTAACCGGCATAATATGGGCGCGGCCCGTATGGGGCGTCTGGTGGACGTGGGAGCCGCGCCTGACTACCACCCTGATACTCTGGTTCATCTACGTTGCCTACCTGATGATACGCCAGTACGCGCCCACGCCACAGCAGGGCCGGACCTGGTCGGCAGTAGTGGGCATAATTGGGTTCGTCGACGTGCCCATCGTCTATTATTCGGTACAGTGGTGGCGGTCAATTCACCCGGGGCCGGTCATCGGGCCGGAAGCCGCAGATGGCGCGCTGGAGCCGATTATGGTGCGCATCCTGATATTCTCTATGGCCGCGATGCTGGCGCTGTTCGCCTACCTGCTGCTGGAGCGGATGGCGCAGCGCAGTGCCGAAGACACGCTGTCGCAAATGCGCCGCCAAGGGAGTCCGGACTGATATGGCCGATGCGCCGGACAATCTACCTTTTCTATTCGCCGCCTTCGCCGTGGTGTGGATAGTGTTTTTCATCTACGCGGCCTATATGTCCTGGCGCCGCCGGTCGGTGCAGCAGGAGCTGGAAGATCTGCGGGAACCGGAAGCCGGCGCGCCGGCCGACCAAGCTGAAAGTAATGATGAGGGAAACGGCGGTTAGCGGGGTATAATAGCAAAGCGAACCCGGTCATATTGAGGACATACCGAAGACCATGCAATCCGAGAACTACACCAATCCGCCCGGCGAAGCGATAATCCTCTATTCGGAGGCCGATGCCGGCGAGGAGCGTTCGGGGTGGAGCAGCCATCGGGTTCGCCTCATCATCCTGGCCGGCGTCGTTGCGCTGGCGGTGGCCTATATGGTCTATGCCGCCTTCCCCGGCAACACGCAGTTCTTCGTAACCGTCAGCGAGTTCCTGGACGACCGGAGGCTGCACGATGGGCAAACGCTGCGGGTGGCCGGCGCATTGGCTCCCGACAGCTTTCGCCGGAACGACGGTTCCGCCGCATCCCGGTTTGCGCTGGGCGACAAAGAGCCAGACACGCCTGGGATTGCGGCTGGCAGTCCTCATCTAGAAGCCCGTTATGTGGGCGTGTTGCCCGACCTGTTCTTTAACCCCCACTCGGAAATCATCCTGGAAGGGCATTACGACGCGGAGGGCCGCGTCTTCACAGCGGACAACATCTTGGTCAAGTGTCCTTCCAAGTACCAGTCGCTGCAAGCGGAAAACCCTGACGTGGTTCCGGGGGCGGCGGTCCCGCAGAGCAGCTACTGATCCCTTGTAACCGGCAAGCCTACCGTGTATAGTGAGGTCAGTCCCTTTGGGACGGATTGATACAGCTCCATTGGAGCAGATTGAAAAGGGGCCTCAAAGAGGCCCCTTTGTGATGTAGCGTTGGTGTTAGAGGATAGGCTCTTTGGGTTGATCGGTGGGTTTTCGATTGTTGAGTTTAAGGTTTTCCCGGTCTGCCGGAGGTGCGGCTGGCTTTGGTTCGGTCGTTGTCAGCATACGGCCGGACGAGTACTCAAATATTTGACCTGCTTTTTCGTGTACTCAGCGTCCAGTCGGGGGTGCGCTTTCGCGCGGGATCGAACACGCCCTGGGACACCAGCGCAGCAAGGACGGGGATTAGGCTCGATATGTTCAGTCTCTTCTTAACGTCTTCGGCCACCTGAGCCGGTTGCGATTTTGGCCTGGCGGAGCTGGCTGTGGACGGGCGAACTGATGGCTGGCCGCTGACCGGGATGGTGTGCTGCTGCATGGGGGTATAGCAGCATGGGCGTGTAATGTTGTCAAAGAGAGTTGTCAGAAACAGGGTTTTGGCGATTTTCAGGTACCGAAGCCCCCGACCAGTGCACTGGTCGGGGGCTTCGGTATGGCGGTTGGGTTGAAACTGTTGGTTAGAAGGTGTAGGCGTCCATTAGCTGCTCTACGGTGCGTTCGCGGGCTTTTCCGCGAATGATGTTCATGTTGGCGTCGAGGGAGGGGCGCGTTTCGTCTTTATAGATGACGCCTACGGGGAGGCCGCCGCGCTGCACCAGTTCTTGGGCGGCCGGCTTGCTGCTGGGATCGTGGTCGTCGGGGATGTCCCACAGGGCGGGGGCGATGCCTTCTTTGGCGTTGCCCTTGATAAGCTGGTAGGTGTCGTTGTAGGTAACGCAGGGGGACTGGACGTGGATCATGGACATACCGTCGTGGTTCATGCCCTCGTTGATGAGGCGGGCCAGGACTCGGGGCTGTCCGGAGAACCCGGAGGCGATGAAGGAGACGCCCAAAGTGAGGTAAAGTTCCAGCGGGTCAAGGTCTTCTTCAATCTTGCCGAAGGGAGTGCTGCTCGTGATGGTGCCCATTTCGGTGGTAGGGGAGCTCTGGCCTTTGGTGAGTCCGTACACGCCGTTGTCCATGACGATGGCGGTTACGTTGAGGTTGCGCGCCGCCTGGGGTGCAATGTGCTCGCCGCCAATGCTGAGGAAATCGCCATCGCCGGCGACGACTATGACATTGAGGTCGGGGCGGGCCATTTTGACGCCGAGGGCGACGGGAAGGGTGCGGCCGTGGATGCCATGGATGCCGTAGGGCTGCTGCCCTTCGAGAAGGTGGACGAGATTGCCGCTGCAACCAATGCCAGCCACGACGACATTGTTCTCGATGGGGAGGCCGGTTTCTTCCAGGCGGTTGATCATTGCGAACTCAAGGGCGCGGCGGACGCCGAAGTCGCCGCAGCCGGGGCACCATTTGAAGTCGTACTCGGGGTTTTTTTTGCTCATACCCGCGCTGCCTCCGTGTGTTCAGAGATAATTTCTTTGACTCGGGTCACCAGGTCGCTGACCTTAAAAGGGAGCCCGGTGTACTGTGTAATGGGGGTTGAGTTGATGCGATGAAAGCGGAGGACATTAGCCCATTGCCCCTGATAGTTGAGTTCGGGGACGATGACCAGGCCTTTGGCACGCAGCTCATCGCGCAGCTTCGGTGGTATCGGGTGAAGGAACATGGAGTAGTACCATCCGATGTCAACGCCTTCGGCGCGCAGCTGGTCATAGGCCTCGCGAACGGGGCCTTTAGAACCGCCCCAGGGCATGAGGGCGATGGGGGCTTGTGTGTTGTCGCTTTCGTAGCGGTCTTCCTCCAGGAGCTTGAGTTTGCTGAAGCGCCGTTCGGTCATCTGGATATGTCGGGAGGGCAAGTGAGTAGTGTCGCCCATTTCGTCGTGTTCGCTGCCGTTGGCGACGTAGGCGCCGGGGCCGCCGGGCAGGGGCATAGGGGAGAGTTCGTAGCCGGAATAGCGGTGGTAGCCGTTGCCGCCTTCGTAGGTGAGACGCTCTTCAACGGCGATTTTGCTGAGGTCGGGGCGGGGGATGTTCTGCACCCGTTCGGCCATGGACATTTCACTCATCAGGATGACGGGGCCCTGGTAGCGTTCGGCCCAGTTGAGGGCGTGTACGGCGGCGTAGAAGCACTCTTCCACGGAGCCGGGAGCGATGACAGGCATTCGGACATCGCCGTGGGCGGGGAACAGGCAGCCCATGAGGTCGGATTGTTCGGTTTTGGTGGGCAGGCCGGTAGCGGGACCGCCGCGCTGGACGTCGACCACTACGAGGGGGATTTCGGCCATCCAGGCCAAGCCGAGTCCTTCGCTCATCAGGGATATGCCTGGGCCGGCGGTGGCGGTCATGGCTTTTTTGCCGGCATAGCCGGCGCCGAGAATGGCGGTGATGGCTTCGATTTCCGAGGAAACCTGATAGGCGAACTTGTTCTCTCCTACAAGGTTGCGCTCCATCCAGAGGAGGATGGTGGTGGCCGGGGATATAGGGTAGCCGGCGTAGAAGCCGAGGCCGGCATAGGTTGCCCCCAGGGCAATGGCTTCGTTGCCCTTGAGCATCATCTGCCGGTAGTCGGGAGGGTTGGGAGGGGCGAGGTCGCCGAGTACGAAGCCGCTTTCAGCGGCGTGCTGGCGTCCGAGGCGCATAGCCTGAATGTTGGAGGAGATGATTTCGTCGTCGTTGTCGCGGCCGCGGCGGAATCGGGCGGTTACGAAATCTTCGAGGTATTCCTGAGGCATATGGACGAGTTGGGCGAGGGCGCCGATAACGACCATGTTGGCGGCGCGGTTGTTGCCGGTAGAGCGGGCGAGGGAGTCGATGGCGAGGCCGAAGGAGCGGGGATCGGTCATGGTGAAGTCGTCGGAGTTATAGATGATAACGCCGCCGTCTCGGACTTCTTCGGCGTGGGTTAGGTAGGCTTCTTCGTTGAAGGCAACGAGGACATCAACCTGGTCGCCGGATCCGAGGACGGGCTCGGTGCGGATGCGGGCCTGGGTCCAGGTAGGGCCACCGAGGATTTGAGAGGGAAAGGTGGCGTAGGTGAGGGCGTGGTAACCGACCTGGGTAGAAGCCTGAGCCAAACCTTCTGCTGAGGTAACGACGCCCTGTCCGCCTTCACCGGCGAACCGGACGACGAAGTCGTTCATCTGCATCTGAGGGTTCCTCCGAACCGGCGATTGTCTGCTAACTGTCGGCGGCGGCGGCGAGTCATGACGGACTGGTCAGAAAATGACACCGTTCCCAATGGTTTCGGGAAGGCGTCATAGGATGGCCGTCGGTTTTGTTGCAGGTAGGGACTCCGGCCGGGCTACGCTTGGGCTGTCGCAAGGAGCGAAGCAAGCGCGATGGCACCGGACGTGTTTAGCGGATGGAATATAGCATTGCGCGCCCGGAATTGTCAATTTTAAAACCGCGCCACAAGGTTGCTTTAATCACTGCTATAATCGCTGGCCATGTCAACCACGCTGGACGTTGTAATTCCCTGCCTGAATGAGGAGCGGGCGCTGCCGGTTTGCATCAGGCGGCTGCACGCTTTTATGTCGGAGGCGATGAACGGCTACGACTGGGGCATCGTTGTGGCCGACAACGGTTCAACCGACGGTACGTTGGACGTTGCCGCGGCGTTGTCGGCGGAGTTGCCGGAGGTACGCTGCATCCGCCTGGAGCAGCGGGGCCGGGGGCGCGCGCTACGCCGGGCCTGGACGGAGAGCCGGGCCGACGTGGTCGCGTACATGGACGTTGACCTGTCCACGGACCTAGGGCACCTGCCGGCTCTGGTGTCGGCGATTGCCGAGGATGGGTATGACGTAGCGACGGGTTCGCGGCTGCTGCCAAACTCGGAGGTGGTGGGGCGCACTCTGAAAAGGGAAATAACCTCGCGGGGCTACAGCCTGATGTTCCGGACCATGTTTTTCACGTCGTTTCGGGACGCGCAATGCGGGTTTAAGGCCGCCAGTCGTCGGGCGGCGGACGCCCTGGCGCCGCTAGTGGAGGACAATGGGTGGTTTTTCGATTCGGAACTGCTGATACTGGCGCAGAAGTGCGGGTATAGCATACGGGAACTGCCGGTGCACTGGGAGGATGACCCGGACAGCAGGGTGCGCATCCTGCGAACGGCGTGGGAGGACGTGAAAGGTCTTTTGCGTCTGAAGCTGGGAGGCGTGGGAAAAGTGCGACGACGACTGGCGGGCAAGCAGCGGTGAGGGAATAAGGGCGTCAGGGGCTGCGGATGCGGTTGATAGCATGGGGATGGTAGGGGTTTCGGCGGGAGAGGCGGTCGGCATAGCGGGACAGGTTGGTGAGCCCCAGGATTGACGGTCTGCCGCGTCGTGGCTGTTCCAAGATACAAGGATTTACTGGATTTTGGGGTTGGTTGCGGTTTCTGGCGGGATGACAGTTGATAGGACGATAGCGGGCGGGCTTTTGAAAACCGCGGGGATCTGCGTTGACAGGCTGGGTTATTGCCTTAGAATGGGCGAAGAGGGACACTGGACTATTTACCGGGATAACTTGCCCGGATTCATTGGAGGCGCAAGATGACGCAATCTACGGCTTACTCGGTGGACGCTTTCATCGACGACGTGCGGGGGATTTTCGACGCTACGCAGGATCCCCTGGCCCAGGCTCAGGGAGTGGCGGAGCGTATGGAGCGCCTGCTGGCTACTCCCGGCTGGCTGGAGGAGCGGCTGGAACTGCCCGACGAGGGGGGCTTCGGACGCTATGACCTGCACCTGGATGAAGAATATGGACATCCCGGCAGCGGCTTCTGGCTGATGGCGTCGGTCCAGCGACCGGAGCAGGACAACCTGCCCCACGACCACGGCGCGGCGTGGGTAGTGTACGGCGTGTACGAAGGGGCCATCAAGCAGACTAAATGGCGCTGGTTCTATCCCGGCGAGGGAGTGGACTCGGTACAGATACAGGAGACCGGGGATTTTGTTCAGGAGGATGGCAAGGTGGCCTTCTTCTTGCCCGGCGAAATCCACAACACGCTGAACGTAACCGGCAACCGCGCGGTGGTGGTGCGCCTGGAGTCGCAGAAGCTGGACCGGGTAACGCGCTATCAGTACAACCCAGAGCAAGGCACAGTGGAGGTAATGGACCGCTAGAGGGTGCCCTCCTTATAGTAAGGACGTCAGAATCTGGATTTACCGGATTTCGGGATTAGGGTCCGGTTCCCGGATTGGGGGGCGGCTTGCGGTGGGGTGACTGTGGGGTGGGCTCCGGGGTGGGTGGTTGTCAGAATCAGCAACTGTCTTGGTTGTCAATGGGTGGTTAGGGTTGTGATGCGGGTGGTGGGTTCCGGGGGAGGCCCGTTTTGACGATGGCGTTGCAGATGGTGACCAGTTTGCGCATGCAGGCCGTCAGGGGTACTTTCCTGGCTTTCCCGGCGGCGCACAGACGCTGGTAGCAATCTCTTATGACCGGGTTGCAGCGGGTTGCTACCAATGTTGCCATGTACAGCGCTGCCCGTAGCTGTCCACGCCCTCCCAAGACAGTGCGACGGCTGCGCCATCGGCCGCTGTCCCGGTTGTAGGGGGCTACTCCGGCCAGGGCGGCGATTTCTTTGTGGTTGGCCTGGCCCAGTTCCGGCAGCTGCGCAATCAGGGTGGAGGTCAGTACCGGGCCTACTCCTAGGATGGAGTGCAGCAGTCGGCTCCGGTTCTGCCAGTGGGGGTTACTTTGCACCGGCTGGGCGATGGCCCGGGCCAGCTCCGCTACCTGCTCTTTGAGCATATTCCGGTGGGCTTCCAGCTGCGCCGCCACCAGTGGCGGGTCGGTGGGACGGCTACAGTTGACCACCACTGCCGGGGATACGGCGGCACCCAACTCCGCTACCAGCGGGGTTTCCAAGCCACCGGAGGCTGCTACGATTACCCGGTGGGGCTGCAATTCGGTCAGATCCCGGGCCAGTTGGCTCAGGGCTTCGGCGGTGTGGTCGTGGTCAATAATAGGATACACTCCTGATTACTTCGGTTGGCTGGTGTGCCGACGCCCGGGCTACCCTGCCTTGCAATACGGGGTCAGGCGGCGAAGTTTATCCCTGACAATTGTTCGGGTTGCCTATGGATGCGGCGGGCGACCTCGCTGATGCACGGCTTGGTAAGCCCCAGGATTGACGGTCTGCCGCGGCGTGGCTGTTCCAAAATACTAGTATTTTGGGGATTTGCAGGATTGGGGTTGTAGTGTGGGGGCGGGTTTGGGCGGGACGGCGGTGGGAGTGGGTGACTGGGTGGCGGGTTTTGGGTACGATGGATTGGAGGGGTTTTGGGGAGTTTTCAAAAATCGTCAAATTACGCATTTGCGATGATGTGCGCGCAGTGGCGGGGCTTTGCTACATTGCGGCTTGTGCGCAGGATTGGCGGCTTTGCGTCGGGCGCGCAGATTTAACGGCTTTGATTGGGGTCAGTTTGAGATGGTAACGGCGCCGGGGACAGCAATGAGGATAGGCTCGGTTGCTTGGGATGGCGGGCCTGCTATGGGCTTTGGCCGGGGTGAGAATGGCGCGGCTGGGGGATTGATGGCGACAGATGGAGAAACGACGCATCGCCCGGTGATGCTGGCGGAGGCGATGGAGTCGTTGGCCGTTAGGGCGGGCGGCGTTTATGTGGATGGGACGCTGGGAGAGGGTGGGCACGCTTTGGGAATATTGCAGCATTCGGAGCCGGACGGCGTTGTGTTGGGCATTGACCTGGATCCGCGGTCGGTGGAGGCGTCTCGGGAGCGGATGGGGGGCTATGGGCGGCGGGCGATGGCGGCGCATGGGAGCTATGCGGATATGCAGCGGATTGCAGGGGAGTACGGCATTGCAGAGGTGGACGGGGTTCTGCTGGATCTGGGGTTTTCGTCGCGGCAAGTGGAAGGGGCCGGGTATGGCTTGTCCTTTCGGCGTGACGAGCCGCTGGATATGCGTTATGACCCGAGAGGGGAGACGGCGGCGGATATGGTTAATTCGCTGAGGGAGGAGGAGCTGGCCGATGTGATTTTTCGGTATGGGGAAGAACGTCGGAGCAGGGTCATCGCGCGGGCGATTGTGAGGAGCCGGCCGATTGTGAGCACGGGGGAGTTGGCCAGTGTGGTAACGCGGGCGGCGGGCGGCCGACGGGGAGGGCGACATCCGGCGACGCGAACTTTTCAGGCGCTGCGGATTGCCGTGAATGGGGAATTGGAGAATCTGCGGAGAGGGTTGGCGGCGGCGACGGATCTGCTGGCGTCCGGCGGGCGGCTGGCGGCAATCAGCTATCACAGCCTGGAAGACCGGATAGTTAAGGAATGGATGGACCGGGAGACGGCGGATTGCGTGTGCCCGACGGAGGCGCCGGTTTGCGTGTGTGAGCATGAGCCGCGGTTGTGGGTGGCGCGACGCAAGGCGTTGCGTCCTGCGGAGGCGGAGCAGTCAATGAACCCCCGGAGTCGGAGCGCCCGGCTGCGGGTGGCGGAACGGCGATAGAAGGTATAAGGAAGGGAAAAGATGGCAAGGGAATCGATATACGCAGCTATTGACATTGGAACCAGCAAGGTTGTGTCCGTTGCGGCCCGTTTGGGGCCGGAGGGGGAGCTGAAGCCGCTGGGGGTGGGAACTGCGCCGTCTTTGGGAGTGCAGCAGGGGATTATTGACGACTTCGGCGAGGTGAAGGAGGCGGTTCGGGGGAGCCTGGAAGAGTGCCTGCGCTATATGGGGCGCAACTCGGTGGACGGTTTTTACGTGGTGGTGAACGGCGACCATCTGACGGGAGGAACATCGTCGGAGATGCTGGGCAGCGGTGAAGAGAGGCTGACGGTTACGGAGGAGCATTTACGGTTATTGATGAGCAGGACGTCCACTGCGTGGGATGAGCAGCTGGAAGGCAAAAGCGAGCAGATTCTGCACATCATACCGATGCGCTACCGGATGGACGGAGTTGAAGGCGTACGGAATCCGAAGGGGCTGAACGCCAATGAGCTGCATCTGGAGGCGCACGTGGTGCGGGGAAGGACGCTGGTATTAGGGAACACGATGCGGACGCTGAAGTCGTGCGAGGTTCGGGCGCAGGGGATGGTGGCGCATCCGCTGGCGTCGGGAGAAGGGGTGTTAACGGCGGACGAACGGGAGATGGGGGTTGCAGTGGTTGACATTGGGGCTGGCACCATCAAGGTTGCGGTGTATCGGGACGGGACGCCGTTTTATTCGTCGGTGACGGCGATGGGGAGCAATCAGCTGACGCGGGATCTGGCGGTTTCGCTGCGGGCGCCGTTCCGGGTTGCGGAGGAGCTGAAAATAGAGCATGGGCACGCGCTGCCGCATGAGCTGGATGCGGAGGAGGAGGTAGTGCTGCCGGCGACGCAGATGCAGCCGAGGCGGACGGTGCTGCGGCGGGAACTTTGCGAGCCGCTTTACCTGCGTTCGCTACAGATGCTGAAGTTGATTCACGGGGAGCTGTGCCAGGCGCAAGTGGAGAAAGCGTTGCCCGGAGGCGTGGTGCTGACGGGCGGCGGGTCGCTTATGCCGGGGTTTGCGGAGATGACGGAGCGCGGGCTGCGGACGGGAGTGAGGGTGGGGAGGCCGTTGTGGTACGCGGGATTGCCGGAGTCGCTGCGGGTTCCGGAGTGTGCGGCGGCGCTGGGCGCGCTGCAATGGGCGGTGAAGCATCAGGGTCTGTCGGAACGGGGCTTGACGCAACGGAGCGCGGGCAGGGAAGAGGGAGATAAGGGCGGGTGGCTGAGGGGACGGTTTCGTCGTCCCTTTGCACGGCCCGGCGCAGTCAAGGAATAATCAAATTGGACAGGGATTCAGTGATTCAGGCAACGATGCGCTAGAGCGCGAAATCAGGAGGAAGCACGAAGATGATAATTCCCGACAATTCCGCCTCGTGGGAGCCGGCCAACGAGTTTGAAAACGGCGACGGGATGATTCCCGAGATTGGCCGCGGCGTACCGCTCATCAAGGTGATGGGGGTAGGCGGCGGCGGGTCGAACGCGGTAAGCCGTATGTATAAGGACAAGCTGCCGGTGGTTGAATACTACGCGCTGAACACGGATGCGCAGCACCTGGCGCGCTGTGACGTGCACTACCGGATTGCCCTGGGGCGGAATTTGACCCGCGGCCTGGGTGCCGGCGCGCAGCCGGAGCTGGGGCGTCAGGCGGCGGAAGAATCTCGCGCCGATATTGAGAGGGCAGTGCGCGGAGCGGACATGGCGTTTGTGGCAGTGGGCATGGGCGGCGGAACGGGGACGGGAGCGGCGCCGGTGGTGGCTCAGATTGCCAAGGAGAGCGGGGCCTTGACCATCGCGGTGGTGAGCCGGCCCTTTGGGTTTGAGGCGCAAACGCGGCGTCGCAACGCTGAGGAGGGGCTGGAGCGGCTGCGGGACCACGTGGATACGATGATTGTGATTCCCAATGACCGGCTGCTGGCTTTGAACGAGGAGCAGAGCGACTCGTACTCGTGGGAGGAGGCGTTGAAGCTGGCGGACTCAGTGCTGCACCAGGGCATCAGCGCGATTGCGGAAGTGGTGACGATTCCGGGTGAAATCAACGTTGACTTTGCGGATGTGAAGACCATCTTGAGCGGCGCGGGACAAGCTTGGCTGTCGATAGGCCGGGGCCGAGGCCCGGAAAGGGCTCGGGAGGCGGCGAAGCAGTGCACGGAGAGTCCGCTGCTGGATATGTCGCTGGACGGGGCGCGACGCATTCTGTTCGTGCTGACGGGGGGCAACAACCTGTCGTTGCAGGAGGTTCAGGAAGCGGCGGCGGTGGTTGAGGAGTTGGCGGATCCTAACGCCAACATCATCTTCGGCACCAATAAGGACGCCCGTTTGGACGATGAGGTGAAGATGACGATGGTGGCGGCGGACTTTCCGGAGAAGGCGGAGGAGCCGCAGGACGATATTGCCAGGCTGCTGGGGGAGATGGAGGTTCCCGACCGCCGGGATTACGAGCTGCCGACGTTTTTGCAGCATCGGCAGAACCGTCGGGGGTTCTATCGCTAGAACCTGCGGCGCGGTTGCTTCCGGAGGCCTCCGGCTCAAGATTTGAGCCGGAGGCCTCTTTTTGCCCGAAATCGCTTGAAATCGCTGCGAGACGCATTGACAGGAGATTGCGGGGTTGGCCTATAATCGCGGCACAACGGATTGTGGTTGTATGCCACGGAACCACAAGATATACCGTTTTCAAGAATAGTTTGAAAAACCTACCAAAAGAGGTTCAGGCGCTATGAAGTGCCCCTACTGCGAAAGCGGCCAGAGCAAGGTTACGGACTCGAGGGACATCGAGCTGGGTATCCGGCGGCGGCGGGAATGCCTGTCTTGCGGGCGGCGGTTCACCACGCATGAGCAGGTGAGGCTGCCGTCGCTGCTGGTGGAGAAGCGGAACGGTCGGCGGGAGGATTTCAGTAGGGAGAAGCTGCTGACCGGGGTGGATATGGCCTGCGTTCGGCGGCCCATACCCCAGCGGGATATTGAGCGGCTGGTGGATGATATTGAGATGGAGCTGCAACGAATGGGCAGCGGAACGGTGAAGTCGCGGGAGCTGGGGCTGATGGCGCTGGAGCGGCTGCGGCTGCTGGATGAAGTGGCGTATATGCGGTATGCGTCGGTGTATTACGATTTTCAGGAGGCTGCGGACTTTGAGGAACGGGCGCGGACGCTGCGGGCGGGGAACCCGGAACCGCTGTTGAGCGTTGCGGCAGTGGGGAGCCGACGAACCCGGCAGCGTCGGGCCGGGGCTACCGGGCGCGGCGCGAAGCAAGAAGTAAAGCGACGACAATGACAACGAACTGCCACATTGAGACTTGGAGCGCGCCGGCATCGCCACCATTGCCGGGCGCTTGGGGTCAAGCCAAACCGGCAAAAAAGCTATCTGCTCGCCAAGCACAACCAATCAGGGAGGTGTTTAACACCATTATGAGCAGCAGCGTACAGTACTCCGCATTCACCAGGCTGTTGAGCCACAACAATCGGGTTCACGACATGGAGGAGATGCTGCGGCGGATGTGGGTCCCGTCGGACTGGGAGACCGGCGACTGGGACATTGGCGACTCGTGGATACCGAATCCCTTTGCCGAATTGCAGGACGATATGGACCGCGAAGCGCGGGCGTGCCTGGTGAGCTGCTGGGCGGCCCTGCCGGTGGAGCGGGAAGACGACGACCTGTTCGCGTGATGGAGGGAGTTTGGCGAGATGCAAGAGACAGTTCAGTACAACGTTGAAATCAACTGCGGCCCGTGCCCGGAAGGGTACGAGTCGCAGATTGCCCGGCAACTACAGGCGGCGTTTCCGGTGGCCAGCTGCCGGAGTACGCGGAACGGGCTGCTGGTGCGGCTGATTGCGTCGCATCCGTTTGCCGACGGAGCGTTGAAGGATTTTGCCGACCTGGTGGCTGATACGCTGGCCGGGCTGGGAATAGCGATGACGGTAGGAGTGGTGCGAAGGGTGACGCGACGGGCGGCCCATCACTCTACCGTTTGGCACAAGATGCAGGAAGCGGCGGCGGCGATGACCGGGTTTGACCTGAGGCCGGCCCGGGAGGTTCCGGTGCTTTACTTTTACAAGGGGCTGCGGTTTGACCTGGACTTGTCCGCCCGCCTATCGGCGATGAACCGGATGGGGCGGGCTGGCGCGGGTTAGGGGAAATCGGCGCGGCCTGCCGTCTGAGGTGTGGTAGCCTTAATGACGGCGGGCCGCGGAACATCAGCAGGACATCAGACGACCTACGACAGACAAATGACCGATGGTCATTTGGGTAGTGGGAGGAAATTGTGGTTGGCAGCGCGATGAGAATGAAGGTGAAATCGCCCTCCGATTTAGCCGGGGCGATAAGGCGTCGCATCCGGGACGCGATGGTTGAGGCCGGGGTGGCGGAAGCGTATAACGGGCGAACCGGGGAGCTGACGGATAACGCCAGGGTGGTGTTGCAGCGTCGGTATCTGTCCAAGGACCGGGAGGGAAACGTGCTGGAGGGCCCGGAGGGGATGTTCCGCAGGGTGGCGCGCAACCTTTCGCAGTCGGATTTGGAGTACGGAGCGACGGAAGTGGAACGGGCGGCGAGCGAGGAGAGGTTTTACGAAGTGATGCGGAGGCTGGAGTTTCTGCCGAACTCGCCTACGCTGATGAATGCGGGGCGAGAGTTACAGCAGCTTTCGGCCTGTTTTGTGCTGCCGGTGGAGGATTCGCTGGACTCGATTTTTACCAAAGTGAAGCAGACGGCGCTCATCCATAAGAGCGGCGGGGGAACCGGGTTTGCGTTTTCCCGGCTGCGTCCTGAGGGGGACGTGGTGGGGTCGACGGGGGGAGTAGCGTCGGGGCCGGTGAGTTTCATCAACGCTTTTGACGCGGCGACGGATGTGGTAAAGCAGGGAGGAACGCGCCGGGGGGCCAACATGGGCATCCTGCACGTTACACACCCGGATGTGATGGATTTCATCACGGCCAAAGAGGATGGCCGGCATTTGAGCAATTTCAACATCTCGGTGGCGGTGACCGAGGACTTCATGCGGAGGGTGGAGCAGGGCCAAGATTATGACCTGGTGAATCCGCGGACGGGGGAGATTACGGGGCAGCTGAACGCGAGGGAGGTGTTTGAGCGGATGACGGAGCTGGCGTGGCGGACAGGGGATCCGGGCATAGTGTTTCTGGATCGGATTAATCGGGACAATCCGAACCCGCAGCTGGGGGATATTGAGAGCACTAATCCGTGCGGGGAGCAGCCGCTGCTGCCGTATGAGTCGTGCAACCTGGGGTCGTTGAACCTGGCGCGGATGGTTCGCTATTCGGATGACGACGCGGCGATTGACTGGCAGCGAATGAGGGAGGTAATCGCCACGGCCGTCCATATGCTGGACTGCGTTATCGATATGAATGCCTATCCGATTGAGGAGATTGCCGAGATGAGCCGTAAGACGCGGCGCATCGGGCTGGGGGTGATGGGGTGGTCGGACTTGCTGATACAGCTGGGGATTCGGTACGACAGCGACGAGGCGCTGGAGTTGGCGAAGCGGGTGATGCAGTTCATTCAAGATGAGACTTATCGGGCGTCTGAGGAGCTGGCGGAGGCGCGGGGGCCGTTTCCGGAGTGGGAGCGCAGCGCGTATAACCGGGGGGACAATCCGCGCCGACTGCGGAACTCGGCTCCGGTTACCATTGCGCCGACGGGCACCATCAGCATAATTGCCGGGGCATCCAGCGGGATTGAGCCGCTGTTTGCGCTGTCTTACGTGCGGAATGTGATGGACAACACGCGGCTGGTGGAGGGCAACAACTACTTTGAGGCGGTGGCGCGGCACGAGGGGTTTTACTCTGAGGTGCTGATGGAGCAGCTGGCGGCGGTGGGTTCTCTGGAGGATCTGGACGTGCCCGGGTGGGTCAAGGAGGTGTTCCGGGTATCTCATGACATTGATCCGCGCTGGCACGTGCGGATGCAGGCGGCGTTTCAGACGTACACGGACAATGCAGTGTCCAAAACCATCAACTTTCCGCATGATGCGACGGTGGCCGACGTTGCCGAGGCGTATCAATCGGCGTATGCGCTGGGGTGCAAGGGCATCACGGTGTATCGGGACGGCAGCAAAGCGGATCAAGTGCTGAGCACGGGAGGAACGGGGGAACTCTCCGAAGCCGACAGCCAGTCAAGCAGCGCGGCGGAGGTTGGAGTTCCGGGGCCGCGTATTCCTCGGGAGCGGCCGCGTCAGATTCGGGGGATTACTGAGCGGGTGCGCACGGGTCACGGCAATATGTACGTAACGGTGAACCTGGACGACAAGGGGCTGCCGTTTGAGGTGTTTGGCACGATGGGGAAGGCCGGCGGCTGCGATGCGGCGCTGCTGGAGGCGGTGTCGAGGCTGGTGTCGCTGGCGCTGCGGGCCGGGATTGAGGCCAATGAGGTGACCCGGCAGCTGCGGGGCATCACCTGCTGTCCGGCGTGGGACGACGGAGTATTGGTGCGGTCGGGGCCGGACGCAGTGGCCATAGCGCTGGACAATATAATGCGGGGGGTAAGCGGAGAAGCGAACGCTCACGACGGGGTGCAGCTGACGCTGCCATCCGGGTTCCCCGGATACGGCGGAGACGGGCCGGAAGCGCAGACGTTTCTGTCGCCGGGGGACATGGGCATAACGTCCGGGCCGGAAGGCTCGCCGCCGGGGAATAGGAACGGCAATGGCAAAGGCAACGGGAGCGGTTACGGGCTGTCACAGGGGGCGGTGGCGACTTACGCGCAGCGATGTCCGGAATGCAACGGCGGCGTGGCGAACCAGGAAGGATGCCTGACGTGCCACTCTTGCGGCTGGAGCAAGTGCGAGTAGGGGAATGATATAATGCTGCGCGCCGATTGGGAGATTGGACGCCAGCCGAGCGCGGGGGAGTTATGGCACAAGTTGAGAACGGAGCCAGGGCAAAGCCGGCCATTGCGATTAGTATGGGCGACCCCTGCGGAATAGGGCCGGAGGTGGTGGTGAAGGCGTTGGCCGACCCGCGCATCTACGCGGCTTGCCGTCCGGTGGTGGTGGGCAACGCTTACGCTATGGAACGGGCGGCGACAATGACCGGGCTGCCCATGGGCATCAACCGCACGAATGACCCGGCGACGGCCGGGGAAGATCCGGCGACGGTTGACGTGGTGGACATCGGAAACCTGAACCCGGAGGACATTACGGTTGGACAGATCAGCGTTGCCTGCGGCAAGGCGGCGATGGAATGGGTGAGCAAGGCGGGGCAGCTGGCAATGGCCGGCGTGGTGGACGGGCTGGCGACGGCGCCGCTGAACAAGGAAGCGGCGGCGATGGCGGGATATGAGGCCATCGGGCATATGGAGCTGTTGCAGGAACTGTCCGGGGCCAGGACGGTGGCGACGATGCTGATGGCGAAGAATCTGCGGGTGGTGCATCTGACGACGCACCGCTCGCTGCGGGCGGCGTGCGACTACGTGAAGCAGGAGCGGATTCTGGATTACCTGCGGCTGACGGACGATAATTTCCGCAGGTGGGGCTTCGCCGAACCGCGCATCGGGGTGGCGGCGCTGAATCCGCACGGGAGCGACGGCGGGCTGCTGGGGAGCGAGGAGGCCGATGAGATTGCGCCGGCAGTGCGGCAGGCGCAGTCGGAAGGCATCCAGGCCATCGGGCCGGTGCCGGCGGATATAATTTTTCATCAGGCCATTGAGGGTCGGTACGATGCGACGCTGTGCATGTACCACGACCAGGGTCACATTCCGGTAAAGGTGTACGGGTTTGAGGAGAGCATTACGGCGAACCTGGGGCTGCCGTTTATACGCACGTCGGTGGACCATGGGACGGCGTTTGACATCGCTGGCAAGAACGTTGCGGATCATACCTCTATGATAGAGGCGATACGGATGGCGGTGGCGTTCGCGCGGGGCGACGGGCTGACTGACGGCTGGGGCGAGGAGTAGGGCTATGGTTGCCGCACCGGACCTACCGGCGCACGGTTCGCAGAGCGCTGAAGACCGTCGCCGGGTTTGCCGTCGTATGATTATTCACGCGCGGGAGGAATTGGAAGCGGGCAACCGTTTGCAAGCGGGTGAGAAGGCTTGGGGAGCTGTGGTTCAGCCGCTGAATGCCGTCGCAGAACAACGAGGCTGGCCGCACCATTCACATCAGGACATTCGTGAGGTGGGTTTTCAGATTGCGCTGGAATACGGCTTTGACCCGGCTCAGGTTGATGCTATGACGGACGCATACCGGGTTGGCCATGAGAACTTTTACGAGAATCATCGCGGCATAGAGCAGCTGGCCGATATGATTGGCCGGGTTGAGGACGTGGCGCCGTTTCTGGACAGTCTGACGACTGCTCCGCCGCGTCCATTCGTGATTACCAGCAACATGCAGTTGAGGAGGCTGCGTCGGCTTACGGGCAACGATGGCCTGGCGATAGGCGATGCGTCGGAGGTGGGATTTTCGCTGATGCACGGGTCGGCGGACCGGCCGGCGGCGGAGAAGGGGGGATAAGGCGATGAAGATCGGGTTTATTGGCGGGGGAACGATGGCGGAGGCAATCCTGGGGGGGATGCTGGACGGCGGCGTTGCCGAGGCTGGGGGTGTGACAGTCGGCGAGCCGGTGGCGGCGCGGCGGGATTATCTGGCAGAACGGTATGGGGTGAGGGTGTCTCAATCCAACGGGTCGGTGGTGGAGGCCTGCGATATGGCGGTGATGGCGGTGAAGCCGCAGGACTTGCCGAAGGTGTATGCGGATATTGGCGGGAAATTCGCGGACGGCCAGTCGGTGATGTCAATTGTGGCCGGTACGCGGATTAAGGCGCTGGCCGAGGGGATGCGGCACGACGGCATCATCAGGGTGATGCCGAACACGCCGGCGCAGATTGGCGAGGGGATGACGATGTGGACGTGCGCGGCGACGGTGAGCCAGAGGCACCGGGAGGCTACGTCGACGATACTGTCCACCATTGGCGATGAGATTTACGTTGACGATGAGAAGTATCTGGACATGGCAACGGCGTTGAGCGCGAGCGGGCCGGCATACGTGTTCCTGATATTGCAAGGGCTGATTGACGCCGGGGTGTACGTGGGCCTGCCCAGGGACGTGGCGCGACGGCTGGCGTTGCAGACGGTGAAAGGGAGCGCTGAACTGGCACTGCAAACGGGACAGCATCCGGCGGAGTTGAAGGATATGGTTACGTCGCCGGGGGGGACTACCGCGGAGGGAGTGCAGGCGTTGGAACGGGCCGGGGTGCCGGCGGCGCTGGTGGAGGCGGTGAACGCGGCTTATTTGAAATCCATCCGGCTGGGGCAGGACTAGGTTCTCGTCCATTTTGTGAAGCAGTTATGGGAGAGCTTTTCAATCTACTCATAACGCTGTGCTACCTGCTTTTGCTGGCGCGCATTATCCTGGGCCTGGTGGTGCAGTACATGGGGATGCAGGGCGGCGGCGCGCCGGATGTCCTGGTCAAGTTGTATGAGGTGGTGTTCAGCCTCACTGAGCCGGTGCTGGGGCCAATCCGACGTATGCTGCCACAGACGGGTATGATTGACTTCAGCCCGCTGGTGGTGATGGTTATTCTGGTGTTAGTGCAAACGGTGGTCAGCCGGGTGTTGCTGTAGGCCGCTTTTTGAGTTGCGCATGAAGGTTGGCGACATTGGCCGGCGCGGCGTTGGGGAATAGCGGAAGGTTCTGGACGGCCGGAGGGTTGCGCCCGGCGGATTTGCCGCTGCTGAGGGCCGCTTTTTCCGATGAGCTGCCGGAACGGACGGCGTCGCCCGCGCTGGTGATACTGTGCGGGCTGCCGGGTACCGGGAAGTCGTACTTTGCTCGGGAGCTGGCGGCGCGGGCGCCGTTCGCGTGGCTGAACAGCGACCGGACGCGGAAGCTGCTGGTGGCGCGTCCGCAGTACAGCCGTCGGGAGCATCAGCGGGTTTTCGCGGCGATGCACGCGCTGACGCTGGAGTATCTGCGAGAAGGGTATTCGGTGGTGTTTGACGCCACTAACTTGAATGAGAATGCGCGCGCGCCGTTGTATGCGGCGGCGCGCGCAGCCGGGGTTGAGAAGGTTATCATCCGATTCACCGCGAGTGCGAGGTTGGTGCGGCAGAGGTTGGCGGAGCGGGCGGCGGGAATCGGGGACGCCGCGCAGAGCGATGCGGGCTGGGAGGTGTACGCGCGGATGGCAGCCGGGGATGAGCCGGCGCCGGGGCCGCATATACTGGTGGAGGGGCCGGAGGATGTGGAGGGAGCGTTGAGGGAGGTAGTGGAGTGGGCTGTTGGGGCTGGGTCTAATGGATTTTCTCAACCTGCTGCGCTAATGTGAACTTGGCCACGGGGCTGTCCGAAATTCGGCAAAGGAGGGGCATAATGCCAACGAGGATTGACGTGGTTGTCGGAGACGTGACGGATTTTGAGACGGCGGCTTTGGTGGTCAACTTGTTTCAGGGGGTGACACGCCCCGCCGGGGCCACAGGGGCGGTAAATCGGGCGTTGGATGGGGCGATTTCCGTTTTGGTTGCCGACGGCGAGATTAGAGGGGAGCTTGGGGAAGTTGCGCCGGTGGATACCCTGGGACGAATACCGGCCAAGCTGGTGGCGGTGGCGGGTTTGGGCAAGGCGGACGATTTTGACGCGGCAGTCGTGCGTCGGGTGAGCGGAGACGTGGCGCGGTTCCTGCGAGATAGGGGCGTGTCGGAGTTTGCCACTATTGCGCACGGAGCCGGGATTGGCGGGCTGGACGCCTATGAATCAGGGCAGGCTATCGCCGAGGGGACGCTGCTGGGGCTGTATAAGCCTGATGATTGTCGCAGCAGCGGCGGGTGTGGCAGCGATGATGCTGGCGGCAATGTCGGCGGGATTAAGCGAGTCAGCATCGTGGAACGGGACGTGGGGAGTGTGAATGCTCTGGCCGCGGGCGTTGCGCACGGAGTCGATAATGCCGGCGCAGGATTTGGCGAATCATCCGGCCGTGGTGATGACGCCGACGGGGATGGCGGAGGCGGCTAGTCAGGTCGCCGAAACAGAAGGTTCAACGGGACGTGATGTAACGGGGGTAGGCAAGAAGCGTCTAATCGGGAAGTCTAGGAGGGCGCTGACGCCGGGGTAGGCAGGGCGGCATCCGGCAGTTGGCGCAAATCGGGGCCGTTGAGCTGGCGGCCCTGAACGCCGGTTAGACGCAGGGGGCGGCCACGGCGGGTGATGCGGATGCGGTCGAGGATGTCCTGCCAGGGAGCGAGGTAGTCGCAGGTTCCGTCGTCGTTGGGGTCGTCGCCGCCCTCCAGGCTTTCGCCAGGAGGGAGTTGGACGGCGGTGACGGAGTCAGGTTGGTCGGCGGGGGCGAGGAGCATTACGGGTAGGTCGGATTCGGAGAGGGCGGCTTGGGCGAGGAGGTTTCGCACGGTGTCGGATACGCCGTGCATTCCAAAAATGACGAGGCTGGCGAAAGGGGCGTTGCGCTGCTCGAATTCGGCGCGGTAGCGGCGGAAAATATCGTGGGAGCCGGTGGCCTGGGGCTTGACCAGGAACAGCGCCATAGCCGGGAAATCGTTGGCGGAGGCGGGCGCCGAGCGGAGGTCGTCGCGCCAACGGAGCAGTTTGTCGTGGTCGTGCGCGTCGTAGTGGTGGGGCATATCGGCTATCCTTCCTGGGCGGCTTGGCGGATCTGCCGGATGTCGAGTTTTTTCATTTGGAGGACAGCGTCCATGACGCGGTTGGCGTTGGGGCCTGACATGAGCAAGGCGGGCAGGTCGGAGGGGATTATCTGCCAGGATACGCCATAGCGGTCTTGCAGCCAGCCACACTGGACTTCTGTCCCGCTGTCGGTGAGTTTTTCCCAAAGGTGGTCAATTTCGGCCTGGGTGTCGCAGGAGACCATGAAGGATATGGCGGGGGAGAACTCGAAGGCGGGGCGGCCGTCAAAGGATACGAATTCTACGCCATCCAGTTCAAAAACTACGGTGGAGCTGCCGGCGGCGGGGCCGTCTCCGAAGGTGTCGCTGGACACGATGCGGGAGTTGGGGAAGATTGAGACGTAGAAATCGGCGGCTTCGCGGGCGGTTCCGTCGAGCCAGAGGAACGGGGTGATTTTCTGAAATTGGGACATGGGGAGCCCTCCGTTGATTGTTGGCTAATCGCCGGCGTCGAACTGGATTAGGATACCGTCGGGGTCGTACACGTAGAAGCTGCTGACTTTGCCCTGGGGGTTGGTCCAAACCGGCAGGGGGGCGGCCAAGGGAACGCCCTGTTCGGACAGGCTTTCGGCGAGAGCTTTAGGGTCGGGGACGGTGAAGGAGGTGTGGCTGATGCCGACCTGGTCGAGTTTGATGGGAGCGCCGTCGGGGTTTTCGCCGGGGTGGCTGGTCATGGTGAGGGTGGGCTTGGCGCCGTGCGCGTAGGCGAGGCGAACCTGGCGGCGGGCGCTGCGACGGTGGGAGTACACGTGGGGGAGGCCGCCGGTGGTGGTGTCCTGGATGACGTCGCTGACGATGGACATACCGAGGATGTCGCAGTAGAAGCGCAGGGAGGCGTCCAGGTCGCGGACGCAGACGGCGACGTGGGAGACGGCGGTTGCGTTCATGGGCATGGTGAAGGATCCTTTGCCGTGGTAATGCAGGCGTGGTTTGCCTTGCATAGCGTCATTGTAACCCCGGTTATAGGATGCCTGGTAGGCCCGGCTATTGGCGCGCTCGGCCTCAAGACGTCTGGTGCGCATTTCCGCTTCCCATTTGGCGAGGCTGCGAGCGGTGTGTTCCCGAAGCCAGTCGGCGATTGCCATGGCTGCTGCCTTATATGGCGGTTGGCATCAATGCGGTAGGAGGGATTCAGCAGGATGATTGTTCGGGGTTTTCGGACGGGGGTTGCATGGGTTTGCCCTGACTGCCATCGGCGTAACCGATTTGGTAGCCTTCCTTACGCCCTTCTTCGCGGCCTTGCGCTAGGGCTTCGTCGCGGCCTTCTCTGCGGCCTCGTGCGAGGGCTTCGTCGGCGATTTGGCGGCGCCGTTTTTCGGTAGCCTCTCTAATCCAATCTGCGATTGCCATCGTCAACTCCTTAATTTGCACTACGGACCATGATATGAAGCCGGCGGCGACGAAACCGGCGCCGATGGCCAGTAGAATGTTGAGCGCCAGTTCGTCCGGCGTTTGGGTTTCGGGGTGATGTTGCAGAAGCAGGACAGTGACTGCGATGGAGCCGGCGCTGCCGCCGATAAGCGCCAAGGCTTGGAACAAACGGCGGTCTTCTCTATTGATTCCCTAGATAGCCTCCCGGCCGTCGTCATGGTCCTGGTTCATTGTACTACGCGCCGGGCCGGTTGGTTGAGACAGAGAGGGGAAGTCGGGCAGGATGGCATCAGGAAAATCCGCGAGCTGGTCAGCCGCCGGAGCCGCTGTCGAATTGGACCAGGATACCGTCGGGGTCGTACACGAAGATGCTGGACACTTGGCTGTCGGCGTTGGTGAAGCCGTCCAAAGGGCAGGCCAGGGCGACGCCGGCGGCGATTAGTTCGTCGGCCAGGGCTTTGACATCGGGGACGGTGAAGGAGATGTGGCTGATGCCGACCTGGTCGAGTTTGATGGGAGCGCCGTCGGGGTCGTCGCCGGGATGGCTGGTCATTACGAGGGTGGGGAGTGCGCCGTCGCCGTAGGACAGGATGGCTTGGCGGAGCGGGTGACGCGGTGGTGAGCGTACACGTGGGGGAGGCCGCCGGTGGAGGTGTCCTGAACGCGGTCGACGGTTACGGTCATGCCGAGGATGTCGCGGTAGAATTTGAGGGATTCGTCCAGGTCGCGGACGCAGACGGCGATGTGGGAGACAGCGGTTGCATTCATGGGCATGGGTTGGCCTCCGTTGGCTGATGGGGTTTTGAAGAGGTGATAGGGTGATAGTCAGATGCTGATGCAGGTTGGGGCAATGCTAATGCGGGCCGGCGGCGGTGTCAAAGTTGGCGGCTTTGCGGCTGGAGTCGGCATCGCCCCAGCGGGCAACGCGATGCCAGACCAGGGCCAGGGCGCCGATGCCCAGGAGCATTGCGCTGATGTCGGTGGCGGGGAATGACCACCAAACGCCCCAGACGCCCAGCGTTTCCGACAGGGCGAACACCCACATCAACAGCAGGGCAACACGCTGGGTTATGGTCAGGACTACCGACGGCCAGGCTTTGCCCAGAGCCTGGAAAGCGATGGAGCTGACGAACTCGATGCCGACGATGGGCAGGGCGAGCAGAACGACGCGCAGGGCATCGGCAGCCTCGGGAGGGAGGGCGTCGCGGTCGGCGAACAGGCCGATGATGCGTCCGGAGAGGGGGAGCAGCGCAGCTATCATTACGGTTCCGGCGACGGTTGCGCCCAGACAGCTCTGCCAGATGGCCTGCCGGACGCGCCGGTAGTTGCGGGCGCCGTAGTTGTAGGCGGCCAGAGGGAGATAGGCCAGGGCGGCACCGATGAACGGGGCTAGGGCGAACTCCAACACGGCATTGATGGCGCCGAAGAGGGCGATGTAAGCGTCGCCATCCGGGTACCGGCCGAGGATGTTGTTGATGACTACGACGACGATGGAGCGGGCGATTTCGATGATGCAGATGGGCAAGCCGAGGGCGAGAATCTCGCGGGCCAGGCCGAAACGGGGGAGCAAGGCGTCGGCGGTGATGCTCAACGCGCTGCGCCCTGAGAGGTAGAACCACAGGGTGTAGAGAAAGGCCAAGCCCTGGGCGGCGACGGTGGCCGCCGCCGCGCCGGTGATGCCCCATCCGAATACCAGGATGAAGAGGGCGTCGAGGATGACGTTGGCAATAGCGCCGCCGGCCAGAACGATGGTGGCGGCGCCGGGACGGCCCTCGGCCATATAGAGGTTATTGGCGGTTACGGTCAGCATGGTGAGGCAGCCGCCGGGGAGGATGATGACCAGGTAATCGCGGGCGTAGTCGGCAGTGCCGGGGGAGGCTCCCATGAGGGTTATGAGGTCGTCCAAGCGAATCAGGCCGATTATGGCGATAACTAAATAGACCGGCGTCAGGATGGCGAGGGAGGAACCGATGACGCGGGAAGCAAGGTCAGGGTTGCCGGCGCCGAGGGCGCGGGAGACGACGGACATACCGCCCAGGCCGGTGAGCAGGCCCAGGGCGACGGCGGCCATCTGGGCCGGGAAGGCGGCGGACAGTCCGCTGAGGGCATCCACGCCGATGACATTGCCGACGAAGGCGCGGTCGACGATGCTGTAAAGGGCCATTACGATGATGGCCAGCATTGGCGGGAAAGCCATCCGCAGGAGCAGCAGCCACATGGGGGCGACGCCCATGGAGTCGGCATGGGTGGCGGCGCGGCGGTTATCAGGCATTGGAGTGGGATGTGGGTCAGTGGAGCCTTTCGGCTATACAGTGTAGCACTGGGCTGGCTGGCTCCATGGGAGCTTGGGTTGTGCTGTTGCGGTTGTCAGAATCAGGATTTACCGGATTTTGGGATTTTCAGGATTTGGGGGTTGGGGTGTGGGGGGCGCCGTAGCGGGGGTTGGGGTTGCGGTTTTTGGTTGGAACGATGGTGAGAGGGGGATGGGGGTACGAGGATGTGGTGTTGCAGCAGCGCGTCAGCCGCCGGGTGTTGGGGATGGCGGTGGGGGTAGGGGTGAAGAATGGGGATATGGGCGCGGCGGCTATGCGGCGGTGGGGTTCGGTGGTAGAATCGGGGCGTTTTCGGGGTGTTTCTGCGGTAGGTGTGCTTATTCGTAGCATAACGGGACCGGTGGCGTTTTCAGAATTGATGGGAGCCGGCGGCGAGTTTAGGGCATTGCTCTATGATAAGGCACTACATTACATATGATGAGCGCGATGACGAGCGCGATAGCGGGGCGGGCGGCGATGGCGACGGTTGGGGAGACGATGATGGGGATGACCGGGCGAATGACGCCGGTGGGGGAGATGATGATGGGAATGGTCGGCGGCGGCGCGTTCCCGGATGGCTGAAGTTCTTGCTGATTGGTCTGCTTTTGCTGCTGTTGGCGGGGCTGGCCGCATACCTGCTGTCTTCCTGTGAGGAGGGGGATGGGTCGCTCGCGGCGCTTCCGACGGTAGCCGTTCTGAACGCTGCGCTTGACCCGACGGGCACGCCCGCCGCGTCCGCCGCGCCCGGCTCTACCTTCGGGCCGGTTACTCTCGGCGCGCCTTTCCCGATCCACACGCCGGCCGCGCTGACGGCAACCGCCGTTCCGATCGCTGCGCCGGCAACCCCGACAGCGACGGCAACCCCGGCGCAGACGGCAACCATCGTCCCGACAGCTATGCCAGCAACCCCGGCTCGGACGGAGCCGGCCGGCATAGCCGCGACGCCAATAAGCGCGCCAACGCTGGGGATAACTGCTACAAGCGTAGCATCTCCGTCGGGCACTGCGACAAGCGCTCCAACAGCTACCGCGACAATGACGCCAACGCCGGGAGGCGCTGCGGCAACTTCGCCATCCGGGACGGCTACGCCAACTGCGACGCCGACAGCTACGCCCACGCCCACGCCGACTGGGACGACTACTCTCATGCTGACACCGACGGCTACGCCCACGCCGACAACTACGCCCACGCCGACGGCTACCCCGGCTCCGGGAGCCACTGCGACAACTACGCCAACGCCAACTGCGACAGCTACGCCGGCGCCGGGAGCCACTGCGGTAACCCTGCCATCTCGGACGGCTACGCTAACACCCACGTCAACGGGGACGGCTACGAGCACGCCGACAGCTACACCGACGGGAACGGCTACGGCTACTGCGACGGTTACACTAACACCCACGCCGACGGGGACAGGGACGGCTACCGCGACGGCTACGCCGACTCAAACGGCTACGGCTACGCCAACTCCGACGCTGACAGCGACACCGACGGCCACGCCCTCGCCAACTCCGACGGCTACGGCTACGCTGACACCCACTCCGACCCTCACTCCAACGCCGGCGCGCCGTGTTTGCGATGTTGACGACCGGGCGGTGTTGGTCAAGCTTTACAATGAGACGGGCGGCAGTAGGGGTGGCTGGACGAGCAGCCGCAATTGGGGGACTGACAAACCATTGAGAGAATGGGAGTGGGTCCGCACTAACGACGAGGATTGTGTCACCGTATTGTCACTCGACACTAAGCGGTTGAACGGTGAGATACCGAAGGAACTGGGGGACCTGAGCAATTTGGTAACGTTGTGGCTCGACAACAACCAGTTGAGTGGTAAGATACCGAAGGAGCTGGGGAACTTGGATAACTTGAAAAACTTGGGGCTATCCAATAACCAGTTGACGGGCGGGATACCGAGGGAGTTGGGTAACCTCCGCAAATTGGTAAACTTGTACCTCCACCTGAACCCTCTGGGAGGTACGATACCTAGGGAGCTAGGGAGCCTGGGCAATTTGAAAAATCTGTCCCTCTACCGTAACGGATTGTCAGGTCAGATACCTCAAGAGCTGGGGAACCTCACCGAATTGACGCTGATTTATCTCATGGGCAACTCACTGACCGGGTGCGTGCCGGCCGCCTTGCGTGACGTCAGCATCAATGACTATCTTCGTACAGGGCTACCGTTTTGCCGATAGGGCGGGGGATGGCGGCAGCGGTTAATGTTCGTAACGGACGTGAAAACGGAGAGCCGTAGAACAGGCAGGCCGGCATAGGGGCGTGTTACTATGGGCTTTGTGGGTTCCGAGGCGAACCCTGGAGACTACGCAAGGTGTCCTCTCGGAGGAAGGTTTTGATGGCCCGTAAGTTTGTTTTGCTCGGCCTGGCCGCCGGCTTGCTAATAGTTGGAATAATGGGCTGCGCTTCCGGCGGAGGCGACGATGCCGAATCTGCTCCGAATTCTCAAGCTACCATTGACGCTGCCGTGAAGGCAGCGAGCGCTACCGAAACACCGGCGCCGCCGCCTACCGAAACACTCACATCGGCGACGCCGGACGTTATGGCTGCGTTAGCGCTGCTGCTGCTGGCTGGGACGCCGGAGCCGGTCGCCGGCTCGTCTGCTTTGCTGCCTTCGGCGACGCCGGACGTTATGGCTACGGTAACGGCGCTGCTGTTGGCTGGGACGCCGGAGCCGACGGCTACCTCGCCTGTTTTGCTACCTTCAGCGACGGCGCCACTGCCGCCCACAGCTACGCCATCGGCGCCGCTGACAGGAACGCCAACGTCGACACAGCCGGCGACGGCAGCGCCTACGCTGGCGCCGACACAATTGGCGACGGCCACGCCAACAATAACGTCATCGCCGGCGCCTACGCAACCGGCGACGTCCACGCCGACAACGCAACCGGCGACAACAACTCCGGCACCGACAGCAACGTCATCGCCGGCGCCTACGCAACCGGCGACAGCCACACCGACACCGACAGCGAGGCCAAGCGCGAATAAAGCGACTACGCCGACGCCAACGCCCCGTGCTTGCGAGGAGCTTGGTGGGGCTGAACCGATGGAGTTTTGCTAAGCCGGAGGCGACATAGTCGGCGCCGGAGGGGCTTCACTGGGTTAGGGAGGATTTATCTCGGCGGCAGCCGGGTCGCGGGGCTGCCCGGTGTGGTTTTGGCGCTGTCTGAAGTGAGAGGCTACCCTGAAACCGGGCCTTTTGACCGGGCGCAACCTCTACCCTATAATCATACCGCTGCGCCGATGCTGACAATCCCGCCGGCGCTGGAGGTGCTACCGTGGCAATTGAACCCGTCCGCGTCGGTCTGATTGGAGCCGGCCGCAACACACGAGACCGGCATATCCCCGGTTTCCACAGCTCGCCCGGCGTGGAAATCGGGGCTGTCGCCAACCGCTCGCGCGAGTCCGGCCAGAGCGTTGCCGACGCCTTTAACATTCCCACCGTGTACGACAAATGGGAAGATCTGCTGGAAGACGAAAGCCTGGACGCCGTGTGCATCGGCACTTGGCCGTATATGCACCGGACGCTGACGATGGCGTCGCTGGCGGCGGGCAAGCACGTGCTTTGCGAGGCCCGCATGGCTATGTCCGCCTCTGAAGCCCACGAAATGCTCGCCTTTTCCCAGCAATGCCCCGACCGGATAGCGCAGATTGTGCCCTCTCCGATGACATTCGGCATCGACGACCTGCTCATTCGCCTGGTGTCCGAAGGGTTCCTGGGCGAGTTGGTATCCGTCGAGGTGCAGTCCCTCACCGGGTTCGTTGACCGTGATTCCACGCTGCACTGGCGACAAGACCGGGATATGAGCGGCTTCAACATCCTGAACATGGGCATCTGGTACGAGGCGATGATTCGGTGGGTAGGACGGGCGACGCAGGTGATGGCGATGAGCAAAATCTCCGTGCCCCACCGCAGAGACGACGCCGGCAACTGGCGCTCCGTAACGGTGCCCGACACGGTGGACATACTGTGCCGTCTGGCCAACGGGGCCAACGCCCACCTGCGGTTCAGCGCCTGCGCCGGCCTGTCGCCGGGCAACGACGTGTGGCTCTACGGAACTGAGGGCACTGTCCACGTGGATAATCAGATGCGCGTCTTCGGAGGCAAGCGGGGCGACTCCGAGTTACAGGAGATTGCCAACCCGCCGGAGAGCCGCTACTCCTGGTCGGTAGAACAGGAATTCATCGCCTCCATCCGCGACGGCGCCCCGGTGCTGCGGACGCCGTTCAACGTCGGCGTGCACTACATGGAGTGGACGCAAGCCGTAACGATGAGCGCCCAAACCGGCGAAGCGGTGTACCTGCCGCTGTAGTTCAGCCACGCCCATACGGACGTTGCAGGGGCGAATGGCCATTCGCCCCTTATAGCTCCGCCCAGCATAGATATGGCGGGCTCATTCCGGGTCGCCGTTCAGGAGAGACTCAAACTGCTCCCGCGTGATATTGAGCGTAGCGGCGCCGTTACTGTCCTCCTGCGCCAGCAATCCACGCAGCGCGTTGCGCAAACGCCGCTTTTCTTCGCGGCGGCCCTCCTCACGTCCTGCCGCGCGGCCTTCCTCACGCCCTGCCGCGCGGCCTTCTTGACGACCCTCCTCGCGTATCTTTTCCCGTACTGCGCGCCGGATTTCGGACCTTTTCTCAAACATTCTCCGTACTCCATCGAACGAGCCGGCCAAGGGTACCACAAACGCCCAGTACAGCCACGTGACGGCGGTATCAAAATACTGATACGCCCGTGCTTCTGAGCCGGCGAATTTTTGTAGAATTGCCAAACTGGCGCAGCCTATCAAAGCGAAGCCGGCGACCTGCCACCAGATTCCGCGTTCGGCCAATTCGTTTGGCAACGCTGACGTTCTCATTCTAGCATACTCGCCTATCCTACCTGTCCACCAGGCATGCAATCACCTGTGGGGCTGCCGCTGCCGCGCGCTCCGACAGCTCGGCGTCGTTCAGGGTGACGATGGGGTGTTCAATGACTGCCAGCCCGTACTCCGGGTCGCCGCGCATCCGCGACATGGCGCGCGCCTGGCTGATGAAAGGACGGGTGGTCAACACGGTGGAGGGGATGCCCAGCAGCTCGGTTTCCATTGCGTCGTGCACACTGCACGCGGTGCAGGATCCTCATTCCGCCGTAGCGTGTATTGCCACGTCGATGCTTTGCGCCGTGCGCTGCAAGTCCTCAATGCGCGCCGGCCATTGCCAGCCGCCCTTGTTGTGCTCTACCGTGCCGGCGACGGCGTAGCGCTTGCCGATGATGGCCGCGATTCGTCGCAGCAAATCCTCGGAGTGCGGCTTATTGTTGGCGAACAGCCCGATGACTTTACCGTCCAGCGTCGCCGGCCGCTGCGCCAGCCGGGCCGGGGCTTGCGGGCCGTCGTCCCGCGGGTCAAGGGTGATTATTGAGCCGATGTTTGTGGCCATTGCGTAACCTCCTGTGGTTATCTTTCCCGACTAAAATCCGTTAGGGTACTTGCACCCGCCGCACCACTGAGCGGCTGCTGCCCCATGTGCTTATCAGGCTGATGAATGCGCCGGCCATCCCTCCACCCGGCAATACGGTGATGCGGTCGGCGTCAGCTACCACCGGAACCGGGCGGTCGTGGTCCAGCTCGTGGCCCATGCGATGCCAGCGCATCCACTCCGCCGCTGGCAGTTGCGCCTTTTGATGCAGAAACTCGGAAACCTGCCGCCGGGGCCAGCCGGCTTCGGCGATATGCAGCATTGCCTCCGGGCTGATGACGCAGATGACCTCGGGCATACCCGGGCCAAAGGCCAGCATGGCGTGGGCGACGGTGGTCAGAAAGTCGGCCGGATTGCGGTCGCCGTGGAGCGTAACCTGTAAAGGCGCCAGCGTGGCAAAGGCGGCAACGATGGTGGCATCGTCGCCGTAACCCATCTCGGATGCCAATGACGGCCAAGGGCTTACCGCCAGGTTCTCCGGGAAGCAGAACGTGATTTTGCCCGGATGTCCGAAGGTGCTGTTGTCCATCACCGCCGGAGCCGAGCCGTAGAAGTTGGCTTTGAAGAGGTTGACCGACCGGCCGATGGCGGCGTTGGCCCGGTTGCCGTTCCCCATCATCTCCACGCCGCCGTTCATACCGATGGCGTCGGCATAGGGGCCGCTCACTACCGTCAGAACCGTTGCTCCGTTGGTGGAGGTGCTGCTGGCGTGGAGGTTGAATGAGCGGTCGGCAATGGCGGACAGGGAGGCCAGCACTACCGGAAAATGCTCCGGCAGACAGCCGGCCATTACCGCGTTGACCGCAGCCTTGCCCGCCGTGAATCGCTTTTGCCGGATAACTTCCGTGCCCAGGTCGTGGTCGGCGGACACGCCGGCGTAGTCCAGCATCGCCTGCACTCGGTCGGGCGTGGGAGGCACGACGGGCAAGCCGTCGGCAAGGCCGCTGGCGGCATAGTATTCCTGCGCCGCGTTCCAGTCGTCGAATTGAAAGGTTGCCGGGGTATCGCTGTTGTGGTTGGCTGGAGAGTTTGGCATAAAGGGACAGGCTCCTGGATCACGCGGTCAGGCGAGGCGGGACGGCTACTCTTTGGGGGTATGCACCTTGCAGTATTCCAGGCCGGGCATGGCCGGCAGAGGGCACTGGTTGCCGGCGCGGTCGGTGAAGCGGCACTGGATTTGCGGGCGTTCAGTGATAGTGGTCATGGTATTCCCTCCGTTTGTTTGTTGGTGGATTCGTATTCAGCGACGCGCTCCGCCCCGGCGATAATCCGGCGCTTCTATCGGCCATTCGGTCACGACCAGGGGGTCTTGCAATCGGGAAGCGATGCGCGGGCGCGCGGCGGCGATTTCTTCAATCCGGTGCGATGTGGTAATGATGGTGGGGAGACGCTCCTCGTAGCGGTAGCCGACAATTTGAAAGAGCTTGTCCTCGGCGAATGGAGTGCTTCGCTCGGCGCCCATATCGTCCAGCACCAGCACGTCGGCAGTGCGGATGTGGTCCAGCAGGTCGTCGTGGGTGATTGGGCTGTCGGGGGCAAAGGTGGCACGGAGGTAATCCAGCAGGTCGGCGACGGTGGCGAAGAATACAGCGTCGCCGCTCTTTTCCCGCTCGGCGGCGGCGGCCACGGCCAGGTGAGTTTTGCCCACGCCATAAGGCCCGTGGAGGCTCAGCCAGCCGTGGGGGTCATTGGCCCACCGTTGCACGTAGGTTCTTGCCGACTGCAAACTGAGTTTTTCATCCTCGGCCAGTCCGCCGTTGCCGTCCGGGTTGAATGCCGCGAAAGTCATCCGCCGCTTCATGTTGGGCGGAATTACCCCCAGCGCGCGCCCGGCCACGCCGCCGACCCGGCCGAGGCGGTAGAGTCTTGCAAATCCGTCGGGCGACTCAATCCGAGTGCGGAGGAAATCGTCCAAGCGGTTCGGGTCTCCGCGCAGGGTGATTACGGTAGGGAGCCGAGCCGAATGTCGCCAGGCGAGCAGTTGAAACAAACGCTCCTGCGTCCAAGGCGTGGCCGGACGGGTGGGCAAGTCGTCGAGAACCAGCAGGGGAGTGTTGCGAACCTGCTCGAACAGGTCGCTGAAAGGGGCTTCGGCGTCATCGTCAAATCCTCCCCTTAAATAGTCCAGCAAATCGGCTGCGGTGATAAAAAGCGCCGGGCGGTCCAGCTCGATGCATCGGTTGGCGATGGCGGCGGCGAGGCGGGTCTTGCCGCTGCCGCTGGGGCCGGCGAAGGTAATCCACCCGTGTGGGTTTGCCGCGTATTCCTCGGCGGCGTGGAGGGCATCCGCGTAGGCGGCGCGGTTGGCGGCGTCGGCCTCAGGGCCACCTTGGGGGACGTTGGTAAAACTCACCGTCCGCAGCGCGCCCAGGTTGCTGTAGCGTTCCAGGGCAGCGATTCGCCGCTGTCGGTCGGCGTCCGATTGCTGACACTGGCAGGGAATGGCTTTGCCAAAGTCGGGATGCGTTACGTCAACCGGCGGAGTCAGCCATCCGGCGCCGCCGCAAACCTGACAGACATCAGCCGGTGGTTCCGTCGGACTCCCACGGCGAGCGTCCGTGGCGTCGTCGGTAGCTTTCCAAGTACCCCGTTCGGCGATCCGGTGCAGAATGGCGCCCAGGCTTTCCATCGTCATGGTATTGACCGTATTCCAGGTCGGATTTTCCTCTCTGCTTCCACCCGTTCAGGATAGCATGAACGTAGTTCCAGCTCCGTGCGCCCTGCTCGGCGGCAATTTCAAAGGCCGCTTCTATCCAGCTGGTCGGGTATTCTTCTTCGGCGGCCCGCAGCTGTTCCGCCATGCCGTGGCCGAAGGCGCCGATGTGCTGCTCGTACAGTGTGAATATGTTAGCACGGGGCGGCGGCGCGGGGATTGCGCTGTGGTCATCAATTGACGGCTTTTCTTCGGAATCTGCGCCCGACACGTCAGCGGGTCTCAGTGGGGACAGCTGCGCCTTTTCCAGATAGCTGCGACAGAGTTCGTCGTTGAGCCAGATGCGCACTTCACCGCCGACCCGGGCGGCAGCCAAAGTTCGCCGCGACAAACACGCCGCCAAGGCGCGCCGGGCGCCAGTGTCGTTGCGCGATGGAGACGGAGCCGCTTGCCCCAGAACTTCGTCGTCCAGCAGGTCGTCCAGAGACAACGATGGGGGTATGTCTCTGCGTGTGGGTTTTTCGTACAGCAGGGCTACGACGCGGAGGAGGAGTTTCAGTTCGGCCAGGTTGTCAATCTCGGCCAGCCACGGGCCAAGTAGAGCGGCCGGCGTTGGGATGCGCCGGGCGTTTCGGGGGAGTGGCTCCATCCGGCCCGGCCGCGCCATTTACGCCACTGATTCTTCGTAGCGCATCAGCTCGTCGAATCGCATCAGATTGTCCCGAAAATAGAGGTGAAAGCTGCCGGTGGGCCCGTGGCGGTGCTTGGCGACAATCAGCTCGGCGATGTTGCGCGGGTAGGGGCGGCCCGGCGCGTGCTGCTCCCATTCTTCTTCGGTAAAGTTGCGGTCTTCGCGGTAAATGAACATTACCACGTCGGCGTCCTGCTCGATGCTGCCGCTGTCGCGCAGGTCGGAAAGCTGCGGACGGTGGCCGGGGCGATTCTCCACCACGCGGCTGAGCTGGGAGCAAGTGAACACCGGCACCTCCAAGTCCCGGGCCATGGCTTTTAACGATCGGGAAATCTCGCTGATTTCCTGAACCCGGTTTTCGCCGTACCCCCGTCGGCTGCCCTGTCCCTGCACCAGTTGCAGGTAATCCACCACGAGAAAATCCAGCCCGTGTTCCAGCTTCAGCCGCTGGGCCTTGCTCCGCATTTCCATGGCGGTCTGGAACGGGGTATCGTCAATGTAAATGGGCAGGCCGGAGAGGGCGCCTACTGCGTTGGCGATGATGCTCTCCTCCTGCTCGGACAGCAGCCCCAGCCGCAGGCGGTGGGAATCGACCCCGGACTCGGCTACCAGTATGCGCATGGCAACCTGTTCCCGGCTCATCTCCAGGCTGAAGATGCCGCAGACGTTGCCGGCTTTCGCTGCGCTGACGCAGATGTTCAGAGCCAGGCTGCTTTTGCCCAGGCCCGGCCGGGCCCCTACGATGAGCATATCCGACCGCTGCATACCGCCGAGCAGGTTGTCCAGGTCGTTGTAACCGCTCTGTAAAGGCTGTGCATAGGAGAGGGCTCCGTCGCTGATGTCGCCCTGCAAGTACACGTCCAGGACCGACCCCAAAAGCACGAAGCCGCGTTCCGCGCTGGCGGGCTGCACGCTGAACAGTACGTCCACCGCCTGGCGCATGGTGTCTTCAGCATCGCCGGAGTCGGCGATGCCAATCTCGGCGATTTTGTTGCCGGCGTCGATGATGCGTCGCTTGGCGGCAGTGTCGGCGACGATGCCGGCGTAGTACTCGATGTTGACTGAGGTGGGGGTATCGGCAATAAGCTGCCCCAGGTAGGCGAGGTTGCCCACCTGCTCCAGGCGATCCTGCTGCTGCAACTCCCGAGCTACCGTAATCTGGTCGACGGCGTCGCCGCGCTGGGACACTGCGATGCAAGCTTCGAAGCAGAAGCGGTTGCGCGCCCGGTAAAAATCCTCCACCTTGATGATGGGCAGCACGCGGTGCAGGGCCTCGCCGTCGATGAGCAGTCCTCCCACCACGGCCGCCTCAGCTTCGTAGTCGTGAGGCGGCTGTCGCTCGGTGTACTGCGGGGCGACGACCACGGGATTTACTCCTCTATAGCGGCGATGACGTTGACGGTGGCTCTGATTTCGCCGGACAGGTTGAGGGAAACTTCGTACTCGCCGGGTTCGCGTATGGGTTCCACCGAGTTGATGATGCGGCGGTCAATCTCCCGTTCCAGAAGTTCCCCCAAAGCGTCGGCGATGCGCGCGCCGCTGATGGCTCCGTAGTAGCGGCCGGTAGGGGTAACCCGGCCCGGTATGGTAACAGTGGCGTTGTCCAGAGCTTCGGCCAGTTCCTCGACTACTTGGGTTTCCCGCGCCCGCACCGCGTTGCCTTCGGCTTTCACCTTGTCCAGCCGCTTGAGCGTTTCGTCGGTGGCGATTTCGGCCAGTCCTTTGGGCAGCAGATAGTTGCGGGCATAGCCTCGGGAAACCCGTTTCACTTCGCCGGCCCGGGCCTGGTCGGCAACATCCTGCAAAAAGAGCATCATCATAGTCAAAGCGGTTACCTCTCGTTGGGCGGTAAGTTGGATGGCGGCGCCGGCCGGGCGGCGCTAAACCATAAACACCGGGGCGTCGTCGGTGTTGATGCGCGTCTCGCCGGCGATACCCTCCCGGATATGGCGGGGCAGCGCGAACATGGCGGCGTGGCTTTCGCCGTCGTAGTGGCGGAGCCGGCGCGTTATGCGGTCTGAGATGCGCCGGTCAACCTCCGCCGGCGTCAGAGACGGCAGTGGAGAGTCCGACGCCATTGTGAACCCCCATAGGGTTATGAACGATGGCACGTGGGCCTGATAGGGCAGCGTGTGGTCAAATATGCTGTCCAGGGTGTTGTAGATGGTGGTAAAGCACTCGCGCAGGCTGAGGTATCCTGCCGGCCCTGACTGAGTGACCAGGATGCCGCCCGGTTTCAATCGGGCCCGGGCGATATTGTAAAACTCCTCGGTGTAGAGGAGATACGCCGGGCCGCCCTCCAGCGGGTCAACCAGGTCCATTATCATCACGTCGTATTGCCGGCTGTCGGATTCGAGAAATTGGCGCGCGTCGTCGTGGAGCAGCGTGGCGCGTTCATCCTCAAAGGCGCCCTGATGGTGTTGGGGGAGATGCTCGCGGCACAGCTGCACGACCTGCCGGTCGAGGTCGACCATCACCACGTTCTGCACTGTCCGGTGGGTCAGGGCTTCGCGCAGGGTGCCGCCCTCGCCGCCGCCGCCGATGAATACCGTCTGCGGGTTGGGATGCAGCAGCAGGGGAGGATGGGCCAGGGTTTCGTGGTAGATATGCTCATCCCGCTCCGTGGATTGGGTCTTGCCGTCCAGAAGCAGGCTGCGCCCGTAGATTTCCGAGCGCACGACCTCTACCCGCTGGTAGCCGGTGTGTCCTGAGAACAGCACGTCGTCAACCTTGAGCATTATCGCCAGGTCGGGCATTACGGTTTCAATCACCCACTTGCCGGTGATTTCATCCATGGGATAGCTGGCCACGATAGCACCTATAGGGGCTGCAATTCGGCGACTCTGGCGCCGTTGAGGCCGCGGCGGATTTGCGTAACCTCCGGGTCGCTGCACTTCAGAGCGGCAACGATGAAGGCGGCGGCCCGTTCGGGCATGGTTCGGTCGCCGCAGGTGAAAATATCCGCCGCCGCATAGCCGAACTCCGGCCAGGTGTGGATGGAGATGTGGGATTCGGCGATGGACAGGATTCCCGTTACCCCTTGCGGGGCGAATTGGTGAAACGACTCTCCCACCACATGAGCGCCGACTTCCGAAGCGGCGCTGAGCAGCGACCGGCGTATATGGGCCAAGTCATCGAGCAGCAGGGGGTCGCAATCTCTGAGTTCCAACAGCACGTGCGTACCTAGTACATTCAATCACCCTTTCCTCCGTTTGAATTCGCCGCTACCCTCTGCCGGCGACTACGTCGACGGCGCGTCGTTGGGTGAAAGCGGCAACGGCTGATTTTACTCAAATCGGGCCGTTGATTCAAGCATACCACGTTGGGGACACTCTTAAACGTAAGGCGGCCAGGGATTTATCGCGAGTTGCAGCCCGGCTTGGGGAGGCGAGTTTAACCGGCAGTGGGTAGAATCCAACATCAACGCGCCCCGAGAATACCGGACAAGGCGGCGGCTATGCGGCGGTAGCGTTCAGTGATAAAATCGGGAGGCTAACGGGGTTCCTCCGCGGTGGGTTGTGTAAATCTCAGCGTAAAGGGCATCCCGAGGCCTTTTCAAAAGCTAACTCAAACCAACGCCAACGGCTGCGTAGATTATCACCCCTTATGAGCGCTATGGAGCAGATCCCGATGAGGCCGGAAACCGTCGCTGCCGGCGATGCTGACGTTGCGGTTCCGCCCCAGCGCAGCCCGGTCGCCGCTGTTGACCCAATGGTGGCCATCATCGGACGCCCCAACGTCGGCAAGTCGTCGCTGTTCAACCGCATCCTGTCCCGCCGCCACGCGATAGTCTCCGAAGTAGCCGGAACCACCCGAGACCGGCTCATCGCCCGGGCATCGTGGCGTGGGCGGCCCTTTCTCCTGGTGGACACCGGCGGCCTGGAGGATGATCCGGAAGGGCACATTCCTCAACGAGTGCAGCAGCAGGCCGACATGGCCATGGCAACCGCCGACGTCATCGTCCTCATCACCGATGCCGTCCAGGGCCTTACCGCTACCGATGAAGCCATAGCCCAACGCTTGCGCCGCGCCAACAAGCCCGTCATCCTAGCGGTCAACAAGGTGGATAACGATAACCGCGAAATCGCCGCTGCCGAGTTCTACGGCCTGGGCATCAACGAAACCGCGTTCATATCCGCTTACCATAACTACGGGATTTACGACCTGCTGGAACGCATTGTGGATCTGCTGCCCACGCCGGAGCTGGCCGACCTGTGGGATGCCCGTCCCGACGGAGAAATTGACGCCGCCGCCGAGTGGCCCGATGATGAAGCGGACAGCGATGCCGATGCCGCCGAAATTCCCCTGCCCACGGAGCTCCGCCTCGCCATCGTCGGGCGCACCAACGTGGGCAAATCCCTGCTCACCAACGCTATTATCGGGCAGGAGCGCAGCATTGTCAGCCCGGCGGCCGGTACTACCCGCGACGCCTTGGACACCGAAATCACTTACCGCGGCCACAACCTCACCCTGGTGGACACTGCCGGCATCCGCCGGCCGGGACAGGTTGAACGCGGCATCGAACGCTACAGCGTCCTGCGCGCCGTGAATGCCGTACATCGCAGCGACATCACTCTGCTGATTACCGATGCCACCGAACTCGCTACTGCCCAGGATGCCCACATCGCCGGCCTGGCCTGGGACACCAACCGCGGCCTGATTGTCGCCGTGAACAAGTGGGACCTGGTCAACAGCAATCGCTTCCGTATGGAGCGCAACCTGCACCGGGTTCGGGAAAGGCTGCACTTCATGTCCTACGTGCCGGTGTGCTTCACTTCGGCCCTCACCGGAGAGGGCATCGATGAACTTCTGGACACCGCCATATCGCTGTGGGAGGAGCGCCAAAAGCGGGTGCCATTCCGCGAACTGCAATACCTGCTGGCCGACGCAGTCTCCACGCATACCCCGCCGTCCCAGCGAGGCAACATCCGCAACCGTCTGCGCATCCGCCGGGTGCGCCAGGTTGGGGTGAACCCTCCTACGTTCGCCTTCAGCGTCAACGACCCGAAGCTCGTGCATTTCTCCTACCATCGCTATCTGGAAAATCGCATACGCGAGCGATTCGGTTTTGACCGCACCCACTTGCGGCTGATATTCCGGCCAGAACGAGAGCAGCGGCCCGCCCGCGCCGCCACCGCCGCGCCGGGAACCGTGCCATCCCGCCGCCGCCGTGAATCCCGACGATGACCCTATTGCGCAGGGCTACCCGGCCGACCCTGGCCATGCTGGCCGCTGCGCCTCTGCCGGTTGCCGCCGGCATCGTCCTGCTCACTGTGGGCGCGGAGCTGTCCATTCCCCTCCGTTATGCCCTACTGCTTGGCGCGGCCTACCTGTTCGGCGCGTTATCCTGGGGGTACATCATCGTTAACCTGACCATGGGAGACGATATCCGCAATTTCGGCAGCGGACGCACGGGAGTGTCCAACATCCTCCGCACTTCCGGCGGCAAAGCGGCGGCGCTGGTGTTCGTCCTGGACGCGGGCAAGGCGATACTGATGGCGCTGTTGGCTCGGCAAGTCATCGGCCCCGGCATGGCGGAGGCGGCGGCCGCGATGGCCGTTTTATGCGGACACAACTGGCCGGTGTTCTTACAATTCCGCGGCGGACGGGGCATCATGCCGGGGCTTGGCGGAATGGTGGTAATGGCCCCTTGGGTAACACTGGCCGGGTGCGTGCTGTTTCTGGCGGTTACTCTGTTCAGCCGCTACCTGTCTCTGGGCAGCATCTCCGGAACCACAGCCATAGCCATCATCAGCTTGGCCCTGACCCTGCTGGCCCTCCAGCACGAGATTTACACGCTTTACGCTTGCCTTGGCGGCGCCGTAATCATCTGGCAGCACCGGGACAACATCCGACGCATCGCCAACGGCACCGAGCGGCGGGTGGGAATGCCGGGGCTGCGCAACCGCTAGATACCCTATGCTAAACTGGCGGAGCGAAACCCGCCATGCCAAGAGTTCGTCCATGCAGAACACCGCAGTAGCACTGTCCGACGCCGGCGTTTCTCCCGGGATTGCGGCGGCGACGGCGGTCGCCCAGCGCGTCGCCGATAACGTCACCACCGTCATCGTCGGCAAGAACGACGCCATCGAGCAGGCCCTGGCCGCCTTTATCGCCGAAGGGCACATCCTGGTGGAAGACGTGCCCGGCGTAGGCAAAACGATGCTGGCCAGGGCGCTTGCCGTGTCCATTGGCGGCTCCTTTTCGCGCATCCAGTTCACTCCCGATATGCTGCCTAGCGACGTTATCGGAGTGTCGGTGTACAACCAGGCGGTCGGGGAGTTCAGTTTCCGCTCCGGCCCAATCTTTGCCCAGCTGGTGCTGGCCGACGAAATCAACCGGGCTACGCCCAAAACGCAGTCGGCTCTGCTTGAAGCCATGGCAGAGCGCCAGGTAACCGTGGACGGCGAAAGCCATCCCCTGGAGCCGCCCTTCCTGGTCATCGCTACGCAAAACTCCATTGAATACGAGGGAACCTTCCCTCTCCCTGAGGCCCAGCTTGACCGCTTTTTGATGCGCGTCAGCATTGGCTATCCTGATTTCAATGAAGAAATGACCATCATCGCGCAGCAGGAACACTCGCATCCGATCCATGACCTGCGGCCTGTTGCATCACCGGAGGATGTGCTGCAATTGCAGAAGGAAGCTCGGTCGGTGTACGTGGACGACCTGGTGCGGGAGTATCTGGTATCCTTGTCCGAGGCTACCCGTTCGCATCCCGACGCCGCATTGGGAGCATCGCCGCGGGCTTCGCTGGGCCTGTTCTGCGCCGCCCGGGCGTTGGCCCTCATCCGGGGTCGGGATTACGTGCTGCCCGACGACATCAAGGAGCTGGCCGTGGCGGTGCTGTCGCATCGCATCGTGCTGACGCCGGCGGCCCGTATGCGGGGCGTGCGCCCGGAACAGCTGGTAGGTGATTTGCTGAACACGGTTCCGGTGCCGGGGGCACGGTAGGCCCGCCCGTTCCTATGCTCAAATCTTCCATCAGCCGGCACCGGCGCAAGATAATATTCAGCCTGCTTATCCTTGCGGCGCTGTTCTATTCTCTGGCCACCGGCTTTCCCTTTTTCTATCGGCTGCTGTTCACGCTGGTACTGCTGGTGGGCATTGGCTATGGCTGGGCCTGGCTGAACCTGCGCGGCTTGGACGTTCGGCTGACGCGCCTGGATACCCGCGGGCGGGTCGGCGATTACCTGGAAGGTCAAATCCAGCTGGTGAACCGCAGCCGGATGCCCAAATCCTGGCTGGAGGTAGTTGAGGACACCGACCTGCCGGGACCCGGCGGTCGCACGGTGGCGCTGGTGAGGGGGCAGGTACGCTCATTCCGCATTGCCACCTACCTCTCCCGGCGCGGGATATATCGCACCGGACGTATTCGGGTTACCGCCAGAGACCCTTTCGGCCTCTTCCGGCTCAGTCGCACTTTCCTGGAAGAGCGGCCTTATACCGTCCTGCCGCGCACGGTGCCGTTGCCAGACCTGGAACGTCGCTTCGCCAACCTGCCCAGCGACAGCGTATTCTCGCGTCGCACGCAGGCTATTACGCCGGAATCTTCCACCGTGCGCGACTATGCTGACGGCGACAGCGTCCGCCGCATCCACTGGCCCTACACCGCCCGAATGAATCGCCTGATGGTGAAAGAGTTTGACATCGGGGTATCGGCGCAGGCATGGGCGGTTCTGGACATGGAGCGACGCGCTCACGCCGGCGATCCGCCGGACAACACCGAAGAACTGGCCGTAACCGTGGCCGCGTCTCTGGTACAGCACTGGGATGAAATCGCCACGCCGGCCGGCCTGGCCGCCAACGCCGCCGACTCCTGGCTGCTCAAACCGGACCGCCGTCCGGCGCAGCTGGGTATGCTGATGGAAACCCTGGCGGGGGTTCACGCTGATGGCGCGCTGCCGCTGGAACGGTTCATCCTCGACCTCCGCCCCCATATGTCCGGCTTCAACACCCTGATGGTGATCACGTCCTCGCGCCGCCCCGAATGGACTTATTCGCTGGTAGGACTGCGCCGGCAAGGCATTAACGTAGCCGTATGTTACATTGACCCCGCTCCTTTCATCGCCGACGCATCGGGAGAGGCCCCCGGCGCCACGGGCCAGGTTGCCGCCGATTACCTGGCCCAGCACGGCATCCCGGTGTATCTCGTGCGGCGAGGCGAAGACATCAACCTTGCGCTCTCCCATCCGCTGGCGGCCCGAGGGGAACGCGCCAACGGCAGCGACCCGGCTGCCCATAGCCCGGCGGCCCCCGCCATAGTATGATTGCGTTATGGCAACCGTAACTTCACCTACGCCCGTAGTGATACAGCCGGCTCCCGGCGGCAGGGTTATGCCGGATGGCATGGCCGCCCTGCTCCGGCGTCTGCTGTCGCTGACTCTGGCCCTGAGACCGCCGGATGGATGGATTGCCGCCGGCCTGCTGGCGCTGAACATGGTCATCGTGGTCTGGTCGGTAGAGGTCGCCGATTGGGCGCCAACCCCGTCGCTGGCGCTGGTGATGTTGCTGGCAGTGCTAACGGCGCTCATCCTCACCCGCGTACCGCTGTGGACGGCGGCGTTGCTGCCCGTCGGCCTGCTGGTAGGCGCGGGCGTCATCATCTGGCTGCTGACGGCAGCGCCGCCGGCGGAGCTGCGCATTGCCTCGGATGCCGAGTTGTTCCGGCGGCTGGGCGATTGGCTGCTGGCCGCCCGCACCGAAGGCATTAGTGTTGACCCATTGCCCTTTGCCACCGGGCTGATGATAGCCGCCTGGCTGTCGGGATTCCTGGCCGGCTGGGTGTTCTTCCGCTATCGGAACTTCTGGGGCGTTTTTGCGCTGGGCGCGCTGGGTCTGCTGTCCAACCTGACCTTCCTGCCTGAGCAGGCCAGCGTGTACCTGGGGATATACCTGTTCACCGGCCTGCTGCTGGTAGGCTGGGTGCAGTCGGTTCGGGCCCGGCAGCGTTGGGATGCCGATGGCAGGGTGTATGACGGACACTTGGGCATCCTTACCGTCAGCGATACTTCCGTCGTGGCACTGGTGGCGTTGCTCATCGCTTTCCTGCTGCCCGTCGGTGGGCAATGGGGGGCGGCCAACTCATTCTACAATTTCACCCGCTCTCCGCTGGTGCATTGGGAAGAAGATTTCAATCGGCTTTTCGCCGGCCTGCCTGCGCGCAAGCCCTTGCCTTATCGCATCTGGGGCGACGCTCTGGCTTTTCAGGGCACTATCAATCCGGCCGATACCCCCGTGCTGCAAGTCAATTCCAGCGTGCCCCTCTACTGGAAAGCCCGCTCCTACGCCACCTACACGCATGAGGGCTGGTTGTCCGAGGGAACCGTCCTCAAAGAGCCGGGGTGGCAGCCCGAGCACAGCGCCGCCAGCCCTCAGCAGGAACGGTTCAACGTAACTTTCGAGGTAATTCCCAGCTACGACAGCCGGAGCCTCTTTGCGGGAGGGCAGGTCATCGGGGCGAACCGGGATGTCCGCATCGAGACTTTCGATTCTCCCCGCTACGTTATCGACCCATACCTGGACACGGCGACCGACGGCCTGCCGCCAACGTTGCAGCAGGCCATCGTCGGCGTCCGCTCCACGGTGGCCGCCGACGCCTATGCTGCCGACCACGCCATCGCTGCTGCTGCGCCCTCAAACTTCGTTCTGGAATCGGTGGAACGCGGCGAGGACGGCCGGGCGCTCGACGTCGCGCTGCGTGAAATAGTGCCGGCTGAGCCCGACGTGCTGGCGGTACGCGCCGCCGGCAGCAATGCCAACGCCGGCGAACCTTACCAGCTTACCGCCTCCGTATCCTCCGCCGAACCCGATGACCTGCGCTCGGCCGGGCGGGATTATGCGCCCTGGATCTGGGCCAGATATACCCAACTGCCGTCGGATATGCCCCTGCGCGTGGCGGAGCTGGCCCGAGAAATCACGGCAGGGGCCGAAACCCCCTACGACCAGGCCAAAGCCGTGGAAAGCTGGTTGAAGACAGGGCTTGAGTACAATCTATCCATCGATCCGCCGCCATTCGGCATGGACGGGGTTGACTATTTTCTGTTTGAAAGCCGGGAGGGTTACAGTGAGTACTTCGGCTCGGCGATGACCGTCCTGATGCGCAGCCTTGGGACGCCGGCGCGCATGGCTACCGGCTACACCACCGGCAACCCGATTGACGACTCGCATCTGTACCTGGTGTCCGACCACCACAGCCACGGCTGGAGCGAGGTCTATTTCCCCGGTTACGGTTGGATCCCCTTTGAGCCTACCCCCGGCAAACAGATACCCGTTGTCGTTCCACCGGCGGAGCAAGCGCAACGAGCCGGCCCTATCGGCGGCGCCACTAACGCCGGAGGCCTGCCCTGTGAAATTGAAGAGGATTGCGAGGAGATGGAAGCGCAAATAAGCGCCGGCGAGGGGAGGCTGCCCGAAGCGGCGGCAACCCGTTGGCAGAACGCGGCCCGCGACGCGCTGCCCTGGGCCGTTGGCGTTGGTGCGGCAGCGCTGGCGCTGGCGGCAGCGGGATGGACGGTCTGGCGTTGGCTGCTGGCTACTCCCGGCGATGTCCCGTCGGCTTACCGACGGCTGCGGCGCTTGGGCCGCCTGGCGTCGCTGAGGGCTTCCGAACACCAGACGCCGCACCAATGGGGAGCCGCGCTTGCCGACGCCCTGCCGCAGCAGCGTGCCGCAGTGCTGCGCATCATCAACGCTTACGCTCTCAACACCTACGCCCGCCGCTCTTCGGATACGGCCTCAGATATTGACGGTATTGCCGACGCATGGAAAGCCGTTCGCATACCTCTGGCGCTTCACACCTTGCGCCGCCGGGAAGCGTGAATGAGAAGCATCGAAAGAAGCTGCGCTGTGCGTTAATCAGATGGCACTATCTCAATGCGGCAGAGAGATTTCAGTGCCCAGCTAACTTGTGGGTAACGGTATTTTTCAGCGTTGGCAATCCTACGCCGCCGTTCCTCTGCTAGCTCGTTGCACAGCTCTTTAGCGTGTCTCAGATTGGCTTCCCAGACCGGCAAAATCTGTCGGCTAGACTCATCCTCACTAGCACGAATCCGGTCCAATGTGGTCTGGACAGCGATTACTTTGTCTTGCGCTACGCGTTCTTTGTAGTCAAACAAATCATTCAAGCGTTCCACCTCTCGGTTAACCGCATCCGTGGCATCGCTTTGGGCTTGGGACTGGATTTTAGAGCATTCATCGATGGCAAATTGGTTAGCCAGGCATGCAGCGGTATCCAGATTATAATTAATGGGTATATCATTTGGGTCGATTTCCGTCTCATCTTTGTCAAATCGCAGAGACCGCTGTAACAAAAGATATCCCAGTTTCGCATCGGCTTCACCTGGGTCCCTCACAAATACTGGAACGATGTTTTCAACGGTCCTCACACCGGGAGTCGTGAACTGGTATGTGAAAAGCCAACCGGAAGCCGGTAAAATTTCATCGTCGGCAAGAATACGACGAGTGCCGGTAACGCCTTCATAGTCTTCACTAATGACTTTGGAAATGATGGCATCGATCACTTTGTGGCCGAAAGCCATAAACTCAATATCTTCCGCATCAAGGCGGCTATCGGGACGAAAGACTGCTCTGGTCTTATTCCCATTCGGGAACAAATCTCTGCGCCTGTTATCGTAAAACGGTCCGTTATAGGTCAGTTCATAGACGCCGTCGTGTTTCCTAATGTAGGTACGAACGTCCGAGAGAAGTTTGCCAATAAACCGCTCAAAGTAGTCGCTGTTGATTGGAGATGGTTGCCCTATGATGCGCTCGGCGATTTCCCTTCGGTATGACTTTGTGTCCATAATGAAGTCACCTAGCAATGCTCCTGCAGCACGTGCATTGTGGATTTCTTGCTCAATTCTCTCACCAAACTCAGCAATAGCTGCCTCACGGCGATCATCGGAGTCACGCATAATTTTCTTGATGTCATTTTCGGCATCGCCCAATATCGGGTCAAGGCCTCCCACGGTCTCTTCGAAGACTCTGATCCGCTTTTCCAGTATATCTAGCACGCGCTCTTCGATTGTGCATTTCACCCACAAATTGAAAATACTGATGGCATTTTCCTGTCCAATCCGGTCTATTCGCCCTATACGCTGCTCAACCTTCATGGGGTTCCATGGCAAGTCGTGATTCACCATCAGGTGGCAAAATTGTAGATTCCTACCTTCGCCGCCAGCCTCGGTGCTGACTAGAATTTGCGGACCGCTTTCCTTCCTAAAACGGGCTATGGCGTCATCTTTCTCATCCGATTTCATTTGCCCATGGAAGAGATGAACGCTCCACCCTTGAGCATTCATCTCTTTTGCGAGATGCTGTTGCGTCTCCCGGAATTGAGTGAACACAATTACCTTTTCCTCTGGACGGTCACTGAACAGATCTCTGAGCCTTTCAATCAGGACTTGGACCTTGGAATCGCTACCAACCGCATCTAAGGCTACAACAGCTTGGTCAAGTCGTCGGAGTTCCTCCCTAGGGCCTGTTGACAAATTAGCGGGTCGGAGTGAGGCCACCAAGGTAGCAGTCTCATCAAAAAGCGCGCAACGTTACCTGACCAGCCATGAGGTACAAAGTACCACGCCGTACGCTACCGCTCAGCTTCTACACCTGATCCCATTTACCTCCAATTCCGCAACAAGGCATCTGGCGGGATTGTAACCGCCAGATGCCTGGAATTCCGCTGTCGCCCCAGCTTGGTCTCCAGATACCACGCGACCAGGTGGATCCCCCCGGAGAACGTCTCCGCCAGCTTGCAGTACCGCGTCGCTATACCTCGGAACTGCTTCAGATCTGCGAATTTGTTTTCTACCAAGTGCCTCCCTTGATACGCTTCCCGGTCGTAAGGCAGCTGATACCGGCGGTTGGACTTCGAAGGTATCACCGCTTCAATGCCCAGCTCCGAGAGCATTTTTCGCACCGCATTGGTATCGTAGGCCTTGTCTGCAATCAGGCATCCAACTTTCGTCACGGGAACGCCGCTGAGCAAATCCGCCAGGTGAGAGGGTTCGGCAGCGTTCCCCGGGGCCAGGCGGATGCTTGCCATCCGGCCCTGCCGGTCAACCAATGCCATCACCTTGGTAGTCAGGCCACCGCGACTGACGCCGATAGCTTCCGCTTTCCGCGACTCGCCGGGTGGCCGTCCCCTTTTGGGGCGCCCGTGCCGTGCTGATGCACCTTGGCGAAAGTGCCGTCCACCAGAAGCATGCCCAAGTCCAGCTCCCTGGCCAGCGACAGGAGAAAAAGCAGGAACACTCCGCGCCGGCACCAGCGGTTGAAGGCGCGATAAACCGTGCTCCACTTGCCGAAGTAAGGCGGCAAATCCCGCCAGGGTCCTCCCGTACGGAGATGGTACAGGATGCCCTCCAGGATCAGCCGATTGTTGCGCGGCTTCCGCCCCCGACGGCTCTTACCCGTCTGCAACAGGGGGGCAGCACGCTTGAACTGCGCGTCCGTCAAGGACGATCGGGGCTTATCATTCAGTCGCGGGACGGAAACGGAACGCGCGGATTGCCAAGCGTCCTTCCTTTCGCTATTATCAACGCGAACCTGCTCGCGTATGCCCGTGGGCAGTTCGGGGGCCGCGGAGGAGGCTCCAATCTCCCGCGGCTCCGCTCTTTTCAGTCTGGGCTTGCCAAAGCCCGACGGTCTTTGCGCCATCGTATTCCTCCTGCGTTAGTGGGTAAAAGAAAAGCCGGAGGCAAGCACGGCAAACGCCGCAGCCTCCGGCAATGGATAAAATCCCGGGCAAAGCGTACCATACAAAGGGGGCACCGGAATGGGGGCGCGCAACTCCAGCCAAAGCCGGCTGACCGAAGAAGATGCTCGGACTCGCCGGGCATTGCGACGAAGCCGACATCCGTGTCGGCGTTCCTAACGACCATCAGGTGAACTCCCAAGAGATAGCAAGTAGTCCCAAAAGACACTCGGAACACAGGCTCGACAGCCTTGCCCGATTCAACAGGAAACTGCCGGCGATACATTTGCCTGCAATCATCCTGCCTACTATCAGTGGAGTCTACCGGAAATATAATGTGAAAGCAAGCGTTGCCAAGCAGCTCCGTTCGGGCCTTTTCCCAGAGGCAAAAGCGCTATCGCAACTTGTAATAAGGGCTGGATGATCCGGGCCCAATGGTGTAAAATGCAGTGACTATCCCTTACCCAGAAGGTAAGCTGGACAACAAAGCTCCTACGTGAGCTCCTCACAAAACACCAAGGAGATATTTCAATGGCGCGTATCTTGATTGAAGGCTACCTTTGCGAACGCTGCCTGCATAGGTGGGCGCCACGAGGCGACGCGAAAACGGAGCCGAGGATTTGCCCGAAGTGTAAAAGCACGTACTGGAACAAACCCCGCAAACTGGATATTGAGCCAAGCAAACGGGCCGAGATACGCGGAGATTACGTAAGCCGGCGCAACGCGGCATAATCTCGTCGTCGCCATCTGCGACGGACCTGTAACGGCCGTCGCCCATTCGGGAGGTACAACTACAGAGGAGAGCAAGATGCCGTTGCAATGCCGTGTGCTGGATAACCAGGCCGCCACCGTCGCCGACTATCTGCGGCGCAATCTGCGCGACGCCAGCGCTTTCAACCTGGCGTCGGCTTACTTCACCATCTATGGCTATGAACTGCTGGCAGAGGAACTGAACCGGGTTGACAAAGTCCGGTTTCTCTTCGGCGACCCGAAATCGGTAGATGATCCGGCCCTCGGCGCCAACGAACCCAAGTCGTTTGACCTGACCGAGCGAGGGCTGGAACCAAATCATGCCCTGCAACAGAAGGCCTTGGCGAAGCGATGTGCCGACGTGAACGACCACAGAGGAAAGGTAATGGCATCCTAGGATCCAAACCCGATATACCGCTTGGGATTGTTTCCTGCGTGTGCTATAGTACCGATGCTAACCATAGGGGAGATCCCACTCCCCGTGGGCGAGTGCCTGTACAAACTCGCGCGAGGTAGTCAGCCGTGATAGACAACGCGATGGACAAGACGTTCGACGTCGTCCCGCCCTGTGCGGATAACCTGATGGAATCCTTGCGTGGTACGGGCTACTCGTTGCAGGGGGCCGTTTCCGACCTGATTGACAACAGCATAACCGCTGGCGCCAGGAACGTATGGTTGCATTTCCACTGGTCGGGAGCCAGCTCTTGGGCCTCTATACTCGATGACGGCTCTGGTATGTCCGAAACCGAGCTGGTAAACGCCATGAGGATCGGTTCCAAAAACCCCAAGGCAGACAGGCAGCCGTCCGACCTTGGGCGATTCGGCTTGGGACTGAAGACCGCCTCCATATCGCAGGCCCGCTCCCTCACAGTGGCATCCCGCACTGCCACATCATGCAGTCTGAGCATCAGACAGTGGGATCTAGACCATCTGGCCGTTGTTGGAGAATGGCAACTGCGCAGGCCTCATTCGGAATCGATCAGGAGGTATACCAAGGATCTGGTCGACTTGGAGCACGGGACACTCGTTATCTGGGAGAAGATGGACCGTCTCGTTGGAAACGCAGCAAGCAACGACGAACGTGCCCGCAGCCAATTTCTGGCGTCGCTGCAATCCCTTGAGGCTCACATATCAATGGTGTTTCACCGCCTGATGACCGGGCCTCGGTCCATTGCAATTTGGCTTAACGGTCAAAAGGTCGCCCCGTGGGACCCTTTCCTCACAGATGAGGGCGCTACTCAGCACCTTGGTGCTGAGACCTTGGGACAGGATAGAGAAGTCAGCGTGACACCGTACGTGCTGCCTCACCATTCCCGGCTTACCGCTCAGCAACACAACGCAGCTGGGGGGCCAGCGGGATGGAACGCTCAGCAGGGTTTCTACGTGTACAGAAACCAAAGGCTCATCATGCCAGGCAACTGGCTGGGTCTGGGTTTCAAGAAAGATGAACATTATAAGCTGGCCAGAATCCAGGTGGATTTGTCAAACGCATCCGACCATGATTGGGACATTGACGTACGAAAGTCACAGGCGCAGCCTCCTCTGCGCCTCAAGCAAGACCTGTTGCGTATCGCCAAGGCAACACGGAGCCGTGCAGTTGCAGTCTACAGAAATCGTGGCAAAACCATAGCGCGCAGAGACAAAGCATCCCCAACATTCGTCTGGCAAAGGCGGACACGAGGAGGGAAAGTTTCCTATATTGTCAATCGTGAACATCCCCTGATCAGCCAAGCGTTGAATTCTCACTCCGCTACTGAACGGGAATTTCGCCGGGTAATTCGGCTGATTGAGGAATACGTGCCGGTTCAGCAGATCTGGGTTGATATGGCCGAAGGAGATGAAGCACAAGGGCAGCCTTTCGAGTCTGCCAGAGAAGAGGAAATAATCGAACTGATCAGGAATCTCTACGCTGCGTTGCTCAAAGCGGGAGAGACCCATGAAGAGGCCTTGGCCAAAATGGCAATAACCGAGGCCGTCGGAGATCGGTTCGAACTGCTGGAGCCGACCATCCGCAATCTGTTGGAGGAAGACCGAAATGAGTGATTTCGAGAAGGCTAGGATAATCGCGATTACACTGCTTGACGGGCCCGAACCACCGGACGAGCAACAGGTGCGATCAGCCGCAGAAAATGCCGTGGCTGCCATTAACGCAGACGTGGACCTGGTAGCGTTAGTCAGGGAGCTTGAGGCCAACTTCAACGTGGTGGTTGGTGGGGTAGCTACCCTAACCGACGAACATAGTGACCACGTTCCGTGGCTACCAGAGCGACGTGCCTCAATAAGTTGGAATTTCTCGCGGCGCTACCGGCGGCTCCTAAATGAGCGCAAAGGATGGGCACTGCCTACATTACGCAGTTCTGATGACCTCACCGATAGGATTCTCAGTTTGATGGAAGACCCTGAGAGGGCCGGTTCCTGGGACCGCCGCGGCATGGTCGTTGGCGAGGTTCAGTCCGGGAAGACTTCCAACTACATCGAGCTGGTCTGCAAAGCAGTGGACGCCGGCTATAAATTCGTGGTGATTTTAACCGGGGCCACCAACAGTCTTCGGGCACAGACGCAACTGCGCTTTGACGAAGGATTCATAGGATGGGACACCAGGCTGGACCTCAAGCTGGGTAACAGTAACAGGCGCGTTGGCGTAGGGACACTGCCGGGTGAGCCACTGCTATACCGGGCTGCATCCGCAACCAGTGCGAAAGAGAGAGGGGACTTCCGGCGCGATATTGCTAACCAGTTCATCCTCCAGCTGGGCGGAGATCCAGTTATCATGGTAGTGAAGAAGAACGGCTCGGTTCTGCGAAATTTGACACGGTGGGTGAAATCCGTGAATGCGGCGGGCCATGATGCCCCGGTTCCTGGGATACCCCTTCTGGTTATTGATGACGAAGCCGATTACGCATCGGTAAACATCCGTTCCGACGATGATGAGCACCCTACCGTCATCAATGGACGGATACGCAAGCTGCTCAACACCTTCGAGAAAAGGGTATACGTCGGTTACACTGCCACGCCTTTTGCCAATATTTTCATTTCCCCTGACCAAGGAAACACCCAATACGGGCAGGACTTGTTCCCACGAGACTTCCTGGTGAATCTGCCGGTGCCCAGCAATCACGTGGGACCCACCAGAGTATTCGGCCTCCCAGAGAAACCTGACGACGAAAGAGACAATCCGGAGCCGCTGCCACTGATCCGTATTGTCGGTGATCACCAAGAACACATCCCAGACCGCCATCGCCCCAATCTCATGGTGGAAGAGCTGCCCAAGTCATTGAAACAGGCAATCCTGGCATTCATCCTGACCTGTGCAGTCCGTGCAGCGCGAGGCACTGGGGTCCCCCATAATTCCATGCTGGTTCACGTCACCAGATTCGTTGCCGTACAGCACATGATCGTCGAACTGGTCAGGAATGAGTTGCGGGACCTGCAAAACCGCATCAGGTATGGTGATGGCAGTTCACCTGTGTCAATCGTCAACGAGCTGGAGAAAATGTGGCACGAAGACTTCGTCCCAACCTCTGCCGAAACCAAAGGAAGTTACCCTGACCTGACTCAGGACTGCAGAGATGTCTCCTGGGATGAGGTTTATTCGCACTTGCTGAATTCATCCCAGAAAATCCAGGTGCGTGAAGTCAATGGTGCCGCACAGGAGGTGCTTGACTACTGGGACCAGCCCAATGGCGTGAGCGTGATCGCAGTCGGTGGAGACAAGCTCTCACGGGGACTGACGTTGGAAGGGCTGTCCATAAGCTATTATCTGCGGGCCTCCCATATGTACGACACTCTGCTCCAGATGGGACGGTGGTTCGGTTACCGCCCTGGTTACGCGGACCTCTGCCGCCTCTACATTTCCGAGGAACTCAGAGAGTCCTACGAGCACATCACCATGGCCACCGGGGAACTCCGGCAGGAATTCGACCAGATGGCTGCCAGGGAGATGTCTCCCAACGATTTCGGCTTACGGGTTCGCAGCCATCCGGCAGGTCTTATGATCACCTCGGCCGGCAAGATGAGGCATGGTACCCGAATGACGGTCTCATACTCTGAGAGGATATTCGAGACAATAGCGTTCCAACGCGATCCAGCAGCCAATCGGCGAAACTACGACCAGTTCGATCACTTCGTACAATCTCAAGGATCCCCGAACGACGTTGAACCGAGCAGCACCATCTGGCGCGGGATCAGTGGCACCATAATTGCAGACCTGCTGGAGGAAGTAACTGTACAGCAGGGTTCGCGTAATGCACGTGGGGAGTACCTTGCACGGTACATCAGGGCACAGAACAACGCAGGAGGACTGACATCGTGGACCGTTGCCTTGATTTCCAACCCGCAGGAAAAGAAAATGACCCTGGGCGGCCTCACTGTGCGGCCGGTACGTCGGTCGGAATACTCCCAAGTCAGTTCAGACGCCGGTAGCGTGTTCCGCATCCGGCGTCTGGTAAGCCCAGTCGACGAGATGATCGACCTTGAGTGTAAGCAGAAAAAACTCGCGCTTGATAATACGATTTCCGAGTACAGGAAGAACCCTGAGGCGAGCCGGAGCCGGAGTATGCCGAACCGGCCGAACGGCCCCAACATACGTCGGGCCCGCAACCCCGAAAATGGATTGTTTCTTCTATATCCTTTACAGAAAACGGACAGCAGCGGCACTCCTTTCATCGGGTTCGCTCTGAGCTTTCCAACAGCTGAGAAAAATACACCGATTGAGTACGTGGTTAACACAGTTTTCTGGCAGGAGGAGTTGGGGATTTGAAAATTGCAGAAACGTGGAGCATCTTGGAGCAGGGAACCAGCGTTACCAACCTGTCGGGCAGACTTCAACGCCGCATTATGCCGGAAGGACAGCGAAACCTCTTCCTGGGGCTGGAAATGCCCTCGGGCAATCGGATGCTGATCATCCGAGTCGCCACGGGATCCTTGCCAGAACAACAGAGTCTGCCTGCCTCCCACGGTGTAACCGTGCGGATAGAAAGGCAGAGTGACCAATCCGGTGAAGCCGAGGTCGAAGTAATTCTGACCGACGCCCAACACCAGGATATTTTTGACTTGCTGGTACGCGATCTCATAGAGGCCACAGAACAACCGCAGAACGAGCGGGCTGGGATCTCCCGGATGCTGTCCCGCCTCTCAGATTGGCAACAGCTGTTACAGCGGTTGTCCGCGCGTGGTCTGTCTTCGGAACAACAGCGCGGCCTCTGGGGGGAATTGTGGTTCCTCAAGACTGTGATAGCACCGGTCCTCGGCCTGTCGGAAGCCATCAGGTCCTGGACTGGCCCAATGGGGACGGACCAGGATTTTCAGCTGGGGACCGTGTGCATCGAAGTGAAAACCAGTACCGCTCATATTCTTGACCGTGTACCCATATCAAGTGAGCGGCAACTGGAAACACCGGATGATGTAGCCTTGGTTCTTGTAGGGCTGTCTCTTGACGCCAGACTGGAACACGGCACAACGCTTTCCAGTCTGGTGCGAAAGATTCGTGAAGATGCCGATGGCATCGGTTGTTCAGCGTTGCTGGACAGTCGGTTGGAACAATACGGGTACCATGTTGCAGACGCCAGCCTTTACGAAGTGAATGGATACTCAGTCCGGTCATTCGAACCATTCAGGGTCGGACCGGAGTTCCCCAAACTGACCTCCTGCAACCTCCCAACCGGCCTGAACGACATCCGGTACCGGGTTTCGCTGGCCTCGTGTCAGGCGCATCGGATGAAAAGGGACAATCTGGTTGAACTCCTGAGGAGTACTCATGACTGCCCAGCACTCACCTGAATCATTTTCCGAGGATCTCAAGCAGGAAGTCCTTGCCTTGGCTGAAGCAGAGGAAGAAGGCATGATGCTTGCTGACGCATTCACGCAAACCACCTTCGACATGCTGGCCGAGGCCGGCGAATTCGACGACCCTATGGTGTGCTACTACCGAGCCAGAGGCATGGAAGTCAGCGGCTATTACATCGACGAGGATGAAGGGCGGCTGGACGCCTTCCTCAGTATCCATACCAATACCGTTCCGGCGGAAACGGTAACCCGGCAACGGGTGGAAACGGCATTCAAACGGTTGCACACGTTCACAGCATGGTGCCTGAACGGAGGCTTCAAGGATTTGGAGGAAGCCTCCCCAGTTTTTGACATGGCGTCGCACATCCACAGTCGCCGGAGCACTCTGTCACAGGTTCGTCTCTCCGTAATCACGGACGGCCGAACCACAGTGGAAACCCTGCAACAGGATGCCATAGGAGACCTGCCAGTCAACAGATCTCTCTGGGACATAGTGCGGCTTCACAGGGTAAGCGCATCAGGGCAACAGAGAGAGGCGATTGCAATCGACCTTGAAGCAGAATATGGCGGGGCATTGCCGTGCCTCCAAGCCGAATCTACACAAGAGGGATATCGAGCGTTCCTGACGCTTACCCCAGGCCGTGTACTGCGGGAATTATATGCTGACTATGGCACACGGTTGCTTGAAAGAAATGTCCGGTCATTTCTACAGGCAAGAGGGAAGGTAAACCGGGGCATACGCGATACCATAATCAGCGAACCTGAGCGATTTCTCGCGTACAACAACGGAATTACGCTCACGGCTGGATCCGTCGCCTTGAGTTCCAGCACAGGAACACTATCCATTACTAAGCTTGACGGACTGCAAGTCGTCAACGGCGGCCAGACTACCGCCTCGCTCCTGGCCACCGAGCGTGGACGCGCCGACCTCTCGCAGGTATACGTCGCTGCGAAGCTGATTGAGATAGAAACCGGTGCTTCTCACGATGAACTGGTCAGGAACGTATCCCGCTATTCCAATTCACAGAACCGGATTTCTGAGGCTGATTTCTCGGCTAATGACCCGTTCCATGTTGGGATCGAGGAACTCTCCCGAACTACCTGGGCTCCTCCTGCCGCCGGGACCCAGCAACAGACCAAGTGGTTTTACGAACGTGCACGCGGACAGTACCGGGTCACAAAATCAGCCGAACCTACTGCTGCAAGACGCCGGAAATTCACCATCGAGCATCCTACCCGCCAGCGTTTCGCCAAGACTGACCTTGCGAAATTCGAGAACACCTGGGATCAGCTGCCGCATATTGTCAGCAGAGGCGCCCAGAAAAATTTCTCGGATTTCATGATACGTCTGGAAGAAAGAGCACGTGTGGCTCCAGACCGCGCTTACTTCACACGTGTGGTGGCAAAGGCAATCCTGTTCAGAGAAACTGAACGCATCGTGCAGCGCCAGCGGTTTGGTGGGTACCGTGCAAACATTGTCACCTACACCATCGCTCTCCTCTGCAATGCCACGGACCGGAGGCTGGATCTGGAAAAGGTCTGGAGGGAACAGGCACCGACTGAGACGCTGGCAAGGGTAATCGCAGATCTATCGCACAAGGTTCATGCCGTTATCACCAATCCACCAAACGGCCGAAACGTCACCGAGTGGTGCAAGACGCAGGATTGCTGGGACGCTGTCCAAGCAATCGCATCTACAGAATCTGTCGCGAAACTGCAGGCCGAGCTGATGGGAGCAGATGACGGGCACAAGGAGCTTATTCACTCACTGAATGATTTGCCGAATGATTACATAAAGGATATGAGGCGCGTGGTGGAAATCAACTCGGAAGGCTGGAGGTTGCTGGCAGATTGGGGATCGGAGACTCACGCCTTAGACGTATCCGAAACACAGCATGCTACCCGCATAGCAAAGGCACTTCAGGCAGGCCGCACTATCAACAAGAAAGACGCACGCCGAGCCGTAGTCATACTGGAACAGGCAGCGGAATTGGGGTATAATGCAGAAGCCTGAAAGAGTTTAGCAATGATTGATTACCAATCATTCCACAGTCTGATATGTCGGACGCCAGCGTGCATGGGTCAAGCTTGAAATGACTGTACACCACCACCGATGAGCTGAAGGAATCACCATGAAGAACTTCATTCCAGTCATTGATGCTTTCGCGGGATGCGGCGGTTTCAGCGAAGGATTTAACGCACTGCGTCAGGAAAACGGTTTCCCTTTCGATGTACGTCTCCACATAGAAAAAGACCGCGCCCCCATCAGCACATTATTGCTGCGCTCCTTCTACCACCAGTTCAGGGAAAGCAATGTCCCCAACTCCTATTACGAGTACACCAGCGGAGCCATCGAGAGAGCTGATCTGTTCCGGCGTCACCCGCGGGAGGCAAAGGCAGCAGAACACCGCTGCCTTAGAATCGAACTCGGTGCCTGCGGCGAAACAGCAGCCCTTGTCAGCGACCGGGTCGGTCGTGCCGTGGAAGGGGCGGACAGGTGGGTTCTGATCGGAGGTCCACCCTGCCAAGCATACTCCGTAATCGGCAGGGTAAGAAACCAGTCGATTGACGGTTACACCCCAGAACAGGACATCAGATTCAGCCTCTACCGCGAGTACACACGGATCATGGCAACCCACTGGCCTGCGGCTTTCGTGATGGAAAATGTACGGGGACTACTCAGTGCACGGAGCGGGGAGCGATCCGTATTTAATCAGATGCTCGAAGATTTGCGTGAACCAGCGCGGACGCTCGAACAGCGCCGTGCAGAAAAGACTGGTTGCCATACCTATCGTCTGTACTCCATGGTTTCAGAAGCACTGGATCCTGAACCTATCGACTTTATGGTAAAAACCGAGCGCTATGGTATACCCCAAGCGCGCTGCCGGCTGCTGATTCTGGGAGTGCGGGACGACATATTGACCGAGCCGGGAAGGCTTCTCCCAAGGTCTGAATCCGTTACAGCAGGAGAAGTGTTGAGCGGCATACCTCCGGTCAGAAGTGGGTTGTCCAACCAAGATGACCATGAACGGTGGATCAAATCTGTCCACAGGATTCGGGAGCAACCTTGGTGGGGCGACATTCCGTCAGACGTTCAGAACCGGATCAACGAAGCTCTATCGGCTATCTGTGCAACTACCAATGGGCGCGGTGGTCGCCGCTTCATGGACAAGCCATCTACCAGCAGGTACAATCCTGGTTGGTTTGAGGACCCTCTGCTCAATGGAACCTTAAATCACGAATCCAGGACGCATCGCGAAGATGACCTCTGGAGGTATCTCTTTGCCGCCTGCGTGATGGCAGACAGCAAGCACCCCCCATTCCGGATCAGTGACTTTCCAGAAGGGCTGAGGCCTGATCACCGTAGCACCGGAGACGCACTGAGCAAAGGCAGCTTCTCGGATCGTTTCAGCGTAGTATCGGAGAATGCACCATCAAGGACAGTGGTCAACCATATACGCAAAGACGGGCACTACTACATCCATTACGACCCAGCCCAGTGCCGTAGCCTCACTGTGCGCGAAGCAGCGAGACTGCAGACCTTCCCTGATAGTTTTTTCTTTGAAGGGAGCCGCACAGAACAGTACGGACAGGTAGGCAATGCTGTTCCTCCACTGCTGTCTCTGCAAATTGCAGAGAATGTCGCAAACCTGCTATCCAGGTAACAGAGTCGGGGCTATGGATCGTCTTACGCAAGACCGCCGCAGCTGGAATATGTCCCGGATACGCGGTAAAGATACGGCACCAGAACGGCACGTCCGTTCACTCCTGCATGGAATGGGTTACCGTTTCCGCCTTCACCGCCGGGACCTGCCGGGGCGTCCGGACATCGTACTGCCGGGACGGCGCACGGTAGTCATGGTGCACGGATGCTACTGGCACCGCCACCCTGGCTGCAGGTTGGCTTATACACCCCAGAGCAATCAGAAATTCTGGGAATCCAAGTTCCAGGAAAACGTCAGCCGTGATCAGAGGCAGTACAACGAACTACGTCTCTTGGGTTGGCATATCATCACAGTATGGGAGTGTGAAACAAAGCACCTCCAGGTACTTGCCCAGCGTCTGTATCAGGAGATGCCGAAGCTCATAAAGCCTTGAAAATTCCAAACGGCGCAACCAGCATCCCAACATGACGGCCTCTCACAAGGCAGGGAATATACCCTGGTCAGGAAAACCAACCGTCGAGCGGCCAATAGGTCCCGACGGTGTTCCTCCGTTTTACTCCAATAGCATTTTCCGAACCTGGGCATCATGTCCAGCAACGATGCAGACACTTATACTCTCAACGCCGAAAACTCCTCGACTAATCGACCCAGCAACACGGACCGCCCCGAAGGAATCCTACATTCACAACGGCTATGCCGGATGCACAAAGCGCTTGTAAAGGCACTATTCCCGAAGTACATTGGGAGCAGCCGCTATCAGCATCAAGAGCACCGCTTTCCGGGTTCCCTACTCAATTTGTCAACACGCCCTAGAAAAACCATTGGCAGTGCTACCTGAGGCTGCAACCACGTCGCCGGCGTCATCATCATCATCGATCCGGTCATCGATATCGTCACTGGACTGAAGATCTGCAACTCCTGCTAGGATTTTCTCACGACGCTTGCCCAGAGCCGCGCGAATGGCGGCAATACTGGATGCCATCAATTTCTGAAATATAACCATGACGAACCCGATAGAGTTGTTGCCGCCCTCAGCTAGCTGGTAACCGTATTGGACGTACTCTTCCACTGCTTGCTGCGCCGCGCGCTCTTCAGGGGATAGTTCAACTTCCCAGCGGTAGGCAGTGCGAGGCATAAAACCACCCACGACGGCCTTGCGGTTTCGGATTAACACTTCACTGAGGCGGTGTTTGCCCTCGAGTTCTTTTGCCAGCTGCTCCAGTTCTGTCTGATCGTCTTTCGCTGCGGATAGTCGGGTGTGAGCCATCGTAGGCTCGATATCAAGCCATTTAGCTACTAGCTCTGCAGTTTCAGATGGTCTCTCATCGGGAAAGGGAAATCCATTATGATACAAACGCTCTACCAGTCGGGAAAGGCCTGGGACTGCTTGACGATGATTCTCAAAATGCTCATGCGAAGGAAAAAGAGTAGGGTCCAAGATTTCTATGAGAGAGTAAAGCTCATGCGTGTTCAGCTGCATTGGCGTTGCTGTCAGCAACAGCATACCGCGCCGCGTGATATGCTCTGCAGGTGCAAGGTCGAGTGCTAATCTGTAGAGACGTGTCGTGCTGCCATCGGGATGCCTGCGCGCGTGATGAGCTTCGTCGATAATAATCAGGTCCCAGTCCGCTTCCGCACATAGCTTCGCTATTTCATCTCTGGCCACCCAACGGGAGGAACACAGAACATTGGGGAAATCAGGGTGTGAGAAAGGATTGTCCGCGTACCCTTGATTTCTCAAAAAACGGATAGTGTTGGCGTCAAGGACGGCAAATGATTCGTTGAACTTGGATTTCATCTCGAACTGCCACTGGCGAACAAGGTTGGGAGGGACGATTGCCAGAACGCGCTGCGCGCCTCCCCGCGATTTGATCTCCTTGAGTATCATACCTGCTTCAATCGTCTTTCCCAAGCCAACCTCGTCGCACAGCAAAAAACGGTGCGGGTAATCTGAAATCACCTTATGCACCACGCACACCTGGTGCGCCTTGATGTCCACCTGAATCTGTCCTAAAGAGACAAGGTCGTCGTGCAGATGCTGAGCATGATACCATCGTGCTGCTTCTTGGAGACGATACTTCTGCAAAGGGCCAATTTCGCCGTTTCGGAATTTCTCCACTGGATCGGCGACGGTGACCAGCATCGGCCGCAAGTCCCCCTCCGGCAGATTGGCAAAATATCCGCCGCCTTGCGAGAAAACTCGACAACGCCAAGTCGGACGGCTTTCAGATTCAGATAGGAGATTTTGCACAGCAACTTCCTCCCCTGTTGATTGCCGGCAAGCAAGCTTGCCGGCGAAGTCGATCCGAAGCAACGGTGGGTTACTGACCGCAAATTGAGGTGGATGAGACAGGTTACCATCCCAACGAATCTGGATATTCCCATCGTTAATTCCGATAATTACGCCGTATCCTTCCGCTTGAGTCCATTTGACCACGGCACCGATCACTAGATCCTGTTTGTCGCTCATGGTACCCTCCTCGCCCTTGTTCAATTTTGTAGCGCGGGTTAGCATAACGACCCTGAAACGGCGAGTCAACACTTCCGCTGCGGACTTTTGCAAACCTCACGCCGAGACCCCGAATGATTAAGAGGAATGCACCATGAATGCCACCGACGCCAAGATGTACTACTGCCTGCACCAATGCCCCGTAGGCTGGTTGGCCTTGCTGGGGAGCGAAAGCGGATTGCGACAGGTCAGCCTGCAACCGGAACCAGGGGATGCGCTGGCCGGCTTGGGCGATGCGGGTCGAGCCGCAACGGAAAATCCCGCCGTTTTCGCCGATGCTCTGGCCGCTTTTGACGCTTACTTTGCCGGGGATATGACGGCGCTGCAAGGCGTCAAGGTTGAGCTGACGGACGCATCGCCGTTTTTCAACGAGGCGTGGCAGGCCTGTCGTGATATTCCACCGGGTGAAACCCGCTCTTACCAGTGGCTGGCCGAGGCGGCCGGCAGCCCTAAAGCGTCGCGGGCGGCCGGGCAGGCCATGGCCAGGAACCCGTTGCCGCTGGTCATCCCCTGCCATCGGGTGGTTGGCAGCGGCGGCGGCCTGCACGGTTATGGCGGCGGCGGATTGGGCGTGAAGGCTCGCCTGCTGGAAATGGAACGGCAGCAGCGGCCGCTGCTTTAGCCGGATGCTTCCCACTCTACGCCGGAAAGACGGCAGCGCAGGAGCGCGGGCATTGGCTAACGCCTATGCAAAGTGCGGCATTACCTTTTCACCGAACAGCCGCATTGACTTCTGCACTTTGTGAGTATCCATCTCGCCGACGTTCAGCTTCAGCATAAGGTTGCGCACTCCGATGTCGCGCATTGCGGCCACCTGCTCCGCCGCCTGCGACGGCGTGCCCATAATGAAGGAATGTTCCAGGACCTCGCCGGCCGGCAGGGGACGGTTGGGATCCGCCGGCGGGAACCCACCGGGATTGTAGATTTCGCGGGCCTGTCGGAAATGGGATCGCTCGCGCTCAAAGCCGGCCGCGGCAATTTCCAGAGCTTCATCGTAGCTGTCGGCGACAAACAGGTCGCGGGAGGCCCAGCACTGCTCCAGCGTCGCTTCGGTATCAGACTGGGTGAACCCTGCATCCAGCATAGTGGCCTCGTAGCGTTCCAGCCGGGAGCGCAGGGTGTCTAGCGTCTGTATGCCAATCATCACGGGACGCCCGATTTTTGCCATAGCGACGGTGGAGGCTTCGCTGATGCAGGCCCGTACCAGCGGCGGGTGGGGTTTCTGATACGGTCGGGGGCGCAGCTGAGGGAACCTGACGTCCCAATGCTCTCCGCTGTGCTCTAACGGTTGGCCGGTCCAGGCTTTGACCAGCAGCTGCTCGGCTTCATCCAGGCGGGCAATGCCGTCTTCCATCGTGAGGCCAAAGCCCAGGTATTCGTAATGATTGTAGGCGGAACCGCGCCCAGTGCCTACGATAAGACGGCCATGGCTGAGGTTGTCCAGCAGCGAGGTTTGCACCGCCAGCCGCACCGGATGATGGAAAGCCAGCTCAACGACGGCAAAGCCTATCTTGAGCTGCCGGGTTCGGGCAGCAACGGCGGCTCCCAGCACCAGCGGGTCGGCGTGGGCCGCCGCGCCGTCAAAATGGTGCTCGGTCAGCCACACCGAGTGCATACCGATTTGCTCGGCCAGCGAGATTTCATCAAGCGTGCTGTCAATGACCGCCGCGTCGTTTTCAGGGTTATGGCTAACGGGAAAGACGAAGGAACCAAAGCGCATTTTAACCTCATTGTCCCTGCAACGCCGGAAGCGTTGAGAGGTTTGGTGTATGATGATTATAGACCATGCCGGCAGGAATCAAACATCCAATGCCACTATGGCTTAATCGGCTCCGGCGAATCTTCACAGCGGTGGGCTGGCTGCTGGCCTTGGCAGGCGCCGGCATTCCGGCCTGCGCCGCGCCGCCGGCAGCCAACGACCCGCTGTCGCAGCCGGCCGGCGGCCCGCCGGTCAGCCTGGTAGTCAGCAACAGCGACCTGGCCGTGGGCGAAAACCGGGTGTCCTTCGGGCTGGTTGACCGGGAGTATATGCCGGTTCGCCCTGATTCCGTGGAACTGCGCGCCGTATATTACGAACCCGGCGCTCCCACCGGCCAGGTTCGCCATCGCGCCGCTGCCGAATTTCTGCCTTGGCCGTCTGAGGGACAGCGGGGAGTTTTCGTCGCCAACGTTGCTTTTGACCAGGCCGGCACGGCTACCGGCGACACTGCCGGCATTTGGGAACTGCACGCAACTTTTGAACACGCCAACGAACCGCTCACCATCGGAACAGCCGTCTCCGTGCCGCCTGAACATTCGGCTCCGTTCATCGGCGACCCGGCGCCGCTATCCGACACGCCAACCGTTGCCGACACCGACGATCTGCGCACCATCAGCAGCAGCCCACAGCCGGACCCGGCCCTGTACCAACTGTCGGTCGCCGCGGCGGTGCAGGCCGGCAAGCCGGCGGTTATCAGTTTCGCCACGCCGTCATTCTGCGTTACGGCAACCTGTGGGCCGCAGATATCAGACCTGTCGGCGCTAGCCCAACGGTATCAGGGACAAGCCAACTTCGTTCACGTGGAAGTGTACCGCAACCCCCATCTGATTGACCCGGCGAACCCGGCGCGCGAGCTGGTTGCTGCCGTGGACGAGTGGGGCCTGGTGTCAGAACCGTGGACGTTCGTAGTCGGCAGCGACGGACGCATCGCGGCCCGGTTTGAGCAGTACGCGCCGCCGGCTGTGCTGGAGTCGGCGCTGTTGGCGGCCATACAATGGTAAGCCTCGCTTTGTGATATGGTATATTGGCAATTGACGCTCACGGTCCAGAGCCTGGGAACCTGCAACCGCGACATTCCGGCGTCAGGAGTGATGTTTTGGCAAAGGTAACGGTTACAATCGAAGGCGATATCGACGAAGTGATGGCAACGGTGCACGGCATGGCCGGCCGGGATCCAGGGGTCAACGCGGCCGGGGCTGCCGCCGGGCCCGCCCCTACGGTTGTCGCTCCGGAGCCGGAACCCCCAGTTGCGATGGCTCCGGCTGAGGCGTTGCCGGCGCCCGCAGCCGAACCGGAAACTCCACCCAAGCCGCAAGGAACCGTCTGGAACGCCAGCTACGTCAGTACTTTCTGGCGCAATCTGTCCGACACCGCGCGGCAAGCGATGGTAAGGGTTTCCCGGTCTCCCAATCACACTCAGAAGCGCGCGCAGCTGATGCACACGCTGCATCTTTCTCAGCGTGAGCTTTCCGGCTCCCTTTCCAGTCAGGGCCACAGCATTAACCGCCTGAGGCGGCAACGGGGCAACGTTAACCTGCCGCGTCCCCTCGCCTACAACAAGGTTGATGACGTGTACGTGCTGGATGCGAACTTCGCCGACGCCATGAGGGAGTTAGGGCTGAGCTAGAAGTGGACGCCGCGTCCGCTGCCGCCGTCCACGGCGATGGTCTGGCCCGTAATCGCCGACGCCAGGTCTGAACAGAGGAACGCGGCCAGATTTGCAATGTCCTCCGGTTCAATCATCCGCCCTATGGGAATTTCCGAGACGGATTGAGACAGCTCCGCCTCGGGCGTAATTCCCCTGCGGATGGCCCGTTCCTCAACCAGGCCCATATAACGCTCGGTGCGCGTACTGCCCGGGTGGATGCAGTTAACCAGGATGTCGTCGGCGGCTATGTCGTCCGACAGGGCCTTGGAGTAGTTTGACATCGCTGAGTTGGTGACGCCCGATCCGGGGTTCGTCGGGCTGGAATTGCGCGCCGCCATCCCGCCAATGTTGATGATGCGACCGCCGCCGGCCGCCGCCATGTGGGGCACGGACTCGCGCGCGCAGCGTATGTAGCCCATGACCTTGGTGGTAATGTGGTTTAGAATTACATCGTCGGGGATTTGGCTGGCTCGGTCGCTGGTGCTGTTCACAGCGTTGTTGATGAGGATATCCAGCTTGCCCAGAGCTGCCACGGTCTCCCGCACCAAGTTAATAATGTCCTCCGACACTGTCATATCGGCGCGGATGGGAACGACGCAAGCACCGGTAGCGTCGCCGATTTCGGCGGCGGCGGCTTGCAAGTCGGCTTGGCCGCGAGCGCAGATGGCTACGGAGCAGCCCTCTCGGGCCAGCGCGTAGGCAATGGCTTTGCCGATGCCCTTGCTCCCTCCGGTAACCAGCGCCGCTTTGCCTTCCAATCCTGGTAGCATGGTGTTACTCCTGAGTGGTGGTGACGCTATTGAGTTGGCGATTGGCTGCCGCCGCCGTTGCGCCCTTCCGCCAGTCGGACGATGGCCGCAAGCATGGCCTGCTGTAGGGCGATTGACTGAGCCCGGTCTTCTGCTGCACGCCGACGTTCTTCGCCCAGCTCATTGCGCAGCTCAGCGATAAACTCGCGCAATTCCTGCCCCGATTCGCGCAGTTCCTGCTCCGATTTCAAGCGCGCCTCGCGTTCCTGGTTCAGCATATTTTTCAGCATATAAGCGCCGCTTTGCCTTTCCAATCCTGGTAGCATGGCGCCACTCCTGAGTAGTAGTGACGCTATTGAGTTGGCGATTGGCTGTCGCCGCCATTGCGCCCTTCCGCCAGTCGGACAATGGCCGCAAGCATGGCCTGCTGTAGGGCGATTGACTGAGCCCGGTCTTCTGCTGCACGCTGACGTTCTTCGCCGGCGCGCCGGCGTTCTTCGCCCAGCTCATTGCGCAGCTCAGCGATAAACTCGCGCAATTCCTGCTCGGACTCGCGCAGTTCCTGCTCCGACTTCAAGCGCGCCTCGCGTTCCTGATTCAGCATATTCTTCAGCATATAGATGTCGTACCCTCCTTTGAGACCGCCGACTGCAACACCTGCGCCCGAAGCCAAGGCCAGGATTTCGACGTTGATCAACCTGGCCAGCCAGTCGGGATTGCATAACCCCATAGCTGCATTATGCGATGCGCAGGGCGCTTTGGTAAAGTACCAGACGCACCAGAAGACTACCGTAGTAGCTGTTCCCAGCAGCAGCGGCATTCTCCAACTGCTTAACCCGTCGCTGACATTTTGCCAGATTCGTCTCATTACGGCGTTGTCGCAGCTATCAACTCACTGAGATCGGGGGCGTCCCAGATGCGTTCCGCCGCGCTCACGATGTCTTCCAGCTTCTGGACGGGCCACCGCATCTGAGGGAAGAGCGGGCGCAGTTTTTCCACCTCGGCGTCCAGCCCCCACTCCAGCTCCGTGCCCTGATACTCGCCCTGATAAGTAGTGCCGCCGGACATGGCGATGGTAATGCGCGGCGCAAAGGCCCTGCGGTCCTGATGCCCTACGGTTTCTACCTTGCGCATCAGCCCCAGCACAGCGTTATGATTCTCCGCTGTGGACGCCTCGGCATCGTCGCCGGGGTCAATGCGGGTTCGCAGCGGCGGATAAGAGCCGTTCACGGCCACGTAGGCGGCGAAATAATGGGTGCTGCCGATAACGGCCTGCCCTCGGGAGGGGTTGGGAAAGGCCGGCGAGGGGTACAGGGTTTCCAGCCAGTTCATATCGATGGTGATCCTCTCAATCTCCTCAATCTTCAAGGCGTGCGCTCGGCGAATGTCGGCCATCAGGTCAATAACCGGGCAGTTGTAGCCGGCCGTGGGGTACATTTTGAGCGCCGTGTGCAGCAGCTCCCAGCGGACGCCCAACCCCTCGGTAACCTGGTCGAAGGTTACCTGCCGGGGGCCGGTAAAGACATATGACAGCTCCCCCCGGTTGTTTCCCGTGAATGCGTTGTAGAACCCGGCCCGCCCTTCCAGCGCCTCTTCGGAACCGCGCGCGTCTTCCCGAGCCAGCAGCGCGGCCATGATGCCGTTGCGGGTGGACTGAGGTTCGTGGAACATCATCTCACGCCCGCCGGAGCGAGGGCCTTCATTGGTGCCGGCCGTAAAAGTGCACGCCAGGGCGATAGCCGTAACCATTTGATCCTCGGTCAAGCCGAGCAGCTTGCCCGTAGCCACCGCCGCGCCCAGCGTTCCATAAATCGGGCTGGAACGGAACCCCCGGGCCTGGGTGGAGGCGATAAAGTCGCCGGCGATGCGCGACTCCACCTCGTAGCCGGCAGCCATCGCGGTGATAAGTTGCGCCCCGGTGGCGCCGCCCAGCTGAGCGGAGGCCAGCGCCGCCGGTATCACGCACGGGCCGGGATGGGTGAGCATCCGGTAGGAATCGGCCTGATTAGTCGCGTGCATCAGCTTGCTGTTGGCGAAAGCGGCTCCGCAACGGGTGGCCCGTCCGCCGTTGGCAAGAATAGTTGCGCCGTGCGCGGAGGCTTCCTCCGCCAGGACCAGGGCGACGGCAGCCTTGCCGTGACGGGTGTCCGCTCCGATGATGGCAACTACGGCAGCGTGGAGCAGGGAGGTCTGCATCTTGTTGATGACGTCAGGCGGCAGGTCGGCGGCGTCCAGGTTGACGGCCCAGCGGGCCAGTTGTCGGGAAAGGGAGTCGGGCATCAAGCACCTTCCTTATCTATTGGGTTGAAGTTGCACAGTGATTTTACTTGCGGCGGTTTATTCAATAAGGTCGCTCAGCCAGCGGCGCATCAGCAGCTTCAATCCCGCCAGGGCCAGCACTGCCGCCGCGAAGAGCAACACCAGAGTCCAGTCCAAATCGCGCAGCGCGAACCCCAGAGCGGTGGCCGCCGCCGGCGGGTGGTCGGTATCCGTTATAGCCATCATCAGAATGACCACTCCCACGGCCAGAGCCGCGATAATGTTGACCCACCAATTGGATACGCCGTCCGGCCCCAGAACCAGGGGCGGCAGGAGCGAATGAAACAGGATTAGCGCCACCAGTACGCCTACCGCAAGTCCAAGCAGGTGTCCGCCAATCAGATGGCGCAAGTCGGCGCGCCGGGCGCCGGGGGTCATGGCAACGATGAATACGCTGGAAGCCAGCCCCGCCGCCAGGGCCGCGTCCGCAATGGAGTCCACCAGCGTCAGCACGGCCAGCATCGCCCCCGCCGCCAACAGCGACTGGAGCAGGAACTTTCTGGCCAGCCGGAAAAAGCGGACGTCGTACAGTTCTACGTAAGGCGAAAGGTGGGCGCGCCGCCCAAACCGCCGCGGCAGTACTTGCAGCTCCCCACGAGCTACCAGATGCGCCCAGAAGCCCGCATGATACCGTCCCCGAGCGTCGCGGATGTGGCGGCGGACAAAAAACCGCGAGTACAGCCGCCACCGCTGCAACGGACTGCGCCGGCGCAGCTTTACTACCGTCCTGCGGTCTTGCCTTGACTTCCTCCTCCCACTTGTCGCGCCGGATTCGACGCTGGCGCGGTCGGCCATGGGGAGCGCGTTCCTAGCCAAGGCTGCGGGCGAAATCCAGCCACACGCGGGCGCAGGGCACGGGCAGAATGTGCTGCACGAAACCGTACACGCCGGGGAATACGACAGCCCGCCCGTTGGGGAAAACGTCGGCTGCGCCGCGAAAATCGCCCAGCACTTCCTCCCGCAGGGCGGCAGCGGCGATGATAAGCGTCGGAGTTTGCACGTGTTTGAGCAGAGGGCGCAGGTCTCCCGAGGCTTGCGCCTGGAAGCCCGCCACCACGTGGGGCGCAGTCGCCTTCATCTGCTCGGCGTACCAGCGGGTGTATGCCGGGTCAACAATCTGAGGGTCAAGCCGGCGGCCAATGCTGCTTTCCACCCAGGCGCCGATACCCTCCTGCTCAATCTGCACGGCAGACTGGGCATGATGCGCATCGTCAAAACTGGTGGGCGAGGTGCACGCCGTCAGCGACAGCAAGCGTTCCTGGCGCATCGTGGCGTAACGCATGGCGATGCTGCCGCCGACCGTTTCGCCAATCAGGTGGAACTTCTCCAGACCCAGCTTGTCAACGAACTCCGCCAGGTCGCCAGCGAAGTTGTCCACCGACCAGGGGTAGCCCGGTTCGGGAACCGACGATTGGCCCATCCCCCGCATATCCAGGCGGATGACCCGGTAATGCCGCGCGATTATCGGCGTCCACCCGAACCACATTTTGTGGTTTTTGGCCATGCCGTGGTGCATTACCACGGTCTCCGGCTGCGTCCAGGGGTCGGTGAAATCGTCGATCGTATAGAACAGCTCGCAGCCGTCGTCCAGGCGCACTTTCATCTCATCTCCCTGCTAACCGATGCCCAGCTCGTTGAAAACCGAGCGGGCGATGCGCATGGAGGTTCGGGCGTTAACGTACCCGCCATACATGGAGAGGTGTATGAAAATCTCCATTATCTCTTCGGGAGTAAGGCCAACGCCAACGGCTCCGCGTATGCGCCGGCGCATCTGGGCGTCGTACACTCCCATGCTGGTCAGCGCAGCCAGGGAGACGATGGCCCGCTCCTTGTCATTTAACTGCGTGCGGCTGTAAATGGCTCCCCAGTTGTATTCGTCAACGATACGCTCCAGCTGTCCCTCGGGGCTGTCAGTGTCCATCCCCGTATCGGGCAGGTTGCCCATGTGATGGCGGTGCATCTCCTGACCCAGGGCGTACAGCTCGTCGGCGTGCTGATTCGGGTCGTATTCCAGAACCGGCTCGTATTCAATGCCAAGCTCCTCAAAAATGTCCTTGGTCAGCCGCAGCCCGGACTCAACCGCCGGCACTCCGATGTAAAAGGTGGACTGGAAGAATATCTCCACCACCTGGTGCGACGTCAGGCCCACGTTAAGCGCGCGGACGATGTGGCGGCGCAGCAGGTTCAGCTCGCCCTGAGTCATCAGGGCTGATATGGTGGCGATGCAGCGTTGCTGCAGGCTCAGTCCGGGCCTGGTCCAGATGCTGCCGAACAAGGCTTCGTCGATGATGCGCTTCAAGTCCGGCGCCAGCTGGTCAACGCCGGGCAGGGCGTAGTGGGAAGTATCCCCTCCTGCCATCGTCCTGCGCATCTCGCGACCGGCTTGCAGGCGTTCATTGGGAGTAGTCAAGGCTGTATTCCTCCTCACAAAAACCGATGCTGTGTAACCGTTAGCGCCGGTTCATAGCTATTGGCACTGGTTCAAGTTAGCTTTGAGAATGCCACAGGATCCTCCTATGCCGTGATTTTCCAACCTGACCCCACCGCGCAGAAACCCCGTGAACACCACCGATTTTATCACCGAACCCCACCGCCGCATAGCCGCCGCCTTGCCCTGCGCTCATAATCAACGCGCATTTAAGGATACCCTGCGCGTCGCGGGCGATTTGTCATATAATAGCCCCGCCGCAATGGAACTCAACATTCAGTCAGACGCAACATTCAAGGAGGGACATCCCTATGGCCGACGAGTTTGTGAAAATTGCCTCTCTCAGCGACATCCCAGCAGGCGATATGCTTTCGGTGCGGGTCGGCTCGGAAGAAATCCTGCTGGTGAACCTGGATGGCGAGCTGCACGCCTGCGACGACATCTGTAGCCACGCTTACGCCAACCTCTCCGAAGGAGACCTAGAAGATGGCGAAGTGGTTTGCCCGCTGCACGGGGCCGTTTTTGATGTCGCCACCGGCAACCCCGTTACGCCGCCGGCCACCGAGGCGCTGCGCAAATTCGCCGTCCGCATCGATGGCGACGATGTTCTGGTAGGCCCGGTTATCGCAACCGAATAGCCGCCCACTCACACAGTCAAATACGGCGACGCCGGCCTGCCGGCATGGCGTCGCCCCCCTGAATCTCGACGCTAACCCCGCTGCCGGCGGCTTTCCCGTCAGCCGACAGTGGCAGCAGCCGGTACGCCGGTGAGAATGGACTCAACTTCGTCGGCCAATTCGGCGGCCCTGGCTTTCACTTCAGAGTCCGTAAGGCTGGACAGCGGATGCTGCGCCACCACGTAGCGGTATTCGGGAACTCCCATCATCCGGGTCATCGCCTGCGCCGTATTGAGGAATACGTGGGTGATGATGGCCGCCGTGGGGACGCCGCGCTTTTCCATGTCAATGCCGTCGTGCACACTGCACGAGCTGCAAGACCCTCAATCTCCCACCCCGGTGATTAGGTAGTCAACCTCCCCCAGTATGGAATCAATCACGTCCTGCTTGGCCGGCAGACTGGCGTGGTGCTTGCTATAGTACTTGACCTCGGAAAAGCCGTGTCGCTCGTTGAGGATGCTGCCCAGTTCATGGAGCAGCTTGTCGGCGTTGGCCTTGGAGTTCTCCATCAGGCCCAGGCGCTTGCCCGCAAGCCCGCCGGAGCGGTCGTTCATGCGGAATTCGGATTGAGGCAGCTCAGTGCCTTTGGGGTTCACCAGCCGCAGCCGGCTCATGGTTTCGGCGGTTGTCATCGTTCACCTCTCCGGACGTGTTTCGGCATCGGATTGCCTGACAGCGCTGATTGTAGCGTCAATTGGATGAAAAAACTACGCTGTCACCGCGACCCGTACCTCGCGGCGCCCCAGCACACCAACTCGCCGTCGGTTTGGATGGATAAGTGATTGCTCGCCTGCTATTATGGCGTCGTCGCTTCCGGCGTCGCCGTCGCCGGCCCTTGGCCGCCGGAGCCGGAACCGCCGTCCCCGCTGTCCGAACCGCCCCCGTAATCCGGCGAGTAAAGCGCCACAACCCCCGCCTCAAGTTTCGCCGGATATTCCGGCCAACCCCTCCGGTTCATGGACAAACCCTGACCCCGATGGAATGTATCTACCGATAAATACGTGGTCGGGAACGCCTCCGTCAACGCCGCGAACCTCGATACCGGAACCATCGCGTACCGAGTATCGACCCCGAACGCCTCGAACGCACTCTCCGGCGGCATATACAGGCTTTGGCTCGTGAACCACGTCCTGATCCTGCTCATGGTTGCTGCATCCGGAGCCATGATCTTGACCACAACCTTCCCGTTGTCAGCGCCAAATGCGTACTGAGCGGCTGCGGTCTCCGTCGCGCCATGGGCATAGGCCGTCATCATCGTGTTCATCGTACTGTCCATGCGCTCATACATGGTTGTCGTCTCATCAGCCTCGCCGGGCGGGAATCCCGCTGCCACCACATCCGCTCTCTGGATCACTGACAGCACGTTGGCGGTGGGAATTCGCCACGTGTACTCCCCAATGCTCTGGCCGCCTACGGACTCGATGTAGTCCGACAATGCCGGCTGCACGTTCAGGTCCGTCCGGTACCCGATGCCAATCTCCACATGCGTCGGCGTTTGGGCGCCGTCCGCATACCGTTGCAACAGCCCCAGGAGCATCGGCCCCACATACTCGGTGTTCTCGCCCAGGTCCACCGGCTCCGATCCGGTCTCCGCGCCGCTGCTAAAAGGCGTTGCCGTGGGCGAGCCGGCAGATTCCGTTGGCGCGGCCGGCGCGTCAGTCGGTTCAGGCGTTGCCGCGGGTGTGCCGGCAGATTCCGTTGGCGCGGCCGGCGCGTCAGTCGGCTCAAGCGTTGCCGTAGGCGCGCCGGCAGATTCCGTTGGCATGGCCGGCGTGTTCGTCGGATTGGGCATATCCGTTACGCCGCCAGCTGGCGACGCACCCACCGTAGGCTCTGCTTCGGACTGCTCGCCACACCCAGCCGCTATAACCGCCAGCCCGCAGAGCAGCGCAATCAAAAACGTCGCTTTGAAGAACCCTGGCATTGGCCATCATCCTCCTGCCTCCTGGCCGCCGACAACATCGCCGATGATCAATTACCATCGATGATAGCCCCGGTGGAGCAAACACCGGGGCCGCTTTGTTGACCTGCGCAGTATAAGGACGGATCAACCTACCGTCAATCAAAAGCCGGCATTGCCGCCGCCCGAGCAACTTCCCAATAGAGCACGTCAGCCGCGTCGGAACCCGCAACGCTTCATCACGCGAACGGAATGTATGTCAGATAAGTCAGCATCGCCAGGCTCCCCAACAGGGAGGGAATGACATGGCGGATTTGGACGCGCTCTTGTGTCTCAGGCAGATCGTCCGCAAACATCAAGCAGACCAGCGCCGCAATGAAAGCCAACAAATTGGCAATGGGAACCAATATCAGGGGTCCAGTAGCGAAAAGAAAACCGATGCCGATCGGGCCCAACAACCAAGCTAAGAACAGCGCCGCGTAAGACGGCCCCAGCAACCCCCAGGGCAACATCCGTCCGTTAATCTGGAAGGCGTAATGAACCCAGGGCACGAGACCGCACGCCCAGTAGAGCGCGCCGAGCCGTGCGCAGCGGGATGCGTCCCAACCGTGCCGGCGGGCCCAATGCCAAGACAACAGAGCTCCTATCGGAGCCGTCACCACCAGGGCGCAGCATACGAAGAACCCCAACACCCAGATGGCCGCGCCGGCCAACCACACGTAAAGCATGAACATAAACATCTAGGGATCCCTTTCCTTGGTAACTTTCCGGTGGTACGAGCGACAGCCGTATTCCAAGTCCCCGCCTTTCCTGCACCAAACCCTGCTACACCTCAAACAGGCCCCACGACCATAAGAACGGCGCCCAAGTCAACCCACTCAGCATCGCCAGGCTCCCCAACACGGAGGGAACGACATAGCGGATTTGGACGCGGTGTTGTGTCTCCGGCAGCGCGTCCGCAAACGTCCAGCAGACCAGCGCCACAATCAAGGCCAGCAAATTGGCAACGGGAAGCCAGGTAACGGGAAGCAATGCCAGGATCCAAGCGCCCAACCAAATAGTGTCGAAAATGCCGACAGAGACCGGGCCGGCCAGCCAGGCGAAGAACAAGGCCATGTAGCTTGCTTTCATCAGCCTCCGCGGCGGCGTCCGTCCATTAATCCGGCAAGCGAAATAGACCCAAGGCAGGAGACCGCCAGCCCAGTAGAGTGCGCCGAGCCACGCGCAGCGAGAGGCGTCCCAACCCTGCCGGCGGGCCCAACGCCGGTACAACAAAGCTCCTATCGGGGCCGTCATTATCAAAATGCAACACGTGAAGCAACCCAGCGCCCACACAAAGAATCTGCCGTATGATACGATGGCATAGACTGCGATGTAGGAGACATCAATATTGGCCATAATACACCAGTGTTCAGAGAATGGGTTCGCTTTGGGAGCGACAAGTCAGAGGTATCCTCGGGTTGGGTTGCAGTATGCGGCAGAGCCGGGCCGGCGGAAACCCCGCCGACCTTTGCCGCCTCAATCCCGCAATATGTCATCACTTGAACAGAATGTATGGCAGATAAGTCAGCATCGCCAGGCTCCCCAACAGGGAGGGAATGACATGGCGGCTCTGGATGCGTCCCGACCTGCCGGCGGGCCTAATGCCAAGACAACAAGAATCCTATTGGAGCCGTCACCGCCGGAGCGCAACGTACGTAAAGCCCCAACACCCAGATGGTCGTGCCGGCTAACCACACGATAAGCATCAACAGCTGGCGCTCCCATTCCTTGGTAATTCCAAAGGGCTTCCCTAGTACCCTTGAAGGGGTGCAATTCAGGCCGGTTCCCGGACCTAACGGGGTTCAGCAGCGACCAGCGAGCCGACGAGTTTCAGCATATGCGACGACCCTATGATTTCCGCGAACTCGCTCCCGCCGGGGCTCGCCAGAAAATCATGGTACAGAGGATTCGATGACTTTAGATTGTCCAGCTCCGTCACAATCGCGCTGCTGTAGGTATCGAACATCCGCGTCGGGTTGGGACTACGGCTCTCGCAGGCATCCACTGTGGACGCCACAGCGCCGTCATACGATACCAGAACGTCTAAGAAGGATGAGAACCGTTCGCTTTCATCTCGCCCCGCGTTCACGCAGGCGAGGAAGTCTGTCTGCGCAGACAGCAGCGCCTGGTTGCCGGGAGTCGCCGGCTGGCCGATTGACCCGCTCCCACTAACGGACAGAGAGCCGAACAGCGCCACCTCCAGGTCGCGGGCGATGTCCTGCACTATCCAGTATGCGCCCCACATGACGTACAGCGTATCCGACGTGTCGGTAGCGGTGGAACCGTTAGCGCCGCGGTATCCAACCACCACCCGGAACTGCTGTACGGTCTTGACGGAATACGATACCGTCCGCGACCGACTGGTCGACGCGCTGCCGAGGTTCACCCACGTAGGCGCGCTCTCAGTCCGCCGCTGCCACTGGTAAGTTGCTCCCTCCGGCGCATCGGCGCCCTCCATGGTCAAAATCACCTCGTCGCCCAAGTCGGGCATTTCGGGAGCGTAGGAAGCCTGGCCAATCTTGACCCATTCAACCGACACCGGAACCGATGTACCCTGGCCGCCATCGGCGTAAGTCGTCACCACACGGAAGACGCGGAAGCCGGCGGTACTGAAACTTGCCGACCCCGTTGGCGACGTGGAACCCTCCCCATAGTCCGCCCAGGCCGAATCGTCCCAGTATTGCCACTGGTATTCGGACACGGCGCCTTTGGACGCCGGCGCCGTGGCGATCAAGGAAACCGACTGCCCCAGAAAAGCTGTTGCCGAACCGGGATCGGCCAGGGGTTTCTCAACCTCCACCGACATGGCAAATCTGCCTACTTTGCCTGATGCGAATGTCGTCGCCTCAACGGTGTACGTTCCCGGAGCCAGCCGCCGCGTGATGCGCGAGTTTCGGTCGTCGCGGCCGTCGTTATCCTGAGCCAGCACGGCCCCGGCCTTGGAGCCGCCGGAAATCAGATACAGATACGTGTCAATCTCCGGGTCGTCGGCCGAGAGCAGGTCAATCCGCACATCCTGACTGCCGGTCACGGTAAAACTATAGAATCGGGCATATCGCCCGGAACGGTTCTCCGAGGGGCATGAGCTGTCCCAATGCGTGACGCGGGATTCCCGGCTGTCGCTGCTAATCGTACCCAGAAAACTCACGTCGCAAAAGGGGGATTTGCTGGGAACCGCCGTATTCGGCCCCGCAATTCTGTCGTAGCTCTGCTCCGATGGTTCCGTTGCCCGAACCGGCTCCGCCTCTGCCGCATTTCCTTCCGCTCCGTTTGGGAACAGGAACCCCAGCGCCAGGACAACCGCGATGGCTGCTACCGCCAGGCTGCCAGGGAGTATCATCGCTTTGCCCATCAGTATGCTCTTCCTGCTTGTATGGGGGTTTCCGGAGGTATGCCCGATTGCTAACCGCCGCCCACCCTAGCCGCGATGCTCTTCTGTCAAGTTTGTCTGCTCATTCAGCGCATATCGTCATATGCCGTCTAGTCGCCGCCGATTTTCCGCGTGCGGATGCGGTAGCCGGTGGTGTCGATAATTGCGCTGTACCTTCCGCCGGTTCCGCCGCCGTGCATAATCAAAATGTCGTCCGGGTCGTTGGCGCATCGCATCGTCACCGCCTCATCGCCCGGACGCTCCGGCCCCTGCTTGGAACCCAGACGTATCAGCTCGGCGCGGGAACGCCCGCTGTTTTCAATCAGAAACTCCTGGATGTCCCGGCGGCTCCACCCGTCGCCGTGCAGCGTGATGGCATGCTCCGGCCCGATGACAATGACCCATTGGGCCGGGTAGCGATGCGCCAGCGCCGCCGACCGCAGCGCGTCGCAGAGGGACATCAGAATCGCCTCCCCGGTATGCGCGTAACTGTTGGGCACGCTCACCGGGTTGTAGGCCACCGCCACCGTAACCACGCTGTCCGTAGCGTCAAAGCCCCGGCTCACGTGCAGCGGTTCCCAGGGCGACGTCTCCTCATTCTCGGCGATGCAGAAAGTGTACTTGGCCGGCGTGCCCAGCGTGCCCCGATCCAGCTGGCCGGGCCAGGCGTCAAATCCGTTCATAAAGCAGAGCCGCACCGCCCGCCCGATGCTAGCGTTGGCCCGGAAACCGGGGCCGAACAGCCCATCGCGGCTATTAATGCCCAGCGCCTCCCGAATGGGGCCGTTGAGCACCATCAGGATGCTGGGCGAGCTGGTGGAAGAAGCGGCCATATTAACGAAGTTGCGCTCCTCTTCCAGCGCGCGCAGAGTAGCGACCAGCGCCGGAAAGTACTCCGCCCGGCAGCCGGCCATCACCGCGTTGGCCGCGGCGTTCTCCGACGTAATGACCCGGCTGCGCATATCCAGGTTGAGCAGATCCTCCTCCCCGGTCAGCCCCGCCGCGGACAGCATCTCCCGAACTTTGTAATCGGCCGGCGGAACCACCGGCAGGCCGTCGGTCCAGCCCAGACGAAAACACTCCTCAATAGCCTCAATGGTGTCGGCGGTTTCAACATGCCGTTCGGCGCTGCTGGTCATCACAATCTCCTTATTCGCGATTCGCGTCTGCACCCGCCGTCATTCCCGCGCCGGCGGGAGCTCGGCGGCATTTTCCAGGCTCCGGCTTTTCAGCCGACCCGTAACTATCAACCCGTCGGTAACGCTGTAGCCATGCCCCGGGTCTTCAGCGTCGGAATTAATTGCCATATAAGACGTCCTTCCGCTGACGATGGGCGTAATGGATATTACCTCATAGCCGGCGGCGTCCAGGTCATTGCAGCAGCGTTCCAGAAAATCCGCCATCTGCTGTAGCCGGGTGCGCTCCTCGCTGCTGATGTGAACCTGGCCAACGCTGCCGCCGTGCGTCGACAGAGTAGTGTCAGCATACACGTAGCGGGTAACGTACCGGGGCCGGTCGCCGGTAGGATAAGCCGAGCGGAACAACGGTAGCCTCGTCGGAATCTCAGTTGCCAGACAGCAAAAACGCCGCCCCCATTATTACCCGATGGGGACGGCGTGGCAATCCCGCTGAAGACGGGAAGCGTGTCGGGCGCGCGTATTTCGTCTTACGTAGTCCGTCTTGCAGAACTAACGCCCGTTTTCCGCGACGGCCTGCTCAATGGCCCGGCGGTACTGACCCTCGTCGGTAAAGTGGCCATCCTTGCCTTGCTCTTTCCCGTCCATCACGTGCTTTTGGCCATCCACGCCGACCACGGTGCGCTCGAGATGGTCGCCGCGCTGAATGGTGAACTCCTTTTTAGCCATAAGGCGTCTCCTCTGTTTCTCGTGGCTATCCCACTGGCCGGCGGCGTCAGGCGCAGTGGGGTAATCTGCAACTTGTGATGTGGGCGGCGCGATTACTTACGCAGTTTCGCGGTTATAACCACCCCGTCCGTAACGCTGTAGCCCACGCCGGTATCTATGTGGCGCTTGGTCACATACTTGGTCCGCGCGTTGCCCTGGCGGTCATTTTCCTGTACTTCCCGGCTATGAGCGTAACTGCCTCCGTAGTCGTTCATCTGGGTTTCCACTGCCGCCTTCGCGCTGCGTCCGCTGGTCAACGGAAAGATGGAAATGACATCGTATCCCTCCGCGTCCAGCTGGACGCAGCATTGGGATATGTCCTCTGCCAGCTTGCGCCCGGCCGGCCGCTCCGAGGCCATGCCGAACACCAAGCCGCCGCTGCCGTTGCGTTCGGTAAGGTGGCTGTCAATCCCAACGTATCGGGAGACAAAGGCCGGCTTTTTAGCCGCTTTCGGCTGGACTTGCGCCGGCTGTTTATTGCTGCCGTTGCCGGCAGCCTTCTTGCGACTCTTCGTCGTCATAGAGTGGCGATCCTCCTGAAAAAGTTGGCGCCATCAATGCGAGCGCAGTAGCCACGGCAATCGGATTCCGCACTAACGCCGCCAGCGCCGGACGATTGCCGCTCTCCATTCGCGATGACGCGAGCGATGGTAAAGGAGTAAGTAACACTATGGCAAGCCCTTTATTGCTGCCTATGCGTCACTGATTCCTGCCCCGTCCGTAAAATACCGTCAGGCAGGCAAGCTGCTGGTCTGACGCTGCGGTACGGTCGCCAGAAGTCTTGCGCTCCGTTCCCGCATCTGTCACAGATCAGCCGCCCATACCTCCAAAGCGCAGCTGAACCCCCGATTTCTCCTCCTGCAACTTGGCTACTGCGTCGGAATCCTCCGGCCCCCACCCGCGGAACAGCGCCTCCACGTGCCGCTGGTCAACCAGGTTGGACAACTCCATGGGAATGCCGTACTCCCGGCCCAAATCCGTCGCCAGCCGCACATCTTTGGCCGCCAACGCTGTTGCGAACCCCGGCTCAAAGTTGCCGGAGAACAGGTAACGAGGGAACTTTTCAGTAAGCCGACGGTTGCCGCCGCTGCTGTTGGCGATTACGTCGGCCAGCGTTTCCAGCGGCACCCCGGCCTTGACGCCCAGCGTCAGCGCCTCCGACATCAGCGCGCCAATGCCCATGGACAGCAGATTGTTGCAGATTTTAGTTACCATGCCGTTGCCGATTTCCCCGCAATAGACCACGTGCGCGCCGATGGCGTCCAGCATCGGCTTTACCATGTCATAGGCGGCCCGGTCGCCGCCCACCATCACCGCCAGCGTTCCCGCCGCCGCGCCATACACTCCGCCGCTCACCGGCGCATCCAGCACCGTTACGCCCCGGGCCGCGCATTCCGCGTGAATGCGGCGAATCACCGTTGGCGAGTTGGTGGACAGGTCAACGTACACATCCCCGTCGCCGGCAGTGGACATTATGCCGTTTTCGCCCATCACTACCGCTTCCACGTCCCGGGGCACCGGCAGCGAGGTGAACACCGCATCCTTGCCGGCTACGCAGCCGGCCGGCGTGTCGGCCCACTCCGCGCCCATCTCCAGCAGGTTGGTAGCCGACTCCCGGCGCAGGTCGTGAACCGTCAGTTGGTGTCCGGCCTGAATCATGTTGGCGGCCATAGGGTTCCCCATGTTGCCAACGCCAATAAACCCAGCTTTCATATCGCTCTCGTCTCCGTTGAAATGCGCCGGCGCGGTCAGCCCGGCGTAAGCGCCGGCATTATAGCACCGGAGAATACCGCCTTGCGGCAGCGCCCCACCGTCGCAGAATCCGGCAGGAATGCGAGCTGCTCAGCGTTTGCCGTACACAGTCCTAGGGTCAAGCAAATCCCTCAATCCGTCGCCCAGCAGGTTGAACCCCAGCACGGCCACGAAAATGGCCATGCCCGGCAGTAGCAGCAGGCGCGGAGCGGTTTGCAGATGCGGACGGGCATCATTGAGCATCGCCCCCCATTCCGGCGTCGGCGGTTGCGCCCCCAAGCCCAGAAAGTTCAGGCCCGCTATGCCCAGAATTATCCATCCAACGTCCAGGGAAGCTATAACGATAATCGGCCCCAGGATATTGGGCGCAATATGACGCGCAATGATGCGGAGGCTGCCGGCTCCCGCCGCGCGCGCCGCCGTTACATACTCCTGCTGACGGGCTGCCAGGGTCACCCCTCGGATGATGCGGGCATGGCCGACCCACCAGACGGCCCCCGCGGCCAGCAGCACGTTGAATAGCCCCGGCCCCAATGCGCCGGCCACCGCCAGCGCCAGAATCAGCGAAGGGAAGGCCAGCAACAGGTCAACAATGCCCATCAGCGCCGTATCCGGCCAGCCGCCGTAATAGCCGGAAAAAATGCCCACGGCCAACGCCAGCGTCATACTCAGGGCCAGAGTAAAGGCCACGGCCAGCATAGTGATGCGCGCTCCGTGTACGATGCGGCTAAAGGTGTCCCTTCCCAGGTGGTCGCTTCCCAGAGGACGCTCCAGCGTCGGCGGCGCCAGACGGTTGGGTATGTTTATCTCCTTAGGGTCGGCCAGCGGAAGCCAGGGCGCCAGCAACCCCGTCAGCAGTAGGAACGCCACCAGGAATATGCCCAGCGCAGTCCCGGGGTCGCGCAGCAGCCCCATCCATCTCCGGCGGCGGCGCGCGGCAATGCCGGCGCCGAGGCCTTCCGAGCGTTCTACAACAGCCGGCATCGGCCGCTACGTTTCCTCTCGCCCGAAGCGGAGACGAGGATCGGCGATGCGCAAGGCGACGTCAGCCGCCAGGTTGGCCAGCAACGCCGCCACCCCCATGTAGGCGACGAACCCCTGCACCATCGGATAGTCCCGAGTCAGAGCCGCGCTCACTATCAACTGGCCCAACCCCGGCCAACCGAATATAGTCTCAACAATGACGGTGCCGCTCAGGAGATAGCTGAGATTGACGCCCATTGCGCCAATGGCCGGCAGCATCGCGTTGCGCAGCGCGTGCCGAACCGAAACCGCGCGCTCCGACAGCCCTTTGGCTCGCGCCGTTCGTATGTAATCCTGGCCCAGGGTTTCCAGCATACTGGCGCGTATCAGCCGCATCAGCTGAGCCATCGGCGCCAGGGACAATGTAACGGCCGGCAGCAGAACCTGGGACGGGGAGCCATAACCCAAGGCTGGCAGCCAGGACAATCTAACCGCGAACAGTATAATCAGCCCATACGCCAGGGCGTAGGATGGCACCGCCGCTCCTATCAGCGCCGTCAAGCGCGCCGCCAGGTCTAAAATGCCTCCGCGTCGGCGGGCCGACAGTATGCCCATCGGCGCCGCTACCAATAGCGCCAGCCCCAACGCAGCCGCAGTCAGCAATGCCGTTGGGCCCGTCCGGCGCGCCAGTTGCGCCGCTACCGGCTGTTCGGTTACGTAAGACTGCCCCAAGTCTCCCGTGCTGGCCCGGCTTATCCAGCGGAAGTATCGTACGGCGATAGAAGCGTCCAACCCCAGCTCTGTCCGCATTGCTGCCACCGCTGCCGGGCTGGGTAGTTGGCCCGGACTGCGGTGGCGCAACACAATATCGGCCGGGTCTCCCGGCGCCAGGTTCAAGAGTATGAAGCTGACGCCGGAGATGCCCAGCAACAGCAGCGGTAGCGTGGCCAGCCGGCGGGCCAGGTAGGAGCTCATGCCGCTTCGCGCAAGCTATCGGCTGACTGCCAATCCCTCACTCCGAAAGCCCGATGAGGTGGTCGAAGATATAGAGCCGGTGCGGGTGCGGCTCAAATCCGGCAATCTGCTCACTGACGCCATACACTGCATATGCATGCGCCACCGGCAAAAGCGCGCTTTCGTCGGCAACCACGGCCATAGCCTCGCACGCAATTCGCTGCCGCTGCTGAATGTCCGACACGTCCCCCGCCTGCTTTATGATGTCCACCAACCCCGGATTGGAGTAATGTCCATAGTTGTTGGCCCCGCTGTCACTGCCGTCGGCGTGGTGGCCGAGGAACTTGCTGACGTTCAAAACCGGGTCTCCGGCGTCCACCACGTTGTTGTACCATCCGAACAGGTCCCAGGCCGGCTCCTTTACCACCGACCATTCGGTGATGCGTACCTCGGCCCGGATGCCCACATCTGACAGCATCGCCTGGGCCGCCTCGGCCATAATGGGCAGCTGGAACCGTTGCGGATAACCGCCTATGACTATTTCCAGGGCCTGCCCGCCCTTGTCCACATACCCGTCGTCGTCGCTGTCGGCGTAGCCGGCTTCCGCCAGCAAATCCCTGGCGCGCTGCGGATTGTAATCCGGCCCGGCCACCCCGGGGCAAGGCGCTATTGCCTCCGGCAGCAAAAGGTCCGCAAATGAACCCGTTTCCTTCGGCGCTACCAGCCCGGCGATGCTCTCCCGGTCGATGGCATGGCTTACGGCTTGCCGTACCAGCGGATCGGATAACGCTTCCCGCTCGAAATTGACCCACCACATCACCACCGACGTGCCGACGCCGACGGATAGGCTGCGCAGCCCCTGCAGAGAATCGATACGCTCCGCTCCTTCCGGAGATATGTTGAGGGCAAAGTCAATATCGCCGGCTTGCAGGGCCAGTTCCCGGCTGTTGGTATCCGGGATGGCCATGTGCTCAATGCCGGCCAATGGCGGCGCTCCTCCCCAGTAATCGTCGTTGGCTATGCTGCTCAAACGCTCTTTGAGAATGTACTCCGTGGGGATATACGGGCCCGTCATCGCTCCCGCCGCCAGGAAACCGTCCTCGCCGGCAGCGTCAGCCGACGCCGCATCCACAATCGCCATGTTGGATGTGGTCAATAACCCCGGCAGTGTGGGACGCGGCTCCATAGTAGTGACGATGATAGTCTGAGCGTCCTTCACTTCTACGCTTTCAATCGCCAGCCTCTCCGCAGCAGCCGGCGACAACCGCATGGTCCTTTCCAATGACGCTTTGACCGCTTGAGCGTCCATCACTGCGCCGTTGTGAAACCTGACGCCGGAACGCAGCCCAATCTCCCAGGTCATCTGGTCCAACTGTTCAGCCCCTGTGGCCAGCCACGGCTCGGGGCTGAGATTGGTCGCAGACAGGCGGAACAGGTTCTCCGACATACCTGATTGACTGGATACCCATGCCCCCTCCACCGGGTCCAGCAGGCCGTCCAGCCAGATAACTCCGGCTTTCAGCGTTGGCCGCTCCTCTTGAACGACGGTTGTGGGCGCTGTCTGCTCCGGCGCCTCGGTAGGCGCTGCTGTTGGAGCGGATGCGGCGGGGGCTGTGGCGGATTGCTCCGGCGCAACAGGCGTTTGGGATGTCCCCTGCCTCGCATCCGCAGTCGCGGCCGGCATTGCGGTCTCGGCAGGCTCGCTCGCCGTCCCGCACGCCACTGCAAGCAGGACGAGCAGGCTCGCCGCCACTGCCACAACGATACGTTGTATCAATAAAATCGACATAAAACCACTCCTGTTTGCTTTGCGATGGATTTCAACGAGCCCCTGGCCCCAAAATCGCCGGCTGGCCAAAGATCAGCCCACTGAAGGGTGTTGGTAGGTTCGTTGGTTAACGCAAACAGCCTTGTATGGTAAATCATCCTGGCCAATTTTGTCAAGCGCCTATTATCCGATTAGCCAATTTCGCTACTCGCGATCCGACCTGCCGATGGCGGAAAGGGTCCGGCGACGTAGCAGATTACGCGATCCGTCACTGAAGCAGTCTTCTCCTGCTAAATGCCTGCTGGAATCCGAGTAGCGAAATCGCCTCGTGGCGATGGGGCCGGCTTTTCGGGGGTGTGGTGGTGGTTGTCTGAATCAGGATTTACCGGATTTTGGGATTTTCAGGATGGGGGGTTGCTCCGGGGTGGTTGGTTGTGGGCCCGGAGCTTGGGGGTGGGGTGGTGCGTTGGGGTGGTTTTGGGTGGTATGGGTTTTGGGTTAGATGCGGAGGGGTAGGGGGGTGGGTAGTTTGATGTGGAAGGTCTTTTCCAGGGCCCTCCGCCAGAGGGGGGAGAGGGTGATGAAGGCTGAGTTGGTGGTTATTTTGCGCGGTTTGGGGTGGCAGTAGCAGGGTACCGGTTCCTGGCGTAAGAACTCGTAGTGGCCGTGAGGGTCGGTTTTGGCGGCCAGTTCGTTGGGGAGGCGGAAGTGGCTGCGGATTTTGGCGAAGTTGGGGAGGCCGGTGATGTCGCGGACGGAGTAGAATGTGGGAGGGGTGATTTCGTGGGGTTTGCGGAGGTAGCGTTGGGTGGGACGGACGGGTAGGGGTTGTCCGGCGATGATGGCGTTGGCGGCTTTGAGGAAGGCGGCGGCGCGACGGCGGAGGCGGGTCAGGGATGTGAAGGTGTTGCGTTGGTGGTGGGTTTGCTGGCGGGTGGTTTGCGTTTGGGTGTCGTTGATGTGGGTGACGTTTTGGCGGCGGCGGGTGTTGCCGTCGTTGTTGGCCTTGGTGGCGTCGATATGGGTGGTGTTTTGGCGGCGGCGGGTTTGGCCGTCGCTGTGGGTTGCGTTCTGGTGGCGGTGGGTGTTGCCGTGGCTGGTGACGTCGTTGTTTTGGCGGCGGCGGGTGTTAGCGTGGCTGGTGGCTTGGGTAGTGTCGATGTGGGTTACGTTTTGGCGTCGGTTGGTGTTGCCGTGGGTGTTGACTTGGGTGTTGACTTGGGTGGCATCGCTGTTCTGGCGGCGGCGGGTTTTCCCGTCGCTGCTGGCTTGGGTAGCGTCGATATGGGTGGCGTTCTGGCGGCGGTGGGTGTTGGCGTGGCTGGTGGGTTGGGTGGGTTGGCCTTGGCCGGTTGCGTGGGTGGTGTGGTGTTTGGATTTGGGTAGGTGTGGGGAGTTGTAGATTTCGCGGAAGGTTTTGACGTGGGACCGGCTGAAGTCTCCGTCTCTGACGTACCATCTGAGGACGTTTTCCATTTGGCGGGGGGAACGGTGCCAGAGGGGACGGTTTTCGGCCAGGGCCGTGGCGGAGTGGGATATGCAGCGGGCGATGGCCTGGATGGCGCGCTCGATGTTGCCTTCGGCGATGTTGGTTTGGGCGTGTTTGAGGAACCGGTCGGCGCAGCTTTGGTGGCGCGCGATGGTTTCCGGGTCGATGGTATCCCGGTAGATGGTTTCCATGGGCTGGGTGGCCTCCTGGTTGGGTTGGTGGTGGTTGGTGTTGTTGTTGGTTTGGTTGGTTGGGGTTGGTGGGGGTTCAGGATGTCGGCGCTACGGTCTGAGAGCGTGGCTTGCTATTTACGTCCTAGTCTTGCGCGTGCTGACGGCTGCTTGGGCAGTGGTCGTCCTCGCGCAGCGGTGGTGACGCCCGCCGTGCTGGGTGCGCCAGCCGGGTAATGTGACCGACCTCCGGCGCACCTACAGTGGTGCAATGGATCCGACGTGCCGCAAAGTACTGGTTGCGGCGGATTAGACCGTGTTATCCTGAACCCCGTTGAACTCTTGTTTTAGCCTCCTGGCTGGATTTTGGTGTCGGGCTGGTGTCCTGGCCTGTGCACTGGGCTGGGACGGGTATCCGACGGTTCTCGAGGGGCCGTTGGATTAGCCTGACGGAGGTATTATAGCGCACTGGCGTGCGTGGTGCAATAGGGGGTTGTCAGAATCAGGATTTACGGGATTTTGGGATTTTCAGGATGGGGTTGTGGTGTGTTGCGGAGGGTGGGTTGTGGCGTGAGAGTGGGGGATGGTGGTTGGGTTGGCGGGTTTGTTGGTGGGGGATTGTCAGAATCAGGATTTACGGGATTTTGGGATTTTCAGGATGGGGTTGTGGGTTGTGTTGCGGAGGGTGGGTTGTGGCGTGAGAGTGGGGGATGGTGGTTGGGTTGGCGGGTTTGTTGGTGGGGGATTGTCAGAATCAGGATTTACGGGATTTTGGGATTTTCAGGATGGTGGTTGTGGGTGTGGTGGCTGCGGGGGATGGGGGTGTGGGCGCAAGCTCCGGGTCGCTGGCGTTGGGCGCGTTGCGGCTGCGTATGCGTTGGGGATGCGGTTTTTCTGGGCGTGGGTGAGCAGGATTTCGGGTGGCGGGTGCGTATGCGTTGGGGCTGCGTCGACCTCGGCCGCAGCACGGCCGCCGGCCGGATTGAGGCGGCGGGTGCGGGTGCGCTGGGGCTGCCTGGCTGGGATTGTGTAGTGGGGCGAAACACGAGGCGGTTTCGCTACTCGGATTCCGGTGGGCATTTAGCAGGAGAAGACTGCTTCGGTGACGGGTCGCGTAGTCCGCTGCGTCGCCGGACGCTTTACGCCATTGGCAGGTCGGATCGCGAGTAGCGAAATTGGCTAATCGCCACGAGGCGATTTCGCTACTCGGATTCCGGTGGGCATTTAGCAGGAGAAGACTGCTTCGGTGGCGGGTCGCGTAGTCCGTTACGTCGCCGGACGCTTCCGCCATTGGCAGGTCGGATCGCGAGTAGCGAAATTGGCTAATCGCCACCGACCCGCCTTTTGCCCCTCAACTCATTGTGCTATACTCTCCGCAAACGCCGGGCAGGCTGGTGGCGACCGCCCTGCCCGCCGCTTTGTGCAAAGCCAATCATCCTTCCACAGGAGTGCATCAGCGGTGAAGGTCACCAGGGACAACTCAACGCCTATCGAGACTACCCTCAAGGTGGAACTGGAACCCGAGGACGAAAACCCCTTCCTCGAACGTTCCTACCGCCGCGCCGTCTCACGCATCAACATCCCCGGCTTCCGCCGCGGCAAAGCCCCACGCCGCATCGTGGAAGGCATGGTCGGCCGCGCCGCCCTCCTCCAGGAAGCCCTGGACTTCATGGTCCCCGAAACCCTCAACAAAGTCCTCTCCGAACAGGACATCTCCGCTTTTGCCGAACCGACCATCTCAGTAACCGACCTCGAACCCGTCTCCTTCACCGCCATCGTCCCCCTCGAACCCGACGTCGACCTCGGCGACTATCGCTCACTCCGCGTTCCCTCCTCTCCCGCTGCAGTCAGCGACGACCAAATCGACGCCGTTTTGACCCGCCTACAGGATGAGCAGGCTGTCTGGGAACCCGTTACCCGTCCCGCCCAGTATGGCGACCGCCTCAACATCACCGTCATCGGAACCATCCACGGCGAAACCGTCGTCGACGACCAAGACGTCGAATACGTCCCCAACGAGGATAACCTCCTCCCCTTCCCCGGCTTCGCTCCCAACCTCATCGGCATGTCCGAAGATGAAAACCGGGATTTCACCGTCACCATCCCCGAAGACTACCCTCGCCAGCAGTACGCCGGCCAGCAAGTACAGTTCAGCGTCTCCGCCCTCTCCGTCAAAGAAAAGAACCCGCCCGAACTCGACGACGAATTCGCCAAGTCCGTCGGCCCCGGCTTTGACGACATCGCAGCCCTCCGCGCCAACATCACCGAATCCCTCACCGCCCAGGCCGAAGACGCCGCCCGCAACGAACTGGAGCAGAAAAGCCTCGCCGCCCTCTGCGAATCCGCCGTTGTCAACGCCTCCCCTATCCTCTACGACCGCGAGCTGCAAGCCCTGCAAGCCGACCGCGAGCGTATGCTCCAGCAGCAAGGCCTCGACCTACCTACCTACCTCCGCTTTATCGGCAAAACCACCGACGAATTCCTGGAAGAAATGCGCCCCAACGCCGAACGCCGCCTGATTAGCGGCCTCGTCCTCCGCAAACTGGCTCAAGTCGAAGATATCGCCGTCACCGACCAGGACATCCAATCCGAAACCGACCGCCTCCTCGAAATGTCCAGCGCCAGCCCCGACGCCGAGCCGGACCACATCGACAACCTCCGCCAATACCTCAGCTCCGAATCTACCCGCAACGACATCCGCTCATCCCTCCACAGCCGCCTGGTCATCGCGCGCCTCACCGACATCACCCAGGGCAAACTCGACCAACCCGCCCCAGACCCCGAGGCCGACCAACCCGCCGACCACGCCGAACCTCCCGCGGCCTCCGAACCCCCCGCAGAACCCGACGCCGCATCCGAAAACGAAACGGAAACCGTCGCCTGAAACCCGTCCCTCACCATCGCCCCAATTCCCAAACCACACCCCTACCCGCTGCCGCGCCAAAATCCGCTCCAACCCCCTCACCGAGGAGCCTTGCCTCATGTCGCAACCCCCCATTCCCCAGGAGCCAACCGGCCCCGTCAACGTGCTCCCCGGGATTATCCGACCCACCACCGAAGGCGAGCGCGCCTTCAACCCCTACTCCCTTCTGCTCCAAGCCCGCATCATTTACCTGGGCACCCCGGTTGACGACGACGTGTCCAACGCCGTCGTCTCCCAACTCCTCTACCTCGCCTGGGATAACCCCAACGAGGACATCTGCCTCTACATCAACTCCCCCGGCGGCTCCGTCCTCGACGGCATGGCCATCTACGACACCATGCAGCTCATCAAACCGGACGTCTCCACCATCTGCATCGGCAAAGCCGCCAGCATGGGCGCCGTTCTGCTGTCCGGCGGAGCCAAAGGCAAACGCTTCTGCACCCGCAACTCCACCGTCCTTATCCACCAGGTCATGGGCGGCATCCAGGGCTCCGCTTCCGATATCGAAATCACCGCCCAGGAAATCCTCCGCCTCCGCCAACGACTGAACACCATCCTCTCCGAAAACTGCAACCAGCCCTTCGACAAAATCTCCCGAGACTCCGACCGCGACTACTGGATGGACGCCGAAACCGCCGTCGCATACGGCATCGTTGACCACGTCCTCAACGAACTCCCCGACGCCTTCAACCGCGCCGTCGCTTAGCCTCCCAGCCCACCAGGAGACCCCAATGTCCCCGCCTTTTCAAGACCCCCCTCTCCTCCAGCCCGCCAACATCGTCCCCATGGTCATCGAAACCGGCCCCCGGGGCGAGCGCGCCTTCGACATCTACTCCCTCCTCCTCCGCGAGCGCATCATCTACCTCGGCACCCCCATCACCGACCAGGTCGCCAACGTAATCATCGCCCAGCTCCTCTACCTGGAGCGCGAAGACCGCGACCGCGACATCAGCCTCTACATCAACAGCCCCGGCGGTTACATTGCCTCCGGCCTCGCCATCCTGGACACCATGCGACTCATCAACTCCCAGGTGTCCACCATCTGCGTCGGCACCGCCGCCAGCATGGCCACTGTCCTCCTCGCCAACGGCGCCAAAGGCAAACGCTACTGCCTCCCCAACTCCACCGTCCATATGCACCAGCCCAACGTCGGCAGCTTCCAGGGACAGGCCGCCGACATCGAAATCCAGGCCCGCGAAATCGTCCGCCTCAAGGAACGACTCTCCAAAATCCTCTCCGACGCCACCGGCCAACCCATCGCAAAAATCTCCGACGACACCGACCGCGACTTCTTCCTCACTGCCGAAGAAGCCATCGAATACGGCATCGTCGACGAAATCCTCGGCGCCCAGACCCAGGAAGCAGCCGCTGTCGCCGCATGATTGCTATCCATCCCTCCCCCTCCCAACAGGCAGCCCCTTATGACGACCCGCAGCAGCCGCCAGATTGCTTCTCATCCTTCCCCCTCCCGATAGGCAGAGCCTTATGACTACTCGCAGCCGCTCTGGCAACGCCAGCCGCAACTCCTATCGCTGCGCCTTTTGCGGCAGCCTGTTCCCTCAAAGCCGCCTTATGCGCCCCCCCGGCCAGAGCCGCGGCGGCATCTGCCACGACTGCATCCGCGAACTGGCCAACTACATCTCCGAACGCGGCAGCCGCCGACGCCCGGAAGACGCCGCCTACGCCCGCGTCCCCGACAGCTCCGACCGGGTCGAACTCGCCGACCCGACGCCTCCCCCATCCGGCGAACCGCTGCCTACTCTGGTCCCCCGCGAAATCTACGCCACCCTGGATGCCTACGTCATCGGACAGGAAAAAGCCAAGAAAACCCTCGCCGTTGCCGTGTACAACCACTTCAAGCGCATCCGCAGCGAAGCCGCCTCTTCCGATGTGGAAGTCCAGAAATCCAACATCCTGCTCATTGGCCCCACCGGCTCCGGCAAAACCCTTCTCGCCGAAACCCTCGCCCGCACCCTGGAAGTCCCCTTCGCCATCTGCGACGCCACCTCCCTTACCGAATCCGGCTACGTCGGCGAGGACGTCGAAAACATCCTCCTGCGCCTCATCCAGGCCGCCGACTGGGAAATACCCCGCGCCGAACAGGGCATTATCTACATCGATGAAATGGACAAAATTGCCCGCAAGGAAGGCGTCAACCGTTCCATAACCCGCGACGTCGCCGGCGAAGGCGTCCAGCAGGAACTCCTCAAAATCATCGAAGGCTGCATCGCCAACGTCCCACCCCAGGGCGGCCGCAAACACCCCCATCAGGAGATGTTGCAGATTAACACCCGCAACATCCTTTTCATCTGCGGCGGCGCCTTTGACGGCCTGGATGAGATGATATCCAAGCGTCTGTCCGTCGGCTCCTCCATGGGGTTCCTCGCTAACGGCTCCGACCGCCCCGACAAAACCCCCAGCTCCTACGCCAGCCTGGAGCAGGTAACCCCCGAAGACCTGCTCCAGTTCGGTTTTATCCCCGAGCTGGTAGGCCGCTTGCCCATCGTTTCCCCCCTGCAATCCCTCGACCGCGAAGCCTTGGTTCGCGTGCTCATTGAACCCAAAAACGCCATCGTCAAACAGTATCAACAGCTTTTCGCCATTGACGACGTAAAGCTGGAATTCACCGACGACGCCCTCATCGCCTCCGCCGAGCGCGCCCTCACCTACCACACGGGCGCCCGTATCCTCCGCCACATCGTCGAAGACGCCCTGCTGGAAGTAATGTACGAGCTGCCGTCTCTCACCGACATCGGCCGCTGCGTCGTCAACGGCGACGCCATCAACGGAGACGCATCCCCACGTCTCTACCGCCGCGATGGTGGCCGCTACCTTACCCTCAAGTCCGCTCTCGCCAAAGCCAACCGCTCCCCCAACCGCAAAACCGCCTAGCCCTTCAAACCGCGCCACTCCCCCACCGCCCACAACCCCATACTCACAACAATCGGCAGCACACGCCTGCCCCTAACCCGCTCTCCCCACGCCCACAATCCCTGGCCCAGCTAACAGGCCCGCCCCGGTTCCCATCATCCCTACATAGGTGGGCAGCCCCCGGCCTACACTACCATCGCCTATGCTCGGAGACCCGCCCCTCCGTAGGCGGCAGTCCCCATACCTGCGATTGCCTCCTCAATCTCCGCCGTCAGTTCCAACCCTTTCGGCAGCGTATCCCTCAGCGGCCGGCCCAGTCCATCCAACGCCTCTCCGGGCAGCGCCGCCAGCCGCCCGTCGGCTACCGCCCGCAGCGTTTCCAGCAGCAAATACGGCTCCCGCCGATACCCTTCGGCTCGGATCAGCCGGAACAGCCCATTCTCTTCGCCATCATCTGCGCGCGCCTGCTCAACGCTCCGCCCGGCCAATGCCTTGCGCTCCATGTCAAACGCCCCCCCGACAATGGGCATTACGCAGTGCGACAGAACCGGCCCCCGGTCAACGTCTTCCGTCGCTATGTGAATCATCGCCCCGGTATGCGTCGCCCCCGATCCAATCAGCTGCCAGATTACCGATTGCCAGGTTCCGGTCGGACCGTCCGGTAGCGCTCCGTGCAGGTTCAGCAGCGGATACCGACGGCACATCTCCCCGCTGCATATCAGCATATACCCGGCCAGCGCGCACACGTCCGGCTGATACGATTGCAGCCGCCGCATCACTTCTCGGTCAAACCCCTCGCGATGCCGTGCCATCGGCCCGCCGCCATGCTCCCGCCGATAGCGCTCCGAAGATAGCGTTACCAACGGCAGGCCGTAGGAGCGCGCCAGATCGAAAAAAGCGTCCGAACCCTCCGCCTCTCCCGGTTCTCGATTGCTGAACACAAATTCAATACGCGCATCCAGATTACCGTTGCCTATGGCGTCTGCAATAAAGCGCAACAGCCCCCGCGAACCTTCCCCGCGCCCCGTAGCGAACCAGCCTATCCGCAACACAGCATCATCCCTTTCAAAACGGCCCGTCATCGTCAAACAGCGAGGGATCATCCGGCTCCAACGGCGGCGGCAAATCCCACTCCCCATCATCGTCGCCATCCTCCGATGGCGTCCCTCCCGACCCCGGCGGCAAATCCCGGCTTTCTCCCACCTGCGTAATTCGCAGTTCTGCCTCGGTCAGCAGTCGCTGGCATTGCTGCGCCAGTTCCATTCCCTGCCAGTAAAGCAGCTCCGACTCGGACAATGACAACTCGCCTTGTTCCAGCCGGTCAACCGTTTCCTCCAAACGACGGTAGGCTTCCTCAAAAGACAACCCGGCCAGTTCATTCCGCCAGCTTTCCTCCGGTTCAGTCATCATCCTAACCCCGTTACAACAATGGCCGCATTGCCGCCGAGGTCTCATTCGCTTTCCGACGACGTGTCGGGCGCGATGGCGCTTTCGCGCTGTCAACGTCGTCAGCCCCGGCCGTTTCTCTCTTGGACGGCGCAACCCCGGCGGAACCGTCGCACACGACCGCGGCCATCACCCCCCCGGCCAACCTTATATCCAGGAGATCCCCATCCGCTGCCTGCCCCAGAGCCGTCAGAACGCTGCCATTCCGGGCTGCGCGCACGATGGCATATCCCCGCTTCAGCGTTGCCTCCGGATTCAGCGCGGCCAGTTTCGCCGCCAACGTAGCCACGCCCTGCTGACGACGGTCATTGCTGCGCAGAATCAGGGCGCCGGCCCGCTCGGTCAATCCGTCAATCTGACGTCTCAGCACGCCCACGTCCGGCGTCCGGCGCGCCAACCGCTGCCGCTCCATTGCCAGCCGGTTCCGCTGCCGGTCAATCCGGCCCAATAAAATGGCGGTCAGTTGTTGCCCGCCGGCAAAGATATTGGCCATCAGTTGGCTGCGATCCGGCGTAGCCAGTTCCGCCGCTGCCGATGGCGTTGGCGCCCGCCGGTCCGCCACGTCGTCCGCGATGGTCGTGTCGGTTTCGTGGCCCACTCCCGATATTACCGGGATGCTGCTCGCGAATATCGTCCGCGCCACCTCTTCCGCGTTAAAGCACCACAGGTCTTCCAGCGACCCGCCGCCGCGCGCCACGATGATGACATCCGCCAGTCCTTCTTCGTTCAGCTTTCCAATGGCCTGAGCAATCCGGCTTGCGGCCCTGTCCCCCTGCACCGCCGTCGGCGCAATGCGCAACTCGGCCAGCGGGTACCGTCTCCGAACCACGTTCTGTATATCCTGCCACACTGCTCCGCTGGGGGACGTAACTACGCCGATTATCCTCGGATACAACGGCAATGAACGCTTGCGTGAAGGATCAAAAAGTCCTTCAACCTCCAACTGCTGTCTCAGCCTGGCCAGTTCCAGGGCCAACGCTCCCGCTCCCACCGGCAGCACGGCGGCCACTTGCATATTCGCTTCGCCATATGGCGGGTAGAAAGTGAAGTTGCCCCCGGCCAGAATCTCCTGCCCTTCTTCCAGATACTCCTGTCCCGACCGGGCCCGGAACATCACGCAACGGATGGCGCTGCCCTCCTCCCGCAGGCTGAAGTACGAATGTCCCGACGCCACCGTGCGCAGGTTCGCCACCTCGCCTTGCACCGTCAGCCGGGATAGCAGCCCGTCCGACTCCAGCTTGTCCTTCAGGTAGGTGGCTACCTGGCCAACCGAATACACCACCGGCGACAGCATCGCGTTACGAAACCCGTTCCGAGTATGTCCCGTTGCGCGTATCCACTTTTACCACCGTCCCCGGCGTTATGAACATAGGCACCGTGATTTGCAGTCCCGTCTCCAAAGTCGCCGGCTTGTTGCCCCCCTGAGCCGTATTCCCCTTGAACGCCGGCGGCGTGTCCACCACCTCCAGCTCCACGTGAATAGGCAGGTTGACGCTGATGGGGGAACCCTTATAGAACACCACTTCGACCATCATGCTCTCTTTCAGGTAGCCCAGCGTGTCGCCCAGCTGTTCCCCGGTCAGCTCGTGCTGGTCGAAGGTCTCCTGATCCATGAAGTAGTAGTGCGACCCGTCGGTGTACAGATACTGCGTCTCCCGATTGTCCACCTCGGCAATGCTGAACGCCGTGTCGTACCGCTGAAACGTGCGCTCAATCACCGTGCCGTTGATGATATTGCGCATCTTGATGCGCGTCACCGGCGCCCGCTGCTGCATCTTGTGCCGCTCGTAGTCCATCACCTGCCAGGGCTGGTTCTCCAGCTCAATTACCATCCCCTTGCTCAGGTCGCCAAAGTTAATGCTCATGCTCCGTACCCCTTTCCGTATTGTGTTGCCCAAAGCGGCCATTCCCGCCGGCGCGGGAATCCTGACGCCGACAGCGGAGGGCTGGATATCCGTTTTAGTTCGCCTCTCCGCCGGCTCTGCCTTCGTCGGCAATGATGCCGGCCAGCGCTTCCAGGGCAGCAGTATAGCCTCTCCATCCCAACCCGGCAATTTGACCTTGTACGGTGTCCGCCAACGCCGAATGTCTCCGCCACGCTTCCCGCGCGTGTATGTTGCTCAAATGCACTTCCACTACCGGAACCCCCACGTCGGTCAGCGCGTCCTTCAACGATAGCCCATAGTGGGTCAGCGCGCCCGCGTTAATTACCACCCCGTCTATCAGCCCCGTCTGCTCCTGCAAGAAATCAATCAGAGCCCCTTCGTGGTTCGACTGAAAGCACGCTACCTCCACCGCCAGCGCCGCCGCCCGTTCAGCAATCCGTTGGTCAATCTGCGCCAGCGTCAGCGTACCGTAGTGCTGTCGGTTCCGTCGTCCCAGCGCGTTCAGGTTAGGCCCGTGCAAAACCAATATCCTGGTCATCGCAACGTCTCACTTTCTGCCTCATCTCTGTCATCTCCGGCTCCTCCGGACATCGGATGAAAGTTCAAGTACGCCCTTCGCGCTTCCTGCTTGGTAATGTGCGTATAAATCTGCGTAGTGGACACGCTGCTGTGCCCCAATAAGTCCTGTATCACCCGCAAGTCGGCGTCGCCTTCCAGCATATGGCTGGCGAAACTGTGCCGCAGAGTATGCGTGTGGATACCTTCCTTCAGCCCGGCCCGCGCCGCGTATCTGCTCACGATCTTCTCGATGCTGCGCCGCGAGAGCCGGCCTCCGTACCGATTCACGAACAGCGGCTCGCCCCCGGACGCATTGCCCGCCAGATGCGGCCGGCCATCGTTCAGGTAGTCGTCCAGCGCTTCCGACGCCGGCTCTCCGTACAACGTCCAGCGCTCCTTGTTTCCTTTGCCGCGAACGATAATTTCCCGCCGCTCCCGATACACGTCCCCCAGGTTCATGCCTTCAATCTCCGCCAGCCTAACTCCGGAAGCGTATAGAATTTCCAGAATCGCCCGGTCTCGGAGCCCCGTCGCGGTGTCGCTGTCGGGGGCCTCCAACAGCCGTTCCGCCTCCTTCTTACCCAAAAACCCTGGCAACTTCTTCTCTACCTTTACCGGAAAAGACCTTGCTGATGGCACGGGGCTCGATTTGAACCACCCTTCCTGCACCAGGAAATTGTAAAACGTTCGCAGCGCCGTCAGCTTCCGCACGATGCTGACCCGCGCGTAGCCTTCCGACTTGCCTTTGCGGTTCGTCCGTCCTGCCGTTGCCAGATGCGCTACGTACCGCCGCAGAAACTGCCGGTTCATATCCGTCAGCTTCCCGTCCACCTGCCGGCAGTAGGCCAGGAATGTATGCAGGTCGTCCAGGTAAATCCGCCGCGTATTGGGCGACAATGACCTCTGGCCGGTCAAGTATCGTCCATAGCGCTCAATCAGATCCGGCGATGCCGGCGCCCAGGCCTTTTCATCTGGGATTGTCAAGTTTCACCCCGTTATTCCCGCAAAAGCGGGAATCCGGAGGGCCTGCTAGTTGCCAACGGCTGCCAGTTCTCGCTCCGGGGCCGGCCGCTCCGCGGTATTTTCCGACGCCGGCGGGTCGCCCTTCCACTTGCACTTCGTGCATGAGGCTCGACCCCGCGCCGCAGTTACCAGCATACCACCGCACTGCGGACATGGCGTCGGCAACGGCTGCGTGTTAACGAGAAAATCGCACTGTGGATAGTTGGCGCACCCCCAGAACGACCGCCGTGATTTCCGAGACCGACGCTCTACCAAATCTCCCCCGCATTTGGGGCATGGCACGCCGCTGCTCTTGACGATGTTGCGCCGATTGTCGCACGGATTATTTTCTGCGTTGTACCCGGTACAGGCCAGAAAACGGCCGAACCGCCCCGTCTTGATTACCATAGGCCGCTCGCACTTTTCGCAAACCTCGTCCGTTTCCTCATCCGCCGGCCGGTCTGCGTTGTTGCGCATATTCCTGATGTTCTGGCATTCGGGATACCCGGTACAGGCCAGAAAACGGCCAAACCGCCCCATCTTCATCGTCATTGGCCGATTGCACTTGTCGCACCTGGGGGAGAACGCCTGCTCCGCCTCATTCACTGCCTGATGGAAGGGCCCGTAGAACTCTCGCAGCATGGGAACCCAATCCTGTTTGCCCTGCGCTACGTTGTCCAGATTCTCCTCCATCCGCGCCGTGAAGTTCAGGTCCATCACGTCGGAGAAATGCTCCGTTAGCAAATCGGTAACGGTGCACCCCAAATCAGTCGGGCGCAAACGGCGCTGCTCCCGTTCCACGTATTCCCGCTCTACCAGGGTAGCGATAGTTGGGGCGTAGGTGCTTGGACGCCCAATGCCCTGGGCCTCCATCTCCCGTATCAACGTCGCCTCGGTGAAGCGCGGCGGCGGCTGTGTAAAGTGCTGGTTTGCTTCCAAGCTGCGATTCACCAGTCGGTTGCCGTCTGCCAGTTCCGGCAACGCCTTTTCGTTATCGTCCCCGGCATCGTCCCGCCCTTCCAGATACACTGCGCGGAACCCCGGGAACTTCAGTACAGATCCCGTAGCCCGGAACCGATACACGCTGTCGGACGGAGCCACGCATTGCGCGTCGATCTCTGCCGTCGTCGCTTCCAGCAGCGCATCGGCCATCTGGCTCGCCACCATGCGCTCCCATATCAACCTGTACAGGCGCAGCTGGTCCCGGTTCAGGTACGCTGCCATCGCTTGCGGCGTCCGTCCAATGGAGGTGGGACGGATGGCTTCGTGGGCTTCCTGGGCGTTCTTGCTGCGCGTTCGATAAGTCCTTGGCTTGTCCGGCGCGTACTCCTTACCGTACCTGCTCCGTATGTAATTCCTGGCCTCTTGCACTGCGGACTCGGCTACGTTAACGCTGTCCGTCCGCATATAGGTAATCAGGCCTACCAACCCTTCGCTGCCTATGTTCAGCCCTTCGTAAAGCTGCTGCGCCAGCGCCATCGTCCGCTGGGCTGTGAACCGCATCTTGCGTCCGGCGTCCTGCTGCAATGTGCTCGTGATGAACGGCGGCGCCGGGCGCTGGCGCCGCGGCTTTTTCTCGACGCGGTCAACCGAATAAACCGCTCCTTGCAGCTCAGATTCCAAGCTGCGCGCCGCGTCTTCGTCGGGAATGTTCAGCTTCCGGCTGCCTTTGCGGGAATGCAGCGTAGCGGTGAAGAGACTGGGATTGTCGACCGGGTCGGTGTCCTTGTGAAGTTCCGCCTCCAGCGACCACCACTCCTGCGGCACAAAGGCAGTGATTTCACGCTCCCGCTCTACCACCATCCTAAGCGCAACCGACTGGACGCGGCCGGCCGACAATCCCAGCTGGATCCGCAGCCACAGCAGCGGGCTGATTTCATACCCGACCAGCCGGTCAAGGATGCGGCGGGCCTGCTGGGCGTTCACCAGCTCCATATCAATATCGCGGGGATGCTCAAAGGCCTCTTCCACCGCTTGCTTGGTGATTTCGTGGAACACCACACGCCGAGGCGGCTTAGGTTTCTTGTCCCAGCCGGCCGCCGCCTGCAAATGCCACGATATGGCCTCGCCCTCACGGTCGGGGTCGGTTGCCAGGAATATCTCGGAGGCTTTGGCCCCGGCCTCTTTCAGGCCATCAACCAGTTCCTTCTTGTCCCGCATCGTCAGGTACTTGGGAGCGAATTCCTGTTCGGTATCCACTCCCAGGGTTGACTTTGGCAGGTCGCGCACATGGCCCATTGAGGCCGCCACCAGGTATTTGCTGCCCAAAATCTGCCCCACGGTACGGGCTTTTGCCGGCGACTCCACAATCACGAGCCGCTTGCCCGCAGCCGACGGCATTTTGCTGCGAGGGCGGGAGGCATTGGCTTTTCCCTTGCTGCCGCTCCGGGCAGGGCGACTACCGCTCTGGCCTGACCTGGCGGCAGTTTTTCCGGTGTTCTTTCTGGCGGGGCTTGTCTTTGGCGGCATCTGGGCAGTCTCTCTAATCAGCGTTGTCAGGAGTAGGCGAGCTGCGCTAAACGAGCTGATAGTGCATTGTACCAACCTGTCGCGCCAGCCCTTTCAGCTCCAGCATTGTCAGCAGGCCGCTGACTTCGGCAATCGGCCGGCCGCACAGCCGGGCCAGGTCGTCGATGTGGATGGGTTCTGTGGTAACGTGGCGCAGCAAGTCGGCCTCGTGTGGGTTGTCCGGTTCCGGCTGCGGTTTGCGCTCTTGCGGCTGGGCGATGTTCAGCGGCATTTGCCGGGCTTCTCCGTCCAGCCCTATCTCCTCTAATATATCACGAACGTCGCACACCAACTTGGCGCCTTCTTTAATCAGGCGGTTGGTCAATCTGCTCGCTTCCGAATAAACGCTTCCCGGCACGCAGAAAATCTCCCGATTCTGCTCCAGGGCGTGATACACGGTCCAGCGTGTGCCGCTGGTCTCGCCAGCCTCGGTGATAAGGGTGCCCAGAGTCATACCGCTGATGATGCGGTTGCGCCGGGGAAAGTTGGAGGCTTCCGGACGCGCGCCCATAGCAAACTCGCTTACCAAGGCCCCGCCTTCGGCGGTGATGCGCTCCGCCAACCGTCGGTTTTCCGAGGGATAGACCGAATCCAGGCCGTTGCCCAGTACGGCTATCGTTCTGCCGTTAGACTCCAACGCGGCCAAATGCGCCTGGGTGTCGATGCCCAGCGCCAGCCCGCTCACTACCACCACGCCGCGCATAGACAGGGCGGCGCATAATTCTGACGTAATTCGCCGTCCGTAATCCGTAGGCCGCCTGGTGCCTACCACCGCTACGGATGCTTCATCATCGGGACTCAAACTACCCCGGCAGTACAGCACCGGCGGCGCGTCCGCCGTTTCTTTGAGCCGCGCCGGATACTCGTCATCGTGCCACGTCAGCGCCCTGATGCCGGATCGCCATAGCCGCTCGAGTTCCCCCTCCGGGTTGATCTTTTCCCGTACTTCCACCACCGCTTGCGCGACCTTTCCACTCAGCCCGGCGGCGCGCAACTCCCGCTGCGGCGCATTCCAGGCCAGGGCCAAGTCTCCCCGAAAGTGGGATTCCAGCAGCCGGAACCGGGCAGAGCCCAAGCCCGGAGTCTGGCTCAGCGCAATCCAGTAGCCCAAACTTTCTGTGGCTGATGCAATCACGGCAGGGATTCTAACACAGTCCAAAATTTCTCGAACAATGGTCAGCTGCCATACCGCGCACGGCTGTTGACCGGGATCAGGTATTTGCTGCGCCGAAGCATAGACAACACGGGTGGGCGGCGGTCAAGCGCCGACTACAGCCGCGCCGCCCGCTGAATTTTCTACCTCTCGCCGCTTAACGCGCGGTCCAGATTAAACGCGGAGCTAATCAGGGCCAGGTGGGTAAATGCCTGCGGAAAGTTGCCCAACCCCTCTCCGCTGGGCCCGGTTTCTTCAGCGTACAATCCCAAGTGGTTGGCATAGCCAAGCATCTTTTCAAACATCAGGCGGGCCTGGTCCAGCCGCTTGGGGTCTCCCCAGCCGGCCCGGGTCAGCGCCTCCACCAGCCAGAAAGTGCACATATTGAACGTTCCTTCCTGCCCGGACAGGCCGTCGGAGAAATGGTCGGAATTGTAGCGGTACACCAGGCTGTCCGATACCAGGCCGCCCTGCTGCGGGCTGCGGTTAATCGCGTCCAGCGTGCTGAGCATACGGGGGTCTGTGGGCGACATGAAAAACACCAGTGGCATAATCAGGTTGGATGCGTCCAGGGAGTCGCTGCCGTAGTGTTGGACAAAAGCCTGCCGCCCTTCGTTCCAGCCCTTGCTCTGAATCTCTTCGTAGATTTCGTCGCGGGTGGCCAGCCAGCGCGACCGTTCCGATGGGAATGAACGTGAATCAGCGAGCTTCACAGCTCGGTCGAGCATCACCCAGCACATCAGCTTGGAATATACGAAATGCTGCCGGCCGCCGCGGGTTTCCCAGATACCCTCGTCGACCAGGCGCCAGTTGTCGCATACCCAGTTGGTCATCTGGCGCAGCTTGGTCCAGAAGTCATAGGAGATTGGCTCGCCGTAGCGATTGAACAAATAGACCGAGTCCATCAACTCGCCGTAGATGTCCAGCTGCAACTGGTCATAGGCGCCGTTGCCGATGCGAACGGGCTTGGAACCCCGATAGCCTTCCAGGTGGTCAAGGGTAATTTCCTCCAAATGGCGCCGGCCGTCGATGCCGTAGAGGATTTGAATGTTCTTCCATTCGCCATCAAAGGGGTCAATCTGCGATTCCAGCCAGTGCATAAAGCGGCTGGCCTCGCGAGTGAACCCAATGCGGAGCAGGGCGTACAGAGTAAAGGCGGCGTCCCGAATCCAGGTATAGCGGTAGTCCCAGTTCCGCTCTCCGCCCAGTTCCTCGGGCAAGCTGCACGTGGGCGCGGCGATGATGGCGCCGGTGGGCTCGTAAGTGAGCAGTTTCAGAACCAGCGCCGAGCGCTCCACCATTTCCCGCCAGCGCCCCTGGTAAGTGCATTGGGACAGCCAATCGCGCCAGTAGGATACGGTCTCTTCAAAAAGCTCTTCGCTTTCCGCCTCGCTCAGGGGGTGATAGTCTGAGGTAGCATCTCCCGTCACGCCGATGGCAACGGTCGTTGACTGGCCCTCGGATAGAGCAAAGGCGCCAACCACGCCGCCGCCATCCTGTTCCAACAATACCTGCGTTGACAGTTGCAGCCCCAAGCCATCCGAGATAAAGGCTGCGCCATGCCGATTAAGTTCCGTACGGTGTTCGCTCCGAGCGTAGTTGAAGGCCGGGTAGCACTCCAGAATGAACGGCACGACGCCACGCACGCAGTTGACCCTCCGGATGAGTTCAGTGTGATGATGAGGATGGTCCGGTGTAGAAACGGGCATGAAATCGATAATTTCAGCGACGCCGCTCTGGGCCAGAAATCGAGTAATGAGAACGTTGCTGGCCGGCCAGTACACCTGCTTTTGAACCGGCGGTTCGTCCAGGACGGGGGCTATTTTGAAATAGCCGCCCTTCCGCTCGTCCAGGATGGCGCCGAACACGCTGGGCGAATCGAAACGAGGAAAGCAGAACCAGTCCACCGAGCCGTTGACGCCAATCAGGGCGCAAGTCCGCATATTGCCGACTATACCGTAGTCTTCTATTGGGAGATACGCCATGTTTTCCTGTCCGGCCCCGAGCGTTGCGCGCGCTTTTGAGGGAGTTAATTGCCTGAAACCGCGACTGCCGGCTCAGGAGATCAGCCTTCGGCCATTGCCAGAGGCGCTACGCTGAACACTACCCGGAACGGGTTGCAGTAGATAACGACGCTCTGCGCTTGAGCCAAATCAAGGTTAGCGGGAATTGGGTAGTTCTGGGAGCCGATGTTTCCTTTGAGCTTGCCCAACTCGACGTATCCGGCGGCGTCCAGGTCGGAGTGGCTCTCGGGGTCGGGAGCGTTGACTAGGAGCACCCTGAGGTCTGGGCCGTTAGTGACCATAAAGTCCTCTAGGCGCAGGAGCCGCTTGCCGGGGGCGATTTCGTAGATAACGGCGTTGCCCGAACCCTCGTGGAACGAGTCTGCGCCTTGGAAACTGCCGGCCGCTTTGACTGCATCCCTCGGCTCGGCCAGCATCAACGGCATCTCTTCACTAACCTGGGGAGGATTAAGGGCAGCGGCCACCCCCATTTGCACTTCCACTTCCTCGCAGGTCATGCCGTCAGGGATTACGGCGCCGGCCGCATAGGGAAAATCCTCGCAGACCACGGCGTCAACGAACAACGGACTAACCAGCCACCACGCAACCCATGCTATGGGGAGGGTAGCGAAAATTCCCAAGCCAACGAGAATGTAGCGAATCATAGTCCTGGCGCCTCTCCGTTACAAGCGGCGGGCCGCATCAGGTTTGGCCGCTGCGCAGCCGCGCCAGCGCATTCCGCACCGTTGAGACATCGGGAGCCTCGGGAGCGGCAGCTATGTAGGCGGCAAAGTCGGCGGCGGATTCACGATGATTGCCGGCTTTCAGATGCACGACGCCCCGGTCGCGTTGTTCTTCCGGGCGTCCGGGGAGTACTGCCATAAGCGCGCCGATAGTAGTGATGCAGCGGTCAAACTCCTCGCGGTCCCAGTATATGGCTTTGAGGTTGCGCAAGATACGGGCCAGGATGTCGCGGGGAGTAACTGGATCCAGGTGATGGGCTTCCAGGCGCGCCGAGTCGCCGGCGGCCCGGCGCATAAGCGCGCCGCACTCGTCCTGGTTCAGAAGCAGGCCGCCGTTGAACGTATCCACGTAGAAATTCGGCTCGTCGCGGTGGCGAATGAGAAAATGCCCCGGCATACCGATACCCAGCAGGGGAACGCCGGCGCGCCGCCCTACTGCGATGCAGAGGGTCGCCAATGTAATTGGTATTCCCAGCCGCCGCTCCAGCACTTGGTTCAGGTACGAATTGCGCGGGTCGTAGTAGTCGTCCCGGTTGCCACTGAAACCAATCACGCCAAAAAGCAGGTCGGTGACGGCGTTGAGCTGCTGCAGGGCGTTGGCATCCGCCGGGATTCGGGACTTGGCGGCTTCGGCCATCCGGTGAAGGTTCGCGCGGGCGCCGTCAATGTCAATGTCGGGGTCGTCGGTTGACGCAATTAGCAGCGCTCCCAAAGCGAGGTCAAAGTTGCCGTCAGCCTCATCGGCCGCCGGCGATACCAGTAGCCGTTCCAGCTGTAGGATTGCTTCCCCGGAAAACATCAGTGGCGCTACCCGGCAGCCTGGCGGGCATAAGCTTGCGAACGGCGGCGATACTCGGCGGCGGATATATCCGGTACCGGAGGGTTGCCCGGATAGCTGGCTCGCTCGGCCTGCACGGCTGAGGCTCGGCCGGCAACTTCACGCAACTCCGGCACGTCGGCGCCGCAGGATTCGCACCAGGCCGGTTCGTTGACCATAAGGCGCATATTGTCTTTCTTAACGGTCGTCTCGCCCAGCTCGCTCCGGCAGTGGGAGCATCTGCGTATGATGGTAACTTCCGTAATGGGCATTGCAACCGTTCCTCGTGGTCAATGGCAGGCTGATGCTAACGGGCGGTAAATCCACCATCCACCACCAGCTCTGCGCCGGTGATGTAAGAGGCCTCGTCGCTGGCAAGGAACAGCACTGCGTTGGCGACTTCTTCCTGCCGCCCTTCGCGGCCCATGGGGACTTGCTCTTCCAGCATTTCCCGGCGGCCGGCGCGCACTTCTTCCGTGGGAATGTTGCCCATCATCGGAGGCATGTAGCCGGGGTGCACTGAGTTGACCCGGATGTTCTCGCGGCCATACCGCACGGCCATGGCTTTGGTAAAAATACGCACCGAACCCTTGGAGGCATTGTAGGCCGGGTGTCCGCTGGCCATTCCCACCAGCCCGGCGATGGATGAAATGTTGACGATGGAACCGCCGCCGTTCTGCCGCATCTGTCGCACAGCGTGCTTGGCGCCCAAAAACACGCCGGTAGAATTAATATCCATGATCCGCGACCAGGCTTCCAGGCTGTCGTCGTCGGGGACGGCCCGGCTGCTGATGCCGGCGTTGTTCACCAGGATGTCCAGCCGGCCAAATCGGGAGACGGCCTCCGATACGACGTTGGCCCAGGCGTCTTCGCTGGTTACGTCGGTGCGCACGAAAACGCTTTCCCCGCCGCCTTCGTTAATTTCGGCCTCCAGCCGACGGCCGTCATCGTCGCGGATGTCGGCTATAATTACTTTGGCTCCTTCGCTGGCAAACAGCCTGGATTCGACCGCGCCCATACCGTGGGAGCCTCCGCTCACAATGGCAACTTTTCCTTCCAATCGCATCGTACCGCTCCGGGATGCGCGCCGTAGCCGGCAGCGCGTCCATTTGAATCAAAGCTATACCAGCATAACCGCCCGGCTTGCCGGGTTCAACCTCCGTAAGTTAGTTACCCGTCAGTTCCGTTAGAGGGGTGGCAAGGAATGTATCAGGCAGCGGTTTTCATACATCTGGCGTCGGCGATTATCTGGATTGGGGGCAGCCTGTTCCTGGCGTTGGCGTTGATACCCGTGATGCGACGGTTCAAGCCTCAGCCGGGCCAGCCGCCCACGCTGCCTCCGGATATGCTGGGCATGGTTGCCCGGCGTTTCCGGGTCATATCGTGGATCTGCATAGTTCTGCTGGTGGCAACCGGGCTGTATATCCTGCCAACGCGCTACGGCATCGGCTTCAATGACTTTTTCAGCTTGGGCGGGCATTTCATCGGCACGTTGCAGCTGAAAGTCGGCCTGGTCGCTGTGGTAATCTGGCTCAGCGCGCTCCACGACTTTATTATCGGCCCTTATGCCAACCGCTTGATTGAGGCAATGCAGGCCGGCCAGGAAGTTCCGAGTTACTTGCCGGCCTTGCGCAAAACGGTGGTCTGGATTGCCCGGATCAACGTGTTGCTGACAATCCTGATTGTAGTTCTGGCGGTGACCATGACCAGAGGCGCGCCGGTGTGACCTGGGAGGATTTAAATGAGCGAGAGCAATTACGGCGCAACGTATGAAGAACTGCCGGTATTTGAGCATCACTATGGCCGGCCCGAGGTTTGGCCGGGCCTGCGCATCGACGGGCTGGTGCGGCTGCCGCTCAGGCTGACCAAGGCCGATCTGCGCGAGCTGACCCGTCAGAGCATGACCGCCGACTTTCGCTGTTTGGAAGGGTGGACGGTTCCCAATCAGAACTGGGAAGGAATACCGTTATCCATTTTGCTGGACAGGGCGGGTACGCTGCCGGATGCGCGGTACGCCGCCATCTCCGCCACCGGCTTCACCGTTGCGGTTCCGCTGGACGACCGCGTGGGGAACATTCTGCTGGCGACGCGCCTGAACGGGGCCGAATTGCCTGAGGAACACGGTGGCCCGTGTCGCATGGTGAGGGCGGAACAGGCCTGCTACGCCAGCGTAAAGTGGGTGGACAGCATCACGCTTACGACGGAGATGCCTGAAGAAACGGCGCAGCAAATCGCCCAGGCGCGCAAGGCAGACTAGCAGTTGGGCCGCCGTCGGCAGGTGGGCAGGGTAAATCGCCCAAGCGGGCAAGGCGGGCTGAAGAACGGCGTCAGAACTCCTTGAAACGATAGCCGAGCCCGCGCTCGCTGAGGATGTATCTGGGGTTGCGCGGGTCGGGTTCCAGCTTCTGTCTGAGGTAGGTAACGTAAGTTCGGACGTATTGATGCTCGCCTCGGTACTCCGGCCCCCAAACCCGCTCGAGAAGGGTATCGTGGCTGAGCAGCTGCCCGGCGTTGTTCACGAACTGATATAAGAGCCGGTACTCAGTGGGGCGCAGGCGCATTTCTTTTCCATGGGCGTACACAATGCTGCGGTCAAAGTCGATGGTGAGCCAGTCGTCAACCGCCACTTCCTGCAACGGAGGCGGTTCGGTGGCTTCAATACGGCGAAACAGCGCGCGGATTCGGGATACCAGCTCCCGAGGGCTGAACGGTTTGGTCAAGTAGTCATCGGCGCCCAAATCCAGCCCGGCTACCCGGTCGGCTTCGTCGCCCCGGACGGTTACGAATATCACCGGCACCGACGATTCGGCCCGAATGCGGCGCAGGGTTTCAAAGCCGTCCAGCTCCGGCATCATCACGTCAAGCACCACCAGGTCAATCGCAGTATCTTGGGAAAGCAGTTCCAGAGCCTCCCGGCCGTTGCTCGCCATAGCAACGCTGAATCCCTCCACCTCCAAGTTCATAGCGGTGAACTGCACGATTCTCGGTTCGTCATCTACAACCAGAATGGTGCGCTTTTCGGGAAGGGTCATGGCCGCTCCGTCTCAGATCCGGCAAAGGTTAAAGTAAAAACTGAGCCGCCGCCCGCATTGTCGGATACGGATACGGCGCCGCCGTGGGCTTTCATGATCTGGTCGCAGATATAGAGACCCAGCCCCATGCCTCTGGAATTGGCCGCAGCCGGGTTTTGCGAACGGTGGAAGCGCTCAAAGATGCGCCGGGTCTCCCAGCGGGGCACGCCGACGCCGGCGTCGGCGACCGTTACGGTTACGGCTCCGTTGCCATCGCTGGCGCACGACACTTGAACGGGGCCGCCGTCGGGCGAATACTTGACGGCATTGTCCAGCAGATTGACCAGCACCTCTTCCAACAGCCCGGGGTCTCCTAGCGCCGGCGGAGGATCGTCGTGGGCCTGAACGGAGAACCAGTGCTTTTGAGAAGTGGCCTGCATACGCCCAACGACCTTTTCAGCCAGGGTTGTCATGTTAACCTGCTCATGGCTAACGGGCAGTTCGCCCGTTTCTAATCGGGACGCCAGCAGAAGGCGGTTCATCAGCTGGCTCATATGGTCGGTCTCTTCCTCAATTGCCTCGAAAATATGACGGAGAGTTGCAGCGTTCCATTGGGTATCATCCCGAGACAGCGTGTTGGTGTACCCTTTGATAATGGCCAGCGGAGTTTGCAACTGGTGGCCGAGCATGGATAGGAAGGTGGAGCGCATATTTTCCACCTCGCGCACCCGGGTCATATCCCGAACGTTGACGACGGCGTTTAACGGCGCCTGCTCCGGAGAAAGCACTACCGAATAGACGAGGGCTACTTCCGTGCTGCGGCCGCTGCGGGAGCGCACCGTGGCCGCCAGTTCAGAGACGCCGCTGGCTGCGTCAGGGGAGCGCAGCATGGGGCAACGTCCCGGGCAGATGGGGCGGCCTTCCCGGTCACGCCAGTTCAAAACTGCTGCGCACGGGAGGCCCAGCAGCTCTTCCCGGGGCAAGCCTAACAGCCGCTCCATAGCCGGGTTGACGCTGACGATGCGTCGGGCCGCGTCCACCATATAGATGCCGTCGGCGCTGCCCTCCAAGATGGACTCAACCCGCTTTTTCTCCTGGGCAAGCAGATGTGCCAGGCGCGCAGACTGTACCGCGATGGCGGCCTGTTCCGCGAATGCGGCCAGAACCGGCGGGTCAAGCTGGGAAAAGTTGGCGGCGTCGGAGGAACGAAGCACGAAAATCAGGCCGACGATTTCGTCCCCGGTGTGCAGAGGAACCGCCATCACCGGGTTTTGCATTTCGCCGGTGGTGGATACCGGCAAGGCCGTCTGCGGGAAGAGCGCCGACAGCAGGGCGAACTGCTCGCGACTCAACGCCAGGTCCGGGATGGCCTCGTTAAGCAGGGGCCGGATACGGGCAATCTGGCCTCGCTCCAGCCCATAAGAACCGGTGACTACGAAACGATGCACCGCATCGTCCCAGGTGGCGACGACGGCAGCGCTACCGCCCAAAGCGCGGACTGCGTTGCGCAGAATGTCCTCCAGCTCCGGCTGAAGCTCCGCGCTCTCTTCGCCATAGGCCGGACGCTGGATATTTGACCTGGCGACCATATGAAAATGCTACGGGCTTCCCTCAAGCTGCGACTTGCCAAACGAACCCCACAACGCGGAAACCCGGCGAACATCTCCGATTCTATCACCGAACCCCACCGCCGCATAGCCGCCGCTCGGCCGTGGCTCCGACAAACCCGGAACCCACTCCCCGAACGATCCTGATTCTGACAGATTAGCGCCGCTGCCCTGTTGATGCCACGGGGTTCGGGGCAACACAGCCTAACCGCCGCAACAGTACATTGCGGCGCGTCGGATTTCATTGCGCCACTGCTCAGCCCCACCAACCGAGCGCCACCGTAAAGCCTTCGGCTTTCCCTGTCCATGCTCGGCTATTACGATGGCCATAGGATTGCGCCGACTGCCGGTCAGCGCTGGGCCAGCGTTCCATGGAAGTTCCAGCCGACGGAGCGCCTCGCCGGCGAGGGCGATATTTCCAATGCAATTTTAACATTACCCCCATTGGAAAAGGGCCAGCGTTAGCCGAAAATTAACGGCGCAAGGCTGTGAGACGGCTTTCGGGCCGGCTCAGGCGAGGAGGTTGCAATGCCCAGGTACGTTTATCGATGCACTGCGTGCGACCACGAGTATGACCAGAGGGAAAGGTTCGGGGCGCCGACGCAAGGGGAGTGCCCGGAATGTTCCAGCGTCAGTCGGCGGATCTTTCACGCCGTGCCGGTGATTTATAAAGGTTCGGGGTTCTACACCACGGACTACGCGCGCAAGAAGTGACTCCCGCACGCGCGGGAAAACGGGATTAACCAGGCCATTCACAACACCACAATAAAGGAGGCATTCAGTGGCCACTTTCACACCATTGGGAGAGCGCATCGTCATTAAGCCGATGGAGCAGGAAGCCCAGACCAGAGGCGGCATCCTGCTGCCGGACACGGCTAAGGAAAAGCCCCAGGAGGGCGAAGTCATAGCCGTAGGCCCCGGCCGGGTTGCCGATGACGGCAGCCGCATCGCCATGGAACTCTCCGTAGGCGACAAGGTCATCTACTCCAAGTACGCCGGCACCGAGTACGAAGACGGGGATGACGAGTACCTCATCATGCGAGAGTCGGACGTGCTGGCCAAAATCGGCTAACGCGGCCTGCTCCCATTCACCATCTCAAAACAACCACACCACCCAACTAGGAGAAAAACAATGCCCGCAAAGAAGTTGGCATACTCCGAAGAGGCCCGGAAGTCGCTGCGAACCGGCATCGACACGTTGGCCGACTCGGTGAAAATTACCCTGGGCCCCCGCGGCCGCAACGTAGTGCTGGACAAGAAGTTCGGCCCCCCGCAGGTCTGCTCCGACGGCGTAACCATCGCCAAGGAAATTGAGCTTCCCGACGCCTTTGAAAACATGGGCGCTCAGTTGCTCAAGGAAGCGGCCACCAAGACCAACGACGCCGCCGGCGACGGGACAACCACCAGCATCGTGCTGTCGCAGGCTATCATTAACGAAGGTTTCAAGAACGTCACGGCCGGCGCTAATCCCATGGCCATCAAACGCGGCATCGAGCGCGCAGTGAGCGAAATCGTAACCGAGCTTCAGTCGATGGCCCAGCCGGTAGAGACCCGTGAGCGCATCGGTCAGGTCGCTTCCCTGTCCGCCCATGAGGACGCCATCGGCGAGACCATTGCCGAAGCCATGGAGAAGGTTGGCAAGGACGGCGTTATCACCGTGGAAGAGTCCCGCGGCCTCACCGACGAGATTGAGTACGTGGAAGGAATGCAGGTCGACCGCGGCTACATCTCCCCTTACTTCATCACCAACAGCGACCGGATGGAAGCGGCCATCGACGACGCCTATCTCATCATCACCGACAAGAAGATTTCCGCAGTGGCCGACTTGGTGCCGGCTTTGGAAAAGCTGCTCCAAGTCGGTCAGAAGAACGCCGTCATCGTCGCTGAGGACGTGGACGGCGAGGCTTTGGCTACTCTGGTGGTCAACAAGCTGCGCGGCATTATGAACGTGCTGGCGGTAAAGGCGCCCGGTTTCGGCGACCGCCGGAAGGCCATGCTGGAAGACATCGCCATTCTGACCGGCGGCACCGTCATCAGCGAAGAGACCGGCCGACGGCTGGACTCGGCGACCCTCGAGGACTTCGGCCGCGCTCGGCGCGTTGCCTCTACCAAGGACGACACCACCATCGTGGAGGGGCACGGCTCGGAAGAGGCTATCCAGGCCCGCATCAACCAGATTAAGGCCCAGATCGAAGACACCACCTCCGAGTACGACCGCGAAAAGCTGCAAGAGCGCATGGCCAAGCTGTCCGGCGGCGTTGCCGTCATCAAGGTCGGCGCCGCCACCGAGATTGAGCTGAAAGAGCGCAAGGCGCGCGTGGAAGACGCTCTGTCCGCCACCCGTTCCGCCGTTGAGGAGGGCATCGTCCCTGGCGGCGGGGTCGCTTTGGTTCGGGCCCAGCGCGCGCTGGAAGCGGTCAGCCTCAGCGGCGACGAACTGGTCGGGCTTAACATCATCCGGCGCGCGCTCGAGCAGCCCTTGAAAATCATCGTGGAGAATGCCGGCGGCGAAGGCGCGGTAGTGCTGCACGATGTCAAGGACCAGTCCGACGACTATGGCTATGACGCCGAGGTCGGCGAGTTTGGCCCGATGCTGGAACGCGGCATCATTGACCCGGTGAAGGTGACCCGCTCCGCATTGCAGAACGCCGCTTCCGTGGGCGCCATGGTGCTTACCACCGAGTCCATGATTACCGAGATTCCCGAGCCCACGCCGGCTGCGCCTGCGGCCCCACCCATGGACTTCTAAATCTCCGGTATTCAGATACCGACCGGCGCCGGCGCGGTGGCAACATCGCGCCGGCGCCTTTGTTATGCCGGATTTTGCTACGTCGGAATGAGGTCGGGCAGTTTTACCTGCGGATCGGATGCGGGTATAGTTACCGTTGGCATTTGCTTTGATGCGCGCTGAGCGGCCCTGCGGCCACAGCGCGACGATTGCCCGTTTGAGGCCGCTCCTGAACAACTCGGTACTGAAGAGATTTCTGGCCTGGTATCCGCCAACCCCGTTCTATTACGGATGGCTGGTGCTGGCTATGGGTTCCATGTCCTCCGCAGCCGGGGCCAGCGTGTCCCAGGTGGTGCTGGGGGCGATACAGGTGTATATCGTTGAAGACACCGGATGGGACATTGGCACGCTGTCCATAGCCGTAACGACCGGCACGTGGTGCTCGGGAGCGCTGGCGCCGTTCGCCGGACGTCTTGCCGACCGCTACGGCCCGCGCGTTCTGGTGACCATGGGTTTGCTGGCAGTGGGCTGCGCGCTGCTGACCCTGTCCACGGTCAATACCGGCGCGCTGTGGCAGTTCTTTGCCGCTTATATCATCGGTCGCGCCATCAGCAACCCTTTCCTGATTGGCGTGGTGCCGAGGACGGCTACGGTGAATTTTTTCCGTCGGCGCCGCAACATCACGCTGGCCATATCCGGTATGTCCCGCCCGGTAGGCGGAGCCATCAACATCCAGGTAATTTCAATCATCGCCGCCACCCAAAGCTGGCGCGCCGCCTATGGATATCTGGGCTTGTTCCTGCTGGCGCTATCCATACCGGTTTTTATGATAATGCGGCGGACGCCCGAAGAAATCGGGATGCTGCCCGATGGAGACCGGCCGGCCGGCAGCCTGGGGCAAAGCGGCGGTTCTGAGGACGGACGCAGGGGCGCCGGATCCCCGACGCCGGAGTTCAGCTGGACGGTTCGGGAGGCAATGCGAACCGGCGCTTACTGGTGCATTGCCGGAACTGCGATTCTAGCGGTAATCGCTTCGGCCGGACTGGGTTACGTACTGGTGCCGTATCTGGTCAGCGAATCGGGGCCGGCGCTGTCCAAGCCGCAGGCCGTGGGAGTTGGCAGCCTGGGCGCAGTGCTGGCGATGACGACGGTGGTATGGGGGCTGCTGGCGGACAAGCTGGGGCCGCGCTACTGCATGATGCTGACCATTACGGGGGCCGTGCTGTCCGGGGTGTTCCTGATGACCGGGGTGAATTCGGTTTGGACAGCCTACCTGTTCGCCGTCCTGTGGGGGTTTTTCTCCAATACGGTGGGAACGCTGGAACATATGCTGCTGGCGCAGTACTTCGGGCGCAGGTCGTTCGGGGCGATACTGGGCTCGCTGGGGCCGATGCAGACTACCGGGCTGGGAGTGGCCCCGGTATTTGGCAGCTACCTGTTCACCTTTACGCACAACTACGACATTGTATTCACGGCGCTAATGGCGATGTACGCTGCCGCCGGGATGCTGATTTTCCTGGCGAAAGCGCCGCGTTTGCCGCCCCGGGCGACGGCAAACGAATCCGGGGCAGCCGTCGGCGCCGGCCCCTCGGAGGCGGTATAATCAGGCGCAACCTATCAACCAGCGGAGGCGAATCATGCCTGAAGTAACTTACATGAATCCCAAGGGGATCTCCGACCCGTCGCCATCCGGCTTTACCGCGGTGGTCAAGGCCGGCAACACCGTGTACATCGCGGGAATGGTGGCGCAGGATGAGCAAGGCAACGCGGTCGGCGCCGGGGACGCGGAAGCGCAGACGCGGCAGATTTGGCGCAACATCGGGGTGGCGGTGGCGGCAGCCGGCGGCAGCCTGGCGGACATCGTGAAGACGACGACCTACGTAACGGGCATTGAGCACGCGGCGGCGGTGCGCGCGGTGCGCAGCGAGCTGTTTCCAAGCAACCCGCCGACCAGCACGCTGCTGGTCGTAAGCGAGCTGGCGAACCCGGCCTATGTGGTGGAGATTGAGTCTGTCGCAGTGGTTGGATAAGCAGAAGGATTTCCGGATTCCCGCCCCGTATCAAGTACGGGGCGACGTTCTTTCGGGGGAGTATCGGAGCGGAATCGGGAATAACCGAGTGGAGGAGGAGTGGCGGCAAAAGGCAGAGGCGGGAAGGGCGGGGTGGAAGAGGGAGTGGCAGGCAGCCTATGAAATCCGGCGCTCTGTGAGGCTAGGGATCCGGCTCTTTACGATGCTGTTGTAGAACCAACCACATACGGCGCCAGACGAAGCGGCGTTCGGGTTCTTCAAGGCGGCGGCCAATCAGCTGTCGGATGGCGAGGACGGCCTGACCGGCGAAGAATCCCCAGTGGCCGGGTTCGTTGCGCAGCCAGCCGTCAACCCGCTCGGGGTGGGCGTCGGCGACGCCGGCCAGGATTTCATCGAGGGCGACATCGCCGGGGTTGGCTGTGGGCGGCACGGCGGCTAGCCGCCTCCTACGGGGCGGACGATTTCCAGCATGTCGCCGGGGTTAAGCTTGACGGCGGGGAAATCCTCTTTGCGGATTACCTGGCCGTTATAGCCGACGGCGATGAACCGCATATTGACGTCGATGGTTGAAAGGTATGACTGCAAGTCCAGGCCTTCGTCAACCTGGCGCGGCTTGCCGTTAACGGTGAGGGTAATCATGGCGGCGCAACTCCTCCTGCCGATGGCGGCGCTGTGGAGGGCAGGGTTTGGGGATTCAGGCGCGGGCCGTTGGCGGCGTCAAGCATGGCCGACTTGAGGCGACGGGCGGCGGTTTCGGGGTCTTCCTGAGCGAGGATGCCGGTGATAACGGCGATGCCGGCGGCGCCGGCGGCTATAATATCGGCTACGTTGTGAGCAGCAATGCCGCCAATGCCGAGCATGGTGACGGCGACGCCGGCGGAGGCGATACGGGTCAACAAACCGGGGCCGGAAGGCTCCTCGCCGGGGTGGGAGCGGGTGGCGAACATTGTGCCGACCAGGAGAAAATCCGGCCTGCTAAGGGCGGCGCGCAGCGCGCCAGGCACGGAATGGACGGAACGGCCAATGACGGCATCGGGGCCGAGGATGGCGCGGGTTTCGTCGGTGGGCATGGCCATTTCGCCGAGATGGACGCCATCGGCCGAGGCGGCAAGAGCGATGTCGGCGCGCTCGTTGACCAGCAGCAGGGCGCGCCCTCGGGTAATTTCCCGTAAGGCCAGGGCCTGCCGGAGGAGAGATCCGCCGGGCGCCGCTTTATCACGGAGCTGGACCATGTCAACGCCGCCGGCGATGGCAGCAGCGATGCGCTGGGGCAACTCGTCGGGTGGGCATACTGCGCGGTCGGTCACCAGGCAGAGGCAAGGGTAGGGGAGTGTCTGGGGCATAGTTGGGTAATCAGTCGGCGACAGCGGGGACCGGCACGTCGGTGGGCGGACTGCTGGCGATGGCTTCGGTGCGTACCGGGATGCGCCCGGCGAGGTAGGCCTGCCGGCCGGCCGCCACGCCTTTGCGGAAGGCGTCGGCCATCAAGGCCGGGTCTGCGGCCTGGGCGATGGCGGTGTTGACCAGCACAGCGTCGGCGCCCATTTCCAGGGCTTTGGCAGCATCGGAGGGAACGGCGAGCCCGGCGTCCACTATAACGGGGACAGTGGCGTTTTCCAGGATGATGCGGACTTCTTCGGTGGTGTGGATGCCCTGACCGGAGCCGATGGCGGAGCCCAATGGCATTACGGTAACGCAGCCGACATCTTCCAGGTTTTTGGCCAGCACGGGGTCGGCGTGGATGTAGGGGAGAACCTTGAAGCCATCGGCGACGAGCTGGCGGGCGGCTTCAAGGGTGCCGTTAGGGTCGGGGAAGAGGTATTTGGCGTCGGGGATGACTTCCAGTTTGACAAAATCGGTTTGGGCGACTTCGCGGCCGAGGCGGGCGACGAAGATGGCTTCATCAACGGTTCGGCAGCCGGCGGTGTTGGGGAGGATCCGGTATTTGTCGAAGTCGATGAATTCGAGGATATTGCGTTCCGGGTTATCCAGGTCGAGGCGGCGGATGGCAACGGTTACCATCTCGGCGCCGGAGGCGGCCAGGGAAGCGACCATTTCCGGCATACTACGATGCCGGCCGGTTCCGACAATCAGCCGGGAGCTGAACGAAACACCGCCTATCACCAGTTCATCGGACATGGCTGCCACTCTCCTGCCTATGTTATGCGCTGGGCCAATCGCGCGTCCGCAGAGACGGAAACGTCAAGCGGAACCCGGCGGCATAAGGAAAGGGGCAACCTACTGTTCCTACGCCGGCATTATCCGGGTCAGGTACAGACGGTCGGCGACGAAATTGGCCGCCCTCTCAGCCTGGTTTGCCCAAGCTCCCGCCAGAATCGCGTGAGGCATTCTGCTGTAGGTTGAATGTAGCACTACAAGCGAGGCAAGTCAAATAGGATGGAGAGAGGAAATCGCGCCATTGGGTGGAAGCGATGGATGGGGCGGCTCCTAGGGGGCGGTTGGCGCCTATGGGGGGGGGGGGGCGCGGGTTTTGGGGTTGGCGGTGTTCATTGTGGTTGTTTCGCTCCTTTTGGTCGGTCGGTGGATTCTGGGTTGGGTTCCTGGGGGTTCAGGATGTCGGCGCTACGGCCCGAGAGCGTGCTTGCTATTTACGTCCTAGTCTTGCGCGTGCTAACGGCTGCTTGCGCAGTGCCCGTCCTCGCGCAGCGGTGGTGACGCCCGCCGTGCTGGATGCGCCAGCCGGGTAATGTGACCGACCTCCGGCGCACCACAGTGGTGCAATGGATCCGACATGCCGCACAGTACGGATGCGGCGGATTAGACCGTGATGTCCTGAACCCCGTGAGACTCCTATTCAGTTGTGATGTCGGGCGGTGTCCTGGCCGGGGACGGTATCCGACGGTTCGCGCGGGGCCGTTGGATGAGCCTGACGGGGATATTGTAGCACGGTGGTACGGTTTTGCAAACGGGGGTTTTGTCAGAATCAGGATTTACGGGATTTTAGGATTTTCAGGATGGGGGTTGTGGGGTGCGGCGTGGGTTGTGGCGTGGGAGTGGGTGGTGGTGGTTGGGTTGGCGGGTTTGGCGGTGGGGGATGATTGAGCAGAGGGTTGGCTGTGGGAGATTGTTAGAATCAGGATTTACGGGATTTGGAGATTTTCAGGATGGGGGTCTGGTTAGGGGGAAGGCGGTTCAGGGGGCGGGTTGTGGCGTGGGAGTGGTGGTTGCGGGTTTGGCGGGGCGACTGTGTGGGGGTGGAGGTTGGGTGTTGACGCTTATGTCGTTGGGGCTGGCGATGGGTGGCGGCGGTGGGAGTTGGGGCGGGAGCGGCTGACTTATGCGATGCCTTGCATGGTGAGGCGATTTTGCTACTGGGATTCCGGCGGGCATTTAGCAGGAGAAGACTGCTTTGGTGACGGATCGCGTAATCCGTTGCGTCGCCGGACGCTTTCTGCCATCGGCAGGTCGTATCGCGATTAGCGAAATTGGCTAATGAGCGGGGAGGGTTGGTTGCGTTGGGGGGATGGTAGTGGGAATCCAGGCTTTCGCGGTCATGAGCCGAGGCGATTTTGCTACTGGGATTCCGGCGGGCATTCAGCAGGAGAAGACTGCTTCGGTGACGGATCGCGTAATCCGTTGCGTCGCCGGACGCTTCCGCCATCGGCAGGTCGTATCGCGATTAGCGAAATTGGCTAATGAGCGGGGAGGGTTGGTTGCGTTGGGGGGATGGTAGTGGGAATCCAGGCTTTCGCGGTCATGAGCCGAGGCGATTTTGCTACTGGGATTCCGGCGGGCATTCAGCAGGAGAAGACTGCTTCGGTGACGGATCGCGTAATCCGCTGCGTCGCCGGACGCTTTCTGCCATCGGCAGGTCGTATCGCGATTAGCGAAATCGGCTAGAAACACGGGAGGGCGGGGCGTGTTTTAGCGGGGCGCGTTTTAATGGGGTGTGTTTTAATGGGGGTAAAACGGCGCGGTTTGCCGTGTTTGCGTTGGGCGCAATGATGTATAATAGCGGCACTTTACGGAAAGTTGCGCGCGGCTTTGCCGCGCCGGCGTACAAAGAAGAGCGGGATCGGCGGGATTGCCGTCGGGACTGTGGGGCTTTGCGCTGGCGCCTGGAGAAAGTGAGTTGATGAGCGTCATACCATTGATTGATGAGAAATTTGACGGCACTCCCGCCACAGTTTCACCTGTGGGGATTCAGCCCAAGGGGAACCGAACCCGTCGGGTGATGATGGTGCAGCCGGCTTCGGCGGGGGGCAATTTTGAGTACATCGCCATTCCGCGGCAGGGTATGCTGTTTCTGTCGGGCGCGCTGGCTCAGTGGGAGGGGCCTTATGTGTACGAGCGGGACATCTGGTTTGAGGACCGCTTGGGGCGTTTGGATCCCGATGCCGATTTGGAGGGGGTGGACGTCCTGATGATGACGTCCCTGATTAATGAAACGCCCCGGGCTTACGAAATCGCGCGCCAGGCCCGTCAGTGTCATCCGGATCTGGTGATTCTGGGCGGAGGGCCGCAGATGAGTCCTCTGCCGGAGGAGGCTTTTGGGTGGGGGGATTTTGACGTAATTGTGAACCGGGAGGGCGAGGATATCATCGGGCAGTTGTGCGATATTCTGCTCACCTGGCGGGACGACCGCAAGTATCAGTATCTGGAACGGGTGGCCGGCATAACTTTTATGCGCGACGGGCATATGGTGCAAACCCGGCGCAAGGGTCTGGTCGCGCCGGATTTTGTGCCGCTGCCCGACTTTCGTTCGATCCGGGGCCTGTCGCCGGCGAGCCCTATGGCAGGGGCCGTTTTGGAGACGGTGCGCGGCTGCACTGAGAACTGCTCTTACTGTCAGGTGATTCAGCAGTTTCTGGGCTACCGTCTGATTGACCGGGAGGTTGAGTTCAAGCGGTTGGAACAGCTGGAGGATCTGGCTGCCGACGGCCTCATTCACACTGGGCGCAACGGCAAGTTCAACGTTTTCATCTCGGACGACCTGCATACTCCGCCGCTGCGGGCGGTGAAGTTCCGCAATGAGCGTCTGGAACGGCTACAAGGCTGGCGCGGCCGCACGGACTCCATGAATATGATTTGCCAGGCTCGCGCCGAAATCGGGCAGGACGATGAGCTGGCCGATGCGTTGCTGGACGCCAACGTCAAGATGCTTTACCTGGGGGTAGAGTCCAACAACGCGGAAAGCCTGGCGGCGGTTCGCAAGCGTCAGGAACCGGGCCAGATGGAGCGGGACCTGGTTAGGCTGAACGAGAAGGGCTTTTCCGTGGTTGCCATGACCATCATCGGGCTGCCTTACGACACGGAAGAGTCGATTATGACGCTGGCCGAGTGGGTTACGCAGCACAGCCGTTATCAGACGGCGAACCTGCTGACGCCGCTGCCGGCGACTTCCAATTGGAGCCTGAAACCGCTTGACAGCGATGGGCAGCCCTTGCCGGAAGGGAAGATGCGGCCCTATGAGCTTTACACCGGGCGCCAGTTCGTGCATGAGGATGAGCGGTGGAGCATGGCGGAAAGCCGGGAACTGTTTGACCGCTACAACGCGAAGCTGGCATCCATTGACGACCTGTATGGGCGCATTTTCCGCATCCTGGGGAATTACCGGATGCGCCAGGCGCGGAGCGTGCAGGATTTATCGGAGACTACGGAGACTATGCGGGCCTGGGCGAATCAGGTTCAGCAGGCGGGGAAGGAGTTCGGGGAGAACATTCAGGGTCGCGTCAATGAAATGGCTGAGGCACTTCGCTCGGCGAGTCAGCCGCTTTCGAACACGGGCGCGGATTTTCTGGAGAACCTGCGGACGCGCATTAACGAGACCTCGGATGCTCTGCGCATCTACTCCGAACGGGCGGATGCCGGGAGCAAGGAAGTGGCGGCCGGCATTACCGCGCGGGTGAACGAGGTGACGGAGATGCTGAACGGGGTGCTGCATACCAACCAGCGGCGCAACCCGAATCGGGCCGGATAGCATGGCCAGCGGCGGCGCTTCCAAGCAGCACCGGGTGGTGGTAACGGGCCTGGGTATGGTGAGTCCGCTGGGGCTCAACGTATCCGACAGTTGGGACGCGGTGGCTGCCGGGCAGTCGGGGATTGACTACATTACGGGCTTTGACGCGGAAGCCTTTGACACTCGCTTTGCGGCGGAAGTGAAGGGCTTCAATCCGGAGGATTACCTGGAGCGGAAAGACGCGCGGCGGATGGATCGCTTTGCCCAGTTCGCCGCCGTTGCCGCGCAGGAGGCTTGCCGGCAGGCGGATCTGAACCCGAGGGAGATGGATCGTTACAGCGTTCATGCGATAATCGGCAGCGGGATTGGCGGGCTGAGCACGCTCACGGAGCAGCATCAGGTTCTGTTGGAACGCGGGCCCCGGCGGGTGTCGCCGTTTTTGATTCCGATGATGCTGGCGGACATGGGTTCCGCGCAGGTGTCAATGGTTACGGGGGCGATGGGGGCGAACTACTGCATAACGTCGTCGTGCAGCAGCGGGGCGGACGCCATTGGTGCCGGCTGGGAGTTAATCAGCAATGGGCGGGCTCAGGTGGTGCTGGCCGGGGGAGCGGAGGCTCCGATTACGCCGCTGGGGGTGGCCGGCTTTAATGCGCTGCGGGCGCTTTCGCGTCAGAACGACAACCCGCAGCGGGCGAGTCAGCCTTTTAATCGCCATCGGGACGGTTTTGTGCTGGCGGAGGGCGCGTCGGTGCTGGCGCTGGAGAGCGCGGAGCACGCCGCGGCGCGGGGGGCTGAACCGCTGGCCGAGCTGCGGGGCTATGCGGCCACCAGCGACTCGCATCATCTTACGGAGCCGAACCCTACGGGGCAGAGCGCGGCAGCAGCGGTAACGGCGGCGCTGCGCACGGCGGGGCTTTCTCCGGGTGACGTTGATTATCTTAACGCTCACGGCACTTCCACGCCGCTGAACGATTGGCATGAGACGAAAGCCCTGAAGCTGGCGCTGGGGGATGAGGCCTATCGCATACCGGTCAGCAGCACCAAGAGCATGACCGGCCATCTGCTGGGAGCAGGGGGGGCGCTGGAAGCCGCGCTATGCGTCGTTGCGCTGCGGAAAGGGCTGATGCCGCCGACCATTAATTTGGATGACCCGGACGATGAGTGCGACCTGGATTATGTTCCCAATACGGCGCGGCTGGCCGGCCTCGAGGTAATTCTGAGCAACTCTTTTGGATTTGGCGGGCATAACTCCGTAATCGTCCTGACCCGCGCCGATTTGTGAGCACGTCGCCGCCGGCTACGCCTCCGAAGCGTTGGCTGCCGCCGCCGGCTACGGCCGGCCACAGCCTGCCGGCCGAGCTGCCGCCGCCGGCCGTCCAGATACTGCTGTCCCGGGGCATTGGCGACGCTAAAGCTCTGGAGCGGTTCTTGAATCCCGCTGGCTTGCCTTACTCGGCGGGCTTGCTGTCCGGGGTTGGGGAGGCTTTGCCCCGGCTGGCGGCAGCTGCCCGCGCCGGTGAAACGGTGGCCGTGTTCGGCGACTTTGACGTTGACGGCATTACGGGGACGGCGATATTGACGGAAACGCTGACGCGCCTGGGGGCGCGGGTGATTCCCTATCTGCCTCATCCGGTTGCGGAGGGGCATGGGATGACGGCGGCGGCGGTGGGCCGGCTGCTGGAAAGGGGCGCGACGCTGATTCTCACCGTGGACTGCGGCATCGGCGACGTGGTGGAGGTGGAGGTGGCCCGGCGCGCCGGGGCGGACGTGATTATCACGGATCATCATACGCCGCCGCCGGAAGCTCCTGAGGCCGTGTCCATAGTGAACCCGCGGATGCCCGGCAACGCTTACCCGTTTCCGGAGCTGTGCGGGGCCGGCATCGCCTACAAGCTGGCCGTCGCTTTGCTGGAGTACATGGGAGAGGGGCCGGATGCTTCTCTGCTGGAATTGGCGGCGCTGGGGACGATAGCCGATTTGGTGCCATTGCGGGATGAGAACCGCTGGCTGGTTCAAGAGGGGCTGAAAGGGCTGTCGGACACGCGGCGTCCCGGCCTGCGGGCTTTGCTGCGGCGTTTGCGCCTGGAGGGGCGGGCTTTGCGGGCCGAAGACGTTGCGTTTCGGATTTCGCCGCGGCTTAACGCATCCGGTCGGATGGAACACCCGGAAGCGTCGCTGGATCTGCTGCTGACCCACGATGCGCAGGAAGCAGACCGCCTGGCCGAGCAGGTGGAGGGGTACAATAGCCGGCGCCGGGAGTTGACTGCCCGCGCCTGTGAAATAGCCATCAGCGGGCTGGTTGACGCCGGGCCGGCGCCGGCGATTATCATCAGCCACGATGAGGCTTACACGCCGGGGATCAACGGGCTGATTGCCAGCCGCCTGTCGGAGACTTTTAATCGGCCGGCGGTGGCTCTGGCGCGGGCCGACGCGGGTCATCTGGTGGCCAGCGCGCGCAGCCCCGGGGGGTTCAACCTGATTGCGGCCATAACGCAGTGCCGGGATTTGCTGACGCGCTACGGCGGGCACCAGGCCGCTGCCGGCTTCACCGTCCGCAACGATCTTTTCGGGCAGGTGTCGCAACGTCTGACCGATATTGCGAAAGCGGAGCTGGGGCTGTTTGAGCCGGAGCCGATGCTGCAAATTCACGCCGAGGGGACGTTGGACGAGCTGTTGAGCCCGGAACTGGCCGAGTTCTGCGCGCGGCTGGAACCCTTTGGGAAAGACAATCCGACGCCAACGTATCTTGTCCGCCGGGCCCGAGTGCTGAGCGCGGGCTGCGTGGGGGCGCAGGGCCAGCACCTGAAGCTGAGTGTCAGCAGCGGCGGACGCAGCGTTGACGCGCTGCGGTGGAATTATGCGGGCGATTGGCCGGGCTATGAGGCCGTTGACCTGGTATTCCAACCGGCGGAGGACAGCTATCGCGGCGAACGGCGTACTTATTTGCGAATAGAGGATATGCGTCCGGCGGTATAATGTTCTTACGGGGAGAGCCAGGAGGCAACTAGGATGACGCAACCTGAAACGGCGCAAGCTGCGGTGAAACCTCGCGGCAAGCTGACCAATGCGGACTACCTGGCGATGACGCCGCCGGCCGGGGGCGGAGCGCGCTATCAGTTGATTAATGGAGAGCTGATTGAGATGTCCGGAGCTAGCGACCCGCATCAAGTTTTCTTGATGTGGCTGTGTTCAGGAATGCTGTTGCAGGTGGACGCATTGGGCATTGGGGAAATCCGCATCCCGCCTTACGATGTGCACATCGACCGGTTCAACACATATCAGCCCGACCTGCTTTATGTGTCCAACGAACGGCGGCATATTTTCAACCCGGATGGGCATGGGGTTAGCGGGGCGCCGGATGTGGTGGTGGAAATTCTGTCGGACTCTACGCGGCGGCGGGATCTTAATGAGAAGCTGCCGGTTTATATTGCCAGCGGGGTGCGTGAGGCGTGGATTGTGGATTTGGAGGATGCTACGCTGACCGTCCACTCTGCCGATGCCGGCGCGGCGGGTTCGGTGGCCGTATTTACGGCCGAGGATATGCTGACGTCGGCGGCGATGCCCGGCGTGGCTATTGAGTTGGGGGCGATTTTCGCCCGCGCTTTGGGGTAGGGGCAAGGGTTGAATGGTTTTTCGGCGTTAGCTTTGGCAATCATCGAATTTACACGCCTTTTCCGATAATTGCCAAGATGAGCGGGGACCAGCAAAAGAGGGGAGGGATCTTGGCTGCACATCATCTGCCTCTGGGGTTCAGAGCGACGGGAGTACGTGGTAGGTAGGTTAATTACCTCGCCGGTTAAGTTGGGACTGCTGCCAAAACACCACGGGCATTAATCAATTGGTTGGTTTGCCAACGCTATGGAGCATGATTTACGGTTAGTCCAGGTCAGGATATACAGTGCGGTATGCTCTTTCGATATCTGCCCAGCTGACCTCGTGCTGAGTTAGCGTTCTGACGAAGTCCGAGGATGGCACGACCCAGTTTTCCGTTATGTCGATGAGGATGCGCTGCTGGCCTTTCACGTAGATGTCCACGTCGTTACGGGGCAACAGGGATTTTGCGTAGCCGAGGACACTCATCATCGCTTGCACATCCATTCTTGACAGGTCATGCTGCAACGCCACCAGTCACCTCCACTCCGCCAAAGGTATGCAATCGGGGGGGCGACAGGGTTGGAGGCTCCGGAATGGTGATTTGACCGAGGTCGCCAAGGCGCGTAGAAACGGATGCTGTTTCGGCGAGGTCAGGCGCGGCTTCGTCGAGCCAAACGTACTTTACGGAGCATGCGTCCAAGTAGTTCCTGACTTGTTCAGCGTCGCTGTCAAAGCTTGCGACGAGGGCAGAGAGAAGAGACTCAATCCGGTTGTGGGCTGCCTGCTCGGTCGCGCCGTATGCGAAGAAACCCAACTCGTGGACGAACAAGGCCCAGCAGTCGGGGCGTTCTTCAGCTGACACCGTTAGCGTGACATCTAGGGATGGCATCGTTTCTCTCTCCTTTCGCCTGACGTTGTTTATCTAGGGAGTATCGTAGCAACGCGCGGTAGCATTGTCAATTATCGGGCAGGTGTGTCAAGCCGATGGTTGCCGTTAGATTTCGTCGGGCTTGTTTGGTTGTTCGGGAGTGGGGTGGGCGGGTTGCTGGGGGTGGCGCTGCGGGCGGACGAGACGCGCGCGGTAGATCAGCAGCGGCACGGTGACTACCATTATGGCCAGCGAAACCAGCTGCGCTTCGTTGAAGCCGAATATGTAGGTATTCTGCTCTTCGCGCAGGAAGGATATGAAGAACCGTCCTGCCGAGTAGCCGGCGAAGAACAGGGCGAACAGCATTCCCCGGGGGCGGATGCGGTCGCGCAGCAGCCAGAGGACTCCGGCGAGAGCCAGGCAGAAAATCATCTCGTAGGCTACGGCGGGGTGCGAGGCAGGCCGGCCGTAGCCGAAGCTGTCCGGGTCGGTATAGACCCAGCCCCAGGGCAAGTCCGTGAAGCTGGACCAGTGTTCGCCGTTGATGACGTCGCCGATGCGTCCGATGGCGAGGGCGATGAGGAGGGCGGGTGCGGCGATGTCGGCCAGGTGGCTCACCGGCGGCAGCTGGGGAAAGGGGCGGTGCATTCCGGTCCAGCGCAGGGCGACGTGGTTGCAGGTCCGCTGCAGCCACGCGGCGTTGCGCAGCAGGATGTAGAGCGCGCCGCCGGCGAATCCGCCGAGGTAGGCGCCGAGGATGGCGATGCCGCCGGCCCAGAAATAGAGGATGCGCTGCGGCTGGTACTGGTAGGTACTATCCCAGAAGTCAATGACGTGCAGGGCGCGGGCGCCGATGACGCCGCCGATGATGCACCAGGTGGACACGGAGAGGATGGCGTCGCCGTCCAGGCCGTCCTTGCGGCCCCAGCGCCAGGTCAGATAGACGGCGATGGCGACGGCGACGAAAACGAAGAAGCCGTGCCACGACAGGATGAAACCGCCCCTCCGGATGATGTCAGGGTCGAAGGGGACGTTGATTACGGCGAGAATGTCCATGAACCTCAATGTCCTGCAAGGCTGACCGATATTGTCGGCGTGGTTATTATACAACCGAAGTCGGATTAATTGCCCGCACAAAGTACGCGGTTGCTCCGGTATCCTGCAAGGCATGGGCAACCGAGTTGCGCTCACCTTCGTTGGAAGGGATGCAGAAAATGGTTGGGCCGGCGCCGGACAGTCGGGGCGGATACGCGGTGAGCATCGCAGTCCTTTCCCATAGTCGGGCCAGGCTGGGAAAGACTGCTTTGGCGGGACACTCGAAGGCGTTGCGGCAGTCCTGGGAGGTAAAATTGCCGGACGTGGGGTTGCCCTGGGCAAGATTGAGCGCCAGTTGGCGAGTAGCGGCTCCATCGGTGAAATCCGCAGCGGACAGGGAGCGGTAGAGGGTGGGGGTCTTGGCGGGGATGGTCTCCGCCGGCGCGACCAGGAGGATGGGAATGTGGGGCAAGGAGGGAAGAGGGGAGAGGATGTCGCCGCGGCCTTCCGCCAGCGCCAGCCCGCCGCGCAGCAGAAAGGGGACGTCCGAACCGAGGCCGGCGGCCACCGAGGCCAGTTCGGCGTCCGGCAAGTTCAGGCTCCACAGTCGGTTCAGGCCGCGCAGGGCTGCCGCTGCGTCCGCCGAGCCGCCGCCCAGGCCGGCGGCGACCGGGATGCGTTTCTCAATTGTGATGTGAGCGTTCGGCGCGATGTCGGCATAGTTCGCCAGCGCGACGGCGGCCGGCCAGGCGATGTTGTCCGGCCCGGAGAGGCTTGGGTGGTCGCACTCAACCGACAGGCCGCGCGCCATCCGCAGAGTTACCATGTCGGCGAGGTCGACGGTTTGGAGGATAGCGGCAATCTCGTGGTAGCCGTCATCGCGCTTCCCGGTTACTTCCAGGGACAGGTTGATTTTGGCGTGGGCTGGGAGGCGCAGGGTTTCGGGCGACATCAGCGGGGCCTCGCGATGGGCGCATGGGGCGGCCAGGCAGCGTCGAGGGCGGCCCATTCCGCGATAGTCAGGGTAGCCGGCCGGCGCTGGGCGTCGATGCCGGCGTGGGAGAGGGCGGCGGCGACCGCATCGCTCTCGGCTCCGGTTCCCTGCATCAAGGAGTTGCGGAGCTGTTTGCGCGGGGCGGCGAACCCAGCGCGCACCAGGGCGAAGAACCTTGCGGTATCGGGCACCGACGCGGCGGGCGCTGCCCGGACGGTCAGCTTTACCACAGTGGAGGACACTTTGGGCGGCGGACGGAAGGCTCGGGGCGGAACCTGGGCGACTACCGACGCCTGGGCGTAGAATTGCGTCGCTACGGACAGGAGCGACATCGTTCCCGGCCGGGCGGTCATGGCTTCGGCTACTTCGCGCTGGACCATTACTATCAGCAGGGAGGGAGGCGTTGGCGATTCCAGGAAACGCCGGATGATGGGCGCCGCGGCGTAGTAGGGCAGATTGGCGACGAGCTTGTACGCTGGGCTGACACATGGCGCGCCGGGGTCAAGCAAATCGGCAATGGGCGCGCGGCAGGCATCGTCGTGGCGTACCGTGAGGTTGTCGGGAAAGGCCAGGCGGGCCGGCAGTTCGGAGGCGAGGCGTTGGTCGAGCTCGACGGCGATTACCCGACCGGCGCGCGCGACCAGCCGTCGGGTCAGGATGCCTGTGCCGGGGCCGATTTCCACGACGGTATCCGCCAGCGTGGGTTCGGCGGCGGCGACGATGCGATTGGCGATACGCGGGTCGGTCAGGAAGTGCTGCCCCAGCGACTTGCGCGGCCAGCGGCCGGCGGCGGGACGGGGGACGGTGGCAGCGGGCATATTGAAGTGGCCGGGGGACTGTGCGGCGGGGGAGCGATGATAGGGAGACTACTAGGAGATGTCAGAATCAGGATTTACGGGATTTGGGGATTTTCAGGATTGGAGGGTTGGGGTGTGGGGAGTTCCTGCCCCGGGGAGCTGTGGGTATGATGAGGGGCAGGTATGGCGAGAGGGAAGAAGTGGCCGGGGGACTGTGCGGCGGGGGAGCGATGAGAGGGAGACGGCTAGGAAATGTCAGAATCAGGATTTACGGGATTTGGGGATTTTCAGGATTGGAGGGTTGGGGTGTGGGGAGTTCCTGCCCCGGGGAGCTGTGGGTATGATGAGGGGCAAGTATGGCGGGAGGGAAGAAGCGGCCGGGGGGACTGTGCGGCGGGGGAGCGATGAGAGGGAGACAGCTAGGAGATGTCAGAATCAGGATTTACGGGATTTGGGGATTTTCAGGATTGGAGGGTTCGGGTGTGGGGGGTTCCTGCCCCGGGGAGCTGTGGGTATGATGAGGGGCAGGTATGGCGAGAGGGAAGAAGTGGCCGGGCACCTCCCGTTGACTGCGGCATGGGGGCGTATCGTCGAGATTGGCTCGGGCCAGGCACTCCCACGGCGCCCGCGGGACATCGCTTACCGTTGCTGCCGTCAAGCCCTGGCGGAGTTCACGAGCCTGCGCCGCGTGGGACCCGGCCGTCGGCGCCATTCTCTGGGAAATTGGCCCTTGCGCCTTGCCGAAGGGAGGAGTTCCACCCCGCTGTGGCGGGTTGCGGGTTCAGGGCACCGCCAGCTCCCCGTGTAGCACGACCACGGGGACTATGGTATGCCTCCGGGCGGACGGTGTCAACGGGGGCGGCAATTATCGGCGGGGCAGAAAGCAGGGGCAACCTACCGGTCATACCGCCACGACCAGCGTCTGAAAGCGTTCTTCAGGCGCAGGCAGCCCGTCTTTTTCAGGCGTCAACGTAGGCCGTGATGGCCTTCTTGATGTTGGCAGCGGCCTTCTCCGGGGTTTCGCCCCGGCTCGCGCAGCAGGGCAAGCTGGGACACTCAACGACCCAATAGCCATTCTCACCCGGACAGATGATTGCTTGCCGCATAGTTGGCGCTTCTTTTCGTCAGCATCCGACGCTCTTACCGCACCATAACGCCGCTTGCCCATTAAGATGGGTTGCCCCGCCCTACCCGTTTGGGGGTAGGGCGGGGCGTTGGCGGGCCCGGTTTCTGATGGTTGGTAGGGAGAGTTTGCAGCCTACCAGACTATCAGGTTCCAGCAGTTGCCGCCGGCGCTGCACGTCAGGCTGCGGCTCTTGCCGCCGAGGGCTACGTCCTCAACGTCCTCGGTTACCAGGATCCAGTAGGGTTCGCCGGCTACCAGCTCTTCCAGGGTATTGAGGCCGGCGAACTCCGGGCGGGGGTCGTAGAAGAGCCATTCCTTGCTCACCCCGTCAAAGTAGAACACCGCCGCTACTCGGTCGCCCAGCGGAGCCAACGCTTCGGACACCGGCGTGCCGGTTCCGATGGGGCCCTCGGGGAGGATGTCCAAGTTGCCGATAGCCACCGTGTTGTTGACCTCCAGCAGCACGCTGTACGTGCCGGGGTCAAGGCCCGGGATGACGATGTCTTCCACCGTAACCGCGCCGGAGCCGTCGGTGCCGGGAGTTCCGGCAGGCATGACATCCCGACCGCCGATTTCAATCCGGCTGACGCGGGAGTGCACCGGCATCTTCTCCACCGACAGCGTGATTTCATCGCCGGGCTGACCCTCGCCGGGGTCAACCATGATGATGGACGCCGGCACTTCGTACTCGCCCAGGCGAACCAGGTCGCTGTACTTGGCTTCAATCGCGCTGGTGGAGGGTATCGGCACGTTGCCGTCCACCTGATGCTCGATGAACCAGCGGCCGGAACCGTCGGCGTACACGCTGTACTGCCGCATCCGGTCGCCGTCGGTTACCGTGACGGTGATGGCGTCAATGGAGTTTTCCGGGTTGTCCACCGGCCAGTTTTCGCCGGAGATGGTTACGACGTCTCGCGGGCCGGCGATAGCCGGCGTGGAGCTGACGGCGGGCTCGAGGATGGTGATTTCCACCTCGCCCTCATAGCCCTTCTTGTCCACGACCTTGATGCTGTGCTTGCCGGGCGTTAGCGTCGGGTTGGACGAAGCATCATCAGCCGGCCACACCGCGATGGCGGCGACGAACTGGCCGCCGCTGGACACCTCGACTTCGTCGTCGCTGTCCGTGGAGTCATCGTACACGTACAGAGGCACGTCGCCGATGGTGATTTTCTCCGCCATGATGCCGCTGCCGGTTCCGGTAGCGAAGCCGGTTCCGGTGAGCGTAATCCGCTCGTTGGGATTGACTTCACCCTTGCTGACGTTCAGCACGGCCGGCAGGATGGTCACCTTGGTGTCTTCCGACTTGGTTCCCCACTTGGCGTCAACGCGCTTGGTGCCTTTCTGCGGCGGGCACTTGAAGGTCGCCGTGGCGGAACCGTCGGAGCTGATGCTGGTGGAGCGGATGTTGTCCTTGATGACTACGCCGCCCACTTTCAGCTCGGTGAAGGCTGCTCCGGAAGTGGGGAAGTCCTCAGCGAAGACGGTTACCTCGTCGCCGGCTTGGCACTCACTGGGCGACACGCTGATGTTGGGGGTCAGTTCAAAGTCCTCAACATCCTCGCCGGAGGTGCGGGCTTCGCCGTCTTCCACGCAGATGAGGTTGTCGTTGCCCGGCTTGAACGTCGGGACGCTGACCTCGAAGGAGATGGCCACGCGGTCGTCGCTGCCGACGGTGGCGCTGCCGGCTTCGGTTCCGGTGGGGATGACACCCCGCTCGCAGAGGTGGCGGGCGAACACCTTGTCGCTGGACGCCTTGTCCTTGCTGGCGACGGTGTAAGTCATCTCCGAGGAGTTGAGGGTGTAGTGGAAGCAGAACTCCTGGCCGGCGCCGGGCCCCATGGCTGCTTTCATCTTTTCGCAGTTGAGGGTTTCCCACCACTCGGCTACGGCGTAGCGGGCGGCTTTGCGCTGCGCGACATAGGCGGAAGCGGAGACGCCGTTGTTGAAGCCGCTGCCGGTTACCGTCAGCTCTTCGCCGCGCTCGCCGTCCGTGTCGGACAAGGATATCTTGGCCAGGGTGCTGACGTACACGCCCTGCCGCTTCTGGATGGAGCGATTGCCGGTAGCGGTTTTGGCGCTCAGCTCCATGCCTTTTTCCATCAGCCGCTCGATGCGACCGGGGAGGCCATCGTCAAAACCGAGGATGTCGAAGGCAACGGTGTGGGTCCCCGCTTCGGAGGGGTTCTTGATGCCCGAACTGCCCAGGATCACCATGGTCAGGTCCTGGCCCCTGGCTACCCCGTTGGAGCCTTCGCATTCGTCCGAATCGCCGGTGCACATATCGGGGATGCGGACGGTAACGCTGACGTCGTTTTTGTCGTCGTCAAAGTGATCGTCGGTGTCAATCTCCGGAGCTTCGGTGGCGTACACCGGGGCGCCGTTGCCCGTGGCGACGCCGGCCGGGGAGTTGGCTACGAAGTAGACTGAGCTGGCCGGGATGGAGTCGGGAACCTGGAAGTCGTCTTCCAGGAACAGCACGATGCGGGAGCCTACCGACAAGCCGGCGTCCAAGTTGTTCAGCTTGACCGTGAGCTTGGGCGCGCCGCCCGACGTGGTGCTGTCCGACGCTATCGTCCCCGTGAACCACACGGAGGGTAAGTCATCCGCTGCATCCGCCTCAACCTGGATTTGAACCTTGTTTATTTCCCCGGCGCCTTGCGCGTTGGCTGCGCCTACCCGGTACTCCAGCCACTGGTTGTCTCGACCTAAGCCAGCTGGAATAGCGCCGCTAGCATCGCCGGTGGTATGGGTCACATCCGTCATATCGGCTTCCCTAGGGTTCTTCCACACCCCGTTGGTTGAGCCGACCTTGTAGCTAAGCACCCGATTCAGGGAGCCGATGGCGTTGCCGTTTCCGCCGCGCATAATCTCCAGGTCGTAGCCGGTGATGGGGCTGCCCCCGTTGTCCGTCGGTGGATCCCAGGTTACGTAGATGACCGCACGTGGAACGGTATAGCCTGCGCCGGCTTCGGCTGCCGTCATCCAATCGATTTGCTTGGCGGCCAGGTTTCGGATGGGGCCGGGCACGGTAGCCGCCGGGGTTCCCGTTGCGGATGTACTCCACGGGCCGGAGGTGGCCGCGCAGGTTACGCGCACCTGCACTTCGTAGGCGGAGCCGTTGGTGAGGCCGGTAATCTGCGCGGCGCCGGAGAGGTTGCGCGGATTGACCGTAATCTCGCCGGTAAAGGCCGTGAAGGCGCCGGAGGTGCCCTGCCGGTATTGAATATCGAAGCCGGTGTATTCCGGGCTGCCGTTGGTAGCGGCGGCGGATCCGCCATCCACCGCGGCGGGTAGCATGACGGCCAGGGCCATGTTTTTGGCCGTCAGCGTGGGCGCGGCCGGCTTGGTGGTGGGAGTGGTTTGGAAGCCGGAGCCGCCCTCGGCGCAGGCGCCTTCCTGGGCGCTGGCCGGGCCGGGATTAGGTAGGGCTAGGAGGCCAAAAAAGGCCAGCGCGCCGACCACGGCCAGGGCCGCGATGGCCAGCGGCGCCGACCGTGTGAGTTTTTGGAGTTTGGGTTTCATATGGATAAAACCTCCGGTGTGGCTGGTGTGGGGTTCCGGCTGGGGCCGGAACTAGGGTGAGAGAATGTCCGGAGAGGTGGACCTCGGGGGGGGGGGGGGGGGGGGGGGGGTAATGAGCATGATGCCTCCTTGTTGTCAGAATCAGGATTTACGGGATTTGGGGATTTTCAGGATTTTGGGGTCGCCTCCGTGATGTGGGTTGCGGCTTGCGCCGGGAGTCTGCCGGGCATTATAAACCGGGAAGTATTACGGGAGTATTACGAGAATGGGGTAATTTGGGGTGATTTGGCCGGATTTGGGGGGAATTTTGGGAAATGGACGGGATGGAGGGTTTGAGGGTGGGGCATTGTCAGAATCAGGATTTACGGGATTTTAGGATTTTCAGGATTGGGGGTTGCTTGCATTGGGTGGGCGGCGTGGGGCTTGCGGGATGAAGTGGTTGTCAGCATCAGGATTTACGGGATTATTGGATTTTCAGGATTGGGGGTTGCTTGCATGCCTGGCAGTACACCGGCGCTGCCGCGACCGCCCGCTTCCGCCCGATTTTCGCGGAGTTTTGGGAAACGACGTACTGCTTCGCTGGGAGCTAGCGCGACGCGCTCTGCGCTGCGTCTTCCAGGACCATGCGGGCTACCTGCCGGCCCATGCGCACGGAGTAGTTGGTGCCGCGGTCTTCGGGGTAAATCTGGGTGGTGTTGGCCAGGTATAGCGATTGCAGCGGCGTGCGGTGGTCGGGGATGCGCTGGCCGTAGTTGACGCCGATGATGGGCTGGGCGCCGTCCACGCGGTGGTGGTGGTACTCTACAATCCACTCCCGGGAGAAGTCGGGGTTCAGCTTGCGCAGGTGGGGAATGAACTCTTCCAGGAGCTCGGCGGGTTCTTTGCGGTAGAGCTCGCTGTTGCGGTCGGGGTAGTTGGTAAGATAGACGATGTGATGCCCACCGTACAGGCTGCGGTCAATCATGTTAGTGTGCTCAATCACGCCGACGAAGGGAAGGGAACGGTCGGCGACGTTGAGCCAGTATTTTGACGTCAGAGGCCGGTCGAGGACGAGAATCATGAGGACGGCGGAAAGGTACTCGGCGGATTCCAGGATGGCGCGGTAGTCCTCGGGCAGTTGGGGAACCAGCCGGGTGAAGATGTAGGACGGAGTGGTGGCGATAACGGCGTCGTAGGCGTAATCCTGCTCCGCGCCGCCATTGAGGGCAACGGTCAAGCCGACGGCCCTGTCATCGGAGATGTTGACGCGGCGGACGGCTGCGCCGGTGTGAACTTTTCCGCCCTGTTCGGCAACGCGCTGGCCGCAGACTTCAAACACGGTTCCGAAGCTGCACATGGGGTAGCCCAACCGTTCTTTCTGCATTCCCTTGCGGGAGGCGACCCGCAGGTAGATTTTGCCCCAGAGCCAGGTCATGCTGACCTTGTCGTAGTGGTCGCCGAACTTGCCGCGCAGCATGGGTTCCCAGATGACGCGATAGGCGGCGTCGCCCATGTGCCGGCGCGTCCATTCGGCGGCGGTTACGTTTTCGTATTTGCGCCAGTTGCGGGTTTTCTGCAAGAGGAAAGTCCAGAGGCCCAGGCGGATGCGCTGGGTAAAGGGTAGGGGCGAGAAACGCAGCAAGTCCAGGGGGGTGGCGAAGTCCCAGATGCGCCCGCCGTGAAACAGGCCGACTTTGGATTCCAGCCACTCCATAGAGTCGGCCAGGCCCAGCTGGTGGATCAGGGCCACCATGTCGGTGTCGCTGACGAAGAGGTGGTGATAGCCGCGTTCGAGCTGGCCGCCGCCCACGTCAAAGGTGGACGCCTGGCCGCCGAGGAAAGGGGCTGCCTCGAAGACTTCGGCGAAGTGTCCTTGCCCGGTAAGGTCATAGGCTGCCGCCAGGCCGGCCGCGCCGCCGCCGATAATTCCCACTCGCATAGATTAATCGTCCTGTGCCGGCTTTACGCTGGCAATCTGCCGGTGATTTTCGGGGAGACGGGCCAGGCTGCGCAAGGATGCGTTATGCCAGAGCAGCAGCCCCACGCCGGCAATGTTCACCGGCAGCCACAGCGCCAGCAGGTGCACCGTCACCGAATAGGACGCCGCCGCCGCCGCGCTTACGCCCAGGGCTACCAGCGTTTGCTGGGCGACTAACTCAAAGGAGCCGATGCCGCCGATGGTAGCCGGAATCGCCGTTATCAGGTTGGACGTCACGGTAACCAGGGTAATTGCCACGGCCAGCAGCCAGAAGGATGGGAAGTCGGCGTCGAGATTGAAAGAGTATGCCACAATCAGATATACGCCGGCCTCCGCCAACCAGATGGGGAGGGAACCGACGAACAGGGCGGCGTGCTTGCGCGGGGAGTTCAGCGTCGCCAGCCCCTCGACAAACCCGGCGACGACATCAGCGGCCAGGGGGCGGAATCGGGCCGGGAGCAATCCGGTAAGGGATACCAACCAATTCACCGTGCGCCGGCTGCACGCCAACGCAGTGAGCAGGCCCAAGGCGACGGCAAAGCTGACGACGACGCCAACCATCAGCACGATGGCCGTGGACTGATAGACCAGGCTGGCGTCGCTGAACAGGCCGGCGGCCAGGAGTATCGGGGCGGCGAGGGCGGCCAGGGCCAGCAGGGTGAGGCCGTCGTAAAGTCGTTCCACGCTGAGGGTGGCGATTGACGCCGGAACGCTGACTTCATCCTCGCGCTGGGCAAGATAGACGGCGCGCACCAGTTCGCCCAGCCGGGCCGGCAGGACATTGTTGGCCATGTAACCGATGATGATTACGGGATACAGGCGCCGGATGGAGATGCGGGCAATAGGAGAGAGCAGGTATTGCCAGCGGAGGGCGCGGAACCACTGCCCCACGAAATAGAGCGCAACCGCCGGAATCAGATACAGGTAGTTAGCCGTGCGCAGCGTGTGCCACAGCTCGCGCCGGTCAACCAGCAGCACCAATAAGGCCAGCGCAACCACGCTGACCAGGATGCCGGCCCAGAACCGCCAGTTGCCGAGAAAGTAGGTCATTCGGAGCGGTCTAATGGGCGTTTGAGAAGCCGGTGGGAGAGGAGTCTCCGACTTGCAGGGTTTGCCTTCCGGTAAGAGTTCTCACCCGCCAAAGGTCCTGTTCCCGGATGACGAACGGGCGCGGCGCCGGCCACAGGGCGGCTTCCAATGCCGGGAGCGCGCTTGCTACTTCCGCTATGATTTCCGCAATTTCCGGCGGGCTCATTTCGTTGTCGTAGAAATTGCGGTGGCCGTTGTCTGCGGCGATGTAGGCGCCGGCCACGGGAATCTCGTCGTATTCGGCATCAAGCTGCCGGGCGATGCGGCTCACGGAGCGGTGGCTGCCCAGGTTAAGCCAGCCGCGCCGCTGCCCGTGCGCCTTGAGCAGCTGGGCGAGGGCGCCCCATACCTTTTCGGTAGCTTGCAGACGGTCGCCTTTGTCCAGTTCCTCGCGCGCCTGCTGGATCAAGCGTCTGCTGATTCGCACACGGTCATGCACCGAGGCGGCCCCCGGTTCGGGCAATCCTACCGCCGTTGTCATTCACTGACTCCTTTTTGAAGCAACAGCATTCTTCACAGGCCCTGTATTGTATCACCCCGCCGGGGCCAATCGGCGTCCGGTTATTTGAGGCGATTTCGCTACTCGGATTACAGCGCGCCTGTATGCGGAAACGGCAAATTCAGTGACGGATTACGTAATCCAGCACTTGGCTCAAAAACGGACTTTTCCGGGTAGCTGATGCTGTTCCACAGTGCCGGCTACCGCGGATTTCCGGGTACCCCGTTTCCCGTTTCCTGGCACTGTCGCCATCATCAATCGGCTTAACCGGCGGTTTAGCGCGTTTCGTGGGGAAACGCGCTAAACCGCATTAACATTGCCGTTTACCTCTTTCACAATGGGATTACGCCCCGGAAGGCCTGTAACAGGCCTTCCGGGGCGTGTGTGGCGTGATCGGCGTCGAGATGCCAAAGGCCCGGTTCGCAGCCTGCCCTAAAACCGTTGCCGGGCACATTCCGGAAAGGCTGCAGAACTTTGCCATAGTTTGCCGGTTCCTGACTGGAAATCTCATTTTCAAGCCGTTTCCGGTTGAGTTCCCAAGCTCCGGCCAGTATAATCCGGATAGTTGAAAAAGTCTCAAAAGTTGACCGCCAAGCGCAGCAACGCCAAGCGGTCGGTTGCTCTTCGGACCCCTGTAAATCCTCTTGAGCGTTTTCTATTCTAATCATACCCGACAGCATAAGCAACCCCCCAAGCACGGTTATCGTTTCCTTGCCGCTGTTATTGAGGGAGTTGTATCCCGCGCCGACGATCTGGCGGAAGCGCTGGATGCGCCCCACCGGCACGGCGGCAACCCAGGCTATCCGGCCCAAGCTATGCTGTCGGCCTATGTGATGCAGTTTGCGATCAACGAGCGGTACGCCAACGCTTTCCTGAACCGTCTGGGCAGCGATGAAACCCTGCTGAAACTCTGCGGGCTGAGCCGGGCTCCCAGCGAAGGAGCCTACTGTCGCTTCAAGAAGAAACTCACTGATCACCTGGAAGCCATAGAAGGAATTACTGCTGACGTGTTCCGTCAGTGCGGCGACGAGATTGAACGCCTGCGTGGAGCCGGCATTGTCCCAGGCAGCAAGCCGCTGCTAGGAAGCTCGCTGGTCATGGACAGCACCGACATTTTAGCCTGGGCGCGTCCGGGCAGAAAGAACCGCCGGACGGGAGAGGAGAGGCTCGCCAGGGATATTGACGCTCGGTGGGGACACCGCACCGCCAAAAATGTGCGTTCTTACAAAAATGTGCGTTCTTACCGGCGCAGCTCCAAGACGCGCCGCCGTTCCGGGAAAGACAAGAAGGGCGATACCAATGCGGGAGAGAAGGAGGAGCAATACTTCGGCTACAAGGTCAACGTCATCGCCGATGCCAACTACGAGTTGCCGCTGTACGCTGTAACCCGTCCTGCCAACGCCAGCGATGCGGCGGTAATGATCCCTGACCTGGACGCTTGTCTGAGTAAGTATGGGACGCTGCGACCGCGTTACTTCCTGGGCGACAAGGGGTACGACAGCCTGGAGAATATCAAGCACGTTGCCAGCTTGGGCATTATGCCGGTAATCGCCGTCCGGCTTCCCCAACAGGACGAAGATGGCCGCCGGTTATACGACGGTATCTACGATGCCGAAGGTAGGCCGACCTGCGTAGGCGGCAAGCCGATGGAGTACATTGACACCGATCCCGATCAGGGACACCGGTTCCGCTGTTCTGTCGCCGGCTGCCATCTGAAAGACCAGGTAGATTTCAGCCGCTACTGTGATTCCGAGCATTACGAAAAGCCGAAGGACCGGCTTTTGCGCATCATCGGACTGCTGCCTCGCTGTTCAGAGGAGTGGAAAGCAGAGTATCGGAAAAGGCCGAGCATTGAGCGATATTTCAGCAGCGCCAAGCACAGCCGGCTGCTGGATACTCACCGCTGCCTGAATATCCGCAAGGTGTCGTTGCACGTAGCGGTGTCCCTGCTGACCTATCTGGCTACGGCGCTGGCCAGCCTCAAGGCTGACGATTACGCTGGGATTCGGAATATGCGGATCAAGCTGCATCACAGGAGGAAACCGGGGCGCAATCGGCTACGGCGTCTCCGCTTCCTGTCAGACAACAAGGCACCGTGGCATAGCATATTTTCTATGGATACCTTGTTGCCCTTCCGGTAGTTTGACCGCCGTCACAGTTCTCAACCGTTCCGAAGAACTCCGTGTAGCTTCCCGGGTGGGATGCAACTCAGGGCTGGCCCTCACGCCCCTTTACGGGCAATCCGGCCTGCGTTCGGACCAGGAGCCTGTGGCAAGTTACTAAGTCCGGCAAAGGAAGGTTCCTAAATGAGAGCGCATAACGCACATCCCCGACAATCAGCGAACTTGAGACACCGCAGTGCCTGCTGGCTCCTGCTTATGGCCGCGCTGGCCTTAGCAATGAGCCTGGCCTGCGGAGACGAAACGGCAGAACCCACCGCCAACGATCCGGATCGGGATATGCGCCGAACGATACGGGCAGCCGTCGCAGAGACGGAGAAAACGGAAGCAGCGGCGGCGGCATTGCAAACTGAAGACGCCGCCCCGACGACGGAACGGCAGGTATCCCAAAGTACGGAAGCCACGGCAACAACAACTGAACCCGCAGCAGGCACCGTCATGGTTCCCACTGCTACTCTAACAAGCCAGAGCCCCAAGGCAACGCCGGACTGGGAACCTACCGACCTCCGGTGGTGGCGGGAAAGTACCGGCAACCAAACTCCTGCTGCGGTACTTGAGGCACACCCATATCGCATTGCCTTGGACGTGCTTCATGGGGATTTCCAAAGCTTACGGGATGCGGGGTATGAAATAACTGACGAGGAAACACACGCAATACAAAGATATTACTCGGAGGCCTACGAGAGGCACAACTACGGAAAGGAATTTGGACAAATACGGGGAAATGTCTGGAAGCGATTCTTAAGCGAGGCAGGATGGGAAATCATTGACCCTGAAAAGCCGATAGTACGGTACTGGACCCAAGTACCGGCACCGGTCGGGCCATACGAACCCAACCGCCGCGCGGTTTTCGTGGTCGAATACCGTACACACTATCTCGAAGGCATGTTGGAAAAGGACAGTCCCTGGATAGGGCTGTACGAATACATCGAAAACACGCGCGAGCTATCTGACGAGTTTGTGATTGCTGGAGTACGCCCAGGCACCGCCCTCTTCACCAACTTGTGTAGGAATTGCTCATTCGGCAGAGGGGTCTCTTCGATGGAAATACAAGAACCCATGCCCTTGGATGCTGCGATCACAGCGCAGTGGGAACCCAACGACATTCGTTGGTATCAGGATCCGTCAAGAGGGGGCCGGACACACTTGACCGCCGTGTTGGAAAACCACCCGCTAGGGCTACACCTGGATATGCTGGACGGTGAACCGGAGTGGGACAACAGGGTTCACACAGAAGGGCCAAGGCATATCGGGTATGAAAAAGATATAGAAGCTCTGTGGGAATTTGTTCGCGAGCAAAACATAAAAGACCTCAATTCTGTGCTGTACAGAATCATCCAAGACCATGTAGTCCAAAGCCCCGACTTGTACTTCGATTTTTTGTCGGAGATAAAAGAACCAATTGGATCGCGGGATCTGGGTTGGGAGGTCATCGATCAAGAAGAAGCCTTGGTACGTTACTCGCTCAATCTGGCGATTGGTGGTCCCTGGACATTAAACGAACGTGAACTTGAACGGTACATGACCAGGGTGCGCAAGAGTTCTACCGAAGAGCTAACGGATGCAGAACTAAGACGATCTGCCGATCGTCTATCGGAGAGACGGGGCACAGTGATTCAGGACACCCATATAGTCTTTGTCGTCCGGTACGGGACAATCTCGGCTCACGACAGGATGCCGACAAACGCAGCAAACGCATTAGAGAAAAACCCAGCATATCGCGGGGTTGTGCTTGGCTTACCCCAGCTGGTAGGCGCCGTCAACTGGGAGATACAGGACCCGTTCTACAAAGGAGCTGGTAAACTCATTGATCCTTGGTGCCGCAACTACGACACGCACAACACATGCCTTTTCGACTGGGCGATAGTAGCATACTGCGATCTGTGGCCGGACAGCACACGTCAAATGTGCACCGACATTCCCCAGCAGTGAAACCAAGCCGCCTGCCGATGGCAACTATCGTGCATCGAGTGCGGTCTACGTGAATGCCCCCTCGCGTCGTTGGCCCCTAAGCGGGACGAATAGAGATCATGGCAACACCTGAAAACGAAAACACCCCAGCCTTTCCTGTCAGAGAAAGCTGGGGTAGTCGCGCCGTCAGCAGGATCGGACACGCCGTGGTTTCTCCTTGCGTTGGCATCCAGATAGGCTTCTGCGGGCCATTTTCCACCTCCGGTGACGGAGAACACTGAGACTGTGGTTACTCTCGCGTCCATACCGACGCTAACCGCTCCGAGCACTATGAAAAGCGGCTCTTCACGCTCTACGCCACGCAGAGATCGTTGCAATGCAAGAGCAGATCCAAACACGCCTAAACGCTGGTAGTAAATACCCAGCCGCATAGGATGATCTGGGTATTTACTCTGTCCGAAGGAGCAAAACCCATGGCAACGTCCGAACCCAACAATAATTTGCCAGAAAGTCGGCCAGCGAACATCATGCGCCATATTCGTCGGGAATCAGTAAGAATACTGATCCTGATTGGAGTATCCCGCATTTTTTCATTGCCCTTCCTCCACAAAGGGATACCTGGTCCAGATTGGGTAGCGCAAACCCTGCACCGGACAGACGAGGTGTTTATAATAGGAACTACTGGAGCCATGATTGGCATGGCAATCCGCATCGAGTTCGAAGGGTACGTAACCCGGCTGCGGCAATCCCCTTGGCAAACTGTATGGGAAACATTCTTGTGCCTGTTGCCATTTGTGCCGGGAACTATAACATTAGCAATCGGCTTGTGGAACGTAGTGAGGCCTATCATGTTCGGAATTATCAGAGCCATCAACAGAAGCTTCCAGGAGTACAGCCGAGAACTTGGCCGATCCGAGGAACGAACCAAGACGATCCGGATATTGGAAGAGATGCATGATCTCTCCCCGAAGCAACGTGCAACAATAATTGCACGACTCAGCCAATCTGCAGTAGACAGCGAAAGCGATCGGGAAAAACGCTAACTCGTTTCACTGCCAGGGGAAACGGGGCACCTGGAAACCCAACGGTATACCCGGAAATTCGTGGCGGCCGGTGCTACGGAACAGCATCAGCTACCCGGAAAAGGCCGTCTTGAGCCAAGCGCTGAATTACGCAATCTGTCACTGAAGTGCCCGTTTCCACACACCGGCCTACTAGAATCCGAGTAGCGAAATCGCCTAGGTTATTTGTAGTATTGGTAGTACTCGGAGGTGTACCAGTCGCTTTGCTGGCGACGGGCTATGACGTACTCTATTGCCTGCCGCCACTTGTCGGGGTCGGCGGCGGAGTCGCGGAAGAAGATGGCGTCTGCGGTCAACTGCTGCCAGAAGGGGGTTTCGGTGCGGGCCTCACCGGGCCGGCGGTAAGTCTCCGGGTACCACAGCAGGTTTCGCTTCGGCCCGTCCCGATGATAGGGCGCGGCGGCCTCGGGCTCCACGGCGCGGGAGGATACCGCGAGGTATGCCGTGGGCCCGGTGTCCACCGCCACTTTCTGGCATCCGTCGGATTCGCTTTCGGCGTCGGCTTTGCAGAAGGTGGCGAATTGCAGCGCTTCCTGCTTCGTTTCATTGCGCACGTACCACTGGAGGGGATACCACATTTCGTAATCGATTTTGGCGGCAGGGCGTTCCTGTCCAGTGAGCGCATCTTTTTGCAGGCGGTGGTATGAATCGACCAGGTCGGATGAGCCTTGGGCATAGACCAGTATTTCCGGATTGGAGTCATCGTAGGTGTAGGTCGCCCGTAAGGCGCCCGCGGTTCCGAACGCGAGCAGAAGGCCGGCGATGCCCAGGGCTGCGACCTTGCCGCTGTTGGGCTGCCGTCGCATCAGCCAGGCGATGCCTACCGCCATGGGGAGCAGTATCAACACGACCAGCCACGTCGGCAGATTGGCCGCGTCGCCCCGGGCGGCCAGCCACGCCGTCCATACGGCCATGACGGTCCACAGCGGGGGCAGAGCGAAGAGGAGACCCGTGCGCCAGCGTTGGGCGTATCCTTCGGGCCAACGTACGCCTTCAAGCAGGCGACCCAGCAGCATACCGGCCGGCAGGGCCAGAGGGACGGTGAGGTTGACCAGCAGCCAGGGCATTTTTTCCGCCGCTGTGGTGTATATGGCCAGGGTCACCAGCGCCCAGGCCGCCAACACCAGGCCGAATGGCTCGCGCCGCCGTATCAGCCATACGATGGCGGCCAGTCCGAATACCACCGCCAGCAGTTCGTACACCGTCAAGCCTACGCCGTAGTAGTACCAGGGCTGATTGCCGCGGGCGACCTCCTGCTGGGCCAGCCAGTAACCCAGGCTTTGCCAGGCTCCGGTGAACACGCCCTGCCAATTGGTGAACAGGGTGGTGTACAGGGCGGTCCAGATTACGTAGAACACTGTGGCGCACAGCAGCCAGACGGCGCCGCCCCACGCGATGCCCACCGCCGCTCCGATGACGAAAAGCAGCAGCAGCGTCAATACCGGAACCAGGTAGTTCACGGCGACGCGGGCATCCGCCGGTTCTGTGGCGGACGCAACGCCGGGGAGCAGATCCGCCGGTTCTGTGGCAGGGGCGGCGCCGGGGAGCAGATCCACCACCAGCGCGAAACCGCCTCCGAAGGCGACGAGCCAAAGCCAGGTCAGCAGCGCGGCCAATCCCAGCAGCGGCATGATGCGTCGCCAGCGGCCCAGGGCGCCGGGCGCAACCCAGGCCATGCCCCCTCCCAGCAGCAACAGGACGCCGCCGATTGCCCAGTCAAGATACGTTCCCGTTGCGCCGGAAGCGGGGAGCAGCGTCCGCAGCAGGCCGGCTGACACTACGGACACCGCGGACACGGAGCACGCAACGGCCAGTACGGTCGCCGCCAATCCCAAAGGGCTGCTTACTTTCCACAGGAACCGGGCCACGGCAAGACTTACGCCCAGCAGCGTGAGACCGGCGACGAGGGGGAGCCAGAGCGGAGCGTCCCAGAAAGGTAGGGATATAAATGGCGCTTCCCAGGCGGGGGCGCCCGTTTCCCCGCTTTTGCCGGAATCGCCGGCGGCCAGCGTCAGGCCCAACGGCCCCTGGAGCAGGGCGATGCCAGCCGCGGCATGGGGCAACGTCAAGGTTGCCAGCATTATGAAAAACCCCGCTGCGCCGCCGGCATCGGCCAGCGCGGCCCGTCGCCTGGCTACCCGCCACAGATAACGCCAGCCCAAAGCGAGGGCGGCCAGTCCCATGAAAAGAATGACGAAATAGGCGGTTTCTTTGGAGGCTAACATCAGCGCAGTAACTGCAGCCGACCCGTAGAGGTAACGGGCGCGGCTGGACTGTGAGTATTTCCACAGGAAAATCAGCAGGAGCAGGGCCCACACCACCATGAGGATGTCGTTGCGCCCGAACCGGCTGAAATACAGCAGCGACGGCGAGAGTGTTAATATCACCGCCGCGCAGACAGATCCCTTTTCGCCAAGTTCCCGGCGCAGGAAGTAGGGCAGGATTACCAGCGCGACGCCAAACAGAGGATAGGGCAGCCGAGCCACGAAATCGGTATCGCCGAGCAGCATGATGAATGCTGCCACCATTTCAATCTGGAAAGGCCCGTGCATCCATGGGGAGTGCTGGAACCCCATCCCCTCGGTCAGCTTCCAGGCGAAATGCAGGTGGATGGCTTCGTCGTAGTGCATCGTGCGGCCGCCCAGTTCCCACAAGCGGAGCGCGGCGGCTATGAGAGCAATCAACAGGAAGGTCCATTCCAGCGGGCCAAAGTGAGGTAGTCGGAAGCGCGGGCGGCGGAGCGCGCCTGGCCAGGCGGCAATAGCCCGCGTCAGGTTGCGACGGCCGGCTTGCGTTGGCGGGGGCGGCAGGGTGGGGGGGGCCGCGCGGTCGGGCGGGTTCCGCTGATGCAAGGCCTCGGCTTCGGCAGAGCGGCCGGCGACGCGCAGAGCATTGGCGAGGCTGCCTCGGCTGCGCAGCGTGTCAGGATGGTTTTCGCCCAGGGTGGACTGACGCTCCGCCAGCGCTTCCTGGAACATTGCGATGGCGGGATCGATGTGTCCGGCGGCGTAGTGGCAGTTGGCCAGACTGCTGCGGTAGCTCAGCGTGATGGGATGGTTATGGCCGTGAATTCGCGCGCTGGACACCGCGGCGGCTTCGAACCAGGGCAGGGCTACTTCATACTGTCCGGCGGCCCGGTAAGCGTGGGCCAGCCGGTGCTGGGCCGCCGGCAGGTTGTCGTCGTCGGGGTCGCGCACGGCTCCCAGTTCGGCAATGCGCTGGCGGATCCTATCCTCGAGATTTGGAGAGCTTTCCATCTATTTATCCCCGATTATCCCTGATCTATCCGGACACGGGTTCCGCAATCGTTCGCATTATATGACCTCCGGCTCTGATAGAATGGCGGAGGTCGGCGTCGTTCTGCGGCCCGACGCAGCAGTATAGCGACAGGAGAACCGAAATGGCAAAAGTAGGGTTTATCGGTCTGGGAACCATGGGCGCCAGCATGGCGTACAACTGTCTGAACGGCGGCAACGATATGGTGGTTCACGACATCCGGCGGGAGTCGGCTACCCAGCATCTGGAAGCCGGGGCAACGTGGGCGGACACGCCCCAAGAGGTTGCGGAGTCCAGCGACGTAGTGTTCACATCGCTGCCGGGCCCGGTAGAAGTGGAGGCGGTTGCGCTGGGCGAGGACGGGATTATGTCGGGCATGAGCGCAGGCAAGACGTATTTTGACCTCAGCACCAGTTCGCCGACGCTGATTCGCCAGGTTCACGACCGGGTTGCGCCTTTGGGCATCAACGTGTTGGATGCGCCGGTGAGCGGCGGGCCGGCGGGAGCCGCCAGCGGGCGCCTGGCCATCTGGGTCGGGGGAGATAGAGGCGCGTTTGACCGGCACAAAGCGGTTCTGGATTCTATTGGGGACGCGGCTTATTATGTAGGGCCAATCGGCAGCGGCGCCGTGGCCAAGCTGGTGCACAACTGCGCCGGCTACATCGTGCAGACCGCCCTGGCCGAGGTGTTCACCATGGGCATCAAGGCCGGCGTTGACCCGCTGGCGCTGTGGCTGGCCGTGCGCAAGGGAGCTGGCGGACGGCGGGGAATGTTTGAGGGTCTGGCTCAGCATTTCCTCATCAACGATTATGACCCGCCGGACTTCGCGCTGCGGCTGGCGCGCAAGGACGTTGACCTGGCGGTGGCAGTGGGCCGGGAGTTTGACGTGCCGATGAAACTGGCGAATACCACGCTTGCGGAGATGACCGAGGCCTTGAACCGAGGCTGGGCCGGCCGAGACTCTCGCGTGGCGATGTTGCTGCAACAGGAGCGGGCCGGCGTAGAGTTCCAGGTTGACCGGGAAGCCATCCGGCGCGCCCTGGAAGCAGAGGAAGCAGGTTAAGATGGAGCGTCTGGCACAATGAGCACACGCCAGCAATCGGCATCGTCTCATGATTATTACCCGTCTCAAACTGGAAAACTGGCGCAACTTCGCCAAAGTTGACATTCCTCTCCGCGACAGGGCATTTATTATCGGGCCCAACGCGTCGGGCAAGTCAAACTTGCTCGACGCCATACGGTTCCTTCGGGACGTTGCCAAGCGGGATGGCGGCGGATTGCAAGCAGCTGTGCGGCGGCGCGGCGGCGTGCGTCAGCTCCGCAACTTGTCATCCCACACGAATACCGGGGTGTGCATTGAAGCGCACTTGAGCCATGATGCGGATGAGCCTGTAGAGTGGATTTACCGACTGACTTTTACAGTTGAACGCTTTGGCAATCATCGCATCCTGGTTCAGGAAGAGACGGTCAAGCACAACGGCGAAATACTGCTACAGCGTCCTGATGGGGACGATAACAGTGATACGGAACGACTCACTGCTACAGCCCTGGAACAAATCAACGTCAATCGGCAGTTCCGTCCTGTCGCTGAGTTTTTTGACGAAGTAACTTACCTGCACCTGGTTCCGCAACTGGTTCGCCATGGCAATGAAATTAGCGGCAACCGGCTGGAAAACGATCCCTTTGGGCAGGGTTTTCTGGAAAGAATCGCCGCTACCAATAAGAAGACCAGGCAAAGCCGTTTGACTAGAATAGCTACCGCTCTGTCGCACATAGTGCCGCAACTCAGGGAACTGACTTTCGAGCGCGACGAAACCACCGGGCAACCGCATCTGAGAGCTCGTTTCGATAATTGGCGCGCCAATGACGTATGGCAGCGTGAGGATCAGCTCTCTGACGGAACATTGCGTCTGATTGGGCTATTCTGGTCTCTGCTGGAACGGGGAGGGCTGCTGCTTTTGGAAGAGCCGGAAATCTCCCTGAATCGCGACATCATACTGAGGCTGGCCGGATTGATTTACAGTTTGAGCCGCCCTACCAGACGTCGGCGTGGAGGGGAAAGACATAGCGAACGCCGACAGGTGATTCTTACTACGCATAGTTCTGACCTGCTATGCGACAAAGGAATAGACGGCTGGGAAGTCCTATACATCACCACGGGGAAAGATGGTTCGATTGTCCAAGCTATGGCGGATGACTCATCCATGCGTCGAGTATTGGAATCAGGAGTGATGCCCGGCGAGATTGCTCCATTTCGCGGAGACGGCTACCAGTTGCCGCTGGATTTGGGGCTGACTGGGTAACTGTATGCCTGTCACTTTAGGGGTAGAAGATAGGCTGTCTGAAACGATTGCCAAACGACTGATTTCGGAATACGCCCCTAACTTACAAATCTCCGAAACGCTGGGTTTGCGGGGCAAGAACTATCTCAGACAGAGATTAGTAGGGTTTAACCAGATTGCCACGCACCAGCGTCCAGCTCTGGTTTTCACCGATCTCGACCGGCCGCAATCCTGTCCACCGGAGCTGCTGAGATCTTGGACGCAAGGCATTGCACTTTCCTCACAGCTGATAATCAGGGTTGCGGTAATTGAAATTGAGGCTTGGTTGCTTGCCGACCGCGCCGGCATAGCACAATGGCTGTCAGTCGCTGTTAGCCGCGTGCCATACAGCCCGGAGGGAATTCCTGATCCAAAACGTACTCTGGTTCAATTGGCCAGCCGTAGCAGCAAGCGCTACTTGCGAGAAGCGATTGTCCCACGTCACGGCGCCGGTACGCACCAAATTGGTCCCGGCTATAACGATTCAGTGAGCGAATTCGCAGCGCAGCGCTGGAACACGGAAGCCGCCAGCTCGAACGCTTCCAGCCTTGACCGCGCCATCGTCCGCATCACTGAGTTGGAGTACAACCGGGCCGGTTAATCAGCCGCGGCGGGTTGCCAGCGGAGAACCGGGCGGCGGGCGGCGGTGGCCTCGTCCAGGCGGGAGACGGGCGTAGTGTGAGGGGCTTGCCGGACGGTTTCGGGTTCGTTGGTCGCTTCGGCGTCGATGGCGCGCAGGGCAGCGATGAAAGCGTCCAGCGTTTCCCTGGTTTCCGATTCCGTAGGCTCAATCATCAGCGCCTCGTGGACAATCAGCGGGAAGTACATGGTGGGCGCGTGGAAGCCATAGTCCAGGAGCCGCTTGGCGACTTCCAGGCCGCTGACGCCGCGCTCCCGCTGCCGGTCTGCGGAAAACACGACCTCGTGCATACAGACGCGGTCGTAGGGCAGGGCGTAGATGTCTTTCAGCGTGTGCATAATATAGTTGGCGTTGAGCACGGCGTTGCCGCTGATAGATTGGAGGCCGGCGGCTCCCAGTGTGCGGATGTAGGTATAGGCTCTCACCAGCACGCCGAAGTTGCCATGGAACCCGCTGATTTTGCCGATGCTTCGGGCCGGCGCGGTCAGCGCGTACTGGCCGGCGGCGTCGCGCTCGACTACCGGTGCGGCCAGGTAGGGAGCGAGGATTTCGCCGCAGCACACTGGGCCCGCCCCCGGCCCGCCGCCGCCGTGGGGGGTGCTGAAGGTTTTGTGGAGGTTGAGGTGGCACACGTCAAAGCCCAGTTGGCCCAGCTTGGCCCGGCCCAGCAGGGCGTTCATGTTGGCGCCGTCGCCATAGACCAAGCCGCCGCATTCGTGAACTATTCGGCAAACTTCCACGATGTTGGCGTCAAAGAGGCCCAGGGTGCTGGGGAGGGTGATCATTACGCCGGCCAGGTCGTCGCCGGCGATCTCGCGCAGGGCGGCGAGGTCGGTGTTGCCGTCGGCGTCGGAGGGGATGGTAACTACGTCAAATCCGGCCATGGCGGCAGAGGCGGGGTTGGTGCCGTGCGCGCTGTCCGGGATGCCCATTCTGGCGCGGGCGGCGTCGCCCCGGGCCAGGTGATAGGCTCGCATCATCAGCACGCCGGCAAGTTCGCCGTGGGCGCCGGCCAGTGTGGCCAGGCTGGTAGCGGCCATGCCGGTTACTTCAGTCAGAAATTCCTGTAAGCGATAGAGCAACTCCAGCGCGCCCTGCGACTGCTCGGCCGGCTGCTGCGGATGGATGCCGGCGAAGCCGGGCAGGAAGGCCACTTCGTCGTTGACCTTGGGGTTGTACTTCATGGTGCAGGAACCCAGGGGATAAAAATGGGTGTCGATGCTGAAGTTGAGCTGGCTGAGGGCGGTGAAGTACTGGACGACCTCGGGCTCGGAGACTTCGGGGAGGGCCAGGTCATCCCGCAACAGGGCGGCATCGGGCAGGGGCGCGGTCGGCACGTCCAACGCGGGCGTGATTACGCCGACGCGGCCCGGCACGCTGCGGTCCATCAGCATCATAGTAGTGTCGCGGTTTCCGCCTTTGTTCAGCATGGGTCAGGTTGTCTCCCGATGTGGTTTGCGGTGATTTATCATGCCCGCTCCGCTATCTCCTTATGGCGACACGGCGGCGCAGCCAGGTCAGGATGCGGTCGCCCAAGCCGGTGGAGAGTAAAATAAACAGAGCCAGCAATACGGTTATGCCGCACAGGTAGGGCACCGTGCCGCCCCAGGCGAATACCCACGGGTTGCCCAGCAGCGCCCAGAGTACCATTGACAGCGAGATGTAGATGCCCAGGCGAAGGTACAGGTTTTTACGGATGAAACGGTCGCTTTCCCGCCGGGCCTCTTCCACGGTGGCGCCGTCGAGCCGGGCCAGGTGCATTCGCGAGCGGTGGATGGCCCGGGCCAACGTCCTGGCGCTGATTACCGCTACGATGAGTACCCCCAACATTCCGGCAGCGCAGCAACCGAGCACTCCCCAGCGCAGCGCCGGATACTGGGAGAACCAGTCCAGCTGGGTGAGGCTGACCACCACCACCAGCAGGATGACGGCGACTATCATCAGCGACAGCAGGACGATGGGTTGGAATGAGATGCCGAGGATGCGGACGCGGGGCTGTTCCACAGCCCGCATATCTTCCCAATCGTCGAGGTAGCTGGTGCGCAAACGATGCATGGCAAGCGGTTTCCTTACTTGATTGCAGCCAGGGCGGAGACCAGGGCGTCGATATCGGCCCGGGAGTTCATCTCGGTTACGCACAGCAGCATACCGTTGTCAAAACGGTCGCTGACGTCGAGGCCGCCCAGAATGTTGAGCTCCATCAGCTGCCGGTTGACCTCCGCCGGAGCGGCGGGACACGCCACTACGAACTCCTGGAAGAAGTCAGCGGACTGTGGCAGGGAGTATCCGTCGAGCCGGGCGATGGCGTCTGCGGCGTAGTGGGCCTTGTGGTAGCACAACTCCGCCACTTGACGCAGCCCGCTGCGTCCCATGGCGGCGAGGTAGATTGAAGAGGCCAGGGCGTAAAGGGCTTCGTTGGTGCAGATGTTGGAAGTGGCGCGCTCGCGGCGGATGTGCTGCTCGCGGGTTTGAAGGGTGAGCACGTAGCCGGAGCGTCCCTCCGTGTCGGAGGTGCGCCCCACCAGGCGGCTGGGCATCTGGCGGATGTACTGCTGCTTGCAGCTGAAGAGGCCCAGGTAAGGGCCGCCGAAAGACGGCGGTATGCCCAGGGGCTGCCCTTCGCCGGTAACGATGTCGGCGCCGAACTCGCCGGGGGGGCGGAGCATCCCCATGGCCAGCGGGTCGGCGGAAACTACCAGCAGCGCGCCGTCGGCGTGGGCCGCTGCGCCCAGGCCGGCCAGGTCTTCCAGCGCGCCGTAGAAGTTGGGGTACTGAGCAACGACGCCGGCCGTGGCTTCCGTAACCGCGGCGGCGGCCTGGCCGGCGGGCACGACGTCAATGGCGATGCCCTGAGCCTGGCAGTAGGTAGCGATGACCTGCCGGTAAGCCGGGGCTACGGTGTCGGCGACGATGACCTGCTGGCGCCGGGTAACGCGGCAGGCCATCAGCACGGCCTCCGCGAGGCTGGTGGCGCCGTCGTACATACCGGCGTTAGCGACTTCCATGCCGTAGAGGGCGGAAATCATGGTCTGAAACTCGAAGATAACCTGGAGGGTGCCCTGAGACACTTCCGGCTGGTAGGGGGTGTAGGCGGTGAGGAATTCGCCCCGGGTCATAATGGCCTTGACGATGGACGGTATGAAGTGGTGATAGGAGCCGGCCCCCAGGAAGGACGGGCCGGCGGACAGCGGACGGTTGCGGGCCGCCATTTCGCTCAACTCCCGCTGGATTTCCAGCTCGGACAGCGGAGGGGGCAACTCCAGCGGAGGGTTGCGAAAGGCGTCGGGAATGTCCGCAAACAGGTCGTCGACGCTGCGGAGGCCGATGGCTGCCAGCAGTTCGTCCTGCTCGGCGGGCGTGTTCGGGATGTAGTGAGACTGGAAGTTGGTGGTGGTGGTGACCATTGAGCGTGGCTCCGTGGGGATCAATCGTCCCAAGCGAAAGATTGGGCTAGGTTGGCTGAAATAGGCGGCAACATCCTCTCGGCTGCCAGAGCCTCCCTGATGCGTTTTTCGGACAGCCTGACGCTGGCCGGGTTGAGGTCAAACCCCATGAACCGGCGCCCCTGCTCTATTGCCGCCAGGGCGGTGGCGCCGCTGCCTATGAAGCAGTCCAACACCAGGTCATCCGGCTCGGTGAGCAATCTTATCATCCGCCGCGGCAATTCCATAGGAAATTGCGATTCGTGGGCGGTGTTGGCGCGGACGGAGGGGATTTGCCATACGCTGCGCGAACCCCATTCGGCCCACTCGCCGGCGTCCAGCCGATCCCGGTTCACCACGGTGATGCCGGGCTTCCAGAAAATCAGCAGGTGCTCCCACTCGTCAACCGAGCGGTAAGACAGGCTGTGCCAGCGGCTGTTTTCCCAACAGGGATCCTTGACCCACGCGCGCCGGTCGTAGAGGTAAAAGCCGGCGTCGGCGGCCCATTGCTCAACCAGGCCGGCGGTGAGTTTCACCCTGGTCTGCGGGGCGTACTTGCCGCCGCGCACATTATTGTGTTTCAGCCGGCGGTCTATGGTCTGTTCGCTGCAACCGAGGAGAGCCGCCAGTTGGTACTTGTCAAAGCCGGGGTTGTGCCGCTGGGCGGTCAGTACCTGCTCTCGCGTGATTTTGACCTTCTTGGCGCTGACGTTATCGGCCTGGATTTTAGGCATATCCGGGTCTGCAAAGGCCAGGATGTCGGCGATGTTGACGGCCAGGAAGCCGCCGGGAGCAATTGCGGGAATATGGCCGGCGATGGTGTCGGCCAGCAAAGCCCGCCATGCCAGGAAGTCCAGCTCTGCCTCGTAGGATTTGCCAACGAAGTAGGGCGGCGACCAGAAGCTCAGCGCCACCGATTCCGGGCGAACCCGGCGCAACAGATCCCTGGCGTCGCCCTGATGGATGCGGTTGGGAGAGAGAAATGCGCTTGGCGTCATAGCGTCGCCTACGCAAGGACGCGGTAGCGGTAGCTGGAATTGAGCAGGTCGCCTTCCGCGAAGCGGGTGAAGCGCAGGGGCGTGAGGTCAACGTCGCGGGCGCGGCCTTCCACTATCAGCTCGGCTACGGACTTGCCGACGGCGGGAGAAAGCTTGAACCCGTGTCCGCTGAAGCCGATGGCGCAGTAGAGGCCCTCCACTCCGGGCGCCGCGTCCAGCGCCGGATGCCAGTCCGGGGTGGTGGTGAACAGGCCCGACCAACCGCCTCGGTAATATGCGTCGGCCATGCCGGGGACGCGACGGGCCAGTTTGGCGCGGGCTGTCGCCGCCGCCGGCAAGTCCAGACCCTGAGGATAAACGTCGGGGTCGGCGTACTCATCATCGTCTCCGAACCCCATGGTGGTAAAGTTGGAGCCGTCGGGCCGGAAAGAAAAAGACTGACTGATGTCGCCCACGGTGGGATGATGGGGAACTGATTCAACGGGGCGCGCGACGGTGGCTATCTGATGGCGCACGGGAATCAGCGGCGCGTCAACGCCCACGCCGGCAAGGATTTGTTTAGACCAGGGGCCGGCGGCGACGATGACGGTATCGGTGGCGATGCGGTCGCCGGCGGCGGTAAGCACCGCCCGCACGCGGTCGCCTTGGGTGGCGATGCCGGCGACGGGAGTGCGGGTCAGGATGCGCGCGCCGGCCTCCTGGGCGCGGGCAGCGTAGGAGACGGTAACCTGGTAAGGGTCGGCGTAGCCTGAGTTGGGTTCCCAAGCGGCCCGTTCGTCATCGTACAGGGCAACCATCGGGGCGACCCGGGCCAAGTCGTCCCGGGAGACTACCGAGGTAGGCACCCCCAGCTCTTGCTGCATGGCAACGTTGCGCTCCAGCCCTTCCGCATCCGCCTCGTTGACCACCACCAGGTAGCCGGTGGGGATGAAGCCGGAGCTGCCGCCGACGCGAGCGTCAAAGTCGGCGAAAATCTGCAAGCTCTGCCAGGCCAGCTGGGTGGTGACGCGGTTGGAGTAGTGCATCCGGCAGATAGCCTGGGAGCGGCCGGTGCTGCCGGAGGCCAGGACGTCGCGTTCCAGCAGGACGGTGTTGGCGACGCCGAGCTGGGCCAGATGGTACTGGATGGCGCAGCCGATTACGCCGCCGCCGATGATGACGGCGTCGGCGGTTGCGGGAGCGGTTGCGGCCCGCGCCGGCTCACTCGCCATCGCCTTTCCAGGACAGTACGCGCCGCACGTTGATAACAATGACCACCAGCCGCTGGTCTCCTTGAGTCAGCTCGTTGGCGTCCTCTTCCCCGCGTTCGTCTCCCTCGTAGCGGGAAAAGATGCTACGCACCGCTTCCTTGATGTTCTCGGTGGTGACGACCGCCTCGCCTTCCAGGATTACGTACTGGTAGGGCCATTCATCGGTAGCGATGGAGAGGGCGACCTTGGCATTGCCGCGGATGTTGCGGGTCTTGACGGCGGAATCGCCGGAAACGACGGTTACGGTGCCGGCGCCGGGCTGGCGGCCGGCTTCCCAACGATACCAGACCGGTGAAATATGGGGCGCGCCGTTGGGTCGGATGGATGCGAAATGGGCAACATGGGGCCCGGCCAGATAATCGTCAACTTCCTGTGGGGATAGCCGCGGCATTGCAACCTCAAGCCCCGGGCGTCGGCGCAGGCGTCAACGAAACCCGGCGGCGGTGTATTCTGGCGAATATCATAACATACCGACATCATACCGTCCGCTGAAAGCGCAGCCGGCAGCTTTCCACATAAGCCGCGCGGCATCAGCGATTGCGCGGGGCAGTTGATAGTTGATAAAGGTATCACTGTAGGCGGCGGCCATTGCTTGACTGTTTGCAGGGCGCGGCGCTGTCAAAATCGTGATTTGAGGATTTCGGCGTATTGCATTGACGCGAAACAGCGACAGGTGATAAAGTTCGTCGGAATCATCAGCCGGGGTAGCCTCTGCCATCCAAACCAACTCGTCGGACGGCGATTTCCTCAAATGGCCAAACGGGCTTTGATAGGGAAGGTGAAAGATATGAACGAGATACTCAAGCGCAGGCCGCAGCGAGGCGGCCTCGTGACCTGGGCCATTCTGTCGGCCGCGGCTCTGCTGGTCACCACCCTGATGGCAGTGTCGGCAGCCTCCGCCCAGGCGCAGAGCGATACGCCCTCGTCGGACCCACCTACCTTGGCTCCTACGATCTATCGGCTCATCGACCTCCAAAAGCCCAATCGTAAGGCCTTTACCGTGGGCTGGAGTAAGATCGACGACCCTTCTGTCACCGGCCATGAGATACAAACCCGCCCCAGCGGCGGTTCATGGAAGCCTGCAAGATGGCTCGGTCCCAAAGTACAGTTTTTTGCATATCAAATTCTGACGCCCCGCAACGCGGATCACGAATTTCGTGTCCGGGCCCTTAACGAAAATGGCCCCGGCCCCTGGTCAGCCGTCGCAAGCACAGCAAAGCCGCCGACATTTACACCGGGATCCTCGCTGGAAGTTGAAAGGACAACCCCGGAACCCCCGGAAGGGGAGAATACCGGACAGCAGCGCGGTAGCATTTACGTAGAAATCCTCAAAGACAACACGGTGTACGGCAACTCCAACGGACTGACGTCGACTTTCAATGTCGCCGAAGGCAGCTCCGGAATGCACATGGTCCCAATCCAGGTCAGGCTTACCGGCAGCCCTAGCGCAGCGGTGAACGTTCGGCTCAAGTTCCACAAGCCGAACGACACCGAAGTACAGGGACGGAAAAGGGCCGGCCCCAACCGGGACTTCCACTTCATGTACAAGACGCTGACCTGGGCCGCCAACGCCAGCGGCGACGACCTCACCAAAACAATCAACCTCCAGATTGTCGGCGACACCAGGGAAGAAAACGATGAAACCGTCAAACTGGTGGTAAAGGAAATCGACGGAACCCCGCTTTCCTCCGACAGCAACGTCAAGATTTCCCGTAACGGCAGGCAACAAATCATCAAAGTCGTTATCGACGACGACGACGGCGGCTGATCCCATAGCCTGCCGGCAGATACCCCCAACGACGGGAGCAGACTTTCAGGTCTGCTCCCGTCGTATTTCACCCCAACCTCCCTACCATTGTTGCCTTGAACCCGTTGCAGCCACCCCTGTTTTATTGCCGTACCCTGCCTCACACACACACAAATAGTGGAATGAACGGAAGCCCAAGAAAAGGTAGATCACACCGAGGTCGTCAACCCCACGAAAACGACCAATACCACTGCAACCGTCACCGGCCTGACGGCGGGAACCCGGTACGCAGTGCTGGTCTGGTCCCGTTCCAAACAGAATTGCAGCATCTGGTCACAATCCCGTAGGAAGATTTGGACTCAGCCCGGCGGGTAAAAGCCCATTAGGGCGCCCCTGCCTGAACGACGGCGCTAGTAGGTCTTCGTGCCGGTTCTCGCTGATGACTACGCTTCCCCTGCCTGACCGAGGGTCTGGTCTCATATCCCTCCCTCCATAATTGCGATTGCTCGCGTCATCACACAGAACCGTAGCCGCACGACGCCGGCGATTGCGCGGGGCAGTTGATAAGCGTATCATTGTATGCGTCTATTGCTTGACTGTCCCCTGCCGCCACTGCAATCACGGACCTGCGATTACCATGCCCAGCGATACCGCCGTTGCCGAGAATCTCCGCACCGCGCTTTACGATACTCACGTTGACCTCGGGGCCCGCATGACCCCGTTCGGCGGGTGGGATATGCCGGTGCAGTATCAGGGCGTCATCGCCGAGGTGGAGGCGGTGCGACGCGCCGCCGGCATTTTCGACGTTTCCCACATGGGGCGGCTGCACATCGGCGGGCCCAACGCGCCGGGGCTGCTGGACATCCTCCTCACGGGTTCGGCCTCCGGGCTGCGGATTGGGCGCGCGCGCTACTGCTTCATCTGTAACGAGCGGGGCGGCGTGATTGACGACACCATCTTTTACCGTCTGTCCGAGGACGAGTTTCTGCTGATCCCCAACGCGGGCAACCGTCCGACGGTCGCCTTGTGGTTTGACCGTCAGCTGGCGCATCACTACGACGGGCGCGGCGTGCAGATTACGGACCGGACGATGGCCACGGGCCTGATTGCGGTGCAGGGCCCGGCCGCCGCCGGCATCGTGGACGCGCTTTGTGAGGACTTCACCTCCGGCGCGCGGCTGGCGCGCAACCCCGGCCGCAGTCCGCAGCCGTCGCTGCTGCGCCCTTACACCTGGGGCCGCAGTCACATTGACGGCCGGCGCGTTTTCATCGGGCGCACCGGATACACCGGAGAGGACGGTTTTGAGCTGGCTATGGGCGCATCCGACGCCGCGGCAATCTGGCAAAAGCTGGCCGACGCCGGCGCGGCTCCCTGCGGCCTGGGCGCGCGGGACGTGCTGCGGCTGGAAGCGGGGCTACCGCTGCACGGGCACGAGCTGACGGAAGACACCACCCCGATTGAGGCCGGGTTGGGCCGGTTCGTCCGGCGCGACGGCAGTTTCAACGGAGCCGACGTGCTTGACCACCAGCGGGTCTATGGCGCGGCGCGGCGTCTGGTCGGGTTGACCATGCCGGGCCGCAGCGCCCCCCGGGCCGGCTACGACGTGCTGGCCGACGGCCTATCAGTGGGGACGGTAAGCAGCGGCAGCTACTCCCCAACCCTGCAACAGTGTATCGCGATGGCCTTCGTTGACGCCGAACATTCGGCTCCGGGAATGACTCTGCAAGTGGACATCCGGGGCCGTATGGCGGACGTCGCTACGGTGGAGCTTCCTTTTTACCGTCGCGCGGGGTGAAGTTGCGGTTCCCCACCTGCGCGGGAATGAGCGCATGACGGCGCAAACTGGCAGAAGCGATATTGTAAATCAGCCAACCGGCAAAGCGAATGGAGGTACGGACGAGGTGAATCCCGAAGACCGCAAATATACGCGGGAGCACGAATGGCTGCTCCTGGAAGACTCCTCCGACGGCACGGCGCTGGTGGGTATTACCCATTACGCCCAGGATCAGTTGGGCGATGTAGTGTACGTGGAGCTGCCGTCGGTGGGCGACGGCGTGGGTTATCTGGCCAAGATGGGGGAAATCGAGTCCGTCAAGGCCGTATCCGACCTGTATTCTCCAATCAGCGGCCAGGTGGCCGAGGTCAATGTCCGCTTGGCGCAGGAGCCGGAACTGGTGAACAACGACCCCTTCGGAGACGGGTGGATGCTGCGGGTCAGCATAGCCGACCCGTCGGAGCTGGACAAACTGCTGGATGCCGCGGCCTACGACCGGTACATTGGGCAACTGTAGCCGCCGATGCCGCTGGCCGCTACCATTTTTGTATGACGGGCAGGACTTCTTTGCCGAATAGTCCGATGTTCTTCATAGTGGCTTCGTGTCCCATGCGGGATTCCTGGCCGTAGAAGACGAGATGCTCCATTCCCAGGCGCCGGTGCAGGTATTCCAGCTTTTCCAGCACAGTGTCGGGCGTGCCGCAAACGATGTGGTAGTTTTCCTTGAGTTCCTCAAAAGTCTGCTGGTTCAGCGGCTTTAGGCCGGTGCGTCGGGCAGCAATGGCCGAGCCGGCGGCGGAGCGGTAGCCGACGGGCGCCATATACTCGCGGGGCCCGCGCAAAGTAGGCCCCATGCGCCAGATGAAGTGTTTCGCCTGCTCGTCAGCCTCCTCCTGCGTATCGCCTACGTAGCAGCAGAGGAGGTAGCCGAAGTTGTCGGGAACGGCCTCGCGCCCGGCGGCGTTGGCGGCCTGGGCGTACATCCCGAAAAGCTCTTCGGTTACGTCCAAGTCGGTGAGGAAGGCCACGTAGGTGTAGCCGTGCTGCCCGGACCACTCAGCGGTTTCGGGCGATGAGGTGCCCGGCACCCAGATGGGCGGGTGCGGCTGCTGAATGGGAACCATCCAGGGATTCACCACGCGGAAGTTGTAGTGCTTGCCTTCCCAGCGGAACGGGCCGGGCGTCGTCCAGGCTTTGATGACCAGATCGTGGCACTCCTCAAAGCGCTCGCGGTTGGCTACGGGATTGTTGTTGGTGGAAACGGTTTCCACTCCGGTGCCCCGAACGAAGCCGGAGATGAGGCGGCCGCCGGATATCACGTCAATCATGGCCAGCTCTTCGGCCAGGCGGATGGGATTGTCGTGAATGGGGAGGATGTTGCCCAGCAGCAGGATTTTGGCCTGATGCGTGATGCGGGCCAGGACGGCGGCGGACAAATTCGTAGCCGCATTCATGCAGGACGGCGTGTTGTGATGCTCGTTGAGCATGATGCCGTCGAAGCCAAGCTCGTCGGCGTACACGCATTCATCGAAGTACCGCTTGAAAAGACCGTTGGCGGTGTTGGGGTTGAACCAGGTATTGGGGAAAGTGAGCCGGAGGGACGGGTACTTGTCGCCCTCCTCGTCGGGGTATTCGTGGTAGGGAAACTCGGAGAAGTAATAGGTTTTCACGGGTTGATGCCCTCCGGCGTTTTGGGTAGCGCGTTGCGTCGGCTATGATAACATGGGAAGGGTTAAGAAAAAGACGCATCGTGCGTTCTGCCGCAACGCACAGCGAAGGCGAGTTCATTCATGACTACCATAAATACCATCGAAGACTTGGTCCGGATCCTGGACGAACGTCCCGAGTGGCTGGAATCCGTGCGAGCGCGGCTGCTGACCCGAGAACTCCTGGAACTGCCTCAAGTGGTAGCTAACCTGACGCAGCGAATGGACGACCTGACGCAGCGCTTGGACACCCTGACCCAACGGGTGGATGACCTAACACAACGTGTGGACACCCTGACGCAGCGAATGGACGACCTGACGCAGCGGGTGGACGACCTAACACAACGGGTGGACGACCTGACGCAGCGGGTGGACGACCTCACACAGCGGGTGGCTGACCTAACACAGCGGGTGGCTGACCTGACGCAGCGGGTGGACGACCTCACCCAGCGGGTGGCTGACCTGACGCAGCGGGTGGACACCCTGACGCAGCGGGTGGACGACCTCACCCAGCGGGTGGCTGACCTGACGCAGCGGGTGGACACCCTGACACAACGGGTGGACGACCTCACCCAGCAGGTGGCTGACCTGACGCAGCGGATGGACACCTTGACACAACGGGTGGATGACCTCACCCAGCAGGTGGCTGACCTAACGCAGCGGATGGACACCCTGACACAACGGGTGGACGACCTAACACAGCGGATGGACGCCTTGACGCAGCAGGTGAGCATCTTGGTCCAGCGTATGGACGCAATGGTGCAACGGCAAGACCGGATGCAGGATGACCTCGGTTGGATAAAGGGCAGGATCATTTACGACATCGTGCGCAACGACGCCGCCCTGATTGCCGGCAACATGGGCTTTGTGTGGGAGAAATCTCTGACGCCGGCGGACTTGCGGAAGTTGATGGAAAATCACGATGTTTCCGACCTCCCCCGGGGCACAGTGCGCAGTTTCCATCGCGCCGACCTGGTGATGCAGGTTGCCGATGTGGAAGGCAATCCGCATTACATCACCGTGGAAGCGTCCTTCACCGTGAACGGACGGGATTCCCGCCGGGCCTTGCGCAACGCGGATCTGATGACCCGCTTCACCGGGCAGCCGGCAATGGGAGCGGTCGCCGGAGTACGGTACGATTGGGAATTGAAAGACCCAATTGGGCTCGAAGAATTGTACTGGTACGAAATCCCGTCGGAGGATTTGGAAGCGGAATAACCGCCGCGCGCCGCGCCGTCATGGGCTACGCCCCCGCTGCCGGGTTGATGGGGCAGCCGGCGCACATTGCCCCCCGGCTGCCGGGGATGCACTGGTGGCCGTCGTATGACCCGCCGCCGGCCTGATATTCTGCCGGTCGTTCCATGATGCCGGACACCATTTCCGACTTGGACGGCGGCAAGGCCAGGCCGGCCGCTTCAGCGTCGCGCCGGTCTTTCGCTTCGTTGAACAGGTCCAGGCGAAGCTGCTTGCCGGAGGGCGGACGCTGGCCGGGGAAGACGACATAGGGCCAGGCGCGCTTGCGTACCACCCCCATGCTTTGCAAATCGCGCCAGCTGTCAATGCTGTGACGCCGGCGGTTTTCCAAAATGCGGCCGGCCGACACCGGGCCAATGCCGGGTATGCGGAGCAGCTGGTCTCTGCTTGCGGCGTTGAGGTCGACGGGAAAGGCATCCAGGTTTTCCATCGCAATGACGGTTTTGGGGTCCTGCTCCAGCGACAGAAAGCCGCCGCGGTCAAAGGCCAGGTCAATCTCCTCGTTGTCAAAACGATAGACCCGGCGCAGCCAGTCCATCTGGTAAAGGCGATGCTCCCGGCCGGCGTGCACCGGCGGTTTCTCTTCCATAGGCGTATGCCGGGCCGGACGGAAGGGCGGATAATAGACGCGCTTCAGGTTCCAGTCGGTGTACATCTGGTCAACCCTGCGATAGATCTGGCGGTCGGACTCATCGGCGGCGCCGACAACGAACTGAGTAGCCTGGCCAACGGCTCCGCCGCTGGTTTCCCGGGTCAGCTCATTAATCCAGGCCATAGGGTCAAGGATGTCTTTCTGCAAGTCCTTGTGAGGGCTGATGCGGCGCATCATGTCAGGCTCAGGGGTTTCGATGTTGACCGACAGGCGGCTGCCCAGACGGTGGGCGCGTTCCACCAGCTCCCGGGATGCGCCGGGCATCACCTTAAGATGGATATAACCCTTGAAGCCATGCTTTTTACGGATGATTTCCACGGTTTCCACCATCCGCTGAGTGGTTTTAGTGCCGTCGCCGGCGATGCCGGAGCTGAGAAACAGGCCGTCCACGGCCAGGCGCTGGCGCAGCTCTGCAAAAGTGTCGGCCAGTTCCTCGCGCTTGAAGGCGTAGCGCTTGCGGGGAACGTAGATACTGTTGGGGCAGTAAGCGCAGTCCATCTTGCAGAAGTCGGTGAACATTACGCGCATCAGGTTGATTTTCTTGCCGTTGGGCAGGCTGGCCTTATAGATGCCGGGAGCCGGGTTCTTGCCGGGGTCGGAATAGGCGACGCGATTGGCGCCGCTGCCAATGGAGCCGGCGGCGAACTTGCCGTTCAGGGAATGTCCGCCGCTGTCGGCTTTGCCGGCCGTGAGAATGTCGTCGGAGGCGGCCATACCACCGAGGATTTGTAGTTTGTCGTAACGGTCGGGCGCGCGCTTGATTAACATAGGTCGGTCTCTCCTGGCCGGCGGTGTGTGGTTCAAATGCCGGCGATAGGAAACCTATGTTCACGCACCGGGGCAAAGCGCGTCAACCGGCTGCTGTCATCAGATCAGCCGAGCCCGGATCCACTCCGCGCACCAAGTACGCGGCGCCGTTCCGGCGCGGGAGAGTAGCAAGGCGGCGAGGAGAGGGATGAAATGACGGGAAAGGACGCTAGGCCAACGACATTAGTCGGTGGCGGGCGTCGGGAGTCATCTCGTAACGGCGCGGCTTTTCACTTGCCAAAGTGACGCCATGCTGCTCCATGACGGGCCAGATATGATTGGCGAACCAGGCTCCGAACCGGGCTGCCGTACAAGATGCCGCCGTGTGTTCGGGCCATCCGGACTTGATGGCCGGCTGTGCCGCCGTTGCGCTGAACAGGTCTTCGGTGATAGCAGCGGCAATAGCGGCAGCCAGGCGCGCCGGGTCAGGCTCAGCGGAGGCGTCGCCCGGCGCCGACGGTTTGGGCTGCGCTTTGGCAACGCTGTCTTTGGCGGATTGTGTTATTTCATAGGTGCGGGGAGAGCTTCTGCGAGGCATCAGTACGCCGCGCTCCTCCAGGATGGGCCAAATCTCTCCAAACATGAACTTTCCAAATTCAGCCGTGTTGACAGCCGCTTGCTCGTGCTTGGGCCAACGCTCTCTGACAACTCCCTGGGCCGCGCCTGCTCTAAATGTACCAACCGGCAACTGACGAAGCAGCTCTTCGGCAATATCTTCGTTGCCAGGATTAGCCGCGTTCCGAGCGGCGCGTTGGCTCCGCGCCGGCGTCGTCTGCTTGCCCACTTCCGGCAGCGATTCAGCCTCCGGCAACTTGGCCGCCGGCCCCGGTTCCGGCGTATTGGCCGATAAATCCCAACGCAGGCCGGCGGGAATGAACCGCTCCATTTCGGGCGATAACCCGCCGGCGTCGGGCGACGTAATCCACAGGAACGGGGTCTGTTGCTGCCCGGACGCTTGGGCCAGCTCTCTCACCTTTACGAACAGCGCGCCAAAGTCGCTGTCGTTGCTGAGTACGGCGACGGCGGAGGCCTGGCCGGTAACCAGGTCGGCAACAGCGTCGGCGGTGATGGCCAGGTCGGCGGAGTTCTTCGCCTTATGGTTACTGAAATGCTGCACGCCCCGGACGCGCACCCGCAGGCCCGTGCAGGCCCCCTCGGCCCACATTTCCCACACCGCAACCTTGTCGGCGCGGACGTAGAGCGATAGGCTGCCCAAAGCCGGCCGGTCGCCCGGCCAGTTGGCTACGGCCAGGGAGATGGCATCCTGCGCGCGGTCAGAATCGCGCAAGTTTTCGTTGTCCACGTAGAGGGCGGCGCCTGGGGACGCAGAAGTGGGGCTGCTGCCGTTGGCGTTGGAGGCCATAATCATCTATCGCTGCTTACCGCGGCCGGCTCCGCTTGGCGCTCATTCCCTATCATACTCGCGCAAAGCCGGCGGCATTGCGCGCTAATGCGCTTCGGGATGGTCATATCGTCAGCTCTGCGGGAATGAGCCGGCGGTGATGTGGGTCTGCCGCGTATCCGAAGGTTTCCAAGGTTTCCAATGTGGTTGCCCCGATCACAGCGTTGTCAGGATCAGCGCCAAATAACACCGGCACGGCGCCGATTTCACCTTGCAGCTCCGATAAAACTGCGCCAAGCGGCATACTGACGATTGAGCCGTCGTCTGCCATGCGATGCTGCCGGCGAAAGTACGCCGGCGTTCCCAACTCCTCTGGGATGGCAGCCGGAATGATGGTATGCAACGGCCCGGTCGATACCGGGCCGTCGAGCGAGTGGGAAGCCGACCTTTCCGGGCTGTACATGGTAATCGGCATAAAGGAAGTTCCCGCTTCGTCTCCAACGGTATCCCGCGGCAGGATACGCCTCTGTTGAAATTCAGGCAGGGTTGGCGTTGTCATCGTCGCGCCTATCTACACGAACGCCGGCTGCTCAAAGTTCCCGCCCACGACGGGATTAGCGTCCAGGCCCAGCCATTGCTCCACCAGCGTACCGTACACGCCGCGGAAGTCGGTATTATAGGCCAGGTCGCCTTCCACCAGGTCGCCCTCCGCCAGCGACGGATATTCACCGTACATTCCGCCGCGCACCGGGTCGCCAATGGCGAAAGCCACCCCTCCGCTGCCGTGGTCCGTGCCGCTGCCGTTGTCTTTGACGCGCCGCCCGAATTCGGTGAAAGCGAACATCACTACGTTGTCGGCGGCGTTGTGCTCGCGCAAGTCGGCATAAAAGTCGCTGACGGCGCGGCTGAAGTCGCCCAGGAGCTTGGGATGGACATCTACCTCGCTGGCGTGGGTATCGTAGCCGCCCTGCTGAGTGTAGAAAACCCGGGCTCCCAGATTCGCGGTGAGCGCCTTGGCGATGCCTTGCAGATTGCGCGCAATGCCGGTGTCCGCATATTTCACGCTGGACGTGTACCTGTCCGGGGCTGCTTTGAGAATATCGGCGCCTTTGAGCGCGTCCAGGCCGGTCTGCCCCAGGTAGTCCATAGTCGCTCCCAGGCCAACGGTGGGAGAGTACATACGGGCAAAGATATCCAGAGCCTGGGCCCGCTCCGGCTCGCTCTGAATGCCGGTGAGGACGCCGTAAGTCTCCAGCACCGCAACTGAGGCTACCGGTACGCCCGGCAATGCCATAGCCCGTGGCAGGCCGCGCCCGAAGTTGATGCCCGTCAGCACGTTCTCAGCGTGCGGGTCAAGGTCGCGTATGACCCGACCCAGCCAGCCCTCCGTGCCCACCTTTTCCGGTTCGCAGGTGTGCCAGATATCCATACTGCGGAAGTGCGAGCGGTTGGGCGTGGGGTAGCCGATGCCGTTGATGACGGCGACCTTGCCCGAGTCGTACAGTTGCTTAATCTCCGGCAGGGCCGGGTTGAAGCCGAAAGCGTCGTCAATGGGCAGCGCCTGGTTGGCGGGAATGCCCACGGTAGGCCGGTTGTCATGGTAACGACCGTCGGAGTAGGGAATGACGGTGTTAAGATAGTCGTTGCCGCCGGTAAGCTGGATAACGACGAGGATGGGGTCTTTGCTGGCATTGGTCATGGTCATGGCTATGGACTCCATAGGGGGTTGCTCCGCATAGTTTAGCATAAGGATTGGGCGGAGGCGGCAGGTTATTCCGGGCGTACTGCGTCGGGTCGCCAAGCGGCGAGAATTACCGCGAGGGCGATGACACAAGCCGCCAGGTTGGTATCTTGTCTGGCAGCGCTGTACACCATCCCCAGGCATCCTCTGATGGAACAGGTCGACTCCCCGATACATCCGATTGCATCGCCGATACATCCGACTGCATCAAGAAAATAGGGAGCTATGTACAAAACGATTACCGCGCTGATAATTCCCAGTGCCATTCTTCTTGCATCGCGTATTGCTCTGAATATTTTTCTCAACATATCTTCAACCTCTAAAGATCAGAGCAGCCGAAGCTATCCAACCCACCAAAAATAATATCGTGGTCAGGCCGTCGGAGGCGGCGAATCCGGTGGCTGATGCCGCCACTTGATAAAGCAGAGCGAGCAGCACACCGCCGAACGCCCCGACGAAGATTGCGTTGAAGGGCTGCATAAAGATGCCTCCTTGTCGACGGAATACACACCGTGTCGGTTGGCGCCATTATATCACAAACCGCGGCAAAATTGAGCATAGACATGCCCATAGACCGCCTGGCTATCCCCAGCACTGCGATGGCAACTGCGCGCGCCGCGCTGTTCAACCGCTTCACCGCCGCCAAAACGCGCGCACAGAGCGCAGCCGGCATCCCGGCAAAGGGAAACCGCATTCGGACTGCCGGGTATTTACAGCCGTCCCTCTTTCAGCCTATCTTGCCCTGTTGCCCGCGCCTCTCGGCTATTTAAAGTGCGGTATTACGTCCTCCGAAAGGCACTTCAGAGTGTCCATGACTACCTCCCGGGGCACCGATGATGTCCAGTTGCACTCGAACATAATCTCGTCGGTGGTGAAAGCTTCCCGGAACATATGGATTTTCTCAACCACTTCCGCCGGCGTGCCAAAGAGGTTGACCTCCTCAGTCGCGTCAGGCCCGGCGCTCCCGGCGTCCGTGCTGCCGATGGCCACGCGACCGGCGTAATATATCCGGGCAAGGTCCATCAGGTTTTCAACCCGGCGGTCAGCCTTCTCCTGAGTGTCCGCCACCAGAGTCGGCACCCGGACTACGGTAGCCGGCTCACCCTCGTGCCCGGCGTCAATCCAGGCCTTGCGGTATGCCTTCACGTCCTCGCGGAGAATTGCAGAACCCCGCAGGTTGTGCGGTGAACTGCCCGCGCCGATGGCAATGCGATAGCCCTGCTCTCCCATTGGCACAAAACTCTCCTGGCTGTCCACAGGCAGCAGCATGGGCATCGGCCGCTGCACCGGCTTCGGGATGCCCATGTAGTTCTCATAGAAAGCGGGATAGTTGAAGTACTTGCCCGCGAACCCGGAGAACTTGTCCTCGTTCCAGAGCTGCTTGAGCAACTCCAGGTACTCGAAGAAATACTCCCTCCGCTCGTCCGAGCCCCTCGTCCGGGCCCCGGCGCCGTAAATGAACCGCCCCTCGCTTACCTGGTCAACTATGGCAACCTGCTCCGCCACCTGAAAAGGGTCTTCCGGCTGGAGGTTATCAAAGGCGTACCTTTCGTGGGGCAGCGCTCGGGGCGACGGCTCTTCACCCGGCAGCCGCAGAGTCGGCCGGTGTATGGACGTGCCTATCCTGATGTTCTTCGTGTGGTTGGCGATGACTGCAGAGAGCATGAGCGACTGCGGATCCATGCTGCCCTGCGTCGAAAAATGCCCTCCGCCGAACCAAACGTAGTCCCACCCGGCGGCCTCAATGTGGTCAATCTCCCGGAAGTTCTGCTTGTAGGCCTCCGCTTCCAGCAGCCTGCCGCCCTCATAGTCCGGATCCCAGGGAACCTTGCCGCCTTCGTACACGGCGTTCCAGGTCGTGAACAGTCCAAAATCCATTTTCATCTTCCATCCCTCCCGAGCCGCGGCCAACTTGCTGCTCTGCATCTCGTCCCCGCCAATGTAGCACCAGGACACGAACAGCGTCAACGCCGCGCGCGCGTACCCGTCGCCGCCCTAACCGCAGAACTCCAGGTCAACCTCCGCCCAGTCATTATCGCTGATATGGCGCAAGGCGGACGGCACACACCCGGTCAACTTATCGTTGCCGGCGAGAGCCAATCTCCACAAGTTCTGCAAGTTGCCCAACTCCGTCGGTATCCCGCCTTCTAAATCATTGCCGGCGAGCTCCAACTCCAGCAAATTCTCCAGGCGGCCCAACTCCGTCGGTATCGGCCCGGTCAGCTGATTGCGGGAAAGATGCAATACTCCCAAATTCTCCAGATTGCCCAACTCCGACGGTATCTCCCCGTCCAGCTGATTGTCGTGGAGACGCAATTCCGCCAGGCTCGCCATGCCCCCCAACTCCGCCGGTATTCCGCCGGTCAACCGATTGTCATGGAGATGCAATATCCCCAAATTCGCCAGCCCCCCCAACTCCGACGGTATCTCCCCGGTCAGCTGATTGCCGTGGAGATGCAGCCTCTGCAAGTTCCCCAGCCCGCCCAACTCCGACGGTATCGGCCCGGCCAACTGATTGCCGAAAAGCTCCAATCTCTGCAAGCTCCTCAGCCGGCCCAACTCCAACGGTATCGGCCCGGTCAACCGATTGCCGAAGAGATACAGCGACTCCAAGTTGCCGAGGTTGCCCAGCTCTGGCGGGATCTCGCCTTCTAACTGATTGTCCTGGAGATACAGTACTTCCAGGTTCGCCAGATTGCCCAACTCCGGCGGTATCTCGCCGCGTAGTCCGTTGCTGTACAAGTAAAGACGCGTAACGTAGCCGCGTTCATCAGTATCAACGCCATGCCACTTTCCAAGAGGCGCTTCATCGTCTAACCAGGCGTCGCTGCGGTTCCAATTTTGGCCGCCGGTAGCATTGTACAGCGCCTCCAGCACAGCCCGGTCCCGAGACGGCCCCGCTGCGCTGCAAAACGGCAGACCTGCCGCTCCCCAGTCCTCATAGCTGACATCGTAGCTGACATCGCGCAAGGCGACCGGTATGCATCCGGTCAACTGATTGCCGAAGATCTCCAATCTCTCCAGGTTCGCCAGGTTCCCCAGCTCCAACGGTATCTCCCCGCTCAACCGATTGTCGGCTAGCTTCAGTGTTTCCAAGTTCGCCAGGTTCCCCAGCTCCAACGGTATCTCCCCGCTCAACTGATTGTCGGCCAGCTCCAATCCCCGCAAGCCCGCCAGAGCGCCCAACTCCGGCGGTATCTCCCCGCTCAACTGATTGCGGGAAAGATACAATACCTCCAGGTTCGCCAGGTTCCCCAGCTCCAACGGTATCTCCCCGCTCAACTGATTGTAGGCAAGAACCAGTCCCTTCAAGTTCACCAGATCCCCCAACTCCGTCGGTATCCCCCCGCTCAACTGATTGTCGGCTAGCTCCAATCCCTTCAAGTTCACCAAGCCGCCCAACTCCAACGGTATCTCCCCGGTCAACCGATTGCGGGAGAGCGCCAATGTCTCCAATTTATCCAGGTTGCCCAACCCTGTCGGTATCGCTCCCTCCAACTGATTCACGGAGAGGCGCAACGTCTCCAAGTTCACCAGATTGCCTAACTCTGCCGGCATCCCGCCCTCCAGCCTATTGCTGGCGAACTCCAATCTCTTCAAGTTCACCAGGTTGCCCAACTCCGGCGGGATATCCCCGCTCAACTGATTCACGGAGAGACGCAATGTCTCCAAGTTCACCAGGTTGCCCAACCCCGGCGGGATATCCCCGCTCAACTTATTGCTGCCGAGATCCAGCCCCCACAACTTCGTCAGGTTGCCCAACCCCAGCGGTATCTCCCCGGTCAACTCATTGCCGCCGAGATATAATGTCTCCAAGTTCACCAGGTTGCCCAACCCCGGCGGTATCTCCCCTCCCAACTGATTGCCGCTGAGCTCCAACCCTTCCAAGTTCGCCAGATTGCCCAACTTCGCCGGTATCCCTCCGGTCAATTGATTGCGGGAGAGGTCTAATGTCTCCAAGTTCGCCAAGTCCCCCAACGCCGCCGGTATCGCACCCTGCAGCTGATTGACGTTGAGACGCAGCGCCACCAAATTCGCCAAGCTGCCCAACTCCGCCGGTATCTCACCGCTCAATTGATTGCCGGCCAGCTCCAGCCTCTCCAAGCTCGCCAGGCTGCCCAATTCCGTCGGTATCACCCCGGTTAACTGATTCCCGAAAAGATCCAATGTCTTCAAGTTCGCCAGGCTGCCCAGCTCCGGCGGTATCTCTCCGGTCAACTGATTGCTGTGGAGCGCCAATGTCTCCAAGTTCGTCAGATCGCCCAGCTCCGCCGGTATCTCACCGCTCAATTGATTGCCGGCGAGGTCCAACCCTACCAGGTTCGTCAGGTCTCCCAATTCCGCCGGTATCTCACCGCTCAACTGATTGCCGAGGAGACGCAACCCCACCAGGTTCGCCAGGTCTCCCAACTCCGCCGGTATCTCACCGCTCAGTCCGTTAGTATTCAGGTCAATATGCGTAACGTTGCCGCTTTCATCGGCGCTTACGCCATACCATTCTCCGAGAGGCGCGTCGTTGCTCAACCAGGATTCACTCCGACTCCAACTCTCGCCGCCTGTTGCGTTGTATAGCGCAACCAGCGCATCCCTATCGCCGGATGTAAGCGCAACCATCGTCCCGCCGTTTTGCGACGATGCCGGCGGCATATCCATCGCCCCGCCAGCTTGCGGAGTAGCCTCCGTAGGCCCTTCCCCGCTTCCGAACCACCCGCTGCATCCAACAGCCACAACCGCCAGCGCGCAAAGCAACGCAACCACCCATACCGCCTTAAAGAACCCCGACATTGACCACATTCCTCCTGGCCTATCGCCGACAGCATCGCCGATACCCGCGTATCCTCCCCCAAGCCGACGCCGGCGGCGCGCATATTGCAAGGTCAAATCTATCGCCTCACAGAATATCTGTCAACTAAAAAACCCCAGCCAACCGCCCTCAAGCTCCCCAACCTCCCGCCCTCATCTCAACCGTGGTTCCGCCAAAACCCGGCCCCCGCAGCACAACCCCAATCCTGCAAATCCCCTACCACCAACCCCCATTCTCCCTTCCAACGCCGCAGCACAACCCTCAATCCTGAAAATCCTAAAATCCCGTAAATCCTGATTCTGACAAAATCCCCATTTGCAAAACCGTACCACCGTGCTACAATATCCCCGTCAGGCTCATCCGTCGGCCCCGCGCGAACCGTCGGATACCCGTCCCAGCCCAGTGCACAGGCCAGGACACCGCCCGACACCACAACTGAATAGGAGTCTCACGGGGTTCAGGACATCACGGTCTAATCCGCCGCATCCGTACTGTGCGGCATGTCGGATCCATTGCACCACTGTGGCGCGCCGGAGGTCGGTCACATTACCCGGCTGGCGCACTCAGCACGGCGGGAGTCACCACCGCTGCGCGAGGACGAGCACTGCGCAAGCAGCCGTTAGCACGCGCAAGACTAGGACGTAAATAGCAAGCCACGCTCTCAGGCCGTAGCGCCGACATCCTGAACCCCCAGGAACCCAACCCAGAATCCACCGACCGACCAAAAGGAGAGAAACAACCACCATGAACACCGTCAACCCCAACCCCACCACCCGCGCGCCGCCGCAGAAAAACGGCAGGCCCCGGCTTGCTGGCGGTTTTTGCTTCCAGGCGTTATCATAGGTACGCTGCAATCTGGACGCAAGGAGCTAGCTATGCCCGAATACATACCGTCAACCAGAGACTGGGTGCGGGAACAGGTGGAACTTTACGAAGGCAGCGGTGGCGCCGCCGGGACTACCCTGCGCGACACCGGCCTGCCCGTTATCATCGTCACCAACCGCGGCAACCAAACCGGCGCTATCCGCAAGACGCCGCTGATGCGCGTCAAGGACGGCGACAACTACGTGCTGGTAGGCTCCCAGGGAGGCGCGCCGAATAACCCGGCGTGGGTTCACAACCTCCGCGCCGATCCCAGCGTGGAAATCCGCGACGAAACCGACGTGTGCCTCATGCGCGTCCGCGAAGTCCCCGACGACCCGGAACGGGCCCGGCTTTGGGACATCTCAGTGGCCGCTTTCCCACCTTACGCGGAGTATCAAAGCCGAACCACGCGCAAAATACCCGTCTTCATCGCCGAGCCGGCATAATTCGCGTGAAAACCCGCCCCCCAGAGCGTTGCTTGTGCGGGCTGTTGCCAGTATAGTAGGAGCAATATAGGTTGCGCCGGCCGCCTTCCTTGGGTATTGGGAATCACACCACTGTGCCCGATGAATCCGACCCTAGCGTGTGCATCGTGGTTACCAACCCAACGGAGGATCACCGTGGCTCTATCAGACATCATGCTCGAGTGCAGCGATTGCAGCGTCGAGTTTCCCTTCACCGTGGGCGAGCAAGAGTTCTTTGCTTCCCGCGGCTTCACCAACTACCCCAAGCGCTGCCAGCCCTGTCGCAATGCCCGCCGCGGCCAGTCCAACAGTGGCTATGGCGGCCAGCGTGAATCTTTCGCCGTCGTGTGCAGCAACTGCGGCGCCGATGCCACCGTACCTTTCCGCCCCCGCGGCGACCGCCCCGTCTATTGCAGCGACTGCTTCTCGCAGATGCGCAACTCCTGACGCCCCTCATCCTGTCCCCATCCCCTTTGCGGGAAAGGGGCAGGATACTAACAACCGGCCCGGCAGGTTAGGTCTCCTATGCCCTACCAGGACCTGCGGGAGTACCTCGCCTTTCTGGAAAGCAAAGGCGACCTCCGACGTATCTCCGCCCCGGTCAACCCGGAGCTGGAGCTGACTGAAATCGCCTACCGGATGCTGCGGGCCAACGGGCCGGCCCTCCTCTTCGAGAACGTGGTCGGACACGATATGCCCGTGGCCGTCAACCTGTTCTGCGCCGAACGGCGGATGAACTGGGCCCTGGAAGTCGACAGCGCCGACGAGCTGGCCGCCCGCCTGGAGTCCATGCTTGACCTCGCCCTCGGAGGCCCTCCTCAGGGCATAATGAACAAACTGCGCGCCCTGGGACGCCTCGCCCACGTCGGAGCGTACCAGCCCCGCGCCGTCCGCAACGCCCCCTGCCAGGAAATGGTCATCACCGGCGCCGACGTTGACCTCCGCCGCCTGCCCATCATCAAGTGCTGGCCGGAAGACGCCGGCCCCTACATCACCCTCCCCCTGGTCATCACCAAAGACCCGGACACCGGTACGCAGAACTACGGCATCTACCGAATGCAGGTGTTCGACCGCAACACCACCGGAATGCACTGGCAAACCCACAAAGTCGGCGCGCGCCACTACCGAGCCAGCCGGGATAAGCTGGAGGTAGCCGTAGCATTGGGCGGCGACCCGGCGTCCATCTGGACCGGCTCGGCTCCCCTGCCGCCCGAAGTGGACGAGATGACCCTGGCCGGGTTCATCCGCGACGCCGGCGTAGAGCTTACCCCCGCGGTGTCCGTTGACCTCATGGTGCCCGCCCACGCTGAGATTGTGCTGGAAGGCTACGTTGTCCCCGGCGAGGAACGCTCCGAAGGGCCTTTTGGAGACCACACCGGCTATTACTCCCTGCCCGAGCCCTACCCTGTGTTCCACGTAACCGCCATCACCCGCCGCCATAACCCCATCTACCCCACCACGTTTGTAGGCCGCCCTCCTACCGAAGACTACTGGATGGGCAAGGTCACGGAGCGCGTGTTCCTGCCGCTGATACGCCTCATCCTCCCGGAAATAGTGGACATCAATATGCCGGCGGAAGGCATCTTTCACAACCTCGTGCTCGTTTCCATCAGCAAGGAATACCCCGGCCACGCCCGCAAAGTAATGTACGGACTATGGGGATTAGGATTGCTCAGCCTGACCAAAGTCATCGTGGTGGTGGACGACTTCGTCAACGTGCAGAACCCGTCGGAAGTAACCTGGCGGGTAGCCAACAACGTCAACCCCGGCGCCGACCTCGTAATAGTGGACGGCCCCATCGACGACCTGGACGTAGCATCCCCAAGACCCCGCTTCGGCAGCAAAGTGGGCATTGATGCAACCCGCAAATGGCCGGAGGAAGGCTACCATCGCCAATGGCCGCCGGACATCGAGATGAGCGCAGAGATACGGCAGAGGGTAACGCAGCGATGGCCCGAGCTGGGGTTGGACGACATTATCCCGGCGCCCAATCCAGGGTAAGCGGGCAATCGGCTCACCCCGCCGCTGCCGTCGGCTCCGTTTCCAAGCTGACCTCTACTTCAATCTCAAGGATGGCTACGGGGTCTTCGTCCACCGGATCATCGGGCGCAGGAAAGTAGCCGCCGTAGTCGTTCGGCTGTGAGCGATGGTATTCAAGCGCCTCCACCACCGACATTTGCGGCGCCGGCACCGCCTCGCCGTATTCGTGGGTAACCTCGATATAGCCCTCGATGGCCTCCTTGATCATCCACTGCATTTCTTCCCAGGTTCGGCCCATGCTAACGCAGCCTGGCAGGTCCGGAACGTAAGCGCTGTAGTTGTTAGGCGTCTGCTCAAAAACCGCTACGTAGGTCAATTTCATCGGTTCCGCTCCTGAAGACCGGCTTGCCGCAAGATGCTTCGCCAGGTCTTTATCTTTAAATCCTCACCAAGGTGGCCTGGAACGGTCACCGTCCCCGACTTTACGGGATGCTTAAAGTGGCGATGGCTGCCTTTCACCCGGTCAAGTCGCCCAGCCGTCCCTCTCTACAATACGTATGGCGTCTCGTACTTTGGGCATGGCCAAGCTCTGCGCTCTGTGGCCGTATGTTACCATATCGTTATGCAGAACGTTCCCGCGCACCCCGGCTCGCTCCGCGCCATTGCCGCCAGGTTCCCGCATTACCTCAACGCCATCAACGTGTCTGAATCGCTGTTTGCGCTGCCCTTCGGGTACATCGGGATGACGCTGGCGTCTTACCATTCCCTGGGCGTCGGTTGGCCGGGCTGGCCCTCTTTCATCTGGATTACGCTGGCGTTTCTGGGCGTGCGGACTCTCGGGATGTCGGCCAACCGCATCATCAACGCCAAAGAGGACGCCCGGAACCCGCGCACCGCCGGCCGGCACATCCCCGCCGGCATCCTGAAACCGCTGGAAGTTGGCGGCATGGCGCTGGCCGGCTCTGCCATTTTCTTCGTCGCCGCCTGGCAGCTGAACCCCCTCGCCCTCATGCTGTCGCCGCTGGCTGCCGCCTACGTAGTGCTCTATTCCTTCGCCAAGTACTACACCTGGCTTTGCAGCCTGATGCTGGGCTTCGCCCTGTCCATCGCCCCCACCGGCGCCTGGATTGGCGTAACCGGACAATGGGATTGGCAGCCCGTACTCATAACCTTCGCGGTCATGATGTGGGCCGCCGGCTTCGAGACCATCTACGGAACCCTGGATTACGACTTCGACCGCGCCAACCGCATCAACTCCATTGCCTCCCGATTTGGCGTCCGCAACGCCATTCGCATCACGCGCGTACTACACGCCCTGGCGGCGGCGGCCCTGCTGATAGTGGGCATCTGGCTGCATCTGAACGTCTTCTACTTCATCGGCTGGGGCGTGGCCGTAATCCTGCTGGCCTATGAAAACAACCTGGTCAAGTCGGGAGAGCCGGCCAAAGTCGGCAAAGCCTTCGCCTTCAACAAGTACATATCCACACAGCTGCTGGGATTTACGATTTTGGCCGTAACCCTGCGCTTTGATTCCCTATTCCTGTGGTAGCGATGCCCGGCAGCAGCCCAGAGCAACGCGGCCATCCGGTGGTGGTCGGCATCACCGGCGCCAGCGGAGCCGCCATCGCGCGCGCGCTGATTGACGCGCTCCTGGCCCTGGAGCGGCCCGTCATCGCGGTCGCCTCCAACGCCGCGCGGATGGTATGGCAGGAAGAGCTGGATGAATCGTACAACGACGCAGCCGCCCGTTGGGTGGAATCCCCCTACTTCCGGCAGTACGCCATCAGCGACTTGTTCGCGCCCATCGCCAGCGGCACCTTTCCCACCGCGGGAATGATAATCGCGCCGGCCAGCATGAACTCCGTAGCCTCGCTGGCCCACGGTCTGACGCCCAACCTGCTGCTGCGGGCCGCCGACGTAACCCTGAAAGAACGCCGCCCCTTGACACTCATCCCTCGGGAAACCCCGCTGCACGCCGTCCATCTGGAAAATATGCTCACCCTTTCCCGAATGGGCGCCGCCATCCTGCCGCCGGAACCGCCCTTTTACCTGAAACCCCTCGACATCGACGGCGTAGTCCGATTCGTAGCCCAGCGCGCCCTGGTATCGCTGGGCATTGTCGACAGCCTGCCCGACGATATGCAGTACCGCGACCGGGCGCGGTAACCTGGCGCCCGGCAATCGGTCCCGAGCAAGAACTATGGGCCAGGTCATTTACTACGCCGCCGCCAGCCTGGACGGGTTCATTGCCGATGCCGACGGCGGCCTGGACTGGCTTCCTCAGGGCCAGGCCGACGATTACGGTTATGCCCAGTTCTACTCCGGCGTGGACGCGCTGCTGATGGGGCGGCGCACCTACGACCAGGTTCTGAGCTTTGGAGAGTGGCCCTACGCCGGCAAGCCGACTTACGTCTTCACCCGCCGCCCGCCGGACGACAATCCCCACGGCGTCCGGTTCGTGGAATCCGATGCCGCCGACTTCATGCGAGAAATCGGGGATCAATACGATGGCGTCCTCTGGCTGGTGGGCGGCGGCGACCTGGCCGAGCAGTTCCGGCGCGCCAACCTGATTGACGAGTGCATGGTTTTTATCATCCCGGTGGTTCTGGGACAAGGCGTCCCGCTGTTCGGCGGCGACGCTCCGCATACTGCATTGGCTCTGACCGAAGCGCAGACCTACGCCCACGGCATAGCGCTGCTGCGCTACGCTCCAATTGAGAGACGGCGGCAATGGCTCACCTGAACGGCGATGATAAGCGGCGCTACGTCGCGGAGATGTTCGCTCGCATCTCGCCCCGCTACGACCTGATGAACTCCTTGATGACCGGCGGGCAGCATCATCGCTGGAAACGGGAAACGGCGCGGTTCACATCGGCCGGTCTGAACGGCGCAGCCCTGGACGTAGCCACCGGCACCGGCGACCTCGCCTTTGCCCTGGCGCGCTGCCCCGGCATCCGGTGCGCAGTCGGCGTTGACCTGCTGCCGGAGATGCTGGCAATTGCGCAGCGCAAAATCGCGCCATCCTCCCGCTCCCCGTCATCCTCCCGCCGGCGGGAACCTGGCGCAGCCGCGACATTCGTAATCGGCGACGCTTTGAGCCTGCCTTTTGCCAACGATACTTTCGTTTGCGCCACCGCCGGGTTCAGCTTGCGCAACATGGCCGACGTGCCGGCCGCCGTTGCGGAGATGGCTCGGGTGGTCTCGCCCGGCGGACGGGTTACCACGCTGGAACTGACGCCCATGCCGCCGGGCGTCCGCGCTGCGCTGGGCCGGCTGTACTTTCACCGGATGGTGCCGCTGTTGGGGCAGATAGTGGCCGGCGACCGCACCGCCTATACCTATCTTCCCAGCAGCGTGGACTACTTCCTCACTGCCGACGGACTGGCCGAAGTGTATCGCAGGGCAGGTCTGGTCAACGTGGGCTACCGCCGGCTGGGGCTCGGCGGCGTCGCGATCCACTACGGTGAGAAGCGGGCTAGGAGCCGGGCAGCGGCCCGTACCAGCGGGCAATTACCTCGTCCGCCTTCGCCGCAACGTCGTCGGATGCGCCGGCCTTGAACGCGTCTATCACGTGGCAGATGCTCAGGTCGGTGCCCCCGCAGGAGTCAGAGGTGTCATCCTGCAAGGATTTCCAGTACAGGTTCCGGAATCCCTGGCGAAAGGCTTCTTCGCCGAGGGTGTCATACAGGTCAACGAACAAACGCTCACCCAGCGAGTAATTGCAGCGGAACCAATTTTGCGTCACGGTCTCTTGCCACGTTTCCTGGTGGACCGCCAACTTATCCAACTCTGCGATGGTTTTGGCGGAGGCGCAGGGGTTGGTCTTTGCCTTAATCGGCGCGTCAATGCGCGCGTTTTCGGAAATATACTCCAGGAAATTGGCAGGCCCTTCATCCACCCAATCCCGGCTGTTCCCGCGCCAGTATTGATGGGCCACCTCATGGGCAATGACCGCTGGCGTGCGCTGCCATTGCCAACCGTTTTCGACGTCAAAATCCAGGGACATTGCAATGTGCGTGCCGTAACTGGTGCCTTGACCGCCGCCCTCTTTCACGTTCGCATCGTCAAAGAACAGGGCAATGTAATTCGTTGGGAGCGGCTCGCCCATAAACTCTTCAATGGTGCGGACGCTGTGTTCCAAGTAGTCCATGCTGGGCGTAACCTGGTCGCGTATGCGAATTATCGCGAGCAGCACTTCGCCGGAATGGGTCAATTCTATAGTGCGCTCTTCCAGATAGACGCCCGTTCCGCGCAGAAGGACGTCCGCAGACTCTGGCCGGTACTTATACGTGCCGCCCAACAGAGCCACCGTTTTGGCCTTCTCATCGGTGATCCCGTCTTTGAAACTAGGGTGAGACATTATTTTCAGGAGAACGTCCGGGCCGATAGCCACTAGCCTTTGCAAAGAATGCACCGCCATCGCGTCTGCGCCGCTTACGCTTTCCAAAAAAGGCATATTCAGAATTTGTACGACTGCTTCAGACACCTCCTGATTCGGTTCGTCAGCATACCAACTCATCCAGTACACGTATCGTATTACCGTGGCTTCATCACGGGTGATGCCGTCCTGAACCCAGGGCTTTTGCAGCATCAGCTCAGCAGATTCGAGGTTGTACCGCGCCGCCCACCGTAGGCCATAGATGGCATGAGTTTCAGCGAGGGTAATGCTGTCCGCAATCCAGGGCAGTTCCAACAAAGCGCCGAAGGTGCCCGGATGCCACGTCGCCGACGCAATCAGCAGCTCCGCCGCTTCCCGCTCGGCATCGTCAACGCCGTCGGACACCCAGGTCAGTTGCTTAATCCGGTTTGCTCGCGCCCTTTGGTTTTGTTCCAGCCAATCCGCGTATGCCAGGCCGGCCAGCGGGTTCGGTTGCGCCGGAGTTGCGATCGGCTCAGTCGTGAACGTAGGCAGCGGCGCGCTGGTGGGCGTAGGCGGCGCCTCCGTCGGCTCCGGCATCAGGGTGGCCGTAGCGGTTAACGGAACCGGCGTAGCCGTACTGATGGGCGCCGGCGTATCGGTGGGCGCCGGCGTGCCGGTTGGCGGAACCGGCGAGAACACAGGCGTCTGCGTTACGGGAGCCGCTGTGGGCGATGGCGGCGTTGACGTTGGCGATGCGGCCGCCGTCGGCAGCGGCGCGCCGGTTGCCAGCGCAGCTGTCGGCACAACGGTGGCCGGCGGCGTAGGCGTCGCCTCCGGCGCGGTGCAAGCCAGGGCAGCCGCACCCAACGCCAACAGCGCGATCAGGGCTGCCCCCAAGAGAATTTTTCTACGGCAACGCTTCTGCAAGCCCTGAAAGCGCAAATGATAGTCCATGTGCAGTGTATTGCCTCTGCGGTCATACCCGACTTGTTATCGCCGGCGTATAGTACCACGCTCCCGATGCAAAGGTCAAAAAGTCGGCGCGGAGGCTGCGCGCCGGGTTGCCGATTCGCCGGCGCGTGGGCTATACTCTGCGGAGTAAGCTACTTCCAGGCGAACGCGGGCATTGTAATGGCTGACATCTTTGACAAGCTGCAACCGATTGTGGAACGCTATCGGGCCATTGAAACGGAAATGGCTCAACCCGACGTAGCCGCCGACTACGCCCGGCTGAGCGAGCTGAACCGCGAGCGCGCCAGCCTGGAAACCCTGGCCGCCATGGACGGCGAACGGCGCAAGCTCACCGAAGAACGCGCCGACCTCCGCGCCTTGGCCGGCGAGGGCGGCGACCCCGAACTGGTTGAAATGGCTCAGCTGGAACTGGAAACCGTTAACGAGCGCCTGTCCGCTTTGGGACAGCGACTCCGCATCGCCCTGCTGCCCAAAGACCCCAACGACGAGCGCGACGTAATCGTCGAAATTCACGCCGCCGCCGGCGGGCAGGAAGCCTCTCTTTTCGCCGCCGACCTTTACCGTATGTACCAGCGCTACGCTCAGGAACAAGGCTGGAGCGTGGACATCCTGGACTCCAATCCATCAGACCTGGGCGGATTCAGCCGCATCGCCTTTTCCGTGGACGGCAGAAACGCCTTCAGCCGTCTGAAGTTCGAGGCTGGCGTACACCGTGTGCAGCGCGTGCCGGAAACCGAAGCCCAGGGGCGCATCCACACCTCCACCGCCACCGTCGCCGTGCTGCCCCAGGCCGACGAGGTTGAAGTCAACATCAAGGAAGACGACCTGCGCATCGACATTTTCCACGCCGGCGGACACGGCGGGCAGAATGTGAACAAGGTCGCCACCGCCGTGCGCATCGTCCACGAGCCAACGGGTATCACGGTAGTGTGCCAGGACGAACGCTCTCAATACAAAAACAAGTCCAAGGCCATGACCATTCTCCGCAGTCGTCTCTACTCCGCCGAGCAGGAGCGGCACCAGGCGGAGGTTTCCAGCAACCGCAAAGCGCAGATTGGCAGCGGCGACCGCAGCGAGAAAATCCGCACCTACAACTACCCACAAGACCGCATCACCGACCACCGCATCGGCCTTTCCATACACGGCATCCAGCGGCTGATGGACGGCGGACTCACCGAAATCATCGACCGCCTCATCGCCGCCGACCAGGAGCGGGAGCTGGCGGCCATCGCGGCGTAATGCCCAACCTGCGCAGCATCATCCAGGAAACCCACCGCACCCTGGCAACGGCCGGCATCCCCGACGCCCGACTGGAGGCAGAGGTGATGGTGATGCACGTGATGCGAATGCCGCGTCAGGCCATTTTCGCTGAGCAGGAAACCACAGTGTCGGGGCAGCAGGAAGCCCAGCTGGCCGACATCCTGGCGCGGCGGCTGACCCGCGAGCCGCTGGCCTACATTTTGAACTACCGTGAATTCTACGGCGTCAACCTGCTGGTCAATCCCGACGTCCTGATCCCCCGGCCTGAAACCGAGACGCTGGTAGAGCACGCCCTGTTCATGGCGCTGATGGGCATGGAAAGCAGGGAACTCGTTATTGTCGACGTAGGCACCGGCGCCGGCGCCATCGCCGTGAACCTGGCCATCCACCTCCCGGCAGCCCGCATTTACGCTTGCGACGCTTATGACGCCGCGCTGGACGTGGCCGCCTACAACGTGCGGATGCACAACGTAGCCGACCGGGTTACGCTGCTGAAGGGCAACCTCCTGGAACCCCTGCCGGAGCCGGTGGACGTCATCGCCGCCAACCTGCCCTACCTGCCCACTGAGCGCATCGCCACATTACAGCCGGAAGTGCAGCGGGAACCGACAACCGCCCTGGACGGCGGGCCGGACGGGCTAACCTTAATTCGTCGCCTGATTGAGCAAGCTGCCCAGAGAGAACGGCTGAAACCCCACGGCGTCATCCTGCTGGAAATGGACCCGGAGCAGATGGATGCAGCCAGCCGTCTGGCGTCGCAGCGATTCCCGAATGCGGAAATCGCTGTTGAGCCGGATTTGGCCGGTCAGGAGCGGGTGCTTTCCGTGAGCCTGGCCGGCAACAGCGACGACGGAGATTAGCGGCTAACCTATGGCGCGGTTGCCGGGAAGCAGCCGGTCGGCGTCCATCTCTATATTGGGGTTGCAGATTGCAACGAAATCGCTCACATCGCCGAAGTAAGGAACTTCTCCGCGACAGAGCCGCAGGTACTCCACCACCCGAGCCAGGTTGAGCGCGCCGGCGTCGTCCGTGAAAGGCGACGCGCCGGCGTCGGCCTCCTCAGTCAATTCCCACCGGCCCGGTCCGGTGCCCTGGTTGTTGAACCAATTGCGCTTGAGCACGCCGTCAACGTCCGGCCTGCGGTCGCCCATAGCCAGCTCCACCGCCTGCATCAGCTCACGCCGGCGCAGGGGCTCGCTGCGAGTGACCAACACGTCGCGGATAATTTTGCTGGCCATCAAGGTAATGTTGTCGTCGCTGTTGACGCGGTAATCGGAGTTGGCGGGGGCAGTCATTGATTCACCTGTAACGCTGAAGATGCTGGAGGATGATAACGATGGATCGGCGACGGGCCGGAACATCAAAGGGCCCTTAATGGTGCCCAATGATGCCGCTGGCGTCAAGGCAGTCCCTTGATTTCCACCGTGCGCACAACATCAGCCGCCAGGTCGGCGACGCGGATGGCGTGGTTGTTGGTGTCGGCGATGTAGAGCAAGGGAGATCGTCCGTCGTCAAACACGGCGAAGCTCAGACCGCTGGGTTCGCTGAACGCAGCCAGCTTGCCGGCCCCGTCGTGCCGTCCCATCGCGCCGGAACCCAGCACGGTCTGCACGGAGCGGGTCAGCGGCAGTACTTTCTTGATTTTGTGGTTGTAAGTGTCGGCGATGAACAGCTCGCCCTGATGCCATTCAATACCGATGGGGTGTTGCAGGCGCACGTGGCGCTCCACCCCGTCCCGGTCGCCAAAGGCGAACAGGTCGACGCCTACCAGGGTAGCGACTCGCCCCGTAGCCGGGTCGATCCCGGCGCTGCGGACGCTGCTGGTCTCGGAGTCGGCAAAGTACAGGATGGCCTCATCCCCCCGGTCTTTGCCGACGACAATGCCGCTGGGTTGGGCCAGCGTAGCTTGAGCCAATGGGCCGTTGTCGATGTTTTCCCCGCCGGTGCCGGCGTGGGGCTGCGCGATGCCGTCGGCCAGCGACAGCCGCCACAGCTGATGGATGCCGGCCATGGCGATGTACAAAATGCCATCATAGTGCGCCAAGTCCCAGGGACTGCTCAACGCCACCTGCGGGCCGGGCCCCACGGCGCGGCGGTCGTGGCCCTGCTGCCCCGTGCCGGCGATGGTATCCACCGTGCCGGCGGAAAGGTTAACGCGGCGGATGGCGTGGTTTTCCGTGTCGGCCACATACAGCGCATCTCCTGCCAGCTCCATGCCTTGGGGATGGTTAAAGGCAGCAGTGGCATAATCACCGTCCACAAAACCCTCAACGCCGGAGCCGATAACGGCCTGCGCCTGCCCGCCCAGGTCGGTAATGACAATGCGGTTGTGGTTGGTGTCGGCGATGAACAGGCGGTTGCCGGGGCCGTCCGCCAGCACCTTGCCGGGAAAGGCCAGCGCGGACTGCTCTACCGCGTCGGGTTTGAGGCCCAGGTCGCGGCGGTCAATCTTGCCCTGTGCGTCAAACTCGGCAATCATGCGGCCCAGCAGGTCGTCAAAAGCCTCGTAGGGCAGCTCCCCCTCATGCTTGCCGATTACCTTGCCCTCCGGGTCAATGAACATCAGGGTGGGCCAGGCTCGGCAGGCGTACTGGCGCCATACCTCAAACTCGGCGTCGTTGATGATGGGGTGTTTCAGCTCGTAGCGCTGCGCCGCCAATAGCACGTTGTCGGCGTATTTTTCGTTGGGGAACTTGGCAGAGTGCACGCCGATGACCACCAGCTCGTCAGCGTACTTTTCCTCGATTTTCCGCAACTGCGGAAACACGTGCATACAATTCACTCAACAGTAAGTCCAGAAGTCCAGCGCCACCACTTTGCCGCGCAGGTCGGCCATAGATAATGGGCGGTCGGTATTGAGCCATTCAACGCTGGCGGGAAAATCCGGCGCGTTGACGGCGCCGGCGAAAGAGCGGGTAGTCATAAGGTAATCTCCTGGGCGTGTTGCAAACCGGGGCGGCGATGCTAACCGTCTTGCTGTTGGCGCACGACGCGGGCCCGGGCGATAATGCGCTGAACGTCGGCCATGGTGCGCTCGCGGTAGTCGGGTTGGTTAGTGAGGCGAGGTTGCGTCCTTACTGCCACATCCTCATATTCCTGCTCTCCGGCATAAGCGGAGTACACGCTCGGCATAATGCCGAGACCAAACTCGCGCAGTTCCGGGTCGATATGCCGGATGTGCCCCAGCAGGTCGCCGATGTCGTGGGTGCGCCGGTATCGGACTTGGTGGGCTTCCAGCAAAGCTTTCATCGCGCGCTCCAGCGCGCCCTGGGCCTGCTGGCCGATGAGCAGGTCGTGATGACCGAGGTTAATCAAATCCCTGAGAGCAGCCAGGTGCGACTCGGAGTGCAGTATCCGGTTGTCATAGATTCGCCAGTCGTACTGGTACTCCGTTCCCGCATCGTCGGCGTCGCGGTTGTGATATTCCTCGGGGTTTTGCGTCATGATTACACCATCGAACAGGGCCTGGGTAGCAACGTGATTGATGTATCGCTTGCCCTCGTGGAACCTCTGCTGAGTAAGCCAGACGAGCTGAACCGGCACCCGGCGCCCATAGGCTGTCTTGACGATGCCCTCGGCCCACGCTGCGACCGCCCCTTTGTGCTCGCCGTCGGGTTCTTCCGCCTGCACCAGCATGATGTCGATATCGGAGCGCCCATCATCATAGTCGCCGCGGGCCCGCGAGCCGAACAGGATAGTAGCCTGAGGTCGCTCCCGCCGGTGAACGGCGCAGGCAATGCTAAGAGCGCGGGGGTCGCAAGTAGCGGCAGTCATAGCTGCGCAGACCTCCAAAGTAACGGATGCTGCCCTAATCCTGCTCGGAGTCCGCAGGCCGCAAGGTCGCTGACCAGTGTACACCATGCCGGGGCGGAGGTAACCGCCGCCACAGCCGAGATATAGTGGATAGCAGGCGATCGAACCAACTCCGACCAGGAGCTATATGCTCCAGCTCGCGCGCTTTGGCGAAATCAGCTTGCGCCTGAGGCTCGTTGCCGAGCCTGCGGTGGCAAACGCCGCGGTTGTAATAGGCTAGGGTAAGATGAGGGTTGAAGGGGGAAGCAGCGGCTGTTGTTGGTCAAACTAGACCGGGTAGATAGCGGTCCGTCGCCCTCTACCGCGGTGGCTGCGTCTCAAAGGCCAGGTAGGCGTAGCGCATAAAGATGGCTCCCACCGGCTCGCCCAGAGGCGCGTTGGCGACCAGCACGGCGATGACGTGCTCTTGGCCGGGCCGGCCCGGCTCTTCCACCAGCACGCGCTTGGGCGTATTGTTGCCGGTAATCGCGCCGATGTTGCGGTCGATTTTGCCGTCCACGTACACCTCGCCATAGTTGTCCACGTTGGTCTCGAACCAGACGCGGCACTGCGAGACGTCCTGGCCCTTGACCGTTTCGGGCATAGTGAAGCGCAGGCGATACCAGGCGAAGGTGAATCCCACGGAATAGCGATGCTGGATGTCGGCGCCGCTGGGCCAGTCGGCATCGTCGTAGTCGGGTAGGCGGGCATTGCTGCCGCGCATTTCGGCGACGAGGCCCTGGTTGGGTTCGCCGGGTTCCAGGCCCTGCGCTACGCGCCAGCCATCGGATTTGATGACGGCGAGGTCGTCTTTCTGTTCCAGGTCAAGGGCTACTCGGGGCATGGGGGAACTCCTTTTGTAAGGTCATGTATTATGCTTTCAGATGCTGAGCAAAGAACTCCAGCGTGCGCGGCCAGGAGCGTTCGGCGGCCTCTCTTTGATATCGCCCGCCGGCGGGGTTCATGAAGGCGTGGTCGGCGTCCCTATACACGTAGAATTGGTGCGGCTTGCCCAGGCGGTTCAGCTCTGCGTCGATCTTGCGCATATCGTCCTGAGAGGGGTTTGCGTCAACCTCGCCAAAGTGGAAGAGCATGGGGCAGTTGATAGCGGCGGCCATAGCGAAGGGAGGTGTTTCGCCGGCGCCCCAGGCGGCCATCAGATTGCCGCCGTAGTAAGGGACGACGGCTTTGAAGTGGGGATTCGTCGCAGCGGCCAGCCAGGCCACGCGCCCGCCCATGCAGAAGCCGGTTACGCCGATGCGGTCGCTCTGCACGGCGTCGTGGCCGCGTAGCCAATCTACGGTAGCGTTGACGTCGGCGACGATGTCGGGGTCGCTAAGGAGCGCCGGCGGACTGGGACGAGGCCCGCCGGCAGCGGACGCGGCGATGGCTTCGTCGCTGTGGCGGTGGTAGAGATTGGGAGCGACGGCGGCATAGCCTGCGGCGGCCAGCCGGTCGCAGATATCCTGGATAAAAGCGTCAACGCCGGTGGCGTGCTGGGCCACCAGCACAGCGGGGAACGGCGCGCTGAAGCCGGCGCCGCCGTCCGGAACGCTGGCGTACATACCCATCTCTGCGCCGTTGACGGTAATGTTCTCCCAAAAGCTTGCCATGATAAGTATCCTCTCAGCCGTTTTCCGGCGGTTTAGGGGCGCTGCGTTCTTCCCAAGCTTCCTTGAAAAGCCAGTTCAGCATTGACGTCAGCGCCATCAGAATCAGGGCGCCTCCCAAGGCAGCCAGTACTGCGACGCCTTGTATTTCCAACAGTGCACGGTAGAGTACATCCACGTAAATCAACCCAATACCGATGAGCAGAAGGGACAGCCACGCAATTTGCAAATTCCGCATTTGCTCAATCCGTGAATATCCGCACTAGCCAGAATGTCATCCCAAAGCCCAGCAAGGCACCAAGGCACGATACCAACAGAGCTCGGTCAATGCCGTCTTCCCAGACTGCTCCGAAGGTTGCGCCAAAAACCGCGAGCGCCACAAAGATGGCGGCAATCAATACCAATGGCTTCATCATTAGCCTCCGTATGGATTGCAAACAACCGTCGGAGCTACACCAGAAATTCTGCCCGCGCGGCGGCCAGGGTGGATTCGAAGGCGGCCAGCGTGGCGTCAATATCGGCCTCGGAGTGGGTTGCGGACACGAGGAAAGCGTCCCGACCCATGATGTCAATGCCGCGGTTCTGCAATCCGCGCTTGATGCCGGTTACGGCCGGCGTGGCCGCGGCGGCTTTGATTCGACGGTTCACGTCGGGGCCGAATTCATGATCGAAGTCGCCGTCCGCCAGCGTAAAGTGGATCATAGACGCCACTCCGTAGGCGTGGCCGCTCACTTCCATGCGAGTGAAGACTTCATTCAGGCCGGCCTTAAGGCGGGCGGCCATGGCGTCGGCATGGGCGTTGATGGGTTCGGCGGCAATCAGTTCCAGGCAGGTGGCGCCGGCTACCGCCGACAGGGGGTTGCCGTTGAAGGTGCCGGGATGATAGACCCGTTCGGTGCTGTCCCATTGGGGGTCGCCGCGCTGTGCAATCATGTCCACAATCTCGGCCTTGCCGCCAACTGCGCCGCCGGGGAGGGCGCCGGCTACGATTTTCGCCATCGTAGTGAGGTCGGGGGATACGCCGTAGCGGACTTGCGCGCCGCCGGGAGAAGCGCGGAATCCGGTGACTACTTCGTCGAAAATCAGAATGACGCCGTGCTGGTCGCACAGCTGGCGCAGCCCGGCCAGATAGGCCGGCGCGTCGCAGGGCAGCTGTCCGTAGTGCGCTCCGGTGGGTTCCAGGATGATGGCAGCGATGTCGGGGTCGCGCTCCATTGCCTGCTGGGCTGCGTCCAAATCGCCGGCGGGAAGGATTACCATGCTGCCCCAGGATTCCGGCGGGATGCCCGGCGCCGGGCGGTCTGAGCCTGCCATCGCGTAGTCGTGCCAGCCATGGAAGTGGTCTTGGAGTTTGATGACCTTGCTGCGCCCGGTGTAAGCGCGGGCGAGGCGCATGGCCATCAGGGTAGCCTCGGTGCCGCTGCTGTGGAAGCGGACGCGCTCGATGGCCGGCATCAGGTTCATAATTGCCTTGGCCCAGCGGAGTTCTTCGTCGGTGCAGGCGCCCAGATGGGTGCCCCGGCGGATTTGCGTGGCCACGGCGTCGGCGATGGCGGGGTGAGAGTGTCCGAGCAGGAGCGCGCCGTGGCCGGAAACGTAATCGATGTACTCGTTGCCGTCCACGTCCCACTTGCGAGGCCCCTGTCCGTGGGTGATGTACAGGGGGAATGGCTGCGCGTAGCGGTTGTCGTGGGTAACGCCGCCGGGAAAGATGCCGACGGCCTCGCGATAGCGTTGGGCCGAGCCGGGGTGATAGGCGATGTATTGTTCCAGGATGGTGGTCATAAGGATGCCCCCTGTCAAGTTGGACCTGAACGGTGCTGCGTAACGTAAAATAGCCGGGCGGGCATGAACGTCCGGGGGCGTCATTGTAGCAGTAGCGCGCGCTTTTGCGAAACGCTGTAATCGGCCCCGGATACTGACGGCGGGGCCGGCGCCGCTCCGGCGGGGGCTTTCGGTAGCGTGGCGCGCGCTGGAACGCGATAAGTCGTACTCTCCCGTTGCCGGCTCCATGCCATGCCGAGGGCGAACTCCCCCCGCGCGCACGGCCTAACCACACTAGGCGAATACGCCTACTGCAATCAGCCGGAACTCCCCCCGCGCGCACGGCCTAACCTCCAGCGGAGGCGCGGCTGTCCAGTGCCGGCCAGAACTCCCCCCGCGCGCACGGCCTAACCCAGCGCAACCAACCCCGGCCCCGTGTTCTGCACAAACTCCCCCCGCGCGCACGGCCTAACCGCTGTCCGATGGCACCGTACGCGTCAGACACGCAAACTCCCCCCGCGCGCACGGCCTAACCTGGCGAAACACCCCCGTGAACTGCGCCTCGAACAAACTCCCCCCGCGCGCACGGCCTAACCCGCACTGAGCATCACCTGCTCTGCAAGCCCTGCAAACTCCCCCCGCGCGCACGGCCTAACCGACCTGGCCGGCGCCGCATCCCTGGCCAAACTGAAACTCCCCCCGCGCGCACGGCCTAACCCCTCCGTGCGAACTCTCCCTCGGCGGGTTGGCGAAACTCCCCCCCGCGCGCACGGCCTAACCTCCGGCAAAAAAGTCCAGAACGTTGCCCAGCGTGGACGTGTTCCCCCGGTAAATCTCCGTGTATCCACAGTGCTTACAGGATACCGTCGTGAACTTCTTGTTCTGCACGTCGAAGAACTTGGCGAAGTTCCCTCCCGTAGCGCGGAACTCGTCCGTCTCATATTCGGTATGCTGGCACTTGACGCACATATAGCCAGCCTTGCTGATAGCCACTACTGTCCTCCTCGTACCATGCCCGGATGCTTCCAGTCTAGACAGTAATCCCTCCGCTTTCAAGCGCGCGCTTTTCCCGCCCATGCTTTCCCTGTATCGAGAAGCCGGCCCGGTTGAACAACATCCTCCGGCGTCGCTATACTATGCTTTCCCCGTCGGATGTTCGCCGGCTCAAACTCACACTGCCAGGAGCAAATCAAAATGGCTGGAACCAAAACCGAGATCACCGTCGACGTCAATGCCGAGCATATCGGCCTCATCAACGCCTCCAAAGAGAAGTACAATATCGCCGACGATGGCAAGGTTATCCGCATCGTCATGGACTACCTCATCACCAACCCCGGCATCCACGATACCGTCTTCAAAGATGTCCGGTGCCTCCGCTGCGAATAGCTCGCCATCGCGGGGCTTAAGGTCAAGGGCAGGTTACAAATCTGCCCTTTCTGCTGCTATGCTGAGTGCTTCACCGCTTCCAGCGCCAGGTAGTATCCGTACACGCCGAACCCGTACACGCACCCTTTGCTCACCGGCAGCACTGCCGAAACCGTGCCCCGAGCCGTGGGGTTGCTGGCGTGAACTTCAATCACAGGCATCGGAACCTGCTGAATTGCGCCTCGCAGCGGGCCGTTGCCCGTAGTGTAGCCCGCCGGGTTAATCAGACAGGCATCATATCCTTCCTCCCAGGCATCGTACAGCGCGTTCACCACTTCGCCTTCAATGTTGGAGTGAACGATTTTCACGTCCACTCCCAGGCTTTCCCCATAACCGCGTATCTGCTCGTTGATCTGCTCCAGAGTGTTCGGGCCGAATATCTCAACCTGAACCTTGCCGCGCATATTCATGCCGGCTCCCTGAATTACCAGTACCTTGGTCATTGCTAATCCTCCTGATGGGTTTGCGGAGAACCGTTGCGCCGGTTAGGGTCCGGCGTTGCCGTCAAACCAGTCCCCACATCGCTTTCGTCTTCGTCCATTATCGGCGCATTCGGACGCGGCGGTATCGGGGTCTCGGTTACGTAGCCGGCGAGTAGCACGTCCAGTTGCAGCATCAGCATTTTGTTCCACGCTATGGCCGTTCGCATTGCTGCCGCCGCATCATCCATCTCCTCCGCCAATATAGACGCAATCTGCGTCTGGATGAACGAAATCGTGCCCGTCATAAAGCGCGCCGGCACCGAACCGTGCCGCCCCGCCGGCAGCGGCGGGTTGCTGTGCACCACGCCCACCGCCAGCAGAAACACCGGAAACTGATGGTCAATGCGAAACTCAATGCTGTTCCGTAGCCAGCGCGCCAGGCTGTGCTTCCGTCGGGTCAGCCGCGTTTCGTTCACTTCGCCGTCCCGCGTCAGAAAGTAGCGCGCCGTCGCCGGATAAGACAGAAAGCGCTCATAAACAGCCGCAGCCAGGTCGTCCGCCCGGTCGGATAACAAAGGCCCGCTGGCCCTCAGCAGAGCCAGGTCATCCTCGGCGAAACCCACAAAATCCGCCATCTGCCGCATCCGGGCCGGCCAATCAAAAATCGTCAAAGGATACCTCCGGCCACATCGGCCTATCGCGCCGGCTCAGAACCACCGCCGCGTTCCGCCCGCAAAAACTGCTCCAGCTCCTTCACCAAATCCGACGGGTTCGGCATTTCCAGGCTCCCGCCGGACTCGTCATAGCGTTCTTCCAGGGCGCGGATGTACTTGCCCAGCTGCTCATCCTCGGCGACCGCCTTTGCTACTTCCCGCTCGAAAGCCTCCGCCATCTCCCGCAGATCGGCCAAGTCTATGGGCAGGTTCAGCATATCCGACAGATATCGCGCCAACCCCAGGCTCACCCGGAAGTTCGGCGTAGCGTGCAGATAATGCGCCACGTGTCCCCACAACGACGTATAGCTTATGCCCCGCGCCGACAGCGATTCCGCGATTGGCAGGGTGATTCCCGAAGGCCCCTGATAATTGGAATGTCTCACGCCGCTCCGGTCCAAACCGGCTTGCGTCTTATAGTTTGTTGAAGCGCCCGTGAACCGGATGGGGCGGGTGTGCGGCGCTGCGTCCAGCAGTGCCCCGATGTGCGCCACCGATTTTACTCCGCACCGCTGCGCGATTTCCGCCACCAGCGACGAAAACGTCCGCCAGCGCAGATGCGGCTCAGTGCCCAGGTAGAAAATCGCTGCCGGCGCATTCTCACTGCCGCGCCACAGATAAAACTCGTTAGCCGGCCATTGCATACGCCGCTTGCCGTCCTTGCCCCGTGTAGATCGGGGGCGTTCCTGCGCGAAGTTGAAGAACTCTTCCGGATCAATCTCGGCGAACTTCTCAGATTGGAACACCGTCAGTAGATAGTTCAACGTAGCCGTCGCCGCGTCGCCAGCATCCGGCCACCCCCGAAAAGCCGCCACCATCCATTCCACCGGCTGCTCCGGAAACTCGCTCACTACCAAATAGTCATCAAACAAAGGCATCATGGCGTCCGCAAAAATTATCGGCTCGGGCAGCCCAACATAGCGCCTGGCATTCTATCACTAGCCCCGGCCGCAGGCAACGGCAGCCCCTAAGTCTCACCCACCATCCCACCACCGAAAACGCCCAAATCACAGTTCAGACAACGCCCATCGTCATCACCCCTCACCAATCGCCGTTCTGTCAAAAGCCCGAACCTTCGTCCCCATACATCACAGCAGAGACAGCATCCATATCGCCATTCCAATCCTGAAAATCCCGAAATCCCGACTCTGACAACCCGCAAACCGACCCCAAGTAGCAAGGCACCTTGCCAAACATCTCTATCCTCCCTTTCGCCATACGGCTCCCTCAACCCGTCGCGCGCGCCGCCAGTACGCCCAGCCAGGCCGCCGTCAGGCCGATGACCACGTTGGCAGCCAGTGATGCGCCGGCCCGCCAATACTCTCCCGCGGACAGCAGTCGTACCCCGTCGTAAGCAAGCGTCGAGAAGGTGGTGAATCCGCCCAGCAGCCCAACGGTGACCATTGCCCGCAGCTCAATGGGAAGTCCGCTGCGCTCAATGAACACGGTCGCCAGAAATCCCAGCGCAAAGGAACCCGCCACGTTCACGGCGAGGGATCCCATCACGGTATCTGCGCCCCAGTAGTGTGCCGCCAGCCGATGCACGCCGTAGCGCAGCACGGAGCCGACGGCGCCTCCCAACGCAACCAGCAGCCAGACCATCTAACCCGCTGGGCCGTCAAACCGGGACAGACGGAACAGCCCAATGTCATGCTCCGTTGCCCCACGCTCCGCCAAATCCGCCAGTATCTCACCTACAGCGCTGCAAAACTTGAACCCGTGCCCCGAAAATCCCGCCGCCACGGACACCTGCGGATGCTCCGCCAGCGTATCAATGATAAAGTGCTCGTCCGGCGTGTTGGTGAACATACAGGTTTTCATCGCCAGCGTCGGGCCGGCCGCCTCCGGAAAGTAGCGTTCCGTGAACTGCCGCAGCGCGGCCTCGTCTCTCGCGTTCGGTTCCCGGTCCATCGTGTCCGGGTCCACCTGCTCGTGGAAGTGGTTGAACATACCCAACTTGAAACCGGGAATGCCGTAAGATGGGAACCCATAAAAACGACCTTCTTCCACTTCCATGCCAAACACCGGAAACGTCGCCGGACGAAACAGCTCCGCGCGATGCGGCGCAAACCAGCCCAGTACCTGACGCTCCGGTACGGCGTGCTGCGCCACCGCCGGCGCCACCTTGCCGGCCCAGGCCCCGGCGGTAACCACCAGCCGCCGCGCCGTATAAGTATCTTTGTTCGTAGTGACGGACACGCCGCCCCCAGCCGTCGGTTCCCACTCCAGGGCCGCCTCGCGCCCATGAACCTCCGCTCCCAGATCCAAAGCCGCCGCTACGTGGGACACGATGCACCGTTCCGACAGCACGAAACCGCCCTGTTGCTCATACAGCATCTCAGCCTCCTCCGGCAGCTGATAGCCAGGCCATTCCTGATTGACCTCAGGCCCGCTCAGCCAACGATAGGGCAGGTTGTGCCGCCGCACCGTTTCCAGCGAACCCTCCAGCAGCCTGCTGGCTCCCACACCGCCGCGCAGGCAACCCGTCTGAATCAACAGCCGCTCGCTCGACAGGTTCTCCAGCTGCTGCCAAAGCTCATAAGCCCGGTACAGCAGCGGCACGTATGATGGGTCCTCATGGTAGGCCAGACGTATCATCCGGCTCACCCCGTGCGATGACCCCATATCGTTGGGAATGTCGTACCGCTCCAGCCCCAGCACGCGCCACCCGCGCCGCGCCAGGTGATACGTCGCGGCGCTTCCCATCCCGCCAACACCGATAACGATGGCGTCAAATTCGCGCATGGTTCCTCCGTAATTATGCCCTCGGCAGCGGGGCTCCCGGCGTCGTCATCCGCAAGCTGTACACCGACGTCCGCGCCGTGAACAGCATCGTCCGAAAATCCGGCCCGCCGAAGGCGCAGTTCGCCGGGATCTCCGGCAGCCGTATGATGCCCAGATGTTCCCCGTTTGGCGCAAACACCCACACGCCGCCCGATCCCGTACAATAGACCCGCCCCTCGGCGTCCACCTTCATCCCGTCCGGCACGCCATCCTCCGCAGACGCCATGCTCCCGAACACCCGGCTGTTGCTCAGCGACCCGTCGGCTGCCACGTCGTAGGCCCGAATGTACTGGTTCTGCTTGACTTCTCCGCCCCAATACTGGTCCGTCGGCTCTCCCGGAGCGCGGGTGTTGGAAACGTATAGAGTAGACTCATCCGGCGAGAACGCAATCCCGTTGGGGTAGTCGATATCGGTAGCCTCGGCGGTAACGGTTCCGTCGGGCAAAATGCGCTGGATCAGCCCGGCAAACTCAATCTCCTGCTCTTCCGGCGGCACCCGTCCGCTGGGGTTGGTGAAGTAAATGCTGCCGTCGCTGCGGCAAACGATGTCGTTGGGGCGATGCAGCCGCTTCCCGTCCCACCGGTCGGCCAGCAGCGTAATGGCGCCGTCATGCTCCATCCGGGTGATGCGACGGTTGTCTCCTTCACACATCAGCAACCGTCCCTGCAAGTCAAACGTCAGCCCATTAGCGCCGCCGCTGGGTTCCCGGATAATTTCCGGCGTACCACCGGAAGGTGGCATCCGGTGAATCACCGGAGGCTCCCGTCGCAGGTCAACAAACAGCCAGCGCCCTTCAGGACTCCACAAAGGCCCCTCGGTGAATGCAAAGCCGGTAGCCAGCAGCTGCGCTTCTTGGTTGGGTTCTACAATGTCCGCCAGGTATTCGGTCATGATGCGCCTCCTGTCTGTCGTCGTTCCGGCGAAAGCCGGAAACCGGAAAATACTACAGCCTCAAACTCGTTGCGCCGCACGGCGCCGTCATCAAATGCGCGCCGTGGGTTGGCTACGGCAAATGCGCCAGGTACTGCTCTGCAAAGTCCATCCCCACCAAATCACTGAACGCTGTCATCAGCCGCTCCGTAACCGGCCCCGGGACCTTCCCGTTGCCCACTACCGACCCGTTCACCCCTGACACCGGGCAGATGCACAGGCTGGTAGAGGTCAAAAACGCCTCATCGGCGGTGTATGCGTCATACAGGTCAAGGTCGCGCTCGGCGGTGGGGATCCCCAACCCGGCGGCCAGATCCAGCGTCTGGTTGCGCGTTACGCCCTCCAGCACGTATTGCGACTTGGGCGTCATCACCGCGCCGTCCTTCACCAGAAACACGTTGCTGCCCCGTCCTTCCGTCAAATTGCCGAACTCGTCCAGCAGAATAGCCCAGGCGTCCGGGTCTTCGCCATAGATTTCCAGCTCACCCATTATCAGGTTCAGATAGTTGTGGGTCTTGGCCCTTGGACTCAAAAAGCGCGGCGGAACGCGCGGCACCGAAGGCGTACTGATGCGCGCCCCGTCCCGGTACAGCGATGCCCGGGCCGCAAAAGGTATGGCATGGCTTTCAATAATGACGGTGGGCGTGATTCTATCCTGCCGATTCGGCCCCTCTACGCCCCGGCTGACGCGCTGCATCACCCACATATCCTGACCCGTCGGAAGCAGCGGGTAGTTGTGCGCCACCACAGACTCCGTGGCCTCGGTCATCTCCGCCTTGCTCATCCCCACGTCAATCCGCAGGTAGCGCAGTGAGTTATACAGACGGTCGATGTGCCGGTCCAGCCGGAAAGTCTTGCCGCCGAACGTCCGCGTAGCGTCAAACACCGCGTCGCCGTACAAAAACCCCCGGTCGTAAATTGAGATGCCCACCTGACCGGCCGGCTTCATCATCCCGTTGTGATAAGCCACCATTTCCTCTGTCATCGTTATAGCCTCCCCAATTGTCCTGTCAATCCTGCGCCGCCGGGAAAATTACTTGCGGCGTATCTGAAAGTTGGCCTCTTCTTCCATCGGCAGCACGATAGCCGCCCCATCCAAATCGCCCAGTCCTTGCTCCACGGCTTCGCCGAACAGTCGATGGGCCAAGTCGCCCGATGGTATCGGCGTTTCCAAATCCCGCGCCATCTCCCGAATCAGTCCCAAGTCTTTCAAAAAGACCCGCAGTTGCGTCCTGACGCCTTCAAAGTCTCGCTCCAGCATCGCCGGCGCGTTGCGCCCCAGGATAAAACTCTGCCCCCAACCGGAGTTCACCAGCTCAAATACCAGTTGCGGGTCTGCGCCCGACTTGGCTGCCAGCAGCATGGCCTCCGCCGCCGCCACTTTGTGCACGCCCACCAGCAACTGGTTCACCAGCTTAGCCGCTGTACCGGAGCCGGTCGGCCCCACGTGCCGCACTACTGCGCCCATCGCGTCAAAAGCCGGCGCAGCACGTTGGTACGCTTCCGCCGGCCCGCCTACCATGATGGTCAACGTGCCATCGGTGGCGCGCTCCGTGCCGCCGCTGATGGGCGCGTCCAGGAACAGCGCGCCCCGTTCCTCCGCGGCGGCGGCGCAGGCTTGCGACGTGGCCGCGCCTACAGTGCTGTGGTCGACGATAATCTGCCCGGGCCGGGCGTTGGGCAACGCCTCATCCAGCAGCACCGCCTCGCACGTCGCCACGTCCGGCAGGCAGGCCAGTACGATGTCGCAGTTTCGCATCACTTCGGCGGTGGATGTTGCCGCCCTGGCCCCGGCGTCGGCAATCTGACGCACCTTCTGCTGGCTCCGGTTGTGCGCCGTCAGGTCGTAGCCGGCCCGCAGCAGGTTGTACGACATGGGTAGCCCCATGCGCCCCAACCCGATAAAGCCAATTTTATCGCTCAATTCGTCAACTCCTCAGATAAGCCCTTCGGCCAGGGCCGCCGCTTCCACCAACTCCCAACCTTCCTGTATGCCGGGTATCAAGCGGTCGCACGCCTCAGTCTTCAGCGTCGCCCGGCCGGCTTCATCGCTATCGTCCACCGACGCCAACGCGTCCGTAACTTTCGCCGCTTCCCCGGCGTCCATTTCGGGCCATGCCGTAAAGCAGCAGTGGCTGTATCCCGGGCTGGTCCAGAAAATCCGCAGCGGCGTGGTATCTATTCCGTACTTGTCTGCCAGCGATTCCATCGCCCGCGCGCTGATGGCGCCGGCGTCATAAGACTTGTTCAACACCTGCAACGCTACGTCCGCCTGGTCGTCGCTATGCAGACGTGGGCGTTGGTCGCAAAAGTCGGCGGACTTCAGCGAATGTGACGGGCCGATGCCCATTCCTTTCAGGAAATACACCGGCAACAGGCCGGCCTCCACCGAATCGCGGCCGGCGAATGCGAACCGTGTTCCCGGCAAATCCTCCACCGTATCTATGCCGGAATCGGCCCGCGTGATAAACCGTGTGGTGAACCCTACGTCAACGTCGCGCATAGCCAGCACGGGAGCGCCATCGGAAATTGCCCGGCGCATTTTGACGTGAGACAGCGGCCCGTTCCACGCCAGGTTGATTTCGCCCCGCGCGAACGCCTCCACCATGGCATCGTAACCGGAGTACAGTAGCCAGTCGTATTCAATCCCGTTACGGCGAAATATGGTTTCCAGCGCCTTGCACAGTTCCAAATGCGCCGGCGAAGCCGTTGCCCCCAGCCTAATCATCGCCCCATCTCCTGTTCAATCCGATAAACTCTATGCGCCCGTCCCGGCGACAAGCCCGAACCCCGGCGCCAGTCTAACAGCCGGCCCCGGCGCTGCCAACCGCTGCCTGCAAGCACGCTTACGGTTGTGGAGACCGACACCGCCTATTGCCGTCCGAGCCAGGCAGTAGATGTGAAAACTCCGGCTTTGTTGACGCTCGCTTGCGGGGATGTTAACCTGCGCCCCGCAGATACGGTTACAACGGTCGGTAACATACGGTCACATTCGGAGGGAGTGAGTATGAAAGCGGCAGTTTTGCGAGAGGTAAATCAGCCGGTGACGGTTGAGGAGGTGCAGGTGGACGCGCCAGCGCCTCGGGAAGTGCTGGTGCGCACCGAGGCCTCAGGGGTTTGCCACAGCGACCTTCACTTTGTGGAAGGCCTGTACACTACGCCGATGCCCTGCATCCTGGGGCATGAGGCGGCGGGTACGGTGGAGATGGTGGGCGAACAGGTTGGCTACGTCAAGCCCGGCGACCCGGTCATTATGTGCCTTTCGGTGTTCTGTGGCACCTGCGAGTACTGCACGCGCGGACAGCCTTACCTGTGCACCAGGACGGCAGTGACCCGCGGCGCCAGCGACCCGCCCCGGCTGCGCAAGAACGGCGAGGCCATCACCCAGTTCGCCCAACTGGGTTCTTACGCGGCGGAGATGCTGGTGCACGAGAACGCGCTGGTCAAGGTGGATGACGATATGCCCTTTCCGCAGCTGGCGCTCATCGGCTGCGGAGCGACAACGGGCCTGGGCGCAGTGCTGAACACGGCTCGGGTTGAACCGGGCAGCACGGTGGCAGTAGTGGGCTGCGGAGGCATTGGCATCCACTGCGTACAGGCGGCAGCGCTGGCGGGCGCGCTGCGCATCATCGCTATTGACACCACCGAGGACAAGCTGGGGCTCGCCCGGGAGTTTGGCGCGACCGATGTGATTGACGCCAGCGCCGGCAACGTCGCCCAGCGAATTGTTGACCTCACCGACGGCGGGGTTGACTACTCTTTTGAAGCCATCGGGCTGAAGCAAACGGCCGAGGATTGCTACAATATGCTGCGTCCCGGCGGGATGGCAACGATCATCGGAATGGTGCCGGAAGGGGTGAAGATTGAGCTGGACGCAGGCAACTTCCTGCGCCGGGGACGGGCCATCCAGGGCTGCACGATGGGATCCAATCGGTTCCGCACGGATATGCCCCGGTACATCGAGTTTTACCGTCAGGGGCGGCTGAAGTTGGACGAGCTGGTGAGCCAGGAACTCAAGCTGTCCGAAATCAACAAAGCCTTTGCGGACATGAAGGCGGGGAGCGTACGGCGCAGCGTAATAACGGACTTTGAGGGGTAGCGGAAACGTCGGATCATTGCAATGCGCCGGCGCTGTGAGCGTCGGCGCATACGTCTGCGTCAGTGGGTCGGCTGAAAGAACTGGCGCCAACCCGGGCGGGGCTAATCCAATGCTTCGCTGACTTCAATGTACTTCCCGCCGGTGCCAATTGCGTACTGTTTTAAGGGATCAAATGAGCGAGTGCAATATGCATCAACGAACTCATCATCGGAGATTCCGATAACCCGCCGCATTTTCTCATCTGAAAAACGACATGCGGAACTGTCTCCAGTGCCTCTACAGGAGCTTACGTCGCGATAGTTTTCGATACCGGCGGCGCGAAAGTCGCAATTGATGATGATCTCTTCAAAGCTGTGCGTTATGACGTCAACGATCAGCTCCGGGATGTTGAGGCTGCGGATTGCGGATAAAATATCGTCGCGCTGACGATAGTCATGCGCCATGCCGTCTGTAAAAAGGACGATTTTATTGGGTTTGCCGTTAGAGATGGCGCCGTTGTTCATGGCAGAGTCCAGCGCTTGATGCGCAACCCGGAAGGCCCTGTAGGTGCTCGTTCCCCAAAGGCCGGCAGAGCCCGTGCCCAGCCTCTCTACGGAACTCCGAAAACCGGCTACGCTATCAGCGTGGCTCATATCGGAGAAAGGCAGCGGCACGTCAACTGATGAATTGAAGGTCATCAATTGCACGGACATAGTTGCAAAATGTTCATGGGCAGTTAGATTGAGCAACGCGGCACTAACCTCAGCCAGCTCTTCGGCGAAGGACAAGCTATTGTCAATCAGGTAGATTGTGTTTGAGTTAGGTAGGATGGTGCTGGCGAAAGCTTCGACGAGACTGATTGTTGGAGCCGGCGTCCGAGTCGGCGTCGGCGTAGCAGTAGCCGTTACCGTCCGAGTCGGCGTCGGTGAAGCAGTAGCCGTTACCGTCCGAGTCGGCGTCGGCGTAGCGGTAGCCGTTCCTGTCCGAGTCGGCGTCGGCGTAGCGGTAGCCGTTACCGTCCGAGTCGGCGTCGGTGAAGCAGTAGCCGTTACCGTCCGAGTCGGCGTCGGCGTAGCGGTAGCCGTTCCTGTCCGAGTCGGCGTCGGCGTAGCAGTAGCCGTTCCTGTCCGAGTGCCTGCTGGCGCCCCCGCCAGAGTCCCCGTCGCCGTCGGTGTAAGCGTCGCACTAGCCGTTGGCGTTGGTGAAGCAGTAGCCGTCCCCTAGACATGCCTGCCGACGTCCCCGTCGCTGTCGGAGTAGGCATAGCCGTTCCCGTCAGCGTGCCGGCCGGCGTCCCCGTTGGCGTCGCACTAGCTCCACCCAGCGTTGCCACGATCGTCGCAGTAGCCTCTAGTGTTGGCCCTCTTGTAGGCGTAGCCATCACCCCAACAACCCCTACTGGCGCAGAGGATGTAGGCGTAGCCTCCACATCCCCCACCGGAACACCCGGAAGCCGCGGCGGAGCCGGCAATGTGGGAACGGCCGCCGCCGCCGGTGGGTCTGACACGGCCGAAGACACCGGCGCCTGCATCAGGTCAGGCCCGGCGGGAGTGCACAGTGTCTGCGGCGGATAAGACAATGCGGGGAGGGCCGGCGTCTGCGGCGCACTGGACTCGACGTAAGCCTCCGGAGTTTCCAGACCGTCGGACACAGCGACGACAGCCGGCGCCTCCGTCACGCCGGCCGTAGCCGTCGTAACATCTGCCACCGTGAGCGTAGCGGATGCCATAACTTCCCCATCCTCTTCCTATATCCCGCACATGAGAAATGCGATCAGCCCCGCCAACAGTAACAAAATCAGTCCAACAAGCAGAATTCTCAACCATCCGGAAACGCCCCGCAGCCGGCTTTCATCCCCACCATCACCGCCGCCGGCCTGTTCGTCGTCGCTGCCGCCCCGGTCATCACGCTCATCGTATGTAATCCAATGCTGTATCACGAAGCAACGCCTTAACCTTGCAGACATCCGCGCCCAGACGCTGCGATTTTAGCATACCCAGAGCTGCGATTTGTCAAACCGATCCGACAGCGGAGGAAGTCCACGATGGTTTTCAACCCTATTACAGGGAGGAACCGGGCGGAAAAGGAGCGCGCTTCTCCATCGCTCAATTTGTCCTTCGGCGCTGGCCGGCAGCAACCGCTATCAGTAAATCACCCCGGCGGTTTCCAACTCGGCGATTTCGGAATGGGTTAGGCCGAGCAGCTGGCCGAAGACGTAGGCGTTGTCAGCGCCAATGTTGCTGTAGTCGCCGAAGGAGATGGGGGAGCCGGACATTTTGGCGGGGATAGACCAGGACAGGCTTTCGCCCTCGGCCCATTCGGTGGCCTTAACGCCGCGCTGGGCTTCCCAATACCGGGTGTCCTGGTAGAAGCTGCGGGATTGAAGGTGCTTGCTGTCGTGAAGGTCGCGGCCTTGAGATACGATGCCGGCCGGCACTCCGGCGGCTTGCAGGGCATCCATCAGCGCGGCGGAGCCCTGCCGGCGGGTCCAGTCGGCGATGGCGGCGTCGAGAGAGTCCTGACTGCGCTGGCGACCGATGCGGGTTGCGTATTCGGGAGCGGCGGCCCAGGACGGGTCGCCCATAGCCTGGCGGAACCTGGCCCACTGGTCATCGTCGGCGATGGATATCGCGATGTAGCGGTCATCTCCTGCATTGGAGTCCTGCGAATCAGAGCGCGGGGAGCAGGGATAGACGCCGTGAGGGGCGGCCCAAGCGTCGCGGTTCCCGCGGCGTTGGGGGCTGCGCCCGTTGACCTGGTAGTCAAGGAGAGCCGGGCCGCAAGTCGCCACGCCGGACTTGAAGATGGAGGATTCCAGGGTTGCAGCTTTGCCGGTAAGGTTTCGGCGCATTAGAGCGGCGATGATGCCGGCCGGCTGGAAAACTCCGGTATGGTAATCTGAGTAGGAAGTGTTGACTACGCCCGGAGGCTCGCCGGGCAACCCGGTCATGAGAGACACGCCGGAAAGGTGCTGCACGAGGATGCCAAAGGATTTATAGGTGTAGTAAGGGCCGTGTCCGCCCAGGCCAGTTTGCCACATTACGATGGCGTCGGGTCGATGTCGCCGCACTTCGGGGAAATCTATGCCCCAGCGGTCGAGGACGCTACGGCGGAAGTTGGTCATAAAGACGTCGCTGATGCGTATGATTGCCAGCATCAGGTCGCGGCCGGCATCGGTGCGGACGTCCAGGGTGATGCGACGCTTGCCGCGTTGGTATTCGGGCTGGCCGGCGCCGCGGGACCAGGCAGGGATGAAGGCCATTTCGTCCAGCGCCTTGTTGGTTTCGACCTTAATAACCTCCGCGCCGAGGGAGCCGAGAATGCGCCCGGTGAGAGGGAGGGCGACGTAGGGCCCGAACTCAACGACGCGAATGCCGGAGATGGCAAGCGTTGGGTAGTTGGCGGTGACGGTGTTCATGGATCCTCTCCGAAGGGCTGAGGTTCCGGCTTTTGCCGGGGTATCCTCGTTGTGTGTCAACGGTTTTCACCGGGCCGGGGTGACATTCCTATCCGGATGGCGTCGCTATTGGCCCGAGCTCGTTCAGGAGGCACCCGGAGTCGTACTCTCCGGGAACGAACCATAGGGGAACGCACCAGGGCGGGAATGGGGCGATTCTCCCTCCGCTTACTGCGATCCGGTAGCTTTGGTCCGGGTTGACCGACACTTGCAGGAAAACGCCGCCGCCGATGGAACGGCTGTCGCCGTCCCGGAGCACCGAGTAGTCGTCGCGACCCCAACCCACGTCTGCGGCGAAATCGGGGTTGCGCGCATCGTAAAGAGCCGGGCCGAAGCGGGCCTGCGCGCCGGCGCCGGTGGACTGGTCGTATCTGCTTACCAGCACGCCGCTGTAGCGAAAGGGGCGGCGTGCCTCGGGATATGACGGGTCGTGAACTTTGGGCGTCTCATCAATGTACGCGGAGTTGCGCTTGTCCAGCACTTCAATGGTGGTAAATGCGTACCGGCGCCCGGACGATATGACCAGAAACTGGTAGCCTCTCTGGCGTGGAGGATGCAAGGTGTACGTTGCGGCGTCCTCCAGGTGCAGGGCAACTTCCGATGGGTCAATCCATCCGGCGGCGTAACGGTTCACGGCCAGGGTTGACGGCAAATCCTGATGCCAGCCGAGCGCCCGCGTAACGGAAAGGGTGGACATGAAATCGAGGGCGTTGCTGTAAGGGTTCGGAGGTTCGGCGGCAGTGCTCTCGTCGTCTCTCCCGTGAATGCCGTCAGGATGCCAGGGAACTTCGGCGTAGGAATGTGGCCAGTTCATCCAACTGTGTCCAATTTCGTGGGCCAGCAGAGTCATATCAGCCTCGCGCAGGCTCACCAGTCCGAAACGGGCGCTGCCGTTGTGCGCCGAGCCGCCCCGATCTGATGTAACATCAGTCAATAAGATGCGGTTCAAGCCGCCGGGCGCGCCATGGCTACAGGGGCCATGGGCCTCTGAAAAGCTCGGGCAGTCGATTATGCCGGCCAGCCGCAGCTGCTGAGTTAACACATCATCGGGAGAACCTTCCCCTTCCAACACAAAGTCGACGCCCGGGTGAAACCGCATATTGAGATTGCCTTCCGAGATCTTTAAGAAGTAAGGCGCTATGTGAGTGTTCAGGGTCCGCACCGCTTCGGCAAGGGTCATGACCTCCCGAATGCCATCGTCCTCAAACCATCCTGGGGCGTCGGGCGGGACGCGCGCAATATCAACAGCGATGTCCAGATTGCCGGTAGAGTAATACGTGGGGTCAACTGGCGGGTCAAGATGCGTTCGGCCCGGATATTTTTTGACGGGGGTACAGCCCTCGAAGCCCATGTAGCCATAGCGCAGGTAGCTGCCATTGCCGTAAAACCGGATAAGGGACAGCGGGTCAGCTCCGCCGATGTCGCGCATACCGGCTTCAAGCCAGGGAGACGCGAGTTTCTCAGGCGGATGGCAGGAGTAGGGCGCGGAGTCCCGCCACCAAGGTTGCGGCTCCAGCAGTTCGTTCCACCGGGCGAAAGGGTCAGCCTGTGTTAGCGTGGCGGCGCCACCGGCAACAGGCGCGAGGGTGGACGCCGCCGGCGTAGCGGGGGTATTGGCGGCGGTGGACGTCGGACCGACTGGATGGGTTGCATCCGGGACAGTGGAGGCTGGGGCTGCCGCCGACGGGCCGCTGCAAGCTATCGCAACGAGCAGCAGCAAGGCCGCGCCCCATCCTTTAAGCCATCTGAACACGTTACCGGCAAGGGGACTATCAGGGACTTGGGATATCGGTTAGTCGGCGACGAGTTCGCGTTTCGTCAGCGTGAGGATGACGCGGGCATCCACTGGGCCAATTCGGGCGTCGATCCGTTCGAACCGGGTAGTCATTTCCCGCCGCAACTCGGCTATTGCCTCCTCGTTCATTGCAGGGTCTCCTTATTCTAGCGTCGTACTAATGTCGTTGCTGCAGTGTAGCATATGTATGGGCCGGGTTGAACAGTTGCAGCGCGCAGTGGGGAGGCCGGCGGCTCTGCATTTCGGATTGCCGACGGGTGCCGGCCAATGCTACAATCCCACCGGCTATACCATACTGGGCCGAGCGGAAAGATGAATACCTGGGCCGGAAGGCTCCGGGTTTGCACTGCTATCGGAGGTACTCCTAATGCCCAACCCGCGCGCCGATTTTTCACCCATCTTTGAGAGGCCTCGTCTGACGCTGCCGGGTGGGGCGAAGGTGGCCGTGTGGTTTATCATCAACGTGGAGGAGTGGGACATTAACCAACCGATGGCGCGCACGGTACTGCCGTCGCCGCAGGGGGCTCCAGTATCGCCGGATATTCCAAACTACTCGTGGTTTGACTATGGGATGCGGGTGGGGTTCTGGAGGCTGCAACGCGCGCTGCGGAAGCACAAACTGCCCGTCACCATCAGCCTGAACGCCGCCGTGTGCGAAGAATACCCACACTTGGTGAAGTCCTGCCTGGAGCTGGATTGGGAGCTGCTCGGCCACGGTTACGTGCAACAGGTGCTGCACAAAGAGCCGAACGAGCGAGCCACAATCCGAAAGACGATTGACGTAATACGTAAGTTCAGCGGCCACCCGCCCCGGGGGTGGATGGGCCCCGGCCTGGCCGAAACTTACGACACGCCGGATATCCTGGCGGAGGAAGGCATTGAGTACGTTGCGGACTGGGTGAACGATGATCAACCCTACGAGCTAAAGGTGAGGTCGGGCCGGCTGGTGGCACTGCCGTACACGGTCGAGCTGAACGACATTCCCATCTACCTGGTTCAGCATCATTCAGCGCCGGAGCTATTCCGCCGTGCGAAAGACGCATTGGAAATCATGCTGATGGAAGGAGAGGAAAACGCGAGGGTAATGGCGATATCACTGCACCCGTACATCACGGGCGCGGCGCATCGCATCGGACATTTTCTCCGGCTACTGGAATACATCACCTCGCAAGACGGGGTAAGCTTTTGGACCGGCAGCGACATCCTAGACTGGTACAATGGACAGGCGCGCCGCGTTGGCAAATAACCAGTTCACTCTTCGTTGATAACCTGCTTTATGCAGTTCATAATACGGTCCTATATGCTCCACGCACATTCACAGCGCGCCGGGCAGGTTACGCCCAGAATCGCCATCAACGGATTTGTGAAGTTATCAACTACGGGAGCGCTCCCCGCTGCTAGCAAAGCAGCAAGTTATCTACGCGACCATCTAGGGCCTCAAACAGGATAACGAACGTTATCAACACCGTTACGACTGTTGCTAGCTGGTTCGAAAGGAATTTGGAAGTGATTGATACGGTCAGGATTAACGTTAAAGCTGGAAACGGGGGTGACGGATGTATCAGCTTTTTGCGCCTAAAGTACCAGCCTCGTGGTGGGCCTGATGGCGGCGATGGCGGGAATGGCGGCAACGCCTACATCGTTGGCGACAGCTCCATCAACACGCTACTGCACCTGAAATTCAACAGCACCTTTTACCTGCAACGGGGAAGCCACGGCAAAGGTAAGAACCAGCGGGGAGCCAACGGCAATGACCGCTATATCCCCGTACCGATGGGCACTGTGGTCTGGCGAATGCGCGAGGATGGCAGCAAAACCTTTCTGGCGGATGTTACTTCGGAGGAGCGGACTCTCATTGCCAAGGGCGGCGAAGGCGGCTGGGGCAATGCGCGCTTTGTGTCTTCCACGAATCAGGAGCCGATGCTGGCCCAATCTGGCAAGAAAGGGGATTACACCGTACTCTGGTTGGAGCTGAAACTGCTGGCGGACGTGGGCTTGCTGGCCAAGCCTAACGCCGGGAAATCGACCCTCATCTCCAGGTGCTCTGCTGCGAGGCCGAAGGTGGCTGATTATCCGTTCACGACGGTTGAGCCGGTGTTGGGAGTGGTTACTCACGGCGGTCAGGACTTTGTCATTATGGAGGTTCCCGGCCTGCTGGAAGGGGCGCATCGGGGTATCGGGCTGGGTCATCAGTTCCTGCGTCACGCTGAGCGGGCCCGCGTGTACGTGCATCTCATAGACGGTCAATCCGATGACCCGGCCGGCGATTTCGTGATGCTGAATCGGGAGCTGCGCGAGTTCAGCCCAATGCTGGCCGCCAAGCCGCAGGTGGTGGCGGTAAGCAAGCTGGATACTACCGAGACCTACGAGCTGCGCGACGTTATTGAGGAGGAGCTGCGCAAGGCCATCGCCAGCATTGACGGTTATCCATCCGGCGCGGATGATACGCCTATTCACTTTATATCGGCAGTGTCAGGAGAAGGGGTGGACGGCCTGCTGGGGCGTTTGGCGGGGATGCTCGCAGAAGCTCCACGGACGGGTCTGGATGAATCGGAGTGGGAGGATGAAGAGGCGGCGGACGCGGCAACCGCGCGAGCTGTGGAGCGCCGTCCGCTGGGGTTCTACTTGGACGGTGACGTGTACGTTGTGGAGTCGGAACGGCTGGAACGGCTGACCGGGAGGGCGGATATGCGGGACTATCGGGTGCTGTTGCAGCTGTGGCGGGAGATGACGCGGCTGGGTCTGGCGCGAAGGCTGGAAGAGGCCGGCATCGAGCCGGGGGATACCATCCGCATCGGCAACGCTGAACTGGAGTGGTTCTAGTGTCGGGTGGGAACACTCGCAAGGCTCGGCGCATCGGCATCTTGGGGGGGACGTTCGATCCGCCTCATCTGGGGCATCTGCTGATAGCGGAGACGGCGCGGGCTGCGCTGGAGTTGGAGTTAGTGTTGTTCGTTCCGGCGGGTGAGCCATGGCTGAAAGTTGGTCAGCGGGTTACTCCGGCGTTGCATCGGTTGCGGATGGTGGAGCTGGCTGTGGCGGACAACTCCCACTTTCGGGCGTGCGACTGCGAAGTGCGGCGGAGAGGCGCAACGTACACGGTGGACACTCTGCGCGAGTTGCTTCAGCTTTACGCTGACGGGACGGAATTTTACTTCATTGTCGGGTCCGACGTGCTTGGGGAGTTTCGCCGCTGGAAGGAACCGGAAGTTATTCTGAAGCTATGCAGCCTGGCGGTGATTGATCGGCCCGGGGCGCCGGCGGACGGTGTGGGGGCATTGAAAAGACGGTTTCCGGAAGCGGCCGCGGGCGCGGTAGTATCGGTAGCCGGGCCTCGGGTTGACTTCAGCGCGTCGGAATTGAGGAAGATACTGGCGGCGGGGCAGTCGGCGCGCTACCAGATTTCGGATGCCGTGGCGCAGTACATCAGAGAGAACGACCTTTACCGCACGGAGTGTAGGGGAAATGACGAGTGAACAGGAGCAAATGGCCGCGCGCTTGTTGGAGCTGGCGTTGGAGCGTAGGGCCATCAGGTACGGCGACTTCACGCTGTCCTCGGGGCGCAAGAGCGGCTATTATTTTGACGGCCGGCTACTGAGCCTGGATCCGGAAGGGGCGCATCTGCTGGGCAATGCGTTTTTACGCTTGATGGGCGGCGCGGATGTTGCGGCCATCGGAGGGCCGACGTTGGGAGCTGATCCAATCGTGTCGGCGGTGGCGATGGCATCGTGGCAACGCGGTGCGCCAATCCCTGCATTTATCGTGCGCAAGGAGGCAAAAGGGCATGGCACTGGGCGGCTGATTGAAGGGCCTCTGCCTCCGTCCGGAACGTCGGTGGCCATTGTGGACGATGCTTGCACCACCGGTGGGTCTTTGTTTCACGCTATTGAGGCTGCTGAAGAGGCTGGCTGCAGGGTTGGCTTGGTGATGACGGCGCTTGACCGCAACGAAGGCGGGAGCGATGCGATACGGCAACGCGGCTACCGTTTCGGGTCGCTGCTGACGGCGGGTCCGGATGGGCGGATAGAGGTTAATACGGCAGAGGCCATTTAGCAAAGCCTACCGTATTGAGAGCCGGTCCTGCCCACTTTGCTTCTAATCCGGATTGGGCTGACTAGGCGCCCGGGCTTTGCTTTTCGCCTCCGAGGAACTGGGGTTGGCCAGTGATTATGGCGACGAAACCGGATGCTTCACCATCGGATGCCAGGTTAAGTCGCCGGCCAAGTTGCGCTGCGGCGGTTCGGACGTAGCCCAGCCCAATCAAGTCATCGCCGGCGGGAGTGGGCCTGAGGGCTGCCGAGGTTACCAGGCCCATGGCTTTGCCCTCGTCGTCATTCAGGCGAACGCCGGGCAAAGCGGCAACGATGCCTTCAGTGGAGTATGCAGTATTCACATCAGCATCCGCCGCCTCGAACTGCAAGGATACCAGGTATTTTTGAACCTTTTGGTAGGTGTCCAGTCGTGCGATGACTTCCTGGCCGATGTAGCAGCCCTTATGGAAGTCGATTACGCCGATGAGACCGGCCTCCAGTGGGTTGTAGGCGTCGCTCATTTCTGATCCGTAGGCCGGGCGGCCTTGGATGATGCGGAGGGCTTCGGCGCTGCCGGCGCTGATACTGATGGCGCCGCCGGATTCCATGGCGGCGGCGATGCGGGAGGCGGCATCGGCGTCGTCAATGAGCAGGTGATAGGTGGGTTGCGTGTGGGGATCGTCCGGGTTGGGCGGGTGTTGTATTACCAGGGCGCCGTCGTGAGGGGTCTGGCGCAGGATTTCGTCGGCGCGCGGGCCGGTGAGAGTGAGCAGGCTGGTTTGGTCGGTGATGTCTGCAACGTCCAGGTCTTCCATGATGGTGTACTTATCGAGGAAGTTAATGACGTTTTGCTGCTGGCCGGGGCTGGTCAGCAGGAGTTGATGGTCGCCGCAGTGTACGACGTACACGAGGTCGACGATGCGGCCCCGGTCGCTGGTGAGGACTGTGACGGCAGTTGCTCCGGGTTCGCTGCTGGGGTCAATGAGGTTGGTGGACAGACGGTTGAGCAGGTCGCGGGCGTCCTCGCCGGTGAGGCGTAGGATGCCCGCGTCGTTGGCGAATAGTGCGGCTTGTCGGGTGGCGGCCCGGAGCTCCGGGGCGGTGATGGCATCGGCGACGGTGGACGGCATTACGAACCTCGGATTTAAGGGCAAAGGCGGGCTATAAACCCGCCCCGCTGCATGGGATAGTTAGTCGGCTTCGGGCGTCAGACGGCAAAGGAAGTTCCGCAGCCGCAGGCTTTCTTGGCGTTGGGGTTTTCAAAGACGAAGCCTTTTCCATTGAGGCCGTCGGAGAAGTCGAGCTGGGTTCCAACGAGGTAGATGTAGGATTTTTTGTCGACCATGACTTTGACGCCGTACTGCTCGACGATTTTGTCGGACTCGCGTTCCTGGTCAGTGATGGTAAGGTCGTAGGTAAGCCCGGAGCAACCGCCGCCTTTGACCGCAACGCGCAGGCCGACGTTGTCGGTCATGCCTTCTTTCTGGGCGAAATACTTGATTTTGTCGGCGGCCTTTTCGGAGATAGCAACGGTGAGTTCGGCGCCGTTCTGTGTGATGGGCATAAGGATGTGACCTCCACGCGGGGTTGGTGAGACGGTAGGTCGATTTTACGCAAGTTGGGTGGCCTGCGTCAACATAGGGGTTGCCGGCGCAAGTCGGCGCCGAAATAATCCGTTTCGCTTTGTGACTGCCTTTGACCTCAACCGTCCATCCGACTTCCATTGCGCCCTGTAACCTCAAAACTCCGCGAAAATTGGGCGGAAGCGGGCGGTTGCGGCAGTACACCGGCATTGCTAAGTATGTTATAATGTAGACAGACAGCGCGCGCCACAGACAGCGCGCGCCACAGACAGCGCGCGCCACAGACAGCGCGCGCCACAGACAGCGCGCGCCACAGACAGCGCGCGCCACAGACAGCGCGCGCCACAGACAGCGCGCGCCACAGACAAGGAAGGAGGCGCGCGTTGAAGCATCTGTCTAGTTGACGGAACCCGGTCGCCGGCCGGCTCGCTTTGAGCCGATGCCGGCTTGTTGCGTTTCCGTCCGGTAAGCCCTCCGCCGTTCCTCCTGACGCCGGCTTTGCTGGCGCGGGAGCGGGTGAATGATGGTGGTGAGGGTCATTGAACCGACAACCCTTGAACGACAATCCCGCGAGGAGATTCTGTCAAATGCGAAGCAAAATGAGAAAACTAACTTGGTCGGCGCCGTTGGTGTCGGCGGCTTTGGCGGTGGTGGGCGCGCTGGCGCTTTTTGGCGTGGTGGCTTTGCCCAGTGCGGGCATTGCCGACGCCCAGGCTAACCGGTGTGCTGATGGCGGGGCAGGCTTTATTACTGCTCCGACTACGGCGCCGGCGGCTCCGACAGTGACGGCGCGCAATATGGCGATGGCGGTGGATATTGCCGCCCCAGCCAGCAATGCCGATGCGACCGTGCTGGGCAGCCCGGAATATACCGGGTTCGACCTGGAGTACCGTAAGGGTAGTTCGGGAGCCTGGACGGCCTTTACCGGGACGATTACGCTGAACACGCGGGACCTTTCCGGGGCAGTGCTGATTACCGGGTTGGAGAACGGCGCTACGTACAACGTGCGGGTTCGGGTTACCTGCGGCCCGGGAACCGGGGAGTGGAGCGCGGCTTCGGGTGATGCGACGCCGGCGGCAACCGTGCCCGGCAAAGTAAGGAATTTGAAGGCGGTGCAAAGATATTATCTTCGGTCAGCGGACAGTATCAGATGGAGTAATGACTGGAGCGTCTTCAATGTCGAATGGGATCCGCCGGCGGACGATGGCGGTAGTCCGGTTACCAGCTACAAGTTTGAGACGTTCAAGGGCGGAACGGGAAATACCATCGCAGCCAATCCTACCAAAATCACTTTCCTTTCAAGCAACACATGGAAGAACCGGAATGCCGCCAATAGAGGGGGCGATATCACAGACGCGAGAGTTGATACAGGTACTAATACTGCCCCTAATCAATGGATGAGGTTCAAGGTGGCAGCCAACAACGCCGTAGGAACCGGCGCCGAGGAAATGGTTGATATCCGAATCAGCACCGATGCGGAAGATGTGGTGGAACATGACATCTACCTCGGCGCCATATCGTCGGACAGCACTACGTCCGGAGCGGCGCCCAAGCTGACGGTGAAGGTAACTGACCTGACCATCGACTTGCCGGTAGGGGCCAGCGTGGTGCTGTTTTTGGAAGATGACTTCCAAGTTCCGGAGTCCATTCCAGCCAGTTCGGTCTATTTCGTGGCCAACTCTCCGAAGTTGGTCGCCGCGGGTAACGGCGCGCCGGTGTTCGCCACGGAGCCGCCGGAGATTGAAACCGACGACTACTTTGACGATGACAAGGACGACATCAGCATCCGGGTAAGCATCCCCGATATGTGCACGGGAGACTCGGCCGACTGCAAAGGCCCCAATGGGATCCAGTATAAGCAAGACCTGACCATGGTCATCCTGAGCAGTTCGGGTATCAGGAACCCGTCCGAAGCGGGGCAGCACACAGTGGCTTTCAATGTGCTGGGATTCAACGATGACGTTCCCGGAACGCGAAGGCTGTCCCAAGGGCGGATAGATCGGATTAGGGATGCCAACGGTATGGAACTCAGCGCTGCCGAGATTGCTGCATCCACGACTCGTACTCTCCTCAATGGGCAAGGCGTGTACCTGCCAACCGTGGCCAAAATCTCCCTCTCCGACACGGACGGCGAGCGCGGCGACGAGCTGACGGTCAACGCCAGCGGGTTCAACAACGGGGTTTCCGCCGTCGCTTACGTCAACCAGCGCAAGACGGCCCGCTACGCCGTGGCTAAATGGTGGGAGACGCTGGACTGCGATAAGATGAAAGCAGCCATGGGCCCCGGCGCCGGCAACGAGTTCTGCTTCCACTACACCCTCAACTCCTCCGATATGACCTACACCGTGGCGAGCAAAGACAAGGCGGCCAGCGATAAGGTCTTCGCCCGCCACCTGTGCGAAGTGGGCATCGTTGACGCTGGCACCGAGTTGGCTGCCGCTACGGTGGGCAGCGATGACAAGGCGGCCATTACCTTTGAGGTTACGGCTCCGACCTTCAAGCCGGGCAACGACAACCTCATCTGCGTGGAAGACGGCGAAGGCCGCACGTCCGGCGTGGACTACGAAGACTTTGAGCTGCTGCCGTCCATCCGGGTGTCGCCTACCGAGGCCAGGGTGGGCGATACGATAACGGTCTTCGCCCAGGACTTTCCCACTGTTGGGGCCGGGTTCAAGGAGTTGAAGCTGGGCGGCGAGGTGTTCGCGGGCGATGTGTCGTCCACCAGCATCGGCCAGGACGGTTCGGCGACGGCGACGTTTGACCTGCCGCCGGACGTCAACGGGGTGTCGCTGGGAGTAACGGTGCGGATTGACGCTAAATGGGGCGACAAGTCCGAGGACGCCAAGGTTACTATCCAGTCGGCGGTGCTCAACGTGAGCCAGCCGTCAGCGCGGCCCAACGAGATGGTTACGCTGACCTGCGTCGGCTTCGGTTCCGGTTCCGGCAACGCCATTATGGCGGAGAAGATTACCCTGGACGGGGTGCCTTTGAAGGTGCACTCGGATTCGTTGGACAGCGATGGGGAGGTTCCCGTGTCCAGCGCTGGACGGTGCGTTTTCGCAGCAGCCATTTGGCCGGAGTCTGGTGGAGGCGCCAACCCGGCGCTGACGCCGGGAGCCCATACCATCAAGGTTGTCGACCAGAACGGCTACACCGGCAGCGTGGTCATTACCATCCCGGAGCCTGACGTGAAGGTAACGCCGGTCGTTGCCGGGCCTCGGGATGTGGTTACCATCTCCGGGGAGAACTGGCCCGTGGACAACCCGGACAGCACTCGGCTGGACGCCATCACCATCACCGTTACGGACGGCGAACGGGAACGGGAGTACAGCCAGTACGCCGACGGAACCGGCCGCTGGTTCGTTGAGCATCAGGTGAGCGGGGCTGTCAGCATCCCGTCCACCAGCCGGATTGAGGCCAAGTACAGCGACCTGGTGCGCCTGGGTGAGTACGCCGTGCCGGCGTCCATCATCACGATTGAGCCTGGGGAGTGTCAGCCGGGGGACAGCGTGATGCTGTCGGCGTCCAGGTTGCCGGTGCATTCCCGCATCGACCGGGTGGAAATCGGCGGTCGGGATGTGAAGCCTACCGGGGCGCCCAGCACCGACGGCGACGGCGCCGTTACCGTAGAGGGCGTCGTCTGTCCAGGTTTGGATGAAGGCCGGTACAGCGTGCTGCTGGAGGTTGAAGAGACCGTGGCTATCGGCGAGCTGGAAATCCTGTCTGAGGGGCCCTTGGGGCAGGAGACGCTGGTAGCCGAGGCATTGGCTCCGCTGGGAGACAGCCTGGCGGCGGTGTTCTACTTTGACGGCATCGGCAAGGAATGGCTGTTCTACGACAGCCGTCCGGAGTTCGCCGAGCTGAACACGTTGACGGAGCTGGTAGCGGGCGAACCCTACTGGGTGATGGTCACTGAGGACGTTGAGGACGTAGCGCTGGGCGGCAAGAGCCGCAGCCTGACGTGCAGCGCCGGCGGGAACTGCTGGAACCTGATGGTCTGGTAGGCTGGCGTACACGCTGCGCTTACCCGATAGTCGGGGAACGGCGACGGCAGGGGCGGGTCTTCGGGCCGGCCCCTGCCGTTTTTATGGAAGTGATTGGCCCGGTTCGGCGCGGGTCTGGAACGCCGTCGCCAAACTTGCCCTCGCCCTATACCGGGTGTATATTAGGCAGCCTATGGTATCAATTCTCATTAGGCGGGCCGCCTGATGGGCATTCTTCTGCGTATCATCGGGATGGCGGCCCGTTATCCTACCCGGTTAAGCTTGGCGTACATCAGCGCGTTGGCCGCCATCGGCTTCTCTATGGCGCTGCCCATACTCTTCGGCCAGGCCATCGACACCATGGTTGGGCAGAACCCGGACAGCAAGGCGTTGTTCGAGCTGGACTTTACCATCACTGCCCTGGCCTTCTACGGAGTTGGCATTCTGGCGGTCAGCCTGGCCCGGGGATTTTGCGACTTCGGGCGTACCTACACTACCGAATCGCTGTCGCAAAAGGTCTCTTTCGACTGCCGGAACCTGCTGTACGACAAGTTGCAGAACGTCAGCTTCGCGTTCCACGATAAGGAACACACCGGCGACCTGATGTCCCGGGCAACTGCCGATGTGGAAGCGATGCGTCGGTTCGTCAACTTGGGGATGATTCGCTCGCTGGACGTAGTGGTTCGCATCGTCGCCATACCGGCGTATCTTTTCACCATTAATTGGGAGCTGGCGCTGGTCAGCATGATTTTCGTGCCGGCTATCGTGCTGCGCTCCGCATTCGTAATGCGGGCGCTGCGCCGCAAATGGCTCCACGTGCAGGAAGTAATGGGTGAATCCGTAACCGTGTTGCAGGAAAACCTGGCCGGTATGCACGTGGTGAAAGCCTTTGCCTCGGAGAATTACGAGCGACGCAAGTATAACCGCAAGGCCGAGGAACTGCGCGCGGAGTACTATGACGCCGAGCGGATGCAGGGCACCAACAGCGCCTGGATGACGCTGTATTTCACCTTTGCTTTGGGCATCATCCTGTGGCTGGGCGGATGGCTGATTATCCGGGGCGAATTGACCGCCGGCGAGCTGGCCGCTTTCCTGCTTTTCCTCAACCAGCTGACCTTCCCAATCCGAGCTTCCGCGCAGATTATCAACACCTTCTCTCGAGCCATATCATCGGGGCAGCGGTTGTTCAGCGTGCTGGACGCGGTGTCGCCGGTATCCGAGCGGCCTGACGCCAGAGAGCTGAAACAGGCCGACGGCCACGTTCGCTTTGAAAACGTAGCGTTCTCCTATGAAGATCGCTCCCCCGCTTTGCGGCAGGTTGACCTGGACGCCAAGCCAGGGCAGGTTACCGCGATCCTTGGCGCCCCCGGCAGCGGCAAAACTACGGTCGTCAACCTGCTGCCCCGCTTTTACGATGTTACCAGCGGCCGGATTACCATTGACGGCGCCGACATCCGGGAGTACACCCTCCAGTCCCTGCGCCATAACGTGGGCATCGTCCACCAGGATGTGTATCTGTTCAGCGCGTCTATCCGCGACAACATCGCCTACGGCGTGAGCGAGGCTACCCATGAAGATGTGGAACGCGCGGCCAAAGTGGCGCAGCTGCACGACCAGATTATGGCCCTGCCGCACGGTTACGATACCTGGGTGGGCGAACGCGGCGCTACGCTTTCCGGCGGACAGCGGCAGCGGCTGTCCATCGCCCGCACCATCCTGATTGACCCGCCCGTGCTGATTCTGGACGACTCCACCTCCAGCGTGGATGTGGAAACCGAGCGCCAGATTCACCGCGCTATGGTGGAGGTTATGAAAGGCCGCACCACCTTCGTCATCGCCCATCGTTTGAGCACGGTTCGGGAAGCCGACCAGATTCTGGTGTTGGACAAAGGCGTCATCGCCGAGCGCGGTTCCCATGATGAGCTGATACGCGCCGGCGGCATCTACCGGAGCATCTACGAGTTGCAACTGCGCCCCCAGGAAGAAGTCCTGCTGGAGGCGGCGGTGCCGGCTATGGCCGATGGGAGGGCTGCCCTATGATGCGCGGCGGCGGAATCGGCGGCGGCATGATGCGGGGGATGCGCGGCACCTCCGCAGACAGTATGTTCGCTCCGTCCAACGACAACCTGACCGACGAAGATGTGGTGGGCCGCGTTTATGACAACAAGGTCGTAATGCGCTTTATGACCTTCATCAAGCCCTATCGCGCCTACGCGCTGATTGCTTTGGCGTCACTGCTGGTGTACGCGGCGGTCAACGCCAGCATCCCCCTGCTCATTATGTGGGGCATCAATTGGGCCGTGGCCGCCGGCGAAGTCGGTCGGGTGCATATCATCGGTGCCGCCTTCATGGTCGTTACGGTCATCCACTTCATTTCCAACCGTTTGCAGTTCATCTTCATTTCCCGCACCGGCCAGCACATCCTCTACGACCTGCGTTCCGGGATGTTCAGCCACCTGCAAAACCAGTCCAGCGCCTTCTACCATCGCACCCCCATCGGCCGCATCATGTCCCGGATGCAGTCCGACGTGCTGCAATTGCAGGAGACCTTTGAACTGCTGGCCCTGGCCCTGGCCGAACTGGTAACGGTGGCCGCCATCATCGTTCTGATGTTGATAGTGAGTTGGCAGCTGGCCCTGGTGTGCATGATTGTGGTGCCGGCGCTGACGCTGATAATGATGTACTGGCAGCGTTTTGCCCGCCATTCCTTCATGCGCATCCGTCGCGCCATCGCCATGGTCAACGGCGAGTACAACCAGAACATCACCGGCGTCCGCGTTGTCCAGAGCCTGAATCGCCAGGACGAGAACATGGCGCACTTCCGCACCTTGAACCAGGAGTACCTGGACGCGAATCTGGAGGCGGCCCGCTATTCCGGAATGCTGCAACCGCTGGTTGAGCTGCTCATCGGCCTGGGCATTGGGCTGGGCGTGGTGCTGTTCGGCAGCTGGCTCCTGCGACTGGACGCGCTGGAAGTGGGAACGCTGGTGGCTTTCGCATTCTGGATTCAGCGCTTCTTTGAGCCAATCCGACAGCTGACCATGCAGTACAGCCAACTCCAGCGGGCCATGTCCGCCGGCGTACGCATCTTCGAAGTGCTGGACCTGGAGCCGGACATCCTGGACAAACCCGATGCGGTGACGCTGCCGGAAGTACGGGGCGAAATTCGCTACAACAACGTGAACTTCCACTACGTCCCCGGCGTTGAGGTGTTGCGCAACGTCAACCTGCACATCAAGGCCGGCGAAAACGTGGCCCTGGTCGGTTCCACCGGCGCCGGCAAGAGCACGCTGGTCAACCTGCTGCATCGTTCCGCAGATGTAACCGGCGGCTCAATCACCGTTGACGGCTACGACCTTCGGGACGTAACGCGGGAGTCGCTGGTGCATCAGATGAGCATGGTGCTTCAGGAGCCGTACCTGTTCTCCGGCACCGTGCGCGGGAACATCCGCTACCAGAACGAGGACGTTTCCGATAAGCAGATTGTCGCCGCGGCCGAAGCGGTAGGCGCCCACGACTTCATCATGGACTTGGATCAAGGCTATGACTCGGAACTGGCCGAGCGGGGCGTCAACTTGAGCATCGGGCAGCGGCAGCTCATCAGCTTCGCCCGCGCCATCGTAGGCAACCCTCGTATCCTGGTGCTGGACGAGGCCACCGCCAACATTGACACCCACACGGAACTGCTGATACAGCAGGCGCTGAACCGGATTCTGAAAGGCCGCACGTCCATCGTCATCGCGCACCGTCTGTCCACCATCCGCAACGCCGACAAGATAGTGGTGCTGGACCGGGGCCGGGTCTCCGAGGTGGGCTCCCACGATGCGCTGCTGGAAGCCGGCGGCGTGTACGCCCAGCTCTACGCCATCAATTACGGCCTGTCCGGCCCCAGCGTTGACGTTGCCCCCGTCGGCGGCGAAGTTATCGGCGCGGATGGGCTTTCGCCGGCTGCGGCGGATTAGCCGGATAGAAAACTCCGTATCACCGCCGCCAATTCCGCCGGCTTGTGATAGCCGATGTCGTGAATGGTGTCGGGTATCCAGTGAACCTTGCCGTTGGGTAGGGCGGATTCAGCGGCGGCGACCATAATCTCGCGCTGACGGGAGAACTCTGAGTTGACCCGGTCGGCGCGCGGGCCGGCCGCAACCACCAGCGTGGGAACCTTTACCTGCGGCAGCGCTACCGACGGCGGGTAATTCCACATCGTTTCCAGTACCTGGGCGTGATTTTCAGGGCGCAGATTGTCCCGCATCCGACCGTCCTGCCCCTCATACACCATGGTCAGCGCGATGTCGGCCAGGTCGTCGCCCCAGCAGAATGACAGGTTCTCGGCCAGCTGCGCCAGATAGTCGGCGCGCGTTCCGGCCACCCGGCGCGGCGCCAATCTCTGCCGGAACGCTTCCCAGGTCGGGTTGGGCAGCAGGCCGCCGTCCTGAAAGCCGCCGTCAATCATCACCAATCGGCTGACCCGTTCCGGGAAGCGCACGGCCAGATTGCTGGCTACGTGGCCGCCCCAGGAATGTCCCAGCACGGCGGCCTGCCCGATGCCGAAATGGTCCAACAGGCGCACGGCGTCCTCCGCCAGCGTCTGCCAATCGTAGCCCGACGAAGCTTGTGTCGTCGCCCCGTGTCCGCGCTGGTCGGGCGCGATGATGCGGTAGTCGTTCGACAGCCGGGGGGCCAGGCGGCGGTACCAATGGCCGGAAGATGCCAGGCCGTGCAAGGCCAGCATCGGCGCGCCCTGGCCGCCCCAGTCCAGGCAATGCACGTCCAGCTCGTGGAGGTTGATAACGCTGGCGGTGGGTTCGTTCGGGCCAGTGGGTCGGTTCACGTTGGGCATGCTTAATGGCTCGCAAGGGCAAAGACTTCGCGCTGATTATACCCCGGCAGGATATGCTAGAATGGCGCAATATGACGAGCGCAGGAATGGCGAGGCAGTTGCGATGACGACCGACCGTTATCACCTTGGCGACTATACGCCGGCGGTGGCGCAGATGGCTGCGCAGCTGGATGATAATAACGTTCCGAAGCGGCTGCACGGCCGCGACTACACCCTTTGGAGCGATGCTCCTACGGAGATTGTCGACCGGCTGGCCTGGCTTACTCTGCCGGCGGACAGCCGAGGCAAAACCACCGAGCTGGACGAGTTCGCCGCTTCCATTCGCGGCGCCGGCTATCGCCACGTAGTCCTGCTGGGAATGGGCGGCAGCAGCCTGGGGCCGGAGGTGATTCGTCAAATCATCGGCTCTCCCGTGTCTGGCAACTACCCTCGTCTGCTCACGCTGGACAGTACGGTGCCGGCATGGGTGTCGTCCACTACGGCGGCCATCGACCCGGCGCGCGCCATCTTCGTGCTGTCTTCCAAATCGGGAACGACTACGGAGCCGCTGGCATTTTACGCGCATTTCCGCAGCTTGGTTGAGAGCAGCGTCGGCGTAGAACGCGCCGGCGACAATTTCATCGCGGTAACCGACCCCGACACCGCCCTGGCCGAACTGGCCCAGTCGGAGAACTTCCGCCGGGCTTTCATCAACGACCCCGACATCGGGGGGCGTTATTCCGTCCTTTCGCACTTCGGCCTTGTTCCGGCGGCGTTGACCGGCGTGAACCTGGCCCGCCTGTTGGAACCGGCGGCGATTGTGCAGCAACGCTGTCTGTCCGCCGGCCCCGTCGCTGACAACCCCGGCGCTTGGCTGGGCACAGTTATCGGTACGCTGGCCAGGCAGGGACGCGACAAACTCACTCTGGTAGCGTCTCCGAAACTGGCCGGCTTCGGACTGTGGGCGGAGCAATTGCTGGCCGAAAGCACGGGCAAGAACGGCGCCGGCGTCATCCCGGTGGCTGCCGAACCTCTGGAATCGCCCGATACTTACGGCGCCGACCGGCTTTTCGTGCAACTGCGCCTGGCGGACGATGATTCACCGGAAGCCCGGGCCACCAACCAGGCGATGCAGCGGCTGAAATCCGACGGTCATCCCACTGCGCAGCTGGAACTTACGGACGCCTACGACCTGGGCGCCGAGTTCTACCGCTGGGAGTACGCAACGGCCATCGCCGGGCATATTCTGGGGATACATCCTTTCAACCAGCCCGACGTGCAGAGCGCGAAAGACCGCACCATCAGCGTCCTTGACCGTTACCGGGAAACCGGCAAGCTCCCGGAGCATCAGTCGGACGCCGCCGGCCGCCTGTCTGAACTGCTGGCGCAATCCCACCCCGGCGACTATCTGGCGATAATGGCCTACCTTCCCGACGCGGACGGCATCGAGAGCGGGATATACGAACTGCGCCGCCGGGTCATGCGCAAGCACGGCATCGCCACCACAGCCGGCTACGGCCCCCGGTTCCTCCACTCTACCGGGCAGCTGCACAAGGGTGGCCCCAACTCCGGCATATTCCTCCAGTTGACCCAGCAGCACGACGCCGACCTGGACATACCCGGCTGCTCATTCAGTTTCGGAACGCTGGCCGACGCTCAGGCGCTGGGAGACTTGCAGGCTTTGCGCCAGCTCGGCCGCCGCGCCGTATCTATCCGGCTGGACGGCAACCCCGCCGATGGGCTTCGTCGTCTGACCGATATGCTGTAAAAGGGGAAAATAACATCGTGGAAATAGGAATGATTGGCTTAGGCCGCATGGGCGCCAACATGACCCAAAGGCTGCTGAACGGCGGGCACAGTGTGGTAGCGTATGACCAAGACACTCAGGCAGTGGCAGCGGCAGCATCCGGCGGCGCGACGGCGGCGGATGCTACGCCCGGCCTCGTGAGCCGTCTGACCGCGCCGCGAGCAGTGTGGGTCATGCTGCCCGCCGGCGCCGTCACCGACGCTGTGATTGACGAGTTGGCCGACCTGCTGGACACCGACGATGTCGTAATCGACGGCGGCAACGCCAACTACAAGGACACTATGCGCCGGGGTCAAATGCTGTCCCAGCGCGGCATCCATCTGTTGGACGCCGGCACCAGCGGCGGCGTCTGGGGCCTGGCGCACGGCTACTCCCTGATGGTAGGCGGCGACGCCCGAGCTTTCAAACGCCTCGAACCCGTATTCCAGACCCTGGCCCCGGCCCCGAATCAAGGCTACAGCCATGTTGGGCCCACCGGCGCCGGACACTTCACCAAAATGGTGCATAACGGCGTGGAGTACGCAATGATGCAAGCCTACGCCGAGGGCTTTGAGCTGCTGCAAGCCAAGCAATCCGACTTTGACCTTGACTTGGCCGCCATCGCCAGAACCTGGCAGCACGGCAGCGTTGTGCGGTCGTGGCTGCTCGACTTGGCAGTGCTGGCCCTGGAAGCCGACCCCGGCCTGGAAAACCTGTCAGCGTACGTTGAGGATTCCGGCGAAGGCCGTTGGACTGTCAATGAGTCCGTTGAGCTGGCCGTGCCCACGCCTACCATCACAGCGGCCCTTTACCAGCGGTTCCGCTCTCGTCAGGATGAACCCTTCAGCGGCCGGATGCTGGCGGCCCTGCGCAATCAGTTCGGCGGCCATCTCGTGCGCGAGGCCGGTTCCCAATGACAATGACCGCCGGCGCCAATCTGGCTCACGACCCCGGCTCCGACCTTACCGCTTTGGTGATACTGGGCGCCAGCGGCAACCTGACTCATCAGAAGCTGGGGCCGGCGATTTTCAGCCTGTATCGCAAAGGGCGTCTGCCCGGCAATGTCCGCATCGTCGGCGTGGCTCGCAACGAGATGACCGACGATCAGTTCCGCAACTGGCTGCGGCAGACCAGCGCCGGCAATGCCGCCCCGGCGGATTGGGATGAGTTCGCAGCGCGGCTCAGCTACTTAAGCGCCGATGTAACCGCCGCCGATTCGCTGGCCGCAGCGGGGCGGCGGGTGTCTGAGCTGGCCGATTATCCCGATTCCGGGATCAACTGCCTTTTCTATCTGGCCCTAGCCCCCGGCCTGTATGAGCCGGCCATTGCCGGCCTCGCCGCGGCCGGCCTTGCCGATGAAGACGCCGGTTGGCGGCGCGTTGTGGTGGAAAAGCCCTTCGGTTCCGACCTGGCTACTGCCCGACGGCTCAACGCGCAGGTTCACCAGGCGTTTCGGGAGGAACAGGTCTATCGGATTGACCACTACCTGGGCAAGGAGACGGTGCAAAACCTGCTCGTGTTTCGTTTCGCCAATGCCATCTTTGAACCCATCTGGAACCGCAACTACATCGACCAGGTGCAAATTACGGTGGCAGAGGAGGCGCTGGTAGGAGAGCGGGGAGAGTACTACGACCGGGCCGGCGTGTTGCGCGATATGTTCCAGAACCACTTGTTGCAGCTACTGACCCTGATTGCAATTGACCCCCCTTATGCCTTTGAGGCCGACGCGCTGCGCAACGAAAAGGCGAAAGTGCTGCGCTCAGTGCGCCGGATGTCTCTGCGCGAGCTGCACCGCAGCCTGGTCATCGGTCAGTACGACGGCTATCACCTGGAACCGGGAGTCGCGCCGGGTTCGCAGACCCCCACCTACGCCGCCCTGCGGCTGTTCATTGACAACTGGCGCTGGCAGGGAGTGCCCTTCTATCTGCGCTCCGGCAAAGGGCTGTCGCGGAAAAGCACCGAGATGGTCATACAGTTCCACTCGCCGCCCCATATGCTGTTCCCGGCGCCGGATGACGCGGCAATTCCCGGCAACACCCTGTCAATCTGCATCCAGCCCAACGAAGGGATGCGTCTGGAGTTCCAATCCAAAGTGCCCGACGCCGGGCTGGAGATGAGGGCCGTTGACCTGGAGTTTCATTACCACGATGACTTTGCCGGCATTGACATACCGGACGCCTACGAGCGGCTCCTGCTGGACGTCATCGCCGGCGACGCCTCCCTCTTCACCCGCAACGATGAGATAGAGCTGGCTTGGAGCATCATCGACCCCATAATCGACAGCCTTGACTTGCCCGGCGCGCCCGCGCCCTATCGCTATCTGCCCGGCATGAGCGGCCCGCCTCACGGCGAAGAGCTGCTGACCAACAACGGCCACTCCTGGCTTCCCGGCTGCGCCGAGGTTGGCTACTCCGTCTAGTTACCCGTTGGCAAAAATCTCGTTGGCGATGTCCATAGCTCCCCGCGAGAAAGGGATGCCCGAGTACAGCGTCATGTGCCCGAACACCTCAATAACCTGGTCCTGGGTAAAGCCGATGTTCAGCGCGCCCCGAATGTGGCTGCGCAGCGGCCCTTCTCGTCCCAGCGTCGCCAGGCAGGTCATCGTGCAGATGCAGCGGCTGGGCAAGTCCAAGCCCGGCCGCGTCCACGTCGCGCCCCAATAGTATTCGCCGGTGATGCGCCCCAGCGCGGCCTCCGCCTGGGTTGGCGGCGCCGGCCGCGCCCCGCCGGCCCCCATATAGTTGCGCCGAAACTCATCGCCGCGCTGAAACAGGCTATCGGGGTCTTCGCTGCTATCGTGGATGCGGGCCGGCGTAAAGTCAATCCCACGCTCCTCGAACACCGACTTGCAGATGGTGAGCGCCTGGATGCCGGCCGGCGCGCCGCCGTACCAGGTATCGTGGATAATCAGCTCCACAATCTGCTCCGGCGTCAGCCCTATGTTCAGCGCGTTGCCCAGGTGCCGCCGCAGCTGCGTTTCCCGGTTCAGCACAATCAGGCTGGACAGCGTAATCATCTCCCGCTGCGCCGGGGTCAGCGCCGGCCGTTGCCAGATGGTTCCGAAGAGCGCTTCGCCCAGAATGCGCTCCAAATCCGGCGCGATGTCCCATGCGCCCGGCGACGACCCGCCCGTAATCTGTCCGCCGCCGAACATCCGCCGAGTTTCCTGCCCGCGTGCATAGCGAGCATCCAGTTCGCTCATAGTTTGTCTCCATAATGCCTGTACGAAAGGGGATTATGTCGGCCAGTGTACGGCGGCAAGCCGGCCGGCGCAACCGCTAGCGCTATTTGAGCTGTCCCCACAACCGTCATTCCGGCGAAAGAAGCGCCCGTCCACCTCGTTAACGAGGTGGACGGGCGCCGTTTCCCGACTACCTGGTAAGCGCGGCTTTCCGCCAGCCTACCAGACCATCAGGTTCCAGCAGTTGCCGCCGGCGCTGCACGTCAGGCTGCGGCTCTTGCCGCCCAGGGCTACGTCCTCAACGTCCTCGGTGACCAGCACCCAGTAGGGTTCGCCGGCTACCAGCTCCGTCAAGGTGTTCAGCTCGGCGAACTCCGGACGGCTGTCGTAAAACAGCCACTCCTTGCCGATGCCGTCAAAGTAGAACACCGCCGCCAGGCTGTCGCCCAGCGGAGCCAAGGCTTCGGCTACCGGCGTCTCCTGCCCCAAGGGGCCCTCAGACAAGATTTCCAGCTCGCCGATGGCCACGGTTTCTTCAACCTCCAGCAGCACGCTGTACCGGCCTTCATCCAGGCCCGGACAGACGACGCCCGCCACGGTAACGGCGCCGTCGCTGTCAGTGCTGGGCGCCCCGGTAGGCTTCACATCGCGCCCGCCGATTTCCACCCGGTCGATGCGGGAATGCACCGGCAGCCGGGATGCAGTCAGCATTACGCTGTCCCCCGGCTGACACTCACCAGGCTCAATCGTGATGATGGACGCCGGCACCGCATACTCACCCAAGCGCACCAAGTCGCTGTACTTGGCCTCAATGCGGCTGGTGGACGGAATGCTAACCGCCCCGCTCACCTGATGCTCAACGAACCAGCGCCCGGTTCCATCGGCGTACTGGCTGTACTCCCGCTCCCGTTCACCATCGGTAACAGTGATGGTGATGGCATCAAGCCGGGTGCTGTCCGCGTTGTCCACAGGCCAGTTCTCGCCGGAGATGGTAACCACATCCCGAGGCCCGGCAACGGCCGGCGTAACCTTGACGGCAGGCTCCGGTATGGTGATAACCACGCTGCCGGTGTAGCCGTTCTGGTCAACGACCTTGATGGTATGGGCTCCCGGCGTCAAAGCCGGGTTGGCGCCGCCGTCAGCCTCCGGCCAGACGGCCACGGCGAAGACGCACCTACCGGCGCTGGAAACGGGAACCTCCCCATCGCTGTCCAACGAATCCGAATGCACCTTCAAAGGCACACCGTCCAAGGTAATGTTCTCCGCCATAATGGCGTTGCCGGAACCCGACCCGAAGCCCACGCAGGTCAGCGTAACCATCTCATTAGGTCGTGCTGACGGCTGGCTCGCGTTGAGCACCGCCGACTGGATGGTAACCTTGGCGTCCTCGGATTTATCGCCCCACTTGGCATCAATCCGCACGGTGCCTTCCAAGGCCACCCCGTTGATATGCGGCGGCAGGTCAAACGTAGCCGTCGCCGAGCCATCCGAGCTGATGCTGGTGGACGACACGCTGACGATAGACACCGCCCCAACGTTGTCGTCCCCGGTTCCGCTCTTCATCACAGTCTGCCCGGCGAGTTTCAACTCCATGAACCCGGCGCCCTGCGTAGGAAAGTCCTGCGCGAATACGGTTATCGTATCCCCGACAGCGGCTTCGGCAGGCGACACCCGTACAGACGGCAGCAGCTCAAAGTCCTCATAGTCCGCGCCGGATGAACGGCCTTCGCCATCCGCCACGCAAATCAGGTTGTCGTTGCCCGGCTTGAACGTCGGCACCGTAACCGTAACAGGTATCGCCACCCGGTCATCGCTGCCGACGGTAGCGCTGGCAACCCGCTCTCCCTTGCCGATGATACCCACATCGCACAGATAGCGGGCAAACACCTTGTCGCTAGCCGCCTTGTCCTTGTCGGCTACCGTATAGGTCATCGCCGCAGTGTCCAGCGTGTAGTGGAAGCAGAACTCGTTGCCCGCTCCCGGCCCCATAGCCGCTTTCATGCCGGCGCAGTTGAGCGTCTCCCACCACTGCGCCACGGCGAACCTGGCCGCCATCCGCTGGTTCACATAGGCCGCCGCGGAAACCCCGTTGTTGAACCCGCTGCCCGACACCGTCACCTCATCACCCCGCTCACCGTCCACATCCGACAGCGATATCTTGGCTAGGGTGGGCAGGTACACGCCTTGCCCAATGCGGAGGTCACGAGTCGTGGAGGCTGCAATCGCGGCGGCACTGAGCTCCATGCCGTTGGCATCCCTAATCCGCTCTATCCGCCCCTGGACCGGCTCTGTAATTCCGGGTACCTCATCGTTGAAACCCAGCACATTGAAGGCTACCGTGTGCTGCCCCGCTTCGGATGGGTTCCTGATGCCCGAACTGCTCAAGATGACCATAGTCAGGTGTTGTTCAGCCTGGACCCCATTGGCGCCCTGGCAGGCATCCGAATCTCCCGTGCACATGTCGGGGATACTTACCCGTATGCTGATGTCGTCCTTGTCGTCGTCAAAGTAATCGTCGGTTTCAATCTCCGGCGACTCCGTAGCGTACACCGGCGCGCCGTTGCCCGTGGCGGTAGTGACGGGTGAGTTGGCAACGAAATAGACCGAACTGGCTGGAATGGAATCGGGAACCTGGAAGTCATCTTCCAGGAACAGCACTACGCTGGCCCCCACCGGTAATGTGTTCTTCAGGTTAGTCACCCTCACCGTCAGCTTGGGCGTCGCCCCGGATGTAGTGCTGTCTGACGATATGGCGCCTTTGTAGGGGCTACCTTCCAACTTTTGTTCCAAATCAGGGTCGAGCCGAACGTCAACCATTTCCTCAGCGCCGGTTCCGACGGAATTATTCGCTGCCACCTTGAACCTTATCCACAAGTTAGCGGCAACAATGTCAGAGCCGACAGTAACTCCCACGCCTGTGATGTCGCCCCCTCGGTCGGCAGCCCCTGGATTCTTCCATGTATTGCTTGAAAGGGTAGTCTGCTTGGTAGGATTGGCTGCGATGGCATCTCCCGTTCCGCCCAAGAACGTCTCAAGCTTGTAGCTGGTAACCGGGCTCCCTCCGTCATCTGCCGGCGGATCCCAGCTGCCTACGACTCTTGCCCAGGCGGGCGCTGCACTCTGGTAATACGTCTGCACCGCCTTCAAATTGCGCACCTTGCCGGGCACGGTTGCCGCCGGCGTCGCATCACCCGAAGCCGCGCTCCACTCCCCGGTTCCTGGGCCGCAGGTAACCCTAACCCGCACGTTGTACGTTGCGCCGTTCTCCAACCCAGTAATCAGCGCCGCCCCGGAAAGGTCCCGCGTGTTCAGTGTAATCGTGCCGGTAAAGGCCATCCATGCTCCCGAACTACCCCTCCGGTACTCCATCTGGAAGCCGGTATATTCCGGGCTGCCCAGCACGGTCGCATCGGCATTGCTGGCCGGAGCGGCAATCGTAACCGCCATCGCCATATTGCGCGCCGTCACCGTCGGAGCCGCTGGTGCCGTAGTCGGAGCAGTGATAAAGCCGGCTCCACCATCCGCACATCGGTTAGCCTGCGCGTCGGCCGTGCCTACGTTGGGCAAAGCCACCACGCCAAAAAGGGCCAGCGCGCCCACCACAGCCAAAGCCGCCACGGCCAGCGGCGCTGACCACTTGAATCTCTTCACTTTCGCTTTCATTTGACAGAATCTCCTCACTGAGATTGAGATTGCCTTTCAAGGGTTGTCGGTTGAATTGCCTCCGACGTCATTCACTCCCGCACCAGCAAAGGCGGCGTCGGAGAGGAACGGCGGAGGGCTTATCGGACGGAAACGCAACGGGCCGGCATCGGCTCAAAGCGAGCCGGCCGGCGCCGGGTTCCGTCAGTTAGACAAATGCTTCAACGCGCGCCTCCTTCCTTGTCTGTGGCGCGCGCTGTCTGTGGCGCGCGCTGTCTGTGGCGCGCGCTGTCTGTGGCGCGCGCTGTCTGTGGCGCGCGCTGTCTGTGGCGCGCGCTGTCTGTGGCGCGCGCTGTCTGTGGCGCGCGCTGTCTGTGGCGCGCGCTGTCTGTGGCGCGCGCTGTCTGTCTACATTATAACATATTCCGCAATGCCGGTGTACTGCCGCAACCGCCCGCTTCCGCCCAATTTTCGCGGAGTTTTGGAGTGCAAGAGCGAGACAGAAAGGTTGAGGTGCGAACGGCGAAAAGAGCGTTTTGCAAGCGCCTCCCATTGCCAGATTATGTTAAACATACCGTAGTCGCCAGCGGCGTTATGCCAAACAAGGTTGCCGCCGGCAAGTTGACCCGGTAATATGCGCCGCACTATCGCAGAGGAGGCTCTCTTATGGGGCAGATTGTAAGGGTATATACGGGCAGCGACGGGGAAAGCCATTTTGAAAGCCTGACGGCCGACCAGTTCGCCGACATCGCCAACAACGTTGGCCCGGGCAACATCGTGGTGAACCGGCGGGAGTCGCCCAGCTTTTCCGACTACCACAACGCGCCGCGCCGTCAGTACGTGGTCAATCTCAACGGCATCGCCGAGTTTGAAGTTGCGAACGGGGAGAAAGTGCGAATGTTCCCCGGCGACGTGCTGGTAGCGGAAGACCTGACCGGACACGGCCATATCGCCCGCAGCATTGGGGACGAGTTCCGGGTATCGCTGGCCGTGCCGCTGGCTGAGTAGATGGAGAGAAGCGATGATTGTACGCATATATGCCGGCAATGACGGGGAATCGCATTTCCAGGAGCTCACTCCGGACGAATTCGCCGACATCGCCAATAAAGTTGGCCCGGGCGACATCACGGTAGGACAGCGGCCGGCCGGCTGGTGGCAGGACTATCACACTGCGCCGCGGCATCAGTACGTGGTGTTCATGTCCGGCGGCGCAGAGATTGAAGTTGCCAGCGGCGAAAAGCGGCAGTTCAACCCCGGCGACGTGCTGGTGGCGGAAGACCTGACCGGACACGGCCACATCATCCGCAACACGGGCGAAGAGCCGCGGGTATCGCTGGCGGTGCCCCTTGCCTACTAGCGGGACATTCACCCCTCCTCACCGGAGGCGGACGTTCCGCTCGTCCAAAGAGGGTTGGAGTCAGGAAGCGCCGGAGAGCAGGCGTTGCAGGTGAATCAGGCCCTGCTGTCGTCGGGCGTTGTCGGCGACGCGTCCCCAGGTCGGTTCCTGCAATGCTGCGGCCAGTTCGCGGGTGATTTCATTATCGGCCAGGGAGCCGTAACCGCGATAGAGTTCCAGCATGGCATGCGCTCCGGTCGCGTCGCCGGCCGACGTATGCCGGCCGTGCAGCAGAGGCAAAACTACGTTGACGGCAATATCGCGGGCGCGCGCCGCGCCGATGAACGCGGACTTGCCGGCGTCGTCTTTCACCGTGAGGGCGGCGGTAAGAGTCGCCGGTTTCCCGATGTCGGCGGCGCGGGCCAATCCGGTCAGCAGCCCGGTATCGGCGAAGCGGGCGACCAGATCTGCCGCGCCGGCAATCCGCCGCCTGGGGTGATTGGGCGGGCGCACCCGGAAGAGCCGCCACTGGCTGGCAGCGAGGGCCGGGGCAAGGCTCCGGGGAAAGGGGCCTTTTGCGAACCCGGCCATCCTTAAGAGGAAGGCGGTCAGCGCCGGGCCGCGTTGTTGGTCGGGCAGGTTGCAGACGATGTCGGTCAGCGTGGCAATGGGCGCGGCGACGGCCAGCCGCAGGAAAGGATGGCGGTTATGACGATAACCCAGCGCCTCGCAGAGCGCTTCCCACAGGGTTTGTTCCTGGCCCTGCTCCGGCATCAGCATTTGAAGTCGGCTGCTGTGAGAGAGAAAGCGGGCGTCGCCGGCGCGGTTCAGCAGGGCGGTCATTTCTGCCGCGCGCTGCGGCTGCCGATAGCCGTGCCGGGTCAGTATTCGCCAGAGCCGAGCTCGGACTTCACGCCCACTTTCGTCTTCTGCCTGAGCGTCATCGAGCAGATCGCGGAGGTTGACCGTTGGCGGAGCGCCGCCGCCCTGGGTGCGAGAGGGTTCCGGGCCGGCTTGCAAAGCTACGTGGAGGGCGACGCCGTTATAGTTGGGGTCGCGGTGGTGTCCGTGGGCCTGCCAATCCTGCTGGCGGAGGTGAACTTCCACGTCGCCCTGCACCAGTCCCTGCTCTTCCACCAGCAGCAAGGCGTTGCGGAAATCAGGGCCGGCGGTAACGCCGGGTCGCCCGGGGTACAGCACTTTGACCCGCCGTCCGCTCTCGGTGCGCAAGGCGAGGCTGCGGGCAGCCCGTCGCTGCCACAGGCGGGCCAGCTGAGCCTCGCTGATAGGCGGAATGGCGTCGGGGCGCGGCGGCCCCTGGGTTTGGTCGCGGCGGGGATTGGTCATGGTCGGCTGCCATCGTTTGGTTTAGCAGACCCGAGATCCGCCGTCTATGGCCGAATGTCACCGAGGGAGACGTTTCGGCGGCCCGGAACGCGATACTCCCCGCGCCACCAGAGCAGCGCGCCGCAGATTGCGGGAACCGCTACCGACAAGGACGCCAGCATCAGGGCAACGCTTTTCTGGTCGGCGGCGGCGGCGGCGAATATCACCAAGCCGAGATTCACCGCCGCCAACAGCAGGAACAGCGGCGCCGCCCAGAGGGGCCGCCACATTCCGCCGAGCCCGGCGACAAACCCGGCAATGGAGCAGGCCAGCGTCAGGCTGACCATTTGCGCAGCAATATCTTGGGGAAAGCGCAGGAACAGCTCGGTCCAGGCCAGACACTCGGTATGCAATACGTACTCGCCGACCGTCGCCGAGCCGCACCGCATCCCTACCACCTGCGACCAGACGGTCTGGCACAAGCCGCCGGCCATCCCCAAGACCAGGGCCAGCAAGCGGGTAAGGAGTTGTGCGCCAGTATATGCGCCCATTTTCTGACACCTCCCGGCGTCGGTACATTGTACATTGCCCAACGCCGGGATGGACTCCCGCGAAAGCGGGAATAACGACAGTGAACGGGGGTGAACCGAACGGGGTCGGTTGTACGGTCAGGTGGTAGAATGAAGCACTTGACGGCTCTAGGAGGGATTATGAGTGCCAGCAAAATCAGCATCGGGAACGTGGAGATTGCCTCTTTATCCGACGGCCTACTGGAATTTGACATCTGCAATTTCTTTCCGGACATTCCCGCCGCGGAGTGGGAACCATTTCATGACCACCTGACGGCGGAGCGCAAAGTCAGCTTCAATCTGGCCTGCTTCCTCGTGCGTTCCGAAGGGAAAACCATCGCGGTTGACACCGGGCTGGGAGCCAAGGATACGCCGGAAACACCCTGGGGGGAGCTGCTGGAGGACATGGCGCGCAACGGCGTCTCCCCCCACGACATTGACGCGGTGGTGATGACGCACCTGCACCGCGACCACGTGGGCTGGAACACCGTTCGCGACGACGCCGGAACGCTGCGACCCACTTTCCCCAACGCGCGCTACTATTTCAGCAAGGTGGACTATGACGCCAGCCGCGACCCGGCGTTGCAGGCCGACCGTTTCCCCAACGCTCCGGATTGCGTGTGGCCCATCGTGGAGATGGGATTGGTGGAATGGATGGAGGGGGAGTTCAACATCACGGGAGAGCTGACCACGCTGCCCACGCCGGGCCATACGCCGGGCCACATGAGCATCATGATTAATTCCGGGGGCGAGCGTGGGCTGATTCTGGGCGACGTGCTGCACAACACGGCGCAAATCCAGCAAGCGGACTGGGCCTCGCGCGCCGACATCATCCCGGAGCAGGCCGTTGCGACCCGGCAAAGCCTGCTGGACCGTCTGGAGGACGAGGGCATGCCGATAGCGGCGGTGCATCTGCCCGCGCCGGGGTTCGGCAAAATCGTTCGGCTGCAAGGCAAACGCTATTGGCAGGCGATTTAGCAGACATTTCCGCCCATCACGTGTTCGGCCGTAAGGAGCGTTTATGACCGGTTCCAACTTCAACATCGGCCCGCAATACCTGCCGGGCGCGGCGGCCGGGGATGTGTTCCCGCTGGACACGCGACCGCGCACCATGTTCCGCGCGCCGTTGTGTGTGAACCTTGACGAGCTGACCGCTGACGTGGCCTTTATCGGGATGCCTTTTGACCAAGGCGCCTTGGGGCGTCCGGGCGCGCGTTACGGCCCGGACGCGCTGCGCGACGCGCCCCGGGCTTATTCGTATCTTGACCCGTTCGGACACGGCCAGGACGCGGAGGGGTTTTTTGACGCCGACGCCGGCGATGAACTGCTGCGCGGCGTCACCATGGCCGACTGCGGCAACGTAACCGTATCCGCCTCCGACGCGCTGCACAGTTTTGAGCGACTGGCCGGCGTTGTGGAGCGCGTGGCCCGACGCGGGGCGATGCCGGTCATTCTGGGCGGCGACCATGCCGTCACTTTCCCGGCAGTGGCCGGCCTGGCGCAATTCGCGCCTCTGGACATTGTGCACTTTGACGCGCATCTGGACTATACGCATCATTACCACGGGGCGATGCTGACTCACGGTAGTCCGATTCGCCGCTGCCGCGAGCTTTCCCACGTGGGCAACATCACGTCGATTGGCATACGCTCAGTGCGGCGGGCGCCCTACGAAGAAGCCGTTAGCGACGGCAGCCACATCATTACCGCCCGGCAATTCCACGAATTAGGGCCGGAAGCCGTGGCCGAAAGCATCGCCGTAGGGCCGAACCTGTACGTCACCTTCGACGTGGACGCTTTGGACCCAACGCAGGCTCCCGGCACCGGAACGCCCGAAATCGGCGGGCTGTTCTATGAGGAAGCCCGCCGCTGCCTAACCGCTCTGGTACGTCGCGCCAACCTGGTGGCCTTTGACATTGTTGAGGTGGCGCCGCCCTACGATGTGTCGCAGCTCACGGTGCAGGTAGCGGCGCGGCTGGTAACGGATATTCTGGCGGCGCGGTTTCCATCCGGCAAGTTGACCCGCAGCCCAGACGCTATGTAACCTGACTCCATAAAGCGGATGCTGAGATAAACGCCCATAGCTGGCTTGGACACAGCTGATAAGGCGTTATAAGAAGAGCTGCCGATTGCTCGGCAACCGTGCTTACTGCAATGCCAGGAGCTAGTCTCCGCACAGTATGGACTCGGAGACGCGCTCGCCAATCGCCATTGCGACTACGCTGGCGTATGGTCGCCGGTCATCTCCTCGGTGACGTATCCGGGCCGCGCTCACGGGCAAATTAAGCGGACGCTATGCTCAACGTTATGGTGGCGGCGACGGTCAGCCCGGCGCCGGCCCAGTGGAGCGGCTTGGGGCGTTCCCGGCTCATCGCCACGGCCAGGGCAATGGTGGCTACGGGGTGCGCCGCTGCAATTGGAGCGACCAAAGACACCGGGGCCTCAGCCACGCCCAGGTTGTAGCCAACATAGCCGGCAGCGTCCAGGATGCCCACGGCTAGCAGCAGAACCCATCCGCCGGGACTGGCCGGCAGACGAACGGGCAAACGGTTTATCCTGGCGAAAGCAAAGGTGGGTATGGCCGACAGAGCGCGTACCGCCAACACTGCCAGCATAGGCCCGGAGGCCGCCGTAACCCGGTCGAAAAAGGCCATGGCAATCCCGATGCTCAACATGGCGCTCAACCCCCAGGGCAGGCCGGAACCAACCTCGCCTCCGGTCAACGGCCCCACTGACAGGAGCAGGATGCCGGCCAGAATGGCCGCCATCAGCGCCAACTGTTCCGGGACAACCCGCTCGCCGAACGCCGCGACCGCTATCAGGACGGTTACGGCGAGCCAGGCCGACGCGGCGGAGCTCACCACCGTAACCGCGCCCCGAGCCAATCCGGTGTAATAGACCAGATATCCAACACCGAGAACGACGCCGGTCAAAGGCGCCCAAACCATCAACGCCGGCCAATCCACGCGCAATGCGCCGGCGGCCAGCTCTGCCGCTACAAAGGCCAGAGGCAAAATCAGGCCAAGCAGCTGCGTTAGAAAGGTCGCGCTGACGCTGCCGATTCTGCCGGCGGCGGAGCGGGCCAGATAATCGGCGATTCCCCAGGCCAGCAATCCGGAAAATCCCCAGTAAAATCCTGCTGCGGGCGTGACGCGCCTCCCGGAAAATTGAGGGGATGATAGCTGTATTATACCGGGGTGAACGGGATAGACGGGATGGATGGAGTTTTTGATATAGAATGACAGGCAGGCTTAAAAGCCCGCCGGGTTCCCACTTGCGTAGGAATGACAAGATAGACGGCAAGCCGGAATGACGGACATCAAGCAGGAACGATGAAATGGGCATCCGGAACAACGGGGTAGAAAACGGGAATGACGGTCGAGGATTGCCGCAGTGATTGCTTCATTAGCCGGCAGCCCGCGCTTCAAGTGGTATGCCTTCGCCGCCATGGCGGTAGGCGTTTTCGCCTCCGTGGTGGATCACGGCAGCGTAGGCGTAGCGCTGCCTTCCATTGCAACGCACTTTCAGACGGACATTCCCAGCGTGCAGTGGCTGGTCATCGGATTTGCCATGACCATCATCGCGCTGCTGCTGCCCATGGGCCGGCTGGCCGATTTGATTGGCGCCAAGCGGGTGTTCCTGATTGGCGCCGGGGTAATCATCGCGGGATCGATTCTGGCCGGCGCTGCGACGGACCTGGCGGTGTTGATTGTGGCGCGCATCGTGCAGGGCACGGGCGCCGCGATGACCCAAGGCACGGGCATGGCCATCACTATCGGGGCATTTCCACCAGGTGAGCGCGGCAAGGCAATCGGGCTGATAATGACCATGGTGGGCACCGGAGCAGTGGCCGGCCCCGCAATGGGCGGGTTCCTTGTGGACGCTTTCGGCTGGCGCGCGGTGTTCTTCATCACCGTCCCTATTTTCGCGGCGGCCGCGGCGTTGACGGCGCTGGTTCTGCCCGGGGGGAACGAACCGCGCCGGGCTCTGGGAGCCAACCGGGGCGGATTCGACTGGCTGGGAGCTTTGCTGTCGTCTGGCGCGCTGTTAGCGCTGCTGCTCGGAATATCAAACGCGCATCGCACCGGGTGGACTTCGCCCCCCATCCTCGCGGCGGCTGGCGCGTTCGCGCTACTGTTGGCCGGGTTCATCTGGTGGGAGCTGCGCTATTCCGGCCCGATGCTGGAGCTGCGCCTGTTCCGCCGGCGAAACTTCTTCCTGGGAGTTACGTCCAACTATCTGATGTTCATGGGCAGCTCCGCAGTTCTGTTCATGACGCCGTTTTATTTACAGAACGTGCTGGGGTATCAGCCGTCGGCGGCAGGGCTGGCGGTGGTGCCCGGGGCGATCTGCATGGCAGTTCTGGGGCCGCTGAGCGGGAGACTTTCAGATCGGTTCGGCTGGCGCAAGTTCACCGTAGCCGGGTTGATGCTTTCCAGCGCCGGGGTCTTCATACTTTCGCGGCTGAGCGACGACTCGTCGCTGTTCCACGTGATACCCGCGCTGATGATGACGAGCAGCGGAATGGGGACGTTCTATTCGCCAAACTCCAGCTCCATCCTGAGCGCGGTAGAAAGAGAGAGCCACGGGGTAATCTCAGGGCTAGTGAACCTGATCCGCAACGCCGGCAACGTGGTAAGCGTAGCCGTCGCCACGGCCATTGTAACCGCAACGATGGGAGCCATGGGCTTTGAACCAAGCCTGGACGCAGTGCGCAACAGTGGAGATACGGGAGTCGGCGCGGCGTTCACTGCCGGCTTGCGAAACGCTTACTTCGCCATGATGGGAGCTTTGTTGATTGCGCTGCTGCTGTCGGCATTGCCGACGCATCGACAGGGACAAGCCAGGCCGGCGCCATCACCGGCGGAGACCGTTCTGCGCCCGGCCGCCGGCCGAGCCGAGGAGGATTAGAGCATGATGACGACCGGCATCGCGCAAGACGGCGGCGAGGCCATCCTGGAAGCCTTCCGCAACCTGGGCATCGACTACATCATATCGTCTCCCGGCTCGGAATGGGCGCCGGTGTGGGAGGCTCTGGCCCGACAGCAAATTAACGAAACGCCCGGGCCGCGCTACATCAACTGCTGGCACGAAACGCTGGCCGTGAATGTCGCCGCCGGCTACGCGCGGGTAACCGGCAGGATGCAGGCGGTTCTCCTTCACGCCGGGGTGGGATTGCTACAGGGCAGCATGGGCATCCACGGCGCAATTCTGGGCGAAGTGCCGATGCTGGTATGCTCCGGGGAAGCCGTCAGTTACGGGGAAGACCCCGAAGTTGACCCTCAGGCGCAATGGTATCGCAACCTGAGCGTGGTGGGCGGCCCTGACCGTCTGGCCGACGCTTTCACCAAGTGGAGCGGCCGGGCCACCAGCCCCCACACTCTTTATGAGCAGTTGACGCGGGCCGGTGAGCTGGCGCAGCGCGTTCCCCAGGGGCCGACGTTCCTGGATATACCCATCGAAACGATGCTTCACGAATGGACGCCGGCCAACAAAATGCGCGCGATTCCAGCTGCGCCCAAAGCGCGGCCTACGGACGATGACATTGCGGAGCTGGCCGGCCTCATCGCCCGGAGCAAGTCCCCGCTCATCATCACCGACTCGGCGGGCCGCGACGTGGCCGGGTTCAATAACCTGGTGGCGCTGGCCGAGCTGTTCGCCATTCCGGTGGTGGAGAGCGCCGCGCTGTACGCCAACTTTCCCAAGAGCCACCCGCTTTACCTGGGCGGGCAGTCGGAGCCTTACCTGGCTCAGGCCGATTTGGTAATCCTGGCCGGCAGCCGGGCACCGTGGTATCCGCCGCAGGCCGGGCCGCAAAATGCTATCGTAGTTGCAATGGGCGAAACGCCGGTCAAAGAGTACATGGTGTACCAGAACCTCTTCGCCGACCGTTACGTGGAGGGCGACCTGACCATTTGCCTGAGCCTGCTGACGGACGCCCTGCGACCGGCGGCGCAGCAGACGGCTGAAATAGAAGCTCGCCGCCAACGCTGGGCCGAGGAACACAACCGCCAGGCGGAGGCGACCCGCGCCGCCGAATCCGCCGCCAGCGACAGCCGGCCCATCGCCCCCGCCTGGTTGTGCGCCACCCTCAGCGAGGTAATGCCCGAGGATGTGGTGTACGCCGAGGAGGTAACCACGCATCGAGGCGCGGTAGGCCGACACGTGCGGTGGGACCAGCCGCAAAGCTACTATAAAACCAACGGCGGCCTGGGTCAGGGTCTGGGTTTGGCCCTGGGCGTCAAGCTGGCCAAGCCCAACCGGCCGGTAGTTGCGCTGATGGGCGACGGCGGCTTTCTGTACAATCCGGTTACGCAGAGCTTCGGCCTCGCCGGCGAAGCGAACCTGCCCTTCCTAACGGTGCTGTTCAACAACGGGAGCTACGAAGCGATGAAGGGCAACCACCTGGCCTACTATCCGGACGGCGACGCGGCGCGCTCCGGCATTTGGCACGGCGTGCACGTTCCGGGGCCGGACTACGCCAGGCTGGTAGAACCCTTCGGCGGCTACGGAGAGCGCGTCGACGACCCGACGCAGCTGGCCGATGCGCTGCGCAACGGCCTGGCTGCGGTGCAGGAGGGCCGCATCGCGCTGATTGATGTCGTCCTGAACAAGTAACGTAACATCAGGCTGGAGCGCAAAAATCATGACCAACGAAGAAAAAGCCCAAGCCTTGCTCGGTTCCCCGGCAGGGTGCTTCTTCATCCTGGACGTATCCGCCAACCTGCACTTGCCCCTGGAGCGCTTTGCCAAACCGGAGGTGAGCTTCTGGCTGGCAGCTATGACAATCACCTCCACCGAGTCACAAGGCTGGCATCAAATCGCTTTCAGAGAATCAAAACATCTCGGAGATTTAGCGCTCAAGATCGTAAGCAATCCGGCGTTTGATTGGTGGTATGAGCCGGTGGACCTGGAAAGTCAAATCTGGTCGTCGCCCCTAATGCCGCATGGTTCAGACCGAGACCCACCCGAACCCAGGCCCTTCATGCCGGAACGCTGGCGAAGGCCGGCCCCTCCCGACGCGGATGACGATGAACTCATCCCCAGCGTCTTCGGCCAAGTGACGTCGACATTTCGCGGCAGCTCCACATCCGAATGGACGGCGTTCGCCACCGGCGCGGGCGACCACATCTGCGCCTTCCCGCTGGCCGCATGGCGCGTCCGGTTTGAGCAAGAGGTGCGGGTACGCGAAATCAACCACCCGGCGGACTGGCACGCGCTCTGCCTGGAGTTTCCACACCGGGCCCCCGATGGCCGGCTGGCTCCCAACTGGCGTGAAGTCTCACATAATTGGGACGGGGTGCACATCACCCTCGGCGGGGTGCTGTCGGGCGAACAGGTCAGGTACGAGGCTGATGGCGAATGGTCAATGATGCAGTTCTGGCACAGCGAGCAAACCCGGTGGCTAAACCGATTGGCTATCTCCGGCGCGCGAATACCGGATTGCCCCGACCAGCATAACGAGCAGAACCTGAAGCCGTATCCCTTTGACTTCAACGAGCTGTTTGAGGCAGCTGGAACGGGAGGTTTCTGGCTTTTGCCGGAACAATAACCCGAGATAAGGCAGGTTTATAGCGCAGCAATCATGACTGACGAAGAAAAAGCCCAAGCCTTGCTGAATAGCCCGGCGGGATGCAGCGCCATCCTCGATATCTCGGAAAATTCTCATCTGGGAACGGAGCGACTCGCCGAGCCGGAGGCGAGCTTCTGGTTCGCCGCCTCAGCCGTTGCCTGGTGCGACGTACGCGCGGACGTTGGCTTGCAGGAACGGTTGGATTTGGCTCTGAATGCAGCCAAAGACGTTGAAGACCTGGCCTTGCGGATTGTAAGCAACCCGGCGTTCGCCTGGTGGTACGAGCCGGTGGACTTGGATAATCAAATCTGGACATCGCCTCAAATAGCGAGCCTGCCTCCTGATCCCGATAAAACGCCTCCCTTCCAACCCGGAAGTTGGCGAAAACCTGCCCCACCCAACAAGGATGGCGACCCCTTCCCCAACACCTATTCTCAAGACACTTCCACGCTTCGGGGCGCCACCACATCCGAAGTTACGGCCTATGCCATCTATGCGGCTGACCACGCCTGCGCTTTCCCGCTGGCCGCATGGCGCGTCCGGTTTGAGCAAGAGGTGCGGGTACGCGAAATCAACCACCCGGCGGACTGGCACGCGCTCTGCCTGGAGTTTCCACACCGGGCCCCGACGGCCGGCTGGTTCCCAACTGGCGTGAAGTCTCACATAATTGGGACGGGGTGCACATCACCCTCGGCGGGGTGCTGTCGGGCGAACAGGTCAGGTACGAGGCTGATGGCGAATGGTCAATGATGCAGTTCTGGCACACTGAGGGAACGCGCTGGCTGAATCGACTGGCCATCTCCGGCGAGCGGATATCGGACTACCAGCGGGAACCGCACCGGCTGGAGAAGCAGCTCCGACGCTTCCCCTACGACGGCAGAATGCCTGGCCCCTAAACGCCCAAATGGGAGCCCTAAAAGGCGCCCTGCGGTTCCAGCCCCAGGAAAAACTGGCCGGCGGTTTCATAGTGTATGTAGTGGCCCTGCACGTGCTGGGTGATTACGTGCATATCCTGGAACCGCCGCTGTATCGGGTTCGCCTGGAAAATGGCGCCGGCGCCGCACAGAGTATAAGCCGCATCCACCACCTGCGCCGACGTGCGGATGGCATGGGTGGCGGCAAGGCGCAGCTGGATGCGTTCCTCAATGGTCAGGCTGCCTTTAGCGCACGCCGACTCCCACAGCCGGGCGTGGCTCTCCTGCAGGAAGGCCCGGGCCGAGCTGTGCAGTGCGTGAGCCTCGCCGATGGCGCGCTGCGTGGCTTGCTGGTCGCGCAGCAGTACGCCGGAGCGGTAGGGCATCCGGCTGCCGCCCACCTCAATGGCGATGTCCAGACTCTTGCGCGCCACGCCCAGCGCCACCGTGGCGAACCCGGTAGCGAAAAGCAGCGTGGTGGGGATGAGGTAGAGAGGGCCGTTAGACCAGGAATCACCCTCCTGCACGAAGGTTCTTTCTTCGGGGATGAATAGATCGTCAACCTGAAAGCTGAAACTGCCGGTGCCGCGCAACCCGGCGGTGTGCCAGAGGTCAACCATCCGCACTTGGTCAATGGGCATCAGGTGCAGGCGAGCTTGCGGCGGCCGGCCGTCGGCGGCCGTTCCGTTGTCGGAGGTTACGGAAGCCAACGCCGCAACCCAGGTCGCATGGTCGCTGCCACTGCTGAAGTTCCAGTGGCCGCTGAGCCGAAAACCGCCCGGCGCCGGAACCGACTTTGACCCTCCGGCCGGCGGCCCGTTGGTAACTACGGCCCGCCGCTCGCCCCATATCTCCCGGGCCGTAGCCGTTGGCATCCGGGTTGACCGGGTGGAGAAGACGTTGTTTTGGTTCAGGCACCACGCAACGCTGGCGTCCACGGCGGCGAACATTTCCAGGATGCGCAGAAAGTCAGGATGCGCCAGTTCCGCGCCGCCCAGTTCCTCAGGCAGCAGCAGACGGAAAAAGCCGGCGTCGGCCAGATCCGCGGCTAGGTCGGCGGGAATCTGCCGCTGGGCGTCGATCCGGTCTGCGGCGGCATCCACCCGCTCCACGAAGCGGGGCGCGGCGTCAAGGTAGTGGGCAATGTCGCGGGGTACGACAATGGAGGTTGCGTCAGTGGCGGCAGCGGTCATCGTGTCTCTCATCAGAGGTGAAATGAGGTGAAGCGCCGCCTACGGTACACAAGCAAGGGGGCGGTGTCAAAGCGGCCCGGATGCCGAAACCGCTGGCCGGCGGCGCATAATGGGGCTATTATAACCCGACCGGATATTATACGGATTGCAGGGGGAACCGATGGCTTTGTTTGAAGGATTTGAGCGGATGCAAATCACCGCCGACAGCGGCGAAACCGTCAACCTGGTAAAGGGGGGCAGCGGGCCGCCTTTGCTGCTGCTGCACGGCTACCCGCAGACGCATACCATGTGGCACAAGGTTGCGCCCCGGCTGGCCGCCGATTTCACCGTCGTCTGCGCCGACCTGCGCGGCTACGGCGACAGCGGCAAGCCCCAGGGCGACCCGGAACACTACAACCACTCCAAGCGCGCCATGGCCCAGGACTTGGTGGATGCCATGGCGCGCCTCGGCTTCGCGTCTTTCTTCCTGGGCAGCCACGACCGGGGCGCGCGCGTCGCCCATCGCCTGACCAAAGACCACCCTCAGCGCGTGCTGCGCCTGGCGACGCTGGACATCGTTCCTACCCATCATATGTTCAGCATCGTCAATAAGGCGATGGCCACCAGCACTTACCACTGGTTCTTCCTGATTCAGCCCTACGACTTCCCGGAGCGGGTTATCGGCGCCAACCCCGACTACTTCATCCGCTCCCGGTTTATGCGCGAGCGCAACGCCGAAACCACCTTTCCGCCCGAGGCCGTAGAAGAATACGTTCGCTGCTTCAGCAACCCCGCCGCCATCCATGGCGCTTGCGAGGATTACCGCGCCGGCGCCAGCATCGACCTGGTGCACGACGAAGAGGACTTTGACAACAAGGTGAACTGCCCTCACCTGGCCCTGTGGAGCGAAACCGGCTACGTGGGCCGTACGCAGGACGTGCTGGCCGTGTGGCGCGACTACTCCAACAATGTAGAGGGGCAGTCCTTGCCCTGCGGCCACTACATCGCCGAAGAACTGCCCGATGAGGCGTATCGGCTACTGCGCGAATTCTTCACCCGATAACCTCAGCCATGTCCCATGATTCCCTTGACCGACTGGCCGAGTTCGTCGCCAACCTCCGCACCGAAGACCCGCCGCCCGAAACCGCCTCCGCCGCCAAAGACGTTGTGCTCGACACTATCGGCGCGATAACGGCGGGCAACGGACTGACGGAAAACGCAAACGTCGCGCAGCTGCCCGCGGAAACCGGCGCGCCCGGCAAACCGGCGTAACCTCCCAGCGCTTTATGGAGCGCCCATGCCTGCCATTGACATCCCGCTCTCTCTCCAGGCTAACCGCGTCCCATCGTCAACCGTACCGCTCAGCGACGCTGAGGAAACCCGCTTCCGGCGCATTATGGACGACGCGGTGATGATTGACGTACACCAGCACCCCTTCGTGTTGCCCGAATCAATGGACCGATTCGTCGAATATCTGCGGGCGGCCGATCGGTACGAATGGGGTTATCGGGCCGTGGCAGCCGGCGGGTGGAGCGCAGTCGCCACCTCCAACTTTTTCACCGCTCTGTACAAGGTCAACGATATGTCCTTTGTGGAATACGACGACATTGCAGCGGAGGTAGGGCTGATGCTGGCCGACGTTGCTCAGCAGGACAACGTGGCGCGGGTGAGCAGCGCCGACGATATTATGGCCGCCCGTCAGCAGGGCCGCATCGGATTCCTGCCCACGTTGGAACACTTGGCTATCGGCAACAGGATCGAGCGGGTGGACGCGCTGTTCAGCATGGGCGTGCGGCTGGCCGGCATCACCTACAACCGCCGGAACTACATCGGCGACGGCCAGCAGGAACGGAACCCGGGCGGACTCAGCAACTTCGGCATTGAAGTGGTGCATCGGATGAACGATCTGGGCATGGCCGTTGACCTGTCCCACGCCTCCACCCCCACCGCTATGGACGCCATCGCCCACTCGCGGGCGCCCACGGTGTTCAGCCACAACGCCGCTTACACGCTGCGTCCCAACGGGCGCACCCGCACCGATGAGGAGCTGCTGGCTTGCGCGCGCAAGGGCGGACTGGTCTGCGTTACCGCCGTGCCCAATTCGCTGAGCGACGACCCGGAGCAGGACATTGAGTGCGTACTGGACCACTACGACTACATGGTGCAGCTGGTGGGCATTGACCACGTGGGCATCGGAACGGATACCACCATCGGCGACCACGTGGGGTTTCATCGGGTGATGATGGGGCGCACGCCGGATCAACTGCCGGCGCCGTACCTCAACGGCCTGGAATCGCCGGCCGACGGCAAGAACATCGCGCGGGGGTTAATCCGCCGGGGGTACTCTGATGAGGCCGTGCTGAAAATCATCGGCGGCAACGCGCTGGCCTACTTCCGCCGGGTGATGGCCTAGGTAGCGCATCTTCAATAAGCGGCCATTATAATCTGCATACCGGGGCGCAGACGGACTCTCCACTTGCGCTCCAGCTCCGCATCCCATTCAGAGTCCAACATTCTTACGGTCTCGCAAATGCTCTCGAGCCACAGCTCATACAGTCGCGGCAAGATGTTATATTCTTCACGGCTATGCGCTCGGCCCAGCTGGTCCAGCATTTGCCGCATATCAGGTTCCGCTACGTCATGCGTCACCATCATGCGCACCGAGTCGCGTAGCACTTGGCGTTGCCGGTTGATATCCGTTTCGGAGAAGTAGCCGGCAACTTCCGAGGAAGAATTGAGGAAAAGGTTGTAGAATATCTCCCCAAACCCTCCGGTGGCTTCGCATCGGTCGAAGCTGGCTGCCACGTCCGTATCGGCAAATGCCCCCGGTGTGCGCATTGTGGGGTCAGCATCCGGCTCGCGAAAGAAGTCGATCCGACAACGGACGGCGCCGTCCGGCTCCACCCGGTGCGGCAACTCTGGGTGGATGACGATAATGTCGGGCGCGCTCACGACGCGCTCCTGGCCAGTTTGGAGGTTCACGTAACGGAGACGCCCGTCAAACACGTGAAGGACTCCCCAACGCCCTGCGGCTAGTTTATGTTCCGCCTTGAAGGCATCGGGAATCGTTTCCTCAGTGAAGTTGAGCGAGCCGCTGCTGGGCACGAGGTCGGTAGGCAGGCGTTCGGTCAATTTTACCCTCCGTTGCGTTATCGCGTTGCTTACTACCGTACATTATACACATGCGATACGCGCAAGGAGTGTGATGATCCATCTCACGGAAGAGATGACCAACTTAATCAACCGGGCGCGGGATGACGGCTATCCCTGCATCGTCAGCACGGCGTCCGCCAACGGCGTCCCCAACTGCGGCTACATCGGCACCGTGCTGGCTGTCGGAGACGATACGCTGGTGTACCGCGACCGCAGCGGACGGGTTCCGTTGGAACACGTTGAGGAAAACTCCAGGGTCATCGTGCTGTTCCGCAACACGGAGCATGATATCGGCTGGAAGTTCCGCTGCACTGCCAGCGTCCACCGGGAAGGGCCGGTATTCGAGGAAATGACCCAGCGGCTCCTGCAAGCCGGCATGATTGCGGAGCGGCGCTTGCCCGACGGCAGCCAGGGCGCCATCGTATCGCTGCGGATTGACCAGGCGCTCACGCTGTTCGGCAAAGTGTTGCAGGAGCGGGAGCCGGGCCTGCGGTGGTAAATCCAGCTTATTCGCCGGCTACCGCCAGCGCGCCCACGGCGACGCTACCCAACTGAACCGGCAAAGGCTGCCAGCTTACGCCTCGGTCTCCGCTGCGGAACAGCCCGCCGCCATCGGCGCCGGCATATACCACGTCCGGTTCCTGCGGGTCCCACTCGAAGGCGACCACCATGTCGGCGGCGTTTTCGCCGGAGCCAATCCCATCCAGCAGCGTCCAGCAGCGGCCCCCGTCGCCGGAGCGATAGAACTGCGGATTGCGTCGCCGGGAATTCTCGGAAACCGTAACCAGCGCCAGGTTGGCGTCATCCGGAGCCGACGCGATGTGCAGGGCGTAACGCCGGGCAAGTCCCCGGTTGATGATCTCCCAATCGCCGCCGCCGTTATCGGAACGGTAGGGCGCCCGGGCCGTCGCCACGTAGATGCTGCCGGCTCGGGCCGCGCTGACGCTCACGCAGTGGATGTCATCGTCCAGCCCCGGCAGCTGCCGCCAACTCCGCCCGCCGTCCAGTGTGCTAACCATCCCGCCAACCTCTATGCCGGCATAAAGGCAAGCGGAGTCATCGGGGGCGGCGCGCAGGTCGCGGACGTGAGAGTCGCGCGTGGGCGAATGGAAGCTCCATTCCGCAGCTTCCGGCACGGCGCGAAAGCCGTCCAGTTCTTCCCAGCTGGCGCCGGCGTCCATTGACCGATATATCGCCGCCGGCTCGCTGCCGACGTACACGGTATCCGCGTCAGCAGGATGGGACAGCACGCTGTGAGCATAGCCGGTGGGATAAGATTCCAGCTGACGCCAGGTATCGCCCCCATCATCGGTGCGGTACACGCCGGCTTCGTAAGCAGCCAGATAAGCCCGCCCAGGTTTGGCGGCGCTGACACTCAACCGGGCGGCGGCGTGAGCCAACGGCGTAACCGGGCCCCGTTCCCAGGTTTTGCCTCCGTCGGAGCTGGACACGGCGCATACCCCGTCGTGCATCCCTACGTATATTCTTTTGACTTGCGACATGGCTGCTCTCCTTTTCACGACGTAGGTTCTCGCCCCGCACTAAACGCGGAGCCACGTTCTCCCGCAGTAAGCCGGATACGCAATGCGTCAGCAGATGACAATGGCGAACGACGGCCATATAATGCCGACAACAAAGCCTAATGGCAAACTACGACAATGCAGGAGGCCCGGCATGGCTACCGCAACCAGGTTCGAGCGTATCACCAAACCCCTGGTCAAGATCACCGAAATGGACCACATCGTCCTGCGCACCCGGAACGTGGAGGAATCGTTGCGCTTCTACACCGAAGTTCTGGGCCTACAGCCGGAGCGCGTGGAGCAGTGGCGGGCCGGAGAAGTGCGTTTCCCCTCGGCGCGGCTGAACGCCGACACCATCATCGACTTCTTCGCTTCCGACAACATCCCCCTCGGCAAAGACGGCCCTAAAAACCAGGACCATTTCTGCATGGTCATCGACTATACCGATATGGACGAGCTGAAGGCCCGCTTTGAAGAGGCTGGCATTGAGATTCAGGCCGGGCCCGGCAAGCGCTGGGGTTCCCACGGCGACGGAATCTCGCTGTACATCTACGACCCGGACAACAACGTGGTGGAACTACGCCACTATTAAACAGAATGGAGCGGAAGACGGGATTCGAACCCGCGACCTTCTCCTTGGCAAGGAGACGCTCTACCACTGAGCCACTTCCGCCCGCATAGCTTTGCGCGCATCGCCGCAATAGCAAGACCGGCATGGTGCCGAGGGGCGGATTCGAACCACCGACACCGGCATTTTCAGTGCCGTGCTCTACCAGGCTGAGCTACCTCGGCTAATCTGTCTATTATGATAAACGGCTTTGCCAAAGGTGTCAATCCGCGCCGTGGCCTGAACCTCAGCAGCGGCCGCCGGGGCGCGTCCTATCGGACGGTTCAGCCAGCCCGACCACAAATAAATGATGCCAAGCAGGATTATCAGGGCGATGATAACGCCCAGAACCAAGCAGCCGTAACGCGCCATGGCTATGCCAGCAGGAACTCCAGCACCGCCTTTTGGGCGTGCAGCCGATTGTGAGCCTGCCGATACGCCACCGACTGGGGGTGTTCCAACATTCCGGGAGGAACTTCCTCACCGTAGTGGGCTGGCATATCGTGCATGAAACACGCGCCAGGCGCGGCCTGCCGCATCAAAGCGTCATCCACGGTATAGCCTCGGAACGCCGCCAGCCGCTGCTCCGTTTCCGCTTCGTCGCCCATGCTGGTCCAAACGTCGGTGTACACCACGTTAGCCTCAACTACGGCATCCTGGGGCCTCACCAGCGGATGGACGGTCGGTCTGGGGCCGCCGTCGGCGCGGAATCCCCGGGCGCTGGCAGCGTCAAACACGGACTCCTCCAACTGGTAGCCATGGGGCGCGGCGATAGCGAAGTTCATGCCCACTGCCGGCGCTCCCAGGCACAGGCTGCGCGCCACGTTGTTGCCGTCGCCAATGTAGGCCAGGTTCAGCCCGTCGGTGCTCCCGTGCGTCTCGGTTATGGTAAGCAGGTCGGCCATAGTCTGGCAGGGATGTTCCACGTCGGACAGAGCGTTGATGACCGGCGCTTCCCCGTATTCGGCAAGCCCCGCCAGCGAATCATGTGAGTTCACGCGGGCAATGACGGCGTCCACGTAGCCGCTAAGCACGCGCGCGACATCGGAAACCGGCTCCCGGCGGCCCAGCCCCACTTCTTCCGGAGACAGATACAGGCTGAACCCGCCCAGCTCCGCAATGCCAATTTGAAAGCTCACGCGGGTACGCAGCGACGGCTTTTCAAAAAGCAGGGCGATGCGCTTGCCGGCCAGAGGCTGAACGCTGCCCGGCGCCGCGGCTTTCAACTCAATAGCCCGGCTAATCAACCACCGCGTTTCGTTGGCGGAAATGTCGGTGATGGAAAGGAAATCGCGCTTGGCGGTCATAGTTGGAATCCTGAACGGGAGTAAATTACCGGCTTATTGACGTAAAAACAAGGGGCAAGTTTTACAACCTGCCCCCTGCCATTTTCAGGACTTGCCCGACGCCTACAGGTTGAACTGCGGGTCAAGATAAGAGTCGTCCTTGTCGTACACCTGGAGGCGCGACCGCAACGTGTCGCATACCAGCAGGCGGTTGTTAGCCCGGTCGAAGGTGCAGCCCATGGGCATTCGGAAGGTTCGCTGCTGCTGCTCCAAGTCGGGAACGCGGCGGCGCGCCTTCACCATGTCGGGGTTGGCGTCCAGCGAGAGATTGCCCCAGTCGGACACCTCCACCGCGTCGCCGGTCAGGTACGCGATGGGACGGGTCGCTGCGTCGTAGATAACGATTCGCTCGTTCATCCAGTCGGCTACATACACGTCGCCTTCGTTGTCAATGGTAACGTCCAGCGGATGGTTGAGCTCGCCGGAGCCGCTGCCCTGGCTGCCAAACGTAGCCAGATGCGTACCGCCGGCAGTGTACTTCTGGACTCGGTGGTTGCCCCAGTCGGACACGTAAAGGTCTCCCGAGGGGTCAATAGCGATGCCCGAAGGCATTTCCAAATCGGCGGGGCCGCTCCCCTTGGTGCCGAAGCCGCCGAGGAAGTCGCCGTCCTTGCTGAACTTCTGCACGCGGCTGCTGCGGGACGAGACCACCCAGACATTGCCGTCAGCGTCAATCTCCACGCCGGCGGCGCCATTCAGCTGGCCTTCTCCGTCGCCGGCTTCGCCCCACTGCTTTTGCAGGTTGCCGTCAGCGTCAAAGACGGAAATCTGGTTCTTCCACTCGTCCGACGCATAAACGTTGCCATCGGCGTCGGTGGCGATGCCGGTAAGCCAGGTGAATAGGCTGCCGGAGCCGGCCTGGTATGCAATGCCTTCCCGGCCGAATTCGCCGATGTACTCCTGGTCAACCGTGAGCTTGGTGATGCGGGCGCTGGGGTTCTGCTCGCCGGAGCGGTTGGCTACGTAGAGCGTCCCATCGGGACGGGCCGCTACGCCAACCGGCTGGCTGAACCCCATTCCTACCTGAGCGTTCCGGCCGATATTGTGGCTGTACAGCCACGCGCGGCCTCCCGCTACGGTGTTCATAGGCATAGTTGTTCCTCCCCTTGCTTTTCTTTGGCGGTGGCGGCGCGTTTGACCCGAAAGGACGCGCCGCCGATGGCCTTGCCGGCAGCTTACTTCTTGATGACGTCAAGCTTCGGGAAGTTGCCGTTAACGATGGGATTCGCGTCCATGCCCATCCAGTCTTCCACGATGGTGGAATACGCCCCGCGGAAGTCGTAGTTGGGAACCAGGTCGCCCTGCTCCAGATCCTCGGCCTTGCGGGAGGGGTACTCGCCGTAGAGACCGCCCTTGACCGGGTCGCCGATGACGAAGGCCGCGCCGGCTGCGCCGTGGTCGGTGCCGGAGCCGTTGTCACGGACGCGGCGGCCGAACTCGGAGAACAGATACATGACAATGTTCTCGCCGGTGTTGTGCTCTTTCATGTCCTGGAAAAAGGCGCTGATGCCCTCGGAGACTTCCTTCCACAGCACGGGATGGGCCGCAGCCTCCCCGGCGTGGGTGTCAAAGCTGCCGTGCTGGGTGTAGAAAATCTTGGTCCCCAGGTCGGCCATGTACACCTGGGCGATGTCCCGCAGGTGCTGCGCAATGGGGCTGTTGGGATATTCCACGTTGCTGGAGTAACGCTCCGGCGCCACCTTCACAATATCGGCGCCGACCATAGCGTCAGTGCCGGTGGAGCGCAGGTAGTCGTTAACGAAGCTGCCGCCCACGGTGGGAGCGTACATCTTGGAGAACAGATCCAGAGCCTTGGAGCGCTGGTCAGCGTCCGCAATGCCGGTGAGCAGGCCGTAGGTGCTCAGGTCGGCGATGGCGGCTACGGGCACGCCGGGAACGGCTAGCGCGCGGGGCAGGCCGTGGCCGAAGTTGATGGCCGTCAGCACGTTCTCCTTGTTGGGGTCCAGCTCGCGCGCCACGCGGCCGGCCCAGCCTTCCGTGCCTACCTTGTCCGGTTCACAGGTATGCCAGATGTCCATGCTGCGGAAGTGCGAGCGGGGGCTGTCCGCGTAGCCGATCCCGTGAATGACGGCCACTTTGCCCTCATCGTACATTTCCTTGATGGGGCCCATAGTGGGCATGAAGCCGAGCTCGTCGTTGATGGGAATGATGTCTTCCCGCTCATAGCGAATGGTCGGCCGGTTGTCGTAGTACAGCGAGTCGTTGTAGGGGATCACCGTGTTGAAGTAGTCGTTGCCGCCGGTGAGCTGCAGGACCACGATGACCGGATCTTTCTTGGTGGAGGTCATTGCGTATGCTCCTTATTTTTGTGTGGTTGTTCGCCCGGTTTGCCTGCCGAAAGCGCCGGGGCGAGCGAGCTGCGCCCCGGCCCATTTCCGATTAGCCGAACTGGTACTCGGTGGTCGCGCTGATTAGAGCCATCGTCTCACCGATGCGGGTGGCCGTGGCTGTACGGTCGCCCCAATTGACCTTGCCGCCGGCGCGGACGTGCTCGGCCAGCTGCCCGCGGGTCTCTTCGCTCAGCTCGACGAAGCCCATGTAGTCAGTGCAGGCGTCCAGCAGATGGTCGGCGGTGGCCACTCCCTCCGCCTCCATGTTGGCGATAATATCGCGCATCCCGGGCAACTCGGGGTTGGACACCCGGTCGGCCACAAAGTTGATGCGAGCCAGCAGCGCGCCGGAGTTAATCCATTCCAAGCCCGTGTGCCAGCCTTCCACCGACGGCGGGTCCAATATGGACTGCCCCATATAGGTAGGCTCCTTGCCAATGTTCAGCAGGCCCGGGTCCGGGTTCTCAAAGAGGCCGACCATGCGCAGGGTTCCGGCCACCACTTCGGCGGGACTCTTAATCTTCTGGTAGCGAGCGTCCTTGAACCACTGCGCGTTGAACATATGGCGCAAGACGGCCTTCATCTCAAAGCCGGAGTCCTCGAACACTTGGCACATCTCTTCCAGCGCATCCTCATCCCGCGCCGGCTCGATGGTCCAGGCGGGAACCTGCGGCTCGTCAGCGACGAAGAAGTTGTACAGATGGCGGCAAATGAAGCGGGAGGTCGCCGGCTCTTCCAGGATGATGTCAATGATGTCCTCACCGTTGAAGTTGCCGGTGCGCCCCAAGAAGGTCTTTTCCCCGAAATCGTGGTCTTCTTCCCGGTATTCAAACTTCCAGGGGTAGCGGCCATAGGGCGCGCGGGGCAGCTTGGCCTGGATGGTCCAGCCGGTAAAGGCGCGCGAGCACTCTCGGACATCAACCTCGGTGTAGTTGGAAACGCCCATGGAGAACAATTCCAGAAGCTCCCGGCCCCAGTTCTCGTTCACCGCGTCCCGATGGTTTTCGTTGTTGTCCAGCCAGAAAATCATGGCCGGATTCTTGGACAGCTCAATGAGAATGTCCCGGTAGTTGCCCATCCCGTGCTCCCGGAGCATATCGATCTGCTCGAGCAACTGGTCGCAATTGTCGACCTTGGAGTTGCCGGTGGCGAACACGTGGTGCCAGAAGAGCGTCATCTTCTCTTCCAAAGGCCGGTCGCTGGATACCATGTTGTACATCCAGTTGGCCTGTCCGGAGAAGGGAACTCCGCCGGGAAGCAAAAAACTCGGGTGATACCGCAGCAGCAGCGCCATCTTGCCGCCTTCGTTTTCCGCCGGCGGATCGATAAGCTCTTCTACAGTAGCTTCGTAGCCCTGGGCAACGCAGCGTTCCAACTCAGTGCGGTTGGCGCCAAAGCCGGCGCGCCGCATCAGGTGGGCCATCAATGCCAGGTCGTCTTTATGTGACATCCTGTGCCTCCTTGCCTGCGATTTCGTTCTACCTGTGCCGGAAACAGGCAGCGTCCCACCCGTCCGACTTGCGATTTGCCCGTAGTCTAATCAGGTTGCAGCGACGTGTCAACCGAAAACTGGCATATCACTCAAATTTGATAACGATTATAAAGTGGTAACGAACCCTGCGCTACGCTATGCCCGGAACTCCTGGGCTTGCTTTCCCGCCGGCCCAAGCGCGACGGAGCCAAAATAACGGACCCACCGAGCAGCTTCATTTCGAAACCGCCCATGCCGGCGGGGGCGCGTGAGGCACGGATGGATCCTCGTCTGCGGGAATCTGCGCTATCAGCCGCCCGTTTTCCACTCGCACATCGTGGAAGAACAGCTGAGCCCTCGGGCCGTTCACGCATACCCCTTGGCTCTCCTCAAACCGCCACCCGTGGTCCGGGCACAGGAAGCTCTTTTCCCACTTGACCACTCGCCCAAAGGCGTGCGGGCATACCATAGACAGCAGGCGATACTGTCCGTCCCGCGCCCTGGCCAGCCAGAACTCTTCGCCGCCGTCCAATCTCACCCGCGCCGGCAACGTCGGAAAGTCCGCCTCCGCGCCTATGTCCACCTTGCGCGCCGGGGCCATCCTGTTCCTGCCAATCTCGGCAGGATCCGTTGCCATTGCCATGCGCCGGCGGCGGTGGTAAATGTTCTCACTCATCGTATAGCTCCGGCCACGCAGCGCATCTGCGCCTGTCGCTCAAGTCGGTCAGTCGGCGGGCAGGCCGCCAAAAGCCTCTTCCATAGCAATAATAGGGAAAATCTCGGCGCGGTTCCAGGCGGCCAGCCCCATATCAATAACCGCGCCCTCAACGGCATGGGCATCCGGGCCTTCCAGCGCCAGCCAGGTTCGGTGCGACGACTTGCCGACCCAACCTCCTCGATACTCACAGCCCCGATACGCCAGGATTTCGTCCATCTCTGCGGACATTCGCAGCGCCCGGTCGCGTACGCCCAAATCCACGCCGGGGCAGCGTTCCGGCGCGTGTTCCAGCGATACCATATACAAGCCCATAACAGCGCCCCTCCCGAGCCGATGTCATCCCAAGCCGATGTCATCCCACAGCCGCTGGCGAACCCAGAGTCGCCGGCTGGAAAATCCCACGCCGAGCCAATCCCGCAAACACCTCCGGGCGCATCGCTTCCGCCAACCCTTCCAGAACGTCAACTACCCGCGGCCCGTGCCGGCTCGGTATCTGGCCGTCGAACAGATAAACCCGACCCTCCTGCACCGCATCCAGAGCGTTCCATTCCGCCCGCTCCGACAGGCGCGCAGTCTCAACGATAGTACGGTTCATATCAAAGGCGCAAGGCATAACCATCACGTAGTCCGGCTGGTAGTCCACAACTTCGTCCCAGCCTACTTCCCGCGACTTGCCCCACTTCTCGGCCAGTCCCTCCTCCCCGCCGGCCAGTTCCACCAACTCCGGCGTCCATTGCCCGGTGTTGCGCAGCGGTTCCAGCCAGTCGATGCAGAATACTCTGGGGCGCCGACCGTCGGCTGCGCGCTGAGCCACGTAATCAGCGCGGGAACGCAGCTGCGACACCAGAGCGGCGGCCCTTCCCGGAACCTCGGCAGCCTCTCCAATCCGTCGGATATTGTCAAAAATGTCATCCAGCCCCGCCGGCCTGATGCTCAATATCTCCGGAGAATAGTCCAGCGCTTTCGCCGCCGTTTCAAACACCGAACCAGCCCCCACGGCGCAAACCTCGCAAAGCTCCTGAGTCAAAATCAGGTCGGGACGCAGACGACGCAGTAAGTCGCTATTAATTATGTAAAGCGGATTACCGGCCGATCGCGCCTGTTGGATAATAGCGTCTATCTCGGCGCTGCTCAGATGCGACTTGCTGCGAATGCTATGGCTCACTACCGGCCGCCCCTGCGCCGCCGCCGGATAATCGCACATATGCGACACGCCAACCAGCGAATCCCCCAAGCCGAGGGCAAACACAACCTCCGTCGCGCTGGGCAGTAATGACACGATACGCATGGCCGGCATTGTAGGCCCATTCGCTGGTAATGGCAATCACCCAACACCATGCGCCGCGCCGCTTGTTATAATGCTATGATATGAACGATACCACAAAGGGCGAATCACGCCATGACCGCCGCGTTAAAACCTACCGCTAAAGCAGCCCAAGCCCCAAACCCCCATGCCCTTATCGCAGAGCCGACCGGGACCATCCGCTTGCAGCTGGCTCCCTTGGGCATCGACCACCAAGCCGATGATTTCCCAGTCCGTTTCATCGATTTCTGCGAGCGGAACGACCTTTACCAGATGGAAGTCAACGCCGCAGGAGCGCTGCTGATACTGCCTATGACCGGATTCCGAGGTAGCCGACAAGAGACCCACATCAATGGGTTTATATTCAATTGGACAATCGCCAACGGCGGCATCCACGCCTCGCAAACCGGCCGCTTCCGGCTGCCTTCCGGCGAAGTGCGGGGGCCGGACGCTGCCTGGATGACCCAACAACGTTTTGACGCCCAAACCGCTGAACAACGCGAAACGGTCATCAACGGCCCGCCCGACTTCGTAGCCGAAACCCGCTCCCGAACCGACAGCCTCCGTCCCTTGCAAAACAAGATGGCTCTGTGGATCGCCGGCGGCGTTCGCCTCGGTTGGCTGATTGACGCCCGCAGCCGGCAGGTTCACATCTACGCGCCGCGCCTCCCGAACCGCAAGTACTGGACGACCCGGAAACGCTGGACGGCGAAGACGTAATGCCCGGCTTCTCCTTCCCGGTGCGCCGGTACATCTTTGACCTGGAATAAACCGGCAAACCCATGTCTGCCCGAATACTCAACGGCAACGAACTCGCCGCCGCTCTCCGCTCCGAAGTCGCACGTAACGCAGCCGAACTCTTCGCCGACTCCGGCGTACGGCCCGGCTTGGCCGCTATCCTCGTCGGCAACGACCCGGCCTCCGACGTGTACGTCCGCAACAAGCGCCGCGCCTGTGACGAAGCCGGCATTTTCTCCGAGACTTTCCGCTTGCCTGACCACGCGACGCAAGTTGAACTGGACGCTCTCATCAACAGTCTCAACGCCAATCCCGCCTTCCATGGCATTTTGATACAGCTGCCTCTGCCCCCGCATCTCAACGAAACCGACGCCATCCAACGGATTGACCCCAACAAAGACGTTGACGGTCTGCATCCCGTGAGTCAAGGCCGGCTGCTGCAAGGTCTCCCCGGGTTCCTACCCTGCACGCCGGCCGGCGTGCAGCAGCTTTTGCTCCGCTCCGGCTACGACCCGGCCGGCCAGCGCGTGGTCATCGTAGGACGCAGCAACATCGTCGGCAAGCCTCTCGCTGCCCTCCTGATGCAGCGCCGGCCCGGCAGCAACGCTACCGTCACCCTTTGCCATACCCAAACGCGAAACCTCCCCGACATCACCCGTCAGGCAGACATTCTGGTGGCCGCTATGGGCGTTCCCGCCGCCATCACCGCCGACATGGTCCGCCACAGCGCCGTAGTCATCGACGTCGGCATCAACCGCGTTGATGATGCCAGCCGGCGCCGGGGCTATCGCCTGGCCGGCGACGTTGACTTTGACCCGGTGGCCGCCAAAGCCGAAGCCATCACCCCCGTTCCCGGCGGCATCGGCCCCATGACCGTCGCCATGCTCATCAGCAACACCCTGGACGCCGCCCGCGCCAGCGCCAATGCGAACCGCTGATTTTGACTACCCCCTGCCCCAGGAACGCATCGCGCAAACTCCGGCAGAACCCCGGGACTCATCCCGCCTGTTGGTGCTGCATCGCTCAAAGCCGGACGGAGCCCTAGACCACCGCAGATTTCGCAACCTGACCGACTACCTCCATCCCGGCGACCTGATGGTGTTCAACCGCAGCCGAGTGATACCGGCCCGACTCTTCGGCACGGAAACGCGCTCCGGCGCGCCCATTGAAATCCTGCTCGTCCGTCGCGTGCGGCCGGGAACCTGGCAGGCCCTGGGCCGCCCCGGCCGACGCCTGCGCCCCGGCGCTGAGCTGATAATTGACGGTTACGCCAGATCCGAACCGGTTCGAATTGCAGTCTTGGCAGCGCAGGAAAACGGCCTGCGCCTAGTCCGCCTCTCCGACGACAGCTCACTGGAAGGACTTGGCCAGCTGCCCTTGCCGCCCTACATCAAGGAAACTCCGGACAACCCTGAACGCTACCAGACCGTCTATGCCGACGCCCCCGGCAGCGTCGCCGCGCCCACCGCCGGCCTGCACTTCACCGATGCCCTGCTCGACAACATCCGCTGCCGGGGCGTAGCCACCGCCTGGGTAACCCTGCACGTAGGCTTGGATACTTTCCGCCCGGTGCGCGGCGAAAACATCGCCGAGCACAAAATACACACCGAATGGTACGAATTGCCGCCCGAAACCGCCGATGCCATCAACCGGGCCCGGCGGAACGACAGCCGCATCATCGCCGTCGGCACCACCACCGTCCGCACCCTGGAACACGTCGCCCAGGACGCCCACAACGCCGGCGCATCCGAAATCGCCGCTTCCACCGGCGACGCCGACCTCTTCATCCTCCCCGGCCACCAATTCCGCTTGGTGGACGCCATGCTGACCAACTTCCACCTGCCCCGCTCCACCCTGCTGATGCTGGTATCCGCCTTCGCCGGCCGCCAGCGCATCCTGGCCGCCTACCACGAGGCCATCGCGCGCGAATACCGCTTCTACTCCTTCGGCGACGCCATGCTGATTCTGTAGTTACTGCCCCCGCGGCCCAAAGCGAAAAATCTCCGCAACTGGACACGCAAAGCCGGGCAATACCGGGTCTCCCACCAGCGTATCGCCCACTCCATAACGCTCCACCGAACCGTCGTCGTGATGCGCATACACTTCTTGCGTTTCAGGATACGCCACCAGCGCCAGCCGCACCCCGGCCCCCAACCACATCCGCGTCTTGGCGTCAACCTCAGGCTGCCGGTCGTTGGGGGAAACCACCTCCAGCACCAAGTCGGGAATCACGTTAGCGAAACCCCTCATTGGTGGTGGCTGTGCCGCGCGCTCATAAGATATAAACCCATAATCAGGAGCGCGTACCGTATCGGGATCCCGTTCAATATGCACGCCGGCATCTGCGCCAACGTCGTGGCCCAAGTCATGCTCCTCCACAAAATTACCTATCCACCGCCCTAACCTCATCCCTACCATGCTTGAATTGTGACTGGCTGGCGCCATTTCAATCAGCTCTCCCCGAACGAGCTCATACCGCTTGCCGTCATCCGGCATCGCCAACAGGTCATCAGCAGTCATCATTGCTTTGGCGGTAGTCATTTCCCAACCTCCCGGTACGGCGGCCCGCTCAGCCCGGTACGCCGCATTGCAGCGCGGGCCAGCGCGCTAAACCCTCCTATACTGATACTGAACCCACGACGTTATGCTGATTTTATGACTGCTGCCCCCGCGACCCAAAGCGAAAAATCTCCGCAACGGGACACGCAAAGCCGGGCAATACCGGGTCTCCCACCAACGTATCGCCCACTCCATAACGCTCCACCGAACCGTCGTCGTGATGCGCATACACTTCCTGCGTTTCAGGATACGCCACCAGCGCCAGCCGCACACCGGCACTCAGCCACATCCGCGTCTTGGCGTCAACCTCAGGCTGCCGGTCGTTGGGGGAAACCACCTCCAGCACCAGGTCGGGGATAACATCCGCATAACCCCGCGACGGAGGCCGTTCCGCCATGCGTTCGTAAGATACAAAACCGTAGTCCGGCGCGCGTACAGTATCCGGGCTGCGCTCTATGTTGACCCCGGTCTCAGCAGCAAAGTCGTGCCCTAAGTCATGCTCCTCAATGAAATTGCCTATCCGCCGCCCAAGGCGCGCGGCGACTCTGCCGTGTTCATGACTTGTCGGCGCCATTTCAATCAGCTCTCCCCGAACGAGCTCATACCGCTTGCCGTCATCCGGCATCGCCAACAGGTCATCAGCAGTCATAATTGCTTTGGCGGTAGTCATTTCCCAACCTCCCGGTACGGCGGCCCGCTCAGCCCGGTACGTTGCATTGCATCAACTGAACCGGGGCGGCTCGTCGTCATTGGCCGGGTCATAGGTATCGTCCCGCAGACTGCGCCGCCGCGAGCGCGGGCTGCGCTGTGCCCCCTCGCCGGCAGACTCCCCTCCCCCTCCCGTCTCCCCGCCGTCAGGCGCCTGGTCATCATCTCGCAAGCCCCTCCGTCGCGAGCGCGGCCCGCGCTGTGGCCCGTCCGACGCCGACCCTGACGTTGGTTCGCCCATATCTCCATCCATCGCCGTGGACTCAACCACGTCGGAAGCCCGGTCGCCGCCGGCATCATCCTCGTCGGGCGCCGGCGCGTACTGCGGATTAGCCCGCCGGAAGTCCCTGACCGCAGCATCCAGGTACTGGTGCATCTCTTCCGGCTCACGCACTTGCACTGGCACGCGCCGGCGGTTGGTCGTGTACACCCGCAAGGGGTCGCCCATGAAGCCCCGATCCAGCACTACCTCCCGGATGTCGCTGAAATGAATGGTGCGACGACGGGGCATACCGAACATTATGACGAGAGCGTCGGAATAAACCCGATACTGGCGCGGCGACGTCAGCCAGGAGTAAGCCCCCACCCCCAAACCTACGATTATCAGCAGGTACGCGCTGCCCCGGCCCGACGAAGCCGGGGCTGTCTCCCCTCCCGGCGACTGGCCCCCCTCGGCTGGAGGCGTGGTTTCCGTGGCGGTTCTGGGGCTGCACGCAGCGGCCAACGGGTCAAACCCGGCCGCTTGTAGGAGGCCCAGCGCCACCACCACTGCCGCCAGAATCAGTGTCAGGTTGAACCTGACCCGGCTGGGCGCCCAATATATCAATGTGGTTTCAGGCTGCTGCATACTGTGTTAGCACCTGCTGTTATTTGGCTGAATGGCGCCGGCAACGTCCAAGCCCCGGCGCCGCCGATTATATTACCACACGACGCCGCGATAAGCCCTGCTAAAACCGCAGCCCCTGCAATCACGCCGCCCCACTAACCGCCACCCGTTCCTACAACCCTCGCCATACCGTCGTCCCCATCCCGCAACCCTCGGCAAATCCGAACAGTTGCCAGGGGCAGACGCAACCGCCTGACCCCGTATTGCAAGGCAGGGCAGCCCGGGCCCTGGTATCCCAACCAACCGAGGTACTCAGGAGTGCATCCCATCATGACCACGGAAACAACGACCACGCCCACCATCGGCATTGACGTATCCCAATCCCGCCTGGACCTCTGGGAGCGTCCCACCGGCCGAGCCTGGCGCTGTGACAATACCGCCGAAGCCCTGAGCCAACTGGCCCGGGAGCCGACCCAATTGCAGCCCCACCGGGTAATCATAGCAGCCACCGGAGGCTTGGAAACCCCGCTGGTAGCGGAGTTGAGTGCCGCCGGCATCCCGGTAGTGGTGGTCAATCCCCGGCAGGTGCGGGAGTTCGCCCGAGCCAGCGGACGCCTGGCCAAGACCGATCGGCTGGACGCGCAGACGCTGGCCGACTTCGGCGCGGCCCTGAACCCGCCGCTGCGCCCGCTGCCCAATGAAAAGCTGCGCCAACTGCGAACCCTGGTATCCCGCCGCCGCCAACTCATCGCCATGCAGATCCGGGAAAACAACCGTAGCCGTCCCACCGACCAGCCACTGGTTGCAGCGCAGCTGGAAGCCCACCGGAATATGCTCAAAGAGCAGGTAGCGGAGCTGGCCCGGGCCATCGCCCAGCCGGTGCAAAGCAACCCCAACCGGCAGCCTCCCCCCAATCCTGAAAATCCCAATTCAGACAATGCCCATCACCAACCCCCATTCTCCCCTCCCACGCCGCACACCGCAACCCATCCCAATCCTGAAAATCCCAAAATCCAGTAAATCCTGATTCTGACAAATTGATGACATCCAACGCTTGCGAAACCGTACGCCAGTACTTTACCCTATCCCCGTCAGGCTCATCCAACGGCCCCGCGCGAACCGTCGGATACCGTCCCCGGCCAGGACAACCGCCCGACATCACAACTGAATAGGAGTCTCACGGGGTTCAGGACATCACGGTCTAATCCGCCGCATCCGTACTGTGCGGCACGTCGGATCCATTGCACCACTGTGGTGCGCCGGAGGTCGGTCACATTACCCGGCTGGCGCACTCAGCACGGCGGGAGTCACCACCGCTGCGCGAGGACGGGCACTGCGCAAGCAGCCGTTAGCACGCGCAAGACTAGGACGTAAATAGCAAGCCACGCTCTCGGGCCGTAGCGCCGACATCCTGAACCCCCAGGAACCCAACCCAGAATCCACCGACCGACCAAAAGGAGAGAAACAACCACAATGAAAATCGCCAACCCGACCACCCGCGCCCCGCCGCCCTAAACCCCGGCTTTCCCCACTCACGCAGTTCCGGGGATGCCGGTAGCGCCGCCATCTGCGCTGATTCGTATGCTGGGCTTGATCATATCGCCGGATTCCATTTTGCGGACGGGTTCCGACGGAAGCCGTAACGACAGCGCAGAAGCGCGAGGGTGACGGAGTGAACGGTTGCCGGCATCGGTTCATTGACCGATGCCGGCGTGGGGTATAATATGGCCATATCGCCGGCCGGCGGCCCGACACCCGGGCAGCCGGCGTTCCCAATGGCGCAAAGCCGGACTAACGGAGCCAAGCTAACTCGGAGGAAATGAAATGCCCGAACCGATGAACGTGAACGGAGAAAATTGGCAGCGCAGCGTAATGGACTCGGAGCTGCCCGTGATGGTGGACTTCTGGGCGGAATGGTGCGGCCCCTGCAAAATGATTGCCCCGGCCGTGCACGACCTGGCCTTGGAATATGAAGGCAGGCTCAACGTCGCCAAGGTCGACATTGACAACGCTCCCGACATTGCGGTTCAGTACGGCATCCGCAGCATTCCCGCCCTGGTTTTCTTCAAGGACGGACAACCCGTTGACCAGGTAGTGGGAGCGCAGCCCAAGCCCGCCCTGAAGCGCAAGATTGACGCGGTGCTGGGCAGCTAGCCCGGCCCTGCGGCGCACCCCGCTGCGGGAGTGGATGGGGCCCGGTGGCTCTTGCGGACTTCAAATCCGTTATGCCTCGTGACGAGCGGGGTAGGTGGGTTCGACTCCCTCGCACTCCCGCCAGAAGCTGAACGCAACTTTCCCGCCAGACCAATCTGCCGCCCGGCTTACTCTGCGCTGTCATCGGTATCGCCAGCCGGGTTGTCCTCAGGATTGTCCCCGGCTGGGCCGCCGGGGTTCTCCCCGAAATTCTCCATAGATTGTTCCGCCATCTGGCGTTGCAAGGCCTCTGTCCAGTTCTGCAACCAGCGGCGAAACTCGTCCAGAGCCGGCGGGGCGATGTAGATAACTTCCAGGTCGCCCGGAAATTGAACCTGATGCCGTTCGTTTATTAGCAGCAGGCCGGTCTCATCGCCGGGCAAGGTAGCGTCAATCGCGCTGGCGATGTATTCGTAACGGCGGCGGTTGGCATCGGCGAACCATTCCTGCAACCGCGCAGCTACGGTGCGGCTCATCAGGGGCTGCATCAGGCAGCGTTGCAAGTCCAGCGTTTCGCCCATAATGTCCATGGACTCCGTAGGTTCCAGCGTCGCGCCGGCCTCGGTGAGGCTTTTTACCAGCGCCAGGCTGCCCTGTCCGCTGGCTTCCAGGTATCCAATGCCGTCGGCGCCGGCGTCAGGAATGTTCTCGTGATAGACGCGGGTAACGCTGCCGAGAGCGTTCTGCACGGCGCGCGCCTGCACGTCCACCTGCTCCCAATAGCGGGCGATGATCTCCGCGCCTTCAGGCGGAACCGCGTCGGGTGGCACAGGTAACTGAATCAGCGGCGCCAGCAGAAGCTTGCGCTTCCCCTGATAATTGCCGGCGGGGGGACGGGTGATGCGGGTGAGTTCTTCTACCATCTGTGCTCCTCTCCGGTATTATTGTCCGGTACTGTTGCAATGCAGGCGGCTGCAACACAGGCAGCGAGCGCTCCGTCGCTGACAATGATAATGGATTCCCCCGCCGGCGGAAATGTAGTTCGCCAGGCCGGTCAGAGGCATTGCCTTGCCGGAACGGGTCTGCTCTGCTAACCTTTCCCGGCGATTGGCGCGGGAGTTTAAGTTGAGCCACCCACAGACCTTGCGGGCGTCCCTGTTCGTTACCTGCATTGTTGACCAGCTGTACCCGGAAGTCGGCGTCAGCGTGGTGCGGACGTTGCGCCGCTACGGCGTGGCGGTTGATTTCCCCGCCGGGCAGACCTGCTGCGGGCAACCCCTCTACAACTCCGGCTTCACCCAGGAGGCCAAAACGCTGGCCTTGCGAACCCTGGACGCCTTGGCAGATGCAGACTGCGTTGTTGTCCCATCCGGGTCCTGCGGCGCGATGCTGCGCGTGTTCTACCTGGACCTGTTCGCCGATGACCCTGCCCTCCTCGCCCGGGCCCAGTCGCTGAGCCGGCGGGTGTACGAATTCACCGAGTTCCTGACGGAAGCCGCCGGAGCGTATCAATCCGATCCGGAAGAACAGCCCTCTCCCCAAGCGATCCCGCCGCAGACCGTAGCCTATCATCCCTCATGCCACCTCCTCCGGGAGATGGGAGTTCAGGACGGGCCGCGCCGGCTGCTGGCGCGCGCCCCCAACGTGCAGCTGGCCGACTTGCCGGACGCCGAACAGTGCTGCGGCTTTGGCGGCTCATTTGCCGTCAAGTACCCCCATATCTCCGAGGAGATGCTGGCGGACAAGGTTCAGTCGATTCTGGACAGCGGAGCCGATACGATTACGGCCTGCGACATGGGCTGCCTGATGCACATCGGCGGCGCCGTCAGCCGCCTCCGCCTGCCCGTCGCAGTGAAGCACGTCGCGCAGATTCTGGACGGAGCATCAGGCTAGGTATGGCGCAGGTGGCGACACGCGAGTTTGTAGCGGCGTCCCAAGCGGCAGTGCAGGACGTCCGGTTGCGGCAGGCCCTGCGTCGGGCCGGCGCCGGCTTCGACGGCGCGCGCCAAGAGGCCATCGCAGAGGTTACGCCCGCAGTATGGGAATCCTGGCGCGAGCAGGCCCGCCGCGTCAAAGAGCACACCATCGCCAACCTGGACTATTACCTGGCAATGCTGGAAAAGAACGTAACGGCGGCCGGCGGCCAGGTTCATTTCGCATCCGATGCAGGCCAGGCCAACGCCATCGTGTCCCAGATTGCCCGCAACGCCGGCGTGCGCACCGTGACCAAAAGCAAGTCCATGGTGTCCGAAGAGCTGAACCTGAACCACGCGCTCGAAACCCAGGGCATTGACGTTTTTGAGACCGACCTGGGCGAATACATCATCCAGCTGGCAGAGGAGACGCCGTCGCATTTGGTAGCGCCGGCTCTGCACAAGACCCGCAGGCAGGTTGCTGATCTTTTTACCGAAAAACTCGGCGTTCCGTATTCCGAGGATATCGAAGAAATGGGCCGTATCGCGCGGGCCGTGCTGCGACAGAAGTTCCTGGACGCCGACATGGGAATCAGCGGCGCGAACTTTCTGGTGGCGGAAACCGGCTCGCTGGTCATCATCACCAACGAAGGCAACGGCCGCCTGTGCACCTCAGCTCCCCGCATTCACGTAGGCCTGGCCGGAATGGAGAAAGTGATACCGTCCTTGTCGGACTTGGCGGTGTTCCTGCGCCTGCTGCCCCGCTCAGCCACCGGCCAGCGAATTTCCTCCTACGTAAGCATGGTTACCGGGCCGCGCCGCGCCGCAGACGAGGATGGGCCGGACGAGTTCCACCTGGTTATCGTTGACAACGGACGGAGCCGCCTGCTGGCCGACCCGGCCCTGCGGGAATCGCTGTACTGCATCCGCTGCGGGGCCTGCCTCAACGTGTGCCCGGTGTATCAGCGCGTGGGCGGCCACGCTTACGGCTGGGTATATCCCGGCCCCATCGGTTCCATCGTAACGCCGGGGCTGGTCGGCTTGGCGCCGGCAAAAGACCTGCCCAATGCGTCCACGCTCTGCGGCGCCTGCCGTGACGCTTGCCCGGTGCAAATCAACATCCCACGGATGCTCCTTCACCTGCGCCGACAGCAGGCCGAAAGCGACGACTCCGGTCAGCGCACGGCGTCCGACGCCGACGCGCTGCTGGCGCGCGGTTTTGCGTCGGTTATGTCGCGCCCATGGCTGCTGAAGTTGGGCCGGGCAGCCGGCCGGGCCCTGGCCCGTCCCTTAGCGAAAAACGGCAAGCTCGGGCCGACGCGGCTGCCTCTGCTCTCCCGCTGGACGCGCGCGCGGGACTTGCCCATTCCGCCGCCGCGCACGTTCCGTGACATATGGCAGGATGAGCTGTCGTAGCGCTATGAGTATCCCCATTGCGCAGCAAAACGCTGCGGCCAGCCGGCCTATGGGCATCCCGTCGGGCGATTTCCTGGCAACGGTACGCGCCGCCCTCGGCCGCGAGGACGCCCCGCCTGCCGAAGCCTATCCGCGCCTGCTGGATGACCTGGCGGCAGTGGAATCTCAGGCGGCGGCGGCGCGCGAACGAATTGCCAACCAGCTGCCCGATTTGATGAGCCGGATGGCCGACACCGCTGCGCAGCGCGGCTGGAACGTGGCGCGCTGTGCCGGCATCGAAGACGCGCTCGATTATGTAGTGTCGCTGGCGGAACGGCTCAACGCCGTCTCTGTGGCGCGCTCTCAGCAAGCGGTGTTTGATGCGCTGCCCGTGGACGGCGCGTTGGCCGGCGCGGGCGCGCTCTGCTGGCCGGCAGTGTACGACGGTGCGGAGAGCCGGGCAGCAGTGCGGCGGCGGCTGGAAGAGTGCGCCCTGGGAATCACCGGAGCGGACTACGCCGTCGCCGAAACCGGGTCGGTAATCGTGTTGCCCCGACGGGGATTGAGCCGGCTCGTCTCCGTAGTTCCGCCGGTACACCTGGCCATTGTGAGGCCGCAGGACGTCATCGACTCCCTTGATGACCTGTTCACCCTGCGGCGGCTGGAGTTTTACCGCAACGGAGCGGAGGGCAGCGCCGACATGGGCAGCTATCTGAACTTCATCACCGGCCCCAGCCGAACGGCCGACATTGAACAAACCATCGTGGTCGGCGTACACGGGCCTAAGGAAGTTCACCTCATGATGTTGGAACAGGAGTAGCAAAATGCCGATGCGAGTAGGCTTTATTCAGTACCGGCGCCAAATGCTGGAGCAGCAGCTGGCGGAGCTAATGGACGTTTTCCCCACCCTGGGCATCCGGAAGGCCATCCTGGTCGGCGACGCCGTAAGCGGCGACTACTCGCCGGCCAGCACCCTGGACTTCATTTTTGTCCACGACACCGACCGGCCCTTTGGCCGGCGAGCCGATTTCTTCTCGTATCACCTGGACGCCCAGGTGGGAATCACCGCGCAGGTGTACACGCCAGCGGAGTTTGAGGAACTGCAACACACGCTGCCGTCCCTGTATCAGGCCGGCAAACAAGGAAGGGTGGTTTTTGATGCCTGATTTTGCTGCAGAAGGCGCGCGCTGGCTCCGGCAGGCGGAGCGCGACCTCGAAGACGCCGCCTTCAACCGGCAGGGCCAACGCTATAACGTGGCCTGCTTCTTGAGTCAGCAGGCGGCGGAGAAGGCCGTAAAAGCGTACCTCTATCGCCGGGGCGCCGAAGACGTGTGGGGCAACTCCCTGCTGGACCTGTGCGAGGACGCCAAGATATTTGAGATGTACTTTGACACCATCAAGGCGGACGCCCGCCAGCTGGACAAGTACTACGACATCACCCGCTATCCGGGATACCTGCCCAGCGGAATACCGGCCGACGCCTTTGACGACGTTGACGCCCAACGGGCCATCGAGCTGGCCGGCATTGTGGTGGAATTCGTCGGCCAGCGGATACCGTAATCATCCGAATATCTCGGCCAGCCTCTGCTGTCGGTACGCGAATATCCTGCGCAGATCTCGGCGCACCAGCAACTTATCCAACAACCGCCCGCCGAGCATATCGTACTCCACCACGTCGTAGGCCAGCGTGCCGCCATCCTGCGCCGTGAACGTGTGCTCATGCACCCACAGCCGGTAAGGCCCTTTGATTTGCTCGTCAACGAACCGATACGGCGGCTCCCATTCCGTGATGCGGCTGCGCCACCCCATCGGTATGCCGTGAAGACGCAGCCGGTATTCGATTTCCACGCCGGCCCGCATCACGATGGGCGGCGGCGTTGCCACGTGAAAGCGCAGCAGCGGCGGCGTCAGTTCCTCCAGATTGAAGGCGTCGGAATAAAAAGGAAAAATCTCTTCCGGCGACCGGGGCAGCCATTGGGAACTTTCCAGGGTGAACGGCATCTGTCGGCATCCGGCTTCGCAGGATTGCAGGGTTTTCAGGATTGGCTGCGGCCCAGGCGGTAAAGGCGCATGGCCCGTTCGGCGGCGCGTTCCAGCAGTTCGCCGCCGTTTCGCAGGCTGGCCTCCAGCGTGGCCGGCTCTTCAGCGATGGGGATGATGGCGTCAATGCCATGCTGATACAGAATTTCGTAGCCGGGCCCCAGGCTGCCGGCCAGCAGCAGGGTAGGCGCTCCCAGAGCCTTGCTGCGACGGGCGATGCCAACCGGGGCTTTGTCAAAAGCGGTGGAGCGATCGGCGCGGCCCTCCCCGGTGATTACCAGGTCGGCGTTGGCGGCGTGGCGGTCGAAATCCAGCGCATCGCAGACCATATCAATCCCGGAGCGCAGCTCGCCGCCGGCAAAAGCCATCAGGCCGGCGCCCAACCCGCCGGCGGCCCCGGAGCCGGGGGTATCCAGCGCGTTTATCCCCAGGTCGGCGGCTATGACCCGCCCCAAGTTGCCCAGACAGTCGTCCAGCTCCGCGACCATCGCCGGCGTCGCGCCCTTTTGCGGGCCGAAGATGGCCGACGCGCCGGTGTCGCCGCACAGCGGATTCGTAACGTCGGTTGCGCCAATCAGCGTTGCGTCGGCCAGGCCGGGATGTACGCCCGACGCATCAACGCGGGTCAGGTTTGCCAGAGCCGCCCCGCCGGGCGGCAGTTCAACGCCGGCTGCATCCAGAAAACGGACGCCCAGCGCCGACGCCATGCCGGCGCCCCCGTCGTTGGTCGCGCTGCCGCCCAGCCCGACGATGATGCGCGTATAGCCAGCGTCCAGGGCGGCGGCTATCAGCTGGCCGGTTCCGTAGGTGCTGGCGGCGCGCGGGTTGCGACGGTGGTCCGGAAGCAGAGCCAGACCCGACGCCAGCGCCATCTCGATGACGGCGGTTTGTCCGTCGCCCATCACGCCCCATTGAGCTGTTATGTCGTCACCCAACGGCCCGCTTGCCGGAGTGGTGAAATACTGTCCGCCGGTAGTCTCAATCAGCGCGGCCAGAGTTCCGTCGCCGCCGTCGGCAACCGGAATCAAGGTAGTTGCGGCATCAGGAACGGCCTGTAAGACGCCCCGCTGGATGGCAAGGGCGGCAGCGCGAGCAGCGACGCTCTGCTTGAAAGCCTGCGGGGCGATGACGACATGAAGCGGCATGCCAACATTATACTCCAAGCCGCTCCCCGCCCAGACCCCTCTCCACGGCCTGGATCCACCGCTGCCGGCCTTGCCAACACCAACGCTCTCACAGTTCATTTACGGCCAATCGGCAGCACGTTGTAGCGCCCTCATCCAAGCCGTGACGGATGCCCTCGTCCGCCGTAACGACGCCACGGCCGTCGGCGCTGGGCGCCCCGCAATCTTCACGCCCTGCCCGCCGATTTCAACCCGGCTGATGCTGAAATGCGCCGCCATCTGCGACGCCGCCCCCGGCCGGGAGAGCTGGCGCCGAGCCCTGCCGCAATGCCCTTATCAAAGACTGCCAACCCTTGCCGAAACTACCCGCAGCCTGCGACAATTGCCCTATGATTGCCGAAAAATTGTTGACCGACGACGTGCGCCGGCTGGCCCTACGCTGGCTGCGGGAGTGTATGCCCGCAACCGACGCATCCGGCTTATCCCTGGGCCTGCCGGAGTGGGACGAACGGCTTTCCCGCTGGCGGGTAGCCCTGGTGTCGGATGTCGCTCCCGGCCATTCCATCGGGGAGGTTCAAGTTGACGCCGCCGGCGAGATTCGCCGCGCGCCAGCCCCCACCCTGGTGTCCGAGCGACTCCGCCAGCTGCGCCAAAACCGCCATCCGCGCCGCGCCGGCGGAAACGCGCGTATTGCCTTTCCGCCCGTTCCCAACAAGGCCGTATTAGGCGACTGCCGCGCCGTTTTGAGGGAATTCCCGCCCGACAGCGCGCAGCTGGTCTTCACCTCTCCGCCCTATTACAACGCCAAGCCGGATTGCGCCGAGTACGTTGACTACCCATCCTACTTGGAGTTCTTGCGCCAGGCGTTCAGCGCTTGCCACGATGTGCTTGCCGAGGGCCGCTTCCTGGTGGTCAACGTGTCTCCGGTGCTGGTGCGACGCACCTCGCGCAGCTCCGCCAGCAAACGGCTGCCCATCCCCTTCGACCTCCATCCCATACTGGACCGAATCGGGTTTGAGTTCATTGACGACATCATCTGGCGCAAACCCGAAGGGGCCGGCTGGCACCTGGGCCGGGGCCGCCGTTTTGCCGCCGACCGGCAGCCCTTGCAGTACAAGCCCGTGACCGTAACCGAGTACGTGCTGGTCTATCGTAAGAAAACCGACCGGCTGATTGACTGGAACCTGCGGAACCACCCCGACTCGTCGGCCATCGCGCGGTCGCTCATTCTGGGCGAATATGACAAAACCAACGTGTGGGACATAACCCCCTCGCATCACAGGATACATCCCGCCGTGTTCCCGGACGAACTGGTCAGCCGGGTCATCCGGTACTATTCGTTCGAGGGGGATTGCGTCCTTGACCCCTTCGCCGGCGCCGGCGCGGTCGGGCGGGTGGCCGCCGCAATGGGACGCCGATTCCTCGTGATTGAAAAGCGACCGGATTACTTCGCGATAATACGAAAGGAACTCAGCCAGCCCGGCCTTGACTTTACCGTGGACTGCGACGATTTGCAGTACTACTGGAGCGCGCAACATGACGCCGAACCTGTATGACCTGAACTCCGCCGATGGAGTGCGGCAAATAGTGGCGGCGCTGTTTCAAGGGTACAACTACCGGCTGTACACCGAGGGCCAAACTCGCAACCGGCTGCTGGAGGCTTATGAACAATTAGCAGCGGTTAGGCAGCGTCTGCCAAGTGAAGCCAGCCACGCGGAATGGATGGCCGCAGCGCAATCGGAGCTGGATGTCGCCGGAAACGATCTGGCCTGGTGGTTGCTGGGCCTGACCAACAAAACGGCCCAGAACTTGGGTATCCATCGGAATGAACGGCTGGATTACCTGGAAGAAATAGCGCGGCACGTTAGGGAGGTCAGCGCTAACTCTAGTGACGCTTCGTTTGCTGATGGGATGCTGATGCTGTGGGCGGGCGCCGCTACACTGACCATTCGCGGCTCACGGAAATCAACGGCCGGCAAAACGCTGGAAAGGGCATTCCTGCGTGCTGCTCTGACCATCCTGGGACTGGAAGAAGGAACCGATTTTTGGCTGAATATGCAGCGGGATGCGGAAGTGCCCCGGGAAATTGATGTGGAAATCGCCAGCCGGCGCGGTCGTATCAGGGTAGAAATGGGGCTGATTGAACGCGGCAATCAGGAAGTGATTGAGGATAAAATCACCCGAGTCGGCGTCGGCGGTATGGTTATATTTGACCAAATCGGGCCTCGCTCCAACGCTCGCCAAACTGCCGAGAATCATCAAGTTGCTTTCATTCAAATCAGAAACAGTCGCCCGTTGATTGAAATGCGCCGCTTTCTGAACGATAAGGTTGCCAAAACCCTGGCGGAACCCCCGGCGAACACCGGCGAAATTACTGATGCCGTTAGCCGGCTCCCGGATGATCTGTTTGTCTCCGGTCTGTTGCCGGCGTAGCGTCCGCCTCCGCCTTGCTGCGGAATAGGCAGGGGCGGTTAGTTATGTTAGTATCGGCGGGCAGCGTAAATTCGCCGGCCGCATTGGCCGTATTGATTGACTTGCGGGGGTTTCCCAGATGCCTACGAAAGCGGAATTGAAGGCCCGGGCCTTTGCCGAGATTGATCGCCGCGCCGATGAGCTGGTGCGGCTATCCCAGCAGATTCTGGCCAACCCTGAGCCAGGCTTTCGTGAGTTCAAGACCGCTGCTCTGGTAGGCGAGAAGTTCGGCGAAATGGGCGTGCCTTTCCGCAGCGGCCTGGGCATTACCGGGCTGCGCGGCGAGATTATCGGCGGCAGCCAAGGCCCGACTATGGCCATCATGGGCGAGCTGGACAGCCTGATTGTCAACGAGCATCCCCACGCGAACGCCGACACCGGCGCCGCTCACGCCTGTGGCCATCACTGCCAGATCGCCATGATGCTCGGCTCCACCATGGCCTTGATGCAGGACGACGTGCTACCGCACCTGAGCGGACGCATCGTCTCAATGGCGGTTCCGGCCGAAGAGTACATTGAAATTGAGTACCGCGACCGGCTGCGTCGGGATGGCAAAGTCGAGTTTCTGGGCGGCAAGCCGGAGTTCATCCGGCTGGGCGAGTTTGACGACGTGCATCTGGCCATGATGATGCACACTACCAGCACGCCCGCGGAAAAGCGGCTGGCAACCACCGGAACCAACAACGGTACGCTGGCGAAAAAGATACAGTTCATCGGCAAAGGCGCCCACGCCGGCGGCGCCCCGCATCTGGGCATCAACGCCCTTAACGCCGCCACGCTGGCCATGTCTGCCATCCACTTCAACCGGGAAACCTTCGTTGACTCCGACACCGTGCGCGTGCATCCCATAATCACCAAAGGCGGCGAGGCGGTGTCCGCAGTGCCGGCGGACGTGCGTATGGAGACCTTCGTGCGCGGCAAGACACTGGACGCCATAATGGACGCCAACCGCAAGGTGGACCGGGCCCTGCGGGCCGGAGCCATGGCCGTGGGCGCAACGGTCAACATCCAGACGATTCCCGGCTATTTCCCTATGCTCCAGAACGCGCGGATGCAGGAGGTTTTCCGGGTTAACGCCGCGACGCTGGTGGGAACGGACAACGTCGGCTGGAACCCCCACCGCACCGGCAGCACCGACATGGGCGACGTGAGCGCCCTGATGCCCGTTCTGCATCCCTACGTGGGCGGCGCAACGGGTATCGGACACGGCGCGGACTACGTGATCCAGGACTATCAGCTGGCGGTGATTACCGGCGCCAAGGCAATGACCGCCACCGTGATTGACCTGATGGCCGACGGCGCGGAGGAAGCGAACCGGGTGGTTGCCAATCACCGGCCGGAGATGACTTCCCGGGAGTACCTGGACTTCATGCGGTCGCTGGCGGCTGAGAAAACCTACGCCGAAGGGTAGCGAACCAGTGACTGGACAGGATTGGGGGCGGATAAGGACTAATGGCGACTATTGACGAATTGAAACGGGCAGCGTGCGCGGCAATTGACCGGCACAGCAACGAAATCATCGCGGTGTCCAAAGATATTCTGGAGCATCCGGAGCCGGGGTACCGCGAGTACCGGACGGCGCGGGTGGTGGCCGAGCAGTTCGCCCGGCTGGGAGTGAAGTTTCGGGCCGGGCTGGCGCTGACCGGGCTGAAAGGCGAGGTCAAAGGCGGCAAGGGCAATGGCCCGCGCGTCGCCATCATCGGCGAGCTGGACAGCCTGATTGTGGACGGGCATCCCCACGCAGCCGAGGATACCAATGCCGCCCACGCCTGCGGTCATAATTGCCAGATTGGAATGATGCTGGGCGCAGTGACGGGATTGATGCAGCCCGAAGTGCTCTCGGAATTAAGCGGCAGGATTGCGCCTTTCGCCGTGCCTGCCGAAGAGTTTATTGAGGTGGCCCGCCGCCTGGACTTGCGGGAAGCGGGCAAAATCGAGTTTATGGGCGGCAAGCAGGAACTCATCCGGCTGGGCGAGTTTGACGACGTGGACATTGCGATGATGTGCCACACGGCCAGCGACATGGGGGCGCACAGTTTCGCGCTGGGCGGAACCAGCAACGGCCACGTGGTAAAGTACGTGCGGTTCACGGGACGGGGCGCGCACGCCGGCAGTTCGCCGCACCTGGGAGTGAATGCGCTGAACGCCGCCACATTCGCGCTGCAGGCCATCAACGCCAACCGGGAACTGTACCGCGACCAGGACACCGTGCGCATACACGGGATTATGACCAAAGGCGGCGAGGCGGTCAGCGCGGTGCCGGCAGACGTGCGGCTGGAATGGCGCGTCAGGTCGGGCAGCCCGGACGCCGTGGTGCGTAATTCGGACATCGTTGACCGCTGTTTCCGGGCCGGCGCTTTGGCGGTGGGAGCCTCGGTGTCCATCACCAACATTCCCGGCTACCTGCCAATGCGACACGACCAGCAGCTGATGGACATTTTCCGAAAGAACGCGATCGGCTTGCTGGACGAGAACAAGATTCTCGTGATGCCGCCGTCGCGCAACCGGGGCGGTTCCACCGACATGGGAGACCTGAGCCACATCCTGCCTTCGGTTCATCCTTATACCGCCGGCGCCAGCGGGCCCGGCCACAGTTCCGAGTACCTAATCACCGACTATCGGCAGGCGGTGGTGAATCCGGCGAAAATCATGGCGATGTCGGTGATTGACCTGCTGGCGAATAACGGCGTGAAGGCCAGGCAGGTAGTGTCGTCGTTCCGTCCGGCGATGACGCGGCTGGCCTACTTGAACTTCCAGCGACAGCGTGCGGAAGTGCTGGAATACGACGGGGCGGGCAGCGATTAGAAACCGGCAATAATCGCCAGCGTCATCACGGGGCAGAGGGGCAGCAATCGGCGCGTGGAGGCGATGCGATTAGAAACCGGCGATAATTGCCAGCGTCATCACGGCGCCGGCAATCAGCGGCACGGTGAGGTTGTCGTCCAGCGGCAGCGGGGCCAGCTCCACCGCGGCTGCGACCACCGCCGCGATGATGACCGCCCAAGACCAGTACCCAAAACCCAGAGCGCACACCAGCGCCCACACCGTCAGCGCAACGGCCACGAAGGCCACGCTGCCGCCGGGCGATTTGCCCCAAAAACGTGGGCCGGGCAAGTGTGTTCCCACCAGGGCGGCCGCCGGGTCGCCGACGGCTATGAACAACAGGGCCGGCAGTGCCACGCCCGGCCCGTAGAAGTAGAAAGTGAAAAAGGCGGCAATCAGGAACCAGGTGGCGCCGGATATTTCCGCTACTTCCGACCGCTTGAGGATCGGGGCGAACAGCAGCATGAAAAGGCGGTTGAGCGGGCCGACCCGAACCCGGCTGGCGTCCAGTGCCAACGCCAGCAACGCGCCGCCGCCAAGCAATAGCATATAAGGATGCTCCGGGATGGCCAGGGACAGCAGAGTAGTACCGCTGGCTGCGAGCAGGTGGAAAATTCGCCGGCCAACCGGCGGCGGGCCGGGGGTTGAGGTCATCTAATCGTCGCTGAACAGATTAATGATCCGAAGCAGTATCAGGAAGATAATGAGGAAGCTCAAGTAGAGGCCGACGGCTCCGAGAATTGCGATGCGCCCAGCGGCTTTGGCGTCATTATTCAAGGCTGCTCCCTGAGTCTCCTCTTTGACCGCTTTGGTTTGGTAAATGACCAGGCCCAGGAACAGCGGCAGAGCGACCAACGTTACCAGCCAAGCGAGGAGCCCGGAGCCGGTGAACAGGTTGATGACACTGACTATTACAGCTAACTTGGCCTTCCGGCAGCGCGGCGTGAGGTTAAAAATCTATGGTTACGGTGTCGCCGGAGGCCCAGCGGAAGGAACGGAACTGGGTATTTTTGGGGGCTTCAAAGACCAGCCATCCGTCGAGGCCGTGGCCTTTGGGAATTTCTTGGGCGCGCTCCACCAGTTCGGCTTTCCCGTCGGCCTGAGCTGCTTCGTAGGTTGGGTTCCAGAGGAACTTGACGCAAGCGGTGTGGTCTTCGGGAACAACGGGAACGTTGCAACGGTCGGAGACGCTTTCGGGGATGCCGGCTTCCTGGGCCAGTTCCGACACGTCGATAGGATAGTAGCGGCCCTGGAGAAAGTCGCGCAGCTGGGCGGCTTCCTGGTCAATGTTGACGATGGCGCGGGTAGCAGTGTGATTTTCCACCTTAACACGGAGCAGGATAAGCTCGTTTGCGGAAGATTCGGGAATCAAGCGGTAAAAGTCTTCGCCGGCGACGCCCTGGCGCGGAGCGCGGGTTGAGGTGGTCCAGCGCAGTTCGTCGGTGCGCTCCATGGCGGCAACGCTGACGTGCAGGATGCGCCCCTGGTAGTATTTGCCGATGTTGGGAGACTGGGAAGAGCAGGCCAGCACGACGAGTAGAAGTAGGGCCAGCAGGACGAGAGAAAAGCGTTCAGTCATTAGCGACCCCGGCGAGGGTAGGTAGTTGGCGCAGTTCACCGATGAGACCGGTAAGCACTGACAGCAGGCGGTCAACCTCGGCGTCGGTATTGTGCTTGCCCAGGGTGATGCGAAGGGATCCCCGGGCCAGGTCTGCCGTCTGCCCCAGGGCCAGCAGCACGTGGGAGGGTTCCAAGGAGCCGCTGCTGCACGCGCTGCCGCTGCTGGCGGCGATGCCCTGCAAGTCCAGCCCCAGCAGGATGGCTTCGCCTTCTACGCCGTTGAAAGAGAAGTTGACGTTGTTGGGCAGGCGCTGGGTGGGATGGCCGTTGAGGACGCAATCGGGGATGCGTTGAGCGACTTCGGCGATGATGCGGTCGCGCAGGGCCTGGCAGTGGGCGCTGACGGCCTCCCGTTGGGCGTCGGCCAGATCCAGGGCGGTGGCGAGCCCGATGATGCCGGCGACGTTTTCGGTGCCGGCGCGCCGCTCGCGTTCCTGTCCGCCGCCAGTAATGAGAGGAAGGTAGGGAACGCCCCGCCTGATGAACAGAACGCCGACGCCTTTAGGTCCATAAAACTTGTGGCCGGACAGGCTCATCATATCTACGCCCAAGCGGCGCACGTCCAGGTCGAGGAAGCCGGCGGCCTGCACGGCGTCGGTGTGCATTACGACAGTGCGATTCAACTCCTGGGCACGTTGCTTGACGGCGGCGGAGATTTCCGGGATGGGGTTGATGGCGCCAATTTCGTTGTTGGCGTACATTATGGAAACGACGGTGGTGTGGTGGGTGATGGCATTATAAACGCGTTGGGGGTCAACGATGCCGTAATCGTCCACGGGCAGGCAGGTTACCTCCCAGCCCTGATTTTCCAGAACTTCGCAGGCGTGGAGCACGGCGTGATGCTCGGAGGCGGCGGTAATGACGTGGCGGCCGGTTTCCTGCAAAGCTTCGGCGGCGCCGCGGATGGCGGCGTTGTCGGACTCGGTGCCGCCACCGGTGAAGACGATTTCGCGGTTGCGGCAGTTGAGCACTTTGGCGACGCGCTCGCGGGCGGCGTCCAGGGCGTAGCGGGCCTCTTGGCCGACGGTGTGGACGCTGGAGGCGTTGCCGTAGAGCCGGGTGAAGTAGGGCAGCATGGCTTCCAGAACCTGCTGATCCATGGGCGTGGTGCCGGCGTGGTCAAAGTAGATGTGGCCCTGGGTAGTCATATAGTTCCGTCCAAGCGCAGGGTAATTTTAGCATAGGGAGGGGATAACGTCGCCCAGAGTCCTGGCCTTGCGTCCCTGATTTGCGGCGTCTATATTGGGCCGTAGTCGGGCCTTTGGGGGGTAAATATGGCTTTTGCGGAAATTAACGGCTACCGGATGCACTATGAAGTTTTCGGCGAGGACAACGCGCCGGCGCTGGCGCTGATTCACGGGGGACTGGGCGGCGGCGATGGTAGTAAGGATACCATCGGCCGGCAGGCGGCGGCGCTGTCGGCGGCATACCGCTGCATATTTTACGACCGGCGGGCCTGCGGGCAGTCGGATGCGCCGGTCGCAGGCTACGATATTCCCAACAGCGCGCGTGATTTGAAAGCGCTGCTGGATCATCTGGACGTTGCGAAGGCGCACGTTTTGGGTTCGTCGGCCGGCGGGCCGATTGCGATGCAGTTTGCCCTGGACTACCCGGCAATGACCGATACGCTGCTACTGGTCAACACGATGACCTACTCGCAGGAAGCACAGCGGGAGGTGCGCCGTCAGGAGCTGCGCCGGCTCAAGGAGCGCGTGGCGTCGGAAGGACGCTCGGCGGCGGTGGAACGCGGGTTGTCGGAGCGGTTTCCGCAGATGGCCGACGACGACCCGGAGCGTTTCGCGCGTATCGTCCAGGATAATCTGGGGCGTCTCGAGGGAATTGCGGCCACCCACCAGGCATATGTGGACATCGGGGATTCGCTGGAATCGCGGCTGGGGGAGCTGCAAATGCCGGTGGCCATTGTGCACGGCGATGGGGACAGCCGAATACCCGTTGAGTGCGGGTACAGCTTGAATGACGGGATTAGGCAGGCCGAGCTGTTCATTATCGCAGGAGCGGAGCATGGATTGATGACCAATGCCGCCGCCGGAGAGACTCAGCGCATTATTATGGACTTTCTGCATCGAGCGGCAACGGGGCAAGGGCAAGCGGTGAAGGGGCAGTGAACGATTACGAATGGGACGAACGGAAGCGGCAAGAGAACGTGGATAAGCATGAAATTGACTTCACTGCGATCTACGGCTTTGAGTGGGATACCGCTGTGCAACGACCCAACACTTCGCGTGGCGAATTACGCTGGGTAGCTACAAATTACATCAATCAGCGCCTTTACACCGTCGTCTATACTTGGAGAGGAGGGAGGAGGCGTATCATCAGTCTGCGGAGAGCGAGCAGACGGGAGGAAAGGTATTATGCCGAAGCTTAAACCGGGCCACATCAGTCCAACCGATGAGGAAGAAGCTGCGATACAGGCCGGCATTGCAGCCGACCCGGACAACCCGGAGCTGGATGAGGAGTTCTGGGCCACGGCCAAGACTGCCAAAGAAGTTCATCCGAACGGTACAGACAAACCGCCGTACATCCCGAAAGAATGGAGGGAGCGGCTGGCCAGGGAGTACACAGAATACAGGAGGGGGAAAGGAATGCACACCGTTGGAATTGACCACATCGCTATGCCCACCGCCGATGCGGAGCGGCTGATTGCCTTTTACAAGAGGCTGGGCTTTGACATCAACGACGAAGAGGAATGGCGGGCCGGCAGCGCCAACATTTTCTCCATTCAGGTTGGCGAATCGAAAATCAATGTGCACCCGGAGGGGTATATGGCCGACTATCGGGGGCCGACGGCAGCGCCGGGCTGCGCGGACATATGCTTCGTTTGGGACGGCACGGTGGCAGAATGTCAGCAGATGCTGGCCGACGCCGGAGTGGAGGTTATTCGGGGCCCCGGCCCTCGCAAGGGCGCGCGGCTGCGCGGGGCTCTGCCGGCGGTGAGTCTGTACGCGCGGGACCCGGACAGCAACCTGCTGGAATGGATGATTTACCAGTGATGGCCCACGCGAAATGGGGGAGCGGGGTTCCGGCTGGGGCGCCGGGCAAGCGCGCTTTGGCGGAGACGGTTATATCGGAGGGCGTTCCGCCATGGCAAAGACTTCGGCCCACTCTTGCGGCGTTACGGGCTGGATGGAGAGGCGCTGGCCGCGTTTGGTCACCAGCATTTCGGAGAGAGCGGGGTTGGCTTTCAGCTCGTTCAGGCTGATGAAGCGGGGGAGACGACGCTCGGCTTTTATGTCAACCATCAGCCAGGTTGGGTTGGCCGGGTCGGATTTGGGGTCGTAGTAGCGGGAATCGGGGTTCCAGGCGGAGTCGTCGGGGTAGGCTGCGGAGACGATGCGGGCAGCGCCTACTACGCCGGGCGGTTTGGCGTTGCTGTGGTAGAACAGGACGTAATCGCCCACATTCATGTCGTCGCGCATGAAGTTGCGTGCCTGGTAGTTACGCACGCCATCCCATTCGGCAGTTTGGTTGTCTTCGGATTCCAAGTCGTCGTAGGAGTAGGAGGATGGCTCGGACTTGAAGAGCCAGTAGCGTGGTTCGGGCATTGGGTCAGCTCTCGGAGGGTTCCGGATTCCTGCTGGCGCGGGAATGGCAAGGGTGGGGCGTGGAGATGATGACGGCGGGGTGTGGCGATTGAGTTTATACGGCGTCGGGGCCGTGCTCACCGGTGCGGATGCGGATGGCATCTCTGACCGGATAGACGAAGATTTTGCCGTCGCCGGGGTTGCCGGTAATGGCGTTGGTGCGAACGATGTCCACTGCCTTGTCGGTGGCGTCGTCGTTGACCACGACTTCCAGCTTGACTTTGGGCAGCATATCGATGTGGTAGGTGCCGAGGCCGCGCGCGGCGGTGACTTCCACGCCGCCCTGGGCGCCGCGTCCGCTCACCTGGGTTACGGTGAGGCCGATGATGCCGGCGTCGTTCAAGGCGTTCTTTACGCTGTCGAGGCGTTCGGGGCGGAATATCGCTTCGATTTTGTTCATGGGGGTTGCTCCTGTTGTGGGGCGTTATCGCCGGACGGGCGTTCAGCGGCGGATTTGGATGCCGGCGGCTTCCCGGTCGAAACAGCCGGCGGTGAGGTCTGCTCGTTCCTGCCGCAGGACGTCCTTGCGGACGCGGAGGCTGGGAGTGCGGGGGAGTTGGGTACGGATTTCAATATAACGCGGGACTTTGAAATAAGCCAGATTTTCGGCGCACCAGTGGATGAGTTCTTCGGGGCGGACTGATTCGCCGGGACGGGGAGTGACATAGGCTTTTACCTCGTCCTCGCCAAGTTCGGAGGGAACGGCGATGATGGCGGAGTCCAGGACGCGCGGGTGGCGTTTGATGACGTCTTCCACTTCCTGGGAGGAGATGTTTTCGCCCCGACGTCGGATGACGTCTTTTTTGCGGTCGACGAAGTAGAGGTAGCCGTCATCGTCCAGCCAGCCGAGGTCGCCGGTGAAGAGCCAGCCGTCGCGCAGGGATGCGTTGGTTTCGGCGGGGTTGCGCCAGTAGCCGGGCATGGTGGCCGGGTTGCGGATAGTGATTTCGCCGGGGGAGCCGTTGGGGATGGGGTTGCCGGCGTCGTCCACGATGCGGACGGTGTTGAGGAAGGCAGGGTCGGGATGGCGGCGCGGCTGTCCGGAGGAATTGGGGCGGCGCTGGCCCTGAATGGCTTCGATGGTTCCGTAGCAGGTTTCGGTCATGCCGAAGCCTACGATGATGTCGGTACCGAAACGCTGCTCGAAGTCGTTCAGGAATTCCGGCGAGAAGGCCGGGGAGCCGTAGAAAAGGCGGACGGTGTTGTCGGCGTCGTTGGGAAGGGGGTCGTTTTTGGCGAGGACGGGCATCATCATGCCGATGAAATTGACAACGGTAGCGCGGGCGTCGCGGACCTGCTGCCAGAAGCGGGATGCGCTGAACCTATCCTGCACAATGAGGGTGGCACCGGCGGCCAAGGCGCCCATGGTGCTGTAGTACTGGGCGTTAGCGTGGAAGTAGGGCAGGCAGGTGAAAAAGCGGTCGTCGGGGGCGGCCTGCGTCCAGAGGGCAAAACCCTGGCCGGCGGCTACGTACATTTGATGGGTGACCTGGACGCCCTTGGGGCTGCCGGTGGTGCCGGAGGTGTATTGCAGCATGGAGATATCGGCGGGGGCGACGGGCGGGAGTTCGGCCAGTTCAGGGGAAGCGTCAAGGAGTTGCTCGCAGCTTTGCCAGCCGGCGGGAGGGTTGCCACCGACGGAGAGGCGATGCCGCACGGAGGGGGAGATGTCGGCGGCCTGGGCAGCAACGTCAAGCAGGCTGTCGTGGGCGATGAGGGCGGAGGCTTCGGAGTTGTTGAGGATGTAGGCGGTTTCGTCGCGGCGATAGGCGGTGTTGACGGTAACGGCGATGCCGCCGATGAGGGACAGGCCGAACCAGGCATAAAGCACTTCGGGGACGTTGGGGAGGAACAGGCATACGCGGTCGCCGTGGTTGATGCCCAGGCTACGGAACATAGCGGCGGCCTGGCGGCAGCGGCGCATGAGCTCGCGGTAGGTAATCCGCTGGCCGGCTATCTCCACGAACACCTTGTGGGGACAGGCGGCGGTGGCGATTGCGAGGAATTCGCCAAGGGACTTCTCCCAGGATTGACGGCCGGGGAGGGGATCCAGGCCCAGAACGGCACTCATACTAAAACTCGCGGGGTTTGCGGTGTGATGGCAAGCGGATGCACGCTATCACGCAGGCAAGGCCGGGTCAATAGTAGGCAGCGGCAGGGCTATTGGGTTATGTTGGGTAGGTGGGCGGGTTGGCGCCTTTGGGGGGCGCGCGGGTGGTGGGGTTGGCGGTGTTCATGGTGGTTGTTTCTCTCCTTTTGGTCGGTCGGTGGATTCTGGGTTGGGTTCCTGGGGGTTCAGGATGTCGGCGCTACGGCCCGAGAGCGTGGCTTGCTATTTACGTCCTAGTCTTGCGCGTGCTAACGGCTGCTTACGCAGTGCCCGTCCTCGCGCAGCGGTGGTGACGCCCGCCGTGCTGGGTGCGCCAGCCGGGTAATGTGACCGACCTCCGGCGCACCTACAGTGGTGCAATGGATCCGACATGCCGCAAAGTACTGGTTGCGGCGGATTAGACCGTGATGTCCTGAACCCCGTGAGACTCCTATTCAGTTGTGATGTCGGGCGGTTGTCCTGGCCGGTGCACTGGGCTGGGACGGGTATCCGACGGTTCGCGCGGGGCCGTTGGATGAGCCTGACGGGAATATTGTAGCACTGTGGTACGGTTTTGCAAACGGGGTTTTTGTCAGAATCAGGATTTACGGGATTTTGGGATTTACAGGATTGGGATGGGTTGCGGTGTGCGGGGCTGGAGGGGAGATAGGGGTTGGGATGGTCGGAATCAGCAACTGTCTTGGTTGTCAATGGTGGTTAGGGTTGTGATGCGGGTGGTTAGGGTTGTGATGCGGGTGGTGGGGTGAGAGGTGGAGGGGGTTCGGTTTTCGTCGGCGCTACGGTGGGGAGTGGTACCCGGCAATACCAGCACGGGAACCCCGGCCTCATCGTTTTCGTCGGCGCGACGGTGGGGAGTGGTACCCTGAACGATGGCGGTGTGAGCGGTAACCGGAATGGTGGGGTGGGCGGTGGTTGTAGTTGGGGAATATGGGGTGTGATTGGGGATGACGGGGTAGGGTCGTGGTGTTGACAGGGTTGGAGTTGCTGGTATTATCGGCGGGGCACTCGTTATTGCCGGGGGTTCGTTATGCCGACGCTGGATTTTAAGGGGAAGCAGCATATTTATGCGCACCACCTGACGGTGCCTTACCGTCCGTTGGTGGTTGATGCGGAGAAGTCGGTTTGGTCGGAGGATGCGCGCGACGGTACATCTGTTCTTTCGTCGGTGGCGGCAAGCGGGGACGGGACGGGACGGGACGGGACGGGACGGGACGGGACGGGACGGGACGGGACGGGACGGGACGGGACGGGACGGGACGGGACGGGACGGGACGGGACGGGACGGGACGGGACGGGACGGGACGGGACGTTCTGATATTCAGCCGAATGTGGTTGTCAACCCCTCGGCTGACGACAATCTTATCATACACGGGGATAACCTGCACGCGCTGAAGGCGCTGCTGCCTCGCTATGCGGGGAGGGTGAAGTGCATTTATATTGACCCGCCTTATAATACGGGCAACGAGGGGTGGGTCTATAACGACAGGGTGGACAGCCCGTTGATGCGGGCGTGGTTGGAAGGGGCTGGGCCAGTGGACGGGGAGGATTTGGAGCGGCATGACAAGTGGCTTTGCATGATGTGGCCGCGGCTGCATTTGCTTAAGGAGTTGCTGGCCGATGACGGGGTGATTTTTGTGTCCATTGATGACAATGAGCAGCATCATTTGCGGATGATGATGGATGAGATTTTTGGGGCGGAGAATTTTATCAACAACGTGATTTGGCAGAAGAAGTATAGTCCACAGAATGACGCAAGGCACTTTTCAGACAATCACGATTTCATCTTGTGCTATGCTGCCAATAAGGATATTTGGCGCCCCATCCCGCTTCCAAGAACTGACAATCAGAATACGAGGTATCAGAATCCTGATAATGATCCCCGAGGGGTATGGAAGTCTAGCGGGCTGGACGTAAAAACATACTCCGCCCAGTATGACTTTCCTATTACTACACCGTCGGGCAGAGTGGTGAATCCGCCCGTGGGGAGATGTTGGCGATGTTCACCCGACCGCTTCGCAGAACTGGTAGCAGACAACCGAATTTGGTTCGGGGAAAATGGGAACAACGTTCCCAGCGTCAAGCGGTTCTTATCGGAAGTTAAGCAGGGCGTGACACCACTCACGCTATGGACTCACAATGAAGTTGGCCATACACAGAGCGCAACACAAGGCTTGAATAGAATCGGCGTGGCTTTCGCAAACTCGAAGCCGCCAACACTGATTGATCGTATTTTACGCATTGCTACCGGCCCTGACGACATTGTTCTCGATTCGTTTGCGGGGAGTGGGACTACTGCTCATGCGGTGCTGGCGTTGAATAAGGAGGATGGGGGCAAGCGCAGGTTTATTCTGGTGGAGTGTGAGGATTACGCTGACGGGATTACCGCCGAGCGGGTGCGGCGGGTTATGGGAGGTGTGCCGGAGGCGCGGGATGCGGCGCTGCGGGAGGGATTGGGAGGTTCCTTTACTTACTGCACTTTGGGCAATCCGATTGACGTGGAGGGGATGCTGACGGGGGAGTCGCTGCCGGAGTATTCGGAGCTGGCGGCGTTTCTGCTGCATACGGCGACGGGCATTGCGACCGGGAATGCTTTGGAACGGCGGAATGGGGAGGGCCTGTTTTATAGCGACACTGCGGTCGACTACTATCTGCTGTACGAGCCGAGCATTGAGTATTTGAGCGGCAATGACGGGATGCTGTACGAGGGGCTGGCGAAACGCATCAGCGCGGCGAGTCGGGCGAATGGGAAGAGGGCCGTTGTGTTCGGGCCGGGGAAGTATATTGGGCAGCGGGAGCTTACGTCGCTGGGGATTACTTTCTGTCAGCTGCCTTATGAGATGCACAGCAGGGGGTGATGTCAGAATCAGGATTTACGGGATTTTAGGATTTTCAGGATTTTGGGGTTGAGGCTTGGGTTTGAGGTTGCGTCGGAATGACGGGGGCAAGGGCATTGGGGCGTGGGGGAGGGGAAGGGATGAGGTTGGTTTGACACTGCTGTGGGGGCGTTTTAGACTGCTGGGGATTTGGCTGACGCCGGCCAGGGGCTGGCTACAATCCGGACTAACGGCGGACGCCGGTCTGCGGCAGTTTTGCGACGATGCCGGCGCGGGGTCGGCTTTTGTGAAAGCTATGGCGGTTTCGGTTGATGAGCGATGTTTGCGTTTGAGCGACGCAGAAGATGGCGTTGGAACGCTGCTGGGGATGCGCTGCGCCGACTGCGGCGTGGTGGTATTCGGGCCGGCGACGTTCTGCCAATCCTGTTCTTCGCAACGACTGGAGGAGGTTGAACTGGGGGCTGAGGGGACGCTGTACAGCTATACCATCGTGCGGGCGCCGCCGCCGGGCTGGCCGGGGCCGTCGCCTTATGCGCTGGGGGAAGTTGAGCTGCCGGCGGGGCCGCACGTGCTGGCGGAAGTGATTGATTGCCCGCACGATGCTCTGCGGATAGGGATGCGGGTTGCGCTGGCTCTGCAAGCCGTAGCGATGGAGGGGGTGGCGGATTCGGAGCGGGTGGTGTACAAGTGGCGTCCGGCGTAGTTTTCGGCGTGGATGCGTCGGCAAAGACGGAGGGGATTTGATATGAGCTCTGCGCAGTTTCGGGCGGGGCGGGACGTGTTCGTGGCGGGAGTTGGCTTGCATCCTTTTGGGCGTTTTCCGGAGCGGAGTTTGTCGGATCTGGCGCGGGACGCGGTGGTTGACGCGCTGGAGGATTCGGGCGTGGCGTGGCCGGCGATTCCGGTGGCTTATTTCGGGCACGTTTATTATCACGGGATGTCGGTGGGGGAGACAACGCTGGCGCAGCTGGGGCTGACCGGGGTTCCCATCATCAACGTAGAGAACGCTTGCTCGAGTGGCTCGACGGCGTTCTGGCAGGCGTATTGGGGCATTACGTCGGGAGTGTTTGACCTGGCGCTGGCTTTCGGGGCGGAGAAGGTTCCCAGCGGGCCGGTTGCGGTTACGGCGGAGAACAGCCCGGCGCGTTACATCGGCGGCGACCATATGATGGCGGGCTACGCTTTGCGGATGACGCGGTATATGGCGGAAACGGGCGCGCCGGCGTCAGCGCTGGCGCAGGTGTCGGTGAAGGCGCGGCAGAATGCGGCGTTGAATCCCTACGCGCACCGTAAGGAGACCTACTCGGTGGAGGATGTGCTGAATTCCAGGCTCATCGCCGACCCGCTGACGCTGTACCAGTGCTGCCCCACCAGCGAGGGTGGAGCCGCCGCCGTGCTATGCGCCGGCGACGCGCTGGACAGCTATGGCATTGACCGCAGCCGGGCCGTCCGGATTGCCGCGGCTGCGCTGACGTCGGGCAACTACAACGGGCGAGGAAGCGACCACTCGGCGTTCAGCCCGTACCGCACGGAGCCGGCGGCGTTGCAGGCTTATGAAATGGCCGGCATCGGGCCGGAAGACGTTGACCTGGTTCAGGTTCACGACGCCGCTACCATCGGGGAGCTACAGCAGGTTGAGGCGCTGCATATTTTTCCATATGGCACGGCCTGGCAAGCGACGGCGGAGGGGCGCACGGCGTTGAACGGGGATGTGCCGGTGAATACGGACGGCGGGCTGCTGGCGATGGGGCATCCCTTCGGCGCGACGGGCATTCGCCAGGTTCACGAGACGGTTACGCAACTGCGGGGCGAAGCCGGGGCGCGGCAGGTGGAGGATGCCAGGGTAGGCGTCGCGCAGTGCTCCGGGGCGGGAGACGTTACGACGGTGCATATACTGACGCGGTAGGCGGTTGGTTCGGCAGAGCTGCCGGGAGCGGCTTGGCAGGCGTGTGATGGCGAATTATCTGATAATGGCGGCGATGAGAGGGAGGTTCATGTCGGAGCAGGGGAACCTGTACGACAATTTTCAGATGCTGGGCTATATGGAAGGGGCATCGCCGTTTGATGCGGTAGCGGCGTTCTTTGACCAGCCCAAGTTTCCCATCGCGTGGGCCGATGTAGAGTATATGTGGGCGGAACGGCTGGCCGATGATCCGGACACCGGTCATCATGGGGAGTATGAGCGGGTGTATATCGCATCGCTGCGGGAACGATGGGAGGGCAGCTCGCGGAATTGACCAGACCGGTACTGACAAATATACTATTACAGCGAAAATACGGCAGAGAGAGGACGTGATATGACTACAGTGCAACCCAACGCCCCCATCGTTTTGCGTGAAGCCGCCGAAGCATGCGACCAGGACGGCTGGGGGTTTGCGGCGGCGTCCGCGTCGCTACATAGCCTGTCGGTATCGGCGGAGGCGGCGCGGGATGCGGTGACGATGGGGGCGACGCTTTTATCCGCGCTGAGGTTGCGCTGATACGGGCAGCTGAAGCGCTGGAAACGTCCAGTGGCTGAAGGCATTGGGCGGGTATATTCCCGCTGGTTGTTCTCTGCGCTGGCGTCAAGTTACAGGCTGTCGGCTTTGCTGCGGAGGCGGGTGAATTCGGTGCGGAAGCCTTGGGCGAGGGCGCGGCGGTCGGTGCCGTGGAGTACGAAACGGGCGCCCTGCTCAATCCAGTACTCGGAGAGTTCGGGGGTCTGGTGGTGGACCAGGGTGGGCAGGCCTCTGGCTTCGCATTTGTCGATGATGCCCTTGACGGTGGTTTTATACACTTCCTGGTCGTAGTCGTCGGGTACGCCCAGGGAGATGCTCATGTCGTTGGGGCCGACGAAGACGGCGTCGATGTGGGGGACGTTGAGGATGGCATCGAGGTTGTCCACGGCGGCTTGGCTTTCGATGCCGATGATGCAGATGTTGTTGCGGTTGCGGGCTTCCAGATAGGCGCGGCTGGCGTCGCTGGGGAGTTGGTCGGAGGCGAGGGCCTGTTCGGCGGCAGCACCTTTGAGGGGGCGGAACTTGGCGGCCTTGACCACTTCACGAACCTGGGCTACGGTTTCGCAGTAGGGGGCGAGGATGCCCTGAGCGCCGGCGTCGATGGCCATGGTGACGTAGTGGGAATCGGGAATGGGGATGCGCACGATGGGGACGACGCTGATGGTGTTGAACATGGTTAAGTAGTCGCCCAGCTCGCCGCGGCTGCGGGGGTTGTGCTCGGTGTCGATGATGACGTAGTCCAGGCCGACGTCGTCCAAGATGGGTATCCAGCGTGGGTTGCGATTGAGGCTAATCATGGTGCCGAAGATACGGCCGCCCTGTTGCAGGGTTTTTTTGAGGTCTGCGCCGGTCATTGGGTGTTCACTCCTTGGGCGTTTGCTTCTTGCGGGGTGTGGAGTGAGTATAGCACGGCGGGATATGCTACACTGGCGCCGACAGAATGGTCGGACAAGGATCGTCCGGGGAACAGGAAAGACGTTTGCGGAATCGGTATCGCTACATTGACAGGCAGGATGATTGGGATGCCGTGGCGGAGGCATTGAGGGGGGAGCCGAGGCTGGCGCTGGATACGGAGCGCAACGGGCGTTTCGCGTATCGGGAGCGCATCTGCCTGATTCAGATTGCGGATGAACGGGAGACGTATCTGCTGGACCCGCTGGAAGTGGGCGATCTGACGGAGCTGGGGCGGATTCTGGCGGATGAGTCGGTGGTCAAAGCGCTGCACGGCAGTGAAGAGGACATTCGGTTTTTTGACCGGGACTTCGGCTTTACGGTACGGAATCTGTTTGACACGGGGATGGCGGCCCGGCTGCTGGGAGTGGCGCGGCCGAACCTGGGGGCGGTTCTGGAAGAGTTTTGCGGCGTACACATCGCCAAAGATCCCAAACTGCAAATGTCGCATTGGGGGCTGCGTCCGCTGTCGCGGGCAGCGCTGGACTATGCGGCAGGCGACGTGCATTATCTGCTGCCGCTGGTGGATGAGCTGGAGTATCGGCTGAAGAAGGCCGAACGAATTGAATGGGCGCGGGAGGAATGTGAGCGGGTGGAAGGCTTGAGGCATCCGCCTGATGAGCCGCTGGAGACTGCGTTTCGCAGGGTAAAGGGGTGGGATGCGCTGAATCCGAGGCAGATTGCGGTATTGCGGGAGCTGTACGCCTTTCGGGACGGGAAAGCCTGCGCGTGGGATATGCCGCCCACGATAGCGGCCAGCAACGGAGACTTGTTGGAGCTGGCGCAGTCGGACGGGGTTGTGCCGCGCGACGTCGGCGGGATGCTGGCCCGTCGCTGCTTCGGTGAGCTGCTGGAGGCGATGAGGCGCGGGCTGGACGGGCCGGAAGATAGCAAACCGCCCCGACATGACGCCGGCGCCGATGTCTGGACGCCGGAGCGTCGAGAGCGGCTTAGGATGCTGAAACGTTGGCGGACGGGCCTGGGGGAGGAGCTGGGACTGGCGGTGAGCCATGTGTGGCCGACGCCGAGCCTGGAACGGTTGGCGCTGCATCCCGACGTTTTGGAGGAGGAACTGGCCGGAGGAGACGGGGACGTGAGGCGGTGGCAGCGCAACGAGTTTGGCGATTCGCTGGCTTTGCTGGTGAGCGCGGCTGCGCCGGGGGCCAGCGAGTAATCGGGCCTGGGATCGGGACGGATGGACGAGGCCATAGTATTCGGAGTGCTCGTCATTTCACTGGCGCTGTTTATAGTGGGGAAATGGCGTTATGACGTCGTTGCAGCGCTGGCTTTGCTGACTCTGACCATTGTGGGAATTGTGCCGGCGGCGGAGGCGTACAAGGGGTTTGGACACCCGGCAGTGATTACCGTAGCCGCGGTGTTGATTTTGAGCCGGGCCCTGTATGACTCGGGAGTTGTGGACGTAATTGCCGGGTGGTATGCGCGGATACCGCAGTACGTTACAGTGCGGATAATGGCGCTTACGGGGATAACGGCGTTCTGCTCGGCATTTATGAACAACGTGGGCGCCGTGAGCCTGCTGATGCCGGTAGCCATTCGGGTGTCTAAACGCAGCCAGCATCCGCCGTCGCGCTACCTGATGTCGCTGGCTTTTGCGTCGCTGCTGGGAGGGATGACTACGCTGGTGGGAACCCCGCCGAATGTGATTATATCCAATTTCCGCCAGGAGCAGATGGGCGTTGCGTTCCATATGTTTGACTTCACGCTGGTAGGGCTGGCGGCAACGGTGGCCGGAGGACTGTTCATTGCCCTAGGAGGGTGGCGTCTGGTGCCGGACCGAGAAGCGCCTACGTCGCTGGCCGGCGCGCTGGACATTGAGAATTACATGACGGAAGTGCGGGTGCCGGCGGATTCGAGGTTTGTCGGCAAAATACTCAGGGATCTTGAAGAGCTGGGAGATGAGGATGTAGCCATCGCGGGGCTGCTGCATCGCGGAGCGGTGTACGCTGCGCCGTCGAGCTATCAAATCATAGACGCCAACGATATTCTGATAATTGAGGCCGATCCTGAGGACTTGAGGAGTTTTGTTGACCAGACGGGGTTCGACCTGCTGGGTTCGGGGGACGCCGGCGAGGAAATCGGGCAGACGCTCAACGCGGCGGACGTTGCTATCGTAGAGGCGGTAGTAAGTTCGGAAAGCCGGGCTCTGGGCAGCAGCGCGAGGGAACTGCACTTGCATTCGGGGTTTGGAGTGAACCTGCTGGGAGTGTCCCGGAGGGGAACCAGGCTGGCTCACCGGCTCAGCCACGTCAGATTTCGGGTTGGCGACGTGCTGCTACTGCAAGGTAAAGAGGAAGTTATGCAGACGGCTCTGCTCCGGCTTGGCCTGCTGCCCCTGGCCGAACGGGAGCTACGCATCGGACAGCGCAGGCGTCTCTTTTTTCCCATAGGGGCGTTCGCCGCCGCCTTGCTGCTGACGTCGTTCGGCGTTTTGTCGGTGCAGGTGTCGTTTGTGGCTGCGGTGGCGGTTCTGATAGTGACGGGATTTGTCAGTCTGCGGGCGGCATATCAGGCGATTGAGTGGCCGGTAATAGTCCTGCTGGGGGCGATGATTCCGGTGGGCGAGGCGTTGGAAACAACAGGAGGCGCGGCGCGGATTGCGGCAAGCCTGGCCGACCTGGGGGGATTCCTGCCGGCCTGGGCGATGCTGGGGGTGATACTCGTGGCGACTACGCTGCTGACCGCCGTGATTAACAATGCGGCGGCGGTGATATTAATGGCGCCTATCGGCATGGGCGTGGCGCAGACGCTGGGCGCGTCGATAGACTCGTTTCTGATGGCGGTGGCCATTGGCGGGTCGTCGGCGTTTCTGACTCCAATCGGGCACCAATCCAACACTATCGTGATGGGCCCGGGTGGCTATCGGTTCGCCGACTTTTTGAGGATGGGCATTCCTCTGGAAGCGGTGATAGCGGCGGCGGCCATTCCCGCTATTATGTGGGTTTGGCCGATGGGGGTATAGGCGGGGGAATCAGGCGCCGTAGGTCATCAGCTCTTCGCAGAAACGGGCGGTGTCCATGAGGTCGGGGATGACGACGTACTCGTCGATGGTGTGCATGAGGTTGGTGGCCATTCCGACTACGACGCTCTCGATGCCATTCAAGCGGAAGACGTTGCCGTCGGTGCCGCCGCCGGAGGGTTTGATGTTGGGTTGCAGGCCCATGTCGCGCATCACGCGCGTGACCAGTTGGGCGGTGGCCTCGTTGGGGTCGAGGCGGTACATTTGGAACATCATTTCCAGGTTTTGGGTAATTTGGGCGTCGGAGTAGCGGGCGCGGAAGTCGTCAAGGGTGGTGAGCAGCTGCATTCGCAGCAGTTCGAGGGATTCCATGTTCATGCTGCGGAACTCGCCGGTAATGGAGGCTGCGGAGGGAACCGCGTTGCGGACGGTGCCGCCGGATATGGTGGCGACGTTGAAAGTGGTTTCGTCGTCGATGCGGCCCTGGGGGAGCTGGGCGACAAGCTCGCTGGCGATTTTGATGGCGGAGAGGCCCTTTTCCGGCTCGACGCCGGCGTGGGCGCCGCGGCCCTGCACGTTGATGTCAAAGGCCATGTAGGTGGGGCTGGCGCCGGTGATGGTGTTGACGGGGCCGTTGCCGTCAAAGACGACAGCTTCGGAGCCGCGGAGCATTGAGAAGTCCAGGTTGGAGGCGCCAACGAGGCCGATTTCCTCGCCGCGGGTCAAGACTATTTCCAGGGGGCGACGGGGCCGGCCGTCCTGTTTGACTGCGGTGAGGGCTTCCAGAATGGCAGCGACGCCGGCTTTGCAGTCGCCGCCGAGGATGGTGCTGCCGTCGGAGGTGATGCGGTCGCCGACTACTTGGGGGCGGATGCTGCGCCCGGGGTCGACGGTGTCCATGTGGGCGGAGAGAATCAGGGGGCGGTCGCCGTCCTCGCGGGCGATGACGTTGCCGTGGTCGTCGCGGGCGACGTGGAAGCCGAGGTTGGCAAGGCGCTGGGAAACGTGCAAGGCGACGTCCCATTCCTCTCCGGAGGGGCTGTCAATACGCACTAGGTCGCAGAAATCGTTGACCATTCGTTCCTGGTCAGGCATGGGACACCTCACGGTTCTAGGGTAGGGAAGAGGGCGGTGGCAAGGGCGGAGAATTGGTTCCGCAGGTCGGATGATAACACAGCCGGGGCGTTCTTTTGGGATGCGGGGAATAACGGGGCGGGGCGCCGGCCTTCTAAAAGGGGAATTTTATACCTGTGTGCCAAATTAGGCTGAGGCATTTGCAAAACGGCGCGGCAATCATCAGGCAAGGCGCGGCAAGCCGATGATTGCTACGCAGCGGAGCATCGGACTTGTGTACCATTGAGGCGCAAGCGGCGAAAGAGAGCGTTTGGCAAGCGCTCCTTATAGCAACGCTTTACCGCCGCCAAAGCCGGGGCTATAATGAGAACATCGCCGGAGGAACCAAAATGACGCCCGCCGAGCTGTACATACCCACCATCGCTGAGCTAGAGCGCGTACTCGACGAATATCCCGACATCAGGGAAAGTCTGCGCCGCAAATTGCTTACCGATGAAGAGCGCCAGCTCCCAAGACTCGTCGAGCAGTTGACTGAGCAGGTCAACAAACTGGCCCAGACCGTAGCCGAGGGATTTGCTCAGGCCGCGGATGACCGCTCCGCCATCCGGCAGGAAATGGCCGAGGGATTTGCTCAGGCCGCGGATGACCGCTCCACCATCCGGCAGGAAATGACCGAGGGATTTGCTCAGGCCGCGGATGACCGCTCCGCCATCCGGCAGGAAATGACCGAGGGATTTGCTCAGGCCGCGGATGACCGCTCCGCCATCCGGCAGGAAATGGCCGAGGGATTTGCTCAGGCCGCGGATGACCGCTCCACCATCCGGCAGGAAATGGCCGAGGGATTTGCTCAGGCCGCGGATGACCGCTCCGCCATCCGGCAGGAAATGGCTGAGGGATTTGCTCGGGCCGCGGATGACCGCTCCGCCATCCGGCAGGAAATGGCCGAGGGATTTGCTCAGGCCGCGGATGACCGCTCCGCCATCCGGCAGGAAATGACCGAGGGATTTGCTCGGGCCGCGGATGACCGCTCCGCCATCCGGCAGGAAATGGCTGAGGGCTTCGCCCAGGTGGACGAACGTTTCAACCAGATGGATAGGCGCTTCAATCGGCTTGAAGGCCGCGTAGATAATGCTCTGGGCAGCAACTACGAGAACAAGATCGCTGACAACATCAACAGCATCGCCGGACAAACGCTTGACATACGCAATGTCCACGCCCTAAAGCGACCCGGGCAGGCGCCAGACCGCAACCTGGAAAATATTTCTTACCAGGCTCAGGACGAAAACCGGATCACAAGGTCCGAAAACGCCGCCTTATGGTCGCTGGACCTGATTTTGATAGGCCACAGGCACCCCAGCCTAGAAATGGTCTATGTGGCGGCGGAAATATCAATCACCGCCGGCGACGCCGACATAAGCCGCGCTGCTGAACGAGCTACGATACTGCGCACTGTGTTAGAAAACGCCACAGTCATACCGGCGGTTATTGCTGAAAACGTTGCGCCCGACCAGCTCAACCTAGCGGAAATGCATGGCGTGTCCGTCATCCTGCACCCCGCTACGTAAGTTGCTGTCCGTAAAAGACGTTGCGGCTTGGAGAATGCCACAGTCATACCGGCGGTTATTGCTGAAAACGTTGCGCCCGACCAGCTCAACCTAGCGGAAATGCATGGCGTGTCCGTTATCCTGCACCCCGCTACGTAAGTTGCTGTCCGTAAGAAACGTTGCCGCTTGGAAAACGCCACAGTCATACCGGCGGTTATTGCTGAAAACGTTGCGCCCGACCAGCTCAACCTAGCGGAAATGCATGGCGTGTCCGTTATCCTACACCCCGCTACGTAAGTTGCTGTCCGTAAAAAACGTTGCGGCATGGTTAACAAGGCCTGATGCTCGCCAAATGCGCGCCCAAGCTATGGTTCAAGCGTCCTCCACATCAGATTTCTGCACGAGGCTCTCGCTTGAGGCGCTTGCGAAAAGCTCTCTTTCGCCACTTGCGGCTCGATGATGCGCGGCGTCCGGCGCTCTGATGCGTAGCAGTCGGAGGGCAAGGCGTGTCAATCTGATGGTTGGCACGCCTTTTTGGGGGTCTTTGCCCATAGCGTTCTGGCATATGGGCAGAGGCTTCGCTTTAAATGCGCCGGGGGTTCGGTCAGGCCAAGCGTGGCAGTTCTGGCATATGGGCATATGCTTCGCTTTGAATGCGCCGGAGGTTCGGTCAGGCTAAGCGTGGCGGATTGGCACACTGGCATATGATTCGCTTTTAAAGCGTAGGGGCGGGCCCGAGGGCCCGCCCCTGTTGTTGCCGTTTCCCGATTATCGGGTAAGCGTTGGTTGCCCGCTTACCAGACCATCAGGTTCCAGCAGTTGCCGGAGCTACAGGTGAGGCTGCGGCTCTTGCCGTTCAGGGCTACGTCGGCAACGTTGTCTCCGACCAGGATCCAGTAGGCCTGGCCGGGGACCAACCCGGTGAGGGTGTTGAGGCCGGCGAACTCGGGGCGTGGGTCGTAGAAGAGCCACTCCTTGCTGATGCCGTCAAAGTAGAAGACGGCCTTCAGGTTGTCGCCCAGCGCGGAGAGGGCGTCCGGCAGCGGGTTGGACGCGCCGGTGGGGCCTTCGGGGAGGATTGCCAGCTGGCCGATGGCGACGGTGCTGCCGACTTCCAGCAGGACGCTGTAAGCGCCGGGATCCAGGCCGGGGATGACGACGTCCGACACGGTGACGGAGCCATCGCGGTCGGTGCTGGGGGTACCGGCGGGCATTACGTCGCGGCCGCCGATTTCAATCCGGCTGACGCGGGAGTGAACCGGCATCTTCTCCACGGACATGGTGACGCGGGCGCCGGGGCGTCCTTCACCGGGATCCACGCTGATGATGGAGGAGGGTATTTCGTACTCGCCCTGTCGGACGAGGTCACCGTACTTGACCTCAATCCTGCTGGTGGAGGGGATGGGAACGCTGTTGTCCACCCGGTGCTCGATGAACCAGCGTCCGGAGCCGTCGGCGTACACGCTGTACTGCCGCTCCCGTTCGCCGTCGGTCACCTTGACGGTGATGGCGGAAATGGAGTTTTCCGGGTTGTCCACGGGCCAGTTTTCGCCGGAGACGGTTACGACGTCCCGGGGGCCGGCTACGTCGGGCGTGGTCTTGACGGCGGGATTGGGGATGGTGATTTCGACTTCGCCCGGGAAGCCCTTCTTGTCGACAACCTCGATGGTGTGCCGGCCGGGCGTCAGGGTCGGGTTGGAGGCGTCGTCATCGGCGGGCCAGACGGCTACGGCGGCGACGAACTGGCCGCCGCTGGAGACTTCGACCTCGTCGTCGCCGTCCAGGGAGTCGTCGTACACGTGGAGGGGGACGCTGTCGATGGTGATGTCCCTGGCCCTGATGCCGCTGCCGGCGCCTGTGGAGAAGCCGGTGCCGGTGATGGTAACGCGCTCGTTGGGCAGGGGGTCAGACTTGCTGACGTTGATGATGGCCGGCAGGATGGTTACCGTGGCGTCTTCGGACTTGGTTCCCCACTTGGCGTCAACGCGCTTGGTGCCTTTCTGCGGGGGCAGTTCGAAGGTGGCCGTGGCGGAGCCGTCGGAGCTGATGCTGTTGGAGCGGATGGAGTCCGTAATCACGACGCCGCCGACTTTCAGCTCGGTGAGGGAGGCGCCGGCGGTGGGGAAGTCCTGGGCGAAGATGGTTACCTCGTCGCCGACGCGGCCCTCGTCGGGGGACACGCGGATGGACGGGGTGAGTTCGAAGTCTTCAACGTCCTCGCCGGCGGTGCGGCCTTCGCCGTCTTCCACGCAGATGAGGTTGTTGTTGCCCGGCTTGAAGGTCGGGACGGTGACCTCAATGGAGATGGATACCTCGTCGTTGTCGCCTACGGTGCCGTTGCCGGCTTCGGTTCCGGCAGGGATGACGCCCCGTTCGCAGAGGTGGCGGGCGATGACCATGTCGCTGGATGCCTTGTTGCGGGTGGGGGCGGTGTAGGTCATTTGAGAGGAGTTGAGGGTGTAGTTGAAGCAGAACTCGTTGCCGCCGCCCATTTCGGTTTGCCGGCTTTCGCAGTTCAGGGTGTTCCACCACTGGGCTACGGCGAACTCGGCGGCTTTGCGCTGGGCGACGTAGGCGGAGGCGGTGACGCCGTCGTTGAAGCCGGAGCCTTTGACGGTGAGCGTCTCGTTGCGCTTGCCGTCGGCGTCGGAGAGGGTGATTTTGGCCGAGGTGCTGACGTACACGCCCTGCCGTTTTGCGATGGAACCGGCGGAGGCGGCGCGCTCCATGCCGTTGGTCATGAGGCGCTCGATGCGGCCGGGGAGGCTGTCATCAAAGCGGAGGACGTCGAAGGCGACGGTGTGCCGGCCGGCTTCGGAGGGGTTCTTGATGCCTGAGGAGCCCAGGATGACCATGGTCAAGTCCTGACCCCTTGCGAAGCCGTTGGGGCCTTCGCAGGCGTCGGAGTCGCCGGTGCACATATCGGGGACACGGACCCGGATGCTGACGTCATCCTTGTCGTTGTCAAAGTACTCGTCTTCTTCGATTTCGGGGGATACGGTGGCGTACACCGGGGAGCCGTTGCCGGTGGCGGTGCTGGACGGGGAGTTGGCGACGAAGTAGATTGAGCTGGCCGGGATGGAGTCGGGGACTTCAAAGTCGTCTTCCAGGAAGAGGACGACGCTGGAGCCTACCGGCAAGCCGGCGGCCAGGTTGTTCAGCTTGACGGTGAGTTTGGGCCTGTCGCCGGACGTGGTGCTGTCGGAGGCAATCGTGCCGCTGAAATCGGTGGTGGCAAAGTCCACTATCGCATCTTTGTCGATACGGAAGGTCACCGACGTAGCTGGGCCAGTGCCGGCGGTGTTGTTGGCCGACACTTCGAACTTCCACCAAAGGTTGTGGTCGCCGTTGCCAGCGGTAATCCCAGTGTCAAACCCCGCGCCTGAGAATTCAGTCGGATAATTCGGGTGCTGGTTGTTCTTCCAAGTGGCTGTTGTGCCGGTTCCGGGGTAAACGTTGGTCAGGGTGCCGATGGCAGCGGATTTTTCGCCCGTCCAGCCCTTGAAGACATAGGAGGTAACGGGGCTGCCCCCGTTATCCGTTGGCAGATCCCAGTGCGTCTGGAGGTACACTGCTTCACAGTCGCAATAGTCCATGCCGTTCGGGTCAGTTCCGCGGGCATCATTGTCTGAGGCGCTTAGGTGCCACAATTGCTGCACCCTTAGGTTCCGGACTGGGCCGGGGGCGGATGGGGCCGGGGATGCCGTTGCGGAATCGCTCCAGGGGCCGAAGGTGTCGGCGCAGGTTACGCGCACCTGGACCTGGTAAGATTGGCCGTTGGTGAGGCCGGTGATGCGGGCGGCGCCGGAGAGGTTGCGTTGGTTGACGGTAATCTCGCCGGTAAAGGTCGTGAAGGTTCCGGAGGTTCCCTGCCGGTATCGGATGTCGAACCCGGTGTATTCGGGGCTGCCGTTGGTGGCGGCGGCGGCGTCGCCGTCCGCTGCGGCGGGGAGCATTACGTTCAGGGCCGTGTTGCGGGCTTCGAGGGTGGGTGCGGCCGGGCCAGTAGTGGGGGTGGTTTGGAAGCCGGAGCCGCCATCGGCGCAGGCGCCAGTTTGGGCGCTGGCCGGGCCGGGGTCGGGTAGCGCCAGGAGGCCGAAGAGGGCCAAGGCGCCGACTACGGCGAGGGCCGTGATGGCCAGGGGCACTGACCACTTGGGTTTTTGCAGTTCAGGTTTCATTTGGGTAAATCTCCAGTGAGGTTGGTTTTGGGACGTTGGTTGGCCGGTCGGGTGGGCCGGCCGGAGGGTGTTTGAGGTCGGCACCTCCTTTGGGATACGGCTTGCGCCGGGGTTTGCGGTACATTATAAACCGGGAAGTATTACGGGAGTATTACGAGAACGGGGTGATTTGGGTGGAATTTTGGGATGTGGTCAGGTTTTTTTACGCCGGGATGGTGGGGTTGGATTGGCGGGGGTGGGGTTGTCAGAATCAGGATTTACCGGATTTTGGGATTTTGGGGATGGGGTTTTTTGAGGTGGTTGTCAGAATCAGGATTTACCGGATTTGGGGGATTTTTGGGATGGGGTTTTTGGGGTGGTTGTCAGAATCAGGATTTACCGGATTTGGGGGGATTTTTGGGATGGGGTTTTTGGGGTGGTTGTCAGAATCAGGATTTACTGGATTTGGGGATTTTCAGGATGGGGTTTTTGGGGTGGTTGTCAGAATCAGGATTTACTGGATTTGGGGATTTTGGGGATGGGGTTTTTTGGGGTGGTTGTCAGAATCAGGATTTACTGGATTTGGGGATTTTCAGGATGGGGTTTTTGGGGTGGTTGTCAGAATCAGGATTTACTGGATTTGGGGGATTTTCAGGATGGGGTTTTTGGGGTGGTTGTCAGAATCAGGATTTACTGGATTTGGGGATTTTCAGGATGGGGTTTTTGGGGTGGTTGTCAGGATCAGGATTTACCGGATTTGGGGGGATTTTGGGGATGGGGTTTTTGGGTAGTACGGGGGCTTGGGGGAGGTGGGTGGGCTATGGTGAGGTGTGTGGGCTGGGGATGGGGGTGGGCGGCGTTGGGCGCCTTTGCTAGAATGGGGGTACAATGGGGCTGGCGACGGATACGGATAAGGGAAAAGGGGTAGGTGATAGTCCCCGGCGCCATTGAGAACGGTCAACACGGCTGGCGACGGATGCAGGTGAGAGCAATGATTGAGTCGGCTATTATATTGAGCTTTGCAACCGCGGCGCTGAGCATCGCGGTGAGCTTGCTGGTGTGGACGCTGAGCCGGCTGTGGGGCCGGATGGAGAAGCAGGACGCCAAGTTTGACGCTCAGGCTGAGAAGGTAGCGGCTGAGTTTGACGCCGTGGATGCGAAGATTGACGCTCTGGAAGAGAAGATGGACGCGAAGATTGACGCCCATGCTGAGAAGCAGGACGCCAAGTTTGACGCTCTGGAAGCTAAGATGGACGCGAAGATTGACGCTCTGGACATGAAGTTTGAGGCCAAGTTCGAGGCTCTGGAAGCTAAGATGGACGCCAAGTTCGAGGCTTTGGAATCTAAGATGGACGCCAAGTTCGAGGCTTTGGAATCTAAGATGGATGCCAAGTTCGACGCTCTGGACGACAAGATGGAAAGGATGCTGATAATGATGTCTGCGCTGGCGAATCATCGCCATGATAAGGACGGGAATGTGGTTTTCAATCTTCCGCCGGGAACCTGAACGCCTACGGGAGGCTGAATGCTGGCGGGAGGTTGAATGGCCGTTCGCTGCGGCCGGGTTCCGGCGGGACAGCCGGCGGTATCGCTACGAGGTTGGCCAGCTGCATTATGGTTGGGGATTTACCGACTGAGTTTCATTATACGGCCCGGGGGCAACTGTCGCTGCGGGCAGGGCAGGTTGACGCCGCGCTGGCCGACTTTAACAGCGCGTTGGAGATGAACGACAAATTCGCGCCGGCATACTACTATCGGGGGCTGGCGCATCGCAACGGGGGCGATCTGAGTCTGGCCGTGGCGGATTATACGCGGGCGATTGCGGCCGATCCGGAATATCCGGTTCCGTACTATGCGCGCGGCGTGGCGCGGCGGCTCTTGGGATTTTATGAGGATGCCATCAGCGACTATTCGGCGGCGATTGAGCTGGAGCCGGATGACGCGGATTATTACTACGCTCGCGGAGTAGCGCGCATTTCCCTGGGCCGGTATCGGGAAGCGATTGGCGATTTTCAGGAGTGCGTCCGCATCAACCCGGAATACGCCAACGCTCAATACAACCTGGGCATCGCCTACCGCGATGTTGGGGAGCGCGATACAGCGCTGGGTTACTATGACCGGGCCATTGAGCTGCGTCCCCGTGAGCCGGATTATCGGTACGCCAGGGGCAACCTGCACAGCGACCGGCGGGAATACGAGGAGGCGATTGTCGATTACGACGCGGCCATCGCGCTGGCGCCGGCCTTTGCCAACGCGCGGTATAATCGGGGCATCGCGCGCCGCAACCTGGGCGACCCCGAGGGCGCAATCGCCGACTTTGACGCGGCGCAGGCGTGCGGTATGGATACGGCAACGCTGCATCACAACCGGGGCATGGCGCGGGCCGATCTGGGGCAGCACGAGGCGGCCATCGCAGAGTATGAGCGGGCAATTGAACGGGATGCGACTCTGGCGGACGCGTATCGTTCGCGGGCGGAGTCTTACCGGGAGCTGGGCAACGAGCGGGCGGCGGCGGCAGACCTTTTGCGCTATGCCCGATTGAGTGAGATTGACTGAGTCGGGGGGCCATGACTAGCGCGATGCTTCACGGGCTGTCGGTTGGCGACCAGCTGGGAAACCTGGAATACGCGGTTGACGCCGCCGCGCTGGCGGAGTATCAGCAGCTGACCGGCTGCGCCGGACGCTACCCCAATTTGCTGGCCGACGACTGCCGGGCTTTGCTGGCAAAAAGGCGCCGCGGCCTCGAATTGACGACGGTATGGCGGCGGATGGAGTTTCTGCGTCCGCCGGTTCCGGGCCGGCGGGTGCAGGTCGGCGGCTGGCTGCGGGACGCGCAGGAGGGGAACGATGGGTTGGTGGCGCGGGTGGCATCTTTTGCCGTTGACGAAATTGGCACGGAGATTTTGCGGGCGGAAGCGGCGTTTGCGGTCGGCGGCGGCGGCCTCGCTGCCGGCCTCAGGGAATTGGGTGAAATGGGAGTTGAAGATGCGGAACAGGATGGGGATGGATTGACCGACGTTGCGGCAGGGGAGAGGCTGGCCTTGGGTCGGCTGGCGTTGCCGGATGGGGAGGGTCTAGCTGCGGGTCAGCGGCGGAGGTGGGATATGACCGGGGTTGAGTCCGGCGACGACGGCAGCGGGTTGACCGCGCTGTTGTCGGGGTGGTTGGAGGGACGGCTAGGCAGGCAGTTCGGCGACGATTTTCACTGGGGCGGCAGCTTGGCGCTGACTTTTATGGCATCGGCGCGGCCCGGCGATAGGCTGCTGGGCGATGCGGCTGTCGTCGGGTTAGAGCGGAACGCCGGCGGCGCGGTTACAACCAGGCTGGCCGTCTCCGTTTTCAATAGCGCAGCGGTGCGGGTGGCAACCGGAGGAGCGGTGATAACGTCGCCGAGCCCCAGGCTGCTATGAGCATTGCCGTAAGGAGAGGATAATGCAGGAACGAACGGCGCCGACAAAAGCAGCGCCTGAAGATTGGCAGAGGGCTTTGGCAATCGTGGCGCACCCGGACGACCTTGAATACGGGGCGGCCAGCGCCATCGCCAAGTGGACGGGCCAGGGCAAGACCGTAACGTATGTTGTGGTAAGCAAGGGGGAGGCGGGCATTGACGGGATGGATCCGTCGGAAGTAGGGCCGCTGCGGATGCAGGAGGAAATCAACAGCGCGCGGGTAGTGGGCGTGGAGACGGTCGAGTTTCTGGATTACAGCGACGGCGTAATTGAGTACGGATTGCCGCTGCGCCGAGACTTGAGTCGGGCGATACGGCGGCATCGGCCCGACGTGATTATCACCATCAACCACCACTTGCAGTTTTTCAGCGGGCATCTGAACATGGCAGACCACCGCTGGGTCGGGCTGGCGGTGTTTGACGCGGCGCGGGACGCCGGGAATCGCTGGATTTTCCCGGAGCTGCTTGCGGAGGGCTATGAACCCTGGAACGAGGTGCGGTTCGTAGCCGTGTTCGGCTCTACGGAGCCTACCCACGCCGTGGACGTGTCCGAGCATTGGGAGACCGGGATGGCGTCGCTGCGGGAGCACAAGGCCTATCTGGAAAATTTGGGCGACGTGGGTAACAGCCCCTTTGAGTTTTTGACTGCGCACGCGCGGGAAGCCGGGGCGGCGTTCGGCTGCGAGTACGCATCCTACGCCGAACTGGTGCTGATAAACGAGGCTTTTTAGCGCAAGCCCGGATTCCCTGGAATGCAGTATTCGCCGGCGGGCGTAAGGAGGCAGCGATGGTGGGATTCAGCGAGAGGCTGCGGGAAGAAGCGCGGCCCATTTGGGAGGCTATTTTCCGGCATCCTTTCTTACGGGACATCAAGAGCGGCGCGCTGCCTCCGGAGACTTTCCGGTATTACCTGGGGCAGGACTACCACTATTTGGAAGGCTTCGGCCGGGCGGTGGCGCTGACACTGGCGAAATCGCCGGACGCGGAGCTGTTACAGCAGTTGGCGCGCCGGGTGATGACGCCGGTGGAGCGTCCGCTGCACCATCAGCTGATAGAGGCGGCCGGGCTGACCATGGCCGAGGTGGAAAAGGCGCCGCGCTCACCGACGAACACGGCCTACGTCAACCATATGCTGACCACGGCGGCGCAGTATGGACTGGGGCCGGCGGCGGCAGCATTGCTGCCCTGTCCGTGGACGTACCATCTGCTGAAAGACGAGGTGGGGCAGTCTGAGCATCCGCTATACGGACAGTGGACCCGGTTCTACGTGGAGGGATTTTTGCAATCCAGCGTGGACGCCTGGCGGGGCTTCGTTGATGGGATGGCGGAACGGGTGGGCGAGCAGGAGAGGGAAGCGATGCGGCACGCTTTCATGGTGAGCAGCCGGTATGAATATATGTTCTGGGACGCGGCGTACCACCGAGAGGAATGGCCAGTTTAGCGTTCGAATACACCAGGGAGGATGTCAAGATGCCTTATGCGCCAATCAACGGGACGGAGCTGTTTTACGAAAGCCACGGTTCGGGGCCGGCCATCGTGTTCGCGCACGGACGGGGAGGAAATCACCTGAGCTGGTGGCGGCAGGTGTCGGAGTTTCAGGCCGACTATCGCTGCGTGACTTTTGACCAGCGAGGGTGGGGACTTACCGATGGGCCGGCCGGCGCGCCGGATACGGCAACGGTGAGCGCGGATCTGCTAGGACTGCTGGACTACTTAGAGATTGAACGGGCGGTTCTGGTGGCGCAGTCTATGGGCGGTATTGCCAGTTTGAGGGTGGCGTTGGATCACCCCCGGCGGGTAGCCGGGCTGACGCTGGCCGATACCACAGGCGGAATCGGCGACCCCTCGGTGGTGTCCTTGCTGGCGGATGTACATCCGCCGGAGGACGCGCTGCGGCGCGCCTTGAGCGGAGGGTTCATCGCCGAACACCCGGATTTAGCGTTCCTGTTCGGCTCCATCGGGCGCATCAATCAGCCGATGCCGGTCGGCGTAGTGTCGGAGATGTTCCGGAATCCGGCAGGGCCGCAAGCGTCGGATTTGGCGGGGATGACGGTTCCGACGCTGCTGGTGGTGGGCGAGGAAGACGCTATATTTCCGGTGCGGGTGATTGAAGCGGCGCATCGGCTGATACCGGGCAGTCGGCTGGAGGTAGCGTCCGGGGCGGCGCACTCAACCCACTTCGAGCAGGCGGCGACGTTTAACCAACTGCTGCGCGATTTTATCGCCGGTCTGGCCTGGTGAGAAAGGAACAGGGGTGAATAGCTATTCACCCCTGCGGGTTTATACGTTGGCGTCTATGGCGGTCGTTTTAGAAAGATAGGCGCTCAGGGATGTCGTTTTCAGTGCGGAAGGGGCCCCACTCGCGGGGGACGTTGAGCAGGCGGTCTTCAAGGTCGTCAACGCTGTTCTGGCCGCAGTAGGCCATGGCGCGGTTGAACTCTTCGCGGAGCAGTTCGAGCATATGATGGACGCCCTCGGCGCCGTTGACGGCCAGGCCCCAGTAGAGGGGGCGCCCTACGGCGACTGCGGTTGCGCCCAGGGCCAGGGCCTTGAGCACGTCGCTGCCGCGGCGGACGCCTGAGTCAACGTACACTTCGGCCCTGCCGCCGGTGGCGGCGACGATTTCGGGAACCATTTCGATGCTGGACATGGTGCTGTCGAGCTGGCGGCCGCCGTGGGTGGACACCAGGATGCCGTTCACTCCGCGCTCAACAGCCCGGCGCGCATCCTCGGCAACGCGGACGCCTTTCAGCACGATGGGAAGGTTGGTGAGACTGCGCAGCCAGTCCAGTTCCTCCCACGTCAGGGGTGGAGACTGAGGCATTTCCCAAGTGGGAGATTCGTCGGTGCCGCTAACTTCGGAAAGGCGGTCTTGCTGCTCACGGAAGTTGCCAAGTTCGCCGGGGCGCTGGTAGCGGTTGCGTACGTCCCGCTCCTTGGGGCTGGGCACCGGAGTGTCGACGGTGAGGACGATTGCCCGGTAGCCGGCGGCCTCAGCGCGCTTAACCAAGCCTTCGGTCAGGTCATAGCCGCGATGGTAGAGCTGGAACCACAGGGGGCCGGTGGCGGCGTCGGCAATTTCCTCCAAGCTACAGTTGGACGATGTGCTGCACATCATCAGGGTATTGGACATACCGGCGCCGCGAGCCGTGGCGCACTCGGCGTCGGGGTGGGCATTGCCATGTCCTCCGGTGGGTGCAATCATTACAGGAAAGCTGATGTCCTGTCCCAGAACGGAAGTAGCGATTTTGCGCTCGGTAGTATCGCGCATGAAGCGGGGGCGCAGCGTGAGGGCCTCAAATGCGGAGCGGTTGCGGGCGGTGGTGATTTCATCCATGGAGCCCGCTGCAATGAACTCCCAGTTGTTGTGAGGGAGGATCTGTTTGGCCCTTGCCTCGTAGTCGTACAGATTGATTGGGTCAAGCCTCATCCGATTTTCTCCTGGCACGATTTTGCGGCGTTACTCTTCCGAAGCAGCAGGCCGCAGATTCAGCCTCACAATGGCGTCGGCAACGTCGGGCAGCATTTTGTAGTCGTCGGATGCCGGGTCGAACGCCATGGGATGGGGCAATGCAACGTTGTGAGCGTTCCGGATGCGGCGCACGGAGTGCCCTACTGACGACATACGGCCGGACAGCTGCCGCTCGGTCAGTCCCATGGCGTCCAGCAAGGATTGCCGGGACATGACGTAGCCGCTGCTGTTAGCCACGCGGTGATACACTTGCTGCGCGTTGGGAGCAAGATACCCCCAGAAGGTGCGCACGTGGTCTATGGTCCACCTGCCTTCGGGTACGGTGGCCGGCGCCGGAGGAGGAGGGGCTGGCGGCGGCGGTGGAGCAGCGGGAGGTTCCGCTTCGACAGGCGCGGCGGGAATGCTGGCATCAGGCACAGCGACAACAGTAGCCAGTGGTGTTGCATCGCCAGCTGTAAGTTGCCGAATAGCCGCGATTACATCGCCGGCTTCGCCTTCAACTGTTAGGGCGACTTTTACCATGTTTTGACCTCGCAGTAATCAACTGGTTGATAAGTTTAGCACGGTACTACGTGCGGTCAATAAGCAACAGACAGTAAATGAGGCGATTTCGCTACGTGAACATCAGCGACGGGAAAAGCTGCGACGTCACCGCGGGCCGAACCCCGCGCCCCAACACTCCACCCGGTAGTCCAACGTTACCCCGCACGTGTGAAAGTCCCCGGCGCTCACTTCCCGGAGGAGGATGTCGGGCGGCGACGCTCTTCCACTCGCTTCGTTCTTGCCCCAACACTCAACCCTGCCGTCGGGGCGAACGCCGCACCCGTATCCAAGACCCATGCTTATCGACGTGAACGCTCCCGGCGGATGGTTCACGAATTCCCTCTCGGGCGGCCCCCAGCATTCCAGTTCGCCGCCGCTACGCAGCCCACACATCCCTTCCGCGGCAGCGCTCACGGACTGAAACTCACCCTGTGGGGTCTGGGCCCATGGCTCGGAGGCGTCATCACCCCAGCACGCCAACTGGCCATCGGTGCGAATGGCGCAGGCATAATTGCATCCCGCGGATACCGCCTTGAACTGCCCATCGGGGACATCCGACAAGCCGCCGAGGGCGCGCCCCCAGCACTTCAATCTACCATCCTGACGTATCGCGCAAATGCCGCAGTGCATCATGTCCACTGATGAGAATCTCGTGAACGGTTTGCTGCCGCCATCCACCCGGCCCCAGCACTTCAGGCGGCCGTCGTTCCGCAGCGCACAGTTGCCGTAGCTCCCGGAGGCCACCGAAACGTAGGTTCCGTCCTCCGGCGCGTCAAGCATTCCCTTTTGATCGTTAGCTTCGTTGTTCCCCCAACACTGAACTGAGCCGTCCAGTCTCAGCCCGCAGGTAAATTCAGCCCCAGCGCTGACGGCTTGATAAAGTTCTTCACGCGCCGGAGGCGGCGCATCGGCGCCGCAGGCCGCCAGCAGCAGGCTGACCTGCAACAAGGCAAACAGTGCAGCACAGCGTGCCGTGACTGACTTCAACGCCAATTTTGTGGTCATAGTAGTCATCCTCCAAAGCCGTGTTCGGTCTTCACAGCAACCACTCCAGCAGCACAGGGAGATCGTACAACAGCAAACTCATCATTCCGACCACGGCGAAAAACAGGGGAACGACGTCGCAGTTGCGAAGATACCTGGACAGTAAATGTGTGGTATGGGTCAGATCCGGCAGGGGCGGTTTTGAACCTGCCCTTGCCGGATTCGGTTCTTGCGCCAGTGGCGACGTGAAGATGGAAGCGGGCTATGCGTCTTCGTTATTGGGGCCGAAAGGAACGATACCGGGAATCCACCACTTTTCCCAGGTTTCGTCGATGCGCTCCTGGAAAAAGTCCAAGTCTTCCTGCGTGAGATGGGCGAAGCGGCCCTGACGCTGCAAGTACTCGGTGACTGGCTTGCGTTGGCGGACGCCCCGGGCGATGGCTCGGGAAGGCCCGTTGAGGATAAGCTCGCCATCCACGATTTCGTACTGAACCCAGATACCGGTTTCCACCGCCAGCATTCCCAGTTCGTGGGAATACTTGGGGTCGTAGTCCCAGCCCTTGGGGCAGGGGTCGATACTGTGGATGAAAGTGGGGCCGCCGATGGTGAGGGCGCGGCGGATCTTGTTGGTGAAGTCCGGGCCATAGGAGCCGCAGGCGGTAGCGATGTAGCGAACGTCGGGATGCCCGGCGGCCAGCATCGGGGCGGTGTTCTTCTTCCAGCGGCGGTTCATGATGCGATGCACCTTGCCCGGCGGCGAGAAGGTGGAGTTGGCGCCCCAAGGACTGGAACCAGACACTTGAATGTCGGTGTTGGCGTACGATTCGTTGTCGTAGCAGAGGATGAGCAGGTTGTACTCGTCGTGCTGCAAGGCGGCGGATATGGCGGACAGGCCCATATCTACGCCGCCGCCGTCGCCGCAGAAAGCGATGACGTTGATGGGTTCTTCCTGCATCTTGCCTTTTCGCATCAGGGAAGCGAGGCCGGCGGCGGTTCCGGTAGCGGCGGAACCGCTGGAACCCAGCTGGGTGTGCATCCACGGCACGACCCAGGGAGTGCTGTAGTAGGTGGTGTTGGCCACGTACATACAGCCGGTGCTGCCTACCACAATGGTGCGGGGGCCGGCAGCTTTAATCATCAGGCGCATTACCAGAGCGGATTCGCAGCCTTGGCAGGTGCGATGCCCGGAAGTGAAGCCTTCGAACACCGGAATCTGCTTGACGCCGCGAACCTGGGGCAGGTCTTGAACCGGCTGCGGCGGGGCATGGGTCATGATAGTCATAGCGGCTCTCCTAATCCCGGACTCCGATCCAGGTATTTTCTTCTTTGACTTTTCCGGAGTTGATGGACTCCTGAACCATTGTAGCCATCTCTTCCACGTCGCGCACCAGAACCTCGCGTCCGCCCAGCCCGGCAATGAAGCTCTGCATCAGCGGGCGGCTGTCGAGCGTGTAGAGGGCAGAGCGGATTTCGTTGAACAGCACGCCACCGTAAGAGGGCGAGCCGTAGGAGTAGTCCCGGTCGATGACACCTACGGCTTTGCAATGGCTGAGAGATTCCCGAATTTCGTCGGTGGCGAACGGCCGGAAGAACTTAACCCGAAGGAAGCCGACCTTTTTGCCCTGCTCGCGCATCCGGCGGACAGCTACGCGGACGGGCATGGCCAGCGTGCCCATACCCACCAGAACAATGTCTGCATCGTCGGTCATGTACTCTTCAATGAAAGGGCTGGGATCGCCACGACCGAAAACCTGCTTGAACTCTTCATAGGCTTCCCGGATCACGTCGCCGGTGCGGCGCATGGCGTCGTCGGTCTGGCGGCGTATTTCCATGAGCCAGTCTTCGTTGACCTGCGGCGCCACGGTGATGGGGTTGTCGGGGTGGAGCAGCAGCCGGCCCCGGTCGTACTGAGGCAGGAACCGGTTAACCTGCTCCTGGGTGGGCACGTGAACGATGGCTTGGGAGTGGGTGAGGAAGGAGCCGTCGCAGGATATGGCGGCGGGCAGGAACACCCTGGGGTCTTCGGCCACACGCCAAGCCAGCAGAGCGGTGTCCAGAGCTTCTTGCGCTGTGCCAACCCAGTAGAGCATCCAGCCCAGGTCGCGGACCGCCATGGCGTCGTTGTGCTCCACGCCGAAAGCGCCGGGGTCATCCAGGGCGCGGTTGCCGACCATGGCGACGACAGGCAGGCGCAGACCGGCGGTTACGGTGATGGCCTCAAAGGCGTAGAACCAGCCGACGCCGCTGGAGCCGCAGAAAGTGCGGGCGCCCACGGCGGAGGCGTGTTTCACAATTTCGAACTGGGAGTGCTCGCTTTCGGCGACGATGAAGTCGCAATCGAAAGCGCCATCGGCCTTGAGCTTAGACACGTACTGCATCACGGTGTCATAGGGCCGGATGGGGTAGGCAGTGATGACGTCGACATCGGCAAGGGCGCAGGCGATGGCGATGGCTTCGCTGCCGCTGATGAGTTCCTCGCGCTCGGTTGGCGGGGGCGCGGTTTGAGGAAGGGTTTGAGTGGCCATTAGTCATCGTCTCCGGTAAGGGCAACCTCGGCTTCGGACTCGTAGATGCCGGGGCTGTGGTAGCCGTGGCTGCGGGCGCCGTCCTTGTCCTTTTGAACCTGGATCAGTTCGGCCATCCAGCGATGGTATCCGTCCTTGTCCTGGCGCCAGTGTTCGTATTGGCTGTTGTTGTCGTTGAATTCGGCCTCGTTGACCATGGTGATGCAATCGGGCACAGGGCAGACGGCTTCACAGACGGCGCAGCCGCAGCAGGCTTCCATGTTGGCGTCGTACAGGCCGTCAGGCGTTACGTCAAAGCAGGTGTCCGGGCACTGCAACCAGCACAGGGTGCACTTGATGCAGGTGTCAAAGTTGATGACCGGGCGCATGGAGCGAGTGCTGAACTTCTTGAAGACGGCGCTGCGGGTGGGTTCGTAGCCGCCGTTAGCCCCGTCTGCGCTGGAGCGGATAGCGTCGTAGCCGGCGCCCAGGGCGCCGCCGCGGAAACCGCCGCCTTCTGCAACGCCTCGGATGACCAAGCCCTCTTCCATGGACTGCCAGCCAGGCAGCTCAAAGCTGAAAGGTTCATCGTCGCTGCCCTCGCCGGGTTCCACCGGGCGCAGGGCGATACGGTCGTAGGTATTGCGGGCGGAAGTCAGTTTCAGTCCGCCCCAACCCTGGTCTTCCAGCGCGACGAGCATAGAGTCCAAGCTCACCAGTTCAGGGCAGGCTTTGGCAAGGGCGCCCAGGATACGCACGTCGGTGTGGTCGTCCTTATAAACCCAGAGGCCGGAGAAGCTGGTGGACGCCGGCACGATGGCCAGGCTATAGGCGGTGTCCTTCTGGTGAATGTCCTCGATGAGGGCATCGGCTTCCTGGCGGGAGGTTACGATGAGGGTTCCGCCGGGCTTGGTAAGGGCGTTGATGGGCTGCAAGCCGTACCAGGCCCAGGACTCGATGCCCTTGCACATGGTGTCGTCGACGTTGATGGTAACGTCCACTTCGCGGGCCTCGTACACGGCCAGGTTTTCTTCAAGTTCTTCGGGGGTATCGGATACGATGGCGAACTGCTTGGCGGGAATGCCGTTGCGTTCGGGAGAATCGCCATAGCGTCCGAAAGCGGTGCCGATTTTGCCTTCCTTGCGGGCGGCAAAAACGATGGTGCGGACGATGTTCCGGGCCAGGGTTTTCTGAAAAATCCCCCGGTACACCACCTCCACTGCCACAGTGCTCATATTGGGGAGCCTCCTCGGTGTTTGATTGGTGCGGCATTATAGCACGGAATGGGAGGCGGTTTAGTGGTTTTGTATGGGATGGATGGGACGGAGGATTCAGTTGCCGGCGTTAAGGGCGAAGGAGCGTAGCTTGGCTAGAAGGGCCTTGGAAGGATTACTGGTGCTGTATCCGCCTCCATCAGTCCATGAGGGGGATTGCAACCACCGTGTCACTTCATTAACAATTTGAACCAGTTCATCGTGGGGCACTTCGTACCTAATGCCGTTGAACTCAAATTGCCGAATGATTCCACTGCCAATCAGATTTTTGCGAATGGAAATGCTATTGGGCCAATCGTTGCCTGATCGACTCCGCCTTGAGCTTAGGCTCTCGCCTCTACTTTTAGAGGCAAAGTTGGCGTGGGTGGCAACGGTAGGCATGACCTGCACTGGAGGAGTACACTGAAAGTACTTCCCAATATCGGCAACGCCATAAAGTTCGACAATTCCGTCCGTTAAGTTCAGGATGTGAGCATTGGTATGGCTTTGGTAACGAGCGATTTGAGGCACAAGCTCATACGGTATTTGCACAGCGAATCGGATTGAAAAATCCCGTTTGAAGGCAACCGCAACGATAAAATCAAAACCTCGCTCGTGAAGATTCCGTATTGCGCTAAATTGAACCGACGTGCGTTCGTCCTGGCGACCTTTGATTTGATATCTAACTCCGTCTTCGTCCACGGCATCGAACCCGGAATTTGAACTCCCTTGCATCTCCAAGCCCAAGCGTTGGCAAACCAGCCATTCGGTGAAGTCGCCGACTGGATTGTTGCGCGTTCTGACCACGCCGCGATTTAGCAGTTCATCGATAACCGCTCCATGAGTTTGGAGCAGCTCAATCTCGCTCATTTTCTGTAAGTCTTTCATAATCGCACCCTCTGCTTGGCGGTGAGGTCATCGTAGTTGATGCGTTGCAGCTCCATAGTTGCTATCCCTAATTTCGTTTCAAGTCTTCGCTATCGGGTAGCTGGCTATCATCAGTAAGCGGTTGACCAGCAACTCTGTCATGCTTACTGATTCGGTAACTCTATCCGTTGACAGAAAGCCTTGGTCGGCGTTGCCATGTAACCGCCAGGGATGCTCCATCCACTCGAATATCACATCGTTGCCGGGTTCTGCAGCCAAATCTTCCAGGAATTTCCGCTTTTCAGGATACTTGACCGGGTTGAGCCGGCGCGGCGCCGCGGCGGCGTTAATAGCATGTTTGGCAGCGTGCCAAGCCTGGTTGGAGGCCTGCAAGAGTAGCCCATCTGCGACATCCTGCCTCATACGCGCCGCGCTCAGGCGAGCTTCATCAGCGTGTTCCTGTATGCTCAGCATCGCGCGCATCCTTGACCAACGCATCCAAAGCCATAATACGGTCGATGAAGCGACGTAGCCCAACTTGGAACGCGACGATGTCCTCCTTCTCCAGGAAACCATAGATAGCGTTTTCATGGAACATCTCCGCTCCGCCGTACCCGGCCAAAATCAGCATCTCGTCCCCATATTCAGGGTCGATGCGCTGCATCGCCGCGTGGATTTCATCGTCGGTGTCAGCGGGCCAGTTGCGGCGACGCACTGCGATAGCAGCGGCAGCACGGCCGGCCAGCCATAACTGCTCGGATGCAGCAGAGCACTCGTTGACAGCCAGTTTTTCCTCAGCCGCTTGTAGGTGCTTTTTTACCTCGAAAGGCAACGGCATCTTACTCATTTTCTTTTCGCTCCGGGTTGTGCTGCCGGATGCTATGGCAGATAGGCGAAATGTACACGCCTTTATGATACACTGCTTGCCGATTTACGGTAAAGGAGCGTATTGCAATGCCCCAGCGTATGAAAGCCGGCGAAGCAGTCATCGAACTGCTGCGGCAGGAAGGCGTCAGCAAGATTTTCGGGATTGTTGGATCGTCTTTCCTGGACGTCCTCGACCCGCTGTATGACCGGGATGATATGGAGTTTGTCGGCGTGCGACACGAGCAGGGCGCGGCTCTGATGGCCGACGGCTACAGCCGCATTGCCGGCGCGCCTTCGGTCTGTCTGGTTACCAACGGGCCGGGGGTGCTGAACCTGACTTACGGCATCGGATCAGCTTACGTGTCCCACTCGCCGGTGGTGGCGATTGCTCCTTCGGCATCCCGCGACCATCAGCATCTGGATTCCACTCAGGAGTTTGACCAGGTAGCCCTCTTTGAACCCATCACCAAGGCCAGCTTCGCCATCAACAAGGTTGAGCGGCTGCCCGATGCTTTGCGCCAGGCGTTTCGCATCGCCACGTCGGGCAAGATGGGGCCGGTGCTGGTGGACATTCCCCGCGACCTCCTGCCCGGCGCCGAGGTTGACTTGGACTTGCTCGCTCCCGGCGCTTACCGCACCGGACAAGGGCGCTCCCGGGGCGACCGTCAGCAGGTTGAGGCAGCCGCGCGGGAAATACTTGCGGCGCAGCGTCCGGTCATTATCGCCGGCGGCGGCGTAGAGTGGAGCCTGGCAGACGCGCCGGTTACCCGGCTGGCCGAACTGACCGGCGCGCCCATGGTTACATCCTACGGACGCGCCGACGCCGTGCCCAACGACCACCCCAGCTACCTGGGCCATCTGGGACGGCTGGGCGCGCCGGAGGCTATTGACGCCGTCCGCAGCGCCGACGTCATCGTTGCCGCCGGCACTCGGCTGGGTCAGTCCACGACGTTCTACGACCATCGCTTTATCCCGTCCGATGCGCGCATAGTCCATATTGAGATTGACCCCAAAGAAATCGGGCGCATCTATCCTATTGCCGTGGGCGTAGAGGGAGACGTAGGCGCAGTGGTGGCGGAAATCAACGGCATCGTGGCCGAGGCGGAACTGCGCCCCAGCGCAGATTGGACGGCTCGCGTTGCCGCCTGGAATGCCGCCCGCGCCGCCCGGCTGGAGGCCGAGGCTGCCCTCACCGGCGAGTACATCAAGCCGCAGCGGGTGTATGCGGAGTTGCGTAAGGCGATGCCCCGCAACGCCATCGTAGCGCTGGATGCGGGCCTCGCCCCGAACTTCGGGCAAGACCGCCTCAACTACTATCAGCCCCGCAGCCTGATAATGGCTCTTGACCTGGGCGGGCTGGGCTTCAGCTTTCCAGCGTCCATTGGGGCGAACTTCGCCGCGCCGAACCGTCCGGTAGTGAACTTCAATGGGGACGGCGGATTTTTGTTCAACGCCCAGGAGTTTGAAACCGCGGTGCGCTATGGGTTGAAGAACATCTCGGTGGTGATGAACAATGACTGCTGGGGTTCGGAAAAGGCGTACCAGAAGTACGCTTTCAACGAGCGTTACGTCGGAGCGGACACGGTGAACCCCCGCTTCGACAAGTACGCCGAGCTGTTTGGAGGCGCCGGCTTTTATGTCGACCGGCCCGAGGACATCTCTGACGCTTTTGCGCAGGCCCTGGCCGTGGACGGGCCCAGCATCATTGAGATTCCCACCGACCCGGACGAAATGCCCCGGCCGGCGCGACTGGCAGAAGTTCAGGCTCCATCAGGCGGGTGATTCGCGCAATGTCAATGCCAACCTACGACAACATCAAGCCAACGGACATTGATATATCCGGCGACGTCATCGTCATTAACTGGGAGGATGGCCACCGGGGGATTTACCCGCACCGGATGCTGCGGCTTCGCTGCCCCTGCGCGTCCTGCGTCGAGGAGATGACCGGGCGCGCGCTGCTGGACCCGGACAGCGTACCCCAGGACGTGCGCGCGCTGGACCAGATGGCAGTGGGGCAGTACGCCGTGCAGTTTCTGTGGAGCGACGCTCACTACACCGGCATTTACACTTACCGCGCGCTGCGGGCGGCGTGCACCTGAATTGCCTGCAATGAGGGGAGAGCCGGTGATGGCTCTCATCTCAATCCATAGGCCTTGAAAGTGAGGGGTCTTAGGCGGATGGCCCGTTGTCGGACTGTCGGCCGCGGTAGGTTTGGCCGGGACGGTTGCGCAGCTTGGGCGCGGTGAACGTATCGGACTTGAAGGAGAAGTTGGAAAGCTGCCGGATGGCGGGCTGGCCGCAGGCTTTGCAGTCAATAGGGTCGTCGGCGCGGGATACCGGGCGGATGGATTCAAAATCGGCGTCGCAGTCGGCGCAATGGTACTCGTAAATTGGCATAGACACCTCCAACGGGGGATTATATCCTAAATGGAAATCTCCACACTGATGCACAGGATTGACAGGATGACGAATCAAGCAACCGACGTAGTAATCATCGGCGGCGGGGCAGCCGGCTGCGCCGCGGCTTTCTATCTGGCGGAGAACGGGGTCAAGGCCACCGTCATTGAGCGCGAGGGAGTGGGCACTCAGGCGTCCGGCTACAACGCCGGTGGGTTGAACCCGCTGGAGGGGCATGGCTGGCCGGAACCCCTACAGCCTATGGCGCTGCAATCGTTCCGGCTGCATCGGAATTTGTGGACGGCGCTGCCGGAAGAAACGGGCATTGACTATCACGGGCGGATCACGTCGATTGTGAAAATCGCGCTGGACGACAACGAATTGCCGGAACTGCGGGAAACGCTGGACGTTTTCAACAACGCGCCGGAACCGGGATTTTCGGCGGAATGGCTAGAGCGTGAGGACGCGCTGGCCCTGGAACCGCGGCTGACTCCCAACGTCATCGCCGGCGTGCGCGCGGTGGGCAACGGCGCTCTGGACGGCCAGGAGTTCACCCAGGCGTTGGCCGCCGCGGCCGAAAAGCGTGGAGCGCAGATTGTGACCGGCAACGCCGTCGGGCTGCGCCTGGGCAGCGGGCGCGTTGAGTCGGTAGTAACCAATGACGGCGAGATTGCCTGCGGCGCGCTGCTTATTGCCGCCGGCCCCTGGTGTCGCACCGCCGAGCAGTGGCTGGACATCGCCATTCCCGTTGACCCGCTCAAGGGGCAGATTATCCGGGTGAAACCCCACGGGCCGGGCCTGGACTACGAATTGATTGGCGGCGGCAGTTCAATGTACGCCAAGACGGACGGGCTGATTTGGTGCGGCTCTACCGAGGAATCCGTTGGGTTTGACCTGTCGCCGACCGATGAGGCCCGAACCCGCATTATGACAATGGCGGCGCGCCTAATGCCGTCGCTGGCGGATGCCGAGGTTGCCCTGCATACGGCTTGCCTACGCCCGGTTACGCCGGACTGGCTGCCGATAGTAGGACAGGCTCCGGGCTGGGACAATGCCTACATCTGCGCCGGCGGCCAGAAGAAAGGCATCCTGCTGGGGCCGGCTATGGGCAAGGGCGTTGCGGAGATTATCGCCGGCGGCAAAACCGACGTGAGCCTGGCGGGATGCGAGCCCGAACGGTTTTCGCCGACATCGGGTTAAGGGAAAGGAGTGGATCTTATGACTACCAACGGCGCTTCCGGCGCTTTGCGCGATATTCACGTGGTGGAGTTCGGCCAGTATGTGCCGGGCCCGATGCTTGGGATGCTGCTCGCGGACCAGGGCGCGCACGTCATTAAAGTAGAGCGGCCGGGCGGCGACCCGGCCCGCTCTGAGCCGGCCTTTGCCACCTGGAATCGAGGCAAGCGCTCGGTCATGCTGGATCTTAAAACCGACGCCGGACGGGAAACCGCGCGTCGCCTGGCGGCCAAGGCCGACGTAGTGATTGAGAACTTCCGGCCCGGCGTAGCGGCTCGGCTAGGCGTCGGGTACGATGAGCTCAGCACCGCCCATCCCGGCCTGATTTACTGCTCGCTGCCCGGCTACGGGGAAGAGCATCCCAGCCGCAACGAACCGGGATGGGATCCGGTCATCAGCGCCGAGACCGGCCTGTACCCTGAAACCGGAGAAAGCGCCGGGGAGCCGCTCTTCACGCCGCTGCCTATCGCCAGCTCTTTTGCGGCCCTGCTGGGCTCCGTCTCCGTAGCAATGGCCCTCAACGCCAGGGACAAGACCGGCAAAGGCCAGCGGATAGAGGTTCCCCTGCACTCGGCGATGTTCACCGCTATGGGCAGCCGCATCATCAAGTTCAACGGCTACGAATACGTTGACCAGTTCGACTTTCCCCGCACCGTGATGTCGCATCCTTACCAGTGCGCCGATGGGCGATGGATTTATCATCACGGGATGTTTGAGCGCTTTGCCCGGCAGACCCTGACGGCAGCGGGAAAAACGGAGTGGATTGAAGAAGCGACGTCGCTCTTCGGGCGGCCGGTCGACCCCGAAACGCTGGAGTTCTGGCAGGAACGTTTCGCCGCAATGTTCAGGCAGCGCACCGCTTGGGAGTGGGAAGCGGACATCAATGCCCAGGGGGGCGCCTGTACCGTCTGCAAGACCGTTGACGAATGGCTGACGCACGAGCACGCGGTGTCCGCCAAAATGGTGGTGGAGGTGGACGACGCCGAGCGCGGCGCGATGAAGCAGCCCGGCGTCCAGGTTCGCCTGCGGGGTACGCCGGGAGCGATACAAGGCCGCGCTCCCAAGTTGGGCGAGCATACCGAGGAAGCGTTGGCCGAGCTGGGAGCCGCTTCGGTCGGGCCGGCGTCGGGCAACGGCGGGAAGGGCGACATTATGTCCGCCTTGCAGGGCGTGCGCGTGCTGGACTTGTGCATCATTCTGGCCGGCCCAACGTGCGGGCGCACCCTGGGGGAGTTCGGCGCCGACGTTATCAAAATTGACGACCCGACCCGCATCCTGGACCCGGTGGGCTACATTGATGTGAACCGGGGCAAGCGCAGCATTATGTTGAACCTCAAAACCGAGGAAGGCCGGGCCGTTTTCTGGAAGCTGGTGGAGTCCGCCGACGTTATTGTGGAGAACAACCGGAAATCGGCGGTGGAACGGCTGGGCCTGGGCTACGATGCCGTCAAAAAGGTCAAGCCTGACATCGTGTACGCATCCCTCAACGCCTTCGGCTACGATGGCCCCTGGTCGGAACGGGCCGGCTGGGAGCAGCTGGCCCAGGGCACCAGCGGGATGCAAGCGCGGCGCGGCGGACGCGACGGCAAGCCGATGCTCGCGCCCTATGCCGTCAACGACTACGGCACCGGACTGATGGGCGCCTACGCCGTGGCCCTGGCCCTCCACGAACGCAACCGCACCGGCCGGGGTCAGTCCGTGGACAGCGGGCTGGCGTTGACCGCCGGGCTGCTGCAATCACCTTACTTCCTGGACTACGACGGCTACCAGAGGGAGGATATTGAAGGAGTGGACGCTCGCGGTTACTCCGCCGGGTCAAGGTTGTACCAGGCTGCCGACGGTTGGCTTTACCTGCACTGCCCGGACGACGCGGTCTATGGCGCGCTGCTGTCGGCCTTGAACTTCCGGGACATACATCACGACGCCGACGCTATTGCGGAGGTCATCCGGGGGAACACCATTGAGCGCTGGATGCAGACTCTGCGTCCGCTGGGGGTGTCGGTGTCGCCCAACCTGACGATGGAGGACTACCGCAATGACCCGGTGGTGCGGAAAGCCGGCTTTATCGTTACCCGAGACCATACGGTTTGGGGCAGCGTTGACCACTCCGGCGCCACGGCCCGCCTGTCCGCCACGCCGCCGCGCCTGGGCAATCCGGCGCCTTACTTCGGCCAGCACACCGATGAGGTTCTGGCGGAGGCAGGCTATTCCGCCGGGGAGATTGCCGGGCTGAAGGCGTCGGGCGCAGCGGTAGCGCCCAGCCGGTAAATGGCCGGGCAAGCGATTTACAGTGCGGGGGCGGTTGATTATCCGCCCCCGCACTTTTGCTCTTGGCGTCTCCGCGCCGGCTGGCGGCCGGTGGTTCAGGTTGTGGGCGGGAGGTTGAAAATCACCTAATCTCCGGTGCGCTCTTTGGGCGCGGGTATTGTATGGGTATTTCAGCAAAGGCGGCGAATGGATTTATGGCGGTATTATCCGCGTGGGCGGTGAACGGTTGTGTTGCGGCACCTGCTGCAACACAACCGAATAACCACGCCAGCGGGTATTGCATACCCCGTCAATTTTGCTAAAATCCGTAGTTGCGCATACTTGACCGGGATTAATCCCGACCCAGCTCGCAACCTATCACGGTACGATATTAGAGGCACAATATGGCGAATAAGGACAACTTCCGGCCCGGCTCTCCTTCTCCTTACTCTATCAGACCCGGAGGTAGGCTGATGGGCATCCTGCGACGCATCAACCGTAACCGCAAGCTGGTTGGCATTGCCCTGGCTGCCACTGCCGTAGCGTTGACCCTTGTCGCCACCCTGCTGATCGATGAATCGGCGTCGCCATCGGCCGTGAATGCGCAGGCGTCTCCCCAGATCCTTATTCACATCGGGAAAAGTAGCGGCAGCGTAGTCTCGGTACCAACACGTGACTCAAAGGCCGGTTTCCAGAGCGTCCCCGGCTACTCGGGCGTCCGGAGCGCGGCAAATAAGGCAACCATCAGCATACCGTCCGGCGCCTCCTCCGTGCGGGTGCGCCTGTTCTATACGCCGCATGAGGCGGGCGACACGTCCCGAGACGAAACGCTGACGATCGGTACGCATACGCTCACCGGGACCACCCCCACGGGCACAAACTACAGCATAACGGTAGTTGTGCAAGGGCCTCCTCCCACGCTGACATCAAGTCCCGATGCTAATCTGACATTGCCCTCGGGCAGCGACACTATGCCGGCCTGCTTCAACCTAACGTCCGTCGAGCACGGCGGCACAACTTACCTGGAGGCCCGGCCGGGCATGACGGCAGTTTCCGCCAACGCAGCGCTGAGCCACGGAACCACCGGCGTTTTTTTGTCCACCAGCATCTCCGACATCAACACCGGCAGGGGCGTTAACCTGAACCCCTGCGTCAATCTTGGCGCAGGAACCCACAAGGTAACCTGGAGCTGGCACGGGCCCAGCGGTTCCGACCCATCAGCGGGCGCCCTGGAAGGCAAAACCTCCACCACCTATACGGTGAGCGCAGCGTCGATGGAAGCGATCATCACCAATGTGGACGTCAACGGCGCCGGCACCGAAGCGACCGTAACCTGGCGGGCAGGAGAGGCCTGCCCGTCGAAGCAAGACAACCACTTCATCAAACTCAGAATACGCGGCACCGGCAGCTTCAGGTGGGTTAATCTCTTTGATTTGAACGGGCCCGCAGCTGGGGAGGGCGTGTACAAGAGCCCGGGGACTTTCACGGCAACGGGGTTGACTCCCAACACTGAATATCGATTCGAGATTCGGGCCTTTGGTTGCGGCGGGAACGCTGATGCGTTCTTCCCCTTCACCACCACGCCAACCGACCCGCCCACACGGCCCACTGACACCCATACTCCGGTGCCCGCCGATACCGACACGCCCACCATGGTGCCCACTCCCAAAACCATCACCCTCTCATCCGGCAGCAGCACGATGATAACCGAAGGCGATTCGGGCATTGAACCTGTCCTAATCTTCTTTACCCTGAGCGAGCCGGCTCCGGACGACTTTGTTGTCCTATTCACGACTAGCGGGTCAGCCACGATTGAGGAGGGCAATGACAAAGTCGTAGGTTGCAGCGCGCCAACGGATGCTTGCGTAGCTTCCAGTGCAGGTATACTAGCAGGTCTAACCAAGAATAGCGCAGGAATGGCTATTGTTGGCGACACGCGCAACGAGGGGAACGAAACCGTCGTAATAACCGCCAGGGGCGGAACCTCAGGCTCTACCACTCCCGACCCTTCCTGGCAGGCGGGAACTATCACCATAACCATAGTGGACAATGACGGCCCCGCGACATCGCCCACCACGGCGTCCACTCCCAACACTGACACACCCACCAAGGCGTCCGCTTCCAAAACCATCACCCTCTCAGCCGACAGCACGATGATAACCGAAGGCGATTCGACCCGTAAATCTGTCAGTATCACCACCACCCTGAGCGAGCCGGCTCCGTCCAACTTTGCTGTGCTACTTACGACTAGCGGGTCAGCCACGATTGAGAACGGCAATCTGGGAGTCGTAAGTTGCAGTGCGCCAACGGATGCTTGCGTAGCTACCAATTACCCTGTAACAGCAGGTTCAACCCAGTATACCGCAGCCATAGTATCTATCGTTGGCGACACGCGCAACGAGGGGAACGAAACCGTCGTAATAACCGCCAGGGGCGGAACCTCAGGCTCTACCACTCCCGACCCTTCCTGGCAGGCGGGAACTATCACCCTGACCATAGTGGACAATGACGGCCCCGCGACATCGCCCACCACGGCGTCCACTCCCAACACCAACACGCCCACCCATACGCCCATTCCTGACACCAACACGCCCACCCATACGCCCATTCCTGACACCAACACGCCCACCCATACGCCCATTCCTGACACCAACACGCCGACGCCTACCAAGACGAATACGCCGACGTCCACCAAGACGCCGACCCTCACCGGCTCGCCGGCGCCCAGCGCCACGCCGACGCCTACCAAGACGCCGACGCCCACCGGCTCGCCGGCGCCCAGCGCCACGCCGACGCCTACCAGCACGCCGGTTCCGGGCGGAGGGCCGTCGGGTGGGGGAGGGGGATCTGCCGGAGCCGACGGGTTCATCACGGCGCCATCCAGCGCGCCGGATGCGCCGGCGCTGATGGGACGCAATACGGCGATAGCGGTGAACATTGCCGCGCCGGCGGCCAACGCGGGCACAGCCAAATTGGGCAACCCGGACTACACCGGCTTTGACTTGGAATACCGCAAAGGCAGTTCGGGGAGGTGGATACGCTTCACCGGCCCGATAACGCTGAATCGGCGCAACCTCTCCGGGGCCGCGGTGATTACGGGCCTGGAGAACGGGAATGAGTATCAGGTGCGGGTTCGGGTAACACGCGGCGACGGCTACGGGCCGTGGAGTTCGGCAGCAGCGGCCACGCCGATGGCGACCACGCCGGGGGCTATTCGCAACCTGGCCGCCAAGCAAACCGCGTGGCTGTCGGCAGCTGAAAGTCCCGACGGCTATGTCCAGGCGATAATCCGCGTAACCTGGGATCCGCCGACGGATGACGGGGGCAGCCCGATCACCGGGTACGACCTGGAGATTATGCGCGGCGGAAACGGCAATGCCATCGGCGCCCTGACTCAGTACCTCAACCGCAAGGTAGGCTCATCAAGCGGGGTCTGGAAGAACGATGAGACGTCCGATATGACGGACCTGACCCATACCACCGGCCGGTCGGGCAGCATCGTTACAGGCCGCGACAACCAGTGGCTGGAGTTTCGGGTAGGCGCGGCCAACGCGCAAGGAGCCGGGGACATAGCGAAGGTTCAAATCCAGATTGACAAGGATGTGGCGCGGGACTTCGTCGCTACGGGGTTCGCGGGGACGATAGCGTCGGACAGCGCTGCGTCCGGGGCGACGCCCAAGCTGACGGTGAGGCTGACCGATCTGGACGCTCCCCTGCCGGCAGGCTCGCGCATTGTGCTGTTCCTGGAAGACGACTTTCAGGTTCCCGACGCCATTCCGGCCAGGTCAATTTACTTCGTAGCCAACTCGCCGACCAGCGTGGCCACGGGAAACGGGGCGCCGGTGTACGCCAAAGCAGCGCCGGAGGTTGACACCGACGATTACTTTGACGCCGACAAGGACGATGTCAGCATTGCCGTCCGCATCCCTGACATGTGCAGCGGAGCTTCGGACGACTGCGAAGGGCCCAACGGGGTAGCCGCGGGGCAGAACTTGACCATGGTCATCCTGAGCAGTTCGGGCATCAAGAATCCCTCCGAGGCGGGGATGCACACCGTCGCTTTTGACGCGCTGGGCTTTAGCGACGCGCTGCCGGGCCGGATAGAGCGGCTGATGGAAGACGGCATGGAGGTGAGCGCCCAGACCGCGAACGGCAACCGTCCCATCCAGAAGCGACAAGGGGTGTACGTCAGGACAGGGGTCAAAATCGCCTTGTCCAGCGCCGAGGGCAAGCGGGGAGAGACGCTGACGGTGAACGGCAGCGGCTTCAGCAACGGCACCACCGCCGCCGCCTACGTCAATCAACGTAAAGACGCGGAGTTCGCCGTAGCCAAGTGGTGGAACACCCTGAACTGCGCCAAGAGGAAAGCGGCCATGGGCGCCGGCGCCGACGATGAGTTCTGCTTCAGCTACACCCTCAACTCATCTCAGATGACCTACACGGTGGCCAGTGGGAACAAGGCGGCCAGCGACAAGGCGCTGGCCCGCCATCTTTGCAAAGCGGGCATAGTGGACGCCGGAACCGAGGCGGGAGACGCCACCGTAGGCAGCGACAATCAGGTAGCCATCTCCTTTGCGGTTACGGCGCCGACGTTCCGGCCGGGCGGCGACAATCTGATCTGCGTGGAGGACGGCGAAGGCCGTACCTCCGGCGCCGGCGTTGAGGACTTTGAGCTGACGCCATCCATACGGGTGTCGCCCGACGAGGGGATAGCGGGCGATGAAGTAACCGTCTTCGCTCAGGACTTTCCCACGGTCGGGGCGTCTTTCGCCGAGCTGAAAGTGGGCGGCGTGGCAATCAAGGATGGCATACGCGCCACCAGCATCAATGCGGACGGCTCGGCCACGGCGAGGTTCAATCTGCCGCCGCAGAAAGGCACCAAGCGCGTTGACGCCAAATGGGGCAGCCAGTCGGAGGACACCAAGGTGACCATCCTGTCGGCCATCGTGAACGTGGACAATTCGGAACCGCTGCCGAACGACCGGCTCACTATCACGGGAAGGGGCTTCGCTACCGGCAGCGGCAGCGGCATAATGCCCGAAGACATCACCATTTCCGGAGCGCCAATTCTGGTGTACGACGACTGTCTGGACAGCGGCGAGGTCGCAGTGTCCAGCGGCGGCCAGTTCGTTTGCGCGGTGGCGGTATGGCCCGCCGCAGGCGCCGATTCCAACCCGGCGCTGACGCCCGGCCGGCACGTCATCAAGGTTATGGATAAGCAGGGGTTTGAGGGCGAAGTAGCCATCGCCATCCCGGAGCCGATGGTCAAGGTAATGCCGGTAGTAGCCGGGCCTCGGGACACGGTAACCATCACCGGGGAGAACTGGCCGGTGAGCAACGCGAAAAGCTCCGTAGGAGCCGTCACCATCACGGTTACGGACGGCGAGCGGACGCGGCAGTACAGCGGCTACGCTAACGGTTCCGGCCAGTGGTCCGTCAAGCATCGGGTGAGCGCCAGCGTCCCCATTCCGTCCACCAGCAGGGTGGAGGCCAAGTATGAAGACGTGGTGAAGCTGGCCGATATAACGATACCGGAGTCCGTCATCCAGGTAGAGCCCAGCCAGTGTCGGAGTGGCGCCAGCATCACGCTGTCGGCGGAGAATATGCCGGCGCGCGCGCGGGTTGAGCGGGCAGCAATCGGGCCGCGGGACGTAACGCCGAACCCGACGCCCAGAACGGACGGCGACGGCAACGTTGAGGTGGAGGCAATCTGCCCCGAGCTGGACGCGGGTGTGTACAGCGTAGAGCTGGAGGCTGACGACACCGTAGCAATCGGCAGCGTGGTAATCCTGCCGGATGGCCCGGTGGGGGTCGGCACGCCGGTGGCCGAAGCGCTGGCTCCGCTGGGCGACAAGGCGCTGGCGGTGTTCTACTTTGACAGAGTGAGCAAGGAGTGGCGATTCTATGACCCGCGTCCGGAGTTCGCCGACTACAACACGCTGAAGGAGCTGATAGCCGGCAATTCCTACTGGATGCTGGTAAGCGAAGGAGTCGCAGACGTAGCGCTGAACGGCCGGAGCCGAAGCCTAACGTGCGCCGCCGTCGACAACTGCTGGAACCTGCTGGTCTGGTAGGCAGAGGGCAACAAACCGTTCTGAATCAACCCTGATGGTCGGGAAACTGCGCCCCTCCCCCTCGGCAGCGAGGGGGAGGGGCGCGTCTTTAAGGATGATGGGATGGACAGGAACGATGGAGCCGGTGAGCGTGGGTTCCGGCTTTCGCCAGAATGACGGTGGAGGGGGCAGGTTACTGGCGCTGGTGAGGGCTGCTATTGGGGAGGGCTACGGTTCGCAGGGTGATGTCGCCGGCGGTCAGGGTCAGCAGGCGGCCGTCATCGGCGCGGAGCAGGAGGTTGCCGTGTTCGTCAACATCTTCGGCCAGGCCGGTATTTGCCGCGCCGTGATGGGTTACGGTGACGCGCTGGCCAAGGGTGTCCAGCCAGCGCCGCCATTCGGGAATCGGGGAACGTCCCCGTTTGATGTCCAGATACAGGGCGTCCAGGCATTGCAAGATGCGACGCAGCAGTTCGGTACGGTCTATTTCGGCGCGGGCCAGCCGGTTCAGGCTGGCGGCGGTGGCTGCGATTTCAGGGTCGGCGGACACGTCCAGGGCGACGTTCACGCCGACTCCGACGATGGCGTGGTCAACGCGCGAACCGGAGAGGACGCTTTCGGCGAGGATACCGGCAACTTTGCGCCCGTCAATCATTATGTCGTTAGGCCACTTGATGGCGGGGTACAGGCCGGCCGTTTGCCGCACGGCGCGGGCTACCGCAACGCCGGCCATGGGGCTGAGTAAGGGCAACGCGGCGGCGTCAGGCCGGAATAAGACGGAGAAGTAGAGGTTGCCGGCATCGGATACCCAACGCCGCCCCAGGCGTCCGCGGCTGGCGGTTTGGGCTTCGGCGACGACGACGGAGCCCTCGTCCGCGCCGTCCCGCGCCCATTGCGCCGCATCGTCCATGGTGGAGGAAGTGGACTGATAGTAGCGGATGCTGCGGCCAACGATGGCGGTGTAGAGGCCGGCGCGGAGCATTTGCGCGACGATGGCGGGGGGCATAGTCCACCAAGGGGGCAGCTACCATCCGTGTTCGTAGCGGTCTTGCAGCACGGCCAGGAGGCGGCTGATGGGGATGCGTTCCTGGGCCATGGTATCGCGGTCGCGGATGGTTACGGCCTGGTCGTCGAGGGTGTCGAAGTCCACGGTTACGCAGTAGGGGGTGCCGATTTCGTCCTGGCGGCGATAGCGACGGCCGATGCTCTGAGCATCGTCGAACTGGGCGCGGAAGCGTCGGCGCAACAGGTCATAGACGGAGCGGGCGGCAGGGGCCAAACGCTGATTGCGGCTGAGGGGCAGGACGGCAACGGTAACGGGAGCCAAAGCGCGGTGGAAACGGAGGACGGTGCGGGCGTCTTTGCCGTCGGGTTCTTCATCGTAGCTGTCGAGCCAGAAGGCCAGGGTAGCCCGGTCAACGCCGCCGGAGGGTTCGATGACGTAGGGGATGTAACGCTCGTGGGCCTCGTCGTCAAAGTAGGACAAATCAGCGCCGCTGTATTGGGTGTGGCGCGCCAGGTCAAAGTCGGCGCGGTCGGCGATGCCCTCCAGCTCGCCCCAGCCCCAGGGGAAGCGGTACTCGATATCATAGGTGGCTTTGGCGTAGTGGGCGAGTTCGTCGCCGGCGTGCTCGCGGAGGCGGAGATTTTCGGGTCGGATGCCGTAGCGCACGTACCAGTCGAAGCGGTCTTTGACCCACTGATGCAGCCATTCTTCATCGGTGCCGGGCTTGACGAAGAACTCGACCTCCATCTGCTCGAACTCGCGGGTGCGGAAGGTGAAGTTGCCGGGGGTGATTTCGTTGCGGAAGGCTTTGCCGATCTGGGCGATGCCGAAGGGCAGTTTTTTGCGGGTGGTGGTCTGTACGTTCTGGAAGTTGACGAAGATGCCCTGAGCGGTTTCGGGGCGCAGGAAGACCTCGTTGCCGGAATCTTCCACCGGCCCCATGAAGGTGCGGAACATGAGGTTGAAGCGGCGCGGTTCGGTGAAGTCGCCGCCGCATTCGGGGCAGTTATCGGTTACGAGTTGGTCCTGGCGGAAACGGCGATGGCAGCGGCGACACTCCACCAGGGGGTCGCTGAAGTTCTCCACGTGGCCGCTGGCCTCCCAGACGCGGGGGTGCATGAGGATGGCGGCGTCGAGGCCAACCACGTCGTCGCGCTCAGAGACTACGGAACGCCACCAGGCTTCCTTGACGTTGCGCTTGAGCTCGACGCCTAAGGGGCCGTAGTCCCAGGTTGATCCCAGTCCGCCGTACACTTCGCTGGACTGAAAGACGAAACCCCGTCGCTTGGACAGGGAGAGGATTTTGTCCATATCGGCGTGAGGGAGGGTGCGCGGCATGGTGAACCTCGCGGTGAAGTTGGGATGGATTTATGTTACCACGTTCTCGCTGGAACATTGAGAGGTACAGTCCTCTTTATGGTCTGTCCTCCCCTGGCACGCCACAGAGCAGCATCGCCTCGAAAAGAGCCTCCGGCACATATTTAGTGGTAGGCCGCAACGCCGTGGCCAGTTTCTGGGGGCTGCCAAAATACTGCACCATGCAATTCAATCGTTGCTGGTCTTGCGGCACGATGTCAATGTCCAAGAATGAATCTGCGCTCTGCCATTCCGCGTCATTGAGACAGGATAGAGCAATAACCAGGCTCACCGAGCCATGGACCATCAGCGCCTGCTCGTTGGCTCCGGTGAGCACATTGCGGAGGTCAATTCCGGTGAGGCCGTCGCTGAGGCAGGTTTTGGTTGCGTCGCTGAGCGGGCCGAGGCTAGAGTTCATCCCCATTATCATCAGGCTGCTTACCGAAGCATCGCTCAGGCATGGCACTACTTCCCTCATTTTGTATGAAGCCGCGCCTTCTTCCAGGAAAGTACGAAGCTCCTCAGCAACGAAAGACCCTGCTGCGGCGGCTGCGGCGAGGCAGGAATGCTCGGGCTCGCTGAGGCTGCCCATGAAATGTTGCAGGTCTGGGCTGTCGGAATTGGCGACCCACCAAATTATCATCAGACTGCTTAGCGAAGCATCGCTCAGGCATGGCACTACTTCCCTCATTTCCGATGAGGCCGCGCCTTCTTCCAGGAAAGTACGAAGCCCCTCAGCAACAAAAGACCCTGCTGCGTCGGCTGCGGCGAGGCAGGAACGCTCGGGCTCGCTGAGGCTGCCTACGAATTGTTGCAGGTCCGGGTTGTCCGAACTGGCGACCCAGCCAGCGAGGGCTTCCAAATCGCCAGATTTGGGCTGTATGGTTTGGCGGACAGCAACGGGGACCGTCGGCATTGCTTCCAGCGGCAGCCCAGAGGTGGGTTGGGGCGGTAGTTTTGAGGCGGGCGCAGCGGTGAGGTTTGGCGTGTGGGTTGGGGCGGTAGTGGCGGCGGAGGTGGGTTGGGGCGTTGGTTCCGAGGTGGGCGCGACAGTGGGGTTTGGCGTGTGGGTTGGGATGGAGGTGGCGGCGATGGGGGCCGGCGTGGAGGAAGGCAGGGGCGTTGGCAGAGGGGGATTCGCTGCGGAACAGGCTACCAGGGCGAGAGCTGCCAATATTGCGGCGGCAAGGGGCTTTATGATGGGGTGCATGACGGGCACTCCTGGGGTCAGGGGAGCTGCTGGCGGACTGTGTTGGCGAGGCTTTCAGCGGCGAGGTCGTCCAGCTTGATATAGCGGGCGGACATGGAGTCGGCAATGGGATGGGCCAGTTCCAGCTTGATGAAATCCTGCTCGGTGTCGACGACTACGGCGGGAATGCCGGCGTCGGCTATGGTTTGGGCGAGGCTTTGGACTTCGCCGCAGGGCGATGAGTATTGCGGCGGCTGCTCTCCGGCCAGCGTTACGTTGGCCCGTCCGTCGGAAAGGAGCACCAGGAGGGGGAGTACATCGCGGTCTTTGAGGCGTTCGGTTTCCAGGGTTGCCATGGCCAAGCGCAGGGCGTGGGCCAGGGGAGTGCGTCCGCCGGTGGGCATTTCCTGCAAGCGCCACTGGGCCATTTCGACGCTGCCGGTGGGCGGAAGCAGCAGTTCGGCGCTGGCGCCGCGGAAGGCAATCAATCCTACCCGGTCGCGGCGCTGGTAGGCGTCGAGGAGGAGGGACATTACCGCGCCCTTGACGGCAACCATGCGCCGCTGGGCGCCCATGGAGCCGCTGGCGTCCACGACGAACAGGATCAGGGAACCGGTGTGGGTTTCGCGGGTTTTTTCGCGGATGTCCCAAGGCTCAATGAGGAGGGCGGCGGCGTTGGAAGCGGCGGCGCGGCGGCGGGACTGCTGATGAGGCGCGGCGGCGCGGAGGGTGGCGTCGAGGGCCAGGTCGGCAGCCGGGCCGTTGGGAACACGGGCGGCGACGTAGCGGCCGGCGGAGGTGTCGCTGACGGTGGCGGCGCGACGGCCTGAGGAGCGACGGGCGCGACGGTCGGGAGGGTGAACTTGCAGGTTGCGGACGGCGTAGGGGTCGCCTATCTCAAACCACTCGTCGCCGAGGCCGGCGTCGGTGGCGTCGTTTTCGGGTTTGGAAGGTTCCGGGGCTCTATCGCTATTGGCGTCGCCGGGGCTGGCGTCGGCGGCAGGGTTGTTCGTTTCGGGTTCGGAGGCTCTATCGCTATCGGCGTCGCCGGGGTCGTCGTGTTGGGAGTTTGGGGCGTCGGAGGGTTCGCGGCTGTGGGGGCGGTTCCGGAAATCTTCCAGCATTTGGTCCAGCTGTTCAGTTGCCAGGTGGGGCTGCTGGAAGGGCTGACGACGCTGGCGGTGCAACAGGGCCATCAGGGCGGCCTCGCGCACGTCGTTGACGTCGACGAGGGCGCGGCCTTCGTAGGCGGCGATGGCGCTGGCGGTTTTGTACATTACGATGTCGCCGCGCAGGCCGTCGACCTGGTATTCGGCGCAGATGTCGGTAATGAGTTCCAGGATGGCGTCGGGAAGCACTACGTTGGAGAGGCGCCGCTGGCTGTCCAGGAGTCGGTTGCGCTCGGCCTGCTCTGCGGCGGCCCAGGCGTCCATGAAGGCGAAGGGTTCGCTCTCGAAGGCCATGCGGCGGCGCACCACTTCGCGGCGCTCAGCCGGCGCAAAGACGCCGTCCACTTCTACGGCGAGGCCGAAGCGGTCGAGGAGCTGGGGGCGCAGGTCGCCTTCTTCGGGGTTCATGGTGCCTACCAGCATGAACTCGGCGTCGTGGCTGACGGAGATGCCCTCGCGTTCGACGTAGTTGCGGCCCATGGCGGCGGCGTCCAGGAGGACGTCGACGAGGTGGTCGTTGAGGAGGTTCACTTCGTCGATGTAGAGGATGCCGCGGTGGGCGGCGGCAATGAGGCCGGGTTCGAAGTTTTTTTCGCCGGATTTGATGGCCTGCTCGATGTCCAGCGAGCCGACGAGGCGGTCTTCGGTAGCGCCTACGGGCAGGTCAACGATGCGGACCTGACGCGCAGAGGGGGGGCCGGCGCGTCCGGCCTGCCGGCACCACTGGCAGACGTCCTGCGGGGCGCCGGGGGGGCAGCTGTAGGAGCATCCCGGGACTACCGGAACCTGAGGGAGCAGGGCAGCCAGGGAGCGGACAGCGGTACTTTTGGCAGTGCCTTTTTTGCCGCGCACCAGGACGCCGCCGATGCGAGGGTTGATGGCGTTGAGCAGCAGAGCGCGCTTCATCGGGGTCTGTCCGACGATGGCGGTAAATGGGAAGCGCGGTTCGCGCGCAGAGGCGGTGGCGGTCATAGTCGGCGGCGGCTAGGCGGCGGCAGTGGCCTGGGGGTAGGCGTGGATGTTTCGCTCGCGGTAGATTTTGTAACCTATGGTGGCGAAGGCAATGCCCATCCAGAGCAGGAGGTGTCCGAGAGCGGTGAAGGTTCGGAACATTATGGTGAGCTCCGGCGGCAACCAGTCGGGGGCGGCGTCGCGGACGCTGGGGACGGCGAATGCCAAGAGCAGGGCGACGGCAGCGTAGGCGAGGCCGATGCCGGCATAGCGCAGCCAGCGGCCGGAGGCGACGGAGGCGCGATTGGCGAGTCCGATTCCATATACGACCAGGGCTGCGGAGACGGTGGACACGGCGATAAAGAGGAACTGGAAGCCCTGCCGGGCCAGCAAGGTGCCTTCGTCGCCGATGCCGGGGGGATTGAGGGGGAACTTGATTTGCGCGTACAGGGACACGCTCCAAAAACCGAGGAGTCCGGCGACGGCGGCCCAAGCCCAAGGGTTCCAGCCGGGCGCGGAGTTGCGCATGAGGTGATACAGGCCGGTGAATACGGCGGCGTAGAGGATGCCGATGACGGCGAGGCCGATGGTCATACCGATGCGCTGGCCGCCGAGGGTGGTCAGGAATGAGAGGGGGAGAGGAGCTTCGTCCTGAGCGGCGGCCAGTTGTTCGGCGCAGCCGTCGCGGGGGATGTCGCAGCCCTCCAGGGCGATGGCCCATTCCATTACCGGGACGTTGAAGATGTTCATGTAGGCGGCGACGAGGAAGCCTACGACTACGCCCATTATCAGGGCAGTGGGAAGGATGCGCGTCATGATGAACCTCCGGTGACTTTCCGACTGAACAGGTTTATCAGGCAGATGCCGTGGGGATAGGGCAAGGGATAAACCAATCAGGCAGATTCACGGCGCACTCCTCCTGATGCCCCGGGGGGCATCCGCGCGGCGAAATTTGGTGATGATGGGTATTTGGGAGCGGCCCGGTTTCAATGATTGGGCTGGGAGGGGAGACCGGGCCGCAGCAGAGCCTAGTGGCACATAAAGGCGACGTGGCGGGCGTGGTGGAAGAATTCGTGGACGGTGTTGAGAACGGCGGGGGAGCCGGCGGCGGCGGCGTGAACTCCGCCGTCAACGTAGCCCACGAGGTAGAGGGCGATGGCGCCGAGGACCAGCCAGGGGGCCCAGGCGGCGGTGTTGGTGGTGGAAAGGAAACGGTTGACGATACCCATTTTTTACTCCTCTTGTGGTTGGGGTGGACGTTGGACGTATCAATAGTGGGGGCATTTTAGTACCTTACCGCCGGATGTACAATACCGGGGGGCGGACATTATCGGCGGACAGGCTAATCAGCGTTCTACAAAAATCAGGTCGTCCTCCTTGCCGACCCAGCGGTCGCGGGCTTGGTGAAAAGCGCGGAGTTTCTCGGGCTGGAAATCGGCGCGCTGTTCGGAGTCGTCCAGGTAGGGGTTGGGGAAGTAGCAGCGGACGAGGGTTTCGTCCCAGTTGCGGGAGAATCTTACGTAGTAGGATTTGAGGTCGCCGTGGCTGTTGGCCTCGACGAACTGGATGCCGTCGATGTGGTCGAGTTGGAGGTGGAAGTGCCAGTTATCGGCTGCGATGGTGGCCCAGCCGTTATGGACTTGCGGGGGTTTGATGCCGTGGGCGTGGTTTTCGCTGACTACGGGGCCGCCGCCGACAACCCACATCATATTGGGATTGGCGGCCAGTTCATTGAGCAAGTCGAGGGTGTACTCCATGGTGGGGCCTCCTGATTAGCGGGCGGGCTGATGCCGGGGGTTGGGTTCCGGCCGGGCGGTTTCCTGACGGGCGGTTTCCTGACGGGCTTCGATGTCTGTTTCCAGTTCCAGGTACATTTGACGCAGGCGGTCGAGGATTTCGGGGGGAGGGTTTTCCCAGAGGCCGCGTTGGACGGCTTCGAGGAGGCGCGCGATGATGGCGCGGAGGGCCCAGGGGTTGCTGCGGCGGAAGAAGTCCTGCATTGCGGGGTTGAGGACGTATTCCTGGGTGACGTCGCGGTACATCCAGTCTTCGACGACTTGGGCGGTGGCGTCGTAGCCGAACATATAGTCAACGGTGGCGGCGAGTTCGAAGGCGCCCTTGTAGCCGTGTCGCTGCATGGACTGCATCCATTTGGGGTTGACGACGCGGCTGCGGAAAACGCGACGGGCTTCGTCCTGCAAGTCTCTGACGCGGGCGCGAGTAGGGTCGCTGCTGTCGCCGAAGAATTGGCGGGGGTTGCGGCCGGTGAGGGAGCGAACGGTGGCAATCATGCCGCCGTGGTACTGCATATAGTCGTCGCTGTCGAAGACGTCGTGTTCGCGGTTGTCCTGGTTTTTGGCGGCGATGACGATTTGTCCGAAGCGGGCGCGGAACTCGGCGCGGGCGGTGACGCCGAAGTCCTGGCGGGAGTAAGCGTAGCCGCCCCAGGAGGTGTAGGCTTCGGCGAGGTCGTGGACGGATTCCCAGTTGCGTTCGTCGAGGACGCCGAGGATGCCGGCGCCGTAGGCGCCCGGCTTGCTGCCGAAGATGCGGAAGAGGGAAGGGTCGCCGGCGCTTTGGGCGGGGTCGAGGGCGGGGGCGTTGGGGTGGGAGGCGTCGCGGCGGGAGGCGTCTTCGCGCACGTGTTTGACCACGTAGTTGTTTTCGGGGGGTTCGTCCTGGGCGGCGGCCAGGGCTACGGCCTGGTCGATGAGGTAGATGAGGTTGGGGAAGGCGTCGCGGAAGAAGCCGCTGATGCGGACGGTGACGTCAATGCGGGGCCGGCCGAGTTGGGAGAGAGGGATGACTTCCAGGCCGGTGACGCGACGGCTTTCGGGCTGCCAGAGGGGTTTGACGCCGAGGAGGTAGAGGATCTGGGCGATGTCGTCGCCGTGGGTTCGCATGGCGGAGGTGCCCCAGACGACTACGCCGACCATTTCGGGGTAGGAGCCTTCTTCATCGAGGTACTTTTGGAGCAGTGCGTCGCCGAGGGTTTTGCCGACGTCCCAGGCGGTGGGGGAGGGGAGGGCGCGGGGGTCGACGGAGTAGAAGTTGCGTCCGGTGGGGAGCACGTTAACCATGCCGCGGGTGGGGGAGCCGGAGGGGCCGGGGGGTACGAAGCGGCCGTCCAGGCCGCGGAGGAGGTTATCAATTTCGTCGGTAGTGCGGAGGAGGGACGGGTAGATGTGTTCGCCTATGTAGGAGAGGACGCTTTCGGCGCGGGCGTCGGGCTGGCCTAAAACGTCGGCTACCACGCTGGGGATGAGATGGGAGGCGAAGGCGTCGTGGCAGAGGCGTTGGCAAGCCTGACGGCAGAGGGATTCCAGGGCTTCAATGATGTCGCCGGCGTTGCGGGGCGGCGCGTTGTGGTTGGCGTTTTGGAGTACCGGGGGAGTATCGGGGCCGACGGGAGAAGCGGGGTTTGCGAGCAGGGCGTGGTAGTCGTAGCCGAGGGCTTCGGCGAGGGTGCGACGCAGGCTCGGCACGGGGCCATTGTCGAGGCGGGTGAGGGCGCAGAGGAGGCCGACCATCTGGTCGGATGTGGGAGGCTGGCCGAGGGTGTGAAGGCCGTCTTTGATTTGGGCGTCCTTGATTTCGCAGAGGTAGCCGTCGATTTCGAGCATGAATTCGCCGAAGTCGTCGGGGTGGCGGTCGACGCCCAAATCGCGGTGGAGTTCGGCCTGCTGGACCATTTCCCAGATTTGGGTTTCCAGGGTGGGGAGTTTGGCGGGGTCGAGGGTTTGGCACTGGTAGTGCTCGTCCATGAGCTGTTCGAGTTTGGCGATGTTGCCGTAGGAGTCGGCGGTAGTCATGGGGGGTATGAGGTGGTCGATGATGGTGGCGTGGGCGCGGCGTTTGGCTTGGGCGCCCTCGCCGGGGTTGTTGACGATGAAGGGGTAGAAGAGTGGGATGTCGTCGAGGGCGACTTCGGGGTAACAGGAGGCGGACATACCGACGCCTTTGCCGGGGAGCCATTCGAGGGTGCCGTGCTTGCCGATGTGGATGATGGCGTCGGCGCGGAAGACGTCGCGGAGCCAGCGATAGTAGGCGATGTAGTGATGGGTTGGGGTGAGGTCGGGGTTGTGATAGACGGAGATGGGGTTTTCGCCGAAGCCGCGGGGGGGCTGCAGGCCAACGAAGACGTTGCCCATAGGCACTCCGGCGACGGCGAGGCGGTCGGCAGTGCGGTACACCTGTCCGGGCGGGTCGCCCCAGGCTTCTTGCAGTTGGGCGCGGACTGATGGGGGAAAGCCGGCGTACCAGTGGGCGTACTGGGGGAGTTCCACGTGGCCGGCGGCCAGACGGAGTTGTTCTTCGGTGAGGGTGTCGGTGTCGTTGCTGCAGCGTTGGATGATGCGATGGACGAGTTCGTCGCCGTGGGAGGGGATGTCCTCTACGTGATAGCCGGCGGACTTGAGGGCGTGGAGGAGGTTGACGGCGGAGGCCGGGGTGTCGAGGCCGACGGCGTTGCCGATGCGGGCGTCTTTGGTGGGGTAGTTGCTGAGGATGATGGCGATGCGCTTGTGGGGGTTGGGTTTGCGGCGGAGGGCGGCGTGCCGGGCGGCGAGGCGGGCGAGGTAGTCCATGCGGTCGGGTTGGGCGACGTAGCGCAGCATTCGGGGGGCGGAGAGGGGGCTGCCGGCGGCGGGTTCGGCGTGGGAGGTTTCTTCTTTGAAGGAGATGGGGACGGTGATGATGCGGCCGTCGAACTCGGGGAAGGCGACGTTCATTGCGGTGTCGATGGGGCCGAGGCCGAGGGAGCTTTCCTGCCATTGGGAGCGGCTGGCGGAGCTGACGATGGCCTGGAGGATGGGAACGTCGAGGGCGTTGAGGAGTTCCTGGGACCAGCCGGCGGCGACGGTGGCGCCGGTTCCGCCCTGCTGGTGGTCGAGGTCGCTCATGGCCAGGCCCATGGTGTTGACGATGCAGTCCACGCGGGGGGTGCCGCTGGGGTGAAGCATGTAGTCGGTGAGGGTATGGCCGGAGGGGTGATGGTCGTCTTCCGGGCGGTGTTTGAGGCTGTAGGAGAAAACCGGGAGGACGTTGAGGTTGCGGGCTTCGAGGCGGGCGATGAGGTCGTCGATGAAGGAGAGGTTGCCGCTCATCCAGTGGGCGCGGTAGAAGAGGAGGCCGACGCTGGGCTGGGCCGGGTTGAAGCGGGCGGTAATGTAGTCGTCGGGGGCGGTTCCCGGGGCTACGGCGGGGTGGTATATTCCCTGCCAGGGCATGGGGGCCGGGGCTTCGTGGCCGTAGTTGGAGCCGAGGTAGGCGTCGGAGAGGAAGAGGAAGAGGTTGCGGAAGTTGAGGACGCCGCCGCGCATGAGGTAGGAGAAGACGGTTTCGACTTCGGCGACGGGAGCGGTGCAGGCGGTTATGAGGTCTTCGTCCCATTCCTGGTGGCCGGGGCAGGCGATGAGGGGGATGCCCCGGGCGCGGCAGTTTGCGACGAGGGGGTCGAAGGCGTTGCCGAGGGCGCGTTTGCCGCCGAGGAGTCGCAAGATGACCACGGATGCGGAGGCGACGGCCTGCATGAGTTCGGCGTGGGCGGAGTCGGGGGAATCGTGGTCGTCTTGCAGGTTGACGGGGTTGCAGGCATAGACGGTTACGCCGTCGCCCCAGGGCATGGCGGTCAGCGCGCGCTCGGCGGTGAGGATGTCGGTGTCGGCGGTGGTGACGAGGACGATGCCGCCGGTGGGGGTTGGGGTTGGCGCGACCATGTTCAGTCGCTCGCGCCGGCGGGCTTGGGGAATACCATGATGGAGAGGTCGCTGAACCGGTTGGGGAGCTGGGCGCACTGGGCGAGGGCGCCGTCCCAGCGCTGTTCGTCGGGCAAGGTGAGGCGCTGGAATACGGTAACGGGGTGGGATGGATCGGCTCCGTTGGAGATGGCGCTGGCGGCGATGGCCGGGGGCATGAAGTCGAAGGGGCGCGGCAGGAGGATGACGTTGCGGCGGCCTTGTTGCAGGAGGGCAATCAGTTCGTCGAGTTCGGAACCGCGATCCCATCGCTGGTGGAGGGTGATGAAGGTTGATTCTTCCAGGGAGATGCCGGCGCGGGCGCAGGCGATTTGGATGCTGCTGACGCCGGGGATGAGCGCCACGGTTTCGGCGCGGCGGCGCACTCGGTTGAGGAGTTCTTTGGCGGACACGTTCAAGTCGCCCCAGACGCAGACGACGCAGGATTTGCCTTGCCGGGCCTGGTCTTGGGCGTAGTCGAGCACGGCTTCCTGGTCTCGGTAGGCCATGGGGCGGACTTCGGCGTGGGCGATATGCTGGGATACGACGTCCAGCACGGTTTTGAAGCCGACGACGAGGTCGGCGTCGGCGAGGGCCTGGCGACCTTTGAGGGTGAGAAGGTCGGGGTCGCCGGGGCCTACGGCCACGACGGTGATTTTGATGCCGATGTTTGAGTTGGTCATTGGGTATGCAGGGGTATTAAAGCAGGGAACCCTGGCGTTTGAATCTGCCAGGGTTCGGGAGGCGCGTAGGAAAGACGCGCGGGGAACGACCCTGTTGGGCGCAGAGATGAGGTTCCGAAGGAACGCCGGGCAGGTTTTCTGGCTTGCGAGCGTGGCCGTGAGACGGCGGGGGCTCGCTTACAGTGGCGCAACCGCGGCGGATTTACACCGCCTTTCCCAATTAAGCCGAAGCGAATTGACGTTGGCGCCCGGTGTCCGAGTTTCAGATGTTAAAGCGGCGTGATGGGCCGGGGACAATGTAGCCCTATTGCGGGCGGTTGTCAACGGTGTGGTGTGGTGGTGGTTGTCAGAATCTGGATTTACCGGATTTTGGGATTTTCAGGATTGGGGGTTGGTTTGGGGTAGTTGTCAGAATCAGGATTTACTGGATTTTGGGATTTTCAGGATTGGGGGCCGGTTCCCGGAGTGGGGGCCGGCTTTCGGTAGGGTGGTGCGTTGTGGTGGGGTGGTTTAGGTGGTGGGTGGGTTTGGGTTAGATGCGGAGGGGTAGGGGGGTGGGTAGTTTGATGTGGAAGGTCTTTTCCAGGGCTCTCCGCCAGAGGGGGGATAGGGTGATGAAGGCTGAGTTGGTGGTTATTTTGCGCGGCTTGGGGTGGCAGTAGCAGGGTACGGGTTCCTGGCGTAAGAACTCGTAGTGGCCGTGAGGGTCGGTTTTGGCGGCTAGCTCGTTGGGGAGGCGGAAGTGGCTGCGGATTTTGAGGAAGTTGGGGAGGTTGGTGATGTCGCGGACGGAGTAGAATGTGGGAGGGGTGATTTCGTGGGGTTTGCGGAGGTAGCGTTGGGTGGGACGGACGGGTAGGGGTTGTCCGGCGATGATGGCGTTGGCGGCTTTGAGGAAGGCGGCGGCGCGACGGCGGAGGCGGGTCAGGGAAGTGAAGGTGTTGCGTTGGTGGTGGGTTTGCTGGCGGGTGGGTTGCGTTTGGGTGTCGTTGATGTGGGTGACGTTTTGGCGGCGGTGGGTGTTGCCGTCGTTGTTGGCTTGGGTGGCGTCGATATGAGTGGTGTTTTGGCGGCGGTTGGTTTGGCCGTCGTTGTTGGCGTGGGCGGCGTCGATATGGGTGGCGTTCTGGTGGCGGTGGGTGTTGCCGTGGCTGGTGGCGTCGCTGTTTTGGCGGCGGCGGGTGTTAGCGTGGCTGGTGGCGAGGGTGGTGTCGATATGGGTGGTGTTTTGGCGGCGGTTGGTGTTGCCGTGGGTGTTGACTTGGGTGGCGTCGCTGTTCTGGCGGCGGCGGGTTTTCCCGTCGTTGTTGGCTTGGGCGGCGTCGCTGTTTTGGCGGTGGTGGGTGTTGGCGTGGCTGTTGTGGGTGGTGTGGTGTTTGGATTTGGGTAGGTGTGGGGAGTTGTAGATTTCGCGGAAGGTTTTGACGTGGGACCGGCTGAAGTCTCCGTCTCTGACGTACCATCTGAGGACGTTTTCCATTTGGCGGGGGGAGCGGTGCCAGAGGGGGCGGTTTTCGGCCAGGGCCGTGGCGGAGTGGGATATGCAGCGGGCGATGGCCTGGATGGCGCGCTCGATGTTGCCTTCGGCGATGTTGGTTTGGGCGTGTTTGAGGAACCGGTCGGCGCAGCTTTGGTGGCGCGCGATGGTTTCCGGGTCGATGGTATCCCGGTAGATGGTTTCCATTGGCTGGGGTTGCCTCCTGGTTGGGTTGTTGGTGTTGGTTGTTGTTGGTTTGGTTGGTTGGTTGGGGTTCGTGGGGGTTCAGGATGTCGGCGCTACGGTCTGAGAGCGTGGCTTGCTATTTACGTCCTAGTCTTGCGCGTGCTAACGGCTGCCTGGGGCAGTGCCCGTCCTCGCGCAGCGGTGGTGACTCCCGCCGTGCTGGGTGCGCCAGCCGGGTAATGTGACCGACCTCCGGCGCACCTACAGTGGTGCAATGGATCCGACGTGCCGCAAAGTACTGGTTGCGGCGGATTAGACCGTGTTATCCTGAACCCCGTTGAACTCTTGTTTTAGCCTCCTGGCTGGATTTTGGTGTCGGGCGAGTGTCTTGGCCGGGGACGGTATCCGACGGTTCGCGGGGCCGTTGGATTAGCCTGACGGGGGTATTATAGCGCACTGGCGTGCGTGGTGCAATAGGGGATTGTCAGAATCAGGATTTACGGGATTTTGGGATTTACGGGATGGGGTTGTGGGTTGTGTTGCGGAGCGGGGGGTGTGGTGTTGGAGTGGGGGCGGGGATGGGGCTGCTGGATTGCTAGTGATGGCGGCGTTGCCGGTGGTTTGTCAGAATCAGGATTTACGGGATTTTGGGATTTACAGGATGGGGTTGTGGGTGCGTTGCGGAGCGTGGGTTGTGGTGTTGGAGTGGGGGATGGTGGTTGGGTGGCGGGTTTGGCGGTGGGGGATGATTGAGCAAAGGGTTGGCGGTGGGGGATTGGTTGTCAGAATCAGGATTTACCGGATTTTAGGATTTTCAGGATGGGGGGTTGTGGGTTGTGCAGGATTGTGGGGTGGGTTGTGGCAGATGTGAGTATGATTGGTGGTAGGTGGGGTTGTCGGAATTGGCAAATGTCCTGGTTATTAATGGGTGGTTAGGGTTGGGATGCGGGTGGTTTTGCACTGGCTGGGCGATGGCCCGGGCCGGCTCCGCTACCTGTTGTTAGAATCAGGATTTACTGGATTTTGGGATTTTCCGGATAATTAGAGAAGGCTGCCAGTGGCGGGTTCGGCGGGATGGCTACGGTTGTTTTCCTGGGTCTGCATGGCGATGAGTTGGCGGCGGCGGGACACCAGGGTTCGCAGTTGGCGCAGCTCTGCATCGGGCAGCGGGCGCAGCGGCGGGTTCAGGGCGGCTCCGAAGTGGGCCAGCGTGTGGGCGTCCAGTTGGTCGGTTTTGGCCAGGCGTCCGCTGGCTCGGGGTTTCCAAGCCTCCGGTGGCTGCTACGATTACCCGGTGGGGCTGCAGTTGGGTCAGCTCCTGGGCCAGCTGGCTCAGGGCTTCGGTGGTGTAGTCGCAGCGCCAGGCTCGGCCAGGGGGACGCTCTCAGAGGTTCAGGCGGGATTGAGATACGTCAACGCCGATGGTGGGCGTGGTCATTGTTTGCGTGGTCATGATGGAATACACTCGTGAGTACCACTGTTCGGGCTTGCTGAGGGACGGGGCGCGGCGACCTGGCTGATGCACGGCTTGGTGGCTGTTTGAATCAGGATTTACGGGATTTTAGGATTTTCAGGATGGGGAGGTTGTGGGTTGTGCAGGATTGAGGGGTGGGTTGTGGCGGATGTGGCTGCTGGATTGTTGGTGATGGGGGGCGTTGTCAGTGGTTTGTCAGAATCGGGATTTACTGGATTTTGGGATTTTCAGGATGGGGTGGGTTGTGCTGTGTGGAGGTGGCTGCGGGGGATGGCGGTGGGGGTGGCGGGAGGTGGCTGCTGGATTGTTGGTTATGGGGATGTTGTCGGTGGTTTGTCAGAATCTGGATTTTGGGGATTTTGGGATTTTCAGGATGGGGTGGTTGTGCTGTGTGGAGGTGGCTGCGGGGGATGGCGGTGGGGGTGGCGGGAGGTGGCTGCTGGATTGTTGGTTATGGGGATGTTGTCGGTGGTTTGTCAGAATCTGGATTTTGGGGATTTTGGGATTTTCAGGATGGGGTGGTTGTGCTGTGTGGAGGTGGCTGCGGGGGATGGCGGTGGGGGTGGCGGGAGGTGGCTGCTGGATTGCTGGTTATGGGGGTGTTGTCGGTGGTTTGTCAGAATCGGGATTTACTGGATTTTGGGATTTTCAGGATGGGGTGGTCGGAGCGTGGGTTGCGGTGGGTTGCGGCGTGGGAGCAGGGATGGTGGTTGCGGGTTTTGGCGGGGGCGGCTGAGTGGTATGGGGGCGGCTGAGTGGCGTGGGTGCGGCCGAGTGGCGTGGGGGTGTGGTGGTTGCGGTATAATGGCGGCGCTGGGGTGTGGGGTGATGATGTGGAGATTTAGAGTATTGCGAGGAGTTGGGATGAGACGCTTGCGCATTGCGATGCTGCATCTGGCGCCGGTGACGGCGGATGTGGCGCATAACCGCCGGCTGGCGGAGCGGGGGCTGGCGCGGGCCGCCGAGATGGGGGCGCAGTGGGTGATTACGCCGGAGCTGTTCATTACGGGGTACAAATTTGCGGAGGTTATCGGGACTGACTGGATACGGCCTCAGCCGGATGAGTGGATGCAGGGATTTTGCCGTCGGGTTGCGGAGTGCGGGGTGACGGTATTTTTGTCGCATCCTGAGCGGGATGCGGAGGCCGGGTTGATGTACAACACGGTTTTTGTCATTGGGCCGGATGGGCGCATCATCGGGAGGCATCGGAAGGTGAAGGCGCTGCGGGGGCCGGAGGCTTGGTCGTCGCCGGGGGCGGAGATTGCGCCGATTGTCGTGCCGGTTGGTCGCGGGAGCGGCCGGAATGGGGGTATTGGGGCCGGCTGTGCGGGGCGGGATGCGTCGGTTGATGGGGGGCGCGGCCGGGGTGAGGGTGTGGAGAGGGATGGCGAGGGGAGGGTGTTGGCTGATGGTCGTTGCGTTGGGGGTGGGGATGCGGGGAGGAGGGACGACGGGGTTGGCTGTGCGGGAGAGGATGCGTCGGTTGATGGGGAGCGTGGCCGGGGTGGGGATGCGAAGAGGGATGGCGACGGGAGGGTGTTGGCTGATGGGCGTTGCGAAGGGGGTGGGGATGCGGGGAGGAGGGACGACGGGGTTGGCTGTGCGGGGCGGGATGCGTCGGTTGATGGGGGGTACGGCCGGGGTGAGGATGTGGAGAGGGATGGCGAGGGGAGGGTGTTGGCTGATGGTCGTTGCGTTGGGGGTGGGGATGCGGGGAGGAGGGACGACGGGGTTGGCTGTGCGGGAGAAGAGGCGTCGGTTGGCGGGGGGCGCGGCCGGGGTGAGGGTGTGGAGAGGGATGGCGGGGCCGGTCATGTGGCGGTGGGTGTTGTAATTTGCGCTGACGCTTATCGGAATGATGTGGCCGGCACGTTGCAGGAACGAGGGGCGCGGCTGCTGGTGTCGCCGGCGTCGTGGGGGCCTGGGGACTGCGGGCCGCTGGGGGAATGGGAGCAGCGGACGTTGGATACGGGGCTGCCGATTATGGTGTGCAATCGCTCTGGGTGGGAGGCGGATGATCTGGATTTTAACGAGGCGGTGAGCGTGGTGGCGCTGAATGGGGAGCGGGCGCTGGAAGCTTATTGCGGGGAGGAGTCGGCGGCGCTGGTTTTTGACTGGGATTTGGATGGGATGGCGCCGCTGTCGGAGGAGTATGAGGTGGCGTGGCTGTGAGGGTTGGCTGGGGGTTTTGACGGGGGCGGCTGTTGGATGGTTAGATGGCGGCGCGGCAGCGTGGGGTTGGCTTGGGGTGAGGGGGTTGGCCTGGGGTTTTGTCGGGGGCGGCTGTTGGATGGTTAGAGGGTGGAGGGGCGGTGTGGGGTGGGCTTGGAGTGAAGGGGTTGGCCTGGGGTTTTGATGGGGGCGGCTGTTGGATGGTTAGAGGGTGGAGGGGCGGTGTGGGGTGGGCTTGGAGTGAAGGGGTTGGCCTGGGGTTTTGATGGGGGCGGCTGTTGGATGGTTAGAGGGTGGAGGGGCGGTGTGGGGTGGGCTTGAGGTGAACGGGTGGGCTGGGGGTGAAAATGGGGTTTGGCGGGCGTGTTGACAGGGGGCGGCGAATGTGATAATTTTCACCAGCCCTGAACGGGGCCGATTTTTGCGAGGGGCAGGAATTGGCGATGTCGGGGTAGGGAGCGAGCGGAGTCCGTTCGCCAACGACAATTTGAGATAGTCAGGCAGGTTCAGGACGCAAATGCCGCAAACCGACCCCAACGCGATGAACGCGATGTATTGGGCCGACGTTAGCCTCTGGCTGACCTATCTGTGGATTTACTTCCCGCTCATCATCATTTTTGCGTTCAGTATGCTCATCGCGCACGGGCTTATTCCGTCGGGGGTGCAGACGGGCACCTACCCGGCGTTTTTCAGCCGGCTGCGGGCGCCAATCACGGTTATTGGGCTGGCGGCGCTGGGCGGGGCCGTGGCGATGATGGCGCTTACCGTTATGCAGACGCCTGAGACGTTGCAGAATGTTTGGAGTCGGCTGTTCGTATAGCCGCTGACGTATGCCGCCGCTGCCACCTACTCGACAACTGATTCCAACGGCCCTGGCGGGGCTGCTGGCGACAGCCATTGTAGCGTTCATTGTGGTGGCGCTGATGATGGCATGGTTTTCGAATCCGCCTTTTGGGTGGGGGAACGCGCCGGAGCAGCCTATTCCGTTTCCGCATACGGTGCACGCCGGGCCGGTAGAGGAAGGTGGGCACGCGATTCAGTGCGAGTTCTGCCATCGGAATGTGACGACGGGAGCGGCGGCGACGGTGCCGGCGGTTGAGGTGTGCGTGATTTGCCACAAGCAGGTTAATGGGGCCAACGCGATGGCGGGCGTTTCGCCTGACGCCGAGGATCTGGCTCACATTCAGCGGGTGCTGGACAAGCATGCGGACGGGCGTCCGATTGACTGGGAGCGGGTGCACCGGATGCCGGATCACGTGCGGTTTGTGCATGAGGCGCATTTGCGGTTTTTGACGCAGGGAGAGGAGCGGACGGTGACGCTGCCAATTGGCGATGAGGAGCCGATGGAGCTGCCGGTGCCGGTTCAGGAGGCTTGCTCGGTGTGTCATGGCGATGTGGCGGGGATGGTTGAAGTGCAGCCGCAGGATGGGCAGTCGCTGAAGATGGGGACGTGTTTGGACTGCCACCGGGAAAACGACGTAAGCACGGACTGTACGGTCTGCCACAAGTAAGTTTGACGCGACAGCGGAAGCCGGACTTGGGAATTTGACAGCAATGAAATTAACGCGCCGCAATTTTCTGGCCTGGGCCGGCATCGCCGCAACGGGGGCGATTGCCTGTGACGTCTTTGACGATGAGTTGAAGGTGCAGAGTCCGGCGCTGATTCCTGAGGATCTGGTGAGCGGGCGGGATACGTGGTATGCGACCTATGACGCTTCCGCGCCGGGCGGTCAGGGTCTGCTGGTGCGGGTGATGGAGGGCCGGGCGAAGAAGGTGCGGGGGAATCCGCGTTTTCCGACGAATCAGGGGAAGCAGTCGGCGGCGGCGGATGCGATATTGCAATCGCTGTACCATCCGGATCGGATAGACAGGCCGATGCTGCGGAATGGGCCGCGGGGTTCCGGGGAGTTTCGTCCGATAACGTGGGAGGAGGCGCTGGATCGTTTTAACGCTGCGGTGGAGGGAAACCGGGGCCGGATGCTGCTGATAACAGGAGAGGGCAAGGGCAGCTTTGCCGGGATTTGCGGGGCGTTCGCTGAGGCTTTTGGCGGGCGGCACGTGGGCTATGGCGGGGTTAATGGGGATGCGGCGTATCGCGCGGCGGTGAAGGAGATTCTGGGGAGCGATGGGCTGCCGTATCATGACATTGGGAATGCGGAGACGCTGGTGAGCTTTGGCTCGGATTTTCTGTCCACGTGGGGCAACCCTACGGCGTACGGGGTGGGTTACGGGAAGCTCCGAGGCCGGGAGCATCGGGGCAGGCATATTCACTTTGGGGCTCGGTACTCTTTTACCGCGGCGAATGCGGACAAGTGGGTGCCCATCGCTCCGGGGGCGGAGGGATACGCGGCGATGGGGTTGGCTTGGGCGATTGCGGAGGCGCATCCGGAATCGGCGTCGGTGCAGGCGATTACCGGAGAGGCGGGGCCGGGAAGGCTACGGGACTTTGCGCCCGAGGGTCACGCCGGGGTGTTGCAGATACCGGACGAGGTACTGGGCGGCTCTTCCCTGAATGAGTTCTTCCGTCATATGGCTCACGACTACGTTGCTCACGGGGGGTTGGCGATAGGAGGCGGAGGCGAGGCCGGCGCTTATAACAATGGGAGGTTCAACGCGGCGGCGGCGCTGCTGTTGAATTATGTGATTGGGAATGTGGGTCATTCCGGGGGGATGCTGCCGTCTCCGGGGAGTCCCGTTGGCGGCGGTATGACGGGGGCGCGTGAGGCGTCGCTGGGAGAATGGCAGGGGATGGCCGGGGATATTGCCAGCGGGGCTACGGGCCTGGTTATTGTCCACAACGTTGACCCGGCGCACGGGCTGCCGGAGGGCGTGGGGCTGAGGGATGCGCTGCGCAATGAAAATGTGGCTATCGTCAGCGGCAGCTCTTTCATAGATGAGACGTCGGTGATGGCGGATTTGCTGATACCGGACCGGGCGGCGCTGGAGGACTGGGGAGATGCGCTGCCGGACCCGATGCCGGGGTATCGGGTTTATGCGGTGCAGCAGCCGGTGGTGAATCCGCTGCCGGATATTGACCCGCGGAGTTTTGCGGATGTGTTGATAAACGCGGCGGCCAGCCTGGGCCGGGGCGACGCAATGCCGGCAGCCAGTTATGAGGCGATGATTCGCGCCAACGTAGAGGAAGAGCTGGGGGCGGACTTCAGGGAGACGCTGCAAAACGGCGGCTGGTGGGATGAGAATGCGACGGGGCGGGGGCCGGCGGCGGCGAGTGGGATGCTGGATGCGGTTGCCGGGATGGCGGAGACGCCGCGGATGGAAGGTTCCGGGGAGTTTCAGCTGCTGCCGTTCGCGCATCATACGGTGCTGGACGGTAGGAATGCGCATTTGCCCTGGGCGCAGAACGCGCCGGACCCGATTACAACTATCGCGTGGCAGACGTGGGTGGAGATTAATGAGAGGCAGGGGAGGGAGATGGGTCTGCGGGAGGGGGACGTGGTGAATGTTGCGACGGACGCGGGAAGCATACAGGCGCCGGTTTATTTGAATCCGGGTATGCCGCCGGGGATTGCCGCGGCGCCGATGGGAGGAGGAAGGCGGGCCGGGTCGGAGTATGCGACGGGTCGGGACGGGCGTGAGAGCAGCAATGTGATGTCGATATTGGCGGTGTCGGCCAACGACAGCGGAGGGCTGACGTGGAGCGGGAATCGCTGCCGGATAACGCCGACAGGGGAAAGCATGGCGGTGTCCAAGCTGGAGGGAGATTACAGCAGCCGCGAAATCGGGGAGCATCCGGCGGAGCGGCTATTCAAGACGGTTAGCGAGGAGGGAGGCCACTAGGGAGGTCCGGGTTCCCGCGGGAGGCGGGATGAGGAGCACTCTTGGGGATAAGCGAAAATGCCGAACGCTCGATATGAACATAAATGGGGGATGGTCGTTGACCTGGACAAGTGCACGGGCTGTCAGGGGTGTGTGATTGCGTGCCAGGCGGAGAACAACATTCCCATCAACACGAAGGATTACTTCCTGCAACGGCGGGCTTACGAATGGATTCGGATTGAACGCTACTGGGAAGGGGAGTATCCGAACGTGAAGGCGCGATTTATGCCGGTGCTGTGTCAGCACTGTGAGAATGCGCCGTGCGAGCCGGTGTGTCCGGTGTACGCGACATATCACAATGAAGAGGGGCTGAACGTGCAGGTTTATAACCGCTGCGTGGGGACGCGGTACTGCATCAACAACTGCCCGTATCAGGTGCGGATGTTCAACTATTGGCATCCCACCTGGCCGGCGCGGTTGGAGAATCAGCTGAATCCGGACGTTACGGTGCGCTCGCGGGGGATTACGGAGAAGTGCACTTTCTGCGTGCAGCGCATCCGGCGCGGCGAGTTGCAGGTGGAGGCGCGGGACGGCAATCGGCTGAATGACGACACGATAGCCGGGGGGAATTATGACCCGGCGTGCGTGCAGGCTTGTCCTACCAATGCGCTGATGTTCGGCGACCTTATGGATCCTGACGCGGCCATCAAGCCGTATTTTGACGATGTTAATGCGCACCCGGGGCATGGCGAGCATCATCGGGAGACGCGGGGCTATCGGGTGTTGGAGGAGATGAACACCAGGCCGGGCGTTATTTATCTGAAGAAAGTTGACCAGTATCCGCTGGCGGGTGGGCACTAATGGCTAGCGAAACTCAAGGCCAGCGGCCGGCGGTGGAACACGGGCAGGCGGCTCATGGTGATGGATCCCATGAGTATGGGCACTTCGGGCCGGAGATGTGGGTCATTCCGGAGGCTTCGGGGTTGGTTGCGGAGGTTGCTGAGAAGCAGCGGGCCACGCCGACGCTATTCCGGGCGGCGCTGATTATCGCGGCGATACTGGCGGCGCTGGGCGTGGTGGGGTTTGTGATGCGGGCGGTGACCAGCGGGTTTGACGATCATCGGGCGTGGGGCTTTTATGTGGCGGCTTTCGCGTTTGTGTTCACGCTGACGGCCTCGGCGCCGCTGGCGGCCTGCGCTTTCCGGTTCACGAAGAGCCACTGGCGGCGGCCGCTGTCGCGGATAGCGGAGGTGTTTTCGCTGGTGAGTCTGGTGAACATCCTGCTGTTCATACCGGCGCTGATTGCGCTGCCTGAGATTGGGGTGATGACGGAGAGCGGGGAGCAGATGGTGCGGCGGTCAATCTGGTTTCAGGAGCTGACGAATCCGTCGGGGTGGCTGATGGCGGGGATGATAGGGCTGTCGCTGTGTTCGGTGGCGATACTGTGGCTGGCGGCGATGCCGGACATGGCGCAGAGTCGGCATTTGGCGACGGGGTTCCGGGCGTCGCTGTACGGGAGGTTGGCCGGCGGGTGGTACGGGACGAAGCGGCAATGGCAGGTGCAGAAGGGCGGGCTGGCGATACTGGGCGCGCTGTATTTTATGATGGTGGTGTTCGTGCAGTTTCTCATCGTGAGCGATTTTGCGATGGCGATGATACCGGGGTGGAAGGATTCGATACTGCCGCCGTTCTACACGGTAATCAGTTTCCAGAGCGGGCTGGCGATGATATTGCTGGTGGCGTATATGATGCGGCGCTGGGGAGGGTACCGTGAGATCATCGGGCAGGCGCCATTCTGGGCGGCGAGCAAGGTGCTGCTGGGGCTGACGCTGCTGCACACCTATCATCTGTTCGCGTTTTTCATTACCTACTGGTACGGCCGGTTGGAAGTGGAGATGGCGATTCTGAACTACCTGATGTTCGACTCGTACGCCGGGATATTCTGGGCGCAGTTGTTCTTCACCTTCTTCATACCGTTCCCGATACTGGTGTCGAATCACGCGCGGCGGGAAGGCTGGGGGGCGCCGTTGGCGGCGATATTCATTGTCATCGGGTTGATGCTGTGGCACATCCGCATATTCGCAGCGGCTTTTGCGGCGGCGCCGGCGGTTGAGGGAGGGTTGTACTATCTGCCGTCGGACGCCTTTTCGTTCCCGGCGCTGCCGCTGCCGCCACCGGATGCGATGTACCCCGACCTTTGGGACATTTTCATGATTTTGGGCGGAGTGGGCATTGTGGCGCTGCTGTTCCGAGCGGGGATGATGATATTGCCGCCGCTGTCGTTGTGGGAAATGAAAGAAGGCGCCATGTACCAGAAGATTGACACGCTGATACGCGGGCGATACCTGGTGCTGGCGAAGCCGGAGTAAGTCAAAATGCAGGAAGGCAAAGTCCTACCCGCAGCGCAAATCAACCGGGACTTGCTGCGGTCCATACTGGAGACGCCCCAGTGGTTCTGGCCGGTGGTGTCGGTGCTGGGGCTGATAGTGCTGGCGGCGGCGGTGACCATTGGCATAATGGTCAACACGGGTTTGGGCATTACCGGGCTGAACTACAAGGTGGTGTGGGGGTTTTTCATCACGAACTTTGTGTTCTGGATAGGGATCAGCCACGCGGGGGTGATGCTGTCGGCGATATTGCGGCTGGCGAAGGCGGAGTGGCGGCGTCCGGCAACCCGGGCGGCGGAGGTGCTGACGATATTCTCGCTAATGACGGCGATGATAATGCCCATAATTCACACTGGGCGGCCGTGGCGGATTCTGTACTGGGCGTTTCCCTATGACTTTGCGCGGGGGATTTGGCCGAACATACGGACGCCGCTGGTGTGGGATCCGTCGGCGATTTTGACATATCTGACGTCTTCGACGCTGTTCGTGTTAATTGCGCTGGTGCCGGACTTTGCGGTGCTGCGGGACCGGACGACGGGCTGGCCGAAGCTGGTTTATACGATGCTGGCGATGGGTTGGGAGGGGAATCCGCGGCAGTGGAAGCTGCAAATCATCGCGGGGGTGCTGCTATCGGCGTTGATTTTGCCGGTGTTCGTGTCGGTGCACTCCATAGTGTCGTGGGACTTTGGGATGGCGGTGGCCATCAAGTCGTGGCACAGCACGGTATTTGCGCCGTACTTTGTGGTGGGCGCGGTGCATTCGGGGGTGTCGGCGGTGGTGTTCGCCATGATACTGCTGCGGTGGGCCTACGGGTGGCAGGACTACATTCGGCACGAGCACATTGACGCGCTGGGGCGACTGCTCATTGTGGTTGCGACCGGGTGGTTCTACTTTCTGGTGATGGAGATCATCTTCGGGATTTACGGGCTGGAAGGCGATGAGCTGGCGGTGAGGGCGTTGCAGTTTCTGCCCAGCGAGAACGGAGTACCGTACAATGTGTGGATGATAGTGTTCGTGGGGATAACGTACTTCCTGCCGGTGATTTTGTGGCTGCCGAAAGCGTGGCGGCGGAATCTGTGGATAATGTCGACGGCGTGCATATCGGTGAACGTGGGGATGTGGCTGGAGCGCTATCTGCTGTTTGTGCCGGGGCAGGCGAACAAGCAGTTCCAGACTTTTACGTGGAACGACTATTTGCCGCAGTGGCCGGAGGCGGTCATCGTTGGGGCGACGTTTGCCTTTGTGACGATGTTGATGCTGCTGTTCAGCCGGGTGTTTCCGCTGGTGCCGCTGTACGACATCAAGGAAGGGGACATACTGAAGACAGAGATCCGGGTGGGTCGGCGCACGGTGCCGGCGACGTTCCGGGAGGACTAGGGAGATAGCGCGATGGCGATGTCAGGGATATTGGGGCGGATGCGGGAGGCAATGTCTCCGGCCAGCGCCAAGCAGCCGATACTGGGGCTGTTCCGGGACGCCGAGTCGGCGGCGACGGCCGGCGACGGGCTGAAGGCGGCGGGCGTTCCCGAGACTGATTACGACTTTCTCACTGACTCGCCTTACCCTGAGGGGGCGCTGGGGGAACGGGAGGAAAAGCACCGGCTGTATCTGTATCCGTTCATTGGCGCGCTGCTGGGGCTGTCGTCGGGGATTATGATTACGGCGATGACGCAGGTGGCGTATCCGCTGATGACGGGGGGGAAGCCGATTCTGTCGCTGCCGCCGATGGCGATAGTATGCTATGAGGGGACGATGCTGGGGGCGATTTTGTTCACGGTGATTGGGATTGTGTTTGAATCGCGGCTGCCGAAGTTTCAGCTGGGCATTTATGATGAGCGCATCACGCAGGGGTTTCTGGGTCTGCGGGTGAAGGCGGAGCCGGGGCAGCGGTACGAAGTGATACGGATAATGAACTCCGCCGGAGCGGTGGAAGTCAAGACGGAGCAGTAGCAACGCAAGGGAAAGAGCGGAATTTAGCCATGGCAACGCAAGCAATTCTGGGGCTGTTTGACGACGCATCGTCTGCGGCGGACGCGGGCGACGCGCTGAAGTCGGCCGGCGTTCCGGAATCGGATTACGATTTTCTTACCGACGTGCCGTATCCTGAGGGCGCGTTGGGGGAGGGGATGGAACGGCATCGGCTGTACGTGTGGTCGTTGCTGGGCGGCGCTATCGGCCTGATTGTCGCGTTGGTGGTGGCCGAGGTTATGCCCATGGCCGTACCGATGACGATAGAGGCCAAGCCGATTCTGGCGATGCCGCCGCTGGCGGTTATCTGCTATACGGGGGCGCTGCTGGGGGCGATTCTGTTCACGGTTATCGGCGTGATGCTGGCGGTGCGGCCCAAGGTTGGGGTTGGCCTTTCCGATGAGCGCATAAGCCAGGGGCTGATTGGCCTGCTGGTCAATGCGGACTCGGAGCAGCGTATGGAGGTAACCGATATACTTAACCAGGCTGGCGCGGTGGACGTTAAGGCGGGACCGTAAGCGACGGCCAACGGGAAACGATTGACAGCGATGAGCAGTTTGAGAACAAGGATAAGGGCGCCGATGGGGCGACGGTGGCGGCTGTCGCTGCTGCTGGCGGCGGTGGCGCTGGTGGCGATAGCGGCGACGGGCTGCGGACGGGGGACTTGGCCCTTCGCGCAGGGTTCGTATCCGCTGGACATTTTCTACGAGATGCACTATCAGCCGGCGTACAAGGCTCACGAGCCGCCGCGGCTGAGTCCGCCGGCGTCGGCGGTGCCGTGGTATGGGGCGTCGGCGCCGGCGCTGACGTCGTTTGCGGGTTCCGGTGAGCATATCTTTGCGACGAACTGCGCGATGTGCCACGGGGAGACGGGCCGGGGAGACGGGCCGGTGCTGGCGCGGATTGCGGTGGATTACGGCTACCAGACGACTGACGCGGCGCTGCTGAATCCGGATTTGACGTCGGAGGCGGCGAGGAGCGTGGGTCGGGATGGACTGAAGGGGGCGATTACCGGAGGGGTGAATCTGATGCCTAGCTTCGCGAAGCTGCTGACGGACGAGCAGATTGAGCTGGTGCTGGATTATGTGGAAGGGTGCATACAGGATGGGGATGCGGGGGCGTGTGAGTAGTTGGTAAAATACCGACATACCGCATAACAGGATGGTCATTATGAGCCGCAGCGCGATTGCTGACGTTGACAGGATAAGCGCCTACGGCTCTTTTCAGGACAGCCTCCGCGCGCCGATTCATCGCTGGTTCACGTATCCGGCCGGCTATTCGCACAAGCTGGTGGAGAGCAAAATCAGGGAATACGGTCTGGATGGTAGGCATTGGATTGTTGACCCGTTTGTAGGAACGGGGACAACCTCGGTAGCGGCCAAGACGGCCGGGGTTAATTCCATCGGAGTTGAAGCACATCCATTCGTGTTCTGGGTGGCGCAGACCAAGCTATGCTTTGAGCAGGACATTGACGCGCTGCCGCAGGATGCACGGCAGCTGGTACAGATAGCCAAGTTGATTTATACGGATGAAGGGGAGTGCGATGGGGCTTGGCCGGATTTGGTGTACAAGTGTTTTGATGCCGAAAACCTGCGCAGGTTGTGCGCGCTGCGGACGGCGATATTGGAGTATTCCGGCAGCCCGGAGGGCCGGGATTTTTTCAAGGTTGCGCTGACGGCGACTCTGCGCGACGTGACTTCCGCCGGCGCCGGCTGGCCTTATATCGCGCCCAGCAGGTTTGCTGAACGGACGGTGCAGCGCAACGCTTTCGTTGAGTTTGAAAAGCGCTGTTCGCTAATGATCAATGATGTTGTTGGGGCCCGGATTTGGGAGCCGCCTGATTCTGAGCATCGGCTTATCAACGGGGATGCGCGGCGCTTGGCGGAATACGCCGATTCCGGCAGTATCGATATGATACTGACCTCGCCGCCGTACTTGAACAACTATGACTACGCGGACCGGACACGGCTGGAAACTTACTTTTGGGGGATGTACGACAGCTGGGGTGAAATAACGCGGGAGGTAAGGGACCGGCTCATTATTGCTGCTACTACGCAGATACGGCGGGGCGAAATGTCTGAAGCGCGTTGGTGTCCTGGGGTTGCAGCTATCAGTCCGCGGGTTCACGTCGAGCTAATGGACGTTATCGGGCGGCTTGCGAAGCTGCGGCTGGTTAAGGGAGGCAAGAAGGCTTACGATTTGATGGTGGCCGGCTACTTTGAGGATATGCTGAGGGTGATTCAGGGGGCTTACGCCGTTTTGAAAGCGGGCCGCCCGTTTATACTGGTGCTGGGCGATTCTGCGCCTTATGGCGTCCACGTGCGAACGGATGAGGTTATTGGAGAATTGGCTGTGGCAGTGGGGTTTTCCAGATATGAGGTTGAAGTCATCCGAACGCGAGGCGATAAGTGGGCAGGGAACCCGCAGCGGCATAAGGTTCCGTTGCGAGAGAGCATAGTGACCATCACCAGATAGGAAAAGGGCGATGACTTCCAGTACCAGGCGGGTATCAAATCCGGCCAGCGCGTTGGGGGAGGCGGTGGGCAAGTTATTTGAGGCTGGGGTCGTCGCAGGGTTGCGGGAGGAAATTGAAGCCCGCGGCTGCGTCATTCGCCCAGCCAGGCTAACTAACGGCACCGGCAACACCTATCAGATTGACGCCGTGGTTTTTGACTCCAATGAGAATCCGGTTATTATCATTGACCCCAAGTACATCCGCTATACCAAGCATAACCGGGATAAAGGCAGCTGGCTGTGCACGGCGCATTACAACCTCCGCAAAACGTATCCGACGATACGCAAGTCCATTGCACTGCTGGCCGGTCGGTGGTCGGCGCCATCCAAGGCTCTGATACGGAGCTTCGGCGTAGAAACAATGGAAGTACCGTTTGACGATATGGTATCGGTGTTGGCCGGTTATGGAGTCAACTTTGCCTGGTCGGAAAAGGATCGGGAAACGCCGCGGGAGGCATGGGAACAATTTGCCAGTCTTGGGAATGACGCGCTGGGAACGATAGCAATTGGATTGACCGCTGGCATTATCATTCGATTGAAGACCTCGGTGACACGGGTACTTGACGCTGATATAGCGAGTTTGCCAACCAGGATATCAGGGGTTGAAGTCCTGTTGAAAACCGACCGTGATGAGATGGTGCTGCTGGCGTTTGATTCGGTAGCAGCATCGCTGGAAGCGATGGCCCGCCTTGTATCTGACCGCCCTGACATCAGCGACCTGTTGGAACCGCGTTCTCATTAGCATAGCTGTCTTGGCGCTGGCAGCGGTTATCGTTGCTGCTCCGGTTTATGGGCAGTCCGGGGGGGAGGGGGCCGGGGGGTATGACGAGGCGGAGGCGCAAGCTATTGACCGGATGCTGATGTGTCCGGTGTGTCCGGCGCAGACTATTGACCAGACGGAGGTGCCTTTGGCGAAGCAGATGCGGGCGCAGGTGCGGGAGATGCTGGCCGAGGGGGCGACGCGCGGGGAGGTGCTGGCCTGGTTCTCGGCGCCGGAACGGTACGGGCCCGGTGTGCTGGCGGAGCCGCCACGCTCGGGGCTGAACCTGATTGCGTGGATTGTGCCCGGCGTGATTATCGTGGCTGCGCTGGGCGGCGGCGTGTTGACGCTGCGGGCGATGCGACGTGGGAATGGGGACGGGGGGAGAGACGGGAGCGGCGGGGATGAAGCAGCGGGCGATTTGCGGGCGTATCTGGCTGCGGTTGACCGGGATTTGGGTTTGGATACTGGCATGGAGCGGGATGATGGCTGATTTGGGGACGGTCGGCGATTTGCGGGCGTATCTGGCTGCGGTTGACCGGGATTTGGGTTTGGATACTGGCATGGAGCGGGATGATGGGTGATTTGGGGACGGTCGGCGACTTGCGGGCGTATCTGGCTGCGGTTGACTGGGAGTTGAGCTTGGATATTGGCATGGAGCGGGATGATGGCTGATTTGGGTGCGGCCTGTTTGTGGATGGGGCTGGCGCTGGCGGCGTATTCGTTTGCGGCGTCGGTGGCGGGGCAGCTGCGAGGGGCGCCGGCTTTGCTGGACAGCGGACGCAAGGCGTCTTATGTGCTGGCGGTGGTTTTGCTGGTGTCGACGCTGTCGCTGGTGCAGTCGTTCATCACGCGGGATTTTTCGGTGGCTTACGTGGCGGCGCACAGCAGCCTGGCGATGCCGAACATTTACACGTGGGTGGCATTTTACGCGGGCAATGAGGGGTCGCTGCTGTACATTGCTTTCGCGCTGTCGGTGATGGCGGCGGCGGCGATTCGGCTGGCGCCGGCGTCCACCCGGCCTACGCTGCCGTGGACGTTGGCTATCTTGATGCTGATTGAGGTTTTCTTTCTGGCGGTGATGGGGTTTATGGCCAATCCGTTTGAGAGGCTGCCGTTTCCGGTGGCGGACGGGCAGGGGATCAATCCGCTGTTGACGCATTTCGGGATGTTTTTCCATCCGCCGGCGCTGATGGCCGGGCTGGTGGGCATCAGCATTCCTTTTGCGTTTGCGTTGGGAGGGCTGATTGGGGGCCGGGCCGGCGATGAGTGGATTGACGCCGGGAGGGCGTGGGGGGTAGGCATCTGGGCGCTGCTGGCGTCGGGGCTGCTGCTGGGTTCGTGGTGGGCGTACACTATTCTGGGTTGGGGCGGGTTCTGGTTTTGGGATCCGGTGGAGAACGCGGCGTTTATGCCGTGGATTGTATTGACGGCCTTCGCGCACTCCATAATGGTGCAGAAACGGCGGGGGATGTTCCGGATGTGGAACGTGGCGCTGATAAACGTGGCGTTCGGGTTTGCGTTGTACGGTATGTTTGTGAACCGGGGCGGGCCGGTGCCGTCGGTGCACTCTTTCGGGGCGTCGACGCTGGGGTGGGTGTTTCTGCTGTTTCTGGGCGTGGGGGTGGCGGTTCCGATGGCGATATTTTTCTGGCGGTACGACCTGATGCGGAGCGGGCAGCGGCTGGACTCCATGCTATCGCGGGAGGCGGCGTTTCTCATCAATAATCTGCTGCTGCTGGGGATTGCTTTGGCCACGCTATGGGGGACGGTGTACCCGCTGTTGTCGCGGCTGTTCGCGGAGCAGGAAATCACGGTGGCGCGGCCCTTTTATGACCAGGTGAACGGGCCGCTGATGCTGGCGCTGGTGCTTTTGATGGGAGTGGGGCCGCTGCTGCCGTGGCGTCGGGCGAATTTGCAATCACTGCGGCGCGCGCTGCTGCTGCCGGGAGCGGCGGGGCTGGGGACGGCGGCCGTTCTGCTGGCGGTGGGGATACGTCAACCTTACGCGGTAGTGGGGTTCGGCTTGTGCGCGCTGGTGACGGCCAGCATTCTGTCGGAGTGGGGGCGGGGAACGCTGGCCCGGCGGCGCAGCGTGGGGGATAATCCCGCAGTGGGGTTTGTGCGTCTGGTGCTGGCGAACCGGCCCCGGTACGGCGGCTATGTGGTGCATCTGGCGGTGGTGATGGTGGCGCTGGGCGTGATAGGGCAGTCGTTTTATGGGGTGCAGCGGGATGTGGTGATGTTCCCCGGGGATACGGTGAGCGTGGGGGATTACCGGATGGAGTACGTTGGCACGACGTCGCTGGCGTTTGCCGACCGGACGGAGTACCGGACGACAGTTGAGGTGTATCATAAGGGGGAGTTTCTGGACGTGATGCAGCCCCGACGTACATTCCATCCCGACCATAATATGGCGTCCACGCGGGCGGCGATACGCTCTACGCCGGTGGAGGATTTTTACGTGGTGCCCAGCGAAAACCGGGAGGACGGGGCGGTGGGGTTCCGCATTCTGGTGAATCCGCTGGTGTGGTGGATGTGGGTGGCAGGGCCGGTGATGATTGTGGGGACGGTGATTGCGCTGTGGCCGTCGAGGGCGCCGGCGCGTCGGCCGGCGACGGCAGCAGTTACGGCGCCGGCCGGGGCTGCGGATTAGCGGCCGGGGGCGGCGGTTAACGATGCAGTTGGGACTGGCGATTGCGGTTGCGCTGCTTATTCTGGCGGTAGTGGCGTGGCCGCTGGCTGCGCGGCGTCGCGGCGAGTCGTCGTCGGTGGGGGATGCGGCAGAGGGTGAGGCGCCGGCTCCGGGGGATGCCGCCGCCGTCAATGATGTGTATGACGCCATACGCATCCTGCAAACGGAGCATGGTATGGGGCATATAAGCGATGCGGACTATCGGGAGCAGCTGGATGAGTACCGCCGGCGGGCGGCGCTGCTGCTGCGGAATATGGATGATGGCAATGATGTTCAGGGGAGCGGCCGTTGTTCCTGAAGTGGATTGCGCCGGTGGCGATGCTGGCCGCTGCGCTGCTGGCGCCGGGGGCGCTGCACTCCCAATCGGCGGGCGCGGCGTCGGTGCAGGGCGCGCTGGTCAACGGCACGGAGGGGGGCGCAATGCCGGCCGGCGTTACGGTGCTGCTGCACCAGTTTGGGGTTGATTCGGGTTCGGTTGACACTTATGAGGCGGTGACGGACGCCGGGGGGGGGTTCAGGTTTGACGATGTTCCGCCAACCCCGGAGGAGGGGAGCGCGGCGTTGGCGGCGGTGTACGGGGGGACGCGATACAGCCGGGTCTATTCGGCGTCGGAGCTGGGGGAGTTGGCGGAGTCGGGGCAGCTGACGCTGACGGTGTACGAACTTACGCGGGATGTGGGGGTGGTCAGGACGGCAAGCCAGTCTATTATTGTGACCGGGATTGATCCGTCAACGCGGCGAGTGGCGGCGGCGCAGATATTCACGCTGGAAAACGGCAGCGACAGGACGCTGGTTCCGGATTTGTCGGCGCCGCCGATGATAGGGCAGTTCAGTTTTCTGCGGTTTTCGCTGCCGGCGGAGGCGAGTGGGCTGGATGTGTCCACGGAGCTGGCGGGAGGGGAGGTGATACCGGTGGGGACGGGCTTTGCCATCACGGCGCCGGCGCCGCCGGGGCGGCATCTGGTGAGTTTTACGTACACTGCGCCATATGAGGGGGATACGCTGGCCTGGCGCGACAATACGTTGCAGGGGGCGGAATCGCTGCGGCTGCTGATTCCCGATGAGTTCGGGGATATTGCGGTCGGCGGGCTGGCGGCCCTGGAGGGTTTGACGCTGGGGGAGGTGTCCTATCGGGTCTGGGGAGCCGGGAATCTGGCGCCAGGGGAGGGAGTTGACCTTAACCTGGCGGGGCTGCCGGAGCCGTCGTGGGTGACGAAGCTGGGCGATCCGCTATCGGAGGCGCGATTCTGGTACGGGGCGCTGCCGGCGTTGGTGGCGGCGGCGTTGGCCGGCCTGCTAGCGTGGGGGGTATTGCGGCGTCCGACGGATGGGGCCGGGTGATGTCGCGGCGCAGCTGGATTATTCTGGGGCCGACGACGGCGCTCGTTCTGTTGTTTGCGCTGCTGGCGTGGGCAACGACGCAGCAGCGGGGGCAGCCGGCCGGAGCGGGCATTAACCAGCAGTTTGGCGAGGCGCGGGTGGAAGAGTCGGAGGCCGGCGATTTTACGCTGGAGCGGTTCGATGGCGGGACGCTGCGGCTGTCGGACCTGCGCGGGAAAGTGGCGATGGTTGATTTCTGGGCGTCGTGGTGCGGGCCGTGCCGTCAGGAGGCGGCGGGGCTGAATCGGGTGTACGCGGATTATGAGGGCCGGCCGGTGGAGTTTGTCGGCGTCAATATATGGGACACGGAGGGAGGGGCGGAGCTGTTTCTGGCGGAGTTTGGCGTTGCGTATCCGGTTGGGCGGGACGCTGACGGCGCAATCGCGCTGGATTACGGCGTGCGTGGCATCCCGGAGAAGTTCTTTATTGATGCTGGCGGCGTGATTCGGCACAAGTACGTGGGGCCAATGCCGGAGGAGGTTCTGCGGGCGACTTTGGAGGAGTTGCTGGAGGAGGTGAGGGTGTTGTCAGAATCAGGATTTACGGGATTTTAGGATTTACAGGATGGGGAGTTGATGGTGGTGGGTTGGGGCGCCGGGGTGAGGTGTGTGGGTTGGGTTGAGGGTTTTTGGTGGAAGGATGGTGGGGGGTTGTCAGAATCAGGATTTACGGGATTTAGGGATTTTCAGGATGGGGAGTTGATAGTGGTGGGTTGGGGTACAGGGGCGGGGTATGGGGGTTGGGTTGGGGGGTTTTGGTGGAACTATGGCGGGAGAAGAGGGACGGAGGGGGACGGTTGGTGTGGTGGTGGCGAGGGGGATGGATTAGGGGCGTCGGGGGTGGCGTTATGCCGGGAATGGCAGGTTGGGGTGTGTGATTTGGGGGCTATGGCAGGGGCGGGAGTGTATGCCTATGCGTCCAGCGCCGGGGATGCGTGTCGGCGGCTTCGGTAGGCGCGGAGGTGTATGGGGAGGGCCGCCTGATGGTCATAAGGCGGCGGCGAGGCTTTGGTAGGTGCGGAGGTGTATGGGGAGGGCCGCCTGATGGTCATAAGGCGGCGGCGAGGTTTTGGTAGGTGCGGGGGTGTATGGGGGGAGCCGCCTGATGGTCATAAGGCGGCGGCGAGGTTTTGGTAGGTGCGGGGGTGTATGGGGGGAGCCGCCTGATGGTCATAAGGCGGCGGCTAGGCTTTGGTAGGTGCGGGGGTGTATGGGGGGAGCCGCCTGATGGTCATAAGGCGGCGGCGAGGTTTTGGTAGGTGCGGGGGTGTATGGGGAGGGCCGCCTGATGGTCATAAGGCGGCGGTGAGGCTTTGGCAGGTGCGGGGGTGTATGGGGGAGGGCCGTCTAATGGTCATAAGGCGGCGGCGGCTTCGGTAGGCGCGGGGGTGTATGGGAGGGCCGCCTGATGGTCATAAGGCGGCGGTGAGGTTTTGGCAGGTGCGGGGGTGTATGATTTGGGGCTGTGAACGTTATCGGGAAATGGGCGGCATCCTTGGGTTTCAGGGATTTTCGGCTGCTGTGGGCAGCGACGGCGCTGTACTCCCTGGCTACCGGGATGGAGCAGGTGTCGGTGGGGTGGCTTATCTTTGAGCTGACGGGCTCGGAGTTTATGGTAGGAGTGGGGGCCGGGGCGAGGATGCTGCCTTTTTTTGCGCTGGGGATGCTGTCCGGGGCGATTGCCGATCGCTGGGACAGGCGGACATTGCTCAGGATAGGGACGCTGGGGGCGGCGCTGGCGGCGTTGACGATGGCTTTGCTGCTGCTGGGAGGGCTGGCCAACGTGTGGGTCATCGTCGGGCTGACGCTGGCGCTGGGTAGCGCGATGGCGTTCACCATCACGGTGCGGCAGACTTTCACCTATGACATAGTGGGGCAGAATCATGCGCTCAACGGGCTGGCGCTGGGGGCGATGGCGATGCAGGGGGGCGGGATTTTGGGGTCGCTGGCGTCCGGCCCGCTGATTGACCTGCTGGGGCCGGGCTGGCAGTTCATAGCGTCGGCGGCGTGCTATCTGGGTTCTGCGGCGGCGACGCTGGCGATTGCGAATCCGGGTCGGACGCTGCGGACATCGGCGGGGTCGGTTTTAGAGAATTTGCTGGGCTATGCGCGGCTGGTTCGCCGGCAGCGTCTGCTGCTGGCGCTGATGGGGCTGACGGCGATAACGGAGGTGTTGGGGTTCACGCACATGACACTGCTGCCGGTGTTCGCCAAAGAGGTGCTTTACGTTGGGCCGACGGGGTTGGGAGTGATGACGGCGGGACGGCAAGCCGGCGGGCTGCTGGGGCTATGGCTGCTGGCCGCATTGGGGAACTATCGCCGGAAGGGTCTGCTGACGTTTGCCACGGCGATCGGGTTCGGCGTGGGGCTGACGGCGTTCTCGGTGACGGAGAACATCTACAGCTTTATGGCGGCGCTTTTGTTCGTGAACGCCTGTGCGATGGCGGTGGATACGCTATACAAGGCGCTGATGCAGGATTTGGTGCCGGATGAGGAACGAGGCCGGGCGATGGGTTCGTGGGTGTTGAGCATTGGGTTTGCGCCGGTGGGTCACGTTGGGGTCGGGGCGCTGGCCGGCGCAGTGGGCGCGCCGATGGCGCTGCTGATTAATGGCGCAACGCTGGCGGGGATTAACCTGGCGACGTTGCTGGGGCTGCCGCGCATCCGGCGGATGGAGTGATGTGGGCGGCTGTTCAGAACGGCGACTGCGCCGTTTGCCGGGCTGGGATGCGTGGGAAGGCTGACGGATTTGCCACTTTTTGGGTTCCTCCCGGATTTCCGGCAAGACGCTGCGAGCTGCGTTCGGGTTGGCTTGGCGTAAAGTCGGGGCATCGCTTGGCGGGGGATGGAACGCGAAGGGCAGGTGTCAAGCAGGGATGTTCGCCGGTGGGGATTGCGTGGTTGCCGGGGTGGGCCGGAATGGCTATTATGGGCGTCGCTGTAACCGAGATGAGGCTCTGCCTGCGGATGGCGCGGCCGGAGCTCGCAGCGGATAAGGGAGTGAGACATGGCAGCGGGAAGCACGTATAAGGTAGTCGAGCTGGTAGGGTCGTCGAGCGATGGGGTGCAGGAGGCGTTGGACGGGGCGATTGCGCGGGCGGCGCAGACCATTCGCAACCTGGACTGGTTTGAGGTTCGGGAAATCCGCGGCACCATTGCGGACGGTCGGGCGAACTGGTACCAGGTGAAGGTGGGCGTGGGTTTCCGGGTGGATTCGGGCGAGGACATTACTGAGGATTAGAACGGGTTCAGGAGCTGGAACAGGAGGGTTTTCATGTCTGAGATTGAGAAGAAGCTGAAGGAGCTGGGGTATGAGCTGCCGCCGCCGCGGACACCTGGGGCCGGCAATATCATTCCGTCGGTGAGGACGGGAAACCTGGTGTTTCTGTCGGGAACGGGGCCGGGGCTGCCGGGCGGGGGGCTGCTGCACACGGGGAAGTTGGGTTCGGAGGTTACGGTGGAGCAGGGCTACGACTGCGCCCGGCAGACGATGCTGAACCTGCTGACGAACCTGAAGCGTGAGATTGGGGATCTGGACAAGGTGAGTCGCATAGTGAAGCTGCTGGCGATGGTGAATGCGACGCCGGACTTTGGGGACACGCCGAGGGTGGCTAACGGGGCGTCGGACTTGCTCATCAGCCTGTACGGAGAGCGGGGACGGCACGCGCGTTCGGCCGTGGGGATGGCGACGCTGCCCGGGGGGATGCCCATTGAGATTGAGATGATTGTCGAGGCGGCAGAGTAGGGACGGCATGAGTTTGGGGAGCAATTTCGGGTACTGCTGCCGAGGGGGAACGGGCGGCGCGAATGGAGGAGAGCAATCGGGGTGATGAGCGCGCTGTGGTCGGGGGAGCCGGCGAGCGGCGCGGGGGTTCGCAGAGGAGGGGCTGCCTTTTGTGAGCTGACCGGGGTCGGCTGACGAGCTGCGACTAACGGAGGCCGATAAGGGCGAGGAGGAGATTATGCCAGAGAAGGGTTTGGACTATGGGGCGCTTTTCAGCCGGGGGCTGCCGGCGCCGGCGGGGCCTTGGGAGGGGCATCCGAAGTATAACTTTATCGGGGGGCACAGCGACCCGGAAATGGTTCCGATGGAGGGGTTCGTTGAGTCTGCGGGCAGGGTGTTTCGGGGGGATCCGAGGAACATTGCGATGTACAATTTTTCGGGTGGGCCGCAGGGGATTCTGCCGCTGCGGGAGTTTGTGGTGGACAAGCTGGCGAGGGATAGAGGGATAGAGACGACGGTTGAGGAGGTTCTGATTACTTCGGGGTCCGGGCAGGGGATTGAGCTGATAAATGAGATTCTGCTGGAGGAGGGGGATACGGTAATTGTGGAGGAGTTCAGTTTCGCCGGGGCGCTGGGGAATCTGAGACGCCGGAAAGTGAACGTGGTGGGAGTGGAGCTAGACCGGGACGGTATGAGTATGGAGCATCTGGAGCGGGTACTTGAAGAGCTGCGGAGTCGTGGGACGCGACCTAAGTATATTTATACGATACCGACGCTTCAGAATCCGACGGGGACGGCGCTGACAATGGAACGGCGGCTGCGACTGCTGGAACTGAGCCAGGAGTACGGCGTTCCGATTTTTGAGGATGAATGTTACGCAGACCTGATATTTGAAGGGGAATGCGAGAATGCCATTCGCGCTCTGGACGACGCGAATCGGGTTTTGCACATCGGCTCGTTTTCCAAGACGCTGGGGCCGGGTACGCGCCTGGGATATGTGGTGGCGTCGTGGGAGGTGATGAGTCGGCTGCTGTCGCGGAAGAACGATGCTGGCACCGGGGTGATTGACCAGATGATTGTGGGGGATTATTTCGCGAATCACTATGAAGGGCACATTTTGGAGGTTCGGGCGGCTTTGCAACGGAAGTGCGGCGTAATCAGCAGCGCGCTGCGGGAGTACTTCGGGCCGGAGGTAGAGTTTGAAACGCCCCGGGGCGGGATGTATCTGTGGGTAAGGCTGCCCGCGGGGGTTGATTCGCGGGGGCTGGTTGGGCCGGCCATGCGGGAGGAGGTGGCGTTTAATCCTGGGCCGGAGTGGTCGGTGGATCCGGAGGCTGGCGCGAACTACATTCGGTTGTGTTTTGCGCTGCCTTCGGAGGCGGAGATATGGGAAGGCGTGGGGAAGCTGGCGGAGGTGTTTCGGAGGGAAGGGGCGTTGCCGTGACCGCGGGGGCGAAGGCTGCGGACACCGCGTCACCAAGCGCGAAGTAACGGCGTTGCCGTGACCGCGGGGGCGAAGGCATTGCCTGCCGAACTTGCTGCGGTTGAGTAGGGCGTTGCCGTGACCGCGGGGGCGAAGGCCGCCGGCGTGAGGGCGCCGTGCTTGCTGTCTAGGCGTTGCGGTGACCGCGGGGGCGAAAGGTCATCACAAACGCACTACTAGAGGCTACTCAATGATGGAATGGATACTGGGCCTGATGGCGCTGACCCTGATAACGGGGGACGGCCCGACGCCCTGCCGGGATGCGGATTACACCGCTCCGAACGGCGCAAAAGTCAATGTGCTGAAATAACCTAACGGCGATGGCTGCTTGATGATAATCGCCACCGGCGCCTACGCCCCGAAGCCGGCGGCGGCTCCGACGTGGACTCCGACACCGACGCCAACGCCGCTATGGGCGCTGCCTACACCCTGGGCTCCGACCGCTACCGCCACGCCAAGACCCACGAGGACGCCCTATCCGCCGACCGCTACCGCCACCCCTACCCTCACGCCGACACACGTCGGGCCGATTTCCCCCGCAGTCCAGGCTACCACTGCCGCCCGTGAAGCAGCTATCGACGAGTGCTTGGAGATGGACTCGTTCCAAACCGTTTGGGGGGCAACCTACACTCGTGCGGATTGGGAACCGGGCTTCTGGCTGCATTGGTGCCGGGACTTTTACCCGCCGGCCCAATGATGAACCTACCCGAACCCGCCCACTGCTAGCCCTGTCTCACTATATGAGCAAAATCCCCCAATCCCGGCCCGCGCCCTGCTGTATCTACTGCGGGCAACCCGCCGAATCCCTCTGGCGCGGCCAGCCCTGGGCGTTGCCGTGGCCGCGGGGGCGAAGGCGGCCCGGCGTAACTTTCTCATATGCCAGCACAGGCGTTGCCGTGGCCGCGGGGGCGAAGGCCTCGCGCCGTTGCCGCTTGCCCCGAGGAGGTGGGCGTCGCCGTCCGCGGGGGAAGGCTGTCCGCCATATCGCGCTTGGCGAGGCCAAATGGGGATCCGCGACAGCATGAGTGAGGCCTCCTGCGCCTGGGTCAGATAGACGCGGATACGGCGCTGTCGTGGCCGCGGGAGTGAAGGACTGGCGATGTCGGCTTGCCTGACAGGGCTGGCGCGAGCGGGGTGTGGCGACCTCAGGGGTAGCGGCGTGGGCTGAGGACTGATTGGCGGGACGCTGTGTTATAATTGCGGCCATCCGCCTGGCTTGGACTAGGAGGCTGTAATGACTACGACGCCACAGCATCAACCGCAGCCGGCTACGGCGTATCCCAAGCTTACGCTGCTGCCTGACCCTCCCAGTGTTATCGACGGGATGTTGCAACAACCTTTTATTGCCCGCGCCGACCAAACGCTGCGCAGCCATTTTTATCCGCGTACAGACGTACTGGTTTCCGGCGACGGGTATTTGTGTCGCTACCCTGGGGAGGCCCGGCGCTCGCCCAATCCGGACTGCATAGTGGCTATTGGGCTGCCGTTTCCGGCTGAGCTTATTGAGACGGAGGCGAACGGGTACACCATCAGCGAAGTGGGGAAGCCGCCGGACTTTGTGCTGGAGGTGGCGTCGAACAGCACACGGGAGCGCGACAACACGGTGAAGCGGGAGCAGTACGCCGCTTTGGAAGTGGGAGAGTACTGGCGCTATGCTCCCCATGTGGGCGGGTTTCGTGGGGTAACGCTGGTTGGGGAGCGGTTAGAAGAAGGTCGCTATGTCCCAATTCCGCTGGAGGAGGAGCCCGGCGGGTTGGCGCGCGGGTACAGTGCGGCCCTGGGGCTGGAGTTGCACGCGGAGCCGCTGCGACTGCGTTTCTGGAACCCGGACGGGCAGCGATACCTGCCGGACCTGACTGAGGCGGTGCAAGACTTGGCGGCGCTTCGCGAGGCCAAAGCGGCGGAACGCGCGGCGCGTCAGGAAGCGGAGACGCAAGTTGCGGTGGCCCAGGCGGCGCAGCAGGTTGCTGAGGAGCAGAACGCGGCCCTCCGCGCAGAAATCCGCCGTCTTGAAGAACGGAGGGGTTCGAGCTAACCCCGGTCGATCCGGCTCAGGTCAGGCTAATTCTGGGCAAGGCGTTCGCGTTGGAGGCGCAATCGGAATGGCGGAAGTGGAGAGAAGGCTGCGCGAATTGGGGTATGAGCTGCCGCCGCCGCCCGACCCGGTGGGCAATTACCTGTCAGTTACCCGCAGCGGAAACGTGATGTGGCTGGCCGGCGTCGGCTCGCGTATGGCTACGGGCGAAGGCATCTCCGGCAAACTGGGGAGCGAGCTGACTGTGGAGCAAGGCTATGAGGCGGCGAAGTTGGCCGCGCTGAATCTGCTGGCGCGGATGAAAGCGGAACTGGGCGACCTGGATCGGGTTACGCGCATCCTAAAGGTGGTAGGGATGGTGAACAGCGCGCCGTTTTTTACGGGACAAGCGGCGGTGGTGGATGGAGCGTCGGATTTGTTCGTGGCGCTGTACGGCGAGCGGGGGCGGCACGCGCGCTCGGCGCCGGGGATGGCGGCGCTGCCGGGAGATACGGCGGTTATATGCGACTGCGTGGTTGAGGTGGATGGGGGTTAGAAGCGGCGGTTGGCGAGTTTGGCGGTGGCTGCGGCCAGCAATGTTGAGGGCGTCGCCGGCTGCGGGGCGTGGGCTGCCTTGCCGTGGAACATATAGCGGCAGTCGACCATAGCCGGGCTCCGGGCTTTCTCGGACGCGGCGGCGGGTACGATGGTGCGGTTGGAAAAGGGGTGGGAGGAGGGAATGGCGTTCGGATGGTTGAAAACGCCGGCTTCAATGGGGCGTACTTGCCGACTTTTCGGCGGGTGTGCCGATTGTATTCACTCGGCTTGGGCGATGGGCTGCATTGGCCGGTAATCTGAGGGCGGCGGCAATGGCGATGGGGGTTGTGTCCGCAGCCGTGTCCGGTCGCGGGGAGGACGTCGTATTCAGCGAGGACGCGATGGTGGGGCCGCGGCGGCGCCGGGAATGACGGCGCGAAGGGCGGTTGCAATGCCGCCGAGGCCATGCGCGACAGGGAGCTCCGCCGTTCAAGGAAACGGGCCAAGGCGTTAGGGGAGTATGACTCCCGGTAGTTCGGTTCGGAGAGGGCGTGGGTGTCTTTGGACGGGTTGAAAAGCCGCTGGCGGGCGGCTGCGATTGCGGAGTCGTGGGCCAGAGGGAGTTGGCGACGGGGGCTTGGAGGGCAGGGCGGGGGGTATTCTGCTACCACTGGACGTACATGGGCATGACGACGTGGACGTAGTGGTCGGAGTCGGCGGGGCGGAATACGCCGGGGCTGGAGGAGTTGGTGACTTCCAGGGCGACTTTGCCGCGGCCGAGGACGTTGACGATTTCGGTGAGGTAGCGGACGTTGAAGGCGATTTTGGCGTCTTCGCCGTCCAGCTGCTCGATGTCGAGTTCGTCGAGGTTGTCGCCGACTTCTTCGGAGCGGGCGGATACTTTGAGCTGGCCGCCGTCGCTGTTTTCCTGTGGCGCCATTTCGAGGCGGACGATGTTGCTGCCATCGCGGGCGAAGACGGCGGCGGATTGGGTGGCGCGCTTGAGGTCGTCCAGTTCGATGATGGCGCGGGTTTCGTAGCGTTCGGGGATGAGCTGCTCGTAGTTGGGGAAGGAGCCTTGCAACAGCTGGGAGACTATCTCTACGTGCTCGAGCTTGAACATGACCTGGCCTTTTTCGGGGGAGAGGGTGACCTGGACGGGCGCGTTCTGTTCGGAGGCGAGGCGCTGAACTTCCTGCATGGTGCGGGCGGGCACGATTACTTTTATGGCGTCGGCTACGGGCTGGGAGAGCTGTCCGGTATAGACGGCGAGGCGGAAGCCGTCGGCGGCGGCCATGACCAGGCTGGTGTCCTCGAGTTTGAGTTCTACGCCGGTGAGGACGGGGCGGGATTCGTCGGTGGCAGCGGAGAAGGCGACCAGGCCGATGCCGTTGCGGAGAACGGAGGGGTCGATGTTGGTGGCCATTCCGGAGTCGACTTGGGGAATGGGAGGGAAGTCGGCGGCGGATGCGCCGTTGATGTGGGTACGGGAACGGCTGCATGAGATGTGGAGGACGCTGCCGCCGGTGGCGTCGGGGTCGTCAGGGTCGGGGCCACGGAGGTCGAGGTCGACGCGGTCGCTGGGGAGGGAGTTGACCAAATCGGCGACGAGACGGTGGGGGACGGTGATGGCGCCCTCTTCTTCAATCATTGCGCCAATCCAGGTGGTGATGGCGATTTCGAGGTTGGTAGCGGAGAGTCGCAGCATTCCCTGGTCGCTGCTGAGCAGGACGTTCTGGGTGATGGGGAGGGTGGAGCGGGCAGCTACGGCGCGTCCGACCACGCTGAGGCCGCGGGCGAGGTTTTCCTGAAGGCACGATAGTTTCATGTTAGACGGACCTTGTAAGGCGTTAGAATTTCACAGATTATAGCACGGGGTTAGTTGAACTGTGATTTGGGGGCTTTGTCAGAATCGGGATTTTTGGGATTTTTGGATTTACAGGATTGGGCTGTTGGGGGATGCCGGCTACGGAGCGCAGTATAGTGGGCGTGGGTTCCGGCGAAAGCCGGAACTACGGTGTGAGGGGACGGCGGGATGGATGAGGGGCGGGTATGCGATGGTGGGGTTCGGTGATAGAATTGGGGGCGCTCACGGGGTTTCTCTGCTGTGGGGTTTGACGAATTGCAGGAGGGGGAATCGCTTGGGTTTTCATGAGCTGACTTGAGCTGTCACCGGCGGTTATTGTAGCGGAGGGTGGAGGATTCCCGCTTTCGCGGGAATGATGGCAGTAGGACGTGGGAATGACGATGAAAACGCAGGGATGACGGCAAGAGGAGATTGGGATGACGGAATTGCTGTTTCTGAATGATGCTTACGTGTCGGAGTTTGACGCTGTGGTTACGGCTGTTGCGGATGACGGGGGAATAACGCTGGACCGGACGGCTTTTTACATCGGCGGCGGAGGGCAGCCTTGCGACGTGGGAACGCTGGCCGATGCGTCGGGCGGCGTGGAGTACACGGTTGCGAAGGTGGGACGCTCCGGCGGGGCGATTGTGCACACGATAGAGGGCGCGGCTCGGCCGGCCACTGGTATGTCTGGGATTGGCTCGGAGAGGCCGGCGGTGGGTACGGCGCTGCATGGGGTGATTGACTGGGAGCGGCGGTATCTGCTGATGCGGACGCATACGGCGCTGCACATTTTGTGCGGGGTGGTGTGGCGCGATTACGGCGCGGCGGTTACGGGGGGCGATATGCAGCCCGGAACGGCGCGGATGGACTTTGAGCTGGAAAATATGTCGGCGGAGTTCGCGGAGGAAGTGGAGGCGCGCATCAACGAGGAGGTGGCGGCGGAGCGGGACATCGGCGTGGGCTTTATGAGTCGGGGCGAGGCGGATGCCCATCCGGACTTGATTCGCACCAAAATCAACCTGCTGCCGGCGTCCGTCACTGAGGTGCGAACCATTGACATCGCTGGGCTGGACTTGCAGGCGGACGGCGGCACCCACGTGCACAACACGAGGGAAGTGGGGCGCATCAGAGTAGTGGGGCATGAGAGCAAGGGGCGGATCAATAAGCGGCTGCGCATTGCTTTGGCCGACGCGGGTTAGCAGGGGGAAGAAGAATGTCGCTGAGATCCGCTGCGGAGGGCTCCGCTGCCCCTATAATTGCGCCTTACGGCTGCTGGCGTTCGCCGATTACGGCGGATGCCATCGTGGCTGAGTCCATAAGCCTGGGGCAGGTTGCTATTGACGGCGACAGCATACTGTGGACGGAGGGCCGGCCGTCGGAGGGAGGACGGAACGTTATTGTGCGGCGCGGGGCGGATGGAACGATGGCAGATGTGAATCCGCCGCCCTTTAACGCGCGGACGCGGGCGCATGAATACGGCGGCGGCGCGTGGGTTGCGGAGGCCGGCACGGTGTGGTTCTGCAATTTTGACGACCAACGGATGTACCGGCAGGAGGATGGCGGGGAGCCGCGGGCGATTACGCCGGAGGCTCCGCTGCGCTACGCGGACGCTACGCCGGACAAGGGGCGCAATCGGCTAATCTGCGTGCAGGAAGATCACACTGACCCGGACAATGTGGTGAACGCCATCGTGGCGGTTCCGGCGGACGGGGCGGGTGAGCAAACGCTGCTGTTTGACGGCTGGGATTTCGTTGCGTCGCCGCGCTTGAGTCCGGACGGGGGGACGCTGGCGTGGCTGACGTGGAATCACCCGAATATGCCGTGGGACGGCACGTATCTGTGGACGGCGCCGGTTCTGGAGGATGGAACGCTGGGGGAGGCCGCTGTGGTTGCCGGCGGCGGCAGCGTGTCGGTTTATCAGCCGGAGTGGTCGCCCGAGGGCATACTGCACTACGTATCGGATGAGGCGGGCTGGTGGAATTTGTATCGCCGGGGGGATAACGGGCCGGAGGCGCTGTACCGGGATGATGCGGAGTACGGGCGTCCGCAGTGGGTGTTTGCCAGCCATACCTATGGGTTTGCCGGCAATGGCGACATAATCTGCGCGGTGAACCGACGAGGGGCGTGGTCGCTGAACCGGCTGAATACCGATGACGGGGTTTTGAGGCGGCTAGAGGTTCCGGCCGGGGAGATGGGGAGAGGCGACCTGGCTGTGTCGGGGAGATTGGCGGTTGTGGTGGCCGGCGATGCGCAGCGGCCGATGTCGCTGATGCGGGTGAACTTGGACGGGGGATATTGGGATACGCTGCGGGCGTCGTCAGCCTCTGATGTTGCGGCGGAGTACATTTCGGCGGCGCGGGCTATTGAGTTTCCGTCGAATGAGGGGAGGCCGGCCTATGCGCTGTACTACGCGCCGCGCAACCCTGGGTATCGCGCGCCGGTGGGCGAGCTGCCGCCGCTGCTGACGCTGAGCCACGGCGGGCCGACGGGGGCGGCGTCGGGCGCGTTGGATATGTCGGTGCAGTTCTGGACGAGTCGGGGTTTTGCAGTGGTGGACGTGAACTATGGCGGCAGCGTAGGCTACGGCCGAGCGTATCGGCAATTGCTGAATGGGAACTGGGGAGTGGTTGACGTGGACGATTGCGCCAACGCCGCGCTGTATCTAGTGCACCAGGGAATGGCGGACGGGGCCCGGCTGGCGATACGGGGCGGGAGCGCCGGCGGGTACACGATGCTGGCGGCGTTGACCTTTCGCAACGTGTTCGCGGCAGGAGCCAGTTACTACGGGGTGTCGGACTTGACGGCGCTAGCGGAGGATACGCATAAGTTTGAGTCGCGCTACCTGGACCGATTGGTGGCGCCGTATCCTGAGGGAGAGGAGACGTACCGGAGACGGTCGCCGATTGAGCATACGGAGGGGCTGTCATGCCCTATTATTCTGTTGCAGGGGCTGGAAGACCGCATTGTGCCGCCGAATCAGGCTGAGATGATGTTTGAGGCGGTGAGGAGCAAGGGGATACCGTGCGCGTACCTGGCATTTGAGGGGGACCAGCACGGGTTCCGGCGGGCTGAAAACATCAAGCGGGCGCTGGAGTCGGAGCTGTATTTTTACTTGCGGGTGTTTGGGTTGGAGCTGCCGGATGGAGCGGAGCCGGTGGAGATAGAGAACTTGTAGCAGGGCGTTTCAGTAAGCCGCGCGCAGGACTTCCATGATGGGGCCGGCGTCGCTGATGGGTTTGGGGTTGGTACTGAGGCTGCGGTCGTGGAGGGTTGCTGCGGCGATGTATTCGAGGCCGTCTTCGGGGACGCCGACTTCGCGGAGGGAGCGGGGCAGATGCAGCTCGCGGCAGAGGGCATCCACTGCGTGGGCGGCGGCGAGGCCGGCCTCTTCGTCGGACATGGCGCTGTTGGCGACGCCGATGGCCTGGGCAATGAGGCGCTGCCGGTCGGCGCAGGCGTCCAGGTTGTAGCGCATGGTGTGGGGCAGGAGGATGGCGTTGGCTTCGCCGTGGGGGACATCGTACAGGCCGCCGACGTGGTGGCAGGCGGCAGTGTTCAGGCCGAGGCCGCCAAAAGAGGCCAGAGAAGCCATAGCGCAGGCAGTCTTGGCGGCGAGGAGGGTGTTGATGTTGCCGTCTTTGCAGTGGGGGAGGTTGTCAAAGAGGAGGCGGATGGCGTGGAGCGCCAGGCCGTCGCCGATGGGGTTGCATCCGGTGGAATAGACGGTTTCGATGGCGATGCGGAGCTGTCCGATAGCGGTGGAGAGCAGGATGCGCAGAGGGGTGGTTGCCAAAGCCTGACCGTCTATGATGACGGCGCGGGGGGTTACGCCATCGCCGGCGATGATGAGCTTGCGGCCGAGGTTATGGTCGGTGATGCCGCCGCCGCCGCGACTGAACTCGGCGCAGCCCATGGTGGTTGGGATGCTGATGATGGGTAGTTTGGGCGATGGGGTGGGTGGCACGGTGATTCTGTCGGGAGGCTCGAAGATAATTTCGTAGTCGTGGATGTCGCCGCCCTCGGCGAGCAATGTGGCCATGGCCTTGGTGGTGTCGTGGGTGCTGCCGCCGCCAACGCTGATGAAAACATCGGGGCGGGTTTCCTGGGCCATGGCGACGCCGGCCTCGACCGATTCCACAGGAGAGTGAGGGGCGACGCCGGAGTAAGCGCCAACGTATCGGGAGCCGAGAGCTTCCTGAACCCGGGGCACCACGTTGCAGGCGTTGAGGATGGTGGGGCCGCAGGTAATCATTGCCCGACTTGCGCCCAAGCCGTCGATTGTGGCCGGCAGGTCATTAATGGCAGCCTCGGAGCAGATGATGTCCTGATGGAGGGGGTTGTAGCGGTATTGCAATGTACTGGTGGGCATGGTTTGGTCTCCGGCGGGCAGAGGCGGGCGTGGGTGAGTTTGTCGTTGGGGGAAGCTAGATCATTATCAGATGAGTTGCGTTGGCTCCATGGACGGCGTCCGGGGAGATGCGGGTATCGAGAGTTACCAGTCGGGCATCGTGAGAGACGGCGAGGGCCAGCAGATAAGCGTCGGTCAGCTGCCGGTGGCCCAGCAGCGCGCGGCTGTCAATCAACGCTTCATCCAGGAGGCTGATGTCGTCGGGGATGAATTGGTGATGCTCTGTGGAGGTGGTGGCGCGCAGATGTTCCATAGCAGCGGTCAGGTTCATCGGTCGCGGGTAACGTGGTTGGGAGAGTACGCGGACGCATCCGTTCTGCGTAAGCGGGCAAGAAGCCCACCCCTGTTCTATATTGGCGGCGAACCAAACTGACGCCACAGGGTAAGCGGTGTGGTTTTGGTCAAGCAGCGCAACCAGAAAGCTCACGTCGTATAGGGACCTCAATTTTCAGACGCCCAACTCTTCTCGCCATTTGTTCACCATCTCGTTAGTGACCACGTAGTCGCTAACAGGTAGTGGGCGGATGCCGTATTGCTCGAGGTTGACAGCGGCGGCGGGGCTGACCGTTACTTCTACCTCCACTTGCTGGCCTTCGGGGAGGCCGAGGGGTTCGTTGAATGCGATGGTTTGTCCTTTGACGATGCCTTTTCGCTTCATGGTGCGCGCTCCTGATGTCTTGGCTTGCTGAAATCCGAGGGGGGGATTACTGGTTCAAACCTCGCTGCATTCCGCGGAGGTAGCTGGCCTGGCCGCCGTGCTGGTTGGCCTCCCAGAGGAGCATACGGAACATATCGGCGAGGGAGATGGTTTCGCCGCTGCGGTTGGCCATCTGCGTGTTGACCAGGGCGTTGTCGTCGTGCTGGCTGAGGAAGTCGAGGAGGTTGGAGCGGGCGGCGTCGGCGTACTCCATAAGCAGGGCCTTGTCGGGGCAGCGCCAGCTGGCGAGGTCGTTGACGGAGTAGCCGAAGCCGACGTTCATCGGCTCGGGAGCGAAGCCGAGGCGGGCGGCCCATTCTCGTTCGTACAGCTGCGGCTGCTGACGGGCGAGGGACTGCACCCACATATCCAGAGCGCGGCCGTAATGCCAGATGATGAAGCCGATGGAATGGCATTGCTCGTTGGGGACGAACTCGATTTCGTCCTGGGTAAGCCCGTCCACGTAACGGAGCAGCCACTCCCAGTGGTTGTCGAAGGACTCTTTGATGAATTCTTGCAGGGCCATTGGGGCCTCCGTGCCTTGATGTGTCAGGTTGACCAGACGGGCGGGCGTTTTTCCAGGAAAGCGGAGATGCCTTCATGGGCATCGGGGGAGAGCAGGTTTTCCATCATCACTTTGCCGGCGAAGCGATAGGCGTCGGAGCGGGGCATTTCAATTTGCCGGTAGAAGGCGGCTTTGCCCAGGGCCAGGGTGTGGGCGCTGGCTGAGGCGATCTGTCGGGCCAGCGTCATGGTCTGATGTTCCAGCCGGTCCGCGGGCGCGATGCGGCTGATGAGGCCGAAGTCCAGGGCTTCCCGGGCGGGAATGGGGCGGCCGGTGAGCAGCATCTCCATGGCTTTTTTGGGCATTACCGAGCGGGCGACGGCGACGCCCGGGGTAGTGCAGAACAGGCCAATCTGTACGCCCGGCGTGGCAAAAGCCGCGGTATCGGCGGCTACTGCGATGTCGCAAGTTGCGACCAACTGGCAGCCGGCGGCGGTGGCGAGGCCCTGCACCTGGGCGATAACGGGCTTGGGCAGGAGTCGGATGGCCTCCATGACGCGGGTGCAGGCGTCAAAGACGGCGGCGTAGTCATTAGGGTCGCCGTTGAGGAGTTCGTTGAGGTCGTGGCCGGAGCTGAATACGGGGCCTTGGGAACGGATGACGACGACGCGGGCTTGGGGATCGGCGGCGATGTCAGCGAGGTGGATCTCCAAAGCAGCCAGGACGGCTGATGAAAGCGGGTTGCGTTTGCCCGGGTTGGTAAGGGATATGACGGCTATGCCATCGGCGGCGCGGTCGCAGCGGATGGCTTCCGTAGGAGGCTGGTCAATCATAATTTTCTTCCCAAATTAACCGGCGACGGTGGCAGACGTGAAGATGAGGCGGCTGTGTTGACGCTGCGGGCGTGGGTAATGTCGCGCGTGGTTGCGGGGCGGGCGTTTTCTCGCGGGACCGTAGCTACTGCCACCGTATTTCCGTCCAGCGGGAAAAAACTCGACCTCGTATGCGGCGCGCTGTGGATAAATGTGTACTATGGAGCCGACATCGCCGGCTTTGAGTGATTTGTCCGGTATGTCGGCTGTGAGCGCAATGCGGTCGTGTTCCAGGAGCATAGAGGATTGTCTCGCTGTCGGATACGCTACCATCGGGCAGGCGGCAACGGGCCTGGGTTTGTCAACGTGAGTATAGGCTGTTGCGCGTAGCCGGCTAACCGCGGGGGAGGCCCAGGCCGCGGCTGGCGATGATGTTGCGCTGGACTTCGCTGGTGCCGGCGGCGATGGTGTGGGAGAAGGCGCGGAGCCAGTGTTCCTGCATATCGGCGGCCATGGGGGTCCATTTTTCGTCGCGGAGGCCGCCGTACATACCCATGATTTCGAGGCAGGAGGCGGTGGTGCGCTGGACGGTTTCACTGCCGAAGACTTTGGACATTGAGGCTTCTTTGTTGGGGACGAGGCCCTCGCCTTGCATCCAGGCGACGTTGTAGGCGATGAGGCGGGCGACTTCGCATTCGATGTAGCGGTCGGCGAGGAGGTTGCGCACCCAAGGTTCCTGGCTGAGGGGCTTGCCGTTGCGTCGGACGGCGTTGGCCCACCGGCGGGTGTCGTCGAGGTGGCGGCGGGAAGCAGCGGAGTAGTCGATGCCGGAACGCTCGAAGTCGAGGAGGGTAACGGCCACGTACCAGCCGCGGTTTTCGTCGCCGACAATGTTGCGTGCCGGCACGCGGACGTTGTCGAATATCACCTGGTTGAACTCGTGGCGGCCACCCATGTTGATGATGGGGCGGACTTCAATGCCGGGGGTTTTCATGTCGACGAGGAAGAAGCTGATGCCGCGGTGTTTGGGGGCGTCGGTGTCGGTGCGAGTGAGGAGCATGATCCAGTCGCCGCGGTGGCCCATGGAGGTCCAGATTTTGCTGCCGTTGATGACGAACTCGTCGCCATCGCGGACGGCGCGGGTATTGAGGGAGGCCAGGTCGGAGCCGGACTCGGGTTCGCTGTAGCCCTGACACCACTGGACTTCGCCTTTGGCGACGGGGGGCAGATGCTCGGCCTTTTGCTCGTCGGTGCCGTGGATCATGAGGGTTGCGCCCATCATGCGGACGCCGAAGTTATCGCGGCCGGGGGCGCGGTGGTAGGTCATGGCTTCGTTGAAGATGGCGGTGCGAACGGGAGAGGCTTTTTGGCCGCCGTACTCTTCGGGCCAGTGCATGGTGAGCCAGCCGCGGTCGGCCAGCTTGCGGCGGACGTCGAGGGTGCGCTGCCAGTTTGCTTCGCTGGAGTCGCGCTCGCCCAGCTCCCATTGGGGAACGTACTCTTCGGAGATGAACTGTTGGAGGTCGCTCTGAAAGGCGGTATCCTCGGCGCTGAACTGGAACTCCATGGTGATGCTCTCCTGACGGCGCGGGTGTGGCGAAAGAGGTTGGGGGTTGCGATGTTGGGTTATCTTATCACGTTGGGAGGTTACATTTGGCTGTAGCCGCTGCCGGGGCCGCGGGTGTCGTCGACGCCCCAGCCGCGGCCTTGGTTAATCCAGCCGAACTCCAGGAGGATCTGCTGGCTGTAGCAGACGCGACCGGATACCTTTTCGGGCGGTTCGGAGGCCAGGAGCAGACAGGCCTGGGCCAGGAGTTCGGGCGGCTCGCCTCGGGGGTCGTCCATGCCGTCGACCAAGTGGTGAAAGACGGTGCCAGGGGTGGGTACGACCAGGGAGGGGGCGACGGCGGTTACGGAAACGCCGTATTCATACACTTCCTGGGCCAGTCCCTGGGAGAAGCGTTCCAGGGCGGCCTTTTCGGCTCCGTAGCAGGTGCCGTTGTTGGAGGGGGTAACGTAGGGGCCGCGACCCGGGCCAACGGCGGCGCCGGAGGAGATGTTGACGATGCTGCCGGAGCGGCGGGCAATCATATCGGTCAGGGCCAATTGGCTGAGGATAAAGGGAGCGTGGAAGTTGACGGCCCAGGAGCGCAGCCAGCGGTTGATGGGAAAGTCCTTGATGGGGAGATAGTAGGTGAGGGCGGCGTTGTTAACCAACACGTCCACCGGGCCGTAGATGCGGCGGGCTTCCGACACCAGCATTTCGCAGTCTTCGGGGAGGGAGATGTTGGCGGCGACAGGGGTGGCTTCGCCGCCGGCGTTTTTGATGTCGGCGACGGTTTTGGCGAGGGAGCCTTCCAGGGGGTGGTCGCCTTCGTTGACGGTACGGGCGGCGCAGATAACGCGGGCGCCTTCGGCGGCGAAGAGACGGCTGATTTCGGCGCCGATGCCGCGGCTGGCCCCGGTAACGATGGCGGTTTTTCCTTCCAGTTTGGGCATATTGGGTTCCTTATCAGGTTAGCCGGCGTTGTTGTTCTGGGTTCCGTGGTGAGAGGGTGGGGGTTCGGTGAAGGTGCGGCCTGCGCGCTCGGCGGCGAGGCGGCGTTGGTTCCAGGCTTCCCAGGATTGTTGGACTTCCCGAGTGGCTTCTTGGCGGCCTTGCGCGCGGCCCTCCTGTCGGCCTTGCTCACGACCCTCTTGGCGGCCTTCTTCGTGGCCCTCTTGGCGGCCTTCTTCGTGGCCCTGCTCGCGGCCTTCGGTCAGGGCTTCTTCGCGCCAGAGGCGTTTGCGGATTTCTGCCAGTACCATTGGTATTCCTTCCACAGCTCCAAATGCTAGTGGGAATGGGATGTTAGTCGGCGTTGTTGTTCTGGGTTCCGTGGTGAGAGGGTGGGGGTTCGGTGAAGGTGCGGCCTGCGCGCTCGGCGGCCAGGCGGCGTTGGTTCCAGGCTTCCCAGGATTGATGGACTTCCCGAGTGGCTTCTTGGCGGCCTTCTTGGCGGCCTTCCTCACGACCTTCTTCGTGGCCCTGCTCGCGGCCTTCGGCCAGGGCTTCTTCGCGCCAGAGGCGTTTGCGGATTTCTGCCAGTACCATTGGTATTCCCTCCATGGTTCCGAAAGCGAGTGGGAATGCGATGCCGACGGTTACGGCGGCAGCAATGATTATGATTATAACAATTTCCGGCCAGGTAAGCGGAGGGTTCTCCGCAGTCAGGATGCGGACGCAGGTCAACAGCCCGGCCAGGATGGCCCAGATAGCGTAAAAGGTGAGCAGTATCCGGCCGCTATGGCGGGCCAGTACATCGAAGAGGCCTTGCCTGGCATTGTCGTTAGATATGGCGTTGCCGCTAGACTTGGCGTTAGATGTGGCTCTGTCGTCAGGGTTTTGGGAGGCTGCCATGTTATGCGTCCAGGAGGTCGGACAGCAGGGTTTCGTTCATGGTGAAGCTCTCGGATTCTGATGGGAATGCGCCGCTTTGCACGTCGCGGGCGTACTGCCGGAAGGCGGCGGCGATGTCGTCGGCCAGGGCGGCGTAGCGCCGGGCGTGTTTGGGCGAAAAGTCGGAGAACAGGCCGAGCATATCGTGGAAGACCTGTACCTGTCCGTCGCAATCTGGGCCGGCGCCGATGCCGATGGTGGGGATTGTCAGTCGCTGGGTAATGACTTTTGCCAGGGGACTGGGGACACATTCCAGCACAACGGAGTAGGCGCCGGCGTTTTGCAATGCGAGGGCGTCGTCCAGGAGACGGCGGGCGGCGGCTTTGGTGCGTCCCTGCACGCGGTAGCCGCCGAGGGCATTGACTGACTGGGGAGTAAGCCCGATGTGTCCCATGACCGGGATGCCGGCGGCGACGATGCGCTGGACAGTGTGGGCGATGGCAACGCCGCCTTCGAGTTTGACGGTATGGGCGCCGCCTTCCTGCATCAGGCGGGCGGCGTTGCGAAGGGCGTCGCCGGGGTCAACCTGGTAGGCCATAAAGGGGAGGTCGGCAACGATGAGGGCTTGGGCGACGCCGCGGCGGACCATCCGGGTATGGCGGACCATGTCGTCCATGGTGACGGGGATGGTGGAGTCGTGGCCGAGGACTACCATGCCGAGGCTGTCGCCCACCAGAATGATGGGGATGCCGGCGGCGTCGGCGATGCGGGCGGCGGTGTAATCGTAAGCGGTGACCATGGGTATTTTTTCCCCGGCCCGCTTCATGTCGGCGAGTTTGCGGATGGTGGTCGCCATAGCGCTGGGATTGTATCAGGCCGGGGCGTGGGTGGCGACTGTTCGGCGGGGGTGGTCAGAATCTGGATTTTCTGGATTTAAGGATTGGCAGGATTAGAGGGTTGCTTCGGAGTTGGATTGTGGCGCTGGGGCGGGTAGAGGGATGTGGGTTCCGGCTTTCGGCGGAATGAGGGTGCGGTGGGGTGTAGGAATGACGATGGCAATGGGGGCTAAATGGGCCGGCTTTGTAGTTAGGCATCGGTGAAGTAGTTTTCGTCGATTTCCTTGATTTCATAGACGGTTCTGGTTATGACGCCGACACCGTATTCGATCATCAGCCTGGCTAATTTCGGGCCATCAATCAAGATGATAGTCTTGTTGTTGCGCGCGGCGTCATCGGCAGCGCGTTTTGCGGCTGGACTGAATCGGGAAGTGGTGATGAAAACCCCTTTGCTTGCGCCATGGGGGTCAAGGCTGCCGGAAAAGTTACGTATTTCCGGCTCGCCGACTTGGGCAGTATTCCAGCGTTTGGCCTGGACGTACACTTTTTCAAAGCCTAGCCGATCCTGGGTTACGATGCCGTCAATGCCGCCATCGCGGCTACGTCCTACTCTGCGCCCACGGCCATAACCTATACCGACCAGAAGCTCAATTACCAATTCCTCGAATCGATCGGGAGATACGGCTTTTACAATTTCCAGCAGTTCGTCTGAGAGTTTAGCTCGCAGTTGCTCGTAGGTCACTTCGATTTGTTCGTCAGGGGATATATCGCCGGCAGCTGGGGCTGTGTTGTGAAACACGGACGTGTCTCCGGGCTGCTCCTGTTCAGCGGCCAGCATGTTGAGCTGGGCCGGGTCAAAAGCGTCGGGATGGTTGCGCAGGTACTTACGTCCGCCCTCGGTGATTTGGTAGCGGCCGCGTTCCGGCCCTTGCGACGGGGCATCCAGCAACCCGCCGCGTTTCAACAAGTGCATCGAGTAGCGGGTGTGCTTCTCGACCCTCAACGCTCCGTGCGGCGTTCGTTCTTGAAGGTCGTCGTTGCTCAATGAGAGCAGAGGTATTAATTCAGCAAGGATTTCTTTGTAGGACAGCCGCTTTTCGGATTTGGCCGTGATTTCCAAAATTGGCCGCAGAAAAGATCGTTGGGGAGGTAAAGCCATATTGCAACTCGGCGCAGGGATTAGCGTGCGCTGAGCGGTCAACCTCAGCAAGGTTTCCGCATTAAATCAGTCTGCACGCTACGGCTATCTTAGCAAGGCTCCCCTGCGTTGCCAATAGTAAGGCGAAGCCGGTGGCGGCTTTGGCGGGGTGGGTGGCCTATTCAGGCCAACAATTCCCGGAGTTTGGGGTCGGCGTTGAATCGGTGGTCGGCGTCGGATGAATCTACCTTCCCCTCCGCTCGCCACGACGACATATCATTTACGTGGCGAACGATGGCGGCGCGCTGCCGGTGGTCGAGATCTTCCCATGGCTTGAGTTGCCGGCCCAGAGGCTCCGCCCGATTGAGGGCATCGTAAAGGAACCAGTCCGGGTCGTTGGAGAGACGGGAGAGTAGGGATTGTGAGAAGGTTTCGAGAGATTGCGTATCGGGACTGTTGGACATGGTAGAGGTCTCCAATGGCGATGAGATCAGGGTGTTTAAGGCGGCGAGGTTTGGCTCTGGGATGCCCTTGGCGCGGGCCAGGGGTATGGAGGCTTGGGCCAGTTCGCGGTAGAGGGGGAATATCTGGGGAGCGTGCTGAGACAGAGCCGCCAAGTGCGTTGCAATGGTGGAGGCGTCGCCGCGGACGGCGGGGCCGGTGGCGGCGGCAACGGGGCCGTTGGCGGCGATGGCCTCGATGGTGGCGCGAGCCAACGGGACGGCGGCGCGCAATCCGTCCTGCTCGGTGAGGCCCATGCGTGTCCAGAGACTTACGGCGGCGTCAAGCAGGGTGGTTACGTAGCCGCAGGCCAGCACGGCGCTGGCATGGTAGATGGGGCGCAGTTCGTCGGGGATGCTGATGGCGCGCCCGTCCAGCCGTTGGGCGAGGTAGGGCAGATAGTCGGCCAGCCATCCGGCGGCGGATACGGCGAAGGTTACGCCGGAGAGACGGCGGGCAGCTTCGGCAGGGTCGCTGAGGGCGGCGAATGTCTGGAAGGGATGCAGCGCGCCAACGGATGCGCCGGCAGCCTCGGCGGACGCCAGCAGTTCGGTGGATGCTGCGCCGCAACAGTGGGCGACGCCCTGGCCGGGGCGCCAGTTGACGCTGGCGGCGACATCGGCGATTGCGGCGTCGGGGGTGGTGATGAATACGAGGTCGCAGGCATCGGCGACGTTCTGGGCTGCAGGCATGGCGACGCAGCCCGGGATGCGCTGGGCCAGCCATTCGGCGCTGGCGCCGGCGCGGCTGGACGCGGCCGTTACGCTACAGCCGGCGGCGGCGAGGGCCAGGGCCAGGCCGCGGCCGAGAGTTCCGACGCCGACGAATCCGATGGTGACGCTGTGGGTTCGCATTGGATGGATTTTGCCAGCGGAGGAGGGTTAGCGCAAGGGATGGGGCGTGTGGAAGTGTGGAGGCGGTGATGCAGGATTTCACGGGGCAGACTTTACCCAGGAGGGACCTGTGGGGGCGTGGGGGCGGTTGCAGGGGGTACTTTGCCTCGGACTAGTTAAGGAGGCGGGTATTCGAGGATTTCGCAGGGGCCGGTTCAATGCGCGGGATATGGGCGCTGTGCGACGGGGTTGCCTTGCTGGAAGGCGGAGATGGTGGGGGCGAGGTGGATTGAGGCGTTGTGGGAGTCGAGGGCGACGATGACGCGGAGCCATCGCGGAGAGTACCGCCGCCGTGGGTATTGACGGCGGTGATGGTGATGGCGTCGTCTTGCGGGGCGTATTTGGCTTTTGTTTTGGGTCTCTGATGGTTGGTTACGCGATTACGCCAGGGGCGCTGTAGCAGACTGCTTGCGCGGTGTTTTTGGCATCGGCGCATTTCTGACACCAGACCAGTCGCACGCCGAGAAAGGAGCGCCGCTGTCGGAGCGGGCCGGCGTAGAAACCCATGGCTACTCCCTCGTGGTCGGATATATCACAGCCGCAGTAGCGGCAGGCGTCGCTGGCATCGCCGGGGAGAAGGACGGGATACCGGGTTGCGCGCCAGTCTTTGCAGCGGAGGCTGCTCCGGCCGGGTTGGACTGTCTCGTTCATATCAGGGTTTCCTCCGAATGGTCGTAGCCAATCTGCATTGCTTTGCTCGCTATGCCTCGTATGTTTTCAGTTGGGGGTTGCCTTGTTGGAAGGCGGAGACGGCGGGGGCGAGGTGGATTGAGGCGTTGTGGAGGTCGAGGGCAACGATGTCCCAGCCGCTGCCGTCGTTGAACCATTGCAGGTAGCTTATGAAGTCGCCGTTGTCCACTATGCGGTAGTTGGCGGCGGGTTTGTCGCCGAGGGTGAGGGTGTCGGAGTTGGGGTCATAGCCGTTGTCGGGGCTCAGTGGGAGGAAGCGGCGGACGTCGAGGATATCGAGAGAGGTGACGTCGTAGCAATCATCCGCGTCGGGCATGGCGACGATGACGCGAAAGTCATCTCGGAGAGCGCCGCCACCGCCGTAGATATTGGCGGCGGTGATGGTGATGGCGTCGTCTTCCGAAGTGTATCTAATTTTCATTGCGAACCTCCGGGTTGGGGATGTTGCTGACGTTGCCTTTACAGGCTGGCGTTGAAGGGCGGGAAAGGCAGGCCGGCGAAATGCTGTGACGCTTGGCGGATTACAATGCCGATGGGGTCAGGCGGCGCGATGGGATCATGCTCGTCGGGCTGCCAGTAGCACATAAAGTCGCCGTTGGTTGTTATCATGGCGGAGTCGTCGGTGGTTATGCCGAGGAGCACGGTGTCCGTTACCGGATCATAGCCTTGCGGCAAGCAACCGGACGCGCCTCTGACAATCAGGCCGACAACGTCCGTTCCATTGTCGGAACCTATCAGCACGGCAATCCAGTCGTGGTAGGCCAAGGATGAGCCGTCTTCGGAAGGAGCGGCGCTGACGTGCAAGACGTCGTCTTCATGGTCGTAGCCAATCTGCATTTCTTTCCTCCATTTGTTGCAACCTGCTGATGAAGTGGGTGCGGTCACCTCGAATCCAGCGTTTGGTCGCACCACGGTCGGCGTGGGCGGTGATGATTCTCGCACCGTCCATTGAGGTTATTACTTTCACCAGTTTGTTGCGTGCTGGAACATACGCATAGTGGGAATATCCCAGCCGGCCTTTATTATCGGCGCTAATTCCCCGAATGGTCCAATTGTCCAGTACATAAGCCATCTCACGTCGGGTGATTTTGTGCTTGTTTTCCAGCGCGTGGTTGGTGAATGTCCGAGTGCGTCCGCCGGCCGTTATCGTGAATCTTGCTTGACTCCACCCGCAGCTGGGGCAGTAGCGCCGGGTACTGGGGACTTGTTTGCGTCGGCAATTGGCTCCGCAACGATGGCTCATGGCGATTCCTCCTTCTCTGGCAATGTGGATTCTGGCGCGGCGCTTGGAGGGCCACGCAGGGCAGCCCCAACCTGCCAGGAGGCAGGCGGGGCTGGATGAGAGAAAGGGAATCGCCGGCTATTGGAGCCGGGGAGCGGCGCCCGCCAGGTGGGTGGCCGTACCGGACGGGGTACGGCTGCGGCGGGTCATGGGGCGCTGACGGCGGACGCCGGCGCAGGGAATGGGCAAGGCGTCGGGGGATGCCGCCCGGATTGCGACGGCCTGGGTAAAGCGGGCTATCAGGCCGCCGTTGAGAGGCCGGTGGAGCAGGAGTTGAGGGAGGCTGCGGCTTATGCCGAAACAGAGGGCGGCGGCGAAAAAGATGACTGCCCACAAGTGGACGGCGGGGCCGGACAGCGCGACTGCCGCTTGCTCCAGGAAGTTCTGCGCAGCGGGAAGGGGGGATGCGCCCAGCAGGAGCATCGCGAGCAGGCCGAGCAGGAGCGCGAAGCCCAAGGGCAGGGCGATGAGCCAGATGACGCTGTGGCGCATCAAAGCGGCTAGAATCTGCCGGATGGCCAGTTGGTCGGACTTGGCGGCGAAGTTGTACATGAAGGCTCCGCGCTTATGTTACCACTTTCAGGGATGCTGCGTTGCGCGCGGATGAGGCGCTGGTGTGGGTCAATTTCGCAGCAGCGGCGCAGATGCCGGCAACCGGGTCAAGAGGGCGATTCAGCTGAAACGGTCAGTTCCGATGCGGCGGGGATGCCGGCCAAGGGGGTTGCGGATTGGACGGCGTTGAGGACGGCGAGGGCGGTTACGTGGGCTGCCGCGGCGACGATGGCGGTTAGGTTCGGCGGTGTGGGGTTCAGGCCGGTGGCGAGGCAAAAGATGGTGTCGCCATCGCCGGGGGTGTGGCAAGGGCGGACGGCGAGGGCAAGGCCGTCGTGGGCGGTTGAGGCGATGAAGTTGGCCTGCATTTTGTCCAGGGCGGCGTCGGTGGCGACTACGCCGATGGTGGTGTTGACCGGCTCCTGGGCGTCGGGTCGGCGTTCGCGGTTGAGGACGGCGGAGAGGGCGTCGGCCATGCTGCCGTCGGCCCGACGGGGGCCGGCGATAAGGCTGCCATCTTGCGGGCGGTAGATGCCGCCCCAGGCGTTGACGGCGACGGCTGCGGCGACGGATATGCCGTCTGGAAGGATGCAGCGGGCGGAGCCGATGCCGCCTTTGACTGCGTGGGCTGGGCCGAAGGCTTTGGCGACAGTGGCGCCGGTTCCAGCGCCGACGGAACCGGAGGGGAGAGGGGAATCGCTGGCGGCGGCGCAGGCGGCATAGCCGGCGTCGGCGTCGGGGCGGATGTCGGCGCGGCCAATGCCGAGGTCGTAGAGAATTGCCGCGGGAACGATGGGGACGCGGGCGTGGGAGGTTTCGAATCCGATTCCGCGCTGTTCAAGCCAGCGCAGGACGCCGTCGGCGGCGGATAGCCCGAAAGCGCTGCCGCCACTGAGGAGGATGGTGTGGACGCGGTTGACGCGACGGATGGGGTTGAGGAGCTCGGTTTCGCGGGCGCCGGGGGAGCCGCCGCGGACGGCAACGCCGCCGACGGCGGTATCGCCGGAGAGGATGACGGTGCAGCCGGTGGCGGCGTGGTAGTTCGTCCAATGGCCGGCGGAGATGCCGGGGACGGCGGTGATGGTGTCGTTGTTGGCGGGCATTCAGGCGTCGGAGTTGGCGGAGGCGAGGAGCTCGGCGGCGCGTTCGAGCATGAGGCGCTGGCGCTCCGGGGCAACGTCGTGGCTTGCGAGGTAGAGGCGCAGGGCGGCCAGGGGCTGCAAGTCGCCGGGTTCGGAGGGAAGGCGGCGGCGGCTCTGGTTGGTGATGTCGCGGGTGATGCTGGCGACATAGTGGGCGGGGGAGAGGGCGTGACGGAGGTCGGGGTCGCGGACGCGGGCGGACTGGGTGGAGGAGAGGCGGAGGCGGAGGCGGACGATGGCGCCGGCGACGGGACGGCGCCGGATGGCGCGCACGATGAAGTCGGTGGGGTTGGCCTCGTTTTCGGGTAGGCTGGCGTCCACGGTGATGAAGGGGCGGGCGGCGATGGGCTGAAAGCGGAAGTCCTGGAGGCGACGGCCTTGGGGAGCGGCGGGATTAATGTCGATGACACAGAAGCCTTTGGCGTCGTCCTCTTCGGAGAAGTCGACGCGTTGGAGGCTGCCGGAATAGGCGACGGCGGGGCCGATGGACGGGCCGTCGTCGGCGGACGGTGGACGGAGGATTTGATGTTTGTGGATGTGGCCGAGGGCGACGTATTCAAGCTGGGGCCGCTGGACGGCGCTGACGTTGAGGGTGTGGTCATTGCCGAGCATCATGGAGCGTTCGGTTCCGACGGTGGAGCCGTTGACGGTTACGTGTCCGGCGAGGATGGCGGGGATGTCGGGGTTAAGTTCCTGGGCGCGCTGGGCGATGGCGTCGGTCATGCGGCGTTCGATTTCCTGGCGAATCTGCTCGATGCTTAAGCCGCGGGATTCGTCCCTGGCCAACATGGCGCCGCGGGAAGGCCAGGGGACGGCCAGGATTTGCAAGGGGCCGGCAGAGGTGGGGATGGCGTGATTGGCGAGGCGGGGGGCGACGTGGACGTTGGGGACGGCCAAGGTGGAGAAGATTTCCACGGCGTTGGCTCTGGCGGAGGCGGCGGGAAGGTCGTGGTTGCCGGCCAGGAGAAAAGCGGGGATGCCGGCGTCGGAGAGGCGCCGGAGGCGGAGGGCGAATTCGCGCTGGTGGGTTTGGGACGGGTCGCGGCCTTTGTAGGCGTCGCCGGCGAGGAGGACCAGGTCGACGGCGTTGGCGAGGGCATACTCTACCAGCTCGTCCAGGGCGGCGAGGAAGTCGCCCAGGCGGGTAGAGAGGCCGGTGCCGGGGTCGGTGCGGCCGTAGTTTTCGACGCCAATGTGGAGGTCGGAGAAATGGAGGATGCGCATGCCAGGGCAACTATACACTGGGGATGCGTTGGTGTGAACTGCGGCGCTGTCAGAATCAGGATTTACCGGATTTTGGGATTTTCAGGATTGGGGTTCCGCTACAGGCGTGGGTTGCGGCTTTGACCGTAACGACGGCGCAGGGGATGGCTGGCATAACGGTGTCGGGGGTTGTGGCCGGGTCGCGGGGGTGAGTGGTTGTGGGCGGCGCCGATGGTGATGGCGCCGTTGCGTATTGGAATTGCTCCCTGGGGCCGGTGGCCGGTGGGTTCAGTCGACGCGGGTGATGCGGGCGATGAGGGCGGTCAGGCTGGGCGTTGCATGGCGCACTTCGGAGATGGCAGCCTCCAGGGCCATGCCGATGGCGCCGGGCGTCCATTCGGGCAACGTTACCGGCAGGGCTATGTCGGATGGGGGGAAGCTGTCGCCCCGCCATAAGGGTGCCTCTGTGGAGCGGGCGATCCGATGGGCTTCCGGCGCTTGGCTCGACGGGCCGAAAAGGAACTTCGCACGCGCAAAGCCACTAATTATATCAGTTATTGAGACGCGTTCGGTTTGGGCGCGACTGCCGAGGGCTGCCTGGTCGAATGCGATGGCGGCGCGCACCGGGGCAGTGACAACGGTGTTGAACCAGTTGAGCGAAGCCATGAGGTGAGATACGAAGGTGCTGAATACGTAGGGAGTGGATTCGACAATGTGTTGGGAAGGGGCGCTTCCGACAATAGGCTGGGAAGGGGGGATTCTGACAGTGTGCTCGTAAGGGAGGCTTCCGAAATCCCATTCTCCTGGTGAGTAGGGAGTAAGTGAAGATGCCGACACCTGGATTGCCGAAAGGTCGACGTCTCCGAAGCGGCACAGAGCATCGTGGAAGCACTGGATGAGGGCGGGCAAGCGCAGCACGATTTCGGCGGGGTGGGGTTCCATGCCAACCTGGACGTAGGCAATACGAGGCGGGTTGCGGTCGGATTGGTCAGAACCGGCGGTAATCTCCGCTTCGTGCATATTCCAAGCCATAGGACGCCGGACTAGCTCATATTCGCCGTACCAGCTCATTAGTATGGAGCGGGCGTAGAAAACGCTGTACAAGTCCTCATCATCTGCGTTTATCAGGCGGGTAGGGTCGAAGGCGGAGAAAGGCGTCCGAACGCCTCGACGAAAACGTGGACGTCGGCTCTGGCGTGGGTCGTCATAGGGCGCGCTCCGTTGGCTGGCGTGTTGGAGAGGGCTTAAATGCGCAATCCACCGGTCCGGTGGATTGCGCTGGGAATCATTCCGGCAGGGGCCGGCTGGATGGATGATATATCAGCGCGAGAGGGCGAGGCAATGGCTGGTTGGGGGGTGTTGTCAGAATCAGGATTTTCGGGATTTTAGGATTTACAGGATTTTGGGCCGTTGTGGGGCTGGATCCGGCTCCGGGTAGGAGGGTATGAGAGCGTGGGTTTCGGCTTTCGTTGGAACGGTAATGCCGAGGTGTGGGAATGGCGACCGCAGGGAGCCGGAGCGACGACGCTGCCCAAACGGCCCTGCGGGTGTGTGGGAATGGCTGGTTGGGGGGTGTTGTCAGAATCAGGATTTTCGGGATTTTAGGATTTACCGGATTTTGGGCCGTTGTGGGGCTGGATCCGGCTCCGGGTAGGGGGGTATGAGAGCGTGGGTTTCGGCTTTCGTTGGAACGGTAATGCCGAGGTGTGGGAATGGCGACCGGAGGGAGCCGGAGCGACGACGCTGCCCAAACGGCCTTGCGGGTGTGTGGGAATGGTTGGTTGGGGTGTTGTCAGAATCAGGATTTTCGGGATTTTAGGATTTACAGGATTTTGGGCCGTTGTGGGGCTGGATCCGGCTCCGGGTAGGAGGGTATGAGGGCGTGGGTTTCGGCTTTCGTTGGAACGATAATGCAGAGGTGTGGGAATGGCGACTGCAGGGAGCCGGAGCGACGACGCTGCCGAACGGCCCTGCGGGTGTGTGGGAATGGCTGGTTGGGGTGTTGTCAGAATCAGGATTTACCGGATTTTAGGATTTTCAGGATTTTGGGCTGTTGTGGGGCTGGATCCGGCTCCGGGTAGGAGGGTATGAGGGCGTGGGTTTCGGCTTTCGTTGGAATGGTAATGCAGAGGTGTGGGAATGGCGACCGCAGGGAGCCGGAGCGACGACGCTGCCCAAACGGCCCTGCGGGTGTGTGGGAATGGCGGCGTTATGGAAAGGGAATGGTTGCGGATTTGAGGAGGGTGACTTTGGTGGCGGGTGCGGGAGCTACTGGACGGGGTGGGCAGGTAGAGGGTGTGGTATGATTGGGTTGGCAATTTTGCCGTTGCAAAACTCTCTGGAGGTACACCGCAGCAATGAAAATCGTAAAGATGTCGGCAGTCGAGCGCACGGAAGGCACCGCGCCCCTGTTCACCGGCCCGGTGGGGCGTCAGGCCATTTTAGACCCGGACGACAGCAACAACTTCAACTTTGGCATCGTTCACTTCGGCGCCGGCGTGCGCAATAAGTTCCACACCCACAGCGGCGACCAGATTCTCATCGTCACCGAGGGCACGGGCATTGTGGCGACCCGGGAAGAAGAGGTTACGGTAACCGAGGGCGACGTGGCCGTCATTCCCGCCGGCGAAGACCACTGGCACGGCTCGCGGGAGACGGCGATGTCTCACATCACCATTACGGTGAAGGGCAGCGAGACTACGCAGAACGAAGACTAGCCCGGCCCATTCGGGCCTGTCGGCAACGCTGTGGGGGCGGCCATCCGGTTGGATGGCCGCCCCCGGCGCTTTTGCAGCGCGCCGCGCGCTGGCTAGTCGTGGCGGTGGCCGTGGCCCTCGTGTCCGGCGTCGTCGTGGCGGTCATGGCCGTGCCCCTGCCCGGCGTCGTCGTGGTGGTCGTGGGCCTGAGGCGGATGGGGCGCGTGTCCGTGCTCATCGTGATGCTGATGGTCGTGGTGATCCACAACGGGAGCGGGCTGGGGCAGACGCAGCATCAGGAGCAGGATGGCGGCAACTATGTAAAGGCCGGCAGTGTAGTAGAACAGGTTGGCGGCGTTTTCGTTGTACAGATAGCCGGCGATGAGGGGCGAGATGGCGCTGAGGACAAAGCGGGAGGTGGACAGCAAGCCGAGGGTCGTCGCCGCAGTGCCTTCGCGGACGATGTCCATAGCCGCCGCGGTCAGGATGGGCTGGTCGCTGTAGAGGAACAGGCCCAGAGCGGCAAGCAGGACGGTCATTATCGTTAAGTTGGAGCCGAAGGGAGCCATCAGCAGGGTGATGACGGCAAGGAAGAACATACCGGGCACCAGCACGATTTTGCGTCCGAACCGGTCGGACAGGTAGCCCATTATCGGGCTGGCGAAGATACCCACCAGAACCAGCAGGGCCACCAGGCCGCCGCGTATCGCGACGCCGCCGAAAGCGTCGACGCCGAGGAAATCGGAGAGGCCGGAAAGGGAGTCGGAGGATTCGCGGGTCAGTCCCAAGACATCGTTGAGGTAGAGGGGCAGGACGGTGATAAAGCCGATGTAGGCCATGCCGCGGAGGCCGGCGACCAAGGTAATGCCCCACATGCGGGGGTTGCCGAGGAGGATTCTGGTTTCATCCAGCTGGGTTCGCATGGTGTTGGGCTGTTCCGCCGCGGCGGCCTGAGCGCGCTGGCCGATGTCGCGGAAGGCCCAGAAGACCAGGAAAGCCAGAAAGAGCGGCACGGCGGCATAGATGGTAATGACCGCTTGCCAGGTAAGGGTCAGCAGGAGAAAGCCGGTGAGGAAGGGGCCGAGGACGTCGCCGACGTTGCCGCCTACGCCGTGGAAGGACAGCACCGAGCCGCGACGGTGGGAGAAGTGCGACGACAGGGCCGCCATGGCCGGCAAGTGCCACACCGATGCGGCGATGGCGACAATGGCCATGCCGATGAGCAGCAGGACGTAGCCGACGGTATTGAAATCGGTTCCGCCGGCGCCGGCGGCCTGGCCCTCTGCGGAGATGAGCCAGGCGCTGCCAGGCATCTGCCAGCCGGCGGCGGCCATAAGCAGCCAGCCTACGCCGAACAGGGCCATGCAAACGGCCATTACCCAGCCCCAATAACGACGCAGAGCATCGGTGAGGACGCCGCCGGGCAGGGAAACGACGCCGGAGGCAATTTCGCGGGTGGTCTGAATGCCGGCAGCGGCGATGGTGCTGCCGCCCAGTAGCAGGTCGCGGACTTCGGGCAGCACGACGATGAAGCTCTGGGCGACCCAGTGAAAAACGCCGTGTCCGCTGGTAAGGCCGCCGATGATGAAGGCGGCGCCCCGGCGGAATCCGGTGCGGCCTTCTACGGGCGACGGCGCTGCGTGATGATGGTGTGCGTGGGCCATGGTATCCTCCTGTGGCCGGGGTTTTTTACCCGTCGTTCCTGCTTGCGCGGGAATTCGGGACGGCTGCGGCGTTGGTCATATCAAGTTAGGTCTAATTGGGGGGTTATTCGTAGGCGCCGCCGGCTTCTCGGGGAAGTTGGGAGAGAGAGCCGGCGGGTTCCGGCGCGCGGGAGAAGCGGCGGTATATTCTGGACCAGGCCAGCGCCGCTACGAACAGCGCCGCCGAAAGCAGGACTACGCTGGCGCCGGATGATACATCAACGAAGTAGCTGATGTAGATACCCAGGACGGAGCAGATTACGCCGATTCCGGTTGACAGCAGGGTCATTTTGAGGAAGCTGTTGGTGAGCAGCCGGGCGACGATGGGCGGAATGACTATGGCGGCGGCAATCATCGTTACCCCCAACACCTGCATGGACACAACGATGGTTCCCGCCAGCAACAGCGAAAACAGCGTGTCAATCCAGGCCGTGGGCACTCCGTAGAACTGGGCGACGTCGGCGTCGAAAGTGGCGAAAAGGAACAGCTTGTAGGCTACGAAGAAGACGATGGCCACTATCGCCGTGACTACCGCAATTGCGATGACTTCTTCATTGTCCACGCCCAGCACGCTGCCCCATAATGACGCCTCGAAGTCGCGGGTGAAGCTCCCGAAGCGGCTGATGATGGCAATGCCCAGGGCGAAGCTGGCGGTGGTGATAATGCCGATAGCGGCGTCGGAGCCGATGGGGTTCTTGCGCGTAGTCCAGGAGATGAGCAGGGCGGACAGGAAACCCCACACGGTTGCGCCGACGAAGAAATTAATGGACATTATCCAGCTGACTACGGCGCCGCCAAAGATGGCATGGGACAGGCCGTGCCCGATGTAGGACATACCGCGCAGCACGATATAGACGCCCATGAGGCCGCACAAGCCGCCCACCAGGCAGGCGGCGATGATGGCGCGCACGAAGAAGCCGAACTCGAAAGGCTCAAGCAGCATCGTCATTGGCGTGGTGGTGGTGAGCCGGCGCGTTGTCCGGCGTGGCGTGGGTATGGGGAATGACGGGCCGGCGATGGCTGTCGTCGGGAACGGTGGCGAGAGGTTCGCGGTCGGCCGCCGCCGGAGGGTCAATCCAGAAGTGAGCGCTCTCGGCGACCAGGGTCATGCCCTGATACCGGATGACGGACATATCGGCGCCGTACACTTCCCGCAGGATGTGGGGCGCGATGACCTGGTGAGGCGGGCCGTCGGCAACGATGGAACCGTTGAGGCAAACGATGCGGGGCAGGTGGACGGCAACGGCGTTAATCTCATGGGTGGTGAGAATAATGGTGACGCCGGCGTGATTGAGGTCGTGGAGGAGGTGCATCACATCGTCGCGGGTTTTTACGTCCACGCCGGAGGTAGGCTCATCCAGGAGGAGCAGTTCCGGGTTGCTGACCAGGGCGCGGGCCAGGAAGACGCGTTGCTGCTGTCCGCCGGAGAGCTGTCGGATGTGGCGCTTGGCCAGGTTGGCGATCCCCAGGCGTTCCATCATATCGTGGGCCAATTCCCGCTCCGGCTTGCGGAACCAGGGGAAGAGGGCGTTGGACATGGTGCGCCCCATCATGACCGCTTCCTCTACGGTGACCGGGAAGTTCCAGTCGATGGTTTCCAGCTGGGGGACGTAGCCGGCTCGGCTGCGCCGGCTGCGAACGGGTTTGTCGTGTACCCGAACCTGCCCGGCCTGGACGGGCGTCGCGCCCAGGATGGTGCGCAGCAGGGTGGTTTTGCCGGAACCGCTGGGACCGAGCAGCGCCACAAAATCGCCGGGCATCACGCGTAGGCTAACGTCCCGCAGCACTGGGGCGCCGTTGTAGCCGGCGGTAACGCCAATCAGCTCCACCGCCGGGCGGGCGTCGGGGTCGGGGCGATGGAGATGAGCCAGTTCGGGGGGGTGCAGCATGGATTATTGAGGATAAACCGCGTTGGGCCGGCCTTCAAAGACGGGAGAGACATCCACTTCATCAAGGGCGGCAGCGTCGCCTCCCAGGGCGGGAATCATAATGCGGAGGTTGGCTACGGCCAGCCCGAGGTAGCTGTGGTTGGGGTCGCTCGGCCCGCCGGGGAGGTCGTCGTCGCTGAGTTCGTCAACATAGGCGGCGCCGGATTCGGCGGCGATGGTTTGCATGACGTCGCTGGGAAAGACCTCGGAGCCGAAGACGGCCGGGATGCCCTCGGCGTTGATCTGTGCAATCAGATCGGCGACTTCGCGGGCGGACGGCTCCGAAAAGTCGGAAGGCTGCACCGCGCCGATGACGGTAAAACCGTAGCGGTCGGCGAAGTAGGCCCACGAGTCGTGATAGGTCAGCAGCTTGCGGTTTTCCGGCGGAACGGTGGCGACAGCGGTTTTGATGGCCGCGTCCAGCGTAGCGATGCGGGCCTCGAAAGCGTTGTAATTGGCCGCGTAGTAGTCGGCGTTGTTTGGGTCGCGCTGCGACAAACTGTCGCGCACGATTTCGGCGTAACGGAGAGACAGCATGGGGTCGGGCCAGAGGTGTGGATTGGGATGGCCATCGGCCTCGGGGAAGGAAAAGTCGAACCGCCATTGGTCCTGGGTAATCGTCTGCTCGCCCAAGCTGACGATGGCGGCGCCCGACTTGAGGTTGGCTTCAGCCATTTCCAGAGTTGGCTCTTCGAGGAACAGTCCGTTGAGGAAAATCAGGTCGGCGTCGGCCAGCAGGGCGGCGACGGAAGGGGCCGGCTCAAAGGTATGGGAGTTGACGCCTTCCGGCACCACGCCCTGCAAGCTGATGCGCGTCCCTCCGATGTTCTCCACAATGCTGGTGATGGGCGATACGGTAGCCACAACGTTGAGCGGAGTGGCGGCGGGCGATGAGGCGGCGGTAGGTTCCGGGGTAGGTTCACCGGGGCCGGCGCATGCCAGGACGGCGAGCCAGATTACGGCCGCCAGGATCAGGGAGATCTTGCTAATTGGCATTTGGCGCATTTGCCTCCTATGGTGATGTTCGCCAAGTCGGGGGTGAAGCCGAACTCCTGCTCCAGCCGTTGGCTGAACTCCGCCAGGTAGTCGGGAGTGAGGGTTTGCACGCCGTCGCACGCCGAGCAGACCATGTGGTTGTGCCGGTTGTGATGGTCGGCCAGCTCGAAATGCAGCTTGCTGCCGATGATAACCTCGGTGACAACCCCCAGGCGTTTGAGCAGCTGCAACGTGCGGTAGATGGTGGCCAGGTCAACGTAAGGGTGCTGCTCCCTGGCCAGGTTCCAGACCTCGTCTGCCCCGATGTGCCCGGAGCGGCGGGCCACAATATCCAGCACCGAGAGACGCTGCGGCGTCATACGGTAGCCTTGCGAACGAAGGCGGGAGACTGCTGTTTCGTGTCCAGACATACGCCATCTACTGTTGTTGCAGTAATTTGCGACAGCAAATGATAGCAGAATGCCGGCGGATGTCAATAGGGGACGCAACCTTACGTAAGGCTTTGCGATGAGGAGGGGCAGGCAGCGGGAGTATCCGTTGAGGACGTTCGCCGCCGTCGCCGGAGGGGACGACGCCAGCGTCAGGGATTTTGCGCTGACTGCCCCACTCCGATTTACCGGGTGGGCGCTTGCCTCTTATATGATTACTATTTCCTCGGGATCGCCTCCGGTCGCGACGAGACGCCGCCGCCCCGTGAGGTAGATGGACATGGATTACCCTACCCACCCCAACCCAGCGATAGCCACTCCGCCGATACCAGGCGTTCCCCGGTAGAGTCAACCATCAGGTTGTATGCTTCCAGTGCGGACGCTCCCAGCAGATAGTTGCCTTCCGGCCCAAATATCACCGGGCAGGGCCTTTCGTCGCCGGCGATGTTGAAGCGGGCGAAGCCAAATCCATAGCGCACCCGGCTGCCGTCGGCCAGGATGAAGCCAAGCTCCTCGCGCGGGTTGATGTGGAGCCGAGCCATCAGCGACGCCGGCATCATGGAGTGGGCAGCTCCAGTGTCCACCACCGGACGCACCGGCGCCAAATCACCGCCTTCCAGATTGCCAACGCTCACGTCGATTTTGAACATCGACATCGCTAACCTCCTCAGACCATCCAGTGAGGCGATTATACCATCGGCGTCTCGACAATTACGGCAGCGCTGCCCGGCCAGACGCCGGCGGCGTTATCTGTTATGATAGCGCCGCTTTCAGCGTACCCTGACTGATTGAGGAACCGGCAACCAATATGACGCAACCGTCCCAACCCGCTGCTCCCGAACCGGCGGAACCCGCCACATCCGGCCTCGCGCCCGGCCTTGTCGGGCGGCGGGAGGTGCTGGTGTGCGAGCATAACGTCGCGCCCCACATCCGGAAAATCAGCACGCCGTCCATGATTCGGGCGATGGAACAGGCTTCCCAGCGGGCAGTGCTGGACCATCTGCCGGCGGAACAGTCCACCGTGGGCTTTGAGGTGAACATCCGCCACGTGGCCGGGGCCGACATCGGCGCTACCGTGGTCGCCATAGCGGAGCTGGAACGGGTGGACGGACGCTGGCTGTATTTCAAAGTGGAAGCGCTGGACGGCGACCGAACCATCGGGGTTGGCACGCATCGGCGCGCCATCATCACCCTGCCGCCCGGCGCCGACCGGCGCGGCGGAACCGACGACAGCCATCTTCACGAATCGTAGCCGGTAACCGCACTCAGGACACCTACCCCACCAAAGGAGCGCTCAAACATGGAACCCATCATTCATAACGTGAAAGACTACCCGGAAGGCGCCGTTGCCCGCCTCATCAGCGCCGACGACAAGCCCGGCCTGGTTACGCTGGCCTACTCCGTCATCGCGCCGGGCGGAACCAGCTCCCATCACATCCACGAATGGGAGCACGAGGTCTATATCATAGCGGGGCGCGGCACGCTGGTGGCCGACGGCAAGGAGTATCCGGTGCAGGCCGGCGACGCCATGTACATCCCGCCGATGGTTGACCATGTAACGCGCAACGACGGCGGCGAGGGCGATATTCGCCGCATTGAAATCAATCCGTTGTCGGCATCCGCCGGCAACGCTCGGCCCGGCGGCTCGGAACCCGGCGCCGGCGCGCCGCCGGTGATCCGCAACCACGCCGACCTGAACGCCGAAACGGGCCACACCATGCTGGGCGGGCGCGACGGCTGCCCCAACTATCTGATGCTTTACAACGGCTATATGCAGCCGGGCGCGGTCAGTCATCCTGAAACCGGCGGGCATACCCACGAATGGGATCACACGGTGTTCATCCTGGAGGGCACGGGGACGCTGACGGTGTCGGGCAAGGATTACACCGTAACGGCCGGCGACGCCGTGCTGGTTCCGCCGGGCGAACATCACCAGTGGAAAAATGAGACCGACGCGCCGATGCTGCGGGTGACCTTCAACGACATCAAGTCAGAGGGCCATGGCTGACGCAACCGTCATCGCCGCCGTCCGCGGGCGGGAGGTTCTGGACTCGCAGGGGAATCCCACCGTTGAGGTGGATGTCGCCTTGGCCGGCAGCGCGACGGGGCGGGCGATTGTGCCGTCGGGCGCGTCCACAGGGCGGCACGAAGCGATGGAGCGGCGCGACGGCGATCCGTCCCGCTACGACGGCAAAGGCGTGCTGCGCGCGGTATCCGCCGTCAACGACATAATCGGCCCGGCCCTGTGCGGCGACGCCAACGCTGCCGACCAGGCTGCGCTGGATGGCCGCTTATGTGAGCTGGACGGCAGCGCCAACAAGTCCACCCTGGGGGCCAACGCCTTGCTGGGCGTGTCGCTGGCCGCGGCTCACGCCGCCGCCGCCGCGCTGGGGCAGCCGCTGTACCGCTACCTGGGCGGCCCCGATGCCGACACGCTGCCGATGCCGATGGTGAACATCATCAGCGGCGGACGCCACGCCGCCGCCGGCCTGGATATGCAGGATTTTCTGGCGATTCCCATCGGCGCAGACAGCTACCGCGACGCGCTGCGGATGTCAGTGGACGTGTATCGAGCCGTGGGCCGCATACTGTCGCAGATGGGGCCTTACGCCTATGGCGTCGCCGACGAGGGCGGCTACGGCCCGCCGCTGCCCTGCCACGAGGATGCCCTGGGACTGCTGTACGATGCGACGCGGATGGCCGGCTATCGGTGCGCCCGGGACGGCGACATCGCCATCGGCATGGACGTGGCGGCTACCGAGTTTGCCGCCGGCGACGGACGCTACGCGCTGCGCGCCGAGGGCCGGTCGTTCACCGCAACCGAGCTGGTTGACCTGCTGGCGCACTGGTGCGCGGCCTACCCAATCATCTCCATTGAGGACGGGCTGGCGGAGGACGATTGGGAGGGCTGGGAATATCTGACGCAGCGGCTGGGCGCGTCAACCCAGCTGGTTGGGGACGATCTCTTCACCACCAACCCGCAGCGGCTGGCCAAAGGCGCCGACGCCGGAATCGCCAACGCAGCCCTTATCAAGCCCAATCAGATTGGGACGCTCACGGAGACGCTGGAAACCGTGCGGCTGGCTAAGGAACGCGGCTATCTGCCGGTCATCTCTGCGCGCTCCGGCGAAACTGAGGACACCACAATTGCCGACCTTGCGGTAGCCACCGGCGCCGGGCAAATCAAAATTGGTTCCATTACCCGCTCGGAACGGCTCGCTAAGTACAACCGGCTGCTGCGGATCGAGGAAGAGCTGGGCGCGCAGGGCCGATTTGCCGGGCGGGATGTGTTCGCAGGGTTCATCTAATGACAACCGTCTCGAGCGGCGCCGGGATGGCGGTTCTGGCCGAGCAGGCGGAACGACTGGGCCTGCAACTGTCCGTCCGGCAGCTGGCGCAGTTTGACGAGTACGCCCGGATGCTGGCGGACGGCAACCGACGGGCCAACCTGACCTCCATCACCGACCCGGCGGAGGTTCAGACGCGCCATTTTCTGGATTCGCTGACGGCGACGCTGGCGTTCTCACCGTGGCGCGACGGGCTGCGGGTAGTTGACATCGGAGCCGGCGCCGGGTTCCCCGGGGTTCCGCTGAAAATCGCCTTTCCGGGCATCCGGCTGACGCTGGTCGAATCGGTAGGCAAAAAGACGGCGTTCCTACGGGAGCTGACGGAGCGGCTGGAGCTGGCGGACGTCGCGGCGCTTACGGTTCGGGCCGAGGAGCTGGGGCGCGCCGAGGGTTATCGCGGGCAGTTTGACGTTGCGCTGGCCCGAGGCGTGGCGGCATTGCCGGCGCTGATTGAATACGCGCTGCCGCTGTGCAAAGGGCGTGGGCGTCTCCTCGCCTGGAAAGGCAGCGACGGGCCGGCCGAGGCCAAAGCGTCGGCCGGCCCGCTGGCGCAGCTGGGCGGCGCAATCGCCGGGATGCGCTCGGTGAACGCCCTGTCGCCGCCGCTGCCGCCCGACCGCTGGATAGTGTCGGTGGAGAAAGTGCGACGCACGCCGGGGCGCTATCCCCGCCGCGTGGGGCTGCCGGCCCGGCAGCCGCTCTAATCCGCCAGGCGAGAGGAGAGGTTATGCCGAAGGCTGCGTTTATCTACGATGACGCAATGAGCCGGCACGTGCTGCGGGCCGACCATCCCATGCGCCCCATCCGCCTGCGCCACACTTATGAGCTGCTGGACGCTTACGGCGCGTTTGACGGCGCGGAGTCGCTGCTGGTCGCTCCGTCTCCGGCCGACGAGGCCGGCGTGGGCGCGTTCCACTCGCGCGATTATATTGCCGCCGTGCGCACTTTCAGCCTGGGGCTGACCGGATACCAGCCCCAACGGTTCGGGTTCGCCCAAGGCGGCGACAACCCAACGTATCCGGGTATGTACGAGGCGGCGCTGCTGAGCTCCGGGGCCACGCTGACCGCCGCCCGGATGGTCGCCGACGGCGAAGTCGCCGCCGCATTCAACATCAGCGGCGGGCTGCACCACGCGGCGGCGCGCCGGGCCAGCGGGTTCTGCGTGTTCAACGACCCCGTAATCGCCATCAAGTACCTGCTGAACCGGGGCCTGCGCGTGGCCTACGTGGATATTGACGCGCATCACGGCGACGGCGTGCAGGATGCGTTTTACGACGAGCCCCGCGCGCTGACCATATCCGTGCATGAATCCGGACGCTATCTGTTCCCGGGCACCGGGTTCGCCGGGGATACGGGCGCCGGCGCGGGCGTCGGCTACGCCGTGAACCTGCCGCTGTATCCCTACACCGACGACGAAATATATCTGGACGCTTTTGAGGCCGTCGTGCCGCCGCTCATCAACGCCTTTGCGCCGGACGTGCTGCTGACGCAGCTGGGCATCGACTCATATCACACCGACCCGCTGACGCATTTGCAGGTTACCAGCCGGGGTTTCATCGGGGCGGTAGCGCGGCTGGGCAGCCTGGGCTATCCCTGGCTGGCTACCGGCGGCGGCGGATATGACATCGGCGCGGTGGCGCGCTGCTGGACGCTGGCCTACGGCGTAATGTGCGGCGCCGAGTGGCCCGACCGCATCCCGACGCCGGCGATAGAACGGCTGGGGCGCGCGACGCTGCGGGATACGGAAATGCCGGAAATACCGGCGCACATCCGCGCCGACGCGCGGGCCCTGGCGGCGGAAAGCGTCGCCGCAGTCAAAGACGCGGTGTTTCCCGTTCACGGGTTGAGGGCATAGCCCTCCTGCTCTTGCACTGTATAATCAGACACCGCTCCGAAAGTTCGGAGGATCCGTTATGGCCAACCAACGCCAGCGTGATTTTGACATTGCCGCCCCACCCGACCGTTCACCTGCCGCAATCAACGGACAGCCGGCGCTGACTTTCGGCGGACAGCCCGATTGCGGCGCGGCCATGTCCCGCCCTGCTGTCGAAGACCCGGATTATCTGACGCGGCAACTGATTACCTACATCGGCAACAAACGGACGCTGCTGGGCCAAATCGGTGATGCCGTGCATCGCGTTAAGCAGCGTCTGGGCAGAGAGCGATTGCGGGTTCTTGACGCTTTCAGCGGTTCCGGCGTTGTATCCCGCTTTTTGAAAGCCCACGCCTCGCTGCTAATCAGCAATGATATTGAAGACTACGCCGCCGTCATCAATCGCTGCTACCTACGCAACAGAAGCACGCTTGACTTTGACCGCATATCCCGCATAGTGGCGGACTTGAACGCCAGGGTAGAATCGGAGCGCTTCCCCAGAGGGATCATTGAGGAGCTATACGCCCCGCGGGATGAGAGCGACATATCTGCGGAAGACCGGGTTTTCTACACAATCAGCAACGCCCGCCGCCTGGACAACTACCGCCGTCTTATCGACGACGCGCCGGAGGACGTCCGGGATGTGCTGCTGGCGTCGCTCCTCAACAAGGCATCGGTTCACGCCAACAATGCCGGCGTGTTCAAGGGATTCTATAAGAACCGCCACACCGGCATCGGGCAGTACGGCGGAACATCATCGGATGCCCTGCGTCGCATCAAAGGGCGGATTGAGCTGGAAACGCCGCTTTTGAGCCGGTTCGAGTGCGATTATCTCGTTCGCCAGGAAGACGCCAACACACTTGCCGCGCAAGTCAGCGACCTGGACTTGGCGTATATCGATCCGCCGTACAACCAGCATCCTTATGGCTCCAACTACTTCATGCTCAATCTGCTGCTGCACTATCAGCGTCCGGAGAAAATCAGCCGCGTGTCCGGCATACCCACGAACTGGCAGCGCTCAGGCTACAACGTGCGGTCGAAGTCTCTGCCGTTGCTGCAACATCTGCTCCATACCCTTGACGCCCGGTTTCTGTTGGTATCATTCAACAACGAAGGTTTCATTCAGCCCCAAACGATGCGGGCGATGCTACAGGAAATCGGATTGGTGGACGTTATGGAAACTCGCTATAATACGTATCGCGGCAGCCGCAATCTGCGGGGCCGTTCCATCCACGTAACAGGGCAACTTTTTCTGGTCGAAAAGAAGTGACGACATAATAGCGCGCAGCAATAAACTCCGAGTTCAACGCGCTGGCGCCGTAATCAACGCTAACTCTAAAAAGCAGAAGACCATCCTCAACCGTTGGCGGCAGCTGCGATCATTTGCATAATGTTTGCATATAGCAATACGCTGGTCATACTCTCGCAAGTCGGCATTCCCCGTTCACGGGTTGAGGGCGTAGCCCTGCCGACCCGGCGGCACGCACCGCACCGCCGTGGTGATGAACCCGCTGTGCGCCACCATGCGATGGGCCGGGCGGACGCTGCGCCGGGTTACGTTCCAGCCGCGCAGCATCGTCTCCGCCGTTTCAATGCGCGCAAAGCGTCCGTCGTCCTGAAGGCCCAGGACCAGCTCGTGCACTTGCAGCACGGTAGGCAAAAAGGAGAGCAGGATGCCGCCGGTACGCAGCGCGCTGGCCGCCGCATTCAGGGCGCGCCATGGCTCCGGCAAGTCCAGGATGATGCGGTCAACGTCGGGTTCGGCTATGCCGTCGGCAATGTCGCCGACTTTGACCTGCCATCCGGAGGTGTCCGGGATAACCGACCGGACGTTGGACTCGGCCTTGGGAATCACCGCTGCGTTGATTTCGTATGAGATAAGCCGTCCGGCAGGGCCAACGGCGCGGAGCAGCCCGGCAGTGAGCGCGCCCGAACCCAGGCCGGCCTCCACCACCGTAGCGCCGGGAAAGACGTCGGCCATTGCCACAATGTTGCCCAGGTCTTTGGCGTAGATGACCTGAGGGCCGCGCGGCATCAGGCGCACATAGTCGCCCAGGGTGGGCCGTATGCCCAGCAGCACGTGGCCCCGGTTGGTAGTGTACCAGCCGCCTACCGGCTGCCCAATGACGTCGTCAAGCGGAATGTAGCCCAGGTGGCAATGAAACTCCGCGCCGGCGGTGAGGGTTTGCAGGTACGCCCGCCCTTTGCGGTCAAGGAAGAGGGCCAGCTCGCCGGCGCGGAAGGGGGTCAGGTTGGCCTCATCCCGGTCGCCGCTATGCCGGGCTGCATTGCTGTCGTCAACGTCGGTCATTGCTCTATTAGCCGTTGGCATCGGGGCTGCGTCGGTTCCTGAAATGCCCCAGGCTCCCTCAAAATGCCGCCAGGCTCCCCATCCTTCGTACTGCGCTGCAACACGCCGGCAGCGCAGATCCCCGTGAACGCCCCTATTTTATCACAACCCCGCCGCATAGCCGCCGCTCACCCGCCGCTCCGGCGAAAGCCGGAACCCACACATGGAGCAAGCCCAAAATCCTGAAAATCCCCTAATCCCGAAAATCCGGATTCTGACAACCATCACCACTAGTCGCCGCCCCATCAGCAGGACGGCAGATGGCGTAAATCGTACATATCATTATACCTGACGTAACGGAAGTGCGACGGCACGCACCCGGTCAACCAGTTGTTACCGAGGTAAATCTGCTCTAATCTCCTGAGGTTCCCCAGTTCCCTCGGTATCGGGCCTGATAACCCATTATGGTGGAGAGACAATTTTGTCAAGTTAGACAGGTTCCCCAGCTCTCTCGGTATCCCGCCCGACAACCGGTTATGGAAAAGCTGCAAAAATCTCAAATTGCGGAGGTTCCCCAGCGACGCCGGTATCCCGCCGCTCAACTGGTTGGCGCCAAGCCCCAAAAATCCCAAATTGCGGAGGTTCCCCAGCGACGCCGGTATCCCGCCGCTCAACCGGTTATTGATGAGATCCAAACTTACCAAATCGCTGAGATTTCCCAGCGATGCCGGTATCCTGCCGCTCAGGTCGTTGGAATTGAAACTCAAGTATCTCAGGCTGCTCAGATCCCCCAGCGACGCCGGTATCTCTCCAACCAGCCCGCTACTGTACAGAGCCAAGCTTGTGACGCAACCATCACGGTTAGTATCGACCGTTTCCCATTCTCCCAATGGTTTATCAGACAGCCAATTGCGGTTGTGAGCCCAGGCAGGCCCGTCCGTATTATCGAAAAGTTCGACCAGCACGGCCCGGTCCCGTGCGATACAGGCGGCGACTGCCGGGGTTGGGGTTGGCGTCAACGTCGGCGTGGCCGTAGGTGTGGCCGTAGGCGTCGGAGTTCCGGTGGCCGTTGGCGTTGCCGTCGCTGTTGCGGTCGGCGTAAGTGTTGGAGTTCCTGTTGTGGTGGGTGTTGCCGTCGGTGTTGGAGTATGAGTAGCCGTAGGAGTCGGCATGAGCGTCGGCGTAGCCGTTTCCGACGGTTCAAGCGTTGGCGTCGCCGTCGGCGTAGCTGTCGCAGTAGCCGTAACTGTCGGCGTTGGCGTCGCCGTCCGAGATGGCAGAGTTGCCCCAGTGGCTCCCGGTATTGGCGTCGTTGTTGGCGTCGCCGTCGCGGATGGCGCAGTGGTTGGCGTGGGTGTTGCGGACGGCGCGGTGGTGGGTGTGGCCGTTGCAGTGGGCGTTGGCGTAACCGTCGCCGTCGGTATTGGCGTCGCCGTCCGAGATGGCAGGATTGTCGCAGTGGCTCCCGGCATTGGCGTCGGTGTCGCCGTCGCCGTTGATGCGTTGGTCGCAGTAGCTGTTGGCGTAGGCGTGGCCGTTGGCGCGCCGGTCGCAGTGGCCGACGGAGACGCCGCGCTTGTAGCGGTTGCCCCCAGCGTTGGCGCGCTGGTCGGCGCCTCTGTTACGCCGGCAATCTCCGTCGGCGCGGGGATTGCCGGAGCGTCTGTCGGGATGGAGGTTCCCGTCGGCGCGGGGGTTGTAGGCGCAGTAGTCGGGGCAACGGTTGCCGTTGGCGTGGGAGACGCGTGGGTCGGGAAAGGCACACTGATAGCAATCGGCCCCAAGGTAGGGTAAGGCGTGGCGGACGCGGCCGGCGGGAACGTCGGGTCAGGCGGCTGGGGTGGAATCGCCGGCGTTGGGGTTGCGCCGGATGCCATGGCCGGCCGATCCTCCTCCTGGCAGGAAGGCAGCAGGTATGCGGTCAACGCCGCCAACAGCAGCAACAGCAGCCCAACGAGTAAGAGTTTCAGCCACCCGGGAATGCGCCGGCGCCGGCCGGCATCATCGTTTGCCGCGCTGGCGTCGTCTGCCCGGCCCTCACCGTCATCGTCCGCTTTGCCATCGGCATCGCCGGGCGCCGGGTCTTCGCCCCCATCGTATGTAATCCAGTGTCTTATCACGGGACAATGCTCTGATTTTGCCGTGCTCTGTCAGCCAAACCCCACAGCGCGGGAACTCCCCGAAAGTCGCCGATATCAACACGTGCCGGAACCGGAATGATATTATACGGCGGTATTACACTGGGCGCTATGATGGAACGATTATTCACGCTGGAAGATGCCAACGGGCTGACGCCATGGCTGGAAGAGCGGTTCGCGGCCATGTCGCCGTTGCGGGCGGAATTGGTGGAATGTCAGGAAACGCTGCTGTCGCTGTTGCGTCGCCGGCGCAGCAACGGACACTCCAGCAGCGAGGAGGAGATAGCGGCGGCGGAGAACCGGGTTGCCCGGCTGACCCGGCGGCTACAGGATGCCGTGTCCGAAATAACCGACCGGGGCATCCTGGTGCGGGACATCGGCCAGGGACTGGTGGACTTTCCCTCCCGCCGGGAGGGCGAAATCGTGTACCTGTGCTGGCGCAGAGGCGAGCCGCGGGTCGCCTGGTGGCATCCCACGGACACGGGCTTTGCCGGGCGGAGGCCGTTGTGATGCGCCGGCGCAACGCTTTGCCGCGGGCTTTACCGGCTTCGCAGCTCCACCAGGGCGGCGCGGATTTCATCGGCGTGGACGGCGTAGAAAGTTCCCACCACCGTGCCGCCGGCTTCCGTAGCGCGGACGGCGGCGCGCGCCATGCCGATTACCTCGCCCTGCCCATTGAGCACCGGGCCGCCGCTGTCGCCGGGGTCAATGGCCGCGTCCATTTCCAGGTTGCGGCCGTAGCTGTCGGGGCCGAAGTTGGTGATTTGGGAAAGGATGCCCGCGTTGGCCTTGGGCGAACCTACCGCGCCTTCGCGCCTGACGCCGCTGCCCGAAAAGCCCAAGGCCAGTAGCGGCGTAGCGATGTCGTCAATGGTGGCGTCGCCCAGGGGCAGCGGCTTGGCGTAGGGGCCGGGCTCATCCTGTTCGATATCATAGCGCAGCAGGGCTACGTCCCGCCGTTCGTCCCGGCCGGCTACGCTGGCGGTAAAAGCGGGAGCCGCCGCCTGGCGCACCAGTACCTGATCCTGCCCCGCCACCACGTGGGCGGCGGTAACTATCAAGCCCGGTTCCAGCAGCCAGCCGGCGCCGTGCTGCCGGTTGGCAGGATCGATGTAAAACACCGATGGGCGGGCCTGGTGATAGAGACGGTTCAGGTCGGGCGATGCCGACGCTGCGGCGGTGGCGGCGGCGCGCTCGATGCGGGCGTCCAGTTCAGCGTCGGACGGGGCGCAGGCTGCAATCGCCAATACCGACGCCAGCATCAGCGCAGTCGCCAACGCCCGCATCACGCATCAAGAGAAGCGGCGCCGCTAGATGAAGCGGGCCTGCTCTCGGGGCGCGTCGGCATAGTCGATATACACGGTGATAACCTCGCTGAAGAAGTCCACGGCCTCCACGCCCTGCTCCCGCTGGCCCACGCCGGAGGCTTTGAGGCCGCCGAAGGGCAGATGCACTTCGCCGCCCAGCGTAGGCGCGTTGACGTGAACCATTCCGGCGTCCACGGTGTTAATGTAGCGGAAGGCCCGGGGGATGTCCCTGGTATAAACCGAAGACGACAGCCCGAACTTGACGCTGTTGGAAATCTCCACGGCGTGCTCCAGGTCGCGAGCCCGGAACACGGTGAGCACCGGGCCGAAAATCTCTTCGCGGGCGATGCGCATATCGGGGGTAACGTCGGTGAAAATGGTGGGTTCCACGTACCAGCCTTCATCATAAACGCCGCCGGATAGAGTGCGACCGCCAAAAGCTACCGTCGCGCCTTCCTCACGGCCCACCGCGATGTAATCGCTGACCGTGCGCTGCTGGGATTCGCTGGCCAGAGGGCTGACGTCAACGCCGTCTTCCAGCCCGTCCCCGATAGTGAGCCTGGAAGTGCGCTCAACCAGCTCGGCCATGAATCGCTCATACACGCCGTCTTCAACAATGACCCGGCTGGTGGCGGTGCAGCGCTGCCCGGTAGAGCCGAAAGCGCCTTGCACGATGCCGCCCAGAGCCTTGTCCAGGTCGGCGTCGGCCAGCAGGATAACGGCGTTCTTGCCACCCATTTCGGCCTGCACCTTCTTGAGCAGCGACGCGCCGCGCGTGTACAGGTCGGTGCCGATTTCAGTGCTGCCGGTGAAAGATATGCCGGCCACGTCGGGAGACTCCACCAGCGCGTTGCCCACGCTGCCGCCGGGCCCGGTGATGAGGTTCAGCACGCCGGGCGGGACGCCGGCCTCCTCAAACACCTCGGTGAGCTTGACCGCGCAAAGGGGCGTGCTGGACGCCGGCTTGAAGATGATGGCATTGCCGCATATCAGCGCCGGCGCCATCTTCCACGCCGGTATGGCGATGGGAAAGTTCCACGGCGTGATGATTCCAACCACCCCCAGAGGCCGGCGCACCGTGTAGGCGACGGTGTTGGGCAGCTCCGACGGCGTGGTGTAGCCGAACATCCGGCGGCCCTCGCCGGCCGCGTACTCCATAATGTTCATGGCCCGCTTAACCTCGCCGCGAGCGTCGGGCAGGGGTTTCCCCTCTTCCTCGGTGATGGTGCGGGCGATTTCCTCAGCGCGCCGCTCCATAATATCCATAGCGCGGAACAGAACCTGGGCGCGCACCGGCGCCGGCGTGTCGGCCCAGCCGGCAGCGGCCTCGGCGGCGGCGGAAACGGCGCGCAGGGTATCCTCCGGGTTGGACAGCTGGAAATGGCCCAGCAGCCGGTCTTTGTGCGCCGGGTTATAGACGGAGTAGGTGCGCCCGGAGTCGGAAGGCGTCCATTGCCCGGCAATGAAGTTGTGGTAAGTGCGAATGTCGGCGGCGGTAGTCATCGTAAGTTGCTGGCTCCTGGGTAGCGCTGAAATGGAGATAGCGCGCGTGCGGGTAAGCGAACACCCCGCAGAATACTACCGGGAACGGCCGCCGGCAAGCGGGCAGCGGTTGAACCATCAGACGGTGGAGCCTATTATGAGGTTATGGCCCGGCCGGTCACCCATCAGGAACGTAGGCACTGTCAGGAGTGCACGTGATGAAACCCGAACAACCCCCGTCTAAAGACCTGATTCCTCATTTCGCCCTGCGGGAAGAGATAGCCGAATTCTGGGACACCCACGATTTCACCGACTACTGGGACCAACACCAACCCATCTCAGTAACATTTGGCGACGACTTGCGTTCTCCCATCGCCATAAACCTGGAGCCGGAAACCAGGCGGCAGGTATCCAAAGCGGCCAGCGATATTGGCGCCGAACCTGATGACCTCGTGCGCCATTAGATAACGAACGCCCTCCGCGCCCTCGCCGCCAATTGAAAACCGACCAGCGCCCTATCAGCTGACGCGCGCTATGCCGGGGCAGCTGCCAAACCCGGCGATAACTTGGCTGCAACCGGCGGCTCGCATCACCGTCGCGCGCAAAGATGCCGGGGATGGTGGAAAGCAACGCGCGCGCCTCCCGAACTCCCCTCATCCCCGCCACATCAGTTGCCATGCGTGGCTCAATCCCAGCATAGGCCAGCGGCTAACTTTCCAGAACCACGTTGTCAATCAGCCGCACCGACCCCAGCCGCGCTGCCGCAGCCATCATCACCCGCCGCCCCGCGCCAACCGCGTCCACCGCCGCCATCGTATCCGCATCCACCACGCTGACGTAATCCACTGCGGACACCAGCCGCTCCTCCTCCAAAACCGCCAACGCAGCCGACCGCAGCCGCCCGGCGTCGCGCTCGCCGGCTTGCCACCGGGATTCGGCGGCGCGCAATGCGCGGTACACTACCGGAGCGGCGGCGCGCTGTTCCGGCGTGAGATAGGCGTTGCGACTGCTCATCGCCAGGCCGTCGGGCTCCCGGATGGTAGGCATGGTTACGACTGCGACGCCCAGGTTGAGGTCAGCGTTCATCTTGCGGATGACGGCTGCCTGCTGCCCGTCCTTCTGGCCGAAGTAAGCGCGGTCGGGCCGCGTGATGGTGAACAGCTTGGCGACCACCGTAGCCACCCCACGAAAGTGGCCGGGCCGCACCGCCCCCTCCATCTCCTGGGCGGCTGCCCCTGGTTCAACCCAGGTGTCAAAGCCGTCGGGATAGATTTCAGACGGCGGCGGCGCAAACACCACGTCGGCGCCCTGGGCCGCCAGCAGTTCCAGGTCGCGCTCAAAGCTGCGGGGGTAGGCGGCAAAGTCCTCGCCGGCGCCGAACTGGGTCGGGTTGACAAATATGGAGACTACCATGGCGGCGTTGTCCATCCGCGCCCGGCGGGTCAGCGACAGGTGCCCATCGTGCAGCGCCCCCATCGTAGGAACCAAACCCAGCGGGCGCGCCGCCTCCCGGCGCCAGGCCATCATTTCCCGGCAAGTTTCAACAACCTGCATCGTCAAATATCCCGAATAGCCGGTGCATCGCTGTAAAACGCTCACCCCGGAGGAAACAGCTCGTCAATCTCACGCTGCATCCGCTCGGCGTCGTTCTCCGCCAGCGCTCCCGCGCCGATAGTCGCCCCGCCGGCAGCCACCGCCATATCCGCGTAAAACGACTCGTCGTAATCGCGGGGGCGGACTACCACCGGCATGGGAACGGCGTGGCCGAAGACCAGCGCCTGCTGCTTGCTGTCCAGCCGGGCCAGAACGCCCCGCAGCTGGCCGGCGTCCCGCGCTCCCATCAGCGCCGCGTTCATATCCCGGTCATCGTTGAGGGCGCATAACAGGCGGGTTCCCAGCTGGCTCATCACCTCGGAGGCGATGCCGCTGGGACGCTGGTCAACAATCATCAGCGTAACGTTGTACTTGCGCAGCTCCCGGGCAATGGCGCCGAAAATGGTCTGGGAGGCCACCTCCGGCGTCAGAAACTTATGGGCTTCTTCAATGAATATCACCAGAGGACGCGGTTCATCGCCCTGGCCGCCGTCCGCCAGCTCCTTGTTGCGTACCCAGGTTTCGTGGATGCGTCGGGTCAGCAGGTTGCTCACCAGCACATAAGCCGCCGTGTTGCGCCCATACTGCCCGAACTCCAGCACCACATGGCTCCCCCGTTGCAGATGCTCAATGATGCCGCCGGCGCTGCCGCCGCCCTCGCCCCGGTCTGACAGAAACCCGAACCGTTTCCAGGCCGATAGCCGGCGATTCAGCGTCTGCAAGGCCGCCAGATTCACGCCAATCTCGCCGGCCAGTTCGCCGACTTCGGCGCTGTTTAGATCCAGGAATGAGCGCAGCCACGCGCCCCGTCCGAAACGTCGCTCCAAGTCCCACGCCGTCGCCGCCGCCACCTCGGACAGGTTGAGCAGATCGCGCAGTACCTCAATGTCGGCCGGCTCGATTTCATCGTAGCCGATGCGAACCACGCCGTCCGGAGTTACTCCGCGCCGGCGGCTGCTGGCCTCGTCCAGCGTGAAAGTCACCACGCGGCTGGGAAAGAGCTGCTTGAGGCCCTTTACCTGCCGCCCGCGGTCATTGTCCTGCCCCTGCCAGCCGTATTCGCTCTCCATGTCAAACACCAGCGACACGGCGTCACCTTCTTTCACCAGGCCGGCCAGCAGCATCCGGGCCAGAAACGTCTTGCCGGAACCCGACGCGCCGAACACGCCCACCGAGCGTTTCGCCAGCTCCTCCAGGTTCAGCCGAATCGACGCCGCCTCCATTCCCTGGGGCGAGCCCAGCGTGAAAGCCCCGGCGTCCCGTGCGCTGAACACCGCGTCAATGTCCGCCTGCGATGCCGCATATGCCGGGGCGAAATGCTCCGGTATCGTTTTCGCCGCCTCCGACGCTGCCATCCCGCTGCCCGCCAACGGCGCCGTCATACTCGGCATTACCGACAGCTGGCCGTAGGCCACGGCGCCGGCCAGCGCTTCCACCGTCAAATCATCCGCGCTTTCGGGCGCGAAGTGGCGCAGGCCGTCGTCAACCGCCCGCAGTTCCAGGTCGGTAACCACCCCGAAGAACCGCTGTCGTCGGCCCTGAATCGTCACGAACGACCCGACGGCGATGTCTTCCACCGACGCGCCGGCCCCGGCGTCCAGCCGCACGTCCAGCCCGCGGGATAAAGAGCCGCCCACTACCACTCCCAGCCGGCGCAGCCCGCCGGACAGGCGGCCGTTCCGTCCAATAACGTCGTAGCGCCCCGTCATCGCGCCATCTCGCGCAGCAAAGCCTGTAGCCGCAGCGGTTCGCGGGACAATTCCGCCGCCAGGGTTCGGCCGGCGCGCCGGAGAAACCCTCCGCCATCCGCTGTTGCGCCGGCGGCCAGTCGCACGAAACTCGCCAGGGCCGCATCGCCCCCCGGCGAACCGTCGGCCAACAGCAGGCGCAAACAGCCCAGTTCGCCAGCAAAGTCAGCCATTTCGGCGCCGTCGCAAACGAACACAAAGGCGTGCAGATTCGGCGGCCGCTCCGGCAGCCCATGCCTGACCGCAAGCCCGGCCCGATGTCCGACTATCGTAGCGGTGAACCTGGTAGTCAGCATCGTAGCCAGCTGCGGATTCGCCGCGTAAAGTTCATCCTCCGATTCCAGGCCAACGCCCCGGGGCGCCAGCGGACGGCTGGGATCCAGCGGCTCGTTGCGTATTTCGCGCACCACAGCGTACACCGGAGGCGCCCCGATGCGAACCAACGCGCCCAGCGGCGGCGGCGCGTGCAACTGATAACACTGCGCGTCCACCCGCTCCGTGTGGGAAACCGTCACCTCGCCAACCCGCTGCCCAACCTGCGTATTACTCATATCAACCCGGCCTGCGGCGTCAAATCGCTGCGTGATTGTAGCACGGCGGCAATAGCCCAGGCCCTTCTACCCCAAACCCCAACCATCCCAGCCCACCATCATTCACTCCCACCATCCCCATCCTGAAAATCCCCAAATCCTGATTCTGACAATCCCCACACCCCCACCCCCCATCCTGAAAATCCCCAAATCCGGTAAATCCTGATTCTGACAAAACCCCCATTTGCAAAACCGTACCACCGTGCTACAATATCCCCGTCAGGCTCATCCAACGGCCCCGCGCGAACCGTCGGATACCCGTCCCAGCCCAGTGCACAGGCCAGGACACCGCCCGACATCACAACTGAATAGGAGTCTCACGGGGTTCAGGACATCACGGTCTAATCCGCCGCATCCGTACTGTGCGGCATGTCGGATCCATTGCACCACTGTGGTGCGCCGGAGGTCGGTCACATTACCCGGCTGGCGCACCCAGCACGGCGGGCGTCACCACCGCTGCGCGAGGACGGGCGCTGCGCAAGCAGCCGTTAGCACGCGCAAGACTAGGACGTAAATAGCAAGCCACGCTCTCGGGCCGTAGCGCCGACATCCTGAACCCCCAGGAACCCAACCCAGAATCCACCGACCGACCCAAAAGGAGGCAAACAACCACCATGAACACCATCAACCCCACCACCCGCGCCCCACCACCCGGCGCCGCAACACATCCGGGAGCCCCATCCCGATTCCCACGCCCGGTTTGCCAGAAATTGCCGTCGGTGCTACAATTATTTACTGTCGCCTTACGGATGGCGATACGGCGTTCCCCTGTAGCTCAGTGGTAGAGCGGGCGGCTGTTAACCGCTAGGTCGCAGGTTCGAATCCTGCCGGGGGAGCCAATTTTCTGAACTGCCATCTCAATCGGGAGAGAGCTTATGCGTACACCTCTTGCTGGACTGCTCACTTTGGTGAGCCTGCTGGTCTTGCTGCCTCTGCTTGTCATCGCCTGCGGCGGGGATTCCGCCGATGTAAGCGCGCCCACCACCGAACCCGCCCCGCCGGCCGCCACCGAACCCGCTCAGCCGGCTGCCACTGAGCCGGCCGCCATGAACCAAACTGGCGAAGCCACTCCCGAACCCACTCAGTCGGACGGCATGAACCAAACTGGCGAAGCCACTCCCGAACCCACTCAGTCGGACGGCATGAACCAAACCGGTGAAGCCACTCCCGAACCCACTCAGTCGGACGGCATGAATCAAACCGGTGAAGCCACTCCCGAACCCACTCAGTCGGACGGCATGAATCAAACCGGCGAAGCCACTCCCGAACCCACGTCAGACCCGGGCGCCGCTGCCCCATCCGACGAACCTTTCCGCATCGGCGCCATGGACGCCCTCACTGGCGTCGGCGAGTCCTACGGAAATCCGGTACTCAATTCGAAAATCCTCGCCGTCGAAGAAATCAACGCCGATGGCGGCATCAACGGCCGGATGCTTGAACTCATCGCCGAGGACTCCAAGTGCTCCGCCCAGGACGCCATTACCGCCTTCAAAAAACTCACCGACGTTGAAGGCGTGAAAATCATCCTCGGCACCACTTGCAGCGGCGCGATGCTCGGCGCCGCTCCCCTCGCCGAAGCCGAAGGCGTCATCCTGCTTTCCGCCTCCGCTACCAGCCCCGACATCGCCCCTGCCGGCGACTACATATTCCGCACCGCCATTAACGACGCCAAACTCGGAGAAGACACCGGCAACACCCTCTGGGTCGACGGCATCCGCAACCTCGCAACCATCACCCAGTCCACCGACTACGCAGAGGGCGCGCGGCGCACCACCGTCGCCCGATTCGAAGAACTGGGCGGCGCCGTAGTCGCCAGCGAAAGCTACACCTCCGACATCACCGACTTCCGCACCCAGCTCACCAAGATATTCAGCGAAGAGCCGGATGCCGTTTATCTGGCCTCCCAAAGCGAGTTCTCCGGCGGAACCATCATCAAGCAGGCCCGAGAACTGGGCTACGACGGCCCCATCTACACGGAATCCGTTGCCGTCAGCCCGGAAGCCCTGGAAATCGCCGGCGAAGCCGCTACCGGCGTCAAGGGCATCGTCCCCAGCAATGAACTGACCACCGAAACCGGCAAACGCTTCCTCAGCAGCTACCAGGCCCGCTTCGGCGATGTCCCCAGCCTCCCCTGGTTCCAGGCTTCCGCTTACGACGATGTGTACATCGCTGCCGAATGTCTGAGCCAAACCGGCGACGACCAGGACGCCGACGGCTTCCGGGATTGCCTCTACAGTCTCACCCATAGCGGCGCCATCGGGATCGACTACAGCTTTGACGAGTATGGCGACGTAGCCGGGTTGAGCAATGTCGTCATCGAAGTCCTCCCGGTAGAGGAACGCACTGATGACAACGTAGGACAGCGCGTCATCGGGCCGGCTCCGGTTCCTTGATGCGCCTGCCCAAGGGCAAACGCGCCAGGCCGGCCGTCGCAAGGCGGCCGGCTCTTTATACTCTGCCCTTTATGCTATGATGCTGCCGTAATGCCTGAAATGTGTACCTGCCAAGATGCTCTCCTCGGAGGATGCTCTCCTTGACCGGTCAAAGAGACAGCAAGGTCGGACGGGCCGCGCTCTTCAACATACCGAGTACCCGTGTGCTGGCCGTCCTCCTCACGACGGCCCTGGTCGCCTACATCGCCTGGAAAATCGGCCAGTCGCCGCCGCAGGCGCTTCAGTTCGCTTTCAACGGCCTGGCGGTAGGCGCCGTGTACGCTCTACTGGCCATGGGGTTCACCCTGGTATATTGCACGGTCTGGTTCTTTGACCTGTACTATGGCGCGGCGGCCGCCCTGGGCGCATACGGAGTCTTCTACCTGCGTTCATCGCCCGCCCTCGGCAGCCGCCTGGACGTCAACAGCATCTATGTGAACCTGGTATTCGCCGTTATTGTCGCCGGCGTAGTCGCCTGGGCGCTGCATACCTTCCTGGAGCCGCGCCTGCGCGGGCGCATCCCCTCCAATAGTCTCCGCGTTGGCATTGGCGTCGCCTCCGCCGGCGCCGGCGTCTATACCGGCATAGTCCTGTCTTACCCCGAGTTGCTCCACCTGACCGTCAGCCCTGCCCTCGGCGCGACGGTTGCTGTGGTTGCGGCGCTGGCCGGCTTCCGGGCTGTCCAGGCCGTGCAGCCCAGCGCGCGCCCGGCCCTTTTCTTCGCCGTCGCCGCGCTTCCCTCCGCCGCCCTGGGCGCCTGGTGCGGTTACTTGACCGCCCACGCTCCCGGCGCCGGCCTCTACTTGAGCTGGGCGGTATCGTGCCTGCTGGCCGGCGCCGTCGGCCTCGCGCTCTACCGCGGCCTGTACGCCTATATGCGCCAGCGCGCCCGGTCGCCCTTGATAATGCTGGTGGCGTCGCTGGGCATCCTGCTGGCCATATCGGCCTTCATCACCATCATATTCCAAAGTGCCCCGCGTCCTTTGCCCGACACCTTTGGCAGCAGCGTCTGGAGCATCGGAGGAGCCCGCATCAAGGGGTTTAACATCTTCGCCATCGGCATGGCCCTGGCCGGTTTCGCCGCCCTGTGGCTGCTGCTCAGGCAAACCTCCTTGGGGCGAGCCGTGCGCGCCATCGGCGACGATGAAGAAGTCTCCAAAGTCGTGGGCATCAACACCACGGTCATCATCGCCGTCGTTTTCTTCATCGGCGCCGTCTATGCCGCCATGGCCGGCATCATCACCGGCCACGACACCGCAGTGCAGCCGCGCATGGGCCTGCTGCTGCTGCTCAAAGGTTGGATTGCCTCCGTCGTCGGCGGCATCGGCAACCTCTACGGAGCCATAGTTGGCGGTTTCATCCTCGGCCTGGTCGAACAGTTCGGCATCTGGGACCTGGCCGGCGAGTGGAAAGACGCCATCGCGTTCATTCTGCTGATACTGTTCCTGTCCTTCTGGCCCCAGGGACTGCTGCCCCGGAGGTAGTGCTTTGCCCGTTGACACGCAGCGCGTTCGAGAGTTGGCCGCCTTGGCGCGCAACCCTTGGGAAATGGCTCGCCGCGCCCGAAGCAACATTGGCCGGGGCAATATCGAGCTGTGGGCCAACCTGTTCGTCATCGGCTGGGCCATCGCTTTCATGCTGTGGCAGGGCGTCGGTTTTGCCGTCATCGTCGGCACCGTCTTTGCCATCTGGGCCATTCTGTCCGTCAGCCTGAACCTGGTGGTGGGCTTCACCGGCCTGCTCTCAGTGGGACACATCGGCTTCTTCGGCGTCGGCGCCTACACCATGGCCATCCTCACCTCCAACCCGGCCTACGAGCAGCTCCGCAGCGAGACTATACCCACTTTCGGTTGGCCTTTCTTCGCCGCCCTCCCAATCTGCGCCCTTCTAGCCGGTCTGACCGCCATCCTGGTCGGCGTAGTATTCAATCGCTTCCGCGATGATATCTTCGTGCTGGTTTCCTTCGGCTTCGCCATCATCGCCTTCAACGTTTTCCTGAACTGGCGCGCGGTGACCCGGGGCGCTTTCGGCATCCATCAAATCGCCCGGCCCGAGATAGGCGGCTGGATATTCGACGGCGAGCTGGAGTTCCTGCTCCTCTGCCTGCTCTTTCTCGCCCTGGTTATGCTCATCTCCTGGCTCATCGTGTCTTCATCCTTCGGGAGAGTCCTCACCGCCATTCGTGAAGACGAGCAGGCCATCGCCGTTTTCGGATACCGGGCCACCCATTACAAGCTGGCCGTCTGGGTCATTTCGGCGATGATGGCCGGCATTGCCGGCGGGCTGTTCAGCAGCTGGACTACTTTCATCGACCCCAACTCTTTCGTCCTGCTGGAATCGGTGCTGCTGGTGTCCATCGTAATCCTGGGCGGCCTGGCGACTATCTGGGGTTCGCTGCTGGGCGCAATGGCCTTCGTCCTGCTGGAAGAAGGCATGCGCTTCATCCCGTATCTCCCCACCGAGCACATCGGGCCGGCTCGGCAGGTAATCCTGGGCGTCCTGCTGGTGCTGCTCATGCTGTTCCGGCCCCAGGGCCTCGTCGGGAGGTATCGCCTATGACGTCTCCGCGCGCCGGCCGCGCCGATTATGCCCTGCAAACCGAGGCCGTCTCCAAGCGCTTCGACGCCGTCCGGGCCGTGGACGAATTGAGTCTGGCCATCCCTCGGCAGGGCACTACCAGCATCGTAGGCCCCAACGGTTCCGGCAAATCCACCCTGGTGAACCTGCTTAGCGGCGTGCTGCCCCTGGATGGCGGCATCGTTATCATCGACGGCATCGGCCTGCGCGTAGTCAAAGCTCACGAGACCCCCAAGCATGGCCTGACCCGCACCTTTCAGGAAGTCCGCCTCTTCGACCAGATAACCGTCTGGGACAACATCATGGTGGTCTTGACCGAACGGCGGGTATTCCCCGCTTTGTTCGAACGGGCCCGGCCCGCCGCCAAAGCAAAGGCCCAGTCCATCCTGGAACAGGTAGGTATGTGGGACAAGCGCGATTCCCTCGCTCAGGATTTATCCTACGGCCAGCGCAAGCTGGTGGAAATCGGCCGCGCCCTGGCCATGAACGCCAACACCTACCTTATGGACGAACCCTTCGCCGGCCTCTTCCCCCAAATGATTGAGCGGGTTAAAAGCATAATGAAGCAGATGCGCGCCGACGGGCATACCATCGTCTTCATATCCCACAATATGGAAATCGTGCGCGAACTCTCCGACCGCATCATCGTGCTGGACAGCGGAACTCTCCTCGCCGCCGGCGAGGTGGAACCCGTCCTCAACAGCGAAGAAGTCATCTCCGCCTACCTGGGCGCATAACGTGGACGGAGACCAAAGTGACGAACCCGGCAACAGACCCCGGCGGCAGCCCGCCGCTTCTGGAACTCAGCAGCATATCGGTGGAGTACGGCGCCGTCCGCGCTCTGGATGACGTGTCCATAGCGGTGAGTCGGGGCGAAATGGTGGCCGTAATGGGGCCCAACGGGGCCGGCAAGTCCACCGTGCTGAAGGCCATAATGGGCCTTGCCCCCGTAGTATCGGGAACCGTGTACTGGCGTCAGCGGCCCCTCGCCGCGGCCACCCACGAAATAGTGCAACAGGGCATCGCTTTCGTGCCCCAGGGCCGCCGCGTCTTTACCCATCTGTCCATCGCCGAAAACCTGGAGATGGGGTGCATCTACCTTAACGACCGGGCGGAAAAGACCCGGCGTCTCGCTTCGGTAATGGAGCTGTTTCCAATCCTCTACGAAAAGCGCCGCGACCTGGCCAGCCAAATGTCCGGCGGACAGCAGCAGATGCTCGCCCTCGGGCGCGGCCTGATGGCCGCCCCGGATCTGCTCCTGCTGGACGAACCTACCCTCGGACTTGCTCCCATCATCGTCCGGGAGGTGTTCCGGAAAGTGGCCGAAATCAGCGCCCGGCTCAACACCACCATCATGGTAGTTGAGCACAACATCAAGGGCGTACTGGACATCGTTGACCGCGCCTACGTGCTGGACAAGGGATCGGTGGTGCACAACGGCACGCCGCAGTCCATCCGCGACACCGATATCCTCACCCAGGTATTCCTCGGCAGCGCGTGACCGACTGCCGGCCCGCCGCAAAAACCCCGCGCTTGCCTTAACCGTATGCCCTGCCGTTCTATCACCGGCGGTCACTGCTCCGCCGGTTGCCCAAACTCCCGTCACCAAACCTGGCGGAGCGTCAAGTTCGCCGTGGCCTCCGAGCCATGAGATAAACCAACACGCCCATCACCACGAGCAAAATGCCCATCAATACGCCCTCCACAGTAGCCAGCATTCTCCACGCCCCGGCCATGTAAATGCGGACGGTTCGCCCCCAGCCCTCGGCCGGCCCAGCGCCCGGTGTCGCATCGCTGCGGCTCCCTGGTTCCAATATCACGACCTCACCCGGGCTGCTCCCGTCTCCCGGTGCCAGGCATCTCATTTCGCCAACCAGCCGAACCCTTCCGGCTGCGACCGCTTCCAAACGCCACTCAACGTACTCAGGATCGATTTCTCGTACGCCGACAACCTTCGCTGAGCCCTCTCCCGAAATGTCCAGGTTCCAACTCCGCTGTTCGGTTCCGGCCCCCATAAACCAGGCGAAGAATTCTTCGCCCACTTCCACTTCCGGGTCGCTCACGGTCATGCGCGCCGTGCAAAAATCGGAGCTTGGCGGCGTCGTGAGAGTAGGGATAGGCTCCGTATCTGCCGGCAGCACCGTCAAAGTCAATGAATCCACACCGTCGCCGGGTTTGCGACAGTCCATACTGGCCGAGAATGTCACCTTGCCTTCCCTCCCGCCGACGATGGTCCACTCGACAAACTCCGCCCACGAATCCAGCTTTTGAGCGCCCAGCAAGGCCGCCGAACCCTCCCCCTCAACCGTCAACTTCCAGGTGTCCGGCTCCACGCCCATGCCCCAAATCCAGATGTGTATGGCTTCGCCAACCCTCAATTCCCGGCTTTCCGAACTCACCGACACCAGGCAGAAAGCGACCTCCCCCTCAGGCGGCGTCCCTTCCTGCGCCGCCGCCAGCGCCGGCTCCCCAAACCATGCGCCCAAAATGACCACGCCAACCAGCGCTAACCGCCACGCCGGGCAAAGCCCTCCCCCAAGCAGCGGCCGACCGCATTTTAGCAACCGGGCTGCCGTGGTCAGTGATTTGCCGGGCATAAAGCAGTCACGCAAAATACACTCTTCGGGATGCGTCGGGCCAACGCAAAAAGGGCCGTGACAAAGCCACGGCCCCACTTGTCATTCGTCCCGGATGATCAGAGTTCGCCGGCAAACATTGCGGTTTGCTTGGTGAACACCTGCACCCGATGGCGGGCGCACTCCAACACGAACACCCGCCCATCGCCGTCCACTTCCACCGCAATCGGGCCCTGGAAGGCGCCTTCCCGCTCTGACAGGTTCAGGGCGCGGTCCCGAGCTTGCACGATGGTCGGGTCGAGGTACACGCGCTCGGCGCCCCACTTGGAGAGGCCGGCCTGCCCACGCATGGCGGTGATGTAGCTGCCATCCGCGCGGAACACCTGGACGCGGTCGTTCTTGTAGTCAGTCACGAAGATGTGGCCGTCTTTGTCCACAGCGACGCCGGTCGGACGATTCAGCTCGCCCTCCCCGTCGCCCGATTTGCCGAACTTCATCAAAAACGTGCCGTCCGGAGCGAACTTCTGAACGCGGTCGTTGCGCCAATCGGCAACGTACACGTCGCCGCTGTGATCGATTTCAATCCCCCAGGGATGGTCAAATTCACCGTCGCCGCTGCCCTGTCGGCCCCAGCCGAACTTATACTTGCCGTCTCTGGTGAATACCGAAACCCGGTGGTTGCGGCTCTCCACCAGGTACAGGTTGTCGTCCCGGTCAAAGGCCAGGCCGGCCGGCCGGTTGATTTCGCCGGGAGCCTCGCCGGGGGTGCCCCACATTCCAATCCAGTTGCCGCGTTCCTGGTCGTAAATGGAAATGCGGTTCAGCCATTCGTCGGCGACGTAGGCAATGCCGGCGCTGTCCAGCGCCACCGCAGTGGGCCACATAAACGACCCGTTGGGCGTACTTTCGTCGGCGTCTTCCGGCGGTATCTTCTGCCCGAACTCGGCAACCACTTCCTCCTCGTCCGGGTGGAACACGGTAACCCGCTTGCACGGAAAGAAGGCCGGCGTTTCAGTGCCGCGGCTCAGCACGTACAGCAGGCCCTCCTCATCCCGCGTAATCGCCACGGGATTGAAGAACCCGTTGCCGCTGCGTACTTCCTGCCGCCCGATGGTGTGGCTGTACTGGAAGGTTACCGGCGCAATGTCAGTCTGCGTAACCATTTTCCTCACCTTTGTGGCCGGTAGCGGCGACTACTTGATGAAGTCGAACTGCTCGAAGGAACCCTGCAAGATTGCCTGGTCGTCGAGGCCCAGCCATTTATCCAGGATGGTGGCGTAGGTGCTGCGGAAATCGTTGTTCCACTGCAAATCACCCTCGTCCAGCTTGTCCGGCGCCAGGGAGGGATACTCACCGTAGAGGCCGCCCTTAACGGCGTCGCCCAGCACGAAGGCCACGCTCCCGGAGCCATGGTCGGTGCCGGAACCGTTCTCCTGCACGCGGCGCCCGAACTCAGTGAACAGCAGCATCACCACCTCTTCGTTGGCGTGGTGCTCTTTCAGGTCATGGTAAAAGTCGTTGACGGCGCCGGACACCTCGCCCCACAGCTTCGCAAAGGAAGTGGGCTGGTTGGCGTGGGTGTCAAAAGCCCCTGGGTTCAGCCCGGTGTAAAGCACCCGAGTGCCGAAGCCGGCAGTATGCACTTGGGCGACATTCTTCACCCACTGGGAGAACATATCGCCGCCGTACTCGACGCTGGACGAGTAGATTTCCGGAGCCGTCCGCAGGATGTCGGCGCCCTTCAATGCGTCCAAACCCGTCTGCGACAGGTAATCGTTGATTGGCCCGGAGCCAACCATGGGCGAGTACATCCGGGAGAAAATGTCCAGAGCCTCGGCCCGCTGGTCTTCGCCGTCAATGCCGGTGAGCACCCCATAGGTTTCCAGGTTGCCCACAGAGGCAACGGACACTCCGGGAGCGGCCAGGGCGCGCGGAAGGCCACGGCCGAAGTTCACCGCGGTCAGCACGTTTTCCTTGTTGGGATCCAGGTCCTGGATGGCGCGGCCCAGCCAGCCCTCGGTCGACATCTTCGCCGGTTCGGCCGTGTGCCAGATGTCCATGGAGCGGAAGTGCGAGCGAATGGGATTCGGATACCCAATGCCCTGTATGACGGCCACCTTGCCCTCATCGTACATATCCTTGATGGGCTTCATGGCCGGGTGGAACCCAACCTTGTCGTCAATGGCCAGCACTTCCTCCGGCTCCACCTTCAGGTGGGGGCGGTAGTCCTTATAAAGCGGGTCGCTGTAGGGGATGATGGTGTTCAGCGCGTCGTAAGCGCCGGACATTTGCAGTACCACCAGCACCGGGTCTTTTTTCGTTGCCGTCACGATTCTTTCCTCCAGTTTTGAGCCGTCATTCCAATAGTCTTGCGCCGTCATTCCGGTAGTTGCAGGCCGTCATTCCGACTTTCGCCGGAATCCGGTGTCGCCCAAAAGCTAGGCGTAAATGTACTCCTTGGTGGCGACTATCATTTGCAGCAATTCGCTCACGCGGTCAGCGAACTCGGGCGTGTCCGTATGCAGAGTCCCGTGCTTCGCCATGCCCGCCGCCAGCATCTGCCGCGTTTCATCGGCCAGTTCGTAATGGCCCAGCAGCCGGCAGGTATCGTCGACCATGTCTCCCGGCTCAATCACCGGGCCGCGGTTGCCCAGCTGCTCAACGATGCCCTTGACGCCCGGCTGGTTCACGTCGCCCACAAAGTCGGCGGTGAAGTTGATGCGATGCACCAGCGTGCCGCCGTCAATCCACTCGCGGCCGGTATGCCAGCCTTCCACCGACGGCGGATTGAAAATCTCCTGCCCCATGTGCTTCATTTCGTCAAAGATGAACTCAAAGCCGGGCTTGGGTTCAGTCCAGTCGCCCACCAATCGCAGCGTGCCGATAACCGTTTCAATCGGGCTCTTAACCCGCTGGAAACGAGCGTTCTTGAAGGCATCGGAGTGGAAGAGCGCCCGCAGCATAGCCTTGATGTTGTAGCCTGAGCGGAAGTACTCATCCTCCAGCATCTTGATGGTTGCCATGTCCCTCGGCGGCGTGTCCATCCAGGCCGGCACCTGAGCTTCGTCGGCCACGAAGTAGCTGTACAGATGGCGGGAAATGAAGCGTGCCGTGGCCGGCTGCTTTACGATGATGTCAACGATGTCCTCACCGTTGAAGTTGCCGGTTTCGCCCAGGAACGTCTTGACGCCTTCATCGTGGTCGTCCGGGTTATAGACGAACTTGGCCGCATAGCGTCCGTAGGGCTGGCCCGGCACGTTGTTGGCGATAGTCCAGCCGGTAAATGCGCGGGCGCACTCTTTCACGTCGTCTTCCGTGTAGTTGAACTCCCCGTCCATACCCACGCCCATAGAGAACAGTTCCAGGAGCTCCCTGCCGTAGTTTTCGTTGATGGCTCCCTTGTGGCTGAGGCAGTTGTCCAGGAAGAAAATCATCGCCGGGTCCTTGGAAATTTCCACCAGCAGGTCGCGGAAGCTGCCCATCCCGTGCTTGCGGAACATCTCGATTTCATCGTAAGACGTGGGGTAGCTCTGCGTCTTGCTGTCGGCGGTGCAAAGGATGCCGTGCCAGAACAGGCACATCTTCTCTTCCAGCTGGTTCCTGGAGTTGATAAAGCGGAAGGCAACGTATTCCGGCAGCCCCCGCGTATGGTGGCTCCACTCAATGAAGCACCGTTCGGCGATGTCCAGGTCCATCCCGTGGTCGTTCACTTCGGGGTTGAGCAATTCTTCCACCGTAGCGTCATAGCCCTTGGCCGCGCGCGCTTCCAGCTCAGAGTACTGCGCTCCGAAACCGGCCCGGCGCATCAAGTGGGCCATCAATGCAATGTCATGGTTCTGGTCTGCCATTGGTTTAAGCCTCCTCTAATTCCGAACTAACAAGATCCGAGCTAACAAGTCGCCGGCGCTATCCTATCATTAAGCGCCCCATCCCTCAACACCCGTCTATAATGAGGCCCTTGCAAAACGGCGCGACAATCATTGGGCAAGACGCGTCAAGCCGATGATTGCTGCACAGCAGAGCGTAGGAAGTCGAGTACCGTTGAGGCGCAAGCGGCGAAAAGAGCGTTTCGCAAGCGCCTCTGGGCTTCCGTGCCTCCCATTCCGATATAGCAGCATAACCGGGAGAGGCGGCGTCCTTGAACCGTAAAAACGGCAGGGGCAGGCCCGCAGACCCACCCCTGCCGTTGCCGTTTCCCAACTATCGGGCAAGCGCAGCGGTTTGCCGCCAGCCTACCAGACCATCAGGTTCCAGCAGTTGCCGCCGGCGCTGCAGGTCAGGCTGCGGCTCTTGCCGCCCAGGGCTACGTCCTCAACGTCCTCGGTGACCAGCACCCAGTAGGGTTCGCCGGCTACCAGCTCCGTCAAGGTGTTCAGCTCCGCGAACTCCGGACGGCTGTCGTAGAACAGCCACTCCTTGCCGATGCCGTCAAAGTAGAACACCGCCGCCAGGCTGTCGCCCAGCGGAGCCAAAGCCTCGGCTACCGGCGTCTCCTGCCCCAAGGGGCCCTCAGACAGGATTTCCAGCTCGCCGATGGCAACCGTCTCTTCAACCTCCAGCAGTACGCTGTACCGGCCTTCATCCAGACCCGGACAGACGACGCCCTCCACGGTAACGGCGCCATCGCCGTCAGTGCTGGGCGCACCAGTAGGCTTAACATCCCGACCGCCGATTTCCACCCGGTCAATGCGGGAATGCACCGGCAGCCGGGACGCCGACAGCGTCACGCTGTCCCCAGGCTGGCACTCACCAGGCTCAATCGTAATGATGGACGCCGGCACGGCATACTCACCCAAGCGAACCAAATCGCTGTACTTGGCCTCAATCCGGCTGGTGGAGGGGATGCTAACCGCCCCGCTAACCTGATGTTCAACGAACCAGCGCCCGGTGCCATCGGCGTACTGGCTGTACTCCCGTTCCCGCTCACCGTCCGTAACGGTGATGGTGATGGCATCCAGCCGAGTGCTGTCCGGGTTGTCCACCGGCCAGTTCTCCCCGGAGATGGTAACCACGTCCCGAGGCCCGGCCACGGCCGGCGTAACCTTCACGTCAGGCTCCGGGATGGTGATAACCACGCTGCCGGTGTAGCCGTTCTGGTCAACGACCTTGATGGTATGGGCTCCCGGCGTCAAAGCCGGGTTGGCGCCGCCGTCAGCCTCCGGCCAGACGGCCACGGCGAAGACGCACCTACCGGCGCTGGAAACGGGAACCTCCCCATCGCTGTCCAACGAATCCGAATGCACCTTCAAAGGCACACCGTCCAAGGTAATGTTCTCCGCCATAATGGCGTTGCCGGAACCGGAACCGAAGCCCACGCAAGTCAGCGTAACCATCTCGTTGGGCCTGGCTTGCGGCTGGCTCACGTTCAGCACCGCCGACTGGATGGTAACCTTGGCGTCCTCAGACTTGTCGCCCCATTTAGCGTCAATCCGCACCGTTACGCCCAGAGACACCCCGTTGACGTCCGGCGGGAGGTCAAACGTCGCCGTCGCCGAACCGTCCTGGCCGATGCCGGTTGACGACACATTGCCCGTGAACACCTCGCCGCCCAGCTTCAACTCCTTGAACCCGGCCCCAACAGTGGGAAAATCCTGGGCGAAGACCGTTATCGTATCGCCTACTCTAGCTTCAGTCGGCGACACTCTGATGGACGGCAGCAGCTCAAAGTCCTCATAATCTGCGCCGGACGTGCGGCCTTCGCCGTCTTCCACGCAGAGGAGGTTGTCGTTGCCCGGCTTGAAGGTCGGCGCCGTAACCTCAAAGGTAATGGCCGCCTTGTCATCGCTGCCCACCGTAGCGGCAGCCAACTCGGTGCCAGCGTCAACGATGCCCACATCGCACAGGTGCCGGGCGAAGACCTTATCGCTGGCCGCCTTGTCCTTGCTGGCCACGGTGTAGGTCATCTCGGAGGAGTTGAGCGTGTAGTGGAAGCAGAACTCGTTGCCGGCGCCGGGGCCCATGGCTGCTTTCATCTTGTCGCAGTTCAGGGTTTCCCACCATTTGGCTACGGCGTAGCGGGCCGCTTTGCGCTGGTTGACGTAAGCGACGGCGGAAACCCCATTGTTGAACCCGCTGGCGTTGACCGTCAGCTCGTCGCCGCGCTCGCCGTCCGCGTCGGACAGCGAGATTTTAGCCAAGGTGCTTACGTACACGCCCTGCCGCTCGTAAATAGAGCGACTGCCGGTAGGGGTTTTGGCGCTCAGCTCCATGCCCTTTTCCATCCGCCGCTCAATACGGCCGGGGAGGGTGTCTTTGAAGCCCAGCACGTCAAAAGCTACGGTGTGGGTTCCCGCTTCGGAGGGGTTTCTGATGCCGGAGCTGCCCAAGATGACCATGGTCAAATCCTGACTGGTGCCTAACCCGTTGGGGCCTTCGCAAGCGTCCGAATCGCCGGTGCACATATCGGGGATGCGGACGGTAATGCTGACGTCGTCTTTATCATCGTCAAAGTAAGAGTCGGCGTCAATCTCCGGGGCTTCGGTGGCATACACCGGAGCTCCGTTGCCGGTGGCAACGGTGTCCGGCGAGTTGGCGACGAAGTAGATTGAGCTGGCCGGGATGGCATCAGGAACTTGGAAATCGTCTTCCAGGAACAGGACGATGCGGGAGCCTACCGGCAACGGAGTCTCCAGGCTGGTAAGTTTCACCGTGAGCTCGGGCGCGCCGCCCGACGTGGTGTTGTCCGACTCAATCATGCCGAGGAATTTGGTGTTGGTAATGTCCGTCGGCGCATCCTTGTCTACCTGGATGGTCACATCCGAAAATGGGCCGGTGCCGGCGGCGTTGTTGGCCGCCACCGAGAACTTCCACCAACGGTTGTGGTCGTCCCCTCCATCGTTAGCCGCCCCGCCGTCGAATCCCGCGCCTGAAAATTCAGTAGGATAATTCGGGTGCAAATCGTTCTTCCAAGTGCCTTCGTCGTAAATCGAGGACAAGGCGCCGATGGCAGCGGCCGTTCCGCCTGTCCAGCCCTTGAAGTGATAGGAGGTAATGGGGCTGCCTCCGTCATCCGCTGGCATATCCCAAAAAACGTAGAGGGAAACTGCGGGCGCATCGACAACGGCTAGACCTGCTGTAGTGGTGCCGCGTGCCAGATTCTCCGCAGCGCTTAGCCACCACAATTGCTTCACCGTTAGATGCCGGACTGGGCCGGGCACGGTCGCCGCCGGGGTTCCCGTTGCGGAGGTACTCCAGGGGCCGAAAGTGCTGGCGCAGGTTACGCGCACCTGCACTTCGTAGGCGGAACCGTTGGTGAGGCCGGTAATCTGCGCCGCGCCGGAAAGGTTGCGCTGGTTGATGGTAATCTCTCCGGTAAAGGCCGTGAAGTCGCCGGAGGTTCCCTGCCGGTATTGAATGTCAAACCCGGTGTATTCCGGGCTGCCGTTAGTGGCAGCGGCGGATCCGCCATCCGCAGCAGCGGGGAGCATTACGGCCAGGGCCGTGTTTTTGGCCGTCAGGGTAGGGGCAGCCGGCTTGGTGGTGGGGGTAGTTTGGAAGCCGGAGCCGCCTTCGGCGCAGGCGCCTTCTTGAGCGCTGGCCGGGCCGGGGTCAGGTAGGGCCAGGAGGCCAAAAAGGGCCAGCGCGCCGACCACGGCCAAGGCCGTGATGGCCAGCGGCGCCGACCGTGAGAGTTTTTGGAGTTTGGGTTTCATTTGGATAAAACCTCCGGTGTGGTTGGTGTGAGGTTCCGGCTGGGGCCGGAACTATGGTGTGGGAATGTCCGGCGGGGTGGACCTCGGGGGGGGGGGGGGGGGGGGGGGGGGTAATGAGCATGATGCCTCCTTGTTGTCAGAATCAGGATTTACGGGATGTGGGGATTTTCAGGATTTTGGGGTTGCCTCCTTGTCGTCAGAATCGGGATGGGAGGGTTGCCTCCGTGATGTGGGTTGCGGCTTGCGCCGGGAGTTCGCTGGGGCATTATAAACCGAGAAGTATTACGGGAGTATTACGAGAATGGGGGAATTTGGGGTGATTTTGGGGAAATGGACGGGATGGATGGGGTTTGAGGGGGTGTTGTCAGAATCAGGATTTACAGGATTTGGGGATTTACAGGATTGGGGGTTGCTTGCATTGGGTGGGATGTGGGTTGCGCCGGGGCGTTGTTGTTAGTGGAATCTCCTTGCCGTCAATCACCTGCTTTCGCGCAGCAATGCCAGCGTCGGGATAGGAGCGGCGGAGGACTTGCGGGACGGAAATGCAACGGACCGGCATCGGGTCAAACGGGCCGGCGCCGAACGCGGACGCCGTGACTAGGGGGGCTTATTTCTCTACCGCGTTCTCCAAGTGGTGAATGCTTGCCACTCGCCGGCCGGGGCCCAGTTGGATGGCGACCAAATCGATACGCCAGTGAACGTCGGCGGACAGCCCTTCCCGCTGGCCGAGAAAATCCTCTGCGGCTAACGCCAAGCGTCGAGATTTGGCGGGAGTTACGGACTCTTCCGGGGAGCCGTAGGAGTTTCCGCGACGGGTGCGCACTTCTACGAAAACCCAGACCGGGCCGTCGCGGGCAATCAGGTCAACTTCTCCCCAGCGGCAGAGGTAGTTTGCAGCAACAACGCGGTAGCCTTTGGCCTCCAAGTGGATGCGGGCGAGTCGTTCACCGATGGCGCCGACTTGTTGAGGGTTGGGGCCGGATTCGCACGCTTCATTGGAGTTGAGCATCGTTAAAAGGCCCGTCCTGAAAAAGCCCATCCTGGCGCAGCGGCTTGAAGGAATGTCGGTGAATCGGCGTTGGCCCCAACTCATACAGGCAGCGGAGGTGCTGGGCAGTGGCATAGCCTTTGTGGCGCGCAAAGCCGTAGCCCGGGTACAGTCGGTCGGCCTGTCGCATCCCGGCGTCTCGCGTCACTTTGGCAAGGATGCTGGCGGCGGCGATGGATAACGATTTGGCGTCTCCTTTGACTATTCTGCGGAAGGGCAGGGGACATTCTTTAATGACGGGGACTCTAATAGCGGGAACCCAGTCCAGCAGCAGGGCGGCCGGGGCCGGGCGCAGGGCCGCTACGGCCGCCAGCATCGCCTTATGCACGGCTCCGCCGATGCCGGCGCGGTCGATTTCCGCCGGCTCCACCTGCTCGACGGCCCAGGCCAGGGAGTTGGCGCGAATGAGTTCGGCTGCCCTTTCGCGCTGCGTTTCCGATAGACGTTTGCTGTCGTCAATCGCGTCCAGCCACTGCTCTGCGCCATTCAGCGCGGGGGGCAGGATGACGGCGGCGGCGGCCACCGGGCCGGCCAGCGGCCCGCGCCCGGCTTCATCAACGCCGGCCACCAGGCGCAAACCGTCGGAGTGGAAGGCTCTTTCCAGGGAGAGGTCAGGCATTGCCGCTGTCGGCGGTCAGGGTCAGCGCGGGCGCGTCAGGTTGGCAGCCGGCGATTGCGCCGCCGCCCAGAACGGTATCGCCCCGATAAAATACGGCGGCCTGGCCGGGGGTGATGGCGCGCTGAGGCTCTTGGAATCGGGCCAGCGCGCCATCACCAACGGCGCTTACGGTAGCGGGAGCCTCGGCGAACTTGTAGCGGATTTTCACCGTAACCGGCGTGTCCGGCGCCGGCGGGCTACCGAAAACCCACGACGCGGGCGACACGAACAGGGTATCGCGGTACAGGTTTTCCTCGGAGCCGACCACCACGCGGCGGGTGTCGGGTTCCAGCCTGATGACGAAGCGCGGCGGCCCTCCGGAAAGCCCCAGGCCCCGGCGCTGGCCCACGGTGAAATACTGGATGCCGTGGTGCTGCCCCAGGACGTTGCCGTCCGGGTCAACGATGTCGCCCGGCTTTTCGTCGGTGCGCTGCCGCAGGAACTCCCGGTAGTCTCCGGTGGGGATGAAGCAGATGTCCTGGCTGTCGGGCTTGTCGGCGTTGGGAAAGCCGGCCGCGGCGGCCAGCCGGCGGATTTCAGACTTGGGATAGCGCCCTACCGGCATGAGCGTCGCCGCCAGCTGCTCCTGCCGCATTCCGAAGAGGACGTAGGACTGGTCTTTGTCTGCGTCAACGCCGCGACGGAGGGCCCAGATGCCGGCTCCGTGAGGCTCGATGCGGGCGTAGTGTCCGGTGGCGACGTGGCTGGCCTGCATCATCCGGGCGCGCTGGGCCAGAAAGCTGAATTTGATTTTATCGTTGCAGGCGATGCAGGGATGAGGCGTGCGCCCGCTTTCGTACTCTCGCCGGAAATAATCGATGACAAACGCGCGGAACTCGCGCTGAACGCTGAGGACATAATGAGGAGCGTCCAGCATCCGACAGACGGCGCGGGCATCCTCAACGTCGTCGATGGTACAGCAGCCCCGATAGTGTTCGGGCAAGTCCGCCTGGTCGACGTCATACAGTTTCATGGTGACGCCGATAACGTCCCAGCCCTGCCGGCGGAGCAGCAGAGCGGCCACCGATGAATCAACGCCGCCGCTCATGGCGACGACGACGCGGCCGGGGGTTGCATTGTCCGCGATAGAGCTCATGGTTTAATTGTCGCCGTGGGCGGCCCATACGTCAAAGGGGAGGCCGTCGGTGTATTCGTCGGGGAGCTGCTGCCAGAGGATATGCATCAAGAAAGCAGCGTCTTCGAGGGCGAGTTCGGCGCCCCTTTGATCAAGGTGTATTTCGTAGAAATTGCCGTGCAACGATTCGGCTTGCAGCAAAGCTCGGCGGATTGCGGGCTCGCCGTGTGGAGCTTCGTCTGCGATTTGGCGGATTATGGTCCGGATTTCCTCGTGGCCAAAGTGGCGCCGGCCGCGATGGGCGGCGACTGCCTTGGCCAACTGCGCCACTGCGCCCCAGCCTTTTTCGCCGGCCTGGCATAGGTCTCCTGCGGACAGGTAGGTTGGCCATTTTGACCAGTATTCGCGGGCCTTGGGGAGATGCTTGCGGATGCGTTCATCCCGGCGGGACGGGGTTTCGCGGCGAACTCTGGGCGGCATGGTTCCTCGATAGCGGTTGGTGATAGAGCTCATGGTTTAATTGTCGCCCTGGGCGGCCCATACGTCAAACGGGAGGCTGTCGGTGTATTCGTCGGGGAGCTGCTGCCAGAGAATCCGGAGCAGTGGACGCGCTTCCGATAGATCGAAACGGGCCAGCTCCAACGTCATAAAGACTTCATAAAAATTGCCGTGCAAAGCCTCGGCGGCTCTGATGCCCCGGTAAATCAACTGCGCCTGTTCCGGCAGTTCGTTGGCGAGGGCGGTGAGGGCTTCCCTTATCGCATCATGGTCGTAATGCTCCCAGCCGCGAAGCGTTGCTACGGCTTTGGTCAGTTGGGCTACGGCGCCCCAGCCTTTTTCGCCGGCCTGGCATACATCGCCCTGCTCCAATTCCAGCGGGGCTTTCAGCCAGTAGGCTCGGGCCTGGGCTAAATGCTTGCGGATGCGTTCATCCCGGCGGGACGGGGTTTCGCGGCGAACTCTGGGCGGCATGGTTCCTCGATAATGGATGAGGGTTGGCGATGGCGCCCTTAATTATTGTCGTTGACGGCGGCCCATACGTCAAAGGGGACGCTGCCGGTGTATTCGTTGGGGAGCTGCTGCCAGAGGATATGGAGCAGTGGACGCAGGTCATTCAATGCAAACGTGGCTTCGCCAAGGGTCATGTACACTTCATAAAAATTGCCGTGCAATCTTTCCGCCGCGCCTTTGCCACGGTAGATTTGCTCTGCAAGTTCCGGCAGTTCGTTGGCGAGGGCGGTGAGGGCTTCCCTTATCGCATCATGGTCGTAATGCTCCCAGCCCTGAAGCGTTGCTACGGCTTTGGTCAGTTGGGCTACGGCGCCCCAGCCTTTTTCGCCGGCCTGGCATACATCGCCCTGCTCCAATTCCAGCGGGGCTTTCAGCCAGTAGGCTCGGGCCTGGGCTAAATGCTTGCGGATGCGTTCATCCCGGCGGGACGGGGTTTCGCGGCGAACTCTGGGCGGCATGGTTCCTCGATGCGGGTAGTCGTCGCTTGCGGCCGTGATGTCGGTAGTATAGCATCGGGCGGAATCAGCCACACTTTTCATCCGCAACGGAGGCAATGTTATGCCGGTAACCTTTGGATGCTCGCTTCCCAGCCGGGGCGCGTTGGCATCGCCCGATAACCTGCGCACGCTGGCGCAGCGCGCGGAAGACCTGTCTTATGACCACGTTTGGGTGAGCGACCATATCATCATCCCCCACGAGGTTTCTTCCTTTTACCCTTATGCCGCCGACGGGGTGGCGCCGTTTCAGCGAGACAACACCTACTTTGAGCCGCTGGCCGCGCTGAACTTCCTGGCCGGTTGCACCACCCGCGTCAAGCTGGGCACTCACGTGCTTATTCTGCCGTATCGCAACCCGGTACTGACGGCGAAGATACTGGCAACGCTGGACGTCCTCAGCGGCGGGAGGCTCATCCTGGGCGCCGGCGTCGGCTGGATGGAAGAGGAGTTTCAGGCCATGGGGTTGGACACTTACGCCCAACGCGGGGAGGTTACCGACGAGTACATCCGGATCTTCAAAGAACTGTGGACATCCGACCACCCGGAGTTTCGCGGCAAGCACTATGACATCAGCGGAGCCGGGTTCCTGCCCAAGCCGGTGCAGAAGCCGCATCCTCCCATCTGGATTGGCGGCCATACGAACCCCGCCATCCGCCGGGCGGCTACTTTGGGAGACGGCTGGATGCCAATCGGTTTGCGTCCGCCGGCCGGTCTGGAACCGGAAGAGCTGGCCGAGAAAGTCGCCCGGCTGCGCCGCATCAGCGTCAGGGCCGGCCGCGCCGAGGACGCCGTGGATTTGGTGTTCAGCACCGATTGCGTGTTTCAGGATGAACCGGGGCCGGCTTCGGATCGGCCGCGGCGCACGATGTCGGGCCGGCCGGAGCAGATCGCGGCCGACCTGCGCCAGTATCAGGATCTGGGGGTGCAGCACTTCATCTTCAGCTTCCCCGCGGAAACCGCGGCGCAGCAGCAGGAGGCGATGGAGCAGTTCTCCCGCGAAGTAATGCCGCTGATACCCGCGGAGTGAACGCAAGCGCAAGCGCACACCGTCAACAAGCGCATACCGTCAATCGGAAATCGATTAATCAGTCAAGCAGTCAGGAGGCAATCACCATGACTTTACGCTCCGGTTTAAAATCGCGCCTCGCTGCCGGCGAGACCATCGTCGCTCCCGGCGCTTACGACCCGATGTCCGCGCGGCTCGTGCAGTCATTGGGATTTGACACCGTGTATGTGGGCGGCTATATGAGCGGCGCGCATCTCGCAGTCACCGAACCGCTGATGACCTTGACCGAACAGGTTGGAGTGGCGGAGCGCGTTGCCAGGGCAGTACCGCTGCCGGTCATCTGCGACGCGGGGGCGGGCTACGGCGACCCGGTGCACACCATGCATACTGTCCGCACTTTCGAACGGGCCGGCATCTGCGGCATCCACATTGAAGACCAGGTGTTTCCCAAGCGCGCCTCCTATCACGCCGGGCTGGAGCACGTCATCCCTATGGAGGAATTCCTGGAGAAAATGCGTTATGCCCTCCAGGCCCGCAGCGATCCCAACTTCCTCATCATCGGACGCACCGATTCCTTTACCGCCGTTGAAGGCGATATGGACGATGCAATACGTCGCGGCAATGCCCTGCGCGATTTGGGCGTGGATGTCGTTATGCCCCGCGGGGTGCGTCAGCGCGAAGACCTGGCGACGTTCCGGGCCGGAGTTCCCGATGTGCCGTTGCTGGTCATCGCCGGAACCGACGACATCACCGTGTCGGAGTATGAAGAACTGGGCTACAAGGTGATCATTTACGCCACCACTCCGGCCATTGCCGCGCTGGAAGGCTTGCAGCGGGTTTATACCAGCCTGCGGGATACCGGCCACATCGGCATTAAAGCCGAGGATGTGGCCGCCCGTCGCGCCCAGGTGGAGGCTCTCATCAGCCTGCCCGAGTACCAGGCCGTTGAAGCCGCCACCACCGAGCGCGAGTTTCAGGATCGAGCAACGCACCACTAGGTGAAATGCCAGGAAGTTGCCGGCGCATTGTTGAACCAGCAACGGCGTCGGCAACTTTTATCAGCGCCTTTGCGATTGATTTACGGCGGCGAAAGGGCGTTATCTAATATCAGCATACTGGGGCAATTTAATTATACGATAATACTATATGGTATTTTCTGGTGATTTCCTTGACAACCATCATAGCCTCTCGTAGGATTAGCGTCGCCTGCGCCAGGAAGGCAGTTCGAGCCTGTAGAACATGGTGGAAGCCGGCGTTGCAAGCGATGATTATTGAATACCAGGAGGGTGATACCGATGTTGTCGAGCCTCAAGCTTCTTTTGATTGCCGGAATGACCGCCGGGCTGTTTGTAGTTGGCGCTGCCTGCGGCGGCGCCGAGGCTCCGGATGACAGCGCAGCTGCCGTGCCGCCCACTGCTACTTCTGCTGCGGCTCCCGCCCAAACGACCGCGCCCACGGACGCGCCGCCCATTGATACGCCGCCCCCTAAGGCAACAATACGGCCTACCGCAACGCCGGCGCCCACTATTGCAGCGCGTACCGCCCCAACACCGCTCCCCAGCGGCGGCCCCCAACAAGGCGGATTGGCCAGGATGTCCGCCTACGCCGATACCAAAGATTGGGACCCTCTGGGTTCTTCCTCCCTTTCCAGCGTAATTTCCTACTCTCAGCTTTATAACCAGATTGTGCAGTTCGACACGATGGACACCACGCTGGTGGTAGGAGATCTGGCAGAAAGCTGGGACATCAATCCCGAAGGCACTCAGTACACCTTCCGCCTGAAGGACGGCGTGAAGTGGAATGACGGCGAAACGCTGGATGCCGACGACGTGGTGTACAGTATGCTGCGCTACGGCAACCCCTGCAACGGCCGCGGCCGTTCCGGTCTCTGGCGCACCTACACCGTTCCCGTTGAGGTCGTCAACATCGTTGACAAGGCCGACTGCACGCCCACCAACGCCGATGAGGTGGTTCGCAAGGTGGACGACCTCACTGTGGAATTCAACCTGGCGTTCGCTTCCGGCGCATTTATCAAGTTCCTGGCCATCGACTACGCCAAAGTGCTGCCCAAGCACCTGCTGGAACAGGACATTGACCTGAATCTGGCCGAGAACATAATCAAGCACAATTCCGGCTCCGGCCCCTTTATCCTCGAAGAATACCAGTCCGGCAACCACTATAAGGTCAACCGGAACCCTAACTACTTCAAGGAAGGCCTGCCCTACTTCGACCGGATCGAACACTACATTATCACCACGCCGGCCACCTTCATCGGTCAGGTTGAAGCCGGACAGATTGACGCCTCCAACGCAGCCGCCAACAATCTTACCGCCACCGAAAACTATGCTTTGGAAGAGAGCACCAACAGCGAGTACGTGGCTCACGACGTGTTCGGCGGCGCTACCCGCGGCCTGATGCTGAACATCAAGCACGAGCCATTCAGCGACCATCGGGTGCGTCAGGCCATAAATCTGGCCGTTGACCGTCAGAAGCACAACGAGCGCGCCTTGCATGGAGCGGGTCGCGGGCACTGCCCGCTGGTCGGACTTGCCAACTCACTGGAAGAATGCGAGACCTGGCCCGGTATGCGTCCCAAGGACTCCCCCGGGGGCCAGGAGGATATTGCCCGGGCTCGGGAGCTGATGGCCGAAGCCGGCTTCGCAGACGGCTTCGAAGTCGAGTACACCGTCCGTCAAGTAGGCACCTACGCCGCAGAGTGCTCGGTTATCAAGCAGGACTTAGAGGAATACCTGGGCATCACCGGTCCCATTGAAACCCTGCCCAGTGCCGCCGGCTACGCCAAATACGGCACCTCTCGCCCCGCCGACGCCAAAGGCGATTGGGAAATCGCCTGTCAGGCCGACGGCATGACTGTGTTTGACCCTGACGCAATCTATGGCGGCATCTTCCTAAAGGGTGGCACCCGCAACTACACCGATTGGGAAGCGCCGGAGGTCAACGCCTGGTTCGAAGAGCAGAAGGTGGAGCTTGATCCCGAAAGGCGTCGGGAAATCAACAAAGAAGCCGAGCGGTGGCTCCACGAGTTTTCTAACAACCACTGGGTCAGCCTGACCCTGGGCCGCAACTTCTGGGTTATGCACCGCGACATCAAGGGATTCAACGCTCCGCAGACCATCCAGTACGGTTTCAAACAGGAACATCTGTGGTGGGATTCGGAGAGCCGCAGGTAGTGGCAATATCATCGCAGGGGCGGCGCGCGGTATGGCCGCCCCTGCATCTACCGACCATAAACTGAGGCGGACCTATGCGACAGTACGCCATCAAGCGCATCGGCCTTTTCATCCCGACGGTGCTGCTGGTTACCGTCATCGTCTTCGTGGTCATGCGCCTCATACCCGGCGACCCGGCGCTGGCTATCCTCAGCGCCGACGACGCCGCTTACACCGAGGAAGAGCTGCGCCTGCTGCGCGCTGAACTGGGCACCGACCGTCCGCTGGTGGTGCAGTACGTGGATTGGGTATCAGGGCTAGTACGCGGCGACTTCGGTGATTCCTTCTGGTGGGGCGGCCCGGTCATGGAACGCCTGGGGGAGCGCATCCCGGTCACCATTGAACTCGCAGTCTTGGGCATCGCCCTGGCGGTAGCCTGCGCTGTGCCGTTAGGCGTGCTGTCAGCAATAAAGCCGGACAGCCCTATCGACTACCTTTCCAGGGTGTTCACTCTGGTGGGCATCTCCATTCCCACCTTTTTCAGTGGCATCCTGCTCACCCTGCTCCTCATCCGCGCTTTCGGATGGCTGCCACCATTGGGTTATGCCGACATCTGGGAAGATCCGTGGGCCAACGTCAAGCAGCTTATGCTGCCGGCCCTGGCTCTGGGATTCTACGACATGGCCTTTATTGCCCGCGTTACCCGCTCCTCCATGATGGAAATTCTGCGGGAAGACTATATGCGGACGGCCCGCGCCAAAGGCTTGGCCGAAACCCTCGTGCTGTCTCGGCACGGGCTGAAAAATGCCGTGCTGCCCATCCTCACCATATCGGGATGGCAGTTTGGCCGCCTATTCGGTGGAACTGTCATTATCGAGAAGATATTCCTCATTCCCGGCGTGGGCCAGCTACTCATTGACGCCGTGTATCAGCGCGATTTCCCTACCATTCAGGCCGTGATTGTTATTGTCGCGCTGTCGATAGTCGTCATCAACCTGCTGGTTGATCTCCTATACGGCTGGCTTGACCCACGTATCCGCTACGCCTGAAATCGGCCGCATCCCGCCTTTGCGGGGCGTCATGGGCCCTTCATCCCTCGGGAGCCATCACGATGACTACCACGAATACCGGATCGCCGCCCGCAATCGCCGCAGCGCAGTTGCAGGATGTTCGTCCCAAGCAGACCACGGCTAAAAAAGTAGCCAACTTCTGCCGCTCCAAGCCTCTGGGCGCAGTCAGCGCGGCGGTAATTATAATCACCCTTGTCTTGGCCATCGGGGCTCCGGTCATCGCTCCTTACGATCCACTTGACCTTACCCACGAACCATTTGCCGACCCGGGCCCCGGCATGTGGCTCGGCGCAGACGAGCTAGGGCGTGATGTCCTCAGCCGAATAATCTACGGCTCCCGCGTGTCAATGTACGTCGGGTTGGCCAGCGTCATTATTGGCATTACCATCGGCACCGTCATCGGCATTATCAGCGCCTACGTGGGCGGTGTGATTGACCTTGCCATCCAACGCATTGTCGACGCCCTGATGGCGTTTCCCGCCATCATCATGGCCTTGGGCTTGACGGCAGCCCTAGGCTCGTCGGTCAACAACATCGTCGCTGCCCTGGTGGTCATCCTGCTGCCTGGCGCAATCAGGGTCATCAGAGCGCAGGTTTTGAGTATCAAGGAGCTGGACTACACCCTCGCGGCCCAGGCCATCGGCGCGCGACCCTGGCGCATCATGTTGAGGCACATCCTGCCCAACGTAGTCGCCAGCTACATCGTGCTCAGCACCATTACCCTCGGGCTCGCCATCATTATCGAGGCCTCCCTGACCTTCCTGGGCGTCGGCGTTTCCGCAGACATTCCCACTTGGGGCGGTATGCTCACCGAGGGGGCACAGAAGTATATCCGCACCGCCTGGTGGCTGGCCGTCTTTCCGGGTCTAGCCATCTCCCTCGTAGTGTTTTCCATCAACTTTCTCGGCGACGCCCTGCGTGATACGCTGGATCCACGTCTGCGCGGCCGCTAACTTACCGGGCGCTGCAATCACTGTCAGCAACTCCTTCGCACCGTCATTCCGGCTTTCTCGGGAATCCCGTACCCTGAGGCAGAGTGGGTTGCCGGCGCATTGTTGAACCAGCAACGGCGTCGGCAACTTTTATCGGCGTCTTTGCGATTGATTTACGGCGGCGAAAGGAGGTTATCTAGTATCATAATACTGGGACAATTTAATTATACGATAATACTATATGGTATTTTCTGACGGCGGTTATTGACAGCCTGGTAGCGCTGGGCTACCATTCTGGTCAGCATCTCGCGGATTGTGGCTGTTTTCACAATGCAGCCCTCCGGGAGGTTTATCTTACCCTCGCGGAGAAGCCGCTCGGCAACCGTTCCGCAGTCCAAATCTAAATCGTCATCTCGACGTCGGGAGGTACACATAACCATGAAGGGATCTATTTTGGGCCGCTTGTCTCTGCGCCTGATGCTGGCTGCCGTCGGCATTGTCGCATTGACTGTTGGCGTCGCCTGCGGCGGAGCTGATGAGCCGGCCGCAACCGAACCGCCTCAGCAGCCGGCACAGCAGGGGCAGCCTACGACTGCGACAACCCCGGGGGACGCTGACGCTACCAACACGCCCATTCCCGAAGCGGGAGGAGCTACGATTCGGCCCACCAACACGGTGGCGCCCACCTCAACCCCCCGCGTAGTCGCCACTCCGGCTCCCAGCGGAGGCCCGGTGTACGGCGGGACGCTGCGGATGTCGGCCTACGCCGACACCAAAGACTGGGATCCGTTGGGATCTTCTTCCCTGTCCAGCGTGATTTCCTATTCACAGCTGTACAACCAGATTGTCCAGTACGACACCGTGGACACCAACGCCATCACCGGCGACCTGGCAGCATCCTGGGACGTGAGCGATGACGGGCTGACCTACACCTTCCACTTGCGGGACGATATGCAGTGGACGGATGGGAAGGAGATTACCTCGGCGGACATCATCTCCACCCATTCGCGCTACGCCAACCCGTGCAACAGCACCGGGCGTTCCGGCCTCTGGCGCAACTACACGGTAAAGATGGAAGTGGTGGACAAGGATGGCGGCGACTGCATGCCGACCAACCAGGATGACGTGCTTCGCGCGATTGACGACAAGACGGTTGAGTTCAACCTGCAATTCGCTTCCGGCGCCTTCATCAAGTTCCTGGCTATTGACTACGCCAAGGTGCTGCCGGGCCACTTGCTAGACGCCGATCCGAACTGCGCAATCCGCGACGCCGCCAACCCCTGCTCACTGAACCTGGGCGAGAACATTCTGGTGGAACAGGGCGGGGTTACTTCCGGCCCGTTCGTTCTTGACGAGTACCAGGTTGGCGACTTTTACTACGTGGACAAGAACGAAAACTACTTCAAAGACGACCGTCCCTACGTTGACCGCATCCAGCACACCATCTTTACCGGCCAGGCCAAGGACACGTTGATTGCCAACTTCGAAGCCGGCCGGCTGCATATGGCCAACGGCGGGTTCACGAACCTGTCGCCTACGCAGTACTTTGACCTGGAAAAGAGCACCAACGGCGAGTACGTGGCTCACCCCATAGCCGCCGGCACCAACTGGGGCTTGATGCTGAATGTTAAGAAGCCTCAGTTCGAGAGCCACCTGGTTCGCCAGGCTATTAACCTGGCCGTTGACCGGCAGGAGATTGACGAGCGCGTCTTTGACAACTCCGGCGGCAGCTTCTGCCCGCTGATGGGCCTGGCCCACAGCAACGATGAGTGCAACACCTGGCCCGGCATTCGCCCCAAGGACAGCGACGGCGGACAGGAAGACCTGGCCCGCGCCAAGGATCTGATGGCTGAGGCCGGCGTTGCCGACGGCCTTGAAGTTCAGTACACCGTCCGCCAGGTCGGCAACTACCCCGACCAGTGTCAGGTTGTGAAGCAGCAGTTGCAGGATGCCCTGGGCATCACCGGGGACATTGAGACTCTGCCCAGCGCGGCCGGCTATGCCAAGTACGGCACATCTCGCGCCGCCGATTCCGCAGGCGACTGGGAAATCAGCTGCCAGGGCGAGGGTATGGTGGTGTTCGATCCGGACGCGGTGTATGGCGGGGTGTACCTGAAGGGCGGCACTCGCAACTATACCGACTGGTCCAACGACATGGTGGTTGACTGGTTCGAGCGGCAGAAGGTGGAGCTGGACCCGGATGCCCGCCGCGAAATCAACAAGGAAGCGGAACTCTGGTTGCACAGTTTCGAGGATAACCACTGGGTTACCTTGCAGCTGGGTCAGCTCTTCTGGCTGGTGAATCAGGACGTGAAGGGGTTCAACGCGCCTTCCACCGTCCAGTACCAGTTCAAGCACGAAGACCTGTGGCTGGACCGGCCGCAATAAGCCGTAGTATCGGGGCCAAGTTCCGGTATATTCGGCAAGCCAAACCGAACGTAGGGGCGAGTGGCTATTCGCCCCTACTAGGTGCGTTAGTGTAGAGCAGAGGTTATGCGACAGTACGCCATAAAACGTATCGCGCTGATTATCCCCACCGTGCTATTGGTGACCATCATCGTGTTCACGGTGATGCGGCTCCTCCCCGGCGACCCGGCCCTGGTGATTCTGAGCGAAGGCGACGCCTCTTACACCCAGGAAGAGCTGGAAGACCTGCGGCGGCAGTTGGGAACCGACCGTCCCATCGTCGTGCAGTACGGGGATTGGATTTACGGGCTGATTCAGGGAGACCTGGGCACATCCATCTGGCGGTCGGGCCAGCCGGTTACGAAGCTGGTGGGAGACCGGGTTTTCCGCACGCTGGAGCTGGCGGTGCTGGCAATCGTAATTGCCGTGGTTTTCGCTGTGCCATTGGGGATAATTTCCGCCATCAAGCCGGACAGTCCAATTGACTATTTCGCAAGAGTGGTCGCACTGGTGGGCATATCAATACCTACCTTTTTCGCGGGGCTGCTGGTGGTGCTGGTGTTATCCCGAGGTTTCGGCTGGCTGCCGCCGCTGGGCTACTCGGACTTGTGGGAAGATCCGTTGAAGAATCTACAGCAGATGTTCCTGCCGGCGTTGGCGTTGGGGTTTTACGATATGGCCTTTATCGCCCGCGTTACACGCTCGTCCATGATGGAGATAATCCGCGAGGATTATATGCGCACGGCGCGGGCCAAGGGGCTGGCGGAGCGCATCGTGTTGGTGCGCCACGGCCTGAAAAATGCGGTGCTGCCCATCCTGACCATTTCCGGCTGGCAGTTCGGGCGACTTTTCGGCGGTACGGTCATCATTGAGAGCATCTTCAAAGTGCCGGGCATTGGCACGCTGCTGATTGAGACGGTGTTCCAGCGGGACTTTCCTACAATCCAGGCCATCATTATCGTCATCGCGGTGTCCATCGTAATCATCAACCTGCTGGTTGATCTTCTCTACGGCTTGCTGGACCCGCGCATCCGGTACGCCTAGACACGGCGCGATTTGCAGGAAGTGATTACGGACAATTACCGGGGAGAATTACCGGAATGACTACTACCAACACCGGGCAGGGAATGGCAGTCGCCGACGCCGACGCGCAACTGCTGGATATGCGCCCCCGACAAACGTGGTTGCAAAAGCTGGCCGCCTTTTCCCGCTCCAAGCCGCTGGGCGCGATCAGCGGCGTCATCATCATATTGACGATACTGGCGGCGGCGGTTTCCTACGCCATTCCGGGGGTATTGCCCCATGACCCTCTGGACGTTCGCGCTCATGAGGAGAAGTATATGCCGCCACAGCCCGGAGCGTGGCTGGGCAGCGACCATCTGGGACGGGATGAGCTTAGTCGCCTTATCGCCGGTTCTCAGATTTCCATTTACGTGGGTTTGCTCAGCGTGGGCATCGGCGTGACGCTGGGCGCCGTCATCGGCATTGTCAGCGCTTACGTGGGCGGAGTGGTTGACCTGGTCATTCAGCGGCTGGTGGACGCCATGATGGCCTTCCCGCCGATTATTCTGGCATTAGGGCTGGTGGCGGTTCTGGGCGGCTCCGCCAACAACGTCATCATCGCCTTGCTGGTCATCCTTCTGCCGGGCACCATCAGGGTGATTCGCTCTCAGGTATTGAGCATTAAAGAGCTGGACTACACCCTGGCGGCCACTGCCATCGGCGCCGGCTCCATCCGCATTATGCTGCGCCACATTCTGCCCAACGTCATCGCCAGCTACATCGTGCTGGGCACGATTACGCTGGGATTCGCCATCATCATCGAGGCGTCGTTATCCTTCCTGGGCGTGGGCGTACCGCCGGACATTCCCACCTGGGGCGGTATGCTGACCAGGGGCACGGAGGAGATCCGCATTGCCTGGTGGCTGGCCGTATTCCCCGGCATTGCCATTTCAGTGGTGGTGTTTGCCATCAACTTCCTGGGCGACGCCCTGCGCGACACGCTGGATCCGAGGCTGCGCGGGCGGTAGCCGGCCGGGGCTATGCGCGAACGAAGAGGGGCGAATGACCATTCGCCCCTCTTCGTTCGTTACTGCGTCATCCATTTGCCCCGGCCGGCCATTTATCCATTCCGTCTTTTTCATAGCGAACCGTGCTACACTGCGCCCATTCGCTCGCTATGGAGGAGCAACCGATATGTCCTGGAACTTTGAACTGGTGGCCGGCCCTTATGGGGGCACTACCGAGGGGCCGGTATGGGATGGCCAAGCCCTGCTTTTTACCCACATTCCGGCCTCCAAGATCCTGCGCTACGACCCTCAAACCGGCGCGGTTTCCGAGTACTTTAACGAGACCTTCAATACCAACGGCCTCTGCTTTGACGCTGGCGGCAACCTGTACGGGTGCCAGCAGGGGCGCCGCCGCATTGTCCGCTTTGACGCCGCCAACAACACCATCGTCTCGCTGCCGCATTTGCTGGATGGGAAACGCCACAACAACCCCAACGACCTGGTGGTGGACAAGTCGGGGCGCATCTGGTTCACCGATCCTTATTCCGGCATTGGGGACAGCGGCCCGCAGGAGCTTGACCATATGTCGGCGCTGCGCCTTGACCCCAAAAGCGGCGGTCAGTGGGAATTGAGCCGCGTCACCAGCGACATATCCCGTCCCAACGGCATTCTCATCAGCCGCGACCAGAAGACACTGTACGTTGCGCAGAGCGATTACGGCGCCGACCGCCGTCGGGAGCTGCGGGCGTATCCCATCAACGACGACGGTTCGTTAGGCCAGTACACCACTCTGCACACTTTCGGACGCGACGGCGGCGCATCCGCCGGAGACGCGCGCGGCCTGGGCAGCCGGGGAGTGCAGCGCGGCGTGGACGGTATGACTCTGGATGCCGAGGGCAACATCATTGTTTGCGCCGGCTGGGAAACGGCCGGCCCCGGCCCAATGATATACGTCTTTTCGCCGGAAGGCCGGGCGCTGGAAACGCATCCGCTGCGGGTTGACCGTCCTACCAACTGCTGCTTCGGCGACGCCGATATGCGGACGCTGTACGTCACCACCGGCGGCGGCCACCTGTTCCGCGCCCGCACCGACCGGACCGGCTGGATTATGTGGCCGTGATTGAGCCGCCGGCGTCCGGCCCTTGACAACCGGCCCCATTCCGCCAACAATCTGCGAAACGCTGACTCCGGCGCGCGCCGAACTTGAGGAGAATTGATCATGACCACCGCAACCGCGCACAACACCAATATCTACGTCGGCCTGGCCGGGGAGAGCGCCCTCATCGTGGGGGCGGAAGGCACGCCGCTGGGCGAGGGCGGTATGTATCGCCTGACTGAAGGGGGATCGGAGTGGGTCTCCGTGGAGAAGGGCCTGCCGGCGAATCCGCAGGTTCGCGCTCTGCTGGCGCACCCGGAAAAGCCGGCGACGATTTTCGCCGGTACGCAGGACGGCGTTTACCGCAGCGACGACCGGGGTGAAAGCTGGCATCGCACGGAGACCCTCAGCGGGGAAGTCTGGTCGCTGGCGGCGCACCCCAACGATGCGTCGATTATGTTCGCCGGCTACGACCGGGGCCGCGTCTGCCGCTCCGACGACGGGGGAAACACGTGGCGTCAGCTCAACACGCAAGGCCTGGTACATCCCCACATCACCATGAACCCCTATGAAATTGTCAAGCGGGTTATCGGCATCAGCATTGACCCGGCGTATCCTGACGATGTGTACGGCGCGATTGAAGTGGGCGGGCTAATCAAGTCCACCGACGGCGGGGAGAGCTGGGCCTGCATCACCGACGGGCACTATACGCGGATGGGGCCGGTTGACCTTCACGGCGTCCAGGTGAATCCGACCGCTCCCGGGCTGGTGTACATCATCACCCAGCTGGCGATGTTCCGCAGCCGGGAGCGCGGCAAGGGGTGGGAGTTTGTGCCGATTGAGGAAATGTTCGAGGGGGGCAGCTACTGCCGGGATCTGGTGGTTGACCCGACTAATCCCAGCAAGATGTACCTGGCGGCCGGGGCCGGCGGCGGCAGCGCGCCGGCGGGGACAATTGACGCCGGGGCGCTGGTGCGCTCTACCGACGCCGGCGAAACCTGGGAGCGGGTTGATCTGGGCGAGATTGCCCCGGCCCGTATGTTCCAGGTTGCCATTGACCGGAACGCGCCGCAGAACGTCTATTGCTGCGACCGGGACGGCCACGTTTATTGCAGCAACGACGGCGGCAAGGAATGGACGCGCAGCGACGTTCCGGTGGAAATGTCCCGGGGCCGGCACGTTTATCCCATGGTCGCCGCATAGTAGCAAGCTACGGGGCGGGGGACGGGCGCGCCCGGCTCCGGTTCCCGTACCGCCGCTGCCGATACCAGCGCCTGGAGGAGATCCCGCCGTGTCAGCGAACCCGCTATGGACTGCCACCTATCGGGTCGGCGAACCCGACCTGGAAGATATGACTTTGGAAGCGGCCGAGCTTCCTGATGAGCTGCGCGGCTACCAACTGGCGCGCTCCGGGCATCTGGATAACGAGGAGATGGCGGAGAACGGGTTTAAGGGCAGCACGGCGGAGCGGTTCCGCAACGCCGGTCGGATTGGCGGCTTTATGCGGGAGTTTGTGCCGACGTCGGATATGGCGCCGGCCGGCGGCGTTAACTTTGTCGGCGCAACAGTGGTGCATCTCTTTGAAAACCCGGAGCAGGTATCCGGCTGGATGTCGGACATTTTCGTCAGGGATTTTGAGGATAACGTGGGGGAAAGCGTCGGCTCCGGGCAGCAGATAATATCGGTCAGCCGGCTGGCGCCCGGCGGGTTTTACGATGAGGCGGTGGGACTGCACGTTTTGCAGGGCGGCCCGGCCGGGCTGCTGTCGTCCACGGTTATAGACTTCCGGGTGGGCCGGCTGCTGGGGGTAGCTTTCGTGGGCGCTATTGGCGAACACCGACGGGAGGAGCTGGCCTCGGAGTTGGCTCTGGCGCTGGAGAAGCGAATAGTGCGGGTGGCACTGGGCGTTTAGGATGCCGGCCGGGCTGAGCCGGCGGCTCAAGGGGATGGCGTAGATGTTGGGGAGGCCAGGGCTTCCACCTGGAGGAACGTCGGGTCAATCATGATGACCAAGGCCAGGGCCAGCATTCCCCATCCCACGATAAAGCCGAGGGCGACTATGAGCAGCTCGCCCAGGCTGGGAGTTTTCCAGACGAGCCGGGTCCCCAGGCGATGCTGCCAGAAGCGGTTGATGTTTCCCTGGGCCTGCCAGAGCATCCACGCGAGGAGGGCAACCTGTAGGATATTGAGCGTAACGTAGGCGGCCTGCCGAGTTGGGGTTATGGGGGCTTCGACCGGAAGAAACAGCGGAACCAACGCCAGCAGGAAAACGCCGAGGTAAATCAACGCGGCCCGCAGGGGGTTTAACGTGGTCGGCACGCCGCGGGCGTCCATCATTTCCTGGTACACCCGCATATGCGCGTGGATGCGGAAAAGGTTGTACACCGGCACCAGCAGCGTCAGCGCATGCCAAACCGGGTAGGCGAGTTCGCCGGTGTGGTCTTGGTAGTGCCGCCAGGTGACGTACATCCAATAGTAGAGGTACAGGCCCGCGCTCAACACCGTAAGCAGGACGATGCGGTTGGGCGGGATGTAGTAAGGCAGAGCGTCATCCCGGGCGCCGGCTGCGGGCCGGGCTGCGCCGGCGTTAACATCGTAGGGGATGCCGGCGAGGCGGTTCAGCTCGTCGGATGCGTTGGCGGGCGATTGGCGGCTCGCCGGGGGCTCCTGCGCCGGGGTAGTTGACGGCAGGGAGCGAAGCTCGGCGCCGCACGCGCCGCAGAAGCGATGTTCCGGGGCATAGGCTACGCCGCAGCGCGGGCAGGTCAGGGAGTCAGTCATAGCGCGGCGGATAAGGAGGGCGTGTCGGCGGCCGCCGCTATCGGCAGGGTCAGCATAGCGCAGCGCAAGAGACCAGGGTGCGAATGGTTATTCGCTCCTATCCGGCGGCATAGAATCGTCATGGAGGGCTACTTGCCCCAGACGACCGGGTTGCTGAGGGCGCCGATGTCGGTGACGGTGATGTCGCAGACGTCGCCATCCTTCAGGTTCTCGGTGGCGCCGTCGGTGCCCATCCACAGAATGTCGCCGGGCACGAGGGTGAGGTACTTGCTCATTTCGCTGATGTACTCGCGTACGCCGAAAATGGCGGTGTTCAGGTCGTATTCGCCCACCGTGCGCCGGTTGACCTGGATGGTTACGCGCAGGGCGTCCGGGTCGACGTCGGTGGCAATCCAGGGGCCCATGGGCTTGAAGGTGTCGGTGTTTTTGGCGCGCCACATGGTGCGGTCGTTGCGCTGCCAGTAGCGTTCGCTGACATCGTTGCCGATGGTGTAGCCGAGGACGTAGTCCAGGGCTTCGTCCTGACTGACGTTGCGACACTGCCGGCCGATGACGACGACGACCTCGCCCTCGTACTGGAGTTCCGGGGTGGCGTCGGCGGGCACGATGATGGGGTCTCCGTGTCCGGTAAGGGCATTGACGGCGCGATAGCCTACGTCGGCCTTTTGGGGCAGATTGGGTTCTTCGCCGCGCATACGGGCCGCCCAGGTTACGTGCTCCGGGAAGTTGATGCCGGCGGCGTAGAAGGTGGGCGGAATTACGGGCGGCAGGAGTTTGACCGAGCTCAGGGCGTATCGGGCGCTCGATTCTTTGAGTCCGTCGAAGAGTCCGCCCTGCACTTCCAGCACCGTGTCGCCGTCAACGATGCCGTGGGCAATTCGGTCTCCCGTGCGAAACCGGCAAATCAGCATGGTCGTGGCCTCCTGTATGGATAGAGATGTTGGTGTCCTGCGCTCAATTCTGGCATCAATGGGGCATAGGGTCAAGCGTGGTTGGGGTTGGGGTGGGTGGTGGGTGTCAGAATCAGGATTTACCGGATTTTGGGATTTTCGGGATTGGGGTTGCTCCGGGGGTGGTTGTCAGAATCAGGATTTACCGGATTTTGGGATTTTCAGGATGGGGGTTGGTTTGGGGTGTGGTGGTTGTCAGAATCAAGATTTACTGGATTTTGGGGATTTTCAGGATGGGGGTTGGTTTGGGGTGTGGTGGTTGTCAGAATCAGGATTTACCGGATTTTGGGATTTTCAGGATGGGGGGTTGCTCCGGGGTGGTTGGTTGTCAGAATCAGGATTTACGGGATTAGGGGATTTTCAGGATGGGGGTTGCTCCGGGGGTGATTGGTTGTGGGCCCGGAGCTTGGGGGTGGGGTGGTGCGTTGGTGAGTTGCGGTGGTTTGGGTGGTGGGTGGTTTGGGTTAGATGCGGAGGGGTAGGGGGGTGGGTAGTTTGATGTGGAAGGTCTTTTCCAGGGCCCGGCGCCAGAGGGGGGATAGGGTGATGAAGGCTGAGTTGGTGGTTATTTTGCGTGGTTTGGGGTGGCAGTAGCAGGGTACGGGTTCCTGGCGTAAGAACTCGTAGTGGCCGTGAGGGTCGGTTTTGGCGGCTAGTTCGTTGGGGAGGCGGAAGTGGCTGCGGATTTTGAGGAAGTTGGGTAGGCTGGTGATGTCGCGGACGGAGTAGAATGTGGGAGGGGTGATTTCGTGGGGTTTGCGGAGGTAGCGTTGGGTGGGACGGACGGGTAGGGGTTGTCCGGCGATGATGGCGTTGGCGGCTTTGAGGAAGGCGGCGGCGCGACGGCGGAGGCGGGTCAGGGAAGTGAAGGTGTTGCGTTGGTGGTGGGTGTTGGCTTGGGTGTCGTTGATGTGGGTGACGTTTTGGCGGCGGTTGGTGTTGGCGTGGCTGGTGGGTTGGGTGGCGTCGATATGGGTAGTGTTTTGGCGGCGGCGGGTTTTCCCGTCGTTGTTGGCGTGGGTAGCGTCGATATGGGTGGCGTCTTGGTGGCGGTTGGTGTTGGCGTGGGTGTTGGCTTGGGTAGCGTCGTTGTGGGTGGCGTTCTGGCGGCGGTTGGTTTTCCCGTGGGTGGCGGCGTCGCTGTTTTGGAGGCGGTTGGTGTTGGCGTGGGTGGTGTGGTGTTTGGATTTGGGTAGGTGTGGGGAGTTGTAGATTTCGCGGAAGGTTTTGACGTGGGAGCGGCTGAAGTCTCCGTCTCTGACGTACCATCTGAGGACGTTTTCCATTTGGCGGGGGGAGCGGTGCCAGAGGGGGCGGTTTTCGGCCAGGGCCGTGGCGGAGTGGGATAGGCAGCGGGCGATGGCCTGGATGGCGCGCTCGATGTTGCCTTCGGCGATGTTGGTTTGGGCGTGTTTGAGGAACCGGTCGGCGCAGCTTTGGTGGCGCGCGATGGTTTCCGGGTCGATGGTATCCCGGTAGATGGTTTCCATTGGCTGGGTTGCCTCCTGGTTGGTTTGGTTGGTGGCTGGTGTTGTTGGGTTGGTTGGTGTTGTTGTTGGTTGGTTGGGGTTCGTGGGGGTTCAGGATGTCGGCGCTACGGTCTGAGAGCGTGGCTTGCTATTTACGTCCTAGTCTTGCGCGTGCTGACGGCTGCTTGGGCAGTGGTCGTCCTCGCGCAGCGGTGGTGACGCCCGCCGTGCTGGGTGCGCCAGCCGGGTAATGTGACCGACCTCCGGCGCACCTACAGTGGTGCAATGGATCCGACGTGCCGCAAAGTACTGGTTGCGGCGGATTAGACCGTGTTATCCTGAACCCCGTTGAACTCTTGTTTTAGCCTCCTGGCTGGATTTTGGCGTCGGGCGGTGTCCTGGCCTGTGCACTGGGCTGGGACGGGTATCCGACGGTTCTCGAGGGGCCGTTGGATTAGCCTGACGGGGGTATTATAGCGCACTGGCGTGCGTGGTGCAATAGGGGGGTTGTCAGAATCAGGATTTACCGGATTTTGGGATTTTCAGGATAAGGTTGTGGTGTGTTGCGGAGGGTGGGTTGTGGTGTTGGGGTGGGGGGTGGTGGTTGGGTTGGTGGGTTTGTTGGTGGTGGGATTGTCAGAATCAGGATTTACGGGATTTGGGGATTTACAGGATGGGGTTGTGGGTTGCGTTGCGGAGCGTGGGTTGTGGTGTTGGAGTGGGGGATGGTGGTTGGGTTGGCGGGTTTGTTGGTGGGGGATTGTCAGAATCAGGATTTACGGGATTTGGGGATTTTCAGGATTGGGGTCTAGTTAGGGAGAAGGCGGTTGCGGAGGGTGGGTTGTGGTGTTGGAGTGGGTGGATAGTGGTTGGGTTGGTGGGTTTGTTGGTGGTGGGATTGTCTGAATCAGGATTTACGGGATTTGGGGATTTTCAGGATTGGGGTCTAGTTAGGGAGAAGGCGGTTGCGGAGGGTGGGTTGTGGTGTTGGAGTGGGGGATGGTGGTTGGGTTGCGGGTTTGGTGGTGGGGGGGTGTCAGAAGCGGGATTTACGGGATTTTGGGATTTTCGGGATGGGGTTGCGGGTTGTGGTGCGGAGCGTGGGTTGTGGTGTTGGGGTGGGGGGTGGTGGTTGGGTTGGCGGGTTTGTTGGTGGTGGTGTTGTCAGAAGCGGGATTTACTGGGCTTTGGGATTTTCAGGATTGAGGTGGGTTGTGCTGTGGATGTGGGGGATGGGGTGGGGGCGTGGGCGGTGGTGGGGTTGGCGTCGGGCTTACTGCACGATGAGGCGATTTCGCTACTCGGATTCCAGCGGGCAATTAGCAGGAGAAGACTGCTTCAGTGAGCGGGCAATTAGCAGGAGAAGACTGCTTCAGTGAGCGGGCAATTAGCAGGAGAAGGCTGCTTCAGTGAGCGGGCAATTAGCAGGAGAAGACTGCTTCAGTGAGCGGGCGTTTAGCGGGAGAAGGCTGCTTCAGTGAGCGGGCGTTTAGCGGGAGAAGGCTGCTTCAGTGAGCGGGCGTTTAGCAGGAGAAGACTGCTTCAGTGACGGATCGCGTAATCCGCTGCGTCGCCGGACGCTTTCCGCCATTGGCAGGTCGGATCGCGAGTAGCGAAATTGGCTATGCACGATGGGGCGGTTGACTGTATCGCCGCCTGATACTAGACTAATTGCCGCTGTCGGGCTTGACGCAATCGGGCCAATTACCGCAAGCCTGACGGGGCGGCAATTTTATGCCCATTGATCTTACCGAGCACATTCGGAACGTGCCTGATTTCCCCATTCACGGGGTGCAGTTCAAGGACATCACGTCGCTGCTGCTGTCGCCGGAGGCTTTCAGCGAGACCATCGCGAGTATGGTGGAGCAGGCTGGCAAGCGCGATGTGGACAGCCTGGCCGCTATTGATTCGCGCGGGTTCCTTTTCGCTGCGCCGATGGCCGACCGTATGGGGCTGCCCCTGGCGCTGGTGAGGAAAGCAGGCAAGCTGCCGGGGGAAACCATCAACTACGAATACACCCTTGAATACGGAACCGGCGCGCTGGAAATCCACGCCGGCGATATTGACGCCGGCAGCAGGGTACTGATTATTGATGACCTGCTGGCCACCGGGGGAAGCATCCAGGCTGCGGCCAATCTGGTGAAGAACGCGGGGGGCATTCCGGTCAGCGTCGGGGTGGTGATTGAGCTGGTTGGGCTGGGGGGCCGGCAGGCTCTGGCGGAGTATGACCTGTTTTCGTTGGTAACTTTCGCCGTTGACGAGTAGCCGGGCCGGGCGGTTCGGCGGGACTTAGCTATTTATCGGACAAAAAGCGCACTCAGGAGGAATTCGGGAATGGCAGATAAAGCAAAGATCGGCAACGTTGAGGCAACCGCGGTTATTGATATGGTTCCCCCGCCGCGGGAACCGTCGGCAATGTTCCCGGACGTCCCTGCGGACGCCTGGGCGAATTATCAGGACAGTCTGGAGGACGGCCAACTGCAACTTTACTACGGCGTTTTCCTGCTGAAAACCGAAGAGCACGTGATACTGGTGGACACCGGGATGGGCCCCGGGCCGCATCCTGACCGGGGCAATCGGACCGGCAATCTTTATGAGGAGCTGCGCCCGCACCTGGAGTCCAACGTTGGAGTTAACAACACGAACGTCGGCCCCAGCGACTCGGTGAACTACATCATACACACGCACCTGCACGGCGACCATGTGGGCTGGAATCTGCGCTATTCGGGTGGAATGCCGGCGCCGAATTTCCGCCGGGCGCGCTACGTAATGTCGCGCGCGGACTACGACTATTTCACGTCGGAGGAGGGACGGCGGCGTTATCCTTACATTGACCGGCAGGTGATGCCGCTGCGTCGGCTTCGGCTCCAGCAGATTCTTGAAGAGCCGGAGTACGTGATCAGCGACGAGATTTCCATTGCGCCGGCTCCGGGGCATACTCCGGGGCATCAGGTGGTGCTGATCAACTCGAACGGGCAGCGCGGCGTGGTGATGGGGGACGTGCTCCACAGCATCGCTCAGGTGTCGGAACCGGATTGGTGCGCGGGAGTTGACACGGACAAGGCGCAGTCGGCGGCTTCGCGGGCGCGCCTGCTTGACGCGGCTGAGGAAGGAGACTGGACGATCTGCGCCGGGCACTTTCCGCCGGGCAAGCAGATTGGCAAAATCGCCCGCGTTGACGGCAAGCGGGTCTGGCAACCGCTGTGACGCGGCTGCGCAACCTGCTGGAGCGTATCAGCGCCGGAGCGGGCCCGTCGCTGGGTTTCGGAGCGGCGCAGTCGGGTCGCCTGCCGGGGATGGCGCTGATTGCCCGTTGCTCGGGCGATCTGGATGCGGCGTTGCGGGCTGCGGGCGATGCCGCCGACGCCGTTGTCATAGCCGCGCCCGGCGGTCCGCCGGACGGCCTGCCCGACCTGGGCGGGCGAGTTTGGGGAGCCGGGGGAGCGCCGCTTACGCCGGAGAGCGCGACGCTGTGGAGGGACGCGGGCGCCGACTTTATGGTGTCGCCTCTCGCGGGGGCGCTGGTGGATGCGGTGAATCCGGCGCAGCCGGGCATGACGCACGGTATGAGAATACCCGACGACCCGGACGATGCCGTCTGGCGAGTCCTGGCGGCCGCGCCGGTGGACTTTCTGGTTCTGGACAAGTCGGGCATGAAGGGGCCGTGGACTTTTGCGGATTTGGCGCAGGTGTCGGAGGCTGTGAGCCGCACCGACAAGTTTCAGTTGGTGCGGCTGGGCGTTCGGCCCTCCGTGAACGAGTTGGTTGCTTTGCGTCAGGCGGGCGCGGCGGCGGTGGTCGTCGAGGCTAACGATTTAGGAGTGGACGGAGTGGCGGCTCTCAAAGGCGAGCTGATGGAGCTTCCGCGGGTTCAGCCAATTGGCCGGCGTCGGGCGCAGCCCAACCTGGAGAGTTCGATAGCGTGATTATTCAGAGCCTTGACTTACTGCGCGACAATCCGGTTGCCTTCTTTCTGGTAATTGGGCTCGGAGTGGCGGGGCTGATTGCCGGCTTCACGGTGCATGAGTTCAGCCACGCCCTGGCCTCTTACGCGCAAGGGGATGACACGGCCCGGCGGATGGGTCGTCTCACGTTCAATCCGCTGAAGCACATTGACCTGCTGGGCTTCGGGTTGCTGGTGGTAGTGGGTTTCGGATGGGCCAAGCCGGTGCAGGTTGACCCGCTCAACTTGCGAAACGGGCGGCTGGGGATGTCTGTGGTCGCTTTGGCCGGGCCGCTGTCGAACTTCGCGCTGGCTTTTGCGCTGGGCTTGGCGTTCCGATTTGGCTTGGCGCCGATTGTAGCCGATCCGGGATCGATTTCCGGCATTGTTGATGTTCTGGGGTTTGCGATCTTCCTGGTGATTTTCTTCAACCTAATCCTGGGCATTTTCAATCTGATACCTTTGCCGCCGCTGGACGGGAGCAAAGTTATCGGGGGACTGCTGCCCACGGCGCTGTACGAGCCTTATCTGCAATTTGAGCGATACGGCTGGATACCGCTGATTGCCCTTATCGGCGTTAACCTCTTGCTGGACTACGCCTTCCACATCAACATTTTGGGGAAGCTGCTGCTGCAACCGGCGTTTTTCCTGTTCCGGCTCGCGACCGGGATCGGCTGGACTGCTCTGCCTTGAACCGTTTTTCCCTGGCGGCAGAGGGCTAGGGTCGGAGGGGTATCGGCCGGTTGGCCTGGTTATGGGCGATCTGTTCCGTGTCCCACAGCTTGGCGAAGTTGTAGGCTCGGGGGCAGTGGCCGTAGGATTCTTCCACGTTGATGATGATGCCCTGCAAGTGGGTGGAGTTATCGTCGGTCCAGTACAGGGACAGCTCAACTTTCTGCCTTTCCAGCTCTTCCCGGTCGACGATGGTTACGGAGCCGTTGACGCGCACGGTGTCGTTCACCCCAGGTATCATGAACAGGAGGCCGACGTGGGGGTTGGCGTCCATGTTCCGATAGGACTGGAACAGGCGGTTGCCGGCGACATCGGGCAGAAGCAGGCGAGCGCTGTCGATGACCTTGACGAAGCCGGGCTTGCCGCCTTTGGGGGATGCGTCGCAGTTGCCGCCCGGGTCGGAGGAGGCCATGACGACGAAGGGGGAGGCGGCGATGAATTTCTGCACAAAGTCGGACATCTCGCTCTTTACTTTTACTTTAGCGCGGGGGCTCATGTCGCCGAACTGCTCGTTGAACCGGCTGGGCTGCTGTGCGATGGCGATGAGGTCGTCCGCCGTAGCGGGAGCGGTTGCGGTAGTCATGTCCTTGAAACCTCCGGGGAAATCCGACGATTGTCGGGGGACGTTGTGAAAGGGACGGCAGAGTGTCATCACGGCGAGGGTTCCGCGATGGGAACAAAGCTGATATGTGGGGCAAGTGGTGCCGAAGGTCAGACTCGAACTGACACGGGATATTATCCCACCGGTTTTTGAGACCGGCGCGTCTACCATTCCGCCACTTCGGCTCTCCGTAGATAGTATAGCACGATAACCCAAGCGATTTCGCAACTCTGAATTCCGGGGATACCAGTTCGCCGGGGGTATTGACGTTGTTGCCCGGAAGTCTTATAAGGTAGCTTGGCGCTGCCGGCAGGTAGTAGCCGGTACCGGCAGGTAGTAGCCGGTAAATGGCGCGCAGACGCTCAGGAGAGAACAATGCACGGAATAACACCCGGCTTCTCATTGCAGAGAGGCGTAGCTCTGAAATGGCTTTTGATGGCTGCGATAGCCATGGTGGCCATAGCGACCATGGTTGTAGCCGCCACTGCGCAGGCCCAGAGTTCCAACGCGCCGAACCCACCCACGGGGCTGATGGCGGAAATAGTGACCGCCAATTCGATACGGATCGCCTGGCAACCCCCGGCGTCAAATAATTGTCAGGTCAGTCAGTACAACGTCCTGGTTGAAGCCAAACTGTCCAACGATTACATCGTTGACGACTACGTTCCCGGCAGTCAGCATCAGTACCTGATTGACAACCTGGATCCGGCAACCCCGCACGAAATTCGCGTGTATGCCCACTCGGAAGACGACGGCTGCAGCGACGGCAGCACTCCGGCCCTGCTGGAGGTTGTGACGAAGGCGGGGCAGGCGCCGGCGGTATCCCGCACCTCGACTCCGGGGGAACCCGTTGCCCCGAAGCCGCTGAACGTGCCCAGCCAGCCGCAGAACGTCGGGTATGAAATCGGCCACAACCAACTGACGGTGACCTGGGAGCAGAGCACGGTCAGCGGCAGTTGCGGACTGGTGGAGTACATCGCGCTGATAGTCGAGTGGGACGGGGACCCGAATAAAGCGGTGGACCAGAGCAGCTATCGGGAACAGAAGATCGCGGCCAACGCATCGCCGGCTGCGGTGTTCGAGAACCTGAAGCCGGAGACGGCGTATTACACCTACCTGGCAGCCAGGGGTGACGGAGCCTGCGACGGAAACGGATACAGCCCGAAAGTGGAACACTACTTCACCACGAAGCCGGTTCCCACGCAGGCGCCGACGCAGGCGCCCACTGCGGAACCTACGCCCGACGACGGCATCGAGGAAGCGACCAGGACTCCGGAGGATCAAACGCCAATGCCGCAAGTGGAGAGTCCTACCAGCACGCCGACGGTGCCGGGCCCGGTAGGAAATCTGGCGGCAAAGCAAACCGGGTGGATATCGGCAGCCGAAAGCGGAAGCGACAGAGGCTACAAGCGGGCAGTCATCTACGTAACCTGGGATACGCCGGAAGATGACGGAGGCAGCCCCATCATCGGCTACGACATGGAGATTATGCGCGGCGGAAACGGCAATACCATCGGCCCCCTGACCCAGCTGGTCAACTACAAGTTCGGCTCAGCAAACGGGGTCTGGAAGAACGATAGGGAAGCCGATTGGACGGACTTGACCCATACGACGGGCCGGCCTGGCGGTACTATTGTATTAGGCCGGGAGGGCCAGTGGCTGGAGTACCGGATAGGGGCGGCCAACGAGCTAGGGGCCGGGGAAATAAAAAAGGTTCAAATCCAGGTTGAAGAGCATACCGTGCCGGGCCCGGTAGGAAACCTGGCGGCAAAGCAAACCGGGTGGCTATCGGCAGCCGAAAGCGGAAGCGACAGAGGCTACAAACAGGCGGTGATCTACGTAACCTGGGATACGCCGGAAGATGACGGGGGCAGACCCATCATCGGGTACGACGTGGAGATTATGCGCGGCGGAAACGGCGATGCCATCGGCCCCCTGACCCAGCTGGTCAACCTCAAGTTCGGCTCGGCAAACGGGGTCTGGAAGAACGATAGGGAAGCCGATTGGACGGACTTGACCCATACGACGGGCCGGCCTGGCGGCACTATTGTATTAGGCCGGGAAGGCCAGTGGCTGGAGTACCGGATAGGGGCGGCCAACACGCTAGGGGCCGGCGAAATAACCAAGGTTCAAATCCAGGTTGAAGAGCATACCACGCCGGGCCCGGTAGGAAACCTGGCGGCAAAGCAAACCGGGTGGATACCGGCAGCGGAAAGCGGCGCAGGCTATGACCAGGCGGTCATCTCCGTAACCTGGGAGCCGCCGGCGGATGACGGGGGCAGACCCATCATCGGCTACGACATGGAGATTATGCGCGGCGGAAACGGCAACGCCATCGGCGCCCTGACCCAGGTGAGCAACTACAAGGTCGGCTCAGACAACGGGGTCTGGAAGAACCCTGAGGAAACCGATATGACGGACTTGACCCATACGACCGGCCGGCCTGGCGGTACTATTGTATTAGGCCGGGACGGCCAGTGGCTGGAGTACCGGATAGGGGCGGCCAACACGCTAGGAGCCGGCGAAATAACCAAGGTTCAAGTTCAGGTTGACCAGGAAGTCAGGGACGTCATCTTCGTAGAAGTCGTCAAAGACGGTACGGTGTACGGCAACTCCAAAGGCCTGCAGAGTACTTTCAACGTTACCGAGGGCGATTCCGGAATCACGACGGTTCCCATCCAGGTAAGGCTGACCGGCAGGCCCAGCGCAGAGGTGAACGTGCGGTTCATGTTCCACAAGCCCAACGACACTGAAGTGCAGGGACGGTGGCAAGCGCGCGCCAACCGGGCCTTCCACTACATGCACCTGACCCTGACCTGGGCGGCCAACGCCAGCGGCGCCGATCTTAGCAAGACGCTCAACCTCAAGATTGTGGGGGACACCAAAGACGAGGACGACGAAGTCGTCAGATTGAGGGTACAGGAAATCGTAGGGACCGATATCTCTTCCGACGACAGAGTAAGGATTTCCCGCAACGGCAAAAAGCATGGCATCCAGGTCGTTATCGTGGACGACGACGGGGAATGATGCCCTAGCGAGAGGCGGAGGCCTCCCAACGACGGGAGCCGACCTGAAAGTCGGCTCCCGTTGTATTTCAACCGCAGGCATCGCTGTTTTATTGGAGTACGCTATGTTTCCGGAGTGGTTGGGAGCGGCGACTGTACTCCCGCACTTCCGCGCGTATTGCCGCCGCAGTTACGAGAAGCGCGGAGTTCGGCAAGCTGCGGGGGTTCTATTGCAGCGAGTACGGCAACTCGGAAGGAGAAACGGCCCAGATAACGCGCTTGCGTTGATGCGCCGATGCGTTGTAGCATTATGCGAACTCCCACAACTATCGTCATTCGCAGGCCGAGGGGGAATCCAGCGCACAGGCGGCAGAGCATGGCAAGCATCAAAGAACGATTGGACGAGGACATCCGCAGCGCCATGCGCGCCCGCAATCGGGAACGTCTGGACACCCTGCGCTTTCTCAAGAGCCAGATTCAGCTGGTGGAAAAGAACAACCTTAAGGAACTGGACGACGGCGGCGTAACCGACGTAATCGCCAAGCAGGCGAAAGACCGCCGGGAGAGTATCGCAATGTTCGGGCAGGGCGGACGCGACGACCTGGTGTCTAAAGAGCAGGCCGCGCTGGCCATTCTGCAAGAGTATATGCCCGAGCAGATGGACGAGGAGGCGATTGAGAGGCTGGCCCGCGAGGTCATTGAGGAGGTGGGCGCGGCCGGGCCGGGCGACCGGGGCAAGGTGATGGGACGCATTATGCCGCAGGTGCGGGGCAAAGCCGACGGCAGCCAGGTGAACGCCGTTGTCTCCAGTCTGCTTGAAGCTCTGGGCTGAAATCTGCTTATGCGTTTTGGCATCCTGGTTTTCCCCGGCACGTGGAGCGATACCGACTGCCACTATGCGGTCAGCGGGGCGCTGGGGCAGGAGGCTGGCTACGTGTGGCATCGGTCGGCCGACCTGGCGGGCTATGACGCCGTTATCATCCCGGGCGGGTTTTCCTACGGGGACTACCTCCGGGCCGGGGCCATAGCCCGGTTTTCGCCCGTAATGTCGGCAGTGCGGGATTTTGCCGGCGGGGGCGGCCCCGTAATCGGCATCTGCAACGGCTTTCAGATTCTCTGCGAAGCCGGGCTTCTGCCCGGCGTATTGCGACGCAACGGCCACCTGCAATACCGCTGCCAATGGACGCACCTGCGCACGGAGCGGGCGGACACGCCTTTTACCAGTCGGTGCCGGCCGGGCCATCCGCTGGCGGCGCCGGTATCCCATGGGGAGGGGAGCTACTACGCCGACCCGGATACGGTGGCCCAGCTGGAAGGGGAAGGCCGCGTGCTGTTCCGCTACTGCGCCGCCGACGGCTCGGTGACGGAAGCGGCCAATCCCAACGGCTCGGTTGCCAACATCGCCGGCGTGGTTAATGAAGCTGGCAACATTCTGGGAATGATGCCCCACCCGGAGCGCAGCTGTGAGTTGCTGCTGGGTTCCGATGACGGCAATCTGATTTTCGGCTCCATCATTGACGCGGTTGCCGACGCGGCTGTCCGCTAACGGCTGAAGATGCTGCTGTCCCTGGCGTTGGCGTGCATTTCAGCGCTGGGGTTTGGCAGCTCCGCAGCGCTGGCGCGGCTGGGGATGTCCGGTCGGGATGGGATGCGCCCGATGCCCGGCACTCTCATCTCCCTGGTGTCGTCAACCCTGCTGGCGGGGACGCTGGCCCTGGCGTTCGAGTTTCGGGCAGTTATCGCGTTGCCGGCCATTGCGATGGTGTGGCTGCTGGGCAACGGCATTCTGACTTATATGGGCGGACGCTCTCAACAGTACATTGCCATCAGCCTGGTGGGAGCGTCGCGGGTTACGCCAATCGTCGGAGGCGCCGCTCTGTTCGCGGCCCTTTACGCCATCGCCTTTACTCGCTTGGGCGTTCCCTGGTTCAATGAGCATCTGAACATTCCCATCGCCATTGGCACGGTGGTGGTAGTAGTGGGGCTGGCGTTGACCGGGGGGAACTTTCTGCGTCAAAGCTGGGGGAGGGACTGGCGTTCGGCGCTGGGTTATGCGCTGGCATTGTCCGCCGCCGCTTGCTACGGCGCGGCGACCCTCAGCGGACGGGCGCTCAGCAACCTATACGGCTCGCCGCTGATAATGGCGGCCGGCAGTATGTTCTTTGCCACGATGGCGCTTCTGCCGATATTCGGTTGGGAGGCGGGTCAAAAGGCGCAGTCCAGTCGCTGGGCTGCGTTGTATCTTTTTCTGGCCGGCTTGTCCGCGGCCTGCGCGGTTATGTCCCTGTACTACGCCGTAACGCGAGAGGGTTCCAGCATCCTGGTGATCAGCCCGATAGTGTCGTGCAACCCTCTGGTGACGCTACTGCTGGCCCGGCTCTTTCTGCGCGGCAACGAGGCAGTTACGAAAGAGCTGGTGGTTGGCACGCTGATGGCGGTTGCCGGCGTAGCGTTGGTAGTTGTGGGCGGAATAGCGGGGCAATCGGCCGGTATAGAATAATCGCTGACTGAATTACTGAACGATTGAGGCTCACAATGCCGGTAACGAAAGCAACCCTGGACGAAATCGCGCTCTCCGCCGCCGAATACGAGATGATTACAGCCCGGCTGGACAGGGAACCGAATCCGGTGGAGCTGGGAATGTTCGGAGCGCTGTGGAGCGAGCACTGCGGCTACAAACACTCGCGCCCGCTGCTGCGGATGCTGCCGTCCACGTCAAGCCGAACCCTGTCGCAGGCCGGGGCGGAAAACGCGGGCGCCATTGACATAGGGAATGGGCTGGCCGTGGTATTCAAGGTGGAATCGCACAACCATCCGTCGGCGGTGGAGCCGCTGCAAGGCGCGGCGACCGGCGTGGGAGGAATTGTGCGGGACATCCTGGCGATGGGGGCGCGACCGGTGGCGCTGCTCAACTCTCTGCGCTTCGGCCCGCCGAGCGAAGCCGGCAACCGGCGCCTGCTGCGGGGCGTTGTGGACGGCATTGGATGGTATGGCAACTGCATCGGAGTGCCGGATGTAGCCGGGGAAATCTACTTTGATGAATCCTACACGCACAACCCGCTGGTTAACGCTATGTGCGTGGGCATCGCCCGAATTGAGGATCTGGCCAGCGCGGCGGCGGACACTCCAGGCGATGCGCTGCTGCTGGCGGGCGCGGGAACCGGGCGGGACGGGATTCACGGGGCGTCGGGTTTGGCCTCTCGCGCTTTTGAGGAGGAGCAGGAGCTGCGTCCTACCGTGCAGGTGGGCAATCCCTTCCTGGAGAAGAACCTTATTGAAGCCTGCCTCGCGGCTCTCTGCACCGGGAAAGTGCGGGCGCTGCAAGACCTGGGGGCGGCCGGCCTCACCAGCGCCGCGGTGGAGTCCGCGGCCCGGGGCCAACGCGGCTTTGTCCTGGACATCGGTCGGGTACACCGCAGGGAGGCCGGCATGAGCGGCTATGAGGTGATGCTATCCGAATCCCAGGAGCGGATGCTGCTGGCGGCGGCTCCGGAGGACGCGTCGGAAATCCGCAGCGTATTCCGCAAATGGGAGGTGGATTGCCAGGTAGTCGGAACGATAACGGAAGAACAGACGGCTCGCGTGGTTGACGGGGCCGAAACCCTGGCCGCCGCGCCCATAGCTCACCTGGCGGATGCGCCGCAGTACCGTCTTGTGGGGCATCCCTCTGTGGAGTACGCAGGGCGCCAGCGGTTGGAGCTGTCCGATGCGCCAATGCCGGACTCCGCCGGCGATACGCTGTTGGGTCTGCTGGCATCGCCCAATGTGGCGAGCCGGCAGAGCGTTTATCGTCAGTACGACCATCAGGTGCAGACCAACACCGTAGTAGGCCCCGGCGACGGAGATGCCGCGGTGCTGCGGATCAAGGAGACCGGGCAGGCTATTGCCGTGGCTATTGACGGGAACGGGCGCCGGTGCTTCCTTGACCCTTATCGCGGTGGGCAGATGGCGGTTGCCGAGGTTACGCGCAACCTTTCCTGCGTCGGAGCGGAGCCTTTGGCACTGACCGACTGCCTTAATTTCGGGAACCCGGAACGCCCGGATATCTACTACCAGCTTGAGCGGTGCATAGCGGGGATGGCCGAGGCCTGCCGGGAGTTTGCGGTTCCGGTGGTCAGCGGCAATGTGAGCCTGTACAACGAAAGCCAGGGCGCGGCCATCTTCCCCACTCCCATAGTTGGCGGGCTGGGCCTGCTGGAGGATGCCGGCCGGCACTGTCGGGCCGGGTTCCCCGGCGCGGGCTTGACGGTAGCGCTGCTGGGCGCCGACCGTCTGACCGCAACGGCTGCCGACCTGGCCGGCAGCGAGTATCTGTATGCCCGGCACGGCATGGTTGCCGGCCGGCCCGCCATCTGCCTGGAATTGGAGCGTCGGGTGCAGGCTTTGTGCCGGCAACTCATTGCCGAGGGCGTTATCCTGTCGGCCCACGACTGTTCCGACGGCGGGTTTGCGGTCGCCCTGGCGGAGTCCTGCATTCTGGGGGACGGTCGTATCGGCGGCGGGGGTTCGGTGGGATTTACCGCGTCCGAGGCCTTCGTCCGGAGCGTGCCGGCGCGTTGGGACGTGGCCCTCTTCGGGGAGGCCGCGTCCCGCATTCTGGTCGCAATAGAGCCGGCCCAACTGCCGGCTTTGGTGGACGCGGCGGCGAGCGCTGACGTACCGATGGCGGTCATCGGTCAGACGGGCGGGGGGCAACTGCGGATAGGCGGGTTGGTTGATCTGCCGGTGGCGGAATCGGCCCACGCCTGGCAGAACGGATTGGGCGGCGTTTGGGCCTAGCTGAGGGTTACGGGCTCCGCCTCGTCCGCTGATTCCGGGCGCGAGGCTTCGGCGGAGTCGTGCGCATCCAGAGGTGGGGTCGCTATGGCGTCGTTCTCCCCGATTTCCGTTTTTGCCTCTGCCGGGTCATATGGGATCCCCAGTCGGGAGGCCAAGGCCATGCCGGTTACGGGATGCTGGCGGTTCAGGCCGAACACGCGCTTGCGCCGCAATCGGTTGGTTTCAGGGTCTCGGAGGCTGACGTTGCGGTATTGGAATACGCCGGCGGCGGCCAAGGCGCGCACCAGCCGGATGACGAAGGTACGGGAGCTGTTTTCGCCCCAATGCGCGATGATGGTGGGGTCTTTAACCTCGATGCCGGCCGCCAGGGCCTGGCTGATTTCGCCGCAGAGGGCGTTGAACATCACTGCGTCCGCTCCGTCGCGTTCTTCCAGGGTGTGTCCCATGACAATCAGGTCGGCGACCCGGGCGACGTCGCCGGGCTCATCGCCGGAAGCCGGCAGGCCCAAATCGGACACTGCGCCGGTGAGAGCCGCGTTATACTGCTCGGTCTGGGGAGCGGGCTTTTTGCTTACGGCTGTCGTTGGGGCCGGCGGCTCCGCCGGGGCTACGGGTCGAGCATGGGAAGCAGGAGGTGTTTGGGCGGGCGTTGGCGCAACGTCATCCTCGGGCTCAACTGCTTCGGGCTGCTGTTCTTCGGAATAGGGATCGATCTCATCGTCTTCGTCCCGGATTTGGGGAACCGGGTCAGGCTCGTCGGCCATCAGGACCCAGTCGACCAGGTCGACGCTGCGGATTTTGATATTGCCTTCTTCGGCGACTCGGAGCATCAGTTTTTTGAATCCGGAGAAGCCGAGCTTGCGCTCGTCGAAGCCGGCGATGCGACGGACCAGGCGCTGCTTCAGTGAAGTGAGCAGGAGGGTATGCCCGGCAGCTCGCTCGTTGCGGATAACGTCCTCAATTGCCCGGATGACCTCGGGCAGCTGATGACGTCCGGGGTTGCTGAGCTGCTGCGTTGGCGCGATTTGGCGGGGACGCTGGTAGAAGCCGCGGGGTGGGATAGGCTCCACGTCAATGGGGTCGACGTCGGCATCGTAGAAGATCAGGCCGTCGACGTGGTCGGCGATGCGGCGGGAGGTAGCCCAGGATACGCCGACGACCAGCACGCGCTTGCCCACGGCTCGCAGCGAGTTGATGACGTGAATGAAGTCGGAATCGCCGGATACCAGAACGAAGGTCTTTATGTTCGGGAAATTGTGCGCGGTGTCAATGCAATCTGCAGTCATCTTCACGTCAACGCTGTTCTTCACGGCGATGGTGCGCCCGGCACCGTGGCCGCGGGGCGGCAATCGGGTGGGCACGTACACGGGCTCAATGCCGGCGGCATAGAGGGACGGAGGGTCCTGGATAAACTGGCTGGCTCCCATCAGTTCCGGAGCTCGGGTTACCCAGTCCGCGTACGCTTTCCCTACCACCACACGGCCGTGATTGGAGACTTCTTCTTTCAGGGCTGAGACGTTGGGCGTTCTGCCCCGCGTCGCCAGGCTTATTTTGAAGTTCTCCCAGTCGATGAATAATGCTACGTCTTCGCTGGGGCCAGAGTTGCCATTGACTTGTTGAATAGCGATGATAATACCTCAATTCGCTCGTCGCGGGAGCGTAGTTTTGTAAAGTTTAGTCGGGCGTAGTAACAGCGTCAAGTTACAGTCGTCATTCCTATCCTGGCGCCGCCATTTTTGCGACCTCCGTGGGAACTACGGAGGTCGGAACCCAGCCCGGGAAATCGCTGAAATCGCTTGCGCCTGCCGCATTGGGCTTTGCCGTGTTTGTGCTACCGTAGCCGGGACTGCCGTCGGGTTGCCGAGTATCGGATTGTCAGCCGTGGGAGCGGCAACCATCGGAGGACCGACCAGAGCAGATTGCCGACGTTGGGATACGGGCGGATGGGGAACCGGCGGGGCAATCGGCCGTCGGGATTATCAGCCTGCGATATTCCTTAGGCAGCAGGGATGCGCAGGCGGCAGGGATGCACATAACGGGGGCGCACGCATGACATCGGCAACTACTTCCGCCGCTACCACTACTGCTATCGCCAGCAATCATGGCCTGATTGGGAACGCTTTGCAGGTGCTGGCCGCCGGGCTGGGGCCTTATGTGGCGGCCCGGCTGCGGGAGGCGGCCGGACGGGGCCGATACGTTCCTGACGATGTGGATGTGATGGGGGAGGTTGAGGGAGACGTTGCGGTAATGCTACGGGTAATCGTGGTGGGGTGGAACGATGTGTTCCGGGATCATCTTGGGGTTATGGAGCGAAGCCTGGTGTCGGAAATTCGGGAGACGCGCAACCGCTGGGCGCATCTGGAGAGCTTTGACAAAGACGACCTGGATCGGGCGTTGGATTCCATCGGCAGGCTGCTGAAGGCAGTGGGGGCGTACTCTGAGGCGGAGCGGGTGAACCGGGCGAAGCATCAGCTGCGGCGGAGGCGGTACGCGCCGGCCGGAGTGGCGACGGCGATGGGAAACAAGGGGCGGCAGGCGGAGGAGCCGGCGGCTGAGCGGGACGATGCGCGGCCTGATGGGGCGGAGCAAGCGCATCAGGGAGAGTTGAAGGAGGCTGCGAGGGCTGCCGTCCCGGAGCCGTCAGGGGTGGACTTTGGGGAGCGGACCGATGCGCTGATTCGGGAGGGTATTACACACCGTCAGAGGGGGAGATTCGGGAGGGCGATTGCCGACTTTGATGAGGCTATCGGCATCAATCGGGAAAGCACTGAGGCGTGGTATCAACGGGCGCTGACCTGGGGACATATGAGAGAGTACCGGCGGGCAATCAACGACTTTAATCGGGCGATTGTGCTAGACCGGGATTATGGGGACGCATACAATGATCGGGGCTACGCTCAGTTCTGCCTGGGGGACTACCAGTCGGCGGTGAGTGATTTTGAGACGGCGATACAGCTCAATCCCGATGATGAGCAGGCGCGGGTCAACCTGGATATGGCGAGACGCCGGGGCGAGGAGCAGAAAGAGGCGGAAAGGCGCCGGCGGTGAGGGGTTGGGCGGCTGGCGACGGGGCGCGCACTGCCAGCATTGCCAGCGCGGAGCTTGGTACAGGCTTGAGCGGCGGGCGATGGGGCGCGCAACGCGGCGCTGCGTATCGGATTTATGACCGGAGGGCGCAGCGGGATATGGTGGAGGAGTTTATGAGTTTGGAGCAGGGGGATGATAAGGGTTGCGGAGATTAACATTGCGCCGGTGAAGTCGCTGAGGCTGGCGTCGCTGGAGTCGGCGCGGCTGGAGCTGGGCGGGATTATGGACGACCGGCGGTTTTACCTGGTGAATGAGCGGGGTCGGCTACTGACGCGGCGACAGGTGGGCAAGTTGGCGCAGCTGTGGGCATGGTGGGATGCTGGGATGGAGTGGCTGCGGGTGGGGTTCCCGGACGGGGCGACGCTGGAAGGGAGGCCGGAGTTGTCGGGGCCGGAGTGGACGCTGGTATGGGGTCGGCGGGTGCGCGGCCGGGCGCTGACGGGCGATTGGGCGGCGGCGTTGAGCGAGTTTTGCGGCCAGCCGGCGAGGCTGATGATGTCGGATTTGCCGTGCCAGGTATTTGATGAGTTTCCGGTATCGGCGCTGTCGCGGGCGTCGGTGGAACGGCTGTCGGCGGAGATGGGAATGCGCGGCGATGAGTGTCTGGCGACTGACCGGTTTCGTCCGACGCTGCTGCTGGAGGGGTGTGAACCGCATGAGGAAGACGGATGGGTGAATCGCGCGGTTGGAGTGGGGGACGCAGTGGTGCGGGTGTTGGCGCCGGATCCGCGTTGCGCTATTGTGGATCAGGATCCGGTTACCGGGGAGGCTGACAGGGACGTGGTGAGGTCGGTATTGGGTTATCGTCCGAATCCGCTGGCGGCGTACTTTGGGGTGTATGGGATAGTGGAGAGGGCCGGGGTCGTCAGGGTGGGGGATGGGGTAACGTTGGGGTAGGAGGGGCGGTTTGCCAGTGGTGGCGGCAGGGCCTAGAATGGGGTAAGAGTTCGGGGGGCGCAGCATCGCGTTACTATTGCCCGGAACGATGGCGGGGATTATGCGAATGCCGGGACAGCGGCGGAGCCAGGAACCGGATGAAGTTGGCCAGAGGGCGGGGCTGTTTGCGGAGTCGATCCGGGATGGGGATATGGATTTGGCCTGGGGGATGCTGTCGAAGGAGACCCGGGGGATGCGGATGGGGGTTTGGGCGACGCGCAACAGTATAGATATGCAGATTGCGTATCGGGCGGCTTATGATGCGAAGCACCCGATGCGGGCGTCGCTGCTGGATGATTTTCGCACTACGGTGCTACGGCTGTGGCCGTTGGAGGATTTGTCGGATTTGGCCGCCGCGCCGACGAGGTACGTGGATGATGAACACGCTTTTGTGTTTCTGCCGTTCGGGGTTATGGATGAGACGGTGGTGCAGCACAGCCGGCTGATGTCGGGGCTGATGATACCGATGCGGTATGAGGATGCGCAATGGCAGGTTGACCTGCCGGGCTGGCGGTTTCTGGACAGGTCGGGCGGCGGCGGCGATGGCTAGATGGGGTTGATTTGTCAGAATCAGGATTTACGGGATTAGGGGATTTTCAGGATAGGGGTTGCGTGGTTGAGCGAGCGACGATGGGTTGCACGCTGCGGCGGGCGACCCATCGGATGCAACTGTGAGGGATAAGGGGTGGGCTGGTCTGCGGGGGAGGCCGCTCTTTATGCAGGGATTTACTCGCGGCCCACGGTGGAAACGTTCCAAATTGAGGGAGGCCGCCCTTTATGCAGGGAGTTACTCTGCCCGCACTACAGCGCGCCCCGTCTGCTGCTGAGGCCGCCGTTATGCAGGAGTAACTCCCTGCATAACGGCGGCGGTCTGCTGGGTGAGGAGCCACCCGGGTTGTGCTGCAAGGGTGGCGGGCTAACGCACGGTAGCCCGCCACCGAGGGTCAGCCCGGTCTAATTGCTCCACCAGGCGAGGTAGCGGCTCTTCGACCATTCGTTGCATTCCCAGGAGTAGGCTTCCACCTGGAGTTGCAGGCGGTGCCCGGTGCCGGTCGGCAGACCGGTGACCACCTTCGACAGCGTCGCGTCGGCGGAGCGGAAGTCCACTTCCGCGATGTCTGTGTCGTTGGGATACCCTTCCTGATAGACGTAGTAGCTGTAATCGATTGCTTTATCGGTGTGCTTCTGCGCCTGATCGCCACCAGCGGAGACGTAGGCGCAGCGCTTGCTGCGCTTGGCGCCGATGTTGACCGGCTTCTTCCAAGTGATGGTTACTTGGCCCGAGACGGACGTATCGATGGACAGGTCGCGCACCGGGGCAGGGACGCGGAGCTTCCGCGTCGCCGGCGCGCTGGGGTTCGTGTTCGACGCCGACGTCCAGAAGAACGTTGTCACCAAATCCGATTCTTCCCCACAGCCGTCCTCCGCCTCGGAGTAGATCTCCACGTAATGCCGGGCGGGATAGTTCAACTCGTCCACGTACCAGCTGGTGCCGCTTTCGATGAGCAGCGACTCGGCTACCATCGGCATAGAAGGCGTCACCTCGTAGACGCGCACGTTGTAGCCGGCCGTGGGGCAGTAGCCGCCCTCGCCGTCGCCGCTGGCAGTCCAGGAGATCAGGGCGCTATCATAGCCGGCCTGTACGGTCAGCCCGGTCGGCTTACTGGGCACGCTTCCGCTGGGGCCGTAGGGTTTGGCGCTGACTGTATCGGAGGCTGGGCCGGTGGTGGTGTCGATCTTGGAGCGCACCTGGAACTGGTAGGTCGATCCGTCGCCGGCCAGCGACGAGACTGAGTAGCCGTCCCGGAAGCCATTGCCGGTAGAAGTCCAGTCTCCCCAAGTGCCGCCGGTTCCCTTGCGCTGCCGATATTCGTAATCGGTGATGGCTTGGACCTCCCCATGCGACGGCCAAGTCCACCTCAGATAAACGGATTGATGCTGCGCATCGGCGGTCACCTGCGGCTTGGTCAACCACGGCGTGGCCTTCACGGATGCGCTCGAACCTTTGATGGTCGAGTGGACGGCGCGCAGCTCGAACGAGTACTCGACGCCGGCGTCCAAGCCCGTCACGGTATATGTTCTAAGGAGGGCTGAATTCGAGATTGCCGTCCACGAACCCCAACCGGAGGCCGACGACTTCTTGTAGCGCACCTCGTAGCCTGTTCTCGCTTCTGGCGGATGGAACCAGTTCAGCTTCACCTGCTTCAGCCCGGCCTGCGCCCATACAGGCTTCGGCGTGCTTGGCGCGGTTTGTCCAAAAGCCGTATCCGCGTGGAACGGGACCAAGCAGGCCAGCAACGCGGCGACGGCCAACAGGCTCCAGCGAGTCGGGAACCGGGGCCGGCTATTAAGTCGGCAACGCGGTAAATGTATGTTTGCGAGAGAGGGTAGTGTCATGATGCTGCTCCGGGAGGATGAATTTGCCGGCCAAGGTTTGGGGGCCGGCCGGGGTAGATAATATACCGGGCGTTGGGGTTAAGCAATGGGGTTGTTAGAATCAGGATTTGGGGGATTAGGGGATTTTCAGGATGGGGTTGTGTTGGGGAAGTGGGTTGTTAGAATCAGGATTTACGGGATTAGGGGATTTTCAGGATGGGGTTGCGCTGGGGAAATGGGTTGTCAGAATCAGGATTTACGGGATTAGGGGATTTTCAGGATGGGGTTGAGCGAGCGGTGATGGGTTTTATGCTCGGGCTGGGGTTTTTTTAGGCAGGTTGGGTAGGGGCGGCGATGGGTTGTCAGAATCGGGATTTGGGGGATTTGGGGATTTACAGGATGGGGTTGCGGAGCGTATGGCTGGGGCCTCGGTTCGGGTTGCAGGGGGTGTGGGTTCCGGAGAAGTTTGGAATGGTGGTGTGGTTGGGGTTGGGGCTGCTTGGCGCACTTCACTGCGCCTGATATGGGGGAACGACGGTGTGGGCGGGGGGTTGGGGCCTCTACCTCTACCACCCCCGCACCTTCGCAAGGAACGACGGTGTGGGCGGGGGGTTGGGGCTGCTTGACAGTGACGCGGGGGGTGGCTAGGCTTGCCGTATCCTGGCGCCGGAGACTGCGGAGGGAAACAGGCTATGGCTGCGTATGACTTGCTTATCAAGGGCGGCACGGTGATTGACCCAGCGGAGGGTTGGCAGGGGGTTCTGGACGTTGGCATCGCCGGCGGCAGGATTGCCGCCGTAGCGGCCGACATTTCGGCGGATGAGGCTGCCCGCGTGGTGGAGGTGGCCGGCAAGTATGTTACGCCCGGCCTGATTGACCTGCATACCCACGTGTACGAAGGGGTCAACGGGAACGGGGTCAACGCGGATGTGGGCGGCGTGCGCGCCGGGGTTACCACGATGGTGGACGCCGGCAGCAGCGGGTGCGACACCTACGGCGGCTTTCCGGCGCATATCATTCCGAACAACCACACTGAGATTATTCCGCTGCTGCACATCTGCCGCACCGGATTGGCAACGACGCCGGACATTTTCGCTCCGAGCAGCATTGACTTGGAGCGCACGGTGCAGGTGGTAGAGGAGAGCGGGGGCGTCATTCGGGGGATAAAGGCGCGGATGGTGTCTCCCGCTTTGGAAATTATGGGGATGGAGATGCCGCGCCTGGCCAAGCAGGCGGCGAAGGAGGCGGGCGTCCGTCTGATGGTGCATATCGGGGACACGGAAAAGCGTTATCCCGCCGAGGTGATCCGCGAGCTGCTGCCCATCATGGAGCCGGGGGACATTGTTACGCACTTTTTCACGGCGAATCCGGGCGGCGTGCTGGACGGCGAGGGGAAGCTGGTTCCGGAGGCGCGGGAGGCGCATGAGCGCGGGGTATGGCTGGACACGGCGCACGGGCGCGCCAATTTCAGTTTTGACATCGGAGAGCGGGTGCTGGACCAAGGGGTGGAACCGCACTGCATCAGCACCGACCTTACGGTTCCGGGGCGCATGCGCACCGTACACAGTATGACGGAGATGATGACTCGGTTTCTGGCGATGGGCTTTACTCTGGAGCGGGTGGTTGAGATGTGCACCATCAATCCGGCCCGGGCTATCGGAGAGGATGGACGGCTGGGCAGCCTGGCGGTGGGCAAGCAGGCGGACGTGTCAGTGCTGGATATTGTGGATGGCGACTGGCAGGTGTTTGACGTGCTGGGCAACGGGCGAAAGTCGGAGCGGGCGGTGGTTCCGGTACTGGCGGTCAAGCGGGGTGAAGTGTTTGAGGCCGGCTGGGGGCCGCGCCCGTGGGGATGGGAGCCGGACCGGGCATAGGAGAGGAGGGAGGATATGGTGGAAGTAATTCTCAGTTCGCCGCGAGGGTTCTGCGCCGGCGTGGTGCGGGCGATAGATGTGGTGGAGGAGTGCCTGGCGCGGTTCGGGCCGCCGGTGTACGTGAAGCATCAGATTGTGCATAATCCCTACGTGGTGGCGGAGCTGGAGCGCAAGGGCGCGATAACGGTGGAGGAAGTGGGGGAAGTGCCGGAAGGCTCGTTGGTGGTTTTCTCGGCCCACGGCTCGCCGCCGGAGGATTTTGAGCGGGCGGCGGAGCTGAACCTGCGGGTGATTGACGCGGTGTGTCCGCTGGTAACCCGAGTGCACAACGAGGCCAAGAAGTACCATGGGGAGGGCAAGCGCGTGCTGCTGGTGGGACACCAGGGGCATCAGGAAGTGCGGGGGACTATGGGGCAGGCGCCGATGACGCTCATCAGCGATTCGGCGCCGCTGTCGGAGCAGACGGTGAGCGCGGAGCTGGATTTGCCGGCGGAAACGGAGGTGGCGGTAATCACGCAAACGACGCTGTCGGTGGGGGACACTGCCAACGCGATTGGGACGATTCAGGAGCGATTTCCGGAAGCCGTGGTGCGCAATGACATTTGCTACGCGACGACGAATCGGCAGGACGCGGTGACGAAGATGGCCGGGATGGTGGACGTGGTGCTGGTTATAGGGGCGCAAAATTCGTCTAACTGCAACCGTCTGCGCGAAGTGGCGGAGGCTAATGGGACGCCGGCGTATCTGATTAACGGGCCGGACGAAATTGACGCGGGCTGGCTGGCCGGCTGCCGCCGGGTGGGGATAACGTCGGGAGCGTCGACGCCGGAGGTTCTGGTGGAAGCGGTGATTGAGGCGCTGGGGTCGGAGCGGGTAACCAAGCTGGAAGGGGCGGACGAGGATATTACGTTCACGCTGCCGCGGGAGCTGCGATAGTGGTCTGAGCTGCTGGGCTACCATTCGGAGCGGGGCGGGCGTTCCATAAGGGCGGGGATGCACTCGGTGGCCGGGAGATCCTCAAAGAGGACTTGGGCCATGAGGCGAGTGATGGGCATATCGACGTCCAGGCGGCGGGCGAGGGCGAGGGCGGCCATGGTGGTGTTGACGCCCTCGGCGACGGCGTCCATACCGGCGAGTATGTCGGGCAGTTTGCGGCCCTTGGCCAGCTCTTCGCCGACGCGGCGGTTGCGGCTGAGTGGGCTGCTGCAGGTGGCCATGACGTCGCCGATGCCGGCGAGGCCGGCGAAGGTGAGCAGCTGGGCGCCGGCGGCGATGCCGAGGCGTCCGATTTCGTTGAGGCCGCGGGTAATCAAGGCGGCTTTGGCGTTGTCGCCGGCGTGCAGTCCGTCGGCGATGCCGGAGGCCAGGGCGATGATGTTTTTCAGAGAACCGCCGAGCTCGGCGCCTACGAGGTCATCGCTGGTATAGACGCGGAAGGCCGGGGACATGAGGGTATCCTGGGCCAGGCGGCGGGCGGATTCATCGGCGGCGGCGACTACGGTGAGGGCCGGTTTGCCGGCGATGATTTCGCCGGCCAGGTTGGGGCCGGAAAGGGCTGCGAAGCGTCCTGGCGGATGGCCGGGCAGTTCTTCCGCCAGCACCTGGCTCATCCGCAATCCGACGGGCAGTTCCAGGCCTTTGGTTACGCTGAGGGCTACGGCGTCCGGCGGTACGTAGGCGGCGATGCGTCGGACGTTGTGTCGAAAACGGTCGGAAGGCACGGCGAGGATGATGAGCCGGGCGCTATGGAGGGCGGCGGCCGGGTCGTGCTCAGGGCGCAGGGTCTTGGGGAAGAGGGTGCCGGGCAAACGCCGGGCGTGCTGGCCGTCTCGGCGGAGGGTGTCGGCTTCGTCAGCAGTGCGGCAGAGCAGGCGGACGGGGACGCCGGCGCGGGCGGCGAGGACGGCCAGGGTGGCGCCCCAGGTGGTGGCGCCGACGACGGCGACGGGGGTGGGTTGGGGTTCAGCGGGCAAGGCGGGCTTCCAGCTCGTTTTTCAGCGAAGAGTGGGCGAGGACGGTAAGGACGCTGCGCGCCCGACTCATGCCGGTGTAGGCGTTGGGGAGGTCATGGCCGCGGTCGAGCCGTTCCAGGATTAGTATGACTACGTGGCTTTCCAGTCCTTTGAAGGACTGAACAGTGCAGAATTTCAGTGAAGGCGGTTGGTGGTCGGCATTTTGGGGATCGTCGGTTATGCGTTGGCCGCGTGAGTAATCGGCCAGTTGTCGCCCGCCGTAGGTACGATCAGCGTCAATGCCGGTGTTGTCCAGACGGCTTGTTGCCAGGGTTACTATTTCGCCGATGCGTACGTCCTGGGTCAACAGCCGATGGACTTCCTGGTCGAGCAGGTTGGACAGTTCATCTCCGTCGTCCCAGTAGCGATATTGTGGAGCCGGCCCATGGACTTGCCAGTAGGGTGTTTGAGGGATGTCGGAGCCGACGACCTGGGCAGTGTCCCGGGCGATGGCGGGGGTGTTCCGGCAGTTGATGCGCAGTTGCAGGCGGGTGGGATGGGGACAGTAGCCGAGGAGGTTTCCCTCCGGGTCTGTGGAATTGCTGATGTAAATGGCCTGGTTGGTGAAATCGCCGAACATGGTCCACCGACCGGAGGCCAAGCCGCCGGTCAGGGCCAGGTTGATTATTTCCAGATAGGGCTGCTGGCACAAATCCTGGGCTTCGTCGATAATCAGGATGTCAAACTGGGGGCCGAGTTCGCGCAGGGCGCGGCGGGCGAATTCGGGATAAACGCTGTGAAAGAGCTGATTGGCGTCGGCGGCGTTTTTTTCGCAGTGGACGAAGTCGGTTCCCGCGGAGCTGCGCATAATTAACGGGCGCATGATGTTGTGCCAGAACCGTCCGGCGGTAATACTGCCGTCGGCGGCGGCGGCCTGTTGACTCAGCCAGTTGCCAAGGAGGGCATTGAAGCACATCAAGCCCACCCGTCGGTTTGACGCGACGGCGCGACGGGCGCACTCCAGGGCCAGCATGGTTTTGCCCGTGCCAGCCGCACCACGGAAGAGGCAGCGTTCATTGTCGCTGACCAGGTCCAGCAGGACGTATTGTTCTTCAGTGAATCGAATCAGCTGCCGGTCGATGATATCCAGCTGCGGGCCCACGGCGGGTAGCGGCGTCATGGTGAAGTCGGGGGCCAGGTAGCGGCGGAGGCTGTTGATGGTTGAGACAGTGAAAGGCTGGGTTGCGCTGGTCTTGCGTCCGGCAACGGGGCGCATTCGCCGAGCGACCATCTGCAAGCGGCGTCCCAGGGACATAGTGGAGTGAAGGTCTTCGTGGTCGATGACGGTGCGGGTGGGACGGCGGATGTTATCGGGCCAGTTAGAGTCGGTGAATACGACGACGCAATCTATGGGGGGTAGATCTTCAGGGTCGACGTAGTACTCTCGCTCCAGTTCGTTTTTGAGGGCGTACATGGCCCGTTCCGATTGGGTAACGGGAGGCTCAACGGGACTGCCGGAAGGGAGGGAGCGCCATTGCCCGGCTTCTACATTGAAGCCGCCGCCTTTCACTTCGATGCAGATTAAGCCGTAATCGGGAACCATGGCGAGGAAGTCAATCTCCCTTGGCTTGCCCTGGGCGGGGATATGGCCGGAGGAATGGATGACGACCCAACCACCGGTGTCGGTGTCGTCGCGCAATGAAGCGAAAATTTGTTTTTCAGATGGCGGAGCGGCCGGCGAGATGATTTCAGGTATCATCGTTGCCATGGTGAAACCTTTCGGGCTGATAGTCCGGCGGAGGCGAAGCCACTGCGTTGTGGCCGGATGGCGATAGCGGGATTGCCATCGCTAACCGGCCACGGCGAACATTGGGCCGGAGATGGCCGGTCAGTGTTCCGCGCCCTGCTTGGTGAAGTGTGGCATCACGTCGCTGGCGAACCATTCTAGCTGCTCCATGGATGCGGCGGTGGGCATTCCCATATTGGTGACGCCGATGTTGATTTCTGCGAGGCCGGGGTAACGCTCCTGGACGGCCATGAGCTGCTCGACGATGCGGTCCGGGGGGCCGACCAGATACTGTCCGGCGGCTACGGCTTCTTCAATCGTCGGCATTTTCAATCCCTGGGGAACCGGGCGGCCAAAGGCGTTGAGGGCGTCGAGTTGTTCCTGGGTCAAGCCGGCGATGAAGCCCAGGGGGCCGAACATTTTGACGCGCTCTTCCATCCAGAGGCGGGCCTGGTCCATGGCTTCTTTCTCGGAGTTGGCAATCTGCACGGAGTAGCCGACGATGAGGCCCTCGCCGAGTTTCCAGTCTTTGCCGTGCTCGGCGTGGATGGCTTGCCAGCGTTGGATGACGTCGTCGCTGGCGCCGCCGGTGGCCGCGCCGCCGCCGATGATGCCCTTGATGCCCCATTTGGCCATGAAGTTGATGGCGCGGTCGCTGGCCGAGACCACGGGCTGCCACCATTCGACATCGTACTTGGGCCGCGGCACGAGGGTGATTTCTGCCAGGTCGTAGCCGCGGTAAGGGACGTTGGGGGGGATGTCATAGTGCTTGCCATGGTGTGAAAAGCTGCGCTGATTGAAGGCTTTCCAGATGACCTCAACCTGTTCTTCGAACAGTTCGCGGTTGGCGTTCTGGTCCATGATGGGGGCGCCGAAGGCTTCTACTTCGCGAGTGTGGTAGCCGCGTCCCACGCCGAAGCGGACGCGGCCATCGGTGAGCCAGTCGGCGGTGGCGTAATCTTCGGCCAGGCGGAGGGGGTTCCACATGGGGTTGATGTTGAAGCCGCAGCCGAAGCGCAGGTTTTTGGTGAGGTGGGCGAGGTGAACCCAAAGCATGAGCAGGTTGGGGATGACTTCGTAACCTTCGCGTTGGAAGTGGTGTTCGGCGGCCCAGAAGGTATCGTAGCCCAGGCGGTCCATGGCGGTGGCGATTTCTTCGGCCTTTTTGATGCCGCCGCCGGCGAGTTCTTCGTCGGAGAGCCAGCGGTCATTGGCCGGCGTGCCCTGGTAGCCGGGGTTGTCCATATCGACGTTGCCGGCCCAAAGGCTGCCAAATTTGGTAATCATGTAACGGGTACCTCCTTGTGTGGCGGTGGCGCTTGCCAGCGTGTTGGTCGTATGTTAGCGGGTTTGGGGGATGCTGTCAGCATCAGCGCAGGGTGCGGAAGAACTCCCGCATATCGGCGACCAGCTCGGTCGGCTTTTCCAGGGCGGCGAAGTGTCCGCCGCTGTCCATCTCGGTCCAGCGCTGCACGTTGTAGGTACGCTCGGCCCAGGAGCGCGGCGGAGTGGACAGTTCTTTGGGAAAGACGGCGATGGCGCAGGGAACGTTGATGCGGTCATCGGGGCCGAAATACCACGGCGTCCGGCCGTTTTCGTAGTACAGCCGGGTACTGGAGTTGATGGTCTGCGTGACCCAGTAAATCATAACGGTGGTGAGCAGGTCGTCTTTGGTGTACACGCTTTCGATGTTGCCGTTGCAGTCGCTCCAGGAGCGGTACTTTTCCACAATCCAGGCGCAGAGGCCGACGGGGGAGTCGTTGAGGCCATAGGCCAGGGTCTGGGGTTTGGTGCCCTGGATGTGGGCGTAACCGCCCTCGGCGGCGGCCCAGGAAACGCGCCGGTCAATCATGGTCAGCTCTTCGTCGGAGAGGGTGGCGGCGAAATCGCGGCGATAGCCGCCCTGAGGGGTTCCGATGACCTGCTCGAGACGTTCGCGCATACTCAAACCCACCAGGCTGGCACCCTGGTAGGGGATGGCCTGGGTGACGGAGGTGGTGTGAATGCCCAGCACGTGGTCGGCGTGGTGGAAGCCGAGGCGGGCGGTTACGCCGGCGCCCCAGTCGCCGCCCTGGGCGGCGTAGCGTTGGTAGCCCAGTTCGTCGGCCATGAGCTTATCCCAAAGCTCTGCGATTTTGCGGGTATTGACGCCGCGGGCGCGGGTTTGGGCGCTGAATCCGTAGCCGGGCATTGACGGGACGATGACGTCGAAAGAGTCGGAGGGGTCGCCGTTGTGGCGGGCCGGGTCGGTAAGCATGGGGATAATTTTGTGCATTTCGTAGATGGATCCGGGCCAGCCGTGGGTTACGATGATGGGCATGGGGTTGGGGCCTTGGCCTTTTTCGTGAATGAAGTGGATGCCCTGGCCGTCGATGGTGGTATAGAAATTGGCGAAAGCGTTGAGGCCGGCTTCGGCTTTGCGCCAGTCATAGCCATCGCGCCAGTAGGCGACCAGCTCCTTGATGTAGTTCAAGTTGGAGCCGTAATCCCATTCGGCGCCGGGGATCTCATCGGGCCAACGGACGTGGGCCAGCCGGTGTTTGAGGTCTTCCAGAACTGCGTCGGAAACGTTGATGGAGTAGGGCTGTACCGCCATGTGGAACCTCCATTGGAAAGGGTTCGGGTGGAAAGGGTTCGGGTGGAAAGGGTTCGCTCTGCAAGGGTTCGGATTGTAAGGGGTTGTTTGGCAAGGAGTTCCGGCGTAAGGGCCGGGGCGGGATTGTAGGCGGGGCGACAGCGCGCCGACGTTGTACGCTGCCGGCAGTTTAGCACAGGCGGCACAGGAGGAGCCGGCGGCGGCGTTTGTCAGCCGGTTTTGCCAAGTGGTAAGATAGAGGTCAGAGGAGGTGGCAAAATGGCAACGCCAAAGGTACATGTCAGCTCTGGTGAGGCAAGTTCGCCATTGAACGACTCTCCCGGGTCTGTTTCTAACGGAGCGTCGCCGGATGGTACCGTAGAGCCGAAAAGTGGCGGAGCTGGCAGCAACAACTGGTTGAACTTCGCACTGTTCTCTATCGGTGGCGTTGCTGCCGTAGGCTTGGTGGTGATACTTTTCGGCGCCTATTTGATGGAACCGGAGAACACTGGCGCGATCGTTGCCGGCACTATCATTCTGATGCTGGCAGTAATCGCATGGGTATTTACGGCGCTGATCATGGTTGGGAACCTTATCTGGGGAATGATCACCTCTCGCGGTAACGAATCGCGTAAATCACCATCGCAATAACAATGACTACCAAAAGCCCTATCAATACGATAAGAGCAGCATCTACGCTGGTTGACAAAGGCTGGGTCAGTATGGTTGTCGGTTCGTCGTTGGCTTGGCTCCTGACGTAGAGCAACCCTCCCATCGCTCCCAGCGTAAAAATCCCTACTCCGATGAGGACGAGCAGTTTGGGGGGCAGTCTTCCCCACAAATCCTTCAGAATGGGCAGAGGATTGCTTGTGAAATCCATGCGTCTATTCTACCAAGAAGCGGGTGAAGACCTGATTGGCAAGCAGGTAGGCCTTTTCGGACAGACGCAGATTGCTCTCGTTTTCCCATAGCAGGAGGCCTTCCGCCGTCAGCTCGGCCAGCTCGCTGGCGTAGCGGGCCAGGAGGTTAATCCCGACTCTTTGCGACGCGGCGGTTATGTCCATGCCGTCCAGGAGGCGCAGTCCCAGGAACATCGTTTCCGCCGCCGCCGTTGCCTGGTCGATGATTTCCAGCCCGTCAACGGTTGTCGCCCGGTCTATGGCGGCCGGCGTCACCGAGGGCCAGGGCGTTGCGGTTGCCGCCCATTCGCCGGCACGGCGGGCGTACTCTCGGGGTGAGCGCACAGTCCAGAACCGGCAATGGGCCAGAGAGGAGTGGGCTCCCGGCCCGACGCCGAGCCACTGCCGGTTGCGCCAGTAAGTGAGGTTGTGCTCGGATGCTCTTCCGGGAAGGCTCCAGTTGCTGATTTCGTAGTGGTGATAACCGGCGTCGGACAGGGCGGCGCGGGCGAAGTCGTACATATCGGCGGCCAGATCCGGGTCGGGTTCGGGCAGCCGCCCCTGCTCGACCCAACGCCGCAGCGGGGCGCCTTCTTCCAGCGTCAGGGAGTACAGAGACAGATGCTCGGGGGCCAGGGCAATGACACGGCCCACGGTATCCTCCCATTGCGCCAAGGATTGCTGCGGCAGGCCGTACATCAGGTCCAGGCTGATGTTGTCAAATCCGGCGCGGCGGCAAGCGTGGAAGGCGGCGACGGCTCCGTCGGCGTCGTGGCGGCGGCCCAGCATCGCCAGCAGGCCGTTATGCAGGCTTTGCACGCCGATGCTGATCCGGTTGATGCCGGCGGCGCGCAGCTCGGCGCAGCGGGCGGAGGTAAGGTCGTTGGGGTTGCACTCCGCCGTTATCTCGGCGTCGCTGCGGAGGGGATATGCGGCGGCGATGGCGTCAAGTATCCGGGCGGCGTCGCCTTGGGGCAGGTAGGAGGGAGTGCCGCCGCCGAGGAAAACGGTATTCACGGGGGGCCGGCCCAGGGCGGTGGCCCAGGCTGCAATCTCCCCGGTTATCGCGGTGAGGAAATCGGCGAACTGCGCTTCGATGCCCTGGTAAGTGTTGAAATCACAGTAGGGACATTTGGTGAGGCAGAAGGGGATATGGACGTACAGAGAGATGCTGTCTTGCTGCATAGTCCACCGCGTTAACTGCCGTGTCAGTGGTGGGTATCGTCGGTGGAGCGGGCCTGTCCGTCCACCACGCTGTCGGGGTCGCGGTCTTCGGGTCGCGGCGGCGGCGGTTCACCCATGTGTTCCCGAACCACTGCGGGAGGGCATAGCTTCCAGAAAATAAAGACTGCCAGCCCTAAAATGATGAAGTCGTCATAGCGACCCAGGCCGTAGGGGAGATGGTCTCTGATAAAGTCCCACGGCCAAACTGCGTAAGCTACCGCCAGGGGCACCAGCAGCTTCAGCAGGAAATGCACTCTATCGTCCCGATGCAGCCGCCAGAGGGCCCGAGCGAACTTGAGGACTCTGGGGGCCAGCTGTGGGCCGAACATCAGGATGAATGGCCAGAGGAAACGCAACATTGCAACACCGCCTTGGCTGTTGATGTTAGCACATTGAGGCCGGGATTACGGGCGTTGACAAGCCGTGAATTATGGTTCTACAATGCGCCCATTACCAGAACTCAAGTTTGGGAGGAGTTGCCATGTATGCTGTGAATGCAGTTGCGCCGAGCCGAAGCCAAAGGGCACAGGCGGGCAGGTCTATTTACGAAGATACGGGCTGCGAGGTGGCCGGCGCCTGCCTAGAGTGCCCGCTGTCGCGCTGCAAGTTTGACGATATGGAGTGGTTCACCAAGTACCGGCAGATGGCGCAGGATTTGCGGATAGTGGCTGCCGTCCGGAAGGAGAGACTGACCATAGCGCAGACCGCCGCGCGGTTTTCCATTACCAAGCGGACGGTGTTTCGCATTCTGCACCGCTGCCAGGATGCCTGGTGGGAATTGACTCCTGAGGAGGCTGCGGTGTTCGCATCGCTGGCGGACTAGGCGCTCCGGGAATTCATCACCCCCGGGGGAGGGTCAGGCCGCGGCCGGCGATGACGCCGCGCTGCACTTCCGAGGTGCCGCCGGCGATTTTGTGGGAGAAGCTAATCATCCAGTTTTCGGGCAGACGCCCTTTCAGCGGCGCGCGGGGTTCTGGACGGGACAGCGCGCCGGGCAAGCCGGCGATTTCCAGGACGGAGTTGGCGGCGCGATGCAGGGTTTCGCTGCCAAAGGCCTTGCTCATGGAGGCTTCTTTGTTGGGAACCTGCCCTTCGCCCTGCATCCAGGCTACGTTGTAGGCCATCAGGCGGGCCACTTCGCACTCCACGTAGCGGTCGGCCAGCAGGTTGCGCACCCAGAGGATCTGAGTGGCCCGGCGGCCGTTGCGCGAGACCTTGTCGGCATACTCCCGGGTGTCGTCCAGCAGACGGCGGGCGATGGCGGAGTAGTCGATGCCGGAGCGTTCAAAGTCCAGCAGCGTTACTGCCACGTACCAGCCCCGATTTTCTTCGCCGACCACATTGCTGGCGGGCACGCGCACGTTGTCGAAAATCACCTGGTTGAACTCATGGCCGCCGGCCATATTGATGACCGGACGGACCTCAACGCCGGGGGATTTCATGTCCACCAAGATGAAGCTGATGCCCCGGTGTCGCGGAGCCTCAGGGTCGGTGCGGGCCAGGCACATAATCCAGTCGGAGCGGTGCGCCAGGGTGGTCCAGATTTTCGCGCCGTTGATGACGTACTCGTCGCCATCGCGTACGGCGCGGGTACTGAGGGAGGCCAGGTCGGAGCCGGACTCGGGCTCGCTGTAGCCTTGGCACCACTGGATTTCACCGCGCGCGATGGGAGGCAGGTGGGTCTGTTTCTGCTCATGGCTGCCGTGGAGCATCAGAGTTGGGCCGAGCATCCGCACGCCGAAAATATCCCGGCCGGGCGCGCGGAGATAGGCCAGTTCTTCGTTGTAGATGGCAGAGCGAACCGGGGATGCGTCCTGCCCGCCGTACTCTGCCGGCCAGTGCATGGTCAGCCAGCCTTTTTCGGCCAGACGGCCGCGCAGGCGCATGGTAAAGTCCCAGTCGTATTCTTCCGGCCAGCGACCGCCGCCCTCCCAGCCCGGGGGCAGCTGGGACTGGATGAATTGGCGCAGCTCGCCGCGGAATCGGTCGTCGTCGGGAGTGAAGCGATACTCCACGGAGCCTCCCTGCTATTGGCGCATTGGGTTGGAGTTGAGGAGTGGGCCGGGCAATCAGGCGTCCACGGCGACGCAGGTTACGGTGCGAACCACTCCGGTAACGGTGTGAATTTTCTCTGTTACCAGGTTCCCCACGACGGACATATCGTCGCCGGAGATGACGGCGATAATGTCGTAAGGGCCGGTGACTACGTCCACGGACTCGATGCCGCCCAGTTCGCGCAGGGTGGTGGCGACGTCGCGGGTGCGTCCAACGGCGGTTTCGACCAGCAGGAAGGCTTTGGTTGCCATGGTTCAGGGTCTCCTATGTCTATTGTTTTTGTCGGGTGAGGGGCTGGCGGCGCGGCGCGGCCCCGATTGCCGGGCAATTCTACGGCGGCGGCGGCGGAAGTGTCAATTGATGTGGACGCGGGGGCCTGGGTTATAACGCATTGGGGCGACTGTACCAGTCGCCCCAATGCGGTTTGCCACAGGGTGGCGTGGGTGGCAGGTTTGTCTAGGGACGGAAGCCGCCGCCGGCGCCGTTCTCGTAGCTGCTGCCGTTTTCGTGACCGTAGCCGTTCTCGTGGCCGGCGCCGTTGCCGTTCTGACCGGGTGGGGTTTCAACGGCGGTGCGATGTTCCTGTTGGTGCCGCCGCCGCTGCCTCCGGTTCCAAATGTCCTCGCCGCGGGAGAGGAAGCCGTAGGAGTTTTGGGATCGCAGTTCTTCGGGGCTGACGCCAATGTAGTGGCCAGTGCCGAAGCCGATTGGCTTCAGGTCTCCGCTGGTCTGCGCCGTAGTGTCGCTGTTGAGCATGATGTTGGTGATGCTGCCGATGTTTTCGGTCTGCAATGGGTAGAAGAGGGATATGTGCATATGCCGGTCGTCCGGGTTTTCCTGGAAGTTGGCTGAAGCGAAGGACCAGGTGAGGTTGGGGTAGGCTCTTTCGAAATTCTCCCGGTCGAGCTGGTCGCGGACGTCGCTCTCGATTTCGCCGAGGCCAGTGGTTTCAACGGGGAGGGTAATGACCATCCGCATTGGAACGTCTTCTTCAAAGGGCCCGTGCTCGGCGAGGTTCATGCCTTTAAGATGCGGGTCGAGAATTTCCCACATGGACTTTTTGATGGTCCAGGTGAGTTGCTTGGCGTCGTCGTTGACGACGACCAGCTCGCGACCGCGCAACGGGCCGAACCAGCGGCTGCGCTGAGGCACGTCGGCCACGTCGAGGCGGCGGTTCATTACGCGCATACCGAACCAGCCGTTGGAGTAGTCGCCGAAGCTGGCTACGGTTTCGGACAAGGAGCCGCTGTCAATGCGGTCGCGCATTCCAGCTTCCATGGAGGCCAAGCCAATGGCCAAGTTGTTGTCCAGCCGCTGATAGTCCCGGGAGAGGCGGTTGTCGGTGACCAGAGCGGGGAACATTTTGACGTTGTTGCCGTTGGAGGCGGCCTGGTTGGTGTTGAGATACCTGGGATCCTTGATGCCCATGGTTTCCTCGTAGGCACCCCAGGTTTCGCGGCGCATATTTTCCTCGAGGACGTGTTCGCGAGGCATGAGGATGATGGGAAGGAAAAGGGCGTCGGGGAACCTTTCGCGCAGCATACCGTGCAGGATTCCTCCCAGCTTGGCGTGGCCGCCGAAGCCGAGCCACTCCAGGATGATCTGGGGAGGAGAGCCTACTTCTTCGGAACGCCGGGCTACGGTGTCCACCATTTTCTCCATATCGCGGTGGATCAGGCCGTAGAATTCCTTGAAGGCGTTGGGGTCGCGCAGGAAGCCGTCGACCTTGGGGAGATATCCCGGCAGGATGATGGGCAGGCTGCCGGAGCGGACATTGCGACGCATGGACTGGGTTTCGGAGTCGATGGCGTCGATGCTGCCCTGGTTGCAGTCGTACATGAGGAGGCTCTGGACGCGGTCAAGCACTCCGGCCTCGCCCATGCGCATGGCCCACTTCCAGCTGCGCTTGTAGCCGGCGGTTCCTACGGCCACGGATACGATGGGCGGGGGGACGCCGTCGCGTGCCCGGTCTTGCTGGTTCCCCAAACGATGGGGATTGTTGCGGCGGATATGGAAAATTCGGTTTTGCAGTTTCGGCGGCATGGCGCTACAACCCCCTTGCAGGTTAGATATTCCCGCTTCTGGCGAAGCGGCTATTTACGGTTGGTCTGATTTGGAGTGTATCCGGCTGAACCGGGCTTGTTCGCTCTCTGAAAGTAGGTTTGGGCAGGGACGCCCCGCTGTGGCTTGGGGCATTATAATGCAAAAAGATGTGGGGAGTCAAATTGATTTCTCTGTCAATTATTTAGTAAAATTCCCATATTTTGCTAAATATAGCGCACGTTTTGCTCCCAGTCGTCATTGGGGGGGTTGGGCGACGGGAGGGAGCGGGCAGCGGAGGGCGCATCCATATGGTGATACGAGCCAAAGCCGGTGTCGCGAACCGATGCGGTTGAAGTATCGTCATGGTTGATCCCGGGGTGGAGAATATCCATGACGGGAGCGAGCTGGCCCAGCACGGGATAGAGCCGCGATACGTGGAGATAAGGGTCTTTGGAAAGTCCCTCGCTGAAGCGGGCGGTATTAAAAGCAATGTCGACATTGGGGAGCTGGGTGAAGAAGTTGCTGCGCTCCAGCGCTTCCGCAGTATACGCGGCCATGGGTTCCAGCGAGTCCGGGTGCACGGGCAGGGAAACCATGATTTCCTGGGGGGAGTTGTACGGTTCGCGTACACCCGGCACCATTTGCGACGGTGGTTCGAGGGTGGCCCAAATGGCGTCGGCAATGGACATTGAGGGTCCGTTTTCCGAGCCGATGGCGGCGTATTCCTGCCACCAGGGTGGGAAGCGAAGCCACTCGAACTTGCGCGTAATCGGCATTTTGCGCCGCACGGTGCCCATGCCCAGCCAGCCCCCGGAGGCGGGGAAGACCCGGCCATAGGCAACGGCAAGCTGGCTGCTGCCGCCGAATCCCTCTGCCAGCTCGGCGGCCTCGAACCCGGCCAGGGCGGTGACGAGTCGGAGGTCTTCGTCGCCGTTGCTGCCGGGCGACAGCCCGGTCAGCAGGCAGTTGGCGTCTTCGAGCAGGTTTTCGTAGCGCTCCCAGATGTAGCGTCGGGTCCACTCTTTGGAGGCGTGCTCTTCCGGCAGGGTGAGCACCGGCAGCAGGACGCTGGCGGGAAAGGCTACGCGGAGCTTGCGATGGAGGCGTCCGCTGGGGACCGAATGGCCGGAGAACCCCAGAAACTCGATGATTGTGTCGGGGGCGCGCCCGGCGCTCTCGGACTGCGCGGTGATTTGGCTGACGATGTTGTCCATATCCCGTTCCAGCGGCCCCTCGTATTCTTCAAACCGTCGGGGGTTGCGCATAAAGCCGTTGGCCATGGGTATGTAACTGGGGAACAGAACCTGCACGCCCTGGCCATGCTTGGATTTGCCCAGAAACTTGCGCAGGAATCGCTGCACGTAAGAGATGGTCAGCTCGTTGCAGTCGTAGAAGACGGCGCTTTGAACCCGCCGCAGCTGGGAGAGTTCCGACATGCGCTGCAAAAACCATAGGGCCCGCCGGCTGCCGGCAGTGCCGGCGCCCAGCACGACGAGGGAAGACGGCCTGGCGTCCGTCTTGAGCTTGGTGGCGCGGAGCAGCGGGCCGCTCCGGTCGCGCGCTTTTACGTATATGCTTGGCATGGCTGATTAGTTGTCCGGCGGGTTGGCGGCAAAGTCAGGAGCCCGGCTTCAGAAACGCAAGCAGGGCGCTGACGAAGCCTTCCGGGTCTTCGATCTGCGGGATATGACCGACGCCCGGCATGATGTGCTTGCGGGCGCGGACGATGTTGTTGTGGAGCAGTTCGGCGCCGTCGCGCAGGCGGTCAAGCTCGCCGTACAGCGCCAGGGTCTCGCGGGCCTTCACCAGGGGCAGTCGCGCCATGATGTCGTACCAGGCCAGGGATTCGTGGAGCTTCTTGACCCAGGGGCCGGCCTGAGCGCGGGCGTCGTTGAGGGCGGCGATCCATTCCGGGCGCGGCTCGGCGAAGGTAGTGGCTGCTTTGGCCTGCTCCGGCGTGCGGGGAACGGGCAGGCCGTCGGCGTCGTAGCCGGCGGCGGCTTCAGCGAGGCGCTCCGGAGCAGAGCGCGCATCCCACACCGGGGCACCCACCAGAGCCAGCTTGTCCAGTCGGTCGGGGAAAGACGCCGCCATCTCAACCGCCAGCACGGCCCCTACGGAATTGCCCACGTAATGACCCCGGTGGATGTTGAGTATCTGACAGGCATCGTCCAGCGCCTGAGCGTAATCCGGGATGTTGAAATGGCGGGCAGGCTTGTCGGATTTGCCGTGGCCCAGCATATCGAAGGCGTAGCAGGTATAGTGGCGGCTGAAAGCGTCAATGACGCCGCTCCAGGCCCAAGTGGAGGTTCCCAGTGGGTGGAGCATCACCAGCGGATAGCCGGAACCCTGCTTGACGAAGTGCATATTGCCTTCCCGGGTGGGTACGGTATCGGCAAGGTCGCGCCGCACGAACATAACGCTGGCCTCCTCTTCGCTGCCGGCGGAACGAAAAACGCCGGCCCGGCCGTCGGCTTATGCGGTAATTTCGGTAATTCAGGGCCCGGCCGGCTGCTACGGCGCATATGCTAACGATATGGCAGGTGTAATGTCAAATGCCGGGGCTTGTCCGGCCGCTTCATCCCGTGGGTTTCCCAAGAATTCCCCCAAAATTGGGCTAAATTGGCCCATTATCGTAATACTCCCGTAATACTTCCCGGTTTATAATGCGCCGCGAATGCCCGGCATACGCTGCAACCCGCATTAAGGAGGCAACCCCAGAATCCTGAGAATCCTGAAAATCGCAACATCCCGTAAATCCTGATTCTGACAACCAACCCATCTCAACAAGGGGGAGCTACTCTCCTCCCTCCCGAGGTGGCCGCCCTGCCGGCCAATCTCACACCGTCGTTCCGGCTTATTACGGAACCCCAGACCAATCCCAATGCTAGGGATTTACCTACAATGAAACCTAAGCTGCAAAAAATTACGGGGTCAGGGCCCCTGACCATAACGGTCCTCGCCGTTGCAGGCACCATGGCCCTCTTCGGCCGCCTCGCCCGGCCTAACCCCGGCCCCGGCAGCGCTCAGCAAGGCGCCTGCGCTGAGGGTGGAACCGGTTTTCAAACCACTTCCACTACCGGGGGCCGGATGGCCTTTACCGGCACGATTACCGTCAACCAGCGCAACCTGTCCGGGGCGGCGCTGATTACCGGCCTCACCAACGACCAATCCTACCAGGTGCAAGTGCGCGTCACCTGCGCCGACACCTTCGGCCCCTGGAGCACTTCCGCATCGGCAACCCCGGCAACTGCGACAGCCGCGGATGGACCGCTCGGCAGGGTTGGGAGTTTGAAGGCCGCACAAACCTGGTGGGCGCCTGGAACGGTAAATCCGGCGGGATGGGAGTACAGCGTGTACGCCGACGGTTCCGGGCGTTGGTTCGTCGAGCATCAGGTGGACGGCAGCGCGCCCATCCCCTCAACCAGCGCAGTTGAAGCCAAGTACAGCGACCTGGTGCGGCTGGGCGAGTACGAAGCGCCGGCGTCCATCATTATGGTTGACCCCGGTGAAGGGCAGCCCGGCGATGAAATCACGCTGTCGGCGGGGAAGATGCCGGTGCACTCCCGCGTCAGCCGGATTGAAATCGGCGGGCGGGACGTAATGCCGGCGGGAACGCCCGGCACCGACCGCGATGGGGCGGTCACGGTGGAGGATATTGTTATCCCGGGCTTTGACCCCGGCGATTACAGTGTCCTGCTGGAGGTCAACAACACGGTGGCCATTGGCAACGTGGACATCCTTCCCGAAGGGATCATCGGCTCCGGCGCCCCGGCGTCTGAGGCGCTGGATGAGCTGGGCGACGACTTGCTGGACGTCTTCTATTTTGACGGGGTGAGCAAGGAGAGGCTGTTCTACGACCCGCGTCCGGAGTTCGCCGGCCTCAACACCCTGGATGAGCTGGTAGCTGGCGAAGCCTACTGGGTACCGGTGACGGAGGATGTTGAGGATGTGGCGCTGGGCGGCAAGAGCCGCAGCCTGACGTGCAGCGCCGGCGGCAACTGCCGGAACCTGATGGTATGGTAGGCGGGCAAGCCACGCTGATCCAATCATCGGAAAACGGACAAGGAAGCGCCCCTCCTTATTTAATGGGGGAGGGGACAAACAACCACCAAAAGAGCGGGAGTGAGCAACCGGAAGCCCATCGTTCCCATACTGTTCACTCCGCTCGCCCATCTGGTAAAATATCCACCATCAAAAAAACAGGAGCAGATTGTCATGAAGAGATACGCAACCATTGCAGCGGCGGCCCTGGTGGCCCTGCTGCTAGCTCTCCCCTTTGGCCTGGCCGCTGCCCAGGAGACAGAGACGCCCAGCGTCAACCTCCCGCCGGCCTTCATTTTCGGCACGGCCTCCGCTGACGGCATCCCCGTCCCCGAAGGCACCATGGTAGTAGCCATGGCCGGCAAGGAGGAGTTCGCCACCACCGAGACTATGCCCGGCGGCAAGTTTGAGCTGACGCTTATGCAGCCCCCCGCCGGCGAAAACACCATAACCTTTATGGTAGGCCAGCGGATGGCCGATTACAGTTTTGAATGGATGTCCGGACACCGCGCGGTGGTTAACCTCGCCGCCGACCTGGATGCACCCGGCGGCAGCGGGCCCAGCGCGCCGGGAAACCCCGGTGAGCCGGGACCCCCGGGCGAGCCCGGTGAACCTGGAGCCGTAGGCCCGGTCGGGCCGGCGGGCCCTCCCGGTGAGCCGGGCCCGCCGGGTAGAGACGGAGCGCAAGGAGCGAAAGGCATAAACGGCCCGCCGGGCCCTCCTGGTGCGGCGGGAGCTGCCGGCCCAATGGGGCCCGCCGGGAGTTCGGGATCCATGGGCATCATCGCGCTGATAGTGGCCATCATCGCCGCCATCATCGCAATAGCGGCCGTCGTAATGGGCCGCCGCACCGCCTAGCCGCGGGTCTTACGCCAGGCAACCAACCTACTCGGGCAGGGGCGAGCCGAAAGGCTCGCCCCTGCTGTTCTTAAATCGGCCCCTGCCACACCACCTCCCAATGCCCTACACCGTCATTCCGGCGAAAGGTGGAACCTACCGGCCAGGGCCGCATCCTATAAGGCGCGCAGCCCAAGCACCCATAGATGACAGGGGAGGGTTTGCCTTGACATACGGCGGCCCCTGTAACAGAATAGCGGCATCCCTACCCTCGCACAGGAAAGCAGTATGACCACAGTTCAGAGCGGTTCCCGCACTACGGTGAACGTCAACGGCGTCGCCGTGGAAATGTATTCCGGCGGCAATGGCCCTCCTCTGGTGTTCTTTCACGGCGCCGGCGGCTCCAACGGCTGGCAGCCCTGGCACCAGGACCTGGCCGCCGAGTACACCGTCTTCGTTCCCAGCCAGCCGGGCTTTAACGGCACCGAAGCCCCGGCTTGGGTGAAAACCATCACCGACGTGGCCCACTTCAACCATATGTTCATCGACGCTTTGGGATTACAAGACATCGTGCTTATGGGATCCTCAATGGGCGGCTGGGTCTCCGCCGAAATGGCCGCCATGGGCGATCACAACATCGACGCACTTATTCTAGTGGACGCTGCCGGCATCAAGCCGCGGGAGAGCGAAATCGCCGAGGTCTTCATGGTCTCGGCCGCGACCCGCCTCAAGCAGCGCTTCTATGACCCGGACCAAGTCGAGAACTACGAACATTACACTCGCGAGCTGACCCCCGAGGAGCAGCTCGTAGTGCATTCCAACGCCATCATGGCCTCCCAGCTGTGCTGGAAGCCCTACCTCCACAACCCGAGCCTGCCCCATACGCTTGCCCGCGTGGAAACGCCCACCTTAATAGTGTGGGGCAACCAGGACGCCATTATTCCTGTTGAGTGCGGCCACCTCTTTCAGCAGGCGATCCAGGGAAGCCAGCTCCGCATCATAGATAACTGCGGACACTCCCCGGCAGTGGAAAAGCGCGCCGAGTTCATCGCCGCCGTCACCGGGTTTCTGAACACCCTCTAGCCTCGCCGCTTCATTCCCGCCAGCCCGGCAAAGACGAGGCCGCCACCGCAAAAAAGGAGCAATCACTATGGCGCACGAACTTGAAGTATTCTGGTTCTCGGAACAACCTTACGGCCATGTCACCGAAAGCGACCTGGAACCATACGAATCGGGGCGAATGCACTTCCCCAACACCTACTTTGACCCCGAGAAAGCCCACGTCCTATACCGCAACTACCACGACCAGTACCAGCTGGCCGATGAAGTAGGCTTCGACGGCATCATGTCCAACGAGCATCACAGCTCCTACTGGTGCATGAAGCCGTCCGTGAATGTTGACGCCGCGGTCATCACCCAGCGCACCAAGCGAGCTAAAATCGCCATGCTGGGCAATGTCATCGCAGTCAACGACCCCGTGAAAATGGCCGAAGAAATCGCCATGCTGGACTGCATCAGCGGCGGGCGCATCATCTCCGGTTTCGTCCGCGGCACCGCCGTTGAAACCCTGCACGCCGGCTACCCGCCCACCGAAAACCGCCCCCGTTTTGAGGAAGCCCACGACCTTATCGTCAAATGCTGGACGCAGCCCGGGCCTTTCCGCTGGGAAGGCGAATACTGGCCGCACCGCATGGTCAACCCCTGGGTGGTTCCCATTCAGAAGCCGCATCCACCCGTATGGTTCCCCGGCACGGGGAGTCCGGAGTCGGTAATCTGGGCCGCCAGGCATCGCTACCCGTATATGAACCTGGGGTCCCTGCTTGACCTCACTAAGCAGCTGAAGGGGATCTACCACGAAACCGCCGCTGAAGAAGGTTACGAAGCTGGGCCCGAACACTTCGGCTACCTTATTCGCTGCCTGGTCGCCGACACCGACGAAAAGGCTCAGGAGATTGGTCGAACGTTCCTGTGGACCGAAAATCACCGCAACCGCGGCCCGATGGAGTTCAACGACCCGCCCGGCTACCAGTCCAGGGAAGCCCTGCGGATCAAAATGTCACGCCCTCTCATCGGCACCGGCACCATGGGCCGGCGTATGACCTATGAAGATTTGCAAGCCGCCTACAACATTGTCGTGGGCAGCCCGGAAACCGTAACCGAAAAGCTGCGCCACATCCGCAAAGACCTGGAACCCGGCTACATCCTGATCTACGGCAACGAAGGGCATATGCCACACGAAGACGTCATGCGCTCCGTAGAGCTGCTGGGCACCAAAGTGATACCGGCGCTGAAGGAAGGCTAGGCTTCGCTGTTGCTACCAGCGAAGAACCGGGGCTCGTTTCGGGCGGCCCCGGTTTTTTCAAATTCTCCGGAGGCTGTCGAATGGACGATGCCCAGTTGGAAAGAAGCTTGAGGAGTATTGGGAAGGGCTGCTTCGTTGAGTATTTTGATTACTTTGCTGACCGAAGCCTGTATGATCGCAACATAGTTGAAATGCTGATGCGCCATGAAGGCTACACGGAAAGCGGCAGTCGAACTCGTGTGAGCCAGGCGCGCAGGATTGTAAGAGCAGGACGGGCGGAAGATGCGCTCCGAAATGTAATCCAGTCGCAGCGTATCCCGGATTATGGGCGAGTTTCTGCCAGAGCTAGGGAATTACTGATCGATATAAGGCGTTGAACCTGGATTGCACAGAATTTCCCTGACCGACGGCGGCGGAAAAGGAAAGGGCAACTACGGTTGCCCTTTGACACGAATTCGAGCTATCTCGACCGGCAAATGGCAATTTACGGCGTTGTCCGGTCGTTCGGACGCTGTGGCGAGGCGTTGGGGTCGGGGAATTGGACTATGGTAACGCCCTGGGATGCTGCGAGTTCACGCTGTTGCGGGGCGACCGTCGGGGCGATGGCAACCGGGATATAATCTGTTTCCATAGCGACGCCCATGATTCCGGCGCGCTGGGCGGCGCGAGTAATATCGCTGTCAGCCAAGGTTTGCGACACCTCGGCAACGATAACGCGCTTCTGCCCGTCATCATCCTCCGCAATGACGATGATGTCAGTTTCAACGAGATCTATTATCTGCTCGCGGGAGATACGTCCGTCAATACGGGCTTGGCGCAGGATGCTGTCCAGTTCATTGGTCTGTGGCAAAATCCCGCTCTTCAGGACGTAGGCGCCTTCCAGCATCAGATAACGGTACACGATGCTGGAAATGTTCTTGTGCACGTCGCTTTCCAGTCGCCAGCCGTTGAGGTTGCCGAGTTGGCCTTCAATGCGGTTCAAACGGCGGTTGGTTGTGGCTTGTCCCGCTTTGAGTTCCGAAACATCGGCTTTGAGTTCCGAAACGTCGGCCTTTACCTCGACCATGTCGGCTTTGAGTTCCGAAACGTCGGCCTTAACCTCGACCATGTCGGCTTTGAGTTCCGAAACGTCGGCTTTAACCTCGACCATGTCGGCTTTGAGTTCCGAAACGTCGGCTTTAACCTCGACCATATCGGCTTTGAGTTCCGAAACGTCGGCTTTAACCTCGACCATGTCGGCTTTGAGTTCCGAAATGTCGGCTTTAACCTCGACCATGTCGGCTTTGAGTTCCGAAACGTCGGCTTTAACCTCGACCATGTCGGCTTTGAGTTCCGAAACGTCGGCTTTCAGTTCGACTATGTCGCCCTCCATGCGAGCTTGGCTTTCTCTTATTTCCTGTACGATTGCTTCCAGCCGGGCTTGGGCGGCCTTGAGTTCGGCGATGTCTAGCTCAAGGCGATCCTGGCGTTCAGCGGTGGTTGCGATAACCCGACTGCTGGCAAGCGCATAGCCTGAGATTTGCTCCGTGACGTTCCTGAGTGTTATCGCCAACTCGTCCAACCTTGCCAAGGACTGGGCAAGTTGGTCCCCTTGCTGGCGAACGATGGCCGGCAGTTGGCGGAGCTCTGCCCCCAGCACGTGGTTACGCATGGCCTCCTCGAGCTCAGGGTTCTGCTCCATGGCCGATAGGATGTCAGAGAAGTCGTTGATGGTAGCCATAGTACTTTGTTTCCGACGGCGTATGGTAGGGTTAATTTACCATACGCCGGCAGGCGCCGTCGCGCGCGACCGCGCTCAACTGCCGGCGAAACCCACTCCGTCGCGGCCTACTTCCCGTTCCGCCCTTGCGCACCATCCGGGTACAGGTCGTCCCACAGAGCGTCGCGCCAATCGACTCCTACCGGCAGGATGGCTTGGGCCGGACGCAGCATATAGTAGTTATCGCCGGCGCCGGGCGGGACGCCGCCCTCGGCTACCGTGCGTGTGGCCTGCAACAGCTGTCGGCGCGCGTACACGATGGCCATATCGGTGCGGCTCAGGTTCTCCCGCGAGCGGTCAACGATGTAGCCCATGCTCTCCTGCACCGCCACGTCCTGGGCGTTCACGCCGTCGATGCCGCTGAAAGTCTCTGTCTTCTGCACGGCCCGGTCAATCATCCAGTTGTTGCCTCGGTTAACCCTGGTGCGGAATCTGTCCATCATATGCTCGGGCCCGCGGCCATAGCTGCGGTCCATCTCCAGACGTTCCTCCGGTTCAATGGGGTCGTCGTAAGATAAATCCCAGTTCCAGACCATCACGCTGTGGTCGTCCATCGGCACCCACATATGGCCGGACGCTAGGAAGCCCACCGGCCCTGGCTTGCCCCGATACCCCCGCTGGCTGGCTCGGATCTGGTGGAAGGGCATCACGAAGTGGTAGGCGCGCACATGGTTGCCCTCATCGCCCAGCGACCGTATGCCGGCGTAGCGATAGCCGTAGTCCGTAACGTCAACTTCCAGTTCCGGCGGACGGCCCTGCACGTGGGGAGTATCAATCCGCAGGCCGGCGTGAGTAGTCTCGGGCCGCAGCGTCCGGTGCAGGATGGTCGCGTGTGCCGAGTCGATGCCTCCCTCCAGGGCTTGGAGCCAGTTGCATTCCTGGATGTTCTTGGTCACGTGGCGGTGGGTCTCCGGGGCGGCGGCCCACTCGAACCGGGGCGGCGGCGGCAAATGCTCTTTCGGCCCCATGTAGGCCCAGATGACGCCGCCCAGTTCCACGGTCGGGTAGGCCGTGGTGGTCATCTTGGACGGAAAGTCGCTGTCGGCCGGCTCGTTCATCATATCGGTGCACTGACCGTTGACGTCGAACTTCCAGCCGTGATAGACGCAACGCAGGCCGCACTCCTCGTTGCGCCCCAGCCACAGAGAGGCCAGACGGTGAGGGCACAGCTCCTCCAGCAGCCCGATGCGTCCATCGGTGTCGCGGAAGGCTACGAGTTGCTCTCCCAGCAGCTTGACCCGCACGGGCGCGCCGTCGGGTTCAGCCAATTCCCAGGACAGCAGGGCCGGCATCCAGTAGCGGCGCAGCAGCTCGCCCATCGGAGAGCCGGGGCCTACCCGGGTCAGCGCGATGTTATCGGCCTGTGAAATCATAAGGCGTACCTCCTTTTGATGCGGTGGCAATACCAGTTGGCGGTCAGCGGCCGGTCTATTCCCAGGCGACGAAACCCATGCCGCAGCCGGTGCCAGCCGGCGAGCGATAGCAGGGCGCATAGTCCAATAGCCGGGCAGTCAAGTGTTCGGAGGCGCCGGCCGCCGCAATCCAGTTGCGTATTTCCGAATTGCCGGAGTTCAGCTTTTCCCGGGGCAGGTTGCACAGCGTATCGGCGTCCCGGTTGCGGAAGGCGTCAATAGATGTCATATCGAGGTCTTCATCCACCACAAAGTGGCTGAGGCCGCCGGATGCTATCACGCCCACCCGCAGGTCTTCGTCCCAGGATTCCACCGCTCGACGCACCGCGCGCCCGAACTCGTAGCATCGCTGTGGCGTAACCTGGTTGGGAGGGTAGTAGGTGTTTATCATCAGCGGAACCGTGGGCGTCTGCCGGGGCGCCATTATCCGCTGGTACACGAACCCGAAGGCGTGGGCCATCCCGATGCCCTCCGGCAGGCGGCGGGTATGCGCCACGTCGAACTGCTCTTCCACCAGGGACTCGATAAGGTGCAGCGACAGGCGGCGCTGAACCGGGTAATCAATTTCCCGGTCGGCGGCCCAGCCCCAGGCGGATGCCTTGCGGCTGGCCGGCGCATTTGCCGGCACACGGGGAGGGACGTTCCGGATGGTCGCGCCCCAATATACGGCCAGGGCCGGCATATTGTCGTCGTGAAACTGCTCCTGCTGGTCGTTGCCCATGATGATAAGCGCGTCCAGGTTAGCCTCGGCAAAGGCGGAGGGCAGGCCGGCGATGCCCCGCTGGCAGGCTTCGTAACGAGCCGCAAACTTCTCGGGCGTCAGCTCTCGCTCCATAGCCGAGTCGGTCATATCCAGCAGTTGCTCGTAGGTATAAACCTTGCCGTCAGGCGCGTGCAGGGCCGGATTGTTCATATCCCGTTTAGCGTGTTCCGGCCACAGCTCCGGCGGCGTACTCAGCTGCGGACTATGCGGCGTTCCCATTCCCGGTACGATATTCGCCATGATGTTGGCCTCCTCCGGGTAGTTCTGACGGCATTATACAAAAATCGCCCCCTCGTGTATTCTAGCGACCGGGCGTCGCGTAAGCCGGCGGGCGCGACGGGTTGGGAAAATGGGAGCGGCGGGCCAGGCGAACGAGAGTGAGCTTCCCTGGTGCAAATCGTTGATACGCACGTACACATTGGACGCGACCACTACGAGCCGGTAGAGATGCTGCTGGCGCAGATGGAGCTGAACGGCGTTGCCAAAGCGGCGTTGGTGCAGTCCACGGCAACGCTGGACAATTCATACGCGCTGGAATGCGTCCGGCGTTTCCCTGGCCGCTTCTCGGCAGTTTGCCGGGTTGACGTGAACGATCCGATGGCGCCGGACAGGCTGGCCGGCCTGCGCAACGCCGGCGCTGAGTCGCTGCGCATCCGCAACTTTCACCGCTCGCCAGGCAGCGACTCGCTGGCTCTGTGGCGCGCCGCCGCAGACCTGGATATGTCGGTCAGCGTGGGCGGCCCGGCCGACGTTTTCGCCTCCGCCGAGTTTGACGCTCTGCTATCCGCGCTGCCTAACCTGACGGTTATCATCGAGCATCTGGCCGGCATGGGCATCTACGCTGTTGGCGCTTCGGAAATGCCGCCGGAAGCAACATTCCGGCGGGCTTTGACTCTGGCGCGCCACCCCAACACGGTTATCAAGATTCACGGCATGGGTGAAATCAGCGCCCCGCCCTTTCCTTATCGCAAGACGCCGCCCTGGGTGCGAATGGCCTACAACGCCTTCGGCCCCGAGCGCATGATTTGGGGTTCCGACTGGCCGCGCTGCGCCAACCGGGAGGGTTACCGCAACTCCCTGCGCTACACGATGCGGCAGATGGAGGAATGGTGTCCGCCGCAAGATATGCGGAAAATCTTCGGCGGAACTGCGCTCAATCTCTGGCAATTCAGGTGAATTAATAGTGCGCCGTTCACGCAGCAGGGATTCCGCATAGTCTGTTCCAAAACCCGGCGCGAAGATCCGCAAGGCGTGGTACAATCGAAAGTGAAAAAATGGCGTGTTGCGCCACAAATCGCGCGACATCAACGGAGGATTGTCAAGAATGAAACCGATAATCAAATATGCGGCCGGCTTGGCTATAATGCTGGCTTTCGCAGCAGCCTTGGCCTGCGGAGATGATGAACCTCCGGCGCCTGCTGCCGGAACCGACCCCGCCGCTGCCGCTACCCCCACTGAGGCGATGCAGGGATCTACCGATGCGCCGGCCGCCACCGAGGCGATGCAGGAATCTACCGACGCGCCGGCCGCCACCGAGGCCACTTCAATGAACAACCAGGGCGAAAGCCGCCTGGATGCGATTCGGGCTCGCGATGAGGTAATCTGCGCCAGCCGCAACGACGTTCCCGGCTACGGCTACCTCGATGGAGAGGGCAACAACGTCGGCTTTGACATTGACTTGTGCCGGGCTATTGCCGCCGCCGTTCTCGGCGACCCCAACAAAATCCAAATTCGCCTGATTACCGCGGCCGAGCGCGGCCCGACTATCCAGTCCGGGGAGGTTGACGTGCTGGTTCGCACCGTCACCTGGACGACCTCCCGCGATGCCCAGTGGGGCAACTACGCCCAAACCATGTTTTACGATGGCCAGGGCTTTATGATTAAAAAGGACCTGGGCATCACCAGCGCATACGATTTGCAAGGCGCCACCGTTTGCGTGACTCAAGGCACCACCACTGAGCTTAACCTGGCGGACTTCTCCAACCAGAACGCATTGAACATTGAAGCCCTGACTTTTGAAGACACTGCCGCAGTGATTGCCTCTTACGAAGAAGGGCAGTGCGACGCCTTCACCAACGACCGTTCGCAGTTGGCGGCTTTGGGAACGTCGCTGAGCGACCGGGACGCCCACATCATTCTGCCGGAAACCATCTCTGAAGAACCGTTGGGCCCGGTGGTTCCCCACGGGGATGACCAGTGGTTCGACATCGTGAAGACCGTGATGTCCATTCTGATTTACGCCGAAGCCTACGGCATCAGCTCGACCAACCTGCCATCCGCCGCCACGGAGGACACCAAAGTCGACCGACTGCTGGGGTATGTAGAAAACTCCTTCGGTCAGGAACCCTTGGGCCTCGACAACACCGTGGCACAGGACGTCATCCGGGCGGTCGGCAACTACGGCGAGATTTACGACCGCAACCTGGGGCCGAACGGCATCAACCTGCCTCGGGAAGGCGGACGCAACGCCCTGTGGGCCGATGCTCCCTGTGGAGACTGCCCAAAGGGTGGACAGATTTACGCGGCTCCGCTGCGCTAATCAACTACCGTTCCCGCAGCGAGTGCAGTTTATGGGTGGTCGGCTTGGGCCGGCCACCCCAATTATTTGTCATAACCGTCATCCCCGCGGCCGCGGCCGTCATTCTCCCATAGGCGGGAACCGGATTTTACCCCGCGGTTTTCCGACGCGCGCGCCTCTCCGATTTGCGCTACAATGCACGCGAGTTTGTCATCGTTGCGACGCGAAGCGAGGGCGCGCGTTGGGACTACAGGCAAGCCGTGGCTGCAATGCGTCAATATCTGAACCTGACCTACCAGGGTATCCCGGTCTGGCGACACGCCCAAGCGCTCCAGTGGACGGCGCAAATCGTGTCGGGGTTCCTGGTAGTGTTCCTGGTGGCCTGGTTTCTCCTCAACATCGCCAATGCCATTGAGGAGCGGGAGATACCCTACGGGTTCAGCTTCCTGTCCCGTTCTTACCAGGCGCCTATAGGCCAGCATTTCCTCCCTTATGAAACTACGGATACGTTCCTGTACGCATTCGCGGTAGCCGCCGTCAACACTATCGTGGTTTCCGTGGTGGGCGTTATTCTGGCCACGCTGCTGGGTATCTTCGTCGGCGTGGCGCGGTTGTCGAGCAACTGGCTGGTAGCCAGGCTGGCCCAGGCGTACATTGAGGTTTTCCGCAACGTGCCCCTGCTGATTCAGCTGTACTTCTGGTTCTATATGGTGCTGGCGCTGCCCCCGGTTCGGCAAGGCTATGCCATCGCCGACCGGGTGTATGTGAACAACGCCGGCATATCTGTTCCCTTTCCCTTCCCCGAAGGGTCGGCGGCGATCTGGTTGGCGCTGGCGGTAGGCGGCATCGTTGCCGGCGTCGGGGTTCACCGCCGGCAGATCCTGCGGGAAGTGGCTACCGGCGCTGCATCCTACCCGCTGATGTGGGGAATCACCACGGCAATAGCCATTGGCGCAGTGGCCTGGATAATCATCAGCGTAGCCGGTGGCGGCGCTCCTTTCGCAGTATCCCAGCCGGCGCCCCAGGGAACCTTCGGACGTATTACCGGCGGCTTCACCGTCTCGGGCGGCCTGCTCGCGCTGCTGATTGGTTTGGTGATGTACACTTCATCTTTCATCGCCGAAATCGTGCGGGCCGGCATTCAGTCCGTCGGCCGAGGACAGATAGAGGCGGCGCGGGCGTTGGGCCTGTCGCCAATGAGTACGCTGCGCCAGGTTACTTTTCCCCAAGCCTTGCGCGTTATCATTCCTCCGCTAATCAGCCAGTTCCTGAACCTCACCAAAAACAGCAGCCTGGCCGGGGCAATCGGCTACGCCGACCTGACCAACGTTGCCAAAACCATGACGCAAACGGCGCCGGCCGTCTCCATTTTCATTCTCATCATGGCCGCATATCTGGCGATGAGCCTGACCTACTCGTTGATTGGCAACATATACAACCGTCGAATCCGTATTGTTGGAAGCTGACCCGTGTCGTCCGTAATTACAGAGCCGTCCGGCGCGCCAACGCTGCCGCCGCCCCGTTCGGAAACCGGCGTTGCCGGATGGGTTCGCGCCAACCTGTTCAGCAGCTGGTACAACGGCGCGCTCACCGTGATGGTTGGCGCGCTGGTTGCACCGGCCCTCTGGTTCGGGTTGAACTGGCTGCTGCTCGACGCCGACTTTACGGTCATCTCGACTCTGGGAGGGCTGCTGCTAATCGGCCAGTACAACACCGACCTATCCTGTCCGGGGCAGAACTGCTTCTGGCGGCCTCAGGTTGGGCTGCTGCTGACAACCCTGCTGCTAGGGATGGCGTGGGTCGTTCTGGGTGGTGGCTTGGCCAAACGGATTGCCATCATAGTTGCCGCAGTGGTGGCGTTGTTCGCCTTCCTTCCCTACAGTCTGGAACGTATGGGGTGGGATGTGCGTCTGCTGCTGCTGGCAAACGTGCCGTCATTGCTGATTGGTTATGCCTTGGCGCGATTCACGCCGCTGGGAACCGGGCGCTGGATTGCCGGGCTGAGCGTAGGCGGATTCGTACTTTTCCTGATCATCCTGCGCGGTATTCCCGGCGTGCCCGGTTTGCAGCCGGTGTCGGTGCTGCACTGGGGCGGATTGACGCTCAATCTGCTGCTGGCGGCGGCCGGCATAGTAGTGAGCTTTCCCATAGGCATTGCGCTGGCGCTGGGAAGGCGCAGCCGGTTGCCGGTGGTAAAGTTGCTGTGCGTGGCGTTCATCGAGGTGTTCCGCGGCGTTCCGCTGATAACCCTGCTGTTTATGTCGCAGGTTCTGGTGCCGTTGGCTTTTCCGGAGAACTTTCCCCTTAACTCCCTGTTGCGCGCGGCAATTGTCATAACGCTTTTCAGCGCGGCCTATATGGCGGAGAACATCCGAGGCGGCTTGCAGGCGCTGCATCCCGGCCAGGCGGAAGCGGCGCGGGCGTTGGGCCTGCCCGGCTGGCAGACCACCATGCTAATCTCGCTGCCCCAGGCCATCCGCAACGTGATACCGGCCATCGTGGGCCAGTTCATCGCGCTGTTCAAAGATACCAGCCTGGTGTACATTATCGGTATGCTGGACATAGTAGAAATCAGCCGCAAGTTCGCCACGACTTACGTTGAGAACGGGATGCTCCCCTATCTGGATGATGTGCGCGAACTGTTCCTGTTCCTGGCGTTGGTCTTCTGGATTTTCACCTACGGAATGTCCTACGTCAGCGGGCGCATTGAGCGTCATCTGGGCGTCGGGGAGCGGTAGGCCCGGCTCTCTGCTAGAATAGGACTAACCGTCAAGTTCCAGGGACGATGAACAAGCGCTTTTTCACGCGGGCCCTGCGCCTGTCCTTTTACGTCTGTTTAGATGCAGCTACTGGTACGATAATATACGCTGTCAGCTTTGGAGAGGCTGGCTTGGCGCCGGGGCAATTGGCGATTCGCATATTGACTGCCATGGCCCTAGCCAGCGCTATTGTAGGAGGCCCGGACATCATGCTCTACTGGCAAGAATCAGGACGACGCATCGCCGCTGAGGAGGGACGGGACGCTGCCCAAGAGGAGCGGGACGCTGCCCAAGGGGAACGGGACGCTGCCCAAGGGGAACGGGACGCTGCCCAGCAAAAACTAGCAGCGCGCGACCAGGAAATAGCGGAACTGCGCGCTCTCCTCTCCGACTTGCGGGAGCAGGTGGCCGCCGGGGAGCGACGGCCACGCCGCCGTGCCCGCCGGCATCTGCGCGACAGCGGCTAACGGCACTGCCGTCCAAACGCAATGGAGCGTCCATCATGAGCGCTAACGGGCACATAGTTACCGATGAAGAGATTATCGTTTGCCGGGACGTGCATAAGTGGTTCGGCAATTTTCACGCTCTGCGCGGTATCACCACCACCGTGAAAAAGGGGGAGGTAGTTGTCATCATCGGTCCCTCCGGTTCCGGCAAGTCCACCTTCATCCGCTGTATCAATCGCCTGGAGCAGCACCAGCGCGGGGACATCACAGTGGATGGCATAGAGCTGACTAACGACGTGCGCAACATCGACGCCATACGTCGGGATGTAGGGATGGTGTTCCAGTCGTTTAATTTGTTCCCGCACCTGACGGTGATGAAGAACATCACCCTGGCGCCTACGAAAGTGCGGCGCCTGCCGACAAAAGAGGCCGAAAACGTCGCTATGGAGCTGCTGGAACGAGTGGGGATTCCGGAGCAGGCGGACAAGTATCCGGCCCAGCTTTCCGGTGGTCAACAGCAGCGGGTAGCCATTGCCCGGGCCTTGGCAATGCAGCCGAACATAATGTTATTTGACGAACCGACCTCGGCGCTGGATCCGGAGATGATTAAAGAGGTTTTGGAGGTGATGCGGGAACTGGCGGCGTCTCAGATGACCATATTGGCGGTAACCCACGAGTTGGGCTTTGCGCGTGAAGTGGCGGACCGGATTGTAATGTTCGATGAAGGGATCATCGTGGAAGACCAGCCGCCGGACGAGTTTTTCAATAATCCCCGTCACGAACGGGTCAAGCACTTTCTCTCTCAAATTCTGTAGCCTGCCATGACATTGCTGACCAAGTTTCGCCGCTGGGTTTGGGCCGGCGGCGCGCCGGAAACCCAATGGGCCCGCGCGCGCCGGCTTCCCTTCTGGGAGCATCCCTGGTTCAACCGGCTGTATCGCATCGCTATGCTCGCCGGCTGGGCGGTGATAATCCTGTTCTTCTTGCTGTGGAACCTCTGGTGGGCAACGGGATGAACCGCCTTACGCCGGATAGCGGGAGCGCTGCCCAGTTGTTACAGCGCCTTGCTCCTTTCAAAACCCCGGCCATCTCCACGCTCTCACTCCCTCACGCGCCATTCCCGCAGCCGTCACTTCCGACCTCAAAGTCTCATAGCCACGAGGAGGGCCGTTATGCCTGACTGTAATATGCAAATCGGCGTCGTCTTTCCCCAAACCGAGATCGGCGCGGATCCTATCGCCGTGCGCGATTACGTACAGGCGGCGGAGGAGATGGGCTTTGCCCACATCATTGCCTATGACCATGTGCTGGGAGCCGATACCGCCTATCATCAACCGTGGATGGGCAGTTACACTAAAGAGAGTATGTTCCACGAGATTTTCGTGGTTTTCGGCTACATGGCCGCGCTGACTACCAAGGTGGAGCTGGTATCGGCCATAGTTATCCTGGGGCAGCGGCAGACGGCTCTGGTCGCCAAACAGGCGGCTGAGGTGGACGTACTCAGCGGCGGTCGGCTGCGCCTAGGCGTAGGCGTTGGCTGGAACCCGGTGGAGTACGAGGCCCTGGGAGAAGATTTCACTACGCGGGGTCGCCGGGCCGAAGAGCAGATGGAGTTGCTGCGGCGCCTCTGGACTGAGGACGTAGTGGACTTTCACGGTCGCTGCCACGATGTTACTCATGCCGGCATTAATCCCCTGCCGGTGCAACGACCCATACCTTTGTGGATGGGCGCCGGCAGTCGGGCCAGGGGCCCTATTCCCACCGACCGGGTGTTGAGCCGCGTGGGGCGTTGCGCCGACGGCTGGTTCCCGCAGTTCCGGTCGGATGACCCGCAGGCGGCGGCGGCCATCGCCAAAGTTCGCGAGGCCGCCGCCACCGCCGGCCGAAACCCCGACGCCATCGGCATGGAGCCGCGGGTCAACTACGCCGACGGCAACCCTGAGTTCTGGCAGGCCCAGGCCGAGACCTGGCGGGGCTTGGGCGCAACGCACTTTTCCATCAACACCATGTCCGCCGGACTGTCCACTCCGGACGCGCACATCAACGCCATTCGCCAATTTCGGGAAGTCATCAGCGGCTGAAAGGAGACAATATCATGGGAAGGCTTGACGGCAAGGTAGCGCTAATTAGCGGGGGAGCGCGCGGGCAAGGCGCGGTGGAGGCGCGAATGTTCGCCGCCGAAGGCGCCTGCGTCGTGTTCGGCGACATCCTCGATGACGAAGGCCGCCGAGTGGAGGCGGAAATCCGCGAGCTGGGAGGTCGAGCGACCTACGCGCATTTGGATGTAACCAGCGAGTCGGACTGGGCGGCCGCCGTCAGCGTCGCCGTGTCGGAATACGGGAAGCTCAACGTGCTGGTCAACAACGCAGGCATAGTGATGGGCCGCAGCATTGAGGAGATGACGGTTGAGGAATGGGACCGGCTTTTTGACGTCAACGCCAAGGGGGTGTTCCTGGGCACGAAGGCGGCCTTGCCGGCTCTGCGAGAAGCCGGCGGGGGTAGCATTGTCAATATATCGTCAACCGCCGGGCTAGTGGGCAACGACTATAACCTGGCCGGATACAGCAGCACTAAGGGAGCAGTGCGCCTGTTCACCAAATCCACCGCCATCCAGCACGCCGGCGAGGGCATCCGTTGCAATTCGGTTCACCCCGGCCCCATTGACACGCCGATGCTTCAGGAGTCGCGGCGCGGGCGCAACAGTGGTCTCAGCGATGAAGAACAACGCCAGAGGGTGCCGCTGGGCCGCATCGGACATCCGGAAGACGTCGCTTACGCTGTCGTCTATCTGGCGTCGGACGAAGCGTCATTCGTCACCGGCAGCGAGGTGGTGGTGGACGGAGGCCGGACTGCCATGTGATAGGAAAAGGGCGTCCACAAGGACGCCCTAGGCTTGGTCTGATAATGGTCGGGGCGGCCAGATTCGAACTGGCGACCCCCTGCACCCCATGCAGGTGCGCTACCTGGCTGCGCCACGCCCCGCCCCGACGTCTGTATCATAGCACGCCGGCCAACAATGTGCAACCCGCGAGATCTGCAATAGAAAATTGTCGGCTGTATCTGGCATAATTACGATGATGCGACAGAACTGCTACAACGTCCTCGGCGTCCCGCGCACTGCAACCACCGGCGAAATCCGAGCCGCGTATCGCCGGCTGGCCCGAATGTATCACCCTGACTTGAATTCCGGGCCGGAAGCCGAGGCGCGGATGAAGGAAATCAACGAAGCGTACGACGTATTGTCAGACCCTCGGCTCCGGTTCCGGCACGATACCGACGTTGCCGCCAACATCCGGCAGCAGCGACAAAACCGACGGCGAAGAAACCGTGGGGGCAGCGAACCGAGTCGGGAGAACTCACCCCGCCGGGGTGAGGATATTGAAGTAACCTTGCTCATCAGCAAGAGAGACGCCATTCGGGGGGCGCGCAAGTCTTTCCCGGTCTCGCGTATGGAGACGTGCCCCCGCTGCCGAGGGGCCGGCATCGAGCCCGAAGAAACCGCCCAGACCGGCCCATGCTGGCGCTGTGGAGGCGAGCAGCGACTGCGTCGGGATATGAGTGTGAAAACCGCCATTCCCGCCGGCGTCGCGGCCGGCGGCCGGCTTCGGCTGCGCGGACGGGGAAACGACGGGCTGGACGGCGGGCCTAATGGGAATATCTACCTCACGGTACGCATCATGCCGAGGCAGGGGCTTAGACAAACGATTTCGTTTGTATTGCGGCTTATTTTCCCCGGCTGAACTGCGGTTATGGGAAACTACCGAGCGCTTGCCGAGTACCTGCGTCGCTGGCTGGCCGCCGGCCCGGCGGCGGGATTGGCTATAGGGCTTACCGACCGCAGGCAGACGCTCTACACCGCAGGGATAGGGTACGCTGACCTGGCCTCGCGCAGCCCGGTAACGTCGGATACGACTTTTCAAATTGGCAGCATCGGCAAGTCGATGACTGCCTTGGCTGTGCTGCAGCTGGTAGAAAGAGGTCGCCTCGACCTGAACGCTCCGCTGAGCACGCATCTGCCCTGGTTCGCCATGCCCTCGCGGTACGGGCCGATTGCGCTGCGGCATGCGCTCAGCCATACGGCGGGCCTGCCGTCGGGAACCGACTTCACTCCCGCCGCGCGCTATGAAGGCTTCGCCTTGCGTGAAACGGAGGCTGCCTGGGAACCGGGATCTCGGTTCCACTACTCCAACACCGGCTACAAGCTGCTGGGCTGGCTGCTGGAAGATGTTACGGGACAGAGTTACGGGAGCATCATTCGGGAGCGGGCGCTGGAACCGCTGGGCATGACCGCCACCGACCCGGTAATGACCCATCAAACCCGCCATCGCATGGCTACCGGATACGTTCCCCTCCACGACGACCGCCCCCTATCGCCGGAACGATACGATGATTCCCGCCACCTGGATGGAATACGGGGCAGGCGACGGCAGCCCGGCCTCTACCGCCGGCGACATGGCGCGCTATGTCCGGTTGTGGCTGAACGACGGACGGGGCGACGCCGGCCCTTTGCTGTCTCCGCCAATGTACCGGCTGATGACTACGCCGGCCATTAATATGTCCCGGGGCGAGGACTATGAGCACGATTATGGGTATGGATTCGGCGTCGTATCGCATGACGCCGACGGGCGCCATTTCATCGGACACGGCGGCAGCACAGTAGGCTTTCGCGCCATTATGATGGCCGACCAAACGGATGGCCTGGGCGTAGTCATCCTCTGCAACGGCGGCGAGGTGGACACTTACGAGCCGGCCCGCTACGCGCTGCAATTTGCCGCGGCGGCGCGCAGAAGCCAGCCGCCGCCGGAGCCGCCTGAGATTCCCGACGCTACCCGCATCGCGGATGCCGCCCGCTACGCTGGCGACTATGTTGACGAAGCAACGGGCGGCGTCCTGTCGGTGCGCGCTTTAGGCGACGGGCTGCGGCTGGCTTGGGCCGGCAGAGACATCGGGCTGGAGCGCATCGCAGGCAACGTTTTCTGTGTGCCCGACGATGCTTTTGACCCGTTTCCGCTCCGCTTTCGCATGGCCGAGGGAGATGGCGACTACAGGCCGGCGGTTGAAATCCATCACGGGCCGGCGGTGTACTCGCGTCGCGGCAGGGCTGCGCCGGAGACTGAAAAGCCATATCCGCCGGAATGGGCGGCTTTCCCCGGCTATTATCGCAGCCATGCGCCTTACGTAGCGAACTTCCGGGTCATCCTGCGGCGGGGCCGTCTGTATCTGGCTTGGCCGGACGGGGGTGAGCTGCCGCTGACGCGGCATCCGTCCGACTCCGGGCCGTCGGCGCGTTTCCTGGTTGGGCCGGCGGGTGAGCCGTCGGCGGAGTGGGTGCGGTTCCATCCGGTGGCGGCGGGCCGGGCGCTGCGGGCGCTTTGGGCCGGCGGGGGCAGTTTTTACCGGGTGTGAGGGATCCCCGTCAGTGGATGACCAGGACGGGCAGGTTGGAGTGGCGGATGACCCGGTCGGTTATGCTGCCCAGGGTCATACGGCGGAGGCCGCTGCGGCCATGGGTTGACATTACCACCATAGAAAGCTGGGCGCTGGCGCGCTCGATGATGGTTTGCGCGATGTTGTCGTGGGCGATGTGTTCCGCAATCACGCCGTGGGCGTGGTCAATGGCCATGCGGTTGCGCACGTCTTCCAAGTAGGCGCCGGCTTCCGACGTGTCCTCGGCAACCAAGGCGTTCGGCTCCAGCGGCTCAAAGTTGGGAATGCTGCCCATCTCCGCGGTGACCGCGCTCAGTTCATGGCGATAATGCTCGGCGGTAGGCGTAACCCGCAGCACGGTGATGCTTGCCGAGAGAACCGCCGCCATGCTGACGGCATGAGGCAAGGCCAGCTCGGAGCGGGGGGAACCGTCCAGCGGAACCACCACCGACTTCAGCGATGTTTCCGGAGAGGCCGGGCCCATCACGTTGGCCCGGACGATGAGCATCGGGTTGGGTATCGTGTGGAGCACCTTGTCGGCGATGCTGCCCAGCGCCCAGCGGGATATGCCGCCCCGTCCGTGGGTGGAGATTACCACCAGGGCGGAGGGGTCGCTGCCGGCCAGCGCGCTGACCACGTCGGCGGCGGGCCCGCGCTGGGCGGTGGCGCTCACGGTATGTCCGGCGGCCTGGAGCCGTTGCAGAACGGGTTGCAGGGAGGCTTCGGCCTGTTCCCATGCGATTTGATGCAGCTGCTCGGTGATTTCGTGCCGGTGATAAGCGGCCGGCAGGCCGGCCGGCATCAGAGGGTGGTAAGCCTGCACCAGTTCAATGGGGGCCGACAGGGACTTGGCAATCAGCTGAGCGTAGGGTAGAACCTGCTCGGAAAGTTCCGACCCGTCAAGGGGAACGATTATTTTAGAGTACATAGCGCTTACTCTCCAACTTGCAACTGCACGGTGTCCGGGCTGACGCCGCAGTGGTTCAGTAGCTTTTTCGTGTTGTTCACAGCTGCTGTGACACTAATGTTGCCTTCTATTACAAACGGCGTTCCGGCAATGAAATGCTGCTGCTTGAACGGTTTGCCAGTAGGATGTATAGGCCTTATATGGACTATAAAGCGCTGGTTGCTTGACGCAATAGGCACCTTATCTTCTGTTAAGATCCCCTGTGTCGACAGCCATTCAACTGCGTACTGAACCAATTGCTTCCAGCTCCGCATCTGACGCTCATTCCCGTCTCGAAATCGGATAGACTTGGGACTCGCATCGCGCGTCTTGGCGACAAGGGATGATAGCGACACCCAACCCGGTTGGGGGTACGGGGGATTTGGTATTCTGTCCACAATCGGCTTCTCCGTCTTTATCGGCCGGCCGGATGCCAAGTTGGGCCGCCAGAGCAGTAGCAGCTTCAATGCGCATTCGTAGGCCTGGGTGGTGGCGATGGATATATCTAGGATCCGCCGATCTTCCAACTGACCACGCTGGAACACTTCGTACAACTCCCAGTGGTCGCCATCGGTCAGTCCGGCGTATTCAACCCCTGATGCGTTGGAATAGTTGAGCATCTGCATCCGGTGGGATACCAGCGCTTCGCCCAACTTCTTGGCTTCAACAGTGGCGGCGGGCTTACCGTTAGGATGCAGTAAAGCGTAGTCGGCCCGATGGCCGCTCACGCTGTACTCCAGAGTTACCAGCGCCGGGTCTGATACTTCCCAGCCCAAGGCTGTGAGCAGTGGGTCAATGAGGGCCACACGGGTGCGCGTTTCATTCTCGCGCAGCGTGGGATTGTGATCGCGGATGCGTTTTTGCAGGGTTTCAATCAGGGTTACCAGGTCGTCCAGCATTGTATCGCCTCCGGTACGGTGGGCAGCTTATCACGGTTGTCTAACATTGCGGCGCCTCCGGTACGGTGGGCAGTTTATCACGCTGCGCGCTCGGATGCGTTGGCAGTTGCGATATTCTGCTCTTGCCCGACGGCTTGTAGGGCTTCCAGGACTCGGGCGATGGGCGTGCAGTAGTCCAAGCGGAGCAGCGGCGCCGCGTCCGGTTCGCTGATGCCCAGGCGGGTTGCCAGTTCCGGCAGGCTGATGCCTTGCTGTCGCATGGCGGTGTAGAGGTCGAGCTGGGCGGCGATGACGGGCTGGACGGTGAGCAACTCCTGCCCTTTTTGGTAAGGGCTGGGAGTGGGGAGTTCGCGCTCACGGTCAACATAGACGGACAGCGCGACTACCATACAATCCTCGGCGAGAATGATGGATTCCTTGAAGGTTTTGCCGCCGGTATGGGCGAATGGTATGTCGGGGAAAGAGACTACAAACCCCCATCCCCCTTCTTCGTCGTCCGGTCTGATGTCGCACGGAAAGGTGTAGCGCATGGTTTAGAACCTCCGTCGGTCGATGTTTAAATCTCTGAGCATATCCAGCAGCAGTCCTCTCCCAATTTCGCCGTGCTGCACGACAGTATCTCGGTCGCCAAGATAAAATGTCCCATGGCTACCCTTCCCCCGCGCTGGGTCAAAGTGCCATTCCAGCCCGTTGCGGCGGGCATAGCGGCGGGCGCGCCTTACGAACTCTCTGCCGTTCATTTTTGACGGGTTTCAATCAGGCTTACTAAGTCGTCCGGCATTGCGGCACCTCCGGTACGGGGGGCAGTTTATCACGCTGCGCGCTCGGATGCGTTGGCGGTTGCGATATTCTGCTCTTGCCCGACGGCTTGTAGGGCTTACAGCACTCGGGCGATGGGCGTGCAGTAGTCCAAGCGGAGCAGTGGCGCAGCGTTCTGTTCGCTGATGCCCAGGCGGGTTGCCAGTTCCGGCAGGCTGATGCCTTGCTGTCGCATGGCGGCGTAGAGGTCGAGCTGGGCGGCGATGACGGGCTGGACGGTTAACAGCTCTTGCCCTTGTACCATTCAGCCCGTTGCGGCGGGCATAGCGGCGGTCGCGCCTTACGAACTCTCTGCTGTTGATTGGGAGATTTCAGGATCCGCAAGGCGCGCGTGCGCAATGTTAATCCTCGGCTAATCCTCCAGGGTGGTGATGTCTCCCGGGTCAAGGCCAAGCTCCTGGGCTTTGAGGAGACGGCGCATTATTTTGCCGGAGCGGGTTTTGGGTAGGGTCGGCGTGAACTCGATTTCGGCGGGTACGGCGATGGGGCCGAGTTCCCTTCGCACGTGGAGTTGCAGGTCGTTTATCATGCGGTCGGAGCCTTCGCTGCCCATGCGCAGAGTTACGAAGCCTTTGATGACTTCGCCGCGCAGCTCGTCGGGTTTGCCGATGACGGCGGCCTCGGCGACGTCGGGATGGGACACCAGGGCGGATTCCACTTCGGCGGAGCCGATGCGGTGGCCGGCGACGTTCAGCACGTCGTCGGCGCGGCCGACCACCATATAGTAGCCGTCGGCGTCGCGGAGGGCCACATCGCCGGAGAAATATACGCCGGGGATCTGCTGCCAGGTGTCGGCGTAGCGGTCGGGGTCGCCCCATACCGTGCGGGAGAAGTGGGGGAAGGGGCGGCGGATGACGAGCATCCCGCCCTTGTCCGGTTCCTCAATAGGCTGGCCTTCACGGTCAACGATGTCCATTACCGCGCCGGGCAGAGGTTTGCCGACGCGCCCGGGGCGGGCGGTCATAGTGGCGGTGGTGCCGAGGCAGGGGCCGCCGGTTTCGGTCTGCCACCAGTTATCGACCATATGGGCCCACTGGCCGTTGCCGCAGATGTGCTCGTAGGCCCAGCGGAGGGCTTCGGGGTTCAGGGGTTCGCCGGCGCAGGTGAGGAAACGAAGGGAGCGCAGGTTGTAACGTTTGGCCGGCTCTGCTCCGTAGCGCATGAGCATTCGCACTGCGGTGGGGGCGGTGAAAATCACGTTGACGCCGTACTTTTCGATTATCTCGTAGAAGACGGCGTTGTGGGGGAAATCGGGAGCGCCTTCGCGGAACACGGTGGTGGCGCCCGCCACCAAGGGAGCATAGACGATGTAGCTGTGGCCGACGACCCAGCCGATGTCGGACATACACCAGAAAACGTCGTTGTCCTTCACGTCCCAGAAGTTCTTGAAGTGGTAGTGGGTGCCGACCATGTAGCCGCCGTGGACGTGGACGACGCCCTTGGGTTTGCCGGTGGTGCCGCTGGTGTAGAGGATGTAGAGCGGGTCTTCGGCGTCCATGACTTCGGCAGGGCAGTCGATGGGGCTGTTGGCCAGGAGTTCGTTGAAGTCGGTTTCGTTGTCGCGCAGGGCTTCGCGGGGGAGTTCGCGCCGGAAGACGATTACGCTGGTCAGGCTGTGGCAGCCAGCGACGGCCTGGTCGGCGATGCTTTTGAGGTCGACGCGGCTGCCCCGGCGATAGCCGACGTCGCCGGTGATGAGGGCTTTGGCGTCGGCGTCCTGGATGCGGTCGCGGAGGGAACCGACGCTGAAGCCGGCATAGACTACGCTGTGGATGGCGCCGATGCGGGCGCAGGCGAGCATACTGATGGCGCCCTCGGGGGTCAGGGGCATATAGATGACGACGCGGTCGCCCTTGCCGATGCCGAGGGATTTCAGCCCGTTGGCCATGCGGTTAACCTGCTGGGCCAGGCGGGCGTAGGTATAGACCTGTTCCGTGCCGTCCTCGCCGAGCCAGATGAGGGCGGCTTTGTTGCGGCGCTCGGTGGACAGGTGCCGGTCGAGGGCGTTGTAGGCGATGTTGGTACGGCCGCCGACAAACCAGCGGAATTGAGGATAATCCCACTGGAAGACGGAATCCCACGGGCGGAACCAGTGGAGCTCCGCGGCGGCTTCGGCCCAGAAACCTTCGGGGTCGGCTACGGAGCGGGCATAGGCGGCGTCGTAGTCGGAGAGGGTGGCCTGGCCGGCGACGTGAGGGGGCGGCGGAATCTCGCCGACTTCCTGCAAAAGATGGTCGATTTGTCCCTGCTGAACCATGAAAGCGCACCTCAGAATCATAGAGTATTGAGCGCGCCCATTATACCGGGATTGTCGCAGCAGGGTTGGCGTCAGCCGTTTGCGCCGGGGCCTGGCGGTTGTTTTGGCGGATGAAGGGCAGCAATGAAGGAGCGGAGGCGGTGGAGATAGCGTTGCGGGAGGATGGGAATGTCCGGGGCTTGCGAAGATGGAGGGCCGTGGCAAGTGTCGGCGGCGCGGGTAGCGGCGGCGCTGCCGGCGAGGAGGTAGAACGTACCCAATGTGGGGAGTTCGTTTATACTGGCAAGCGATACACTGTTTGGTTGAAACGGAGGAAGATTATGAAATTGTTGCCGGGAATCAAGATAACCGCCACTGCGGTGATAGGGCTAATCGCAGCGGCGGCGCTGGCCTGTGGCCCCGCGAGTCAACCGGCTGCTCCGACAGCGACGACGGCCCTTGCGATGGGGACTGACGACCCGACGGTTACGCTGGCGTCGCCGGTTGCGATGGGAACTGCCGACCCGACGGTTACGTTGACATCGCCGGTTGCGGACCCGACGGTTACGCTGGCGTCGCCGGTTGCGACGGCGGTTGCGGACCCGACGGTTACGCTGGCATCGCCGGTTGCGACGGCGATTGCTGAGGGGCCCACTCCGCCAGTCCATACTTGCGACGACCCGAACTACTACCCGGAGCACCGGGACCGGCCTGATCTGGTGGCGTTTTACGATGCCACGGGCGGGGAGAACTGGGTCAACAACGACAATTGGCTGAGTGATGAGCCATTGGGGGAATGGTATGGAGTCAGTATTAACCGAGATGATTGTGTCACCGGATTAGACCTCAGCGGGAACGGGTTGACGGGTGAGATACCGGCGGAGCTGGGGGACATCTCCTACCTGGAATTGTTGCGGCTCGACGGCAACGAGTTGGTGGGAGCGATACCGGCGGAGCTGGGCAATCTCGATAACTTGGGGCGGTTGTATCTTTATGATAACCGGCTGACGGGTAAGATACCGGCGGAGCTGGGAAAGCTCCGCCACATGATGTGGTTAGACTTCAGCGGGAACGGGTTGACGGGGGAGATACCGCCGGAGCTGGGGAATCTCGGCAACGTGGAACAGTTGAATATCCGCGATTTGGCATTGCTAAACCTCAGCGATAATGAGTTAACGGGGGAGATACCGGCGGAGCTGGAGAAACTCGGCAACCTGGAAGCGCTGCTCCTCAACGGTAACGGGTTAACGGGAGAGATACCGTCAGGGTTGGGGAATCTCGGCAACTTGAAAGAGTTGAAGCTCCGCGACAACCAATTGACCGGGTGCGTGCCGGCGGCCTTGCGCGATGTCGAAAAGAACGACTGGGACGACGTGGGGTTGTCGTTCTGTAACTAAGGCGTCAGCTGCCGAGGGTGGTTGAGCCGCATTTAGCGGCGGCTGTTGATGGGACGCTGCCAACAAGCGCCGCGCTTACCTTGACAGTTTCGCCGCTTATTGGCTAGGATAGGGATGTGCAAAGGGCTGCCAGCGGTACGGTCGGCTCCCGCCACACATCGCGTGGGGATATAGCTCAACTGGGAGAGCGCGGCGTTCGCAATGCCGAGGTTGCGGGTTCGAGCCCCGCTATCTCCACCACATGATTTTGCGCCTGCCCCTGTAGCTCAGAGGATAGAGCGGCGGCGTCCTAAGTCGCGCGTCGGGGGTTCGAGTCCCTCCAGGGGTACCAAATTACTGCTGATGCCCGTTGCAGATCCGCCGCCTAGCGGCAGTACAAGGGCAACCGGCGCGGCGCGGTTAGTTCCGTCTTGGTTCTGCTCTATCGATAGCGTGGCTGCATCGGTTGCGCGTCGCCCTCCGGCGGCACGTCCCACGGATTCTCGCCCGTCAGCCGCGCAATTTCCCAATAGATGCGATGCAGGTCGTCGGTAAGCCGGTTGGCCATTTCCACATAGTCGTGAATGGGAGTAAGCAGCGGCCCATAGCGGTTGCCCCCGGCAAAGTTGCTCAGTTGGCGCAGGTCGCTGGCTGGCTGCCATTGCAGTCCGGCGTCGTTGGAGCGTATCTGCGCCAGCAGTTGGTCAAGTTCGTGAACGTGACGGTATTCGCGCCCTTGCGCCGAAATCAGCGCTTTCATCGCGTGTTCCAGCGCCTGATGCGCGTTGTAGGCGGTAACCATGTTGGTGACGCCTGCGTCCATCATAGTGTGCATTGCCCAATAGTACGTATTTGCGTGGACAATGCGCAGCGTGCGCTCTTCCCGCTCGTCGCTGGAATCCGCTTCGTAGTTCATCCCGTCGTCTCTGATGAAGCCGTCCGAGTTCCGGGACACTGCGATGCCGTCCCTTCTGGCGAAGCGGGCGACGTGGTTCAAGGTGTGCCGGCTTTTTCGCTCGTACTCGGCCAGCGCCAGATAAACGAAGTCGATGCTAACGGGCTCCTGATACGCCAGCCGCGCCAGTTCGCCGGCAGTCCGCTCAATATCCGCCGCGCGACGCTTCAGTGCGCAAAGCTCCGGCTCAATGACCATCAAGTCTATGTCCGAGGAGTCCGTCCAGTCGCCCCGCGCGCGAGACCCGAACAGAATGACGCGCTCAACGTCGAAGGCGTTCCGTAGGGCCCGGGCCACCTGCAAGGCCCTGGCGTCCGCCACGCCGGCGCCGCTGCCGCCATGGGATGCCGTCCCTTGCTCGGTGTCCGCGATTTGCGTAGTCATGCGACTATCCTACCAGCTTGGGCTGTGCTACTGGCCGGTAAAGTTCGGCGCGCGCCGCTCTCGAAATGAGGCTGCCGCCTCCGCCACGTCGTGGGGCGCCCGGCGGGCGAATACGATGCTGTGAGTTTCGTACCGCAGCTGCTCTTCCAGGTCGGCGTCCAGGCTCCGTTGCAGCGCGCGCTTGGACATCTGCATGGCCACCGGGGGCCAGAAAGCAATCTGACGGGCCAGCTCTTTGGCCTCGGCCAGCAGATTTTCCGCTTCCGTCATACGGTCCAGCAGGCCCAGCCGCCATGCTTCATCCGCGTCCACGTTCCGGCTGGTGTACACCAAATCCATGGCCCGGCTGACCCCCACGATACGCGGCAGAAACCACGACAGCCCGGAGTCCGGGCTCAGGCTGCGCTCGATGAATACCGTTTTGAAGCGCGTATTTTCGCAGCCTACGCGCAAGTCGCAGGCCAGGGCTAAGCCCATGCCGGCGCCGGCGGCTACCCCGTTCACCGCGGCAATCGTCGGCTTGTCCAGCTCCTGATAGACCATTAACGCCTGCCGGCCTACCCAGTTGTATTCGTCCAGCCGCTGGCTCCGGGGCGGATGCTCCGGAGGGTTGCGGTCGGAGGTAAGGTCGGCCCCGGAGCAGAAGCCTCGCCCGGCGCCGGTGAAAATCACAACCCGGACTCCGTCGTCATCCCGCAGCTCCCGGCAGGCGTCCATCATTTCCCAGTGCAGGGCGCGGTCAATCGCGTTGAGTTTTTGGGGCCGGTTCAGCGTAACGACGGCGGTCTGCCCGTCCCGCTCCACCGTCAGGTTGTCGTAAGCCATATTACCTCGTCGCCAGCATATCGACTGCCAGCCCCAGCATTATCTTCGTGCCGCTGACCAGGCTCTTGATGCCTATCGACTCGTTCGCTCCGTGGGTGAAGCTGAGCATGGGGTCGTCGTCGGGGTGGGCGCCGGAGAAGCCGTAAGTTACGGTTCCCAATGGCCGCGTGAACCGCGAATCGGTGAAGCCGTTGCTGATGGCGGGCACCCACTGGATGTTATCCCGTTGCAGCGCCCGCGCCGTTACGCTGCGGATGCTGTCGGCCAGAGGAGACTCAAAAGGCGACGAGTTGGGTCGAGCCATGTAGTCTATTTCGTAGGATACGCCGGGAATGTCGGCCAGCACTTCATTCAGCTGCGTCCGCACGTACTCCTCATCCTGGTGGGGCAGCGTGCGCACGTCGCAGGTCAGCCGGATGGACTCGGGCACGCTGTTGGACTTGACGCCGCCTTGCACCATCGTCGGCGTCAGCGTCATACGCGACAGGGCCCGCAGCATTGACGCAAAACGGGGATTCGCCGGCTGTATCTCAGCGATGATGTCGTCCACGTTCTCCGCCGATGGCTGGCGCTCGATGGCGAAGGTGGACAGGTGGTCGAAAATGCCGGTGGTCGTGTCCCGGTCGGGCTCGTACCGTTCAATGGAGGCCAGCGCCCGGTTGAGCCGATACAGCGCGTTGACGCCTTGCCAGGGCAGAGATGCGTGGGCGCTGGTACCTTTCACGTCAATCTCGACTTGCAGGCGCCCCTTTTCGCCCACGCCCAGGATGTACGTCAGGGCGCCGGCCGCGGGGATCGGAGCGCCGCCACCCTCGTTCACCGCGTAGGGCGCGGCCAGTTTCTCCGGGCGATGCTCCGCCAGCCAGCCGAATCCGTAGCGTCCGCCGTGCTCCTCGTCCGCGCCGGCCGCAAGGATCAGGCCGTCCCGCAACGGGATGTCGTTGCGCTTGAGCAGGCGCAGGGCCATCAGCTGGGCGGTCAGCAGCCCTTTACAGTCTGATGCGCCGCGTCCGAAGATGCGCCCGTCGGCGATGGCGGCGCTGAATGGGTCAAAGCGCCACTCGGCCGGGTCTTCCACGGGCACCACGTCGGTGTGAGACATGAACATCAGCCCCGCCTTGCCGGAGCGTCCTTCCATGCGGGCGATGAGGTTTCCTCGATTTGGGGCGGATTCCAGGATCTCCGACTGAATGTCGTCCTGCGCCAGAAAATCGCGCGCGTACTCACAAACCGGGGTCTCGTTGCCGGTGGGCATAAATCCGGTGTTGACTGAAGGAATGCGAACCAGGGCCTGCTCCAGCGCGATGATATCTTCCTGAGCTGCGTCAACCTGGGCAAACAGCTCGGCAAAATCCGGCACAGCCATATCCGGCCTCCTGCCGCGTAGAATAAAGCGGCCCCGGCAGTGTACGAACCTCTCCCGCCGCCTGTCAACGCAAATACGCTGCCTCTTGATGACCTTCCCGCTCCACGTATGCCAGCGTGCTACGATGGGCTGGCGCGCGTAACCCGTCGGGAGCCATTACAGCCGGCAATAATGAGGCAGCCGGAACCTGCTGCTACTAACCCCGGTTCGTTCGGGCGGCGACGGTTACAACCGTTAGCAAGTCAACACTGGGAGCCGGCCCGGCGACGCGGCGTCGGCTTTTCCGGTTTATGCCCGGCAACTGCGACGGTATGGGTCGGCGGAACGATGCGGCGCGATGCCAGACTGGGGCCGGAATGGGGTCTCGCCGGTGTCGCGTTGGGTTACAATTGGCCGGAGATTGGGATGTCCAACGCGGCCAAGGAGGTCAGCGAGCAGATTATGACGACACCTAACGACTGCCCCGAACCATTTGACCCCGACTGCGTTTTCTGCGCGATAGTCGCCGGGCGGGAACCTGCCCGCATCCGCTACCTGGACAACGATATTATTGCCATTGTCAACCGCCTGACGTGGGTTCCGATTATGCTGCTGGTCATGCCCCGCCGCCATATGTCGCAGCTGGAGATGTGGAGCAACGGTATGATGGCCCGGCTGGGCCACGTGGCGGCGACGCTAGGCTGTATGTACTGCCCGGACGGGTTTCGCATCCTGTCCAACTTCGGCTATGATGGGCTGCAAAGCCAGCCCCACGGTCACCTGCACGTCATCGGGGGGCAATACCTGGGACATTACGCCTGATTTGCCGGCGTAATCCATGCCGGTGTAACCCATCCGTGAATCTCAACCCGCACAAGGAGCGCGCGCTATGCCCGAGACCATTCTGTACGAAAAGACCGGCGTGGACAGCCACGTGGCCGTCATTACGCTGAACCGGCCGGAGGCTTCCAACGCCATTAACCGGCAGCTGCGCCGGGAATTGCAAGAGGTCATCAACCATTTTGACAACGAGGACGAGGAGGCGTGGGTGGCCGTAATCACCGGCGCGGGGCGCAACTTCTGCGCCGGCCGGGACCTGAAGGAACGGGCGGCGGACAATGCCGAGGGCGTGCAGGCGCGGGCCGAAAACAGTATGTCGCCCAACAAGCCGCATATGTGGGAGCGACCGGTCAAGCCGCTGGTGGCTGCGGTCAACGGGGCGGCGGCGGCCGGCGGGTGGTCGATTGCCCAGATGTGCGATGTGCGCATTGCCGCCGACAACGCCCGCCTGGGGATTACCGAAACCAAGTGGAGCCTGATGCCGCCTTTTGCGGTGGAGTTGACCAAGATGATTGGCATCGCGAACGTGCTGGAGCTGGTGATGACCAGCGAGCTGCTTCCCGCCGAGCGGGTCAAGGAGATGGGCTTCCTGAACAAGGTGACGCCGGCGGATGAGCTGCTGCCGGAGGCCGTCAAGATGGCGGAGAGCATCGCCCGGAACGCGCCGCTGGCAGTCCGCGCCATCAAGGAGCTGGCTTACAGCAGCCTGGATATGTCCATTGCCGAAATCAGCGCCAAGACCTACGTGGCCTACGATTACATCCTCACGACCCAGGACAGCAAGGAAGGGCCCCGGGCTTTCGCCGAGAAGCGCCGTCCCAACTGGCAGCTTAAGTAAAGGAGCAACCCAAATGACCACCCAGGTACAACCCAAAAGCCAGACCGTAACCGCCAACGGCATCAACCTGCACTACTTTGACTGGGGCGGGGAGGGCAAGCCGCCGCTGGTTCTGCTGCACGGATTGCGGGGCCACGCCCGCGTCTGGGATGACGTGGCCGAGGCCCTGTGCGCCGATTATCACGTGTACGCGCTGGACCAGCGGGGCCGGGGCGATACCGACCACGCCCCCGGCGGCGATTACTCTACCGACGCTTTCGTCGCCGACTTGGCGGGATTTGTGGAGGCCATCGGGTTGGACAGGTTCATCCTGTTCGGCCACTCCATGGGGGGACGCAACAGTATGGCCTTTGCCGGCAAGTATCCGGAGCGGCTGGAACGGCTCTGCATCGTGGACATCGGCCCGCGGATTGAGCCGGCCGGGGGCAATCGCATTACCGAAGAGCTGCGCGCCATACCGCCCCAATTTGACAATTTTGAGGATGCTCTGGCCCACGTGCAGGCCGGCAATCGGTTCGCGTCGGAGCGCGTGATGCGCCGCCGCCTGGCCGGACAGACTCGGGAACTGCCCGACGGCAAGGTTGCCTGGAAGTTTGACCCGGCCATCCGGGAGCAGCGTATCAACGGGACTGCGGCGCCGGCCGTTGACCTCTGGCCGGCCCTGGGGCGCATCAGCTGCCCTACGCTGCTGGTACGCGGCACGGAGACCGACCTGCTTACGGAGGAAACCGCCCAACGGATGATTGACACCCTGGCGCAAGGCGCGCTGGCGGAAATCCCGCGCGCCGGGCATATGGTGTTTGAGGACAATCCCGCCGATTTCATCGCAGCGGTGAAGCGATGGCTGGCCGATTAGGGGGGCCGGCTGTGCTACAATCCGAGCGCTCAACGCCGAGCGGTTAACGCACTCAACAGGGGCGGCAACGGGGCCGCTGAGGTACACGCCATGAAAGTCTCTTTCTTCCATCTGATGCCCTATCAGGATCTGCCGGACGATTTTGCGAAGCAGCATCATTCCGCCTGGGTTGACCTCCCCAACGAGAATTTTGACCCGGTGAAGGGCAGCCAGTATTACGCCGACTACATTGACCAGCTGCGCTATGCGGACGAGGCGGGGTTTGACGGCATCTGCGTGAACGAGCATCACAACAATGCCTACGGGATAATGCCGTCGCCCAACCTGATTGCGTCGGTTCTGGCCAACAGCACCAGGAAGGGCGCGGTGATTGTCCTGGGCAACAGCCTGGCGCTGTACAATCCGCCGGTGCGGGTTGCGGAAGAAATGGCGATGATTGACGTCATTTCCGGGGGCCGGCTGGTCGCCGGCTTTCCGGTGGGGACGTCCATGGATACCACCTTTTCGTATGGGCAGGTTCCGATAACGCTGAGGGAGCGGCACACGGAGGCTCACGATGTGGTGATGCAGGCGTGGACGCAGCGGAAGCCGACCATTTTTAATGGGAAGTACAACAAGCTCCGCTACATCAGCATCTGGCCGCGCCCGATGCAGGAACCGCACCCGCCGGTGTGGGTTCCCGGCTCGGGCAGCCTGGAGACCTGGGACTGGGTGCTGGATCGGGACTACGTGTACTGCTACCTGTCTTACTACGGGTACCTGCGCGGCTACAACATAGTCAAGGGCTACTGGGAGCGGGTGGCCGAGCGCGGCATTGACGATAATCCCCACCGGCTTGGGTTCCTGCAACTGGTCTGCGTTTCGGAGACTGATGAACAGGCGGAGCGGGACTACGCGGAGCATGTCAAGTACTTCTACGAGAAGATGCTGCGGGTCTATCCGCCCTTTGCGGAATCTCCGGGATACCGCTCTTTGGATTCCATACGCAAGTCGCTGCGCCCGCAGATGGGAGAGGAATCTCAGCGGGCCGCGACCGAAAATACGTGGCAGGATTACATTTCCCAGGGGCATATCATCGCCGGCAGCCCGGAGACGGTGCGCCGGAAGCTCACGGAAGCCTGCGAACTGCTCCGCATCGGGCATCTCATGGTGTTGTTGCAGATTGGGAGTATGCCGCCGGAACTGGTGCGCAAGAACACCGACCTGTTCGCCGGCGAAGTGATGCCGCACATCAAAGGGCTGTTCGGCGAGTATGATGATCCCTGGTGGCCGGAACGCTTGAAGTCGGAGGCCGTGGAGGCGGGAGCGGACTGAATTACGGCCAATGCGAATGCCGGCATCACTACCGCAGCGAGGTGAGATTGTGAATGAGAAACTGCAACAGGGCGACCGGCTGCCGGGACTGACGCTGAACCTGATTGACGGCGGGAAGCTGGCTCTGCCTGAGGAGATGTCTTCACGCTATCTGGCCCTTTTATTCTATCGCGGGGTCTGGTGACCGTACTGCGCGCGGCAGTTGGCCGCGTGGCAGTCTCAGCAGGAGGCTCTGGCGGAGATGGGGTTGGCGATTGTAGCGGCCAGCGTGGAGCCGAAGGAGGCGGTGCAGGAGATGGCCGAGAAGGCGGGGGCGTCGTTCCCGATGGCTTACGGCGTTACCCGCGCGGATGCGGACCGACTGGGTTCGTGGTGGTCTGAGGCGCACGATGGCCACATTCAGCCGACGGAGTTTCTGCTGGGGCGCGGCGGAACCGTGCTGGGCGCGATGTACGCCAGCGGGCCGGTAGGGCGCGTCAGCCCGGATGAGGCCGTGCACTTTATTGAAGGGAGAGAGCGGGCGCGTCTGCGCAGCAGTTAGCTCCGGGGCGGGCAGTTCCGGGCGAGGCTACTCGTACCGGAGCTATCCGTTGAAGAAGCCTTCTTCCCGGAAAAGCTCGGCCAGGCGGCCTACTCCCTCGTGGATTTCTTCGGGGGAGTTGTGGCTGTAGGTAAGGCGCAGGTAGTTGTTGCGGCCCCGGTCGGAGCGGAACACGCCGCCGGGGTTGTACTTAACATCGCGGGCTACGGCTTTGGGGAGCGCGGCCCAAGTGTCGGCGTTTTCGGGCAGGCGGACGAAAATCAGCATACCGCCCTGGGGATGGGCCCATTCGCAGGATGAGGGGAAGTTGTGGGCCAGGGCTGCCAGCATTGCGTCGCGGCGGGCGGCCAAGGCGAGCCTGACTTCCTCGATGTGATCGGGCCCGCGCTGGCGCAGATATTCGTACACCAGCATGGTGGCCAGGTGGCTTACGCCGCGCCGGGGAGGTACGCCGCCGTTGACCTGACGCAATGCCTGACCTACGGCCGGGGGCATGACCCCGAACCCGACCCGCAATCCGCAGCCGAGCAGCTTGGTGAATGACGATACATAGATGACGTCGTCGCGGTGGGTGAGGCCGGAAAAGGCGGTAGGGAGAGCGGGGCCGTCAATGCGGAAGTCGGCGTAGGATTCGTTTTCCAGTATGGGGACGTCGTAGCGCTGAGCGACGTCGAGCAAGGCGCGCCGCCGGGGTTCGGGCACGGTAAATCCGAGGGGGTTCTGGTACACGGGGATCATCCAGACGAATTTGGGGCGGCGGCCGGCGTCGGTTAAGGAGCGCAGGGCGCTTTCCAGGGCGTCGGGGAGCATGCCGTGTTGGTCGCAGGCTACGTGGATGGGTTCGGCTCCGCGCTCGAGCATCATGCGGAGGCTGCCGAGGTAGGTGAATTCCTCTACCAGGATGGGGTCGCCGGGGTTGACGAAGGCTTCCAGGATGATGCTGACGGCCCCGCCGGCGCCGTCGGATATGAAGACGTCATCGGGGGATGGCGCGAAACCTCTGTTGGCGGCGAGGCGGTTGGCGATGAGTTCCCGCAGGCCGATGTGTCCGCCGGGCGGGGGATAGGCGGCCAGGGAGTTGGGGCCGCCGGCGTCGAGTCCGGCGCGGACGGCGGTGAGGTATTGGTCGAAGGCGATGACTTGGGGCACCGCGTTGGTGATGGAAAAGACGTATTTGGCGGGAGCGTCCGCGCCGTCCGGCATGGCTACGGGCCGGGGCAGGTTGCGGGAGAAGAGGGCTGAGTAATCTACCATTATCAGAGTCTCCGGGTTTGGCCGATTGTGGGTGAGATTATACTTGGGTTTTGCGGCGGGCGGCTACGCCTTCGCGGAGTCTGGGGATCAACTCGCGGCCGTAGTCGGCGGCGTCGGCGAGGGGGGCGAAACCCCGGATGATGAAGGCGGAGCAACCGAGGTCGTAGTAGGCGAGGAGGGAGTCCGCTACCTGCTGGGGGGAGCCCACGAGGCAGGTTGTGCTGCCGGAGGCGCCGCTGGCGGCGGCGATGGGCATCCACAGCCGCTCGTCGTGGATGCTGCCTTCGGCGGCGAAGCGCAGGAGACGCCAGGCGCCTTCCGATTGGGGACGGGTAGGCACGCCCGGGGAGATGCGGCCGGCGGTGGCCTGTTTGACGCGGGAGAGGATCTGCTCGGCGCGCTGCCAGGCTTTGGATTCGGTGTGGGCGATGATGGGGCGGACGGACAGGCTGAAGCGCATTTCATGGGGGTTGCGGCCGGCGGCGGCGACGCGGGCGCGCACGTCGGCGATGCGCTGGGCGATGGAGGCGCGGGGCTCGCCCCACAGGGCGAAGAGGTCGGCGCGACGGCTGGCTACGTCGAGGGCGATGTTGGACGCGCCGCCGAAGAACAGGGGCAGGTGGGGGCTTTGACGGCAACGGGCCTGGCTGTAAGCGCCCTGCAATTGGTAGAATTCGCCGTGGTGGTCGAAGGGTTCGGTTTCGGTCCAGACGCGGCGCATGACGTGGAGGTATTCATCGGTGCGGCGATAGCGGGCGTCGTGGTCGAGCCAGTCGCCATCCTGACGCTGCTCGAGGTCGTTGCCGCCGGTGATGATGTGGAGGGCGATGCGGCCGTTGGTGAGCTGGTCGAGGGTAGCGGCCTTGCGGGCGGCGAGGGTGGGAGCGACGAAGCCGGGGCGATGGGCGATGAGGTAGGCGAGGCGTTTGGTGTGGGCGGCGGCGTAACCGGCGACTTCGAAGCCGTCGGGGGTTGAGGAGGAGTAGCCGGTGAGGACCAGATCGAAGCCGGCGGCTTCGTGGGTGCGGGCGAAGTCGAGGATGTAGTCGGGGTCGACGCCGGAGGGGACTTCGGCGCCGGGGTTGATGCCGCCACCGAAGAGGCTGAGGGTTGCGCCGCGGTTGTCGGGGGCTTCTGGGACTACGCCAATCATTCCGATGACGGTAAGGCCGTCGGCGGAGTACACGCTGGGAACGGTTGGGGTCGGCGCGATGGCGCTGCTTTCAGCGTTGGACATATTGGGACAGCTCCTGATTTGGGATGCTTGGCCGGGCCAGTTTAGACGATTCGGGGTTGATGGGGATAGGGCGGGCGAATTGTCTGAAATTCGTTTGAAAATTGGGTGACGGGGGTATTGACAAGCATCATTGGACGCTATACTATGTATTCAAGGCGCTGGGGTTGCAGGGAAACCCCGCCCGCCGGGATCCCGATGGCCAGAGAAGAGCCGTCGTCATTGCAGGAGGTTGAAGTGGTTTCGCTGATAACGCTGAACCATAGTTGGCATTTCCCCTGTAAGCGCCCCGTTGGCGGGGCCGATGCGGTATGACGATGCCGGGAGGACGCCAAGCGGGGCGAAAGCTAATCGGGTGGGCCATTGGTTGGCACTGACGATGCCAGACGCCCAGAGCAGCGCAGACGAGGCGCTCCCAGAGGGCGGGCACATCGGTCGTAAAGACCGACAGGCGGATGGCCGCAGCCGATGAGAAACGGAGCCAGCGCACCGACTGTTTATCGGGCGCTGGCTTTTCTGGTGGGTCATTCTGATGCTCTGACTGCGATTCCGGGGATTTAATTGTGGTTGCGTGGGAAAGGGGGGCATTGGGGGCGGCTATCGGGTTTGGTCGGGATGGGCGGCCAGCGCGGCCTGGTATTGCGCCGGCGTATTGATGTCGCAGAGCAGTTCCGGGGCGGCGAGTTCGACTCTTTGGGTTGTGGTTGGGCAGTTTTGGACGACGGCGCGGATGCCCTGGGTGGTTTCGGTTATGGCGAGGAGTTGCGGGTAGAGGGCGCGGCTGATGGCAATGGGGTGTCCGCCTTTGCCGTTGCAGGTGGGGATGGTAATCAGCGCGGCGGGGTTATTGAGGTGGGCGAGGAGCACTTGGCGGATGATGGCGGCGCTGCGGGGCTGGTCGACGTTGAGCAGCAGGATGGGGCCGGGCGGGAGGTGGGGAGGGTTGGAGATAGCGCGGAGGCCTGCTTTGATGGAGGTAGTTTTGCCCTGGGCGTAGTGGGGGTTGACGACACAGCGGACGCTGCCGGCCTGGTGAACATCGCGGTTGGCGCCGATGCGGGCCTGCAACTCGTCGGCTCGGTGTCCGAGGACTACGATGACTTCATCGGCGCCGGCCTGGCGCAGGGCGGTTATCTGGTGGATGATGAGGGGGCGGCCGTGCCAGTCGAGGAGGGCTTTGAGGGATCCCATGCGCCGGGATACGCCGGCGGCGAGGAGGATGGCGGAGGTGTATTGGGGATGGTGGATCGGAGGGTGGGTATGGGACGCGGAAGCCGGGGTAGGTTCCGCAGGTTGGCCGGGCGCGGGGTCGGGCCGGGCCGATGGGGGCTGCCGAGAGGAGGTTGCCGGGGGGCGCCGTTGGGATGACACGGGGATGTGGCTGTGGGGGTTATCGATTGGGAGGGATGGCAGGATGATGCGGATGCGGTGGGTAGTCGGGAGGGATGACACGGGGATGCCGGTGTGGGGGTTATCAGTCGGCGGTGAGGCCCATGGCGCGGTGGGCGCGGCGTTCGGCGCGTTCGAGGTACCAGTCGTCCATGGTCATGGGGCTGCCTTTGCCGCCGCGACGGGCCATGATGATTTCGGACATTATGCTTACGGCGAGTTCATCGGGTTCGAGGGCGCCGATGTCGAGGCCGATGGGGGCGTGGACCTGGGCGAGGCGTTCTCGGGGTATGCCTTCTTGCAGCAGGCGTTGGTAAATCATGAGGGTTTTGCGTCGGCTGCCGAGCAAGCCGATGTAGCGGGCCCGGGTGGTCAGGGCGGATTCGAGGGCTACGTCGTCGAACCAGTGGCCGCGGGAGGCGATGACGATGAAGCTGTTGACGTTGATGTCCAGATGCTCGGCCCAGCCGGCGTAGGGGGTGACGATGGCGCTCTGGGCGTAAGGGAAGCGCTGGGGGTTGGAGAAGTCGGGTCGGTCGTCGACGATATGGACGCGGTAGCCGAGGCGGTGGGCGAGGTCGGCGGTGGCTTTGCCGACGTGTCCGCCGCCGACCATTATGAGAGTTGGGGGGGTGGTGAATCCTTCGACGAAGAGCTCGGTGTGGTCGTCGATGGCGATGGATTCGTTGGCGCCGACGGCGGCGACGCGGCGACAGGCGTCGATGGCGATTTGGTCGAGTTGGGCTGTGCCGATGCTGCCGGTGATGGAGCCGTCGGAGCGTAGGAGGAGTTTGGCGCCGAGGGGGGAGGCGTCGGCGTCGGAGCGGACGATGGTGGCGAGGGCGGCGGGTTCGGCGCCGTCGTAGGCGTTGAGGAGTTCGTGTCCGATGTGGGAGAAATCGGCGGGGTTCCAGAGGGGATCCAAGTAGAAGTACATGGTGCCGCCGCAGACGAGGCCGTCGCGGGCGGCGATGTCTTCGTTGAGGTAGTAGTCTTTGAATTGCGGGCCGCCGTGGGAGCGGAGGATTTCGCGGGCGGCGAACCAGATGTCGCCTTCGACGCAGCCGCCGCCGAGAGTGCCGACGGCGCTGCCGTCCTGTCGCACGAGGAGCATGGCGCCGGCTTTTTGGGGAGTGGAGCCTTTGGTGCGAACTACGGTGGCCAGCACGCAGGGGCTGCCGGATTCCAGCTGGTTGACCGCTTCCTGAATTACGTCGCGCACGCTGTCACCTGTTTGATGCCTGGTTGGGGTGGGTTGTTGGGGTTATTATACCTTGAAATGGGGTGGTGGTGGTTGTCTGAATCAGGATTTACCGGATTTTGGGATTTTCGGGATTGGGGGCCGGTTCCCGGAGTGGGGGCCGGCTTTCGGTGGGGTGACTTTGGGGTGGGTGTGGTTGTCAGAATCAGGATTTACTGGATTTTGGGATTTTCAGGATTGGGGCCGGCTCTCGGAGTGGGAGCCGGCTTGCGGAGGGGTGACTTTGGGGTGGGTGTGGTTGTCTGAATCAGGATTTACTGGATTTTAGGATTTTCGGGATTGGGGGCCGGCTCTCGGAGTGGGAGCCGGCTTTTCGGTGGGGTGACTTTGGGGTGGGCTCCGGGGTGATTGGTTGTGGGTCCGGAGCTTGGGGGTGGTGTTGGGTGTTGGGTGTTGGGTTAGATGCGGAGGGGTAGGGGGGTGGGTAGTTTGATGTGGAAGGTCTTTTCCAGGGCCCTCCGCCAGAGGGGGGAGAGGGTGATGAAGGCTGAGTTGGTGGTTATTTTGCGCGGCTTGGGGTGGCAGTAGCAGGGTACGGGTTCCTGGCGTAAGAACTCGTAGTGGCCGTGAGGGTCGGTTTTGGCGGCTAGTTCGTTGGGGAGGCGGAAGTGGCTGCGGATTTTGGCGAAGTTGGGTAGGCCGGTGATGTCGCGGACGGAGTAGAATGTGGGAGGGCTGATTTCGTGGGGTTTGCGGAGGTAGCGTTGGGTAGGTCGGACGGGTAGGGGTTGTCCGGCGATGATGGCGTTGGCGGCTTTGAGGAAGGCGGCGGCGCGACGGCGGAGGCGGGTCAGGGAAGTGAAGGTGTTGCGTTGGTGGTGGGTGTTGGCTTGGGTGTCGTTGATGTGGGTTACGTTTTGGCGGCGGTTGGTGTTGGCGTGGCTGGTGTCGTGGGCGGCGTCGATATGGGTGGCGTTCTGGCGGCGGTTGGTGTTGCCGTGGCTGGTGGCGTCGCTGTTTTGGCGGCGGCGGGTTTTCCCGTCGCTGTTGGCTTGGGTAGCGTCGATATGGGTGGTGTTTTGGCGGCGGCGGGTTTTCCCGTCGGTGTTGGTGTGGTTGTTGTGGTGTTTGGATTTGGGTAGGTGTGGGGAGTTGTAGATTTCGCGGAAGGTTTTGACGTGGGAGCGGCTGAGGTCTCCGTCTCTGACGTACCATCTGAGGGCGCCTTCCATTTGGCGGGGGGAGCGGTGCCAGAAGGGACGGTTTTCGGCCAGGGCCGTGGCGGAGTGGGATATGCAGCGGGCGATGGCCTGGATGGCGCGCTCGATGTTGCCTTCGGCGATGTTGGTTTGGGCGTGTTTGAGGAACCGGTCGGCGCAGCTTTGGTGGCGCGCGATGGTTTCCGGGTCGATGGTATCCCGGTAGATGGTTTCCATTGGCTGGGTGGCCTCCTGGTTGGGTTGGTTGGTGTTTGGTGTTGTTGGTTTGGTTGGTTGGTTGGGGTTCGTGGGGGTTCAGGATGTCGGCGCTACGGTCTGAGAGCGTGGCTTGCTATTTACGTCCTAGTCTTGCGCGTGCTGACGGCTGCTTGGGCAGCGCTCGTCCTCGCGCAGCGGTGGTGACGCCCGCCGTGCTGGGTGCGCCAGCCGGGTAATGTGACCGACCTCCGGCGCACCTACAGTGGTGCAATGGATCCGACGTGCCGCAGAGTACTGGTTGCGGCGGTTTAGACCGTGTTATCCTGAACCCCGTTGAACTCCTGTTTTAGCCTCCTGGCTGGATTTTGGTGTCGGGCTGGTGTCCTGGCCGGTGCACCGGGCTGGGACGGTATCCGGACGGTTCGCGAGGGGCCGTTGGATTAGCCTGACGGGGGTATTATAGCGTACTGGCGTGCGTGGTGCAATAGGGGATTGTCAGAATCAGGATTTACGGGATTTTAGGATTTTCAGGATGGGGTTGTGGAGTGTTGCGGAGGGTGGGGTGTGGTGTTGGAGTGGGGGGTGGTGGTTGGGTTGGCGGGTTTGTTGGTGGGGGGATTGTCAGAATCAGGATTTACGGGATTTTGGGATTTTCGGGATGGGGTTGTGGGTGCGTTGCGGAGCGTGGGTTGCGGTGTTGGAGTGGGTGGATAGTGGTTGGGTTGGCGGGTTTGTTGGTGGGGGGGTTGTCAGAATCAGGATTTATGGGATTTTGGGATTTACAGGATGGGGTTGCGGGTTGTTTTGCGGAGCGTGGGTTGTGGTGTTGGAGTGGGGGGTGGTGGTTGGGTTGGCGGGTTTGTTGGTGGTGGGATTGTCAGAATCAGGATTTATGGGATTTTGGGATTTACAGGATGGGGTTGCGGGTTGTTTTGCGGAGCGTGGGTTGTGGTGTTGACGGGTTTGTTGGTGGTGGGATTGTCAGAAGCGGGATTTACGGGATTTTGGGATTTTCGGGATGGTGGTCTGGTTAGGGAGAGGCGGTTCAGGATGGGGTTGTGGCGGGGAGGTGGTTGCGGAGGATGGGGGTGTGGGTGGTGACCGGTGGGAGGATTGGTTCGGGTTTGGGGAGCGGTGGCGGTGGCTCTGGGAGCGGGGGCGTTAGCACCCCTGCGCCCGCGGTCAGCGTCCTGGTAAGAGGGTGGCTCTGGGAGCGGTGGCGTTAGGCAGCGTCGCCGACAGCGCGCATGCCCGTAGAGTGGTGGCTCTGGGAGCGGGGGTTTTAGCGAATCGGTTTATTGATCGGCGCGGCGGAGTCTGTGGTGGCTCTGGGAGCGGGGGTTTTAGCCTTGTTCATAAACGGCGTTCCCGTAAGCAGCAGGATGGTGGCTCTGGGAGCGGGGGCGTTAGGAGTTGCGGGATGATGCTGACTATCACATAGTGGGGGTGGCTCTGGGAGCTGGGGCGTTAGGCCCGCGTGGCGCGTCTTACCGAGGCTGAGATGGGGGTGGCTCTAGGGGGGCGTTAGGATGGGGGTGGGGCGTGTTACACTAGACGCCAATTTTTGCTGTGGGCCGGCGGCTTTTGCGGGGCCCGAGAAGGCTTGGCTATGGTTCCCCCTGATGATTTTATTGGAGTGATGCCTGCTTGGGTCGGGGTGTATGGGCTGACTTTTGTCGTTCTTGCCGTGGCCGGCTGGGCGGTGTATTACCGCGTTTTCCGGTTGGTACTGCAAGGGACGTCGTCGGCCCGATTTGACCGTCCGTTGACGCGACTGGCGGGGGCGGTTGGCATAGTGCTGGGGCAGCGCAAGGTGCTGCAACGAGTGGGACGCACGGACCCGCGTTCTCGTCGCATTGACTTGGCCGGGATAGGGCACGCCGCTATTTTCTGGGGGTTCCTGTCTTTCAGCCTGTCCTATCTGATTTTCATATTCGGGGGGGCGATCTGGCATCCTTTGGGGGAAACGATACTGACGAAAACCGGGGTATTGGCGTACAGCATCTACCTGGATATTCTGGCGGTAGTGGTGCTGGCGGCGCTGGCGTGGGCATTGTTCCGCCGCTGGGTGGCGCAGCCGCATCGTTTGAGCTTTGACCTGACTCGCAAGGGGGAGTCGGTGATAATTGTGGGGCTGACGGCGGGATTGATGATAGCAACGCTGCTGACGCACGCCTGCTATGTGGCTGCCGGCGGGCAGGGGCCGGAGGCGGAGGTGATTATCGGCGGCGCGATTGGCGGATGGTTCACGGGTATGGGAATGTCGGCGGCTACGGCGTGGGCGCTGCACGGGGCGTTCTGGTGGATTCATCTGCTCATCATACTGGGTTTTGCGCTGTACATTCCGTTTTCCAAGCACATTCACATGGTGGCGGCGCCGGTTAACGCGTTTTTCCGGAACTTGGGGCCGCGGGGAGGGCTGGAAGTTCCGATTATTGACTTGGAAAGCATGGATGAAAACGCGCGGTTCGGGGCGTCGCGGGTGCAGGATTTTACCTGGCGGCAGCTGCTGGACGGGTATGCCTGCGCGGTGTGCGGACGGTGCACGGACGCCTGCCCGGCGAATGTTACGGGCAAGGTTTTGTCGCCCATGCATATTGTGGAGAATTTGAAGGAGCATATGATAGCCATTGGGCACCAGGGGCCGCGGGACGCTACTCATGTGGAGCCGATGCCGCTGATTGACGGGGCGATACCGGAGCAGGCTATTTGGGACTGCGTGTCGTGCGGGGCGTGCATGGAGGAGTGTCCGGTGGTGGTGGAGCATATACCGACGATTATGGATATGCGGCGGAGTCTGACGCTGGAGGAATCGCGCATTCCGGAAACCGGGATGAATGCGTTGATCAGCATGGAGCAACGGGGCCATCCGTGGCGGGGCACGACGTTTGGGCGGACAGACTGGGCTGCGGGTCTGGATGTGCCCACGATTGCGGAGAAGCCCGACGCGGAGGTGCTGTTCTGGGTGGGATGCACCGCGGCGTTGGAGCAGAGGAGCCAGGGGATCGCGCGCTCGATGGTGAAGGTGCTCAAGTCGGCGGGGGTGGATTTTGCGATTCTGGGGGAGGAGGAGTCGTGCACGGGGGATCCGGCGCGGAGGATGGGCAATGAGTATCTGTACCAGATGCTGGCGCAGCAGAATGTGGAGGTGATGAACAGGTACAACATCAAGACGGTGGTTACCATTTGCCCGCACTGTTTCAATACCATCCGCAACGAGTATCCGCAGTTTGGCGGGGACTATGAAGTGCTGCATTACAGCCAGTTTGTGGACGGGCTGATTAAGCAGGGTCGGGTCAAGCCGGTGAAGGTGATGGATGTGACGGTGGCGTACCATGATCCCTGCTTTTTGGGTCGGCACAACGGGGTTTATGATGAGCCGCGGAACGTGGCGCGTGCGGTTCCGGGTCTGCGGCTGGTGGAGATGTCGCCGCGATGTCGGGAACGGAGTTTTTGCTGCGGCGCGGGGGGCGGCCATATGTGGATTGAGGAGAGTCAGGGTGAGCGCATCAACCACGTCCGCACGGACCATTTTCTGGAGACCGGGGCCGACACGGTGGGGGTCTCCTGCCCATTCTGCCTACAGATGATGAATGAGGGCATCCAGTCCAAAGGGCAGGCGGACAGCAAGGAAGCCCGGGACGTGCTGGAGTTTCTGGCGGACAGCCTGGGGGAGGACTGACCAGGTGAGGGAGAGAGGCGGGCAGGATTATGGCAGGGCAGCGCTCGGAACAATCTGAACAGACTGAATCGTTGTTCAACGTAACGCCGGCGCGACGGCGCGTTTATCTGGTATCGTTCGTTGCGTACAGCCTGATTGGTTACGGAGTGGTAATATGGCATCATGCGTCCGATGGGGCAGCGGCGGTGAGTGGTGGGGACGGAGTTGCCAGTGTCAGCGCGGCGGCGATGGTTATGTCGGTTATGCTGGGCTTTGCGATTGCCCATGCGGCGGCGCTGGGGTTGGCGTTGACAACGGCGGAAACGACGGGAGGAACTATGGTAATAGCAGATTGGCTGAGAGAGAAGTGGCTGATCCCTCTGCAAGAGCAGAGGCGGGCTGAGGGGAGAGCTGAGGGGAGAGCTGAGGGGAGGGCCGAGGGGCAGGCTGAGGGGAGAGCTGAGGGGAGGGCCGAGGGGCAGGCTGAGGGGAGGGCTGAAGGGCAGGCTGAGGCTAACCGCGCTTGGCGTGAGTGGAATCGTAGGCGCAGGGAGACGGAGGAGCGGGGTGAACGATTTGATGAGCCGGAGCCGTATGAGGATGATGAGTAGCAGTGGGTGGGAATGGGATGGGAGGGTGTCCGGTGTGCTGCTGGGGATTTTGGGACGCTTGCTGCTGTTTTGGCCTCAGGCGGGATGCGTAGGTGGGCTTGTGTGCGCCTTGCAGTTTAGGCTCGGCCGGGTTGTGTGGGCCGGCTGACTGACTTGGGATGGATTGGGCTTTGCGATTGCCCATGCGGCGGCGCTGGGGTTGGCGTTGACAACGGCGGAAACGACGGGAGGAACTATGGTAATAGCAGATTGGCTGAGAGAGAAGTGGCTGATCCCTCTGCAAGAGCAGAGGCGGGCTGAGGGGAGGGCTGAAGGGCAGGCTGAGGCTAACCGCGCTTGGCGTGAGTGGAATCGTCGGCGCAGGGAGGCGGAGGAGCGGGGTGAACGATTTGATGAGCCGGAGCCGTATGAGGATGAGGAGTAGCAGTGGGTGGGAACGGGAGGGGAGGGTGTCCGGTGTGCTGCTGGGGATTTTGGGACGCTTGCTGCTGTTTCGGCCTCAGGCGGGATGTGTTGGTGGGCTTGTGTGGGCTGTGTGGTTTAGGATGATGACGGAGTTTTGGCTTTGGGCGGGATGTGTTGGTGGGCTTGTTGTGTGCGCTGTGCGGTTTAGGATGATGACGGAGTTTCGGCTTGGGCGGGATGTGTTGGTAGGCTTGTGTGGGCTGTGTGGTTTAGGATGATGACGGAGTTTCGGTCTCGGGCGGGATGCGTTGGTCGGCTGACTGACGTTGTAGGACATTTGGGGATGTTGAGGGCTGCTTTGGATGTGTTGCTGGGGCTCTGAGGATGTTGAGGGCTGTTTCGGTTATGCTGTTGGAGATTTTGGAGCGGCGGCTGCTGTTTCGGCCTCGGCCGGTTTGCGCGGGTAGGCCCACGGACTTGGACATGGATTATGAGGAGAGCTGGGCGGAGACCGGGGACGGTCGGCGGCTGCAATGCTGGTATATTCCCGGTGATACGCAGCCGGATTTGACATGGTTGTGGTTTGGCGGCGTCGGCGGCAACCTCAGCCTTCGCGTTGGCGAGTTTGCGGCGGTGCGTAAATATACGGGGGCCAGTATCCTGGGGTTTGACTACGGCGGATTTGGGAACAGCCTGGGCAAGGCGTCGGTGCAGAACACCGCGGTTGACGCGCGAACTGCCCTGGGACACCTGCAAGAGCGATACGGGGTCGAGCCGCAGCGCACCTTGTATTTGGGGGTTTCAATGGGAGCGGCGGTAGCGATTCGGCTGGCGTCGGAAGGGGTTTCGCCCGGTGGTGTGGCGCTGGTGGGGCCTTTTGCGTCGCTGCGGGATATGGCGCGGCGGCAGTATCCGGCTCTGACGCTGGGCGGCTGGATGGTAGGCAACCGTTACGACTCGCTGGCTTATGTGGGGGGCATAGGCTGCCCGCTGCTGATACTGCATGGCACGGAGGACGCAACTGTGCCGGTGGGGCAGGCGCGCAAGCTCTATGCGGCGGCGGCGGATCCCAAGGAGTTTGCGGAAATCGCCGGCGCGGGGCACCTGGATATTGGCGAGGCGCCGGAGTTCTGGGATGCGCTGTGTCGGTGGATGGACGGTTATTCTTAATATGCAATGACATTGGATTTTGCCCACTGTCGCCAGCACAGCGGCGCTGCGCTCCTGCCGTACACTTTGGTACGCTGATGCTGCCGCCATCGGCTCAACTGCTTACGCCGCGCCGAATGCAGTCTCTCTTCAGGTTGCCGCTCCTCGTTTGGTTGCCACGCTCGGGTATGCTGGCAACCGCCTCGGATAAACTTCGTATGCGTGGTTGGGGTAGAGAGCGTATCAGGCAGTCTTCCGTGCAGCCGACAGAAAGGTTCCTTGCTACGGTCTCCCGCTTCAAAGTCCGCTTGCCCAGGGGCATCGGGATCCGACGCTACCACCGTCTATATTCACCGGCGAATACGGCGCGATGCTCTGCTCATTTACGGTATTGAGTTGCGCCATCCGGTGGGGGAAGGACGCCGGAGTAGTCATGTCGGCCGGAAAGGCGTCTCCAATCATGGCTGGGTAGTGGACGGCAAACCCTGTGTGGCGCTGAACCGGCGGGGGCTGATTACCGGATGGAATTATGCCAGTGCGAATGCCCGCGGTTAGACTTTCCTGCGCTTGCCGGGCCATTGTGACGGCCGGCGCCGGCTTCCGGCGGGCCAGGGAAGGGCTCGGCCAACGTCAAAGTGCGCCGTCGGGAGAGAGGTGAAGAAGCCGAGGGATAGAGATTGTGCTTGGCCAACGTTAAAGCGCGCCGTCGGGGAAAGAGTGAAACGCGCGGATGATTGTGGAAACGACTTTCGCTATGTTGACCACGGCGTGGAGAAGCAAAAGGATGCGACAGCGAACTTGGGACGGGTTGGAGGGGCATCTGCGCTACCTGGGGGCGGCATTTGACATACCAGTGTAATGGGATGGAGTGGAGCCGGATGAAACAGGGCGCATTTGTGGCTCCATCGATCAATTTGTCCTCTGACACTAACGGGCGCGTATGGTACTTAATATGCGATGGCATTAGATTTTACCTACTGGCGCCAGCACAGCAACGCTACCGAGTACACCAGCATTGTTACGCTTTTGCCGTACCCTTTGGTACGTCGACGCCGCTGCAACCGGCTCAATTGCCGACGCCGCACCGGACGCAGTCTCTCTTTAGGTTGCCACGCGCCGGTATGCTGGCAACTATCCCGGATAAACTCCGTAGGCGTGGCAATTATTGGTTTGACATATATTGCCTGATGAATTGCCGCCTTGACTCGCGGCGTATCGCCTGCATAGGATCTGCGGCGATTTGCCGAGTGAGCAAAGCGGCACATCGGAGGATTGTTATGAGCAACAACTTGATAGAACTGGAAGGTTCTAACTATCCACTTTTTAGCCTGGCCATCTATCAAAAAAACAGTTTAGGAGCGGGGTTAACGGCATTGAACCCGCAAATTAGGGTACCAGGCACTCTAACCGGGCCAGAGGAAGAACCGGTGGCAGAGCTAGGCACTCCGCCAGGGCAGGTTCTCCTGTACCTACTCCTTTCCGTAGAACCGGATGCTGTGGTTCTCTCCGACCGTGTTATTAGATTGAACCGATGCCGTATTGACGGCCGAGTAACAATCTACTATCAATGCGGCGTAAGGTCAACGTCAACTGCCTTGCGCGCGATTAACTGGGGCTAGGCTCTCCAAATGCGCGCTTGGGTTATAGCTAGGCACCCTCCCCCTCAGATTTTGCACGAACCTAACAGCTTGGCCCCTGCTTTACTGCCGCCAAGTCAGGGGCTATAATGAGGACACGATCGGAGGAATCCAAAATGACGTCCCGCGACTTGTACATACCCACCATCGCTGAACTAGAGCGCGTGATTGACGAATACCCCGACGTCCGGGAACGTCTGCGCCGCAAGTTGCTTACCGATGAAGAGCGCCAGCTACCACAGCTCGTCGTGCAGTTTGCTGAGCAGGTGAACAATCTAGCCCAGGCAGTAGCGCAGCTGACCGCGCGAGTTGATAAACTGGAACAGACCGTAGCCGAGGGCTTTGCACGAGCCGAGACGGACCGCGCCGCCATCCGTCAGGAGATGGCCGAGGGCTTCAAACGCCTCGAAACCGATGTCGCCGAAATCAAAGCCGAGCAAAGAACAATGGCCAGTCAGATCGGCAACCTGCAAGGAGACCAATACGAACGACAAATCGCACGGAGAATCAGAATCTTTGCCCGTAAACTCGGAACCCGCAACCCCAAGATTCTCCAAAATATCAATACAGCGACGGACCCTCTCCTTCAGGAGACCATAGAAGGCGCCGAAAAACAAAGCGCCATCACTGAATCTCAGGCTGATGACATCTTATCTACCGACCTGATCTTCTCCGCAGCCCGCAGAGACAACGGCGAAACCATCTACGCTGCTGCCGAAATCTCCGTATCCTTGCACACTCAGGACATTGAACGAGCCCGCCAACGGGCCGACATCCTAACGGCTGCCGGATTGCCAGCCATCCCCGCCGTTATTGGAAAATCCGCCAGCGACTCCGCAAAGCAGATGGCCCTCGAACAAAATGTCCAGATCGTCCCGGACGAAGAATAACCCCATTCCAGACAATCCGAAGGCCACGGGCTTACAAGCCCGTGGCCTTTCGCTATGTCCACAACATACGATATTGACTGGGCGATGGAGGGATTTTTACCAGCGGAGGGTTGGTGATTACCGCGTTTTGTACGATAAACCGTCGAATATCGGGAGCTGTTTGGCGCGCATCCCAGCTGCTGCCTGCCGCCAATACGTGGGGAGGGGGGCTTATTACCAGGTAGGTGATGAGGCTGCTTTCCCGACGGTCATCGGATGAGGCGCGCCAAGCGGATGATAGGGTTTCGGCTAGGGGTTAGACGCCGCTGATGATTTCGGAGCCGTAGTCGATCAGTTGGAGGTCGGGGCGGCTGCCGGCGATGAAGTCTGCGACTTCGGCGAGGGTGGCGTCGGCGTGATTGGCGTCGCTGCTGACGCAGGAGACGAGGAGGGTGAGGCGCTGCCAGGCGTTGCCGTCGGCGGGGGCGTCCTGGGCTATGGATACGTTGAAGCGGCTGCGGATGCGCTGGGTCAGGCTTTGGGCGACCTGGCGTCGGGCTTTGAGGCTGTGGCTATAGGGCAGTCGCAATGCGATGCGGGCAATTCCTACGTGCATGGCGGTTTCTTACGGGCTGACTACTATTGACGACGGTAAGGATGCGGGATAGATTACATTCGCTATGGCAACTATCACCAGCGATGCAGGGGATGCGCCGGAAACCTCGCTGCCGGCAGTAGAGGTTCCTGAGGTGGTCATTGACCGTCTGCCGCAGTACGTCCGGATTCTGGCCCATTTGCTGGAGGAGGGGGTTCAGGTAACGAACTCTCAGCGGCTGGGGGAGCAGTTGCAGGTTACGCCGGCGCAGATTCGGAAGGATCTGTCGTATTTCGGGCGGTTTGGCAAGCAGGGACGGGGCTACCGGGTGCGGCATTTGCTGACGGAGTTGAAGCAGATTCTGGGGTTGGATTCCGAGTGGAACGTGGCGGTAATCGGGGTTGGACGGCTGGGCAACGCTATTTTGAATTATCCCGGTTTCAACCCGGATGGGTTTCATCTGGTGGCGGCTTTTGACAACAACCCGAGGAATGTGGGCCAGGAGGTGGGGGGGATTGCGGTACAGCCGATGAGCGCGCTGGCGGAGACGGTGGCGAGTCGGGAGATTGCCATAGCTATTGTGGCGGTGCCCAGCGGGGAGACGCAAACGGTGGTGGATCGGCTGGTTGAATGCGGGGTGCGGGCGATACTGAACTATGCGCCGATCAATGCGAAGGCGCCGGCGGGGGTGCGGGTTCGGAACATTGACCCGGTGCTGGCGCTGCAATCGATGACGTATTATCTGAATTTTCCTGAGGGGTCTGGGTTAGGGAACGGGTTGCATCCTGCGGAGTAGGTTTCAGCCGGGCGGCTGCTGGGGACGGGCGACCATTGAGCGATGGGGGGCGCTGCGGCGACGGCGGGCTACGGTTACTCTGACTTGCGCGCGGCGGAGGGAAGCCAGGGCTTGGGTGAGTTCGGCTTCGGATTCCCGGTTGGCGATGCGCTGCTGGGCGCGCTGAATGGCTTCCTGGGCGCGGGCTTCGTCGATTTCGTCGACGTCTTCGGCGGCGTCGGCGAGTATGATGACGCGGTTGCCGAGGACTTCCATGTAGCCGCCGGAGAGGGCGAGGTAGGACTGTTCGCCGTCGGAGCGGACCATGAGTTCGCCGGGCTGGAGGACGGTTATGAGGGGGGCGTGGTTGGGCAGGATGCCGAGCTGTCCTTCGACTCCGGGGGCGACGAGGGTATCGACTGCTCCGGAGAAGACCTCGCGCTCGGCGGTGATGATTTGCAGCTGCATGGGCATTGGCAGGGGCTCCTGCTGTTGGGTTGGGTGTGGGAGGGGTGGTCAGGCGGCGGTTTGCATTTGCTCGGCTTTGGCGATGGCTTCTTCGATGGAGCCGACCATGTAGAAAGCCTGCTCGGGGAGGTCGTCGTGCTGTCCGTCGAGGATTTCGGCGAAGCCGCGGACGGTATCGCGGAGGGCGACGTATTTGCCGGGCTGGTTGGTAAAGGTTTCGGCGACGAAGAAGGGCTGGGTGAGGAAGCGCTGGATTTTGCGGGCGCGGAAGACGGTTTGGCGGTCTTCGTCGGAGAGTTCTTCGATGCCGAGGATGGCGATGATGTCCTGGAGGTCTCGGTAGCGTTGGAGGACTTGCTGGACGCCGCGGGCGACGCGGTAGTGTTCTTCGCCGACGATGCGGGGTTCGAGGATGCGAGCGAAGGAGGCGAGGGGGTCGACGGCGGGGTAGAGGGCCTGGGCGGCGAGGGAGCGTTCGAGGGATACGACGGCGTCGAGGTGTCCGAAGGTGGTGACGATGCCGGGGTCGGTGTAGTCGTCGGCGGGGACGTAGATGGCTTGGAAGGAGGTGATGCTGCCGCTTTTGGTGGAGGTGATGCGTTCTTGAAGCGCGCCCATTTCGGTGCTGAGGGTGGGCTGGTATCCGACTGCGGAGGGCATACGGCCGAGGAGCGCGGAGACTTCCATGCCGGCGAGGATGTAGCGATAGATGTTGTCGATGAAGAGGAGGACGTCCTGGTTGCGCTCTTCGCGGAAGTATTCGGCCATGGTGAGGCCGGTGAGTCCGATGCGGGCGCGGACGCCGGGGGTTTCGTTCATTTGGCCGAAGACGAGGACGGTGCTGCCGAGGACGCCGGAGTCTTCCATTTCGTGCCAGAGGTCGTTGCCTTCGCGGGAGCGTTCGCCGACGCCGGCGAAGACGGATACGCCGCTGTGGACGGCGCCGATGTTGCGGATGAGTTCTTGAATGATGACGGTTTTGCCGACGCCGGCGCCGCCGTAGGCGCCGACTTTGCCGCCTTTGGGGAAGGGGGTGATGAGGTCGAAGACTTTGATGCCGGTTTCGAGGATTTCCACGTTGGGGTTCTGGTCGTCGAAGGCCGGAGGGTCGCGGTGGATGGGCCAGGATTGGGCGGCTTCTACGGGGCCGAGGTTGTCGAGGGGGGAGCCGGTGACGTCGAAGAGACGGCCGAGGGTTTCGTCGCCGACGGGGACGGTGACTTTATTGCCGGTGTCGGCGACTTCGGAGCCGCGGGCGAGGCCGTCGGTGGAGCCGAGGGCGAGGCAACGGGCCCAGTGGTTGCCGATGTGCTGTTGGACTTCGAGCACGAGGCGTTCGCCGGAGTTGTCCACTTCCAGGGCGTCGAAGAGGTTGGGGAGCTGGTCGGCGGGGAATTCGACGTCCACTACGGTGCCGATGACTTGGGCGATTTTTCCGGGCATGTTGGTTTGTTCCTCCGGGTGGCAATCAGGGGGTAAAGTGCGCTATCAGGCTACCGCTTGGTTTTCGGGGGTTGTTCATCGGGGCAGGGTTCGTTGAATGGCAAGTCGTTCCTTTCGGCTTCGGCTTTACGCCGCAACCATTCCCGCCATTCTCGGTCTCTTTCTTGTCTGACACGTTCCTTGTAGAGCGCTCCGAGAACCATGTTGAGTACCTCCGCGGCGGCGAATGAGAGTAGGGCGTGTTGGATGAATCCGTGCTCGAGGGCGGCGAAAGCCGGCGTGGGGACATCATACCAAGCGGTTTCCAGGATGGCTATCTGCTTGTAACATTCTGCTCCGAGGCGGGCGAGGGCGGATATGCCGTAGGAGATCAGGAAAGACCGATAGAAGTCGGCGGGCAGGTCGGGAGGTATGCCGGCGGGGAGCATTCCGTTCATTGGCTGCTGATGCGGTTATCCCTCCAGGGCGATTTGGCCGCCGACCAGGTCGAGGAGTTCGTTGGTGATGCTGTCCTGGCGGAGTTTGTTCATGACGAGGGTGAGGTCGGAGGCGAGCTGGCCGGCGTTGTCGGTGGCGTTGCGCATGGCGACCATGCGGGCGGACTGCTCGCTGGCGATGCTTTCGAGGATGGCGTGGTACACCTGCATGGAGACGAATTGGGGGAGGAGGGCGCTTAATACAGTGGCGGGGTTGGGCTCGTAGATGTAGCCGACGCGCTCGGCGGATTGGAGTTGAGCGGGTTCTACGGGGAGGATGCGGCGGATGACGGGTTCCTGCTGGACGGTTGAGACGAAGCGCATGTAGGCGAGGTGGACTTCGTCGAAGTCGCCGGCGGAGTAGCCGTCGATGAGGAGGCGGGAGATGGCGGTGGTGTCGGCGAGGGCGACGCGGTCGCTGAGGTCGGTGAAGACGGCCTGGACGGTGTCGGTGTAGCGGACCATGAAGTCGCGGCCTTTGCGTCCGACGACGATGCTGCGGACGGTGGGTTGGCTGTTGAGGATGAACTGGGCGACGCGGCGGTTGACGGTGGCGTGCATACCGCCGGCGAGGCCGCGGTCGGGGGTGATGACGACGATGCCGACGTTGTTGACGGGGCGGACTTGGAGGAGGGGGTGTGCGGTGTCGTCGGCGTCGGCGGGCTGGGCGGCCAGGAGGGCGATAACCTCGTGGATTTTTTCGGCGTAGGGTCGTCCGTCGGTTACGGCCAGCTGGGCGCGGCGCATTTTGGAGGCTGCGATGAGGGACATCGCGTTGGTAACTTTGCCGGTGTTTTCGACGCTGCGGATGCGTCGGCGTATGTCTCTAACGCTGGGCATAGCGCCTCGTTGGTTTTGCGGGAGGGTGAGGGAGTTTAGCTGAAGGTGGGTTTGAAGTCGTTGATGGCGTTGGCGATCTGCTGGCTGAGTTCGTCGGGGAGGTTGCCGGATTCTCGGATGGCCTGGCTGAATTCGGGGTGGGCGGCGTTGATGTGGCGGAGCAATTGCTCTTCGAAGGCGCCGACTCGTTCCAGGGGGATGTCTTCCATGAGTCCGGCGTTGACGGCGTAGAGGATGATGACTTCGTCGCCGAGGTTGAGGGGTTGGTACTGGCCTTGTTTGAGGGCTTCGGTGGCGAGCTGGCCGCGGGCGAGTTGGGCGCGGGTGGCTGCGTCGAGGTCGGCGGTGCCGAACTGGGCGAAGGTGGCGAGCTCGCGGTACTGGGCGAGGTCGAGGCGGAGGCGTCCGGCGACCTGGCGGACGGCGCGGGTCTGGGCGGCGCCGCCGACGCGGGAGACGGAGAGGCCGACGTTGACGGCGGGACGGATGCCGACGTTGAAGAGTTCGGGTTCGAGGTAGATTTGGCCGTCGGTGATGGAGATGACGTTGGTGGGGATGTAGGCGGAGACGTCGCCGGCCTGGGTTTCGATGATGGGGAGGGCGGTGAGGGAACCGCCGCCGTTGGCGTCGTCGAGGCGGGCGGCGCGTTCGAGGAGTCGGCTGTGGAGGTAGAATACGTCGCCGGGGTAGGCTTCGCGTCCGGCGGGTCGGCGCAGGAGGAGGGACATCTGGCGGTAGGCCCAGGCGTGTTTGGTGAGGTCGTCATAGACGATGAGGACGTCTTTGCCTTCTGCCATGAAGGCTTCGCCCATGGCGCAGCCGGCGTAGGGTGCGATGAATTGCAGGGGGGCGGAGTCGGCGGAGCCGGCGTTGACGACGATGGTGTGGTCCAGGGCGCCGTATTCTTCGAGGATGCCGACGACCTGGGCGACTTTGCCCTGCTTCTGTCCGATGGCGACGTAGATGCAGGTGAGGTCGGTGTCTTTCTGGTTGATGATGGTGTCGATGGCGATGGCGGTTTTGCCGGTGGAGCGGTCGCCGATGATGAGTTCGCGCTGGCCGCGTCCGATGGGGATCATGGCGTCGATGGCTTTGATGCCGGTTTGAACGGGGGTGTCGACGGATTTGCGGACGACGACGTTGGGGGCGGTGCGCTCTACGGGCATGGTGAGGTTGGTGGATACGGGGCCTTTGCCGTCGAGGGGGCGGCCGAGGGGGTCGACTACGCGGCCGATGAGGGCGTCGCCGACTGGGACTTCGATAATCTGGCCGGTGGCGCGGACGCGGTCGCCTTCTTTGACGGCGTTGGGGTCGCCGAGGATGGCGGCGCCGACGATGTCGGCTTCGAGGTTGAGGGCGAGGCCGAGGATGTCGCCGCCAAAGTCCAGGAGTTCGTTGGAGCGGACGCTCTGCAAGCCCTGGATGCTGGCGATGCCGTCGCCTACCTGGACAACGGCGCCGACGTCCACGAGGGTGAGTTCGCCGCCGAATTCCTCGATTTGTCGTTTGATGAGAGAAACTATCTCTTGTCCCCTGACTGCCATCGGCGAGTCTCCTTGTTTGGTTGGTTAGGATGCCTGGGCCGGGCTGAGGCTCCGGCGATTTGGCGGTGGTTTCAGGCGGCCTGGGCGCGGACGGCTTGACGCATACGTTCCAGGCTGGCGGCGCTGCTGCCGTCGAGCAGTTGGTCGCCGATTTGGATGATGAGGCCGCCGAGGATGTTGGGGTCGACGCTGGCGCTGATTATGACTTCCCGGCCCACGAGTTGGGCGACGAAGTGGGTGATGCGTTCCAGGGCGTCGGGATCCAGGGGTATGGCGGAGGTGACGGCGACGCGCTGGCGTCCGAGGCGTTCGTCGAGCAGGCGGGAGTAGCCTTCCTGGACGTCGCGCATGGCGGATACGCCGCCACGGTTGACGAGGAGGGAGACCAAGTTGCGAACCAGAGGGTGGGTTTCGGAGAGGACCGCGGCGATGGCGGCGATTTTCCGCTGCTGGGGGACGTCGGCGTGGCTGAGGAATAAGGCGAATTCGTCGTCTTCCAGCACGTCGGCGGCCAGGCGGAGTTCCTGGTCCCACTGGTGTAGTTGTTCGTTTTCCTGGGCCAATTGGAAGATGGCCTGGGCGTAACGATGCCCGGACAAGCGGCTTGCCACGGCTTGCAGCCTCCATGTTGTGGCGGTGGGCGCGGCGGCGGCCGAGGTTTGGGGAGAAGGGGACGGCTGCCGGCGCCGGTTGGGTTCCGGCTGGGGCCGGAATGGGATTGAGTGAGATGGTGAGGGTGGGTTAGTTGCGGCGGAGCGTTTGCTCTCCTTCGATGAGTACCTGGTCGATGAGTTCCTGGTGGGCCTGGCGGTCGACGGAGCGACGGATGATGCGCTCGGCGGCGGTGATGGCGAGGTCGGCGAAGGCGGAGCGGACTTCGTTGATGGCGGCGTCGCGCTCGCGAGCGATGTCGGCCTGGGCGCGCTGGGAGAAGTCCTCGGCGGCCTGACGGGCGCGGGACATTTCTTCTTCGCGGAAGCGTTCGGCGGCTTCGCGGGCCTGGTCGAGGAGACGCTGGCCTTCGCGGCGGGCCTCGTTCAGCTCTTCTTCGATGACGGAGCGGGACGTGGCGGCTTCTTCGCGGGCGCGGTCGGCGGCGGCGAGGCTTTCCTTGATGCTCTCGACGCGGTTGTCGAGGGCGTTGAGCAGGGGACGGTAAGCGAGGACGCCCAGCAGAACCAGCAGGATGATGTAGTTGATCAGGTAGCTGATCAGAGAGGGCAGATTGAAGCCCAGATCGGTCATGTTGCTACACCACGAAGAGTAGGATGACGGCGACGATGAGGGAGTAGATGCCCAGGGCTTCGGCGAATGCGATGGCCAGGATCATGTTGGTGGTGATGGAGCCGGCGGCCTCGGGGTTGCGTCCGATGGCGCCCATGGCGCCGGCGCCGAGGATGCCGATGCCAACGCCGGGGCCGATGACGCCGATGGCGATGGCCAGGCCGGCGGCGAGGTATTTGGCGCCGTCGGTGGTGAGGCCCTGTGCGCTCATTGAGAGCAGGGTGGTAATCATTGAGAGGTCAAGTGCCATTGTTGAAAATCCTCCGGTTCAAAGGTGGCCTTGTGTTTTGGCGTGCCCCTGCGTCGGCGGGCCGGCGCGGGAGGCGTGCACCCGATTGGATGTGGATGTGGGTGGATGTTGGACGGTGGCGATACTGATGTGGTGGGTCAGTGTTCTTCGTGGCTGACGGCGACGGAGAGGAAGACGAGGGTAAGCCCGGCGAAGATGACGGACTGGATGAGGCCGACGAGGAGTTCCAAGCCGAAGACGAATTGGGTTGCGACGAAGGGAACGAGGAAGGTAATCATGACTACGAGGATTTCGCCGGCGGTCATGTTGCCGAAGAGGCGGAAGGTGAAGGAGACGATGCGGACGAATTCGGAGACGAGCTCGAGCAGGCCGACGAAGACGTTGATGAGGCCGGAGGGTCGGCCGCGGAGGATGTCTCCGAAGGCGAAGAACTTTTTGAGGTAGCCGAAGCCGTGGGCGCGGAGGCCCCAGTATTCGACGAAGACGAAGGAGACGAGGGCGAGGGCGAGGGGCATATTGAGGTCGGTGCCGGCGGGACGGATGAGGTGGGTGGCGAGTTTGAACTCGCCGCCGACGTGGGCGCCGAAGCCGACGGCCTGGTAGATGGGAATGAGGAAGATGGCAATCCAGGCGTTGAACAGGACGAAGAAGAAGATGGTTGCTACGACGGGGAAGGCGCGGCGGCCCATTTCGGGGCCGAGGATGCCGGATGCGAAGTTGAGCACGAGCTCGAAGAGCATTTCCACCAGGGCTTGGAGGCGTCCGGGGATTAGTTTGGGTTTGCGGGCTGCTCCGATGAAGAAGACGAGCATGATGAGGCTGGTGAGCCAGGCGGACAGCATGGTGTTGGTGACGGCGAACTGCATGAGGCCGAGGCCGTGGTGTTCTGCGTCTTTGCCGTGTGGGTCGTCGGAGTGGGAGTTGGGGTCGGCGCTTTTTTCGGCGACGCGGTAGCCGATGGCGCTTTCACGAACGTGGGCCGGGAAAACGGGGTCGGGGGCCAGGTGGATGCCGGGCTGTGACAGGAATGGGTCGCCGATGCCGAACATTCGGGAGCCTACGGCGCCGACTACGAAGCCGACGATGAGGAGAACCGCCGATATTAAGCCTATCAGCAGCAGTATGCGTTTGCCGGTCACGAAAACCCGATGCCTCCGTGGTCAGTATCGCCAGGTTTGGAAGGGGGGGAGGGGCGCGGCTTGCGGGTGGAGCCGTAGATGGCGGGGAGAACCATGCGGTAGACCCCGTAAAAGGCGATGATGCTGCCGAGCACGGTTCCGGTTAAGGTCAGCAAAGCAACCTGTCCGGTGAGTTGGCCCAACCATACGCCTCCAACTACGCCCAGTACAATGCACGCGGCTACGTACCATCCCAGGCCGGTGAGCCGCAGGGCGATAATCACCCATTGCGGCATTTCCGATTCCAAACGGCAGGCATACTATCATCCGTTTTCCGGCGTGTCAATCGCTGATTTTGCAGAAAGCGTAGCGGGGGTTACGAAAAAGCCCCGCCGTTGCCGAGGGGGGCCGTTTTCAGGGTTTCCGGTTTTTTGCCGGGGGAGCGGCGGGTTAGGTTGGGATGGGGGTTATTTGCGCTCGAAGTCTTCCATGTCCAGCTCGTTAATCAGGTCGGTGAAGGCGGAGAGGCTTTGGAGCTCTTCTTCGGTGACTTCGGAGCCGGCGCCTTCGCGGCCGGCTTCGGGGGATATGGGTTGTCCGGTTTCTTCGTCCATGGAGATGGCGGCTTTTTCCATGACCTGGTCGGAGACGTAGATGGGGGCGCCGGCGCGGACGGCTACGGCCATGGCGTCGCTGGGACGGGAGTCGATTTCGTGGAGTTGGTCGCCGACTTTGATGACGATTCTGGCGTAGAAGGTTTCGTTTTGGAGGTCGCTGACGAGGATGTGCTCGAAGGAGCCGCCGACGGAGTTGACGAGTTCGACGAGGAGGTCGTGGGTGAGGGGACGCGGGACGGTCATGTCCTGCATTTTGACGGCGATGGCTTCCGCTTCGGTGGGGCCAATCCAGATGAGGAGGAAGAGGTTGGTTTCCAGCTCTTTGAGGACGACTACGCGCTGGTAGTTCATTTGGCTGATCCGGATGCTGTCGATAACCAGTTCACGCATCTCGCTGCATCGCTCCAATGACCGCGTCCGGTATAGATTGAACGTGCGGCCGGCGGGGGCCGGCCGTCGTTGTTAATTCTATACCCCACAGCCCTTGCAGTGTCAAGCAAGGGTTACCTGGCGCGGATGCGTTCCTCGATGTCATCGGGAGCGAAGTCGGCGGGGGAGGGTATGGAGGGTTGAGAGGCAGCGTCGGCGGCGGCGAGGGCGGAGCTGGCGAGGACGTCGATGCCCTTGCGGATGGAGCCGGTGACGGTGGTGAGGTCGCGTTCGAGGTCGCGGAGGGTACGGAGGGCGTAGACATCGGCCTGGTTGCGTCGGTTTTCGGCTTCCTGGTCGGCCTGGGAGATTATACGGCGGGATTTTTCTTCGGCGTCGCGGAGGAGTTCTTCGGCGCGGCGTCCGAGTTCGTGTTCGCTGAGGCGATTGCGGAATTCCTGCTCCATGTGCTGTCGGGACTGGTTGGCTTCGGAGACGGCGGAGGAGATGATGTCGTCTTTGCGGGACAGCATTTCTTCGGCGCGACGGACTTCCTGGGGGATTGCCATGCGCAGTTGTGCGACGAGTTCGTTGAGTTTGGTTTTGTCCACCACGACGTTACCGCTGAGGGGGACGGATTTACTGGAGCTTACCAGCAGTTCGATGCGGTCGATGATGCTGTTGATATCTATGATGACCTCCTGGCGCCGGCGGCAGGACTAGCCGAATGTGGTTCGGCTACCGCTGGGGCAGCTGGAATTTTTGAGACAGGGCGTGGGCGACGTTGGGCGGGACCATGTCGGAGATGTCGCCGCCGAGTTGTGCGACTTCTTTGAGAAGGCTGGAGCTGATGAAGGTGTGTTCCTGGTCGCTCATGAGGGAGACCATGTCGACGTCGGGTTCCAGCCGGCGGTTCATGAAGAACATTTGGGATTCGTATTCGAAGTCGGGGCCGCTGCGGAGACCGCGGATGATGGCGGCGGAGTCGGTTTCGCGGGCGGTTTGCACGACGAGGCCGCGGAAGGGACGGACTGTGATGTTTGGGATGCCGTCGACGGCGTCGCGGAACAGGGCTACACGCTCGTCGGTGTTGAAGAGCAGGCGTTTGGAGGGGGTGTCGTAGATGGCGACGATGAGCCGGTCGAAGAGAAGGGCGGCGCGTCGGGCGACGTTGAGGTGCCCCGATGTTACGGGGTCGAAAGTACCTGGATAAAGAGCCGTTACCATTCGGCGGTTCTCCATATTTTAGGTTCTGCGTTCAGCAATGGTAGAAGGCGACTGAGTTGTCGCCGTAGCGTCGGCGGTCGTACTGCCGCAGGATGTCGACCTGTTGGGGAAGGGTCAATCGGCTGCTGTGTCCCACCACCACGGTGGCATCCGGGGCGAGGAAGCCGGAGCGGTGGAGGGCCCGGAGGGTCGGCGTGGGGGCGCCCATGGGATAGGGCGGGTCCAGGAGGACGAGGCCATAGACGGGGGCTGCCGTTTCCGGGTCGTGGGAGCCGGGGGCGGCAAGCCAATGCAGAGCGTCGTCGCAATGAACCCGGCCGGCGTGGGCGAAGCCGGAGCGGGCGAGGTTGTGCTGCAAGTCGCGGCACTGGCGGCGGTTGCGTTCCACAAAGTCGGCCCAGGCGGCGCCCCGGCTGAGGGCCTCGATGCCGAGGCTGCCGGAGCCGGCGAAGAGGTCGAGGACGCGGCGGTCGGCGACCGGTTCGGATTTCAGGATGTTAAAGATGGCGGCGCGGACGCGCTCGGTGGTGGGTCGGACTCCGGCCACGGATGGGCCTTTGAGCCGGATACCGCGCGCATCGCCGCCGGATACGCGCATGGTGTTGGAATTGCGCGGGGGCATTTTAGCGCGGGCGGAAAGGGAGTTGACGTTGGCGGGGGCTGCGGGTTTCGGGATATTTTCGCATAGCGGCATTATAGTAAGGGACGGGGGGCTTGTCTGCATTGCCGAACGGGGGCGGGCGTGGCAAACTCTTAACCAGAATAATAATCCAATGCTGGCGGCAGGGATGCCGGCAGCGCCGCGAGGCCTTTATGACTCAGCAGCTACCTCCGGAGGTTCTGAACCTGATTGACGCCGCGCTTACTGAAGATCAGGCGTTCAACGACCCGACCACGCAGGCGCTAATTCCGGAGGGGGTGATTGGCGACGGGATTCTGCGCGCGAAAGACGTGGGCGTACTGGCGGGAGGGGAGGCGGCCCGCGCGGTGTTTCAGCGCGTTGACGCGGGGCTGGAGGTGAGTTTGCTGCTGGGGGACGGCAGCGACCTGGTTCCGGGAACGGAGATCGCCAGCGTGCGCGGTTCCGCAGCGTCTATTTTGAGGGCGGAGCGCACTGCCTTGAATTTTATGCAGCGGATGAGCGGCATCGCCACGGCGACGAATCGCTACGTGCGGGCGGTGGCCGGCACGTCAGCCCGCATCGTTGACACTCGGAAAACGGCGCCGGGGCATCGTTTTCTGGACAAGTACAGCGTGCGCATGGGCGGCGGGTACAATCACCGGCTGAACCTGGCCGACGGCATTCTGATTAAGGACAACCATCTGGCGGCGCGCGGCGCGCTGGAGGAGTCGCTGGGGGACGTTGTTCGGCGGGCGGTGGCGGTGGTCTCTCACACCATCCGGGTGGAGGTGGAGGTGGAGACGCTGGAACAGGCGCGGGAGGCGGTTGACGCCGGCGCGCATATCATAATGCTGGACAATATGTCGGTGGATATGATGCGGGAGGCGGTGGCGATTATTGGAGGGAGGGCCTCGGTGGAGGCATCCGGGGGCATTAATCTGGAGACGGTGCGGGCGGTGGCGGAAACCGGGGTTGACCTCATCAGCATAGGCGGGCTGACGCATTCGACTGATGCGCTGGACATTTCGCTGGACTTGGAGTTTCCGGGCTAACGGAGATGGGGCCCGAGGGCGCATTGGCGGCTCCGAACGGGGAGCGGGAGTTTCCGGGCTGACGGAGATGGGACAAATGGGGGCGGCAAGGGATTGGGCGGGTTGAATACGGCAGCGGCCGGCGGTATATTGCCGGCACTATATTCGCCAACCGGCAAGGAGCATGACGCGATGGCCCGAATAAGCGACGTTACCCGAGACCAGCTTGCGCCCGAACATCAGGAGTTTTTTGATTCAATCGCCAGCAGCCGCGGGAGTGTGCGCGGCCCCTATGGGGCGCTGCTGCACAGTCCAGATCTGGCGGCGCGGGTGGCGCACACCGGCGCATATGTGCGGTTTGAGCTGGACATCAGCGAGGCGCAGCGGGAGATCATCATTTGCGCTACGGCGCGGGAGATTCGGCAGCAGTATGAGTTTTCGGCGCACGCGCGTCTGGCGCGCCAGGCCGGGGTGCCTGAGGATGTGGTGAACGCCATCGCCACGGGCAAGGCTCCGGAGGGGATGAGCGGGATAGAGGCGTCGCTGGTGAAGTATGTGCAGGAGCTGGCGCGCAACCACAGGATCAGCGAGGAGACGTTCAAGGCGGTTTCCGACCACTTCGGCACCCGGAGGACCGTTGAGATTACGGCTCTCATCGGGCACTATATGCTGGTGGGGCAAATACTGACGGCCTTTGAGGTTGACCTGCCGGCCGGCGTGCAGCCGGAAATCACCTGATTAACAAAAGGAGACGCCGCTATGTCCACCGCCGCCGACGGGCTTATCTCCGCGCTGGAGAACAATTTCACCACGATAGACCTGGCTTTGCGGGATCTGACCGACGATGAGTTTCACCGCATTCCGGCGCCGGAGTGCAACTCGGTGTCGTGGATTTTGTGGCACCTTTCGCGGGTGATTGATTCGTTCATCCACACCCGGCTACGGGGTCTGCCGCAGCTGTGGGAGTCCAAGGGGTGGGAGGAGCACTATACGATGCCGGCCGGCGGTGAGAACCGGGGCCTGGGGTGGACGCATCGGATGGTGTGCGATTGGCAGCCGCCATCGCGCGTCTTGCAGATGGACTATTTTGAGCAGGTGCGGACGGCGCTGCGCGAATATCTGCCCAGTCTGAGCGAGGCGGAGATGCGGCAGGCCAGGGCCATTCCGCCGGTGTCGGAGCCGCGCACGGTGGCGTCGGCTCTGGGTCAGATGACGTGGGATTGCGTATCCCACGGCGGGCAGATTGCGTACCTGCGGGGAATGTACAAGGGGATGGGCTGGCACCGCTGACCTGCGCCGGGGCTAGGCTAGGGGCGCCGGGGACGGCTCCGGTCGGCGCTGTCGACCAGGATGGTAACCGGGCCGTCGTTTTCCAATCTGACCTGCATATGGGCTTGGAATCGGCCGGCTGCCAGCGGCAACCCGGTTTCCCGGAAGAGGGCCAGGGCGCGTTGGTAGAGGGCGTTGGCGGCTTCGGGCGCGGCGGCGCGGGTGAAGTCGGGGCGCCGTCCGCGGCGGGTATCGGCGTAGAGAGTGAATTGGGACACCACCAGGAGGCTGCCCTTTACGTCCAGGGCGGAATGCTGGAACCGGCCGTGGTCGTCGGCGAAAATCCGCATATTGACGATTTTGTCGACGAGGTAGCGGGCATCCGGTTCGTCGTCGTCGTGGGTTATTCCGAGGAGGACGACGAGTCCGGGCCCGATGGCGCCGGCTTCGGCGCCGTCAATGAGGACGGATGCGGAGGCAACGCGCTGTAGCAAGGCTCGCATTGTACGGCTCTTTGCGCTGCGTATGGAAAGGCCGCACTCGCAAGCGCGGCCGGTTGGTTCCGACGGCTGTTGAAGCCGGGGGTTATGCTGAGCCGCTGCCGGCGGCGGCGGGAGCTGGGGACAGGGATGATTCGCCGGCGGTGGAGCCGCCGTCTCCGGGCTTGGGGCTGTCCGCCGATGAGTTGCCGCCGTCGGACGGAGACGGAGCGGTGGAATCGGAGGATGCTTCCCGGGTGTCGGAGTTTTCGGCGGGACGTTTGGGACGGCCGTAGTCGGTGGTGTAGAAGCCGCTGCCTTTGTAGATGACGGGAACGGCGTGGAAGACTCGTTGACCGGGGCCGCCGCAGGACGGACAATCTCCCTGGCCGGCCTCACTGAATTTTTGAACCAGCTCGAACTCAGCGGCGCAAACGGCGCATTTGTAATCGTAGCGTGGCAAACCTACCCTCCTTGTTTTAGCGGGGTTTATCGGCGCTGGCGGCGGCGGCGGCGGGCGGCGCGCTGGGCGGCGAGACGCTCTTTCTGGGCCTTGGAGCGGAAAAAGCGACGGTCTTTCAGTTCGCGCAATATGCCGGCGTGCTGGACGGAGGCGCGGAAACGGTTAACCAGGCTCTCGGGGGGTTCTCCCTCTCGGGGGGTTACGTAAGCCATGTATCTCTCCAATGAAAGTTGTCGGTTGGGGTTTATGAGGTGGGGCACAATATAGCACGGGGCGGAACATTGGGCAAATGATGGGTTCCGGCCGGGCGGGTAGCGCCGGGATGGGCGCGGTGGTGACGCAGTGGGGGAGTGTCGGGGGGACGTTGCGATGGGTCAGGGTTCTGGGGAAACGATCTGCCCATCGGCCATTTGCAGGCGGCGGTCGGCCATGCCGGCGAGGAGGAGGTCGTGGGTGGCGGTTACTACGGTAACGCCGCGGCTGGCGCCGATGTCGCGCATGATGGCGCCGATGCTTTCGGCGGTGACGCTGTCGAGTTCTCCGGTGGGTTCATCGGCGAAGAGGATGGAGGGGCCGGCCACGAGGGCCCTGGCGATGGCAACGCGCTGCTGCTCGCCGCCGGACAGTTCGTAGGGGCGATGTCCGGAGCGGCCGATGAGTCCTACCAGGGCGAGGGATTCGTGGGCGCGGCGGCGGCGTTCCCGCCAGGATACGCCGCCGATGTGGAGGGGGAGTTCTACGTTCTCGAAAGCGGACAGGAGAGGGATCAGGCCGAAGGATTGGAACACGAACCCGATGCGCTGCCGGCGCAGTCCGACCAGCTCGCGCTCGGGCAGGGATGACAGCTCGCGGCCTTCGAACCAGACCTGGCCGGATGTGGGTCGGTCGAGGCCGGCGAGGAGGTTGAGGAGGGTGGTTTTGCCGGAGCCGGAGCGGCCTACGAGGGCGACGAATTCGCCGGGGGAGATGTTGAGGGTAACGCCGTTCACCGCCCGCACGGCGCTTTGGCCATCGCCGAAATCCCGCACCACGGACGCTGCGGCCAGAGCCGTGGACGTGGCGGCGGCGGTCGTCATCGGGAGTCCTCAGTGCTCATTGCGGGCTCCGTTATCGTTGCGGGGGGAGGGTTCCCGCCGTTCGCGGCTGCGATGGGGGGCGGCGGCGGGACGCAGGGTAATCTCTTCGCCGTCTTTGGCTATGCCGGCGCTGGCGAGGCCGTTCCAGGCGCCGTTGAGCCGGTGGAGCCGTTCGACATATTCCCGGGGCAATTGGAGGCGGCCGGCCCGGTCGACGACCAGGTATTCTTCCTCGCTGGCTTCATCGCCGCGGTAGGATGTGGCGAGGTAGGATTCCGAGCCGATGCGTCCGTCCCGGATGTGAACCACGCGGTCGACCCAGCGGGCGATGCCGGCGTAGTGGGTTACGATGATGACGGTTACGCCGAACTGCCGATTGATGCGTTGCAACATGCGGAAAACGTCTTCGGCCATGGCGGTGTCAAGCTCGCCGGTAGGCTCGTCGGCGAGGAGGAGGGGCGGGCTGTTGGCAAGGGCGACGGCGATGGCAACGCGCTGCTGTTCGCCGCCGGAGAGTTGGGAGGGATAGCGTCGGGCTTTGTCGGGCATTTGGAGGGCGTCCAGGAGTTCTTCGGCGCGCTGCCGACGCTGCCGGCGACCGGTTCCGGCGATGGCCTGGGGGAGTTCGATGTTATCGCGGACGCTGAGGTAGGGGATGAGGTTGCGTCCGGTGGCCTGCCAGACGAAGCCTACTTCCTGGCGGCGGTAGGCGACCAGGTCGCGGTCGCTGATGTCCAGGAGGTCGCGTTGTCCGACGCGGATGCGGCCGGCGGAGGGACGCTCGAGGCCGGCCAGGATGTTCAGGAGGGTGGATTTGCCGGAGCCGCTGGCTCCGACGATGCCGACGAGCTCGCCGGGGGGGACGGCGAGGTCGACGCCGCGGAGGGCGACGACTTCCAGGTCGGCCGGCTTGTAAATTTTGAACAGGTCGTTGGCATCCACGTAGGGGGGCGCGGTGTAGGGGGGCGCAAGCGGATGGCCGTCGGGCGAGGGCTGGAGGGGTGTGGGGCGGGCCAAGTCGGTGGCGACGGTCAGTGCCTGGGTTTTGTCGGTGGCGGCGCCGTTCAGGGGCCGGGGCGGCGGCGGGTTGTCGGGGGCCGGGGTTTCGGGCGCGGCTGCCGGGGCTGCTTGCCGGGCGGCCGGCGGGCGGCGCCTTTCGGGCGGCATAAACTGACGGGCGTATTCTTCGTTGATGGGCTGGGGCGGCGATTCAGACATTCCGTTTTGACTCAACACCTGGGTTATGGGTTTCCGCTGGCGCGGTAGTGAGGGTTTCCGGCGATGGGTTCCGCGCCGGCGGGAATGGCGATGCCCGGCGGCGGAGGTCAGGCGGGTTTGCGGGCCGACACCTTGACGCTGGCGACGTTCAGGGGGACGGCGTCCTGGTCGAACTGGAGGGCTTCGTCAACGGTGGCGATGTCGGTGAAGCCGGCGGCGGTCATGCGGTTGAGGTAGGTTCCCCGGTATTCGGCGCCGCCGACGCAGGCGGCCCAGGATTCGGCGTCGGTGAGGGTGGGGCCGTCTGCGGTGAGGGCGAGCATATCGGAGACGTGGAGGCGTCCGCCGGGGGTGAGCACGCGGTAGGCTTCGCGGAAAACGGCGTCTTTGTCGGGGGAAAGGCAGATGACGCAGTTGCTGATTACGACGTTGACGCTGGCGTCGGGCAGGGGGATGTCTTCGAGGTGGCCTTGGATGAACTCGACGTTGTTGAGGCCCATACGGTCGCGGTTGGAGTTGGCGAGGGCGAGCATTTCGGGGGTCATGTCGAGTCCGAAGACGCGGCCGGAGTCGCCGACCTGATCGGCGGCGATAAAGCAGTCGATGCCGCCGCCGGAGCCGAGGTCGAGGACGGTTTCTCCGGGGCGCAAATCGGCGAAGGCGGTGGGATTGCCGCAGCCGGCGGAGGCGGCCATGGCGGCTACGGGCAGGCCCTGGAGCTGGGCTTGGTGGTAGAGGGTCATGGCGCGGTCGGTATCGGCGGGGCCGCAGCAGACGGCGGCGTCGGTAGTGGGGGCGCAGCCGCAGGCCGTTGCGTCGTGTTCACAGCCGCAGGCGCCGTGGCCGCAGTCAGGGGAGTCGCAGTCGGCTGATGGAGCGGGGGTTACGTCGGCAAGTTCAATGACGCGCAAGGCGCGCTGGCCATAATGCTGCTGCACGGCCTGGCGGATTTGGTCGGTATTGGTAGATGTTGCAGTCATGAGCGCCTCCCGTTTTGTGTTAGCGGTTGCGGTAGGATTGCGTAGTCTATGCTACGCCGGCGGGGGGTTGGCGTCAAATGTGGGTTGTCAGAATCAGGATTTACGGGATTTTAGGATGTTCAGGATGGGGTGGGTTGCGGGTGTGGAGGTGGTTGCGGCGTGGGAGAAGGGATGAGGAGAATGACGGTGCGGGGGAGTGGGGTTGAGGGGCGGGGTGTCCGCGGGGTTGGCGGTTTGGCGGGGGTTGATAATTCTGGTGATGATGATGATAAACTGGGCTTGACGGGAGGAGGGAGCCGGCAAGCCCAGCAGCCCGGGAAGGGCGTGGGGAGCGCGCTACCGGCCGCTACCGGCAGCGCGCCCGCTTTTTCTTTTTTTGGAAAGGGAAGGTTTCGGCTTTCGCAGGAACGACGGTTGTTAGGGGAGGGCGCCTACTTTTTGGAGGAGGGCCTGGGTTCCGGCGAGGTCGGCGAGGTCGGCGAGGGTGATGTCGGGCTGGCGGATGTCGGCCAGGGGGGTGAGGAGGACTGAAGGGCGGACTCCTGCGACCAGAGGGTATTCGAAGGTTTGGCCGGCGAAGTACTGCTGTCCGACGGAGCTGAGGAGGAAGCGGAGGAAAGCCTCGGCGTTTTCGCTGTTTGCGGAGGTTTTGAGGATGGCGGCGCCGGAAACGAGGACGATTGAGCCGGGGCCGACGCCGCGGAGGTAGGCGTTGCGGGCGGAGAAGTCTTCGCCTTCTTCGGCCAGGAAGCGGTAGAGGTAGTAGTGGTTGACGAGTCCGACGTCGATTTCGCCGGCGGCGGCGGCGGCGACCTGTGGGGTGTTTTTGGGATAGACCTGGACGTCGTTGTCGAGCATGGCGCGGAGCCAGGCTTCGGCGCGTTCTTCGCCCCAGCCGACGCGGAGGGCGGTGACCATGGCCTGGAAGGAGCCGTTGGTGGGGGCCCAGCCGACGCGGCCTTTCCATTGGGGTTCGGTGAATCCCCAGAGGTCGTCGGGGAGGTCGGCCTCGGTAAAGTTGTCGGTGTTATAGACGACAACTCTGGCGCGGCCGGTGACGCCGATCCAATGGCCGTGGGCGGAACGGGCCCATTGAGGGGTCAGCTCGATGATGTCCGGAGGGAGTTGGGTCATCATGTGGGAGACGGCGGCGAGTCCGCCGGGGTCTTGGGCGTAGAATACGTCGGCGGGGGAGTTGTCGCCTTCTTCGAGGAGGGTGGCGGCGACGGCGCCGGTATTGGCGTATTTGACCTGGACGTCGATGCCGGTGGCGTCCTTAAATTGCTGGATGATGGGGGCGACGAGGGATTCGCTGCGGCCGGAGTAGATGATGAGCTTGCCGGGGTCATCGGCGGGAGCGGGTTCGCGGACGATGCGGGTGACTGGGACGGTGACTTTTACCGGGGGGGCGGTAACTTCCACCGGGACGGTGACTTGTCGGGTGACCTCCGGGCCGGGCTGTTCTACGATGCGGGTGACTTCCACTGCACGGGTGACCTCTACTACCTGGGCGGGCGGGGCTGGGGCGGCACTGCCGCAGGCGATGGCCGTGGCCGTCAGCAGTATTGTGGCGGCGGCTACCAGCCACCGTTGTGGGGCGCGCGAGGGGGCGGGGAGCGCCGGCTTGGGCATTTTAATCATCGGTTGCATTCCTCCGGGTGTTTGGATGGCGACGGGCGGGGCAATACGCACTGTGTGCTGGCGTATGTTGAGATGAATCCGTCGCTTTCGCTGATATGCGTCCGCTATTTTAGGATGCACTAAAAATAATGTCAACAGGGGCGGATAAAATTTGAAGCGCGCAATGATTTACTCGCGCGCTGGCATTTACGTGGGGGCTTTGGGGCAACGAACGGAGGCGATTAGCGGAGCCGGCGGGCTGCCGGATGTGGATCTTTGCTGTCAAAACGGCGGCAATCCTGCTAGACTAGCTGCGTCCGTTGATCTTTGGGTGGGTGATAACCTCGGGTTGCGGCTTTTGCGAAGGCAGGGGCGACGGGACGGGGTTGGCGAAGGGTCGACCGGCGGGATTGGAGAGAACCGACTTACGGGAGCAGACAGGATATGACGACTACGCGGACTACGCCGCAGGAGCTGTACAATTTGCAGGAGGTTGACCACCGCATTGACGGGATGGATGCGGAACGGAAGCGGCTGGAGCGAAGGCTGGCGGCCGGGGTGAATCGTCCGGATTTGACCAGGGAGGCGGAGCGGAACGCGGAGCGGGCGCGGGCGATTGGGGAGAACGTTCGGGACCGACGGGCAGAGGCGGAACGGCTGCGGGAGAGGCTGACCGGGCTGGAGGCTCGTTTGTATGACCCGATGACCTCGCGTCGGGATCTTTCGACGATTCAGCGGGAGGTGGATTCGGCCAAGTATCAAATCAGCCAGGTGGATGGGGTCATTGTGGAGCAGGAGGGGGAGCAGCGTACGCATGAGGAGGCGGCGCAATCGGCTCAGGCTGAGATGGAGGCAGCGGAAGGGCAGTGGCAGTCTGATGTTGCCGAGATTAATGAACGGCTGGAACGGCTGTCGGAGGAGCTGGAGGAGGCTGCGGGCCAGCGGGAGGAGCTGTCGGAGGCGCTGCCGGCTGCGGATCGGCAACGCTATGAACGGCTGAGGCGGACCAAGGCCGGCACGGCGGTGGCGCGGGTGGACAACGGACGGGTGTGTCTGTCGTGTCGGATGATGCTGACGAGCAATGTGATGCGTCAGCTGCGGGACAAGTCGCGTCAGGTTCCGTGCAGCGCGTGCGGGCGGATTTTGTATCAGCCGTGAAGCGGAGGCTGTGGGTGCGCTGCGGTTTTTGTTTTTACAGCGATGGATTGGGGTGGTAGAATGACGATATGATGAGAATAGTACTGACTGCAACAATGGCGGTGTTGGCGGGTATGTGGTTGGCTTGCGAGGGCAATGAGCCGATTGCCGCCACAGCGACTGCGACAGCGCTACCGCCGATGACGAGCGCACCGGCGCCGACGGCAACCGACGCACTGCCGGCTACGGCCATACCGCAGTTGCGGTTGACGCCAACCGCAACTTTGACGCTGTATTCTGCGGGGACGCCGGGGCCCGGGGCCTCGGGTACGCCGGGCGCGACCGGCGCTCTCCGGCCTACGGCGGCGCCGACACTATTGCCGCCGACGCCGGCTGCTGCGACGCCGGCTCCGACACTGTCACCGCCTACGCCGATAGCAGTTACTCCGACAGTTACTCCGGAGATATGGCCGCCGACGCGGGAGTTGGATCCGGCGCTATTACCGCCGCTGCCGCCGCCGATGGTAGTGGAGCCGGGGACGGAGCAACGGAACATCACGTTGCCGCTGACGGGGGAGATGCAGCTGACGATTCAGCGGAGCCGGCCGGGAGCGGGGCGCAGCATGGATCTGCTGGAACACTCGGTGCGCAGCATAGAGGAGTATATGGGCGAGGAGTTTCCGGTGCGCTATGTGGGTATCATATTCAAGGATGAACTACAAGCTGGCGAGGGTTACGCCGGCACTAATTTAGGGCACGTCATCACGCAGTTGTCGAAGTATGACATTGACGACGGCAGTTGGGAAGCCGGATTTTTGCCACGTCTGACTGCGCATGAGATTGCCCACTATTACTGGGGCGGCTATAATGAGGAATGGCTTGACGAGGGGGCAGCTACGTTTATGGAGTTTGTAGTGGAGGAGGCGCGCGCAGTGGCTGGACAGTGGAGACATAGCGGGCGCGGGTCTATGAAGTTCGTAGTGGAGGAGGCGCGCACCGGCGCTGCGTTGGCCGCCGGGAGCCCGCCGTGCAAGAGCTTCGCCAACCTGGTTGAGTTGGAGCAGGCCAATCCGCTGCCGCCGGCGGCGGGCGGTTCCGCGGAGGAGTTCAGCTGCAACTACTCACTGGGGGAGCGTCTGTTTCTGGATTTGTACCGCACGCTGGGGCGGGAGAAGTTCCGGAAGGGGTTCCGCAACCTGTACCTAGCGGTAAGAAGCAAGGAGGTGTACGGCGGCATCGCAGAAGTGGAGGCGGCGTTCAAGAAAGACACCTCGCCTGGGGCGGTGTCCGACGTGGATGAGGTAATCGGACGCTGGTATCACGGTACAGAGCCGTATGACCTGAGCTATTTGGACACCAGCCGGGCGAACCCGAAGTTGCCCAGCTACGAGGGTAGGATCACGGACGCATTCATCGCGCTGGGAGAGGAATGGGCGGATGGCCCGGAAGCGGCGACTAACCGCATCTCTCTGGCGGAGATTGAGGAGGCGGGGGGAGTGTATTTTTACCGCAGGTTCGTCTTTCCGCCCGCTGAGACGGAGGTGGTGATTCCCCTCAGGACAGTTGAATACTATGAGGATGGGTTCGCCTACCGGAACTTTGTCATGGACTATTACTTCGATCCCGGCTGGGGCGGGGGTTGGTGGCGGACGTCGCTGGGGCAGGGGAGTTCGGACAAGTGGGCGACAGGACGTTACTGGGTATTCAACTACGATGGGGATCGGAAAGTGGCGGAGGCGACGTATGAGGTTGTGCCATAGGCCGGGCCGGGAGTCTCACGGCTAGGGAGCTGGCGCGGGTTCGGCGCCGGCGGGCATACGAAAAACGGCGTGGCCCTGCTCGTCGTGGCTGTGGTTGGCCAGGGCGATCAGGAGCTGCTGGTGATTGCGGCGCATTTCGTCGCGTAGGGCGCCCATCTCCTCGCGCATTTCGTCGCGTAGAGAGCTCATTTCTTCGCGCATTTCCTGGCGAATGTCGCGCATATCCTCGCGGATATCGCGCACCTGGACTTGGAGCTGTTCCACCTGATTGCCGAGTTTGCCGAGGCGGTAGAGGCCGCCGCCGGCGACAACGAGTAGTGCGATGACGCTGGCGATGGCGGTGATGGTGGGAGCATCAACGGTTAGCATTGGCGATTTCCTTGGCGCGGCTTGGGTTCCGTGTGGGTTCATACTAGCGCAGCGGCGGGTAAATAGCAAACGCCGCGCGGCTGTTCCGGGTTATAATAGGCGACGTTAGATGTTAGAGGAGGCAGACTTGATGACGACCAGCCAGGGAACCCAGCAGCAGAATGCAGAGGCAACCGAACGCTTGTGGACATATGACGCCGTGCGCGTGGGGCAGGCCGGTAAGGAGACGCAGGTTATGCTGTTGGCGGAGGACATTGCCGAATACGCTGCCTGCGCGCAGAATCCCGACAGTCGCTATATGGCGGCGCCGGCCGGCGGGGATGCGCCCCGGATGATGGCGATGCCGACCATGGCGCTGACCTATGCGCCGCTGCTGCGGGAGGAAATTGCCGAGGCTAACGGATTCGTGGCGCAGGAACGCTCTGCTATGGCGCGGCGGCAGACGCCTTTCGCCAAGTGTGAAATCCGGTGGTATCGTCCGGTGTACGCCGGGGAGACGCTGACAGGAACCCGACGGGTGTATCGGAAGTATGAGCGCCGGGGCAGCAAGTTCGTGACGTTTCGGGTGTCGGCCTGCGATGAAGCCGGCGCAGTGGTGGCCAGTTACGATTACACGTGCATTTTTGAGTACGCAGCCGGCCAGCGGGCCGCGCCTGATGCGTCCGGAGGGGCTGCCATCGCCGTTGACGCGGACGCGGCGCCCGCCCCGGCGCAGTTTCTGAGATGGGAGGAGGCCGTTGTGGGAGCTCGGCTGCCGCGCACGTTGTCGGTAGGCGAAACGACGGAGAACATCCTGCGCAAGAATGCGCATCGGCTGGCGGGACGACCCAGCGAGAGCAACATTCACACGGACGAGGAGTTTGCGCGGCAGAACATCTTTGGCGGAGCGGTGAACGCCGGGCCGGCTACTCTGTCTTACGTTGACCGTTTCCTGGGGTTGAACTTCCCGCCGGAAGCGCTGTATCAGGGGGGCAGCCTGGCGATGCGGGCGATTACGCCTTTCCGAGCCGGCGACGTGGTTACGTTCTCCGGCGAGGTTACCGGGGCCGGCGGCAACCTGTACGGCCAGCGGAAGGCGCAGTGCCGGATTCGCGGGGTGAACCAGCGGGACGAGCTGGTGTCGCTTTCGGATGCCACAGTAACGTTTGCGTGAGGGCAATGGGAAGTATGGAAACGATGGAAACACCGGAGGAGATCGAGGGACGGGTGCGGACGGCGCTGGGGGAGCTGGGCGTGGCCGGTTGGGAATGGATTGAGATTGACCCACAATATGGGGACACGGCGGATTTCTGCGCGCAGTACGGCTATGACCTGCCGCATTCGGCCAATACCATCATTGTGGCCGGCAAGCGCGGGCCGGCGGCGTACTGCGCCGGCATCGTGCGGGCGTGCGACCGGCTGGATGTGAACCGTCGGGTGCGGCGGCTGATGGGGGCGTCGCGGGCGTCTTTCGCATCGGCGGAGGAGACGCGGGAGATTACCGGGATGATGATTGGCGGGGTTACGGCGTTGGCGCTGCCGGAGGGGATGCCGATTTACGCCGACGCGCGGCTGCTGGAGATGGAATACATCATTCTGGGAGCCGGCAGTCGGTCGGGCAAGGTTAAGCTGCCGCCGCAGGAGCTGGGAAAGCTGCCGGGGCTGGAGTTTGTTGAGGATCTGTCGCAACCGGGAGAATAAGGCCGGCAAGGGCGGCGCAAAACCGTTATAATGGCGAGGAATTGCCGCATCGCATTAAATCGCCGGGCCGGCGCCGCTTGCCGGGCGGGCCGCCTTGCCGAGGAATGGGAGGATTTATGCCCATAGTCCAACGTCCCTATGTGCCGCCGGAAGACAAACCGCCGCAGGAGGACAGCTACGTGAATCCGGGCGACATTGAGCCGCTCAACGTGAGGGCCAACACCGATACCAACGCTGCCGGCGCGCCGGTGGAAGGGCCTGGGTCGCTGGAGCCGATTACGTTTTACAGCGACTCGTTTCACATTTTCAGCAGCCTGTACTCGGCTGTGCTGTTTTTTGGCGAGCAGGTGGAGGAGCGGGAGCCGATATTGAGGGCGCGAATCAAGGTGAGTCCGCAGATGATGAAGGCCATAGCAGTGTTGGCGACGAAGCACGTGCGGGAATATGAAGAGGCGGTGGGGCCGATTACGCTACCGGACCAGGTGTTTGCCGCCTGGGAGCTGAATCCCGACGGCACCAGCGTTGAGCCGGGGCCGGGGCGCTGACCTGGTATGAGCAGGCCGCAAGATGAGAATGCGCCGGGGGATGACCGAACGCTGGCATGGGATATGTCGCTGCCGGTGGAGGTGATACCCAACGCCAACGGTGCGTTGCCGGAAGGCTGGGGATGGCAGCGGACTTCCACCAGCCAGCCGAACGCCGCCACGTTTCACATCAGCCACAGCGACGTTACGCGGGTGTTCACGGATGTGCTGACGGCAGCGGACTGTCCGCCGGAAGCGCCGTTTGTGGTGAAAGGCGCGATACCGCTGGTTATCATCGACAGCTTGGACCAGTACTGGGCGGGGGAAGCGCGGCGCGCGCTGCCGCTGAACGGGCTGCGGGTGCCTATTGCGGCGGACACCGTGGGGGAGGCGAAGCGGAAGCTGGCGGCGGATTTGGCGGCGCAGTTGCGGCTGCTGCTATTGCTGTCTACCGGGGGCCGGGAGCTGGCGCCGGAGTTGCAGGCGAACTTTCTGATGTTGAGGGAAGCGCTGGAGCCGCGGTCGTAATGGCTTAATCGGCGGCGGGAGACGGTTCGGTTTCGGGAGGCAAGGTGAAGACGGCTTGTCCGTCGGTTTGATGGGAGTGGTTGACCAGGGCCAGCATCAGCTGCTGGTGGCTGCGGCGGAAGTCATCGCGCAGTTCTTCGCGTAGTTGGGCCATTTCGGCTTTGAATTCGTTGCGGAGCTCGTTGCGTAGTTGGGCTATTTCAGATTTGAGCTCGTTGCGTAGTTGAGCCATGTCGGCTTTGAACTCATCGCGCAGTTGAGCCATGTCGGCTTTGAACTCGTTGCGCAGTTCGCTGCGTAGTTGGGCCATGTCGGCTTTTAGTTCATTGCGGAGTTCGTTATGCTCTTGGCGGGTGGGGAGTCGGCCCAGGCGCAGGGTAATGAGGACTATCGCGCCGAGGAAGGCGGTTAGAGTGCCGCCGTTGATGGCGAAGAGGGCGACCAGAACTGAAATGGGTATTTCGATGGTCATAGTCGGGATTCCTCGTTTCCGGTAAGGTGGCGCGGATGCGTGTGTTGTCCGGCGATGGGAACTGAAATCGGTATTTCGATAGTCATAGCTGTTCCCTATGGCTTGGTACGGGGCCTAGTATGGGCGATTATAGCATTTTGCGAATGCAGGGGCGAAAACTATTCGCCCCTGCGGTATGGGGGCTACTCTTGGTTAGCTTTCTGCAAGGCTTCCAGAACTGCCGTTGGGGAGAGGGGGAGCTTGTTCACGCGGACGCCGGCGGCGTGGTAGATGGCGTTGTGCAGGGCAGCCAGGGGCGGGATGATGGGGGCTTCGCCGACGCCGCGCAGGCCATAGGGATGGCGTGGGTTGGGGACTTCCACCACGATGGTGTCAATCATGGGGAGGTCAAGGGCGGTGGGCATTCGGTAGTCCAGGAAGCTGGAGTTGAGCATCTGCCCGTTGTTGGCGTAGGTGTAATCTTCGGAGAGGGCCCAGCCCAGGCCCTGAGCGGCGCCGCCCTGCATTTGGCCTTCGACGTAGCTGGGATGGACGGAGGTTCCGGAGTCGATAAAAGCGGTACAGCGGAGGATGTCGACCTTGCCGGTGTCGGGGTCGACTGCGACGTCGATGATGTTGCCGGCGAAGACGGGTCCGACGCCGGTGGAGGTTGCGGAGGCGGAGGCGGTGAGTGGGCCGCCGGTGCGCATCATGCGGGCGGCGACGTCGGCGATGGTCATGCGCTCTTCGGTAGTGGTGCAGGTGAAGACGCCATCGGCGAATTGGACGTTCTCCGGGGGTACTTCCCAGATCATGGCGCAGCGCCGGGCCATTTGGTCGCGCAGGTCTTCGGCGGCGGAGATGGCGGCGAGGCCGGTGTCGAAGGCGATGCGGCTGCCGCCGGTGGTGGCCGTCCAGCCGACGGTGTCGGTGTCAACGACGGTGGGGGCGATTTGGTCGACGTCGATGCCGAGGGTTTCGGCGACCTGCATGGCTACGGCGGTACGGGTGCCGCCAATGTCAACGGAGCCGGTAATCAGGTTCAGGGAGCCGTTGGAGTTGACGTTGATGGTGGCGGAAGAGGCCTGACCGGCCTGCCAGCGGAAGCCGACGGCGATGCCGCGGCCACGGTTGGGGCCTTGCAGGGGAGTTTGGTAGTGGTCGCTGTTGGCCATGGCTGCTTCCAGTTCGCGGCAGCCGAAGACGCGATGGGGGACGCCGTTGGGCATCCGGTCGCCTTCCTGGACGGCGTTTTGCAGGCGGAAGGCGATGGGGTCGATGCCGAGCATTTGGGCCAGTTCGTCGACTACGGCTTCGACGGCGAAGGCTACCTGGGGCTGTCCGGGGGCGCGGTAGGCCTGGACTTTCTGCTTGTTGCAAACGACGTCGTAGCCGTCCACCAGCATATGTTCCATTTTGTAGGGGCCGAAGCCGGTGAGGGCGCCGCCGCCGACGGGGGAGCCGGGGAAGGCGCCGGCTTCGTACACCATGTAGAGTTGGCCGGCGACCATGGAGCCGTCGTTTTTGACGCCCATTTTGCAGCGCATATAGGTTGCGGAGGTGGGGCCGCTGCCGATGAAGACGTCGGTGCGGTCCATGGCGACTTTGACGGGCTTGCCGGTTTTGCGGGAGAGGACGGCGGCTACGGGGTCGAGGTAGGTGATGGCTTTGGCGCCGAAGCCGCCGCCGATTTCCATGGGAATGACTTTCACCTGGGACTCCGGGACGCCGATGATGGCGGCGGTCTGGGCGCGGATGTTGAACAGTCCCTGGGTGCTGGTCCAGACGGTTACGCGGCCGTCTGCGGACCACATTGCGGTTGAGACGTGGGGTTCGATGTAGCCCTGGTGGACGGTTTGGGTTTCGAACTCGCGCTCAATCACGATGTCGGCCTGGGCGAAGCCTTGCGCGATGTCGCCGACTTTGTGCTGGATATGGCCGGCGACGTTGCTTTTGACGCCGGTATCGTCGCCGCGGGCGAAGCGTTCCAGGCGGAAGTAGGTGGTCATATCGTCGTGGAGGAGGGCGGCGCCGTCGGCCATGGCGTCGCGCCAGGTGAGAACGGTGGGGAGGATTTCGTAGTCGACCTGAACGAGGGCGAGGGCTTCCTGGGCGATATGGGGGCTGGTGGCGCAGACGGCGGCGACGGCATGGCCGGCGTAGAGGGCTTTGTCTTTGGCCATGAGGTTTTCGGCAATCATACGGGCATTGCCCTGGACTTCGGCAAAGTCCAGGATGCGGTCGGCGATGATGGGGAAGTCGGCTGAGGTGGCGACGGCGACGACGCCGGGAAGGGCTTCGGCTTTAGTGGTGTCGATGCTGCGGATGCGGGCGTGGCTGTGGGGGCTGCGCAGGATGCGGGCGTGGAGCATACCGGGGAGGTTGATGTCGGCGCCGTAGCGGGCAGCGCCGGTTACTTTGTCCACGCCATCGTGTCGGACGGGGCGGGTGCCGATGACGCGGTATTGCGGGCGAGACGGGGTGGCGGCGGTGGTCATGGGGTTTCTCCTATGCTGTGGGTGCGGGCTATGGGTTCGTGAAGTTGGGCAGGAAGTACTCTCGGGTTGGGTCGGAGGTCATGCCGGGCATGGCGGCGGGTACGATGCCGCCGCTTTCCAGGGCGGAGCGAACGATGCCTTTGTTGAAGGGGCTGATGTCGTCGTTGGCCATAAAGTCGGCGATGGGCATCCAGAGGCATTCTTCGATTTCCTGCTCGCTCATTTTGATTTCGTGGGAGAGGGCGCGGAGGCGACAGACGAAGTAGATATCGGATTTGCCGTAGCGGTAGCCGTGCCAGTGTCGGAAGCAGGTGAGGGCTTGAAACTCGGCGGCGACGCCGGTTTCTTCCAGGACTTCGCGGATGATGGAGTCGACGATGTGCTCGCCCTGCTCGAGGGCGCCGCCGGGGAGTTTGTAGAAGGGCGGGCGGTTGTCGATGCGGTAGCGCTCGCAGACTACGAGGAGTTCCTGGCGGTCATTGAGGACTACGCCGCCGGCGCCGACGTAGTGGGTGGCGTAAGGAGGGATGAAGGAGTTGGGGATGAGGGTGAGGGTGGCGGTGATGCCGTCGGCGTCGGCGTGGTGGTAGGTAAAGCCGCGCTGGGTGGCGACGGGGACGTGGGTTGCCAATGCCAGGGGGATGTCGAGCCAGGCGACTTCGTAGCCGGCGGCGCGCCAATCGGCGATGGAGGCGTCGAGGGATGCGGCGAAGTCGTCGGGATTGGCGGGCAGGTCGCTGGATTGGACTACTACGCCGCGGAAGGGGTTGGGCGTGGCGGCCAGAGGAGAAACCATGAGGCGGCTCCGTTCAGGTATGGGTTTGGCGGGAGTGGGCTATTCGGCGGCGGCAGTATAGCATACCGGCGTAACGGGGCCGGCCGACTGTCGGAGGTGAACTTTGTCAGAATCAGGATTTTGGGGATTTTCGGATTTTCAGGATTAGGGTTGGATGCCTGCGCTGTATCGGCTATTGGGGACGTGGGTTCCAGCTTTCGCCGGAACGACGGTGGGTGTGGGGCGCGTGATATAGTAGTGGAGCGCTCACGGGTTGCCGTGCTGTAAGGTGGGTTGACTCGTAGCGTGAGGGGTTCTATGTGGATTATGGAATTGTTCGGTGATTAGAAGGTATTGGATCACATACGATGAGCGGGATGGTGGGCGCGATGGCCCGGCGGACGGAGATGGCGGCAGTGGGGGGGACGACGGTGGGGGTGGGCGGAGTCAGCGGGTTCCCGGGTGGCTGAAACTCTTGCTGGTTGGGCTGCTTTTACTGTTGTTGGCGGGGCTGGCCGCATATCTGCTGACTTTCGGCTCGTCTGATGAGTCGTCAATGGCGGCCGGGCCAAGTGCGGAGCCTGCTCCAACGGATACGCTGGGGGCTCCGACGGACGCGCCGACGGCTCCGGCGGCGGTTCAGCCTGCGGTTCCGGCGGCAACCGCTACACTCGTACCGAGGCTACCGGGGACAGCTGGGGCGACGCCGGCGCCAACGGCTGGCGGCGCGGCGCCGGTGGAGTTGACTCACACTGCCACGCCGACGCTGGCGCGGGATGCAACGGCTACTGCAACAAGCGCGCCGTCGGCGGCGGTGGAGCCAACGCGCGGGCTGACGGCTACGCGCGTCGCTGGCGGCGTAAGTAACGGCGTAAGTAACAGGGTTGGTACGCCAACGCGGGAGGCTGGGACGCCAGCGCGCGCTGAAGGCGGCTCGACAAGCGCACCGTCTGGAACGGCCAGGCCGACGCCAATGGGTAGGCTGACGGTCACACCGACGCCAACGGGTACGCTGTCGGCAATGGTGACGGGTACGCCAACTGCGGCTGCTACGCCAGCGCCGGGTGTGACTCAAACGGCAACGCCGACTGGGACGGTTACGGATACGCCGACGCCGACTGCTACGCTGTTGCCGGGTGTGACTCAAACGGCAACGGCGACTGCAACGGTGACGCCGACGCCAACTGCGACTGCTACGCTGTTGCCGGGTGTGACTCAAACGGCAACGGCGACTGCAACGGTGACGCCGACGCCAACTGCGACTGCTACGCTGTTGCCGGGGGTGACTCAAACGGCGACGGCGACGGCAACAGTGACGCCGACGCCAACCCGCACGGCGACGCCGACACGGACGCGGATGGCAACGCCGACGCACACGGCGACGCCGACACGGACGCTAACACCGACGCACACGGCGACGCCGACACGGACGCTAACACCGACGCACACGGCGACGCCGACACGGACGCTAACACCGACGCACACGGCGACGCCGACACGGACGCTAACGCCAACACACACGGCGACGCCGACGCCGGTGCGCAGCGCTTGCGCCAATTTCGAACGGGAACGGGCCGCGCTGGTCGCGTTTTACAATGCTACCGACGGAGATAACTGGCGCAACAATGAAAACTGGCTGAGTGATAAGCCACTGGGAGAATGGTGGGGGATCCAGACTTACAGCCATCCTGATACCGAAGGTTGTGTCAACCGGATACTCATGACCGGTAACCGGATGGCGGGGGATATGCCGAAGGAGTTGGGGAACCTGAGCAGCTTGTATATGTTATCCGTTGCGTCTAACCAGTTGACGGGTGAGATACCGAGGGAGCTGGGGAACATCCGCGGTTTGCAATACTTGGAAATCCAGAATAACCGTTTGACAGGGGAGATACCAAGGGAGCTGGGGAACCTGAGCAGATTGGTGTATTTACTCCTCGACAGTAATCAGCTAACGGGTGAGATACCGGAGGAGCTAGGGCGCATCACCAGTATAACGGATGCCAGTTTCTATGATAACTCTCTGACCGGGTGTATTCCGTCCACCTTCCGCGGCAAACTCAGTCGAGAAGGCAGGGAGACTCTGCCGTTTTGCTAGTAAGGCGGCGAGGATTGGTTGTCAGAATCAGGATTTTGGGGATTTTGGGATTTTCAGGATAGGGGACGGATGCCGGCGCTGTATCGGTTATGAGGACGTGGGTTCCGGCTTTTGCCGGAACGACGATGTATAGGGGGGTGTGATATAGTAGGAGGCGTTCACGGGGTTGCCGTAGGGCAGGTTGACTCGTAGCGAGAGGCGATGCCACGGCGTTTTCCGGATTGATGGGGCCGGCGTCAACTGCTGATGGATTATGGAATTGTCCGGTGATTAAAAGGTATTGGATTACATACGATGAGCGGGATGATGGGCGCGATGGCCCGGCGGACGGAGATGGCGGCAGTGGGGGGGACGACGGTGGGGGTGGGCGGAGTCAGCGGGTTCCCGGGTGGTTGAAACTCTTGCTGGTTGGGCTGCTTTTGCTGTTGTTGGCAGGGCTGGCCGCATATCTGCTGACTTTCGGCTCGTCTGATGAGTCGTCAATGGCGGCCGGGCCAAGTGCGGAGCCTGCTCCAACGGATACGCTGGGGGCTCCGACGGACGCGCCGACGGCTCCGGCGGCGGTTCAGCCTGCGGTTCCGGCGGCAACCGCTACACTCGTACCGAGGCTACCGGGGACAGCTGGGGCGACGCCGGCGCCAACGGCTGGCGGCGCGGCGCCGGTGGAGTTGACTCACACTGCCACGCCGACGCTGGCGCGGGATGCAACGGCTACTGCAACAAGCGCGCCGTCGGCGGCGGTGGAGCCAACGCGCGGGCTGACGGCTACGCGCGTCGCTGGCGGCGTAAGTAACAGGGTTGGTACGCCAACGCGGGAGGCTGGGACGCCAGCGCGCGCTGAAGGCGGCTCGACAAGCGCACCGTCTGGAACGGGTACGCTGACGGCGACGCCGACGCCAACGGGTACGCCAACTGCGACTGCTACGCCAGCGCCGGGTGTGACTCAAACGGCAACGCCGACTGGGACGGTTACGGCAACGCCAACTGCGACTGCTACGCTGTTGCCGGGGGTGACTCAAACAGCAACGGCAACGGTGACGCCGACGCCAATTGCGACTGCTACGCTGTTGCCGGGGGTGACTCAAATGGCAACGGCGACGGCAACGGTGACTCCGACGCCAACTGCGACTGCTACGCTGTTGCCGGGGGTGACTCAAACAGCGACGGCGACGGCAACGGCAACGGTGACGCCGACGCCAACCCGCACGGCGACGCCGACTCGGACGGTGACGCCAACGCCGACCCGCACGGTGACGCCGACACGGACGCGGACGGCGACGCCGACGCACACGGCAACGCCGACTCGGACGCTAACGCCAACGCACACGGCGACGCCGACGCACACGCCAACGCCGACGCCAAGGGGGAGCGCTTGCGCCGACCTGGAACGGGAACGGGCCGCGCTGGTCGCGTTTTACAATGCTACCGACGGAGATAACTGGGACAACAATGAAAATTGGCTGAGTGATAAACCATTGAAAGAATGGCATGGGATCAGCACTCGTCACTATACTGATCCTCCTGATCACGATGGCTGTGTCATCCGGATAACTCTGCTTAGCAACAGGTTGAGGGGAGAGATACCGAAGGAGCTAGGGAACCTGAGCAGCGTGCGATCGATAACCCTCTGGAGTAATCAGATGACGGGTGAGATACCGAGGGAACTGGGGAACCTCCGCAGTTTGGAACACTTGTCATTCCTGAGTAACGAGTTGACGGGTGAGATACCGAGGGAACTGGCGAACCTGAGCAACTTGAGAGCGTTAATTCTCAGTGAGAACGAGTTGACAGGTGAGATACCGGAGGAGCTGGGGAGCCTGAGCAAATTGTTCAATTTAGGCCTCGACGATAACGAGTTGACGGGTGAGATACCGGAGGAGCTGGGGAACCTGAGCAATTTGACAGGTTTATACCTCGAAGGTAACAGTTTGACGGGTGAGATACCGGAGGAGCTGGGGGACCTGAGCAATTTGAGCGAGTTACGCCTCGATAATAACGAGTTGACAGGTGAGATACCGGAGGAGCTGGGGAGCCTCACTAAATTAACCGTAGTCGTTTTGAGAGGCAACCTGCTGACTGGATGTACCCCGGCCGGCCTTCGCGGCGCTCTCGTTGGGAGACCCGATGAGAATCCACCGTTTTGCGAATAGGGGGAGTCTGGCTGTGAGACGGATTGGGGCATTGTCCAGTGATAAGGCATTGGATTACATACGATGAGCGGGAGGAGGAGCGGGATGGGCCGACGGTCGAGGAGACGATGATGGGGCTGGGCGGCGCTGGCGGGTTCCCGGGTGGCTGAAACTCTTGCTGGTTGGGCTGCTGTTGCTGCTGTTGGCGGGGCTGGCCGCATATCTACTGTCTTCCTGTCGGGACGGAGGAGCCGGTCAAGGCATTTGATGCGCCGCCATCGGTATTGACGACTGTTCCGACGGATACGCCTGACTTGACGGACACGCCGGTTCCTACCGCGGCGTTTCATCCCGCCTTTACGCCGACGGTTCCGGCGGCAACCGCTATGCTCGTACCGGCGGCGATGGCGACAGCTACGCCAACGCCGGTACCGGTACCGACGAATATGGCGCCGCTGGCGTTGACGCATACCGCCACGCCAACGCTGGCGCCAATTGCAACGGCGGCGGCAACACGTGCGCCGACGGCGACAACCGTACCGTCCGGAACGGCGGTAGTGGGGCTGACGGGCACGGCGAGGCCAACGGATACGGCGACATCCGTACCAACTCAAAGGCTACGGCGTTGCTGACGGTAACGGCGACGCCCAACTCCGACTGTTACGCCAGCGCCGGGGTTGACTCGAACAGCAACGGCGACGGCACCGATGACGGCGACGCCGGCGCCGGGGCTGACTCGCACGGGTACGCCGACTCAAACCGCAACGCTAACGCGGACACCGACGGCGACGCACACGCCAACGCCAACCCACGGGGCGACGGCGACGCACACGTTGACGCCAACGCCAACCCGCACAGGTACGCCAACTCAAACTGCAACGCCGACGCCAACCCGCATGGCAACGCCGACTCGAACGTTGACGGCAACGCCAACCCACACGGCGACGCCGACTCGAACGTTGACGCCAACGCCGACCCACACGGCGACGCCGACTCGAACGTTGACGCCAACGCCGACCCACACGGCGACGCCGACTCGAACGTTGACGCCGACGCCAACCCACACGGCGACGCCGGTGCGCAGCGCTTGCGCCACCTTCAAACGGGAACGGGCCGCGCTGGTCGCGTTTTACAATGCTACCGGCGGGGATGGCTGGATATACAATGAAAATTGGCTGAGTGATAAACCACTGGGAGAATGGTGGGGGGTTGTTACTGATAGCGATGGTTGCGTCATCAGAATTTCTCTCACCGCTAACGGGTTGACGGGGAAGCTGCCGAAGGAGCTGGGGAACCTGCGCAACCTGATAATGTTAACCATCGAAGATAACGACTTGAGAGGAGATATACCGGAGGAGCTGGGGAACCTCACCAAATTAAGGGTGATTTATCTCGAACGTAACCGGCTGAGCGGGTGTGTGCCGGCCGCTTTGCGCGGCGTAGCAGCACTGGGCGGAGCGGTTTATAGTATGACTGTACCGTTTTGCGATTAGGGAGATAAGGGAGCGGCTGTCGGCCGAGACTTTCGTCTTTGATATGCTGGCCGGGCACGATGCGGTGGGGACGGTTTGGTTGACGCTGGGTTTTGGCGGCGCCTATACTCGGTTGGCCTGCCTTTGGGCGGGTTAATATTGGGAGCATGGGGGTGGTTTGTAATGACGCAGGGAGCGCCGCATCAGCGGGATTTGGCGGGAGAATCGTGGGATCCGGGGCAGTATCTGAAATTTGCCGACCATCGGCTGCGGCCGGCTTTGGACTTGATGGGGCGGATACCGCCGGAGAATCCGCAGGTTGTGTATGACCTGGGCTGCGGGAGCGGCAACGTAACCCGCCTGCTGGCGGAACGCTGGCCGGAGGCGGACGTGGTGGGCGTGGACAACTCGCCGGAGATGCTGGAGCGCGCGGCATCGGGAGGCTCCGGCGCCCTGTCGGGACGGGTGCGTTGGCAGACGGGAGACCTGGCGGACTGGCGGCCGGACTGTACGCCGTCAATTCTGTATTCCAACGCGGCCATCCAGTGGGCGGCGGACCATCATGAGCTGGTGCCGCGGCTGTGGAATCTGCTGCCCTCCGGGGGGTGCCTGGCGGTGCAGGCGCCGCTGAGCTGGGATATGCGGTCGCATCATCTGATGCGGGAAACGCTGGCCGACGGCGGGCCGGGCGGGCAGCCCGTCGGCTCGGAGGAGCTGCGGCGGGCCGTGGGCAACCGCTGGGTGCAGGATCCTGATTTTTACTATGACCTGCTGGCTCCGGGAGCGGCGCATCTGGACGTGTGGACGACGGAATACCAGCACGTTTTGAGCGGCGACGACGCAGTGCTGGAGTGGGTTAGAAGCACGGGGCTGCGGCCAATCCTCAACGGCCTGTCGGACGGCGACCGGGAGGCATATCTGGCCGAATATCGCCGGCGGCTGAACGCGGAGTATCCCCGGCGGGCGGACGGGGTTACGCTGTATCCGTTCCGCCGGCTGTTCTTTGTGGCAATACGGAAGTGACGCTGTCGCGCAATTCAAATGTCATTCCTGTCGTTCCCGCTGGCGCGGGAATTCAGAGGGAGGTGCAACGATGACGGTTCTGGTTCTGGGCGGCGCGGGTTTTATCGGGCCGCGGGTGATTCGCAAGCTGGTGGAGCGCGGCGAGGACGTGTACGCTACGGACATTAACCCGCTGCCGGAGATTGCCGGCATTGATAAGGGCGCCGTCCGCAGCGCGCGGGTGGACATAACAGACTTTGAGCAGGTTACGCGGGCGATTGTGGAGTCGCGGCCCGACCGCATCATCAACCTGGCGTACCTGCTGGGCGGCGGAGAGGGCAATCCACACCACCAGATGCGGCTGAACATCCTGGGGATGGACAACTGCTTTGAGGCGGGCCGGCTGCTGGGCGTGAACCGTATCGTTTATGCAAGCTCCGTTGCCGTCAGCGGGCAGCAGTCCAACTTTGGCGACCGGGCAATCAATGAGGACGAGGCGACTTACGGCGACAGCCAGTACGCAACGCACAAGATTTTCAACGAGTTCCAAGCCAGGATGTTCAACGAGAACTATGGAATGTCCATTACGGGCATCCGGCCGGCGAATGTGACGGGGCCGGACAAGGTGCGCGGCTCTACGGACCACGTGCGCTGCGTAACGCTGCCGGCGCGGGGAGAGGCGGTGAGTTTTCCATATCGGGAGATGATGCGGCTGCCGATACACGTTGAGGATATTGCGGAGGCCTTTGTGCGGGTGTCGCTGGTGGAGCGCAGCGCGTATCCGGTGTACAACTCCGGCGGCGTTCCCATCAGCCTGGGCGACCTGGCCGAGATGGTGCGGGGGTATCTGCCGGACGCGCAAATCAGCTTTGACAACGAGGGGGGCCGGGAACACTCGGGCAACTACCTGGTGGACAACAGCCGGCTGCTGTCGGAGTTTGAGCTGACCTACGCACCGCTGGAGCAACGGGTGCTGGAAATCATCAACGAGGTGCGGATGGACGAGGGGCTGCCGCCGGTGGGCGCGTAGGCGACATTCGCAGGATAAGGCATCATGTGGCAAAATGTAAAATACTACGCGCTGGCTTATGCCATCATGGTCGTCGGCGCATTGCTGTCATCCACTTTCCAGATATTGGGTGACCAGTTCCCCGTGGGGCATCCGATAAGTACGGTATCGGCCAACCTGTCCGGGGTGACGGTAGGAGGTCTCTTCATGGTGATTGGATTTCTCAGGGACGGGCGGGTTGAGGAGGAACGCAAGCGGACTGAGGAGGAGCGCAAACGGGCCGAGGCGGCCGAGGCGCGGGCCGAGGCGGCGGAAGTCCGGGCGCAGCAGGAGCGCGAACGGGTTGACCGCCTGTTGGAGCGTTACGAAGTGATAACGGAAACGCTCATCAGGCGGCTGAATGAACCCAACGGCAACGGCAAGGGCGGCGCTGCGTAAATGCAGCGACGACGCGGGGTTCAGGATCTGGCAGTGGCATAGGGCAGGTGCTCGCCGATGTAGCCGACGATGAAGGTGTCGGTTACGTCGTCCTTGTCGAAGTAAATTTGCAGGCCGCTGCTGGATCCCTGGTAGGTGAGGTGTCGGGTAATGGTTACGTGTCGCTCATTTTCCTGGTCGCTGAAAGAGCGCTTTGCGCCGTAGAGGGACATGGTGGCTTCGGATTCGTCATCGGCGTGTTTCCAGCCGGTGATCTGGGTGAAGTAATTGTCCCAGGGGCCGATGGCGCCGTTTGGGGTGTTGTACCAGGCTCGGGCCAGTTTGTTGATGGCTTCGAGGGCGGCGACGATTTCTACGCCGTTGGGGCGGGGCTTGCCGTAGTTGGCCAAGGCCTTGTCGCAGTTGGTCAGGAAGCGCAGTTTGGGGAACCGTTCCGGGTCGGCGATGGCGTCTATCACGGTGTTGTGGCGGTTGCCGTTGATGGGAGATTCCGGATCCGCGTTGGCGTTCCGGTCGCCGCTTTGCTCTGCGTCGGGTTGGCTGTTGGCGTCGTAGGACGGTTCGTATTGGGCCAGGCGTTCGCGGAGTTCGGCGATGGCGGTTTCGGCTTCCTGGAGTTTATCCTCCAGGGTATTAATGCGCTGTTGAGCCGCTATGCTCATTGAGCCGGGGGATGCGTCGGCGCCCAATTCGCCAAGCGCTTCGGCCGCATCTGTGACGTCGTTGGTCATTGAAAGCAAGGATTGGGAAACCGACGCCTGCAAGGATACCCTTTCCAGCAGATGCAGCAAAGTAATGACATTGCTCCCGAGCAGCTCGTCGGCAATCCGTTCCCGTTCCTCGTGGATGAGCGCCGCTGCCGGTTCGGGGTCGGTTTGCGTCATGCGCAGGCGGTTGCCGTCGGCGTCGGGATAGCGGGAAAAGAGGGCAATCTTTGCATGGATCCAATCGGGGAGTTGGTCGATAGGCAGGTGGCGGCTCAATGCCAGCTGCTGGGATGCGCTGATGGGGACGACGACGGCCCAGCCTCCCTGCGCGTCGGCCAGTTCACGGAGCTCGGCATCCTGCTGCCCGTCTTCCGTCAGGACGATGGCAGAATCGTGGACGCCGGAAAACAGGTCGTCAATGGCTGCGATGGGTTGGGCGTCATCGGGCCGGGCGTCGGCGTGGGTGCGGTCGGAGCTGATGGAGTCGATGGCGCGCTCGAGGCCGGCGGGGCCGGCTTTGTCGTCCCAGGGGAGTTCGGCGTGAGCGAGGGCATCGGGCAGGAAGGCCATAGCGATGCAGTGCGCGCCCGGCTGCTCCGTTTCGGGATAAGCGTAAGTGATGATGCAGCCGTAGTAGGGCTCGGCGCCGGCGGGAGCATAACTCGCGGCGACCAGGCGCATTTGCTTAAACTCGCCGCCGTCCAGCTTGATGACGCGGATGGACAGGGTCATTTCGTCGTTATGCCATTCGCGGACGGGCAAGGAGCCGCGCAATTGCTTGTCGGCCTGGCTTTTGTAGGCGCCGGCGTGGGAGACGGCCCAATCGCGGGCCAGGCGGTCGGCGTTGCGAAGCTGGCTGCGGCCGGTCAGGGGAACGGATCGTTGGATGATGCTGGTCATTGGGTTGGCCTCACGGCGCGGGATGCAGGGTTAGGGAGACCATTATAATCTATTCGGCTGACCGAACGCGCGTCGCTCCGGGCTGCCGGTCGGCGCGTGATATGGCTGCGGGAGAGGTGAGGGATTGCCCCATGGCGCTACCCGACCCTATGACGTTTGTCAGCTTTAGGCGCCCGTTCCATCGGGCCGACTAGAACCTGCTGGCGCAGTGCTGCGCAAAGCTTGCGTCTGCGTGGGGCTGCTGGTTAGGCTATTGTCATTCGGGTTTGCGTGTTGCCTACGAAGTAGCGCGGGTCAACGGGCGGCAGTTTGGGGCGCGCCCGCTTGGTCAGCATTTCCTGGACGCTCAACACCTGCATCCGAGGGTAACGCTCGCCGCGCAGGGTTACATCGCCCTGCTGGCGGGCATAGACTCGCAGCGATTCGTTGGGCGGGTACAGCGTTACCATCAGCGGACATGGGGGCTTTGACTTTCCGGTTCTGCCACTCGGTTTGGACGCCGAGCAGCTTCTGCATATCGGGGCGGCCGATCTGGCCCTGGTGCATCTTGACCTGGATGGGGATGACTTCCCCGCGCTCGGTGAAATAGCGGGCGTCCACGCCGCCATCGCCGATTTTCTTGCCGTTGGGGACGGCGTTGAGCAGGCCGGCCACTTTGTCCTCGGCCCAGGCCCAGCCGGGCAGCCCGTCTTCGGCGTCGGATTCGTGCTTCAATGCCCGTTGCTCAAAGTCTGCCCATTCGTAGTCTTCCCAGCCCATCTTGTGAACGACGGGCGTGGCCGCGCCGCCCCGGGAGGTCAGCCGCTGCTCCATAACCCGCACGGCGATGGCGCTTACGTCAATGCCCAGGTACTTGCGGCCCAGCTTGGCGGCGGCGTCCGCTGCCGTGCCACAGCCGCAGAACGGGTCGAGCACCAAGTCGCCCTCGTTGCTGCTGGCGCTGATGATGCGCTCCAGCAGGGCCAGGGGTTTTTGGGTGGGGTAGCCGACGCGCTCCGGATCAGTGGAGCCAATGTATGGCAAATCCCATACGTCACGCATATTTACTAGATTATAGACACCCTGCTCGTCCTCATAAAACTCTGCCGTACCGGCACCGTAATTGATAGTTCCAGGGCGACGACTTTTTGACTTTGTGTAGGCTTTCTCCTTTTGGACGTTGAAGTGCCAGCCAGCACCTTTAGAGTAATACAACAGAACATCATGCTTTTTAGAGAACTGCCTCCTGCTGGAACCGCCTGTACGGTAACTCCATATAATTTCGTTCCGGAACCACTTTTCGCCAAAGGTTACGTCCAGTAAAATACGCAGGTAAGCATTGGCGTTGGGGTCGCAGTGGAGGTAGATGCTGCCAGTGGGTTTGAGGACTCGGTACAGCTCGACCAGGCGTCGGCCCATGAACAGCGCATAGGCGGCCATTGGGGATGTATCGCCGCTGACCAGGCGGACGGCGTTGATGGCGTTCCGGAGCGGCCCTTCTTGCAGCCGCTGGTACTGCGTTCGCTCTGTACCGTCCACCGCCAGATGTCCCGCAGTTGGGCGTCAACGCTGCCCTTATCACCAAACGCGGCGACGTAGTTGTGGTTGCTGTTGAACGGCGGGTCGAGGTAAATCAGGTCGACGCATTCGTCGGGCAGTTCCCTGAGGATGTCGAGGTTGTCGCCGCAGACCAGCGCGTTGCCGGTCAGGTAGCGGTGATTAGAACTGACATTCGGGGGGGGGGGGGTAGGCTTAATCGACCGCCTGTTTCGCTGGGCGGCGGTCGGTTTAGCCCCGGACTTGCGGCGGGCGCGGGGCGGCATTTGTGCAATCTCCCGGTATTTTGCGTATCACAGGCTGTTATGCCACATTAGTACCAAATAAGGCCGTCTGCGTCAAGCGGCGCTGCAATCATAGAGCCAGACGCGCTCTCGTCAGATTTTTGCACGAAACCAAAGGCCGTCCGTCCGCAGCTAGCGCCGCCGCCGAAACGACTGGTATAATGCCAGTACAAAGGCCAGAACGCTTTACTACACAGACCATACTCGGGCAACCCTATCATGACCACTGCGATTGACAGCGCCGAGCGCGCTCGTTTCCTCCAAGCCCTGCGCAGCGTACCGGACTTCCGCGATGAAGTCCGCAGCTTACTGCTGGGCGAAGAGTTGCTCCGGCTCCCGGAACGCTTCGCTCAGTTCGTAGAGAGGGTCGATGCCTTCATCATCAAGGTCGATGCCTTCATCGCGGCCCAGCAGGAGTTCAACGCACAGGTTGCGACCCGGCTAGACGGGGTTGATGACTTCATAGCGAGCCAGAAGGAATTCAACGCCCGGGTCGATGACTTCATAGCGAGCCAGAAGGAGATCAACGCGAGCCAGAAGGAATTCAACACCCGAGTCGATGACTTCATAGCGAGCCAAAAGGAGGTCAACGCGAGCCAGAAGGAATTCAACGCGAGCCAGAAGGAATTCAACGCGAGCCAAAAGGAATTCAACGCGAGCCAAAAGGAGATCAACGCCCGGGTTGCGGCCCGGCTAGACAGCATGGACAATAGGATACAGCGGATCACCGATGACTTGGGCGACTTGAAAGGGCACGTCGCCGGACGCATTGCCCGCGAAATAGCCGACAACATCGCAGAAGACTTTGGCTTCAAAATGCTCGCAGTCCTCACCCGCAACGACCTCCGGCAGATGCTGAATCAGCACAGTCCCGATGACATCAGTCGTGGAGACCGACTGAGCTTCTATGTAGCCGACCTGGTAGGCAAGGTACTGGACCAAGACGGCAAGGAGCTGTACCTGACGCTCGAGGCGTCTTACACGGCAGATCGGAGGGATACTGACCGCGCTGTCAGAAACGCCGAATTCGTCACGAGGTTCACCGGCTTACCCGCCGTGCCAGCCATTGCCAGCCGGCAGAATGACCACGAGGTACAGGAGCTGGTGGAAACCGGCGCCGTACTGTGGCACCAATTCAGCCCACAGGAACTTAGCCCGGAATAACCGCCACAGCGCGTTACAAAGCAGCGAGCCCCGCCGAAACGCGAGGCTTTTTATATTCCCAGCACCCCGCAAGGCAATCATCCAACAAGGCGTGTCAAGCCGATGATTGCCAGCGGCGCATTGCAAACGGATACGCGGTCTCCCCGTAGGCCGCGTGGCTTGCCGCCGCAGCGTATCGCCCATATAATGCGGCTAACCGAGATTTTTCAGCGAGCTCATTCTCGCCGGCGGGCTGCCGTCGCATTGCCGGTCGTCGCCGGCAGGCTTGACCCGGCCCATTCGCAAGCTGCGGGCGCGCCTTTGCCCCGTCGCATCAGCCCGGCGCATCAGGAGGAGGATTTCCCTATGGCTTTACCCGACCGTATGAAGTTTGGCATCTTTATGGGCCCGTTCCATCGGGCCGGTGAGAATCCGACGCTGGCGCTGGAACGCGACCTGGAGCTGGTGCAGTGGCTGGATTATCTGGGATTTGACGAGGCCTGGATTGGCGAGCATCACAGCGCCGGCTGGGAAATCATCTCCTCGCCGGAGATTTTCATAGGCGTGGCGGCCGACCGCACCAAGCACATCAAGCTGGGCACCGGCGTGGTCAGCCTGCCCTATCACCATCCCTTTATGGTGGCCAACTGGATGACCCAGCTGGATCACATGACCCGAGGCCGGGTGATGCTGGGCGTCGGGCCCGGCGCGCTGCCCGGCGACGCCTATATGATGGGTATTGACCCCACCAAGCAGCGGCTGCGGATGGACGAAGCGCTGGGCGTCATTATGCGCCTGTTCAAGGAGAAGGAACCGATTACCCACGAAAGCGACTGGTTCGTGATGCAGGAAGCCATGTTGCAGCTGCGTCCCTACCAGACGCCCCACATGCCCGTCTCGGTGGCGTCGGTGCAGACGCCTTCGGGCGTGGCGCTGGCCGGCAAGCACGGCGCATCGGTGCTGACGATTACAACGCCCAGAGATCCCAAGATGCCACAGGGCGCCGACCTGAAGGAACTGTGGGACATCTGCGAGGAATCGGCGGCGGAGCACAGCCAAACGGTTGACCGCTTTGACTGGCGCCTGGTGCTGCCGGTGCACCTGGCCGATACCCGGAAAGAGGCATTTGAGCAGGCCCGCATCGGCGCGGGACGCTATCAGCGCGAGTATTTTGAGCACACCATGGGACGTCCGCAGGTGGTGGACGGGCCGCCGGAGAAAATCATCGACGTGATGGCGGAGCGCGGCGCGTGGATTATCGGCACGCCGGACGACTGCATTGAGGGCATCAAACGGCTGGAAGAGCGCAGCGGCGGGTTCGGCGCGTTTATGGTGCAGACGGTGGACTGGGCGGCCCGGGAGCATATGCTGCACAGCTACGAACTGATTGCCCGCCACGTGATGCCGCACTTCCAGGGCAGCGCGGACGCCGCCGTCACCTCTAACCGGTGGGCTTACGAGCGGCGCGAAACCCTCCAGGCCGGCCGGACGCGGGCGCTGGACCGGGCGCGGGAGGCTTACGTCGGCAGAGGCGCATAAGGTCTGACGCAGGGAACTTCGCAGCGTTCCGTCAGCAGGGTTGGCCGCCGGTTCAACGGCAGGCCGGCGGCAACCCCGCAAAGGGAGGCGTAAGATGAGTTTCTGGGATGACATCTATGAGCTGAGCGATAAGGGGCTGATGCCAAATGATATGGGCGCGTAGCCATCTGCGTCAGACCAGATAATCATTGCTGCTGCCATAGTTTATAATTGTCCGTTAGCTACTTCTGATGGCAAGATAATCGCGCATCCCGACGCGCGAACGATTCACTAGTGGAGGCCCTACCATGCCACTGCATCCGCAAGCGCAACAGGTTATTGAGGCGACCCGCGCCCTGGGCCTGCCGCCCAATCACACCGTTTCGCCCGCCGAGGCGCGGGCTAACGCCGCGAAGCGTCCTCGAGGGCCGGGCCCCGAGGTGGGAAAGGTGGAGAACCGAAGCGTCCCCGGGCCGGCCGGCGACGTGCCGGTGCGCATCTACACGCCGGAGGGGAATGGCCCGTTTCCCATACTGGTGTGGTATCACGGCGGCGGCTGGGTCGTCGGCGACCTGGAATCGGCGGACGGCACGGCGCGGCATCTGTGCGTTGGGGCGCGCAGCGTGGTGGTGTCGGTGGACTACCGGCTGGCTCCGGAGGCCAGGTATCCCGAACCGCTGGATGACTGTTACGCGGCCACCCTGTGGGCCAGCGAGTATGCCGAGGAGCTGGGCGGCGTTAGCGGGGTGGTGTCGGTGGGCGGAGACAGCGCCGGCGGCAACCTGGCCGCCGCCGTGAGCATCCGCGCCGCCGAAACCGGCGACGTGCGCGTCAGCCACCAGCTGCTGGTCTATCCCGTTACGGACGCCAGGTTTGACACTGGGTCTTACATTGACAACGCCACCGGCTACAACCTGGAACGGGACGGCATGATCTGGTACTGGGAGCAGTATCTGGCGGATCCGGCGCAGGCGTCGGACCCGCAGGTGGCGCCGCTGCGGCTGTCCGCAGACTTTGAGGGGATGGACGACCTGGCGCAGGCGCTGGTGATTACGGCGGAGTATGACCCGCTGCGGGACGAAGGCGAAGCCTACGGCCGGCATCTGAACGATTTGGGAGCGCCGGCGCAGGTGAATCGCTACGACGGCATGATCCACGGCTTTTTCAGCATGGCCGGCGTGATGGACACGGCGCGGACGGCGATGGACGACGCCTGCGAATTTCTGCGCGGCGCCGTGGACGATATGACGGAAGAGTATTTCCACCAGCAGGAGGGCGACCCGGCGGCGATGCGCCGGCTGCTTGATCCCCAGGCGGCAGAAGCGCTGGCGGCGCTGGAATCGCAGGGTATCAAGGCCTTCCAGGATATGGATGTGCGCGAGTGCCGGGAAGCGATGAACAACCGGCCCAGGCCGCAGGGGCCGGCAGTGGGAAAGGTGGAAGACCGCATCATTATGAACGAACACGGCAAGGAGCCGGGCGAGGTGCCCATCCGCATCTACACGCCGGCGACGGGCGGCCCCTGGGGTACGCTGGTGTGGTATCACGGCGGCGGCTGGGTCATTGGCAACGTGGAGACGGCTGACGCTACGGCGCGGGAGCTGTGCGTAGGCGCCAACTGCGTGGTGGTGTCGGTGGATTACCGACTGGCGCCGGAGCACAAGTTCCCTACGCCGTTTGAGGACTGCCTGACGGCGACGATGTGGGCCATGGCCAACGCCGAGTCGCTTGGCAGCCGTCCCGACGCCGTCGCGGTGGGCGGTGACAGCGCCGGGGGCAACCTGGCCGCCGCCGTGGCGCTGGCGCAGGACGACTTTCCCGTTCCGCTGGCCTTCCAGCTGCTGGTGTATCCGGTTACGGATTACGCCTATGACACCCGTTCCTACTCGGTGAACGGGCAGGGTATGTTCCTGGAAACGGCCAGTATGCGCTGGTTCTGGAACCACTATGTGGACAGCTCCGACCTGTCGGGCTACAATATCTTCGCGTCGCCGCTGCGGGCGCGCCTGGATGCCAGCCTGCCGCCGGCTGTGGTGATAACCGCCGAGTTCGACCCACTGCGGGATGAGGGCGAAGCCTACGCCGCCGCGCTGGAAGAAGCGGGAGTTTCCACGACGCGCATCCGCTACGATGGGGTGATTCACGGCTTCTTCGGGATGCCCCACGTCATTGACAAGGGCCGGCGGGCGTTGGATGCAGCCGGCGCCTCCCTGCGCGAGGCTTTCGCTGCGACGCTGGATCAGCCGGAGGTTGCGGCGGCGGATGACTGATGCGGCGCGACGGATGCCGGGCCGGACATCACCGGCCCGACTCGCGTCTATGCTAGAATGTTCTTACCTGACGAAAACGCGAGGCAATCGTGGCAACTCCCATTGGATCATTCCAGGACATACTGGATGCGCTGGAACAAAACCCCGAATATCAGGAAGCAATGCGCCGGCACATCCTGGACGAGGAAATCCGGCGTTTGCCTGCCGAGTTCCGCAAGCTGCGAGAAACCGTGGACAGCCTGGCGCAAGCCGTTCGCGACTACATGGAGACTACCAACGAGCGACTGGGCCGTGTGGAATCAGATGTAGCGGAACTGAAAGAGGGGCAGGCCAGGCTGGAATCGGATGTAGCGGAGCTGAAAGAGGGGCAGGCCGAACTGAGAGAGGGGCAGACCAGGCTGGAATCGGATGTAGCGGAGCTGAAAGAGGGACAAGCGGAACTGAGAGAGAGGCAGACCAGGCTGGAATCGGATGTAGCGGAGCTGAAAGAGGGACAAACGGAACTGAGAGAGGGGCAGGCCAGGCTGGAATCGGATGTAGCGGAGCTGAAAGAGGGGCAGACCGAACTGAAAGCCGGACATACCCGATTGGAAGGACGCATCGGCGACGTGGCCGGCACTAACTATGAACGTCGTATTGCCAAGCATTGCCGCAGCATTGTGAGCCGACGCTTGGGAATCAAACGCGCCAAAGTGCTGCATAGTATCAGCGTCCCCGATAACGAGGCCTTTGACGACTTGGTGTATGCTGCCAGCGAGGCTGGTTCCATCACTGACGAACAGGCTTACGATTTGGACTTGTCGGACATCATCGTTGCCGGCGCCGGCGCGCCGCGCCAGGCAAATTATGCGGTCATTGAGGTGTCGGAGACTATTGACGACGATGATGTTGACCGCGCCCATGAGCGCGCCGCCATATTGGCCAGAGCCATTAGCGAGCCCGTTGTCGCGGCTGTCATCGGCAGGAGCGTATCCGAAACGAACCGCCAGCGGGCTGCCCGAAACGATGTGACCGTCATTGTCATGGCAGAAAATTAACCCATTCGCTGGCGGATTCTGCTAATGGGCGGCGCGCGGATCCGCACCGCCATCGGGTTTGTTATCGTTGAGATCCTGCGCCCCCTAACCGCTGTGTGCAGGATATAGAGCGCTTTCAGCGTCGGGCCATGGAGTTGCGTCGTCGCCCGTAGGCGTGGATGCTATCTGAGCCCGACGCCGTGTTATGATGGCCTGATGCTACGCCGTCGAATTCTGCCGCGCCGCGAGGTTCATGATGACCACTACTGCCAAAACCGGCCAACGCCTCACGCCGGGCGGGGCCCGCATCCGCCTGACTGAGCTGCCCGACCCGCCGCAGATCCCTGATATGGCCACGCAAATTCCCGACATAGCCCGAGCCCATAACACTTTGGAGGCCTACTACGTCGCACGGCCCGACGTCGTGGTGATGGGCAACGGCTATCTGTGCCAGGATGCCAGCGATGTCCGTCGCGCTCCATACCCTGACCTGATAGTCTCCCTTGATATAACCATACCGCCGGCGGATATTGTAGCGTCCAACGGCTACACCATCAGCGAAGTTGGCAAGCCGCCCGACTTTGTGCTGGAAGTGGCTTCCCAATCCACGGGCCGACGGGATTACACTGAGAAACGGGAAATCTACGCTCGTTACGGGGTGGTCGAATACTGGCGGTTTGACCGCACCGGAGGGCAGTTTCACGACGCGGCCCTGGCCGGCGACCGGCTGCTGCCCAACGGCGCATACGAGCCAATGCCTACGAACCGAATGGATGACGGCGTAGTGCGTGGTTACAGCGTGGCGCTGGGCCTGGAATTGCGCTGGGTTGAGGGTGCGCTGCGGTTCTGGGAGCCGGCGACGGGGGAATACCTGCCGGATTTGGCGGAAGCCACGGCTCAGCGGGATGCAGCATTGGAACGTGTGCGGCGGTTGGAAGCGGAATTGCGCCGCTCGCGGGACTGACTTGCCGCCAGCGTCAGGTGGTATTATGACGGCGCGGGGCGATGCTGGGCCTCGCCGCCGACGCTTTGCACAAAGGAGCGACTATCATGGCAGAAACCATCCAGGAACAGTACATCCGAATGAATCCCCGTTCGCGGGAGCTGCAACCCCGGTATCAGAACAGCTTTCCCTCGGGCAGCCCGGGACACGACGGCTATACTTCCGACCCTTTCCCGGTCGTTGTTGCCCGGGGCAGTGGACCGCGCAAGTGGGACATCGACGGCAATGAGTATGTTGACTACGGTATGGGATCGGCTTCGCTGCTGCTGGGGCACGCCCATCCGGAGGTTACCGCAGCGCTGTCCGGCGCTCTGGCCGACGGTTCCCACTTCGGCGCGCCTACCGAGTCGATGTTGGAATGGGGGGAGCGGGTCTGCGCCCTGATGCCCTGCGCCGACAAGGTGCGGTTCGTTGGCTCGGGCGCCGAGGCCACCATGCTGGCTATGCGCGTCGCTCGCGCTTACACCGGCAAGGAGAAAATCATCCGCTGGGAGTCACACTATCACGGTTGGCACGACTACGTAATGCCCGGCAACCTGCCGCCCTTTGACGTGCCGGCATCCATCGGCATTCCCCAGGGCGCTATTGACTCCATCATCGTGCTGCCCACGGACCTGGCGGCGCTGGAAAATGCGCTGAACAGCGACGACAACATTGCCGGCGTCATTACTGAGGCATCGGGCGCGTCTTACGGCACGGTTCCCCTGCCCGAGGGGTTCCTGGACGGAGTGCGTCGCCTGACGCGGGAGCATGGCGCGGTGATGATTCTGGACGAGGTTATCACCGGATTCCGCTGGGCGCCCGGCGGCGCGCAGCAGCGGCTGGGCGTTGACCCCGACTTGTGCACCATGGCCAAAATACTCACCGGCGGGCTGCCCGGCGGCGGCGTGGGCGGTCGGGACGAAATCATGGCGGTGATGCACCAGACGGGCGACAGCCGCCACGACCGCTACGAGCGCGTGCTGCACGGCGGGACGTTCAACGCCAACCCCTACGCCGCCGCCGCCGGAAATGCCGCCCTGCGCCTGGTCGCCGCCGGCGAGTACAACGAGCAGGCCGACCGGATGGCCCAACGGCTGCGGGTGGGACTGCGCGAGGTGGTGGAACGGAGGGAGGTCAACGCTACCGTGTACGGCGAGGCGTCAACCTTCCACCTGTTCTTTGGAGAGCGCAGCATTGACGGCCTGGACGCGGCGCGGTTGAAAGACCAGACTATGGCCATCCAGCGGAGCCTGCGGCAGGCGCTGCAAGTGCGCGGCGTTGACCTGATGTCCCGCACCAGCGGCGTCCTCTCCGGCGCCCACACCGAGGCGGACATTGACTTGACCATTGAAGCCTTTGACGGCGCGCTGGCAGCGATGGTAGAGGAGGGGCTGGTGCAGCATTAGGCGCCGGCGCGCTCACCGCTCATCACACATATGAAGCGAAGCCTCCCGCCATTATTGGCGGGAGGCTTTTGCGTTTGTATCCATACTAGCTGGATTGTTAGAAACGAAAGGCGCAGCCGGGGCAATCGCAGGAGGAGCCGGGATTTCGAAAGTGGTGGAGGCCGTGTATTGTACCGCCTTCGCTGTCAAAATAATCAGAGATTGCGTCAAAAAACTCACTGTCCCCCTGCTCGTATTTCCGCCACATCGCATAGGCTACCAAGTCAGCATATTGTATGCAACGAGTTGCCTTTGCATCGACGAAAAGCGGGACATCTGCCAAATTGCGAGTGACGCCCCACGTATGCCCTAGTGTTCTGAACTCATTGGCCAAGGATTGAAGCCGGGTTTCCTGGGAAGATTTGTCTAGGATAATCAACCCACGCTGGCTATTACCGGCATGGTGCAAGCGACGGAGAAATCTGTCAAACCGGTCGCAAATCTGCGCGAAGGCGTATTCCACAGGATCGTTAGGCGAAAGTGCTTGTTTATCAACCGATACGCCAAATAATTCCCATTCACCGCGTAGCGTCTGCGCAGTCTGCAAAGCGTCAATTATGACCGAGCGGCGTTCTACCCGCCCCAATTTTCGCCACCAGCCGTTGCCTTTTCGGAGCGGATTTCGGTGAAACTCAAGCCGTTCAGGGACGGGAGCGCCAAGGTCTCTGCAAGCCTATCCAACGCAGTTTGAAGCCAGTGGGCTTGACGTTCGAACACAGCGATACCGGCAAGGACGAAGCGCTTATCCTGCGGGTTGCAACGGAGCCTGCGTCGTCAAGATAGAGCAGGTGCATAATAAAGACAGCCGGGCAAGAACCACGTCTTGACGGACCGGATTACAAGCCGGGCCTCCCAACCGTAGATATACGGTAGCAGAGCATTCGCGGGTTGTCAAAACTGGTCGGGCAATTTGGACAATCGTCGCGTTTGCTACCACGCCGCTGCGTAGCCGTCGTACCGCGGGTCGGCGGCGCCGTGGAGCGCGCCGGTGTCGGGGTCGATGTAGATGGCCATTTCCCGACCCGTTACGCCGTCCCAGGCGTCCAGCTGATGGACGGGGTGGCCCATGGCGCGCAGCTGTCGCATTACGGCGTCGCTGAAGCGGCTTTCCATCAGCAGCCGGTCTTCGGCGGTGTGAGGCACGGTTGACTCGGTGCCGTCGCCTATGTGTTTCCATCGGGGAGCTTCCACGGCCTCCTGCACAGTCATGCCGTAGTCAATCAGGTTGGCGATGACCTGCATATTGCTCTGCACCTGGCAGTCTGCGCCGGGCGTGCCCAGTACGTAGGCGAGCCGGCGCGCGCCGGTTCCATTGCCGCCGCCGGCGGTTTGGCCGCGCCGGAATACCATTACCGGGTTCATAGTGTGACGCACGCGCTTGCCGGGCTGCAGGCAATCCACGTGGTTGGGGTCAAGATGCCAGTAGGTCATGCGGTTGTTGAGCAGGATGCCGGTGTCGCCGGCCACCAGAGACGATCCCCATCCGCTCTGGATGCTTTGCAGCTGGCACACGGCGTTGCCCTCCCGGTCGGCGACGACGAAGCAGGTAGTGTCTTCCTGCTCGCTGCGGGGGCCGCGCCGTCCCACGCCGGCGGGAGCAGCCGGTCGACGTTCCGACTGGTAGCGCCAGGGGTCGCCGGCGGCTACCTCCCGGGCGGCCCGCTGGAGGTCGATGCCGGCGGCGCGCGCGCTGGCGTACTCGGCGGACAGCATACCGGCCAGGGGGACGTCAATGTAGTCGGGGTCGGCAACGTAAGCCTCCCGGTCGGCAAAGGCCATCTTTTTGGCTTCCACCATCAGGTGGATGGACTCGGCGGAACCGAAGCCCAGGCCGGCCATGTCGTACTGACGGATGACGTTCAGCTCCTGCAACAGGATATGCCCGCTGGAATTGGGCGGGGCCTCGTACACGGTATAGTCGCCGTAATCGGTTGAGATGGGTTCCTGCCAGCGGGCGGAGCAGTCGTTGAGGTCGTCCATGGTGAGCAGGCCGCCCTGCTCCTGGCTGAACCGGACGATAGCCTCGCCGATGCTGCCTCGGTAGAAGGCGTCGCGGCCCTGCTGCGCGATGGTGGACAGGGTGCGCGCCAGGTTCGGCTGGCGCAGGATGTCGCCGGGGCGCCTGGGTTCGCCGGTGTCGCTGCGGGTGAATATGGCGCGGCTGGTGGGAAACTGGCAGAGCATGGAATCGCCGGCGATGGCGGCGGACAGGTAGTGAGTTACGGGGAAGCCGTCTTCGGCCAGGGCAATGGCCGGAGCCAGCGCGTCGCTCAGCGGGAGGGCGCCGTAGGCCTCGTGGGTATCGAGCCAGGCGTTGAGCAGGCCGGGGACGGAAACGCTGAGGATGCCCTTCATGGGGATGCCGTCGCGGTAGCGTTCCAAGGTGGCGGCGTAGGGCGCGGCGCCGGTGCCGTTGCAGACGCGCAGCCTGTCGTCGGAGGCCCGGTAGGCCATGATGAAGCCGTCGCCGCCGATGCCGGACATGAGCGGTTCCACCACGCCCAGAGCGGCGGCGGTGGCGATGGCGGCGTCAAAGGCGTTGCCGCCCCGTTGCAGGATGCTCACGCCGGCCTGAGCCGCCAGCGGGTGGCCGGCGCATACCATTCCGTTGCGGCCCATCACCACCGGGCGATGGGCGGCGTAGCGGATGCCGTGAGGGGTGTTGGACATGGCGATGGCTCCTCAAATAAGAGACTATCCTGCGGAGGTTGCGGCGAGGGCGAGGCGGGATGAAGCCAGCACTTCCTGCGCGATGCCGCTGCGTTTCAGGAATTCTTCCTGCTCCAGCGTGAACTGCCCGCCGGAGCTGCGCAGGGTGCTGGTGAGGGTATCGGTGGCGATGCTGAGAACGGAAGGCGGATCGAAGTTCACGGATTCCAGGTTGAGCGCGCCGGACAGGTCGATGGCGGCCAGGATGGTGTCGTACATAAAAGCGTTGCTGAAGTCGGTGTTCTCCAACAGCGCTTCGTTGAAGTTGGCGTGGGCCAGGTTCACCCCTGCCAGGCTGGCGTCGGCGAGGCCGGTTTTGTAGAAGGTTGCGTTGGAAAGGTTGGCGGACTGGAAGTCGGTCCATTCCAGGCTGGCCTCGGAGAAATCGGCATAGTAGCAGTAGGTTTCCCTAAGGTTGGCCCAGCCCAGGTTGGCGCTGCGGAGGCTGGCCTGGCTCAGGTCGACGCGCTTGAGGTCGGCGGCCTGCAACTGGGCCCGAGTCAGGTTGGCGCCGGTGAGTAGCGCGCCTTGCAGGTTGGCGCCGCGCAGGTCGGCGTCCTGAAAGACTGCCCCGACAAAGTTGCAGAAGTGCAGGTCGGCGCCGCGCAGGTCGGCGCGGCTGAAGTCGGCGCCGTTGAAATCCAGCTCGGCCAGGTTGCTCCAGGTCAGATCTTTGCCCGGCAGCTGGGAATTCGCCAATGATATTCCGGTGACGTCCTGCGTTGCCCGCCACTCGTTCCAGGCGACGACATCGGTGTTGAGCAGTTTCAAGCAATGTTTGGCAGCGTTTCTACGCCAGATCCGCATAAGCGTACTTCCTGGTTAGGCTCTCTGACCAAAACGGCAGGGGCGAATGGCTATATTCGCCCCTGCCTTACTGATGCAGCAAGTTGCGCGGGGAACGAGGAGCGGCTTCTACTGCCAGCCTCAGCCACCGCCGCAACCGCAATTACCACACCCTCCGCCGCCGCAGCCACCGCCGCCGCCGGAGTACATGGGGTTGTTGATGACGAAACCGACGCGACCGCCGAACTCTTCCACGTAGTCAATGGTGGCCTCTTCCAAGAAGGGCGCGCTGTCGGAATCGAGCAGAAACTCGACCCCGCTCATGCGCAGGACGGTATCGTCGGGCTGGTGTTCCTTTTCCATGGTCAGCATATACTGCAAGCCGGGCCCGGCCGGCATTGCGACGACGCGCAGGGCCGAATCGGCTTCGTTCTCGTCGTCCATAACTTCCTTAAGTTTCTCGATGGCCAGGGGGGTGATGTTCATCGTAGTCGCTCCTGATGCAGTGCGCACCGGGACAACGCCCCCGGCGGCATGATGCGATTGGCTTGTCGGCAAAGCCTACCACGCAACGGGTAGTCGCGTCAATCGGCGCGTTGCTCCGCAGGGGTTCCTGGCGGAGCTGCGGAGCTGGCCCCTTGCTGCGGGCTGCCTTTGAGTTGACCGGCCGCGGTTATTGGGGCGGCGCGGGTGGTGTTGGGGTTGGACTTTCCGGCGCGCCGCCCTGCCCGGGCGCTCCTCCCCCTATGTTCTCGTTGTTCGTGCTCTCCTGTACTGTTGTGACGATATAGCTCGTCCATTGGGAGTGGCCGTAGCCGTTTTTGCTGCGAACGGAGTGCGCATAGGGGGCACCCTGGTCAAGGCCGCGGATGGTGGCGCCGGAACCGTTGAAGGTGATGGTGTAGTCGTGGGTCAGGTGACTTTCCCGGAAGGGAAGCGTCCGCCAATCGCCGGCCCGGCCGTCCCACTGCATTACTTCGTAGGAGGTAGCGCGGGCGGCGTCGCTCCAGTCCAGAGTGATGTAGCCGACGCCGGCCGTGCCGGTTAAGCCTGTGGGCATCGCTGGCAGCTCCAATCGCGTAGGCACCGGAGTTAGCGTCGGCAGATAGGCGAAGCCGGCTCCCCACTGGTTGTTGGGGCCCGGCGTGGGAGTGGGGGTGCCCGCGGGGACGCTGGCGGAGCGACGCAGGGCGTGGTCTTTGAGGAATTTAACGATGTCGGCGGGGGCGTCGGATTGTCCGGTTTTCCGGCGCATTTCGATTGCCAGTGCAGCCAGGCCGGCGACGTGGGGCGCGGCCTGGCTGGTGCCGGGCCAAGCACCTTGGTAAGCGGCTGACCTTCCTCGGTCAGCGCCGACGATATCCGGCTTGAGCCCAGACCGGCGGTCTACTGTCGGGCCGCGGCTGCTGAACGCCTCGAGCGCGGTGGGGGTTGCCCAGTTGGCGGCGCCTACCGCCAGCATACCCCGGTTGGCGCTTTCCGCTGGGTTTGTCATGCTGTAATACTGCGTGTTATGTTCCAGATTGTCGTCGATTTCAGCGCCGGTATGGACCTGAAGCTGTACCCAGGATGGTGGCGTCTCGCCCTCGTATATTACGCGCAGGCAGTAATCAAAAGTCAAGCGCGGCGTGAACTCAATATAGTCCAGCGGGTAATGTTCGTTTGCGCCGTTCTGCGGCTGGGTACTATCCCTGACCTCTATATCTTTTGCGAGCGGTAAGACCATCACCAATTGCAGAGCAAGGTCTTTGCTTGCTCCTACACCGTTGTTGTTCGTTCCCCTCCAGGCGTCGTCCCAGCGTAGTTGAAAGTAATAACTATGATTCCTCCTCAATCTAATTTTGTTGCAGTCATCATCACCGTTAAATTCCATACGGTCATCGGCGTTCCGGTCACTGAAAGTTCGGGAGAACCAGGTCAGCTTCGCGTGATTGCCGGCTGCGTTCACCCATACCGCCGGGTTGACTATCTTGTTTCCGTCGCTGTCCGTGGCCGGGGTGTTCCCATTGAAGACCGTGCCGTTAACTGCGGCATCAATGGCTTTGAGCGGGGTATCGTAGAACGGGGATGTGCCGTCCCCCGGTCCGTCCCAAAGATAAGTAGCCGAATGCACGATAACATCCGCTTCCCGTCCCAGCATCCAGTTCACTGTCGGCAGCAGGTGTTCCTTACTTGCGTTTGAAATCAGCAGTTTTACGTTGGGCGCGATGGCTATAACGGCCTCGGCAACGGATGTGCCGTGTGTCCCGCCTCTATTAGTACATAGTGCGAGACCTCGGTCTGGGGATGCAAGACCCGGGTTATGATTATAGCAGAGATGCTCAACCGTCACGGAGTTCAGGTGCGTTGGTAAATCTCTGAAACCCGAATAATCAATTATACCTACGGTTATTCCATCTCCTTTGTACCCGTGTACCATATTGTTATTCCACACCGTAGCGCCGTGGGCGCCGGCCGGGTTGGTGGCGCCCGATGGCTGCTGCAGCCCCGGCGAATGCATCGGGCCACCAGGGCCATAGGGTGAATAGTCGTGTGTGATCTCCACCCCGGGCAGCTTTGCCAGCCGAGGCACCAGTGACCACGGTATGAATGTAACTACGGCGTCGGTCGTGCTGTTCTCAACATAAGGGCGATAGATTTGCCAAGGATCCAGTGTGATGTCATTGTCTTTCAGGAATTGCAGCACCCGGTCAGTGTTGCCAGAGTTTGCTGGGTTCTTGATCCAAATTTTCACATCAATATACAACCCGGAGGAACCGCTCAGGCTGGCTGCGGCTTCCTCGGCGGTAATCAGCCCAGCTTCGTATTCGGAATACACCGCGCTCAATATAACACCCATGCCCTGATAGGGTTGTACCTTTGAGGAGATTTTGCCCACCCCGCGCATTTCCGACAGCTCGATAATCATGTCCAGCGTAAGCTCAGCCGAGATGACGCCGTTTTCCGGGTCATCCACGGCGGTGCTAGGCGTAACCCCTTTCTCTTTCAGAAAGGCCAGAATGTTGTCAAAATTGTGAGTTGCGTACCTGCTGCCGTCAGTATCGAAACGCACCTTAATCAATTCCGCGGATTCCGAACCGCTTTGACCGGAAAAGCCTGGCCGGTTAGCGGCGGCCTTATGCTTGGCCACCTGTCCCGCCAGGAATGGGCTGAAGGGGCTGTCCATTCTGACGTATTTGGTGGGTTTCGGGGTGGGGGTGTGCGTTGACGGCGAGTCTGGGGTGTTGCTTTGGCCTGACGGGGAGGCCGGCGCGCAGGCGATGGCCAGCCCAATCAGGATGACCAGCGTGGCGGCGGCGGTGAGGAGTATCAAGGGTAGGGCATTGCTGCGGCGCGTCATGTTGGGTAGCCTCCGGCGTCGGGCTGGTCGGGTTGGGGGTGATTATAGCCGCGCGCGGGGGGCTTCGCAAATGGCGGCGCTGTGGGTTTCGGCCGGGTTGGTGGCGCCCGATGGCTGCTGCTGCCCGGGCGAATGCATCGGGCTATTGGGAGCACTCGTATCAGGGTTTTCTCTAATCTCTATTCCCTGCAGATTTGCCAACCGGGGCACCAGCGTCCACGGTATGGAGGTAATTACGGCGTCGGTCGGTGGTATGGCCTTTGTGATATGGCCTTTAATATAGGGGCGATAGATGTTCCAAGGGTCCAGCGTGACGCCATAGTCTTTCAGGAATTGCAGCACCCGGTCAGTGTTGCCGGAGCCAGCCGGGTTCTCGATCCAAATTTCCACTGGAATGTTCATGTTCGGGTAACCGTCTAGGCTGGCCACGGCTTCTTCGGCGGTAATCAGCCCGGCTTCGTACTCGGAATACACCGCGCTCAATATAACACCCATGCCTTGATAGGGTTGGACCTTTGAGGAGATTTTGCCCACCCCGCGCATTTCCGACAGCTCGATAATCATGTCCAGCGTAAGCTCAGCCCAGATGACGCCGTTTTCCGGGTCATCCACAGCGGTGCTAGGTGTAACCCCTTTCTCTTTCAGAAAAGCCAGAATGTTGTCAAAATTGTGGGTTGCATACCTGCTACCGTCCGTATCGAAATTCACTTCAATCAGTTCCGCGGAGTCAGAACCGCTTTGACCGGAAAAGCCTGGCCGGTTCGCGGCGGCCTTGTGCTTGGCCACCTGTCCCGCCAGGAATGGGCTGAAGGGGCTGTCCATTCTGACGTATTTGGTGGGTTTCGGGGTGGGGGTGTGCGTTGCCGTGGGGGTGTGTGTCGTTGTTGCCGTTGCCATGGGGGTAGAGGTGTGGGCTGACGTTGCCGGCGAGGTTAGGGTAGGCATGTGCGTTGCAGTTGCCGGCGAGGTAGGGGTGTTGCTTTGCGTTGGCGGGGGCGCCGGCCGGCAGGCGAGGGCCAGCCCGGTCAGGATGACCAGCGTGGCGGCGGCGGTGAGCAGTATCAGGGGTAGGGCGTTACTGCGGCGCTTCATGTTGGGTAGCCTCCGGCGTCGGGCTGGTTGGGTTGGGGGTGATTATAACCGCGCGCGTGGGAGGGTTCGCAGATGGTAGCGCCGTGGGCGTCGGCCGGGCTGGCAACGCCTGTCGACTGCTGCCCCGGCACCTCCATCCGGCCGTGGGGATCACTGGTATCAGGATTTGATCTAACCTCTATTCCCGGCAGCTTTGCCAGTCGAGGCACCAGCGACCACGGCACCGAGGTAAATACGGAGTCAGTCGGCGGTATGGCCTTTGTGATATCACCTTTAAAGTAGGGGCGATAGACGTTCCAAAGATGATCCACTGTGACGCGATTGTCTTTCAGGAAGCGCAGCACCCGGTCGGTGTTGCCGGAGCCAGTCGGATTCTCGATCCAAATTTCCACTGGAATGTTACCGTTCTGGTAGCCGCCCAGGCTGGCCACGGCTTCCTCTGCGGTAATCAGCCCGGCGTCGTACTCGGAGTACACCCCGCTCAGTCTGATACCCATGCCTGGATACTGTTGGCCCCTTGAGAAGATTGCGCTTACCCCACGCATTTCCGACAGCTCGATAATCGTGTCCAGCGTAAGCTCAGCCTCGATCATACCGCTCTCGGGATCGTCGAAGGTCCAGTCGAGCGGGGTAACGCCCTGCTCTTTCAGGTAGCGCATAATGCCGGGGTAGTTGTACTCAGGCGGGTACAGGGAGCCGACAGTAAAGATAGACGCCACAATCAGCTCCTCGGCATCCGAACCGCCTTGGCCCAGGAAGCCTGGCCCCCTGGCCTTGCGCTTGGCGACTTCCCCGGCGAGGAACGAGTCGAAGGGGCTGTCCTCTCTGACGTATTTGGTTGGCGACGGTGCGGGGGTGTGCGTGGGGGTAGGGGTGTGCGTTGACGGCGAGTCTGGGGTGTTGCTCTGGGCTGACGGGGAGGCCGGCGCGCAGGCGATGGCCAGCCCAATCAGGATGACCAGCGTGGCGGCGGCGGTGAGTAGGAGCAGGGGTAGGGCGTTGCTGCGGCGGGTCATGTTGGATAGCCTCCAGCGTCGGGCTGGTCGTGTTGGGGGGTAATTATAGCCGCGCGTGGGAGGGTTCGCAAATGGCGGCGCCGTGGGCGTCGGCCGGGCTGGCGGCACCCGATGGCTGCTGCTGCCCCGTCGACCCCATCGGGCCAAGAGGGAGGAACGTATCGGGATTTGCTCTAACCTTTATTCCCGGCAGCTTTGCCAACCGAGGCACCAGCGTCCACGGCACCGAGGTATATATGGCGTCAGTTGATGGTATTCCCCTTACGGTACTGCGACGAAAGATATGCCAAGAGCTCGGTATGATTCCATTGTCTTTCAGGAAGCGCAACACCCGGTCGGTGTTGCCGGAGTTTGCCGGGTTCTTGATCATAATTTTCACCGGAATGTTACCGTTCGGGTAGCCGAACAGGCTGGCCACGGCTTCTTCGGCGGTAATCAGCCCGGCGTCGTACTCGGAGTACACCCCGCTCAGTTCGATGCCCATGCCGTCGTGCTGATGGCCTATTGAGAATATTTTGCCAACCCCGCGCATTTCCGACAGATCGATAATCATGTCCAGCGTAAGCTCAGCGTAAATTCTGCCGGACTCCGGGTCGTTAAAGGCCCGGGTAGGTGTAACGCCCTGCTCTGTCAGGTAGCGCATAATGCCGGGGTAGTTGTAATGGAGCGGATACTGCCAGCCGGCAGTATCGAAATGCACCTTAATCAGTTCCGTGGCGCCCGAGGCGCTTTGACCGGAAAAGCCCGGCCGGTTCGCGGCGGCCTTGCGCTTGGCCACTTGTGCAGCGAGGAAGGAGTCAAAGGGGCTGTCCTCTCTGACGTATTCGGTGGGTTTCGGGGTGGGGGTGTGCGTTGACGGCGTGGCTGGGGTGTTGCTCTGGGCTGACGGGGAGGCCGGCGCGCAGGCGATGGCCAGCCCAATCAGGATGACCAGCGTGGCGGCGGCGGTGAGGAGTATCAGGGGTAGGGCGTTGCTGCGGTGGGTCATGTTGGGTGGTCTCCGGTGTTGGGCTGGTTGGGTTGGGGGTGATTATAACCGCGCGTGGGGTGCTTCGGGCTTGGTAGCGCCGTGGGCGTCGGCCGGGTTGGTGGCGCCCGATGGCTGCTGCCCAAGCGAATGCATCGGGCCATCGGGCACGCTCGTATCAGGATCTGCTCTAACCTCTATTCCCGGCAGCTTTGCCAGTCGAGGCACCAGCGACCACGGCACGGAGGTGTATATGGCGTCAGTTGGTGGTATTCCCCTTAGGGTACTGCGACGAAAGATATCCCAAGAGCTCGGTATGATTCCATTTTCTTTCAGGAAGCGAAGCACCCGGTCGGTGTTGCCGGAGTCTGCCGGGTTCTTGATCATAATTTGCACCGGAATGTTACCGTTCGGGTAGCCGAACAAGCTGGCCACGGCTTCTTCTGCGGTAATCAGCCCGGCGTCGTACTCGGAGTACACCCCGCTTAGTTCAGGACCCATGCCTGGATACTGTTGGCTCGGTGTGGAGATTCTGTCCACCCCGCGCATTTCCGACAGCTCGATAATCATGTCCAGCGTAAGCTCAGCCCTAATTAGACCGCTCTCCGTATCGTCGAAGGCCCAGATCGGGGTAACGCCCTGCTCTTTCAGGTAGCGCATAATGCCTGGGTAGTTATACTCAGGCGGATACAGCGAGCCGACGGTACTGATAGACGTCTCAATCAGCTCATCGGCGTCCGAACTGCCTTGGCCCAAGAAAGCCGGCCTTCCTGCCTTGCGCTTGGCAACTTCCCCGGCGAGGAACGAGTCGAAGGGGCTGTCCTCTCTGACGTATTTGGTGGGCGACGGTGCGGGGGTGTGTGTCGCCGTGGGGGTGGGAGCGTGTGTCGCTGTTGCCGTTGCCATGGGGGTAGAGGTGTGGGCTGACGTTGCCGGCGAGGTGAGCGTAGGCATGTGCGTTGCGGTTGCCGTTGCCGGCGAGGTAGGGGTGTTGCTTTGCGTTGGCGGGGGCGCAGGCCGGCAGGCTATGGCCAGCCCGGTCAGGATGACCAGAGCAGCGGCGGCTGCGAGGAGTATCAGGGGTAGGGCGTTGCTGCGGTGGGTCATGTTGAGTGGCCTCCGGCGATGGATGCGTAATAGGTTGTTGCAATGCTAGCATTCGCTCTGCGGCGCGACAATCAAGCGGAATGCGATGGACGTATTGATTTGAATTCGGTCAAATCGGCTCAGAGGTTCACGCCTGGGGCACTGTGGGAGGGGGATGGGTGTTGACTGCATTGGGCGGCGCCGATAGTCTGTTGCCGTCATTCCCGCCGCTACTATGAAAAGGAGAGTTGCTCAATGTCGCAATTGACTGCCGCTACATCAGCCGCTGTCGCCGGAGATACGTTTGTTGACTCCGAGGGCCATATTCTATTGCGCCGGGAGCCTCCGGTGGCAACCGTTACCATCAATCGCCCGGCGCAGCGCAATGCCATATCCTTTGCGATGTGGGGGCAGTTGACTGAGCTGCTGCGGGAGCTGGATGCCGACCGGGCGGTGCGGTGCGTGGTGATTGCGGGCGCCGGCGGCGAGGCGTTCTCGGCGGGGGCAGACATCGGCGACTTTGGAGAGTATCGCAGCGATTCGGTGAAAGGGCGGGCCTATAATCGGGCGGTGGACGGCCTGCTGGAGACGGTGTCGGAGACAGGCACGCCGGTGATTTCCATGATTCGGGGGTTTGCGGCCGGGGGCGGGTGCGAGCTGGCAATCGCCACCGACCTGCGCATCGCCGCCGAGGGCAGCCGTCTGGGGATTCCGGTGGCCCGGCTGGGCATCACCATCGGGCACCGGGAGATGTACGGTCTGGTGAACCTGGTGGGGAGGGGCAACGCGCTGTACATTCTGCTGTCGGGGAGGCTGCTGGACGCTGGGGAGGCGCTGAGGATTGGGCTGGTCAATCAGGTGGTTCCGTCCGAGAAGTTGGAGGAGGTTACTTACGGGCTGGCGTCGGATATTGCGAATCTGGCGCCGCTGTCTCACGCGGTGAATAAGAAGACGCTGAACCAGGCGCTGGCGAAGCCGTCGCTGGATTTGACGCCGGAAGAGGCGGATTTGCCGCTGACGCAGTTTGACACGCGCGACTACCACGAGGGGTTCCGGGCCTTTTTGGAGAAGCGCCGGCCGGAATTCATCGGGGAATAGCCGGCAGTGCGATGACTGCGCCGGCGGAACGGGAACCTCGGCGGCGGCGGACGCGACGGCGGGCGGACCTGCTGCTGGTTGAGCGGGGGCTGGCGGAAAGCAGGGAGCGCGGTCAGGCTCTGATAATGGCCGGTTCCGTCTTTACGCCGGAGGGGCCGGTACGGAAGGCCGGCACGTTTCTGAGTATAGACACGCCTCTGGAGGTGCGGGAGCGGCTGCCCTATGTGAGTCGGGGCGGTGTCAAACTGGCTCATGCGCTGGATGCGTGGGTGGAGCCTTACGGGATAGAGATAGAGGGCATGGTCGCCCTGGACGTGGGGGCATCTACCGGTGGCTTCACGGACTGCCTGTTGCAGCGCGGGGCCGGTCGAATTTATGCGGTGGACGTGGGGCATGGGCAACTGCACTACCGGCTACGGCAGAGCCCGCGGGTAGTGTGTATGGAGAAGGTGAACGCGCGTTATCCTTTTGGGCTGCCGGAGCCGGTGGATCTGCTGGTGGCCGACGTGTCGTTTATCTCGCTGACCATGGCGCTGCCGGAGCCGTTGACGCATCTGCGGGAGGGCGGTTACGCCGTTGCCCTAGTCAAGCCGCAGTTTGAGGCGCGGCGAGGGGAGGTGGGCAAGGGGGGTGTTGTACGCGATGATGCGCTGCGCAATGACATCCTGTCCCGGGTTCGGAGTTGGCTGGCGGGGAGAGATGATGTTGAACTGCTGGAGACGATAGAGTCGCCCATTACGGGCGACGCCGGCAACCGGGAGTTCCTGGCGTTGATGCGGAAACTCTGAAATTAGGGATGGCTGCCAAAATACGCCCGGCACAACGTTGAAAAGTCGGGTATGATATTGGCGTTTGCAATTTCAGACTTCCCTTAGGGAGCAAGGAGAGTGATATGTACCTACTGAGGCGAATCTTCAAGACGAAGCCGGGTGAAGCGCGGCGGGTGGCGAGTCTGCTACAGAAGCAGGCGCAAATCTATCATGACGCAGGCCAGCGCAGTGAGTTCAAGGTTTATTTCAACGGCGCTACGGTTCCCGGCGAGACCGATGTGGTGGTGCTGGAATGGACTGACGAAGCGTTGATGTCGCCGATGCGGGGCGGGCACCAGCTGCCGGCGGCGGCGCTGGAAATCGGCGCGCAGGTTCGTCAGCTGGTGGAAAGCAACCGCATCGAGTTTATGGAGCTGATGACGCCGGACAAGATGCTGGACGTGTAGCGCGGCGCGCGGAGGTGCAATTGTGGAAGTGCAACAAGTGGCGGAAATCCTGCTGGAACGGGGGCAAAGGGTGTCGGTGGCGGAGGCCTGCACCAATGGGCTGCTGGGGTACACGCTGGGGAGTATCCCCGGCGCGTCGCGTTTCTTTCCCGGCGGCGTCATTGCTTATACCGGCGGGTTGAAGGAGAGCATCCTGGGCGTGCCGGAGGATCTGTACGACAGGGCGGGCAGCGTGAGCCGGGAGATGGCTATTGCGATGGCCCGGGGCGCGCTGGAGCTGACAGGCACGGACTATGCGCTGTCGACCACCGGCGTTACCGGGCCGGCGGAGGGACGGAGCGGACTGCCAATCGGAACGTTCTGGATTGGCCTGGCGGTGAAAGACGGCGAGGACGTCGCCGTCGAGATTCGGGTCGGCGGCGACCGCGACGCGACCAAGCACGGGGCGGTACAGGCAGCCATTGACCTGCTGGGCAGCCGACTGACCGCCTGATAAGGAGGCGCAGCAATGAAGTTTGGAGTTTCTCTTTCCGCCATCGCCCAGCAGCCGGCCGGCGCGGATATGCAGCGGGCCTTTGCCGACATCTGCGCCTATGTAGGCGCGGCGCGGGATTTGGGCTTTGACATGGTGTATCAGGGCCAGCACTATCTGACCGACCCATACCAGCAGTTGCAGACTATGCCGCTACTGGCGCGTATTTCCGGCGAAGCCAAGGGCATGGGCCTGGTGGCGACGCTGCTGGTACCGCTGCATCATCCGGTGGATTTGGCGGAGCGGGTGGCTACGATGGACGTGATTACCGGGGGGAACTTTACACTGTCGGCAGCGCTGGGGTACCGCGATGAGGAGTATGACAACTTTGGGGTGCCGCGCCGCTCACGGGTGGGTCGTTACCTGGAATGTCTGGAGGCGATGCGGCTGCTGTGGTCGGGGGAGCGGGTGAACTACGACGGGCAGTATTTCCAGCTGCGGGACGCCCAGCTGATGCTGCGGCCGGTGCAGCAGCCTCCGCCGGTTTGGGTGGCGGCCAACAGCGACGCCGCCATCGTCCGCGCTGCCCGGCTGGGCTATACCTGGTATGTGAATCCTCATGCCAAGTTTGACACCATCAGCCAGCAGGTGGAGATGTACCACGAGGCGGCGGATGCGGCCGGTTCCGGGGCGCCGGAGCGGCTGCCGCTGGGTCGGGAGGTGTTTGTGGGACGCACTCACGAGGAGGCCTTCGCCAGGGCTGCGCCCTATCTGGGAGGCAAGTACGAGGCCTATGCGCAATGGGGTCAAGACAAGGCGCTGCCGGGAGAAGAGGACTTTCGGGAACCGTTTGAAGACCTGGCCCGCGACCGGTTCGTTATCGGCAACCCCGACGAGGTTGTGGAGGAGCTGACGCGCTACCGTGGGCTGGGGATGTCGCATGGCTGCTTCCGCATGATGTGGCCGGGGATGCCGCTGGCGGACGGGGTGGCGAACCTGGAGCTGTTCGCGGAGCGGGTGGCGCCGCATTTACGGTAGTGAGCAGTCAGGGACGCAGGCGCAGCTTAATCATCGAGATTAGCGCGGCGAGCGTCATATAGATCCCGGTGGCGTATAACGCCACGAAGGTGAACCCGAATACAAGGAGGGCCCAAAACGGATTGTGGATGGCGAATACAAGCCATGTTCCTACTATGCCGAAGACCGTTGCAATGGATGTCGCGCTGATTGCCAACCAATGCGGTTCCTTGAACAATGCCGGAACTACCGCCGCCAAGGCGATGATTGCCGCAACGAATTGCAGAGCAGAGCCGCGGCCTGATTGAATTGAGTCGGGCAAGTCAGGGCTCAACATTGGTATCAGGATGATGAGTATGCCCAGCAGAGTATAAGCGCCACACCATGACCAGCCCAAGGCCACGAGGGCTTCACGCAATGCGCCCCTAATCACCAGACCAGCCCCAAGGTTTCAGCCCTTGACGCCAGAGCGCCCAAACTGCGCTACTCAACAAGAAAATCCACAATCCGGCTCCGGCCAGTAGCACAAGGCGTCTATCCCAAACACCAAACTCCGCCCACGCCTCCTGTAAGGGACTGATACCGGTCAGCGCCAAAGCTAAAAGCAATGACGCAGTGCAGACCAGAATGATGCCGGCTCCCAGCAGCAGCACTCTGGTGGGAAGACTCAGGCTTTCCAAGGGGACAGGTCGCAGGGCCATAGCGTCAACTCCTTCCCGACTTTGCAATCAGTTTATCATGATGAGGATAGAGGGTTTGGGCCGTTTCGGCGTTGGCGGCGATGCGTTGCCAGTTGTAGAGCATGGGGATCATTTGAACCTGGGCCCATGTTGTGGCCTGGTCGGCGTAGTGCGGGCTGCCGGGGTGTCCGGAGGAACCGAGGGGGACGGCCCAGAGGGAACGCTCCCAGTCGGCCGGGTCGTAGGCGTAGCGGAATACCGACATACCGGCCACGGCGGCGAAGTCGGCCGGGGAGTAGGAACCGGCCCATGGGGTATCGTTGTCGCCGCCGGTGGCGATGCGTGGCGGGTCGAGAAGGCTGCCTAGCTCAGGCATAGTGAGGGAGAGCGGATGGCGGGGGCGCGTGCGATGCACGCGGTTCCAGGGCCAGTTTGCGATGTCGGGGCCGAGTTTAGCACTGAGAGCGTGCAGTCCTTCGGCCAGAGCGTCGCTCAAAGCGGTGGGCCAGTCCACGCCATGGGGCAGCAGGGCTGCGTCGTTGTCGGCGATGGCGTCGGTGATGAGGTTGCGGAAACGGTTGAGGAAAACGCCCCGGCCCCGGTCAAGGGGCTGCCAGGCCAGAGCGGCCAGGGATTCGCTGATGTTATGTTGCAGCAGCCGGCGGAGGAGGGCGTCGCGCATGGCGCTGTAGATGGTGGGTTCCACCGCGTCGGCGTCCATGCTGCCCGACCAGGCGGACAGGCGGCGCAATGCGGCGGCGGCGGTGGCGTCGGAGGGTGGCGGCAGTTGGGACAGGGCGGCGATGTAGGTTTGGGCCGGCAGGGAGATGCGCTCCGCGTGGATGCGGCTCATGTCGTTGGCGGAGGGATTGGGCAATGACTTGATGCCGTGGGCGACGCGCATGGCTCGGTAGCCGGGAACGAAGTCCATTGAGATGTAGTAGGGGTAATCGGCGCCGACGGGGCGGTTGTTGGCGGTTACGATGCAGCCTTCGGGCGGGTTGATGCTGCGGGGGAGTTCCGCAAAGGGGATGCTACCCTGCCATTCGTGCCGTCCGTCCCAGCCGGGAACGGGCAAAGGGGAGGGGACGTCGCCGGGGCGTCGGGGGATTTCGCCGCGGCACTGGTAGCCGATGTTGCCGTGGGAGTCGACCATGACGAGGTTGTTGACGGGGTCGACCCAGTCTTGCATGGCGTCGGCCAGTTGAGGAACGCTGTCAGCGTCCAGCATGGAGCGGAGGATGTCGGTCCAAGGGTCGGGGCCGTCGCCGGCGGTGTAGCGGAGGGCGACGCCGTAGCCGGTGAGCGGGTCGCCGGCGATGATGGGGCCGTGGTGGGTAGCCCAGGTGCGCAGGCGCACATGGCCGGTTGAGGAATCCGGATCGGCGGCGGAAGGCGGCCCGGTCTCGGCGGTGGGTTTGCCGGCTACTTTGATTATCTCGTCGCGTACGTTGGCGTTGTACCAGTCTTCCTGGCGCTGGTAGAGGGAGGCGTCGGCGTCGTTGAAGCGTTCGATGTAGAGGTCTTGATAGTCGGCGGCGGTATGGGTTACGGACCAGGCGACGCGGCCGTTGTGTCCGAAGTGGGGGAAGCCGGGCAGTCCGGCGAAGGAGACGCCGATTACGTCGAAGGCGTCGCAGGCGAGATGGTTCTGGTAATAGACGCTGGGGGTGTCGAGTCCGCGGTGGCTGTCGCCGGCGAGGATGGGCTGGCCGGTGGCGGTGAGGCGTCCGGAGATGGCCCAGGAGTTGGAGCCGGCGTCGGTTTCGCCGGTGAGGTTCAGGTCGGCGGCGCGCGCGAGCATTTGAGGGAGGCCGAAGTCGGCCGGGCCGTCGTAGTTTGCGCCGGTGGGAATGATGACGGGCTGGCCGGGAGGGTAGGAAGGGAACAGCTGGGCAGCGCGCCGGGGGCCCAGTTCTTTGACCAGGCGGGCTCGCCAGGCTTTGCTTTCGAACACGCCCATAAAGAGATGGCGGACTTTGTATATGGCCAGGCCGTGCCAGGGTTCCCAGGATTCGGGGGCGATGCCGGTGATGGCGTACTCGGCGGGCAGGGGAGCGGCGCTGTTGATGAAGGCGTTGACGCCTGCGGAGTAGGCGTCCAGCATGGCTTTGGCGAGGGGGCCGGCGGCGGAATAATCGGCGATGGCGGCGTCAGCGAGGCGATGGCGGCGCATCTGCATATCCTGGTCGACGGCGGAGTGTCCGATGACTTCGGCCCAGCGTCCGACAGCGCGGCGGCGGTCGTACTCCATGGCCCACAGGCGGTCCTGGGCGGTGACGAAGCCCTGGGCAAACCAGGCGTCATGCTCGTTGGCGGCGCGGACGTGGGGGATGCCCCAGGCGTCGCGCCAAACTGAGACCGTGTCGTGGAGGCCGCGCAGAGTTACTACGCCATCTAGAGGAGGCACGGCGGCCTGGAGGTCAGCGGAGGAGACGACGGACATAAGGATACACCCCATAGCGTTGATGTTGGCGGCTATGGTATGGGGCGGGATGGGTTCCGTCAAATGCCGCAGGGGTGTGGGATGACGCGCCTGGCGCGTCATCCCTTTCGGCGTGGTGGGGCGCGGGTGGTGGGGTTGGGGTTGGCAGTGTTCATGGTGGTTGTTTGCCTCCTTTTGGTCGGTCGGTGGATTCTGGGTTGGGTTCGTGGGGGTTCAGGATGTCGGCGCTACGGCCCGAGAGCGTGGCTTGCTATTTACGTCCTAGTCTTGCGCGTGCTGACGGCTGCTTACGCAGTGCTCGTCCTCGCGCAGCGGTGGTGACGCCCGCCGTGCTGGGTGCGCCAGCCGGGTAATGTGACCGACCTCCGGCGCACCACAGTGGTGCAATGGATCCGACATGCCGCACAGTACGGATGCGGCGGATTAGACCGTGATGTCCTGAACCCCGTGAGACTCCTATTCAGTTGTGGTGTCGGGCGGTTGTCCTGGCCGGGGACGGTATCCGACGGTTCGCGCGGGGCCGTTGGATGAGCCTGACGGGGATATTATAGCACGGTGGTACGGTTTTGCAAACGGGGTTTTGTCAGAATCAGGATTTACAGGATTTTAGGATTTTCAGGATGGGGGTTGTGGTGTGCGGTGTTGGAGGGGAGAATGGGGGTTGGTGGTGGTGGGATTGTCGGAATTGGGATTTACGGGATTTTGGGGATTTTCAGGATGGGGGAGTAGGGTGCGGTGTTGGAGGGGAGAATGGGGGTTGGTGGTGGGGATTGTCAGAATCAGGATTTACGGGATTTTGGGGATTTGCAGGATGGGGGTGCGGTTGGGGGGGTGGGTGTTGACGCTTATGTTGTTGGGGTTGGTGATGGGTGGCGGCTGTGTGAGGGTGGGTGTGATAAAATCGCGGCGGTTGGGCTCGGATGTCGGCAAGGTTTGGGCGTTGCTCGTGATACGGGACTGGATTACGTACGATGAGCGTGATGGCCTGGATGGTAGCGGCGGTTGGGCAGACGGTGGCGATGGTTGGGGTTGCGTCCTGGTGTGAGGGGTTCCGAGATATCCGCAACCGCTTGCGGCAACCGCGTCGGTGTTGCGTCCGGCTGTGCGGGGTTCCGAGGAACCGGTTCACTCCCAGGTCAATCAGCGGACGGTTGCGTCCAGCTGTGTGGGGTTCCGAGTGGTTGAAGGTATTGCTGGTTGGGCTGATTTTGCTGCTGTTGGCCGGGCTGACCGCGTTTCTTATGTGCGGGATAGAGAGAAAGGATGAGGAGGTTATGGCATCCGCTACGCTTACGGTGTCGGATGTTGCGACGGCTGCGGCCGGCGTGAGGGAGACGCCGGGGGCTGTTGCGGTGTCTTAGGGGCTGGAAACGCCGGGGGCATCTGCCGGGGTCGGAGGGTCGCAGATGTCGGCCGTTCTCGTATTGTCCTATCCGCCGGAAGCGTCGGGCACTCCGACCTGGTCCGGCGCAGTACCGGCGTCGGAGGGAGGGCTGTGGGGTGTGGGGTCTGACCCGGCGGCGGCCGTTCCTACATTGCCGGCTCTGCCACAGATGCCGGGCGTTACGGTAGAGGTTGTGGAGGCTACGGCTGCGCCTACCTCTGCTCCGGGGGAGGTTATTGGGGCGACGGTTGCGCCTACGGGCGGGCCAAGGCTGGGGGCTAGTGCGACGAGCGCGGCACTGTTGCCGGCTACTGCGACTGGGGCAGAGCCGCTGTCGGTTAGCACTGCGAGCATGGCAAGGCTGGGGGCTAGTGCGACGCCGACTCGGACAGCGACGGGGATGTCGCAGGTATGCCGACGGCTACCGTTACTGTTTCGGCTCCAGGGGATGCTATTGGGACGACGGCTACGCCTATGTCCGCTGCTATGGGGGAGGTTATTGGGGCGACGGTTGCGCCTACGGGCGGGCCAAGGCTGGGGGCTAGTGCGACGAGCGCGGCACCGTTGCCGGCCACTGCGACTGGGGCGGAGCCGGTGTTGGTTAGCACTGCGAGCATGGCAAGGCTGGGGGCTAGTGCGACGCCTGCTCGGACAGCGACGGGGATGTCGCAGGTATGCCGACGGCTACCGTTACTGTTTCGGCTCCAGGGGATGCTATTGGGACGACGGCTACGCCTATGTCCGCTGCTATGGGGGAGGTTATTGGGGCGACGGTTGCGCCTACGGGCGGGCCAAGGCTGGGGGCTAGTGCGACGAGCGCGGCACCGTTGCCGACTACTGCGACTGGGGCAGAGCCGGTGTTGGTTAGCACTGCGAGCATGGCAAGGCTGGGGGTTAGTGCGACGCCTGCTCGGACAATGATGGGGATGTCGCAGGTATGCTGACAGCTACCGTTACTGTTTCGGCTCCAGGGGATGCTATTGGGACGACGGCTACGCCTATGTCCGCTGCTATGGGGGAGGTTATTGGGGCGACGGTTGCGCCTACGGGCGGGCCAAGGCTGGGGGCTAGTGCGACGAGCGCGGCACTGTTGCCGGCTACTGCGACTGGGGCAGAGCCGGTGTTGGTTAGCACTGCGAGCATGGCAAGGCTGGGGGCTAGTGCGACGCCTGCTCGGACAGCGACGGGGATGTCGCAGGTATGCCGACGGCTACCGTTACTGTTTCGGCTCCAGGGGATGCTATTGGGACGACGGCTACGCCTATGTCCGCTGCTATGGGGGAGGTTATTGGGGCGACGGTTGCGCCTACGGGCGGGCCAAGGCTGAGGGCTAGTGCGACGAGCGCGGCACCGTTGCCGACTACTGCGACTGGGGCGGAGCCGGTGTTGGTTAGCACTACGAGCATGGCAAGGCTGGGGGCTAGTGCGACGCCTGCTCGGACAGCGACGGGGACTCTGGCGGGGGCATCGGGAGGGACGGCGACGGGAACGGCAACGCGTACGCTGACACCGACGGGTAGTGCGACGCCTACTCGGACAGTGACGGGACTCCGGTGGGGGTATCAGCAGGGACGCCAACAGCTACTGTTTCACCTACGTCGACTTGGACGGCAACCTCTACGCCGACGGCTACTGTTTCGCCTACGGCGACTCGGACGGCAACCTCTACGCTGACGGCTACTGTTTCACCTACGTCGACTTGGACGGCAACCTCTACGCCGACGGCTACTGTTTCGCCTACGGCGACTCGGACGGCAACCTCTACGCTGACGGCTACTGTTTCGCCTACGGCGACTCGGACGGCAACCTCTACGCCGACGGCTACTGTTTCGCCTACGGCGACTCGGACGGCAACCTCTACGCTGACGCGGATGGCTACGCTTACGGCGACGCCAGCGCTAACGGGAACACCAACGCTTACACCAATGGCAATGCCTACGCAGATCCCAGCGGCAACACTTACGCAGACGCCTATGCCCAGAGCCTGCGCCAGGCGGGACCGGGAGTCCGAGACCAGGCCAAGATGGTGGGGGCAAGCCAGCGCCTGCGCCAGGCGGGACCGGGTTGCGTCCTGTCGGGTGGGCTGGTGGCAGCAGCGACAGGGCCGGCGTCAGGCGGGACCGGGTTGCGTTGGAGGCGTTTTACCGCTCCGTCAACGGCGGGAGATGGTCAAACTGGGCCAATTGGATGACTGACACGCCGTTGGGTGAGTGGCACGGGGTCGTTACCGACGGCGGCGGTTGTGTTGTAGAGTTAGTCCTTTAGTTTAATGGTATGAATGGCAGGATAGCGCCAGCACTGGGGAACCTCCGCTACTTGGAGAGGCTCAATCTGACTGGGAACCGGTTGAGTGGCAGGATACCGGAGGAGCTGGGTAGTCTCGCCAACGTGCGAGTGTTGGATCTCGGACCGAACCGGTTGAGTGGTGGGATACCGGAGGAGCTGGGGAACCTCCGCAACTTGGAGAGGCTCGATCTGACTGGGAACCGGTTGAGTGGTGGGATACCGGAGGAGCTGGGGAACCTCGGCAACTTGGAGAGGCTCAATCTGACTGGGAACCGGTTGAGTGGCGGGATACCGGAGGAGCTGGGGAACCTCCGGTATGTGACGGAGCTGGATCTGGCAAAAAAATCGGCTGTCGGGTGAGATACCGGAGGGCTGGGAACCTCACCGAATTGAAAACGCTGTTCCTCGGTGATGAGAATGAGATCCACATAAATAAGAATGAGTTCATCGGGTGCATATCAAGGGCTTTGCGCGCTGTCGCCCTGCATGACTTGGGCACCTTGGACATAGGATGCTGTTAGGAGGTCGGAATCCGGATTGAGGGGGGTCAGTTGCGGCGTTGGGTTTGGGCCTCGCGTCAAAGGGTGTAGGGCGCCGGATTTGGTTGGGTTGCCGGGTTGGTGGAATGGTGGTACAAGTTGAGTTGGGGATGGGTATGCGGGAGTAGGGCCGTCGGGCTGCTGATAGGCTTGGCCGGTCTGGGGTGTGGGATGGGCGCGCGAGGGTGGGCCAGTAATGTTGGACAACGACATCAAGCAGAAAGGTGTGGGGTGGGCGCGCGAGGGTAGGGGATGGCTATGCAGAGAGAGGGGAATGGATGGCTACCAGAGAGCATGAGCAGACACTGAACGTTTGGCTGGCCGGGCTGCTGCGGGAGCGGGGCCTGGATGCCCGGCCGGAGGTGATGCGCTCCGGGAATCGTCGCGTTGATGCGGGGGTGGACGGCGAGGCGGAGGGGGCGCGCTCCGGGAATCGCGGCGCTGGCGTTGACGCAGGGGTGGGCGTCGGAGCGCGGGCGGCGCGTGGCGGCAGTTTGCGCGTTGATGTGGAGGTGCGCATCGGGGCGGCGATTATCGCGGTGGAGTGTGAGCATGGGCAGTCGCCGGCGAAGCGGGCGGAGGCGGTTGGCGACGCTGACCGACGCCTGGCGCAGGGCCTGGCGCACGGCGCGGTTGCGGTGTGCTATCCGGACAATACTACCGAGGGGTCGCTGCCCGAGGCGCGGTTCATCTGGGCGGTGCGGGATGCCGCCGGAGTTGCATTTGGCCGAGGGGAGGATAGCGGGTCGGGTCGGCGGGCGGTTGGCGAGGCCGGGGTGGGGGCGCAGCGGGCGGCGCGGGACGCTGCCGGGGTGGGGACGAATTGGGTGGAAGGGAGCCTGGAGCAGCTGGTTTCGGTGATACGGCTGACGCCGGCGCAGCTGGGCAACCCCGACTATGCAGCGGCGGCGTTGTCCAACAGTCTGGATGAGGCGGCGCGTCGGCTGAGCGATGGGCAGAAGCGGATGCTGGCGCAGACGCTGGATTTGCCGGCGGCGAAAAGCGGCAGTCAGTGGAACCAGGCGGCCAAGCGCGCGCTGCTGGTGATTGCCACCGCCGTGATGTTTCACTCGCGGCTGGACAGCCATCTGCCGGAGATGCGGCCGGAATTGGACAGTCGTGAAAATCCGCCGGTTCCTTTCGTCGGCGCGTGGCCGCCGCGGATGGCGCAGCAGTGCCTGGATGCCGCCGATGCGATTGGCGCGTTTCGGGATGCGTGGCATCTGATACTGGCGCTGGACTACAAGCCGATTTTTGAGACGGGACGGGCGGCAGTACAGGCGTGTCCGCCGGACCCGGCCTTTGGCGACGCAGTACGGGACACGGCGCGGGCGGCGCTGGCGGTAGCGCAGAATATCGCGGGGCTGCGGCATGACTTGCTGGGGCGCATCTTTCATACCGTGCTGGACACGGCGCGCTACGATGGGTCGTTTTATACCACTACGGCGGGGGCGACGCTGCTGGCGGGGCTGGCGCTGCGGGAGGATATGTGCGATTGGGAGGATGCCGCGGCCATCGCGGGGCTGCGCATCACCGACCCGGCGTGCGGCACGGGAACGCTGCTGATGGCGGCGGCGGAGCGCATCCGGCACCTGGCGCCGCAGTCGGAGACGGATGGGGACATATCCCGGGCGCTGATTGAGCGGGTTTTTACGGGCTATGACGTGAACCTGACGGCGACGCATATGGCGGCGACGACGCTGGGGCTGCTGTCGCCAACGACGCAGTTTCGGAATATGAAAATCGGGCGGACTTTGCTGGGAGTGGATGGCGCAGGGGAGGCGCGCCTGGGTTCGCTGGAGTTTCTGGATCGGCAGCCGACGCTGATGCCGTGGCCGAACTCGGCGCAGTCGGCGACGCAGGTGGACAGCGGGGAGGGTATGACGGCGGCGGAGGGTGCGGATTTGGTGATTATGAATCCGCCGTTCACGCGGGACAGCCTGAGGCATGACCAGTTCAGTCGGGAGGATGAGGGGAAAATCAAGGCTCGCGAGAAGGAGCTGTTTGCGAATAAGCCGGTGCATTTGTCAAATAACGGCGGCCCGTTCCTGTATCTAGGTGAGTTTCTAGCTAAACCCGACACCGGAGCGATGGCGGTGGTTTTGCCGCTGGTAGGAGCGACTAACTATGCAACGATGGGTATGCGGCAATATCTGGCGCAAAGGTTCCACGTTGATACTATTGTAACGTCGCATGATCCAGCGCGTATCTACTTTTCAGAAAACACTGACATAGGCGAAATGTTGGTAATCTGCCGGCGGTGGCCGACTGGGAAGGGAGCGAAACCGGCGACGAGGATAGTCAATCTGGCACGGAACCCGGCGACGCCGGCAGAGGCCATCAGCGTGGCGTGGGCGGTTGAGAACGGCACGGTGTCGAGTCAAGGTTTTGGCACGGTACAGGAGTGTCCAGCGGACAGAATAGCCGCAGGGGATTGGGGCGCGGTACAGTTTTTATCGCCATACCTGTGCGAGAAGTTTATTGAGCTGCGCAGCGGCGGATTGTTTCCATCAGTGGAGCTGGGCAGCATTGCGGATGTGGGGCCGGAAGGCCGCCGGATAAGAGATGCCTTTACTCGGTCGGAGATGCCGGATAATCTGGGGCGGGTTGCGCTGTGGCAGCACGATACGGAAGTGACGCAGTCGATGGCGGCTACGTGGGATACGCACATCGTTGCCAAGCCGACGAAAGCGCATTTGGCTGACAGTTATTGGCAGCAGCGCAACGCCTTAATGTTGCCCCAGAGGATGCGCCTCAATACGGTTAGAACGCTTTGCGCCCGGTTGGATATGCCAGCATTAGGTTCGTTGTGGGTTCCTTGCCGATTCACTATCGCAGAGCCCGGCAAGGACGTTTTGGAAAAGGCGTTATGCGCATATCTGAATTCATCTGTTGGCATATTGTCATTATTGGGTAACCGTACCAACAAGATACCGTCATACCCCCATTTCTCGCTGGATGATTTGCGTAAGCTGATGGCGCCGGACTTTGGGGCGATTGGGGGTGATGCGGCGTCGGCGCTGGCGTCGGCTTATGACGCTCATGCGGGGGATGCGCTGCTGCCGCTGCCGGAGATGGAGGCGGACCCGGCGCGTCGGGCGTTGGATGCGGCGGTAGTGTCGGCGCTGGGTCTGGATGGGGAGTTGGTGGGGATGGTGCGGCGGAGTTTGGCGATGGAGCCGTCGGTGAGGGGGCGGCGGTATGGGGGGTAGGGTGGTATAATGGCCTATGCGCAACGAAATCAGAACGGCGCTAGACGCCATCGCCGACAGCTGGGTTCCGAAAGCGGCCGGTCCCGCGCTTGGGGTGTTCCTGGTCATCACTCTGGCCATAGGTATGACGCAGAACGCATTTACGTGGTTCGGCATTGCTCCGCCAAGAGGGATTGCCTCTATTGATGTTTGGAAGTTGGGAATGGTAGTGGGCACGGCAGGAACGGCGACAGCGTTCCTGGCAACGATATACGTGGCAGCTCGTAACTACCGGAGAGGACGTGAGCACATCCCCAATCTTTCCATGGAGATGCAAATAGTAAGAACGCCGGCGAGTCTAAACTATGACGCCGTGGTGGTCAGCCTGAACGCGACTAACACCGGAACGGGCCTCTGCCGGGTTGATTGGGTTCGGTGGACTTTGAAAGTGGTGTCGCCATACGATGATGGAAGTGTCGAGGAAATGCAGCAGGAATTTGAAGGCGCGCCAGAAGATAAACAAGACATCGAGTTTCCATGGCATTCGGTGAGGGAAGATACGGTAACGGAAGGAATAGTAATTGAGCCGAATGAAACGGAGCAGCTGACGTACGACTTCATCATTCCGGCTGAAATCACGGCTGTTGTCGTATCGGCTTGGGTTTCCAACGCATCGGAATTCAGGGAAGTCGAAGGATGGTACAGACGAAGGGCGCACGTAAATGGGGGGCCTGAGGGATATGAAAGATAAGAAATTTGATCCGCACAAGAGGACTGTTCCGTTGGAAAAGCGGCGCGGCGGCGGCCGGCCTATGCCGAGGCCGGCGGGCGGTAAAGCGAAGAAATGGCAAATGCCAACGGGAGGTAGTACACCGTCCGACCGGAAGAGGCCAAACAGCAACAAGGAGGCCTAATCGTGGCTGACAAACAAAACAAATGGAACCCGGAACCGAGTAAAGATAACTTACCCATCGAGCCAGGGATGTTGATTCGCGGGATAGAGCATACTGAAGGAGATCTGTTAAAGCGCGGGCGTGAAATCGGACCACCGCAGGCCCGAACCGGCGGTAACGCTGCCAAAACGTGGCAACCTCCGCAAAAGGAAAGCACGCCCAACAATCGGGTCAGAAAGACATAGCAGCGTATCTATATGGCTATTGGGCAAGTGGCGGTCGGGGGTTTGCGGCGTCGTGGGGCGATATGTTTTCGTCGATCGTGAACCTCATATCGCGTCATCCGTTCCGGAAGATGCTTTTGAGAGTCTCGCTGTTATCGCCTTCTACCAGTGTCCACTTGCCGCTATCAAGGAAGCTGCCTTCAAATTGCCAGGAAGGGTTCCTGCCCGGCAAATTCTCGCTGGCGTAGAGGCAACAGGCGCGTATATCCTCGGCCTTTAGATTGGGATAATGCTCCAGAATATCGGCTTGGCTCCATTTATTAGCCAGCAGGTAGAGGATGAATGCGACGGAAATCCTGGTTCCTTTCACGCGGGGCTTGCCCAGCAGGATTGGCGGGTCGGATACGATGCGTTCTCGCAAGTCCATAATGATTGCAGCCTCCGGGGGATGGGGCCGGGTTGTGTCCAGCCGGTCTTTTATCCTAGCATACCGTCAACTGTACTGCGGCGGCGTGAGTTCGCTGAGGTTGGTGTCGGCCAGGATGCGCATTGCGCGTTATGCCTTTTGGGATTCATGGGGTTCTGCGGCGTCTTGGCGGGCGGGTTTGTCGAATTCGGCCATGAACTTGCACCAATCGACGTTGGTCAGGGGCGCGCCGGTGGCGGCGTAGAGACGGCAGGCTTCGATATCCTCGTGGGTCAATCCGGGCCACCCGTTGAGGATGTCCTCTTCCGTCCAGGCGCCGCCGTTGAGACGTTCCATTACTAACTCTACGGAGATGCGCATTCCGCGTATGGTTGGCTTGCCGGCCAGGATTTGGGAGTCTTTGGTGATGCGGTCGAGTAATGTCATGATGGTTGTAGGCTCCTGAGGGATGGCTGGCCGGTTGTGTTAGGTTACAGGTTGGGGAGCGGGCGATTGCGGATGTTGATGACCCAGAAGCGGCCGGGCCAGACTATTGGGGCAGCGAGGTTGTGTACGATTAGCTGTGCTCTCTCCGCTACTGTCACAGATTGCGCGATGCGAAACAGGACTACACCGCAACGGGCTGGCAAGCGGTCATTGAAGGTTAACTCTCCGAAGTCGGTATCGAAGGTTACGAGTAGGCGGTCTTCACGTACTGCGCGGGCCAGTATGTTGGGGTCTGCCATACGCCGGTCGTCTTCATACATCCAAATAACGTCATGCCCGGCGTTGCGCAGAGCCGCGACTGTGGGTTCGTTGAGGTTTGTATCGGCCAGGATGCGCATTGCGCGTTATGCCTTTTGGGATTCATGGGGTTCTGCGGCGTCTTGGCGGGCGGGTTTGTCGAATTCGGCCATGAACTTGCACCAATCGACGTTGGTCAGAGGCGCGCCGGTGGCGGCGTAGAGACGGCAGGCTTCGATATCCTCGTGGGTCAATCCGGGCCACCCGTTGAGGATGTCTTCTTCCGTCCAGGCGCCGCCGTTGAGGAGGCCTACTATCTGTTCCACGGAGATGCGCATTCCGCGTATGGTTGGTTTGCCGGCCAGGATTTGGGGGTCTTTGGTGATGCGGTCGAGTAAGGTCATGATGGTTGTAGGCTCTTGGGGGATGGCTGGCCGGGTTGTGTTAGGCCAGTGTTTTATCCTAGCATACCGTCAGTTGCACTGTGGCGGCGGCGCCAGTGTTCAGCGCGGCGGCGGCGCTGCCATCTATCAGGGCGATTTCCAGGCGGTTGTGGCTGCCTATCAGCGCGCGCAATCCGCTGTCGGGCGGGTCTCCGCGAGAGGTAGGGGGCGGACTGTGGAAGGTTTGGGAGAGGCCGTTGATGGTGTGGCCGGCGACGGCTACGGTTACATTGGGGTCGCCGGGGGATATGCCCATATCGTCCAGGATGTCGGCGGTTAGGTTGGTTATGAGGTTGCCGAAAGCGTCGGCGTAGATGACGCTGCCGCGCAGGACGTTGCCATCAGGCCGAGGCGTGGGCAGGGGCAAGGCGGTAATGGCGGATATGGGTTTGCCAATCCGGCTGGGCGTTGCGCCGAGGGACAGATGGGCGGAGACCGGGGCGAATACGTCGCGCCCGTGAAAGGTGGAACTGACCGGGCGCCGCCAGTAGTCGGGGTTGGTCAGTCGCCAGGCTCGGCAGGATGTGGGCACGCGGGCGGTGGCGGGAGCGTCGGCGTCGCCAAAGGCGGATTGGCAGCGGCGGCAGACGAGGGTAAGCAGGCCGTTGTCGGGAGCGAGGAAGCGGGCGTCGGGGGTTTCCAGCAGGATGGCGGCGCGCTGGGTGCCGACGCCGGGGTCAACGACGGCGACGAATATGCTGCCGGGCGGGAAGTAGGGCGAGGCGTCGGCGAGGACGGCGGCACCGTGGGCGATGTTCTGGGGGCTGATGCCGTGGGTGAGGTCGATGACGCTGGCGGCAGGATTGATGGAGGATATGACGCCGCGCATCATGCCGACGTAAGCGTCGGAGAGGCCGAAGTCGGTGAGCAGGACAATGGGAGGCGCGGTCGTGCCGGCCATGGGGTGGTCAGCCGGAGAAGCGCGCGCTGAGGGTAGAGACTACGAGGAAGACGACAATGAGCGCGATGGTGAGCTGGAACATGGTGCGTTCGAGGCCGCGACGGGTGCGGACGGTGTTCTGCGCGCTGCCGAACATACCGCTGCCGGCCTCTCGCACCTGGGACAGAATGATGAGCACCAGGATGATGGAAGCGATAATTTGGGCGACGTTGAGCAATGTCATGTGAAGTTTTACCTCAATGTAGATTGTACCACGCTAACGCTGCTGGGCCGCCAGCCCTTCCTGAACCATACGCAGGGCAATTTCGGGTTGGGCCTGGCCTTTGGTAATGCGCATCACCTGGCCCATGAGGAAGCGGGCGGCGTTTTCCCTGCCGGCGAGGTAGTCGGCGACGGCTTTGGGGTTGGCGGCGATGGCCTCGGCGACGGCGGACTGAATGGCGTCGGCGTCGCTGATTTGGGCGAGGCCTTTTTCGGATACGACAGCTGCCGCGCTGCCGCCGGTGGCGTACATTTCTTCCAGCACGGTTTTGGCCAGGGAGGTGGACAGGGCGCCGTTGGCGACGAGAGCGAGGAGTTCGGCCAATCGCGCCGGCGGAACCGGAGCATCGGAGATGTCCCGGCGCTCCTGATTGAGCAGGCGGGAGAGGTCGCCCTGCATCCAGTTGGCTACTTCTTTGGCGGCGGCGGGTTCGCGGGCGAGGTTGTAGGATGAGAGGGCAGCCTCGAAGTAGTCGGCCGTAGCGCGGAAGGCGGTGAGCTGGCCGGCGTCGTAGTCGGAGAGGGCATAGTCGGATTGGAAGCGCGCTTTGCGTTGGGGGGCCAGCTCCGGGAGGGCGGCCTGCAACTGGGATACCCACTCGCGCCCGATGTTGAGGGGAGGCAGGTCAGGCTCCGGGAAGTAGCGGTAATCGTGAGCGTACTCTTTGCTGCGCTGGGAAACGGTAACGGCGCGCTCCTGAACCCAGCCGCGGGTTTCCTGCGCGACCTGACCGCCGTCTGCGACGATGCGACGCTGGCGCTGGACTTCGTACTCCAATGCCTGAAAGACGGAATGGAAGCTGTTCATGTTTTTGATTTCGGTACGGGCGCCGAGAACGTCGCTGCCCGTGGGTCGGATGCTGACGTTGGCGTCGCAGCGGAAGTTGCCGTCCTGCATATTGGCGGTGGAGACGCCAAGGTACTGCACCAGGGAGTGGAGCGATACCAGATACTGGCGGGCTTCTTCGGGGGAACGGAGGTCGGGCCGGCTGACGACTTCCATGAGGGGTACGCCGGAGCGGTTGACGTCAACCAGGGAATAGCCGTCTCCCGAATTGTGGGAGCTCGGCGGAAAGTGCTGCATTTTGGCAACGTCTTCTTCGAGATGGACGCGCTCGACGCCGATGCGTTGTCGGCAGCGTCCGAGGTTGGGGTCGCCGGGGATTTCCAAGCAGCCGTCCAATGCCAGGGGGAGGTCGTATTGGGAAATCTGGTAGCCCTTCATCAGGTCGGGGTAGGGGTAGTTTTTGCGGTCGAACTTGGTGAACTCGGGGATGCGGCAATGCAGGGCGAGGCCGGTCATAATGGTGTACTCGATGGCGCGGCGGTTGATGACGGGCAGGGCGCCGGGGAGGCCGAGGCAGACTGGGCAGGCGCGGGTGTTGGGTTCGGCGGCCTGATAGTCGGCGGGACAGGCGCAGAACATCTTGCTGCGGGTATCCAGCTGGACGTGGACTTCCAGACCGATGACGGTTTCGTACTGCATGGCGGGCGGTTTCCCGGTGGGCATCAGGTTCGGGCGTTGGCGGTAATTATAGCAAAGGCGGGGGCGCTGATAGACGGCGCGGCGTGTGATAGATGCGATAGGATCGTGGTGAGATGGGATCATAAGGCAGAAGGGAAGGAGGGCGACATGGAACTGTTTGAGCCAGTCCTTGGCATGACTATGATAGCGGTCGGGCTGATAGTGCTGATGGGCGGCGTGGGCTTGCTGTTCTACTTGATTTGGACGAACGGCAAAAAGACCGCACGAGTTGGGTCGGCTGTTGAGCCGCTTGTTGATGGGGAGCAACTGTGAGAATCGCGCTACCAATCATAGGCGTCTTGTTTGTCCTGTTCAGCCTGATCTCCTTGGGCGGTGGCGTTCCGGTGTGGATGGCTCCGGTTCCGGCGGAGGATATGACGTCGGAGCGGCAAAGTCTCTTTAAACTGCGGACTGGATGATTAAAGCGTCGGCAGGAGGGGTTCTGGGGTTCGCCATGTCGCGGCTGGCGGTTAGAAAGGCGCAGACCTGACGTACATTTATAGAGCAGAGGGGATCTTATAAGGGGGCGAGGGTGTATGCACCCTCGCCCGTTTGCAACGACTATTCTTCGTCGTCGTATTGGGATTTGAGCATTTCTACTACTGCGGGGTCGGCGAGGGTGGTAGTGTCGCCCAGGGCGCGGCCTTCGGCGACATCGCGGAGCAGACGGCGCATTATCTTGCCGCTGCGGGTCTTGGGGAGTTCGGCGGCGAAGTAGATGTCGTCGGGGCGGGCCATGGGGCCGATTTTGCCGGCGACGTGCTGCTTCAACTCGCCGATTATCTCGTCGGAGCCGGCGACTCGGTCTTTCAGGGTGACGAAAGCGACGATGGCCTGGCCTTTTACTTCGTGGCTGCGGCCAATGCAGGCGGCTTCGGCGACTTTGCTGTTGTCGACCAGGGCGGACTCGACTTCCATGGTGCTGATGCGGTGTGCCGACACGTTGATGACGTCGTCAACTCGGCCCAGCAGCCAGAAGTAGGATTCCTCGTCCAGTTTGGCGCCGTCGCCGGTGAAGTAGATGCAGGCGTAGTTGGACCAATACTGCGCCTTGAAGCGTTCCGGGTCGCCGTAGATGCCGCGGAGCATACTGGGCCAGGGCTGGCGGATGACGAGATAGCCGCCTCCGCCGGGGCCGACTTCATTGCCTTGTTCGTCCAGGATGGCGGCGTCGATGCCGGGGAAAGGTTGGGTGGCGGAACCGGGTTTGAGGGTAGTAATGCCGGGCAAGGGGGTAATCAGCACGGAGCCGGTTTCAGTCTGCCACCAGGTGTCCACTACCGGGCAGCGTCCGCCGCCGATGTGCTGCCAATACCAGACCCAGGCCTCCGGGTTGATGGGTTCGCCCACGGTGCCGAGCAGCCGCAGCGATGACAGGTCGCGCCGGTTGGGGTACTCTTCGCCCCAGCGCATAAAGGTGCGGATGGCGGTGGGAGCGGTGTAGCAGATGGTGCAGCCGTACTTCTCCACGATGGCCCAGAAGCGGTCACGGTCGGGCCAGTCGGGGGAGCCTTCATACATTACGGAGGTTGCGCCGTTGGCCAGGGGGCCATAGACGATATAGCTGTGGCCGGTGACCCAGCCGATGTCGGCGGTGCACCAGTACACATCGTCCTCTTTGAGGTCGAAAATCCATTTGCTGGTGGCATAGGCGCCGGTGAGGTAGCCGCCGGTGGTGTGGACGATGCCTTTGGGTTTGCCGGTGGTGCCGCTGGTGTACAGCATAAAGAGCATATCCTCGCTGTCCATTGGCTCCGGCGGGCAGGTGAGGGGCTGGTCGGCAACGAGGTCGTGCCACCAGACATCGCGGTCTTCCTGCATCATGTCGTCGGCGTGAGCGGTGCGACGGACGACGACGACTTTCTCCACGGGAGTGTCGCCGGCGACGGAGGCGTCGGCGTTCTGCTTGAGCGGGATGATGTTGCCGCGACGCCAACCGCCATCGGCGGTAATCATCACTTTGGACTGGGAGTCTTCAATGCGGTCGCGGAGGGATTCGGCGCTGAAGCCGCCGAAAACGATGCTGTGGGGCGCGCCAATACGGGCGCAGGCCAGCATGGCGATGGGCAGCTCCGGCACCATGGGCAGGTAGATGGTAACGCGGTCGCCCTTTTGGACGCCCAGGCTCTTCAAGCCGTTAGCGAATTTGCAGACTTCACGGTACAAATCGCGGTAAGTATAGACCTGCCAGTCTCCCGGCTCGCCTTCCCAGACGATAGCGGCTTTATTCTTGCGAGGGCCGTTGAGATGGCGGTCGATGCAGTTGTAAGAGACGTTGAGCCGGCCGCCGATGAACCATTTGGCAAAGGGCGCGTCGGACCAGTCCAGTACTGTGTCCCAGGGCCGGAACCAGTCCAATTCGCCGGCGAAACGGGCCCAGAAGGCTTGCGGGTCGCGGCGGGCCTCTTCGTACACGGCGGGGTCGGAGATGTTGGCGTTGGCGGCGAAGTCGGCCGGCGGCGGATAGGCGCGGTCTTCCTGGAGCAGGGCCTCGAAAGCGCCGGTGTTTTGAGTCATGGCGAAGAACCTCCGGGGCGGCTGATGCCGCCGGGTATCACGGGCAGATATTAGCATATCGCTGCCGGATATGGCGGGAGTGATAGAATCGGCGCACCGGCGCCATCATCGCGCCGGGCGCGCAGAATGCGGAGGCAGCTCTGATGACTACGACAACGCTGACGATGACCGGGATGCCGCCGGCGCGGCGGTTCACCCCGGAGGAGTGCGCCGTTATGGTACGGGCCGGCATCATCGCCCCGGGCGAGGAGGATTACGCGCTGGCCGGGCGCCGTCGTTTTACGGTGGACGAGTACATGGCTATGGGAGCGGCCGGGATCCTGCATAAGGACGACCGGGTTGAATTGATAGACGGAGCGATAGTCATTATGCCGCCAATCGGCGACCGCCACGTGGGCGGCACAGACTGGATTAATACGCTGTTCGTCCCCCAGCTGTTGGGTCGGGCGACGGTGCAATTGGGCGGGCCTGTCTATCTGGGCGACCGCAGCGCGCCCCAGCCGGATGTTGTTCTCAAGAGGTGGAATCCGCCCGGTTCCGGCGCGACCGGACGCGCGACGCCGGATGATGTGTACTTGGTCATAGAGTTCGCCGACAGTTCACTGACCTTTGACCAGGGCGCAAAGTTGGAACGCTACGCTGCCGCCGGCATTCCGGAGGTGTGGGTTGCCAACCTGCGCGCGCGGGAAGTGACGACCTACGCAGAGCCGACGGGTTCGGAGTACGTCGCCATCCGCATCTACCGGGCCGGCGAAAGCGTCAGCCCGCGGGCGTTTCCGGACGTGGCGCTGGCAGTTACGGATTTCATGCCGCCGGCTGACGCACAAAGCGATGAACCACTTTAGGATTGGCCGACGGCAGTGAACGCCGGGGAGCATAAACAGGGCCGAATATAGTCACGCCGTTCTGCTGCGTCCGGGGCGGCGGTGGGCATGATGCCGGCGTCGCGGGATTTTTCGGCGGACATGGGCGAGCCGGCATTGCGCAATGCCGGCGACGCTGTGCGGCCTTTGTGGTTATTCGGGCACTATAACGATAGTGACGCCAATGTTGCCGGCGCGCTGTCTGTTGGCGTCGGATATAGCAGCGCCGATGACTATGGCTGTTGCGGATACGTCGCTGGCGGTGCGCAGAATGGCGGCGCGGCGCCCGGCTCGGTCGACGTCGTGGTCGTCGATAGTAGCTGATACTTCGGCAACGGCGTAGGTCGGGTGGCCTTCCGTGGTCTCGCCGAGCAGTATCAGGTCGGCGCGGTCCAATTCGTCGGCCTGATCGTCGGATATGGCTCCTGATGCGACTGCATCGGCCATGAGGTCCGGAATATGGGGATTGTCCGGCACGGTTACGGCTTGGAGCAGGCGGGCGTTCCGTATGTTGGCATGCTGCCGGAGGTAGCGGGAGGAGTTGCGGGCAATTTTGCGCTCGTATTCGCTGCCGAATATGCTATTAAGCCGGCCTTCTACACGGTTCAATCTGACCTCGATTCTCTCAAAGCGTTGGTCGATCTGCTCAAAGCGCTGGTCGATTTTCTCAAAGCGTTGGTCGATCTGCTCAAAGCGCTGGTCGATTTTCTCAAAGCGCTGGTCGATCTGTTCAAAGCGCTGGTCGATTTTCTCAAAGCGTCCATCGATCTGCTCAAAGCACTGGTCCATCCGATCCAGCCGCGCATCCGTGTTGTCTTGCCGGGCTTCGAGCCGTTCCTGGCCGGCTTTCAGCTCGGCCAGGCCGGCCTCCAGGCGATCCAGTCGGTCGTTGGTGGCGACGATGTGGCGTTCCACGGTGTCGGCCAATGTCTGAACCATCCGGGATAGCTCAGCCACTACGGCCGGCAGACGCAGCAGCTCCTCTCCCAGGATGTGCCGGCGCATTTCCTCACGGAGGTGAGGATAGCGCTCCATCGCTGAGAGGATGTCGTTGAATGTGTTGACGGGGGTGGTGGTCATGGCGACGCTCCGCATCAATAATAACACACTCTGCGATGGATATGCCGGTTGCGGGTCAGGGTAGCTGGCATAGCGCTGGGCGATTATTGCGTCCACCTTTGCGGCAACGTCGGGCGGCGCGCCAGATTTGAAGGCGGCTGCGACGTGGCAGACGGGCAGAGGTCGACGCCTTCGCATCCGGTTGGCAATTCGGCAGCGACCGTTGCCGGGAGAGCGGCGGGAACCGGGGTCGATCCCGGCGCAGCGCAGGCCGCGGTGATTAAAGCCAGCGCGAGGACGGTTGCGACAAAAAGCCGCTTCGTTGCTACGGCCATTTCCTACCTCACGCTCTGGTACAGCTGATTTTAGCGTACAATCAACCGCCATGCCGCCCTCTGCCGAATCTGACGCCCCTCTGACATCCCGCCGCGCCTGGCGGACTTATGCGGTGGCGTCGTCGTCGGCGCTGGGCATGATGCTGGCGTCGCTGGACTTTTCGGTGAACGTGGGGCTGCCGGCCATGCGCGACGCCTTCGACACCGACCTGGCCGCCGTGCAGTGGGTCATTGTGGTGTTCATCGCCACGCGGGCCGGCCTGGCGTTGGGAGCGGGAGCCTTTGCCGACCGTTTCGGGCTGCGGATGGTGTACCTGTTCGGCACGGCTGTCTATCTGGCGTCGATGGTATGCCTGTCGCTGTCGCCGACTCTTGAAGTCCTAGTGGGGTTCCGGTTCTTGCAGGCGTTGGGGACGGGATGCCTGTACAGCACTGCGCCGGCTATTGCCGCGGGCGTTTTTCCGCCCCATAGCCGGGGCTTATCCATGGGGTTCACCTCGGCCAGCCTGGGTTTGGGAATGGTGGCGTCAACACTGGCGGCAGGGCAACTGGTGCAGCTCTTTGACTGGCCGGCGGTGTTCTGGGGACGCATACCGCTGGCCGCGCTGGCTCTGGCGATGGGGCTGTTGGCTCTGCCGGGGGTTATTGCGGGAGGCGCGCGGAGATCCCCGGGCCGGCGGTTTGACGCAGCGGGCGCGGCATTGGCCCTGTCGCTGCTGTGGTGCCTGACGATTGGGCTGCGGCTGGGCCAGGCCGTCGGCTGGACTGCGCCGGCGGTGATAGCGCTGCTGGCGGCGACGCCAATGACAGCGGGGGGGTTGATATTGGTGGAAAGGCGGGCGCAGTCGCCGGTGCTGCCCGGCGCGCTGGTTCGGCTCAGCGGATTCCAGACGGCTATGGGCGCCATGTTTCTGGGGCATTTCGCGCAGTTCGTCATCTGGTTCATATTCCCGTTCTACATCACCGATTCGCTGCGGCGCAGCCCGGTAACGTTGGGGATATTATTCGCCATAATGTCCATGTGCAACATACTTTCATCGCCGCTGGGCGGCTGGCTGTGCGACCGTTGGGGGGCGCGCCCGGTGGGAGCGGTCGGCTTGGGACTGACGGCGACGGGATTGCTGGCAATGTCAGCGCTGGATGGCGGCTCGGCCGTTTGGCATCCAGCGGCGGCAATCGCCATTGTGGGCCTGGGCGTGGGGTGGTTTCAGTCGGCGGCCTATGCGCTGATGCTGAGCAGCGTGCCGCCGGAGCGGTTCGGCACGGCGTCGGGAGCGATGTCGCTGGCGCAGGCGTCGGGAACGGTGCTGTGCGTGGCGATTGTAGGGGCGATTTTCGCGGCCCTGAGTGACCACTACGCGGGCAGCCGAGCGGCCGGCGAGGCGTTCCTGCTGGCCTACCGCGACGTATTTCGCATCGGAGCGACGATGGCGGCGCTGGGCGCGCTGTGGTTCGGCCTGCGGGCACCGCAGCCGGGCGCTGCTACCTGACCGGGCCGGCAGCCAGAGCGCCGCCGGCCCGTCCCGCGGTGATGGCAACGAGGCAGGGACAGCAGGAGCCGTCAGGAGGGACGGTTGCGGCGTTCTTCCTCCCGCTCCTCGGCTTTGTCGCGCAGTGGGCGCCCCTTGTCGGGGGTTGGGTCTTTCACCAGGCCGTAGATGGCGCGGCCTTCGTGGTCTTCGGGGAGATATTCCGTGATGGGCAGACCGCCCTCAGTCACGAAGAGCAGTCAATGGCAGTACTTGTAGATCTGCATATCGTCGCAGGCGCAGATCCAGGTGCGGTGCTTAATTTCCTCGCTCTTGTCGGGATAGAAGCGGCAGGGGCAGAGTGGCCGGCCGAGTTCGTCGACGTTCTGGGCCAAGCCGAGGATTACCGACTCGGCGATTCCCTCTTCCGGGTGGGTGAAGGTGCCGGATTTTTCGCAGTAGCGCTCCACGAACAGGCGCATTCGCTGGATGGCTTTTTCGCTGGGCTGGTCAGCCAATTGGGGCCTCCTCAAGTTGTCCGGGTACGGCATACTCGGTCGCTGATGCAGCGGCGGAGCAGGATGCTACATAATAATGGGATGCGGCAAGTTCCGCAACGCCCGGCTGCCGGTTGCACCCCTGTCCCTCGCTTTTGAGGGAGGGGGCTGATTTCCGCGAGGTTACCAGACTATCAGGTTCCAGCAGTTGCCGGCAGCGTTGCACGTTAGGCTGCGGAGCTTGCCGCCCAGGGGTATGTCTTCAAAGTCGTCGGTTACGATGAGCCAGTAGGACTCGCCGGCTACCAGTTCTTCCAATGTGTTGAGGCCGGCGAACTCGGGGCGGTGGTCGTAGAACATATACTCCTTGCTGATGTTGTCAAAGTAGAGCACGGCTGCCAGCTTGTCGCCCAGCGGGGCCAGGGCTTCGGCTATCGAGGCGTCCGCATCTTTGTCGATCCGGATGTCCACCTTTGAAAATGGGCCGATGCCGGCGGAGTTCCTGGCCGCCACCTCGAATCTCCACCAATAGTTGTGGTCGCTCCAGTCTTTGTTAATCCCGTATATCACGCCTGAGAATTCAGTCGGATAATTCGGGTGCAGGCTGTGCTTCCAATTGGGAACGTCGAGAGCCCGGGACAAGGCGCCGATAGTAGCGGCCTTTCCACCCCTCCAGCTCTTGAAGTAATAGGAGGTAACGGGGCTGCCTCCATTATCCGCCGGCAGATCCCAGTTAATATAGATTTCAGCCGCGGGCCAATTGCCAGTGTAGCCGTAGCTGCTATTGGTGGCGGCGCCGCGCGCCAGATTTTCCTCGGGGCTAAACCACTCCAATTGCGTTGCCGTTAGGTTCCGGACCGGGCCGGGCGCGGTTGCCGCCGGGGTTCCCGATGCGGAGGCGCTGCCGGCCTGGGCGCTGGCAGGGTTTGGGTCAGGTGGGGCGAGGAGGGTTAGGGCGCCGACGATGGCGAGGGCTGCTATGGCCAGCGGCACTGACAACTTAAGTTTGTGCAGTTTGGGTTTCATTAGACAGAACTTCCTCGGTCGCTGATGCAGCGGCGGAGCAGGGCGCTACATAATAATGGGATACGGCAAGTTCCGCAACGCCCGGCTGCCGGCTGCTCCCTCTCCCTCGCTTTTGAGGAAGGGGGCTGATTTCCGCAGATTACCAGACAATCAGGTTCCAGCAGTTGCCGGCGGCGTTGCACGTTAGGCTGCGGCTCTTGCCGCCCAAGGGTATGTTCTTAAACTCGTCGGTTACCAGGAGCCAGTAGGACTCGCCGGCTTCCAGCACCTCCAGGGTGTTGAGGTCGGCGAACTCCGGACGCGGGTCGTAGAACAGCCAATCCCTGCTGAGGCCGTTAAAGTAGAAGACGGCGCCCGCGCTGTCCCCCAGCGCAGCCAGCGCCACGGCTACCGGAGTGTCGATGAATAGGCCTCTCGGGTAATGGATTACCAGGCTGCCCACGGCTACCGTGTTGTTGACCTCCAGCAGGATGCTGTACGTGCCGGGGTCAAAGCCGGGGATGATGACGTCTGCCACAGTGACGGCGCCGTCGCGGTCAGTGCTGGGGGGTTCGGTAGGCATGGCGGACATAAGGTCCCGACCGTGGATTTCGATTCGGCTGATGCGGGAATGCGCCGGCATATTCTCCACCGACAGCGTGATTTTGTCGCCGGGGCTACCTTCGCCGGGATAAACCATTATGATGGACGATGGCACTTTGTACTCGCCATGTCGGACAAGGTTATCGTACCTGGCCTCAATGCTGATGGTGGAGGGGATGGGGACGCTGTTGTCCACCTGGTGCTTGATGGACCAGCGGCCCGAACCATCGGCTTGCACGCTGTACTCCCGCATCCGTTCGCCATCGGTGACCGTGACGGTGATGGCCTCAATGAGGTTTTCCGGGTTGTCCACGGGCCAGTTTGCGCCGGAGATTTTTACGATGTCCCGGGGGCCGGCCCCGTCGGGCGTGGTCTTGACGGTGGGCTCGGGGATGGTGATTTCGACTTCGCCCGGGATGCCTTTCTTGTCCTCAACTCTGATGGTGTGCCGGCCGGGCGTCAGGGTCGGGTTGGAGGTGTCGTCATCGGCAGGCCAGAGGGCTACGGGGCAGACGAACTGCCCTCCGCTGGACACTGGAACTTCTTCGGTCGTGGCCGTGCAGCCGTCGGATTCGTCGTGCAAGTGGAGCGGCACGTCGTCGATGGTGATTTTCTCGGGCATGATGCCGCTGCCGCTGCCGAAGCCCGCTCCTATGAGCGTAATCCGCTCGTTGGGCAGTACTTCATTCTTGCTGACGTTTAGGTTTAGGATGGCGGGCAGGATGGTTACTTTGGCGTCTTCGGACTTGGCGCCCCACTGGGCGTCAACGCGCTTGACGCCTTGCTGCGGAGGCAGTTTGAAGGTGGCCGTGGCGGAGCCGTCGGAGCTGATGCTGGTGGCACGTATGCCATCCTTGATGACGACGCCGCCTACTTTCAGCCCCATGAAGGGCGCTCCGGGAGCGGGGAAGTCCTGGGTGAAGATGGTTACCTCGTCGCCGACGCGGCCCTCGTTGGGCGATATGCGGATGGACGGGGCGAGCTCGAAGTCCTCAACGTCCTCGCCGGAGGTGCGGCCTTCGCTGTCTGCCACACAGATGAGGTTGTGGTTGCCGGGCTTGAAGGGCGGGATGGTAACCTCAAAGGAGATGGCTACCCGGCCGTAGCTGCCTACGGTGGCGCTGCCGACCTCGGTTCCGGCGGGGATGACGCCATGCTCGCAGAGGTGGCGGGCGATAACCTTGTCGCTAGATGCCTTGTTTTTGTCGGCGACGGTGTAGGTCATCTCGGCGGTATCCAGTGTGTAGTGGAAGCAGAACTCGTTGCCGGCGGCCATTTCGGTTTTCCGGCTGTCGCAGTTCAGGGTGTTCCACCACTGGGCTACGGCGAACTCGGCGTCTTGGCGCTGAGCGACGTAAGCGGTGGCGATGGCGCCATTGTTGAAGCCGCTGCCGTTGACGGTGAGCGGCTCGTTGCGCTTGCCGTCGGTGTCGGAGAGGGAGATTTTGGCGAGGGTGTTGAGGTACACGCCTTGCCGTTTCTCGATGGATCCGGCGGCGGCGCTGCGCTCAATGCCGTTGGCCATGAGCCGCTCGATGCGTCCGGGGAGGGTGTCATCAAAGCGGAGGACGTCGAAGGCGACGGTGTGGTTTCCCGCTTCGGAGGGGTTCCTGACGCGGGAGGCGCCCAGGATGAACATGGTCAAGTCCTGACCCCTTTCGAACCCGTTGGGGTCTTCGCAGGCGTCGGAGTCTCCGGCGCACATATCTGGGATGCGGGTGGTTATGCTGACGTCGTCCTTGTCGTCGTCATAGTAGGCGTTGGTGTCAATCTCCGGGGCGACGGTGGCCGGGGAGTTGGCGACGAAGTAGATTGAGCTGGCCGGGATGGAATCGGGGACATCAAAGTCGTCTTCCAGGAAGAGTACGACGCCGGAGCCTACCGGCAGGTCGGCGGCCAGGTTGTTCAGCTTGACGGTGAGTTTGGGCGCTCCGCCGGACCTGGCTCTGTCGGATGCAATCGTGCCGCTGAAATCGGTGGTAGTAGAGTCCGGTATCGTATCTCTGCCGATACGGATGGTAACCGACGTAAATGGGCCGGCGCCGGCGGAGTTGTTGGCCGCCACTTCGAACTTCCACTGAAGGTTGTGGTCGCCTCTGCCAGCGGTAGCCCCAGTGTCCAGGGTCACGTCATCGAACCGAGTCGGATAATTCGGGTGATTGGTGTTCTTCCACTCGCGTGTGGCTGCGTCGTGAATGGGGGTCAGGGATCCAGTGGTAGTGGTCGTTCCGCCTGTGTAGCTCTTAAAGTGATAGGAGGTAACTGGGCTGCCCCCATTATCCGCCGGCAGATCCCAACCAACGAAGATGATAGTTGCGGGCGAATTGACAGTGGCGGCGCCGGATGCAGCGGCGACGCGCGCCACATTTTCCGCGGCGGTGAACCATGCCACCTGCGTTGCCTTTAGGTTCCGGACTGAGCCGGGCGTGGTGGCCGCCGGAGTTCCCGTTGCGGAAGTACTCCACGGGCTGGCGGTATTGGCGCAGGTGACGCGCATCTGCACTTCGTAGGCTTGGCTGTTGGTGAGGCCTGCGATGCGCGCGGGGCCGGCGAGGTTGCGCCGGTTGACGGTAATCTCGCCGGTGAAGGTTGTCCAGGCTCCGGAGGTTCCCTGCCGGTATAGCATACCGAAGCCGGTGTATTCGGGGTTGCCGTTGGTGGCAGTGGCGGAGTCGCCTTCCACTGCGGCGGGGAGCATTACGTTCAGGGCCATGTTGTGGGCCGTCAGGGTGGGGGCGGCCGGCCCAGAAGTGGGGGTAGTTCGGAAGCCGGAGCCGCCTTCAGCGCAGGCGCCGGCTTGGGCGCTGGCCGGGCCGGGGTTCGGTAGCGCCAGTAGGCCGAGGAGGATCAGGGCGCCGACGATGGCGAGGGTTGTTATGGCCGGGAGCTCTGACCGCTTGAGTTTTTGCAGCTTGGGTTTCATTAGACAGAACCTCCTCCGGGGCGGGAATTTGCCCCTGCCCTTGGGTTCCCGTCAGCGCGGGAGTGGGCGTTCTGTCCGTATTTTAGTCTCCGAAGTATTACGGGAGTATTACGAAGTATTACCAGAGCATTACGGAGACGGAGCGATTTTGGCGCAATTTGAATTTGCGCCTACCCGGTCACAAAATTGGAACGTCGGCGGTTTGGTAGTCGAGGTAGGCGGCGGTGACCAGGTCGTGCAGCTGACGGGAGTAGTCGTTGACCTGTTGCAGCAGAGCGGGCCGGTCGGCGGCGACGGGCCAATCGTGGTGCAGTAGAGATTCCAATCGTTCAGCCAGGCGACGGGCCGCTGTGTCCGCGGCGCGGTCAGGCCCGGGCGCCAGGGCGGCCAGTTCGGCGGCGGCGGCGTCCAGAGAGCTGCGTAGAGAATCGGGCAGCAGTGGGTCGGTAACCAGCAGGTCAAGCACCTGGCTGGGCACGACTTCAACGCTGTAGGCGTGGTTATACGCGGCCATAGCGTGGTAGAGGCGGAGCAGCGTAACCCAATCGGATTCGGAGCCGTCGCTGGGGGAAGAATCGGCGTCGGCAGGGAAGAGTTCCAGGTGTGCCAGCAGCAGCGCCGCCGCCAGCTGAGCCCGTTCCATGAACCGTCCCAGACGCATGAATCGCCAGCCTTCATCGCGGTACATAGTTGCGGCGGCGACGCCCATGAAGGTGTCAACGTCGGCGGACACGGTGGCGTAGAAGGCTTCGGGCGATGCGTTCCAAATGTCGGTGATTGCAACCTGCTGGATGCGCAGGTAAGCCAGGTTGAGGGATGTCCACATTTCGGGGCTGATGCAGTGGCGCATCTGGCGGGCGTTTTCGCGGCCCTGGGCGAAGCAGCTCCACACGGAGCCGGGGTTGGAGCGCTCAAAAGTGAGGTCGTCGGCCAGGGTAAAGGAGTCGGCCAGGGTGTAATCGTCGCCGCCGTTCTGCTGCCAGTCCGCCGTGCCCGGCACGCCCATAACCTGGAGGGTTCCGGCGTTGGCGTCGGCGCCGTTGCCGAGGAGCAGTTCCGGACCGGTTCCGGGCGGCTGGCGGTTCAGGCTGGCGTAGATGCGGTTCCAGCCGGAGTAAATTTCGGAGACGGGGCGGTCAACCAAGGCTTCCGTTTGCAGGCGCAGCAGCCGGCAAAGGTGGTCGGCGCGTTCCAGATAGCGGCCCATCCAGTACAGGCCCTGCGCGCTGCGTGCCAGCATAACGTTAATCCTCCAGCACCCAGACGTCCTTTCCGCCGCCGCCCTGGCTGGAGTTGACCACCAGGCTGCCCCGACGCAGCGCCACGCGGCAGAAAGCGCCCGGCACGATACGGGTGGTTTGCCCGTGCAGGATGAACGGACGCAGGTCAACGTGGCGCGGCTCAAAGCGGCCGTCAATGAGGCAAGGGGCGCGGGAAAGGGCCAGCGTGGGCTGCGAGATAAAATCCGTGGGATTGGCGCGAACCTGCTCCGCGTACTCGGCGCGCTCGGCGGGAGTGGCGTGGGGGCCGACCAGCATACCGTAGCCGCCGGACTCGCCTACCCGCTTCACCACCAGCCGCTCCAGATTGTCGAGAGTGTATTCCAGCTCGGCGGGGCGACGGCAGAGGTAGGTTTCAACGTTTTGCAGCAAAGGCGCATCGTTGAGGTAGTAACGAATCATGTCGGGCACGTAGGCGTACACGCTCTTGTCGTCGGCCACGCCGGTGCCGGGCGCGTTGGCCAGCGCCACGTTGCCCCGGCGGTAGGCGTCAATCAGGCCGGGGACGCCCAGGACGGAATCGGAACGGAACACCGATGGGTCAAGGAAGTCATCATCAACCCGGCGATAAATCACGTCAATGCGTTGCAGGCCGGCAGTGGTGCGCATATAGATGAAACCGTCGCGCGCCAGCAGGTCGCGGCCCTCCACCAGCTCGGCGTCAATTTCCCGGGCCAGAAACATATGCTCGTAGAAAGCGGAGTTGTACACGCCGGGAGTCAACAGCGCCACGCGGGGATTTGCGTCGCCGGACGGCGCCAGTTCGCGCAGGGTTTCCTGAAGCAGGCGGCCATAGCGCTCAACCTCCCGCACCCGAGCGTCGCGATACAGGCGGCGCAGGCTGGTCTTGACCGCCTTGCGGTTGGCAATCATATATGAGACGCCGGAAGGCACGCGCAGGTTGTCTTCCAGCACGCGGAAACCGTCGTTGGTGCGCACCACGTCAGTGCCGCAAACGGCGACCCAAGCGCCGTGAGGAGGAGTGAAGCCGCGCATTTCGGGACGGTAATGTGGGCAATCGTACACTACATCGGCGGGAATCACGCCGTCGGCGATGATGCGCGCATCGCCGTACACGTCCTGCAAAAAGAGGTTGAGGGCGCGGAGCCGCTGCTCAAGCCCCGCAGCCAGGTTGTCCCAGTCGCGGGACGGCAGCAGCCGCGGGATGCAGTCAATGGGAATGATGCGCTCTTCGGCCTCTTCGTCCCCATAGACGGTAAAGGTGATGCCTTCGTTGGAAAAGGAGCGCGTTACCCGTTCCTGGACGCCGGCCAATTCCGCATCGGAGAAACCGGCCAGCTCCCGCTGGACGCGCCGCCAGCCCGGGCGCGGCTCCCCGTTGGGCAGAAACATCTCATCATAGATGGCGGCGTCGAGGTCGTAATCTTGAAATCGGTCCAGCGTGCTCACGACAATTCCAGTAAGGCGGTGCGTTGCAGAGAGCGTAACAGATAACCCTACCCGGCACAAGCGAAGCGACGCAAAGCGCGAAGCCTATCAGGGATTTAGAGCTGTATTGACGACTGTACCCGCCGCCCCGGCTGCCGGCACGGTAGCAATCATCGGGCGAGGTGTGTCGAGCCGATGATTACCGTGCACGCGGTTAACCGAGGCTAGGCCCTCCAAATGCACGCTTGCTCTATAGCCCCGGCGCCCTCCCGCATCAGATTTTTGCACGAACCGATAGACCGTCCGCACCAGGTCCACCGGCTTACCCGCGGCGGCGGCCATTGCCAGCCGGCAGAACGACCGAGAGGTAGAGCGGCTGGTGGAGGCCGGCGCCGTACTGTGGTATCAATTCAGCCCACGGGAACTTACTCCTGAATAATTGCCACAGAGGGTTACAAAGCAGCAATCTCCGCCGAAGCACGGGGCTTCTTATATTCCAACATCCCGCAGGGCAATCATCCGACAAAGTGTGTCAAGCTGATAATTGCCCGGTCGGTTGACGGGCTGCCCGCCAATTGCTAGAATCCAATTGGATGGGGCGATTAGCTCAGTTGGTTAGAGTACTTGCTCGACACGCAAGAGGTCGGTGGTTCGAGTCCACCATCGCCCACCATACCAAGCTGCTTTAAGCGGGACGGGTTTGCCTCGTCCCGCTTTGCGCGTCAGGTACGGCCTCCTGCTGGGCCTTGACGGGCCGAAAAAGGCCGTGGCAACGCCGCAAGGTCAGTTTTTCAGCAACATCCCAGGCTGGCAACGCCGGCAGTAGCTGGTGATGCGCTGGTTTGCCCGCAGCTCCGTGATTGCGTTGCCGCACTGCGGACATGGCTGCCCGCCCTTATTGTGCACCGCCAGGAAATCCCGCGCCTTGTGGTCAATCCGCTCTCCCATGCGTAGGCGCGCTTGCTCAACGGCATCCAGGACAACCTCGCGTGAGCATTGGTAGATGCGGCGCAGTTCGTCGTCGGAAAGCTCGCGGCGTTTCTTGAACGGATACACGCCGGCACGGAACAGAATCTCGTCAGCGTAGGCGTTGCCGATGCCGGCGATGACCCGCCCCCGGGTCAGCGTCCCCTTGATTTCGCCGCTGAACCCTTTGAGGCCAGCCTTAAAGTCCTCGAAGCTGAAATCGTCCAGCGCGTCCGGCCCCTGCTCGGCCAGGCCGGGAACCGTCTCTGCCAGCTCCGCCGGCGCGTAGTAGAACTGCCCCATCTGCCGGTCGTCAACATAACGCAGGTCGTTTCCGTCGCAGAGGCCAAAGCGCACGCACGTCTTCTTCAAGACCCGCTGTTTGCCGGAAACGTACTGCAATCCGCCGGTAAGCTTGGGGTTGATTACGATGACATAGTCGCCGGACAGCCTCAGCAGTAGAAACTTGCCGCGCCGGTCAATGGACAGAAACTCCCGGCCCACGGCGTCCTCCGGCAGCGGTTCCGCCAGCGAATGAACGACGCTGGGCTTGAGTACCTGGGCCTCGGCGATGGATTGTCCCGGCAGGCGCGGGCGCAGAAACTCCACCGCTGCTTGAAGTTCGGGCGCTTCGGGCATCGCGATCTGTTTCTGACCTCTAAATCACTGGCCGCCAAATCAGGAATCGTATGTGTCAAGCCAGCCGAACCTGCGAAAGCTGACCCGGCCGGCGTCGCTGAACTCCACGCCCTCTTCTTCAAGCAGCTCCCTTTGCAGCAGCGCGCCGAAGCCGACCCCGCGCGGACTGATTTTCCCCTGGGCGTTAATTACCCGTTGCCACGGTACATCATCCGAGCTGCCGTCCAGCGCGGCCAGGCAGTAGCCCACCATTCGCGGCGTGCAGTCGCCCACAATCTGAGCGATCTGTCCGTAGGTTGCCACCTGGCCGCGCGGAATCTGCTGCACCACTGCCAGGACGCGCTCGTACACCGGGGCGACGGTCGCAGCATCCGGCATAGGACGTTATTCTCCGTTATTCGAAGTAATGGCGCCGACGCGGACAGATCCGGCCGGCCGCGCGGTTTCGGTGGGGGTTACCAGTTGACCAGGCCCGGCTTCTGCGCGCGCCAACCGTCATCCGACGGAAAGACGGTTTCCATCTCCACTCGGCCGAGGTCGCCGTCAAACATATGCTCCACGGCGGAGCGCCAGGCCACGTAGTGAGGCTGCTCGCGATGGGTGGCGTGCGCGGCGCGGTCGGCATATACCTCGTAGAGGTAAAAGCGGTTGGGATTGTCGGGGCTGCGCAGGATGTCAAAGCGGAAGCAGTTTTCCTCATCGCGGACGCTGCCCTGGCCGTCGCCCAGGCTGGCGGCGGCAAATTCATCAGCGTACCCGTCCTTGATGTTGATGGTAACAAAGATAGCGTACATCGGGGAATTCCTCCTGTAGATATGAAGCGGCGGCGTGATCCGAGCGGCAAGCAAGCAACAGCCGCCAGCAGCATTATAGCAGGGGCGGATGGATTGCGATTGACTGCGTAAGCGGAATGTGCCAAAGTGATGAACGGGGGGATTTTCCCCGCAGAACTGGAGACAATGAGCGCATCGAAATGACTGTACAGTTGGGCCTTACAGCCGCAATGGAACTGCCGGCTAGGTTATCGATCAGCGCCTGTGCTGAGACTCGTTACCGAGACGAGTTGCTGAGGTGCTTTGGCGACAAGATAGCAGTGAATCGCGCCCTCTCTAGGGCGTTGGTTTCATGGCAGTCCAACCGAGGCGTTGCCGGATTCAGATGGTTCAAATACAAGGAAGGGTTCAGCGTTGCCCTGGTACGGTATCTGCTTGACCACCTGAAGGGGCCCGGCGTGTTGCTGGACCCTTTCGCCGGCACCGGGGTCGCTCCCATTACTGCGGCCGGAGTCGGTTGGAAGGGTATCGGGATAGAAATCCTGCCGGTAGCCGCCAGGTTTGCAAAGAGCTGGGTAGCTGCAACCGGCGTATCAGTGGATAGTTTTCGCACACGGTCCGCGCAGTTGCTAGGGAGCGTGCGCGACACTGATTCGCGCCATACCGTTCCGCACACCGTCTTTCCGCATTTGCGTATAACCGAACGAGCCTTTTCAGCGGAAAATGAAGTGGCTATCGCTGCGGCGCGCGGCTGGCTGGCGCAATCTCATCCCTCTGCAGAAACCGACTTGCTGGATCTGGCAGCGATGGCGGCCCTGGAAGATGCCAGCTGGACCAGCAAGGACGGGCAGTACCTGCGATGGGATCACCGCTCCGGAAGACGCCTCAAAGCCAGGATGGAAAAAAGGCGCGTACTCTCCTACGCCGACTCGCTGCGCAACAAAATTGATGCCATCGCCGCTGACCTGCCGGCGATGGCCAAGTTCGGCGAACCCGGCGATATGCGCATCATCTCAGATTCGTGCTACGATGCCTTGCCACAGTTGCCGGACAATTCGATTGATGGTGTGATTACTTCGCCGCCGTATGCCAATCGGTATGACTATACACGCACCTACGCGCTGGAACTTGCCTGGCTGGGATATGACAATGAGTCTGTCGGCGCCCTGCGGCAAAGATTGCTGTCGGCAACTGTCGAAAATCGTTCCAAGAGGCAGCAATTGGAGATCGGCCACAGCGACGCTATCGCACTGTTCGACAAGCAACTGGCAGTCCGTGAAATAACCGCCGCGCTGGAAGCGGCGAAAGAAAGCGGAGAATTGCCAAACCCGCACGTCATTCGGCTGGTACAGAATTACTTTATGGAGATGGCGGTCGTAATCGCGCAACTGGCGCGGGTTTGCAAGCCGGGGGCGTCCGTTTTCATGGTGAACGATAACGTGCAATACCACGGACAGGAAGTCCCGGTTGACTTAATACTGTCTGACCTGGCCGGGCAATGCGGGTTTAGAACGAAAGCCATTTGGACGCTGGCCAGTGGCAAAGGCAACGCCAGCCAGCAGATGGGACGTTTCGGACGTAAGGAACTACGCAAGTGCGTCTATTGGTGGGTGAAGAGATGACCAGCGAATACCGACGGGTCAACAGCCAACTACGGTCGGTGGACTTGACCAGGAACCTGCAAAGAAGGCTGGACGTTCAAGCTCGACAGATTGTTGACGATTTCGGCGACCGTTTCGGTTTTGAGGCAGAGTACGAGACGCGACTGATTGCGCCGGGGGCTTGGGAGCATATTCAGAGCCTATCGCTGAATCCCGCCAGGGTATTTTGCCATCCGCATATGTTGGTGGAAGAGCCGTTCATTTCTTTGTACTATCGCGGCATCAGCGGCTTGTCCCACAAGGAAGTGGCCAATCAGGCCCGCTCGGTAGCTAATTGGGAACGTCCCCCGCATATTCGGCTACGCAAGCCCCGAATTTCGGAAGAGGCAGCGCAGCAAGTGTCCGGCTTATACAACAGTGTCATATCCTCAATCATTGAAAATACGACGAATTGGACCTTAGAAAACGGCTACCGCAACATTATCGCGTCGCTGGGGATTTCGTTTGACGGCTCAATGCGAAATACTGCCGGACGCCTGCCAGAGCAGCGGATTCGTCGTTTGCTCCTGCGACTGGCAATAGAGCACGGCTTGTTAGCGGCCTCGGATTATCCCGACATCGATACCATACCCGCAGCGCCTCCCAACGGGGACTATACACTCAACGATGATATAGTTATGTCGTTCAGATCAGAGCCGGACGTTGCTTTTCGCCGTAGCGCATCATTAGAAGCTACTATTGAAATCAAAGGCGGCATCGACCCGGCTGGCGCGCTAGAGCGGTTGGGCGCCGCCGAGAAATCAGCCCAATCGGCGCTGGAAACAAACCGTCGCTGTAAAAATTTCCTGATAGCCGGCGTCATAACCGCGGAAATGCGCCGCCGACTGGATCAAGGCCGCTTTTTTGAAAAGGACTTTCTGCTGGTCGAATTGTTATCAAGCTCGACACATCAGCAGGAGTTCTTTGATGAGATTTTCAATCACGCCCTGCGGATAACTTGATCACCCAACCCACTAGGCGCAACTTTAACCTGATCAGGCTCTTTACGACTAATCCACCAAGCCCATCTCCAGCACATCAGCCAAGCTGGTCGGCGCGTTCACCTTCGTTGCTACAATACCGCCCCAGCCTATCCACCACATCACAACGGACTAGCCCATGCCAACCCCCTCTCCCAACGACTGTTACACCAACCTCCGCGGCCTGACTTTTTGCTACCGTGACTGGGGCGGCGATGGGCCGCCGGCGTTGCTGCTGCACGGCTTGGCGTCCACTTGCCATATCTGGGATTTGGTCGCTCCCCTGCTGGCCGCCGATTTTCGCGTTGTTGCGCTGGACCAGCGCGGGCACGGGCAGTCGGCGCAGATTGACCACGGCTATGACTTCGCTACCGTGCGCGGCGACGCAGCAGCCTTCATTGCGCATCTCGGCTGGCAGCGTCCGCTAATCGTCGGCCACTCCTGGGGCGCGGACGTAGCGTTGGAGCTGGCGGCGGCGCACCCCCAGCTGGCGTCCGGCCTGGTTTTCGTGGACGGCGGCTCCATCGACATATCCGGCCGCCCCGACTGGACGCTGGAACAGGCCCGCGAGGAAATGGCGCCGCCCATTTTCACCGGTTTCACCCCGGCGATGATGCGCCAGCGAGTGGAAGCCAGCGGACGCTTTGGCCCCAAGCCCCCGCAGGCGGTGATAGACGCTGTGCTCGCCAATTTCCATGTGCTGGACGACGGCTCGATCCGGTCAAATCTGCGCCGAGAGAACCATCTGCGTATTATCGATGCGCTATGGCAGCACAAGCCCTTTGAGCTGCACCCTACGCTCCAATGCCCCGTGCTGATGCTGCCGGCGCGTCAGGCCACGCCCGACGCCATGTCCCGACGGCTGCGACGGGAAGAATCCGTTGCTCGCGCCGAGTCCCTGCTCCCCCGCAGCAGGACGGTTTGGCTGGAAGACAGCATCCACGACGTGCCGTTGCAACGGCCGGCTCTGGTAGCAAATACAATACGCGAGCATGTTACGGCCGGGTTCTTCGACGCTGACGGGTTGCGGCAGTAGCGCACAGGCGGATACGATACCCTCATAACAGTTTCGGAGGCGTTCTCGTGGCTAAAATCAAGCACATTGCCATCACCTGCGAAGACCCCGACGCGGTGGCAAAGTTCTACCAGCAAGGCTTTGACCTCTTTGAAGTGGCCCGCAACCCCCGCCAGATTCAGCTCTCCGACGGCGACATCAACCTTACCATCCTAAAGTGGAAGACCAACGATGACGCCGACGTAGGCCCGAATGGAGAGAACTACAGCGGCATCCATCACATTGGATTCCAGGTTGACAGCCTGGCGGACACCGGCGCCAGGCTCCGCGAGATTGACGGCAGGGAAATTGTCCGACGCCAGACAGCCGGAGACAGCCAGCCCCGCATCCCCCGCGCCGAAGAAAAATGGGCCGGCCCCAACGGCCAGGTTCTGGACATCTCCGAACCGGGCTGGCTCCACAAAGTCCCTATGGATTAGAAGCTTTACACCCGTATCACCCCCACCAGCTCCCCGTCCGCCTCCTCAATGGCAATCTCCGTGCCGAAGGGGCGGGAAACCTCCCGCAGCCATTCCAGGGTTTGCCGGGCGACGGGTTCCTCCGCCAGCACCGGACGGCCCCGCTGCGGAATAGGACGGCCAAAGCCCATGTCTATCGGGTGCAGGATAACCTCTTTCAGGTCGCCGCCGGCGTAGTTGCATACCGCTACCACGCTCTGCCAGAACACCGGGTCGGCGGCGAAGGCGCGCGCGCCGCCCCCGGAGCGAGTGTCCAGGTAATCGCCGGGCGTGCTGTCAAAGTCCAGCCCGAAACGCCGGTAAGCTTCGTGAGGCAGCCACAGGACGCTTTCGTTCTGGAAAATGAAGTTGCCCAGGCTGTAGAAGATGGGCCGGTTCCTGTAAATCTCAATGCCCCGTAGAAAGTGCGGCCCGTGCCCCACAAAAGCCGCGCAACCCTGGTCAATAGTCCAGTGGGCAAAATCCACCAGGAAGTGCGGCGGAGACAGCCGTGAATGGCCGTGAAAGTCGCCCTCCGGCCCGCTTTCGTGGCAGTGGACGCCATAAACCTGCCAGTCCGATTGCGTCTGCGCGCCGCGAAGCCAGTTGCCGATGCCCCGCCGGTCATCCTCATTCAGCGCCGTGCGGACGGCGAAGGTTTCATCCAGAACGAACTTGTGCTCCAGGAACTCTATTTCCGCGCTCCCGCCCGGCGACTCTTCGTTACCCCGGAAGCCAAAGTGACGCAGTGAAGCCTGCTCTTCCTCATATCCCAGCTCCAGGTTCGCTTTGCGCAGCGCGTCGAACACGTCCTGTTGCACGTGGTGGGTGATGTCGTGGCGCAGCGCGTTCACCCCCGGACGCCCCGGAAAATCGGGCCGGCCGGCCCCGGCCCGCGACTGCTCGCTGAACGTGCTGGTGGCGCTCATAACTGCCACTCGCCCCCGCGGTGAGTCCACGTAGGCCGGCGCGCGCGCCTCGTCCAGGTTGCGGCCGCCGCCGGCGTGAGGCAGGTCAACTCCCCGGCAGTGATCCAGCGTAGTCAGAAAACCGCCCTCGGAAAAGTCAAAGGAGTGATTGTTGGCCGTGGTCACCGCGTCAATCCCCATCCACTTCAGTTCATCCAGGTTGCGCGGGTCGGAACGGGTGTAGGTGTTGCGGCTCCATTGCCAGCTGCTTTCGTAGTCGTGGAACAGCATCTCCAGGTTCACCAGCGAAACGTCCGCCGCCCGCAGAATCTCCACCAGCCTGAGGAAGCGGGGTTCCTGAAAGGCCCGCATCCGGCGGGTAATCATCGCGTCGCCGCCCACGGCGATGGAAATATCGCGCCGCTCGGCGTCATAAATCGTTGTAGTCATATCAGCTCCTCATTGCGTCAGCCCCAGGCTCCTGTCGCCGCCGCCCCTGCCAGGAGTAGGCCCAGCTGTGTCGGCCCCGGCCCGAGCCAAGTGAGCAGGGCGATTGGCTACAATATACTCCTGCTAGCCAATAGATGCACCTCGGTCGTTTCCGCTCCACTCGCGCCGTCGCGCCACTCCTCGCCCAACGCTCCGGCTCCACTTCCTCATCGTTCCGACAAAAGCCGCAGCCCGCATCCTCTCATCCTGCCCATTCCATCACCCTTAAATAGCTGCGCCCCTCTCCTTCGTTGATGAGGGAGAGGGGCGCGGTTTTCCCAACTATCGGGTAAGCGCGGTTTGCTGGCTTACCAGACCATCAGGTTCCAGCAGTTGCCGCCGGCGCTGCACGTCAGGCTGCGGCTCTTGCCGCCGAGGGCTACATCCTCAACGTCCTCGGTGACCAGGATCCAGTAGGGTTCACCCGCCACCAGCTCCTCCAAGGTGTTGAGGCCGGCGAACTCCGGACGGGGGTCGTAGAAGAGCCACTCCTTGCTTACCCCGTCGAAGTAGAAGACGGCGCCTACGCTGTCCCCCAGCGGAGCCAGCGCTTCGGCTACCGGGGTTCCGGTTCCGATGGGCCCTTCGGGGAGGATGTCCAAATTGCCGATGGCTACGGTGTTGTTGACCTCCAGCAGCACGCTGTACGTGCCGGGGTCAAGGCCGGGGATGACGATGTCTTCCACCGTTACCGCGCCGGAGCCGTCGGTGCCTGGCGTTCCCGCCGGCATTACATCGCGACCGCCGATTTCAATCCGGCTGACGCGGGAGTGCACCGGCATCTTCTCCACCGACAGCGTGATTTCATCGCCGGGCTGCCCTTCACCGGGGTCAACCATGATGATGGACGCCGGCACTTCGTACTCGCCCAGACGCACCAGGTCGCTGTACTTGGCCTCAATCGCGCTGGTGGATGGAATGGGGACGTTGCCGTCAACCTGGTGCTCGATGAACCAGCGCCCGGAGCCGTCGGCGTACACGCTGTACTGCCGCATCCGGTCGCCGTCGGTCACCGTGACGGTGATGGCGTCAATGGAGTTTTCCGGGTTGTCCACCGGCCAGTTCTCGCCGGAGATGGTTACCACATCCCGCGGGCCGGCAATGGCCGGCGTGGAGCTGACGGCGGGCTCTAGGATGGTGATTTCCACTTCGCCCTCGTAGCCCTTCTTGTCCACAACCTTGATGCTGTGCTTGCCGGGCGTCAAGGTCGGGTTGGACGAGGCATCATCAGCCGGCCACACCGCGATGGCGGCGACGAACTGGCCGCCGCTGGACACCTCAACCTCGTCGTCGCTGTCCGTGGAGTCATCGTACACGTACAGAGGCACGTCGCCGATGGTGATTTTCTCGGCCATGATGCCGCTGCCGGCGCCCGTGGCGAAGCCAGTTCCCGTTAGCGTAATCCGCTCGTTGGGATTGACTTCACCCTTGCTGACGTTCAGCACGGCGGGCAGGATGGTCACTTTGGCGTCTTCCGACTTGGTTCCCCACTTGGCGTCGACGCGCTTGGTGCCTTTCTGAGGCGGCAGCTTGAACGTCGCCGTGGCGGAACCGTCGGAGCTGATGCTGGTGGAGCGTACGCCGTCCTTGATGACTACACCGCCCACTTTCAGCTCCATGAAGGCTGCCCCGGCAGTGGGGAAGTCCTCGGCGAAGATAGTTACCTCGTCGCCGGCTTGGCCCTCTTCGGGGGACACCCGGATGGACGGGGTGAGCTCGTAGTCCTCAACGTCCTCGCCGGAGTTGCGGGCTTCGCCGTCCTCCACGCAGATGAGGTTGTCGTTGCCGGGTTTGAAGGTCGGGACGGCAACCTCGAAGGAGATGGCTACGCGGTCGTCGCTGCCTACCGTGGCGCTGCCAGCCTCGGTTCCGGTGGGGATGATGCCCTGCTTGCAGAGGTGGCGGGCGAAGACCTTGTCGCTGGACGCCTTGTCCTTGCTGGCGACGGTGTAGGTCATCTCGGTTTCGTTCAGCGTGTAGTGGAAGCAGAACTCCTGCCCGGCGCCGGGGCCCATGGCTGCTTTCATCTTGTCGCAGTTGAGGGTTTCCCACCACTCGGCTACGGCGTAGCGAGCCGCTTTGCGCTGGGCCACGTAAGCGGAAGCGGAAACTCCGTTGTTGAACCCGCTGCCGGTTACCGTCAGCTCCTCGCCGCGCTCGCCATCCGTGTCGGACAAGGAGATTTTGGCCGACGTGCTGACGTACACGCCCTGCCGCTTCTGGATGGTGCGATTGCCGGTAGCGGTTTTGGCGCTCTGCTCCATGCCTTTTTCCATCAGCCGCTCAATGCGGCCAGGCAACGTGCCGTCAAAGTCCAGCACATCAAAGGCGACGGTGTGCGTACCGGCTTCAGAGGGGTTCTTGATGCCTGAACTGCCCAGGATGACCATGGTCAGGTCCTGGCCCGTGGCTACCCCGTTGGAGCCTTCGCATTCGTCGGAATCTCCCGTGCACATATCGGGGATGCGTACCCGGATGCTGACGTCGTCCTTGTCGTCGTCAAAGTAGGCATCGGTGTCAATCTCCGGGGCTTCGGTGGCGTACACCGGCGCGCCGTTGCCGGTGGCCACGGTGGCCGGAGAGTTGGCGACGAAGTAGATGGAGCTGGCCGGAATGGCATCGGGAACCTGGAAGTCGTCTTCCAGGAACAGCACGATGCTAGAGCCTGCTGGCATGCCGGCGCGCAGGTCGGTAACCTTGACCGTGAGTTTGGGCGCGCCGCCCGAAGTGGTGCTGTCGGACTCAATCATGCCGTAGTGCCAAATGGTAACGATGTCCTTCGCCAAGCCGCTGTCGACCCTTACGGTAACCGTCGACTTTGGGCCCGTGCCGACAGCGTTGTTGGCTGACACCTCGAACTGGTACCAAAGACCGTTGTCGCCTTGTCCGCTGGTAGAGCCGGAGTCAATCCGAAAGCCCGTACCATCAGCCGTCTCATTGTTGATAAATTTGAGAATGTTGTTTATCCTGGTCAGGGAGCCGATGGTAGCGGCCTTTTCGCCGAGGTAGATCCTCAACACGTAGCTGGTAACGGGGCTGCCCCCGTTGTCCGCCGGCAGATCCCATGTGCCGCGCATACCTACCGCGGGCGTATTGACAGTGGCGGGCCTGCGTCCTGTGCCGATATTCCCGCGCGCTAGGTTTTGCTCGGCGGTTAGCCACCATATTTGCTTCACCGTGAAATTCCGGACTGGACCGGGCACGGTAGCCGCCGGGGTTCCCGTTGCAGAAGTACTCCAGGGGCCGGAGGTAGCCGCGCAAGTGACGCGCACTTGCACTTCGTAGGCGGAACCATTGGTGAGGCCGGTAATCTGCGCGGCGCCGGAGAGGTTGCGCGGATTGACCGTAATCTCGCCGGTAAAGGCCGTGAAGGCGCCGGAAGTGCCCTGCCGGTATTGAATGTCGAACCCGGTGTATTCCGGGCTGCCGTTGGTGGCGGCGGCGGATTGGCCATCCACCGCGGCGGGTAGCATGACGGCCAGGGCCATGTTTTTGGCCGTCAGCGTGGGCGCGGCCGGCTTGGTGGTGGGGGTGGTTTGGAAGCCGGTTCCGCCCTCGGCGCAGGCGCCTTCTTGAGCGCTGGCCGGGCCGGGATTAGGTAGGGCCAGGAGGCCAAAAAGGGCCAGCGCGCCGACCACGGCCAAGGCCGTGATGGCCAGCGGCGCCGACCGTGTGAGTTTTTGGAGTTTGGGTTTCATATGGATAAAACCTCCGGTGTGGCTGGTGTGGGGTTCCGGCTGGGGCCGGAACTAGGGTGAGAGAATGTCCGGAGAGGTGGACCTCGGGGGGGGGGGGGGGGGGGGGGGGGTAATGAGCATGATGCCTCCTTGTTGTCAGAATCAGGATTTACGGGATTTGGGGATTTTCAGGATTTGGGGTTGCCTCTGTGTTGTCAGAATCAGGATTTGCGGGATTCTGGGTTGCCTCCGTGATGTGGGTTGCGGCTTGCGCCGAGACTTCGCTGGGGCATTATAAACCGAGAAGTATTACGGGAGTATTACGAGAATGGGGCAATTTGGGGTGATTTGGCCGGATTTGGGGGGAATTTTGGGGAAATGGACGGGATGGAGGGTTTGAGGGTGGGGCGTTGTCAGAATCAGGATTTACGGGATTTGAGGATTTTCAGGATTGGGGGGTTGCTGGTATTGGGTGGGATGTAGGTTGCGCCGCCGGCAAGGCTGGGGATGCGGGTGTTCCGGATGGCCAGCCTTCTGGGGCGAGGGGTGGGGCGTTGTCAGAATCAGGATTTACGGGATTTGAGGATTTTCAGGATTGGGGGGTTGCTGGTATTGGGTGGGATGTAGGTTGCGCCGCCGGCAAGGCTGGGGATGTGGGTGTTCCGGATGGCTAACCTTCTGGGGCGAGGGGTGAGGCGTTGTCAGAGTCAGGATTTATGGGATTTGAGGATTTTCAGGATTGGGGGTTGCTGGTATTGGGTGGGGTGTGGGTTGCGCCGCCGGCAAGGCTGGGGATGTGGGTGTTCCGGACGGCTAACCTTCTGGGGTGAGGGGTGGGGCGTTGTCAGAATCAGGATTTATGGGATTTGAGGATTTTCAGGATTGGGGGGTTGCTGGTATTGGGTGGGATGTAGGTTGCGCCGCTGGCAAGGCTGGGGATGTGGGTGTTCCGGATGGCTAACCTTCTGGGGCGAGGGGTGGGGCGTTGTCAGAATCAGGATTTACGGGATTTGAGGATTTTCAGGATTGGGGGGTTGCTGGTATTGGGTGGGATGTAGGTTGCGCCGCCGGCAAGGCTGGGGATGTGGGTGTTCCGGATGGCTAACCTTCTGGGGAGAGGGGTGGGGCGTTGTCAGAATCAGGATTTACGGGATTTGAGGATTTTCAGGATTGGGGGGTTGCTGGTATTGGGTGGGATGTAGGTTGCGCCGCCGGCAAGGCTGGGGATGTGGGTGTTCCGGACGGCTAACCTTCTGGGGAGAGGGGTGGGGCGTTGTCAGAATCAGGATTTACGGGATTTGAGGATTTTCAGGATTGGGGGGTTGCTGGTATTGGGTGGGATGTAGGTTGCGCCGCTGGCAAGGCTGGGGATGCGGGTGTTCCGGATGGCTAACCTTCTGGGGAGAGGGGTGGGGCGTTGTCAGAATCAGGATTTACGGGATTTGAGGATTTTCAGGATTGGGGGGTTGCTGGTATTGGGTGGGATGTAGGTTGCGCCGCCGGCAAGGCTGGGGATGCGGGTGTTCCGGATGGCCAGCCTTCTCAGGCCAGGGCTACGCCGCTGATGTGGGAGGTGTCGTTGTAGAGGTGCATCACGGCGTTGTCGGGGTAAGTGTAGATGACGGTGAGGGAGCAGTTGCGCATGGCGAACTTCCAGTTGGCCTCGAGGGGCAGGTCGAGTAGGGAGACGATGCCGGCCCGCAGGCTGCCCCCGTGGCCAACAATCAGCACGCTTTCGTCCATATGGGCGTCTTGTACCCTTTGGACTATGGAGGCCAGTCGGGCGCTGGTTTCGCGGACGGTTTCGCCGCCGGGGGGCGCAAAGTCCAGGTCGTTGACCAGAGAGGGTTGGTAGAGATGGGGGTACTTGTCCCGGTACTCTGCTTCGGTCAACCCCTCGAAGACGCCTTTGTGGTATTCGCGCAGTTCCGGGGTAAAGGTTACGGGAATGTCGCGCCGGCCCAAGGCGATGCGGGCGGTTTCGGCGGCGCGCGATAAGTCCGACGAATAGGCGGCGGAGATAGGCGTGTGGGACAAGCGATGGGCCAGCATCCGGGCCTGCTCGCGTCCGCGTTGGGACAGCGGCACGTCGGTGTGGCCCTGAATGCGGCCGGCGGCGTTCCACTCGGTTTCGCCGTGGCGGGTGATGTAGATAATGCCCATGCCTCTTCCTTACCTGGCGGTGTTATGGTTTAGCAGCTCGGCGATGGCGTCGGTCAAGCGCCGGCAATCGTCAATGGGGCGCAGGCCGATGCGGATGCAGTCGGGCAGGCGGAATGAAGCGCAATCGCGCACGAACAGCCCGCGCCGGGCCAGCCGGTCGCGCAGTCCGGCGGCATCTCCGACCGGCGCCAGCGCGAAGTTGGCAGCCGTCGGATAGCAAGGGATGCCTACTGCGGCTAACCCGGATGTTACGCAGCGCAATGACGCGGCGACGGCAGCGCGGGCGCGGGGAAGATAATCGGCGTCCGCCAGCGCGGCTACGCCGGCGGCCTGGGCCAATCCGTTGACGCTCCAATCGGGTTGCAGGGCTGACAGTTTGGCGATGACCGACGGGCTGGCGACGGCATAGCCGAGCCGCAGTGCAGTGAGAGCGTAGTCTTTGGTCATTGAGCGCAGGGCAATGAGTGAGGGATGTCGGGCGGCCAGCGCGGCGACGGCGGCCTGAGCGTGGGCTTCCGACAGATTGATGTAGGCTTCGTCGACGGCCAGCAGGCCGCCGGCGTCGGCGACGGCATCGGCCATTGTTTCCAGATCGCGGCGGGCCAAGAGCGCGCCGGTGGGGTTGTTGGGGTTGCAGACGAAAGTGAGGGCGGGTCGCTGAGTGGCGATGCGCGCTACGGCGGAGTCGATATCCCAGGTGAAACGGTCGCAGTGGCGGGTTGCGTCGAGGGTGGTTACGGAGCCGCCGGAGATGCGGACGGCGCCGTCGTACTCGCCGTAGGTGGGGGTGAGCAGCAAGGCGGAGGGAGAACAGCCGGCCGGCGGCTGCCCGATGTAGGCCCGGGCCAGCAGGTGGATGATTTCGGTGGAGCCGTTGCCGACGATGATGTTTTCGGGGGCAATGCCATCGGTCCCAACGTCGTCCGTTTCAACGCCGGCCGATCGGTGATACGCGGCGATAGCGTGGGTGAGGGCCAGGCATTGCGGGTCGGGGTAAGCGGACAGGTTGACGGCGGCGATGGCGTCCGCAACGCCGGCCGGCGGCCCCAGCGGGCTGACGCTGGCGGAGAAGTCGAGGCAGTCCTGCGGGCGCAGGCCGAGGGCGCGCAGTTCGGCCGGCTTGACGCCGCCGTGGACGGGGCGGGCCGGCAGGTTGGCGCCGTTTGATGGAGGGTGCATTGGATTGCGTGGAACTGGCCGGTGGGGGAGCGAGTTGGACAGGTTTCAGGCGGGTAGATGGCAGACGGGTTTATTTTACACTACGGCGGGAGCGTCCACCGCAGCCAGATGAGGCCGATGGCCAGAGCGGCGGCCAGCGCAGTGGCGGCGTACAGGGCGCGGTTGGCGCGTGGGATGTGATGCGCCGCAGGTTCCGGGGCCGGGTCGCCCAGGCGATAGTGTCCGACCTTTTCCAGGGTAACGCCCAGGCCGCCGGCCATGGGGGCCATAGTCCAGCCGGCGTTGGGGGATTCGGTGCGTTTCCGGTGCGCCAGCATAATCCGCCAAGCCCGTCGGCCCGACATTTGCGGGAGGGCTGCGATTGACAGCCAGAGCAGGCCCGCCGCCGCCCGAGCCGGAATCAGGTTGACCAGGTCGTCCAGCCGCGCCGACGCTTTGCCGAGGTATTCGTAACGGCCACGGTAGCCGACCATGCTGTCCAGGGTGTTGACGGCGCGATAGGCGACGGCGCCGGGCAATCCGAACAGGGCGAAGGCGAGCAGCGGGCCGACGATGCTGTCGGTGAGGTTTTCGGCGACGGATTCGATGGCGGCGGCGGCCATCCGGCCGGCGGTGAGTTGGGACGTATCGCGGCTGACCAAGGCGGCCATGCGGCGACGCGCGGCGGCAAGGTCGCCGGCGGCAAGGTCGTTTCCTATGTCGGCGGAAACACGACGCAACATTCGCGCCGAGAAGGTGGTTTTGAGGAATATGGCCGCTATGAGCAAATAGGCCAGCGGGTGCAGACGCATCAGGCCGAAAGCCAACGCCCATGCCGCTGCGCCCCAGGCTGCCGGTATCAGCAGGGCTATGGCAGCGCCGAAGGCCAGTTGCAGAGGCGGAGCTGCCGATGGGCCCGGCGCAATCCGCTCGGCCAGGGCGACCGTTTTGCCCATCCATACTGTGGGGTGCAGACGGTTGGGCGGCTCGCCCAGCGCTGCGTCCAGCAGCAGGGCCAGGAGCAGAGTCAGCGCGTCAAGGGGGATGGGCAGAGCGTTGAGGGCGGCGGCGGCATTCATGACATTTATGGGGAATAGGAAAACTGGTCGCCGTTATAGAGGCAGCCAGTTCACGGGTAGCCAGTTGTGGAAGAAGTGAAAGAAGACGCCGGCGCCGTACCCCAAGTCCAGGTACGGGGGCGGCTTAATGCCGAGCCATATTGCGAAACAGACGAGAGTGAATGCCTCTATAATCTCGTTGGCCGCGCCGTAGCAGTCGCCGGTGAGGCCGCCGCCCAACCGACGGGCGGTCCAAAGTCCCAGCAATACGGCCAGCAATGACGATGCGGCCAGTACGGATATGCCCACCACGCCGAGGCACAGCCAGCATAGGCCGGCAGCGGTGAGCAGGGCCAGCGCAGTCGCCAGCCACGGGCGACGTCCGGCGAAAAACGCGCTGCCAATGCCCTGTCGGCGTCGGTAGGGAAAAGCAGTAAGCAGCAGGGTCATGGACCATCGGGATATGACCGGAAACGCCAGCAGGGATGCGGCAAGAGAACCGGCCAGCAGGGACAGGTCGGACAGGGCGGCGAATTTGACCAGCAGGACGCAGCAGCAGCCGGCCACTGCGAATGACCCAACGCGGGAATCGCGCATAATCTCGAGGCGGCGGGCTGCGTCGCTGCCGCCCCACATGGCGTCGCAGAAGTCCATCAGGCCGTCGAGGTGGAGGAAGCGGTTGAGGAGGGCGGGCAGGATCGTCAGCAGGGCGGCGGCCAGTAGGGTTAAGGGAAAAGGCGGCGGCATAAGCAGGAACAGCCTGAGCGCGCCCACCAGCAACACTCCATAGAGCAGGCCGACGAGGGGATACCAGGCCCGGGAGCGGGAGATTTCGGCGTCGGTAGGGTTTGACACCCCGACGGGCAGGGCGGTCAGGAACGACAACGCTACCAGGAAGGGGGCGAAAGCTGCCCTTATCAAACCCTGGCGCCTGTCTAGTTGTCCCGGTTGGATACGCCGGCCTCGGCGAATGTCGCCATTTCCGACAGGCACCGGGCCGCGGCTTCTACGATGTGCATTGCCAACGCCGCGCCAGTGCCCTCGCCCAGGCGCATTTCCATATCGAGCAGCGGCGACAGGCCCATGGCCTGTAGTCCGACGTTGTGCCCCGGTTCCACCGAGCGGTGCGCCGCAATCATTCGCTGCGCAATTGTCGGGCAGATGCGCCAGGCAATGAGCGCGGCGGCGCCGCTGATGAAGCCGTCCAAGATGACGGCGCAGTTGCGGGCCGCGGCGCCCAGCATTACGCCGGCCAGTACGCCGATTTCGTAGCCGCCGACTTTGGCGAGAACGTCCAGGCCGTCGCTGCCGTCGGGCCGGTTGACTTCCAGGGCGCGGCGAACGGCGGCGATTTTGGCGGCCAAGGCGTCATCGTCAACGCCGGCGCCGCGGCCGGTGACGGCGGCAGCGTCGGCAGCGGCGACGGCGGCGGTGATGGCGGCGGAGGGAGTGGTGTTGCCGATTCCCATATCGCCGCCGGCGATAAGGTTCGCTCCGGCGTCGGCCTGTTCGTTGGCGGCGGCAATGCCGATTTCCAGGCAGCGCAGGGCGTCGTTGCGGCTCATGGCCGGGCCGGCGGCGATGTTGCCGGCGCCGTAGCCTACTTTTGCGATGGCGAGGCCGGGCCGGGGTTCCAGGTCAACGGCGACGCCGGCGTCGATTACGGTGAGGCGGGCTCCGGCGAGACGGGCCAGGGAGTTGATGGCAGCGCCGCCGGCCAGGAAGTTGAAAACCATCTGGGGCGTTACCTCGGCGGGATACGGCGATACGCCTTCGGACGCCACGCCGTGGTCGCCGGCGACGACGATGACCGCTTTGCCGGATACCTGCGGAAGGGGCTGGCCGAAGATGCCGGCCAGCTGAATTGACAGTGATTCTAGCCGGCCCAGGCTGCCAGGCGGTTTGGTGAGTATGCTCTGACGGGCGGCGGCGGCAGCCATGGCGTTTGCGTCCAAGGGGCCGATGGCGGCGACGGTTTGTTGAACCAGTGGGGAGGTTGTCATGGCGATTTCGGGTTGGTTGGCGTGGGTTTCGGTGAAAGCGGGAACTACTAAGGAGGCAGCCGGGGATGATGGGGGCGTTAGAACTCGATGCCCGGCTGGGCCTTGATGCCGGCGTCGTAGGGGTGTTTGACTACGTTCATTTCGGTTACCAGGTCGGCGTAGTCCACCAAGGGCTGGGGGGCGTGGCGTCCGGTGATGATGACGTGCTGCATTTCGGGCCGGGCCTTAAGGGTGGCGAGTACGTCTTCAACGGGCAGCCAGCCGTAGTGCATGGGGTAGGTGAACTCGTCCAGGATAACTACGTCGTGCTGGCCGGCGGCGATGACTTCTTTGGCGTCTTCCCAGAGGGCGCGGGCGAGGTCGGCGCTGGCGTCCAAGTCCTGGGAGCGCCAGGTGAACCCGTCGCCCATGGCGCGGACTGACACGCCCATTTTCTGGGCGGCGCGCTGCTCGCCGAAGTTGGCGGTGGTGTGCTTGATGAACTGGAGCATAATCACGCTCATATTGCGGCCCCAGGCGCGCATCAGCACGCCCATGGCGGCGGTGGTTTTACCCTTGCCGTTGCCGGTGTTGACGATGACCAGGCCTTTGTTGATGCGGGGGCCGCGGACGGACTGCGGCCCGTGCCTTCCTTCCTGAGTTGTCATAGTGTCCGGTCGCCTCCTTATCTTTGGGTTGGGGTGTCAGGCTGCCGCGGCTGCGCAGGCGTCCACGAACCGCCGGGCCAGGCCGGGGCGGCTGCCCAGATGCACGTGTACGTAGGATGCCCATACGCTGCCTTTGCGGAAGCCTTCGGGTCGGTTGTTCTGGTTGACTACACGATAGGCTGCGGATTCTTCGCCCGGCGGTTCTTGCAGAGCTGACCAGTGAAATTCGTGGCCGCGCACCTGCTCGCCGGCGCAGAGCAGCGGGCCGTCGCCGCAGGCCGCCACCTCGCGATAGCCCAGATGGAGCCGGCGGGCTTCCATTGAGGATGTTACCGGGATTGCGCCTATCATAGGGAACTGCCGGCCGTCCAAATCCGACAGGCTGCGGCCCAGATACATCAGGCCGCCGCACTCGCCATACACGGGAAGGCCGCGTTGAATTGCAGAGCGGATGGAGCGCAGCATACCGTCGTTCCGGGAAAGCTCGCCGGCGAACAGTTCGGGGAAGCCGCCGCCGAGGTACACGCCGCCCACGGCGTCGGGCAAGGCGGGGTCGTCCAACGGTGAAAATGGCGCAATCTCGGCGCCCCAAGCATCCAGCAGGTCCAGCGAGTCCTGATAGTAGAAGGAAAAGGCGCGATCCTGGGCGACGGCGATGGCGGCGCGTTTGGGCTGCGGAGTATCGGGGAAAACTTGCGGCGGCGCGTCGGGCGGCCGGCCGGCGGAGGCGGCAATGCGGATGACGGCGTCCAGGTCAACGGTCTGTTCGATTTGGGCGTAGAGGGCACTGTACCATTGGTTGACTACGGTGCCCTCTACGGTGGGGATGAGGCCCAGGTGTCGTTCCGGCTGGATCAGGTCGTCACGGCGGGGGAGCCAACCGACTACGGGCAGTCCGGTGGTGGCTTCAATCTGGGGCTGGCAAAACTCGAGATGGCGCTCGCTGCCGACACCATTGAGGATGACGCCGGCGATGCGGAGGCTGGGGTCAAACTGTTGGTAGCCGAGAATCTCGGCGGCGACGCTGCGGGCGACTTTGGCAGCGTCGGCAATGAGAATCACCGGGGCGTCGAGCAGCTTGGCCAGCTCGGCGGTGGAGCCGTCCTCGTCCAGTGAGGAGTGTCCATCAAAGACGCCCATCACGCCCTCGATGACGGCGATGTCGGCGGCGCCAGCGGCGCGGTGGAAGAGCTCGGCTGCTACCGGGCGCGGCAGCAGCCAGGTGTCCAGGTTGCGGGACGGGACGCCGCAGGCGATGGCGTGATAGGAGGGGTCGATGTAGTCGGGGCCGGCTTTGAAGGGCTGCACGCGCCAACCGCGGCGGGCCAGCGCGCCCATAACGCCGCTGGCGATGGTGGTTTTGCCGACACCGGAACGGACGCCGGCAATGACGATGGCGGAGGTCATGTCAGGGATGCTCTCCGGCAGGGCCGAACTCGTCGGCGGACAGCGGGATTTTGCCGGGATACCGATCCAACAGCGACATGAAGAAGTGATGGCGCGGCGGGTTGGCGGCATCGTTGTCGGATTTGCGGAGGTAGATGCGCATGGCGGGGTTGCCGTCTCCGTCGCGCATCCAGAGCTGGTAAGAGGGCAGGCCCTGGTCGTTGGTAGTGTGGATGAACTCGGCCTGGCGGATTTTGGACATATCCAGGTGCAGATGGGTGCCGCCGGGCGCCATCAGGGTTACGATGCGCCCGCCGGGAGTGAAGCGCAGGTCGTCGAAGTCCATATAGACTTCGGCGGCGGCGGCGGAGCTTTCCAGCATCACGACGACCTCGTTAAAGCCGATGCCGGCAATGCCATCGCGGCATTCCTCCAGGATGGCGCGGAGGGTGGAGTGGGGTAGTTCGGGCATGGGAGTACCTCGCTGGGGGGCATTATAGCAGCCGATGGGAAAGCCAAGGCACGTGAGCCCGGCGCGCTCGGATCAGTAGTGGAGCGCGCCCCGGCGGGCCAACGGAGGAGGAAGCCGGCTCACCGGAGCGGCGCAGGAGAAGGTCATTCGTGCAGAGTTAATAAAAAAAGCCCGATTGCACATTCGCAATCGGGCGGGTTTCGTAACCGGGTATAAGGGCTTTGCCTCGAGGCCGGCATAGTCCGCCCACTCGTTCCACGAAGTGCAGCTAGAACACACCCGCAGGCAGGCCTCCTGGCTGATGGCTGATAGCGACGCGCCTCCGCCTTCCCATCCGATTGGAGCGGACAGTGGCTTGCTCTGGCATCGCTGGGATGCCAAGGGGAGGGCGTCTCGCCAATTACAGTGGCGGGACCGCACCGGATTCGCACCGGATTTCCTTTTCAGCGCGTTCGCAATGGCATTGGGCTATCGCGAGCACACCACCGGCGGGCGTTGGTGGATTCTGTTGTTAACGACAGGAAACATAGCATCGTTCCGTGCCGCTGTCAACCGGCCGGGGGTTTTTACGGGGGCGCGCGGTTGTTGGGGTTGGCGGTGTTCATTGTGGTTGTTTCGCTCCTTTGTGTCGGTCGGTGGATTCTGGGTTGGGTTCCTGGGGGTTCAGGATGTCGGCGCTACGGCCCGAGAGCGTGGCTTGCTATTTACGTCCTAGTCTTGCGCGTGCTAACGGCTGCTTGCGCAGTGCCCGTCCTCGCGCAGCGGTGGTGACGCCCGCCGTGCTGGGTGCGCCAGCCGGGTAATGTGACCGACCTCCGGCGCACCACAGTGGTGCAATGGATCCGACATGCCGCAAAGTACTGGTTGCGGCGGATTAGACCGTGATGTCCTGAACCCCGTGAGACTCCTATTCAGTTGTGGTGTCGGGCGGTTGTCCTGGCCTGTGCACTGGGCTGGGACGGTTATCCGACGGTTCGCGCGGGGCCGTTGGATGAGCCTGACGGGGATATTGTAGCACGGTGGTACGGTTTTGCAAACGGGGGTTTTGTCAGAATCAGGATTTACGGGATTTTGGGATTTTCAGGATTGGGGTAGGTTGGGGCGTTGGAGGGGAGATGGGGGTTGGGGTGGGGATTGTCGGAATTGGGATTTATGGGATTTTGGGATTTTCAGGATGGGGGCCATCTGGAGGGTGGGTTGGAGGTTTCGGCGGAACTACGTGGGAGGGCAGTGGGGGAGGGTGGTAATGACGGTGTGAGAGGTCCGGAATGATGATGGAGTTAGGGGCGGGCCTATAGGCCCGCCCCCCGCGCCAGTTCAAGCCGGGCGCGACTGAGGGGTCAATTGTAGCGACCGCCCCTTTCGTCAAAACGCTCCGGGTAGATTGTGACGTTCTGAAGCGCCTCTGCGACGCCAACGGCAAGGATTGGCTTGCTGTAAGTATGCCGGCCTTTCGTGTTGTCGAAGAACCGGCCCAATGGGTCAACCATGATGTAGCTGCCGGTCATCAGCCGGTTGTCCTCGCGTACTACCCTGATGCCGCGCCTGGCAACGGCATCATTGCGGTCGACGTACTCGTCAAACTGCTCGTTGGTGACCGTGAAATCGGAGATACGGGCGTCGTTCTGCTCCTGCACCGGCAGCGCCTGGAAGATCTTCCACCGCTCCGGGGCAAGGCTCAGGATGAACCCGCGCAAATCCTCGCCATGGTTGGCGCTGTTGACTACGGTGTTAACTTTCAGGCGAATGCCAAGTCGTTTTATTTTGTCGGCGATGCGCCTATAATCGGTGGCCGTCATCGGCGACTTACCTTTCACGAAGCGGCCGATTTTCCGCTGCGCCCCGGCGTTCACGCTGTCAATGCTCAGGGCGATAATGTCCAAGTGGTCTTGGCAACCGGCCAGCCAATCACGCTGGTCGTCCGTGATGCGGGAACCGTTGGTGACCACTGACGTAAGGACTCCGTACGACTTGGCTCTGCGAATCAAGTCAGGCAGCCACGGGCAGAGGGTAGGTTCGCCGCCGGCGAAGTTCACCTTGTGGAACCCGTACTCGCAAAGCGAGTCCACCAGGCGAATGGCATCGTCTTTGCTCAGATTCCGGTCAGACTTTAATGGGGGCAAGTCCGTGAAGGTTGCGAAGCAGAACCCGCAGCTCATGTTGCAGGGCTTCCAAAGGTGGTAATTGACGGTCGTGACTTTTTGGTGGAGCATCTCCTGGCACCTCATTGTGACCCACGTTGGGGCTGCCAGTCTTGGGTGCAAGACAACTGCAACGGCGTTACAGGACGCCGCTGGGCAGACCCGGGTCGCGTTCGTATCGGCAGGGACGTAGGTTATTCTGCGTCCCTGCCGGATTGTAGCGGATTTTGCGGAGCTATGCCAAGTGGCGGCCGTAGAATTCGAAGATGCGCTCCCAAGCCTGGTTGGCCGCTTCAACGGCGTAGCTGGGGCGGTCAACGGCGACGAAGCCGTGGCCGGCGTTGGGGTAGATTTGATACTCCCAGGACTTGCCGGCGGCTTTGATGGCGGCGTCGGTGGCCATCACTTCATCAACGGTAGGGCGGGCGTCGTCTTCTCCGAAGATGCCCAGCAGAGGACACGAGAGGTCGGCGACGAACTCGATGGGAGCGTGGGGCATGGCCTCAGTGGGAGGCTCGCTGTCGCGGGGAGTTACGCCGCCGCCCCAGCAGTCCACGGCGGCGTTGACGCCGGAGAGCTTGCAGGCGGCCAGGAAGACCTGCCGTCCGCCGGAGCAGAAGCCGATGATGCCTACTTTGCCGTTATGAGTGGACAGGTGGCGCAGGTAGCCGATGGCGCCGGCGGCGTCGCCCATGGTGCGGGCGTCGGGCATACCGCCCTTTTCGCGGATGCTGTTGCTGTTGGCGTAGGGGTCGTCGTGGCCCTCGCGGTAGTGCAGGTTGGGAGAGATGGCGATGTAGCCGTTATGGGCGAACTTGCGGGCCATCTCCTTGGTGGCGTTGTCCCAGCCGGGCATATGGTGGAACAGCATCACTGCGGGAAAAGGGCCGGCGCCCAGGGGACGGGCCAGGTAGGCGTTGATGGCGTCGCCGTTGTGTCCCTCAACCCAGACCTGTTCGGCAATCATTCCTTCGTAAGCCATATTGGGATTACCTCCGATGGATGTGGTGGTTTGGTTGGCGCAATAGGAACCGTAGGTTATGTCCGCCAACGGACGGGGGCAGGTTACTATCGGGCGCGGCGGGTGTCAAACCGGGAGAGGGCATTTTATGCCGGGCGAACAGCGGCGATTTCGCGGAGGATGGGCAGCAGGGCGTTAACGCTGGCTACATAACTGCGGGGGTTCTGCAAGCGCATCAGGCCGCGTAATTGATCCAATCGGGCTTTTGAATAATATGGGCCATCCACCAGAACGAAAAGCGCAACGCCGTTGTTGATGCGCTGCTGGAAATTTCGCAGCAGCGACTGGACCTCGTTGAACTGGTTATCCTGGTTCCCTCCGCCTTCCTTTGTGTATTTTTGGGCAGCGTAGCAAACTACGGTACCGGTACGCCACTGGAAATCGATCGATTTTGACGGTGGACGTGCGCCAGCCAATTGAGCCCGGGTGACAATTTGACCATCGCCATTAATATAGCAAGCGTTGGGGCCGCTTGATGGTAGCTTACGAAACTCAGTAACGTATGACAGCTTTTCAACATAATCAGCAGCAGTTCTTTCATGGACGTTTTGACGACGGGCTTCTCGAGCCAAAACCGCTGCCAGTGGCCCGTTAGGATTCGCTTCCAAATCCCGCCAGAAATCGGCCTCGGGAACGTCAAATTGTTCTGCAAAATGCAGTATGCGCGTTCGCAGTCGCTCCGACCTTCGGGCGATTTCTTTTACCATTTCTGCACGATTAGCCAAGTTTTGCTGATGCTCAATCGCCTCGAAATCTAGCGGTGATGAGTGCTGTTGTTCTGCCATGCTATTCACTCCTACGCCAGGCGTTGCCAGCTAATCTGCCGGTCGCGCAGGCGTTTTTCAATCACCTGCTGGGCTGCTGGGGAGTCGTCCATGCCTATGAAGCGGCGGCCGAGCCGCGCCGCCGTTAGCAGTGTGGTTCCGCTGCCGGCGTAGCAGTCCAGCACGGTGTCGCCGGGGTTGGATGAGGTGCGGATGATGCGTTCCAGCACCTTGGCGTTCTTCTGAGTTGGGTACGCTGGTCGCTGGGGGTCTTTGTAGAGCCAGACGTCCTGCGGGAGTTTGCCGGCGGCTTCGCTGGCGTAGCGGATTTTGCGGGGATTGCCGGTAGGGCTCCAGACGATGAGGCCCGCGGCGTCCAGCTGGTCCAGTCGGGCCGGCGGGTAGCGCCAGTGGCGGCCGGGCGGGGGCGGCATATCGCGCCAGGGCTGCCCGGTGGGGCCGTTGGCGGTGACGCCGGGCGCGTGCAGCGGCGTGGTGGCATAGCGGCGTCCGGCGGAGTCGGTGTGCGGGTACAGGCGGGCCATCTCGTCATCCGACAGCGGCTCGCGCTGCGGATGCCAGGTGATGCGCTCCGGGGACACCGAGTAGAACAGGATGGCGTCCTTGACGTTGCCGTACGAATAGCGGTCGAAGTTCTTGGGGTTGCACTTGATGCGGGTGATGCTGTTGCGAAAGTTCTCGGGGCCGAAAACGTCATCCAAGAGCAGACGGACGCGGTGTTCCATCTTGACGTCGATGTGGACGTAGAGCGATGCGGCGGGCGACGTTATGCTACGAATGGCGGACAGGCGTTCGCTCAGGGCGTCCAGGTAGGCGGAACCGCGCAGCCGGTCGGAGTAGGCCAGCCGGCCGGATGCGCTGACGCTGTTGGCGCGCGCGTCGTCAATCAGAAACTCGTTATTAGTAGCAAAGGGCGGGTCGATATAGACCAAGTCGACGGTGACGCCCCGGTCGGCCAGCCGGCGCAGGCCGTCCAGGTTATCGCCCGAATGAAACAGGTGGTTCATGATGCCGGTTGCGGCAAGTCCGGTCGCTATGACAAGCCCGCCTGCGTCAGAATAGCGCGCAGCATCCGCGCCATCTGCGCCTCGTGGCAGTATGCGAAGGCTGCGAACTCGCGGAGGTTGCGGGCGGCTTCTTCTGTCGGGTCGAAGCGCGCGCCCATAAGATGGTAGTCGCCGGCGAGCTCACGGTTCCAGATTTGCAGCTCGTCGAGGGTCAGCTGCGGCTCGAACTGAAAGCCGTAGGACGCTCCGCAGCGGAAGGCCATGGGGAAGCGAACGTAGCCGCCATCGCGCCGCAGCATGGTTCCCTGCGCCAACAAAACGCCGTTGGGCGGCACGGTGAACTGCTCGCCATGGAGGGTGGGAACCAGGGGGATTTTGATTTCGCCGAAGGCCGGATCGGATGCGCCGGCGGCGGTAATGTCGATTTTGCGCAGGCCGAACTGGTAGCCGCCGGTGGGAGCGACGGCGCCGCCCAGGGCGCGGGAAAGCAGCTGCGCGCCGAGGCAGACGCCAACTACGGGCGTGGGCGCGACACTGCCCAAATTGCCCGTCGCGGCGGCCCGCAGGTAGGCTGTCTCCTGACGGAGGGCCGGGTAGTTGTCGTTGGCGGACATGGGGCCGCCGAGGGAGACTATCAGGGCGACGTCGGACAGGTCAGGGACGTCAAAGGCGGGGAAATCGGGCGCGCCGGCGAACACGGGAACAGCGGCGAGAGTAAAGCCGGCGTCCTGCAAGACGGCAGTGAAGTTGCCGCCGAGGATTTCGCAAGGGTGGTGTTGGATGATGACGGCGCGTTTGGTCATTATGATGGCGCTGGGCTTAATCCGCGCAGCGTGGCGGCGGCGCGAGTGTAACCGATTTTGACAGTTGACCGGGCGATGCCGGGATGAGGCTTTGGGATGGCGGCCCGGCCAGTCTGACCGCTAAATCCGCTGCCGATTAATGGGGTCAATCGTGTTGGGAATGATAGCACAGGCCGGCGCCGAAACAATCCGTTTCGCTTCGTGATTGCCTTGGCCTGCCCTCAAACCCCATCCATCCCGTCCATTCCCCCAAAATCCGGCCAAATCACCCGAAATTCCCCCATTCTCGTAATACTCCCGTAATACTTCCCGGTTTATAATGCCTAGCAAACGCCCGGCGCAAGCCGCAACCCACACCACGGAGGCAACCCAAAATCCTGAAAATCCCCAAATCCCGTAAATCCTGATTCTGACAACAAGGAGGCATCATGCTCATTACCCCCCCCCCCCCCCCCCCCCCCCGAGGTCCACCCCGCCGGACATTCCCACACCATAGTTCCGGCCCCAGCCGGAACCCCACACCAGCCACACCGGAGGTTTTATCCATATGAAACCCAAACTCCAAAAACTCACACGGTCGGCGCCGCTGGCCATCACGGCTTTGGCAGTGGTCGGCGCGCTGGCCCTTTTTGGCCTCCTGGCCCTACCTAATCCCGGCCCGGCCAGCGCCCAGGAAGGCGCCTGCGCCGAGGGCGGAACCGGCTTCCAAACCACCCCTACTGCCAAGCCGGCTGCCCCTACCCTGACGGCCAAAAACATGGCCCTGGCCGTAATGCTCCCCGCTGCGGTGGATGGCCAATCCGCCGCCGCCACCAACGGCAGCCCGGAATACACCGGGTTCGACATTCAATACCGGCAAGGAACCTCCGGCACCTTCACGGCCTTTACCGGCACGATTACGGTCAACCAGCGCAACCTCTCCGGGGCGGCGCAGATTGAGGGCCTCACCAACGGCTCCGCCTACGAAGTGCAGGTGCGCGTCACTTGCGCGGCTACCTCCGGCCCCTGGAGTACTTCTGCAACGGGAACCCCGGCGGCAACCGTGCCCGGCAAGGTGCAGAATCTAAAGGTGCATCAATTGTGGTGGCTAAGCGCAGCGGACAACCTGGCGCGCGGCACCACTACGACAGGCATTGACGTTGTCGATGCGCCCGCAGCTTTCATCCAGGCTTACTGGGATTTGCCGGCGGATGACGGGGGCAGCCCGGTTACCTCCTATCACTTTAAGAGCTGGTTTGGCGGAACGACCGCTACCATCGGCACCTCCCTGACCACGGTTCACGACGAAAACTCTTGGAAGAACGACCAGCACCCGAATTATCCTACTGAATTCTCAGGCGCTGGATTCGACACTGGGGCGTCTGACAATGGACAGGGCGACCACAACCGTTGGTGGAAGTTCGAGGTGGCGGCCACGAACTCCGCCGGCACCGGCCCGTTTTCGGAGGTGACCCTCCGGATCGACAAGGACAAGGCGCAGGACTTTGCCAACACCAGAGCCACCGGCACGATTGCGTCGGACAGCACCACGTCGGGCGGCGCGCCCAAGCTCACGGTCAAGCTGAACCGCCTGAATGCTAATCTTCCGGTAGGCTCCCGCGTCGCGCTGTTCCTGGAAGACGATTTCCAGGTTCCCGATGCCATTCCGGCCAACTCAATCTACTTCGTCGCCAACTCCCCGGCCACCGTCGCCACTGGCAACGGCGCCCCGGTCTACGCCACCGAAGCCCCGGAGATTGACACCGACTCCTACTTTGACGATGACAAGGACGACGTTAGCATTACCGTCCGCATCCCTGATATGTGCACCGGAGATTCGGACGAATGCGAAGGCTCTAACGGGTTAGACCCAGGCCAGGACTTGACCATGGTCATCCTGGGCAGCTCCGGCATCAAAAACCCACCCGAAGCGGGGACGCACACCGTCGCCTTCGACGTGCTGGGCTTTGACGATTCCCTCCCCGGCCGCATCGAGCGGCTGATGGAAAAGGGCATGGAACTCAGCGCCAAAACCGCTACCGGCAATCGCACCATCCAGAAGCGTCAAGGGGTGTACGTCAGCACCCTCGCCAAAATCTCCCTCTCCGACACGGACGGCGAGCGTGGCGAAGAGCTGACGGTAACCGGCAGCGGCTTCAACAACGGCGTCTCCGCTTCCGCTTACGTCGCCCAGCGCAAGGCCGCCCGCTACGCCGTAGCCGAATGGTGGGAAACCCTGGACTGCGACAAGATGAAAGCAGCCATGGGCCCCGGCGCCGGCCAGGAGTTCTGCTTCCATTACACGCTGAACGAAACCGAGATGACCTACACCGTCGCCAGCAAGGACAAGGCGTCCAGCGACAAGGTCTTCGCCCGCCACCTCTGCGAACGGGGCATCATTCCCACCGGAACCGAGGCCGGCAGCGCCACCGTGGGCAGCGACGACAAGGTAGCCATCTCCTTTGAGGTTACCGTACCCACCTTCAAGCCCGGCAACAACAACCTCATCTGCGTGGAAGATGGCGAAGCCCGCACCTCCGGCGAGGATGTTGAGGACTTCGAACTGACGCCCAACATCAGCGTGTCGCCCGCCGAAGGCCAAGCCGGCGATGAGGTAACCGTGTTCGCCGAGGACTTCCCCGTCGCCGGGGCAGCCTTCGTGGAGCTGAAAGTGGGCGGCGTAGTCATCAAAGACGGCGTACGCTCCACCAGCATCAGCTCCGACGGTTCCGCCACGGCGACCTTCAAGCTGCCGCCTCAGAAAGGCACCAAGCGCGTTGACGCCAAGTGGGGAACCAAGTCCGAAGACACCAAAGTAACCATCCTGCCCGCCGTCCTGAACGTCAGCAAGATGGAAGTCAATCCCAACGAGCGGATTACCCTCACCGGAACGGGCTTCGCCACGGGCGCCGGCAGCGGCATCATGGCGGAGAAAATCACCATCGGCGACGTGCCTCTGTACGTGTACGATGACTCCACGGACAGCGACGACGAAGTCGAGGTGTCCAGCGGCGGCCAGTTCGTCGCCGCCATAGCAGTGTGGCCCGCTGATGATGCTACTTCCAACCCGACCCTGACGCCGGGCAAGCACAGCATCAAGGTTGTGGACAAGAAGGGTTACGAGGGCGAGGTGGAAATCACCATCCTCGAGCCTGCCGTCAGCTCCACGCCGGCTATCGCCGGCCCGCGCGACGTCGTAACCATCTCCGGCGAAAACTGGCCGGTGGACAACCCGGAAAACTCCATTGACGCCATCACCGTCACGGTAACCGACGGCGACCGGATGCGGCAGTACAGCGTGTACGCCGACGGCTCGGGCCGCTGGTTCATCGAGCATCAGGTGGACGGCAACGTGCCGATACCCTCCACCAGCGCGATTGAGGCCAAGTACAGCGACCTGGTGCGCTTGGGCGAGTACGAAGTGCCGGCGTCCATCATCATGGTCGACCCCGGCGAGGGTCAGCCCGGTGATGAAATCACGCTGTCGGTGGAGAAGATGCCGGTGCACTCCCGCGTCAGCCGGATTGAAATCGGCGGTCGGGATGTCATGCCTGCCGGAACGCCCGGCACCGACGGCTCCGGCGCGGTTACGGTGGAAGACATCGTCATCCCGGGCCTTGACCCCGGCACGTACAGCGTGCTGCTGGAGGTCAACAACACGGTAGCCATCGGCAACTTGGACATCCTCCCCGAAGGGCCCATCGGAACCGGCACGCCGGTGGCCGAAGCGTTGGCGCCGCTGGGCGACAGCGTGGGCGCGGTGTTCTACTTTGACGGGGTGAGCAAGGAGTGGCTGTTCTACGACCCCCGTCCGGAGTTCGCCGGCCTCAACACCCTGGAGGAACTGGTAGCCGGCGAGCCCTACTGGATCCTGGTAACCGAGGACGTTGAGGACGTAGCCCTCGGCGGCAAGAGCCGCAGCCTGACCTGCAGCGCCGGCGGCAACTGCTGGAACCTGATGGTCTGGTAAGCCGGCGGCAAACCGCTGCGCTTGCCCGATAGTTGGGAAGCGGCAACGGCAGGGGCGGGTCTGCGGGCCTGCCCCTGCCGCTTTATTCAGCCCACAACTTGCTTGGCGCAGGATAGTCCCTGATTTCGTACGAAAGCGGCAATCTGCCGAACAAGCGCGTTGGCATCTTTTTTAGTATAATAAAAACTGGACTTTTCTTCCTGGTAGATTGCCCCTTGCCCACCATCGCTATCCCGGCCGACAACAGCAACGGCAGCGACCTGCGCCACGCTCCAGGCATCCGCGCCGTTGAGACGGCCGGCGGCCACGCTCGCATCATTGACCCCGGCGAAGGCCCCGAAGCCATCGCCGAAGCCGGCGGCCTCTTCATCCCGGACGGCGCCGCCGCCCATGCCGCCCCTCTCCTCGCCGCCGCCCTCGCCGCCGATATGCCCGTCCTCGCCACTGGAGACGGGATGCACCTCCTCAACTCCCACTTCGGCGGTCAGCCTCCGGCTCCCGTCGCTCGGCATAATTCCGACGACGGCGCCGCGCCGTTGCGCCATCAAATCTACCTGTCCCCCGGCTCCAAAGTCGCCGCCATCATCGGCAGCGCCGGTATGTTCCGCGTCAACAGCCGCCACAAACTCGCCCTGCGCGAACCCCAGCGCGCCCAGCGCCTGATGTCCATTGCCTACCAGCTGGACGATGGAACCATTGAAGGACTGGAAAGCAAGGAACATGGCTGGGTTATCGGCTTGCAGTTCCAGCCCGAACGCCCCGATGAAGCGCCCTCCGCTTTCAACAGCCTTTTCCTCGGTTTGGTGGAACGCGCCCAGCTGTTTATCGCCAATCGTACATTAAGCGAATCGTAACCACAAAAGGAGCGCCACACGATGACTACCGCCCCCCCTCAGCAAACCGGCGACGATTTCAACCCCCGTCCCATCGCGGACGAAATGCGGGAGTCCTACCTTTCCTACGCCATGTCCGTCATCGTCTCCCGAGCCCTCCCCGACGCGCGCGACGGCCTCAAGCCCGTCCAGCGTCGCATCCTGTACGCCATGCACGACATGGGCATCCGCCCCGGCAGCCAGTATCGCAAGAGCGCCCGCATCGTCGGTGAAGTGCTTGGCAAGTTCCACCCCCACGGCGACAGCTCAGTGTATGACGCCCTCGTCCGCATGGCTCAGCTCTTCTCCATGCGCGCCCCCCTCGTCGACGGGCAGGGCAACTTCGGCAGCATCGACGGCGACCCTCCCGCCGCTATGCGCTACACCGAAGCCCGTCTCACCCCCATCGCCGACGAAATGCTGGCCGACATCGACCAGCAAACCGTGGACTTCTCCGACAACTTCGACGACTCCATCAAAGAGCCCCGCGTCCTTCCCTCCCGTATGCCCAACCTGCTGGTCAACGGCTCCTCCGGCATCGCCGTGGGCATGGCTACTAATATGCCGCCTCACAACCTGGGCGAAATCTGCGACGCCGTTTGCCACGTCATCGACCATCCCAATACCGACGTTGACCAGCTCATGGCCATCGTCCCCGGCCCCGACTTCCCTACCTACGGACGCATCCGCGGCATCTCCGGCATCCGCGATATGTACGCCACCGGCCGCGGCCGTGTCATCATGGAATCCGTTACCGAAATCGAAGAAACCCGCAACAACCGCCAGCGCATCATCGTCACCGAACTTCCCTTCCAGGTCAACAAAGCTTCCCTCGTCGAGAAAATCGCCTCCCTTGTCCGCGATAAAACCCTCGTCGGCATTACCGAAATCCGCGACGAATCCGACCGCCGCGGCATCCGCGTAGTCATCGAACTTTCCCGCAATGCCCAGGCCACCGTAATCCTCAACAACCTCTATAAGCGCACCGCCCTGCGCTCCTCCTTCAACGCCATCATGCTCGCCCTGGTGGATGGCCAGCCCCAGGAACTTCCCCTCAAAGAACTCATCCGCAACTTCATCACCCACCGCGAAGAGGTCATCCGCCGGCGCACCGAATATCAGCTGGGCCGCGCCCGCGACCGCGCCCACATCGTCGAGGGACTCCTCAAAGCCCTCGACGCCATCGACGCCATCATCGCAACCATCCGCAGCAGCCAAGACGTCGAAACCGCCCGCAACAACCTCGTCCAGCAGTTCGACCTCACCGAAATTCAAGCCCAGGCCATCCTGGATATGCAGCTCCGCCGCCTCGCCGCCCTGGAGCGCCAGCGCCTGGATGAAGAGTACAACGACCTGCTGGCAACCATTGCCCAGCTGGAAGACCTTTTGCAGAACCCCCAGAAAATCCGCAACGAAATCAAGCGCGAAACCCGCGAAGTCAAGCGCAAGCATGCCAATGCCCGCCGCACCGAAATTATCCCTGAAGAACTGCAAGAACAGTCCATCGAACAGTTCATCGTTCAGGAAGACGTTGTAGTCACCCTCAGCCAGCGCGGCTACATCAAGCGCGTCCCCATCAGCACCTATCGCAACCAGCGACGCGGCGGCAAAGGCGTCCGCGGCGCCAACAATCGCGACGACGACGCAGTAATGCAGATCGCCGTCGTCAACACCCACGACCAGCTCCTGTTCTTCACCAACAAGGGCCGCGTGTATCCCCTCAACGTGTACGAAACCCCCAGCGACGCCGGCCGCACTGCGCGCGGTACGCTCCTGGTCAACCTTATCCCCCTGCAACCCGGCGAACAGGTGCAGACCATGCTCCCCGCCACCCGCGACGAGTACAACCGTCTCTACGTCTTTGCCACCCGCAACGCGCGCGTCAACGCTTTGCGGCCCGGCCAGCTGCAAAACCTCCGCAAGTCCGGCCTCAACGCAATGAAAGTGCAGGATGGCGACGAAATGATCGCCGTCCGCCCCGTATCCGCCGACGCCTCAATCATTCTCGTTACCGAGCAGGGTCAGGCCCTCCTCTGCCCGGTCGCCAGCATCCCCGAGCGCAACCGCAACGCCTCCGGCGTAATCGGCATGAAAACAAAGCTCGGAGAGCAGACCGTCACCATGGACCTGGGCAGCGACCGGGTAGTGGCAATGGATGTGGTAAATGACCCCGAAAACGAGTTCCTCCTCGTGGTCAGCGAAAAAGGCTACGGCAAAGCCACCCCCCTCTACAACAGCAAAGGCGAAGCAGTCTATCGCGAGACCAACCGTGGCGGCTTGGGCGTCAGAACCTTCGCCGTTGACCAGAGCGACAAACCCACTGGCCCCGTGGTCGACGCCAAAGTCGTCAACTCCTCCGAAATGAACGAAGAAGAGGGCCACGAAGTCTTTATCATCTCCGCCCACGGCCAGGTGGTTCGCATCAACCTCGCCGAAGTCAAAGTCGTCAACACCCGGCAGACCAAGGGCGTCATCATCTGGCGCGAACGCGGCGGCGACGACTCCGTCGTATCCATCGCCTGCTTCCGCGCCAACGACTATAGCCAGGAAGACCCCACCCGCCAGAACGGCGCCGACCCTGCCGCCGCCGGTTCAGCCCTAGCCCAGGCCGAAGCCGTCGCCGCCGAAGCCGACAGCCAATACGACGACACGGACGACGCTTCACCTATCCCGGCCGACTCTACCATCGCCGACCCCACGGACAACGATGATGGCGAAGACGATGACGCTCCCGACGCTGCGCTCAACGGCCAGGCCCCATTGCTCTAATCACAGGAAGGCAGCGTTGTCAAAGCCTCTGCTTTATGTACAACGCTGCCTTCTATTGACATACAAACGTTCGCGGGGTATGATACCTGCAAAATCGCAGGCACCCAATGCCTCAAACCAATGGTAGCTTGGAGGGAGTTGACATGAGCGGCACACTGTATCATGGAGATTGCCGGGTGATATTCCAAGCGTTCGACCGGGAGAACCGGCGCGAAATCCCCGATAACAGCATAGACTTGGTGGCGATGGATCCTCCGTACTTCATTGACGGCATGGGGGATGACTGGAACCATAAGCGGCTTGCTGTTCGAAAAGCCAAAGGAGGCGTAGTTAAGGGCCTCCCTACCGGGATGAAGTACGATCGCCGCCAATCTAAACACCTCTATAAATTTTTCAAACCCGTCGCAGAGTTTTGCTACTCCGTGCTAAAGCCCGGAGCATTTATGTGTGTCTTTGCCCAAGGGAGGCTTTATCATGCCGTGGCGATGGCTGCGGAGGAAGCAGGCTTCGAAGTCAAGGACATGATGTCGTGGCGTTATAACCGTCAACCGAAAGGGTTCTCGTTGCGTCATTTTGTCAAAAAGATGAGCCTGTCGGATAGCGAGAAGGACGATATCATATCAAAAATAGGTGACCGTCGAACTCCACAGCTGCGGCCGCAGTTTGATCCTATACTTTTGGCTCAAAAACCTCGCGAGGGTAGTTTTGTCGACAATTACCTCAAATGGAACGTCGGAGTGATTAACCCCAAAGTGGGAGTCGATGGGCACTACCCTGGGACTGTGATTGATATTAAACCTGAGCCTAACCGCAACATCGACCACATGACTGTGAAGCCAGTGGCTCTTATGGAACGGCTGATTGACACGTTCACTACTTCAGAAGACATTACACAGACGGTATTAGATCCGTTTGTTGGATCCGGCACTACCGCTGTGGCAGCCCACAAATTGAGGCGGCACTTCATCGGCATAGACACTGAAATTGAATATGTCGATATAGCTCTCCGCCGTCTCAGGGCAATGGGCTGTAGCCCTAGAGTGGTCACTGAATATAGCGGCGTCCTTTTCGACCACGTGATGCAGTCCGATCATTAACGACTTTCCCCTCCTCCTCCAATTTGTCCATTACTGCTGTAACGATGCTATCGTTGAGACGAGGGCCGTTGCCCGCTGCTTCAGCGCCCCGGTAAATCTGCAATGCTCTACTCATATCGGCGGGGCCAACACCGTTTGGTGATTCGTTTTTGAGAACCTCCATGATTGCTTCCTCCAAAAGGCGGATGGCATCCTGGGCTTTTTCAACTGGTGTCATTTACAATCCTCCTGACTTGGAAAAGGTGAATATTGTGACAACCACACGACTTGGGATCGACGGGCCGCACGTTTATATGTCCACCGATGAAATCAAAAGCCGTTACGATGAACTCACTAGCTTACATCAACAGCATCTCCGGCGATACGACGTAAGAATGCCGGCCGAAGGCTCGAACAAAGCTCTGCACCTCATATACCTCCACAAGCACGTTAGAAAGTTAGTTCACAAGGACACTGTATCGGCTTTTGTGCGTTCTGTCAAGCCCAATGCGGGCGCTGATCAGCAAGTGCGCCACTTAGCCGCGGATGGATGGAACGTGCTGAACCGAGGTAATGCTATCGATGAAAATGAGATTGTGCCACCCGGGTATCATATGCTCAGGGACGTGACAACCGTCAAGCCAGATTTTTTACATAGGCGCCTGCGTCGCGTTGGACGAGTAGCTGCTACCTCATTCGAGGAACTGAAAGCTGTCTATGATTTTCGCTGCGTTACGTGCGGCAGTAGAGAAGGTGGGCACCTTCCGCTAAACCCGGACGCTATCGTTGAGTTGCAGCAAGGTCATATGCACCCAAACAGACCGCTCACACTGGACAACACTATTCCGCAATGCCAATACTGCAATCAGACATACCAAGATAATTTTGTGTTTGACCAAAACGGCCGAGTGCAAGCTTTGTTCAACCCCAATTTCATTTTACGTTCTGAACAAGCGGTGCAAGAAGCGATTTTGCACTTGCTGAGGCAATCATTTCCGGATGTCTGATTTTGTGACGTCCAATATCCGATTTGCCAGAGTCACCGAGTTTTGAGTTGTTACAGCGCAGATTATACTATGAGCATCGGGACATGGTTTTACTCATGCAATATTTGACGCAAATTAGCCTTCATGTTCCGGAACATTCACAATGCTAGGACATACCTCCATGCAGCTCCTCATGGTTCACGGCTCCGGCCAGAACGAACTCACCTATCACTATCAAACCGCACATTTCCCCAACGCCGACGCTGTCAACCTCCCCGGCCACCCTCACGGCCAGCCCAAAGACAGCATCGCCGGCTACGCGGACTGGCTCCGCGAGTATGCCCTGGCCCAAAACTACCCGCCCTTCGTGTTGTTCGGTCACTCCATGGGTGGCGCCATCGCCTTGGACTACGCCCTGCGCTTCCCCCAGGACTTGGCCGGGCTGGTTCTCATCGGCGCTGGCGCCAGGCTGCGCGTCCACCCCGATTACCTCAATCGCTGCCTGGACGATGCCCAATGGCGCGCCGAGGCTCCGGCCTACTACGAAGCCATCAACCCCGAACTCGCCCCCCGGCTGGTCGCCCGCGCCCTCCAATCCGGCCCCTTGGTGGAGCGCAACGACCTCTCCTGCTGCGACCGGTTCGACGCGATGCAGCGCGTGCGCGAAATCGCCATCCCGTCGTTGGTCATTGTCGGCGCCGACGACGTAATGACGCCGGTGCGCTACGCCGAATACCTGGGCCGGGAATTGCAGGACGCCCAGGTCGTGGTCGTCCCCAACTCCGGCCATTTCGTTACCCTGGAACAGCCCGCCGCTGTCAACGCTGCCATCGCCCGCTTCCTCAATCGGTTAGCCGGCTGATTGGCGGCGCCCATTGCTGGTATTATGTGGTCATCCGAGCCTACTCGCTTGACCGCAATGGCCACCATCCAATCCTACGCGCCCGACGCTCATCGGCTGGCCGATTCGCTGGCCGCCATCTACGCCGGCCGCTCCGACGCCGAGGGCCTGCCCGCCGCCCGCCGCATCTCCGCAACCGCAGCCCAACTGTCGGACTCCGCCCCGGCTGCCGACGCTGCAATAATCAACGTGGCGGCGCTTTTCCTCCTCTCCGGTCGGCCCGACGCTTCCCATCGCTCCCAGCTTTCCGCCGCCATCGTCGACGCTTGGCTGCGCGGCGCCGGCGCCCCTGAGCCTTTTGTCGCCGCCGTGCGCAGCGTTCTCCTGGACGCTTGGAACCCCGCTCCCAACGCCCACATCGCAAGGCTGCTGTGGCATTCCGCCCAACTGGACCTGGTCTGCGTAGAACGGCACGCCCATTACTTGCAGGATACGCCCCCATCCGGACATTGCCGGGAGCAGTACCTGGCCGCCTACCGCCGCGATTGCCTCATGCCTGCCTTGACCCTCCGCCCGCGCTTGTCAATGCCGGCGGCGGTAGCAATCTACGATGCGCGGATGCCCCTGCTGTCCGCCTGGTTGGACCAACATCCGATGCCGCCGGTTCCCGCCGACTGGCGCCGCTTGGCCGAAGTGTCCACCATAGAGCAAGGCGTTCAGAGTCTGCTCGCCGGCGAAGACCCGGCGCAAGTCCGCGCCGCAATGCCCGCCCCCGGCCTACCCTACGCCGAATATCGGGCGCGCCAGCGCGCCATCATCGCCGGCAGCCACCACCGCATCCTGGAGTTGGCCCACGACCGTATCCAAGCCTCCCGCAACGTCGCCGCCGAAAAATACCTCGAAAGCGACACCATCCACAAACCCGCCGTCGAGGAAAACCTGTTCGCCAGCGCCCGACGCCGCGCCCGTCAGCTCGGCCTGTCTCCCGAAACCGCCGAAGACATCGCCCGCCTCCTCCTCTCCAACGCCCGCGAAGTGCAGGAACGCACCCTCAACGACATCGCCCAGCGCCTCAGCCGCCTCCACGGCCAAATCCTGGACGCCGATTCTCCCGAAACCAGCGCCGAAGAAGCCGACATCGCCACCCCTTCCCTAGTTGTGCGCACCGGCGACCAGCCCCTGGCCCGCGAAAACGAACTCATCAAGGAACTTCGCGTTACCGGACTCAACGAAGCTTACCCGGAACAGCGTCGCCGCTTTGCCCAGTGGTTTGATCCTCCTCATCCTTACATACTCACCGGGCAGATTGTCGCCAGCCGCGACGCCGACTTGTTCCTGCAAGCCCTCACCGACGGCCATCCCTGCAAGGTCGTCGCTGCCATGCCCGCGCACGGCCCGATGCACTTGACCCATGGCGCTCTCGGCAGCCTGCTCACTTACTTCCAGTCACTGGGCGCCGCAATCATCCTCGCTTTCCGGGACGAGACCCATTCCCGCCCGGAGGCCCGCCGGAATATGCTCGACCGTCTGCTTACCCTGGCCGCCAATGGCCTCGACCTCCGCCGCGCCGACGCTTACCTGCAACTCGACCGCCCCGCCATCACGACCGCCGCTTTTGAGCTGGGCCGCGTTACTCCCTTAAGTCTGCTCAACTCGGCCCTCGGCCTCCGCCTGAACAGCAGCGCCACCGATACCTTTCTCCCCCTCTTGCGCATCGCCGACATCCTCCATATCCAGCAGCCTGAATTCGGCGGCCCCTGCCGCACCCTGGTCATCGACGGCATCGGCGGCGACGTGTACGTCCGCATGGCCCGCAGCGTCGCCGACCGCTTTGGACTCCTCAAGCCCTCCGCCCTCTACCTCCGCGCCATGCGCAGCCTCGCCACCTACCACGACCCGACTACCGGCAGCGCCGTGGAAATTATGACCAACGCCGTCCCCCAGGGGCGCATCGCCTACGACGACCATCCTGACGACATCCGCCGCCGCATCCGACGCGCCTACACCGGCGGACGTCGCACCTCCGCGGAGCAGCGCGCCAAGGGCGGCAACCCCGACCCCCGCGTTTGCAGCGTCTCCAGCCTCCACGCCTTCCACGCCACGCCCGAGCCCGACGCCTACGCCGAGCTGCAAAAACGCTGCCGCTCCGGAGACCTCCTCTGTGGCGAATGCAAAGCCTCCGCCGCCCACAACCTGCTAAAATACTTGCGGCGCAGCCGGCAAACCCGCGACGCCTTGCCCCAATCCGTCCAACTGCGCGCCCGCTCCCTCGCCGGCCTCTGAAGGCCCAACCTGCCGGCGAAGGCTGCCTGCTTGCCCCATCACCTACCCAGGAGACCACCGCCATGTCAGACCTGCAACGCATCCTCACCGGGATGCGTCCCACCGGACAACTCCACCTCGGCCACTATCTGGGCGCCCTGGAAAACTGGACCCAAATGCAGCATGAATACGACTGCTTCTTCCTCATCGCCGATTACCAGGCCATGAGCGACCATCTCGACGACATCAGCCTCATCCGCCGCTCAGTATTAGATGTCGCCACCGACTGGCTCGCCGTCGGCCTAGACCCCGATAAGTCCGCCTTCGTCATTCAAAGCTACGTCCCCGAGCACGCCGAGCTCACCATGTACTTTTCCATGCTCACCCCCCTGAGCCAGCATCAGAAAAACCCCACCCTCCGCGCCGAAACCGCGCAGCTCGCAGCCGAGCATCAATCCATAACCCTGGGCTTCTTCAACTACCCCATCAGCCAGGCCGCCGACATCCTTCTGCCCAAGGCCCACCTGGTTCCCGTCGGCCAGGACCAGGTTCCCCACATCGAATACACCCGCAACGTCGCCCGACGCTTCAACCGCCTCTACGGTGAAGTCTTCCCTCTCCCCCGCGCCCGCGTCGGTCGTGTTCCCCGCCTCGTTGGCACCGACGGCCAGGCCAAAATGAGCAAGAGCCTCAACAACACCATCTACCTCGCCGACGACCCGGAAACCGTCGCCAACCGCATCCGCCGCATGGTAACCGATGTCACCGGACAAAACCCCCGCCTCCGGGCCACCGACCCCGGCGTCGTGGATCACAACCCCGCCTTCCTCTACCATGACGCATTCAACGACAACCCCGACGAAGTCGCCGAGCTCAAAGAACGTTACGCCGCTGGCTCAGTCAGCGACAGCGAAGTCAAAAAGCGTCTTACCCATGCCGTCAATCGCTTCCTGGAACCCATCCGCGAACGCCGCGCCTGGTACGAGCGGCATCCGGATTACGTCCGCGACGTCCTCCTCGCCGGCACCCAGCGCGAACGCGACGTCGCCCAGCAAACCATGGCCGAAGTCCGCCAGGCCATGCAAGTAATTTACACTTGACGCCCCGCGCCCATAGCCGTCCATCACGCAACAAGCATCATCCCCCGCGCGCAAGCCTAATAGCAGCAGCCATCCCCACCGGCGTAGCCGTAACCGTCACCGACCCGCCAACGCCGGCTAACCGGAAGAAAAGCCGACATATGCGCAATTTCCCCTCCCCATGGAATGTACATTATGACCGCAGCACAGCCCAACGTAACGGGCTCTCCCCGCTGGGATTTAGCCCGCGGCATCGTCGCCCAGCTCCGCCAAATGCCCGCAGCCACCGCCGAAGCCGAAATCGAAGTTCGCTTGCACACAGTGTTGGGCTTTCTCTTCCCTACTCTCAAATATCCCGACCTCGCCACCCAGTACCCATCCGGCGACGGGCCCATCGACATCTACTGCCGCAACGTAGTCTTTGAAACCAAACGCCAGGGCCGAAAAGACGACGCCCGCACTAAACCCGACGGCTCTACCGAAACCCCGGAAGAGCAAGCCGTCCGTTACTTGGACGCCCTTACCGTCCACCCCACTACGTTTGATGATATCGCCGTCGGCTGGCGCGCCGCCATCACTGACGGCAAAGAATGGAGCTTTTACGATTACCGCCGCAACTCGCCTGATGTGGGAAATCTGACCCTGATTAACACGCTGCGTTTGAATACGCCCGATGATGACGAAACACTGCTGGCATACCTCTACGATTTCGTCAACCGCACCGCCAAACTGCTGCCGCCAACCAATAACGCAGAATGGGCCGAGCGACTGGTGCAGCCCTTTATCGCGCTGGCGGCAAGCTACGAAAGCACGTCGGAATACAGCGTTAAGCAACAGCTTTGGGAAGGCGTCCTGCGCGGCGCATTTATCATCCCGCCCGATGACCCCGACGCCAAACGCGACCTCTTCGCCCGCCACACCATGTTGGTAGTAATCGCCCGCGCCATCGCTGAAACCCTGCGCCCCCGGGGACTGCGGCAAACCGGACGGGAACCGCTGCATCACACCCTCACCCAAGGCTTCTCGGCATGGTTGCTTGATGCCGCCGGTAGCGACGGCGAAGCAGCCGTGGCCGCCTTGGTGGAAGAGGTCGATAATTACGCCTGGCTCGCAGCTAACCGGGATACCCTGAAAGACCTGTACCACATCGTCATCTCCCGCGATATTCGCCATGACTTCGGGGAATATTATACGCCTGACTGGTTGGCTCGGGCAGTCTGCGAAGAGGTTCTAGATGCGGACTGGCGTAAGGAAACCATCGAGATGGCTGTTGTCGGCCAATTGAATGGTCCCGCAGTTCTGGACCCGTCATGCGGCTCCGGCACATTCCTGTTTCACGCAACCCAATTACTGCTGGAAGATGCCCGCCAGCACCCCGAGCTGGTGCAAAGCCCTCACGCGCAAGTCGAAATTGTCAACGACTTGGTGGCCGGCATTGACCTGCACCCGGTCGCAGTAGAACTTTCCAAAGCAACTAAAATGTTGGCATTTGGCGAGCTTGCTGCGTACTACGCCAACATCGCCGACCACGACACCGTATATCTGGGTGATAGCCTGCAATGGGAAACCCGCCGCAGTCAGCGAACCGGAGAGATGGGTGGAACTGTGGATATTCCCACCGTCGAGACGGACGCGCCCATCCGATTGCCCAACACTATTTTGGGACTGGAACGGTTCCCTCAATTGTTGGCGCAGATATTTGGCCACGCCAATCGCCCGGAAACCCCGGATAGCGAATCCAATCTACTGGCGCTGTTGAGCTTAACAAGCCAGTCTGACCAAGAAGCGGCTGTCGAACTCTATCGGCGTATTCGCCAGTACATTGCCAGCGGCCGCAACAATGTATGGCAGTGGTACGTTGCCAATTTGGTGCAGCCCCTGCGTCTGTCCGAATCGCCGGTTTCACGCTTGGTGGGCAACCCCCCCTGGGTCGTGTACAACGCAATGTCCAACGAAAGACAGGAGGCTTTTCGGCGTCACGCCATTGACCGCCGCCTCTGGGCCGGAGCTCACTTGGCTACACAGAACGATCTGGCGGCCACCTTTGTCGCTACCTGCGTTGATTACTACCTGCAACCGGGTTGCAAATTCGCCTTCGTGCAGCCTTACGCTGCTTTACAAGCGCGTCACTGGGAACCTTTCCGCTCCGGAGAATGGAGCTTGCCTCCCGAGGCCGGACGCTACCGTACATTAGCAGACCTAAGCTTGGAAGCGTGGGATTTACTCTCCATCAACGCCCCACCGTTCCCTCAGGCCAATTCCTCGGTAATCTACGGAACCAAGATCGACGCTACTAATCCCACAACGCCTACACAGCCAGTACCGTTAGGTAACATTTGGGTTGCCGCCACCACTGAGTCCGTAAATACTCGTATGACATGGGAGGAGGTGAAACCTCTCGTGCAATGGAGCCGCCGTCGGCAATGGCTCACCGCGCCCAGCCCTCTTTACTCCACGGCTTTTCGTACTGGAGCGACTCTATTCCCCCAATCGTTGGTTCTTTTCGAGCGCGTCCAATCCCGCGCTCGCGGCATAGTCTATTTTCACACCAATCAAGGCCGTGGAGCGTATCGGGACACCGACCGCGAGGGCGCAGTCGAGGAGCAGTTTGTTAAGCCCGTTTTGTTTTCTCAGCTGCTGTTGCCCTTCGGTACGACAGGGAGGTATTACCTCGTCGCTCCATTTACAAAAGATGGGACCGGCCTAATTGACGATTTGCCACCGGGCGCCGACGCAGAGAGGTTTCGTCAATACTGGAACGCGGCAAATCAGGAGTATATTGACCGCAAGGGCGCAAGGTCGCCGCTCAATCTAACCGCCCGACTAGACCGCGGACGCGGCCTCTCATCGCAACTTAATCTACGTAGCGACTCCAAGATAGTGTACAACGGTATCGGAAATTACATTAATGCTTCCGTTGTACCAAGCTCTGACATAGTCAATCACAATCAGTACTGGTTCGCCCCTGCGGATGCTGACACGAACCACTATTTAGCTGCCATACTGAACGCCAGCTGCTTGTTGCACTTCTTTCAAGAGGCTTGTCAGCCAACAGATAGAACTTTCATGCTTCTCCCCGTCCAAAACCTCCCCATCCCGGCCTTCAACCACCGAATCCCCCATCATCGCAACCTCACCGCCCAATCCCAACTCGCCCACCGGCGCGTCGCCGCCCTGGTTGCCGAACGTCAAGCCGCCAACCGCCGCATCAACCGCAACGACGTCCTGCAAGACCACGTCATGCAGCCCATCTTTGCCAGCATCGACCAGTCCGTCCGCGCCATACTCCCCAACTTCTGCTCATAAGCCACAACCCACCCACACCGCCATTCCGCCAAAACCCGCAACCCGCGGCGCAACCCCCATCCTGAAAATCCTAAAATCCCGTAAATCCTGATTCTGACAAATTGATGACATCCAACGCTTGCGAAACCGTACGCCAGTACTTTACCCTATCCCCGTCAGGCTCATCCGCCGGCCCCGCGCGAACCGTCGGATAACCGTCCCTGGCCAGGACACCGCCCGACACCACAACTGAATAGGAGTCTCACGGGGTTCAGGACATCACGGTCTAATCCGCCGCATCCGTACTGTGCGGCATGTCGGATCCATTGCACCACTGTGGTGCGCCGGAGGTCGGTCACATTACCCGGCTGGCGCACTCAGCACGGCGGGCGTCACCACCGCTGCGCGAGGACGGGCACTGCGCAAGCAGCCGTTAGCACGCGCAAGACTAGGACGTAAATAGCAAGCACGCTCTCGGGCCGTAGCGCCGACATCCTGAACCCCCAGGAACCCAACCAAAAATCCACCGACCGACCAAAAGGAGAGAAACAACCACCATGAACACCGCCAACCCCAACCCCACTACCCGCGCCCCTCCCAAAGGCGCCGCAACATAAGCGAAAGGCCCGATGCTGCGCTATAATGGCAACGTCTTTCACGTCTTTCCCGCACGGAATGAGATTGCTATGCCGAACCCCATAGGGCCCGACCTCTTTCGCCGCCTGACCACTGCAAGCGACCCCGCCATCACGCCGGACGGCCGCCGTTGCGCTTACGTGTTGAACTGGTTTGACGATGCGGTGTCGGAAAGCCGCTCGCGCATCTATTTGGCGCGGCTGGACGCGGGCGACGGGAACGGTATGCCGCAGTCGTTGCCTTTCACCCGCGGCAACTCCGATACCCACCCCCGCTATTCTCCCGACGGTGCGATGCTGGCCTTTCTGCGATCCGACGCACGGGCGTTAGTCCGGCGGCAAGTGTGGCTGATGCCATCGGACGGAGGCGAGGCCGCGCAGCTGACCCATCTGCCCAACGGCGTCCGCGAATTCGCCTGGGCTCCGGACTCGGCCCGGCTGGCGGTGGTGGCCGATGTTTGCCCTCATGATGTTCTCCCCGATAAGGACGCCGCCGCCGCGGAGCCGGCAGTGCGCGAAGTTCGCCGCATCCGCTACCGGCACGACGCATTAGGATGGCGGGGCGACTGCCACTTCCACTTGTTCGTGGTGGACGCGCGCACGGGCGAGGCTGCGCAAATAACCGATGGCGATTGGGATGACACCGCGCCGGCCTGGTCTCCGGACGGTTGCCGCATCGCATTTATATCGGGACGGTCGGAATCCCGAGATGTTACGGCATCTAACGAGGTGTACGTGATGGATGCGCCACCAGCCGGCCAATCCGCGCCGGAGCCGATCCTGTGGTCGCAAGGGCTAACCGACACGGCGGCGGTCACATGGTCTCCCGACGGGCAGCGACTGTTAGCCGCGGGCGGACACGATGAAGAGCTGATGACGCTGTGGCAAGCCTACCTGTACGTGCTGGAACCCGGCCAGCCGCCGCGCCGCATCACCAACGACAACATTCGGCCCTGTCTGGGCTATCCCGGCATCTACCCGCCGCTGGAACTGCGCTGGACCGCGGATGACGATGGCGGAGATGGCCGCATCTTGTTTCTTGCCGACGCTGCCGGCGAAACGCGGCTGTACACCTTGGAAGCGCCGTCCGGCGACGGCTTGGGCAACCTTACGCCGCTTACCTACGGGGGCGAACTGCTGTCGGGAATTTCCATCAATGCGGACGCGCGCCGGGTTGCGCTGACGGCATCCTCCCCCTCCGCGCCTTCGGATCTGCACTCTGTCGCAACGGACACCGGCCAACGACGGCGGCTGACCGGGCACAACGACGCCTGGCTGGCGGAGTGCTCGTCGGCAACTATGGAAAAGTTCATCGTGGAGCGCGACGACTTTGACGTTGAGTGTCGGCTGTACCATCCGCCGGGCTTTGACGCCGGGCAAAAGTACCCGCTGATATTGGAGATCCACGGCGGCCCCAACGGAGCATTCTACGACTCTTTCGTCCCCTGGCATCAGGCGCTGGCGGGAGCCGGCTACCTGACCCTGGCGGTGAACCCGCGAGGTTCCTCAACCTATGGCGAAGAGTTTGTCAACGCTGTGCTGGGCGATTGGGGCGGCGAAGATTACCGGGACCTCATGGCTGCGTTGGACGCCGTGTGCCAGCGGGATTACGTGGACATCCGGCGGTTGGGCGTCCACGGCTATAGCTACGGCGGCTACATGACGACGTGGGCAATTGGGCATACCGCACGGTTCCGCGCCGCAGTAGCCGGCGCGCCCTGCATCGACCTGTGGAGTATGTACGGCACTTCGGACATCTCCACCGGGTTTGGCGAGACCCAATGGGCCAACCGGCTCGCCGGCGGTATGTCAGTCAGCCGCCCGCTGGCGGACGAACTGGCCCAGGGAGTGGACAGCCTGGCCTACCGGCTGCTGCAACGCTCCCCCATCACCTTTGCGCCGCAGGTGGAAACGCCGGTATTGCTGCTGCACGGAGAGGACGATGCACGCTGTCCCATCGGGCAGAGCGAACAGTATTTTCAGGTGATGAAACGCTTGGGGAAAGAGATTGAGATGGCGCGATTCCCTGGCTGCAGCCACGGATTCCTGCGAACGGGACACGTGGCTCTGCGGCAAGAGTACCTGGAGCGGATGTTGGAGTGGTTCGGTCGTTGGCTGTGAGGCGCTGCAACGCCAGCCAGCGGTGAGCGACCGTGATAGAATAGGAATCAGAGGCAATGGAGCGCGCAAATGACCGTCCATCACGAAATCGCAACCGTTGAAGACTTGGAACGGATCCTCGACGAGCATCCCGAAATAAGGGAGCGTATCCGTCGCAAGTTGCTCACGGACGAGGAACGCGCACTGCCCGGCATCGTAGCGCAATTGGCTGAGGAATTGCGACGCCTCACCCAAGTAGTAACCGAAGGCTTTGCCCAAGTGCATCGGGAGCTCGACGAGCTAAGGAGCGGCCAGCAAGGGCTGCTGGAACGCCAACAGCGGCTGGAAGAAGGTCAGCAAGGGCTGGTGGAAGGCCAGCAAGGGCTGCTGGAGCGCCAACAGCGGCTGGAAGAAGGTCAGCAAGGGCTGGTGGAAGGCCAGCAAGGGCTGCTGGAGCGCCAAGAGCGGCTGGAAGAAGGCCAGCAAAGCCTAGTGGAAGGCCAGCAAGGGCTGCTGGAACGCCAAGAGCGGCTGGAAGAAGGTCAGCAAGGGCTGCTGGAACGCCAAGAGCGGCTGGAAGAAGGTCAGCAAGGGCTGGTGGAAGGCCAGCAAGGGCTGCTGGAACGCCAAGAGCGGCTGGAAGAAGGTCAGCAAGGGCTGGTGGAAGGCCAGCAAGGGCTGCTGGAACGCCAAGAGCGGCTGGAAGAAGGTCAGCAAGGGCTGGTGGAAGGCCAGCAAGGGCTGCTGGAGCGCCAAGAGCGGCTGGAAGAAGGCCAGCAAGGGCTGGTGGAAGGCCAGCAAGGGCTGCTGGAACGCCAACAGCGGCTGGAAGAACGCCAACAACAGTTCCACGAGAGCCTCGAAAATCTGCGCGGTACAGTGCTGGAGCAAACTGCCGCTCGCCGGTTGTTGCCTCGTATCACCCAGGAGCTTCGGCTCCGGCGACCCCAAATCATCAAGAGCTTGGACATGGCTATGCCGGTAACCTTGCTGGACGCTCTGGACAAGGCCGCGGAAGAAGACCGCATTACAATAGATATGGCCGCCGCCGTGGCCGTAACTGACCTCATAATGCAGGGAGTATCCCGAGACGACGCCACTCCCGTCTATGTGCTCGCCGAAATATCGGGCACGCTGAACCATCACGACATCGCCCGAGCTCAAGAAAGGGCAGCAGCGTTGGAAACCGCTACCGGCCAACGTACCTTAGCGGCAGTAGCGGCCGTTGTCATACCGGAGGCTCAGCGAGGCCGCGCAGCGGCTGCCGGCGTATCTACGTACTTGCTGAGCTAGCGCCTGTCAGTAGATAATGCTGGCGACTGCCATCGGCATCGGCGTGGCGCTTCTGGGAAGGAACAGATGCAAGGAGAAAGATCTATGGACATCCAAGAACTGGCCGACAAACTGCGCGAAGTGCACGACAGAGCCCCGGACGGAGAGAAAATGCTCCACATGCATCTGTTCGGGATAAAATACGCCGCTGAACTGTCGCGCTTTTCGACCGGAGCCCTGGTTAAGAAGGCCGGCATTCAGCCTTCTTACAGAGCTGAAATCACCAAAGGGCGGAATTTATCTCAGTACGTTGAACTGAAAAAGTAGAGGGTTCGTTCTGCCCGACTTGGACTTGAGGGCGCGGCGCCGGTAGCGATATTTCTCTACCCCAACGGGCGATTGAAGCTGCTTCACGGCCTCCGGTGCGGAGAATGTTATTTATGGCGGGTGGAACAAAGGTGCCGCCCGACTTGGAGAACCTGCGCAATGCCGTTGCCAGTCTCGACAAGGCCCTGTCGCTCAGTCAGTATCCGGACTTGGTCGGTAGATTTGGACGTAGCTCTGGACCCGCTGCTTCGGATCGACGGAATCAAGAAATTTCGAATTCGCCTATGAATTGTCTTGGAAGCTCATCAAGCGATGGCTGGAGGTTAATGTCAACCCCAGTGCCGGAGACGGGGTTACCCGGCGCGAGCTTTTCCGGCTAGGAGCTGAGAATCGCTTGCTCGATGACGTTGACCGCTGGACGGAGCATCACTCTGCGCGCAACAATACGTTGCACATCTACCGAGAGGCTCTCGCTAACGAAGTTCATGCGGCGATCCCCGCTTTTCTGGTCGACGCCCGACTATGATTCGAGCGCCAATCAGTCCGCCTTGGTTGGGATGCCGCTGGCTGCGCTCAGAGTACCGGCCCGTCGGTGCGCGATGGATCCTCCGCATCTGAGACATAGCTACTTTATCATCTGTCGCTCCGCTCCCTCACCCCATGAGTTTTCGCCCACAGCGCTTTGCCGTCGCTGACGTACTCAATGGTTCCGTCGCGGGCCGTGAGGAAAACCTGATGGGCGCCAACCGAGGATTCCAGCCTTTCCATAACGTCCGGATGGGGATGGCCAAAGCGATTGTCGCGGCCGGCCGAAACCGCCGCGCTGCGGGGGCCGACGCCGGCCAGAAACTCCGGCGTGGTGGACGTGCGGCTGCCGTGGTGGGATGCCTTCAGTACGTCGGCGCGAATCTTGTCGCCGGCGGTTGCCGCCAGACGGCGCTCGGCATCAGCCTCAATATCTCCGGTCAGCAGGAACGAGACGTCGCCATAGTCCAAGCGCATCACCGTGCTGGCGTCATTGGAGCTGCTGTGTTTGCCCGTCAGCGAGCTGCCAGCCGGAGGATGCAGTACTTCCAGGGTTACGTCTCTCCCCAGCGCTATGCTGTGTCCGGCGTGGACGGTTGCCGTGGGATGCCCATGACTGTCCAGCACTGCTTGCCATTGCGGATGCAGCGCAGCGTCGGATGTCTGCGCCGCGGTTTGCAGCACTACGCCAGTGCGATAACGGGTCAGGACGCCGAGCAGGCCACCAACGTGGTCGCTGTCCAAGTGCGTGGCGGCGACCACGTCCAGCTTGCGATCGCCGGGTGGCAGCAAAGGGTCCAGAGCCGTCGTTATGCTCTGAGCATCGGGGCCGCCGTCCACCAGCATTTGGCGCCCGTCGGGGGTTATTATGAAAATTGCATCGCCCTGCCCTACGTCCAGCATATACACGTGGAGCAGTCCGTCCGCTTTCGCGCCGGTCAGCTGTCCGACGAGCAGCAGGATTACAATGGCCGCGACCGGAATTCCCCCGAACAGCAGCGCCGACAAACCTCCCGGACGCCAACGGGGACGCCGCCGCAATCCGGCGATGGCCAGGCGCATCCGCCGGGATGACGCCAGCGCCGCCAGCAGCGCCAACCCGCCCAGCCATGCCGCCATCACCTCCGGAGTTAGCCAGGGCGCGGATAGCAGCAGCGGCGGCATAACGTCAGCCACCCACGTGAGCCAGGCCAGCGGCGCCCAGGCTAACGTTCCCAGCGCAACCGCCGTCAGCATGGCCAGCTGTCCCGCCAGAGCCGTCGCCGCTGCTCCCAGCAACGCGGCCGGCATGGCCGGCATCGCCAGCACTGTAGCCGGCACGCTCATCAGCGGAATCTCGCCGAAGTGCCAGGCAGTCAGCGGCAGCGTTGCCAGCGTGGTGGTGGTGGAAACTACTACCGACGCAATCAGCAGCGACAACGCATACTGACCCCATCGGGCCGGCCAGGAGACGGATGCGGACAAGGGAGAGGTCACGGTTGCGGTCAGCGCGGCAATCATGGGCAGGGCTAGTATCACGCCGGCCATAGCCGTAAAACTGAGCTGGAAGGACAGGCCCGACAACAGCGACGGGTCGATGCCTACCATCAGCGCGGCGGCCAGCAGCAGCGCGGTCAAGCCGCGCATCCCTCTCCCCAGCAGCCCCTGCGCTAGAAATAGGCTGCCCATAATGGCGGCCCGGGTCACCGGCGGGTCAAGCCCGGAGAGGGTAGCGTAGGCCCATATCACCAACAAAGACGCCGCGATGGCAACGGGATGGTTCCGCCCGACTACCGCGGTCGCAGCCCCCAGCGTCAACGCCATCACAATGCCTACGTGCAGGCCGGAAATCGCCAGCAGATGCGACATTCCCGCATCGCGGAAGGACTCCTTCACCTCGTGAGGCAGTTCGGTACGGATGCCCAACAGAAGCGCTTGCGCCAACCCCGACTGGGGCGCCGGTATGCCTTTGCCAATGGCCTCCGCCAGCTCGGTTCGGACGCGATGCAGCGCTGCCATCGCTTTCCAGCCGTCGCCGGTTGAGATTGACTCGACGCGGCGCGCCCACATTACGCCCGCGATTTGCTGGGACTCCAGCCAGGCGGCATAGTCGAAATCGCCGATAGGCTGGGGCCGCTCCAGGCTGCCGGACAGTCGCAAGGTATCGCCGTAGCGCAGAAACGGCCGGTCGCGTTGGGAAACCAGCACATCCGGCGGCAAGGCGTGAACCAGCAGGTTGGTTCCGGAGGGGACGTGGCCCGGCCCCTCAGCGGAGTCGGATATTACCTGAGCCCGAAAACGGTAACGGCCGCCGGAGGGCGCCGGAGCGTCCGTAATCTGCACGGTTGCGTTGACTTCGGAGCCGGTAGGAATCGTCGGCAACGCCGGCGGATGAGCCGCCTCGGCGCGCCAGAGTCCGAAAAGCAGGGCCACGGCTACCAGCACGGGGCCGGCCGGCACTCGCGACAGTCGCAGGACTACGGCAATCGCTATCGCCGCCAGCATCAGCAGCAACAGAGGGCGGGCAGAGGCCAGCGGCGTGTCCAGCCACAGGCCAAGGCCGACGCCGGCGACCAGAGCCGCCAGAGCCAGGTCCGGGAACAGCCGCATTGGGCAGACTTTAGCGAGGGCTGACGGTAATCAGGTCAGCAATCTTTTGGTACGTGCCGCTGCCGATGCCGGACACGTCCGTGATGCTGTCGATGGAGACGAAAGGCCCGACCTCCTCGCGGTGCCTTACGATGGCATCAGCCCGGACGGCTCCGATGCCGGGCAGCGTGTCGAGACATTCGGCGGTTGCCGTGTTGATGTCCAACGGGGCGGCGCAGAGGACGGCGGTAGGTTCGGCGGGTTCCTCCGCAACAGGATTATCGGCGTATGGCGCGGAGTTTACCGGGCTGTCGTCCGTATCGTCGGTGGAGGGAATCCGGTAGTGGGCAGCGTCGGTTACATAGACGGCCAGATTGATGCGGTTCAGATCGGCGTGCTGAGTGGGGCCGCCGGCCATTTTCAGTACGGCGTCAAGACGCTGGTCGGCGGTGGTAACATAGACGCCGGGATTGACCACCGCGCCGGTGATGTACACGGTGATTTCGTCGGGCGGCTCGGTCGGTCGGGGGCCGGCAGCGGCAGTGTTGGCGGGTGTGTCGACGTCGGCGGGTTCGGCAGTAGAGGATTCGGCGACGGGCGGGATGATGTGAACCGCTCCGTCAGCCACGATCTCGGCGTCCGAGGCTGCTCCGCTGTCGTTCCCCCAAATCATCCAGGCGGCCAGAGACAAAATGACAACGGCGAGCAACCCCGAAATCGCTGTTGCCAGAAAACGGCCGGATTTGATGAATGCCATGATAGCCACCCTTTGCGCGGCGCATCATAGCGCGGGATGTCGCCAGCGGGATAGAGTTTCGCGGATTTTAGATAATTTTCGTAGAATAGGCAATCATCGCCGCGCCTTAGCTGTCGCGTGCAAAAGTCCTTTGCACGCGTAACAAGGGCAGCCGACAATGTGTGCCTGAGCTACGGCCCAGGCCCCTCAAACGCTAATTGCAATACGCTGCTAATTAACAGGACACCGGAGGAAACAATGGCCGATTTCAATACCGGCGAAGTAAGCGCCAATGGCATCGACTTTCACTACCTGGAGATGGGGGAAGGGCCCTTGGCGATATGCCTGCACGGTTTCCCTGACCACGCCTGGTCGTTCCGGCATCTGCTGCCTGACCTGGCAGCGGGGGGATTACGGGCGGTGGCGCCCTTTATGCGAGGATACGCGCCCACCTCGGCGCCGGCGGATGGCCGGTATCACTCGGCGCTGCTGGCTCGGGACGCGGTGGATCTCATCGGCGCGCTGGGTGCGGAGCAGGCGTATCTCATTGGCAACGACTGGGGCGCCGGAGCCGTGGTTGGCGCTGCCGCGCTGGCGCCGGAACGGGTCATGAAGCTGGTTACCATCGCAGCAGGGCGGGTCGACCGGGAGTTGAGCCTGGACTTTCACTACCTGCAAGGCACCTGGCACGGCTTCTTTTTCCAATTGCCCAACGCCGAGGAAGCAGTGGCGCACAACGATTTTGCGTTTGTAGAAGACTGGTGGCGCTGGGCGTCGCCGGAGTGGGACATACCGGCGGCGGCGCTGGAAAGCATCCGGTCAACGTTCCGCAAGCCGGGCGTCGTTACGGCGGCCCTGGGCTACTATCGGGCACGCTACGACGCCGCACAGGTGGATGACGCCGTGCGGGCCGACCAGGCGCGGATTGAGGCCGGCCCCGTCACCGTGCCGACGCTGGCGCTGCACGGCACGCGGGATCGTCCCAAGCGGTTGGAGTCCTTTGAAAGCGCAGCAATGGACGCCTATTTCACCGGCGGGTTGGAGAAAGTGATTATCCCCGGCGCCGGGCACTTCATGCACCAGGAGAGGCCGGAGGAAGTGAACCCGCTGATTGTGGGATTTTTGCGCTAAGTACGGAAGGGTCGGAAGAACTCGCGGATTTCGTGAGCCAGCAGCTCCGGCTCTTCAAGGGCGGCGAAGTGGCCGCCGCGGGGCATTTCCTGCCAGCGGCGCACGTCGTAGGAGCGCTCGGCCCACTCTCGGGGCGGCCTGGCGATTTCCTGGGGGAAAATGGCCATGCCGGCCGGCGTCGGAACTTTCTCGTTTTGTTGCATCACCCACAGGCTGCTCTGGTTTTCCTTGTACATACGCACTGATGAGCCGATGGTCTGCGTAACCCAATAGATGGTTACAGTGGTGAGCAGTTCATCCTTGGTATAGCGGCTTTCAACGTCGCCGTTGCAATCGCTCCAGGTGCGGTACTTTTCCACAATCCAGGCGGCCAGGCCGGCAGGAGAGTCGTTGAGGCCGTAGGAGAGGGTTTGCGGCTTGGTGCCTTGGATATGGCTGTAACCGCCTTCACCCTGCTGCCAGCGTTCGCGCTGGCCGGAGTGGGCCTGTTCGGCATCGGTGAGGGCGCGCGAGCCGGGGCCGAGGTAAGGAGTGGGGCGGGTGATGGACGTGAGATGTATGCCAATCATTTTGTCAGGGTGGGCGTAGCCGAGGCGGGCGGTTACGCCGGCGCCGATGTCGCCGCCCTGGGCCGCGAATTTGGAGTAGCCCAGGTTCTCCGTCATCAGCTTGGCCCACAGATCGGCGACTCGCTGCACTTGCATACCCGGTTCCTGAGCGGCCTGTGAGAAGCCAAAGCCGGGAAGGGAAGGAGCTACCACGTCGAAGGAATCAGCCGGGTCAGCGCCGTGGCGAGCGGGGTCGGCCAGCAGCGGGATTATTTTGGTCATCTCGAAGAAAGAGCTGGGCCAACCGTGGGTTATTACCAGGGGCATGGCGTTGGGGCCGGCGCCTTTTTCCAGGATGAAGTGGACGCTCAACCCGTCCACTGTGGACTGGTAGTGATTGAAAGCGTTAAGTTTCCGTTCCTGAGCCCGCCAATCGAAACCGGTGCGCCAGTACTCGCAGAGCTCCTTGATGTAATCCAGGTTGGAACCGTAGTCCCAGCCGACCCCGGGCATTTCGTCAGGCCAGCGGGTCTGACCCAAGCGGTGACGGAGGTCATCCAGCACGGCGTCGCTGACGGCTATTTCAAAAGGCTGCATAAGGTTCTGCTCTCCGTTTTGGCGGCAACTGCTTTGGCTATACGGGATTATAGCCGAAAATTGCCGGCGCGTTGACAACAGGGGCTTTCGCCGGAACGACGGGGTGGGGTTGTTGCGTTTGAGGGAGAGTGCGGGCAGCGGGTAGGCGGCGATGGGGTTCGGTGATAAAATCGGGGGCATTCACGGAGCTTCTTCCGCTGTGGGGTTCGTTTGACTAACCACGGTATGAGGAAGGCCCGTGATATTTTCAGGATTATCTCAAACCGGCGCCATCGGTTGGCAGCGGAACCATAGCGAAGTCATTGCCGGACAGCTCGGTGTACGATGGTATGAAACTGCATATTGCTACTCCATTGTGGACACGCCGCGCCCTGGGCCGGCTGCGTTCGGTTTCGCTTCTTTTGGTGGTGCTGGGATTGTGGTTAACGGCGACGGGCTGCTTCGTCGGCGGCTGGTTCGGAGGCGGCGCGCTGCCTTCCGTCGCCTACGTGACCGGCGACGGAGATAACGCGCAAGTGTGGATAAGCCGGCCTGACGGAGGTGAGCCGGTCAGAATATCTTCCACCAACGGGCTCGCCCGTTTCCCGAAATGGTCTCCCGAGCAGCGTTACCTGGCCTGGGTTGCCGGCGGAGACGTACCTCTTTTGATGGTGTATGACGCTGAAGCCGAGGAGACGAAACTCCTGGCCACCGGCATTGACGAGACCCAGCCGCCGGTCTGGGCGCCGGAGGGCAGCCGGGTAGCATTCGTGTCCGATGCGGACGGTTCTCCCGACGTGTACATGGCTGATCTGGCTACAAGCCGGGCGACCCGGCTCACGTTCAGCGAGGAGCGAGAAAGGGTGGGCGACTGGTCTCCCGATGCGCAGTGGCTGGTCTTTACTGAAGACGGGTGGGATGGCCTGCTGCTGCGCAACCCCACCGGCGTCAATCGGATTGAGCTCACCGATGGGGCGGACAGCAACCCGGTATGGTCGCCCAAAGGCGACCGAATTGCGTTCCAACGCGAAACGGAAAGAGGGTACGACATCTACGTCCTGCGTCCTACCAGATCGGATAACTGGGCGGACGATACTGACGAAATGGCGGTTTCCAACGATGAGTACGACGAGCTGGCGCCGGTCTGGTCTGCCGACGGCCGCCGTATTGCTTTCGTCGTAGAGTTCGACGACCAGTCGGACATCTTTACCGTACTGACCGACGGTTCCGAGCGCCAGCAGTTGACCTATAACACTGTCGACGACCTGATGCCGGTCTGGGCCGGGCACGGCGACAAGATAGCCTTCGTCTCTTTCGCTTACGGGAACCCCGAGATCCTCTATATGAACCGGGACGGCACGGAACAGAAGCGTCTCACCACCAACGCGCAGCCGGACACCCACCCCGACTGGTAGGAGCTTCCCGGCAATCGTTAGCGCCACTACTGGACTTTATGACAGATATGACCGGCCGGGTTCCGGATATTAACCCTGTGGACGCGGCGCCGCTGTTGAGCGGCCTCAGCGCGCCCTTGGCCGCCATCTCCACCCGCTCCGGGGATGCAGCCAATGCGCAGATTGCCGTGGCGATAACCGGCGCATCCATAGTCCTGCGCCGACCCAGGCTAATCGTGCAGATTTACCGCACCAACTACACGCATGACCTTATCGCCGCCAGCGGTGTCCTGGCCGTCAATTTCCTCAATGGCAGCCAATTGCCCCTCATCTGGCAGTTGGGTATGCGCTCTGGCCGCGACCGGGACAAGCTGGCGGAGGTCGGCTATTCGGCCGGCGTAACGGGCTGTCCGCTACTGGAGGGCAGTTTCGGTTATTTGGACTGTCAAGTAGTCAATGCCATGGATGGGGGCGACATGACCGCATTTCTGGTTGAGGTTCTGGCCGCCCAGACCAACGGTGGGGAGCGTATGACCTGGCGAGAAGCGCGCCCGCGGCTGCCCCAACGCTGGGCCGATGAATGGGACCGGAAAATAGCGGGCGAGATGGACGTATCGCTGGCCAGCATGGGACGGATTGACCCGTCGGCATGGGCCGCCCCACCGGATGCATAGCTGCGGTAGGGTCAAAAATGTTACAATCCTCTTATGAGCGGTCATCCCATTGACACGGTAATGGACGATGCCATCGCCGGCGTCGTCGCCAGGATTCATGATATGCCGCAGCAGGCGGTCATAGCGGCTGCCGGAGCCGGCAATTACGCGCTGGCCTGGCTGCTGGGAGTTGGCGGCGCATCCCGAACCGTGCTGGAAACGCGGGCGCCGTATGGCTACCTGGCGATGACCGATTTTCTGGGGGGATACGCTCCCCAGCAAACCGTTGCGGCGGATACGGCCCGCCGTATGGCCCGCTCCGCATGGCAGCGAGGCCGAGCCTTGCGTGAGGGCGACGCGCCCATCGTCGGCCTGGGCTGCACCGCCACCATCGCTACCGACCGCGCCAAGCGAGGCGACCATCGGGCATATATCGCCGCTTGGGATGATGACGGCGTAACCACCGATGCCATCATCTTGGAGAAAGGGCTGCGGGAGCGGGCCGGCGAAGAGGATGTGGTGAGCCGTTTAGTCATCGCCGCCCTGGCCCGAGCCTGCGACGTGGACGCTGAGCTTGACCTGCGGCTCGCTCCATCGGAACGTTTGACTACCGAAACCGGACGGCACGCCGACCCCATCCGGCGGCTGCTGGGCGGCGATGTCCGCTGGGTTACGGTTCATCCCGACGGCGCGACGGTCGTTGAGGGAGACGCGCCCCGGGCCTTGTTGCCCGGCTCCTTCAATCCGCTGCACCAGGGACACGTTGAGCTGGCTGCCGCTGCCGGCAAGGCATTGGGAACGCCGACAGCATATGAACTGTCGGTATTGAATGTGGACAAACCGCCGTTGACGGCGGACGAAGTACGGCGTCGGGTTGCGCAATTCCGCGGCGTCGGCGCGGTGATACTGACCGGAGCCGAAACGTTTTACAAGAAAGCGCAGCTGTTCCCCGACTGCGGCTTCGCCATCGGATGGGACACGGCGGCGCGCTTGATTGAGCCGCGCTACTACGGAGGTTCCGAGACTACGATGCTCACTGCGCTGGCGGAGATGTGGGCATCGGGCTGTCGCTTCGCCGTGGCCGGGCGTACTGATGACGGCGGCGTATTCCGCACGCTGGCGGAGGTGAACATCCCCGGCGGCTTTCATCCGCTGTTTGTAGCTATCCCCGAAAGAGACTTCCGGTCCGAGGTGTCGTCAACCGCCATTCGTAGGGGAGGGGGCCAGTAACTTACGGGGCGGCACACCAACGGCTACCCTCGGGATATAAGCTATGGTAAGATTGTATCGCGCTGCTGAATCCCTATGAAAGCGACGGAACATTTCGTCGATAAGACGCTGCGTGAACGAACTTGAAGATGGCGAAACAGTTCACACTGCGTTCATCGACGGCCGATTCTCTCGGCGAGGTGCATCATGAAATTCCATCATGACCCCGAAACGGACGCTCTGTACATCAATATCGGGGAAGGGCCGAGCGTGGAGACGCTGGAAGTCCTGAGCGGCTTCAACATCAACCTTAGCGCTTCCAGCGTGGTCATGACCCTTGAATTTGACCACCCGTCCCAATTGGCCAGTGATTTAGGCGCCCTGGATGTAGAGGCGCTGCCGTTGCAGCCTGGCGGCTCCGCTCGCCATCTGTCCGACGCAGCATAGGCTTCAGGCTATCGTATAAAGTCGTTATGCTGGACTCCCTACTGCTCCAAACCTTCAACCCCGCCGTTTATGCCGGCAACTGGCTGGCGGTGGTTATTGCCGTCGTCATTGCGCTGGCGGCCGTCGGCGCCATGTTTGCGGGGTCGCAGCTGTTGTCGGCGCGCCGTCATTCAGCGGAGAAACTGACCACCTACGAGTGTGGCATTCCACCCACGCCCTTCGCGTGGTCCAACATCAACATCCGCTTCTACATCTTCGCCATCCTGTTTCTGATTTTCGACGTGGAAGCAGTGTTCCTGTTTCCGTGGGCGGTGGTGTTCATCAAGGAGCAAGCAGCAGGGAACCCAATACCTTTCTACGCGATGATGCTGTTCCTGGCGATGTTGTTCTTTGCGGTAATCTACGGCTGGCGCAAGGGGGTGCTGGATTGGCAGAAATAAAGCTAGAGTCCGGGGACAACGCCGTATCCCCGCTGGCTATGCCGCCCCGGCCTACTGAGGTAACGCTGGGTTCCGGGATAACGCTGGGTTCCGGCAACCGTCCCGGCCCCAGCCTGCTCAACCAGGCTGCCGACGGTCGGGTTCCCGGCGTCATCACGGCCACTACCGAGCAGCTGTTTGCCATGGCGCGCAAGTCGTCCCTCTGGACGCTGAGCTTTGGACTGGCCTGCTGCGCGATCGAGATGATTTCCACTTACATGGCCCACCATGACTTTGACCGTTTCGGCGTCGTAACCTGGCCTTCGCCCCGCCAGTCGGACGTGATGATTGTGGCCGGCACTGTGGTCAAGAAGATGGCCGAACCCATCCGTCTGTTGTACGAGCAGATGCCGGAGCCCAAGTGGGTTATCGCTATGGGCAGCTGCGCCACCAACGGCGGCCCTTATTATCGGTCGTACTCGGTGGTAATGGGCGTTGACCACATCATACCCGTGGACGTGTATGTGCCGGGCTGCCCGCCGCGCCCGGAAGCTCTGCTGTACGGCATCTTGAAGTTGCAGGAAAAAATTATGGCGGACGCAGGAGAGCATGGCGCCGCGTCCCCGGACTAACCGGCCCGGCCATAACGCCGATGACGCCGCGCCGCCGCCCGACCCGGTGGAGTCGCTGTCGCCGTGCCGCCGGGCTACCCTCGACCGCGCCCTTGACATCTTGAGCGACCGGACGCCAATAGCCGGCGCCTTGGGCGACCTGCCTCAGGTAACGGTGCCGCCGGCGCACATTAAAGAAGCATGTCGGGCGTGCCGGGACGATAGCGAACTGGACTGCCGGATGTTGCTCTGCCTGGCCTGCGTTGACTATCAGGAACGGTTCGATCTGGTGTATTTTCTGCAGTCGCTGGCCCAGGAGCGTACGCTGGTCATCAAGGCTGCGGTGCCATACGACGCGCCACTCCTGCCGTCAGTATCGGAGATCTGGCCGGCCGCCGACTGGTACGAGCGAGAGGCCCACGACCTCTTTGGCGTGACCTTCAGCGGCCATCCCGACCTGTCGCCTCTACTGCTCTACCCAGAGTTTGAGGGGTTTCCGGGCCGGAAAGAGTACGATTTCTATGACTATCGGGAGTTTTAGGATGTCCGGCCCGGTTGATGCAAAGACGCCGGCCCCTGAGGCCCCAGTGGAGTTGACCGCCTGCGTCGTGGCTGAAGGCAGCCGCTACGTCGCAACCGTGAAAGGTCTGAATCTGGAAGGAAGCGGACGCACCCCCGACGCTGCGCAGGACGCTCTGGTGCAGGTCGTGCGCGGCTGGCTGGAGCGGCTGGACACCACCGGCAAGCTGGGAGAAGCTCTGGGCATTGCAGCTCTCGATGAAGAGGCCGAGGTTGTCCTGAAATTCGTTGACGGCGATGGCCGGATTAGCCAGTCAAGCGACTAGATAATGGACCGCATCGTGTATCAAATAGAGGAATCCCGCGCCGGTTCCGGCTGGTCGTCCCACTGCCCGGAGCTGGAGGTAACCGTTTTCGGCGATACCCGAGACGACGCCAGGCTGGCCCTGCGTCGGCAGGTGGGCGACTACCTGGAAGACTGCGCCGAATTGGGCATTCTGGAAGACACGCTCATCGAGGCGGGGTTTTACGACAACGGCGAAGTGTGGATGAGCAGCCTCATAGAACCGCCCCAACCCAGCATCCGTTTTATCGGATCGCCCTTTCCCGCCAGCGAAAACGCGCTGCAATAACCGCCGCTGCGCCGGCGCTCCGTCATGCTTGAAGCAACCTCATCATTGTCGCCAACCGCCGCCGGCCGCGCCGATTCGCAGCCGGTGGAGATGCTGCTTAACATGGGGCCTCAGCACCCTTCCACTCACGGGGTGTTTCGCATGGTGCTGTGGGTGGACGGTGAGAAGATTGTTGACGTGGAGCCGCACATTGGCTACCTGCATCGGGGTTCGGAGAAGCTGTGTGAGGGCGAGCAATACCACCAGGTCGTGACGCTGTTCGATCGGATGGACTACATCGGCAACTTCAACAACGAACTGGCCTACTGCATGGCCGTGGAAAAGCTGATGGGTCTGGAAGTGCCAGAGCGCGCCGAGTACATCCGCGTCATCCTCTGCGAACTGAACCGCATCGCCAGCCATCTGCTCTATGTGGGCACGATGGGCCTGGACGCTGGAGCCATGACGCCGGTAATGTTCTCTTTTCGGGGCCGGGAGAGAGTCCAAGCGCTGTTTGAGGCGGTGTCCGGCGCGCGCTTGATGCACAACTACTTCCGCATCGGTGGCCTGAAAGAGGACGTGCCGGACAATTTCCGGGAGATGGTCGCTGAGCTGATGCCCCTGCTCCGCGAGGACGTAGAGCAGAGCGACCGCATCCTGACCTTCAACGAGATTTTCCTGTCGCGGCTCAAAGACGTTAGCCCTATGGGAGCGGAGGAAGCCATCGCGTTGGGATTGACCGGCCCTCTTCTGCGCGCCTGTGGCTACGAGTACGACGTGCGCAAGGCGCAGCCCTACTCAATCTACGACCGCTTTGACTTTGAGACGCCGGTGGGTTTGGACGGAGACTGTTGGGACAGGCACTGGGTGCGGGTTCAGGAGATGTATCAGTCGCTGCGCATCGTGGAGCAGGCCATGGCGCAGCTGCCGGAGGGTCCGGTGGCCTCGCCGTTGGGGCGGCGTCTCATTCGCCCGCCGGCCGGCGAGACTTACGTTCGCGCCGAAAACCCCCGGGGCGAAATCGGCGTCTATCTGGTCAGCGACGGGAGCGACAAACCCTACCGTCTCAAGGTGCGGCCGCCGTCTTTCTGCAACCTTTCCGCATTGCGCCGTTTGCTGATAGATACCTGGCTGGCCGACAGCGTGGTTGTGCTGGGTTCGCTGGACATTGTGTTGGGAGAGGTTGACCGATGAGCTTCCTGCTCGACCTTGCTTGGAGCGCGTTGGGCTTGGCGGTGATGTTCGCCGTACTCTCCGTCATCGTGCTGTCACTCACATGGCTGGAGCGCAAGGCGCTGGGCCGGCTCCAACTGCGCTACGGGCCTACGCGCACCGGAAAGTTCGGCCTGCTCCAGCCGATTGCCGATGCCGTGAAGCTCATTATCAAAGAGGACATCATCCCCAACGATTCGGAAAAGGCGATTTTCTGGATTGCGCCGGTCATTGTAGTGGTGTCGGCCTTCGTCATCTGGGTTACGATACCCGGCGGCGATAACGTGGTTATCAAGAACTTGCCCCTGGGCTTGTTCTATATCATCGCATTTGCCGTAATCGGCATTCTCGGCCTGGTGTTGGCCGGCTGGGGCTCCGCCAACAAGTATGGCATTATGGGCGGCTTGCGGTCGGCGGCGCAGTTGATTTCCTACGAGATTCCGGTGGTGCTGGTTGCCGCGGCCGTAGCCATTCTGGCCCAATCGCTGGATATGCGGGAAATCGTCGCAGCGCAGTCGGCTTACCCTTATCTGGTGGTGCTGCCCTTGGGTTTGGTAATCTTCTTCATTGCTGGCTTGGCAGAGGTTGGCCGCACTCCCTTCGACATTTACCACGCCGAGAGCGAGGTCGTAGGCGGCCCCTTTGTGGAGTACAGCGGCGCGCACTGGTCGGTTTTCTTTTTGGCCGAATACATCAACACCTTTGCCATCGCCGCATTGACGGCATTGCTGTTTCTGGGCGGTTGGGGCGGCCCGGCGCTGCCCGATGTGGTATGGTTCCTGTTCAAGACCTATGCCGTGGTGCTGGTGATATTCTGGGTGCGCGGCACGTTCCCACGGCTTCGCATTGACCAACTGATGGCATTTGCCTGGAAAGTTATGGTTCCCTTGTCTTTCTACACCGTCATCATCGCCGCCGCCTATCGTTTCTATGGCTTGCCCTGGTGGAGCCTTACCATAATGTCCCTGGCGGGGCTGGCAGTGGCCGGCTGGATAATCTACCGCCGCATGACGGCTCCGGCCCGCCGGGTGGTCCGGGTACGGGAGCGCCTGGCAGCCCAGCGTCGCGCCGCCGCCTCATCGCGCACGTAGTCGCCGATGCTGGTATGATATTGGCAGATTGCAGAGAGTTGCCGCCATGATGACCGCTAAAACGCGCAAAATCACCGTTGCGGAGTTCTGGGCGATGCCGGAAGAACCCGGCTATCGTTACGAACTGGTGGATGGAGAACCGGTTGACATGGATGGAGCGCCGCCGCATGGCAGAGTAACGCTCAAGATAGGCCGGCTGCTGGGCGACCATGTGGACGGCGCCGGGTTGCCGTTGGACGTAGGCGTCAGCACGGGTTTTCAGATGGATTCTTATACGCTGCGCATTCCTGATGTACACGTGACCACATGGGAGCGAATGGCGGCGTATGATGAAAGCGCCGGCGGTTGGCCTCAATTCGCGCCTAACGTGGCGATTGAGGTAGCGTCTCCGAGCAATGCGCCGGCGGATTTGGAGCACAAAACCGACGAGTATTTTACCAACGGCGCGCAGGCGGTCTGGATTATCGACCCCGGCCCGCGCACGGTGGCGCTCCGTCGCCCCGGCCGGCCGGAGCAGATTTTCGGCGCTGGCGACGTTCTGCGCGGCGACCCGGAAATACCCGGGTTTGTCTGCTCCGTCGACGACATATTCTCCGTTCTGGACCGTATGGCCCTACCAATTACAGAGGAAAATTAGCGATGCTGGAAAGCCTCAAAGGGATGTTGCTTACGCTGGGATCGGCGGTTTCCGGCCTGCGTCGGCCCATTACGCAGCAGTACCCCAAGCAGGCGACGCCGGTGCGTCCGCGCTTTATGGGCTTCCCCGCCCTGACGTGGGACGCCGAGGTTAGCGAGCCCTACTGTACCGGGTGCATGGTCTGCATCCGCAACTGCCCGACTCAGTGTATGTCCGCCAGCATGATGGACAATCCTAAGTACGCCGAGGGCGAAAGCAGCCGGCGCAAGATTGTCGATTACTTTGAAATCAACCTCAACCGTTGTATATTGTGCGGCATCTGCGTTGAGTACTGCAATTTTGACGCTATCGTAATGAGCCACGAACATGAAATGAGCACCTACGCCCGCAACGGCGACCGCGTTGACTTGCCAGCGCTCCTGCAAATCGGCAAAAAATACCAGGACGCTACCCACTGGATTCCACCAACCGTCCTGGCCAAACAAAAATCCGACGCCGCCAAAGCTGCCGAGGCTGCCGAAAAGTCGGCCGACGCTGCCGCCGAGTAACCGCCCGCGCCGCAGCCGCCACCATACCGAGGAACTCCGTGCCCAGAGAAGACGAACGCTACCGTAACCTGTCGCCCACACACCCGCAGTACTGCACTTGCGTTGAATGCGTGCGGAAGCGACTGGACGGGGAGAACTCTAACCCGGCGCAGCGGGTCGGCGGGCTGGTAGGTAAGTTGGCTGGCAAGGCCGCCAAAATAGGCCAGGGGAAGGGCAAACGTCGGGGCAAATCCGGCGGTTCCGGCAAAGCCCGCGGCCGTTCCGAAACGATTGGCGAACCCGTTCGCAGGCACAAAGCTAACTGCGAGTGCGCGACCTGTACGCTGCTCAAATCCATTTAGCCGTTGATGAAGAGGATGGATAGCCTTGCAGCTGGCCCTGTTCATCATCGTAGCTATTTTTACCATCGGCGGCGCGCTGGGCGTTGTGGCGACGCGCAACGTGGTACACGCTGCGTTGTTCCTGCTCTTATCCCTGATGGGCGGGGCCGGCGTCTATCTCCTGCTATTCGCTGAGTTTCTGGCGCTGGTGCAAGTGCTGATTTACGGCGGGGCGGTTACCATAGTCGTGCTGTTCGCCGTGATGCTGACCCGTTCCTCGGAATACCCGCGCATAACCGATAACCGGCAATGGCCGCTGGGTCTGCTTGCGGCCCTGGCGCTGTCGGTAGTGTTGGGCGCGGCTTTTTGGGCGGCTCCTGACACAGCCGCCGAGCCACAAGCGCCGGTGTTCACCGACTTGGCATCGTCGTTGTTCACCAAATGGGCGCTGCCGTTCGAGATAGCCTCGCTGGTGCTGCTGGTAGCTCTCATCGGAGCCATCATCATTGCGCGGCAGCAGAGCGCGACCGTGGCGGACGATACGCCGCCGCAAGGCGAGGATTAAACTCTCCCATGGTTCCGCTGCTGTATTTCCAGCTCCTGAGCGTCGCCCTGTTCGGCATCGGCCTGTATGGGGTGTTGGCGCGGCGTAGCGCGGTGCTGATTATCCTGTCCATCGAGCTGATGCTGAACGCCGTCAACATCAACCTGATTGCTGCCGCTTCCTACCTCAACGGCAGCGGCCGTTTCGCCGCATTCGACGGCCAGATAATCGCAATCTTCGTCATCACTGTGGCCGCCGCCGAAGTGGGGCTCGCCTTCGCCATTGTCCTGCGGATGTACCGGAATCGGGGAACCGTCAACGTTGATGAAATCAATATCTTGAAATGGTGATATGCCGCTAGCCTTCCTGATACCCGTATTGTCGTTCGCCGCCTGTCCGCTGATTATTCTCTTTCAGCGTTGGCTCCCGCTGCGGGGGGCTCCGCTGGCGATTCTGGCCATCGGCGGCGGCTTTGTGGTGTGGATATTGGCGACGCTGGGCTTTCTGGGCGCGTCTGCCGACCACCCCTCTTGCGACGTTAGCGCGATAACCCACGCGCTCACCTGCCATTTCAGCACGACCTGGTTCGAGGCTGGCATCCCCGGCGTCAGCGCCGGCGTTGACCAAGCAATCCATCTGGATTGGGGGATGCTGATTGACCCCCTGACCATCGTTTTGCTGGGGCTGATTACCTTCGTCGCCCTGGGCGTCCAGCTCTACTCGCTGGCGTACATGAAAGGCGACCCGCGCTTTGGGTGGTATTATGCTTGGCAGGCGTTGTTCGTGGCGGCGATGCTTACGCTGGCGCTGGCCGATAACTTCCTGCTGCTCTATATTGCCTGGGAGCTGGTTGGGTTGTGTTCCTACCTGCTCATCGGCTTCTGGTTTGAGAACCCCGGCCCGCGCGAGGCTGCCAAAAAAGCCTTCGTGGTGACGCGCATCGGCGATGTTGGGTTGCTGGTGGGCATCCTGCTGCTGTGGGTGAACGTGGGCAGCTTCAGTATGACCGACGCTTTCGCGGCGGCGGCTTCCGGCCAGCTTAGCGACGGCGTAATCACCGCCTCCGCCATCCTACTGCTGTTGGGGGCGATGGGCAAATCGGCCCAGTTTCCCTTCCACGTGTGGCTGCCCGACGCTATGGAAGGCCCCACGCCGGTCAGCGCGCTGATTCACGCCGCCACCATGGTCATCGCCGGCGTTTATCTGGTGGCCCGGGCTTATCCCATCTTCGCGGCATCGCCGGAGGCCCTGATGGTTGTCGCCAGCATCGGGATGATAACCGCGCTGGGAGCGGCGACGATTGCTCTGGTGTCCACCGACCTCAAACGCATCCTGGCCTACTCCACCGTATCTCACCTGGGATTGATGATGCTGTCATTGGGTGCGCTGGGATGGACGGCGGCGGTGTTCCACCTGATGGCTCACGGTTTCGCCAAGGCCCTGCTGTTCCTGAGCGCCGGCAGCGTGATGCACGGCGTCGGCGCCCATGGCGATGTTGACATCCGACGGGTCGGCGGGCTGCGCCGGACAATGCCGCTGACGGCGACGGCCTTTTCCATCGGCGCGCTGTCCCTGGGCGGAATACCGATACTATCGGGCTTTTGGAGCAAGGATGAGATACTGCTGGCCGTTTCCAACAACCTGCCGATGATTTTTATCGTGCTGACGATGCTGACCGCCTTTTTGAGCGCGCTTTATATGGCTCGCGCCATGTTCATCGTTTTCTTCGGGCCGGAGGGGGATGACAGCCGCCACGCCCATGAGTCGCCCGTATTGATGACCGGCGTACTGGCCGCGCTGGCCGTGCTGGCAATCGGGTTCGGCTGGATTGCTTTCGCCTGGCCGGGTTCTTCCGGCGTTTTCGGCGGCTTCGTTTTTTACGAACACGCGGAGGGGTTCCATTTCAACGTTGCGCTGGGCGCGTTGAGCATCCTGTTGGCGGTTGGAGCGTTCGCGCTGGCGTGGCTGGTGTATGTGCGCCGGGCGGTGTCCCATGAGTCCTGGCGGGCCAGGTTCGCTCCGGTGCTGCGGGTAGTGGAGAACCGCTACTATGTGGACGAAACCTACCAGTGGGTGATTGACCGGGTGGTGCTGACCGTGTCCGCTGCGCTGGCCTTCTTTGACCGGGCCGTCGTGAACGATGTAGGGATCAACGGGCCGGCCGATGTGGTGCGCAAGGCCGGCATCGCCCTGCGCCTCCACGTAACCGGGCACGTTTATACCTATGCGCTGGCGGTGGCGCTGGGCGTCATTGCGCTGGCGATTTTCTGGTGGCTGCGCTCGGCTTAGCGGTTGATAATGGCTAACTTTGACCAGGTATCGCTGCTGCTGCTGGTCCTCGTGCCGTTGGCCGGGGCGATACTGGCGATGTTCCTTCCCAGAGACCGGCCCAGGGACGCCTGGCGGTTCGCCATCTTGGTGGCGGCGATTTCGTTCGCGCTGTCCGTCGCCGTGTTCGTCCGCTACGACTACGCCGCCGGGGGGGTGCAGTTTCAGCGCGAATATGCCTGGATTGGGCACCCGCTGAACATCAGCCTGCACTTCGGGTTGAACGGCATCGGCGCGCCCCTGGTTCTGCTCAACGGCATAGTGCTGCTGGGAGCGGCGCTCATCAGCCAGACCATAACCCGGCGCACCCGGGATTTCTTCGCGCTGCTGCTGGCCCTGGGCGCGGGAGTGTACGGCGTTTTTATCGTGCGGGACCTGTTCTTCCTGTTCTTTTTCTATGAGCTGGCCGTGCTGCCCATGTACCTGCTCATCGGAGTTTGGGGAAGCAGCACCGACTTCGGCACATTCCTGCGCACCAAAGAGTACGGCGCGATGAAACTCATGCTGGTTCTAGTTGCCGGCAGCGCACTAATCTGGATTGGCATACTTGCCCTTTACGTCACATCATCGCAGGGAGGTAATCCGACGTTTAACATTGACTCCCTGGCGGAGATGCAACAGGGTGGCGCGTTTTCCCGCACGTTGGAGCTGTGGGTGTTTCCATTATTCGCTATCGGGTTCGGAGCGCTGGCCGGCCTGTGGCCCTTTCACACGTGGTCGCCCGACGGCCACGTAGCCGCGCCTACGGGCGTCAGTATGCTCCACGCCGGCGTGTTGATGAAGTTGGGGGCCTTCGGCATTATTCAGGTAGGGATGCTGCTGACGCCGGCGGGCGCGGAGTTCTGGATGCCCACGCTTATAGGCCTGGGCACCGTCAACGTTATCTACGGCGCAATCTCCGCGCTGTCGCAGAACGATTTGAAGTATGTCATCGGCTATTCCAGCGTCAGCCACATGGGTTACGTGCTGATGGGCATTGCCACGCTGCACCCGGTCGGCTTGGCCGGAGCAGTGCTGCAAATGTTCTCTCACGGCATAATGACGGCGCTGATGTTCGCCATGGTCGGCGCGATTTACGAGCGGGCGCACATCCGCGATTCCCTCATCCTCAACGGCCTGATTAAGCGGATGGGCGTAACCACATTCTTCTTTGCTATCGCCGGCCTGGCCTCGCTGGGCTTGCCCGGACTCAGCGGGTTCATTGCCGAGTTCATGGTGTTCACCGGGGCATTTCGCACCTACCTGCCGCTGGCGGTGCTGGGCGTCGTCGGCGCGGCGATTACCGCCGTGTATATCCTGCGGCTGCTGGCACGGTCATTCTTCGGAGAGGCAGACCCGCAGTGGGAGCACCTTACCGACGCCAGTCCGGTTGAAAAAGGCGTTGGCGCGGCTTTCGTCATCATCCTGATTGTTGTCGGCGTATGGCCGGCGCCTCTGCTGAACGTAATCAACACCGGCGTGGCCGGCGCGCTCTCGGTGTTCTAGGCGGCTGCGTAGATGGGAACCGGGCTGACTTCCAACCTGCACCTGCTGACGCCGGAGTTCGCGCTGACGGCGCTGGCGTTTCTGGTGTTCACTGTTGACCTGTTCCTGCCGGAACGGAGCAAGGAATGGCTGGCCGGCCTGGCCGCGGCGAGCCTGGTGGCCGTCATCGCCATCGCGCTGCTGATGCGGCCGGCCGCTGGCGCAAGCGTGGAGCTGTACGGCGGCCTGATGGTGGCCGACGGTTTTGGCCTCTTCTTCAAGGTCTTCTTCTGCGCTATCGGCCTGGGCATCATCGCGCTGTCCGTTGAGTACGGACGGGACCGTTTGCAGCATCGGGGAGAGTTCTACGGGCTGCTGCTGTTCTCCATCGTAGGGATGAACCTGTTGGCGATGTCGCGGGAGCTGCTGACGGCCTACATATCGCTGGAGCTGCTGTCATTCAGCCTGTACGTGATGGTGGCCTACGGGTTGCGCGAGGCGCGCTCCAACGAGGCTGGCATCAAATACATTATCATCGGCGCGCTGTCGTCGGCCATCATGCTTTATGGGTTGAGCAACGTTTATGCAGCGCTGGGCACGACCTACTTCGCCGAAATCGCGGCTGACCTGTCTACGCCGGCGGGGAGCAGTCCGGTACTGTGGATGGGCGTCGCCTTGTTGGTGGTGGGCTTGGGATTCAAGCTTTCGGCAGCGCCTTTCCATATGTGGGCGCCGGACGCCTACGAGGGCGCGCCCTTGCCGGTGACGGCGTATCTGGCGATAGGTTCCAAAGCGGCGGCCTTCGCGTTGACCCTGCGGTTGTTCGCCGAGGCGATAGTTCCCGCCGCCGTTCGCTGGGATGAGTGGCAGTTGGTTATCGCAGCGCTGGCGGTTTTGACTATGCTGGCCGGCAACCTGGTGGCCCTGGCCCAGCGGAACCTGAAACGTCTGATGGCTTACAGCAGCATCGGACACGTAGGTTATGCTCTGGCCGGCGTCGCTGTGATGGGCAGCGATTTCGCCCTGGCCGCCAAGGGCGTGATCTTCTATCTGGTAGTGTACGCCGTAACCAACCTGGTAGTGTTCGCCGGCATTGCCGCCTACTACAACAGGGAAGGGCGGGACGACATTGCGGACTTGGCGGGCCTGGCCGATCGGCAGCCTTTTGTGGCGGCGGCCATTGCCATTGGGCTGTTTTCGCTGGCGGGCCTGCCCATATTCGCCGGCTTCACCGCCAAGTTCTACCTGTTTGCGGCGGTTGCCGACGGCGGGATGCTGTGGCTGGCCGGCGTGGCCATCTTCACCAGCTTGATCTCACTGTATTACTACCTGCAAGTGATGCGGCAGATGTACATTGAACGGCCGGCCCGCGCCGCTGGCAGCGGCGACTGCGACACCCAAGATTCTCACAACGAGCCGGAGCCTCCAGTACCGCCGCTGCAACGTCCGTCCATCCTGCTGACAGCGGCTATGGGCGTGGGTTTGGTGGCGGTGGTATGGCTGGGCATCTATCCGGCGCCGCTGCTGGGGCTGATTGAGGCGGCCAGCGCGGCGATTGTGCCGTTGGGCTAATCGTTTTGGCCGGCGGCAGCCACACCACTTGGCCAAAGCGCGACAGGATACCAAAGAGATAACCTGTTGGAGGGGCATTAATGATCTGGTCATTAATTAGCATAATATCACTATTGGGATTGGTTTGGTCCATCCATTGGTCCGCTGGTATGGTTGGACCGGCAGAGCGTTCATCACGGTGGCATCGTAATCGACGAGCGACCGTGTCGACCGGCTTGTTTGTGATCGCCGGCAGCGTTTTGATAATAGCGTTGGTGAACGGCTGCCGCTACCCCTGCCAGCAATGGCAATCTACCGGACTTGACGTCCTTGCGATGTTGGCTTCATTTCTAATGGGTACGATGCTGACCCGCATACTCGATAGCGATACGAAGCCTTTCTATTACGTAGTACGAGTGGCAATATGGTTCGGCATCCTTTTACTAGTCACTACTGCTTTGATTTTCAGCCCCCTAAACGTATCTACCCCGCACAGCATCGCGCTTTTCATCTGGGCGTTGGCGCTGCCGGTATTGGGATGGTGTGGTAAGCAACTTTGGCCATGGCTGTTTTGAGTGCGCGACTGCTTTGGCTCATGACAGGCCCTGGTACTCAGTCTGCTACTATAACTTCGGATTCATCTAATCAGAAACCAACCGAAGCGTGACGGAGTAATATCGCAATGATCATCGCAGTTATCGGCAATTTTGACCCGCCGGCCCACGTGTACGCTCTGGCCGAAGCTGTTGGGAAGGAGCTGGCCCGGCGCGGCGTTACCCTGGTATGCGGAGGGCTTACCGGCGTGATGGAGGCAGTGTGCAAGGGGGCCAAGTCGGAGGGCGGAACGACCATCGGCATCCTGCCCAGCGGCTCGCCCCACACGGCCAATAAGTACGTGGACATCCCCGTGGCTACCAACATGGGCTACGCGCGGAACGTGGCGGTGGTTAGCACTGGCCGCGCGGCCATCGCCGTGGGCGGCGCATTCGGCACGCTGTCGGAAATCGCTTACGCGCTTAGTTACGGCATTCCGGTGGTTTCGCTGCACAGCTGGCCGCTCACCGTGCGCGGCGACGGGCAGCCTGTGGGCGACAACTACATCATTGCCGACGACCCGGTGGACGCGGTGAACAAGGCCATCGCCGCCGCGGAGGCTCGCACCGACGAAACCCAAACCGTTCCGTTCTCGGAACCCATCAGCGGAGAAGCCTGATGCCCGAAGTTACGATAGCGTCCATCACCGCCCGCGAAGCCTTGGACTCCCGCGGCAACCCTACCGTTGAGGCCGAAGTGTCGCTTACTGACGGCAGCAGCGGCCTGGCCCTGGCGCCTTCCGGGGCCAGCACCGGCAGCTATGAAGCGTTGGAATTGCGCGACGGCGACATGACCCGGTTCGCCGGGGCGGGTACGCTTACCGCCGTCGCCAACGTGAACGACCGCATCGCGCCGGCCCTGGCTGGCGTACCGCCCTTTGACCAGGAGGATGTTGACCGCCGCCTTATCGAACTGGACGGCACGGACGACAAGAGCGGCCTGGGCGCCAACGCTATGCTGTCCGTATCTATGGCGACGGCCAGGGCTGCGTCGGTCTCCGCCGGCGGCGGTTCGTTGTGGCGACACCTGTCGGATGGCGACGAGGTTTCGCTGCCCGTGCCGCTGCTCAACGTCCTCAACGGCGGACGGCACGCCTCCAACTCTGCCGATGTGCAGGAGTTCATGGTCGCCCCGGCCGGCTTTGACAGTTTTGCCGACGCCCTGCGCGCCGGAGTAGAGATTTACCAATCTCTCAAAGCTATCCTGCGCTCCGACGGGCATGGCCTCAACGTGGGCGACGAGGGCGGGTTCGCGCCGAGCCTGCCGTCTAACCGCGACGCCATTGAGGTGGTGTTGCGCGCCATTGAGTCTGCCGGCTACCGCCCCGGGGAGCAGGCGCACATTGCCCTGGATGTGGCGGCGTCGGAGCTGTGGAACGGCGATACGGGTCGCTACGACCTGGAGCGGGAGGGCGTGTCGCTGACGGCGTCGGAGCTGATTGACCTGTACGCCGGCTGGTGTCGGGAGTACCCTATTATCAGCATAGAGGATGGCCTGGACGAAGACGATTGGGATGGCTGGGCGGCCCTGACCCAACGCCTGGGTAATGCCGTCCAGCTGGTGGGCGACGACCTGCTGGTGACCAACATCGGCCGTCTGCGACGGGGAATTACCGAATCCGCCGGCAACGCTATCCTGCTGAAGCCCAATCAGATAGGCACGTTGTCCGAAACCCGCGCCGCTCTGAATCTGGCTCGCAACGCCGGCTGGACGGCGGTAATGAGCCATCGCTCCGGCGAAACGGAGGACACGACCATAGCCGACCTGGCCGTAGCGTGGAACGTGGGTCAAATCAAGACCGGCGCCCCGGCCCGCTCGGAGCGAGTCGCCAAGTACAACCGCCTGCTGCGCATAGAGGGAGAGCTGGGCGCGGCGGCGCGCTATACGGGGCTGGGCGCGTACCGAAGATTGGCGACGGGTGAATAAAAGCCCATCCAGTTGAAGTGGGGGGCTACCAGCGCAAGCTCAGGATAGCAGGGCTTTCAACTTGACAAACTGCCCAACCCCGCTTTTTCGGTGGTATAATCGCCAGCGGCAACCATGCTGACTGCTTGGCCACTATTGAAATGACGGAGGCGCTTTGAGATGGCGACGCGCATCGGTATCAACGGCTTTGGCCGCATTGGGCGACTGGTGGCTCGCGCGGCCCTTTCACCAACCTATTACGACCGCCTGGACCTGGTTGCCGTCAACGGGTTAAGCGAACCTGCTACCGCCGCCCATCTCTTCAAGTACGACAGCACCTATGGGCCTTACGCCGGCACAGTGGGAACCGACAACGGCGACCTGGTTATCGACGGCAAGACCATCCGCATGTTTCAGGAACCTGAACCGGCCAACATCCCCTGGTCGGAGATGGGCGTGGATATTGTGGTGGAGTGCACCGGCCGCTTTACCGACGCCGCCAAAGCCGCCGCCCACATTGACAACGGAGGCGCCGGCAAGGTCATTATCTCAGCCCCGGCACGGGGCGCCGACGCCACCATTGTCCTCGGCGTTAACGATGATGCGCTCCGGAATGACCGGCACCGCATCATCTCCAACGCTTCTTGCACTACCAACTGTTTTGCGCCCATGGTAAAGGTGCTGCACGATGCCTTTGGCATCGAGCGCGGACTGATGTCAACCATCCATGCTTACACCAACGACCAGAGCATCCTTGACCGCAACCATCGCGACCTGCGCCGCGCCCGCGCTGCCGCGCAGAACATCATACCCACCAGCACCGGAGCGGCCCGTTCCGTGGGAGTGGTACTGCCTGAGCTGGAAGGCAAGCTCCACGGCATCGCTTATCGCATCCCTACCTCGGTAGGTTCCGTAACCGACTTCGTGGCGGACTTGAAGCAGAAGGTTACCAAGGACGACGTTAACGCGGCGTTCAAATCCGCTGCCGCCGGCGCGCTGAAAGGCATCCTGGAATACACCGAAGACCCCATCGTCAGCTCAGACATTCGCGGGAACACCCACAGCTGCATCCTGGACGGCCTCAGTACGATGGTGCTGGACGATAATATGGTGAAGGTCATGGGGTGGTACGATAACGAATGGGGTTACTCCTGCCGAACGGCCGACCTATGCTGCATGGTGGGCGGATAGCCGTCTAATGCGTTCCTCGTGAACACGCCGCTGCTACGCATACCCATCCCCCTGCGCCGATTGTGGGGGGGTAATCCTTTACTGCTGGCGCTGCTGTTGGCGGCGCTGGCTCTGCGACTTTACGGCATCAACTGGGACGACGGGCACGGCTTCCATCCCGATGAGCGGTCTTTCTATATGCGCGCTGGCGATATGCTGTGCGTGCTCACTGCGGGCCTCGAAAAAGATGGCCCCCATTGCTCGGCGGAGCACCTGCGCTCGCTGCTGGCCGGCGAGCACCTTCAGGGTATGGAGCCGGGCCTTCCCAACTTAGGCACAGCCTTTTCCGCCGAGCGCAGTCCGCTTAACCCCCGCTGGTTCCCATTGGGCAGCGCGCCCATTTATGCGCTGGTATTGATGAGAACCCTATTGGAGCCGTTCGCAGATTGGGGGGTGATGGAACTGCGGTTCATTGGCCGCACTCTGACCGCCCTAGCTGATGTCGCCTCCGTCTGGCTGCTGTACATTATCGGGCGGCGGATGTATGGGCGGTGGGCCGGCATTCTGGCCGCCGCATTCGCCGCATTCGCCGTAACGCATATCCAGCATGCCCATTTTTATCGCCCGGAGCCGTTCACCGTGCTGGCGTCGCTGGCCTGCCTGTGGGCGATGCTGCGTTTTATGGAGGGAGGGCGCACCCGCGACGGCGTGCTGCTGGGCGCGTTGGTTGGGCTGGCCATGGCGCCAAAGGTGTCCGTTGCGCCCATACTGGCGCCGCTGGCGTTGACTTTCCTTTGGGTTGCCAAAGACAGAGCCGGTCGTACCTGGTCGGAATTGCGTCCCTGGGACATCGCGCGCATTGCGCCGGCGGCGATCCTGGCCGGCTTAGCGGCGCTGGCGACTTTTTTCATCACCACGCCCTATGCGTTTCTGGACTTCGCCAACTTTATCTCTGATGTTCGTGAGCAGTTCGGCATGGCCCGGGAGGCCGGACGCTTCCCATTCACCTGGCAGTACGCGAATACGCCGGCGTTCATTTACCAGATTCGGCAAACGGCGGTCTGGGGATTAGGTTTGCCCTTAGGCATCGTGGCGTGGCTGTCGGTTCCGGTTACGGCGTGGCTGGCGTGGCGCGGCGGAATCGCCCAGCGCAGAGACCTGCTGCTGTTGGCGTGGAGTGTTCCCGCCTTCGTGTTCCTGGAGCTTTTTGAGGTCAAGTTCCTGCGCTACGTGTTCCCTTTGCTGCCCTTCTATATGCTTATGGCGGCGCGGATGATGACGGCTCTGGTCGCTTGGGCCAAGTCGCAGCGCAAACCTGCTCAGGATGTAATAACGCGCCCTGGCGACGCTCCGTTTTCCGAAGAGTGGCACGCTACGCCGCCCGTGGTGGGCGACGACCTGATATTTGACGAACCGCTCTTTGGCGATGATCCCTTTCCCGATACGTCGTTTTCCGAAGAGCGGCACAGCACGCCGCCGCTGGCCGGCGCGTCCGCGTCCGCAGCAGCCGCGCCGTTGTCGCCCGCGCCCGAATCCGTATCCGGCGGGTGGATGCCCCGGTGGCTTGCCGTCCGACGTCTGGTGAGCCGATTTGCTTACCCGACCGCCGTGGTTGCGCTGGCGATCATCCTCTCTGCCACCGCGCTCTACGCCATCATGTTCGTCGGCATATACAGCCGGCCGCACACTGCGGTCACTGCCTCGGAGTGGATTAACGCCAACGTGACGCCGGGGGCGTCCATCATCAATGCCGGCTCCTATTGGGATGAACGCATACCCGGTCTGCATAACTACGACGTCTGGACGTTCGCGGTCTATCATCCTGACCACGACGCCACGAAAATCCCGGAACTGGCGGAGCGTCTGGCCGATGCGGAGTATCTGATTTTCTACTCCAACCGCGCCTATGGTTCGGTGTCGCGGCTGCCGGAGCGATTTCCGCAGAGTTCGGCTTTCTTCCGTCTGCTCTTTGCCGGGGAACTGGGCTATCAGCCGGAGCGGAGCTTTACGTCATACCCTTCGCTGGCCGGGGTATCGCTGCGCGATGACCCTTACGGACGGGCCGGGTTGCCCGCGCCGGCGCTGGCTCCGGACGGCTACGACGGGCAGCCATCCGGCGGCATCGTGGTCAATCTTGGTTACGCCGACGAGAATGTCATCGGCTATGATCACCCGCAGGTTCTGGTGTTTCGCAACGCGGAACGGCTGCCGGGCGCGGAGATTGAGGAACGCATCGACGATGCTGTGCAGGCGTCTGACGCTGCCCCGCTGATGCTGTCCGAATCAGCCCGGGCTGCCCAGCAATCCGGGGGCGCTTGGCCGGAGTTGTTCAACCGGGACGGCTGGGCCAGCCGCGCGCCCTGGCTGGCGTGGCTGCTGGTAGTAGAGCTGATGTGTCTGGCCGCTTTTCCGCTCACGTGGTGGCTGCTGCGCCCTCTGCCGGACAGAGGCTTGCTGCTGGCGCGCGTAGCGGGTCTGCTGCTTACGGCTTGGGTTGCCTGGTGGCTGGTCAACGCCGGCATTATGCGTTACTCCGTGGAGACAATATGGCTGGCCATCCTGATAGTTGCCTTACCGTCCGCCGTGGTTCTGTGGCAGTGGTGGCGGGAGATGCTGGCCTGGCTGCGGGAAAAGTGGCGCTTGATAATTATCGCCGAAGCGTTGTTCCTGTTGGCCTACGCCGGGTTCCTGCTTATCCGGGCCGCGAATCCCGACCTGTGGCACTTCTGGCGCGGCGGCGAGAAGCCTATGGAGTTGGCGTACTTCACCGCGGTGGCGCGTTCCTCGGTAATGCCGCCCTACGACCCGTGGTTCAGCGGCGGCTACCTGAATTACTACTACTGGGGCTACTTTATTCTGTCGGTTCCGCTGCGGCTGACCGGCATACCGCCGGCGACGGCGTTCAACCTGGCGATACCGCTGCTGTTCGCGCTGACGGCTACGGGAATAGGGTCGCTGGCGTACAACATGGCGGCGACGGCCTCTTCCGCCGCGTTACTCCCGCGGGGACGTGAAGCCGGGCGGCGCATCAATCTAAAGCGTTGGCTCCCCGGCGGGGCGGCGCTGGCCGGCCTGGGGGCGGCAGTGTTGGCGGTTGTTGCGGGGAACCTCGACGGCGTGGCGCAGCTTGTCGGTATCGCTCAGCAGAAGCTGCAAGGGATGGACGCGCCCCTGTCCGGCTTTGACTTCTGGAGGAGCAGCAGGGCTATTCCGGGGATCGACGAGTTCGAGCCGTCGCGGTTAACGCCCTGGCTTGACCCGCGCAATCACAGCGAAACGGCGTCTCATATCACCGAGTTTCCCTTCTTTACCTTCCTGTTCGGCGATTTGCATGCTCACATGATGACGATGCCCTTCGCTACGTTGTCGCTGGCCCTGGGTTTCGCACTGTTGGCAGGATTGGGGAATGCCAAGCTGCGCAGCCTTTGGCCCTGGGCCAGCGCCGGAGCGCTGGGCCTGGCGGTAGGCAGTCTGTGGGCCATCAACTCCTGGGAGTATCCGGCCTACGCGCTGCTGATGCTCGGCTGCATCGGCGGGGCGGTCTGGATGTCGGCCGGCGCGCTGAAAACCCGATTGGCGTTCGCAGGATGTCTCGGCCTGCTGGCGTTGGCGGTGAGCTATGCCGCTTTTCAGCCTTTCCATGCGGCTATGGAGACTTTCGGAACCGGCATTGAACCTACCCGCTGGCGCACTCCGCTGTCCAGCTATTTGCTCATCCACGCTTTGCCGCTGCTGGCATCCGTTGCGCTGCTGTATGGAGTGCTACCGCGCAGTTTTGCGCCGTTGCTGGCTTGGCTCAGACATGACGCGCAGATGCCGGCAGTCCATCAGTGGCTGTTGCTGGCGGCGCCGTTCGGCGCGCTGCTGGCGGGGTACTGCTGGGCGGCGGGCTACGCAACGGCGGGGTTGCTTGCGGTCTTGCTCACGCTGACCGTCTGGGCGGCGGCGACAGCGGCGTTGGCATCCGACGATTATCCGCAGAGGCGCTCCGACTTGATGGCGTTGGCCATGCTGGCCCTGGCCCTGGCTATTGGCATTGGCGTGGACTTCGTGCGAGTTGAAGCCGATATTGGCCGGATGAACACGGTATTCAAGTACTATCTGGTTGCGTGGCTGCTTTTCGCTGCGGCGGGCGCGTACGGGCTTTGGCGCGGTTGGACGGCGGCCAGCATCGTCGGAGGCAACGCTTTCGTGCGGCGCAACCTCCGCTGGGGAGCCGCCGGGGTGATTGGGCTGGTGGCCGCCGGGACGCTGGTCTATCCGGCCCTGGCGACGCCGGTTCGCATTGCTGACCGTTTAAATCCGGCGCCGTTGACGCTGGACGGGGAAACCTGGATGCCTCGCGCCGAGTATCATCCGCCGGACTGGTGCGCGGCCCATCCCAGCAATCTCACGAGTCCTTTTGCGCTGCGTTGGGATTACGACGCCATCCGCTGGCTGCGGGAGAACGCAGAAGGAAGCCCGGTTGTGCTGGAGGCACACGGCGCGGGGTACTGTTGGAACAGCCGGATTTCCCAATACACCGGGCTGCCGACGCTGCTGGGCTATCCCTGGCATCAGCAGCAGCAGCGAGGGGACGGCGACATTGTGCGGAGTCGGGCGATGGACGTTGCGGACATCTACAACAGCCCCAGCCAGGAGAGAGCCGAAGATCTGTTGGAAAAATACGAGGTTGCCTACATCGTCGTCGGCGACTTGGAACGGGCGTATTACGGGCAGACTGGCATCGCCAAGTTCGACGCTATGGCGGATGCCGGCGCGCTGACTCTGGCCTACGCCAATGAGGGCACGCGCATTTACCGGGTGGCCGGCCGCTGATTTTACGGGGTCGTTTTTGTCAGAATCCGGATTTACGGGATTTACGGATTTTCAGGATTGGGGCGTTCGGTTGCGTCCGGGTTTCAGCTGTGGCGCGCCTGTCAGGTATGGAAAGCGCCGCTAGCAGCGGCAGAAGGGTTGCAGGCGCATAGGCATAATTGTTTGGGAGGCGGTTTCCGTGGGAGCGGGCGGGGCGGACGTATAAGCTGAGCCGAGCATCGGCGTCGGTGCGGGGGATGCTGAGGTTGCGATTGGCTCACCGACGGACTCCGGCATGGCGGCCTGCGGCGGCGCTGCGATTGGCGCTACAACCGCGAAATCGCGGTTCTGGTTATGCCCGCTCCTCTTGCCCATACCCAGGGCTACGTTCATAATGACCCCATCAGACAAAGGAGGCCCCATGATGCCTGACTACGCCTATTTTGTTCAGATGGATATCCCTGACGATTGGGAAGCCGAGTTCAACCGGGTGTACGACACCGAGCACGCCAAATATCTTTGCCGAGCTCCCGGCGTCCGGTCTTGCCATCGCTACCGGCTGCTGTCCACCAACGCCGCCGCCTTCGCCCGCTACGCTGCCTTGTACGCCGTTGACGACCCCGGCGCGCCCTACTCTGACGGCTGGCGGATTGAGGGCGAAAAGGGCGATTGGGCGTCTAAAATCCGCCCTCACGCGACCAACCGCACCCACACTATGCTCAAGCGCATCGCCGACGCCGGCGACGCAACGGCCCACGTCGGCTATATCTTTATTGTCCAGACCGACATCCCCGCTGACGTCGAGGACGAGTTCAATCACCTGTATGATACCGTCCATCTCCCCGGCCTTTGTCGGGTTGACGGGGTGGTCAGCGGTCGCCGCTATCGGGTAGAGTCCACTAACCTGGACGGCATCCGGAAGTACGCTGCCGTGTACCGGATTGAAAGCCCGGCAGTCGTTGACTCGGAGATTTGGCAGGCCGCAGCGCAGGACGAATGGACTGCTAAAATCCGTCCTCACTGTGTTGGCCTGACCCGCACTATGATGCAGCAGGTTGCCCGGCATCCCGCCGAATAGCCGCCATCACCCGGACGTTGCCAGAATTGCCGGATGACATTAGCGCACATGGACGTTGCCATCCATACCGACGGCGCCTGCCTGGGCAATCCCGGCCCCGGCGGATATGGCGTTATTCTCGACTACCGGGGCCAGCGGAAAGAACTGTCCGGCGGATATGGACTTACTACCAACAACCGCATGGAGTTGCTGGCGGCTATCATCGGCCTAGAGGCTCTGAAGCGGCCCTGCCGGGTTACGCTGTACTCCGATTCCCGCTACCTAGTGGACTCCGTGAGCAAGGGCTGGGTTGCCCGGTGGCGCAAAAACGGCTGGATGCGCGACAAACGCACGCCGGCCGTCAACTCCGACCTGTGGGAACGCTTGCTCAACCTGATGGAACGGATGGAGGCGTTGGGAGGCGGCGCCGAGTTCCACTGGGTGCGCGGCCACAGCGGCGACCCGGACAACGAACGCTGCGACGAACTCGCCAGCACCGCCGCGCAACAGCCCAACCTGCCCGCCGATCCCGGCTATCCGCCCGTTGACTTCCGAAGGATGCCGATTCGACGCCCGCCGCCGCAGGCGTAAATCGGTATGGGCGTGGATGGAAGGAGCGGCCGGCCCCGAGGGGTAGCCGCTGAAGGAGCGGCTCGCTGCCGGTCGCTGGCCTGCAATTGTACAGAACCCGGGCCGTTAGTTGCAACAGGGCGCGCGGATTCGCTACAATCGGGAAATCACACTGCCCTGATCGATGCACCGACCGAAAGAGGTAATCACCATGGCTGTATCCGCCAGTACCATCCGAAACGTTGCGCTCCTCTCTCACAGCGGCGCTGGCAAGACTTCCCTTGCCGAAACCATGCTGTTCAATGCCAAAGTGATTAACCGCATTGGGCGAGTGGAAGACGGCAACACCGTCTCCGACTACGAACCCGAAGAAGCGAAGCGCGCGGCCAGCGTCCAGACGAGCCTGCTCCGCTTCACTGAGGGCGACGACAAGGTCAACCTGCTGGACACGCCCGGCTACGACGAGTTCCTAGGCGAGGCCATCGCTGCGCTGCGCGTGGTCGAGTCCGCCCTCATTCTGGTGGCTGCGCCCTCCGGCGTGGACGTGGGCACCGAACGGGCATGGGACCTGGCCCGAGGACGGAAGCTCCCCATTGCCATCCTGCTCAACAAGATGGACCGGGAAAACGCCAGCTTCGAGCGCAACGTCCAGCAAATCCAGGACATTTTCGGGAGCCAGTGCGTTCCATTCCAGCTGCCCATTGGCGAAGCCCAGGACTTCACCGGACTCGTCAGCGTCATTGACCCGCCGGCCGATATTCCCGATGGCGTAATCGGAGACTTTGAGGCTGCCCGCGAGCGCATCATCGAGGCCGTGGCCGAATCCGATGACGCTCTGGCCGACAAGTACTTGGAGGGTGAAGAAATCACCGCCGCCGAAGTAACCGCCGGCGCTCGGGAGGCCATTCGCAACGGCGACCTGACGCCTATCCTAGTATCCTCGGCGACGCAGAACATCGGAGTTGCCGAGCTGGCGCAGGTCGTCCGCGATTTCCTGCCTTCTCCGGCCGACCTGCCGGCAACCTCCGGCGACGACAGCATCACACCTGACTCCGCCGGCCCGCTGGCGGCCCTGGTCTTCAAGACTACCTCGGACCCATTCGTGGGCAAGTTGTCAATGTTCCGAGTCTATCGCGGCGTCGCCAACTCCAACGGAGAAGTCTATAACAGCAATAAGGGAGAATCCGAGCGCCTGGGTCAGCTGTATCTGCCCCAGGGCAAAACCCAGGACAACGTGGCCGAAGTGGTGGCGGGGGACATCGGCGCCATTGGCAAGCTCAACGCCACTCTAACCGGCGATACGCTGTGCGCCAGCGACAACCGGGTTACGCTGCCCGGCGTCGCTTTCCCGCAAGGTTTCTATTCCCTGGCGGTGATGCCGGCCACCCAGGCCGACCTGGACAAGATGTCCACCTCTCTGGCGCGCATTGTTGAGGACGACCCCAGCCTGCAATTCACCCGGAATCCGGAAACCAGCGAAAGCCTGCTCACCGGCCTGGGGGAGGTGCAGATTGAGGTGGCCCTGGACCGCATCAAGCGCAAGTTCGGCGCGAACCTGAACGTCAAGCTGCCTGTGGTTCCTTATCGGGAGACCATCACGCAGATTACCAACTCCGAATATCGGCACAAGAAGCAGACCGGCGGCAGCGGCCAGTACGGCCACGTGTTGCTGCGTTTGGAGCCTATGACCCGCGATGAGGGGTTTGAGTTTGGCAACGAAGTGGTCGGCGGGCGGGTGCCCCGGGAGCTGATTCCGGCGGTGGAAAAGGGCGTGGTCAACACCTTGAAAGAGGGCGTACTGGCGGGCTTCCCAGTGGTTGACCTGAAGGCCGTCATTTACGATGGCAGCACACACCCGGTGGACGGGAAACCCATCGCCTTTGAGATTGCCGGCAGCCAGGCGTTGCGGCAGGGTATGCAGAAGGCGTCGCCCGTGCTGCTGGAGCCCATCGTCAGGCTGTACGTTACCGTTCCCGAAACGTACACCGGGGACATAATCAGCGACCTGAACAGCAAGCGGGGCCGCATTCTGGGCATGAACCCTGAAACGCGCTACACTGTCATTGAGGCGGAGGTACCCCATGCCGAAGTGCAGCGCTACTCCCAGGATCTGCGCTCCATGACCGGCGGGCGCGGCTCTTACCGCTATGAGTTCGACCACTACGAGCAAGTCCCGCAGAATATCGAGCAACGGGTTATTGACACCGCCAAGCAAGCCAAGGAGGCAGCGACGGCGTAAATCGAACCTGCCCCGTGGTCATTCCGGGGAAAGACGGAATCCGGCAGGGGCGGGCTCCAAGCCCGCCCCTTACGCGGCATCGGACAAGTGACAGGCCCTTTACCATGGGCCGGTAAATACCTCGGATACCGCAATCGCCAGGCCGGGTATGGCTATCGTGGTGATAACATCTCTAACAGTGTACAGCCTTTGCGCAGCATACACACCCAGCCCGCCGTTCGTCGTTGGGCCAGAGAGCCCCAGCACCGTTTCAGCTTCGGTATCCAGAATGTAGTACTCGGGGATGCCATACCGAGCGTACAGCTCTCGCTTTGTCTCTAAGTCTCGAGCGGGATTAGATGGGGAGAGTATTTCTGCAACCAAGTTGGGCGGGCCTTCGCAGCCGCGCAGTTTGATGATACGCCTTCGGTCGGGCGCTACGAAGAACATATCCGGCTGGACAGTGGTTCCGTCTGCCAAAATCAGGTCGGTGGGAGCAAAGAAGAGCTCGCCAGGTTGACTGAATCGGGAAAGGCGAGCCTCAAAAGCGGCAACCCAGCGTCGCAACGTTCGTTGATGTTTAGTATTTGGAGATGGAGCCATTTTGTACAGCACTCCGTCGATAAGCTCCCACCGCTCGCCCTCCGGCGTGGCGAAATAGTCTTTGTAGGTGTACTTGCCTTTCGGTTTTGCGATAGCCATGACGGCCTCCGGTTTTTGGGCGGTTTCCCGCTTTATTTCAGCGGCTAGAAGCCCCATGTCGGCTGGTATTCCCCGTACACTTCCCGGAGCACACCCATCATCTCCCCCAGGGTTGCCTGGGCTTTTACGGCCTCAATGAGCGGGTACATCAGGTTGGCGCGGCTACCGGACTGACGGGCGGCGGCTTCCAAGGCGCGCAGGCGGAGGGCCAGCTCCCGGTCGTCCCGGCGACGGCGGACTTCGTTGAGATGGGCGATGTGGCGCTGCTCGCCGGCTTCGTCCACGCGCAGTATCGGAATGTTCAGGCTTTCGTTTTCGTCCACGTAATCGTTGACGCCTACGGTGATGCGTTCCTTGCGGTCTTCTTCCTGCTGGTAGATGTAGGCGGCGTCGGCAATCTCCCGTTGCAAGTATCCCGACTCCAACGCCGGAATTACGCCGCCGTGGCGGTCAATCTGTTGGAAGTACTCGTAGGCCCCGGCTTCTACCCGGTTGGTCAGGGTTTCCAGGAAGTAGCTGCCGCCCAGGGGGTCGACGGTGTCGGTTACGCCGGTTTCGTGGGCGATAATCTGCTGGGTGCGGAGGGCCTGGAGGGCTGCTTCGGCGGAGGGCAGGGCCCAGGCTTCGTCCTTGCTGTTGGTGTGCAGCGACTGACAGCCGCCCAGCACAGCGGCCAGGGCCTGCAACGACACGCGCACCACGTTGTTATCCGGCTGCTGCGCGGTCAGGGAGGCGCCGGAGGTCTGGGCATGGAACCGCATCCAAGCGGAGCGTTCGTTTTCGGCGCCGAAAGTCTCCCGCATCTCCCGCGCCCAGATGCGCCGGGCTGAGCGGAACTTGGCGATTTCCTCGAAAAAGTCGTTGTGGACGTTGAAGAAGAAACTGAGCCGGGGCGCGAAGTCGTCCACGGCCATGCCGCGTTCCACGCAGTGGCGCACGTACTCAAAACCGTCGGCCAGGGTGAAGGCCAGCTCCTGCACGGCGTTGCTGCCGGCCTCGCGGATGTGATAGCCGCTGATGCTGATGGGGTTGAACCGGGGCATATTGTCGGTGGCGAACTCCACGGTATCCACCACCAGGCGCATGGACGGGTTGGGCGGGAAGATGTACTCGTTCTGGGCGATGTACTCTTTGAGGATGTCGTTCTGGATGGTGCCGCCCAGCGATGCGATGCTGGCCCCCTGACTTTCGGCGGCGGCGATGTACATGGCCCAGATGATGGCCGCCGGGCTGTTGATGGTCATGGAGGTGGTTACCTGGTTGAGGGGGATGCCGTTGAATACGGCCTGCATATCCTCCAGGCAGGACACGGCGACGCCGCACTTGCCGAACTCGCCCCGGGCCCGTTCGTCGTCGTGGTCATAGCCGTAGAGGGTGGGCATGTCGAAGGCTACGCTGAGGCCGGTTTCGCCCTGGGCCAGCAGGAAGCGGAAGCGTTCATTAGTCTCGGCCGGCTCGCCGAAGCCGGCGAACATCCGCATAGTCCACAGCCGAGAGCGGTAGCCGGCGGGATGCACGCCGCGCAGGTAGGGATACTCGCCGGGCAGGCCGATGTCGCGGAGGTAGTCGCTATCGGCAACGTCGGGCGGGCCGTAGAGCGGGGCAACGGGTATCCGGCTCAACGTTTTGTAGGCCGACTTGCGCCTGGGAGAGGCGTCGGCGCGATGGCGCGAGGCAGCGGCGCGATGGCGGATGGCGTCGTTATCATTGGAGAGAACCATGGGGAGGCTCCTGTTGGATAAGCGTCAGTAAGTGAATATGTCGGCAACGGGGCAGCTGAAGCCCGGCAGGACGGGTTCGCAAGTCAAGGTTTCTGCGGGGCCGAACACCTGCACTGCGCCGTCGGGGTGGTGGGCGCGTATTTCTTGCGGCACGGGATAGACGACCAGAACGAGCCGCACGCCGGCGTCCGGCCACAGGTGAATTTTGCGGTCGACGGACGGCTGCCTATCGTTGGGGGAGAGAACCTCCACTACCAGGTCGGGGATAACCTGCGCGTAGCCTCGAGGCTGCGGTCGGTTGGCCATTCGCTCGTAGGAGATGTAGGCGTAGTCGGGAGCGAGGACGGTATCCGGGTCAACTGCGATCCAGAAACCGGTTTCTGCCATCCGGCCTCGACCGAGGCTGTGCTGGTGGGCGAAAGAACTAATTCGCCAAGACACTTCACTTCCGACAAAACCGTGGTTGTCGCTGGCCGGCGGCATTTCAATCAGTTCTCCCTGGATTAGTTCTCGGCGCATACCGTCGTCAGACATTGCCAGCAGGTCGGCGGCGGTGAGCAGTTTTTTGGCGGTAATCATCGGGAGTCCTCCGGTTCGGGTGGGCGGACGATTGGGGTGAACACAGTATAGCGCAAGCGGGGTTCAGCTATTGGCCGGTTTGCTCGGCCTCTGCCTTGGCGAGGTTCAATGCCAGTAGTCGCTCCAGTATCTCGCCGTCGGCCAAGTCGGGGGGCCAGCCGTAGGCGTCGGCTACCGCCGCGTCGAGCCTGTCGTGGGCGTGGGCCAGCCAAGTGGGATATTCGTTGTAGAGGTTGGTAAGGGTGCGCCGGCGCAGTTGGTCGGGGTCAAGTGCCGGATTGCCGAACAGGTCAGTGGGGTTCAGCCAATTTTCCCGCAGCCGGTTCAATTCGTATGCGGCGGTGGCGATAACCTCGCGCTGTTTGTCGGTTGGCTCCGGGAACGGGAACATCTCAAAGCAGGTGGTGGGCGTGTAACGATTAGCCGATTCGGACTCGCGTAGCTGTGACCCTGCGCCAGTAGCCCAGAGGGTATGGGTGCGGCTTTGAAGGATGCCGAAGAAGTAGTCGTCATCCCGCGCGAATACGATAACGGTGTTTGCGGGCAGAACGGCACCGTTGATCCAGGCGAATATCCGGTGCTTGGATACACCGCTAGTTCCGATGTATCGCGGCAATCCGGTTAGAGCCTCCCGCATTTGCTCTCTGGGAATACCTAAACGCCACCAATTCCTGCTTACCCTGACATCTCGGTGGCTGCCCCGGCCGGGTTTCACTTCCCGGAGAACATATTCAAACGGGGCTTCGTAAAGGGCGGCGTCCGACTCTGACCTATCCGCGCCAAAGTCGATAATCCACATATCGCTGGGATCCTGGTTAATGTCTCGGCCGTTCAGCCAAGGCTTTACGACGTCGCTGTTGGGTTTGCCATGGGGGTTAGGCCGACGCAGCATATCTGCTGCGACTTCGTGATCAATTTCAAAAGGGCCGATTTTGGTAATTCCCATAAAGCTGATGCCGGCGTTTTCGGGGAGGGTTTTGGCGCGGGTCAAGTCGGCGCCGCCGGTGAGGTCGGGGTTGATGTTGTTGACAGGATCGCCGTCCAGCATGCGGGCGGTCTCGCTGCCGTCGTCGAAGCAGATTATGGAGATATGGACGTTGGCCGGCGGGCGTCCGCCGTATTCATCATTGCTATTGCCGTTGCCGTTTTCGTCGTTATCGGGCGGGTCGTTGGGCTTCCATTCCCGGTCGGATACCACGTGAAAGATGTCGCCGGTTGCCTTGATGCGCTCCAGCACCGGGCGATTTGACTGGAAGCGGATGGCTTGAGTCGCCAAGAGGCCGGCGCGACGAGTATTGCCGGCTTCGATCATGGCGCGCGCCTTTTCAAACCAGTAACAGCATAAGTCGCTGGAGTTGGGGATACGGTCGCGGTAGAGGGCATAAATCGCGTCGGCGCGTTGGTCGCCCAGGCGTTCCCGGAAAGAAACGTGGCCGAGGAAAGGGGGATTGCCGACGATGTAGTCTGCGGCGGGCCATTCGGGTTCCGCCGGCCGCTCCGGGTCTGCGAGGTCGATGATGGCGTCGCGGCGCTGAATGGTGTTCAGAGAGCCCAGCACGGGCTCTCTGTTGTATTGGTGGCCGTTTTCAATCAGCCATTGCAGATGGCCAATCCAGAGGGCAGTGCGGGCCAGGTCGCTGGCGTACTCGTTGGTTTCGATGCCGTAGAACTGGGTCGGAGACACCTCCGGCAGGAAGCCGCGCAGTTCCAAGTCGGCGGCCCGCATCAGCACTCTTTTCTCCAAGTCGTGAATTTGGCGTAGGGAAACGTAGAGGAAGTTGCCGCTGCCGCAGGCCGGGTCCAGAACGCGCACTGAAGACAGACGGCTCTGGTAGTTCTGCAAGAGCCGGCGGATTTTGACGTCATCCCGCCGGCCTCCCGGCATCAGCATTACGCCGATGTCGGCTTCGACCTGGTTCCATTCGGCGCGCAATGGGTACATTACCACCGGATCGACTACGGTGAGGATGTCGGCTTCGGTGGTGTATTCCGCGCCAATCAGCATTTCCTTGTCGGGGTCAACCACTCGCTCGAACAGCGTGCCGAATATGGAGGGCGCGATGTGGGCCCAGTTTCGTTCGGTAGCTTCGGCCAGTCGTTCCAGTTCGTAGGGCTCCATGAGAACGGTGTCCGGCTTTTTGAACAGGTCGCCGTTGAAGTGGCGAATCGGGCTGACGCCAAACCGCCCGCCTTCGTTCATGCGCTGGAACAACTCCTGTACGCCCCGGTCGAACTCGATAGGGCTGGAGAGGTAGTTTTCGCAAAGTCGGGTAACGACCCGATCCGGAAGCAATCCCACGTCCTGGGCGAAGAAGCAGAAGACCAGTCGGTTAAGGAACCGGGCGACTTCCAGAGAGTCGATTCCGCGCTGGCGCATGGAACCGGCGATAGCCGCAAAAATGTTGGCGGTCGCCTCAGTGACCTGGCTGGGGGTGATGTCCGGTTCCAGCGAGTCTGTGTTGTGAAAGAGTCCGTGGAGTATCGCCAGGGATTCGGGCTCGTGCAGGAAATCCAACCGGATCTCGTGGACGATGGGCACCTTGTTGGTGAAGTTGGTATGAACCCGGATGGTCTGGAAGTCGGACACTACCAGCAGGGGAGGGTTATTCAGAGCCTCCCGGTAGCGCAGCAGTTGACGATACGCCTCATCCAGATCCCGGTGCAGCCCCTTGAACTCCCAGGCGAAGTAGCCGTTCTTGTACACGTCGGCGCGGCCTCGGCGTCCAGCGGCTTCGCGGACGGAGCGTTCGAAGGTGTACCACTGCTGCCGGGGGTCCATCTCGGCCGGGGTGGGATGTTCCACTACGCGGCAGAGGTCAAGGAACCACTCCTGCGCACCGGCGGATTCCTGGCCGCGATTGCGGCGCCACTTGGAGATGAACTCATGGGGGGTCATGGCTATGCTATCAGGCGGAGGAAGCGGCGGCGGCCGGCTCGGATTACGTCGCCGGGGGCCAGGGTTGGGGTATCTGCGGTTGACACGCTGACTCGCTCGCCGTTGGGGCGGATGATTGCGACGGCGCTCTGGCTAATCAGGCGGCGGGCTTCGGCGTTGCTGGACGCCAGGCCGGTCTGGGTCAGCACGCGGGTGATGGGCTGTCCGACAACGTCGGCCAGGCTGAGCTCGGGTATATCGTCGGGGAGGTCGCGGCGCTGGACTACCCGCTCGAAGTGGGTTTCGGCGGCGTGGGCGGCGTGGGCGTCGTGGAAGGCGGCGGTGATGTGTCGGGCGAGGGCCTTTTTGAAGTCCATGGGGTTGGCGGTTGCGGAGGCCATGGCTTGCCGCATTTCGGCGATGTCGGCGTCAGGGACGTCGGTGAGGTATTCGTAGTAGGGGGCGATGAGGTCGTCGGGCAGAGACATTAGCTTGCCGTACATTTCCTGGGGCGGCTCTTCCAGGGCTACGTAGTTGCCCAGGCTCTTGCTCATTTTCTGGACGCCGTCGGTGCCGACGAGGATGGGCATCATGAAGCACTGCTGGGGGGGCTGGCCCATCATGCCTTGCAGCTCGCGGCCTACCAGGAGGTTAAACATCTGGTCGGTGCCGCCAAACTCGACGTCGGATTTGATGACTACCGAGTCGTAGGCCTGCATCAGGGGATAGAGCAATTCGGTGATGGCGATGGGGCGGTTTTCGGCGTAGCGGTTGGCGAAGTCTTCACGGTGGAGGAATTGGTTGACGGTGAAGCGGCCGGTCAGTTCGATGACGTTGGCCAGGGTGAACTGTCCGAACCACTGGCTTTGCCATTCGACCTGGGTACGCTGGCGGTCAACGACTTTGAAGAACTGGCGCATATAGGATTCGGCATTTTCCAGAACTTCAGCGTGGCTGAGCATGTTGCGGGTGGCCGAGCGTCCGGAGGGGTCGCCGATCTGGGCGGTCCAGTCGCCGACGATGAGGATGACCTGGTGTCCCAAGTCCTGGAGTTGGCGGAGCTTGCGGAGGCCGACAACATGGCCGAGGTGGATGTCGGGCCGGCTGGGGTCGAAGCCCATTTTGAGACGCAGGGCCCGGCCGCTTTGGAGCATGGCCGTGAACTCGTCTTCGGAGATGATACGGCTGACGCCGCGCCGGGTGATGGGGGCGAGGTTTGCGGGGATGTGTACTCGGCTGGTCACGCTGCCAACTCCTTGTCATTCCCGGGGGAACGGGAATCCGCCGGCCGGTTATGCGTTGTCCAGCCGGTCGTGCTCTTCAAGTATTCTGCGGGCGTTGTCGACGTCCCGGTTCATCTGGGCGATGAGGGCGTCAATGCCGTCAAAGGTTTCCTGGCCGCGGAGGCGGGAGACGAACTCCAGGCGGAGGTTGTGGTCGTAGATGTCATCGGAGAAGTCGAGCAGGTAGGCTTCGATGAGGCGTTGGCTGAGGCCAAAGGTGGGGCGAACGCCGATGCTGGTGGCGGCCGGGCGTCGCACGCCGTTGACGGTGGCGTAGGTGGCGTACACGCCGTCGGCGGGGATGACGAAGTTGGGCATGGGGGTGATGTTGGCGGTGGGGAAGCCGAGCTGTCGGCCCATTTTGGCGCCGTGGACGACGATGCCGTCGGTGGCATAGGGGCGTCCGAGGAGGAACTCGGCGCCGTCGACGTTGCCGTCGGCGAGGGCGTTGCGAACGCGGCGGCTGCGCACCGGCGCGCCTTCGAGTTCCAGGGGAGGGACGGTTTCAACCCAGAAGCCCATGGCTGCGCCGCGTCGGCGGAGGTAATCCAAGTTGCCGCTGCGGTTCCGCCCCAGGGCGAAATCGGGGCCGGTGACGATGCCGCGCATATTCAGGCAGTTGACGAGGAGGTCGGTGAACTCGTTGGCGTCGACGTTGGCAAGTTCGTTGGTGAACTCCAGGCAGATGACGCGGCCGACGCCGGCGTCGTAGAGGAGATTTACCTTTTCCTCGGGAGTGATGATTTTATTGACTACGCGGTCGGGGTTGACGACTTCGGCGGGATGGTTGCTGAAGGTGATGACGGTGGAGAGCATGGCGGGGTCGGCGCGCTGGAACATGCGGTGGAGCAGGTGGCGGTGTCCGCGATGAACGCCGTCGAAGACGCCGATGGTAATGACGGATTCGCTGCCGGGCGGAGGCGTAGCTTCAGCCAGCGCCTGGCGAAAGCCGCCTTTACCAAGGGTCCGGGGGTCAGCGTTTTCCGGGGTGGGCATTGCTGCTGGATGGCCGGCGAAATTGTGAACGGGACAGGATGATGGTAGCACAATCGCCGGCGGACGGGCAAGCAGAGGGGAGTGCGGCGGGCGGTGAAGTGAGCCCGGCGCGGCTGCTTTAGGATGAGTTAGGTATAGGGAGGCGCGCCGTCGCGTCCGGGTTAGCGGCCCATGGCGTAGCCGTCGCGTCGCAGGTCGGCGCCGGCGTAGATTGCGCCGCTTTCCCGGTCAACCTCAATGGCGCAGAGGGATCCCATGCGGGGAGTCCATTCGTCCCACACGTCGACGTCGTGGCCGCGCTTGCGGAGGTCGTCGACTACGGAGGGAGCGATGCGGGATTCGACGCCGACGAGGCCGGGGCGGTAAGCGTGGGGCCAGAAGGAATTGGGGAAGCTCCAGGTGGATGCGCGGGGGGCTTCGATGGCCTGCTGGACATCCATGCCGAACTCGGCGACGTTGAGGAACAGCTGGGTCATGGATTGGGGCTGGACGTCGCCGCCGGGGGTGCCGAAGGGTAGCCAGGGTTTGCCGTCCTTGAAGGCGATGGCCGGGTTGGGGGTGAGTCGCGGGCGCTTGCCGGGGGCGAGGCTGCTGGGGTGTTCAGCGTCCAGCCAGCTTTGGGCGCCGCGGGCGGAGACCATAAAGCCGAGGCCGGGGACGATGGGGGCGCCACCGAAGCCATCGCTAGGAGTAGCGGAGAAGGCGTTGCCCCAGCGGTCAACGGCGCAGATGTAGGAGGTGTCGGCGGAGAGGGGGCCGGCCATTGCTGCGGGCTGCGGCGCGGCGCGTCCACTGCCGGGTTGATAGGCCCAGGGGTTGCCGGCGTCAGGCATTTCGGGGTGGGCCCGGTGGAGGTCAATCTCGCGGCGGCGGCAGTCGGCATACTCGGGGGAGAGGAGGCCGGTCATGGGGACGTCGACAAAGTCGGGGTCGCCGTAGTAGGCGTGGCGGTCGGCGAAGGCGAGTTTCAGGGCTTCGAGGAGGGTGTGGAGGTAATCAGCGGAGTTGTGGCCCATGCGTTGGAGGTCGCAGCCTTCGAGGATGCGGAGGGCGTGGAGGAGCATGGGGCCCTGGCACCACGGGCCGCAGGCATATACGTCGATGCCTTTGTAGTCAATCATGGGTGGGGCGTCGACGCCGACGGAGAAGTCGGCGAGGTCCTGCATTGAGAGCCAACCGCCCTGGCTGCGGATGAAGGCGACCATTTCCTCGGCGATGTCGCCGTGGTAGAAGAGGTCGCGGGCAGCTTGGATGCCGGCTTCGCGGCCACTGCCGTTGACGGACTGCTCGGCGTGGATCATTCGGCGGAAGGTACGGGCGAGGTCGGTTTGGACGAGGAGGTCGCCGATGTTCAGGGGCTGGCCGCCGGGGTAGAAAATCCGCATGTTACTGGCCCACTGGCTGGTGTCGCCCTCGTCCAGGATGATGTTGTCGCCGCTGCTGACCAAGGCGCGGTGGAGGGTGGCGGGTATGGGGAAGCCGTGCTGGGCGATTTCCAGGGCGGGAGTTACCACCTGCTCGAAGGACATGGAACCGTAGCGGGAGAGGGCGGTGAGCCAAGCGTCCGGCGCGGCGGGGGTAACGGTGCGCATGACGCCGTGGGGCATATCGCCGTCGTGGTGGCGATGGAAGTAGTCGGCGGAGGCTGCGGACGGCCAGCGTCCGAGGCCGCTGATTTCGCGGGTTTCGCCGGTGGAGGCGTGGTGGACGATGATGGGGGCGACGCCGCCGAAGCTGGTGTACTGGGGGAGGGTAACGTTGATGACGATGCCGGCGGCGACGCCGGCGTCAATGGCGTTGCCGCCCTGCTCGAGAATTCGGTAGCCGGCAGCGGTGGCCAGGTAGTGTCCGGTACTGATCATGTGGGTGACACCGCCGACCAGGGGGCGATAGCTGCGCAATCCGATAGCCATGGGAATTACCTCCGCGTGAGCCAGCGCTAACGATAGCATTGCGCTGCTTGACGGCCGGCAGTATAGGGCATTGGGGGCAGGGTTGCCAGAGGGAGAACGGCCCGCTTGGGACCTTCGCGATTATGTTGCGGCGCCTTTGGGGGGCGCGCGGGTGGTAGGGTTGGCGGTGTTCATGGTGGTTGTTTCTCTCCTTTTGGTCGGTCGGTGGATTTTTGGTTGGGTTCCTGGGGGTTCAGGATGTCGGCGCTACGGCCTGAGAGCGTGGCTTGCTATTTACGTCCTAGTCTTGCGCGTGCTAACGGCTTCCTGCTTACGCAGTGCCCGTCCTCGCGCAGCGGTGGTGACTCCCGCCGTGCTGGGTGCGCCAGCCGGGTAATGTGACCGACCTCCGGCGCACCTACAGTGGTGCAATGGATCCGACATGCCGCACAGTACGGATGCGGCGGATTAGACCGTGATGTCCTGAACCCCGTGAGACTCCTATTCAGTTGTGGTGTCGGGCAGTTGTCCTGGCCTGTGCACTGGGTTGGGACGGTTATACGACGGTTCGCGCGGGGCCGTTGGATGAGCCTGACGGGGATATTGTAGCACGGTGGTACGGTTTTGCAAATGGGGTTTTTGTCAGAATCAGGATTTACGGGATTTTGGGATTTACAGGATGGGGGTTGTGGTGTGCGGCGCTGGAGGGGGGATGGGGGTTGGCGGTGGGGGATTGTCTGAATTGGGATTCATGGGATTTTAGGATTGAGGTAGGTTGCGGCGCAGGGGTGGATGGCGGCTGCGGGGGATTGGGGGGAGTGGACTGCGGATTGCGGCGGAATGAGGGTTGAGGGAGGGATGTTCTTTTGCCGGAGTGTGGATGGGGATTTCGGGTGAGGTGGGCAGGCGGGTGGGGAGGAGCTAGCCGATTTCGCTACTCGCGATCCGACCTGCCGGTGGCGGAAAGAGTCCAGCGACGCAACGGATTACGTGATCCGTCACTGAAGCAGTCTTTTCCTGCTAAGTGCCCGCTGGAATCCGAGTAGCGAAACCGCCTCGGAGGAGAGGTGTGGGAGCGTGGTTGACAGATGGTTGTGAGAGGGATAGTTTTGGCGTTGCTAGGTGCGGGTTGGTCGTAGGCGGCTGATGGATGTTAGCGTCGGCGCTGCCGGCGGGCAGAGGGGAATGCGCCAGAGGGAAGATTACGCAATGACCGAGACGACGATGGCGCCGGCGATTAGGGGAAAGTCACTAATGCTGGGGTTCTTTAAAGCGGCAGCGCTACTTGGGCTGATCTGCGCGCTGGCTTGGGTGGCGGCCGGGTGCGGCGGGCAGTCTCAGGCCGGGCCTACAGCAGCTGATCCACCCGCCAGCGGGGCGACAGGTACGGCTGCTCCGCCAGGCGGCGGGGCGACAGGTACGGCTGTTCCGCCAGGCGGCGGGGCGACAGGTACGGCTGCTCCGCCTGACGGCGGGTTGACAGGTGCGGCTGCATCCGACCGGGATGCGCTGGTTGCGTTATACAACGCTACAGGCGGCGATAATTGGGTCGCCAATGACTTCTGGTTGAGCGACGCGCCCCTGGGAGAATGGTACGGCGTAGATACCGACGAAAACGGCAGGGTTACAAGTATTGACTTATATCGTAATAGACTAGGCGGCGAGATACCGGCGGAGCTGGGCAGCCTGACGAACTTGAGGGCATTGCGGTTGGGCGACCTAGTAGGTTGGACATTGGACCTCTACGGCAATCAACTGTCTCCAAGCCCACCTGACCCCTTCGGTAATGGATTGATCGGCGGGATACCCTCAGAGTTGGATAGCCTGACGAATTTGGAGGTGTCGCATCGCGGCGGCGAGTTGGCTGGCAGGATACCTTCAGAGTTGGGCAACCTGCCGAGAATGGAGACAGTATATTTCTCAGACAACCGACAGTTTCCAAGTTCACCTGACCCCTTCGGTAATACATTGACGGGAGAGATACCGGCGGAGCTGGGCAACCTGACAAGCTTAGAGACATTGGGACTCGGCGGCAATTGGTTGACGGGAGAGATACCGGCGGAGCTGGGCAACCTGATGAGCTTGGAGACATTGGGACTCGGCGACAATGAGTTGACGGGCAGGATACCGACGGAGCTGGGCAACCTGGGGAACTTGGAGACATTGAGTCTTTTTGCCAATCAGCTAACAGAGGAGATACCGACGGAGTTGGGCAACTTAGAGGACTTGTGGGTGTTGGATCTCTCCGTCAATCAGTTGACGGGCGGGATACCGTTGGAGTTGGGAAACCTGGCGAACTTGCGGATATTAGCTCTCGCAGATAATAAGTTGACGGGCGGGATACCGGCGGAGCTGGACAACTTGGCAAACTTGGAGGCATTGGATCTCAGCTATAATCAGCTGACAGGGGAGATACCGTCGGGGTTGATGAACCTAGCGAGCTTGGAGGCGTTGCGTCTCGGCTACATTGGGCTAACGGGGGAGATACCGTCGGGATTAGGCAACCTGACGAATTTGCGGGAATTGGATCTCTCCGACAATGAGCTAACGGGCAGAATACCGGCGGAGTTGGGCAACGTAGAGAATTTGTGGGAATTGGATCTCTCCGGCAATGAGTTGACGGGCGGGATACCGGCGGCGCTGGGGGATCTGTGGCGCCTGGGGATATTGAGCCTTTCTGACAATCAGCTAGTAGGGGAGATACCGGCAGAGTTGGGGAACCTCGTCGGCTTGCAAGAGTTGCAGCTCAACAACAATCGGTTGACGGGGGAAGTACCGACGGAGTTGGGGAACCTGTGGAACTTGTGGAAATTGGATCTCTCCGGCAATGAGTTGATGAGGTGTGTGCCAGCCGCTTTGCGTGATATCTACAAGAATGATTGGGATGAAGTGGGGCTGCCTTTCTGCGACTAGGGCGACAGCGACCTACGGTGGGAACGGGATTTCGGGTGGAGGTTGGCTTCCGACCATGTACTTTGACAGGGGGCGTGGGCGCCGGCTTCTGGCGGAATGGAGGCTGGGTCGTGATGTTTCTTTCTTGACAGGGCGTTGAGGCCGGGCGCATACTGCGGCAACGGGGGAGAGCGCGTATGACTAGACTGAACCTGCGACCGGCCCAGCTTGCGATTGGCGGCCGCCACGTCCATTATGCTTGGGTTATCGTAGCGATTACCGCCATGATGCGCCTGGTGTCGTCGTCTTTCCGTATGTCTTTTCCGGCATTGGTGCCCTTTATCGCCGTGGGCTTTGGCTGGGAAGTCTGGCTCATCACACTGGCCTTTTCCTTGCAGTGGGTGATTTCGGGGGCGTTCGGGCCGCCGGCTGGCTGGATGGGGGACCGATACGGGGCGCGCTTTACGATGACCGTGGGGGCTTCGCTATACATCGTCGGGATGATTCTCACCGGCTTTATGACTGAGATGTGGCACCTGTTTCTGTTTTTTGGGGTCATTCTCAGCGCGTCGATGGGCATTTTTCAGGTTCCGCTTACCGTTGCGGTAACGGCGTGGTTCCGCCGGCACCTGGGGGTTGGGATGGGCCTGCTGCAATCGTCGCAGGGCTTTGGGCCGGTGGTTGCGCTGCCGATAATGCTGGGCCTGGTAACCTGGTTCAGCGCCGGCGATGGAAAGGTATGGAGCGAACGTCTGGAGTTTCTGGGAAGCCCGGAGGTTCTGGGCATCCGCATGGCGTTCTGGATTCCCGGCATAATCGGCGGCATTATTCTGCTGCTGCTCACACGTGTTTTTTACAATACCCCGGAAGATGTGGGTCTGCGGCAGCTGGGCGACGATGGCGGTTCGGCATCCCCGCGGCGTCGCGTTGCCGCTACCGGACAGGAAGCCAAGGAGCGCGCCAAGTTTTTCCTGCGCAAGGTGCGCCAGACTCCGGCTTTCTGGAACCTGATTGGGATTCATTACTGGGGTTGCGCCGGGCACAGTATCATCATCGTTTTTCTGCCGCAGATAATCGTTGCCGGGCTGGAGCCCGGCTGGAAGGATCTGCCGGCGGATGATTTGCTGATTGCCGGGGCGATTGCGGGCGGGGCGGCAGCTACTATGAGCATCGTCAGCACCGTAACCCGCTTCGGCGTGCCGATTGCCGCCGACCTGCTGGGCAGCAAGTGGGTTATGGCGACCTGCTTCTTCCTGCAAGTGGCGCCGGTTCTGGTGCTTTTTGCCGCGGTGCAGTGGTATCCGGAAGTGTGGATGTTCTATCTCTTTGCGGTTCTCTTCGGCATTGGTTTCGGCGGCGAGATGTCGGCTTTCCCCATCATTAACCGGCAGTATTACGGAAACGCGCCCATCGGCACGACCTACGGCTTCCAGATGATGGGGGCAGGGGCGGGCATGGCCTGCGGGGCCGGCCTGGGGGCGCTGCTTCTAGCGGTGACCGGGAGCTACACGGCGACCATCGTGCTCTCGTTCGTGATGAGCCTTATCGGCGTCGTTTCCATTATGTTCCTGCCGGCTACCCACCGGCATCAGCTGCCCGGATGGGAAAGCGAGCTGTCCTCGGAGCCGAGTTCGGAAGGGGCGCCGGCTCCTGCCCCGGCCGGGGCGGCCGGCGACGGCAACTGACTTCTTTGCGCCGTTATCACAGCAGGCGGGCGCGAAGATGGCCACTGCAAGCGAATTGACGGCGCCGTCAACGCTGGCAGCCGAGGCGGAGCTTATCCGGAAGATAGGGGTCGCCGTTGGCAGGGCGTTGGCGGCGCGCTGCGTCATTCTGTATGGCTCCCGCGCGCGGGGCGATCACCAACCTCACAGCGACGTTGACCTGGCGGTCATTGCGGCGCAAGGAGAGCTGGACGCTCAGCAACGCTACGACCTCCGCGAACTAGCCCATACCGTCGCAACGGCCACCGCCAGCGGGGGCTTTCGTCGCATTGACGTCATAATATGGACGGAAGCCGAGTATCGCACTAAAAAGCGCTCCATCAACCATGTTGCCGGCCGTTCCTGGCGGGAGGGCAAGGTACTTTACGGGGCGCATAAACCGCTGCCGGGAGAGGAAATAGTGTCAGAGCTGGACAATGCAAACGAGTTGATGCGAATGTGCCGGGGACAAGTTCGCGCTTTATTTGCCATGTCCCTTGACGATGACGTGTTTAACGAGAACATATTTGGGTTCCATGCTCAACGCGGAACAGGGTTGGCTTTGAAAGTGTGGATTAGCCTGATTGGGGAACGTTATGAATGCACCCACAGCGTTGCCGACCTGGTGGACATACTCGTGGAGGCCGGCGTTGTAGAAGTGCGGCAGTACGCCCACTTGGCAAGTTTGACGCCTTACGCCGTCAAATACGTCTATGAAGAGATTGATGACCCTACCATGGACCGGCGGTTTATAGCCAGCGAGGTCAACGATTTGAGCGATCTTGTGGAGTCGCTGCTGGGACAGGCCGAGCGGGGGATGGACGGCCCATAGCAATCCCATATCGCCGGCGGTATGATGTGGCCAACTTACCGCATCAACAGCACAGACAAAGGAGGCGTTACCATGGCAATGGCAGACGGAATCACCATCCTGGTTGGCACTGCAGGGCAGGGGGTTATGCGCAGCGTTGACGGCGGCCAATCGTGGAGACGGGTCGGCATCACCCAGGGCATCCACTCCGACGCGGTCGTGCGCTGCCTGACTCCCGTTCCGGGGGCGGAAGGCAGCGTGCTGGCAGGCTGCGACGTTGGCATCCTGCGCAGCGACGACAACGGCGACAGCTGGCGGCGCATTGACACGCCGATGAACGACGTCGCAGTCTGGGCCATCGCTTTTGACCCCGGGAACTCGCAGGTCGGTTTTGCGGGAACCGGCACCCCGAACCCCTGCCGGGTCTATCGCACCCGCGACGGTGGGGCGACGTGGGAGCTGCGCCCGGTGGAGGTTGCCGCCGAGTGTCCCGCGGTGGGCGTGCCGCGCGTAACCGGCATTGCCATCGATCCAACTAACGGCAACAGCGTTTGGGTCGGCATTGAGGTTGACGGCCTGCGCCACAGCGCGGATGGTGGCGACACCTGGGAAACAGTGCCGCATCGGGCTATTCCCAATCTGGACATCCACAACGTGACCGTGACCGCCGGCCCGCCGCATCGCGTGGTGGTGATGGTGAACGACGACGTATTTCTCAGCGATGACGATGGCGGCAGCTGGCGCAATCTGGACGTGCGGCGGAACTTTCCGCTGGGCTACCCGAGGGGCATCAAGGTCAAGGCGGGCGATCCGCAGACTATTTTCACCACATTCGGCGACACTACGCCCGGCTCGACCGGCGTGGTGATGCGCTCCGCCGACGCCGGGGCAACGTGGGACAACCTGCAGTTGCCGGTGGAGCCTAACACTGCTATGTGGGTGGTCAACTCCCAGCCGCAGAACCCAGATTTGCTGCTGGCCGGCAGCCGCTATGGCTACCTGTACCAGTCGGATGACGCCGGCAATTCGTGGCGGAAGTTCGACCGGGAGTTCAGCGAGATTTCGTCGGTGATGTGGTTCCCGAACTAGCCGGCGACTCTCTATTTGTGGGAGAGGCGCAAGGCGCGGGCATCCTGTCTTGGAGGGCCAACGATGACCACTCGAAGCACAGCCAAAACACCGCGGGGCGCTGCCGACGGCGTCCAGCTCCCGCCGCTGCCCGACCCGCCGCGGAAAAACGATATGCAGCAAGCCGAGAACTTTGAGCGGCCGGGCGTGATGAACACCGTTGCGCGTTTCTTTGGCGCGTTGCGGGAGGATTCCAATGTGCTGGTCTCGGGCAGCGGATACGTCTGCGCTTCTCGCAGCCAGTTGCCTAATGCGCCTTATCCGGACCTGGTCATCGCTTTCGGCGTTGACCGCGCCGCTCTGATTAATAACAACGGCTATGAAATTGACCGTGTGGGGAAGCCGCCGGACTTTGTGCTGGAGGTGGCGTCGGAGCATACCGGCCGCCGGGACTATACCACCAAGCGCGACGACTACGCTCGGTTGGGCATTCCGGAATACTGGCGCTTTGACCATACCGGCGGGAGGTTCCACGACGCTGCGCTGGCCGGCGACCGGCTGATCAACGGAGCTTACGAGCGAATTGCGATAACCGAGGATGCCGAAGGGAGGTTCTGGGGGTACAGCCCAACACTGGAACTGTACCTATGCTGGGACCAACGCCGGCTCCGGTTCTATGATCCCAAAACGGAGGCTTTCCTCCAGGATCCGATGGAACTTGAGGAGGATCGGGATGCGGCCAGGAGCGCTCTCCGGGCTGCCGAAGCCCAGCGAGAGCCGCGCGCCATGAGCGGGATAGGGCGCGCCATGAGCGTGACGCAGCCCAGAGCGAGCTTGACCGGGAGCGGGCTGAGCGTCTGGCTGCCGAGGCGCGTGTCGGGGAGCTGGAGGCGCAGCTTCAGCGGGCGGAGGGTTCGTGAGGTTGGGCGGGAAAGTTAGATCCCGGTCACCGCAATGGAGGAATATCGGCGGCTTGGGGATAAGCCGGACGACGATGGCGGCAGAGGCGGGTTTGCAACTTGCCTCTGCCTTTTCAGCTCCAATATGGCCGGCATCTTTGGCGGCGTCGGTTCAGCGGGCGTAGTTTGTGTGGTCGGCGACGGCGTCGTAGTCGTCTCTGCGTAGCCAATGGCACCAGACATTGCCCTCCGCCGATGACAACCGCCGCCGGCCATCCCAGGCGGCCACAGCAACATGTCGAACTCCGGGGTAGCGGCTGCGCGTGAACTCCAATGCCGGCAGCAAGTCGGTGTCGGTGGACATAATCACGCCAGCGTCATAACACCCGTCAATAGCCATGGTGACGTAGTCGATGCACAGGGCGACATCAATGCCCTTTTCCTGCGGCGGCAATCCGGTTCGTTGGGGCGGGTAGCGCAGGGGACGCCAAATAACGCTGGCTCCGTCTAATTCCCAACGGGCGCATTGCTTCATGTGTGCACCGTAGGTCATAGGGTCCCGCGTTGGGTCGGGGCGTCCAGTGTAAATTCTGACGTCAGTCAAAGCACATACTGCTTGGCTGGGCCCGCCGCGGGCCGCTATAAGTTCGCCCAACCGCAACGGGTTGAATTGTCCGTAAGATGAAGGGCAGCTGTTTGGAAAGAAACTGTTCCGCGCGCCACGGTAGGCATTTTGCGCGTCAATAAAGAGGACGAGTTTCAGCGGGTCGGTCATAACCGTATGCGCTACAGACGAAAATAACGCTCGCCAATTACCCAACCTCGGCGGGACGGGGAATGGCGAGCAACATTAGGTGAATAGTATTGTACGTAGGCAAGAATCCGCTGCCAACCCCCCTCAAATAACGCTCGCCACTTCCCTGGCGGTTGGAGCCGAGGAAGGGCGAGCAGCATTGGTTGTAGGGTAGCCTAGGCGGCGTCTGCGGTCAACCCCCGCAGTGTTTTTCGTTTTGCGTTATACTGCGCGCATCCGGCCGGCTTGGGCCGGTGGGAATGTACTGCGGGAACCCACTGACGGAGGGATATACGTTATGCTGGACTTGATTATTCGCGGCGGACAGGTCGTTACCCCCTGGGGGGTTGGGGACTGGGACGTTTGTACCCAGGGCGAGAAAATCGTCGCCATCACTGCGCCCGGCGCCATGACCGACGATGTGGGGCGGATTATTGACGCCAGCGGCAAGGTGGTCGTCCCCGGCGGCATTGAACCCCACGCGCACATCGACGCGCCCATAATGGGGCCGGGGAATCTGCGCACCGCGCCGCCAGAGCAGGTCAGCAGGGCCGCTCTCTTCGGCGGCACCACTACTCTGCTGGACTTTGCCATTCATCACCCCGGCAACACCATAGACGATGCCATTCAGGAGCGAACCAACTCCTGGCGCGGCAACTCCTATGCGGACTACGCTCACCACCTGATGCTGCTGGGCGAGATTCCTCAGCGCACGCTGGAATCCCTGCACGAGTACATTGAGGGCGGCTGGTCCAGCATTAAGATTTTCACCACCAACATCCGGCCGCCCGAAATGTCAGGGGAGCCGCGCAAGGTCGGCATGGGCCATCTGCACGACCTGATGGAGGTCATCCAGCGCAACGACGCGATGCTGCTGGTTCACTCTGAGGACGACGACATGGTGCAGTATATGTACGAAAAGCTGCAGCGCGAGGAGCGCAACGAGTGGTGGAATATGCCCATTGTCCACAGCAACGAGTCGGAGGACGTGTCTTTCCGCCGGGTGCTGCGCGTCGCCGAGTGGACGGGATCGCCGGTCTATTTTGTCCACGTGAGCGCGCGGGAGGGCATCAACGCCATCGGCGAGGCCCGCGGCCGGGGCATACCGGCTTATGGTGAAACCCTGCACAACTACGCCTGCTTCAATGCCAACAACTACAAAGAGGAGAACGGGATGAAGTACCATACCTACCCGTCCCTCAAGTCGCCCGAAGACGCTGCGATGCTCTGGAAAGGCATTGCTTGGGGCGGGCTGCACACCATGGCTACCGATGAGTACTGCACCGACTGGAGCCTCAAAATCGCGGGCAAGTCCGTCCGCGACGTGACCGGAGGGCACAACGGCGCGGAAACCAGGGTTGGCATCACCTACAGCGAGGGGGTGTCCAAGCGCGGCATGTCCTTGCAGCGGTTCGTGGACGTAACGTCGGCCAACTGCGCCCGCATAATGGGACTGTACCCGCGCAAGGGAGCCCTGGCCCCCGGCAGCGACGCCGACATTGCCATCATCGACCCGTCCATCAAGAAGCGGCTCACCATGGACGATTTTCACATCAGCGATTACAGCATCTGGGAAGGCTTCGAGGTTGAGGGTTGGCCCGTGATGACCATTATGCGCGGCGCGGTTGCCGTGGAGAACGGCCAGCTCACCGCCCCCGCCGGCCATGGCCGGTGGATACCCCGCAAAATCGACCGCGAGGTAACCAGCCGACCGATTGGGTAGGCAATAACCCACACGCAACGCGGCGGGGGCGAATGATGATTCGCTTCCGCCGCTACATAGGGGGCGCTCTGCGGCTGCCGGCGGCTTGATGCATCGGCCGCGGCCCGCCGGATTACCAAACCATGAGGTTCCAGCAGTTGCCGGCGGCGCTGCACGTGAAGCTGCGGCTTCGGCCGTTCAGCGCTACGTCGTTAACGTCGGTGGCTACCAGTACCCAGTAGGTTTCGCCGGCGACCAGCTTCTCCAGCGTGTTCATCTCAGCGAACTCTGGGCGGGCGTCGTAGAACAGCCACGTCTTGCTCACGCCGTCGAAGTAGAAGACAGCAGCCAGGTTGTCGCCCAGCGGGGCCAGCACTTCGTCAACCGGAGCTTCCGTTCCGGAAGGCCTTTCAGAGAGGATTTCCATGCTGCCGACGGCTACCGTTTCCTCAACCTCTATCAGCACGCTGTACGTGCCGGCATCCAAGCCCGGAACGATGACGTTTTCCACAGTGACGGCGCCGTCGCCGTTGGTGCTGGGAGTTCCGGCTGGCAATACGTCGCGCCCGCCGATTTCAACCCGGCTGATGCGAGAATGCACCGGCAGCCGGTAGGCCGACAGCGTCACGCTGTCTCCGGGCTGACACTCGCCGGGATCAACGCTGACGATGGAGGCCGGCACCCGATACGAACCGAGTCTCACCAGTTCATCCGAGTATCTGGCCTCAATCCGGCTGGTGGAGGGGATGGTCACCGCGCCGCTGACCTGATGCTCAATGAACCAGCGGCCGGAGCCGTCGGCATACCGGCTGTACTTCCGATCCGGTTGTTCACCGTCGGTCACTGTGATGTCGACGACTTCAAGCTGGGCGCCGTCCCGGTTTTCCACGGGCCAGTTCGCGCCGGAGACGGTTAGGACATCCCGAGGGCCGGCCACGGCCGGCGTAACTTTGACGGTAGGCTCCGGGATGGTAATGGCAACGCTGGCGGTGTAGCCGGCGTTATCGGTAACCTTGATGGTGTGCGGGCCAGGCGTCAGCGCCGGGTTGGGGTCGCTGTCGGATGCCGGCCACAAGGCTGCGGCGAAGACGCACCGGCCGGAGCGGGACACGGGAACCTCTTGGTCGCTGTACAGGGAGTCCGAGCGCACTTTCAACGGCACGCCGTCCAGGGTGATGTTCTCGGCCCTGATGGCGTTGGCGGAGCCAGGGCCGAGGCCGTTGCAGGTGAGCGTAAGCGTCTCGTTGGGCCGCGGTGACGTCCGGCTGACGTTCAGCGCTGTCGGCAGGATGTTAACCTTGGTGTCATCAGACTTATTGCCCCATTTGGCGTCGATGCGCATGGTTCCTTCCAGCGCGACACCGTTGATGTGCGGCGGCAGGTCGAAGGTGACGGTAGCCGAGCCGTTCGAGCCGATGCTGGTTGAAGACACGTGGCCCGTGAACACTTCGCCGCCCAGTTTCAGCTCTTTGAAGGGAGCCCCGGCAGTGGGGAAGTCCCGGGCTAATATGGTAACCCTCTCGCCGATACGGGGATCAGCGGGCAGCGCTTTGATGGACGGCTTCAGGTTAAAGCTCGCAGAATGGCCGTGTCCACTTCGGCCTCGCCGGTATTCGCCATCCAGGAGGCAGATGAGGTTGTTATGGCCCGGCTGGAACGTTGGCGCGTTAACCTCGAAGGTAATTGTTGCCTTGTTATCGTCGCCCACAATGACGCTGCCTACGCGGACGCCGGCGCGGGCGGCGCCGATGGTGCACAGGTGCCAATCGATGACCTTTTGGCTGTTAGACTTACTCCCGGCGGGCGCGTTGTAGGTCATCTTGTCGGAGTCCAGGATGTAGTGAAAGCAGAATTCCTTGCCGATACCGTACCAGTTCTGCATGGCGGCTACTTTGCTGTCGCAGTCCAAGGTGTTCCAATACTGAGCTATGGCGAACTTGGCGGCCTTGTACTGGTTCACATAAGCGACGACGGTAACGCCGTTGTTGAAGCCGTTGGCGGAGACGGTAAGCTTGTAGCCGCGCTCACCTTCCACGTCGGACAGGGAGATTCTGCTATACGTAGGCAAGAATGCGGCCCGGGCGTCCGGGAGGGTATGTCTAACGGCGCCGACTTCATTGCCTTTGGCGTTTGTGAGTCGTTCTATCCGTTCCGGGACCGGATCGTTAAAGCCCAGCACGTCAAAGGCGACGGATTCCCCTCCACCTCCTGATTCGATGGGGTTCCTGATGCCCGCGCTGGGCAGGATGACCATGGTCAGGTCCTGGCCCATGACGGGCCCGTTGGGGCCGATGCAGACATCAAAATCTCCGGCGCACATATCAGGGATGCGAACCTGAATACTGAAGTCGTTTTTGTGGTCGTCAAAGTAGTCGTTGGTTTCAATCACCGGGGGGACTGTGGCGTACACCGTGGCGCCGCTGCCAGTGGCGACGGTTCTGGGAGAGTTGGCGACGAAATAGACTGAACTGGCCGGGATGGAATCGGGAACCTGAAAGTCGTCCTCCAGGAACAGCACGATCCTGGTTCCCACTCGCAAGGAAGCGGCCAGGTTTTTAACCTCAACCGTCAATCGGAGGGGTACGTTGGAACCGCGGCTGCTCGACGAGATATTGCCGCGGAAAGACGTCTTATCGGTGTATGGTTCCAAATCGGCGTCGAGGCGGATTTCCACCGTCTCCGCCGGGCCGATGCCGGCGGCGTTCCTGGCGGCCACTTTGAACCTGAGCCATTGATTGTGAGCGGCGTCGTTCCCATTCAGTCGCACTTTGGCGAGAGTCGGCTTCCGTGAGTTATATGAAGCGCGGCCTATCTTGGTCGGGTTGGCGCTGATGCTGTCTCCCGTTCCGCCTTTGAACGTATCGAGCTTGTAGCCGGTAATCGGGCTTCCTCCGTCGTCCTCGGGCGGCTCCCACTCAACTGGGATGTATGCGTAGTCTTCATTGCTATTGGGGCGCTCGGCCGCTTTTACGTAATCGGTTTGAGCCGCTTTCAAGTTTCGGACCTTGCCGGGCTGTGTCGGCTGTGGCGTCACGTTCGCTGAGGTATTGCTCCACGGCCCGGCAGCGTCGCCGCGGGTCACGCGAACCTGGACGTGGTAGGCGACGCCGTTCTCCAGTCCCGTAATCAGAGCAGCCCCGGAGAGGTTGCGCGTGTTGACGGTCGCTGTGCCGTTGAAGTTAATCCAGTCGCTGGCGTCGGTTTTCTTGTACCGCAAGTCGAAGCCGGTGTAGTCCGGGCTGCCTACCTCGGCTACGGTGTGGGAGGCCGGAGCGGCAATGGTCACGGCTATGGCCTTGTTGCGCGTTTCCACCGTTGGAGCGTTCGGCGCGGTAGTGGGAGGCACTATGAATCCCGTAGTTCCGTCATCTTGGGCGTCGACCGTGTCAGCGTTGGGCAAGGCCAGGGAGCCGAAAAGGGCCAGCGCGCCTATGACAGACAGGGCCGCTGCCGACCGGGCGAACTTTTTCACTTTGTTTCTCATTGGGCAGCATCTCCTTCCTGAGATTCAGTGATTGGGTTTCGCTTTCGTTCATCCATCATGCCCGTGTCGGCGGAAACTGGGTTGGGGCGGGGCGGCTAACAGATGTTCAGCGCGGGCTTTTCTTCCTTTGTCTGGGGCGCGCGCTGTCTGGGGCGCGCGCTGTCTGGGGCGCGCGCTGTCTGGGGCGCGCGCTGTCTGGGGCGCGCGCTGTCTGGGGCGCGCGCTGTCTGGGGCGCGCGCTGTCTGTCTTCATTATAACATCTCTGGCAATACTTCGGCGCTGCCGGGACGCCCCGTTTCCGCCCAGTTGTCGGGAGATTTGGGGTGGAGGAATGCTCCTCCATCCCACCCACTGGCTTGCCGTCGGCGCCTTTGCTAGAATGACGATACAACGCATCAGGGTTAATCTACACCGGATGGTGAAAAGAGCAAGAGCATAGGCGAGAATGATGAATGATGGAAGCCGACGTTATCGTGAGCGTTGCCGCCGCGTGGCCACCCTCTCCGTCGGCGCGCTTTTGGACGCTGAACCGGCTGTGGGAGCGTATGGAAAAGCAGGATGCGAAGTTCGTCGGCAAAATAGACGCCCTGGAAGCCAGAATGAACGCCAAATTTGATGACTTGAACGGCAAGACGGAAAGGATGCTGACGATGATGTCTGCGCTGGCGAACCATCGCCGCGACCAGGACGGCGATGTCGTTTTCAGCCTCCCGCCCGGAGCCTGAAATCAGGAGACTGTCTGCTATGAAAGCCCTGCGCATTGAACAATACGGCGACGTTGACGTCCTCCAATGGAAAGACGTCCCGGAGCCGGCGCCCAGTCCGCACCAGGTACTCATCAAGGTGGACGCCGCCGGCGTCAACTACGCCGACATTATGCGCCGGCAGGGCAACTACCCCGGCCCTGACCTTCCGGCCACCCTGGGCCTGGAGGCTGCCGGCGTCATCACCACCCTGGGCTCCGACGTAACCGACGGACGCCTCGCCGTCGGCCAGAAAGTGATGGCTATGGGCCCTCAGGGTCAGGCTGAGTACGTTGTCGTCAACCACAACTTCGTCTTTCCCTATCCCGCCGGCATCGACCCTGTCCACGCCGGCGGTATGCCCATCACCTTCCTCACTTCTTACCACCTGCTAAAGTCACGGGGCGCGATGAGGCCCGGCGACACCGTGCTAATACAGGCCGGGGCTTCCGGCGTGGGGACCGTGGCCATCCAGCTCGCCAAAGAGTGGGGGGCGCGCGTCATCGCCACCGCGTCCACCACCGACAAACTGGAACTCTGCCGCTCGCTGGGCGCAGACGTAACCATCAACTACACCGAAGTTGACTTTGAGGAAGAAGTGAAGTCATTGACCGATGGGCGCGGCGTGGCGCTGACGCTGGAATGCGTCGGCGGCCCGGTTCTGGAAAAGTCCGTGCGCTGCGTGGCGGCCTACGGTCGGTTGGTCAGCTACGGCAACGCCAGCGGGCAGCCCGCCAATCTCGCCGCCGCCGACATCACCACGCTGAACCGCAGCGTCATCGGGTTCAGCATGGGGCGCTCTCCCATCGGTTCCCTGGACCACCAGGGCGCAATGCAGGAGCTGTTCCCAATGATTGCCGAGGGTCGGATCAAGCTTATCGTTGACCGGGTAATGCCCATATCCCAAGCCGGCGACGCCCATCGACATCTGGCCTCTCGCGGAACCCGCGGCAAGGTTATCCTGACCCCATGACCTCTGCCGCAGATCAGTACGCCGCCGTCTATGACGCTGTCCGTGCATACGGCAGTTTCGTTGACCACGGGCAGCCCGGCGACCACTGGGCCGAGTGGGCCGAGCAGTTCCGCCTCGACCCACTGCGTCCGCTGGACGGCAACCTGTCCGCCATCGCCGAGTATCTCCGTCCCTCCGATTGCCTCGTCGATGTTGGCGGCGGGGCTGGCCGGGTGTCTCTGGCCATGGCTCGTCTCGTTAGCGAAGTCGTACTAGTGGAGCCGTCGGCGGGAATGCGCGCCCAGTTCGCCGCCGCGCGGGACGGGGCCGGCATCGGCAACGCTCGCATCACCTCCGATTGGTGGATGGACTCCGAAGAGACCGGCGATGTGGTTTTTCTGTCCGACGTAACCTATTTCGTCCGCGACATCGCGCCCTTCGTCGCCAAGCTGAGCGATGCCGCCGCCCGCCGCGTGATGATAACCCTCTGGCGGCCCACCCCCGGCGATATGGGCGCCCTGCTCCGGCGCGTGGTGTATGGCGAAACGCCGCCCCACTGGCCGGGCCTGCCCGAACTGGCCGCCGCGCTGTGGGAGATGGGGATCCTCCCCGAAATCCGCCCCCTGCCCGAGCAACCCTGGTGGCTCACCGACGCTGAGCGCGGCCTATCGGACGTCGACGCCGTTGCTCTTGCCCTGCGTTGGCTGGACACCGATGATGCCGCGACCCGGCAATCCGTGTCCAACAATCTCCATCGCCTTTTTGACCGCACCGATGACGGGCTGACTCCCCGTTGGCTCAGCCGACCCCGCGCGGTTCTGATAACCTGGGAAACTCAAGGTCAGGCGGTCACGCTGCCTCCCATCTGACAGGAGGTTCACGATGCCGTCAGTACGCCGCGGCGCGTGGCGTTGGATCGCCCTGACGCTGGCGACGGGTCTGGTTGCGCTAACGCTGGCGGCGGTGGTCGTTGCGTCGGTGCCCCCACAGTGGCTAGCGCAGCAGAAGCCGATATGCACTGACGAGACTTGGTTCACGGACTGCATTAAGCCTACCTTTCCGCCAACCGATACGCCGGAGCCTACTCCCACAATTCCGACGGAGATTTATGACGCCGGCGCGGATGAGGATGACGATCTTCCCACCGTCACTCCCGTGCCGTTGATTGACCAGGTAACGGATATGGTCCGCGATGGCGAATATGACGCCATAGCCCGGGTGAGAGTTTTATCCCACAGGCGCGTGACAGTTACCACGTTGACCTATGACTTTTTCATAGCCGAATGGACTCGGAGCCGCGTCAAGGTTACGGAGACGCTGCGGGGCGATTTGCCGGCGACTCTTGATATAGTGTCTCTGACGGGATCGAACGGAGCCTTGGACATAAGTGGTGACTATATCCTGTTTCTGCGCAAATCACTCATTGGCGCAGAAAGTTCCCAATTCCCGGGAGATCCGGCACGTGTCCGTTTGAATCAGTCACAATTGGACGAAGTCGGTGGAGAAGCCAGCAGCTATTTGGGCCGTCAGGTATGGGCGGTTGACGGCGCAAGCGTTTATAGGGTTCCGGTGGAGCACATAGTGTCGCACGAAACGGCTGTTGCTACGGACCTTGCGGTTGCGAAGGCTAACGGGGAAACTATGACGTTGGCGGCCCTGGATCGCATACTACGTCCTGACGACAACTGACTCTTTGCCGCCTATGCCATCCTCGCCCTTTTAGTAGGAGGTTGCCTCATGTTGCCGACTCGCCGCGAAACTTGGCGCTGGCTCGCCCTGGCGGTGGGTTTGGTTGCGCTAGCGATGGCGGCGCTGGCCTGCGCGCCGATTGCGCCGGCAGGGCAAGGCGCTTCTGCCACTCCCAGCGTCGTACAGTCGGAGCCGGGGCAGCAGAAGCCGATATGCACTGCTGAGACCTGGTTCACCGATTGCATCAAGCCTACCTTTCCGCCCACCGATACGCCGGAGCCTACACCCACAATTCCGACGGAGATTTATGACGCCGGCGCGGAGGAGGAAGACGATTTTCCTACCGCCACGCCGGTGCCATTGGTCGACCAGGTAAAGAAAGGCGTCCAAGATGACGATTTAGACGCTATCGTCCGGGTGAAGGTTCTATCTCACAGGCGCGTTACCATCACACCTACGGAAACGAACTTTATCCCTCATTGGACACGCTCTCGGCTGGAAATTACTGATATATTGCGTGGGGAGATACCGGCGGCGGTCGAAGTAGCGACTCTGACGTACTCGCCGAACGCTGCTCTCGACGTGAATGGCGATTATATCCTGTTTCTGCGCAAGTCATTCGTTGATGCGGAAAGCTCGCAATTTCCGGGAGATCCGACACGTACTCGCTTGAATCAGGCGGAGTTAGCCGAGTTCGGCGGTGAAGCTTATATTTATTTTGGCCATCATATATGGGCAGTCGATGGCGCAAGCGTCTATAGGGTTCCGGTGGAGCACATAACGTCTTACAGAGAGGTTATTGCGACGGACCTTGCGATTGCGAAGGCTAATGGGGAGACCATGACGTTGGCGGCCCTGGAGCGCATACTACGTCCTGACGACAACTGACTCTTTGCCGCCTATGCCATCCTCGCCCTTTTAGTAGGAGGTTGCCTCATGTTGCCGACTCGCCGCGAAACTTGGCGCTGGCTCGCCCTGACCTTGGCGACGGGCCTGGCGGCGCTAGCGCTGGCCTGCGCGCCGATTGCGCCGGCAGGGCAAGACGCCGTGCTGCTATCGGAACCTACCCATACGCCGACGCCGGCACCATCCAATATGCCGACGCCGACGCGCGCCGAACGGGACGACACGTCTAGGCCTGCGACGACTACGGCGCTTGCCGACACGCCCGCGCCGAAACCCGTGAATACTGATCCCTGCGGCGCCGTGGTCTCCGCACTCAATGAGTCGGTCGCTCCCTATGTGTTCGGAATGGGTAGCGGGTCAGGTGGAGTCAAGGGAGCTTCGGGACAACCCGAACCTACCATCACAGTCGCAGGAGCATGGCATGAATCAAGTATAGGGCGGGGTGAACTTTATCCTCCTACCGTGGAGAACAGGACGCCGGTCAGCGACTTGGTGGTACAGGGTTTCGCCAACACCCGCGTTAATTTGCTTTTCGATGACAGAGACTTAGGCGCCAGTACAGTTCTGGGGTTCGTGAACTTCAGGGTCAGCGAATACTTGAAGGGATCAGGGTCGGAGTATGTTTGTGTGATTGACTTTCCGGAGATTGATCCCAATTACAGGATGTTATCGGGCAACGAATATGTTATTATGCTGCATCAATGGCAACAGATGAACGCTTATCGTATAGACAACGAGATAGGCTGGCAAGTCGAAGGTGATAGCGCTCTACAGCTTCCTGAAGCTAAGAGCGAATGGTATTTTATCATTAGCAGTGACCGGCGTAGCTTGGACACAATATGGCTTACGCCAGAGCCTGACCGAGTGTTTCGCCGTGGCGAAAGCAGTTCGCTTGAAAAGCTGAAGCAGCGCATCAAAGCAGCCGCGGCTAGCGCAACAGATTGAATTAGAACAGCCGCTCCTTGATCCTGCCCAGCGTACGCAATAGGATACCGATTAGACAGCTGCCCACGCTGCTACCCCGACTTTATAGGAGGTTCCCGATGATGCCGACACGCCGCGAAACCCGGCGATGGCTCGCCCTGACCTTGGCGACGAGCCTGGCGGCGCTAGCGATGGCGGTGCTGGCTTGCGCGCCAATTGCGCCGGCAGGGCAGGGCGCTTCTGCCACTCCCAGCCTCGTACCGTCGGAGCCGGAGCAGCAGAAGCCGATATGCACTGACGAGACTTGGTTCACGGACTGCATTAAGCCTACCTTTCCGCCAACCGATACGCCGGAGCCTACACCCACAATTCCGCTAGAAATCTATGGCGCCAGCGGGGAGGATGACGATTTTCCCACCCCCACTCCCGTGCCATTGATTGACCAGGTAACGGATATGGTCCGAGATGGCGAATATGACGCCATCGCCCGGGTGAAAGTTCTATCCCACAGGCGCGTGACGGTTACCACGTTGACCTATGACTTTTTCATAGCCGAATGGACTCGTAGCCGCGTCAAGGTTACGGAGACACTGCGGGGCGATTTGCCGGCGACTTTTGATATAGTCATTCCGGCATTTTTTCCGAACGGAGCCTTGGATATAGATGGTGACTATATTTTGTTTCTTGACTCGCCGGCATTCGTTGACGTGGGTGATGCCCAGTTTGCAAGCGAGCAGAAACGCATCAAGTTGAACCGGACGCAGATGGAAGATTTTGGCGGAGAAGCTGGTGCCTATTTAGGCCGTCAGGTATGGACAGTCGATGGCGCAAGCGTCTATAGGGTTCCGGTGGAGCACATAGTGTCTTATGAAACGACTGTTGCGACGGACCTTGCGGTTGCGAAGGCTAACAGGGAAACTATGACGTTGGCGGCCCTGGAGCGCATACTACGTCCTGGCGACAACTGACCATCGCTGCTTTTTGGCTCATTCAAACTAACTGTGAGGATTTTCCATGCTGTCCGAATGTAAGAAGATGCTGAGGTTTTTGATGGCTGCGGCGTTCGCTGCGACGTTCTGCTTTGCTGCGGGGCTGAGCAGTCTCCAAGCTCATGGTGATGGCACTCATGACTTGGCGCTGCCGGGCCCGCTGTCCCATTGGGACAGCGGCAATATCACCTACGCATTCGAGGGTCAATTCCCTTCCAACTGGAAGGCTTGGATTAATGCCGCTGCGACCGAGCTGGAGACCGACACCTTCGTAGACTCGCTTGACGAGGATACGCGGAGTTCAAACAAAATAAAGATAGGCACTTGGCCTGACGTGTTTGGCAGGCTAGAAGGGTGGGGGAAAAAGACATGTGAGTACTCTGGCAAAGTTGGAGGTACTATTGCGTGTGCATATCCAGTAACCGACAAGCGATTGCCGATTAACATTTGGCAGCCGATTGACATTCGGGTGCCTATAAATCGAACTGATACGCTAGATGGTTTTCTCATTGTTTTCGACCAGGCAGATGTATATCAACCTGGAACGACCACGGTGAAGCCTCACTGGACGGAAAGCAATGTCAAGAAGACCAGTATTCATGAGTTTGCCCACGCTGTCGGGCATTTTGATCACGTTAAAACCGGCCAGCACGTGCTCACGCCGGGCAGCGGCGTCTTCGATACCTCCTATGAAGACAAGTGGAGGATTAATCGGCTGTACCTGCATAGCGCTGATGCAAAGAAGAAATGCTACAAAACTGATGTTGACGTATCGCATGCGGACCTTAAAATGAGCGCCGGCAAGGATTATCGCGGCTTTTTGAATCAATCTGATTCAAACCCTTGCCCTTCCACTGTTTATGATGGCGGCCTGGCTCACTACTACAAATTGGACACGTCTAATTTACCTGACGAATATGCACGTAAAGATCTGTCATTCACAATATCTTCCACTACCAGTACCATTCGGAGTGTTATTGATGCTTTTGCACACGAAGTTCCAGGTAAGGCCGGGAGTTCCAGCCCCTACGATGCCCGCGAGAGTCGACAGGGCGGCTCCCTAGTTGCCCTTCGTAAAGATCGGCATGGGTTGGTGCAAGTCGCCACCAGGAGCAAGTACTCATCCAGTTATACCCTGAACGTGGCGCCGGTTTGCGTGGATACGTCCGGGGTCATCAAGGTTCGTAGAGCCGGCCTGTCCAGCCTGTCCAGAGAATGGTCTGCTGCTGATTGCCTTTCATCCACCAGACCTTCGCCCAGCTACACGGACTTTTATAATTTGGAAGTCACAGGGAATGACGGGATGCAGATTGACTTAAGGTCAATTGCCAAGAATAACAATTATACTGACACATACTTGTATATCAGGAGAGGATTTGATAACCAGTCCGGCCCAGTCATTTATAGTGACGATGATGGCGGTGACGGGCGGAACGCCAGGATCAATCTGCCGGCTGGATCAGCCAGAGGGCAGTACACCATTGAAGCTACCACGTATCACTCAAGGAAGACGGGAAATTACGCCTTGGTGGTGAGGGACTTGACGCCTATACCTGCCCTTATACCAGCGCCGCCGGCAACGGCAACACCGACGCCGACTAGGACTAGGACGCCGACCAGCCAATCGCAGAACGTACCGGAATTGCTAGGGCGTGTTGACAAATTGAGTAGGCTACCCGGAAATCAGGGACCATTGATGCTGGCAGCAGTCGTTTCCAATGTACCCCAGGAATAGGTGTTTCTGAAAGCACTTAGCGTACCCGGCATAGCTGCTGTGAATATGGTGATTTGGCCGTGTAGCGCTATGTCGATTGGGAGGATTAGTCGCATTGCTTTCGGCTTGAAATTCGTTTGACGCTATTGTGCCTTTCAGGTAGTTTTGCCGCGGCTAAAGTCCTCATGCTGTTCACTAAACTCTCCGCGAGTTCTCGGACGCGATTCAGTGCTCGTTAGACCGTGAACCGGCGACGAATTCCGTAGCCTATGGACGTGTCGCGCGAACTACGCAAACCGTTACCCATCTTAGTGTTCCACCCGCACAGTCAGGCAACCTCCTCGTATCGAAATCGCCTGAAAGCAGGTTGTCCTTTTGGTGGCAGTTTGGCAGCCGGTATGTTACCATCCTCCAACGGTCCATCTGTCTGCATTGTCCTCAGTTTGCATCGTGATTTATATCGGTGGGAAAGCAGCCCTAGCCGTTTCTCCAAGCAATGCACCGGCGATGTTCGGTGCTTTTTCCGTTGGAGCCGTCCGTTAGGTTGACTACTGTGGTACGCGAAGCACAACGCGGCGTTTTGCGTCGCCGTGATCCCAATGGTGCCAGCTTCTTGGCGCTGCTGTCCGAGATTTCGCCCTTCCGTCGTCTCGGAGAGCAGTTGCGCTTCCTCCGGCTCTGCATGGTCATGGTGAGCTTCGCGCCTCTGTTCCTGCTGGTAGCGATTCGCGGGAACGATGTCGTGGCTGACCGGTGGATGTGGCCGGTTTGCGCGCTGCTAATCCTGATCCCTTTTGCATTTCTGCTACTACGTACGCTGCTCGTCTGGCGTAGTGCTGCCAGTGAAGAAATAGTCGTAGGCGAAGCAGAAGACAGCCGTTCGCACGTGTTGGGCTACCTGTTTGCGACCATGTTGCCATTTTACAGGTCGTCGATTGACCAGTGGCGTGACTTGGCTGCTCTCGCGGTTGCCCTGATCTTTATCCTGTTGCTTTTCTGGTGCCTCCGGTGGCATTACGTGAACTGGTTGCTCCTGGTACTTGGATACCATGTCTATACGGTCACCCCGCCGAAGGATCCCGGCCGCTTGGGCCGGCGTACTCCATGGGTTGTGATTACCAGGCGGGTTCGCCCTATGGAAGGAGAGCGTTTCTATGCCAAGCGGGTAAGTGATACCGTTTATTGGGAAACAGGGGTATGAATTTCGATTTCGATGGGATCAGAGCCGCCACCTTTGGTGTCTGTACGCGGCAAAGCGATGACGTCCATTTTTTTGACGTGCCGGTCGCATCCGGTGTTCGGACAGCCACAGAGGAAATGGCCCGTAGCACTATGGATGCTATGCGGGGTGTGTCGGATGATCCGGCTGCCTATGAACCTTCGGAGCGCTACTCGGGGCCGCAGCACCTGCGCGTTGAATTGGATGATCCTATCGCTTCCTTTTTCGGCGCTCTGCAGCAAGTTGCTTCTTTTGAGCCGGGCGGCAATGTCCTGCGTGATCCGGGAGCGGTTTTCTGCTATTTCTGCAAGTTTGTAGATTCCAATGGACAGACCCTCCTCGGCATCAGGCGATCGTCGTCTTTCAAGGGCGTACTCAAACAGAAGCCATGGTTGATGTCGCTGGTTAGCGATGAGTTGCGAATGGTCGAAGACGACTTGTTCCGACTGGACCACAATTTCGACGTGTTGGTTGATGATGAGCAGGTGTTTATATTGTACGTGGCTGGGTTTGAGCTCATTGGCAAGTTGCAAGATGCCATCAAAGAGGCCGCGGCAGAAAATTTCCAAGCGTTGGGTAACGAGCTGCCGTTCATTGACGTCAGTGCAGCCGACCCGCAGTCATTTAACGTTACTATGGCGCGAAAGCTTGCTGCGGTTAAAGAGCAGCTCAGCGGTATTACACTGGATTCGTTGCGCAACGCTTGCGACGAAAATGATGTTCCGTACTCTCAGGTGAATGGCCGGCTGGAATTCAGCGAAGGTTGTATTGGCGACTTGCTCGATATACTGGATCGGCGCCTGTACACTGATGCGCTAGTTCCCGGCGTCTTGGACAAGTACAAAGCCGGTAGCAGGCGAAAAAGACCTAACCCCACAAGTTGATTGTGTGGGACGCAAATCGATAGAGAATATAGGTAGCCTTTACCCACATACGTGAAAATGTACGGAATTTATGAGCGTACATTTTGCTCGGGTCTAATTCGCACGCTGCTAGGCACTCGTTGTGCTTAGCAGCGTGCGGTAGCATCCGCATTTGGAGGTTGCTGGTAGGTCGGGGCTGGTCTTGGCGTGTTGCGTCGGTGATAGAGAGGATCGCGCGCCGGCTTTTACAGGAAGTTCCTGCCGGCGTGGTCTGCGAAGGCGTCGGCGTCGCGGATGTACTCCATCACGGAGGACGGGTTGGTGTGGCGCGTAACCGCCATTATCTTATCAAGGCGCGCATGGTGAACCGCTGCGCTGGTGACGAAGCCGGCTCGCAGCGAATGCCCCGCTATGTCCTTCGGATCGAGACCGATTAGGTTTGCGTAGTGCTTGACGATACGAGGAATGTCGCTGTGGTGCAACGGCCTCCCCCGCAAGTTGCCGCCCCGCTTCATGGTTCAGATAGGAAGCCGTTAGCAGGGCAGTGGTTTCTTACTCGCTTCTCTTGCGGCAGGGCCGCCTCATGTAGCAATGAACGGTTCCGTAAGACTCGCTGGCTAGCGCCTCGGGTGTGGCGTGCATGATATCTTCGTATGGGCCGAGCTTGCTGGACCAGTCCCCGCTTGGCAGTTGAACGGAAGCATGAGTCCAATTGCCGTTCTTAGCATAAGGGGCTACTTTATCGAAGCCTTCCGTTTTTTCGCCGTCACCGCAAATCTTAAACCCGAGACCCACGAATACCTCAATCAAACTGTCAATCGACGGCGAGCGTCGAGCGTTGGGTCAATGGTACCCGCCGAGGTGGCTCCACCAATTGGACTGGTCGCCAGCGGCATAAGCTATACAGTTGTAGTCGTCGTTTGACGCGCTGGTAACTTCGTAATCAACTGACCTCAGACCGGGGAACTTTTCGTCAATCCACATCGTGCTTACCATCGGTATCCGTTTTCCCGTCCCCATTTAATCCAGGCGTCAGCCATGGCTTTGATGTTGCCTTGGCTTTCAGATGGCACCGGATTGGATCCGGTAATTGCGTTGAGCGCGAGGAACCAGTGATTTGGGCGTTGCTCCAAGCGGGACAGTAGCCACGGCACCGCCGCAACTCCTATCTCAATGATGCGCTGATACGCTGGGTGCTCAGCCATTGCGACCACATCCACGCCGCGCAGTCGGTTTTGTTCCCATTCGTCTGCGAGTTGTTCTACTTCCTCGCGTTTTCCTGCCACCACCGCGATTTCGGCGTCGGTCAGCCCGTACAGCTCGTACACAAGCCGGTCTATTTCCGCCTCGTCCGCACTGGTGTCTGCTGATTGGTTGGCAGCTTTTGCCTTCATGATGCGATTCGCCAACTCTACTATTGGGCACTGCTCGGCAACGCTTGCTTTGGGGATCGGCAACTGCTTAGCATCGTTGGGATAGAAATGCAGACTTTCGCTCAGGAACTGGGTGAAGTACCAATTCGTGAACTGCGAGTTAAGCACCGCCAGCAGGAAACGGTAGTCGCATTGCTTGGCAACCGCCAGGTCGGCTGATTTGACTGCCTTGACTGCCGTTCGGTGTTTTGCTGATGCGAGCAAATCCAGCCTGACACAGTTGACCACGGTGTGGCTATTGTAAAAGCCGACACTGTCGTATGCGAACCGCAGGCGGTCTTTGACGATGTTGATGAACATCAGCTTGTCGTTCTCGAACAGTTCCGGGAACATCGGGTTGTAGTGCTCGTCAGGCTTATAGTTCAACCAGCCGTTTTGGGAGAACGAATATCGTTCAATGTTTTCGCCTTCGCAAAAGGGCTTCGTCCCCGCGGCTTGTGATGGTCTGATGTAGTGGGCTTTGCCCACCTTTTTACCTTTGGTTCGGTGGTTAAGTCTCGCTCCGTAGGCCACCAAGCAGATCTGGTCGAACCGCACCGCTTTGCGCCAGGCCTTTTCCTTGATGGCAATCGCAACAGTGTCAGGAGGATTAGTGTCCAGGCGGGCGTCCTTCAGAGTAGCGAAAAAATCCTGGTCGATCGTGAGTTCTTCACCAGTGCGACTCGCGAAATCGGCATTACTATGGTGGCGCCGCACTACGGTGGGAACGGGGCTTTTGCGATTGGCAACTGATATGACCACGTTGTACACCACCGCATTTTCGAAAATCCGGTAGCTGCCAGCGTCCACCAGTTCCCTGATGTGGTGTTCATTGATGAGCCTCTTGCGCATCTTAGTAGCGTACTGTTGCGTAGTGAAAGCCTTCGGGATGATATAGCACATCATTCCGGTATCGCTAAGCAAGGACAATGATTTTTCAAGGAAGGCGATATAGATGTCCGTGCGGCCTTCGCTGGTCTGGTAGTGGGTAAATAGGAATTCCTTCCTCTCCTCGGTGAGGTTTTCGACGTTGATATAGGGCGGGTTGGCGATAACCACGTCGAAGCCGCCGGCCACGCCAAACATATACTCGGCGTCGAACCATCCGGCGCGGTCTGCGTTCTGGTCAAAAGGATCCCAGGCGGCGAGTTGGGAGGCGGAAGCGGCGGTGAAACCGGCGGTTTGCAGCTTTGTTGCCAGTTGCTGGCGCAGTATGGCGTCCTGGCTGCGGCAGGCCAGTTTGGCGGCGCGGGTGTTCGCGTGGAAGTGTCGTTCGCGGTTGGCGGCCAGTTCTGATTCCAATCGTTGAACCTCGCCGGTTTCTCCCAGGGTTCTCTGCGTGGGCTTGTCCAGAGGCATCAGCGTATCTGCGGCCACGAACCGAGTTTCCAGGTTAGGCAGGGGCCGGATGCCGTAGTTGTCCGTCGGAGTATCATTGGGCTGCTGCTCGATAGCCAGAGAGATGAAGAAGCGCAGTTTGGCAATCTGAGTAGCGATAGGCTGGATGTCCACGCCGTAGATGCTGTTCTGGATGAGGTACAGCTTGCGCCCGAAGTCGGAATCGCGGTACTTCTCAAAGGTGCGGCTGATTTCCGCGAGTTCGCTCTCCCGCGCCTCCGGGTCGTGGGTATCGAAAGTAGCGGCGGCGCGCTGGCCGGCCAGTTCCTTCTGCAAGGATTCCCAGTGTTGATTGCGGTTATCCAGCCGGCGCAGGGCCAGCGTTAGTTTGTGCAGGACGCCCATGGGGAAGGCGCCGGAGCCGACGGCGGGGTCAATTACTTTAAGGTCGGCGATGGCGCGGACGATCCTCTCCCGTTCCGACGGGGTGAAAAGCGTCTCGGCATCGGCAAAGGCATCACCGTAGTCCAGCAGATAGCGCAGGCGGGCTTGCCATCGGTCAGCGTCGCCGTCCTCCGGCCCCGTCTTTTGCGCCAGCGTGGCTACCATAGCCTCGTCCACCATATATTCAACCACTGCGCGGGGCGTGTAATAGGAGCCGGTTGACTTACGGGCGGATAGCTGCGTCTCCGGGTTAACGGCGGCCAGCAGGTTCTCGAAGACTTTGCCGAGGAGTTCTGGGTCGAGGGCCACTTCCTGCTCTGTCGGGGTGTTTTCCTCCACGGTGAACTTGTAGCGGTTGAACAGGTCAATCAGGCCTGGGTTGGCGCCGTCGCCAAAGAACAGGCAGTTGGGGATGGAGTAGCCGGCCCGGTGCTTGGGGTTATCGGTAAAGCAGTCCACGCGAATGCCGCCGGCGTTGGCGGCGTCAAAGCTGTCCAGGCAGTCAAACAGCCCGCCGTTGATGAAAGGCGTTCGGTTGAACAGCCTCAGCAGTCGGTTGGGATCGGCGATTTCATCACTGTAGCGGTACAGCGAAAAGTTGCGGTGGTCGTCGCGGTTTGCCCGGCTGAAGCGACGCTGCTCTATTTCGGTGTTCAGGGTCGCGAAGAACAGGTTTTGCAGCACGGCGCGATAGTAGGAATCTCCGCCGGTCCGGTCGTAGTCTTTCAGCAGGCTGCGAACCTGCTCCTCGATGAACAGGTCTTCGGATACCAGCCCCTTCTCCTTGATGAACCAGACGAACATCAATCGGGTGATAAGGCGGATAACGTGCTCTTCTTTACGCAAGGTCTTGGCTTGTCCGGTTGGGAAGTAGGCGGTTGTGAGCGCGCGTTCAAACCAGACGTAGAGTTCGCGGTAGAACCGCTTGTTGAGTTCCTCGGTGTTCAGGGAAGCCAGCCACGCCTCCAGCAGACTGTCAAAGTTGCGTGTCTTGCCGTGGTCGTTCATCCATCGCAGGCGCGTTGGCAGCGACAGTTCGGCCAGGATATCCAAGTGTGCGCGGTGCGGGTCGGTAGAGTTAATTTCGCGGATGAGCGACACGTTGCCGAGAACATCTCGCTCCGGGTCTCGCTTGTTGGGCCGGCGGTGGACGAAAGCCAAGGAGACGCAGTTGCTGGCAGTGCGGAACAGCACGACCATCGGCATCGGGAAGCGCCTGTTCAGTTCGCGGGTGAAGGCCGCGTATTGACCGCGGGCATAGTTGTCTCCGTGCAGTTGCACGGCAGCGAACAGGAAGCTGCGGGCGTTGCCTTGGTCAAAGCCGGCAGCGTCAAACAAAGCGTTCTGGGTCTCCGCTTGTATTTCTCCGCCGGTGAACTGAAACAGAATATGAACCGCATCCGCGTTGTTCAGGAATGCCTGCTCCGACTGCGTACCGGGGTTGGCTGCCTTGAACTGCCGGGTGAAATTGACGGGGTCGCCGGATTGGTCGGGTAGTGTCCGATCGCTCCGGTAGCCGAGGGCGGAAAGCAGGTCGGTTGAAACCACTGCGAGGTCACTGTCTGCCATTGCGGCCAAGGCGGCCCTGATAGCGTTTCTGACGCTGGAAGTACTCATATTGTGTCCTTGATAACCAGCCAGGTTACCAGCTCAAAGTCCGTGTTGTCGCTGGGGGATTCGGATGCTCGGTGCAGCACGAAGTCGCGCCCGCTGCCCAAGCCTTGCATTTGTGTCGAGCTGTGGGATTGCCTGATGTGGGCAATGGCGTCGGTGAGCAGTTTATCGTAGCTTGACATATCGCGGCCTTGGTCGGTTTCGTGGTCAAATCGGTCGCATAGTTCGGTAATGGGAGCGGTCTTGCCGGCCGCCGCAGCCTCAAACACGGTCAGCGCCTGCCGCGCGTTGGCGCAGCCGTAGCGGATGGTTCCGTTATCGTGCAGATACACGAAGTAGAAGGGGTGAACCGGGCTGGCGGCTCTTTGGCGCGCGCCGACATCCGCGGCGTTGCGCTGGCGCAGGCAGAAGATTACGCCGGGTTGAACATCGGCGCCTGGCCCCTTGCCGGCTACGCCGTACACGCCGAAGGGCATGGCTTCCATCTCGTCCTTATTGGCTGCCAGGTAGTGCAGGAGCTGAGTCATAAAGTGATCCAAAGTAAAGTCGGTCATGGCCGGCCCGTCGCTCAGATCCTCCAGGTCAATGACTTCTTCGCGCAGTCTGAGCAGCTGCTCATCGCGGAATTTCAGTTCCAGCTGGGCGTCTGCCTCCGTGAACGGGTCTTCACTGCCGCTGGCGGCCAGGTCGGCCAGCGCCATACGCGCCTGCACCCTGCTTTCCAGTCTCAGGTACACGTCCATGTCCGACGTAGGCCAGTAGTTACTCATCTTCACGGACTTGTTGCGGCTGCCGATGCGGTCAATGCGCCCGAACCGCTGGATAATGCGCACCGGGTTCCAGTGGATGTCGTAGTTAAGCACGGTGTCGCAGTCTTGCAGGTTCTGGCCCTCGGAAATGCAGTCGGTGGCAATCAGCAGGTCGATTTCGGCGCCGGTGTCCGTACCGCCTCGGTTGCGGGCTCTGGGGGCGAAGTTGGTCAGGATGGCATTGAAGTTGTTGGATCCGACGGTGGTGCGGGTTTCGTCCCCCGACACCATTGCCATGTTGATGCTCAACTCAGGGGCCAGGCCGGCCAAGTTGTCATAGAGGTACAGCGCCGTGTCCTTGAAGGAGGTGAACACCAGCAGCTTGCGGTTGGTGTTGCCATCCTGGTCAGCGGTAGGTTTTCGGGTCTTGCTATGGACGGCGCGCTTGATTTCGCGCAGCTTGCCATCCCTTGCGGGAGTGATGGCGGCTACTTGCTGCTGCACGGTTTCCAGCGTAGCTTTGTCTGCCCGCAAGTCAACCTGCCAACGTGCTATGTCCAGTTCAGCAAGGCGATAAGACTGACGTCGTCCGCCCACGGAGAACTCTTCATCTTCCTCGTCTTCATCGGGCTGTGTATCCGTTTCCATAGCTTCCAAGGCTGATTGACTGCCCCTTTCATAGCGGTCAATCTTGTCCAGCAGGCTGTCGATCTTGCCGATGGTGCGTCCCAAGGTCAGCGTCAGGGAGTTGGGGGAGCTTTCCAAACGCTTGAGGAGGTTGGTTCGCAGCATGCCTACCAGGAACCGCTCGCTGTCTTGCTGGTTGAAGTTCCGGCGCTGGCGGATTTCGGCCATTTCTCGCAGCCGCGCCGGGTCGGTTACGTACTCGCTGGGCCGATACACGGACAGCTTGAATTGGCCAATGCGCTCGGCCAGTTCCTGGTAGGAGAGTTCGTCCTTCAGGTCGGTCGGCGGATAATGGTTCTGTGGTTTTTCCCGCTGGGGAAACTGTCCGATACGCTCCATTTCGGCGGCGTAGAATTGCTCAATCTGACGTCGAGAACGTGCGATTGATATGCCGCCCAATAACTTTTGGAAGTCGACGCCGAGCTCTTCCAGCAATTGAGCCTTGTAGCGGTGAGGCTGATTGGACCGGCGGCTCTGGTTGCTCTGTTCGGTCTCCCACTGCCTGAAGACCTTTTGCGCCGCCGACATCACGCTGCGGATGCTGCCCACGCCCAGGCTTTCGTGGAAGGAGTTCTCCCGTCCCTCGGTCATCAGGTAGATTTGGTTCCGCAAATCAGTTAGCGAGGTGTTCACCGGCGTTGCCGACAGCATTAGAACCTTGGTCTTCGCGCCGGCCTTGATTATCTCGTCCAGCAGGCGCCGATAGCGTTGCCCACCGGCGTTACGGAAGTTGTGCGACTCGTCAATGACCACCAGGTCATAGTTACCCCAGTTGAAATTCGCCAGGTTTATGCCGCCGGACGAGCCGGAGTCCCGGGAGAGGTCGCTGTGCGCCAGCACGGTGAAGCCGAAGCGGTCTCCCGGGAACGGGTTCTGTCGGTGGCCGTATATGGCCGGATAGAGCGACCAGTTTTCGAACAGCCTGCGTGGACACAGCACAAGCACACGCTCGTTGCGCAGCTCAAAGTACTTGATTACGGCCAAGGCGGTGTAGGTTTTGCCCAAGCCTACGCTGTCGGCCAGGATGCATCCGTTGTGCTCCCGCAGCTTGGCGATGATGCTTCTCGCCCCGTCCTTCTGAAACTCGTAGAGGGCATTCCAGACCTGGCTGTCCATGAAGCCGGTGGCAGTAGCCGCCTCGTCTCCGGCCAGCCGCGCCTCGATGTCTTTACGGAACAGTTCGTACAACGTCTTGTAATAAACCTTTTCCGGCGCATAGTCGCCGCCAAGACGCGCCAAAGCGTCCAGCACCCGTTGCTTCACATCCTCGGTGAGCAGCTCGCTGTTCCAGAGCCGGTCGAACCACCCGCTCAGCTCGGCAAGAGTGTCAGCCTCGTCGGTTGCCAGGTTGATCTCCAAGTTGGGCAGGTTGCTGCCGCCCAGACCGCGCCGGGTGAAGTTGGAGCTGCCGACTACTCCCGCCGCGCGGTCCAACGACTCGGTGAGATACATCTTGCCGTGCAGAAAGTTGGCGCGGCTAACCGAGCGGACGGCTACGTTGTCCTGCTTCATCCAGTCGGCGCACCGCTTCGCCAAGGCCTTCTGTTGCAGGGCATGATTGGGTTCCAGCCCTCGCTCGGTCAGGTCAAACGACTTGGGTTCGTTGGCGCCGAGGGCCGGATCATCTACCGATTTCGGGTCGCCGAAGAGAAACCGGACTTTGTCAACCCGGTTCAGTTCCTCTGCCAGCAGTTCATAGCCATAGATGGTGAAGTAAGCCGACGCCAGGTTGAAAGCGCTGGCGTCGCGCAGATTGCGCCGCAGATAGTCGGCGACGGTGGCGGCCTGGTTATCCAGCACACAGCTTTGCAACGGCATCTTGCTCTCCTCTGTAGTTGTACCTCCCGAATGGGCGACGGCCGTTACAGGTCCGTCGCAGATGGCGACGACGAGATTATGCCGCGTTGCGCCGGCTTACGTAATCTCCGCGTATCTCGGCCCGTTTGCTTGGCTCAATATCCAGTTTGCGGGGTTTGTTCCAGTACGTGCTTTTACACTTCGGGCAAATCCTCGGCTCCGTTTTCGCGTCGCCTCGTGGCGCCCACCTATGCAGGCAGCGTTCGCAAAGGTAGCCTTCAATCAAGATACGCGCCATTGAAATGTCTCCTTGGTGTTTTGTGAGGAGCTCACGTAGGAGCTTTGTTGTCCGGCTTACCTTCTGGGTAAGGGATAGTCACTGCATTTTACACCATTGGGCCCGGATCATCCAGCCCTTGTTACAAGTTGCGATAGGGCTTTTGCCTCTGGGAAAAGGCCCGAACGGAGCTGCTTGGCAGTGCTTGCTTTCACATTATATTTCCGGTAGACTCCACTGATAGTAGGCAGGGTGATTGCAGGCAAATGTATCGCCGGCAGTTTCCTGTTGAATCGGGCAAGGCTGTCGAGCCTGTGTTCCGAGTGTCTTTTGGGACTACTTGCTATCTCTTGGGAGTTCATCTGATGGTCGTTAGGAACGCCGACACGGATGTCGGCTTCGTCGCAATGTCCGGCGAGTCCGAGCATCTTCTTCGGTCAGCCGGCTTTGGCTGGAGTTGCGCGCCCCCATTCCGGTGCCCCCTTTGTATGGTACGCTTTGCCCGGGATTTTATCCATTGCCGGAGGCTGCGGCGTTTGCCGTGCTTGCCTCCGGCTTTTCTTTTACCCACTAACGCAGGAGGAATACGATGGCGCAAAGACCGTCGGGCTTTGGCAAGCCCAGACTGAAAAGAGCGGAGCCGCGGGAGATTGGAGCCTCCACCGCGGCCCCCGAACCGCCCACCACATTGCGCGAGCAGGTTCGCGTTGATAATAGCGAATGGAAGGATGCTTGGCAATCCGCCAGCGCTGAGAGAACTTCGCGTTCCGTCTCCCTTTCGCGGCGACATGATAAGCCCCGATCGTCCTTGACGAACGCGCAGTTCAAGCGTGCTGCCCCCCTGTTGCAGACGGGTAAGAGTCGTCGGGGGCGGAAGCCGCGCAACAATCGGCTGATCCTGGAGGGCATCCTGTACCATTTCCGTACGGGAGGACCCTGGCGGGATTTGCCGCCTTACTTCGGCAAGTGGAGCACGGTTTATCGCGCCTTCAACCGCTGGTGCCGGCGCGGAGTGTTCCTGCTTTTTCTCCTGTCGCTGGCCAGGGAGCTGGACTTGCATGTGCTTCTGGTGGACGGCACTTTCGCCAAGGTGCATCAGCACGGCACGGGCGCCCCAAAAGGGGACGGCCACCCGGCGAGTCGCGGAAAGCGGAAGCTATCGGCGTCAGTCGCGGTGGCCTGACTACCAAGGTGATGGCATTGGTTGACCGGCAGGGCCGGATGGTAAGCATCCGCCTGGCTCCGGGGAACGCTGCCGAACCCTCTCACCTGGCGGATTTGCTCAGCGGCGTTCCCGTGGAGAAAGTTAACCGTCTGATTGCGGACAAGGCCTACGATACCAATGCGGTGCGGAAAATGCTCTCGGATCTGGGCGTTGAAGCGGTGATCCCTGCGAAGTCCAACCGCCGGGATCAGCTGCCTTACAACCGGGAAGCGTATCAAGGGAGGCACCTGGTAGAAAACAGATTCGCAGATCTGAAGCAGTTCCGAGGTATAGCGACGCGGTACTGCAAGTTGGTGGAGACGTTCGCCGGGGGGATCCACCTGGTCGCGTGGTATCTGGAGACCAAGCAAAGGCGACAGCGGAACTCCAGGCATCTGGCGGGATTGTAACCGTCTGGGATGCCTTGTTGCGGAATTGGAGGTAAATGGGATCAGGTGTAGAAGCTGAGCGGTAGCGTACGGCGTGGTGCTTTGTACCTCACGGTTGGTCAGGTAACGTTGCGTGCTTTTTGATGAGACTGCTACCTTGATGGTCCCACTCTGACCCGCTAATTTGTCAACAGGCCCTAGGAAGAAGTACGTTAAGGACAACGCGCGCGGCTACTGCTACTGCTACTGCTACGCCTACGTCAACGGCCGTGTCGTCGCGGCCGGCTACTGTCAGCCGGCAGCTGGCCGTGCCGACGGGGTTGACGTCAAGGGCGGGCTACCGCTCCATAACCTTTGACTGGAGCGACTCTGCCGGCGCAGTCAGTTATCAGATGCAGGACTGGCTGACCGGAAGGACCTACTACGCCGGGTCTTCCCGTCTGACGATAAGAGGGCTGTCCAACGGAGAATACTGGCATCGGGTGCGGAGCTACAACGGCCGGGCCTATTCCAACTGGACTTCCTGGGTGAAGACTACCTTGCCCGCGGGTTCGTCAAGGTCGACGCCTGCGGCTACTGCTACACGCACTCCGACGCCGACGGCCACTCGGACGCCGATTCCCGTCAGCCGGCAGCTGGCCGTGCCGACGGGGTTGAGGTCAAGGGCGGGCTACCGCTCCATAGCCTTTGACTGGAATGACTCCGCCGGCGCAGCCAGTTATCAGATGCAGGATTGGTTCACCGGAAGGACCTACTACGCCGGGTCTTCCAGTCTGACGATAAGAGGGCTGTCCAACGGAGAATACTGGCATCGGGTGCGGAGCTACAACGGCCGGGCCTATTCCGACTGGACCGCCTGGGTAAAGACTACTTTGCGCTAATCTGCACGGGAGCGGCGCCGGCGCGTTGGGCCGCTCCCGCCGGCGGTTGCGGTCACTCCTCAGCGGCCGGCAACCAGGGCGACCAGAGGGTGATGGGAATCGTCACCGACACTCGCGGTAGGTCGCCAACCACCGCCGTGGTATGCCCTTGGCCGGTCAGGTCGTCGGCCAGCAGGACGTCTCCGGCGCCGAACCGCCGCTTGCTGCCGTCGCCGATGCCGATTTCCATCTCGCCGGACAGGGTGATGACGTACTGTCGGCGCGGCGCGGTGTGCCAGTCGGAGAAGTAACCGGGTTCAAACCGGCGGAAGTTGACGCCCGGCGTTACCTGCATACCGCTGTGCACCGCCCGCTCGGCGGGCAAGTCCAGGTCTTCAAAGTGGGTCTGGCCGTCGTCTCCGGTGTAAATGCGCACGAACATGGTCTCGTCTGCCTCCCGTAGTCAAGTTGGTCTGCTGATGAATGCTGCTGCGGCGGGAAGCGCAACCGAGGCCCCGTCGCCGCCGGTATTCTAGCGCATTGTAGCGAAAATGCGGATCAGGGCATATTGGGATGTTGAGAAACCGGCCGTTTCCGTCGTACAATAGCAGCGCGCCGATGTAGCTCAGCCGGTAGAGCAGCGGTTTCGTAAACCGCAGGTCAAGGGTTCGAGTCCCTTCATCGGCTCCATTTTGTTCACGCTTCCCTTTACCCACGCATTTCCCCATGGGAGGGTCCATGCAGTATGACGTTATCGTTGTCGGCGGCGGGGCCGCCGGCTCTACTCTGGCCGCGCGCCTCGCCGAAGATGCCGCTACCTCTGTCCTCCTGCTGGAGGCCGGCAATGATTATCCCGACCCGGAAACACTGCCCGACGACATAAAGTTCGGCGGCACCCGCTACGCCGAGGCGCGGGATTCCATCCACAACTGGGCTCTGCGTGGCGCCGCCACCGAGGAGCAGGGCGAGATACACGTCGCTCAGGGCAAGGTCATCGGCGGCGGTTCTTCCATCAACGGCCAGGCGATGCAGCGCGCCTTTCCCGATGACTTTGACGCCTGGGCCGCCATGGGCAACGAGCAATGGTCTTACGACAAAGTGCTCCCCTTCTACCGCAAGATGGAGCGCGACATGGACATCCAGGACGACTACCACGGGGCCGACGGCCCCATGCCGGTGCGCCGCCGGCAGTCGGGTACGTGGGCCGACATCCAGAAGGCCTTTTACGACGCCTGCCTGGCCGAAGGCTACGGGGCCGTCGCCGACACCAACGGCCCCAATCCGGCTGGCGTCGGCGTGTCCCCCACCAACAACCTCGGCGGCGTCCGCATGAGCGCGGCGATGACCCACCTCAACCCGGTGCGCCATCACCTCAACCTCACCGTCCGCGGCAACGTGTACGTCCGCAAAGTCCTGTTTGACGGCAAGCGCGCCATTGGAGTGGAGGCCGAAAGCGGCGGCCGGATTTTTACTTTGTCCGCCCGCCGCGTTGTTCTCAGCTCCGGCGCCATCCGTTCACCCCAACTGCTGATGCTCTCCGGCGTTGGCGCTCAAGACCACCTGCGACAGTTTGCGATACCGATAGTCCACGACAGCCCCGGCGTAGGCCACGGCCTGTGGAACCATCTCAGCGTTCACATCACCTACAAGGTGAAGGACGGCAAGACTGTCACCGGCGATCAGGACGCTCCCCACTTCAGCCTCCATTACACTGCCGAAGGTTCCGGTTACGCCAACGACATGGTTCTGCGCTCCAACACCGTCGTTGATGAGCGGGAGGAGAAGGTAGCCGGCGTGCGTACCCGCTATAACACCGGCGACGTGCCTCCCGAACGAGCCGCGCGCATCTCCTGCACCCTTGGCCTGCCCGACGGTTCCGGATTCGTCCGCCTCGCCTCCGCCGACCCCGACGATCAACCGGAGTTCAGCTATCAGTACCTGCGGCATCCCAACGACGCCCGGCGCGTCCGCGATGGCCTGCGTAAGGGAGCGCGTCTGCTGGAATCCTCGGCCTTCAAGGACGTCTGCGACTTTCGCATCAATCCCACCGACGAAATACTAAATGATGACGACGCCCTGGACCTTTGGGGGCGACAGAACGTTGGCACCGCCCGCCACGTCTCCGGAACTTGCCGCATGGGCCCCGACGGCGACGCCATGGCAGTGGTTGACCAGTATTGTCGCGTCCGCGGGGTAGAGAACCTGTGGGTCGTTGACGCCTCGGTGATGCCCCGCATCCCACGCTCCGGCGGCATCCACCCCACCGTTATTATGGTAGCCGAGCGCGTCGCCGACTGGGTAGCCGCCGGGTGAGCGGCGCATCGCTCACCCGGCCTTAAGCGTTTCCAGCTGCCGGTCAATCTCCTCGGCTTCCAGCGACAAACGCTCCCATTCCTCCCATAGCGTCATCTCTTCCTCTTTGAGCATGCGGTACTGCTCGCCGGACGCTTCCAGCTGACCCCGGTCGTCAAACTGTTCGGGAGAGGCGAACATCGCTTCCAGCCGCGCGCTGCGCGATTCCCGCTCGGTGATGGCCGCGCCAATCTCATCGATGCGAGCCGCCAGCTGGCGCGCCTGACGGTTGAGGGAGCGCTGTTTTTCCTCTTCGGCGGTAATAGGCCGGCGGGCGCGTCGCCCGGGCCGCGCTTTCTCGGAGCCGTTCGCCTTGCCGCCGCTGTCGGTTTCAGCGACGGCTTTCCCGGCCGCTTCCTGCTGCTTCCGGTACACGTAGCTGTCATAATCACAGGGAAATACCCGCGGCCGTCCGCCATTGATTTCAACGATTTTGTTGGCCACCTGTCGGATGAGGGTGCGGTCGTGGGTAATGAGGCAGATTGTGCCCCGGTAGTCTCCCAGAGCATCGGCCAAGATTTCGCGGGATGCGATGTCCAGGTGGTTGGTCGGCTCGTCCATCAGCAGGAAATTGCTCGGCTGCAGCAGCATTTTGGCCAACGCCACCCGCGCCTTCTCTCCGCCAGATAGAACCGAAATCGGTTTCAGAATGTCGTCGCCGCTGAACAGGAACCCGCCCAGCGTGTTGCGCAGGTTCTGCTCTGATTCCGCTGGCGCCGCCTCCCGCAATTCCTCAATCGGCGTGTTGTTCGGGTTGAGTAGGTCCAGGACATGCTGGGCATAGTAGGCCGTCAGTACGTTGTGGCCGGTCTTGCGCTCGCCTGCGTCAATAGGCAGAGCTCCGGCCAGTATCTTCAACAGTGTTGACTTTCCCGCTCCGTTTGGGCCAACCAGCGCCACTCGGTCGCCCCGATCCAGCGTCAGATTCACGCCGCCGTAGACTGCGTTGTTGCCGTAAGACTTGCTTACGTCGGATAGCGTGATGACTTCGGAACCACTCCGCGGCGGTTCAGGGAACGAATAGCCGACTTTTCTGGTGGCCCGGGGCAGCTCAATAAGCTCAACCTTTTCCAGCCGTTTGAGCCGACTTTGCACCTGCCGCGCCTTAGTGGCCTTATAGCGGAACCGCTCCACGAAGCGCATCTGACGCCGCATCTCACGTTCCTGTCGCGCCGCTGCCGCCTGCTTGATTTCCAGCGTGCGCTCCCTGGCGGCCAGGTAGTCGTCATAGTTGCCCCGATGCTGCGCAACCTCGTCCGGTTCGATGGCCAGCACGCGCGTCGCCACTTGATTCAGAAAAGCGCGGTCGTGGGAAGTGACAATCACGCCGCCCGCAAAGCCGGCAAGGTACTTCTCAAACCAAAGGTTGGCATCCAGGTCAAGGTGGTTCGTCGGCTCGTCCAGCAGCAGCACGTCTGGCTTGCGGAACAGCAGCCGCGCCAACTCGGCCCGCATAATCCAGCCGCCGCTGAACTCGCCCATATGCCGGCAAAAATCGGCCGGCCTGAACCCCAGCCCGGATAGAATGGCCTTGGCCTCATGCTCTCGGTCGTCTCCTCCGGCGCCTTCCAGATCCCGGTCAAGCTGCGACAGCCTTTCCATCAAGTACCGCTGTTTTTCAGGATCGGTTTCCGACGCCAGGGCGCTGCGTTCGTCGGCTATGCGCCGGGAGATGGCGATGACCTGCGCGTCGGCCTGCCGCACTTCGTCCAGCAAGGAACGGCCGGCAAAAGGCGCCGGTTCCTGCTTCAAGTAGCCCACTGTGGCCCTGCGTTGTCCTGATACGCTCCCGGTATCCGGCAGGGTTTCGCCGGCCAGAATGTCCAGCAGCGTAGTTTTACCCGAGCCGTTCGCGCCAATCAGTGCTATCCGGTCGCCGGCCGCTACGGAAAAGTCTAACCCGCTGAACAAAGTCCGGTCGGCATAAGCTTTGCCGATGTTGGATGCGGTAAGCACTCCGTCGCTATTCCCGGGGCTTGATGCCGATGACCTCTCCGAAGGCAAGGCCGCCCACTGCCCCGGGGGCATCCTTCCACTGGTCCATCTCGAAGCGCCACCGCTCAAACTGTTCACTGGTCGCCAGCCCGTACTGCGTTGCGGCCTCAACCACTCTCGGCATAAAGAACCAGTCGCAGATGAACTCGTGCAGAAACGCCACGTCAGCAGTGGAACTGAAAAAGTCATAAGACCCGCCGACCCGAATATCGCCGAATCCGGCCCGCAGCAGCTGAGACTTCAACTCCTTGCCCATTTCGGGATGGGCGCCGTTGGCGGTGAGCAGCCTGGCAAAAGTTCCCCACGCTTCCTGGAGGGTTTCCCCCCAGGGCTCGTTGAACGACCCCGATACAAATAACTCACGGCTGCCCATAATGCCCCCGGGCTTCAACACCCGCTTCACTTCCTGCAAAGCCCGCTGAGTGTCGGCGACGTGCATTAGCACGGCGTGGCAGTGCGCCGCGTCAAAGTAGTCGTCTTCAAAAGGGAGCTCGTACACATCGCCCACGTGAAAAGAGATGTTGTCGTGTCCGCCGCCCTCCGCAGCGTTGCGCGCCAGCTCAATCTGCGTCTCCTCCATGTCGACGCCGTGAACTGCGCCGGGCCGCACGGCATCGGCTAAACCTACCGTGATGGTGCCGGGCCCGCAGCCAAAGTCAAGCAATCTGTACCCGGATTCCAGATATGGCAGCAGGTAGCCGGCGCTTGCCTCCGCATTACGGCGGTCCAGCAGTTGCAGAAATTCCGGACTGTAGCCCATGGTGTATTCGGGCGTCGGGGGACCATTTTCAGGCATTAGTGTGACTCCTGGTTTAGAGATGCAACGACGGCAGAGCGACCATCCCCTGGCACGGGCCAATTACCGGGTAAAATGGCGGAGAGAGCGGGATTCGAACCCGCGATGCGCCAGAGACGCATACCGGTTTTCGAGACCGGCGCCTTCAACCACTCGGCCACCTCTCCGCGTAGGCTCGCCCGACATTGTACCAGATTCCGGGCACCGGACTCCCTGCATCCGGCGCGTGCTATAATCGCTTAGCCATGTCTTTGCAGCCGCAGTTTTCCGAACATTTGCCCATTAATTCCGGCTCCCCGGCATCGGCTCCCTACTGGGCGGAACCGGCCTCATCCCCCTACTGGGCCGATACCGAGCTCATCGAAGCCGTCGTCGGGTCCACCGTCGCAACCCCGGCGCCCGGCGCTTCGCCGGCGATTTTGCAGGGGCTGAATGAACCGCAGCAGCAGGCCGTTCTCTGTACTGAGGGACCCCTCCTGATTGTAGCCGGCCCCGGCTCCGGAAAAACCCGGGTGATTACCCACCGCATCGCTTATCTGGTCTCTGAGTGCGGCGTATTCCCATGGCGGATTCTGGCGGTAACCTTCACCAACAAAGCGGCCCGCGAGATGCGCGATCGCCTCGAACGACTCATGCTCGGTTCGGGCGAAGGCGTAACCATGGGCACCTTTCACTCCGTTTGCGCCCGTATTCTACGCCGGCACGGTGAACGGGTTGGCCTCGACCGCAACTTTACCATCTACGACCAGGATGACCAGGTCGATGCCGTCAAGTCGGCGATGCAGCTGGCCGATATTGACCCCCGAAGCTACAACCCACGAGCGGTGCTATCCCGCATATCGGCGGCGAAAAGCGGCTTGCAGGATTCGCGCCAAATGGCAGCCACGGCCTACGATGCCGACGACGAGTACGGCGCCCACTGGATTGACGTATGCGCTCAAGTCTATCACTACTACGAGGAAGCCCTCACCCGCCAGAACGCCCTGGACTTTGACGACCTCCTCATGCGCACCACCCAGCTGCTGGAAAACGCCCCAGAAGTCCAGGCCCAATACCACGACCGCTACCGCCATCTCCTCATTGACGAGTTCCAGGACACGAACATCGCCCAGTACCGGCTTGCCCGCCTGCTCACCGGCCCCCATCAGAACCTCTGCGTCGTCGGCGACCCCGACCAGAGCATCTACTCCTGGCGTAACGCAGACATCCGCAACATCCTCAGCTTCCAAAGCGACTTTCCCAGCGCAACGGTAATCGGCCTCGGCGAAAACTACCGCTCCACCCGGAACATTCTCAACGCCGCCGCCGCCGTCATCTCAGTCAACACGGAACGCATTGAACGTCCCTTGTTCACGAACAATCCCACCGGGCGACCCGTAACCCTGCACGAAGCCTACAGCGAGGAAGACGAAGCGGCCTGGGCGGTGGACGAAGTAATCCGGCTAGCCCGCTCCACAGCATACCGCTCCGGCGATTGCGCCATTATGTACCGCATTAACGCCCAGAGCCGCGCCTTTGAAGACCAGTGTATGCGCCAGGGAGTTCCCTATCGTCTGGTTGGTGGCGTACGCTTTTACCACCGCAAGGAAATCAAGGACGCCGTGAGTTACCTGCGGGTAATCTACAATCCTGACGACGAGGTGAGCCTGCAACGGATAATCAACACGCCCCCGCGCGGCATTGGCGCGAAAACCGTGCAGCAGCTGACCGGCTTTGCGACAAAGTCAGGCCTCACTACCCGGGCCGCCATGCGCGAGTTAGCGGCCGCGCGAGCCGAAGGTCGTCCGTGCTCTGCTAACCTCACCGCCCGCGCCACCCGCGCCATCGCTGACCTGTCCGTTACCCTCGACCGCCTCAGCGACGCCGCCCGTGAGCTGAACGCCGCCGACCTCCTCGATCGTGTGCTGGACATGAGCGGCCTCGCCACGCATGTTCACGCCCAGGATGACGGCGATGAGCGCTGGGAGAACATCCTGGAACTCCGCGGCTTGGCCGAGGACTACGGCCCCGCCGGCGACGGCTCCGCCGACGGCCTCAGCGCCTTTCTCGAACGGATCTCCCTGGTCTCCGACGTGGACAGCTACGAGCAGTCCGATGATGCCCTCACTCTCATTACCCTGCATCAGGCCAAGGGCCTGGAGTTTCCGGTCGTCATGATAGCCGGCATGGAAGAAGGCATCCTCCCCCACAGTCGCTCTATGGACACCGCCCGGGAAATCGAAGAAGAGCGCCGCCTGTGCTATGTAGGCATGACGCGCGCCAAAGAGCGCCTGTACCTGCTCCGGGCCTTCCGACGCCGCTATCCGTCATCCGGCGGCGTTTCGCTGCCCTCCCGTTTTCTGGAAGACGTGCCTGAGGAGCTTGTCGTCTTTCCCGGTTCAGAACGTCGTCCCGGTTCGTCGGCGAAAGACCACGGACTTGCGCCGGAACGTCCCGGCCGCCCGGAGCGTCCCGGCCGCAACGAAAACGCAGTCATCGGCGGCGACTACGCCACCCGCCGCCGCGAATCCCGCACCCGTCTGGGCGATGGCGACGGCGCCATCGGCGACGCAACCCGCGGACGCCTCCGCGGCAACATTGACGAACGCCTTACCGAGTGGAACTCCGCCCGGTCGGCGCAGTCCAAAAAACCGCAGCGCGCCCCTCTGTCCATCGGCGAAATCGTCCGCCACTCCATATTCGGCGAAGGCGTAGTGCAGGACGTGCAGGGAACCGGCGACGCCGAGCAGGCCACGGTGAACTTCGGCGGCAACGTAGGACTTAAACGCCTGCTGGTCTCTCTGGCGCCGCTGGAAAGAGGGTAAGCAGCCAACCGGCGTTTGCCGGATTAAATCGGCTGAAACGGTACGCTGCCGGGCTTTCATCTGATACTGGCCCTTGCAGCATTGCCTTCTCGTTAACGCTCCCCCTCTGATGATGTTGACCCTTTGGTTGGCAGCCCATATAATGCTCCCTCACTGTGTCGCTCCAACACTCGCGGGCGGCTAACATTCTATCTTCTACGGGAGGTGTCAAATTGGTCAGACCTACGATCCTTGCCTTTGCTGCCAGCGCCGCCGCCATTCTGCTGCTGGTTGGCGTGGCCTGTGGAGACCCGGCCAGCGCGCCGGAGCCGGCCGCGACTACGGACGTCCCGGCGCAAACGACGGACCAGCCGGGGACGACTGCGGTTGCGAATCCTACGGAACCCCCTATGGAGGCAATGCCGGCGCATACCGGCGGCCTGCGTATCGCCTCCGTGCCGCCCGCTCAGGAAATTCTGGGAAGCTGGCAGGGAACCACCACTTCGTCTAACACCCAGGTTCGCCCCTTCACCGATCCCCTGGTGCACACCGACCGCTTCACCGGGCAGCTTTCCGAAGACGGCCTGGCCACTTCCTGGGAATTCAGCCCCGACGGTAAAAAGTGGACGTTCCAGCTCCGCGAGGGCGTGGAGTTCCATCGTGGTTACGGCGAGTTCACCGCTCACGATGTGGTACACAGCGCCGGTTTGGTCGTCAGGGAAGGCGCTATTGGCACCGATACCGGACTGTTCCGGGGCCTTTTCGGGGAAACCACCGAAGAGCTGATGAACAACGTGATGGCGTTGGACGACCATACCGTCGAATTCAACCTGGCCACCCCCAACCTGCTGATGGACTTCTTTGCCGGTTCCCAGCAGGGCAGTATGTTCATGTACTCCAAAAACCAGTTTGATACCGAAGGGTACGATACTGCTTTGGAGCGGCCGGCCGGCGTGGGCCCCTGGGATTTTGTCTCCCGGGAGCTCAAGGTCAACCTGAAGTACGACAAGGTTGATGATCACTGGCGCCAGACGCCGGCCTTCGACACCTTGGAACTGGTGCTGATTCCCGAAGAAGGCACGCGATTGGCCCTGTTGCAGGACAAAGAAGTGCAGATTGCCGAGATTAGCCGCCGCAATCACGAACAGGTAAAAGACAGCGGCTTCGGCGTCGCGCAAAGCCAAGGCACCGCAATTCAGGTAGGCTTTATCATCGGAGGCGTTTATAACCCCGAAGAGGCCGGCCCATGCCAGGAAGAAGGCAAGACGGGTTGCTTCTATCAGCCCGACGAGCCCCATCTGGATCCCCTCGTTCGCGAGGCCATTAACCGCGCCATCAACCGCGACGAGATTATTCAGGGCCTGTTCGGCGGCATCGGCGAGCCCCACTACGTCTGGGGCTACCACCGGGACCTGCCCGGCTGGAACACCCGCTGGGACGAGGAATTCGACGAGAAGTACAGCTTTGACCCGGACCGCGCCCGTGAACTTCTGAAAGAGGCAGGGCAGGAAGGCTATCAGCTCCGCCTGCTCCTCACGGAGCTGCCCGGCGTTCCCGAAATGATCCCCATGGGCGAGGCCGCCTTCAGCTACCTGACCGATGTCGGCATCGACGTTAAATCCGAGGCAATAGAATGGGCAACCTACCGCGCCGACTTCTACCGCCCCGGCAAGACCCACGGCACGCTGGCCGCCACCCGCGGCTCCTATCGCCCTGCCGACATCACCTTGCGCTTCTACAACCGCAGCGGCGATGCCGGATTCTGGCGCACGTCCGTCGATCCTATGACCGACGTACTGTATGATGAAGCAACCCAGGCTACCGATACGGACGTCAAGCACAACGCTTTGCAGAAGCTGGGCGACCTCAAGTTCGACCTCTACTCCGAGGTTCCAATCATCTGGATTCCGGCGCAGTTGGCCTTTGACCCCAGCGTCATCGGCGAAATGGTGTGGCCGGGCAACATCAACGCCAGCTTCACCCACATGGAGTACATTACCCCCGCCGGCTGATACCCGCCACGTGTGCGGCGCTCTCAGCCGTTCAGTATGCCGTGGCTCGCTGTGACCACGGCATACTGTTGCATTAGCAATCAAATCGACCCACCGGAGCTACTGCCGTGCAAAGATTCATTCTGATTCGCCTGGGCCAATCCGTGCTAGCCCTCCTGGCGGTGAGCATCATTGTTTTCTCCCTGGCCCGCATTTCCGGCGACCCTCTGGACGTGCTCCTGCCGCTGGAGGCAACCAACGCCGATGCGGCCCGTGTACGCGCAGAATGGGGTCTCGACCGCCCGCTCTACATCCAGTACCTCACTTTCCTGGGAAATGCCCTGACCGGAGATTTCGGCGAATCTCTGAGCATCCAGGGAGAAACTGCCCTTGGACTGGTGCTCAGCCGTTTGCCCAGCACCATCCAACTGGCCAGCGTGGCCCTGTTGGTAGCTATCGCCGTTGCCGTACCCATCGGCGTATTGTCCGCCGTCAAAAAAGACACTCCATTTGACTACTTTGGCAAGAGCGTAGCCCTGTTCGGGCAATCCGTGCCGGCTTTCTGGATGGGCCTCATGATGATATGGCTCTTCGCCGTTCAGTTGGGGTGGTTTCCCGCCGCCGGCAAGGATCAGGGCCTGTTGTCGTTCATTATGCCGGCGGTGGCAATCGGTTGGTTCCAGGTTGCTGCGCTGATGCGTCTGGTGCGCTCCTCCATGCTCGACGTGCTGGACACCGAGTACGTCAAGCTGGCTCGCATCAAGGGCGTGCCGGAATGGAAAGTAATCTGGAAGCACTGCCTGCGCAACGCCGCCATTGCGCCCTTCACCTACTTCGCGCTGATTATCGGCTCTCTCCTGGTTGGTTCGGTGTCCATCGAGTTTGTGTTCGCCTGGCCCGGCGTGGGCCGCTTGGCGGTGGACGCGGCATCGGCTCGAGATTTCCCCCTGGTGCAGGCCATCGTCATCCTGTTCTGCTTGATCTACATCGTGGCCAATCTCATTGTCGATGTGCTTTACGCCTACATCGACCCTCGCATCCGGTACTCGTAGGAGTCACGTTCAATGGCTGTACAAGAAACGCCAAACCAAGGCCAACTGCTGGAACCGGAAGCCCTTGCGGAAACGCGGCAGCCTTCCGGTATCGGTAAGTTCGTCGGCGAAGTGCGGCGGCTGCCGCTCATACCGATAACCCTGCTGCTGCTCGTGCTGGTGATACCCGCTATATTCGCTAACGTCATCGCTCCCCACGAGCCAACCAAAATCAGCTTCATTGACCAGAACCTGCCGCCGGCCTGGATGGAAGGCGGCAAAGGCGAGTATCTGCTGGGCACCGACCTGCTCGGGCGCGATATCCTCTCCCGCATCATGTACGGCGCGCGGGTGTCGGTGAAAATCGCCGGCATCGCCATATTCATCGCCGGCATACTTGGCACCAGCCTGGGCATCATCGCCGGCTATTGGGGCGGCTGGCTCGACGCGCTGATTATGCGCCTGGTGGATATTTCTCTGTCCATTCCCATCATCCTGCTCGCGCTGGTGATGGTGGCTGCCATTGGCGCCAGCGAAATGACCGTTATCATCGTTCTGGTGCTGTTGCTATGGTCCCGTTATGCGCGATTGGTGCGCGGCGAGACCCTGGCCGTCAAGGTGCAGGATTTCATCGCCAGGGCCCAGGTATCCGGCTCCTCTCACCGGCGCATCATGCTGCGGCACGTCTTTCCCAACGTGTTCAACAGCGTCATAGTGCTAGCAACCCTCAACGTCGGCTTCGTCATCATCCTCGAGAGCACCCTGAGCTTCCTGGGCGCAGGCATCCCGCCTCCACAGCCAGCTTGGGGACTGATGGTGGCCGATGGACGCGACGTGATTGCATCGTCCAGCGGATGGTGGATTTCGCTGTTCCCCGGCTTGGCCATCATGCTGGTCGTGCTGTCCATGAATCTCCTGGGCGATTGGCTCCGCGACCGCCTCGACCCCAAGCAGCGCCAGGTCTAACCCCGGGCCAGCGGCTACAAGCGTGCCGAAGCGTGGGCGGGGAGCTAATTCCCCGCCCACGCTTCGTTATTACGCTCCTCCCACTGCCATTCCGCTCTCCACCACCGTCGTTCCGGTAAAATCCGCCCGCGCTGCCTCGTATCCCACACCGGAGCCGTAATCCACACCCCCAACGGCCAAGTCCTGAAAATCCTAAAATCCAGTAAATCCGGATTCCGACAACCCCGCGTTGTCAACTCCGCATCCTGGCATTGCCATTCTCGCGTCTGACGCTCCCAGGCGCCCATGCGCCGGCCTTAAAACTAACGTCGCCAGTCCAACGGCAGATACGCCCAGCCTTACCACTGAATAAGCTCTCAGGCTGAGCGATTGCGGGTCAACGGCCCGTTGGTTATCGCAGAACGGTACGCTCTCCTAGGGTCTGGTCACACTAACCGACTTGCGGGCGTGCCACAAAGCCGAATACCCCAACCTCGCCGACCAACCCAAAGGAGAATGTCAGGCGACATTACTAACCGCCTGAAAAGCGGAACCGACGGCGCCTATGGCGTGATTAGCCCGAGTAATTTACAATGGGAAAACGACATAATCTGGCGTAACCGCCGTGTGCCGGCCGGGCCGCGCCGTCAGGAGGGACACGTTTTGAAGGTTAAAGCAGCTGTATTGTGGGAAGTAGGCCAGCCCCTCGACGTTTGTGAGGTTGACCTCGACGAACCCAAAGCCGGCGAAGTGCTGGTCAAGGTCGGCGCCGCCGGCGTCTGCCGCAGCGACCGCCACTTTATGCACGGCGACGCCCCCATCGCCGTCCCGGTCGTCCTCGGACACGAAGGCGCCGGCACTGTCGTTAAAACCGGCCCCGGCGTCACCCTCGCCAGTGAAGGCGACCAGGTTATCCTCTCCTTCGTGCCGGCCTGTGGGCGCTGCCGCTCCTGCCTGGAAGGACACAGCAACCTGTGCGACCTTCACGCCGCCACCGGCGCCAACCTGCTGGACGGCACTACCCGTCTCCACGCCGCCGGCAAGGACATCCACCACATGGGCAAGGTAGCCTGCTTTGCCGAGTACGCCGTAATTCCCGAAACCGGCGTAGTCCCCATCGCCGACTCCCTTCCCATGGACAAAGCCGCCATGATTGGCTGCTCCGTAACCACCGGCGTGGGCGCGGCATTGTATAGCGCGGAGATTAGAGCCGGCAGCTCCGTCGCCGTCATCGGCTGCGGCGGCGTCGGCCTCAACGTCATTATGGGCGCCGCCCTGGCCAACGCCTCCCAGATCATCGCCGTGGACATCCGCGAGGCACAGCTTGAGTTCGCCATGCGCTTCGGCGCTACCCACACCGTTAACGCCGCTGATCAGGACCCGGTCCAGCAGGTCAAAGACCTCACCGGCGGACGTGGCGCCGACTATACTTTTGAAGTCTTCGGCGGCGCCGATACCACCAAAGCCGCCTACGACATGGCCGCCAAGCGCGGCATTGTAACCGTTGTCGGCATCGCCCCCTGGGGTCAGGAAGCCCCCATCAACGCCGTTGACCTCGTGCGTAACGAAAAAACCCTCCGCGGCTCTTACTATGGCACCGCTCGCTCTCGCACCGATATGCCCGTAATGGTCAACCTCTACCGCTCCGGCAAACTCAACCTCGACGACCTCGTCGTGCGCCACTACCCCCTCGACCAAATCAACCAAGCCTACGCCGACCTCGACAATGGCGAAATCGGCCGCGGCGCCATCATGTTCGACTAGGAGACTACCCATGCCGCGCCTTGAAGTCCTTTCCGAAGTCCAGCGTCGGATGCTCGAGTTCTTCCCCTGCATGGAGTCCGACGGGGTACCCTGGTCGCCTTTGCGAAAGCCCTTGTCGGAGTGTACCGTCGCCATCGTAACTACGGCCGGCCTACACCTCCGCCAGGACAAGCCCTTCAACCGCGACCATCCCGGCGGCGAGTCAACCTACCGTGTGCTCCCCGGCGACACCAACAATACCGACATCGTGCAGAGCCACTTCAGCATCGGCTTTGATCGCACTGCCATTTACCGCGACATCAACATCACCTATCCCATCGACCGCCTGGGGGAACTGGCAGCCCGGGGCGTCATCGGCCGCCTTGCGCCCAACAACTACTCCTTCATGGGCGCCCTGCGTGATTGCACGGCCATCGCCCAGCAGACCGGCCCGGAAGTTGCCCAACGGTTGCGCAGCGAAAGCGTTGACCTGGTTCTACTTACCCCCACTTGACCCCTCTGCACGCACGCCGTGAGCGTGCTGGCCCGGGTGTTTGAGGCCGCCGGGCTGACCACCGTTGCCGTCGCGCTGGTTCGCGAGCATGCCCAGCGCGTTCGTCCGCCCCGCGCTCTGTGGGTGCCTTTCTACTTCGGCTACGCCCTGGGCAAGCCCGACGACCCCGACTTCCAGCATCGGGTCATTGCCGCTATGCTGGCAACCCTGGACGCGGAGGCTGGCCCGGTGCTAGCCGATTACCCCGAAGACGCTGGCCCCATCGGAATGCCCCAAGCATCGGAAGTCGCCGCGGCAACGGACGGCAACGGCAGCGCCGCCAAATCGCCGGATGCCGCCGCTGAAATCACCGCCCTCCGCGGTTACTACGAACGCTGGCTACAGCAGCGAGGCCGCACCGCCGTAGGCATAACCGGCATACCTCAGCGACGGTTCCGCGGCGTCATCCGTTTCCTCGAAGCCTACGCCGAAAGCGACAATGCCGATATGGACGAACGCCCTGCCGAGGTTTCCGTGCCCCAGTTCGCCCGCTACTGCGCCGACGACCTCAAAGCCTTCTGCTACGAAGCCCGTATGGCCCAGCGTCCTGATGACAACGAGCTTGCGATCCACAGCTGGTTCTGGGGCGAAACCGCCGTAGGCGCGCTCATCAGCCGCATCACCCAGCGCCTCAACGCCACCGGCGACCCCAGGTTGCAGGCCACGGCCTACGGCTTGTCCCGCTAACTCTTTGCCGCCGCCTAAACGTCTGGCCCGTCGCCGCTGCCACCACCGGGCGCATCGGCCGGCAGCGGCCCTTGCGGCTGCGGAGAGCTGGGCCGCCGCCGCGCCGTCCGCCCACCGGGCGACGCTTGGCCATCGGGCGTCCACCCATTTGGGAAGTGCAGCGTCCGCACCGGGTAGTTGATGGTAATGCCCTCGTCAATCAGCCGGGCGTGCAGCTGCTTGATAAGCTCGGTGCGAACCTCAAAGCTGGCCAGCCGGTCGCTGGCCTGCATAAACAGCCAGAAATCCACGTTGCTTTCCCCGAAAGTGTCATACCCGAAATAAACGCCGTAGTCCTTCACCGCTCCAGGATGCTCCCGTTCTACTTGCCGCATAACGTCCATGCTCACAATTTCCACCTGATGCAAGTCGCTCTCATATGCAACGCCGCAAGTCAGATACACGTTGACGTGCGACTGCGGTTGGTCGTAATTGGTGATGATGGTCTCGGCAAAGCGGGAGTTCGGTATCACCACCAGGTTGTTGGTCCAGGTGCGCAGACGTGTGCTCCGCCAGCTCACGTCCACCACGTAGCCGGTGATGCCGTTCTCCATCTCAATATAATCGCCCTCATTAACCACGCCCTCGGTGATGACGTAAGTGCCGGCGAACAGGTTACCCAGCGTGGGCTGGAGCGCCAGCGCGATTGCCAGGCCGCCAATGCCCAGGCCGGCGATGAGCGGCCCGATGTTGATGCCCAGTATGTCTAGGGACACCATGACCGACATGGCGAACACGACGATAACCATTCCGCGACGCGCCAGCGGCAGCGCCCAGCCGCCCGTGTTGGCTGCATCCCGGCTCACCAGATGCTCCTCAAGCCAACGCAACACCGCCGACCCGACGGAGTTAATCATGAAAGCGCCGATGAATATGGCGGCCAGCGCCGCAGCCTTGTTCACTACATCATGGACGGCGGGCGCGAGGGTCAGGGGCACCGTTATCGCCAAATACGCCCCGGCCAGTATGATGAAAGCGGTTACCGGCCCGCGCCCGGCTGCAATTATGGTGTCGTCAAGGTCGCCGGCGGAAAAGCGGGCCGCCCGCATCAGCAGCCGCGAAATTACCCTGCTGAACATCAAGGCAACGACCGCAACCGCCGCCAGAATGATGGCGCTGACCAGCAGGTCAACCCAGGTTACCGTGGTTCCGGCGGCCCAATGCGACAGCGCCTGCCACCAGCTTTGTAAGTACTCTCCCATATCAGCCTTATTCCGTCACTCCGGCGCGTAGGGTATCCGTGATTGAGGGCAGCGCCTCCCCCGCACGTCCCCTGACCACCACATGGGCAACCGGAGTGAGTTGTGTGGAAACCGGATTCACTTCGATGATCTGCGCGCCGCGCTCGCGGGCCAGCAGCGGGAACCGCGCAGCCGGGCTGACCGCGCCGGAAGTGCCCGCCACCAGCATGGTATCGCACCGCTGCGCTTCCTCAAAACAGGCGTCCAGCGTGGCAGCCGGGATCGGCTCTCCGAACATCACGGTATCGGGTTTGATGACGCCGCCGCAGTCGGCGCAGATTGGCGGCAGCTCGGTAACGGCATATGCGGCCCGGAGCTGACGATGCCCACAGCCCACGCAGCGCAGGTAGTTGCGGTTGCCGTGAATTTCCAGCAGGTTGCGGCTGCCCGACTGTGCGTGCAGCCCGTCCACGTTCTGCGTGATAACGGACTTGATGACGCCCATAGATTCCAGTTCCGCAATGGCCAGATGGCCTGGATTAGGCGCAGCGTTGTCCACGGCGCTTTTGAGGTCAAAGGTCGGATTGCCCGGCGTAACCTCGTCTTTCAGGCGGCGTTCCCACCAGCCTTGCGGGTCTTGAGAAAACGCCCGGTACGACAGATTGGACGGCTCGCCGTACTTGCTCCACAGGCCGCCGGGCCCGCGGAAAGTTGGGATGCCGCTTTCCATAGACAGGCCGGCGCCGGTGAGAGCGACAGCATACCCGGACGCCGCCAGAGCGTCGGCAGCGTCTGCAACTTCAGCAGTGTTCATTGGGCGATTGTACCGGAATGAAGAGCATGGCTTGGTAGAAGGGTTAGCAGTTCAGGGTTCGGGAGATACTATGCCGTTAGAGACGTGAAAATAGGCCGCCGCGTTTCCCAGGACGGCGCGCACCTGATCGGGGTCGGTGGTGGTGATAAGAGTTTGCTGGTAAGAGGCGGCTTTGCGCAAGACCCGTCGCTGTCGCCGCGCGTCCATTTCGGAGAAAACGTCATCCAGCAGGATGATGCCCCCATCTCCCCGCGCCTGAGCCAGGTAGTCGGCTTCGGCCAAACGCAGCGACAGGGCGATGGTGCGGGCCTCTCCCCGGGATGCAAAAGCGCGAGCCTCCAGGCCGCCGACGAAAATCGAAAAGTCATCCCGATGGGGGCCTACGGCGGTAACGGCGATGGCGCGCTCCCTCTCCCCGTTCTGCTCCAGCATTCGCCGAAAGAGAGCCTCGGCGTCGTCCGCAGAGTCCTGGGGCGGTACGCTGGGGTGATAAGCGATGGCCAGCGTCCGGTCGAGTTCGGCGAGCTTTGCATAATGGCCGCGGGCGTAATCGGCCAGGCGGATGATGGCGTCGGCTCGGCCGGCAGCCACCGTCGTACCGGCCTGAACCAGCTGATTGTCCCAGTACTCCATCTCCTCCGGCGCAACGGACGCCACGCGCCGGCGACGGAGCAGTCCGTTGCGGTTGCGCAGCGCGGCTTGGTAGCGTTGCAAGGCGTCAAGATACGCCCGATGGGACTGGGAAATCAGCACGTCCAGATAGCGGCGACGGTGCGACGGAGAGCCAAGCGCCAGGTTAAGGTCATCGGCGACAAAGAGGGCTGCGCCAATTAGGCCCAGCAGGCCGGCGGCGGTGCTGGCGCGCCGATTGACTCGTATCTGCTTGGATACCGACGGCAGCGTCATCGGCGTTGCGTCCCCGCTGGGAGAACCGTCCGGCGCCATGGCGGCCGGCTGGTAGCTGACCACCACAGTAAGAGATTGCCCGCCTCGGTCGGCAACGCCGGTAATGTAAGCAGCCTGCGCATTTCGGGCAGCGTCTATATTGACAACCTGGCGCTCCTGCTCGGCGCGGAAGGAACGCCCCACGGCTAACGCATAGACGGCCTCCAGCAGGGCCGTTTTGCCCTGGGCGTTATCGCCATAAAACACGGAAACTCCCGCCGGCAGCTCAACGTCAACCTGCCGGAAGTTGCGGAAGTTGATAAGGCTCAAGCGGGACAGGTAAGCCACTGCAAGCCCTGTGTCGACTAGCTGCCGCTCAGCTCGTAGGCGCCGCCGGTGGCCTTGGCGACTTGCTCCAGCCACGTATGGTCCTCAGGAGAACCGTAGCCAATGGTGTGGACGATAATATCATCGTCGGCAAGGCTTTGCAGCAGCGTGTAGGGATCGGTTTCGCTGTAGGTAGCGTCGCAAACCGCGTTGAATCCGGATTGTGGTTGTGTAATCCTGTCGCAGGGTACGGGGTCATTGCTGTCGCCCACGCAGTAGCTGTTCATATCGGGTTGATAATCGGGCGGCATCGGGCGGCACTCACCTACTCCGCCGTCAATGCCGTCTGAAATCAGAACGATGACGTTGCGGCGTCCGTCGTCCGGTGATTTTGGAAAATTGCGGCGTACGCTGTCCACGACATCGTAAATATACGAACCGCCGGCAGTCGCGTCCAGAGCATCCACCTTAAGCAGCCACTCCTTCTGCTCTGTCTCTCCGTCCAGATTGGCCGGTTCTATAACGCTCTCCGGTTCGCGGGCTCCCCCAAAAGTCACCAGCGCGGCCCGGCTGTTATTCGCCGCCGGCGCCACCTCAGGGAGGGCCAGCTTCCACAGTCCCAGCTTCATGTCCCCCAGATACCCGGCTTCCGTAATGCTGCCGCTGACGTCCACGAGGTAAATTGTGCTGGTGTTGGCGCCATAGACGGTTGGTATCGCCTGGGCGAAAGGCACTGCTTCGGGCGTGGATGATGCGTCCGCCCTGTCGGAAGAACGGTTTGCCAGCGCAATCCAAATCGCTGCAATGACCGCGGCGGCAACCAGCAGGGCGAATAGTATGATTAGCAGATTCAGCGACGGCAGCCTACGTCCGGGCGACTCGCCGTAGCCGATGTAATAGCCAGTCATGCGTCTCTCTTGCAGCCATCACAGTAGCCGTAAAAATCCACCCGTTGGGAGGAGATGCGAAAATCGGACGTCAGGCTGACGGCGCGCTCCAACTCGGCCACCCTTTCCTGCCCAACTTCGGCGTCCACCACCGAGCCGCAGCCGAGACAAACCAGATTCGCATGAGGCGACAGGTTGGCGTCGTAGCGAGACAGCTTCTGAAAAGGCAGCTCGCGGACGATACCCGCCTGCTCCAGCAGCCCCAGCGTCGAATAGACTGTTGCCAGCGTTACGTAGGGGAAAAAATCACTCACCCGCTCGAAGACGTCCCGTACAGTAGGATGATCGGCGGAATTAACCACCACCTCGGCGATGGCGAGGCGCTGGGGCGTCAGGCGGATTCCCAAAGGCTTGAGCCGGGCCGCCAAGTGTTCCTGAGTAGTCAAAGCGTTACGTCCGGATAGAGCAAATTGTGAAAGCACAGTATAGCATCCGCTAAACCGCAGGGGCGAACCCGCCGCCGGCAGGTTCGCCCCTATCCGATAAGAGAGCAGCGAAGGGGTCTAGAGTCGACCGCCGCCGCCGGCAACCCTTTCATTCACGCCGTAAAACAGCGGCGTCTGTTTGCGAAAGACCTGGATGCGTGAGCGCGCCGTTTCCACGACAAAAATACGACCATCGTCGTCGCACTCAACGGCAATGGGCCCCCAGAATCGCTTCTCACGGTCTAATCCCTGGGCAATCTTGCGCTCTTCCCACATTTCGGGGTTCGCGTCCAGTTTGCCGGTTCCCCATTGGGATATGGTGGCTTCTCCGTAGGTCATGCCGGCAAAGGAACCGTCGGGATGGAACGCCTGCATCCGGTCGTTGCGCCAGTCGGCAACGTAGATTGCGCCATCATTATCCACGGCTACGTCGGTGGGACGATTGAACTGGCCGGGCCCGTCGCCGGTCTCGCCGAATTCCATCAGGAACTTGCCGTCGGCAGTGAACTTCTGGATGCGGTCGTTGCGCCAGTCGGCGACGTACACGTTGCCGGCGGCGTCCGTCTCAATGCCGTATGGCATATTGAACTGGCCAGGGCCGGAACCGAACTCACCCCACTGGCCGATGTACTCGCCGTCGGCAGTGAGTATCTGCACGCGGTGGTTATTGCTGTCCACCAGGTAAAGCGCATCGTCCCTGCCGAAGACGAGACCGCTGGGCTTGTTCCACTGGCCGTTGCCGTCGCCAGGCCGTTCCCACTTGGTAAGGTATTCGCCATCCGGGGAGTAGATGCTGATGCGGTCCAGGTACTCATCAGCCAGATATACGTTGCCGTTGGGCCCCACGGTGATGGCGGTGGGCCAGATGATAGCGCCGTCGGTGGACACGGCTTCTCCGTCGCCCTGCTCAAATACGCCCTTAGCGAACTCACTGATGAACTCTTCGCCAACGGTGCATATCGTGATGCGTTTGCCGTCGGGCCGGTAGTCGTAAGAACGGCTGGCGACGTACATCACATCGTCTTCAGCGCGGGCCATGGCGGTGGGGTTGCGGAAGCCCGGCCCCGAGAACTCGGCCCTGCCGATGGTGTGGCTGTACTGCAAGGAGATGCCGATGGTTGGCATCGCCGCGCGCTCCATGGTCGTGGTCATAGAAATTCCTCCGTTGGCGCGGATGGCGGTTTTGCAGGCTCGATGCGCGGGAGCGGACTAGAACCCGCCTCTTCGTTCCGGCCTAGATGAAGTTGAACTTCTCGAACCGGCCGTTAACCAGCGGCTGAGCGTCCAGGCCCATCCAGTTTTCCAGCAGGTCGGTATAAATGCTGCGGAAATCGTTGTTGAAGTGAAGGTCGCCTTCCAGAAGCTTGTCCTCTTCCAGAGATGGGTACTCGCCGTAGAGGCCGCCCTTCACGTTCTCGCCGATGACGAAAGCAACGCCGCCGCTGCCGTGGTCGGTGCCGGAGCCGTTGTCGTGGACGCGGCGGCCGAACTCGGTGAAGACCAGCAGCGTTACGTTGTCGCTGGCGTCGTGCTCGCGGAGGTCGTCCATAAAGTCGCCGACGGCGTTGGCGGTGTTCTGCCAGAGTTTGGCATGAGCCGCCAGCTCGCCGGCGTGGGTGTCAAAGCTGTTGTAGGGCGCTGTGGTGTACAGGATGCGCGTGCCAAAGCCCGCCAGATGCACCTGTGCGATGTTCTTCATGTACTGCGCCACCACGTCGCCGCCGTACTCCACCGAGGAGCTGTACATTTCAGGGGCGGCGCTGAGCACGTCGGCGCCTTTCAGGGCATCCATCCCGGTCTGGGACAGATAATCCACGACGGCGCCGCGCCCGATAGTGGGGGAGTACATTTTGGAGAAGATGTCCAACGCTTCGGTGCGCTGCTCGTCGGCCTCGATGCCGGTAAGCACGCCGTAGGTTGCCAGGTTGCCAACCGATGCGACGGGCACGCCGGGCGCGGCCAGAGCCCGGGGAAGGCCGCGGCCAAAGTTCACGCCGGTCAGCACGTTGCCTTTGTTGGGGTCGATTTCACGGATGGCGCGGCCCAGCCAGCCCTCGGTGCCCTGCTTGTCGGGTTCGCAGGTGTGCCAGATGTCCATGCTGCGGAAGTGGCTGCGATTGGGGTTAGCGTAGCCGACGCCCTGGATGATGGCCATTTTGCCCTCATCGTAAAGGCGCTTCATGGGGCCCATGTTGGGGTTAAGGCCAACGTAGCCGTTGATGTCCAAGGCCTGGCCTTCGGGCACTCGCACGGAGGGGCGATTGTCGTAGTAGAGAGGGTCGCCGTGCGGCACCAGGGTGTTCAGGGCGTCGTTGCCGCCGGAAAGCTGGAGAACTACCAGCACCGGGTCTTTCTGGGTAGCAGTCATGTCTGTTCTCCTTGTTATCATTGCGGAGATTTAGCGGAAGCAGCGGTCGTTGGCCCTATGGGAAGCCGGCCCGGCCCGCAGGTCAACATCCTGGTCGCCCCGAAACTGTCTTACAATATCGCCGGGCGATATGCCGTCTTCGCGCATTTCTTCCCAGTAGCACTCACAGTCGCTGTTTGACTCGTCCATACCGTATCGGTCGGTACAGTAAGCCAGAAACTCTTCCTCAGAGTCGGACAGCAGGCAGGCCGCCCCAATCAGCAGTGAGCAAATCAGGATGGCGGCAAGCAGCGTCTTACGCAAACTGATACTCCTGTGTGCTCACGATGAGCTGAAGGGTTTGGGCGATGGCTTCGGAGTATTCCGGGGATCCGGGGACGGGAGCGCCGTTGCTGCCTGCGTAGGCAATCAGCTGCTCACGAGTTTCGGGCGCAAGTTCGTAGGCCCCTACCATCTCCAGGCAGCGGTCAACAATGGCGTCCGGCCCGGTCACCCGCTCGCTGTCCAGTCGGGACACGATTTCACGGATACCGGGAAGGTCGGTATTCCCCACCTGGTCGGCGGCAAAGTTGATGCGCTCTACCAGTGTGCCGGAGTCAATCCACTCGGCGCCGGTGTGCCATCCCTCCACGGTGGGCGGGTTCATCAAGTCCTGGCCCATATAGCGGATGGTGTTGGCCAAGGGCTGCAGCCCCAGCTTGGGCGCGGTGAAGTCCTGCACCAGGCGCATAGTGCCGATGACCACTTCCGCCGGGCTCTTCACCTTCTCAAAGCGCGCGTTCTTGAAGAAGTCGGAATTGAACAGAACGCGCAGCATGGCGGTAAGATTGTAGCCGGAATCATAGTAGGTTCGTTCCAGCAGGGCGATGGCTTCGGGATCGCGCGGCGGAGTGTTCTGCCAGGCCGGCACCTGCACCTCGTCGGCAACGAAAAAGTTGTAGAGGTGGCGGGAGACGAAGCGGGCGGCGGACGGTTGACGGGCGATGATGTCAACAATGTCGTCGCCGTTGAAGTTGCCGGTTTCACCCAGGAAGGTCTTGTTGTCTTCGTCGTGGTCGTAGGGGTTGTAGATGAATCCGGACTCGTAGCGGCCATAGGGATAGCGGGGTATGGCGTTGGTGATGGTCCAGCCGGTAAAGGCGCGGGCGGCTTCCTTGACGTCGTCCTCGCTATAGTTGGCCTGGCCGTCCATTCCGACGCCCATGGAGAAAAGTTCCAGCAATTCGCGGCCCCAGTTCTCGTTGATGGCGCCCTTGTGGCTCATGCAGTTGTCCAGGTAGAAAACCATGGCCGGGTCGCGGGAGAGACCCTTGAGCAAGGCGTCAAAGTTGCCCATCCCCAGTTCGCGGAACATATCCAGCTGGAGCTGAATCTGCCGGCCATGCTCGCATTTGGAGTTGCCGGTGCAGAGGATGCCGTGCCAGAAGAGGGCGACCTTTTCCTGCAAGGGGCGCTGGGTGTTAATCATCCGGTAAGTCCAGTAGGCCTGGTTGACTTCCAGCGCGTTCATCTCTTTCCAATCGACGAAGTGGCGCTCTAGGATGTCCATTTCCAGGTCAGGCTGGGCAGTGGGATTAAGCAGGTCTTCAACGGTGGCTTCGTAGCCTTTGGCGGCGCGCTGTTCCAGTTCTGCGTAAGTAGCGCCGAAGCAGGCCCGACGCATCAGATGCGCCATCCGGGCAATTTCCTGGTTGGTGGGCATAGCGGGTGCCTCCTGCGGTAGCGATGACGGTTTCGACGACGAAACGACGCGGTTGGCGGCGGATACCGTAGCGGCGGCAAGAGGAGCAGCCGCGCGACGGTTCCGGGCTGATGTCCGCATAGTAACCGCCGGCAAGTTGATGTGTCAAGGAGATGGGAAAGCGCCCCTCAACGAACCTGTGCGGGCGGAGAGGAGAGCATCGCCAAAAATGTCACGATCAAACGTTCATTTGCCTTCCTCTTTGAGTGCTACGTGACGGGCCAATTTGCGACCCATGTTGACCATGGGGGAGTAGTTGAGCGGGATTCCAGAGCGTCTAATTACTTCCGGGACGCTCAAAAGATCCCCACCCAGCTCGGCTGCATATTTCAGTCCGAACAACACGACGGAGAGCGACTTGTCGCCGTCGTCAGCGGAGAAGTACATTTTCCGCAATTCCGAGGCCGCCTCATCAATGGTCATATCTCTTTCCTCCTTAAATGCTCATTCTACTGGGGCGTATGCCAACCTGTCGCACACGCCTAACCCGACGGCAGAAACCCGGCCAGTCGCGCCTCGACCCATGCCTGCGCCTCCGGAGCGAAGGCCGGTTCCGGCGGCGGCTCGTGGTAGCGCGCGACCAGGCCGTAGCGGGCGGTGTGGTGCATCCTGTTTATGATGGCGCCGAGGTCAACCTCCGGCTCTTCGTCACCGGGCAGCAGGGGCAGCGGAAACCTGGGGATGGCCTGCTTGAGGCTGAACGGGTACAGCAGCGCGCTGGGGTGTTCCAAAGCCCGACACACCAAGATTCGGTAGTCGCTGGGCGATGGCGGAGTTGCCAACGGCATCGGCTGCCAGCGGCGCAGCAGGTCGATCTCCACCAGATTCGCGCCGCTGCTGGCGATGACTTCGCGCTTGCGTTCGTAGCGAAGCCGCTCTTGTCCCGGAGCTTTGTTAGTGGGCGATAGAACCTCGATGATGGTGACGATTTCCTGGTCGGGAACGGTTTCAACGCGAAGCCACGTAACAGCGACCGCCCGCGGCATCTGTACCCGCACTGCAAACTCTTCTACGTCGTAAGTGGCAACGGCGGTGGCTGCTGTTATTTCGGCAGGGCGTAGTGGCTGGCCGGCAGGTTCATCTGTAACCAGCGCATCGGGAATCATAAGCGCCAGGTCCAAAGGCTGGGCTGAGGGCGCTTCAACCTCTATGCGCTGCTGTAGCGCAATACGGTATCGGGCGGGCAACTCCGGGCCCAAAATAGTCCGCAGCTGGGCAATCAGGTCATTGTGAAAGTCCGGCCAGATGTCTCGGCGTTCCAAGTACGGGTTCATGCCGGGGAACGGGTTGTCGTACTGCATATTCGTTCTCCGATCGCGGCGTCTCGGTCATATCCCGCTCTCGGTATCCTACTCATCCACCGCGCCGGCGTTTGTGCTGGCGGAGGATGCAGTCGTCCATGACGACGCCGAGGCCGGCGGATGCGGCGCGCCGGGCTGCGTCTCGGTCGATTACTCCGTCCTGCATCCAGACGTATTTTGCGCCGATGGCGATGGCGTCGTCGGTTGCGGCACCGGCGAATTCGCTGCGGCGGAACACGTCAACCAGGTCGATGGACGCCCCTTGCTCGGCAGCGGCAGCGGCGGCTGAATGCAGGTCAGGATAAGACGGCTCTCCCAATACCGATGCGCCGTTCAGCGCCGGGTTCACCGGGATAATACGGTAGCCTTGGGACTGCATATAAGCGGAAACGCCGTGGCTGTCCCGAGCCGGGTTGTCGGAAAGGCCAACCACGGCGATGGTCTTTACGTTGTCCAGGATTTCGGCAATGAGGTCCATTCGGCCTCCAAATAGCAAAGGTGGTTTCCATGATCACGCACATACGCGGATTCTATTCCTTCCGACGGCGCGTTATGGTGCTGTGAGGAATCCGGCGTCATTTTCGGAATTGACGCAAGCCGGCACCGATGGTTAAACAGGGACATCCTTGCGGCTACCCCTACATCGGCGCTGTTGTTGGCAGGGCTACCGGCTGGCGGCGCTGTCGTTGGTGGTGATGGTGATATGGCCCATGTAGCCGTCAGCGGTGGCGCCGTGCCAGTGATTTTCGCCAGCCTTGATTTGAACCACATCGCCGACGCCGACGTGATGCTCCTCGGTTTCATTAGCGACGATGCCGTTGCCTACCGTGATAACCAGAATCTGGTCGCTGCTGTGCCGATGCCAGCCGGTTTGCGCGCCCTTCTGGAAATTGACGACGCTGGCGTTGAAGAAGTCGCTTTCACCCTCTGGGATAATGGGCTGGCGGGTGCGATGAACTTCGCCGCCCGTCCAGCCGGGGACGGCTTCGGCGGGGCCCAAAGGTACATATTCGACGTTGGCGATGCGTACTACGCGCATGGTTTTGCCTCCTGAATGTTGGCCTTGATGGGATTACTTGACCGGCACAGGGATGCCGGCGATTTTTATGGGGACGCTGCCAACGGTGTTGCGGCTGGTGAAGTAAAGCGTCTTCCAGTCGGGGCCGCCGAAGCAAAGGTTGGTGGTGGCCGATTGTCCGTGAACTACGATGCCCAGCCGCTCGCCGCCGGCGTTGAGGATATGCAGGCCGCCACTGCCGCCGCAATAGACGTTCCCCTCGGTGTCCACTTTCATGCCGTCGGGAACCCCCTCGCGTTCGCCTCGCATATCGGCGAAGAGCCGGTCGGAGGCCAGGGCCAACGTCCCGTCGTCCTGCACGTCAAAGGCGCGGATGATGCCCCGGCGGGAGTCGTTGACGTAGAGGACACTCTCGTCCGGCGAGAAAGCCAGGCCGTTGGGAACTACGAAATCGCTCAGGAGCAGGGTCAGCGTGCCCAAATCGGCGGAAAGGCGATAGACGCCGGAGATGGTCTGCTCCCACTGCTCACGCGGGCGCCGGAAGGTCCAGGGATCAGTGAAATAGATGCTGCCGTCGGACTTGACTACTACGTCATTGGGACGGTTGAGCTGTCGGCCCTGGAACTGGTTGGCGAGGATGGTAGTGGAGCCGTCGTGTTCCAGGCGGCTGACGCGCCGGCCGTCGTGTTCGGCGGCGATGAGGCGGCCTTGCCGGTCGCGGGTAAGGCCGTTGTGCCGGTTGATGGGCTCGGCTTCTACGGTGATGCCGACGCCGGGAGTGTAGCGCATCCGACGGTTGTTGTGGATGTCGCTGAACAGCAGGTAGCCGCCGCTGTTGTGTCCGGAGTCCGTCCACCACAGCGGCCCCTCGGCAGGGCCTTCTGCGCCGCCGAATCCGGAACCGTGTTCGACAATGGGAGCGTCGCCGTCAATGATGGCATCCAGGGTGGGAGATAGCTTTTCGATAGGCATGATTAGCCTCCTGATGCAGCCCAGAGCTGCCGCCGGGCGATGTGAGAACAATGCTGACGCCGCCATTGTAGGCGCAGGCGGCAACGGGCGCAACGGCGGATTGCTTTCCGGCGCGCTTTGTAACGGGAATAAATTCCCAGTACGCGCCTAAAATCGGAAACTGTCCATCATGTGGTCCAAATCAGCAGCGTAGTCGGCTAGATAGCGTTCGTAAGTGTCTGCCGTAATTACATACTCAAGCCTGCCTGAGCGCCCGACTTGTACTATGCGAAAGCTCGGTTGGGTATCGTCTTTCCCTTGGTATCGGAAGTTCATCCGATACCAATCATGGTTATCCAAGTCGCTTTCATGGGATGATACAATCTCGTAGTTATCCCAAGCATCGCCCGAAGCGAGACATTTTACTACTTCATCCAGACATAAATCCTCTACGGATTTATCGTCATCCAAATCCCATACATCGACTGAGATGTATGCGAGGCCATCATCAGGAGCCCAAAGTGTAAAGTCATCGTCACTGAATGTTACGCTTTCTTTCTGTGCCCAACCAGGAGCGGCGGAAATACTCCACTGGTATCGGTCGCTCCAATGCGTAATCCACGGCGTGAATCTGCTGAGCAACAGCGGCAACGTAGCATCCGATTTACCCTCATCTTCAGAAGTGCCTTCCTGAACTTCTAAATTGGCTTCCAGAAGGTATTGGCCGCCAGTTGCTGACCTCAACACGGCGATAAGCGATTCACTCCGGAACTCTCCAATATACTCTTTGTAGTCGCATGAGTATTCATATCTGAAAGCTCGCTCCCCCAGTAAGCGAGTCTCTTGCAAAGGATGTATCATACCTTTATCCCACTTTACGGACTCGGACACCACAGCAGCTCTTATTGCATTAGCTTCTTCGTACAGGTCGAAACCAACGCTGTCGAATCGGAAGATCAGGAACAAGCCCTACAAGCCCGAAGGGCTGGACTGTGAAAAGAAGCTCGTAGAGCCAGGTCTCGCCGAATGCAATTCCCACCAATCGGGCAAGGCTATGCTAAACCCGCTCGGCCCGACGTCGTGTCTGATCCACCGGATCTCCGCGTCGCCAACGTTCTCCAGTGTAGCCGGAACGGATTTCGCCACCGTACCACCAGACGCAAGGAATGCAAGCCGTTCCTTTACGACGTTGCTGGGAATAGCGAAGTTGATCCCCGTAACATTTCTTCCTCCAACGTTTTCCAAGCGAGAAGTAACCACCCCGATAACCAAACCATGAGGGTCAATCAATGGTCCGCCGCTATTGCCAGGGTTGATTTCGGCGTTCGTCCGGATCTCATTCTTATCCTTGGCCGAGACTATGCCTTGGGTGACGCTGTGTGACCCGTGCAGTATGTCGCCCAAGGGATACCCCATCGCCAAGACGTCTTCCCCGACGGGTGCTTCGTCTGAATCGCCCAGCTCCAAAGGCGTGAAAGGGATGTCGCCGGAAATGCGAACGCAAGCCAGGTCGATTTCCTCGTCTTTGCCCAACACAAAGCCCTCACATTCGTTGCCGTCAACAAACCCGACGGCCACTATGGAGTGCTTCTCGACCACGTGAGCGTTTGTGATTATCAATCCTTCGCTTGCCACCACGAAGCCTGACCCTGCTCCACTGGGAGTAACGATACGGACAAGCCCAGGTTCAGTGATACGCACAATCTCTGTTCGGGGTGGTGCCGGCTGAAAGTTCAAAGTCATATGCTGTCTCCTATCAGAGATCTGGGGGAATTGGTTGGCCCTCAAACATTCAACCTGGAATGTATCCACAGCACCGTCAAAGGCGGGGTAGATTTGATTAGGCACGGATTGTGCGCGCGTCATTATAGGGGCGCATCCGTCGTGGGGCAATAGCGCGAATTGGGTAAAAGTCGCCGGCGCGACGCTATGCACAGCCTCCCCAGGCCGGGGTTAAATGGGCGGCGCATTTTGCAATTTTTTAGAAACGCGCCAATCTATGCTGCCCTGGATCAACGAAATCCTCTGCGATGACTGCCTGCCCGCGATGGGCCGGATGCCCGACGCCTCGGTGAATCTGGTGGTTACGTCGCCGCCCTACAACCTGCTGAACAGCAGCGGCAACGGGATGAAAAACGGCAACGGCGGCAAGTGGGCCGGCAACGCGCTGATGCAGGGCTACGCCGGACATTCCGACGCCCTGCCGCATCGGGATTACGTGGAATGGCAGCGGGAATGTTTGCGGGAAATGCTGCGGGTGCTGACCCCGGACGGGGCGATTTTCTACAACCATAAATGGCGGGTACAGAAGGGCCTGCTGCAAGATCGGGCCGACATAATGGAAGGGCTCCCGGTGCGGCAAATCATCATCTGGCAGCGCGCGGGCGGGTTCAATCACAATCCCGGTTACTTCCTGCCTACCTATGAGGTGATTTACCTGATTGCCAAGCCGGAGTTTCGTCTGGCGCCGAAAGCCGGCGGCATCGGGGACGTTTGGCACATCCGGCAGGAGCGGGACAATCCGCATCCGGCGCCGTTTCCGGTGGAGCTGGCGCAGCGGGCGATTGCGGCGACGACGGCTGAGGTAGTGCTGGACCCGTTCGTCGGCAGCGGCAGCACGGCGGTGGCCGCTGTGCTGGAGGGGCGACAGTATATTGGCATTGACCTGTCGGAGGAGTACTGCCGGTTAGCCCGGGAACGGGTGGCCAAAATGGAGGCGGAACTGGCAAGGGGCGCATTTGCGTCGGACAGCGGCGCCGCTCCGTCGGCGCTGGCGGTGAGGGAAATACTACAGGGGACGGGAGCGGCGGCGCGGCCTTGATTAGAACTATCGGCGGGCGGATGAATGGTGGTACAATCGCCACGAAAAACGCGATGCGAGGTAGCGCCAGTGCCTGAGCAAGAATTTGACCTGTTGATTATCGGCGGCGGCATGGCCGGCCTGACCGCCGGCATTTATGGAGCCCGATACGGCCTGAGCACTGCCATCGTGGAGCAGATGATGGCGGGGGCCCAGATTATCAACCTGGAGAAGATTGAAAATTACCCCGGATTCCCGCAGGGGATCGCAGGCTACGAACTGGGGCCGGCCACTCAGGAACAAGCGATAAACGCAGGGGTTGAAATGCTCCTGGACACGGCCACCGCCGTGTCTGTGGATGGGGATTACCTGACGGTCGCCGGCGATGGCGGCAACAGCTATCGGAGCAAGGCTGTCATAATGGCGGCCGGCTCCTCGCTGCGCGCGCTGGGCATCCCCGGCGAGGCGGAATTTGACGGGCGCGGCGTGTCGCACTGCGCCACCTGCGATGGGCCGCTGTACATGGGGCAGACGGTGGCGGTAGTAGGCGGCGGCGACTCAGCGGCGGACGAGGCGCTGACGTTGGCCGAATACGCCGACCGGGTAGTTCTGTTCGTGCGGGGCGTCGCCCTGGACGCACAGCAGGTTTTGCAGGATCGCATCGCCGCCGAGCCGAAGATTGAAGTTCGCTGCAACACGGAAGTGGTTGAGGTTCTGGGAGAGGACACTGTGTCGGGCGTGAGAATCCGCAGCGGCGACGGCGAGACGGTGGAGCCGTTGAGCGGGCTGTTCGTGTACGTTGGCCTTGACCCCAACTCGGCGCCGGTGGCTGACCTAGCGCCGCCGGACAACGCCGGCCACATTCCGGTGGGGCTGAATATGGAAACGCCGCAGCCGGGTTTGTTCGCTGCGGGAGACATCCGGCAGCAGTCGGCGGCGCAACTGGCGGCGTCGGTTGGGGACGGAGCGACGGCAGCCATCGCCGCGTTCCGGTACATTCGCGCCAAAGAGTGGTAAGGCGGCGCTATGCAGATTACCGAGCGCGTGTACAGTACACACATCGCAGAAGACCCGAACGCATACGGGGCAATGCACCCGGGCGGCACGCAGATTTACTTTGTGGGCGACCCCGACGACCGGATGGTGATGATTGACTCGGGCGAGCCGTATCGCGCCTGGCGACGGCAAATCCTGGAATACTGGTCGGAGCTGGGAGAGCCGAAGATTGACGCCATACTGATTACCCACGGCCACGGCGACCATATCGGCGGATTGGATCGGCTGCAAGAAGTTTTTGACTGCGCGGTGCGCTGCCATCCCAAGCTGGCGCCGAAGTTGCGGCACATTCTGGGCGGCGATTCAGTTTCTGCCCTGGGGGCGCGGGAGACTATCGCAAGCGGAGGCGGAGCTGCCTTGCGACCGCTGTTCACGCCGGGGCACGAAGATGACCATGTTTGCTACTTTCTGAGGCCCGACCGCGTACTGTTCAGCGGCGACAACCTGTTGGGTAATTCATCGTCCAGCGTGCGTAACCTGAAGCAGTACATGAACTCGCTGGACCGCATGGCGAAAACCCGCCCGCAGGTTGTTTGTCCCGGACACGGCAATACCATCGTGCGGGGTGAACAGCGCATTCGGCAGCAGATTGCCCATCGCCGGAGCCGCGAGGAGCAGGTGGTTGCGGCCCTGGCCGGCGGCGCGACTACGGTGGATGAAATCGTGTCCGCCGTATATCCCCGAAACCTGCGCAAGTCGCTGCGGGAAGCCGCCGGCCGCAACGTCCGTACCCATCTGGAGAAGCTGCGGCAGGATGGGCGCGCGGCGGAACAGGCGGCAACTTACCGACTACAGTGATTTATCGTTCGTCAGGACCATCGGGCGCAGTGGGCTGCGGCTTGGCGCTGGTATGCTTGGGGCTGTTTCTGCTGACGCCGCTGGGACTGTTTTTCATCAAGGGGATTGCCTGGTCTTTGGTAGCCGTAGGCGCGCTGTTGGCCGGGCTGGGTCTGTGGATGTGGCTACGGCGACGGCGTTAGCGTAAGGGCGGCGGGCTTGGGTGCGGGATTTGGGGATTTTCCGGAAAGGGGTTCTGCTCCAAGGTTGGTTCCGGCGAAAGCCGGAACCATGGGGTGGGAGCTCCTGGCCAGGGCGCAGGCCCTATTCTTCCAGCAGGGCGGAGCCATCGCGTTGCAGCAGTTCGATGCGGACATTGTCGGGGCCGCGGACGAAGGCGATGCGGACGCCGGGGCGGATGGTGCGCGGTTCGGTGTAGATTTCCGCGCCCTTGCTGCGCAGGTCTGCCACCGCGCCGTCAATGTCGTCCACGCGGAAGCCGAAGTGATCCAGGCCGAGGTGAGGGTCGCCAGGGCTGAGGTCAATATGCTCTTCCGGCGGTACGGAGGCGATGAAGATGGCCAGGCCGTTGACGTCCAGGTCAACGCGGGACGCGCCGTCGCTCTGGGTAAGGCGGAGGACTTTCGCGCCGAACATGGTTGCGAAGAAGCCGGCCATGCGCTCCGGGTCTTTGGTGCGTAGGTGGATATGGTCGTAAGTGTAAGTGTACGCGGGAGTGTTGGTCATATTCACTTCTGCCTTTCGGTTGGCGGGCTGCGGATGGTTTCGCCGCTCCGGCAGCCGGCATAGGCCGCCGGAGCGTAGGGGTCAGGGGTTATTGGATGCTGGCGGGAGGCTGTACCTGTTCCATAAGGTCGTTGTCCCATTCGCCTTCGGCGACTAGGATGGCCTTGGCGTCGTAGGCAAAGGCTTCAATGAGGTTGTGGGAGAGGTACACATAGGTTCCGGGCTGCCGGATGGCGTGGATGGAGGCCCCGGCGGATCCCGCGGCGATGGCCCAGGTTTCCAGGTCAACTTGCGGAGGGTTGTTGAAGCCGCCACGCTCCCACACGTAATCGCCGTGTCCGCCGATGAGGTGGGGGTATGATTGGCGGTTGGCCTGGGCGTGGACAATCAGGACGTTTTCGCCGACGTTGGCGGTGAGCTGGCCGTCGCCCTGCAAGGCTCCGGCGACCCCGTTGAAAACGATGTGGGTCGGCTTCAGGGTTTTCATGGCCTCGAGGTCATCCACCATAGAGTCGCCAGGGTTGTCGTAGCGTTTGAAGTTCCCGTTCTCATCGCGGGGGAGGTAGTAGTCCTGCTCGCCGATGTAGTAGGCGCGGTCGTAGCGGACGGGATTGCCGGCCGGGTCTTTGAGGCCGTCTTTGGGCAGCACCATAATGGCGCCGTTCATGCCGTGGGTTACATGCCAGGGAACCATCGTGCCGCCGGGCGCGCAGTGATAGACGAACACGCCCGGTTTGACGGCGCGGAAGCGGAGGACAACTTCCTGGCCCGGCGCGACTTCGGTAAGAGAGCCGCCGCCCAGCGCGCCGATGGAGGCATGGAAGTCAATGTTGTGCAGCTGCGTGTTGCTGGCGGGGTTCACCAGGGTAAGCTCTACGTAGTCGCCTTCGTGCACCACGACGATGGGGCCGGGGACGGAGCCGTTGAAGGTGAAGGCCCAGATGAATGCGCCGGGGGCAATCTCAATCTCCTTTTCCTCAACTACCATACGGATTTCAACCACCCGGGGCTCGCCGGTGTTGACCTGATCGTGGCTGGGGAGGAAAGGCGGATCGACCAGTTCCTGCGTTACCCGTTCCAGGCCGCTGACATCCTCCGGCTCCCAAGTGGTAGGGCCTTGCCAGTAGATGGAGGATTGAGCGGCGACCGCCTCGCCGGCATCGTCGGCGGGGACGGCTTCGGGGCTGGACAAAGCGGTAGGTAGCGAAAACTGCGGAGTTGCGGTAGCCGGCGCGTCTCTACCCTGACAGGCGAGGCCGCCGGATAGCAAGGCTACGGCGGCTATGGCGACCAATGCCGCCAGCCACGCTTTGGGGATAGTAAGGTTCCGATGGGCCATAGTCTCCTCCTTGACGGACGCCGGGCTGCAGTATAGATGCCCGGTATCTTGGCAACACCATCATATCACCTGTCGCTTGATTTGCTCCCGCCTGCCGGTAGTTTCCCTCTCCCTCAAAAGCGAGGGAGAGGGAGTGCTTCCCGCCCGCTTACCACACCATCAGGTTCCAGCAGTTGCCGCGAGCGCACTTAAGACTGCGGAGCTTGCCCCCCAGGCCTGCATCAACGTCGTGGGTTACCATGACCCAGTAGGGTTCGCCGGGTACCAGCGTCTCCAAGGTGTTGAAGCCGGCGAACTGGGGGTGGCTATCATAGAAGAGCCAGTCCCTGCTGATGCGGTCGAAGTGGAAGACGGCCATCAGGCTCTCGCCCAGTGGAGCGAGGGCTTCGGAGACTGGAGCTTCGGACACTGAGGCTTCGGGGATGAACGGAGTCAGCTCGAAACCCTCAACGTTGCCGGAGGCGCGGGTTTCGCCGTCTTCCACGCAGATGAGGTTGTCGTTGCCGGGTTTGAAAGTCGGTACGCTGACCTCAAAGGAGATGGCTACCCGGTCGTCGCTGCCGACGGTGGCCATGCCGGCCTCGGTTCCGGCTGGGATGACGCCCTGCTTGCAGAGGTGGCGGGCGATAACCTTGTCGCTGGACGCCTTGTTGCTGTTGGCGACGGTGTAGGTCATCTCGGTTTCGTTGAGCGTGTATTCGAAGCAGAACTCGTTGCCGGCGCCCATTTCCGTTTTCCTGCTGTCGCAGTTCAGAGTGTTCCACCACACGGCTACGGCGAACTCAGCGGCTTTGCGCTGGGCGACGTAGGCGACAGCGGAAACGCCGTTGTTGAAGCCGGAACCGTTGACGGTCAGCATATCGCGGCGGTTGCCCTTCGTGGCGGAGAGGGAGATTTTGGCGAGGGTGCTGAGGTACACGCCTTGCCGTTTCTGGATGGAACCGGCGGCGGCGCTGCGCTCCATGCCGCCGGTCATGAGCCGCTCGATGCGGCCGGGGAGGACATCGTCAAAGGCGACAGTGTGGGTTCCCGCTTCGGAGGGGTTCTTGATGCCGGAGCTGCCCAGGATGACCATGGTCAAGTCCTGGCCCTGCTCAAGCCTGTTGGGGCCGGCGCATTCGTCCGAATCTCTAGTGCACATATCGGGGATGCGCACCGTAATGCTCACATCGTCCCTGTCGTCGTCAAAGTAATCGTCAGTGTCAATCTCCGGGGCTTCTGTGGCGTACACCGGCGCCCCGCTGCCCGTGGCCACGCTGGCCGGAGAGTTGGCGACGAAGTAGATTGAGCTGGCCGGGATGGAATCGGGAACCTGGAAATCGTCTTCCAAAAACAGCACGACTCGGGTGCCTACCGGTCGGGTGCCTACCGGCAAAGGAACGGGCAGGCTGTTCAACTTCACCGTGAGCTTGGGTGCGGCGCCGGACGCAGTGCTGTCCGACGCAATCGTGCCGGTGAAATTGGCAGCGCCGAGGTTCGGCGCCTCGCCGGCGTTGAGGTTGAGCTGGATGTCAACCGTCGACGCCCAGCCGGTGCCGACGGCATTGTTGGCTGCCACTGTGAACCGCAGCCACAGGTTATAGGCAACATAAGCGGCGTCGATCTCAACCGTCGCATCTTCGATTTTATTTGGGCTAGGGTTGTCCCAGGCGTCATCGGAAAAGGCATCTATCCGGACGGGGTTGGCGCTGACGGAGTATCCTGTTCCGACTCTGATTGTCTCGAACTTGTAGCTCGTAATGGGGCTTCCCCCATTATCCCCCGACGGATTCCAGCTAACTGCAATGGATGCCAGGTCATTGCTGGAACCGGGGCGGTCTGCTGCTTTCATGTAGTTGAGTTGCTTCGCCGCGAGATTCCGGACTGGGCCGGGCGCCGATGGGGCCGGGGTTCCGGTTGCGGAAGCGCTCCACGGGCCGAAGGTGCTGGCGCAGGTTAGGCGCACCTGCACTTCGTAGGCTCGACCGTTAGTGAGGCCGGCAATCTGCGCGGCGCCGGAGAGGTTGCGCTGGTTGACGGTAATCGTGCCGGTGAAGGTCGTGAAGGTTCCGGAAGTTCCCTGCCGGTACTGAATGTCAAAGCCGGTGTACTCCGGGCTGCCGTTGGTGGCTGCGGCGGATTGGCCATCTGCCGCAGCGGGGAGCATTACGGCCAGGGCCCTGTTTTTGGCCGTCAGGGTAGGGACAGCCGGCGCATTAGTGGGGGTGATCCGGAAGCCGGTTCCGCCCTCAGCGCAGGCGCCTCCCTGCGCGTTGGCGTCGCCGGGGTTGGTGATGGCGAAGAAGCCGAAGAGGGTCAGGGCGCTGACGACGGCGAGAGCCGTTATGACCAAGGGCGCTGACCACTTGAGTTTTTGTAGTTTGGCTTTCATTAGACAGAACCTCCTCAGGGGCGGGAATTTGACTTTGCCCTTGGGTTCCCATCAGCGCGGGAAAGGGCAATCTGTCCGTAGTCTAGCCTCCGAAGTATTACGGGAGTATTACGAAGTATTACCAGAGCATTACGGGGACGGGTCAATTTTGGCGAAATTTCGGTTTCAGCCCGATTCCGGGGCAAATTTCAGAGATCCGGCTGGCGCCATGCCGTCTGATTTGAGAGATGTTGCGAGAAACCGCGCCGCCCCGCCAACCGTTGACAGTTTCGCCGCAATATCCCTATCCTAAATTAGGGCGCGTCCCAGTAGCTCAGCGGATAGAGCGGCTGCCTTCTAAGCAGCTGGCCGCAGGTTCGAATCCTGCCTGGGACGCCATTACTATGCCCCGAACCATATCCCTACACTTTACGACTTTGGAGCGGCAACGATGAAATTCGGCATCATGGCAATGCCCCAACACCCCTCCGGCGACTCCGCCACTCAGCGCTTCCACGAAACCGTGGCCCTCACCCGTCTGGCCCGCGACGCCGGCTTCAGTTCCATCGCCTGCGGTCAGCACTTCCTATCTCCCCCTTACCAGAACCTTCAGAGCATCCCCCTGCTGGCCCGCCTGGCCGCCGATTCCGGGGATATGCAGCTGGTGCTGTCCATCCTGCTGCTGCCCCTCTACTCTCCGGCCGACGTCGCGGAGACCATCGCCACGCTGGACGTTATCAGCGAGGGCCGGGTTGTCCTCGGAGTGGGCCTCGGCTACCGGGATATTGAATATCAGGCGTTCAACGTGGAGCGACGCCATCGGGTCGGCCGCTTCCTGGAGTCGCTGGAGCTGGTGCGGCGGCTGTGGACGGAGGATGAGGTTACTTTCCACGGCCGGCATTTCAACCTGGACAACGCCTCCTGCGCCATCCGCCCTGTGCAGCAGCCGCACCCGCCCATCTGGGTAGCCGCCAACTTTGACACCGTGGTGCGCCGGGCCGGCGAGCTTGGCCTGCCCTGGTTCGTCAATCCCCACGCCACGCTGGAGACCCTGGAACGCCAGACCGCCATTTACCGCGAGGGCCTGGCCGCCGGTGGCCACGAACCTCCCGCCGAAGTTCCCATCATCAAGGAGATGCACGTGGCATCCACCCACGAAGAAGCCATACGCAACGCCCAGCCCTACATGGAAGCCAAGTACCAGGCCTACGCCGACTGGGGTCAGGACAAAGCGCTTCCCGGCGAGGAGGACTTTCGCACTCCCTTTGAGGAACTGGCCCGCGACCGTTTCATCCTGGGCAGCGGCGAAGAAGTCATCCAGCAGATTGAAGACCATCACCGCCGCGTCGGCGCCAACCACTTCACGTTCCGCATCTGGTATCCCGGCATGGACGTCCGCACCGCAATGCGCGTAGTCGAGCAGATGGGCGACAACGTAATCCCCTACTTCAACAGCCGCTACGGAAACGACTAACCTTCTCCGTCGCCCCTCATACGCCACTGCGGAGTCAACCTCCACCCTAGGGCCCAATCCCCACTTTGACAACTGCCGCATTCCGGCGAAATCGGCTATCCGCTCTGCCGACCGCTGCCAACCCCGTAAGATCAAAATCGCAACCTTCCCATATATGGTAAAATGCCGCCCGCCGCGCGGCTGAACCACCCTGCGCGGAAGCAAACCCGGACCCGCCTGAGCATGAGCAAGAAGAACATCGTCGTAGTTGGCGGCGGCGCTGGCAACCACACCACCCTGAGCGGCCTCCGCGCCCGCGATTGCAACCTTACCGCCGTCGTCGCCATGACCGACAGCGGCGGCAGCAGCGGACGCCTCCGCGAAGAGCTGGGACACTTGCCCCCCGGCGACTTGCGTCGCTGCCTCATGGCCCTCGCCGACAACGACGAAGCCGCCAACCTCATGCGCCGCCTCTTCGACTACCGCTTCGCCACCGGCGACGGTCTCAACGGACACAACTTCGGCAACCTCCTCCTTGCCGCCCTCACCGAAGTAACCGGCGATACCATTACCGCCATCGAGCAGGCCTCACGCATCCTCGGCATCAAAGGCGCCGTCCTCCCGGTTACCCTTACCAAATCCGCCCTCTGCGCCCGCCTCGTTGACGGCTCCCGGCTCGTCGGCGAGTCAACCATCGACCTCCGCAGCGAAAGGCTCGACGTAGCCATCGACTACATCTATCTTGACCCCAAAGCCTACGCCTATCCCCCGGCTCTGGATGCCATCGCCCGCGCCGACGCCATTGTCCTCGGCCCCGGCGACATATACACCAGCGTACTCCCCAACCTCCTGGTGGAAGACGTGGCCGAGGCTATTACTGCATCCCCTGCCGTCAAAATCCACGTCTGCAACCTGATGACCAAGCCCAACGAAAGCGCCGGGTTCCGCACCTCCAACTTTCTCGCCCTGTTGACCGAATACCTAGGAACGCGCCAGCCCCTGGACTTTCTGCTCGTTAATAACGCACCCGTCCCGCCGCGCCTCCTGGCTCGCTATGCCGCCGACGGCCAGCATCCTGTTGTTCTGGACGAGGCGGAATCCCTCACCATGGCCGGCCGCATCGTCCGGCGTCCGCTGCTCGCCCCCGGCGTTTTCGTTCGCCACGACCCAACGGCTCTCTCCGACGCCATCATGGAAATTGCCGCCGGGCAGCCGGCGGCCCGAGCCGATGCCCACATCGTTTCGCCCCTGGTGCTGGACTGCGACGACTTTACCCCTCCATTGATGTCTGCGGTCCAGTACGAGGCCTTCACCCGTTCCATCGCTGACTCCACCGACGCCGGGGTTACTCTAACCGTGCGCAGCTCCGACCCGGACGACGGCTAGGCCGGACGCCTCATGTGCGGCATCGTCGGTTACGTGGGCGACCGGCCCGCCTGGCCCATCGTGGTTGAGGGCCTGCGTCGCCTGGAATATCGCGGTTACGACAGCGCCGGCGTAGCGGTCTTGGAACCCAACGGCGGGTTGCAGGTTCGCAAAACCGTAGGCCGGGTGCTTGGCCTCCTCCACGACTCCAGCTGCGCCGCCCCCGTCGGCTCCGCCGGCCTCGGTCATACCCGGTGGGCAACCCATGGCCGTCCATCAGAGGCCAACTCTCATCCCCACACCGACTGCGCCGGCCGCATCGCCGTAGCCCACAACGGCATCGTGGAAAACTACCTGACACTGAAGAGCGAACTGCGCAGCCGCGGCCACAATTTCACCTCTGAAACTGATACCGAGGTTATCCCCCACCTCATCGAGGAAGGAATGAACGCCGGCATGACGCTGCCTATGGCGATGCTGCGCATGAGCCGGCAGGTGCAGGGCCCCCAAGCCGTGGTAGCCTTCCGGGAGGGCGATGATGACGCCATTTGCGCTTTGCGGCTGGGGCACGCCGGCGGAGTCGCCGTAGCCCATCACGCCGGCCAGGGCGTCGTATCCAGCGACTTGCCCGCTCTCCTGCCCATCATCGGCGAGCGCGGCCATATGCCGGTCGCTTTCCTGGAAGATGGCGAGGCCGCCGTGCTGACCCGGCGCGGAGTTACCTTCCTCGACCGGGACGGCCACAGCGTTGACAAGTCCTTGCGTTCCGTTTCCCTCAGCGATGTCCTGATTGACCGGGCCGGCTACCGCCACTTTATGCTCAAAGAGATTATGGAGCAGCCTCAATCGGTGGTATCCGCTATGCGAGACCGGGTGGACTTTGCCGACGGACGGGTAACTCTGCCCGAACTGGCACTGTCCGATGCGGAACTTGCCCGGCTGCGTCGCGTCGTGCTTATCGGCTGCGGCACCAGCCTCAACGCCGCCATGGTAGGCCGACATCTCATCGAGCGCTTGGCCGGCATCCCCGCCGAAGCTGAATCCGCCTCCGAATTCCGATACCGGGAGACTTACCTGGACGACAAGACCCTGGTCGTCGCCATTGGCCAGTCCGGCGAAACCGCCGATACCGTAGCCGCCATGGCCAGGGTGCGCTCCACCGGCGGGAAACGCCCCCGACTGCTCACGATTTGCAACACCCCCGACAGTCAGGCCGTGCGTATGGCCGACCTGTCCCTGCTGATGCGCTCCGGCATTGAAGTCGGCGTAGCCAGCAGCAAAACCTTCATCGCCAGCCTTGCCATCCTGAACCTGCTGGCCATGCGTCTCGGCGCCGCGCGTGGCCATCTCAGCGATGCCGCCTTGCGTCGCTGTGTTGACGACCTTTCCCGCCTGCCCGGCCAGGCCAGCGACGCAGTCAGCAGCCCGGCGGCCATAGAAGACCTGGCCGGTCGCTATTGCAGCCGGCGCAACTTCTTCTACCTGGGCCGCGGCATCAATGCGCCCGTCGCTGCCGAGGGAGCCCTCAAGCTCAAGGAAATCAGCTACATCCACGCCGAGGCCTACCCCGCCGGCGAGATGAAGCACGGCCCCATCGCCCTCATCGACCACCGTATGCCCACCATGGCCATTGCGACCCGCGACTCCCTGCACGATAAGATGGTCAACAACATCCAGGAAATAAAAGCTCGCGGCGGCGGCGTCCTCGCCGTAATTACGCAGGGAGACGCCAACCTCGCTGGCCTGGTCGACGCAACGCTGCCCATTCCCCACGTTCCCGACTATCTGAACCCCATACTCGCCGCCATCCCCCTCCAACTTTTCGCGTACTACATCGCCGTCCGCCTGGGCTGCGACGTTGACCAGCCCCGCAACTTGGCTAAATCCGTCACCGTCGAATAGCGACGATGGCTAGCCCCCTGTATCCACCGGGGCGCAAATGGCGAAAACCGGGCCTCAATATCAGTGTACATAATTGACGATTGTCATTAACATATCCCCGCTGCACTTACCACTGTAGCCCGATACGCTAACCGGAGGAGAACCGGGTTGATTGACTTCATTGAGTATCCCGCTGTTGACGCCGACCGCTACCTCGATTTGTTGCCGCCCCACATCGCTGGCCAGCTGGCCGGCGCCGCCGCCTGTTTCCGCGACTGTAGCGTAATCCACATCAACAGTACTGCCTACGGCGGCGGCGTCGCTGAAATCATGCACTCTCTGGTGCCTTTGAGCAATGCCTTGGGCATCAGCGCCCGCCGGGTGGTCATCACCCCCAACGATTCCCGCTTTTTCGACGTTACCAAACGCATTCACAATATGTTGCAGGGCGCCCCCGGCGAGCTCTCCGATAACGAGTTGGCCATCTACTTCGGTTGCCTGGATGACATAGCCGACGAGATTCACCGGCTCGACTTGACCGCCGACGTCTGGTTTCTGCACGACCCACAGCTGCTGCCCTTGGGCCGTCTCCTCAGCCGCCGCGCCGCCGCTACCCGCCTGTGGGTGGTGCATATTGACCTGACGCGGCCTAACGAGTGGTTGCTTGAACGGCTGCTCCCCCTTACCCAGGCTTACGACACGGTGATTTGCTCCCTGAATGACTACGAACCCCGGCGGCTACCCGGCGGCGTCGGCCTGTACGTTGCCCCGCCGGCGATTGACCCACTGGCGCCCAAAAACTGCGCTATGCCGCCGGAGCGCGCCGCCGCTATTGTCAGCGCCTTGGGCATTGACGCCGCCCGCCCGTTGATTACCCAGGTGTCGCGGTTTGACGCTTGGAAAGACCCTTGGGGCGTCATCGACGCTTACCGTCTGGCCCGCCAATCGCATCCTGGCTTGCAGCTGGCACTGCTCGGCTTGAGCCAGGCCAATGACGACCCGGAAGGCGAAAAGGTGCTGCATTCGGTGCGCGACTACTCCCAGAACGACCCCGACATCCACCTGTTCTTCTCACCGCAAGGTTTGCCTGCGGCCAACGATGAAATCGTCAACGCCCTGCAAACTCACTCCCTGGTAGTGCTGCAAAAGTCCACGCGCGAGGGTTTCGGCCTCACCGTTGCTGAAGCCATGTGGAAGGGAAAGGCCGTCATCGGCGGCAACGTCGGCGGCATCCGCCTGCAAATAACCGATGGCGAATCAGGCTACCTGGTCGACTCCGCCGAGGAAGCCGGCTGCCGACTGGCCCAGCTGCTTTCCAGCGCCGACTTGCGCGCCGTCATTGGGCAAAACGCCCGAGAGCGCGTGCGCCAGCATTTCCTGCTGCCGCGCCTGCTCAACGACTACCTCCAGGCCGCCGGAGAGGCCCGCGTCCGTTCCGCTCCCGTCCCGGTGGCGGCGGACGACTGACCCGCCGCGGTGGTAGCAGCTCATGCCGCGCACTACCATACTGGTCATGATTGACGGGCTGGACCCGGAATACCTCGACGCTTGCCCAACGCCCAACCTGCGCCGATTCGCCGAAGCCGGATTCCACGTCTCCGGCAGTGGCATGATGCCCAGCGTAACCAACGTCAACAACACCTCCATGGCCACCGGACACTACCCCGCTCTGCACGGCATCGTATCCAACTACTGGCTCGACCGGCGGGCCGGCATCGAGCAGTACGTTGAATCCGGCGAATTCATCCGCTCCGATACCATCTTTGACCAATGCCGGCGCAACGGCGGCCGGGCGCTCCTGGCGGCCTCCAAGGACAAGCTGCGCCGCCTCCTCGGCGCCGGAACCGACCTTGCCTTTTCTTCCGAGCAGCCTACCCCGGCGGCAGTCGCCGCCGCCGGCGAACCGCCCCCGGTGTACTCCTTGGAAGTGAACGGCTGGACTATCGACGCCGCCCGCGATGCCTTGCTCCGGGAGACTTACGACCTCGCCTTTATCGCCACCACCGACTACGCCATGCACGCCTACGGGCCTCATCACCCCGAATCGGCCCGCCACCTCGCCATCCTGGACAACTCCCTCGGTCGTCTGTTCAACGACATTCCCGACGCCCAGTTGCTGATTACCGCCGACCACGGAATGTCCGACAAGCGTCGGATGCTCCACCTTCCCGCCGTTCTGGCCCAACACGGCATCGCCGCCCAAGCCATCCCTGTCATCAAAGACCGGTACGTAGTGCACCACTCCAATCTGGGCGGCTGCATCTACCTGCATCTGGACGACCCGGCGGCAACCGCCGACGCCGTCGCCGCGCTGAACCAAACCGATGGCGTTGAGGAAGCCCTGCCCCGCGATGTCGCGGCGGCCCGGTTCTCCTTAATGCCGGAGCGCCTCGGCGACATTATCGTAACCGGTGCTGCGGACGTAGTCTTTGGCGACCCGGCGGAAGTTACGCTCCCGCCCGGCCTGCGATCCCACGGCTCTCGGCACGAAACCGCAGTTCCCATCATCGGCTGCGGCGGCGATTTCGGCGGCTTTGAGTTCCGCGAAAACCGCGACCTGGGACGCTATGTCAGCCAGCGCGTGCTTGGCGGTTCCGGCTACTAGAGGCGATTTCGCTACTCGGATTCCAGCGCGCCGGTATGCGGAAACGGCAAATTCGGTGACGGATTACGTAATCCAGCACCCAGCTCAAAAACGGACTTTTCCGGGTAGCTGATGCTGTTCCATAGCGCTGGCTGCCACGGATTTCCGGGTACCCCGTTTCCCGTTTCCTGGCACTGTCGCCGTCATCAATCGGCTTAACCGCATTAACATTGCCGTTTACCTCTTTCACAATGGGATTACGCCCCGGAAGGCCTGTTACAGGCCTTCCGGGGCGTCTGTGGCGTGATCGGCGTCGAGATGCCAAAGGTCCGGTCTGCAGCCTGCCTTAAAACCGTTGCCGGGCACATTCTGGAAAGGCTGCAGAACTTTGCCATAGTTTGCCGGTTCCTGACTGGGAAACGTCATTTTCAAGCCGGTTCCGGTTGAGTTCCCAAGCTCAGGCAGGTATAATCCGGATAGTTGAAAAGTTTCAAAAGTTGACCGCCCAGCGCTAGCGACGCCAAGCGGTCGGTTGCTCTCCGGATCTCTCTAAATCCTCTTGAGCGTTTTCTATTCTAATCATACCCGACAGCATAAGCAACCCCCAAAGCGCGGTTACCGTTTCCTTGCCGCTGTTATTGAGGGAGTTGTGTCCCGCGCCGACGATCTGGCGGAAGCGCTGGATGCGCCCCACCGGCACGGCGGCAACCCAGGCTACCCAGCCCAAGCTACGCTGTCGGCTTATGTGATGCAGTTCGCGCTCAACGAGCGGTACGCCAACGCCTTCCTGAACCGTCTGGGCAGTGATGAAACCCTGCTGAAACTCTGCGGGCTGAACCGGGCTCCCAGCGAAGGCGCCTACTGTCGCTTCAAGAAGAAGCTTACCGACCACCTGGACGTGGTAGAAGGGATTATTGCCGACGTGTTCCGCCAGTGCGGCGACGAGATTGAACGCCTGCGTGAGGATGGCATTGTCCCAAGCAGCAAGCCGCCGTTGGGAAGCTCGCTGGTCATGGACAGCACCGACATCTTAGCCTGGGCGCGTCCGGGGAGAAAGAGCCGCCGGACGGGAGCGGAAAGGCTCGCCAAGGATGTTGACGCTAGATGGGGGCACCGCACCGCGAAAAATGCGCGTTCTTACCGGCGCAGCTCCAAGACACGCCGTCGTTCCAGGAAGGACAAAAGGGGCGATGCCGATGCGGGAGAGAAGGATGAGTTGTACTTCGGCTACAAGGTCAACGTCATCGCCGACGCCGACTACGGGCTGCCGCTGTATGCCGTAGCCCGTCCCGCCAACGCCAGCGATGCGGCGGTAATGATCCCTGACCTGGACGCTTGTCTGAGTAAGTATGGGACGCTGCGACCGCGTTACTTCCTGGGCGACAAGGGGTACGACAGCCTGGAGAATATCAAGCACGTTGCCAGCTTGGGCATTATGCCGGTAATCGCCGTCCGACAGCCGACACGGGACGAGGATGGCCGCCGGTTATACGATGGCATCTACGATGCCGAAGGTAGGCCGACCTGCATCGGAGGCAAGCCGATGGAGTACATTGACACCGATCCCGATCAGGGACACCGGTTCCGCTGCCTTGGTGCCGGCTGCCATCTGAAAGACCAGGTGGATTTCAGCCGCTACTGTGATTCCGAGCATTACGAAAAGCCGAAGGACCGGCTTTTGCGCATCATCGGACTGCTGCCTCGCTGTTCAGAGGAGTGGAAAGCAGAGTATCGGAAAAGGCCGAGCATTGAGCGCTATTTCAGCAGCGCCAAGCAGAGCCGGCTGCTGGATACTCACCGCTGCCTGAATATCCGCAAGGTGTCGTTGCACGTAGCGGTGTCCCTGCTGACCTATCTGGCCACTGCGTTGGCCAGCCTCAAGGCTGACGATTACGCTGGGATGCGGAATATGCGGATCAAGCTGCCTGGGGGAGGAACTGGGGTGCAACGCGACTACGGGGTCTCCGGTTCTTGTCAGAGATGACGCGCGTCGGAAGCAGAATGCGGAACAGCGCAGCTGTGGGTTATATGCTAATGGTGATTTAGGGATATTCATCGCTTCCGCTCCTAGTCCCTATGTCCGTGGCGCAGGAATGCCCCTTTCTTTTCAATACTTGGCTAAGACTCGGTCTCGCAGTAGGCTAGCTGGTATTTCTAGCCTTGGTGTACTGTCCATTACTCGGTCGGCGACTGGAATGACAATGCCACAATGCTCAGCATTGTGGCATTGTTTTTGGTGCTCTACGGCGGTTCTGCCGTGTTCTGGGATCTAGCGTTTCACCCCGATGTCTCCCTCTATTCTGGATTGCTGTTTGACCTGTTCGTCGTGTTGTTCTCGGCGGTTGTATTAACCGTGACGGTTGCGGAGCAGGCGTGGTTCCGATGACCGGGACATCGGGGTCCGCAATTGCGAATGGTGGATTGTCTGTGTGGTTTGCCTGGCGTTAGTAGTGGTATACGTTTATCTGCTGTGGCAGAAGCGGCTGTTCTGAGGTCCGGCTTTCTGGGTGAGGCTTTTGTCGTTGTGCCCTAATTGTCGCTCAGTTGCAGCGTGATTTTGTACAGATGGCGGCTGGCGCCTTGTACGGCGTTGTGTCCGTGCAAGGTTGTTGTCGAATGGCCTTCGGTATGTACGCTTCCCATTCTCAGCGTGTAGCCAACGCTCAGCTTTTCCGGATGCAGAAAATCAATGTGAGCCCAGCCTGCCGGTTGGGCAGCGTCGGGAACGGCTAATTCGGGTTCAGTTGTGTCCGCAACGATTTCCCAGCCGTTGAGCCACATTACCTTTCCCAAGCTGTGTACGCTGTCGACCCTGGTGAGGGCGCTCAGCTGAGGTACATCCTGAGTCAGGTAGCGTCTTATCTCGCGCGCGACTTCAATCGGCATGATTGCTATGCCCGCTGTGGTTTGATTGCTGTACCACCCGTGTCTGCCGGCGAACTCGGCCGCTGTTTCCATTGCCTCGACGATTGACTTTCTGGCTCCGGGCGTACCCCACCTGGGTTTGGTGTTGCCGACGCTTTCGGTATGCAGGAGATCCAGGTTGAATACGTTGCCGGTCAGTCCGCATCGGTTCCCGCGCGTGTACTCGGCGAGTCCGGATGCCGCCAGTCGCGCGCTGTCGCGGAATGTTTCGCGCAGGTTACGGTTGACTTCGTGCATCAATTCCTGGTCGGCGGCTATTACGGACTCGGCTGTCAGGTCAGGATCGTAGTACCTGCGGAATGTCACGGGGGTTACTCGGTATGCGTTGCTGGTGTAAGTGACCGGTTCGCTGTCCTGGAGGTCTTGCCCACTCCTGTACTCCTGTGCGGTTACGCATGTTTCCACATCGTGCCATGTGATGGTGTCGCCGATGTTTATTGTCGGGGTAAGATTGGTTGCCAGCATCAGGCGGGGGTACGCGCGCTTTTGAACCTCGGAGAGTTCCTGGGTGAAGTATTTTCGGAGGAAATCGTCGAGTAGGTCGCGGGTGTGTACCAAGCTGAGCCGGCGCAAGTCCGATAGTTCATTCTCAACTACGGTGGGCAGGTCGCCGGCGAAGGCCTGCCGGAGAGCTGCAATCCGCTGGGGCGTGGCAACGTCGGAGCCGATGCCGTTGAGCTGACGCCTGACGAAAGCCCGGTTGCGGGCGTTGCCGGGAGTGCGCCGGCGTACCGTGCCCAACATCCGGCTCAGGTCGCCGCTGAAGGCTTCGGCGGCGGCGCTGACCCGCGCGTTGGTGTCCGCCGGCAGGGGCTGCGTAGGCGTGTCCGGTTCGCACTCGGCGGCGGCGATGAATTGCGCCGGTCGGATGGGCCTGGGCGTCAGGGCGTCTCCTACCGCGTAGCAGCGCACGGCATCGGACACCGCCAGCATCACTACGGTTTCGCCGACTTGTGGGGCGTCGTCGCCGGCGCCGTCTTTGGCGCAGATCAGCGCGGAGCGAATGCCGTCCGGCAACTCAGTTATCTTCCGCCAGAGGGCAGGGTCGTTGCTGCGGATGCTTTGCAGCAGGGCGATGGCCCGCTGGTTGGCGGACACTTCGTCCAGCGCGTCGTCCGGCTCCGGCAGTTCCCGGTCGTCGTAGATGACGCCGACGCCTTGGGCGTTCAACCGCTCCTCTTCCGACAGCACCCTGTTGTCCAGCCCAATCAGGTCGTGGAAAGCCTGGATGCGCTCGCTCAGCTTTCCCGTCAAACCCAGGCTTTCGTCCAGTTCGGCATCGGGCAGCATATTGTGCAGGTGGATTTCGTCGTGGGGCGAGCCGATGCGGTCAACCCGGCCAAACCGCTGGATGAGCCGCACCGGGTTCCAGTGCAGGTCGTAGTTCAGGACGCGGGCGCAGTCCTGCATGTTCTGCCCTTCCGACACTACGTCCGTGGCCAGCAGCAGCCGGATTTCACCGCCCGGCAACCGCTTTCTGTCTTGCCCGTTGGCCTGAGGCGCGAAACGGCTGACGATGTCGGCCCGCCGGTCCCGGTTGCCGCCGCTGAGTTTGGCGATGGCGCTGTCCCCTTCGGCGGGGTTCAGCTGTTCAAACAAGTAGTCAACGGTGGTTTCCGCTTCGCTGAATATCAGTACCTTCTCATCGGAATGGCCTTTGAGGAACTCCCGCAACCGCGCCAGCTTGTCGTCGTCATCCGGGCCGATGTCGGCGATGCGGTTGAGCAGGTCGCTCAGCACGGCGTGGTCGGAGTCCAGGTCGCCAATCCAGCGTTTGACGTTGAAGTCGGCGGCGGGGAAATGATGCCGTCCATTGCGCCCGGCCTCTTCCGATTGCAGGATGGCCAGAGCTTCCTCGGCGTTGAAGTTTCGTCCGGCCAGCAGGTTGGTGGCTACGCTGCCCACCGGCACGTAGCCGGCTGCCAGCGCCGCCTTGAAGCTGCGGTTGCTGTGCGCAAGCGATGCCAGCGTCGCGCGAAAGGCCGTGATGCTGGATTCCAGACGCTTGAACAGCAGGTAGCGGATCATCCCGGCAATGCGGCCTCGGGCGCGGAACAGGCCGGAGTATTGCTCGTCACCTCGCCGTTCCGCGTTCAGGTATTCGGTAGGGTTGTAACGCACCGCCCGGTGCCGGCCCAGGGTGGACAGCAGGTCGGTGAAGTCGCCGGCTTTGGCGTACACCCGATCCAGTCGGTACTCCAGGTTGGAGAGTTTCGGCGTCGGAAACGACACGGGTTCGCCGTTGATGGCGGCGGTGTCGCCGTAAATCTCCGTAATCTCCTTGCGGCGACGGCGAATGAAGATGGGCGTCAGCGCTTGGGAGATGTCCGCCCGCGGAGTGGCCGGACGCTGTGGCTCAGTTGGAGGCGGGCCGTCGCCGCCGCTTTTCAGGTGTTCCGCCAGAGCCGCCGAGTAAGCGTCAACCTCCTTGCGGTACTCCTGCCACCGCACTACGCTGGCGAAGTAATCTTCCAAGCCCCGCGGTTCCAGCGGCAGGCCGTGTTCGGTTTCGTCCAGGAACAGACGCACCTGGCGATAGATGTCTCTGGGCCCCAGGTTCTGCGGCGTGGCGCTGAGCAGGATGACCTTGTGGTCGCCCCGTTCCAGATAGTCGCGCAGGCCCCGGGAACGGTAAGACTCGGTCAGTTGGACGCCGCGGGCGCTGCCGGCAACCTCTTCGTACTGCTCGGTTTCGGGGTCGAACTCCAGGCCCGGAGGCGGCGCGATGCGGTTCTGCGACAGCACTTCGGCGCCCAAACCGTACTGTTCGTTGACCTGCTGCCAGGCGGGAACCAGTCCGGCGGGGCAGACAATCAGCGGCGGCCCGTCGTTGGGGTAGCTCTGTCGCAGCTGCCGCAGCAGTTCCGCCCCGATGTAGGTCTTGCCCAGGCCCACCACGTCGGCGATGTAGCAGCCGCCGTAGTTGCGGATCATGTCCAGGCCCCGGCGCACGGCGTCCAGCTGGAAGTTGGCCAGTTCAACGCCCCTGGCCGGCGCCAGCGGCAGCGGTTCGTCGCTGCCCAGATCCCGGCCGTAGAGTTCGTAGAGAGCTTTCAGATAAACGGCGTAGGGCGTGTACCGCTTGACCGCCCAGCTTACGGCCAGACTCTGCTCCACCTGGGCGCTGACGTCCACCGAGTCGGCCCAGAGGTCTTCAAACCAGTCCCTCAGGGCCGCCATCTCGTCGTCGCCGGTTACGCGGACGTTCAGCTCGGTGTTGCCGGTGAAGCCGGCCAGGGTGAAGTTGGACGAGCCGACGATGGCGGCGCCCGGTTCGGCGTGGTCGTCGTACCAGCAGAGGTAGGCTTTGGCGTGCATGAACCCGCGCGGATAGGCCCGCACTTCCAGCAGGCCCGAGGCAACCAGCTGTCGCAGCTTCTCCACTGCGCTCTGGCTGGCGTCGGTCTGGGGCATCGCCGCAACGCTGCGGGCGACGCCGGACACGGCCGCCTCGGCGACGGCTTGCCGCCGGCTGCGGGGGACGGTACGGTCGGCATCCAGTTGAGCGCGCAGAGCGTCGGCCTGATGCAGGCCGGCGGCCACCGCTTCCAGCGTGGGTTGGTCGGCGCGTCCGATGAGGATGCGGGTCTTACGGAGGCGGGCCAGCTCGTCGGCAACCTGGTCGAATCCGGACATAAAGAAATAGCCTACGGCGATGTCGGCGCGGGCGGCGCTGTCCAACATCTGCCGCAGGCGGGTCAGCAGGTCGGGGTCGGTCTTGGCGTGGAGAATGGTCATTGCTGTTCCTGGGGTGTTGACAAATTGAGTAGGAAGCCCGGAAAGCAGCGCCCTTGATGCCGGTAGCAGTCGTTCCCAGTGTACTCCGGGAACAGACGTTTCTGAGGACGCTCTCTGCATCTGGCATAGCTGATGGAAATACGGCGATCCGATGTTTGGACGGGCAGAGTGGGTGCTTGCGGAACCGGGCGTTTGTCACGGGGGCTAAGGCGCAGGTTACTGCCAGGGCGCGCCTTCGGGAAACAGGTCGGCATCCGAGGTGCGGCTCAGTGCATGAACGCGCTCCGCCAGGTGATTAGTTGCCCGGTTGAGCAGCTCCTGCAGGGCCAACTTTTCGTCTCTGTCCATCTGCTTTGAGGAGCCGTGATAGCGATAGTCAGCAGCGTACTGGGTAAGCCAATTGCGGTATCCCTCGGGTGAATGTTCGCTGCCGTAAGTAGTGTACGCAAGCAGTTCCGATACGGTTTCGAAGAGAGGCGCCGCTGTAGGGTCATCGTAATCGTGATGGTGTTTCAGGTAATGATCCCAGATCCGGTTCAGGTCGTGGCGGAATATCGTGGGGTCGTTGTAGGCCGACAGCAGTCCGCGCAGGGCGTTTTCCACTGACTGCTGAGCGGAGAGTCCCAGCAGCTTCTGGTTCCAATGGTCCTCGTCAACCATGTCGTTGAACTCCTTACGCCACTCCGCGGCATTTTCCAGCCTTTCCCTAGTGGCTGGCCAGTGATCCGGATACTCGTCGTCATATCTCGTGCCGTAGTTCAGTTTCTCACCGCTCATTATGACTCCGTAGTGGTAAGCCTGGCCGGCCATGTGCTGCTTGGCTCTGCGGTTGCGCTGGAACTCGTCCGGCGCCATGGTGACGATGTTGACTTCCAGCCAGGGCGGGTTTTCTTTCATATAGCGTCCAGCGGCGTTGCCGGCGCTACGGCCGGCTTGAAATCCGCTGGATGTGATAATCAGCAGGTCCACGTCTGAGTCAGGCTGGTGGTCGCCCCTGGCTCGTGAGCCATACAAGATGACGCTGTCATCTGGCAGCCGCTGCTGGACAGCAGCCGCGATGTTTAGAGCATGGACGTCTGCGTCGTTGCTGAACATGATACCTCGGTTGGGAAAATGCGCTTTGCGTAAGGCGCCTGGTCATCGTCCGGAGGCAATGACAGGCGACAGCTTGTTTTACTGGCCCAAGTATATTCCCAGCCTTGGTCACAAGTCATCATGCAGGCAGGGCGCAGGTTTGCGACTGCGACAATCTTAGGTTGGGCGACCAGTAAGATTGCGCGGATTTTTCGGCGCATCTGCCGCAGGCGGGTCAGCAGGTCGGGGTCGGTCTTGGCGTGGAGAATGGTCATTGCTGTTCCTGGGGTGTTGCGTCGGTGATGGAGAGGATCGCGCGCCGGCTTTTACAGGAAGTTCCTGCCGGCGTGGTCTGCGAAGGCGTCGGCGTCGCGGATGTACTCCATCACGGAGGATGGGTTGGTGTGGCGCGTAACCGCCATTATCTTATCAAGGCGCGCGTGGTGAACCGCTGCGCTGGTGACGAAGCCGGCCCGTAGTGAATGCCCCGCTATTTCCTTCGGATCTAGCCCAATCAGTTTTGCGTAGTGCTTGACGATACGAGGAATGTCGCTGTGGTGCAAGGGCCTCCCGCGCAAGTTGCCGCCCCGCTTCATGGTTTGGAAGAGGGAGCCGGCGGTTATCCCGGAACCCTCCAGCCACAACCGCAGGCGGTTTATGGGGCGAATTCCACCCCCGTCCAGAATCGGCACTTTTTGACCCTTGCCCTGTTGGTCGGTTTTGGATTGGCGGACCGTAATGACCATTCGGTCCTCGTAGCCCTGGGCATCAAGGAACTCAACGTCTCGCACGTTCAGATTGCAAATCTCGGAACGGCGCAAGGCTCCGGCGAACCCGACGGCGATGATTGCGGCGTCTCGTTTCCCTATCAAAGTGTCGGGGGTTACCCGCAACATGGCTTCAATGTGGAATTCGCGCAAGGCCGTAACCTTGCGGCTTGATGAGCCTTTCAGCCTGGCCAAACCTTTGAGTGTGGAACGAACCACCGGATGGTTCGTCGGGGAGGGCTTCCCCGCCTCAAGGTATTTTTTGTTTATGGCGCTTTTGTAGAGCGCCACCGTGCCCATGGCAAGCGTGGCGCCGCTATGCGGGCGCGGGTGCGTTGCCATATGGACCAAGAACCCCGCTACCCGGTCGGGAGATGCTGACAAAGGGTCGCTGATGCGCTCCGCTGCGCAGTAGTCCAAGAATTTATTCCAACCCTTCCGGTATGCGGCGCGGGTATTGTCGGCCAATTCTGAAAAGAGCGCCTGTTGGCGCAGGTCCTGGTCGGTCGCTAACAAGGTTACCATGTCATCCTCCGTGTTTTATCAGGCGCCGCCTCCGTAGGCGCTCCTACGCGACGCTGCTGAAGTTGTGGAGTATGACGGCGGCGTGCGGTGTTTCGGTGTCGGACTCACGAACCGGGCAGCGTAAGACTCCGAAATGCGATTTATCGCGGAATAACCACCGGCCTCAACGAGGCCTTCATCATTGATAACCGGACTAAAGAAGCGCTGGTCGCCGAAGACCCCAAGTCCGCCGAAATCCTCAAGCCGGTGGTTCGTGGCCGCGACATTCGGCGCTACCGGGCACAGTGGCAGGGCCTGTGGCTTATTGATTCCCACAATGGGCACGGCAGCGTGCCCGCTATCAACGTTGATAACTACCCCGCAGTGCAGTCGCACCTCGACAGATATTATGAGCAGTTGGCGAAGCGATACGATAAGGGCAGTACTCCGTACAATCTCCGTAACTGCGCTTACCACGCAGATTTCGCCAAAGAAAAGCTGCTTTGGATGGATATGTCCCCGGAAGGCAGGTTTGCCTACTCCGATCAAGAATTGTTTTGCAACGACAAAGGGTTCATTCTGACCGGCAGAGCTTTGAAATATCTTTGCGCTGTTCTCAACAGTAGCCTTGTGACGTGGTTTATAGAAGCAACAGCTCTAACTACCGGGATGGGCGTACTGCAGTGGAAAAAATTTGCCATCGAACGGCTGCCAGTCCCAAAGGTACTCGACGAGGAGCAGAGCACCCTGACCTGCCTCGTTGACCGTATTTTGGTCGCTACCGACCAAAAGCTGGACACCAGCGATATGCAAGCGGCAATAGAAGCCGAAGTGAACGCGCTTTATGGATTGACTGCTGACGAAGTCAGAGCTATTTCAACACCGCAAGGCTGCTGAAACGTCGTTCAGCAAGTTTAGAGGTTTCCTTCCACGGTTGCGATTTCGGCGTTGGTAAGGCCATAGAGCGCGTACACCAGACGATCTATTTCTACCTCGCCTTTGCTAACGTCAGAGGCGGAGTTAGTCGATTTTCTAGCAAGGATCCAGTTGACTTGATCCACCACCGGGGCTTGGCGTTTTTCCGTGACATCAGGAATCGGGATCTTTTCAACCGTGTGACCTATCCACCTGGTCACTCCCATACCGGAGTTTAGTGCAGTGTGTCCCATGAACCAAGTAGTCAGTTTGGAGTTCAGCAAAGCACACAGGTACTTGAGCGGCCCGCCTGTAATCATAAAAACCGTGTTCAAGCAGAACGTTTCACCGTCTTCGTAAGCAAACCGTCCTCGGTCTGTTATATCCATCCAGAACAGCTTTTCTTTGGCGAAATCTGCGTGGTAAGCGCAGTTACGGAGATTGTACGGAGTACTGCCCTTATCGTATCGCTTCGCCAACTGCTCATAATATCTGTCGAGGTGCGACTGCACTGCGGGGTAGTTATCAACGTTGATAGCGGGCACGCTGCCGTGCCCATTGTGGGAATCAATAAGCCACAGGCCCTGCCACTGTGCCCGGTAGCGCCGAATGTCGCGGCCACGAACCACCGGCTTGAGGATTTCGGCGGACTTGGGGTCTTCGGCGACCAGCGCTTCTTTAGTCCGGTTATCAATGATGAAGGCCTCGTTGAGGCCGGTGGTTATTCCGCGATAAATCGCATTTCGGAGTCTTACGCTGCCCGGTTCGTGAGTCCGACACCGAAACACCGCACGCCGCCGTCATACTCCACAACTTCAGCAGCGTCGCGTAGGAGCGCCTACGGAGGCGGCGCCTGATAGAACACGGAGGATGACATGGTAACCTTGTTAGCGACCGACCAGGACCTGCGCCAACAGGCGCTCTTTTCAGAATTGGCCGACAATACCCGCGCCGCATACCGGAAGGGTTGGAATAAATTCTTGGACTACTGCGCAGCGGAGCGCATCAGCGACCCTTTGTCAGCATCTCCCGACCGGGTAGCGGGGTTCTTGGTCCATATGGCAACGCACCCGCGCCCGCATAGCGGCGCCACGCTTGCCATGGGCACGGTGGCGCTCTACAAAAGCGCCATAAACAAAAAATACCTTGAGGCGGGGAAGCCCTCCCCGACGAACCATCCGGTGGTTCGTTCCACACTCAAAGGTTTGGCCAGGCTGAAAGGCTCATCAAGCCGCAAGGTTACGGCCTTGCGCGAATTCCACATTGAAGCCATGTTGCGGGTAACCCCCGACACTTTGATAGGGAAACGAGACGCCGCAATCATCGCCGTCGGGTTCGCCGGAGCCTTGCGCCGTTCCGAGATTTGCAATCTGAACGTGCGAGACGTTGAGTTCCTTGATGCCCAGGGCTACGAGGACCGAATGGTCATTACGGTCCGCCAATCCAAAACCGACCAACAGGGCAAGGGTCAAAAAGTGCCGATTCTGGACGGGGGTGGAATTCGCCCCATAAACCGCCTGCGGTTGTGGCTGGAGGGTTCCGGGATAACCGCCGGCTCCCTCTTCCAAACCATGAAGCGGGGCGGCAACCTGCGCGGGAGGCCCTTGCACCACAGCGACATTCCTCGTATCGTCAAGCACTACGCAAACCTAATCGGTCTCGATCCGAAGGACATAGCGGGGCATTCGCTACGGGCCGGCTTCGTCACCAGCGCAGCGGTTCACCACGCGCGCCTTGATAAGATAATGGCGGTTACGCGCCACACCAACCCATCCTCCGTGATGGAGTACATCCGCGACGCCGACGCCTTCGCAGACCACGCCGGCAGGAACTTCCTGTAAAAGCCGGCGCGCGATCCTCTCCATCACCGACGCAACACCCCAGGAACAGCAATGACCATTCTCCACGCCAAGACCGACCCCGACCTGCTGACCCGCCTGCGGCAGATGTTGGGCAGCGCCGCCCGCGCCGACATCGCCGTAGGCTATCTCTTTATGTCCGGCTTCGACCGGGTTGCCGACGAGCTGGCCCGCCTCCGCAAGACCCGCATCCTCATCGGACGCGCCGACCAACCCACGCTGGAAGCGGTGGCTGCCGGCCTGCATCAGGCCGACGCTCTGCGCGCTCAACTGGATGCCGACCGTACCGTCCCCCGCAGCCGGCGGCAAGCCGTCGCCGAGGCGGCCGTGTCCGGCGTAGCCCGCAGCGTGGCGGCGATGCCCCAGACCGACGCCAGCCAGAGCGCCGTGGAGAAACTGCGCCAGTTGGTTGCCTCGGGCCTGCTGGAAGTGCGGGCCTATCCGCGCGGGTTCATGCACGCCAAAGCCTACCTCTGCTGGTACGACGACCACGCCGAACCGGGCGCCGCCATCGTCGGCTCGTCCAACTTCACTCTGGCCGGCTTCACCGGCAACACCGAGCTGAACGTCCGCGTAACCGGCGACGACGAGATGGCGGCCCTGAAGGACTGGTTTGAAGGCCTCTGGGCCGACTCAGTGGACGTCAGCGCCCAGGTGGAGCAAAGCCTGGCCGTAAGCTGGGCGGTCAAGCAGTACACGCCCTACGCCGTTTATCTGAAAGCCCTCTACGAACTCTACGGCCGGGATCTGGGCAGCGACGAACCGCTGCCGCTGGCGCCGGCCCGGGGCGTTGAACTGGCCAACTTCCAGCTGGACGCCGTGCGCCGGGGGTTGGACATGATCCGCAACTACGGCGGCTGCTACATCGCCGACGTGGTGGGCTTGGGCAAGACCTACATCGGAGCGGAACTGCTGCGGCAGCTGCGACAGAGCTACCCCAACGACGGGCCGCCGCTGATTGTCTGCCCCGCTGGACTGGTTCCCGCCTGGCAGCAGGTCAACGAACAGTACGGTTTGGGCGCCGAAGTGCTGTCGCAGAACCGCATCGCGCCGCCTCCGGGCCTGGAGTTCGACCACGAAACCGAGCAGTACGAAGAGGTTGCCGGCAGCGCCCGCGGCGTCCAACTGACCGAGGCCTACCGTTACCGGGGGCCGGTGCTGGTGGACGAGGCGCACAACTTCCGCAACGACGCGAACCGTTCCCGGGGCCTGCGCGACTATCTGGAACGGGGCGACCACAAGGTCATCCTGCTCAGCGCCACGCCGCAGAACCTGGGGCCCAGAGACATCTATCGCCAGGTGCGTCTGTTCCTGGATGAAACCGAACACGGCCTGCCGCTGGAACCGCGGGGCTTGGAAGATTACTTCGCCAGCGTAGTGCGGTGGCAGGAGTACCGCAAGGAAGTTGACGCTTACTCGGCGGCCCTGGCGGAACACCTGAAAAGCGGCGGCGACGGCCCGCCCCCAACTCGGCCGCAGCGTCCGGCCACTCCGCCGGCGGACATCTCCCAAGCGCTGACGCCCATCTTCATCCGCCGTCGCCGCAAGGAGATTACGGAGATTTACGGCGACACCGCCGCCATCAACGGCGAACCCGTGTCGTTTCCGACGCCGAAACTCTCCAACCTGGAGTACCGACTGGATCGGGTGTACGCCAAAGCCGGCGACTTCACCGACCTGCTGTCCACCCTGGGCCGGCACCGGGCGGTGCGTTACAACCCTACCGAATACCTGAACGCGGAACGGCGAGGTGACGAGCAATACTCCGGCCTGTTCCGCGCCCGAGGCCGCATTGCCGGGATGATCCGCTACCTGCTGTTCAAGCGTCTGGAATCCAGCATCACGGCCTTTCGCGCGACGCTGGCATCGCTTGCGCACAGCAACCGCAGCTTCAAGGCGGCGCTGGCAGCCGGCTACGTGCCGGTGGGCAGCGTGGCCACCAACCTGCTGGCCGGACGAAACTTCAACGCCGAGGAAGCTCTGGCCATCCTGCAATCGGAAGAGGCCGGACGCAACGGACGGCATCATTTCCCCGCCGCCGACTTCAACGTCAAACGCTGGATTGGCGACCTGGACTCCGACCACGCCGTGCTGAGCGACCTGCTCAACCGCATCGCCGACATCGGCCCGGATGACGACGACAAGCTGGCGCGGTTGCGGGAGTTCCTCAAAGGCCATTCCGATGAGAAGGTACTGATATTCAGCGAAGCGGAAACCACCGTTGATTACCTGTTTGAACAGCTGAACCCCGCCGAAGGGGACGGCGCCATCGCCAAACTCAGCGGCGGCAACCGGGACCGGCGGGCCGACATCGTCAGCCGTTTCGCGCCTCAGGCCAACGGGCAAGACAGAGAGCGGTTGCCGGGCGGTGAAATCCGGCTGCTGCTGGCCACGGACGTAGTGTCGGAAGGGCAGAACATGCAGGACTGCGCCCGCGTCCTGAACTACGACCTGCACTGGAACCCGGTGCGGCTCATCCAGCGGTTTGGCCGGGTTGACCGCATCGGCTCGCCCCACGACGAAATCCACCTGCACAATATGCTGCCCGACGCCGAACTGGACGAAAGCCTGGGTTTGACGGGAAAGCTGAGCGAGCGCATCCAGGCTTTCCACGACCTGATTGGGCTGGACAACAGGGTGCTGTCGGAAGAGGAGCGGTTGAACGCCCAAGGCGTCGGCGTCATCTACGACGACCGGGAACTGCCGGAGCCGGACGACGCGCTGGACGAAGTGTCCGCCAACCAGCGGGCCATCGCCCTGCTGCAAAGCATCCGCAGCAACGACCCTGCCCTCTGGCGGAAGATAACTGAGTTGCCGGACGGCATTCGCTCCGCGCTGATCTGCGCCAAAGACGGCGCCGGCGACGACGCCCCGCAAGCCGGCGAAACTATGGCGATGCTGGCGGTGTCCGATGCCGTGCGTTGCTACGCGATAGGCGACAGCCTGACGCCCAGGCCCATCCGGCCGGCGCAGTTCATCGCCGCCGCCGAATGCGAACCGGACACTCCGACGCAGGGGCTGCCGGCAAACACCAACACGCGGGTCAGCGCCGCCGCCGAGGCTTTCAGCGGCGACCTGAGCCGAATGTTGGGCACGGTACGGCGGCGCACTCCCGGCAACGCCCGCAACCGGGCTTTCGTCAGGCGTCAGCTCAACGGCATCGGCGCCGACGTTGCGACGCCGCAGCGGATTGCAGCTCTCCGGCAGGCCTTCGCCGGCGACCTGCCCACCGTAGTTGAGAATGAACTATCGGACTTGCGCCGGCTCAGCCTGGGCGGCCGCGAACTCGTAGTACGACTGGAATTCCTGCAAGAACGCTACCGCCTGAACCCGGAAGCGCAGAACGAAGCATCCGCAATGACCGAGGCTACGCGCATCATCTGCTCCGACGGACTGCTATGAAACGCTACGCCGCATGCCCAGGAAACTAATGGACATAGCCGATTTCGCTACTCGCGATCCGACCTGCCGGTGGCGGAAAGAGTCCAGCGACGCGACGGATTACGTGATCCGTCACTGAAGCAGTCTTTTCCTGCTAAGTGCCCGCTGGAATCCGAGTAGCGAAATTGCCTCAATGGACAGCCAACCCGTGATATGCTATAAACGGTAGCCAAAATCAGGAGGAGGTAGAAAATGACCGCTATGCGACATCATGACGTAGTGAGCGTGAATTCGGTGCCGGTCAGTGTTGGACTACCCAATCAAGAGGTATTTTGACGATGCCCAGCCGAAAACGGCAAGGAAACGACATCAAGCGTAGGATAATCCAGCAAGGTCAACTCAGCACCCAAATACAAACCTCCTTGTCCAACGCGCGCTATGTAGGAAGCCCCCACCACAAAAGTAGGCCGGCAGACTACGGCTTTCAACCGCCGGTGAACCCCCGCCCCCAAAAATCGTTGTGCGACGACCTGCGCACCATAACCCTAAGGGAGGCTCGCCGCCTTTTCCGTGATGGTATCCGCCGCGAAATGGTGAGCAGCCATCTGGAAAATGGCCTTCCCAAATACGTTTGGGCCGTTGACCACTCAGGAGAGGCATACGAGGCCAAATTAGGACACGACGGTGCTAGTTACCATGGGTATCGGCTCTACAGAGACCAACGGATGCGCCGATACATCATCCACGCCTGGAGCGAACGAACGCAATGACTACATCCAGTCCCAATCTACTGATTGAGCTTACCTCTGCCCAATTGAGCGACGGCCCGGATTACGAAAAGGCCGCCTTTGGTCGCCTGGAAATCAGTGCCGCCGAGCAGATGCTGACGTCCGCAATCAGCATCGACACTAACGGTCATCACTACGCCAACGGCCCATACGTCTCCGGCTACCACCTGGCCGAGTGGTTCGTCTGGAATTGGTGGCGGTTGCGCTGGGAACCCCGCCCTTCGGTTCCGGACTACTCCTTTGGACTGGGACCTGTCGCACCGGATGTCCGACACCGGACTACTCCTTTGGACTGGGACCTGTCGCACCGGATGTCCGACATTGGTGCCGGCTACCTGTGGCCGAACATTACGATTTCCTGCGACGGCTTCCAGTGCGACCTAATCTCAGAACCCTCCGACACAACCGACGCCAAGTCTTTCTACTACCTAGGATCCCCGACGGTCATCATATCGGCGACCAACTTCGAGACGTCTGTTGACCAATTCATCACCTTCATTTTGAACCGCCTGCGTGCCGATGGCGTAACCGACAGCAATCTGCAAACGCTATGGAATGACCTTTCCGCCGAGCGCAACGACCCCGACCTTTCCCGCTTTCGGCGGATTGAAGCCCTACTGGGCTACGACCCGGACGAAGTCGACGAAACAATTATCGCAGCCCGGCTGCAAGACGTTCCCCGCCTCGGCGAAAACGCCCTGGACGAGCTGGCAACGGGCGCTGCCAACAATATGCTGTCGGCTGAACAGATTGCCGACGCTACCTCAGCGTCGGGGTTTGATATGAACGCCGGAAACGCCCTGCGGTTAGCATCTCCCCTGCCAATGCAGTGGGGACAAACGGCGGCTTGGCGCATCGGCATCGCCGCTGCCAGCGCCGTCCGCCAGGAAATCGGTCTCGCCGACCGGCCAATCAGCGACTCCCGGCTGGCGGATATAGCCGGTACACTTGACAATGTTATCGAATCCGACCGGCGCACAGACAGCTTGTCTTGGACATTTTACGCGGCACAAAGTTCATCGCGCATTGCGCTCAGGCAGCGGCGGAAAACCGGCCGGCGTTTCGACTTGGCCAGACTGATCGGAGATCGACTGTTCAACGAAAGCGCGTTCACGCCCAAAGAACCATTGTCCCCAGCCACCCGCTCGTACAGCTACCGCCAAAAGGCGCAAAGAGCCTTTGCCGCAGAACTGTTGAGCCCATGGGATGCAGTGCGAAATATGCTCAACGATGACTATTCTTCGGATAATCAGGAGTACGTCGCAGAGCATTTCGAGGTTTCGCCACTGACTATAAGGACCCTGTTGGCTAACAACGCTGGCATCCTCAGTGATTATTCCTGATGCCAGCGCAACGCCTGCAAACTGGCGGCACCAGATTGCTGCCAGTCCACTTCCCAAACAATCACTACCTGATCATGCGCAACGCCCTAAAAACAGGTTACTAGTAGCAGCGAATGCGGAGTAGCAGTACATTGCACTTCAAACCGCCAACGGTGGGAAGCAAAGTAAATGTACTATTCAGAGGGCTAGGCTACGGCCAATACGCCGAAGAACCGAAAGGAGAAGAAAAGAATATGAACAGCAATGAAACGCCACCGTTCCCTGCACGGGGAGACAAAGAAGCCCTGACCAAATATCTGGCAACAACATTCGGTGAAGGCATACCCTCACACCAGCAGGATTACAAAGCCGCATCACAATTCGACGACTTCCTCAAAAAGTACTTCCGGCAGGAGCTGCCCAAGGAACAGAAGCGTGAGTACCCCCGCCTCACGATGGCAACCGACCTGAGTGCCATGCTGCCCAAAAACGGCAGCCCGCTCACTTGGCCCGACACGGAAGCTGCCATCACCGTAGAACACTCCAAGCAAAGCATCGCGCTGGAGTACTCTGGCGGCGACATCCATTACACAGCCGTAAATTTCCCCAGGTACTACGCAAGGGACCTGATGACACGCGCCTTGATAGCCGCCGACCAAGAGATGATGCACGTAATCAACGCCAACCTCCGCGATACATTCCGCAACAGTACCCGACTGGCCTCACAAGGCCTGGCAGAGTACACCCGCGAAGACCAACACGGGCTGGACGGCAACGTGCTCAACCTGGAACTCCTGCATACCCGAGGCAAGGGCGACGCCAAACCCAAGTGGGATACACCCGAATCCAGAAAGGCAATCACCGACGCCATGCGGAAAGCAGCCCAGTTCGCCGCCAGACACGGCTGGCAATCAACCAGCCACTCAACCAGAGGCGTTGCAGTCATGCCTATGGAAATCGCCGACCAGCTACGGTGCTACCTGACACAGGATACGCCCTACCTGCTGAGCCCATCACTGAAGACCGAAAGCACCTTCGGACTGGGCAAAGTAATGTGGGTCAACGGCTGGGAAATCGCCGAGGACATCACTGAAACGGAACTGCCCGATCCCAAATGCGCCTATTCCACCGGCTGGGGATACATCGACTTCCTGCATCCCAGCAAGCTCGGAACCGCTTACGCGCTGAGGAACGCGGGAAACCTGAACCACGACACCTGGCAGAAAGCCCTGCACGAGCACGGCACGGTACAGGGCGCCAGTAGGCACCTGTACCAAATCACGCTGCAACTGTGCGACAACTAAAGCGCATCGACAAAAGCCGCACCCAGAGAGCCGGGCCTCAGAAAAGCCACTTCTGCCACAGCAGACAAACGTGTATCACCACTAAGGCCAGGCAAACCACACCAACAATCCAACGTTCACAATTACGGGCCCCGATGTCTCGGTCATCAGAACCACGCCTGCACCGCAACCGCGAAGTGCCAACGGTCACGGTGCGCGTCATCAGTTTAGCACCACGCCTTACCGTCGTATGACTGGCAAGCACACACGCAAACGGGATTGCCCGCAAGAAGACGCGACAGTCTGCCATGCACTGCTCCCACCAAGGTAATGGACTTAGCAGCGGTCAAACTACTGGAGGGACAGCATAGCATCCATAGAAAATATGCTATGAAACGGTGCCTTATTTGCTGACAGGAAGCGGAGATGTGGTAGCCGGTTGCGCCCTGGTTTCCTCCCCTGGTGCAGCTTGATCCGCATATTCCGCATCCCCGCGTAATCGTCAGCCTTGAGGCACGCCAATGCAGTGGCCAGATAGGTCAGCAGGGACGCCGCTACGTGCAGCGATACCTTGCAGAGATTCAGGCAACGATGGGATGCCAGCAGCCTGCTGCGCTTGGCGCTGCTGAAATAACGCTCAACGCTCGGTCTTTATCATCATGAAAACGGTACTCCACCAAGTGCCGTACGAAGAGCTGATGCAAGCACTCAACCAGTGCATGCGAAAGCATATGCAGCCCCCGTTCCAAACCAACACCGATTACGCGCACGACCTGTTCATCTCGTACGCCAGCGAAAACAAGGAAGAATTCGCACGACCTTTGGTAGAAGCCCTCGAGAGCAGAGGGCCTACGGGTATGGTTCGATGATTCGTCCACCTGCGCCTGCCGTAGAAGCAGTGCTGCGTATCTACACGATACGATTCTACCGATTTCGTAATGCATATGAACAACCGGCCAAGGGGCCGGAATTTTTGCACGCACCTAATCTCATTGGCCTATGGGTTGCAACCCGCTGCGGATTGCAGTATGCTGACGGTTGGTGTCAGCTCAGCATCGAAACAGCTTGGGAGGTTTATTATGAAACAAAGGTATTGAAAACGCTGCATTTTGTCCGAGGACGATGCTCCCCAAAAACCCGGCTTCAACAGTTCCCACCGAGGAGATGTACCGATGATAACCTTCATCAGCAGACACGCCCAGACTAGGCTTCAACAGAGAGGTATCACATACGACACGCTAGAAATTCTCCGGCGCTACGGGAGTTCTCAGCGGGTCAAAGGCGGTAAGACGAAAGTGTATATGGACAAAACTGCCCATCAACGCGCTAGACGTTCACCAGAGCGAGACTTATATCTCAAAGAGGTCGACCGGCTCGACAATATCTACGCGATTGTCGGCGACGATGATCTCATTGTGACCGTTGCCCGCAGCTGTCATCGCAGGGCGCGCCGCAGACGGCACTAGAGCGGCGCCCAAAGGGTATGACAAGGCCGGATAACGTTGGAGGGACGCTAATGCCTCCCTCCGCGCTTTGATGCAGGCGCAAGCCGCAGCCGGCGAAAATACAAACATCTGCGCAAAGCCGTCCGTGCGACGCCGTCCTGGTCGGGGCTATACTGTCCTACCCAATATGCTAACCCAGGACGGTGCGGCAGATGACTACCCAATCTCCACAACCGGCAGGCAGCGTCGCGCGGGCGGCCCAGCTGCGCGATGAGCTGTGGTTCCATAACCAACGCTACTACAACGACGACGCGCCCGTCATCAGCGACGGTCGGTACGACGCATTGATGCAGGAGCTGCGGGAGCTGGAAGCCGAGTTCCCCCAATGCCGACTGCCCAACTCGCCTACCCAGCTCATCGGCGGCAGCCCTTCCGACCGCTTCCCCCAGGTTCAGCACCCCATACCCATGCTCAGCCTCGCCAACGCCTTCGACCGCGCCGGCTTGGAGGCTTGGAGCCGCCGCGTTGCCGACCTGCTCGACGGTCAGCGGTTCCGCATGGTTGCCGAGCTGAAAATTGACGGATTGGCCGTGCGCCTCGTCTATAAAGACGGCGAGCTCGTGCTCGGCGCAACCCGGGGCAACGGGCAGACCGGAGAAGACGTCACCCACAACCTGCGCCAGGTAGCAAGCATACCGTCCCGCCTCCACGGCGACTACCCGCCCGTGCTGGAAGTCCGCGGCGAGGTCTATCTCCCCTTGGACAGTTTTCACCGCATGAACGAGGAACGCGAGCGCAATGGCGAACCCCGCTACGCCAACCCCCGCAACACCGGGGCCGGCACCATCCGACAGCTCGACCCCCAGGTAGTCCGCGACCGCGATATGGACATCTGGCTGTACAGCCTGAACGACGCCGGCCCGTCCGCTTTGCCGGGGAGCCATTGGGACTCCCTGGCCGCTTTGCAATCCTGGGGATTCAGGGTCAACCCCCTCAACCGGCTCTTTGACACGCTGGACGAAGTTTGCGCTTACTACGAGGAAATGCTGGCCCGTCGCCACGATTGGAACTACGAAGCCGATGGGCTGGTCATCAAGGTGGACAGCATCACTCAACAGAACGCCCTCGGCGTAGCCGGACGCGAACCTCGTTGGGCCATTGCCTACAAGTTCCCGGCGGAGCGCGCCGTTACCCGCCTGCGCGAAATCATCATCAACGTCGGGCGCACCGGCAGCCTTAACCCACAGGCCATCCTCGACCCCGTAGCCGTCAGCGGCGCCACCGTTCAGCACGCCTCCCTACACAATGAGGAAGACATCCACCGCAAGGACATCCGCATCGGCGACATGGTGGAAATCGAACGCGCCGGCGACGTCATCCCCCACGTCATCGGCCCGGTCCTCATGCCCGGCGCGCAACGCGGGCCCGAGTTCCAAATGCCCGAACGCTGTCCCGATTGCGACACGCCCGTGGTCAAAGTCCCCGGCGACGCCATGCATCGCTGCCCCAACTCAGCTTGCCCCGCCCAGTTCTTCGAGTTGCTCAAGCACTTCGTCAGCCGCAACGCCATGGATATGGACGGCCTGGGCGAGCAGTGGTGCCGCGCGCTCATTGACCAGGGGTTGGTGTCCGACGTTTCCGACCTGTACTCACTCACTCAGGAGCAGCTGACCGCCCTTGACCGGATGGGCGATAAGCTGGCCGCCCGCATCCTGGCCAACATTGCGGCCAGCAAGCAGCGTCCTCTGGCGCGCATCCTCTTTGCCCTGGGCATACTCCACGTGGGCGCCGAAGTTGCCGAACTCCTCGCCGCTCGCTACGCCAGCATCGCCGACATCGCCGCCGCCGATCCCGAGCAGCTCACCGAGATTGACGGCATCGGCCCCCGCATCGCCGAGAGTATCGGCAGCTACTTCGCCGCTGAGCGAAACCGTCAAACCCTCTGCGGCCTGCGCGACGCCGGCGTGCGAATGTGGCAGGAAATGGCCCCGATGGATGAAACAGCCCTCCCCTGGAAAGGGCAGACCTTTGTCATAACCGGCACATTGTCGTCCATGACGCGGCGGGAAGCAGAAGGCAAAGTCAAAGCTCTGGGCGCGACTGCCACGTCATCCGTTTCCCGCAAGACCAGCTGGCTGGTGGCCGGCGCGGCGGCGGGCAGCAAGCTGGACAAGGCCCAACGTCTGGGCGTCTCCGTGCTGGACGAAGACCAGCTGATCGCCCTGCTCAATAACCCCGACAGCATCGCCGGGGACGCCCTACCCGACGAGGCAACGGCTGCGTCGCCGCCCCTCGTCTAGCGTATCAAGCCGTACACTCGCTGCGGCTTCAGAGTAACGATAACTGCGTCCTGCTCCACCATGGCGCGGTCATATTCTTCCCAGTCGGGATGCTCATGGTCGCCGCAGGCCATAAAGGCAGCCCGGAGTTTTACCCGCATCTCCTCGGCGTCGGTATTGCCGTAGTCGGTCAGCGTCGCTGCGCCTTCCACCACGGCGAACTGCCGCCAGTCATCGGCCACGGCCATCACGTTGCACCGACTGTCGCGGCGCAGGTTGCGCGCCTTATAAGACGCGCCCCGGACGATTACGAATATCGGGCCATCGTCGCCGTCAAAGGGCGAAACGCCGCACACCACTATGCTGGTCTGCGCCGAGCCGTCGGCTCTAAAGGTGTTGATTACTCCCCGGTGGTTGCTGGCAAAAAACTGCTTCACATCCTTGAATTCCATATTCCTGCCTCCTTGTTTGCCTGCCATTGAGCTTCCCGTCAATTGCCGTTGCTCTACTGCGGCGCTTCGTAAATCACAACCTCGCCGGACGTGAACGCCAGCGAGAGCCGTCCTTCGTTCGCCCGCTCTGACATCCGCAGCGCTGCGTCGTCGCCATACGCCTCCTTTTCCCGAGGCCCCACTACGACCCAGCGGACGCCATACTCCCGCAGCAGCGCCGAAGTCTCCTCGCCGTCGGCTGTAGTGTAGATGGTATCTACGTCGGAGCGGCGGCGCGACAGCTCAGGGTCAATGTCATCGCCGCGCCACTGGCGTTCGTGTCCCTCCCAGTACAGAATCGTAGCCCGCCCGGTGACGGCGGAAATCCCTCCGTACCCATCGTAGTCGCCGCCGACGGCTTCCACGATGCGGCCCGGCTCCGCATCCGCGTTTAGCCATTGGACTGCTTCATATACATCCGGAGATGAGCGACGCAAGTACTCCAAGCCATACAGCGTGTTGTCGTGCCAGCCCTCCCCGTCCGTCGTCCATCCGGTACGCTCAATCACGGCGGCGGCGGGATAGTAGGCCGAGACCAAAAGCAAGATTGCGGCAACGCCGGTCCAGGTCCAGCGCAGCGCTGCCTGTAGCACAATCCACTCGTCAACCCACTGGCGACGCAGTTTAATGGCAACGATGTAGTAAATGCCCACCGCGCCGGCGATACCCAACAGCAGCCACGCTTGATAGTAGAATTTGAAAACCGTGTTCATCCGGTTGCCGAACTGGTCTGCAATATGGAACAGCTCGGTTCCCCCCAGCAGGAAGAACCCGGCGGCGGCCAGCAGCAGCGCGAACACCGCCCATCGCATCGGACGCCGTTCCTGCGCCAGCGTCAGCGCGCAGTAAATCGCCAGCGCTCCCAGCGCCAGCAGCGGCAGCGCTACGACCAGACGCATCGCCACCAGCCCGTCGACCAACGTGGTATCCGGAGACACGGATACCCTGATGCCTGCCGCCACCAGCCACGCCGCCAGCGGAGCAACGCCCAGCGATGCCGCCAGCAGCCCGATAGCTCGTCGCCGACCCGTGGGCCAGTCCAGCTCCAGCGCAGCCCTGGCCACCAGACTGACGGCCAGAAAGCTCGGTACGCCCATAACCGTCAGGAATAATATCGGCCGCGTTCCCGGCCCGGTTAAGGGCAGGATGCCCGAAGTCTGACTGTCAAAGGACGTATAGAAGGGCAGGTAGAACAGCGCGCCGGCCCCGGCCAGGCCAATGATCAGCAGGGCTGCCCGGTAGATTGACCGCCCCAGCGCGTAACCCGTTGTCGGGATGGCGTCAGCTCGTTCCGGCGCCGCGCCCAGCAGCGTGATGGCCGGCGGAGCGTTTTCCCTGATAAACCAGCGCACGGCGGCGGCGGCTCCTACGATGCACAGGTACAGCGGAAAGTCCCAGGCGTTGATAAAGGCCAAGGCGCCCAGGATCAGGGCCAGGGCCCCGGCCTCCCACGGCCTGTCTCTCAGCCACTCCATCCCCGGCGGTTCCGGGGTCATCAGCAGCGCGAGGGCCAGCGCAAGGGCCAGCGTCAGGAAAGGCAGCGCGGTGACGTGGGCATGCAGGTCTCCCAGTAGGAAGCTGAAAAACGGAAACTCGGTAATCGTATAGTCCAGCGACACGCCGCCCTCGGCCAGAGTGTCTATGACCCGCGTGCCGCGCCACCACCACCAGAAATCGTCGGGCAGCCAGCCGCTGCCGCCGGCCGGCGGCTCCAATCCCTTGATGCTCAACCACTGCCAGAACCATTCGCCGCCTATCCCGCGCACGTAGGCCAGCTCCAGTACGCCGGATAGGTTCCCCAGCAGCGTTATCCCCAAAGCGGCCAAAACGCCCGTCAGCAGGGCCGGCGCAACTCGCGCGCCGGCCAGTCGCAGCAAGTTGTACGTCAACCCCATCGCTCCGGCCGCCAGCATGGCCGGCACGGTAGCCATGGCTAGGTTGTAAGCAACGCCGGCGGGAACCCCCGTCAAATGGGTAAGCATGGCAGCCATGTAATGCCCGCCGTAGTAATACGCGATGCCGTGCCCCGAAAGCCATTGGTCTTCGGGAGGAAATCCCGTTGCGTTGACCACGGCGTTCATGATGCCGAAGTCCATCGGCTTCTCAGTGTGGCCGATTGCCGGAACCTCGCTGATGACCAGCGCCCAGAACGCAAACATGGCCAGGAACAGCAACTCGGTAGCCGCTACTACCATCCAGCGGCGGCGCAGAAAATCCTGTAGCTCCACCCGCTGCCGCCAGGCCAGCCACGCAGCGATTGCCGCCAGCGCCGCCAGCAGGGCAACGATGCCGCCCGCCGAGTTGGGTATCACTCCCAGCGTGCCGCCGACCCAGGTAAGCCAAGCCAGCAGCAGCAGCGCCAGCATGCGCGAAACGGCCCATCCCCGGTCCGGCAAACGCCCCAATCCGCAGACGGTGGACGCAATGGGAAATCCCACCAGCGACAACACCCAGAGGGCAAACAGCCAGGCGATGAGATCCGACACGGTTTAACGCTAAAGTAGCTGGTCAGGCTGCGGGAGCAAGCAGCGCGTCCACGAACTCGCGGGCGTCAAACGGCGCTATGTCGTCCAGCCCTTCGCCGGTGCCGATGAACAGTATCGGCACTCCCAGCTCCCGGTGGATGGACAGGACAATCCCCCCGCGAGCGGTGCCGTCGAGCTTGGCCAGAAAAATGCCGGTGCATCCCACCGCATCCGTAAAAGCGCGCGCCTGCGTCAGCCCGTTGTGCCCGGTCGTAGCGTCCAGCGTGAGCAACACTTGATGCGGCGCGGCATCGTCCAGCCCGTTGATGACGCGGCGGACTTTGCGAAGCTCATCCATCAGGTTGTGTCGAGTGTGCAGTCGCCCGGCGGTGTCAACAATGAGAACGTCGGCTCCCCGCGCGCGCGCCGCCTGCCAGGCGTCGTAGGCCACCGCGCCTGGATCCGCCCCATGCTGGTGGCTGATGACGTCCACGCCGGCCCGCTGACCGAGAATCTCCAGCTGCTCCTCGGCGGCGGCTCGGAAAGTGTCGGCGGCGCCCAGCACCACTTTCTTGCCGGCCCCGGTGAAGTGATGCGCCAGCTTAGCGATGCTGGTAGTTTTGCCAACCCCGTTGACCCCGCACACCAGGATGACATAAGGCGTGGCAATAGCGTCATCGTCAAACCAGGCGTCGGCGTTGCCCTGCAATGACAGCTCGGTTGCCAGCAGGTCTTTGAGCCGAACCAGCGCCTGCTCCCCATCGGCAATACGGCCGGCCCATACATCGGCGCGCAGGTCGTCAATGACCGCCATAACCGTCTCAACGGCTATGTCCGCGGAGATGAGAATCTCCTCAAGCTCATCCCAAACCGCGTCGTCCAGCCGGGATGATTTGGAAAAGAGACCGCGAATGCGCCCAAACCATCCATCACGACTGCGCTTGACGCCGGCGTCGGTCTGCTTACGGTTAGCCTCGGCCCGGTTGCGTTTGAAGATGGACAACATACCGGGGAAAGGTTATCAGCGTAGTTGATGCGGCGCAAGTTAGGAGATTGCCGTCAGCGCCTTTCGCGCCGCTTCCGTCTCGGCGGCGCTCTTGCTGCGGCCTATGCCAACGCCCAGCGCTTTACCGTCCATCACCACCTCAACGACGAACTGCGGCGAGTGATCCTGGCCGGAGCGTTCCACTACCCGATAGGTGGGTGTAGGCTTGCCCTTTCTTTGCAGGAACTCCTGAAGATCTGATTTGGGGTTGTCAGGCTGCCAGCCCGGTTCCAATGCCCGGCCAAGTGGTTCGGCCAGGGTGTCCAGCACGAGCCGGCGGGCTGCGTCATAGCCGGCGTCCAGGTACACGGCGGCTATCAGCGACTCCATCACGTCGCCCCGGATGGCTTCGCCGCGCCGTCCGCCCTCTTCCTCGCAGCCCCGGCCCAGCCGGGCGTAATCACCCAGCTCCAGCCGGTCAGCGGCGACGGCAAGCGCGCGTTGGCTCAGCAGCGCAGTCCACCGCCGGGTCAATCCGCCTTCATCGCAGTCAGGCAGCCGATGGTACAGCTCCTCGCTCACGATAAGGCGCGCCACCACGTCGCCCAGAAACTCGAGACGTTCGTAGGTGTCCGCGGCCGTCCCACCTTTCTCGCTCACATAGGAACGATGTGTGAACGCCTGGCACAGCAAACCCTGGTCCCGGAAAGCCAGGCCCAGGGTTTGCTCTAATTCGGCGAGAGGCCGCCCTCCGCCGGGATTAGCGTCGGACGCCTTCATAAGGCCAGGGCGGAGAAGGTCGCTTGACTTCGCCGACGTGCTTGTGGTCAGCCACTATCTCCACCAGATTGTTGTAGATTGAGCCGGCTTCCTCGTCGCTCGGTATGAACATTTTGACGAAGGCCGCGTTGTTGTTGGGAAACACGTACAGCGGCACCCCGAAAGCGCCGTGCACTTCCACTGCTTCCGTGTGACTTTCGCCGATTTCGCGCATCACGTCGGGATCCGCCAGGTCTTCGGCGAAACGGCCCATATCAACGCCGGACGCTTCGGCAACCGCGTTGATGGCGTCCGCGTCGGTCAGGTCAATCCTGTCTTCGTGCCGCGCCCGCAGCAGGTTGATGAAGAAGCGGTCAAAGATCTCCGGCCCCTGGCGCTTGGCCGCTACGCCCGCTCGGAGTTCCAGCAGCGCGTTGTCTGAATCGTCCTGCTCCCAGTACTTGAAACCGTCGTCATTGTTGTTGTCGTGATTCACCTGAACCAGCGAGAACGGCTTGAGGTCCACATTGACTTCGTGGTCCGTGTTCTCGCGCACTTTCGCCCACCACATGGCGGCGTTGTACACGAAGGGTCAACGGAAGTCGTAATAAACGGTGAAATCGGATTCAGCCATGAAGACACCTCCACAGAGTTCAAACGCGGCGGGCGCTCCCCCGCGTCGCAATTGCCGGGATTGTAGCATATACAAACGCCGGCGTCATCGGCAACCTTCAAAATCAGCCTTTACGGAATCTATCGGAGCTTGGCTATAGGCAGTACGCCGTTGACTGCTGGGCCGGGGTAAAGTAAAGGTTGCGGTCGGGCCGGATAGGGGTTAGTGTATGTTGGAACTGAATATCTCAGTAATTATGGACTGAACCGGGAGGTATATTATGACGCTAGCCAGCCGAGTGCGCAGCGGGAACATCGCCCCGCCCGCCACCAACACCACCGTTTATGAGGCCATCCACCGGCGACGGATGAACAACGAGTTTGGCGACGCAATCCCGGGCCGAGACATCCTGGAGCGGATGCTGGATGCCGCCATCTGGGCGCCGAACCATCGCCTGACCAATCCATGGCGCTTCTTCGTGCTGGAAAAGGGCGGAGACAAGCGCGCGGAAGTGGCGCAGCTCGCCTATGACCAGGTGTACCAGCGTAGCCAAAATCACGAAAACGCCAACGGCAGCCGGCAGCGCGTGCTCGATTCTCCCGCGCTGATTTATGTGTACAGCATCCCCGGCGACACCGCGGAACTGACCTGGGAAAACTACGCCGCCGCCTGCTGCGCAGTACAGAACTTCCTCCTCGCCGGGGTTGCCGAAGGACTGGCCGGAGACTGGAGTACCGGGAACACCACCCGGCATCACCGGCTGGCGGAAACCCTGGGCGGCGCCCCGGACTGGACGATGGTCGGCGCGCTTTTCATCGGCTACCCATCCCGGCCGTCCGCCTCGGTGCGCTCGCCAGCGAGCGAAGTTACCGCCTGGCTGTAAGCGCCGGGCCGTAAATATGCGTTATACTGGCCCGCGCTTCACCGCGCACTTTCCATCAAGGAGCCAACGCTTATGCTTTGGGCGGAGACCATCGTTGACACCCTGAAAAACTGGGACACGTCGCTGATTGCATACGTGCCCGACATATCCATCGACCGCGTCACCAGCATCATCGCCGCTGACCCCTTCTTTCACCTGGTGTCCTGCACCCGGGAGGAAGAAGCCGTCGGAGTGGCCGTCGGCAGCTACGCCGTAGGCCGCAACGCCGCCGTCTTCATGCAGTCCAGCGGTTTCGGCAACAGCGTCAACGGCATCGCCAGCCTCTGCCTACCCGCTCGGACGCCCATACCCATTTTCATGAACCTGCGCGGTCAAGTCGGCGAGTTCAACATCGCTCAGATTGCTATGGGCCGCAATACCAAACCCATACTTGACCTGTTCGGCATCGCCCATTACACCCTGGAAACCGAAGACCGCATGGACACCCTGCTCGACGGCATAATGAAACTCTGCCACGCCCACCGCAACCCGGTGGCCATCTGCATGACCCCCATGCTCCACGGAGGGAAAATTGCTTAGGTTTGACGCTACCCAACTCGTGCTGCGGCGCGCCGGCGACTCGCCCATCGTCGCCAACCTTGGCCCCACCAGCGACGAGCTCTACCACGCCGGCCACCGGGATCGCAACTTCTACACCTACGGCAGCATGGGCCTCTGCTCCTCCATCGCCCTCGGCATGGCTCTCTCCACCCACGACAAGGTCATTTCCCTGGACGGCGACGGTTCCCTGCTGATGAACCTCGGCGCCATCGCCACCATCGGGCGCGAAAACCCGCCCAATCTGGTCGTAGTCGTGTGGGACAACGAAGCTTGGGGACAGACCGGCGGACAGCCCAGCCACACGGCTACCAACACCAACCTGGAAGAAGTAGCCCACTCCTGCGGCATCGGCAAGACGGCCACGGTGCGCGACCTGGAAACCCTGGCCGAGGCCCTCGACCGCGCCCTGGCCGAGCCGGGCCCCTGGTTCATCGTGGCCAAAATTGCAGAGGCGGAGGAATATATGCCGGTGGCGCCGGTGGAACCTGAGTTCACCCTGTACCGTTTCCGGAATACCTACGTACCCTGATGCGCAGTTTGCCATCGCGCCGGCGGTTGGGCTATGATGGAAAGAGAGGCGGCTGCGGCTGCTGACTTGCCCCCGCGGCGTTCAGGAGATGCTCAGCCCTATGACCGAGGCCCAAGCCAACATTACCGACACCGATGCCGAGCCGGCTATTGCTGTTGCCCCCCCTGTCAACGGCGTGCCGCTGCCGGAGGGATTGGTCGCCGCCGACCTGATAGAGGTCTGCCGGCAAATGCTCCTGGTGCGCGCCATGGACGAGCGCATCTGGATGATGAACCGGCAGGGGAAAGTTCCCATTGCGGCGTCCTGCCAGGGGCACGAGGCCGCGCAAATGGGTACGCTCCTCGCAGCGCAAAAGGACGGAGACTGCTTCCTGTTCCCCTACTACCGCGACCTGGCCATCAAGATGGCCGCCGGGCTGACGCCCCGGCAAGTCATGCTGTCCTTTATGGGCAAGGCCGGAGATCCCTACTCCGGCGCCCGTCAATTCCCGCTGCAAGGCGCAGACTTGCCCCGGCGCATCATCCAGATTTCCAACGTAGTGGCCGCCAGCCTAACCCAGAGTGTAGGCTACGCTTTGGGCTGCAAAATGCTGGGCGACGCCACCGTTACCCTCTGCTGCTTCGGCGACGGCGCCACCAGCCAGGGCGAAACCCACGAAGCCATGAACTTCGCCGCAATTCACAAACTCCCGGTGCTGTTCATCTGCGAAAACAACAGGTTCGCTATCTCAACCCCGCAAGCCTCGCAGATGGTCGTCAGCGACGTGGCCGCCCGCGCCGAGGGGTACGGCTTTCCGGGTTTCGTAGTCGACGGCTTGGACGCCATCGCCTGCTACGAAGCGGCCCGGCAGGGCATTCACCACGCCCGGCAGCACGGGCCCGCCCTGGTGGAAATGAAGGTCGAGCGTTTTATGCCCCACACCACCGACGACGACGACCGCCGCTATCGCGACCGCGATGCACTGGACGCAGCCCGGCAGTTCGACCCGGTCACTACCTTCCCGGCGCAATTGCTCCAGCGCGGAATCATCACCCAGGCCCAGGTCGACCAATTCCGAGCCGACGCCAAACAGCAGGTCGACGACGCCACCGACTTTGCCGACGCCGCCTCCCCTCCGGACGCCGGCGGCATTTACGACCACCTGTACGTTCAGGAAGGCCCATAATGCCGGAGTTAACGGTAATCGAAGCGGTGCGTTCAGCCCTGCGCGAGGAAATGCAGCGCGATGAACGGGTCTTCGTCATGGGCGAGGATGTAGGCCAGCGCGGCGGCGTGTTCCTGGCCACGCAAGGCTTCATCGAAGATTTCGGGCCGCAGCGTGTGCTGGACACGCCCCTCGCCGAGGCGTCAATCATGGGCATCGCCCTCGGCGCGGCGTTCCGGGGGCTGCGCCCGATTCCGGAAGTCCAGTTCTCCGATTTCGTCTGGCCCAGCATGAACCAGCTCATCGGCGAGGCCTCCCGCGTCCACTACGGAACCAATGGCGCCCTCAAAGTTCCCATGACCGTCCGCATCCCCTACGGCGGCGGAATCCGCGGCGGCCTCTATCATTCGCAGAACGTGGAAGCGCTGTTCTTTCATACGCCGGGTCTGCTCGTAGTGACCCCCTCCACGCCCTACGAAGCCAAAGGTCTGCTGAAGTCGGCCATCCGAGACGATAACCCGGTGATATTCCTCGAGCACAAGAAAACCTACCGACTGGTGCGCGGCGAGGTGCCCGACGAAGAATATACCCTGCCCATCGGGCCGGCGGACATCAAACGGCCCGGCTCCGACATTACCGTGGTCAGCTACGGCTTGGCGATGCACTACGGCTTGGCCGCGGCGACGACGGCAGCGGCGGAGGGCATCAGCCCCGAAGTGATTGACCTGCGGACGCTCAAACCTCTGGACACGGAGACCATCCTGGCATCCGTGCGCAAAACCGGCAAGCTGCTGGTGGTGCACGAGGACAACCTCAGCGGCGGGGTCGGCGCCGAAATCGCCGCCTTGGCCGCCGCTGAAGCCTTCGAATACCTGGACGCCCCCATCGCCCGGCTATGCGGCCCTGATGTCCCTACCATGCCCTTTGCCCAAACGCTGGAAGACGCTTATATGCCCGACCCCGACGCGATTGCGGTGGAAATCCGTCGCCTGGCCGCCTACTGACGGCCCACCGACGGACGGATTGTGCCGGCCGCGCTGTTAAGGACGTAACTTGTGCCAGAGCTGATTGAATTGCCCCACGTCGGCGAAAGCGTCGTTGAAGGCACCATTGGCAAGTGGCTCAAGCAGCCGGGCGACCGTGTCGAACGCTACGACCCGCTGGTGGAGGTCGTCACCGACAAGGTAACCATGGAAGTCCCCTCACCGGTGGCGGGAGAGCTGCTGCGCATCATCGCACAGGAAGGGGAAACGGTGCCCATGGGCGCCCCGATAGCGGAAGTGGACACCGGAGAGAGTGCGCCGGTCGTCGCTCCTGCGTCCGCTGCAACCCCGGCCCCTTCAACCCCGGACGCTACGCCCACTCCGACGGTTCCGGTCGCTTATCTCATTGACGCGCAGCCCGTAGGCCCTACCGGCGGGTCAGCGGTGGAGGCGCGAGCGGAGGAACACGGCAGCGTTGCGCCATCCGCCGGCCCTGCCCTCCCATCCTGGCAGGGCGATGGCAGGCTGCCCGCAACCCCTCCGGCGTCGCGTCCACCCAACCGCCTGTCTCCGGCGGTGCGTCGGCTGGCGCGGGAGCATAACCTTGACGTCAGTAGCATCGCCGGCACGGGCATGGGCGGCCGCGTCACGCGCAACGACGTCCTGCGTCGTCTGGAAACGGCTCCCTCCCCGGCGGTTTGCGCGCCTGCAGACGCTTCACCCGCCGCCGTTGCGCCAGCCGACGACCCCGACGCCGAGCGGGTAGCCTTGTCCCCGGTGCGCCGGATGATTGCCGATGCCATGATGCGGTCAGTGAGCCATATCCCGCACGCATGGAGCATGGTGGAGGTGGACATAACCGGGCTGGTGTCCCTGCGGAACCGGGAGCGCGGTGCTTTCCGGCAGCGGGAGGGCGTCAATCTAACTTACCTTCCTTTCGCACTGAAAGCGGTCGCCGGGGCCTTAAAGGAAAATCCCACCCTCAACGCCTCATGGGGAGACGACCATATACTCCTGAAGCGGCGTATCAGTCTGGGCATCGCAGTAGCGGCGCCGTCCGGGTTGGTGGTGCCGGTTATTCACCACGCCGACCGTTTGAGCATTGCCGGGCTGGCCCACGCCATCGCGGACTTGTCCCAGCGGGCGCGAGCCGGCAGTCTGCGTCTGGAAGACGTGCAGGGTGGAACCTTCACCGTGAACAACACCGGCGCCCTGGGCAGCGTCCTGGGCGGCCCGATTATCAACCATCCGCAGGCTGCGATACTCACCACGGAAACGGCCCAGCAGCGCCCCGTAGTCATCAACGACGCCATCGCCATCCGTTGGATGATGAACCTCTGCCTCTCCTTTGACCACCGTATCAACGACGGCGCGGAGGCCGGCGCGTTTTTGCAGTCGGTCAAAAATCGCCTCGAGGCCGTTGATGACAACGCTCCAATCTACTGACCGCGTATGTCGTGTCGTCAGGGCCGGCGTGGTGCCTTACCGAGAGGCTTGGAAGTGGCAGGTCAGGATTGCCGACGGTGTGCGGACGGGTTCGGCCCCGGAGACCCTGCTCCTGCTGGAGCATCCCCATACTTACACCCGCGGTCGCCTGGCCCCGGACGAAGATCTGCTGCTGGATGCGGATACGCTGGCAGCCCGGGGCATTGCAGTGGTGGAAACGGACCGAGGCGGGCTGGTCACCTATCACGGGCCGGGGCAGTTGGTCGCTTATCCCATTGTCAGGCTGCGCGGCCGGGGAGGGCCGCATTGGTACGTAAGGACTCTGGAGCAGGTCATCATCGCTAGCCTGGCGGAGTTCGGTATGCAATGCGCCACGGTGCCCGGCCTCACCGGGGTTTGGACAGCAGACGGGCGGCGCAAGGTTGCGGCGATTGGCGTCAAAATCGCTGGGGGCGTGGCCTATCACGGGCTCGCGATTAACGTGAATCCCGACTTGCGTATGTTCGCAGGAATTGTCCCCTGCGGCATTGCCGACCGTGCGGTTGGCAGCATGGCCACGGAGTTGAACCTTGCGCCGCCGCTGGACACAGTGGCGGACGTGCTGCAACGGCGCTTCTGCGCAAAGTTCGGCTTCCCGCGAGATTTGGCTCCTGCGATAGAATAACGCCATGAACCACCGGACGCCGCGCTATAATTGCGACCCTGATTCGCGCTACGAGCGCCTCCGGAGAACGTTGGTATGCCTATTTCGCAATACGTAAGCCGCTCCATGGCGGAAGGCGGGTGGATCCGCCGGATGTTTGAAACGGGCATCGCCCTGAAAGCGCAGTACGGCGCGGACAACGTCTTTGACCTCTCTCTGGGCAACCCGGTCATGGAGCCGCCGGCAGAGTTCCATTCCGAATTGCTCCGCATCGCCCAGGGGTTGGCGAGCAAACAAATCGGGCCGGGGATGCACCGCTATATGCCCAACGCCGGCTATCCGGAAACCCGCCAGGCAGTCGCCGATACCCTCTCCTCCGAGACGGGCTTGGCCTTCGGCGCCGGCGACATCGTGATGACCTGCGGCGCGGCGGGCGCGGCCAATGTTGCCCTGCGGGCGATCCTCAATCCTGGCGATGAAGTAATTATCCTCTCGCCGTTTTTTGGCGAGTACGTCTATTACATCCAAAACCACCACGGTGCCCCCGTCATCGTCCCCACCAACCCCGACTTCAGCCTGGATATTGCCGCCATCGCCGCCGCCGTCACCCCACGCACTCGGGCCGTAATGCTCAACTCGCCCAACAACCCGTCGGGCGTCGTCTATCCGACGGAGGACATCGCCGCCTTGTCAAACGCTCTGACCCAGGCCCAGGCGCGGTTCGGCTCGGAGATCTTCATCATCAGCGACGAACCCTACCGGCGGATTATCTACGACGGCATCACGTATCCCCAGGTGTTCCCCCACTACGAGCAGACCATCGTGGTCAACTCCCACGCCAAAGACCTGGGGCTGCCGGGCGAGCGCATCGGACACATCGCCGTGCACCCCGACTACTCTCACAAAGTGGAGCTGATGGACGGCCTGGTGTTCTGCAACCGCGTCCTCGGGTTCGTCAACGCGCCGGCCCTGATGCAGCACGTCGTGCGCGCCGTGCAGAACGCCTCCGTGGACATCGCCGAGTATCAGCGGAAGCGGGATTTCCTGTACGACAGCCTGACCGCCATGGGCTACTCGGTAGTGAAACCCCAGGGCGCCTTTTATCTCTTCCCACGTTCGCCTCTCCCTGACGATGAAGCCTTCGTAGCCGCCTTGCAGGAGTACAACGTGCTGGTAGTTCCTGGCAAGGGCTTCGGCGCTCCGGGACACTTCCGCATATCCTACTGCCTGGAGGACAGAGTGCTGGAGGGAGCCATGCCCGGATTCGCCCGGGCCTCCGATCTGTATCTGGGCTAGGCCCGGCTGCTGTCGGCACTGCGCTGGCGGGATGGCGACGACCGCGCTGCGATGCGGATGCCGATGTAGGCGGCGAGAGCGGGAATGCCGACGGTGATTAACCCCGTCACCACGGCGAAGCCCACGGGGCTGACGAGAGGAATGCCGTAGATGGCCATGGGGAAGGTGGTGCCTAGGTCGAATACCATCGCTGCGACTGGAATAGCCAGGCCCATGGGAACGCTGCCGATGGCAATCGCGATAAGGATGGGAGCGGGTCGTAGCGCCCGGTAGTTCCCGCCGGTCTTTCCCGGAACAACGGTCAGCGCAATCCATAGCGCTATGTTCAAAAGCGGGATGAATACGCCCACGGCAATCCATATCGGCCAACCCACATCTGCGAGCCGCTTGACGCAGGCCGCAACCGTCGCATATCTCCACACGACGCTGACGCCCACCACTAACGCCATCATTAACATCAGTTCAGCCCAGCCGTCCCCTAATATCAGTTCCCCGCCAGTTAGGGCAGTGAAGGCGAAGTACATGGGCGCCGCCCCTGCTGCCGTCGCAGCCATCACCGCCGTCGCTCCCAGCATGGTTATCACGAACCCCAATCGTCCGATGCGGCCTCTCACACCAAATGGGTTGTAGTTCTGCCGAATGTTCCTTTGGGTACTCAATGCCCTTTGCCCCCGTCTCCTTGACGTCCGTTGCTTACCCATCCCGGTAAGCTGTTCCTATCCAATCCAACGTATGCTCGTCGCCTCCAACGCTCTTGCCAACGACTTTGGCATTATACCGGATTGCAGCCAAAACCCCCGCACGCCGCTAGACTGATTAACGCCATCCCTCGCCCGCCGGCCCCATTTGACCGCCCGCCGGCTGCGGTCTATACTGCCCAGCGTGTGAATCTGCGTCTGCCGCTCTTTGTTCACATTGCCGCTACCTCATACTAGGCCGCTGTGCGATGGCGGCCTTTCCCCCTTACGGAGGAGGTGTATCTTGCCGAACAAAATACCCATCACGGTCAACGTGAATGGCCGCTTCCATTCCGCCGAAGTGGAACCCCGCACTCTCCTGGTTCACTTCCTCCGCGAGACCCTCAACCTTACCGGAACCAAAATCGGCTGCGACACCAGCCAGTGCGGCGCCTGCGTCGTCAAGATGAACGGCTCCACCATAAAATCCTGCACCGCCTTTGCCGTTCAGGCCGATGGCGCCGACGTAATCACCATCGAAGGCCTGGCCCACGACGGCAACCTCACCTCCGTTCAGGAAGCCTTCTGGAACAATCACGGCCTGCAATGCGGCTACTGCACCGCCGGCATGATTATCTCCGTTACCGAAATCATCGAGCGCAACCCCGACCCGACGGCGGAAGAAGTGCGCGCCGGGCTGGAAGGCAATATGTGCCGCTGCACCGGCTACAACAACATCGTCAAGGCCGCGCTGGCCGCTGCCGCCGCCGGGCGCAGTTCCACCAACTAAAGGAGGTTGAGCGATGACTACCCGCATCTTCGGCTCGGGCATCCGCCGGCGGGAAGACCCCCGCCTGATTACCGGCCAGGCCGCTTATACCGATGATATCAAGCTCACGGGAATGGCGCACGCCGCCATCCTCCGCAGCCCCCACGCTCACGCCCGCATCACCGGCATCAGCGCCGACGCCGCCGAAGCCGCCCCCGGCGTGCTGGCCGTCTATACCGGCGCAGACATTGCCGGCGTACTGAACCCCATACCCTGCGCTTGGGCAATCCCCGACTCTGACCTGAAGGCCGTGGCTTACCCCGCCATCGCCAGCGACACGGTTCGCTACGTCGGCGACGCCGTCGCCGTAGTAGTGGCGGAAAACCGTTACCAGGCGGAGGACGCTCTGGAACTGATTGAAGTTCACTACTCCCCGCTGCCGTCCGTCATCAACCCCGAGGCCGCCATGGCCGACGGCGCGCCGCAGCTCCACGAAGACGCCCCCAACAACCAGGCGTTCCACTGGGTAGCCGCCGGCGGAGATACTGACGCCGCCTTTGCCGCCGCCGCCGTTACCGTCAGCGAGACTATCAACCAGCAAAAGCTAATCCCCACTCCGATGGAAACCCGCTCGGCAATCGCTTCCTGGTCGCCGGCTATGGGCGAGCTGACCATCTGGAACACCACGCAGAACCCGCACATCGCCCGGTTCGTAACCTGCCTCGTTACCGGCGTTCCCGAGCACAAAATCCGCGTAATCGCGCCGGAAGTCGGCGGCGGCTTTGGCGCCAAGATTGCCGTCTATCCCTGGGAAATGATAGCGGCCTTCTGCTCCATGCAGCTGGGCGTCCCCGTGAAGTGGACCGAAACCCGCACCGAGAACTACATTGCCACCACCCACGGCCGCGACCACGTGGAATACGTTGAAATGGCCGCCAACGCCGACGGCAAAGTAACCGCCGTGCGCAGCGTCGTCTATGCCGGCATGGGCGCCTACCTCTCCACCGCCGCTCCCGGAATTCCCACTATCCTGCACGGCCTGATGTACTCCGGCCCCTACGACATCGCCAACATTAAGGCAGACGTGTACGGCGTGTTCACCAACTCCACCCCGGTGGAAGCCTATCGCGGCGCCGGCCGCCCCGAAGCCACGTTCCTGCTGGAGCGCCTCATGGATAAAGTCGGCGACGCCGTGGGAATCGACAGCGTGGAAGTGCGCCGGCGCAACCTCATTGAACCCTTTGACAACAACCGCGACGTTGCCATCGGCATCACTTACGACAGCGGCAACTACGCCGCAGCCCTCGACCAACTGCTCGGCCACGTCGACTACGACCGGTTCCGCCGCGACCAGTCCCACGAACGGGATCACGGAACCTACCGCGGCATCGGCATCGCTTGCTACTGCGAGATTTGCGGCCTCGGCCCCTCTCAAGTTGCCGGCGCCGTCGGATTTGGCGGCGGCCTGTGGGAATCGGCCACCGTGCGCATTTACGCCACCGGCAAAGTCAATGTGTTCATCGGCACATCTCCCCACGGTCAGGGCGAGGAAACCACTTTTGCCCAGATTGTCGCCGACGAAATCGGCGTTGACGTGGACGATGTCGAAGTAGTCCACGGCGATACCGACACCACCCCCATGGGCTGGGGAACCTACGGCAGCCGCACTACCGTAGTCGGCGGCGCCGCCGTAGCCCTCACCATGCGGAAACTGCGGGACAAGGCCAAAGTCATTGCCGCCCACCTCCTGGAAGCCGACGAGGCCGATATTGAGTACGCCGACGGCCAATTCTTCGTCCGCGGCGCCCCCGACCGGGCGCAGACCATCCAGGACATCGCTCTACAGGCCAACGTCGCTTGGAACCTGCCCGAGGGCATCGAGCCAGGCATGGAAGCCAGCACTTACTACGACCCGCCCAACTTCAGCTACCCCTTCGGAGCCCACGCCGCCATCGTCAGCGTCGACCCCGACAACGGGCATATTACCCTTGACCGCTACATCGCCGTTGACGACTGCGGGCCGCAAATCAACCCCATGGTGGTTGAAGGCCAGGTTCACGGCGGCGTCGTGCAAGGCGCCGGCCAGGCCCTCTGGGAGGGCGCAGTCTATGACGACAGCGGCCAGCTGCTCACCGGGTCTATGATGGACTATGCCATACCCCGCGCCCACCTTGTGCCCGACATCGAGGTGCACTCCACCGTTACGCCGTCGCCTCACAACCCCCTGGGCGTGAAAGGCATCGGCGAAACCGGCACCATCGCATCTACCGCCGCCATCTACAGCGCGGTTATGGACGCGCTGAAGCCCATGGGCATCGACCGCCTGGATATGCCGCTCACGCCCGAAAAGGTCTGGCGCGCCATCCAACAAAGCGGCTACTCCCACAACGGCCACGGGCATAACCATGGCCATGACCACGGGCGCGAACACAGCCACTAGCCGGCCATGCACAACACCCCTACGAGGACTGAAAACAATGTTTGCAGCAGAGTTTGAATACCGCAAGGCCGGCTCGGTAGCAGAGGCCATACGGCTCCTGTCCGATAATCCGGACGCCAAATTGCTGGCCGGCGGTCACAGCCTGATACCACTGATGCGGTTCCGCCTGGCCCGGCCTGAGTTGCTCATCGATATCGGCGGCATCGCCGACTTGCGCGGCGTCACCGTCGCCGGCGATACCATCAGCATCGGCGCCCTGACTACGCACGCCGAAATTGCCGCGTCACCCGAAGTGCGGCAGGCCAACGGCCTGTTGGCGGAAGCCGCCGGCGGCATCGGCGACCCCGCAGTGCGCAACTGCGGCACCATCGGCGGCAATCTCGCCCACGCCGACCCGGCGTCGGATTGGGCTACAGTGCTGACGGCCCTGGGCGCCTCCGTTACGGTACAAGGCCCGTCGGGGAGCCGCAGCATCGCCGTCGCTGATCTCATCGCCGACGCCTTCGCCACCGCTCTGGCCGAGAACGAGCTGATTACCTCGATTAGTGTACCGACGCTGGCCGCCAACCAGCGCGCCGAGTACGCCAAAATGGCGCACCCGGCCAGCTTCTACGCAGTAGTCGGCGGCGCCGTGGTAGTGACCATGGACGGCGACCGCTGCACCGCCGCGTCGGTGGCGGTAGGAGGCTTGACACCGCGCCCAGTGAAAGCCCCCTCGGTGGAGCAGGCGCTGGCGGGAACCACCCTCACCATGGACAGCGTCTCCGCCGCCGCCGCGCGCCTCAGCGACGATTTGAACGCCGCCGGCGTTGACATAATCGGCGACATATACGCTTCCGCCGACTTCCGGGCCGGCGTTGCCCCGGTAGAAGTGAAGCACGCTCTCCTCCACGCCATCGGCCTGGCCCACCACTAACGTGGAGAGTCATCGAGATAGTTAAAGAGGCCGCTGCTTATTAAGCAGCGGCCCCAAATGATCAAATGCGAATTTTCCTGTTATTGAACAGTGCATTAAGTTGCCGGTACATCGATTCTCTCCGAGACGCCAATGAACCATATCGAGGGATATGTATTCCCGTGGCCTGTTCGACTTTTTGGAATATCAGCTCAGCCGTTTCACATCGAGCTGTGATTTCTGATGTCATTAGATTTCTCCTTGGAGGCTGGTAGCCTCATCAGCGATCAATTCCTGATTCCTGCTTATACTCTCTGCCTTAATCTAATAATCCATGGTACCTCCTCTGTTTCCTAGACGTGCGCTATGCCCGCTAACCGCGGAGTGTAGGATACTGCCTTTCCTAGTTATTGTCAAGCATGCGAGGTCGCCACGTGAAAATCCTCCTCACTAACGACGACGGCATTCACGCTACCGGGCTGTGGGCTGCCGCCCGCACCCTCTCCGCTGTTGGCGAGGTTGCCGTCGTCGCCCCCGACCGGGAGCAGTCCGGCGTCGGAGCCTCCCTGACCCTGCACGCGCCGTTGTTCGCTCACCAGGTTCCGGCAGAGCAATACCTCCTGCAGTACGCCCCCGGCGACGACACTCCCCCACGCAGCGCCGACGCCGTGCCGGAACCCTCCGTCGATGCCCGTCTTGACTTGCCCTACCCGATTACCGCGTGGGCCGTACAGGGCACCCCCGCCGACTCATGCATCCTGGCGTTAGAGCAGCTGGTGAACCCCAAGCCCGACCTGGTAGTCAGCGGCATCAATCGCGGTTCCAACCTGGGTTGGGATGTCCTCGTGTCCGGCACTGTGGGCGCAGCCATGCAGGGATTCGTGCGCGGTTATCCCACCATTGCAATCTCGGTAGGTTCCGTGCAGTCGCCTCGCTATGGCTTGGCGGCGCAAGTGGTGGCTGCATTGTCCCGCCGCCTTGCCGACGCGCCCGCCGTGTCGCCTCCCTACTTCCTCAACGTCAACATACCCAACGAGCCGGCCGAGAAAATCGCCGGCGTGCGGGTAACCCGGCTCGGCGGGCGCGCCTACGGCGAATCCGTCCGGACCGAAGATTCCTTTGGACACCGCCGCTACTGGATTTCCCGCAATCGCCCCATCCTGGCCGGCGGACACGGCACCGATATATCCGCCCACAAGGACAGCCACATCACCATCACCCCTATGGGCATGGCTTTCTCCGCTACCGACGAGCGTATTGAGTTGGTGCAAGGGTTGGTGGATGGCGCCGGTGTTCTAGCGCCGCCGGCGACGGCTGCGGACGCTGCCGCGATTTGACCGTCTCCGCTGATGCGGCGCCGCTTCACCGCTGCCTTGCCCTTCCGTCCTCCTGCCTTCCGCGTTGGCATAGTTGGCAAAGCCCCCGGCGTCGCGTATGCGCCGGATGCGTGGCCGGTCGCGGGCCAGCCAGAGCGTCTGCGTCACTATCGTCAGCAGGATGCCCGGCGCAACCAGGGCGAGCAGCGTCGGGTCGTCAAGCAAAGGACCCCCGTCCTGTATCCGCAATCGCGTGCGCAGGAATATAAAGCCGCCCCCTACGATTAGCCAGGCCCACGACAATGCCCCCGAAACTACGCCGTTGTGCCATGGCGAGCGTATGAACAGGATGGCGCTGCACGGCCACCACACAAAAGTAGGAACAATGAACCAGCCCTGATAGTACCAGGGCTTAAGGGCGTCAGGCGGCTCCGGCGGCGGCGACATCAGTTGCGGGCCAGCAGTACGTGAAACTCCAGCTCCCCAATGTGCCGGCCCTCGTTGATTGTCGCCGCCGCATACTCCAGACACATCCGGGCAAAGCCGGGATATTCGTACACGTTGCGCCCCAGCGCCACGCGAGGAATCCCCGCTTCCAGGTCAACTTCCAGATAGTTGGGGTCGTCGTCAATTACGCGCAGTTCAACGTCGCGGTTGGTTATCCGTTCCAGCTTGTCCTGCATACGAGACAGGAATACCTCATCTTCCATAGCCAACATTCTCCACGGCCCGCGGTTCAGGCCATATTCTCAAAAATCCGCGCCCGAACGTCAAAAGCGAAACCCGGCATAACATCCTCCCCCGTCAGAGTCTCCGGGTCGTAAAGCGTTTCCGGTTCCCGCCCTGGCCGGTAGATTGATACCGTCCTCCGCTCCGCATTTATGATCCAGGCCAGGCGCGTGCCGTTGGCGATGAACATCTGCGCCTTTGCCGCCAACTGCGGCCCGCGATTGGATGGCGAAACGATTTCACAGATGAAATCAGAAACAATCGATGCGAAGGGCGGACGGCGCTCCTCATCGGTGGCGGCGTTCCAGCGTTCATCCGAAAACCAGATTGCATCAGGCCCTGCCCGTGAGCCGTCCGGCATCCGGAAACGTCCGGAGGGGCCGCCTGCTTTCCCGTCTCTGCTCCTCGCATAAAGCCCAACATCTGCCGTTATTTCAGTCTCATGCCAGTACCCTGGGATTCCAGTGGGAGGCATAATTTTCAGCTCCCCGCCGGCCGTGATTTCAAACGCGCCCAGGCTGTCCTTGTTGCGGGCGGCGAATGCCTCAAGCCATTCGTCCAAGCCCGGGTCGTCTAGCGACTGTCCAAACTCGAACAACGGTATCAAGAAGTTTCCAACCTCCGGCATATCCGTCGCTGCGCCCAATAGGCCGAAGGCTGCCGGCGCCGGGGATGTTTGCAGTCGGGCAGTAGTCATGGTGCGCCTGGGGCTGTCGCTTTTGACGGTATTGTATCAGGTATCGCCGTAACGCATAAGAACTATAGCGCGTACGCCCCATCCTTTGCCGCCCAACCGGCCGCCTTACAGCGGCGGCGCCAACTCTATGCCCAATACCGCCTCGCACCACGCCGCCACCGACAGGAGACGTCCTTCCGCAAAAGGAGACGTCACCAGCTGGATGCTCATAGGCAGCCCGGACTCCGCCAGACCCGACGGCAGCGCAATGGCTGGCAAGCCGCAGGACGTCCATGGCCCCTGAAAGGACGGGTCACCCGTGTTCGTGCGATCCGGTTGCGCCGGCGACGGAGTAGCCGGCGTAAGCAGCGCGTCGCACTGCTGCGACAGCTTTTGCATATCGTCAATGAACCCTCGTCGCCGTTCCAGCGCCCGGGAGTACGTGATGGCGTCCGTCGCCAGCCCCTCAGCCAGCATCGCGCGCAGCTTGGGCTGGTACTCCTCCGCTTGCCGACGATACATCGGTTCGTGAAAAGCGGCAGCCTCCACCGACATAATCAGCCGCTGGTCATCATAGGCGGTTTCAATGCTGTCCGGCATCGGCAGCTCTTCAATCTCGGCGCCGGCTTTAGCCAGCCGCTCCGCTGTGCCGTCCAGATGGCGCCTGGTCTCCGCGTCCGCCCTCTCGTAAAAGTAGCGACGCAGCAGCCCGATACGAGGCTCAGCCGGCCCCGATACGGCGGTGAGGTAATCTCCCACTGGCTCCCGGGACGACACCGGGTCTGCCCCGTCGGGCCCGGCCATAACCTGCAACAGCAAGGCCGCGTCTTCCACCGAGCGCGTCAGCCAGCCCACAGTGTCCAGGTTCCAGCTGACCGGGACTACGCCGTGCCGACTCACCCGGCCGAAAGTCGGTTTGAATCCCGCCACGCCGTTGTACGCCGCCGGCCGCAGCACCGAGCCAACCGTCTGCGAGCCCAGCGCGGCCGGACACATCCGGGCCGCCACTGCCACTGCTGAGCCGCTGCTGCTGCCGCCCGGCGTGTGCGCCCTGTTCCACGGGTTGAAAGTGGGCGACGGATCCAGGCAGGCGAACTCAGTGGTAACCGCCTTCCCCAGCATAATCGCGCCGGCCCGCTTAAGCAGCGTCAGCGACGCCGCGTCGCAGTCCGGCACAAAGTCCTTATAAACCTCGCTGCCCGCCCGCGTCGGTATGCCGGCGGTGTAGTAAATGTCCTTTACCCCGACGGGTACGCCGTGCAACGGGCCGAGCGGTCGGCCGGCACCGGCCATGTCATCGGCGGCGCGCGCGTCAGCCAAAACCGTTTCGCGGTCAACATAAACCCACGCCAGCAGCTGCCCGTCCAACGCCTCAATGCGATTGAGGCAGGCCTCCGCCAGCTCCACCGCGGTAATCTGTCCGGCAGCGATGGCCCGGGCGGCTTGGGCGGCGGTAAGTTCATTGGGATTCGGCATGGTGCAGCGCCTCCGTTTCCGCTCGATTATACGCCCGGCGGCCGGCGCTCGCCCCACTCAGTAGCTTGTTCGTAAGCGTAGGCGAGGCGAAAGAGGGTGGTCTCGTCAAAGGCCCGCCCAGCGATTTGCAGGCCAATGGGCAGACCTGAGGCGGTAAAGCCACAGTTGATTGACAACGCCGGCAGGTTCGCCAGGTTGAAAGGCGCTGTGAACCCCCGTCGCCCCTTGAACCCGGCGATTACGTCAGCCTTCGTGCCCAGGCCGGCTGACTCCGGTATCGGCGTCGCCGGCGCCGACGACGCCGGCATAATCAGTGCGTCCACATCCTCCAGTGTTGCCAGAATCTGACGGCGCAGCGCCTCCCGCAGACGCATTGCTTTCTGATACGCCTTGGCCGGTATTACGCTGCCCATCAACAGGCGCACCTGGTTGTTGTGGTCCAACTCTCGCAGCCGCTCCGTAGCGATAATGTCCCAGTTCAGCGTTGCGGCGTCGCTGCTGATGATGGCATAGGAAATCTCCGACGAGTTAACTATAAGCGGTATGGAAACATCTCGGACTTCAGCCCCCTGCCCGGCCAAGACTTTCGTCGCGGCCATCACCGCCTCGCGCACCTCCGGGTCATTCGCGTCGCTATGGACGCGCTCAACCACGATGCCCAACTTCAGGCCCCGAACATTCCCGTCCAGCGCGGCGGCGTAGTCCGGCACGGGTACGTCCCACGTTTGCGCGTCCTTGGGATCATGCCCTGCAATTGCCGCCAGCGTGTGCGCGCAGTCCGTAACCGTCCGCGAAATCGGCCCCACCGTGTCCATCGACCAGCTTGCCCCGAACACCCCATGCCGGCTTACCCTGCCGAATGTAGGGCGTATCCCCACCAGCCCGCAGAAAGCTGCCGGCCCTCGGATGCTCCCGCCCGTATCCTCTCCCAGCGACGTAGCGCACAGAAACGCCGCCGTCGCCGCCCCCGACCCGCTGCTCGACGTGCCCGGATTCCTCCGGGTGTCCCACGGATTCCGCGGCCGACCGTAAGGATGGCGGAAAGCGTCGCCGCTGGCGTACTCGCTCATGTTCAGCTTGCCCAGCAGCACTGTGCCGGCGTCCCGCAGCTTCGCCATCACCGTAGCGTCATCGCCGGGAACGTTCTCCGCCAGAATCGTCGACCCGTTGGTCGTCACGATTCCCGCTGTATCGAACTGGTCCTTCACCGCCACCGGCACGCCGTGCAGCGGCCCCCGCCGGTTGCCTGCGGCAATCTCGGCGTCAGCCTGCTGCGCGTCCGACCGCGCCCGTTCCGCCGTAACCGTAATGTACGATGCATAGTTGCCGTCCAGCAGGGCGATGCGTTCCAGATACAGCTCCGTCGCCTCTGCCGAAGACACTTCGCCCGCTGCAATGCGCGCTCCCAGCTCCGTAGCCGAAAGATAGCAGATACTCTCCTTCGCCATAATCATGCCTCCTGCTTCCGCGCTGTATCCGACACAATAATGGGTAGCGGTTCAATCCCCGCCACATCCGGCTCCGTGATGGCCTCTAACGCCTCCAGCAGGCCGTTCAAAGACTCCCGAACCTCCGGCAGCAAATCCCCCGGTATCTCGATTCCCGCGGACTTGGCCAGCGCCAGCGCCTCCCCATCGTTCAAATCTGCCATAAGCGTCTCTCCTTGTGCCAATAAAAACGAAAGCCGGCCAACTCCCCGGCCGGCGCCGCAATTGTGGCGGCGCCTCGCCCGCTTGTCAACGCTGCCCCAATGCCGCCAACCCTTTGGCGGCGCTCCACCGCCGCATTCACTCCTCCATCTCCATGAAGGAACTGCCCTTACCCGCTGCAAAGAGCGCTTTCTAACCGTCGTTCCGGCGAAAGTCTCAACCCATGTCCCCATGCTCCGATACAGGGCCGCAACCCAGACCCTGGGCAGGCCCAATCCTGAAATCCTCAATCCGGATTGAGACGGCGCTTCTACTTCCCATCCGTGACTGGATACGGATCGCCCGCCTTGGGTCGCCGTCACCCTAGTTGCAGTCCGGCAACCCCGCTTCATCCATGTCATTGTTGGGAGCCTCACGGAAGGTAGCCGGCACGCACCCGGTGAATTGATTGCCTACAAGGGACAACCATGTCAAGTTGCCGAGGTTCTCCAGCTCCGCCGGTATCTCCCCCGTCAACTGATTGACTTGGAGATACAAGTCTTCCAAGTTGACGAGATTACCCAGTTCCGCCGGTATCTCACCCTCCAACCGATTATCGTGGAGAACCAACTCTTCCATGCTGCCGATACTCCCCAGTTCCGCCGGTATCTTACCCTCCAACTGATTGTCTCCCAGCCACAACACCCCCAAGTTGGCCAGGTTCCCCAGCTCCGCCGGGATCTCGCCCGTTAATCGGTTCCCGTTGAGCCACAGGTGCTCCAAGTTGACGAGGTTCCCCAGCTCCGCCGGGATCTCCCCCTCCAACAGATTGTTGTTTAGATATAAATGCTCTAAGTTGGCCAGGTTCCCCAGCTCCGCCGGCATCTCGCCCTCCAACTCGTTAGAGTGGAGGGACAATTTGGTCACACAGCCGTTGCCGTCGGTAACGACCCCATACCAATCATCCAATGGCGCATCCTTATCCAGCCAATTGTCGTTGCTAGTCCAGTCTGGGCCGCCTGTGGCGTGGTAAAGCGCCTCCAGCGCGCCCCGGTCGGCGCAGATACGAGCCGTTGGGGTTGGCGCGCCGGCAGTCTCCGTTGGAACGAGGATAGGATAAGGCGTAGCGGGAGCGGCCGGGGTGTACGTCGGGTAAAGCGTGTAGGTCGGATAAGGCGTAGCGGGAGCGGCCGGAGTGTACGTCGGGTAAGGCGTGTAGGTCGGATAAAGCGTAGCGGTTGGAACAGTCGCCAATGGGAACCCGGCAGATGAGATCCACCCATTCCCATCCTGGCTGGAGGCCAGAAGGTATGCCGTCATCGCCGCCAACAGCCCGATGAGCAGCCCAATAAGGATGACAGCAAGCAGCATCCTCAGCCGCCGGGGAATGCGCCGGCCTCGGTCATCGCGGGCGTCGTATGAAACGTAATAGTCTGCCACGAGGCAATACTCCGATCCTGCAACCGCTGGCGCTGGGTTGAGTTAGTTCCCTGAATCACACCGGATTCCCTTGCGCTGTGATTTGATAGCCAACCCCCACAACGCCAAAATCCCGCATACTCCCGATTCTACCTCGGCGGCCAGGCGTCCACCTTTGACGTGGGCGGCCCCACAACGCCAAAATCCCGCATACTCCCGATTCTACCACTGAACCCTACCGCCGCCCAGCCGATGCTTTGCAATAGATAGAACCTTCGAGTTCTCCATACCGTTACCGTCCAAACGGCACAGCGGTACAAACGTTCCGCGCAGCTGGAAAGGCAAATCTGCTCCCAACCAGCGTACGCTTTTCTGAAGCAACCTAATCGCCCCCTACCGGGCCGGCTCATTGAGCCGGCCCGGTTTTTTACCCACGCTCCAGACCCGACCAAGGAAACTTCCATGCCCCAAAACTCATCTACCCCATCGGCGTTATCGGCAGCGTCGCCGGAAATCGCGCCAGCGTCGCGCTAACACATTTCTTACCTCCGGACCGGCTGAATGACAACGCTCCCGCGGCGCTGTGGATCCACCAACCCGTCAACAACGCCACGGCTGAGCTCCGAGGACACATCTCAGAAGTCAGGGGCAGCACGACCGTATTTGCCGTTGTAGCAACGATGATTGATTCTCGCTGACCGGAAGACCAGGAACCTTTACAGCCGGATGGTTGGGTGTACCTGGCCATGCCTGACTCATTCATGCCGAGCCGCCGGCAGCGTCGCTTCCAGCCGAGCAAGTAGGTTTTGACTCGGTCAGGTCGGGGGGGGGGGGGGGGGGGGGGGGGGCATCGTTATCGCTAATGATGTCGACGTGGAAGTCGAACAGTTCGGCCATCGGTACGCCCAGCTGCGCGGCGATGGCGACGATGATCTTCAGAGATGGGTTATGGATGCCGCGCTCGATGCCGGACAGGTAGGTTACATGTATCTCGGCATCGTGGGCCAGATTTTCCAAGGTGGCGTGCTGGCGTTTGCGCAGTTCTCTGATTCGCTGGCCAAAGGCTTGTTGGTAGGCGTTCACGTTCATAGGGAAGGATGGTAGCGGCGGGGAACCGGCTTAGCCATAGCATATATTCTATTGGCAGGAGAGCAAAAGGTGATTATTAATGATGGCGAAATTTCCGATTTGGAGAAGATCAAATGCCATTCGTTGAGCCTTTTCTGAGGTACGCCGACTTCTCGGGGAGGTCTACCAGGTTTGAGTACTGGACGTTCTACCCGGTCCACCTTGCCATCGTCACTGTCCTGTGGATCATGGTGTTCACAACCAGCTGGTGGCTGCTCATCTTGTTGGGCATCTATCAACTGGCGACCATCATCCCCCGTTGGTCCCTGGGGGTCCGGCGTCTCCATGATACTGGGCGTTCCGGCTGGTGGCTTCTGTTGCTTTTCGTGCCATTTTTTGGCTTTTTCATCCTCCTCTTCTTCAATCTGACGGGCAGCGACGGAAACAACGAATACGGGCCTGAACCAAGATGAGCCTTTCGCTCGGATGCCATTCAATCGCAGGAGTGCCTTCATCATGCTCGCTCACACTTCATCCCCGCTTTTACCTGGAGAGGAAGTGGTGTATGTCGCAACCACTAATATGTCGCGCTTTTACGCCACCATAGGGTGCGGCGTAGTGGTTGGATTTTTCTTTTTCTTGCTGCCGGCCGTAATTATGGTAGTCGTTGCCCTGATACAGCGGGACAGGTTCAAAAATGCGGAATGCCTGGTGACTACACAGCGAATCATCGTGCATCGCTGGGGCAACAACCGCATCGTCGCATATCAGCATGATGAGGTCGCCAGCATCACTCGCGCCGGATCGCTGTTCAAGGCGGTAATCATCCGCGGCACAGATGGGCGGAGGGTAAAGCTTGAGAACGTAGAAAGCGATTGGGAGCTTGTTGAAAAAGCGCAAGAGGCGATATCGGCAAGCTGTTCCGGACAACCCTGACAGTCCCACGACGTCCTCACATCAGCAATAGTCTCAATTCGCGCTGGCGCGCTGGCGGTCGTGGCCGCCGCTGGCGCGTCAGCGATCCCGCTGTCGCAAACACAAAACCGCATCAAACGAAATCAAACCGAACTCGATTGCAGGAGGATTGAACACGATGGCAACGAACGGGAACCCACAACAACGCAACAACGCACCTCAGGGCGGCCGGCCTTCCGGCGGCGGATTCACCATCACAGGTCGGACGCTGGCCATTGGCGGCGGCGGTATCGGCGTGGTGGTTCTGATAGCAGTCATCGTGGGTGTGCTGCTGATGACCGGCGTGATTGGCGGCGGAGGGGGCGACGGAGCATCCGGCGGCGGAGATGTGCTGGGCTACGTTCCGGGCGACGCCGAGCTGGTAGCCATTTGGGACGGTCGGGCATTTTACGGTGGCGACGTACCCGAAGACTACACCGAATACCTTGAAGACCAAGGCTTGGTGGAGGAGGGATCTCACGGCTTCCTGGAGATTGATGAAGACGACATCATCGTCCAGGCCCTGGTGGATGGCGAGCTGGAAATTCTGCAAGGCGATTTTGACTTTGAAATCATCCGTGAGGAACTGGAAGACGGGCGGGACTGTGAGAGCGACGATTTCCGGGACTTTGAGCTTTGGGAATGTCAGGGGGAAGAGTACCCGGCGGTGGCGTTGTTTGAAAAGGACAAGTACGTGGTTCTGGCCAGCGAGCGGCAAGGGCATCTTGAAGAGGTTCTCACATCCAAGAGCCGCACACCGGAGAAACTGGCGAATTCTGACGACAGCGAAATCAAGAAAACCCTGGACCGCGCCGGCGAAGGATTGAGAAAATTGCGAAACTGATTGCCAGCCAGGGCGATGGCTGAAATCAGCGAGAGCAATGGCGGTTTCCGTCGCCGTACTTTCGCCTTTTTAGCAAACGCCGACGAACGCAGGATCATCGATAGAAAAGCACGCTACACTTCGCCCACTCACACGTTCAGCGCCGGCACGGCTCCGCTATGGAACAGCGCCGGCGCCAGAAAGCACTGAACGCGGAAAAGAGCTACGCCACTTCCAGCCACCAAGCGCAACAGCCGCAGTTAGCATTCCGGCATGCAGCAACTGGCGGTGATCCGCCTGTCCGGTGCCGCGATCGTGGCAAAAGCACCGGCATTTGCCACATCCCAGCGTAGTCGTTGGCTTTGAGCCTTGCCAACACCGTTGCCAAGTACGCCAGCCGCGCAATCTTCACGCGCAGACTCACTTTGGCGATACCAAGGAATTGATGGCGATCCAAAAGCCGCGAGTGTTTGGCGCTACGGAAATACCGCTCAATAGCCATCCGCATCCGGTAAATCCGCTTCCACTCATCAGTGAACCGCGGCAGGATGCCGATGATCCGCAGCAGCCTGGCTTCCGGCTTCTCCCAAACCTCGCAGTCGCAGTGGCGAGACCAATGCACCTTGTGCTTCAGGGCACAGCCTTTGCTGGGACAACGGAATAGGTGCCCCTTCTCCGAATCATAACCCCAGTACGCCATCGGTTCACCGCCTATGCAGGTAGGTCGACCTTCCTCAGTGTAGATGCCGTCGTACAACCGCTTGCCGGCCGCATCCTCACGCGGCTTGGGAATGGCGACAACGGGAATAATCCCGTGAGCCACCAAGCGCTGCAACCGTTCCTGCCCCGCGTAGGCTTTATCGGCGGTAGCGAACTTCGTCACAATCTGAGGGTGCAGCCGTCGGACTTCATCCAGCATTTTGGGCAGCTGTGGACCATCGCCCTCGTTAGCCGGCAGGACTATGCCCGCCAAAGGCAAACCGTAGTAGGCGTCGGCGGCTTCGTGCAACTTGTAACCGTAAAACACCTCTTTCTTCTCCTTGTTGCTGCTCTTGCTCTTTGGAGTCCGATACCCCCAAGTAGCGCTAGGATCTCTCGGCATGCTACGCTTCGGATTGCCGTAGGCTTCAATGTCGGTTGAGTCGAAGGCAACGTAGTCGCCCAATCTCGGCGCGTCCGCCGGCACGACGCCGGCCGCTCTCAGCCGTTCCAACTCATCTCCGATTTCCAGTACCACCTGGGCCATAACAAGGTCGACTTCGTCCGCGTATTCTGTGGCGGCTTTCACGAAGCGGCTGTAGGTGCCTTCATCGGGGGCCTGCTTCAAGTCGCACATTGCAAGCAATCTGGGATTGCCATCCAGCTCGGCCAGGAAACGGTTGGCATAGCGGATGTTGAGTACGGACTGCAAAAATACCGCAGTGAGCTTAGCCATCGCGCCATATCCACGGCGCCCGCCCTTGCCGCTCCGGTGTGGCGCATCCAGTTTCTCGGCCAGCGAGCCGCCGTGAGTACGTACCGACCGGACGATGCTGGCCAAGAAAAGATAGCCGCTCGTCGGCATGGCTGGTGGCGATGACGCCACAGCCCCCGGGCCATTCACAGAATGGCCCGGTTCCGGTTGCGGAGAATCCGCGTTGCGAGTATGATCGAAAGCGACCATACGGCAGGCTCCTTACGGCTGGGGCTCCGATGGTTACTGAGGCTGTCGGAGTTGGCGCTCTGACGGCCTCGCCACGTTCTACGATTACGATGGGTGCATGGTCATTGAATGCAGAATGCAGTTCTCGGTGTGCTCGATTCGATTTCGATTAGGCAAGCAACCGGCTCGCGGACGGGTCAGGCCACAGCCATAGGCAGTGAGAGAGCATCCGTCGATTCCGACGGGGCACTCCCGCCACCGTCATCAGCCGGGGTTGAAACGGTAGCGGGAACTTCGGTCCGGCTTGGAGCCTCGGGCAATTCGTCCAACGGGACGGTCTCCTTCAGGCGGTACACTCCGGGCGCGTTGTACACCCACTCGTCGCTGTCGCGGCAGTAGTTGGTCAAGGTCGAACGCACGCTGTTACGCTTGCCGCGGGATTTGCCGGCTTCCGCGACCAGATTGGCAACGTCACTCAGCCGAGCGTAACCGCCGTTCCGCAACGCGTACTCTCTCAACACTTCCCGCTGGTTGCGACAGTGCATGATGTCCTCGACGGTAACGGGACGCGAGCTGTCCGCAGGCGACGAAACGCTCTTCGCCTTGATCCACGTCAAGGTCGCTTCTTTCATGCCCTCAATAGCAACCTTTTCGGCCTGCAGGTTGCCTATCTGCTCCTCCAGTGCTTGCGCGCAAGCATCCAAGTGATTGGCGCGATCTTGCGCCTCGGACACGCTAGTGAACGCTGCTATCATGCATCCCCCCTGATTGTCGTAGCCTATTTCCGCTCAAATCGGCGTATGGCCCCGTAGTCTAGACCCGCAACGGCCGGTCTGTTACCGTTAACATGATGGCGGCAAGGTAAGCGAAGAGCCTACCAGCCTGAAAGCGCAAATAGCGCAAGGGTCGCCACCATGTTATTACAGTAGGCACAGCTCAGTTTGCCGCTGAAACTGTGCCTGCTGGATTGGTGCCCATACTACACGAAAGGCACACGCAACGCAACCATTTATGGGCCGACGGTAGCGAAACGGCTCGACGCCTAGCGTTATGACAGTGCCTTTACAGCAAACACCGTGGCGAATGCTACGAAAGCACCACTACGTCAACGGATTGCGACGCCTGCTCGCACAGGGGAAGCAACATTACGGGAGACGACATTGCCCAGGATATTCGACAACCTCACCGCCGGCGCCACGCTGTCGCCGGCCCTTCAGGAAACCCTGTCCATCTCCAATCGGGCCGACTTCTGCGTCGGCTATTTCAACCTCCGCGGCTGGGGCAACCTCGCCCCTTACGTGGACGCCTGGAACCAGGAGGAGGGCCCCTGCCGCCTCCTGGTGGGAATGCAGCGCCTGCCCAATCAAGAACTCAGAGAAGCCCTGACCCTCCGCGCGCAGCCGCCCGGGATGGACAACGCCACCGCGCACCGCCTGCGCCAACAGCTGGCCGAGCAGCTGCGCCAGCAGCTCACCTTGGGACTGCCCACCAACGCCGACGAAGCCGCCCTCCGCCGTCTGTCCCATCAACTCAAGGCTGGGCGCGTCATCGTCAAACTCTTCCTGCGCCACCCCTTGCACGCCAAGCTCTATCTGCTGTTCCGGGAAGATCCCAACAACCCCGTCACCGGCTACCTGGGCAGCAGCAACCTGACCTTCGCCGGCCTCTCCCAGCAGGGCGAACTCAACATCGACGTGCTCGACCACGACGCCACCCTCAAACTCAGCCAATGGTTCAATGACCGCTGGAACGACCGCTACTGCGTGGACATCACCGAAGAGCTGCTGAAAATCATTGAGGCTAGCTGGGCCCGCCCTGACCCGATTCCCCCCTACCACATCTATCTCAAAATGGCTTACCACCTCTCCCACGAAGCCCGCGTCAGCATCGCCGAGTTCAAAATCCCCGGCATCTTCGGCAGCCGTCTCTTCGATTTCCAAACCGCCGCCGTCAAAATCGCCGCCCATCATCTGCACCAACGCGGCGGCGTCCTGATTGGCGACGTAGTCGGATTGGGCAAGACGCTGATCGCCACCGCCGTTGCGCGGATCTTTGAGGACGACCTGGGTTCCCAGACGCTCATCATCTGCCCCAAGAACCTGGTCAGAATGTGGGAAGAGTACCGCGACGAATATGGACTCCGCGCCCGCGTCCTGTCCCTCAGCCGGGCGCTCAGCGAGTTGCCCAATCTACGCCGCTTCCACCAGGTCATCATCGACGAGAGCCACAACCTGCGCAAGCGCGACGGCAAGCGCTACCGAGCCATCCGGGAGTACATCAGCGAGAACGAGAGCCGCTGCATCCTGCTCTCGGCGACGCCGTACAACAAAACCTACCACGACCTCTCCAACCAACTGCGGCTGTTCATCAGCGAGGAGCAGGATCTGGGAATCCGCCCGGAGCGGATGCTGCGCGAAGCAGGCGAAGCCGAGTTCCGGCGTCAGGGCCAGACCAACCCCCGCAGCCTGGCCGCCTTCGAGCGAAGCGAGTACCCCGACGACTGGCGCGACCTGATGCGCCGGTATATGGTGCGACGCACCCGCAGCTTCGTCCAGGAACACTACGCCGATACGGATCCTGCTACCGGCCGCAAGTTCCTTACCTTCGAGGATGGCAACCGCTCGTACTTCCCGACGCGGGTTCCCAAAACCGTCGTATTCGCCGTCAACGATGCCGACCCCGACGACCGGTACGCCCGGCTGTACGCCCCGACAACCGTCGACCTGATTGAGCGGCTGCGCCTGCCGCGCTACGGCCTCGGCAACTACGTGCTGGACAATCCCGCCACGCCGCCAACGGCTGCCGAAGACCGGCAAATTCAGAACCTTGCGCGGGCCGGCAAACGCCTGATGGGGTTCTGCCGCACCAACCTGTTCAAAAGGCTGGAAAGCAGCGGCGCCGCTTTCGTCCGGTCGGTGGAGCGCCACACCCTCCGCAACTATATCTTCCTTCACGCCCTCCGCAACGGGCTGCCGCTGCCGGTAGGCCCCCAGGACGCCGAAATGCTCGACTCCCGTTTCGTCGACGAGGACGTTGACGTGGCGCAAAGCGCGCTCGCCGACCCCGACGACGACACGGACATGGATATGAGCAATGACGCTTTCAATGCCGCCGGCGCATCCCAGCTCCGGACGGCGGAGTCGTTCGCGCGCCGCGCCGCCCGCATCTACGAGGAGTACGCCGCCCAGTTCCACCGCCGGTTCACCTGGATGCGCCGCGACCTGTTCCGCCCCGAACTGGAGGCCGAACTGCAAAGCGACGCCGACGCCCTGCTGGCCCTCTTGCAGCGCAACGGCGCCTGGAACCCGGCCCAGGACGCCAAGCTCGACGCCCTCCAAGACCTCCTCACCGAGACCTATCACGACCGGAAAGTCATTGTGTTCTCCCAGTTCGCCGACACCGTGCGCTATCTGGAAAGCGAACTCCTGGCCCGCGGCGTAACCCGCCTGGCCGGCGTCACCGGCGATTCTCCCGACCCGACGGCCATGGCCTGGCGATTCAGCCCCGTCAGCAACGACAAGCGCCGGCACACGCCGCCCGACCGGGAACTCCGCATCCTCATCGCCACCGACGTCCTCAGCGAAGGGCAGAACCTCCAGGACTGCGCCGTCGTCGTCAACTACGACCTACCCTGGGCCATCATCCGCCTCATCCAGCGCGCCGGCCGCGTTGACCGTATCGGCCAGACCGCCCCGGAAATCCTCTGCCACTCCTTCATGCCTTCCGACGGCGTGGAGCGCATCATCAACCTGCGCGCCCGGGTGCGCGAAAACGCGGAAGTCGTCGGCGCCGACGAAGCCTTTTTCGAGGACGACCAGGATGACCAACCTATCATCAACCTTTACCACGAAAAAGCCGGCATCCTCGACGGCGAGCCCGACGGTGAAGTCGACCTCACCTCCCACGCCTACCAGATTTGGCGGAACGCCGTCGCCACCGACCCCGCGCTGGAAAAGGCCGTCGTCAACCTCCCCGACGTGGTATTCTCCTCCCGCCAGCATCCCGGCGATGCCCGGCGACCCGAAGGCGTCCTCGTCTATCTCCGCACGGCGGACGACAACGACGCCCTGGCCTATGTCGGACGCGACGGGCAGAGCATCACCGAGTCTCCCATTGAAATCCTGGCCGCCGCAGAATGCCGCCCCGACACGCCGGCCTACTCCCGACACAAGAAACACCACGAGCTGGTCGCAGCCGGCTCCGACCACGTCGCCCGGCAGGCCCGCAGCATCGGCGGCCAGCTCGGCCGTCCCAGCAGCGCGCGCTACCGCGCCTATAACCGCCTCAAGGAATACGCCGAAAGCGTCAAAGGCCAGCTGTTCGACAGTGAAGAATTACGCAATGCCGTCAACGACATCTACCGTTACCCCCTGCGCCAGGCTGCGGTGGACACCCTGAACCGCCAGCTGCGCAGCGGCATTGACGACCCCGGCCTGGCCGAACTGGTCATCCGGCTGCGCAGCGAAGACCGCCTCTGCATAATGGAACCGGACGACGCCGAACCCCGGGAGCCGCGCATCATCTGCTCTATGGGACTGTTCAACCACGCAAACGAGGAACCCACCGATGCCCCCTGACGTTCAAACCCTCCGCCCTTACCTCCAAAACTGCGACCTCACCGGCCTGCTGGTGGACGGCCTCGGCTGGAATCACTACCACGGCCCGACAATCAGCGTCCCTACCGGCGGCGATGCCTACGCCTTGCATCCCGTCGCCGAAAAGGCCGGCTTCGCCGTCTATCGCTGCGACCCCAATCCCGACGGCGCCATCCCTCCCTATAGCGTCCGCCGCCAGATCGAATCTAAAGTAGCCGAGACCAACTACGAGCACCTCATTATCTTCACCGACTTCGGCCAAACCGTCCAGGTCTGGCAGTGGGTCAAGCGCGAATCCGGCAAGCCCCCGGCCTTCCGCGAACTCCGCTACGACCAGGGACAAACCGGAACCGCCCTCCTCCAGCGTCTCCACGGCATCGCGTTCACCCTGGACGAAGAGGGCAGCCTCGGCATCACCGACGTAACCGGCCGCTTCCGCGACTCCCTCGACGTCGAGCGCGTCACCCGCCGTTTCTACGACCGCTTCCGCGCCGAACTCTCCGCCTTCCAGCAGTTCATCAACGGCTTCACTTCCCAAGGCGACCGCGATTGGTACGCCTCCCTGATGCTCAACCGCATGATGTTCGTCTATTTCATCCAGAAGCAGGGCTTCCTGGACGGCGACGAGCATTATCTCCGCAACCGCCTGCAACAAGTCCAGGAGCAGGACGGCCCCGACCGCTTCCAGCGTTTCTACCGCCGGTTCCTCCTCCGCCTGTTCCACGAAGGACTGGGCCAGCCCGAAGCCCAACGCTCCCCCGAACTCACCGCACTCCTCGGCCAGGTACCCTACCTCAACGGCGGCATCTTCGACCCTCACGCCCTGGAACAGGACAACCCCGACATCAATATCCCCGACGCCGCCTTTGCGCAGATCTTCGCCTTCTTCGACCAGTACCAATGGCACCTGGACGACCGACCCACCGGCGCCGACAACGAAATCAACCCCGACGTCCTGGGCTACATCTTTGAGAAGTACGTCAACCAGAAGCAGATGGGCGCCTACTACACCAAAGAGGACATCACCGGCTACATCGCCCGCAGCGCCGTAATCCCGCGTCTGCTGGAAATGGCCCGGCGCGAATGCCCCGTCGCCTTCGCTCCCGACGCCGGCGTCTGGCGCCTCCTCCGGGACGACCCCGACCACTACATCTACCCCTCCGTCGGACACGGCGTCGCCTGGGACTACTCCCCCGACGCCATAACCCGCCTGGACGAACCCCTGGAACTGCCGGCGGACATCGCCGCCGGCCTCAACGACCCGGCTCAGCGCAGCGGCTGGAACCAACCCGCGCCCGCAGAGTACGCTCTCCCCACCGAAACCTGGCGCGAGCTCATCGCCCGCCGCCAGCGTTACGAAGCAGTCCGCGACCAACTGGCCGCCGGCCAGGTCCAAAGCGTCAACGACCTCATCACCCTCAACCTCGACAGCGAGCGGTTCGCCCGCGACGTCATCATCCACAGCGAAGGCCCCGAACTCATCCGCGCCCTCTGGAACGCCCTCGCCAAAATCTCCATCCTCGACCCCGCCTGCGGCTCCGGCGCCTTCCTCTTCGCCGCCCTCAACATCCTCGAACCCCTCTACTCCGCCGTCATCCAGGCCATGCGCCACTTCATCGCCGACCTGGCAACCTCCCAGCGTCCCCGTCCGCCTCAAGCCCTCCAGGACTTCCGCAAAATCCTCCAAGACGCCGGCCAGCGCCGCAGCGAACGCTACTACATCCTCAAGTCCATCATCGTCAACAACCTCTACGGCGTGGACATCATGGCCGAAGCCGTTGAAATCTGCCGTCTCCGCCTCTTCCTCAAACTCGCCGCCCAGCTCGAATACTACGACCAGATTGAACCCCTACCGGATATAGACTTCAACATCCAGGCCGGCAACTCCCTCGTCGGCTTCACCACCGCCGCCGCCGTCCGCAGCGCCATCACCGCCGACCTCAACGGCCAGCAGCGCATGATTACCCCCGACGACGAAGCCGCCTTGCAGAGCATCGAGGCCAACGCCGCCAACGTCGCCCGCCAGTTCCACTACTTCCAGCAGATCCAAACCGAATACGGCATGGGCCACGCCCAACTCTCCGCCCAATCCAAGCAGAGCCTCCAATCTCAACTCAACGACCTCCGCCTGGAACTCCACGCCCTCCTCGCCAAAGAGTACGGCATCGACGCCGCGCAGCCCGCCGACTTTCACCAATGGCAAGCTACCCACCAGCCCTTCCACTGGTTCACCGAGTTCCACTCCATCATGCGACAGGGCGGCTTCGACGTGGTCATCGGCAACCCCCCTTACTTGGAATACAGCAAAGTGCGGAAAGAGTACCGGGCCAAGGGTCTCGTAACCGAGCGTTGCGGAAACCTCTACGCTATGTTTATCGAACGATCTTACTCGTGCCTGCGGCGAGGCGGACGATTCGGGATGATTGTTCAGCTTTCTTACTCCTGTACCGACCGAATGGAGCCGGTCCAGCAATTGTGCCTCTCACAAAGCGGCAGCCTCTGGCTCTCTCATTTTGACGACCGTCCGGCCAAGCTCTTTGACGGACTGGAGCATATCCGCGCCACCATCGTAATCTCAGCGAGGTCGGACAACGGCGCCGACGTGGCGCACGCTACGGCCTACAACCGATGGTACACGGAGGCTCGGCAGCATCTGTTTGACACCATAGCCCTCGCTCCTCTCGTCAAGGCTCATAACGTCCCAGGTGGAACCTTACCCAAGATTGGGCCTATGCCAGCCTCAGCAATACTGGAACGGATTGCGGAACAAACGCCCCTTGGCAGCAGCCTGGCCCCGTCGGGGAAGGGGAAGGCTTACTTTCACAACGCCCCCCAATACTGGGTAAGGGCTATGGACTTCGCCCCGTACTTCTGGAACGAACGCGACGGTGAGCAGATTTCATCGCACGTCAAGACCCTGAATTTCCCCGGAGCGGAAGACGCGGCTGTTGCCGTTGCCGCGCTGAACAGTTCGCTCTTCTACTGGTGGTTCCTGCTCCTTTCTAACTGCCGAGACCTCACTCTCAGGGAAATCGAGCGTTTCCCCATTGGCCTGGCGGGAATGAAAAAGGCCGCCAAACGGCAGTTAGCCCAATTGACCGACGAGCTGATGGAGAGCTTCCGGCGTCACAGCCAGCGCAAGGAAACCCGTTACCAAACCACCGGCCGCGTCATCTACGACGAGTTCGACCAGAAGCCGTCCAAGCCCATCATCGACCAAATCGACCGCGTCCTGGCCGAACACTACGGCTTCACCGACGAGGAACTCGACTTCATCATCAACTACGACATCAAATACCGCATGGGCCGCTCCTGACCCTCACCCAGCCCCAGCGGCGGATCTGAGCGGCTTGACAGAACAGAGCATCGCAGATATCGTAGGCAACCGCTAACAGCGATGCTGGATCACCAGGAAACCACGTTCCAGGCGATCCTCTACCAAACCTGTGTACCGGCGAAGGACCTGGGAGACCACCTGTGCAAAGCTGCACAGGAAGCCCGCAAGCTCAGGATAGCCCATATCCAAAATCAAGGAGGAATCATGAGTGACATATACGACATCTTTCAACACCACTACAGGGTTCTACTCAATAAGGAGCCGGTTCATTTCAGTACCCTGAACGTGGACCTTGCTGACCGACACCGCATACGACCAGGAATCTTGCAAGGTTTGCTTGCTGAACTTAACCTTGCAAGGCCAGCAGGCAGACCGCAGACTTAAGCAAATCCGCGACGCCTTCCGCAGAGAGATTGACGATGAAAAGTGGCAGCGAATGCGGAGCAGCCGCACACTGCCTTTCAAACCGCCGGCGGCAGGCGGCAAAGTGGCCGTAAAGGTCGTCGACCGAACCGGCGTCGAGCACATGAAGGTGCTGAACATAGGGTAGCGGCCATCGTCGCAGGTCAGTACACCACATCTAACCTGCGTAGGAGCGCTCCATGAAAATAGCCGGCGTCGACTTCCCTGAACAACTGCTGAACGCCTTGCGGGACGGCCGCCTGGTGGTTTTCGCCGGCGCCGGCGTATCAATGGGCGCGCCGGCTCATCTGCCAAGCTTCCGCCGGCTGGCGGAGAAGGTAGCCGATGGCACAGGACAGTTCATCGGAAACGACGAACCTGAAGATAGGTTCCTGGGGCGTCTGAAAGACCGCGGCACAGATGTGCACCGTATCGCCGCTGATGTTCTGCAACCGGATGCGTCCAAACCAACGGAACTACACCGCAACCTGCTCCGGCTGTACGGCGCGCCGGACGATGTGCGAATAGTCACCACCAACTTTGACCTGCTGTTTGAGCAGTCTGCCGCCGCGCTGTTTCACTCAGATCCCCAACTTTTCCAGGGGCCGGCGTTGCCGGTGGGCAGCCGCTTTCAGGGTATCGTACACCTTCACGGCTCAGTGGCGAATCCGAAGGAAATGGTTCTCACACATCGTGACTTCGGACGCGCTTATTTGACCGAATCCGACGGCTGGGCGCGGCGGTTCCTGGTCGACCTCTTCACAAACTATACGGTGTTGTTCGTAGGCTACAGCCACAGCGACACCATAATGACCTACCTGACGCCGGCGCTGCCGCCGGACGCTGCACAGCGTCGCTTCGCCCTGATTGGCGATCAGAGCGATCAGCCGGAACGGTGGCAACGATTAGGCATACAGCCAATAGTGTTCCATCAGGAAAACGATAACGACTTTCGCAGGTTAGATGACGCGATAAAAGGACTTGCGGACTACGTAAGACGCGGCATCCTGGACTGGCAGCAAGAGATAAGCGCAATAGCAGGCGGACACCCGCCCATTGACGACGAAAGCGCCGCCATCATCGAGCACGCCTTGGCGAATCCAGACCTTACACGCTTTTTCGTTGAAGCAGCGACATTGCCTGAATGGCTTGACTGGCTGGAACGCCGAAAGCGCTTGGACGCTTTGTTTCGCGAAGAAAAGCTGAACCAAACAGACCGGCAACTCTCGTTCTGGCTCACCCGCAATTTCGCAATCCGATACTGCGACAGAGTATTCTCCCTGATTGAGCGACACTCAGAGATGGTAAACCCTCGGCTGTGGGTCTCGCTATGTCATTGCCTAAGCCAAAAAAACGACGTAGAATTGGATGCGTCGACCCTTACCAAATGGGTTCATTTCCTGATGATTTCGGTCCCGCCATACAGCCACTCTCTCCATGTAGACATGAGGTTACACAGATTGGCCGAAGCCTGCGCCGACCACGGCGCGCTCCAAAGCCTATTGCTGGTCTACGATGCAATAACGGCGAGGCAAAATCCAGTACGCTATAGTAGTGCAGAACAGACATACTCAGGCCAGCGGGATTTAATGAATCAACATAATATGCAGATCCTCTGGCAAAATTGTCTCCAACCTCACTTGCCAGAGGTCGCCTACTCGTTGCTTGAGCGTACTACGATGCGACTGGAAGAACGCCACGCATTGATGCAAGCTTGGGGGTATGCAGAAGGCCATTACGGAACGGACAGTTACAGACGGACGGCTATCGAACTGCATTCGCAGGACGAATACCCTAAATGCAGCAGCGGTATCGATGCTTTGATTAACGTAGCCCGCGACTGCTTGGAATGGATGGCGGCGAACGATCCGAGATACATTAGCAATTGGTGCGACCGCTTCGTAGGTTCTACTGCTCCTCTGTTGCGGAGATTGGCAATTCATGCTGTGTCGGCTCGTCGAGACCTGTCCGACGACGACAAAATCGCGTGGTTGCTGCAACGTTGCGACGTGAATGAAGCCGTAGCCCGACACGAGATATTCAGAGCCGCTGCCACCGCGTATCCGCAAACAGGCGCTCATCAGCGCACGGCCCTCATTACAGCGATTTCCGAATACCAGGCGCCTGAAACAGGCTACGACGACCCTCTGCCCCGCCTGTCGGCATATCACCATTTCAGGTGGTTCCACTGGTTGACCACTGCTGCGCCGGACTGTGCAATAGCCAAAGCAGCGTTGGACGGCGTGTGGGGACAGTACCCGGAATTCGCTCCCACAGAACACCCTGGCCCTAACCTCTGGACACACGCTAGTCCTTGGGTAGAGATTGCCCAAACGCTGTTGGAAAAATCTGCGGTAGAAGCATTGCCAGACCTGTTAGAGGCACTACAAACGGCAGAACCGCATGAGCGTGGGGATATACTGACCGCAGTCAGCAAAGCGGCCCAAGAAAATCTAAGTTGGGGTCTCAACCTGGCTGACGCCTTAGCCGAATCCGGAACGTGGGATTCAGAATTGTGGCGCAGCCTGATTAACGCTTGGGCGACGGAAGAGATCGATGAAGACAATGCGGAACGACTGCTATCGCACCTGTCGGTCGGAAAGATGCACCATCATTACCCGCATGAAATCGCCAATGCTCTACGCAACCTGGCGCAAAACGCCAAAGACACAGACCCAATAGAGTGGCTAGAACAAGCCAATCAAATAGCCACCGCGCTACGCCAACACGTTGCCGAGCAGGAACGTCCTGCCATCACGATATACGCGGGCGGAAGCCCGCAGTACGTTAGCTGGCTGGACAGAGCTATCAACCACGCATCCGGCCAACTGGCCCTGTTTTGGGTCAACAGCATCAGGCTGTGGAAGCGGCAGAACCCCGACTCGCAAGCCCTCAACGGCACATACCGGAGTGCGTTAGATGACATAGTCAGAGAAACAGGGGTTAGCGGACAATTTGGTCGCACCGTGCTTGCCAGCCGTCTCCATTTCTTTCTTGCTGTCGATGAGACGTGGACGCTGGATAGACTGCTGCCCCTCTTCGACGCTGATCACGAAGACTTCCAGTGCGCTTGGGACGGCTTTTTAGTCTGGGGGCGATTGTTCCCACTGACCGCCGAGCACATACGCGCAAGCATGATCAAAGCGCTCCCGAAGGCTGTCAACACATTTGATGACCGTATGATAGAACGCTTCACTCACTTCTACGTTGAGGAGATACGCCTGATCATCAAAGACGCCAACGACAAGCTGATAACCGAGTTTGTCAACCGCGCAGGCCCGAAGGCAAAATGCCAATTTGCGCAAGAAATCTGGCTTAGATTAGAAAAACTGGACGAAACTGCACAGCTGGAATGGTGGAACGGTTGGCTCAAGGATTATTGGCGCAATCGGTTGAAGGGCGTACCTGTTGGACTTGATGCAGGAGAAGTAGATTACATGTTGGCCTGGCCACCATGCCTGCCGGGAGCGTTCCCGGAAGCGGTGGACCTGGCAATACGGATGCTCTCAACGATCAATGACGACTTCTCCATGTCGGACAACGTTCCGTTGAACCTCATCAAAAATAGCGATAAAAATAGCGATTTACTAAATCGCTACCCTACCGAAGTGGCATGCTTCATAATACGTCTAGACCGCTTTGCTTCAGAACCGTTCATGTGGTGGCTATCTGCTCAAGAAGTGGTCGACACGCTATTGACAAAGCAACTCCCGGAAGATGTTGAACGAGGTTTGCGCGAGCTAAAAGCCAAGTACGGCCCGCTTTAGGAGCACAAATTCTGCCCGAATGAAGATTGCCGGAACGCAAGAGACGCGCCCGCCGTATCGCAAGCAGTCAAGACGCAGCCGCAATGGAATGGGGTATTTGAAGTCAATGCGAGGCGCCACAGCCCCCGTATCAACCGGGAAACTGACAGGCCGAACACCTTCAGCAACGCAGGGTTCCGCATCATCGAATTGGGACATCGCCAGCGTCCCGGTTCGCGCAAGGCCACAGCGGAAATGCCGCCATGCCGATGAACGGAAATCGTCGTCAATATGAACGTATTCCGTAGCCGCTCATGCGATCTCAGAGTTTCGCAATTTTCTCGAAGGATGGTTGCGGATTGTCGCTGTAGGGGATTGCGGCATAGAACGCTGTGAAGGGGCGGCAATCGCGATAGAAGGAAGCGATGACAGCGAGAACATACCGGGGACGTACGCCGTGATGTTCCGCAATGACCGCGCTGCTGCCGCCGCCGCCGAAGAAGGATTAGAGATTGACAAATTGGTCGAAGACATGTTTGCCATCTTTGAGATGGATATGGTCGTTGATGACGTGGAAGCGGAGGGTGAGTTTGTTGTGGGGGACGGCACGGCGGAATTTGTGGATCCGGACGAGCCCCGCTCCGCAGTTCCGGGAGGCGGGAGTTCCGGTGAGCAGTCGACCTACTACGCCACGGATCCGACAGAACCTGTCTCATTGTACCCTTTCACCACCGTTACGGCGGGAACGCCGGCGTATTCCGCACCCGTGCCAGTAGGAGCCACAGCAACGCCGTTTCCCACGCGGGTGGCAGCTACGGCGACCCCGGTTCCGCAACTGAAACCCACGTCGGTGTTCAGTTTGATACCTGCGGAAACCGAGCGCATATTGTGGGTCCACTGGGATCAAACGTCAGACGGCGGCTATTTGCCGGAAGATAGAAGCAACATAGCCGACCGTGTTTTCGGGACTATGGACTTCTTCCGCAAAGATTTGGACGTTAGCCCGGATTCGGTATCGGAAATAGTCCTTGTCAATAATGGACAGATGACGGTGTTAAAGGGCAGTTTTGACCTGGCCGGCGTCAGAGCCGCCTTGGAGCGTGCCGCCGCCGAACAAGATACCTACCGAGGGTATGAATTATGGCAGGGTGGGAGCAGGGGCGGAGTTTTTGCGCTATTTGACGAATACATTGTGCATTCCGGTGACCGTAGGCTGGTTCAGGAGACGCTCCAGCACCTGTACCGGGGTTCGGGCTTTTCTCTGGGAGAAGCCAGCAAAAACAACGATATGGTACGGGTTCTGGACCGACTGAGCGACGGCATAATCGTGAGTGCGCGGGTGAGGGGATGTGCCTTTGAACATTGCCTTGGTTACGGATGGGCCATCACCGACATCAATGCTACTGACAACACCGGCCCGATCCAGATTGAGTTCCTGTTCCGTAATGACCGCGCGGCTACCGCCGCCGCCGCCGAGTACGACGGGATACGGCGTCATATGGAGAGCGCATACGGCATCAACGTTCAGGATACCGTGCCGGACGGCAGTTTTGTGGTAGGCGCGGCCATTTGGGAATTCCAATAACCGCCCCGTGAGCCGCCGCTAATAAAACTGACCGCCGGAACCAGCAACACGAGGATATGCAATGAGAAACACAGCGCAACGGTTGGCCTTATCGGTTTTCATACTCATGTTGGCGTCGCTGCCCTATGCTACGGCGTCGGCACAGGGGAATCTTCCGCCGATGATGGTGGCGGGCTGGGCATGGCTGAATGGAGAGCCGGCGCCGGCCGGGGCTACGATAGCGGCGATGCAGGGTACGAGAGAGCTGGCCCGCATTGAGGTTAGCTCCGGCGGGAGGTTTGGGCCGATGCAAATCGGCCCGCCGCCATCCGGCGCGAACATCCACTTCCTGGTGAACGGCGTTCGGGCGGACTATGAGCTGACCTGGCGCAGCGGCCTTTTGAATCTGGATGCGGAACTGCGGGCGCCGGCCGCCGGGGGGCAACAATCGCCTACTGCGACGCCGCCGCGGCCGGCTGCCACCGAGGCGCCGGCGCCAACGGCGGTTATGGTAGCGGGACCACCGGGGCCTCAAGGAGCGCCGGGGGTTGCAGGACCGCCGGGGCCGCCGGGCCGGGATGGGGCGGACGGGCTACAGGGAATTAACGGGCCGCCGGGGCCGCCGGGAGAACAGGGAGAAGCCGGGCCGCGGGGGCCGGAGGGGCCTCGGGGCAGGACATCGGCAGCAGAGTCGGACAGTTATGGCCTGTACGCTTTGGGAGCGGCCGGCGTGGCGGCGCTGTTGGCTATCGCGGCGCTGGCGGTTGGCATAATGGCGTTTTCCCGGAGTCGGTCGATGGCGGAAGACAACACGGCCTGGGACGGAAGCGGCTAGAGGCGGCGCGCCAAGGGCCTTGTGACCAATGGCGGAGGCTGCGCGCATCATCTGCTCCTACCGACTGCTACGAAATGCTACATGGAAACCAATTACCACCTGACCGGCGCCGCCTCGGATGACCCGGACGAATATCGTGCCGATAACATCTTTTGGGCTCCGCCTAAAGCCCGCTGGCAAAAAATGCAGACGCAGGCTCGGCTGCCGGCCATTGGGCAAACGGCGGACGCCGTCATGCTTACCATTGAGCGGCAAAACCCCAGCGTCGTCTTCCAAGCGGCAGCAGGACAGCGGAACCGGCGCCTCTGCTTCGGGTTGGTGTCAATCTACTCCATTCGCTTACCGCCAACGCAGGTCGGCCGACCTTCAGTGTTGTAAATACCGTCGTGTAATCGGCGGCCATCTTCGTCCTGTATCGGAAGTCGGACGGCGATTACCGGCGTAACGCGCAAGTTGGCAACGTGCCGGTTCTGTTCCGTTTTGCGAGGTAGCATGATACAACGTGCCTCGGAAAGTTGGCCCGTACAAGCCCTGCGCCAAGTCTTGGACTTCAAGCGGATGCGCTACCTGTACCAGGGGTGTCTTGACACGTAGGGATAGCCTAAAGGCTTGTTGACAAACCCGCCTCCCTGTGCAAAATTGCAGCTCCGGGAGTGGATGAACACCAATGCAACCGCTCAAAGGCCAACCCTCAGTCCCCGACCCAGTAGGCTTGGCAGTCGCTCGCGAAGCGCAAAGAGCGGCAGGGCAAAACACGGTCATACTTTTCGGCTCCCGCGCCAGAGGTGACCACAGCCCACACTCCGACGTCGACCTGATGGTAGTGGGTCAAACCGAGAGCGCAGTCTCCGCATCCCGCATCAGGCGCGTCGTCAAAGCCTATTTCGCTGAGTACCCCCCGGAACTCGGGGTCGACATCATTCCAATCACCAAGGAGAAGTTCGAGTACGCGCGCAGGGCCAAAAACCACGTAGCGGGACAAGCCTGGCGGGACGGCATCGTCATGAGCAACGAAAACCTTGACTTCTCCAACCGGTACCGGGATGACCACCCGACCGGCTGGCCGGACGTAAAGCAGCGCCTGCAAGCAGCCTACCGACATCTCGGCACTTTCGAACGTGAATTCAACCACCCTGACGGAGAGCAGGAAAGCTACGGTTTCCATGCCCAGCAGGCGGTAGAAAACGCTATGAAAGCCTGGATGTCGGCTGCCGATATCGATTACCGGCGCGTCCACGACCTCCAAGACATCGCTGAGCGGATCCTGGCGGACGCCACGGAAGCCAACTCGTTGGCTGGTGCGCAACTGCGGATCCTCATGGGATATACCACGTTTGAAGACCCCAACCATCCTGGCGAATATGACAACTGGCTCACAAAATACGCGGTAATCTATCGCTATGAGGGAACCGGGTTCCGGATGGATAACCTTGAAAAGGAAGAGTTCGGGCAGCAAATCGTGGCGGCAACGCGCACCTTCGTCAACCGAGCCCATGAACTCTGCGGAACGGACGACCCCGATTTACGCTGATGGCAAGCGTACGCCCCGCTGAACACTGGCGCTCGTTCGTTGCAGCTATCCCTAGGACAGGCCGCGACAAAATCTACGCCGGCAGTGTGTGCAATCAGAGGCTTTCGCCCTGACTGCCGGCAAGAGCAGGCGTTGCCTCCCCCACCAACGGACGCCAGACAACATCACCTCTGCGATCAACCGTAAGACACCCCGGATGAATACCTCTCCCTTCATATGGTAATCCGGCGCATCTAGCAACGACAGTCGGAAGGTGGGATCACCCGACCCTAACGTGAACAGGACGCTAGCGAACCAACCCTGGAGAAACTACCCCAATGAATAACCCTGCACCGCTACTGGGCGCTTGCCCTCTGCGTCCAATCTCACAGGCCGGCGACCAATACGCCGCCGACATCATCCGCGGCCTGAACGAAGAACTGGCCACTGCGGAAACGGCAGCCGACTTTCTGGAAACCACTCACCTGACCAAGGCCGCCAATGACTTCCTGCGTATGGTCATGGACCGCATCGCGTTGGGGTGCGACAGCACCGGCCCGTCCGTGTACCAGCTGTACAGCCGTTACGGAGGCGGCAAAACCCACAGCCTGCTGCTATTGGCCGCCGCGGCCAAATACCCGCACCTGCCCTACTGGCAGGACGCCGCCCAATGCTACCCTGCGCCTGCGAAGTTCATCGCCTTTGATGGCGAAAAGCACAACGTGGTCAACGGCGCCGAAATGGATGAGCAAGGCGCCCGAGCGCGCAGCTTAGCCGGATACATGCTTTACAAACTCGGAGGCTCGGAAGCCCTGAGCCGGTTCAGTCAGGGCGACGAAACTCTGGCCGATCCCGGCTCCGACGAATTTCGGCGACTGATCGGCGACGCGCCCGTGATCATCGTCATTGATGAACTGGTCCACTACATCAGCCGAGTGAACCAGCGAGCCGCCACGGATCCCCGCATCAACGCGGAGGGAGTGCTCACCACTATTAGCGCGCTAACCAACGCCGTAGTTAACAGCCCCAAAGCAGCGCTGGTCATCACTACCCCGGAAGATTCCCACGAACTGCTGGATGGAGAATTGCAGAACACTGCCGGCGACGCCATGGCCGGCGACGCTCTGGCATTGACCAGTATGCTGAACCGAATCAACTCCCAGCTGGGAAGGGTAATTACCCCAATAGCGCCGTCCGGCGAGGGCGACCTGTCAGCCATCCTCCGCAAGCGCCTGTTTTTCAGCGTGGACGAGGCGGCGCGACAAGACACTGCGAACGCCTACGCTGTAGTTGCCGCCCGCAACGGGCGGAGCAACGGAAACCTTGACTACCAGGGCTTTTACGACGCCTACCCGTTCCATCCCTCTCTGCTGAACATTATTACGGGCCGCTTGGCCGCCAACCGCAACTTCCAGCGAGTTCGCGGCACCTTGCGCCTGCTGGGCAACACTTTGCTGGAAATGCAGAGCGCCGGCAGCGCAGCGGCAATGGTACATCCCCACCATGTATCCCTGCGCGCCGCGCGCATTCGCGACGAGGTAGTGAACCGTCCGGGATTTTACGAGCTGGATCCGGCAATCGAGACCGACATCATAGGAAGCAACAGCACCGCCGAGAAAACCGGCAACGACTTGGCCGAACCTGTCGCCACGACCATGCTGCTGGGCACCATCGCCCCGGACAACAGCAACGGCCTCTACGCAGACCGGATTGCCGACGCTCTGCTTTCTCCCGAACACGACGACTTCGGCGTTATCGCCAACGCTATCGAACAGTTCCTGGACCGCGCAATCTACGTGGACGACAGCCCCGACACTCAGCGCAAGCGCTTTAGCAAAGACGCCAACGTCATGAAGGAACTGCTGGAAGCCCGAGATGCCATCCTATCCAACACCACTGCGATGACAAACCTGCTCCGGCAGGCGATAGCCAGCGCCTATGGTGGCAACAGGCAACACGACAACCTGTTCGAAATCGTCCTCTTCCCTTCCCCGCAATCCAATGTGCGGGACAAGCCCGACCAGGCCGTGCTCGGTATCGTCAATCCTGACCACTGGAACTGGGTGGATGCCAGCAACCCGGCTAACGGGATGCGCAATCAAGACTTGCTGAGACTACACCGACACAGCGCCGGCAACGACGGCGACGCGCCGCGAAAGTACCCGAACAACGCCCTCCTGCTGGCCGCCCACGATGCTAATTTGACCCGCATCAGGGAAGACCTCGCAACCATGGAAGCTGCGGATCGACTGCTCAAAGACGCTACCCGCTCCCTCCCTCAACACCGACGGGATACCCTGGAGACCACCCGCGCCGCCTCGGAAAAGAACGCCACTACCGGCATCCAGAACAAGTTCACCCACCTCTTTTCCGCCGGCAACACTCAACAACTCCAATGGCCGGAGCCGCACAGCCACTTGGAGCATCGCGCCCTGGAGTCCGTAACCGACGCCTCCGGCAAGGGCCAGGACAGCATCTTACAGGCTTTAGGAGACCGCGTGCTGCACGGCCCCAACGCCGCCCTGAACAAAAGCGCCTGGGCGAGGGTAGGTATTATCACCAACGAGCAAGGCAGCTCCTTGAGCGAACTGCGCGATTACTTCGCCCGAACCCCCGACGAGCGCATCGTCATGAACGATGCAACCTGGCGCGCCATGATCGCCCACGGCATCCGCAGCGAGGCATTGCACGTCGTGACCCCTGGCGGAGAGACGAGCCCGTCGGGCTACGACCCCGACTGGCGCGTCTGGGTCAAAGGCTATGAACCTCAAACGCAGCAAGACAACGGCGAGGCGGAAAGCGGCCAAGCCGACAACGCTGGCGCAGAGGCCAATAGAGACAACGGCGCCGCCAATTCCGGTTCGTCCGCCGGACGCCAAACCTCATTCAGCAGCGACAAGATGCCCGGCAAGGCCGCCTACGAAGCGGTGAAGCGGTTCATGACCGACAACGGCCACAACTGGCCCGCTCTGTCTGCCTGCAAGATAACCGGAACCGATCAGGCGCTGGCGGATCAAGTTGCCAGCATCGCCCAGGGCGACGACAACGGCATCGCCATCACAGTGCGAGCGGCAAACGGTCGGTTGCGGATCGATGTCAAAGACGCGCCGCCCAGTGAGTTCAAAGACTACTCCGGGCCGGCCCGGCGGATGATGAACAAAGCCGGCGTCAACGCCGCCGACGTAAGCATTCAGATAGAACCCGGCTCCGCCCAGCGCGTCCTGGAAAAGCTGAACAACCGGGACGAAGCCAACATCCACGTTTCATTCCGCTGACGCCGCAAGGAAGTCCAAAGGAAGTCCAAATGACCCTGATGCGCGAAACCCCCAAAGACCACGGCCTGCTGCTCGACCACGACCCCAGGGGCGCGCGACGCCTTTCCGTCACGCTGGCCGGCAAATCTCCCCGTAAAAACGGGCGTCGTTTGCAGTACGCTACCGGCGCCCTCTACCAACGCTGCTTTCAGCACGTGTCCACCATATTATGGAACCACCACGGCGAACGGCTGCGGCCGCCGGAGGAAGCCGGGCGGCAGTATCTCCCCATCACGGAAGAGGCCGCAGTCCAAATCCGACTGCTGCTGGATGCCGTGAACGGCGCGAAGCCGGCCGACAAGGCGGAACGGCTTGCCCGCGCCATCGCCGACCTGCACCCCTGCGAAAGCAGCTGGTGGTACGCCTGCCACAAGAATCGCAACCGCCCCCGCCGCATTCTCGAAGCCCTGACGCTGATGTATGCTTAATGGACTACAAAATGCAGTACCGCGAATCCCTGCCGCCTGATTGCCCTCCGCTCACCGCGCTGGACATCACAGAGCGGATAGTGCGTTACCGACTGTTGAAAACCTCAGCTCCCCAGCAAGACGACTTTGATTCCTACGTGAAGGATCACGGAGGGCCGAACCCGGAAATCCCCAGGACACCCTGTGAGCAAAGAGGCGTGTCCTTGTGGGCATCGCTGGAAGCCGCGCAAGGGCTGATGCTGGGAACCCCCAACAGGAAACGTCGGAGCAGAACACCCCGGTGGCAGTCTATCGGCGAACTGACCATTCCCGCCGGGGCAGGTAAGCTGAACCCAGTTGAAAAAAGCGGGCATCAAACTTGGTGCCCGTCACAAGCATTCGACCCGGTTGAAAACTGCAAGGTGATAACATGAAAGTCGCATTCAAAGAATCAATACTCTACTACGATTGTGAACTCATTTTCGAAGCCGAGGACGAAACCGGGCGGCGTTATATCGCAGTGCACGACGACGACTACCAGACCGGATGTGAGTACTTCATGGTGCCGGCCACCCGCGAAGACCTGACCGCATTCAAAGCCGGGCAAGTCGGCTTGCGGAGCCTGTTGCTGGCTTCTCCCGCCGGAGAGTGGCACACCACCAAAATAGCCGCGGACACCGACGGGATAACCCTGATCCGCCAGCCTACCCCCATAACGGACCAGGCAGACCTGCTCGCAACGGATTATTACGTAATGACCCCTAAATCCGGCCAAACCCAACAGGAAGACGCAGAACCGCCTCCGCTCTCGGCAGACGCCGCAACCGCCCCCGCCGCATTCTAGAAGCCCTGACGCTGATGTACGCTTGAAGTAACGTAAACCATGGCGCAACACGCCAATCAAACGGCTCCGTGCCATCCCGCAATACAAGGAAAGGGCATGTCAACCGCCCCCGTCCTCGCAAGGTAATGCCGGCCATCACCCTCCCTTACGCTTGAGCGCCTCCCGCCTTTGACGCCGGCGATATGTTTGGTTAGAATGGCAGCCCCGTAACGGGGAGATCTAAGATGGAATACCGTGAGCAGCTGCCTCCTGACTGCCCTCCGCTGGACGCAGCGGAAATAACTGAGCCAACCAAATTGTACCGCTTGGTAAAATCCCTGCCGCCAAGCGCCGATGACTTTCAATCATACCGGGCCCTCAGGCCGAACGACGATTTCGGAAAGGAAGAATGCAAAGCCAGTGGGCTATCCGTGTACAGCAGACGCTCTAGCGCCGAAAACCGGCGTCTTACCCCGAACTTCAGAGAGTATCACATTTGCGAACTCGATCTGAGCAACGGCGCCGGCAAGCTCCAGAGAAGCGGCGGAGCGCACTGCACATGGTGGCCATACGCCGGCTACCTGGTGAGAGCTGATGCGGGAACGGTCCAGCTATGAAAACGGTTACTCCCAACACCGTCTTGGACTACTATGACGGCATCCAGATTTTCACGGCTAGCGACGATATCGGAGGCCAGTACATCGGTACAATGGTCGGAACCGAAGGTGATTATGGCCGATACTTGGTCACCAGCGTTTCACCATCCAACCTGCATCTGTTTCGTTGCGGCGAAATGGACTTGCGCGCCCTGTTGCTTTCATCGCCCACCTACGAGAGGTTCATCACCGTGGCCTCCGGGAAGTTCTCGGACCAGCTGCGCCTCTCCACAATGGAGGAATCTCTGGAGCAGAGTCCTCTTCTGCCGGAAGCAGGGTTTTTCTTGGAAGAAGAGCCTATTCAGGCCCCGCTGGTCTCAGAGGCCAAGGCGCGCAACAACCTAGTCTTGGAAATAACTACGGCGCCGCCGGAACCGGAAATTTGATATTCTTACCAACTCCGAGGTAATCATATGAACCGGACCATACGCGCGATAAAAGTCCTGGACTACTACGACGGCGTTTTGGCGTTCACGGGAGAAGACTCCAATGCACGTCTGGTGGGCCCGCCGTCCCCTCATCGCTAGCCGCGCCGCCGCCGCGTCCTTGATGAACTCCTACGCCGACCATAGCCGGTTCATCTAGGCTATAGGCTCAACCGACGCGGACCAGGCAGACCTGCTCGCAACGGATTATTACGTAATGACCCCTAAATCCGGCCAAACCCAACAGGAAGACGCAGAAACCCTCCGCTCTCGGCAGACGCCGCAACCGCCCCCGCCGCATTCTAGAAGCCCTACGTTGATGTATGCTTAATGGACTAAAAAATGCAGTACCGCGAACCCCTACCGCCTGATTGCCCTCCGCTCACCGCTCAGGACATCACAGAGCGGATGGTGCGTTACCGACTGTTGGAGGGCATTGCCCCCGCTCAAAAGGATTTTGACTCATTTGCAAAGCAAAAGGGGCGCTACCTTCAGAAGAGCAAGAGAACGCCATGCGAACAGAGCGGCGTGTCCTTGTGGAAATCCCTAAACTCTGTGCGCGCGTTGCTGGCAGGCGACCTCAACAAAGCTGGCAAGTGGCGAAGCATCGGCGAACTCACTATACCCACCGGGGCGGGGAAGCTAAACCCCATTGAACCTGGCGGGCATCAAACATGGTGGCCGTCCAAAGACTTTAACCCGGTCGCAAGCTGCAAGGTGATAACATGAATGTAACTTATGAAGCCACGCTGCTCTGCAACGATTGCGACCTCATCTTTGAAGCCGTGGACGAGGCAGGACAGCGCTATATCTCCGTTCACACCGGCGATTACGAAACAGGGTGCGAGTACATTATTGCGCCGGCATCGCCGGAGGGCCTCGCCGCCTTCAAGAACGGCGAAATCGACTTGCGCCGCCTCTTGCGGGACTCCCCGACCCAGCAATGGTACACCGCCGCATTGGACGTGAATGACACTAACGCTGACATCGCCCTGTGCCAACAGGACACGCCAATCTCACATTGCGACAGCCTGCCGGGAGCAGGGCTGTACATAGGCGTGGGTGAATCCCAGGAAATTATACAGGAATCTGTACCGCCCGCAGCGGCCTACAACTCCGTCGTACCCCGCCTCACCGAAAAACGGTTCCCTGTCAACCCGATTTCCACGGAGGCAATCCGCGAACGCAACGCCAAGCGCTCGAAGCCCTGGTGTTGATGTATGGCTGAAACGCAGGAGCCGAAGCAGTCGGATGCAACGACATTCGGCACGCCGGCGGACGCGGCGATATTCAGGGATCAACTACCCGTAGGGTGCCCACCCCCAGACGCCAGAGAAATCACCCGAGCAACCGCTGTCTATCGACTGGTGTGGAACATCCCGCCTACGGAGGAAGATTTCAGGTCTCAACGCAGCCTCCACCCAAACCGCGACTTCAGGATTCCCGAATGTCAGACACGAGGGCTGTCGGTATTCGTCAAGCGCGAGGACGCAGAGCGAGCAGCGTTGAGAAGCGCAAATTTGAAGGGGGCTCAAGTCGCCAGGCTGGACTTAAAGCAGGGCGCCGGTTACATCAAGCAAACCGGGAGAAGAAGCCATCACACTTGGTGGCCTTACCGGAAATTTGATATTCTTACCAACTCCGAGGTAATCAAATGAACCGGACGATACGGGCGATAAAAGTCCTGGACTACTACGACGGCGTTTTGGTGTTCACAGGCCAGGACTCCAATAGCAGACGGTACGTCGGTTCCATCATAGACACCGCCGACGGAATCGACCGCTACCTGGTGAAAGGCGCTACCCCGGAACGGGTAAGCGACCTGGAAAACGGCAAAATAGACCTCCGCAGCCTGCTGCTTGAAAACCCATACGACAGTTGGTACCTGACCTACGACGGCGCTGCGCCGGATCAGCCGCTGGAACTGCATCTGCAAGACGGCCCGCTTGAAAACACGGAATTCCTGCCATCCGAGGGTTACTTTCTTGGTGAGGAGAACCCCTCCCCCTCCAACCCCACCCGCAACCCCGCCGCCCCACGCCTCATCGAAAACTGGCTCCCCATCAACGAAATCTCGGTTGAGGCCGTCCGTGAAGGCGGGGCGCTGGCTGGACACCCGCCGGTCAACCAACTCCACGTCTGGTGGGCCCGCCGTCCCCTCATCGCTAGCCGCGCCGCCGCCGCCGCTTCCTTGATGAACGCCGAGGCCGACCATAGCCGGTTCATCCAGGCTATCGGCTCAACCGATACCGTTGTTAAAGAACGCCGCCGGATGGATGAAATCAAAGCCAGCGGGCAATGGTCTAATGTCGCCTTCAGCAACAAGCGCGCTTTCACTCACAACCTCACCACCGACGAACATAAATGGTTCAACGACAATCTGTCTGTCAAAACCCCCATACTCCTCGACGTAACCGCCGGCGGCGGCTCCATCCCCTTCGAGGCCGGCCGCCTCGGCTTGCGCGCCATCGCCAACGAGCTGAACCCCGTCGCCAGCCTCATCCTCCGCGCCACCTGCGAATGGCCCCAGCGTTACGGCTACTCCCTGCTGGATGACTACCGCGCTTGCTCCCAGGCATTCCAGGCCCGCGTCTCCCAGCTCCTGGCCGATGTCTATCCCGTCGAATCGGCCCCCGACTACCCCGTCGGCGACCCGTCGCCCCCCCAACCTCAAAACGAAAAAAATTCCGTCGTCCGCGCCCACAGATATGCCCAAACATATCTGTGGGCGCGGACGACCGCTTGCCACGCTTGCCGCAAGGTCATCCCACTGTCTCCAAACTGGCGACTGGACAACAAAGGCACCGGCCTCCGGGTTGAACCCCAGACTGAACCGGGGTCGGATCCCATAGGACTCCGCATCGTCCACCACCGCGACTCCTGCCCCGATTGCCGCTCCACCGACAAAACCTGCGCCCTGGCCGCCCAATACCCCGACCGTCCCATCAGCCCCGGCACCGTCGCCGGCGCTATCGCCACCTGCCCCGCCTGCGGCAGCACTACCCCCAGAGGCTACCTCGCCCAGGAAGCCCAGGCCGGCCGCATGGGGCACCGCCTCTACTGCGTCATCTACCGGGACAGTTGGCGCGACCTGACCAAAGCCGGCAAACCCAAGAAGCGGGAAACCACCCGCCGGGTTTTCGCCGAACCCGAGGAACGCCATTTTGCCAGCGATATCCACGTCGCCGACGAGCTGGCCCGCCTACGTCCCCAGTGGGACGCCGCCGACGTGCTGCCCAACGAGGAAGTGCCCGTTGGCAACGACCAACGTCCCCACACTTACGGCATGAAGCAGTGGGTCAAGATGTTCAACCCCCGCCAGCAACTGGCCCACGGCTACTGCGTCCAGGCATTCCGCGAACTGGTCGACGCCGACGCCAACGCCGGCCGCCTCGACGACTGCCGCCAAGCCGCCTGGGCCTGCATCGCCCTGGCCCTCGACAAAGTTACTGGGCGCAATAGCCTGCTGTGTGTATGGGACCCTGGAACCAACAAAGTGGCGAATACATTCGCAACTCACGACTTCGGGATGAAATGGTCCTACGCAGAGATGGCGATAACCTGCCGCGGCCTGGGAGTGGAGTGGAGTCTCGGCGACATTGATGAATGCCTCTCCCAAATCATCGCCATGGCCGGCCACGCCAAACCCGACGGCGACGCCTCCGGCCGGCTCCTCTCCGACGCCGCCGGCCCCGCCGTCGCTCCACCCGCCCGGATCATCCGGGGCGACGCCCGCGACCTCCCCCTGGACGACGCATCCATAGATTGCATCGTCTTTGACCCGCCTTACGAGCAGAACGTCTGCTACGCCGAACTGTCCGACTTCTTCTACGTCTGGCTCAAGCGCACTGCCGGCTACGTATTCCCCGACGCCTTCACCGACTACCTCACCGAGAAAGACCAGGAGGCCATCTCCAGCCCGGCCCGCTTCCGACGGGCACGGGAACGGGCCGCCCAGGCTCAATCAAAGCAACGGTCAACCGCCAGTCTGGCCCTCGCCGACTACCAGGAAAAGATGGCCGAAATCTTCGCCGAGTGCCGTCGCGTCATCAAGGACAACGGCCCTGACCAGGGCATCATGACCGTGATGTTCAACCACAAGTCCACCGCCGCCTGGGAGTCGCTCACCATTGCCCTCATCAACGCCGGCTTTGCCATCACCCGCACCTGGCCGGTCAAGACCGAAGCCGAGTCCAGCATGCACATCAGGGACAAGGCCGCCGCCCGCACCACCATCCTGCTGGTCTGCCGGCCCCGGTCGGAAAACCTGTTCCCCAAACCCTGGCACGAAGTCGAGGATCTCATCGCCCAAGCCGTGCGGGACGACATCCGCGACAATCTGAGTAAGGCCGGCCTCAAGCCCATCGACCTCTACCTCAGCGCCTTCGGGCCGGCCTTGCGGGTCATCAGCGAGCACTGGGGCACGGAACGGGAAAGCGCCAACCCCGACCCGGCACGTTCAGAAAGACCCTTTGAAGTAACGCCTACCGACGCCCTCCAAGTCGCCCGCCGCGAAGTCAGCCGACACCGCGCCCAGGAAATCAGCCGGGAATGGGCCAACAACCCGGCGGACGCCCCCACCAAGTTCTACATCCTCGCCAAAGACGCCACGGAGAACGACACCCTCCTGTTCGACGAGGCCAACCTGCTGGCCCGGGCCATCGGCGTCAGCCTGGAAAAGAGCGACGCCGCCATGAAGCGCATCGTAGCGTTCAAAGGCGACAAGGTTTCACTGCTCAACGCCCGCGACCGCCTGGCGGCGCGCATCATCGGAGAGGACATCCAGGCCGGCTCCACGCTGGACATCGTTCACACCGCCGTCGCCCTGACCGACCGCCGCAACACGCTGGACGCCCGGCAGTGGCTAACGCAGCGCCTCCACGACCCGCAGGACAACCAATTCCGCGCCACGCTGGAGGCCCTGATCCGCACCACCAAACCCGGCCACGACGACTACCAGGCCCAGCGCAACCTCTGGCAAGCCCTCTACGCCACCGATCCCCCCCAACCCGCCGCAGCCCAAGCGCAACTGCTCTAGAAAAACCTCAACAACCCAAGGAGTGCAAATATGCCGGCAATACCCACGTTCATCAGCTTCGACGCGGAACACGACGAAGCCCTGAAAAACGCCCTCAACGGACAGGCCAAATACCCAAACTCACCGTTCAGCATCATCAACTGGTCGGTCAACGAGCCGTTCGAAGGCAATTGGCGAGAAAAGGTGCGCGCACGCATCAAACGAGCCCGTGTAATGGCCGTAATATGCGGCCAGCATACCCACACCGCAAGCGGAGTTTCCGTCGAAATCGAGATCGCCCGCGAGGAGAAAATCCCGTACTTCCTGCTAAAGGGACACCCCGACAAGCAATGCACCAAGCCCAAGGCCGCTCTGCCTTCCGACAAAATCTACACCTGGACTTGGGAAAATCTGGTGAAGCTGATAAATGGACAAAGATAAGAAAACGTGCCAACCCAGTGCCCAGCAAGAACAGGACGTCACCCCTGCATTCGTCGAGCAATACAAGCTATACGTGCAATCAGCGGATAACACCTCAGGACGCCGCGTAAGTGTAAATCGCTACCAGACCAGCCTGAATGTCGGTGTCATCGCCTTGTATGGCATCACGGCAACGATTGGCCTGGAACCGATACTTCAGATAATCATAGCGACCGCCGGAGTATTCATTAGCCTGAATTGGCTGTTCACAATCCGATCGTTGACCCGTCTGAACGCCGAAAAATTCAAGATAATCAACTCCATGGAAGAAAGCCTCCCACGATCGGTTTACACGGAGGAATGGCAAGGCCTGGGTCAAGGAAAAGGTTGGCGATACAAGGGCGCAAATTTCTTCGAAAACCAGATACCGCCCGTGTTCACCGTATTGCACTTTGCAATGTTCGCATACTCGCTGTACGAATTGGTAGCATAGGCAAAGACTGTTCCTTACTATGCGATTTTCCAACCTCAACATCCGCCCCGTCTATAACCACGGCAACTGCCCCGACCTGTTGAGCGGCTTCTACGAGCCCCTGCTGGCCCGCGCGGTGCGCTACGACCGCACCACCTACACCTTCACGGCCAAGGGGCTGATTGCCGCCGCTGCCGGCGCCGCCGGCTTCATCCGCAACGACGGGCGCATTCGCCTGATCTGCGACCACACCGTCCGCCAGGATGTCCTGCAAGCCATCCACGACGGCCAGCTTGACCCGGCCGCTGCCCTCCAACAAACGGCCGGCCGCGAAAACCTGCTGCTCACCGAGGCCGCCGACATCGCCGACCGCGATCACTTGGAACTGGCCTACTGGCTGGTCGCCAAAGGCGTCATGCAAGTAAAGGTAGCAATTCGCGGCGACCACATCTTTCACGCCAAGAGCGGCATCGTAGCCGACGCCCACGGCAACCGGGTCGCCTTCGTTGGCAGCCTCAACGAAACCCTGTCCGGCTGGCGATACAATTGGGAATCCATTCACGTGTACACCGACGCCGCCACCGTCGCACACCTGGAAGCCACCGAAGCCGAATTCCAAACCCTCTGGACTAATCACGCTCCCGGCTTGGTCGTCATTGACCTGCCGTCCTACTACCGCGATTACATAGTAGCGCGAGCGCCGGCGTCGCCTCCCGAGCCTCCCGTGCCGCCCGATCCTCCCGGGCTTCAGGAAAGGCCGGCCGGTTACACGGTCAATAATTACTGGAATCGCATCTACCAAAAACTGGCCAACGACCCCGACAGCACGGTGGCTACTATTCCTGCCGCCCTTTGGCCCCACCAGGAACGATTCCGCCAGCAGAACGTGGGCCGGGACGCCATCCGACGCCTGATTGCCGACGAAGTGGGACTGGGCAAAACCCTCCAGGCCGGCATCATCCTCAAGACCCGGCTCAATCAGAGCAAAGCCCGCCGGGCGCTGGTTATCGCCCCCAAGGCGGCAGCCAAACAATGGCAAAGCGAACTGCTCCTGAAGTTCGCCATCGACGCGCCGATAATCGACGCCAACGGCCGCTACTACCACGACGGACGCGCCGAACCGGCCGCCAATCCTCCGTGGGATGTCCCCTTGGCCGTCGCCGGACACCAATGGCTGGTGCGCAACTCCGAACGGTTCCTCGCCTCCGGTAGCGAGTACGACATCATCATCGTTGACGAGGCCCACCGGGCCCGTTTCCGCGATGTTGACCAGGAGCAGCGTCGCCAACCCAACCAATACCTGCGGCTCCTGCGCCAACTGTCCCGCCGAACCGAAGAACTGCTATTGCTCACCGCTACGCCAATGCAACTCAACGAGGTGGAGCTGTGGGCCCTGCTGGAACTGCTGGAACCCCAGGGCTGGAACGCCGCCGAGTACCGCCGCTTCTACCAGGACGACTCGCCCGACCTGCCCGAGTGGAAGTACCGCCGCGACCTGTGGCGCAAGACCAACCCATCCGAAACCGACAACCTCCTGCTCGACAGCGACAACGACGATTACATCGCCGGCCAGCTGAATGACCCTGACGCCCTCAAAACCGCGTTGGAGACAATGCGCCGGAGCGCGCCGGCCAAACTCCTGATGAGCCGCCACACTCGTGAACTGCTGCGCCGGTACCATCGCCAGGGCCTGCTGGACGCCCCCGTGCCGCAGCGCCGGGCGCAGGACGTGGTAATCGCCATGACAGACTCGGAGCGCGCGCTTTACAACGGCATCAAAGAGCTCGTGCGAAAATGCTACTCCGGTCGCCACGTCACGCCCCAGTCTCTGGGGTTCATCACAACCATCTTCCGTAAGCGGTTCGGCTCGTCAACCTTCGCCTATGCCCAAACCCTCTGCAACGCCGCCAACCGCATCCCACAAGACGCCGACGATTGGATCACGCTGCTGGACGACGCCGACCTGGACGAACTGACCGACCATGAAACCGGCGCCCTGAACAACTCCGCCAACCACTCAGAGCTGCTCAAAGCCGCCGATGAAGCCGAGCGACTGTCTCACGTCGACAGCAAACGCCGCCGCCTCGACAGCGTCATAAAGGAGCTCCGAGAACAAGGCCACCAGCACATCCTGCTCTTCACCCAATTCCGCGACACGCAGAGCTGGCTGTCCGAATACCTGCGCGCAAGAGGTCATAACGTCACCGATCTGTACGGGCAGGACAGCCACTTAGGTGACCGAGGCGACCGGCTGGAAGAGTTCAGGCAGCGCCCCAATGGCATCCTCATTTGCACGGAAACGGCGTCGGAATCGCTCAACCTGCAATTCTGCTCCACCGTCCTCAACTATGACATCCCATGGAACCCCATGACGCTGGAACAGCGCGCCGGTCGCATCGACCGCATCGGACAGGAACGTCCGATTGTCGACGTGGTGAACCTGTTCTACGAAGGCACGGCGGAGCGCGACGCCTACGAAGCCGTAGCCCGTAGATTCGACAGCATCCGCGCTAACGTAGGCGAGTACCCTCCCATTATTGCTGCCGGCATCCGGCGCATCATCCGCGAAGAATCAGACCCCGACGCCGAGCTGGAAAAACTGGCAGCCCGGAACGAGTTCGACATCAACCTGCTGAACACGGAATGGGAAGAAGCCAATGCTCCAATCGAACCCCAAATCACCATCGCTGACCTGGAAAAGCCGTTGCGACAACCGGAATTGATGCCATCCGGTTGGTCGGTAAGGCACGCCGGCGGCAAGCACTGGGACGTAACCGCTCCCGACGGACGAACCGGCCGCGTCACCACCGACCCTGAATCGTACCAACGCGCGGGCGGGCGCCTGCAATGGTGGTCAGGCCCGCATTAGGACAGCACGGACGCCACGCAACCGTAGCAGGGGTATCTCAGAATTCAGCAGCGCCTACCCCGCATAGAACGGGACAAGGCATATAACGCGCAACAATGACACATCGCCAACGTGTGCCCTGAGTACCATTTCTGATTGCCACGCCCATCAGACCTGAAAACAGCGGCCCATGTCTTCAACAAGCAGACACGATGGAAAGCCGACTAAAGGCCGACACTCAATCAGAAACTTGGATCCTACACAAAACCAATGAGCCACCATGAAACTGATATGTGTACATGTTCAAAACTACAAATTGGTAGACGATTCAGGCGAATTTTCAGTTTGACCACCTCAGCCCCGCTATGCACCTGCTGACGAACGCAAGCCGGTTCGCAGAACACTCAGGAACAGCAGTTGCACTCGACAACTTTGAGGGACTTTTCCGTTCTCTGAACAAAGTCCTTGACGCCTGAAATCAGACCGTCAGTTTTCCAAAAAAAACCGACCACATACGGAGTGAATTCGGCAGCGCCGTAAAATGGTGACACTAGCCCGTAGCGCAGGCGTCCCGGTAGATGGCACAATACGTACGCTGCTGACCAACGGCAGCGCCGGCCGCTACCGACAAACGGGGCGGCCGGCCATTGTGCACGGAAAATGGCCCTGAGTGGGCCGGTTCCACCTTTTGACCAACCCGCCCAGGCCGGGCTTTGCAATAGATAGAACCTTCGCGTTCTCCATACCGTTGCAGCCCAAACGGCGCAAAGGTACAAACGCTCCACGCAGAGGGAAAGGCAAATCTGCTCCCAACCAGCGTACGCTTTTCTGAAGCAACCTAACCGCCTCTCAAACAGGGCCGGCTCATTGAGCCGGCCCTGTTTTTTTACCCACGCTCCAGACCCGACCAAGGAAACTTCCATGCCCCAAAAACTCGTCTACTCCATCGGCGTTATCCGCAGCGTCGCCGGAAATCGCGCCAGCGTAGTGCTAACACATTTCTTACCTCCGGACCGGCTGAATAACAACGCTCCTGCGGTGCTGTGGAGCCGCCAACCCGGCAACAACGCCACGGCTAAGCTCCGAGGACACATATCAGAAATCAGGGACGGCACGGCCGTATTTACCGTCGTAGCAACGATGATTGATCCGCATTGGCCGAAAGGCCGGAAACCATTACAGCCGGATGGTTGGGTGTACTTGGCGGTGCCGGACTCGTTCATGCCGGATCCCGCATTTACCATTGACGAAGCGGAATTGCGGAAATGGGCGCCGGCGCGAGAAACACCCTAGTCTCCCATAGCGGCCTTTGCAGGCTATTGGCCGATGCCGCCAATGGTACTTGACACCATGACCTTGCGTGAGTAGTGTAGCCACGCTGAAGCGTCTACCAAAATTCCTGCTCCTGGCCGCGCTGGTGATAGCGTTGTCCATAAATGCTCCGGCGCACGCCTCCAACCAATTGAGGTTCGAAGCAAATGAACAAAGCCACTGCCACATTCTACGACCGGCGTACGGAGCCGGTCGTCGCAATCATCAGGGACATCATCAAACCGGCAGACATCATCCTGTTCGGCTCCCGAGCCAGAGGAGATTGGCATGAACACTCCGACATTGACATCTTCGCCATTGCCGACGGTAAGCCCGATACTAAACGCAAATACCGACAAGCGCTGCTGGAAGGGCAGGCGAAGGCACTCGAAATCTATGGTCATCAAGTCAAAGTAGACCTGGTCCGATACAGCCCAGCCGATTTTGAGTACTACCGGCAGGCCAGAACGCACCTCACCTACGCTGTGGCAAAGGAGGGCATCAGCATGAAAGAAGAGGCAACAGGCCATGGGACCCAATACGAAGATAGGGAACCCAACAACTGGCCTGACGTTGAGCAACGCTTCACGAACTATCAGCGTCAAGTATTAGCCGCCGAAAACAACTTGGACACAGGGCTGGGCTACGAAGAAGTCGGCCATAATATGCAACGTTGCCTGGAAAACGCGCTGAAAGGCTTCCTTTCGTACATGGAGTACGACGATGGACAGAACAACGAATGGCGACGCACTCATAGCATTGGCCGGTTACAAGATGCGGCAATGACATTCACACAGGGCCATCAATCTATCGGAAACAACGATTTCTCCTTTCTCACCGATTACGCCATCGCTATACCGTACGAAGGAGTACAAGACCCACTTCCTGATGAAGCAGAAGCCCTACAACAAATCAAGGAGGTGGTTCAGAACATGATGGAGTTCATCGAAAACGACGCTGAACAGGACCTGCCTCGATACAGCCCACCCGGTCCCAGAACCTAAACCAAGTTCTCCAAGCAAATTACCGAACACTAAAAACGGCCCCGAAAGTCCGCCAAAGAGTGAATCAAATTGAAAAACCTCATAATTCTAACCGCGCTGATCATCACACTGGCAACGGCAACAGCCTGCTTCTTCGGTTACGAAACGGCTGAAGTTGATCAAAGCAGGGAAGAAGCTCGCGACGCTTCCTCCCCGGCGGACACAGGCTCATCCAATCCAGGAGAACGCAACGAGCCGAGCGACAACGACGCCCGCGGCAATGACAATGCAAGAAGGGACAACGAAAACCCCGGCCAGAACCCTGTGGAAACAAAATCTTCGCGGAGGATTACCCACAATCATCATCAGCGAAGACGCCGACGAAAAATACGCGACAATCGAATTCGAGGAGCCGTACTGCCAGGAATACCGGTCGGAACCCCTCAGCAGTGAAAACGCCGACTTCAGAAATCACTCCTACGAGGAACGTTGCCGCGATAGCCTCCGACAAGGCATCACCCAAAAATACTACGATCTGGCGCAAACAGCGGGAAATCGGGCTTATCAAGACACATACCAACCTGACAAAGACCTCCTTTATCAAACGCCCAACCAGTACGTGAGGATCCTACAGTGGATCGACATGAGCGGAGAGCAACTGCTGAATGACAGCAATCCTCCGTACCTAATCCTGCAACGGCACTACCCATATGAATACGCGCATGGAAGCTATACCCCGTACAGCACGGAAGAACTGGAAGAATACCGCAAGGAGCACGAACACCCCCTGGACCTGGAATGGGTCGGCATCATAGACGCCACAGCCATCAACGCGAGCAGTGAGCTCAGAGCCTGCCGCTTCTACTACCCGCAGGTGTTCTACGGCTACTGGGTACCCATAGACTCCGAAATCACGCAAACCGGCAACCAAGACGAGGACACGGAACTGCCCAGGTACAACGCTAGCAAGATGCCACTATACTTGCCCCACTCCGTCAGAGACGCGCGAGTAATGGCAGGCTACCCCTTGGGAACATCAGACGAAGGCAGCTATTACCTGTGCCGCAGCGACAGCAGCACGGAGAGCGTAGGATACTACTACGTACAGCATCCCGCGGGAGACTATTGCGAGCGGATGCCGTAAAAGCACCGCTGAAAACGATCCCAAAAAACCTTAGGGATTGCGGTAACGCGGAGAGTGGCGCCGGAATCCATACCAGCGAGCCAAGCCTACGTGTCAACACGCCCCAAAACCAACCGGAGGAACGCAAACGGTGCCAACGACGACGCTCCGCAAGCCAGTGAAACAGTCGTGATGCTGCCAGCATCACGACGCCGTGCGTTACTACGCGGTAAGCAACGCCCCCCTGGCCCATCCGGCCGGCTCGATTCGCCGCCGAGGCTTTTAACGCCGACCTGATACGGATGTTGGTCACGGTACGCCGCACGACCGGCAGCACCCGCAATCGAGCTTTTGCCAAGCGTCAGCTCAGCGGCATCGGCGCCGACGTTGCGAGGCAGAAGCAGTCATCATATTCAGCGTAGTTACCTGAGCAATCGCCGCCAGCGAATGCGAAGCAAAACCAACCGGAAGAGCTTCATGAAAACACAAGCCGCCGCCCCCAAAGCCAAAGTCCATACCGCAATGGACGCCATAATGTCCGCAGCCGCAGCCGTTATGCTGCTGGCCGCAACCGGCTGCATCATAGGCGCAGCAGAACAAGCCGAACCTACCGCAGACCTGCCGGCCACGGTGAAAGCAGCCATAGCCATAGCCGAAGCCGACGGAACGCCTACACCGGAAGCCACAGCAGCAAACCCAGCTGCTACTGCAAACCCCATCGCAGATACACTGGCCCAGCTGCTGTTCCAAAACGCAACGGCCACAGCTCAGGAAGCAACGCCGACTGCAGCAAGGACTACCCCAGCAGCAAACGAGGTAATGATCCTACCGCCCCCATCGGAAAACCCAAGCACGCCGACCGATACCACTGTCCCCGCCCGAGAACAACTGCCGCCAACCGACACCGTAGACCGGATCCCAGCCACGCGCCACATCGAAGCAAAACGCTACATGCTGGAACTAATCAACACCGAAAGATCCTCCGCCGGCCTGAACCCGGTATCCCTCGGCAACAACACCGCAGCGCAACTGCACGCCGAAGCCGCCCTCAAATACTGCTTCACCAGCCACTGGGGAAAAGACGGCCTGAAGCCTTACATGCGCTATACCCTCGCCGGCGGCTACCATTCAAACGCCGAAAACGCCAGTGGCACCATAGCATCCGGACGTTGCATCAGCGCAGAATACCGTTACCCCAGCAACCGGAACATCAACCGGGAAGTCAAAGAAACAATGCAGGGATGGATGGAAAGCCTAGGACACCGCCGCAACATACTGCATCCCCATCACCGCAAAGTGAGCATCGGCATCGCCTACGACCGGAACAGCATCACCATGTACCAGCACTTCGAGGGAGACTACGTAGAGTATGAACGCAAGCCGTCCATAACAAACGGTATTCTGGATCTGTCCGGGAAAACCCGCAACGGCACCGGGTTCACGGAAAACCGCGACCTGAAGGCATCCATATACTACGACCCGCCCCCGCGTGAACTGTCCCTGGCACAGCTGATACGAACCCACTGTTACTCGAACGGCACCCAAATAGCCGGCTTACGGCCTCCGCCCAGAACAGGATGGCACTACAACAGCGACACCTTCACCTCAAAAGCTTCCGCCTGCCCCAACCCCTATGACGTGCCTGACGACACCCCCGATCCCAAAACGGAAGCGGAAGCCTACCGGAAAACTCAGGAAGTTCACCGAGAAACCCTGACCGTTCCCTGGATTACCGCTTCCCAGTGGACCGCAACGGGAACCGATTTTGACCTCCAGGCTGACATTGGAAACCTGCTGGTCCAGCACGGCCCCGGCGTCTACACCGTTACTCTGTGGGGTAAAATAGGCAACGAAACAGCCAGAATCTCAGAATACTCCATCTTTCACCAAGTAACGCCGCTCGACAACTACCGGCATCCGTAAAACGCCAAGTAGGAAATGCCATGAAGCAAAAGCAACTCATCCTACGATCGCAGAATACATCGCAGCAGGCGTCCCCATCGCTGCCCTAGTCGCTATCCTAACCGTCGGAACATGGTCCATCAGCCACGCTCTCCTGCCGCAAGGCCGAGCCAAAGCAACGGCAAACGCCATAGCCCAAGTCGAGCAACACCTGCTCATCAGGAATACCGGAAAGCAATCGTCAAATACGAAACACCGCTGGAAATCCCATTTGACAAAGACATAGCCCCCCGTGAACAATGGGATGTACCCGACGCCACCCGCACAAAATGGCCAAAGCTTACCAAGAAACAAGCCAAGAAGCGGAAGCCATATCCGAACTCCTGGAGGTCCTTGAGCTACGCGCGCCGCCGGATACTGAAACAGCTGAAGCGGCCCGAACCGAAGGTCTACCCCAAGTGCAAGAGCCCTTATTGGAGCCAACCCCAAATGCGTCCGCCCAAGTCCGCCCTCCTGCGCTCGGAAACGCTTGATCGCACCGCCTACTGAATCGAACAATCCCTGCAAACGGATTACCCAGTATGATACCTACTACCGTTGCCACGGCTCATAAAAGCAGATGAGCAGAGAGCCGCAAGCACAAGCTGACCGTTGCCCAAACCGGGGCATAGGAGAACACGGATGACGTCCTCTACTACAAAGCATCTCAGAACGATGCCGGCCGCTACCACCCGAATTATTCAGGCCGAGGTTTCCGAGATTAATCACACCTATCACACCATCGCCAGCATGATGCTGGCCCTACGTGAAGGCCGCCACTTCAGCATACAACCCGGATTGATACAATGGACCGACGAACATGGATCCCAAGCGGGATTTTCTTCTAACGGCTCCCAATGGGGGCCGTTAGAAGTGTGCCCCCCACCCCCCCCTCCCAAACAAGAATGCTCCCAACGCTGCCCGACGACGGAAATGCAATCGCCATTGAAAACAGGATTGACCATCTGCTGACAGCATCCTTATTGAGCTGGAAAATCATGGGCGGGCGCCGGCCAGCGCCAGATCACAGCGGAGTGTACGGGTTCATCACCTGGGACCGTGTCAGCCACGGCAGCACTCCGCGTCTGGAGCTCGCGCCGGATAATGCCTTACGCTACTGGTACGACTGGCCCGATCCGGACTTGCCCAAAGACGTAATCTCTTGATCGGATGCGCATTGCCGTTACGCGCCTGAGCTACACCTCGGTCACCATCACCGCTCAATCTTTTGCACGAACCTAACCACAAGGAAAACCATGACCACACTGCCGTCGCTAATCGAAACGAGCGCTCCACGCCCAAGAGAACAAACCGGCGAAGACTATGCCGCCGACCTACACAGGGCATTGCACGGAGAAATCGGAAACGCTGACTCAGCGGCCGACTTTTTCGCCGGCACCCACGCCACACCGGCTATGCGTCGCGTCGCCACCGGGATCTTCAACCGCCTGAAGCACGGCAGCGCAGCCAACCAGCCGGCTATCATACGGTTCAACTCAATGTTCGGCGGCGGCAAGACTCACACCCTGATTGCCCTCGCCGCCGCTGCCAAACACCCGCAGCTGGTGCAATCCGACCTAACGGGCGGGCTAATGCCGGCCAACCTGGCCGTGGAAGGCGTGAAACTGGCTTGCTTCACAGGTGAAAACGCAAACCTGCTCGACGGCATGGCATTGGACGGCACGAGCCGCCGGGCCAAGTCGCTGATTGGATTCCTCGCCTACCACCTAGGCGGAGAAACCGCCTTCGACGTCTTCCAAAAGCACGATGAACTGTTCAGCGACCCCGGCGCCGACGATATCCAGCGACTCATTGGCGACAAACCCACTCTGATACTGCTCGACGAGCTGGTCCGCTGGATCGCAGCCGCCAATCAACTGGAAGGCTATCAAAGCCAACGCGCCGCCAACGGCCTGCGCAACGCCCTCACGACAATCTCCAAAGCCGTGGCTAACTCGCCCCGCGCAGCCATGGTCATCACCACACCGGAAGAAGGACATGACGCCTACCGGGACGAAACCCAGTTCGTCCATAATGCTATGAACAACCTGGACTCAGTCACCGCCCGCACGGCCCGGGACTTCACGCCTACCGAAACTGCGGACGTTCCCGCCATTCTGCGCCGGCGACTGTTCCAAAGCCACGGAACCGACGAATATCGCAGAGAGGTTGCCCAAGCCTACGCCGCCATCTGGCGACGCTACAACCCCAACGACGACGCAGCGGAAGAACGCTTCTACGACTGCTACCCCTTCCACCCCGAGACGCTACGCATAATCGCTGAACGTCTGGCCAGCAACAACGACTTCCAGAGAGTGCGCGGAACTCTACGCGCCATGTCCGCCGTCATCCACCACGGGAACAAAATTGCCGAGCCCATCATCCACCCGTACCATCTGGACGTCAGCGTCTCCGACGTCTCGGAAGAGCTGGTGAACCGCACCGGACACTCGGCTTTATACGCCGCCATCGCCGCTGATGTAACCGGCCCGCACGCCACCGCGCAACGCTATGGCCCTGCCACCCGCAAGGCCGCCAACGTCATCCTGCTGGGCAGCCTGGCCCCTACCGCCAACAATGGTCTCAGCGACGCTGAAATTGTCAACGCGCTCCTCAGCCCGTCCGACCCCGATTACTCCGTGGCGATGCAGGCAGTGCGCAATATGAAGGAAAACGGGCTGTACATCGACGACGACCCTGCCGCCGGCAGTACCCGCTTCAATCAGCAGGCCAACGTGCGCCGGGAGGTGGAACAGCGCGCCAACGCTGTTAGCGCAGACGAATGCCTCGACGGCGTAAAAACAGCCATCGAGGAGGCTTTCTCCGATAGGGACGGCATGGGCCTGCGTGTTTTCCCCAGCCGAACCAATAACGTCCCCGATGACCCCAACCTCGTCCACGTAGGCATCATCAACCCCAGCCACGTAACTATGCTGAGCTCCGACCTGCACGACCAGCTGGCAAGCTTCTATCGCCACCAGTCAGCCAACGGCGGCAACGCCAACCGTGAATACCGCAACAACGTCTTGTTCCTCGTGCCGACCGATGACGACCTGGCCGAAATCAAACGTCAAATGGCCCGTCACAAGGCCGCCGGTGCCCTCATCGAAGCCCACAAAGACCGGCTGCTCAGCTATCAGCGCGACACCCTGACCTCAATACGCGAAAACAGCCGCAAGGCCGTATTCCAGGGCATCCAGCGCAACTGGGTCAATCTCTACTACCCCGAACCCAGCGTCCCTGCCCTCGGCCTCCAGCACGCCCGACTCCAATTCCCCGACCAGGAAGGACGCGGACAGAACTCCATCATCGACTTCCTCACCGGCAACGCCACCGGCAAAATGGCCCACCCCGGAAACCCGGCCCTGGACGGAAGCGTATGGGCCGACGCCGGCCTGAGCCGCGCCGCCGACGACGGTATCACCGTCGGCGAACTCTACTCCCGCTTCACCCGTACTCCAAGCCGCAGAATGTTCCTCAAACGCGCGCACTTCGACCGCTCCCTAGACTACGCCAACCGACAAGATATAATCGTCGTCCGCGCCCCTACCGGACTGGAAATCACCCACGGCTCCGGCATCGCCTACCAAGACGATATGCGCGTCTGGCTCAAAGAATACGCTCCACAAGAACCGCGTCCCGAACCCGATCCGGAACCGGCCCCCAATCAGGATCCCGCTCCAGTCGACTACATACCGCGCTTTGACGCCGGCCCCATCAGCGGCCAGGTAGCCGTCCATGAACTGAACACCCGGATGCTTTCCGATGGCCTTGATTGGCCTGACATCGTACAGGCGACTATGTACGGGACCAACATCGCCCTGCTCAACGACATGGCCTCCAAAGCCCAAGCCAACGGCATAGCCGCCGACATCGCCTACGAATTCGAGGCCAACGGCTTTGAGCTGCGCGCCAGCGGCAAAACTCCGGAGCAGTGGCAGCAGTGCAGCCGTGCCTGCGCCCAGATGGAAAGAGCCGCCGCCGCCGCCACCGTCAACGCGGAAATTGCCATCTCCACCGACCGCAACCCCGCCGACGCCGTCAAAACCATGCTCCACGACCTCGACAACACCCACCAGGTGCAACTCAACATAGAGTTCCGCCAGCCCAACGCCTAGCGCCAGCGCACAGGAAAAGCCGAATGCTGTACTACCCGCCGCCGAAAACCCACGCCCTCTATCTCGACCACTCCCCTACCGGAACTCCCCGCATCGCAGTAACCCTGGCCCGCAAAGGCAAACGCGGGGCCGGCAAGCGCATCTTCATCCTCACCGGCCCCGAGCGCAACGCTGCCTACAATGCTCTGTCCAGCATCCTGTACGACCACACCGGAGAACGACTCCGCACCGTAGCCGACGACTTGCCGCCCGGCGAGTACCACGCCGTCAACGAATACTGCGCCAACCAGATGCTCCTCGCCATGCACGCCGTCAAAGACGCCCCGGACATCTCAAAAGGCCGCATCCTAGCCGAAGCGGTGGCCCGCCAGCACGACTGCGAAGCCGGCTGGTGGTACGCCCTCTACACCAACCGCCGCCGCCCCCGCAAAGTAATGCAAGCCCTGGCCCTCCTATACGCCTGACCCCCCGCTAGCGTGTGCCCCCAGCGCAGTTGTGCTATCATTGAAAACGCCGAGGATATGCCATGACCACCGCAATATCCCTCCTTAACTGCGACCGCAGAGCCCTGCCGGCCGCGCAAGCAGCCTTCGCAGCCTCCGACGCCGAGCTCGTCATACTGTTCGGCTCGCGAGCCCGCGGAGACTATCAAGAGGGCGCATCCGACATCGACCTGCTACTGGTTCAGCCGCAAATGCCCACATCCGAACAGCGACGCAGTATACAAGAAGCCGCCAAGCAGGCAGTACGCAACGCTTACCAAACCCCTCCCGAAGTTCAGATAACTTGGCAGACCAGCAACGCCTTTGAGGAATCCCGACGCTCCATCAACCACATGAACGCCCGCGCAGTACGGGAGGGCATCATCATGCCGCGAAACCCCGAGAACTACCCCGGCGAGCCGGAAGACTACGACTACGAAGCGGACGTAATAGAACTCCGCACAGAAAACGCAGATACTCACCACGAGGCCTTCGAGAATCACCACACCATGTACGAAATGGGACTGACCGACGCCAACAGATTGGACCGAATGGCCGGCAAAAACGCCCAAGAAGCCTTGGAACACGGGCTGAAAGCCCTCATCGCCGCCAACGGCGCCGAATACCCAACTACCCACGACCTCAACGAACTCCTCGCAAAAGCATATGAAGCAGACCCGGAATTCCGAGCGCAGTTCCAACCAAGCATCAACTACGACATCCTCAACCAGTACGCCGGCAGCGCAGACTATCAAATACCGGCTCTCCCAATCACCGAAGCCCAGGAATACCGGGAGGCGGTGAATTACGACTACGAACGAGTCAGGAGCCGTATCAGGGAACTCACGCAAAACACGTAGCGCTAAAGCAACGCAAATCCCGAAATCCGCCGATTTGAGTTCTCCGCCACCTATACCGGCCGCATCAAACCCAACGGTAACCCCCCATCCCCGTCCCTAGCCAGCAAAGGCAAACCGGCGGCAAGCCCACCCTACATCCTCGCCGGCCCCAGCGCAGCTTGCGTTGCTCTGTCCAACATCTCTATGACCAAATTTGACGCCGGCAATACCTTCAGTTAAAATGCCAACCCCGATGAAATAGTTCCCGCCGACGCCGGGAGGCCCAGCTATGAAAATCGTTACTCCCAATGCCATTCTAGACTACTATGACGGCATCCGGATTTTCACGGCCAGCGACGAGATAGGGGGCCAATATATCGGTACGATGATCGGAACTAGAGGGGATCACGGTCGATATTTGGTCGCCGGCGTTTCGCCTTCCAACCTGAATCTGTTTCGTTGCGGCGAAATCGATTTGCGCGCGCTGTTGCTGTCATCGCCGACATACGAAAGATTCATCACCGTGGCCTCCGGCAAGTTCTCGGACCCGCTTAGCCTCACTACAGTGGAGGAACCCCTAGAGCAAAGCTCTCTCCTGCCAACAGAAGGGGTCTTCTTGGAAGAAGACCCTATTCAGGACACGCTCACGCACGCGCTGTTTGAAGACAAGTCCACTACGACGTCCTGGCTCCAAGATTCTCTGGCTGATTTGGAAGAGGCTCTGGAAAACGCCGCCAACTCAGGAATCCCCAAACCGGCATCCACAACGGTTGCGGAAGCCCGGAGAGTGCTGAAGAAAATCCACAGGGCCGCGCCCAGAATATACATGGTATATCTCATGCCCAACGGGGCAATCGCCATCGACACCAGAGGCGTAAAACCGGACGGCGCTTTCATCACCCTGGACGATGACGGCACCGCCTACTGTTCAGGCGAAATAGACGGCAAGCATTGGCATAAAAAGTACGCAAAGAGCCAGGACTTGCCCGACCGCCTCCTCTTGGGCGAACTGGAAAAACTCGGCTGGAATTTACCACCGTGACTGGACCGGGCAGCAACGCCGGTTCGGAGGTTCCGCCCATATCCGAATCGGAAGTCCTTGCCAGAGCAGTCACCGATGGCGCAGAAGCCAGGTTTGCTGCCCGCAAGCGCGCCGTCCATCCCGGCAGCTTCACTCGCTTGGCTCGGCGGGACATATCGGTTGACCGATTCAGCCGTATGACACTCGCTGAAGCCGTCAAAAATGGCCACGCCATTGCAGCAGAACGCGGCGCCAACCGCCGCTTCCACGGATGGGCTCTGATTGCGAAAACGGCAGTTGATGACTTGGAGTACACAGTGGAAAAATCGCCCAGAGAGGGCCACCGGTGGCACGCCGATATATGGCTTCCTGAACCGGCTGCAACAGACACAGCGACGCATCAGCATCACGCTGCAAGGTTAGCCCGGCGCGCGGACTGGCAAGAAAAACCACCCGAAGGAAGCTGACCCGAAACCCTGACGGGCGCTTTCCGGGAGCATCAAATCTCATTGCAGCTATGACAATCATAAGTTCGCATCGGGTCACGAAAATCCTTATGCTTACCACTGCGTCCCCACACGGCTATGCGACCACGTGAGGTATCAAGAATGCAATTCTACCACTGGAACCTCGGACAGCGGAACCAAGGCGACGTCGTAGTAGTGAACGTCTCGGGCAATGCGGCTAACGTCCGCCTTCTTGATAGCGCCAATTTCCAGAACTACAAATCCGGACGCCGACACACTTACTACGGCGGCCTTATGACCCGTTCGCCGAGCGAGATTCCAATACCGCACAGCGGTACCTGGCACATAGCAGCCGATATGCAAGGTTTAAGAGGCCAATCCCGTACCAGCGTTCAAGTCGTCACACGCGAAGCGCGGCGACCGTTGCGGCCGTATCAGCCGCCATCGTTGGAACCAATAGCTCAAGCAATGGCAAACAGGCCGCCAAATCTTCGGGACAATGACGGAGACCTCCCGTTGAAAGAGTACGATGTCTTTATATCCCACGCAACCGAAGACAAAGACGAAGTTGTGCGCCCTCTCGCCAATGCACTGAGGGCATCAGGCCTAACCGTCTGGTACGATGAATTTGAGCTGAGCATTGGCGACAGCCTCCGCAGGAAGATTGACGCCGGAATATCCCACAGCAAATTCGGGGTCGTCGTGCTGTCAGCCCATTTCTTCGCAAAAGGCTGGCCTCAATACGAACTTGACGGCATCACGACGATGAGCGTGTCCGGCACACAGGCAATACTGCCGATTTGGCACAACCTGACCGAAGCGCAGGTCATCGCAGAAAGCCCATCGTTAGCCGAGAAGGTGGCACGCAGCACCGCCAATTTCACAATTGAGCAAATCGCCGAAGAAATCTCCCAAGTCATACAACGCCAACCCTGATATGCAGGTACGGCTGCCACAACAGATTGAATCAAGCAGACGCCAAACTACCACTAAATCAACGGACCATCATGCCCAATAACCCACGTCGCCTCATCGAAAACTGGCTCCCCATCAACGAAATCTCCGTGGAGTCCATCCGCGAGCGCAACGCCGCCTCCGCTTTGCCTCCCATCAATTGGCTTCACGTCTGGTGGGCCCGCCGTCCCCTCGCCATCAGCCGCGCCGCCCTCGCCGCCGCCCTGCTAAACGCCGATGCCGACACAAGCAACTTCTTTGACATCATCGGAACCCATCCCGGCGTAGCCGCTGAACAAGCCCGCCTTGACGCCGCCAAAATCACCGGAGAAAAACTGCCCGTCGCCTACTCAATGCCCCGCGCCTTCACCCACAACCTCACTGCCGACGAACGCCAATGGTTCAACAATAACCTCTCCATTCCCAACCCCCTCATCCTCGACGTTACCGCCGGCGGCGGCAGCATCCCCTTTGAGGCGGGGCGCTTGGGCGTTCAGTCTATCGCCAACGAACTGAACCCCGTCGCTACGCTTATTCTGCGCGCCACCTGCCAGTGGCCTCAGCAGTACGGCCCAGCCTTGGCGGAAGCCTACTCCCAGGTCAGCGCCGCCTACCTCTCGCGCGTCCGCCAACTCATCTCGGAAAACGCCGTTTATCCACCCGAACCGCAACAGCACGACGGCAACGACGAAGACCCCCAAAATCAAAAAATCGGAATCGTCCGACTCCACAAATACGACCAAACGTATTTGTGGAGTCGGACGATTAGCTGCCCTGATTGCGGCAGCCTTATCCCCCTCTCTCCCAACTGGCGGCTTGACGCCCACGGCAAAGGTATCCGCCTCCTTCCCGACCCTGGTCAGGGCAGCTGCCGCTTTGAGATAGTCAACAGTGCCCGGGAGCACAGCCCCGGCACCGTAGCCCGCGGCAAGGCCACCTGCCCTTACCCGCAATGCGGCGCCACCACCCCCGCCGGCTACCTCGCCAACGAAGCCAAAGCCGGACGCATGGGTCACCAACTCTACTGCGTCGTCATCAAAAACCAGTGGCAGAAATCCGACGGCAACGGCGGCTGGATTAGCATCCGCAAGCCCAAAGACCAACCCGCCGTCCCGCCTCGAGAGTTCCGTTCTGTGCGCCCCGAGGACGACAACACCCCCGATGTCATAGCCCTCCTCCAAGCCAACAAGGCCCAATGGGACGCCCACAACATCCTCCCCAACGAGCCCGTCCCCCTCGGCAATGACCCGCGCCCCATCACTTACGGTATGTCCCCGTGGCGCGAGATGTTCAGCCCCCGCCAGCAGCTCACCCACGCCTACTGCGTCCAAGCATTCCGCGAACTGGTCGATGCTGATGCCAACGTCGGCTGCCTAGACAATTGCCGTAAAGCAGCTTGGGCTTACGTTGCAATTGCCTTGGACAAGATGATCAACAGGAACAATTTGTTCAACGCTTGGGTTCCTCAGAACGGAACGATAGGAAACGCTTTCGCTACCCACGACTTCTCATTCACATGGTCCCACACTGAGATGGCAATTGCCATTGAGAGTTTAGGCCTAGAGTGGGCGCTTGATGCAGAGAAACAGTGCATAAGGCAACTCACCCAAATGGCCGGCCACCAACCGGACACCCCCAGGCATAACGCCGACACGCCGCCCATGCTGGACGAACCGGCCGCAGCGCGCCAAATCGCACCCGCTCCTCCTACTACAGTAATCAACGGCGACGCCCGTATGCTCGACCTCGACGACGCCTGCGTCGACGCCATTGTCTTCGACCCCCCCTACCACAACAACGTCAACTACGCCGAACTCTCCGACTTCTTCTACGTCTGGCTCAAACGCACCGCCGGCTACGTCCTCAACGACGGCCTCTTCGCCGACCACCTCACCGACAAAGTCAACGAAGCCATCGCCAGCCCCGCCCGCTTCAAACGACAGGCCGACGCTCAAAATGCCGGCAGAACCGGCCGCGACAAAATCACCGCCGCCCGCCTCGCCACCGACGACTACCAGGCCAAAATGGACGACATCTTCCGCGAGTGCCGCCGGGTAATCAAACCGGACGGCATCATGGTGGTAATGTTCACCCACCGCTCCAACGACGCCTGGAACGCTATGACCATCGGCCTCATGGAAGCGGGCTTCAACATCACCCGCACTTGGCCCGTCAAAACCGAAGCCGAATCCTCCCTCCACATTCGGGACAAAGCCGCGGCCCGTTCCACCATCCTTCTCGTCTGCCGACCCTCCGACCGGCGCGTTCCCAAGCCCTGGCATGAAGTCGCTCAGGAAATCGCCGGTGCCGTCCGAGCCGATGTCGCCAAGCTGCAAGAGTACAACCTCAGCCCGGTGGATACCTACCTGGCCGCCTACGGCCCGGCGCTGCAAGTTGTCTCCGAAAACTGGGGAACCCGCCGGCAAACTGCCAACCCCGACCGCCCCGAAGCCCCTTTCAGCATCACGCCCATGGACGCCCTGGCCGTGGCCCGCGACGAAGTAATCGCCTTTCGCACCGAGCAGCTCGCCGGCGCCGCCCGCCAAACCCTGACGGACCCGCTGACCTGGTTCTACATCCTGGCCCAGGACGGCGCCGGCAGCGCCACTATGCCCTTTGATGAAGCCAATCTTTTCGCGCGCGCCCTGGGCGTAGAACTGGCCGGCAACGATGCCAGGCGCGTCCTGGAAAATAAAAGCGGCAAAGTAACCTTCAAAGCCGCCACCGAGCGCTTGGCTGAAGGCCTCATCTCCCCGTCCCGCCCCGCCGTTACGCCGCTGGACCAGGTGCATACGGCCATTGCCATCGCCGACCGCCAGGACGCGGAAGCCGCTCGGCAGTGGCTGGAGTTCAACGGCCACCGCTGGCAGGACGGCGAGTTCCGCACCGCCTTCACCGCCCTCCACAAAGTCCGCAAACCCGGCCACCCTGATGAATCCGCGGCCCGCGCCCTCCAAACCCTCCTTTACGAAGCCTCACAACCCCATCTCCCGTCCGTCGCGTAAAATAAAGCCAAAATCACCAACGCCAACCCCTGCATCTGCTTCGCAGCCTCAAGAAATTTCGTGCTACAATACCTCACCACAGCCGGCAACGGGGTAAAATGGGGGATGTCGCCGGGGAAGGTGAAAGTCGGCACAGGAGGAAAACAGCCATGAACATCCGCAGTTTTGAGCCTCAGTACGACAAAATTACCGAGGCCGTGTTGACGCTGATCCAGGATCCACACTCGGATATGAACCTCGGAGAAACCAAGCTCGTCAAGCTCTTGTACTACGCAGACTGCGAAGCGTATCGACAGCTTGGAGAGCCCATCACCGGGATGACCTACCTGCACTACCCATACGGGCCATACCCGGACAATTGGCAAGGAATCAGAAGCGACTTGGAACGCGACGGCGCCATCGCAGTCGAATACCAGCAATCCGGAATGCCCCACACTCGCCGTCGCTGGGTCAATCTGCGCAATGCCAAAGTGGGAGTGCTGACCCCTCAAGAAACCGCTATCTTGCAAAAGCAAGTACGTCGGTTTGAGCGTTTCAACGGAAATGATATCGTAAAGTACTCCCATCAAGAACTCGGGTGGAGCTTGACCAAAGAACATGAGCCGATTCCCTATGCGTTGGCAGGATTCTCCGATCCTCCTCACACGCCGGATGATTGGAATACCGCAAGGAGGATCGCAGCCAATGTCGTCAGCCGACGGACGAACGTATGAAGTCACCGAAACCCTTATGTTCGACGCCACGTGGAGAAATGCCGTCAGGTCCGGCCTAATCCCGCAAATGCTCGCCGGAGTCATATACGCCGAAGTACGAGAACGGCTGAGCAAATGCCCCTACTCGGTGAAACCGTTCCAGGGCTTGCCGGCTGACGTGCGTCGGATCACGTATGGGAGAACGTTCTCAATCTGGTACTCTATCTCCGAGGACGACTATGCTGTGCGCCTGGAAGAAGTAACCCCGGCATAAGGTTGCTAACCAACTCACAGAACCCCGCATAGGGCCTCCATTACCGCCTATATCCTGCCCGTGATAGCCTTAACTCAGGCGATCACGGGCCAAAGCGGCTATCTTACATGCCCCTCACCAGCCTCACCCTCCGCGAAACCTACGACCCTGACGTCTGCCCCGACCCGGTGAAGGAGTTCTACTCCCCGGCTCTCGCCGAGTCCGTTGCCTACGACCGCAGCACCTTTACGTTCACTGCCAAGGGTCTAATAGCTGCCGCTGCCGGCTTGGCCGGTTTCCTACGCAATAAGGGCCGCGTCCGCATCATCTGCGAACCTACGGAACTCTCCGAGGAAATACGCCAGGCCGTCATCGCCGGAGAAAATCAAGCCCTGCTGCAAGCCGTTCCCCCGGAAGACCTTACCGACATCACCGAAGACGACATCCGGGCCAAAAGCCAGTTGGACATCATCACCTGGCTGGTAGCCCAGGGCCGCCTGGAAATCCGCGTCGCCGTGCGCCGCACCGCGCAGCAAGGCATTTTCCACGCCAAAACCGGCATCATGACCGACGGCGACGGCGACCGCCTCTCCTTTGACGGCAGCCCCAACGAAACCGAAGCCGGCTGGGGCCGCAACTACGAACGCTTCCACCTGTTCCGCTCCTGGAAGGAACCGGATCGGGTCAACGACGACGCCAAGCATTTTGAAATGCTGTGGAACAACGAGTCCACCACCGTACACGTCATACCAATTCCGAAAGAATACTCCGACTACCTGAAATCGGCCGCCCCGGCTTACACTCCCAACCCCATCCCCGACGGAAGCCTCAGTGACGGCTCCGCAACCTACGCTGCCGAGCGCGAAGCCTACCGGCGGCGCATCCGTGAAGCATTGCGCAGCGACCCCGCTACAACGGTCGCTACCACGCCAGCCGCTCTGTGGCCCCACCAAGCCGCCTTTTTCAACCGCCACGCCGGTTCCCCAAGCCCCGACCGCCTGCTCATCGCCGACGAAGTAGGTCTGGGAAAAACCATACAGGCCGGCATCCTGCTCAAGGCCCGCATCAACCAGGGGCGGGTCAAGCGTCTGCTGATACTGGCGCCCAAGCAGGCCTGCCGCCAATGGCAGGACGAATTGCTCCATAAGTTCTGCCTCACCGTTCCCGTACTGGAAACTGGCAGGATAACCCGGTTGGTCTATCCCGATGGCGCCGACGCTGACGCGCCCAGCCCACCGTGGCAGTCGGAAATGCTGATTGCCTCCTACCAATTGCTTCGCCAGCGTTCCGACGAATTCCTGAACAGCAATCCGCAGTACGACATGGTCATCGTCGACGAAGCCCACCGCGCCCGTTTCTCAGAAGTCGTCAACGCTAACCGTCGCCAGCCCAACCGTTACCTCACCTTGTTACGCCAACTCGCCCAGCGCACCGAGAGCCTGCTGCTGCTGACTGCCACGCCTATGCAGCTCCACGAAGCCGAACTCCACGCTCTCCTTGAACTGCTCGAACCCACCGGCTGGAACGTTGATGACTTCCGCCGTTTCTACGGCGCCGAAAAACCGCCAACACCCGAAGAATGGCAGCTCCTGGCGGAACTCTACCGACCGCATTCTCCCAATCCGAAAGCCAGAGACGAGAGATTGATCCATCACCCCAACCGCGCTTTCGTCGCCGGCCGGCTGACATCTGAAACAATCGACAGTACCGCGCGCCTGATGCGGAACCGCAGCCCCGCAAAGCGACGGATGTCTCGTCACACCCGAGAAACACTGCGCCAATACGCCCGCGAGGGCCGCATCCAGGCTAACATCCCGGAGCGGCGGGTTCGCCCCGTCGCCATTCCGATGAACGCTGCCGAACGCCGCCTTTACGACGATATTGACAGCTTGGTCAACGACGTGTACGCCGGCGTGCCGGGCGTCAACTCCACAGCTCTGGGTTTCGTGATGACTACCTACCGAAAGCGCTTGGGATCCTCTCCCCGCGCCTTCGCCCAAACCTGTCGCAATCATCTGCAACGTCGGGAGACTAACGCCGCGGCTTGGGGCGAAATCGCCCAGCTGAACGAGGACGAACATGACGACTTCTCCGACGATTATCTGCCCGGAACCACGCTCACTCCCCAGGCCATAGCACGCCTGCAACAGGCTGCCCGCGACGCCGACCTGCTGGAGCGACGAGACACCAAACTGCGCCGGTTGCAACAGATCCTCACGGAATTGGCAACCGACGGTCACCGCAAAATCATCATCTTCACCCAGTTCCGAGACACCATGCTCTACCTGTCCGACCGACTGGCGCAGCGTGGTCGCCGCAACATTACTTGCGTTTCGGGTCAGGACGACCCGTCACAGGAGGACCGGGGGCAACGGATCAAGGCGCTGCGAGACGCCGCTGAAGGCTTGCTCATCTGCACCGAAACGGCCTCCGAATCGCTCAACTTGCAGTTCTGCTCAGCGATGGTCAATTACGACGTCCCTTGGAACCCCATGACGCTGGAGCAGCGCATCGGCCGGATTGACCGCATCGGGCAGGAAAAGTCTCAGGTAGACATCGTGAACCTGTTCTACGAAGGCACCGCCGAATGGGACGCTTACGAAGCAATGCGCGAAAGACTGGCTAACATCCACGGACACGTCGGCGAATACCAGCCTATCCTGTACGACCCGGCAGCCGCTAACCAGCTTGCCGGCATCATCCGCAGCAACGCCGGCTCTCAAGCCATCCGAGAAGAGGTCAGCAAAATCTCCAGGGAAGTCCGCATCAACCTGGACACCCTGAACAGCGCGTTGGACGCTGCCTCCATAACAACGCCTCAGGTAACCATGTCGTACCTCCAACGCGCCTTGGAAGAACCGGCGTTGCTGCCGGAAGGCTGGAGCGCCGAACCCGCCGGCGGCCCCCATTGGAACGTCCGCCGAGCCGATGGAGTCCAGTACATCGTAACAACCGACCGCGCCGCCTACGAATACGCTCCGGGCAACGTCGCATGGTTCGGGCCGGGATCGCCCGCATTTCCAATCTAATCGTGAGCAAAAACCGTGCAATAAACGCAGTGCATCACAGAGCAAGAAGCCACGCCTTTCGGCCAGGCCTCTTCTATTGCCAATGGGCCTATCGCAACGCGAGGCCCATTGCACCCTTCTCTCAACGGGGCCAACCGGCTTGATGGCTGAATTACCCACAACCGGGGAGTTCGGATGCCCGTCAAAGCCCCTACAACATTGCGCTTTCTGAAATTCGCCTTGTAGCGCAGCTGTACAGCCGCTACGGAGGCGGCTGTACCCACAGCCTGCTGCTATTGGCCATCGCGGCCAAATACCTGCACCTGCCCTACTGGCATGACACTGCTCAATGCGGCCCTGCGTCTGCCAAGTTCATCGCCTTTGACGGCGAAAAGCACAACGTTATCAACGGCGCCGAAATGGACGCGCAAAGCACCCGAGCGCGCAGCTCAGCCGGATACCTGCTTTACAAACTCGGCGGCTAGGAGGCACTGAGCCTGCTCAGCGAGGGCACCGTCCGGTTGGTCGGTAAAACACGCCGGCGGCAAGCACTGGGATGTGACCGCTCCGGACGGACGAACCGGCCGCGTCGCCACCGACCCTGAATCGTACCAACGCGCGGGCGGGCGCCTGCAATGGTGGTCCTGACCACGCCAGGGCAGCATGGACACCACGTAACCGTAGCAGGGGGATCGCGGAATCCGACAACGCCTACCCGGAATAGAACGGGACAAGGCCTATAATGCGTAGCCATAGCCGGAGACACGGCTTCGTGTAACCGATCCACAACCGACCGGTTAATTCCCAACTGCAAGCGGTCCGCTGCCACACACAGCTGTACCCTGTGATAAGATTGCCGTCATGAACGCCCGACTACCGACTCCGGATTTCCTGGCCGTGGACTTCTACTGCGGCGCCGGCGGCACCACCCGAGGGCTGATTGACGCCGGCGGGTACGTCATTGCAGGTATTGACAAGGACGCTGTGTGCCGTGAGACGTATCGGCAAAACAACGCGAACGAAAGGCTTTATAACGCCAGGCCCACCTTCATCCAAAAGGATATGTTCCCGGCATCGTCCGATTACCCGGAAGGACAACAGGCGGAAATCCTGAACGAGCTGGAACAACTGATTGCACAACGCCGAGAGATTGCCGAAGCTGCCGCCGGTACGAAAATACCGCTCCTATTTGCCGTCTGCGCACCCTGTCAATCATTTACTAAGTTCGTCCAGCGGAACCTGACGGACGCCGGAACCGCCAAGCGCGCGACCGCAACCTGCTGGCTCAGGCACTCGTTTTCGTCAAGCGCTTCGAACCGGATATGGTCTTGTCGGAGAATGTAGCATCTATAGCGGGGCAAGCCACCGAGCCGGAATGCTCCCTAATCGTCAGAACCTCGTATGAGGATGAGTAGCGCCGGCACGGATAGACAGCCAACCCGCGATATGGTATAAATGGTAGCCAGGATCAGGGGGGGTAGAAAATGACCGCTACGAGACATCATGACGTAGTGACCACGAATCTGGTACTGGTCGACGTTGACCTGCTAAACCAACAGGACGAGTTTGAGCGATTCAGGGCCAAGCTTGATGTCGACTTGCGCTTAGAGGTTGGCCTAATTACCAACATCTCGTCCGGTCAAACGGAGCCGAGCCGCAAGATTACGTTGGACCGTGAAAGGATAGCACTCAGCCTGTCTCCCTCGCGGTCGTCGATAACCCGTGAATACCCTGACCGCCCAGACTTGGAGCGTCTATCTCAAGTTTCCGCTTTGGCGATTGAGAGCACTGATTTAGCTGGCCATGTCCCTCGAGCCTTTGGATACAATATCGAACTGGTGTTTGACCAAGATTCGGGCCAGCCAGCTATCCAGTACATCGGAAAACGGCTGTTTGGCTGCCAATCCCTAGGTGAAGCAGGATGGGAACTGATCGGCGGGATTGGTCGGTTGATCTTTGCAGACGCCACCAGCCGATGGACTGTCAACCTACAGCCGCGGTTTGACGACACGGACACATCAAGGGTGTTCATGTCCTTGAACCTTCACAGAGACGAACAGCGACTGCCTAACGAAGAAGAGATCAGGCATTCGCTGATGGAAGCATGGACCAAAGCGGAAGAAATCATAAACCGCTTGGATGAGCGAAAAGCGCCATGAAAACCAGCAGCGCTATCCTACCTACCGACCGCCATCCGGCACAGAGCAGCCGGTTGTGGGACCAAGCCATTAGGGCACAGGGGATGGCGTCACGCCATTATAGCGTTGTGTGCCTCGACGCTGTCGGCAGTGCTAATCCGGATCGCTTTGTGGCCCCCGATGCGCCGCTTTGGGTCGAAGACGACCGGGGGAATCTCTCAGTCTCAGTCCCGGTGATCCCAGTACGCCAGTCGTTGCGACTGGATAGGGATTCCAGTCGTGGCTTGGAATGGTATACGGCGCCTGTGCGCCTTACAGATTCCGGCGTTTTTATGTCGACGGCCTCGTCTATGGCAGCGCTACCTATGGCGGCTGCCAACGAGATACCCAGCAGGCCCAAACTTACACCTCACTACCCGATTATTCGGAAATTTGCCATCGGCATGGACGATGAACGTCCCACCAGTGAAGTAGTCGCTACGGCAGCTCGCATCGTAGATGCCGCACTGAAATTCACCAGCTACCCTGAGTTCTCCGTAGATGACGACGGGGCATTGTCGATCGATCTCCGACTGTCCAATGGGTTGCGGATGCTGGCTGAACTGCCCATTGACGGAACGCTGGATGTCGGCATTTACGACGACAGAAACCCCGAGCGACGCGCCAGCGAGGTCAAATACCTGCCAAGAGCAACGGAAGAAGACCTGATCAGGTTGCTGTAATCAATCCCCATGCCAGTACCAGCAGACGATATAGTGTGCCGATTCATTAACCCTATGCACTGGAGCACACGCGAAAACAGGCCGAAGGAAGGCGCGTTCAAGCAGGCCTGTCTTTCAGTATGGCACCAAGAGCGGTTGCGTCAGCACAATGTTGCTCTCGCTGACCTCCTAATAGCGAATCTTACCGGGTATGGTCAAGCTCTACACAGGGCAAGGGACTACACCGAGTTGGCGTGTGAGATAGCTTGTAAAGTGGGAGAACCTTTCGAAGTGCAAGTAGAATGGCGTCCTGAGGACGAAAACGTGGAACCACCCTGGAGACAGTGGCGATACGCGCACGCCCAGGTAGAAACCGTTGCGGGCCCCAGCCAGTTTCTACGCCGTTTCCGCAAATTGCTTACGGCTAACTCGCAAAAATTGGTGCCTCCTGCATAATATTAGATGAGAAACGCAGGCGCAGGCACTTCTCCGAACTTCGCCGGGGGCAGCCGAGGGCCTGTTTTCAGGGGATACTGCTCAATTTGTCAACAGGCCCTAAGGCTCGTTGACAAATCCGTCTCCCTGTGCAAAATTGCGGCCCCTGGAGTGAATGAACGTCAATGCAACCGCTCAAAGGCCAACCCTCAGCCCCCGACCCCGTAGGCTTGGCAGTCGCTCGCGAAGCACAAAGAGCGGCAGGGCAGAACACGGTCATACTTTTTGGCTCCCGCGCCAGAGGCGACCACAGCCCACACTCCGACGTCGACCTGCTGGTAGTAGGTCAAACCGAGAATGCGGTCTCCGCATCCCGCATCAGGCGCGTCGTCAAAGCCTATTTCGCTGAGTACCCCCCTGAACTCGGCGTCGACATCATTCCAATCACCAAGGAAAAGTTCGAGTACGCGCGCAGGGCCAAAAACCACGTAGCGGGACAAGCCTGGCGGGACGGCATCGTTATGAGCAACGAAAACCTTGACTTCTCCAACCGATACCAAGATGACTACCCGACCGGCTGGCCGGATGTCAAGCAACGCCTGCAAGCAGCGTACCGACACCTCGGCGCCTTCGAACTCTTATTCAACCATCCGGACGGCGAGCAAGAAAGCTACGGTTTCCACGCCCAACAGGCGGTAGAAAACGCTATGAAAGCCTGGATGTCGGCTGCCGATATAAATTACCGGCGCGTCCACGACCTCCAAGACATCGCTGAGCGCATTCTGGCGGACGCCACGGAAGGCAACTCGTTGGCTGGGGCGCAACTGCGGATCCTTATGGGATATACCACGTTTGAAGACCCCAACCATCCTGGCGAATATGACAACTGGCTCACAAAATACGCGGTAATCTATCGCTATGAGGGAACCGGGTTCCGGATGGATAACCTTGAAAAGGAAGAGTTCGGGCAGCAAATCGTGGCGGCAACGCGCACTTTCGTCAACCGAGCCCATGAACTCTGCGGAACCGACGACCCCGATTTGCGCTGACGGCAAGCGTACGCCCTGCTGAGCTAGGGGACCGAACTATCCCGGAGAAACCGGCGGATCCCATATAGGGAGCGAAACGATGTCTGAATTTTACGCGCACTCGGCCAACGAGGACAACATCTGCCACGGATTGGTTGACCACCTGACTGCGGTGGCGAAAATTGCCGGAGAGTTCTGCAAACCCTTTGACAGCCACGATGCCGGGTACTACGCCGGCTTGTGGCATGACCTGGGCAAGTTCAACCCAGAGTTCCAGCAGTATCTTGCCGGGGAACGCCAACAGGGGCCGGACCACAAAGGCGCCGGCGCCAAACTGGCTCAGCAATACTTGGAACCTCTGGCCCTGTTAGTGCAAGGACATCACGGCGGCCTGCGGGAGAGGAGGTACTGTAAAAGTTGGATCGATGAGAAAGACAGCAACCCGGCAACGGAAAACGCAATCGCCTGCGCACGTCAAGCCATGCCCCAACTGGAGCCACAAACTCCAGTAAAGCTACCGCAATGGGTCAGCACAACGCCCTACCGCGCCGAGATGTGGGTACGGATGGTGTTCTCGGCACTGGTGGACGCCGACTATCTGGACACCGAAGCGCACTTCAACCCGCAGCAGGCAGCACAGCGCAGGCCGAGCATACCTATGGCGGACCTGTGGCAGAGATTCAGTAACCGGCATCGGGAAACGGTCCAAACCGGCGCGGCGACGAATTCAGTCAACGAAGTCCGCTCTGCAGTGTACGAAGCCTGCCTGACCGCAGCCGAAAGGCCGCCAGGTATTTTCCGCCTGGCCGTCCCTACCGGCGGCGGCAAGACCTTATCCGGTATGGGTTTTGCCCTGCGCCACGCGGCGAGCCACGGTCTGGACCGGGTGATTGTCGCCGTGCCTTTTATCTCCATCACCCAACAGACGGCCAGCGTTTACCGGGAATTCCTCGGGGATTCGGTCGTGCTGGAGCATCACTCATCGGCAGAGACTGACGACCCGGATGAATACAACCCGAAAGCGATCCAGGCCAAACTGGCCAGCGAAAACTGGGATGCTTCGGTGGTGGTCACCACCACCGTTCAGCTTTTCAACAGCCTGTTCTCAAACCGTACCAGTTCCACGCGCAAACTGCACAACTTGGCCCGCAGCGTCATCATCCTGGACGAAGCCCAAGCGTTGCCCCCAAGACTGCTGGAGCCAATTCTGGACGGACTACGAGATCTGGCAGAAAACTACGGCTCCAGTGTAGTGCTGTCCACCGCCACCCAGCCGGCGTTTCAGGCAATCAAGCCTTTTGCCGATGTGAATGCCCATGACATCGTGCCATCGCCGGAAAAGCACTTTCATCTCTTGAAAAGGGTTCGTTACGAGTGGCGCACCGACCCGGGACTGTCATGGGATGAAGTGGCCGCCAGCATGCGCGAAACGCCGCAAGCCCTGGCGGTAGTGAACACCAAAAAGGACGCTCTGGCACTGCTGGATGCCCTGAACGACGAAACTGCGTTGCATCTCTCAACCCTGCTGTGCGGACGACACCGCGAGGCGGTCATCGCTGAGATACGTCAACGTCTGGGCAATGGGGAACCGTGCCGCGTAGTTTCGACCCAGGTGGTTGAGGCGGGCGTTGACCTCGACTTCCCCATGGTATTGCGCGCCATCGGGCCAATGGACAGCATCATCCAGGCTGCCGGGCGCTGCAACCGCAACGGATCGATGGACGAAGGGCGAGTTATAGTGTTCCAACCCGATACGGGAACGTTTCCCCCTGGCAACTACCGGACAGCAACACAGAAAACCATAGCCATGCTTAACGCCGGACACAATGACCTTGACGACCCCGACGTAGCAGCGGAATATTTCCGCCGCCTATACCGGGACACCGAAACAGACGCTTGCCAAGTGCAGGAAAGACGCAAAGCCTTGGACTACCCTGAAGTTGCCCGGCGGTTCAAGATGATTGACGATGATACGGCGTCCGCAGTAGTAACCGGCGAAGCGGCGTTCCGGGCCGCTGATAAACTTGAAGAATGGCCGAAGATACGCGACGCGATAGATGCGCTGCGCAGGGGCAGCAAGAATACCCGCTACTTGCTGCGACAGATACAGCCATGGGCAGTGTCGCTTTACCGGGGTGAAGCGCTCAAAAAGGAGCGCGACGGCCTGCTCGATGAAATCATGCCCGGCCTGTACGAATGGCGCGGTGCTTACAACGAAATCACCGGCATCGGAGGCGTAAAGACGATTGACCCAGATACGCTTATAGCTTGACAACCCTTGTAGCAGCTCGGTAAAGTGATAGCTACAGCGAATGCTGCCCATCAGCCAGGTGGGAGCTGAAGCTAAGGATGACCGCCTCATCCGCGGTCTGGCGGCCAGCCGTCTAAGGCATCCAAAAGGATGAGGATTGAAACGCTGTAGCTATGATGGTCAATAAAACCGCGAGGCAAGAATGACTTACGAACACCCCCCGCTGGCAGTGAAAGTTGAGGGCGACCTTGCCTGTTTCACCAGGCCGGAGATGAAAGTTGAGCGGGTCTCTTACCCGGTTATGACGCCGACGGCAGCCAAAGGGATACTGGAAGCGATTTGCTGGAAGCCGGAATTTACCTGGCAGGTTGAGGAAATCCAGGCGCTTAAGCCCATCCGGTACGCGTCCATCCTCCGGAATGAAATCGACTCGCGTCAGACCGTCCAGACGGCGCGCCGGTGGCAGCGAGAGGGCGGCGGTTTTGACGCCGCCAACAGCAGAAACCGGGCCCAAAGGCATACCCTTGCCCTCCGCGACGTCGCCTACATCATCAAAGCCCAGGTAATAGTTAAAAGCGGGGCCGAAGACCCGGCCAAGTACCGCGACCAGTTCCGGCGGCGGGTGAATGCCGGCCGCTGCTTCGCTACGCCTTACCTGGGCTGCCGGGAGTTCTGGGCCAGGTTCTTGGCGCCAGACGGCGCGGAAACCCCCATTCCCCTTACCGAAGACCTGGGCAGTATGCTGCTGGATTTGACCTACGCCTCCCGGAACAACGGCGCCGCCACGCCGCGATTTTTCAACGCGCGCCTGGAGCAGGGCATACTGCGAATACCCCACCTTTCTGACCGGGAGGCTTCAGAATGATGCTGAACAAACTGGTTGAATACGCGCAGAGAAACGAAACGCCGGCGCCCAAACTCTATGCAGAGGGCGTGCTGCGCTACGTCATTGTGCTGTCTCCCAATGGAGAGTGCCACAGCCCGCAGCCGATTGATTTGAGCGACCCGGAGGCGCCCCGAACGAGACGGGGAACGCGCCGGTTGCTACCCAAGGTGCAGCGCACTTCCGGTATTCGCCCCCTGTTGCTGGCCAGTCCGTCCGACTACACGTTGGGCCTGTCGAAAACCGGCAAGCAGGCTGACCGGGCGCAGAAAGCCCACGCCGCCTACGTGGGCTTGGTGGAGCGTTGCGCCGCCGTAACTGAAGAGCCAGATGTCCGATCAGTTCTATCCTTCCTCAAGAACGAACCGCTGCAAAGCCTGGAGCTGGGCGACGATTTTGACAACGGGGCGATCATCACCTTTGAGGTTGACGGTCGTTACGTGATTGACAACCCGGCCGTGCAGCGATTCTGGGCGGCCATCAACGAGCCTGACGGGACAACCATGCAGTGCCTGGTCTGCGGCGAAAACCGTCCAGCACTGGAAAGGCTGCAATCCAAAGTCAAGGGTATCCCCGGCGGGCAAACCGCAGGCACCAGCATCATTTCGGCAAACAGCGACGCCTTCGAGTCCTACGGTCTGCAAGCGTCCCAGGTAGCCCCAATCTGCCAGGAATGCGCCGAAGGGTTCACCCGGGGCCTCAACGACCTGCTGTCCGGCGCCTCTACCCGGTTCATGACCGGCAGCGGCGCCTTCGTATTCTGGACCCGTGAGGATCTCGGTTTCAACTTCCTGAGAATATTATCTGCCCCGGAACCGCAGAACGTGCAAGCCTTGCTTGAATCGGCGAGGCTTGGACTCCGGACGAACCTTGACGAAGCGGACTTTTACGCACTGTCGCTGTCAGCGTCCGGTGGCAGAGCGGTGGTGCGCGACTGGCTCAACACCACCGTGGGCAAAGTGAAGAAGAACCTGGCGCGCTACTTCCAGCGACAGCGAGTTACCCCCGGCTATGATAACGAGAACCGGTACTATGGGGTGTCAGCACTGGCTAACGCCACCGTCCGAGACCGCAAAGACCTGCCGGTTACGACGCCCCGGGCCCTCATCAAGACGGCATTCGACGGCGACCCGGTGCCACGCCAAATATTGCAGCAAGCGATCCGCCGTTGCCAAGCAGAACGGAAAGTTCCCAGAAACCGAGCTGCTCTAATCAAGCTGGCACTGCTCAGCCAGCCCCGGCAGTGCAATCATGAGGAGGACTACATGGTGGAAATCGACAAAGAGAACACGGATCCAGGCTATCTCTGCGGGCGGCTGTTCTATACGCTGGAACGCGCTCAGACCTACGCGATACAGAACATCAACGCAACCATCGCTGACCGGTATTATGGCACGGCGTCCACCGCCCCCGGGGCGGTGTTTCCCCTGCTGCTCAAAGGGGTGCGTGCGCATCTCCACACACTGAACCGGGACCGGCCAGGGGCGCGCCGGGCTATTGAGAACGAGATGGAAGAAATCCTGTCCAACCTGAACAGGTTCCCCAGGACGCTGAACTTGGAACAGCAAGGACACTTTGCCCTCGGATACTACCATCAACGCGCAGACAGCCGTCGAGGGGCGCAGGAAGCCACTGCCCGACGTAATGCGCAGCAGAATGAGGCCCACAACGAACCCGACCGGAACCGGCGTCAAAGGAGCATAACTGAATGACCACCCAACCCTACAACGACGTTGACCGACGACAAGACTTCATCATCCTGTTTGATGTGCAGGATGGCAACCCCAACGGAGACCCCGACGCCGGCAATCAGCCTCGGATGGACCCCGAAACCATGCAGGGCATCGTCACCGACGTGTCCCTTAAGCGCAAGGTCAGGGACTATGTAGATGCCGCCCAGGGGGATGAATCACGGTATAAGATTTACGTCCAGCGCGACACCTACCTCACCGAAACCCGGGGCCGTGTCTTTGCGGAAAGACGCGACGAGAACGACGGCCCCACGCCGCAGCAGGCTCAACCGTGGTTGTGCGAGCAGTTTTACGATATTCGTATGTTCGGCGCCGTGATGAGTATGCGGGAGCGTAACGCCGGGCAAGTGCGCGGCCCGGTGCAGCTGACCTTCGCCCGTTCGGTCGATCCCATCCTGACGATGGATTCGACTATCGCCAGGGTTGCGTTGGAAAACCGCGGTGAACGGAGGGCCGGGAACGAGGAAGATGAAAACGAAGCGCCTACCCACGGCACGCTGGGGCGCAAGTCCACCGTGTCCTACGGCCTTTACCGGGGTTACGGGTTTTTCAACCCCCACTTTGCCCGGCGAACTGGGGCCAGCTCTGACGATCTGGAACTCTTCTGGAAAGCTCTGGTCAATATGTGGGATCTTGACCGCTCTTCAGCCAGAGGCATGATGGCCTGCCGAGGCCTGTACGTGTTCTCGCATGAGAGCCGGTTGGGCAACGCCCCCGCCCACCGGCTCTTTGAACGGCTGGAAGTGAAGCAAAAGGATAATGGGACAGTGCCACGCCGATTCACTGATTATTCGGTGACGCTGGACGAAACCGATTTGCCTACGGGCGTCAGCGTCGCCAGGCTCGACGCCTGACTGGTTGACATAGAGCCAGGCTGGAAGCAATGATGGAACCGCTGATTTCAGAATTTGAAGACTACGTGCTGCTTTCCATGCTGGAGCACTATAGCTACTGCCCGCGGCAATGTGCCCTGATTCACCGGGAGCAGACCTATGACGAGAACGTTTACACCCTCCGCGGCAATGCAGTGCATGAGCGGGTAGATCAATCCGGCGTTGCTACTGTTGACGGCGTGCGCACCGAATACGCTGTGCCGCTGTGGTCCGAATCGCTGGGGTTGCTGGGCAAAGCCGACCTGGTAGAATTCCACGGCGTTACTCCGTACCCGGTTGAATACAAGCATGGTCCAGCACACCAGGGCCGTCACGCCGATCTCCAGCTTTGCGGCCAGGCTGTTTGCCTTGAAGAAATGCTCGCCACGGAAGTCCCGGTGGGCGCCGTCTATCACTTTTCCTCCCGTCAACGACGGGAGGTGGAATTCACAGCCGCATTGCGTGAGCAAATGAAAAAGGCAGTATCGGCAATCCGGCAGCTGATGCGTGAACCCGTACTGCCGCCGGCGGTGGCCGACGCTCGGTGCCGCAACTGTTCGCTGGTAGAATCCTGCCTACCGTTCGTGGTGTCAAAACAAGACCGGAACCGGCAGTACCAGACTCAGTTGTTTACCGTAGGGACAAACAAACTCATCCGGCAGTCCGTGGCGGATTAAATGACGTCTGCAACCGATTGGGGAAAACGTCGTGGCCCATGAATTACTCAACACCCTGTACGTTACCACGCAAGGGGCCTACGTACATGTTGATCACCGCACCCTCAAAGTTGAAGCGGATGGAGGGACAATCCTGCAGGTCCCGGTGCACCACTTGGGGGCAGTGGTCTGCTTCGGCAGAGTAAGCGTATCTCCGGCCGCCATGGCGCAATGCGCTGAAGACCAGCGTGACCTGATCTTTCTCAGCCGCAGCGGTAGATTTCGAGCAAAAGTGGTAGGCCCGACCTCGGGGAATGTTCTATTGCGGCTGGCGCAGCACGAGGCCTATCAGGACCATGAGCGCTCTGCCGCCATTGCCCGAAACATCGTAGCTGCCAAAGTGCAGAACGGGCGCTTACTCCTGATGCGAGAAGCGCGTCAGACGCGGGAACCTGAAGCAGAAGCTGATTTACGGCTTGCCGCAAAGTCCATGGCAGATACCATTATGGATCTTAAAAAAACCGGTGACCTGAACGAAATTCGCGGCAACGAGGGCCGTGCCGGCGCGGTTTACTTCTCAGCTTTCAACCACCTGATACGTTCACCGGACTCGGCCTTCAGCTTCGACGGCAGAAATCGGCGACCGCCGCGGGACCCAGTCAACGCCATGTTATCTTTCCTCTACGCGCTGGTCCGGGCAGAATGCCAGGCCGCCTGCGAAGGCGTCGGTTTGGACCCCCAAATTGGTTTTCTTCACGCGGTCCGACCAGGTCGTCCATCATTGGCCCTTGATCTGATGGAAGAGTTTCGTTCGTTCCTGGCTGACCGCCTAGCGTTGACGCTGATTAACCGGCGCCAGCTGACCGCAGATCACTTCGCAAGCAGCCTGGGCGGTGGGGTTTCTCTAACCGAGGAAGGCAGGAAAACGCTGCTGGTAACCTATCAGAAGCGAAAGGCAGAGGAGATAACGCATCCGTTGGCGCAGCAGAAGACACCGGTGGGGCTCTTGCCCCACCTTCAGGCCCGATTACTGGCGCGCCATTTGCGAGGCGATTTGGAGCATTATCCTGCCTTTGTGGCCCGGTGAATGTAGTGTGGATTCTGGTTACCTATGATGTCAGCACCGAAACCGCGGCGGGGCGTTCACGTCTGCGGCGGGTAGCAAAGACCTGTGAAGACTACGGTCAGCGGGTCCAGAAGTCGGTTTTTGAATGCACGGTTAGCGACACGAATTTCCTTGAAATGAAGGCCAGGCTGCTTGGCATCATAGACGAGAATGAAGACAGCATCCGGTTTTACAAGATTCCCGGCGGACGTGAACACCGGGTCGAGGAATATGGAATCAGCAACGTGATTGACTTCAGCGGGCCGCTGTTGGCGTGACGCGAACCGGTTGCGGTTGACTCTGCAGGCAGGAGGTTCGCGTTCGTACTTGCACCGTACTTAGTCGACGCGACGAAAGCATGCTTCTCATCATTCATATAGAGGGAAAACAGGAGGTTCGCGATGTTCAAGTAGAAAATCTCCGAACAAGAGTAGCACCCACCTTTTCGGGTGGGTGAGGATTGAAACATTCACAACTGGCGCCTGCTCCGCACCGAGCGGACAGGTAGCACCCACCTTTTCGGGTGGGTGAGGATTGAAACGCTACGATGCGATGATGGCCTGGCACCACGCCCGTGTAGCACCCACCTTTTCGGGTGGGTGAGGATTGAAACCCTGGACGCGTCCGCCGATTATCAGGGGCGGATGCTGTAGCACCCACCTTTTCGGGTGGGTGAGGATTGAAACTTTTTGGAGACGACTATGACTACCACCGACATAAATCGTAGCACCCACCTTTTCGGGTGGGTGAGGATTGAAACCCGATGGCGTCATCGTCCAGCAGCGACACCTCGTCGGTAGCACCCACCTTTTCGGGTGGGTGAGGATTGAAACCCCTCCTGGAATGCGTTGCCGTGATTTAGCCCATCGCCCGTAGCACCCACCTTTTCGGGTGGGTGAGGATTGAAACATCGTTTCGCCGATGCAGTCGGCGAATATGCCATGTAGCACCCACCTTTTCGGGTGGGTGAGGATTGAAACCTTGCGCTATCCGGGGTGGAGTGGCGCGCGGCTAGTCGTAGCACCCACCTTTTCGGGTGGGTGAGGATTGAAACCCGCTAGGAGAACGACAATGGAACCCACCACCACGTAGCACCCACCTTTTCGGGTGGGTGAGGATTGAAACGCGCCCGCCACAGGGGGTTGTGGGCGACAATCGTCCGTAGCACCCACCTTTTCGGGTGGGTGAGGATTGAAACCGTCATTTTTGCCTCCTTTCGGTGATGGTGGTATTGGTAGCACCCACCTTTTCGGGTGGGTGAGGATTGAAACCCTATGCCGTCGGTCTCGTCCAGCGACAACCGCCCGTAGCACCCACCTTTTCGGGTGGGTGAGGATTGAAACAAGCGACGAGAACGTTTTGACTATGCTGCGGGGGCAGGTAGCACCCACCTTTTCGGGTGGGTGAGGATTGAAACCGGTATCCGCGCCTGATGATGGCGACGGATTTGAGCAGTAGCACCCACCTTTTCGGGTGGGTGAGGATTGAAACTCCCCGACGGCCGGCATCGTCAAAGTGCTGCTCAAGGTAGCACCCACCTTTTCGGGTGGGTGAGGATTGAAACTATTCTGCCGACGTTGGGTTTGACGACGGCATTGTCGGTAGCACCCACCTTTTCGGGTGGGTGAGGATTGAAACCTCCTGGTGATGTGTGCGGCGCCGGGGAAGTCCCCGGGTAGCACCCACCTTTTCGGGTGGGTGAGGATTGAAACTATGAGCGGCCAGCGGTTAGTTGACCAAGCCGGCCCCAGTAGCACCCACCTTTTCGGGTGGGTGAGGATTGAAACTCGATGATTTGAGCGAGCGTTCCCGCCGAGCTGCCGTAGCACCCACCTTTTCGGGTGGGTGAGGATTGAAACACGGCGTAACCTTTACTCGCGAGTCCGGCGGCATCCGTAGCACCCACCTTTTCGGGTGGGTGAGGATTGAAACCGTCCGCACTGCCCGCAAGGCAGCTTGGGCAGCTCCGTAGCACCCACCTTTTCGGGTGGGTGAGGATTGAAACCCGTGCCAATCCGTGCCGGGTGCATCCGGCGTTAGGTAGCACCCACCTTTTCGGGTGGGTGAGGATTGAAACACTCCGTTGCCGGTTTTGGCTGCTTGCCACGTCGGCAGGTAGCACCCACCTTTTCGGGTGGGTGAGGATTGAAACGAGATATGGCGGGAGGGGCCTCGTTTGCCGGAGATGTAGCACCCACCTTTTCGGGTGGGTGAGGATTGAAACCCTCCTTGGCCCGTTCGGGCAGTCGGGATGGGGCAAGTAGCACCCACCTTTTCGGGTGGGTGAGGATTGAAACAGCGTGCTGGGGGGAGGGTTCGGAACGACGACGGCGGCGTAGCACCCACCTTTTCGGGTGGGTGAGGATTGAAACAGGAGGCAGAGGTTACAGGAGACGGGCTGCTGGGGGGTAGCACCCACCTTTTCGGGTGGGTGAGGATTGAAACGGACGGGGCTGCCAGGGCGACGACTGGCTGGCGCCGTAGCACCCACCTTTTCGGGTGGGTGAGGATTGAAACCGATATGGCCTGGAACCAGGGGCGGAGCCGCTCGCCCGGTAGCACCCACCTTTTCGGGTGGGTGAGGATTGAAACGGCAGCGTAGCGGGCCTGGGCGCGGACGGTGGAGGGTAGCACCCACCTTTTCGGGTGGGTGAGGATTGAAACCTCTCGTCCATCATCGATTTTCATGCCGATGAAAGCGTAGCACCCACCTTTTCGGGTGGGTGAGGATTGAAACATCCCTCCTTGCCTCGCAGTTCGAACAGAGGTTGATGGTAGCACCCACCTTTTCGGGTGGGTGAGGATTGAAACCTTCCATAGGCGGCGTCAGTCCGACTTTGGGGCGCAAGTAGCACCCACCTTTTCGGGTGGGTGAGGATTGAAACCAGACCAGCGCGCCCATTTGCGCCCGAAGTTCAGGGGTAGCACCCACCTTTTCGGGTGGGTGAGGATTGAAACCATAGCCCGCTGCACCAGATCGGCGAAAACCTCCTGTAGCACCCACCTTTTCGGGTGGGTGAGGATTGAAACCCACTTCGCCATCGGGTTTTACATCGGGTTGGCGGGGAGTAGCACCCACCTTTTCGGGTGGGTGAGGATTGAAACCTGCTGTTCCATTGCCTGCCTCCTATCAGTGGTACTGTAGCACCCACCTTTTCGGGTGGGTGAGGATTGAAACTCAAGAGCGCCTACCCGCGTCCGCATCACGCCGTAGGTAGCACCCACCTTTTCGGGTGGGTGAGGATTGAAACACGTGTTCTCGTTCCCGTGTCGTCAATGCGACGGCTGGTAGCACCCACCTTTTCGGGTGGGTGAGGATTGAAACTCACCAGAACCGCAGCCAGCGCCTACCGACAGGAGGGCGTAGCACCCACCTTTTCGGGTGGGTGAGGATTGAAACACCAGAGGCCCACTCGTAGACGGCCAGCAGGTCGTCGTAGCACCCACCTTTTCGGGTGGGTGAGGATTGAAACACGATTACGATGAAGGCGCGGAATAGCAGCTTGCGGTAGCACCCACCTTTTCGGGTGGGTGAGGATTGAAACGGCCTGGGCAACGGTCAGGGCCGGCGTGTCGGGCGCGGTAGCACCCACCTTTTCGGGTGGGTGAGGATTGAAACACGATGACGACAAAGGCGCGGAACAGCAGCTTGCGGTAGCACCCACCTTTTCGGGTGGGTGAGGATTGAAACCGACGGCGATGATGACCAGGATGGCGGCGATGATGATGGTAGCACCCACCTTTTCGGGTGGGTGAGGATTGAAACTAACCGACGCCGACGAGGAGTCGGATGATGATAGCGGTAGCACCCACCTTTTCGGGTGGGTGAGGATTGAAACGATATCAGCGAGCTGCGCAAGTGGGATTGGGATGACGTAGCACCCACCTTTTCGGGTGGGTGAGGATTGAAACCAGATGGTGAGCTTGAGCTGCTCGTCCGGCTCCACGCGTAGCACCCACCTTTTCGGGTGGGTGAGGATTGAAACTGCTTGCTGTATGGCGGCATTCGCGCCGGCAAGTCCGTAGCACCCACCTTTTCGGGTGGGTGAGGATTGAAACGAAACGAACTGGAAGCGCCGGTCTTTCGCGGCGAGTAGCACCCACCTTTTCGGGTGGGTGAGGATTGAAACCGGTAGCCGTCGACTGCCGACGCTGGCGGAGATGGGGTAGCACCCACCTTTTCGGGTGGGTGAGGATTGAAACTGTCATCTCTCCATCTCCTGCCTGAGGGCGTCGGCCGTAGCACCCACCTTTTCGGGTGGGTGAGGATTGAAACGTTTCCCACGTAGTAACCGGCAAGGGTATCGCCGGGGGTAGCACCCACCTTTTCGGGTGGGTGAGGATTGAAACCTTTTGATATACCACGTCGTTGATAGGATTGCCCGACGTAGCACCCACCTTTTCGGGTGGGTGAGGATTGAAACCTAAATAGGAGTTAGCAATGGCAAGCACAGCAGTAGCAAGGTAGCACCCACCTTTTCGGGTGGGTGAGGATTGAAACGGTACAGACTGTTTGCATCTTGTACACCGACACCATGTAGCACCCACCTTTTCGGGTGGGTGAGGATTGAAACTCGAGTACGGCAGCCAGATCGGCAGCAAGGGGCGGGTAGCACCCACCTTTTCGGGTGGGTGAGGATTGAAACGTGCTGACTGATGTGGGAGTGGCACACCATCTCCCGTAGCACCCACCTTTTCGGGTGGGTGAGGATTGAAACGTAACAGTCCCGGCGTCGGCGTCAATGGCCACGCCCGTAGCACCCACCTTTTCGGGTGGGTGAGGATTGAAACGGGCTGTCCATCTACACGGCAGCGTCGCTGGCCACGTAGCACCCACCTTTTCGGGTGGGTGAGGATTGAAACATGGCCTGCAACCCCGTCGACGCCGACCGGCTGGACGTAGCACCCACCTTTTCGGGTGGGTGAGGATTGAAACGCGGCCATGTACGATATTGGAGATCGTGGTGCGGCCGTAGCACCCACCTTTTCGGGTGGGTGAGGATTGAAACCGCAATGGCGGCAGTACCTATCCCCATAGCGGTCGGGTAGCACCCACCTTTTCGGGTGGGTGAGGATTGAAACGCCAGAGCTGCATTGACGCCTACGGGCCGGAGTCGGGTAGCACCCACCTTTTCGGGTGGGTGAGGATTGAAACGGGCCGGAGCTACCGGCGGCGCGGCCCGGCCCTCCGGGTAGCACCCACCTTTTCGGGTGGGTGAGGATTGAAACCGGATGGTGTACGGCTTGCGTAAGCGCGGCCCAAGTAGCACCCACCTTTTCGGGTGGGTGAGGATTGAAACTGGTGCTACCGTCCATCATCATCGGCCAGCTCATCGGGTAGCACCCACCTTTTCGGGTGGGTGAGGATTGAAACATTGATTCGTGGTTTGTTAACGCGCGCGTATCGGGGTAGCACCCACCTTTTCGGGTGGGTGAGGATTGAAACCCGAAGATGACATGCCGGCAGTGCGGTAGGAACGGGCGTAGCACCCACCTTTTCGGGTGGGTGAGGATTGAAACCCGCTTCGTCCGCGTGGGATGGCGGGTGCAGGACACGTAGCACCCACCTTTTCGGGTGGGTGAGGATTGAAACCCGATGGCGTCATCGTCCAGCAGCGACACCTCGTCGGGTAGCACCCACCTTTTCGGGTGGGTGAGGATTGAAACTACCCGAGGGCGACGGGGCAGACGACGGAGACCATCGTAGCACCCACCTTTTCGGGTGGGTGAGGATTGAAACTATGGGAGCAGCGAGGGATGAAAGCTGAGCCATAAATGGTAGCACCCACCTTTTCGGGTGGGTGAGGATTGAAACACGCCCAAGCCCGAACGGCTGATATGCCCTGATTGCGGTAGCACCCACCTTTTCGGGTGGGTGAGGATTGAAACGGAGCTGGTAACCGACGGCGGCGGCCAACGCGGGGTAGCACCCACCTTTTCGGGTGGGTGAGGATTGAAACGTCGTCGTAGTAGCAGGCGGTGTAGAGGATATCGGGTAGCACCCACCTTTTCGGGTGGGTGAGGATTGAAACTGCATGTATGTGGCCAGTCAAAGGCCGGAGCTGGCGGTAGCACCCACCTTTTCGGGTGGGTGAGGATTGAAACACGCCAGAGCGCAATCAGGATGTAAGCTCCACTCAAGTAGCACCCACCTTTTCGGGTGGGTGAGGATTGAAACACTGACAGCGCGCCTGTCGCCATCCAGTCATCCATGTAGCACCCACCTTTTCGGGTGGGTGAGGATTGAAACCGCCTGGTGAACCCCAGGGGCCGCGTTTTGACTGGCGGTAGCACCCACCTTTTCGGGTGGGTGAGGATTGAAACTAGACCTACCCGAAGTGACGCAACGCTATGCCTACCGTAGCACCCACCTTTTCGGGTGGGTGAGGATTGAAACGGGCCGCCGGCCCGGCCCGCCGACTCGTCGCTACACGTAGCACCCACCTTTTCGGGTGGGTGAGGATTGAAACAACCGGCGCCAAGCATCATATAGGGCCCGAAGCTCTGGTAGCACCCACCTTTTCGGGTGGGTGAGGATTGAAACCGTCTGATCGGGTACGACGATGACGGCGACGCCGGGTAGCACCCACCTTTTCGGGTGGGTGAGGATTGAAACGTTGACGGGGACCTATCCATTGATGCGCGCCATTACGGTAGCACCCACCTTTTCGGGTGGGTGAGGATTGAAACGCGGCGACATCAGCAATGTCGAGAATCGTCTTTACCACGTAGCACCCACCTTTTCGGGTGGGTGAGGATTGAAACCAGTGGATGCGGGAGAGGAGGGTCATGACACCTAGGGTAGCACCCACCTTTTCGGGTGGGTGAGGATTGAAACCTGTCAAAGCGGATTGCCTTCCGGTCGGAGGGGGGCAGTAGCACCCACCTTTTCGGGTGGGTGAGGATTGAAACATCTACCGCGTCGGCAGCAAGACGCTCCTGGCGCCCGTAGCACCCACCTTTTCGGGTGGGTGAGGATTGAAACTGATGATGGCGCCGTCCAGGGAGGCCCACGTGCGCGGTAGCACCCACCTTTTCGGGTGGGTGAGGATTGAAACACCAGGCGGATGCCGGTTCCGTTATTCAACGCCAACGTAGCACCCACCTTTTCGGGTGGGTGAGGATTGAAACCGGCCAGCAGGGGCGATGATTTGAGGAGTCGCGAATGGTAGCACCCACCTTTTCGGGTGGGTGAGGATTGAAACCCGCTCCGCGCCCTGCAACTCGCGGCCACTGGCAGTAGCACCCACCTTTTCGGGTGGGTGAGGATTGAAACACCCTAACCGCTGACGCGCCGGCGGATTTTATTACTGTAGCACCCACCTTTTCGGGTGGGTGAGGATTGAAACTAACCGCCGATGTAAAGCAATTATCGCATAGGCGGCCCGTAGCACCCACCTTTTCGGGTGGGTGAGGATTGAAACCGCTCGCGTTGTCGCCGGCGCAAGCGGCGGTGGCGGCGTAGCACCCACCTTTTCGGGTGGGTGAGGATTGAAACACTGCTGCGCTGGCAGTTGCCGCTTTGGTGGGGCCGCTGGTAGCACCCACCTTTTCGGGTGGGTGAGGATTGAAACTTGACGAGATAAGTCTGGGATCCCAGCGGCAGAAGAGGTAGCACCCACCTTTTCGGGTGGGTGAGGATTGAAACGTGCTCCGGGAGGATAGCGACTACCTCGTCCTGACGTAGCACCCACCTTTTCGGGTGGGTGAGGATTGAAACGACTCCGGCGTGACCGTCTCCGGCGAGTACAGCGTCGTAGCACCCACCTTTTCGGGTGGGTGAGGATTGAAACCACCACGCCGGCGGCATCATGCGTCCACCAGGCTCAGGTAGCACCCACCTTTTCGGGTGGGTGAGGATTGAAACATTTTTGGCGCGGGCGCGACCGCGACTTACAGCATCAGTAGCACCCACCTTTTCGGGTGGGTGAGGATTGAAACATCGATGCGTGGGACCGGGGGCGCGAGTTGCAGGGGTAGCACCCACCTTTTCGGGTGGGTGAGGATTGAAACACTATCAACAACCTCATCCTCACGCTACGGGGTAGTAGCACCCACCTTTTCGGGTGGGTGAGGATTGAAACTGATACTGGGCCGGGGCTGCACGATGAGGCGGAGGTGGTAGCACCCACCTTTTCGGGTGGGTGAGGATTGAAACCTGTCGCCGCGTTGCGCTTGACCTCGCTCATGGCGCGTAGCACCCACCTTTTCGGGTGGGTGAGGATTGAAACAGGCGCACGTGGACAACTCCCATAGCGGGCGCTCTGGTAGCACCCACCTTTTCGGGTGGGTGAGGATTGAAACAGGCGCACGTGGACAACTCCCATAGCGGGCGCTCTGGTAGCACCCACCTTTTCGGGTGGGTGAGGATTGAAACGCTATTGCTACAAGCACAAGGAGATGAATCGGAATGGTAGCACCCACCTTTTCGGGTGGGTGAGGATTGAAACAAGTGCTTCACGGTTGGGTTGAATGCAATAGTTTAGTGTAGCACCCACCTTTTCGGGTGGGTGAGGATTGAAACTCTTCAAAATAGGGGTAATACCCCTTGACGCGGTGTAGCACCCACCTTTTCGGGTGGGTGAGGATTGAAACGCTTATCAGTGATGGGCTGAATGTGCCGAGCGGCGACGTAGCACCCACCTTTTCGGGTGGGTGAGGATTGAAACGTGATGTCGCGTGAGGTACACAAAAACGGCCACCGTGTAGCACCCACCTTTTCGGGTGGGTGAGGATTGAAACATGGAGGCCGACGGCACGAAAATCATCGGCTGGCGGTAGCACCCACCTTTTCGGGTGGGTGAGGATTGAAACAGCAATGCCGATATTCCTAATACGGCTACGCCGCAATTTCGTCTTTCAACAGATACCGGAGCCGAGCGCATTCTTTCAGAATTGCCGAGACCCTCGCCGCATCCGGCGTTTCGCTACTCACTGCGGAAGTTTCGGCCGGCAGCGGAACAGCGGCGAAGTCCTTTCTCACAGACGTGTCTTTGCCCTCCCTGTTGAGTGGTCGCAACCTCGGCCCAATTGCACCGTTTCGTAGCCGACTACTGAACCGGCTTTCACGCCGGCTTTACTGCCGGTTGCTAAACGAACTCGGCAGCGCCGTAAAATAGTGACACTAGCCCGTAGCGTAAGCGTCCCGGTAGATGGCACAATACGTACGCCTCCGACTAACGGCGGCGCCGGCCGCTACCGACAAACGGGGCGGCCGGCCATTGTGCCGGGAGACTACAAAACGCTCGCGGTCGTATCAGGTTCACGGAGCCCAAAAACGGGCATGTCCTGCGCCCCATCCGCAACCCACTCCACGGTGTACCACCCCGCTTGTTCATCGATGCTGACCCGCTCGCCATCGAGCAGCCGCTCCAGCCAACGGTTGCCCGCTTCGGAGGAAGCCGGCGTACCCGGAGACTCGTTGTTGACATAGGTTGCGCGCCCCTCGGAGACGCCAAGCTCCCGTTCGTCTTCAGCGTCATTCGCCTCACAATGCCGTTCGGTAAGCCCGTCCTCCACAATGGCAGCGCGCAACAGACGGGCCATGAAAGCCAGCCCTTCGTCGAAAACCTGTTTATGCTCATTGGCAGTTTCGTCTCCGCTATTATCTTTCGCTACGGAGACCCGTTCGTGTTCCATGTACTATCTTGAGGCCTAAGCCCAAACCGAAAAGCGCACGGAACCGGACTTCTGCCATCTCCAAATCTGAGTCAGCGCATCTTGCGCTGCTAACCACGATTATACCAAATGCACAAAGAAAGGAAAACGCCATGACGCTGCTAGAAACCCGTGCCACAGCCGAAACCGACATTGATAGCGCCGCTATGGAAGCCATAGCAAGCAAATGCGACACGGAGTACGATCCGTTCCCCATTGGGACGGTGCTGCGCCGTTTGCGGGGCGACATGAGCCTGCGGGATCTGCAAAACGAAACCGGTATCGCCAACGCCTACCTATCCATGGTTGAAACCGGCGCTAAGCGCCCCGGCGTCAAAGTGCTGCAGAAACTGGCGAAATACTACGACGTACCCGCCGTCGATCTGTACCGCTGCGCAGGATTGCTCAACGACGAGGACGAACGACCGGACGCCGGGGCCGCGGCAATTCGGGACATAGAGCGTAGCTACCGGTTCCTGATGGACGACCCCAGGCTCATGACCTGCGCCAAGCCCGAAGTCGATCCGTCCCTGGCGGTCAAGCGCTTCCTGGTCGAGATGTACGAGCATATTTCCGGCAAGCGACTGCTATAATAAAGATAAGAATCTTTATTACCGCAGGAGGCCGCAGCCTATGCAAAATCACGAGGAAACCAAGACCGTCGCTCTGTACGCCAGGGTGTCCAGCGACAAGCAGGACATGGAACTCTCCATTGGTGCGCAGTTGTCCAACTTGCGCAAGTACGCCCGTCAAAAAGGCTACTTAGTGCATCAGACCTACGTGGACGAGGGCATTAGCGGAACGCGGGCCGACCGCCCGGCTTTTCGGCAGATGATGGCGGAAGCCACGAAGCGGAGCCCGCCGTTCCGGGAAATCTTGGTATGGTCCTTATTCCAGGTTCTCCCGGGACATGGCTCAATCCATCATGAACAAGGCTGAGCTACGCAAAAGAGGGGTGAAACTCACCTCGATCACGGAACCCAGCGACGAAACGCCCAGCGGTCTGCTGATACAGTACATGATCGACATTTTCAGCGAGTACCAGGTGCGGAACATGGCCGTGGACGTCGCACGAGGCCAACGGCGCAGCGCTGAACTGGGCTTCTGGACCAGCCCTTCCATTCCCTTCGGCTACAAGCGTGTCCAGGTTGAGCACGGAGGCAAGATGCGCGCCACCCTGAAACCGGACCCCAAAACTGCCCCGCTGGTGCAGCGCATCTTCCGCTTGGCCGGACAAGGACGGAGCACGCTGGAAATCGCTAAAACGTTGAACGCAGAGGGCATCGCCAATTCCAAGAAGAAGCCGTGGGGACGTCAAGCCATTGGCGTGCTACTGCATAACGAGGTCTATACGGGAACCAACATCAGGGGGAGGCGGTCCAATAAGGACCTGGCGGTAGTCAAAGCACCGGGCGCCTTTCCGCAAATCGTCACCGAAGCAGAGTTCCGGGAGGTGCAACGAAAAATGGCCGAAAAATCGCCCCAAAAGCAGCATCCGCGCCGAGCGTCCAGCAGCTACCTGCTCAGCGGCTTGATCAAGTGCCAGACCTGCGACCGCGCCATGAACGCCAAAGGCGGGAAAAGCGGCAAGCACACTTACTACGTTTGCCACACGCTGAGCCAGCAAGGCGCCGGCAGCTGCGACACGCCGCGTCTCAACACCAAGGAATTCGAGCAGCGCGTAATCAAGGCGCTGCTGGACAGCATCCTGACGGAGGCGAACATCCGAAAGCTGATCCGGCTGGTGATTGACGGTATGGACGAATTCGCCGGGGAACAGCAGCAGCAACTGAAAATCGTCCAGGGCGAGCTGTCCGAGGTACAACGGCGTCGAGCCAACCTCCTGGACGCAGTAGAGAATGGAGCAGTGGCTTACCAGGACTTGGCGGAACGTATTACGGACCTCAACGACACACAGGCCAGGTTGGAAGCAACCAAGGCCAAGTGCGAGACGGCAGTGGACGACCAACGCCGGATGATTGACAACGAAGACCGCATCGCGGCCTATGCCAAGAACCTGAGCACCTACTTGAGGGACAGCCAAAGAGCAAACACCAGGGAGTTACTGCGGTCCTTCATAACAGAGATAGCGGTGCAGCCCGGTTTGGCGACAATCAGATACAAAATACCGATGCCGCCGGAGGGAGCGGCGCAAGGCAAGGATGAACTGGAACTGGCCCACTCAGGGCCAGTTCCACCTTTTGACCAACCCGCCCACGCGGGATGGTTCCCCCGCACACGCAGGGATAGACCGCGCCGACCACCAGGCAGGGTCGTCCCCCTCGGGGTTCCCCCGCACACGCGGGGATAGAGGCTTGGCCACGCCCTGGTACTCGCTGGGATCCGGGGTTCCCCCGCACACGCGGGGATAGACCCAGCATACCGATAGTGAGGGTGCGGGGCGGCGAGGTTCCCCCGCACACGCGGGGATAGACCCCGACGCCCGCCGTTAGGAGGATACCACTCTCAGGTTCCCCCGCACACACGCGACATCCCTATTGACATAGCGGATAAGCGCGGCTAAACTGCCGCCCCATGTGTAAGAAAGGCACACCTCTCCTCCGGCGCGGTAAGCCCTTGTTGGCTCCGTTACTGGTGCTGACCCTGGCGTTCGCCTTTACCGCTTGGCTTGCCAGTAGCTCCCCGGCGGAGGGCCGCGCATTGAATGCCATCCTGCTCGATGGTGCCAACTTGGTTGCCCCAACTGACTTTGCAGTGGCTGCCGATAATGCCGACACAGCGTTCCCTGCGGATGAAGCCGGCTTCTCAGCCTACTATCGAATCACTGAGACAAACGTAGTTAACGACCAGGGAGAGAAGCTGTTTCTGAACATCAGAGGTATCACGGAAAGCTTGAACGACGAGATTGAACCTCATCAGACCAACCCATTCCATGACATTCGCGGCAAGGGTGTCGTGCAGGATTACGGCCTCAGTTTCGGCATAGTTGCCCTCCCCATGGTCGCCGCAGTCGGTGTGAATCTACCTCCTCAAAAGGTCACCGTATATTACGACGACCACGGCTGGATTGTAGCCTACCTCGCAGCAGACGAACCAGAGGCGGCAATCTGGAAGCACGGCCCTGAGTTTCACCAAAACCTGCTGCTGCTGGCCGTCAACGAGGTGATAAACGTCCACAATCGGGCCGCGCAAGATAACCCTAACGATTGGACCCAGCTTGCCCCGGTTACCCCTGCAACCGTCAAATACTACGACTGGCAAAACCCCCATTGCAACACTTTCATTCTGTTCAGCGCCAAGTCCCGCGGCGGAGTATCCGACCCCGTCAGCTTCGTCATACCCCACACCATCAAAACCGCCGATATATTTGCATCCGCGGCAGTCCTGATAGCCGGACAGCAAGCCGAGAGGGCAAGCACTACTGCCAGAGTACTGATGGACGGTCAGCCATTCGCCGAAGCCAGCGCCGCGAACCCTCTGAGCGTTTCCATGATCGATTTGCCTTCGTTACGTACTGGCGACGCAACCAGCCTGCATCGAATGACCATCTCAGTAAGCCAAGACGAGCCGGCAACCGGAGTGGTTATGTTGGTGTATAAAAAGCCCCCTGCGGCCCGCGATTGACCGTTGAGTTTGGCGCGCCATGGGCCCGGCTCAGCAACGCGCCAGCCTGCCGACTCTGCTGCTGGCCGCCTCAATTGCCGTTGCCGCGATAATCGCGCTTCCGCTAACGCTGGTCAGCGGGGAAACCCCGACGCCCGTAACCGTCAGCTTCAACGAGCCAGAGTACCGCGTAAATGAAGGTGAGAGCGTCGAAATATCGGTCTCCATAAGCGCCGACCCAGATCGGAGAGTGGCAATCCCCATCTCCTTCAGCCCCGCCTTGGAGAGCGCCTATCAGCTATCGCCTGCAAGCGTCACTTTTACCCCTGGTGGCGAGCTGACCAGGTCTGCCACACTCACGGTCTCGGACAATGACCGGGATGAAATATATGACGTCATTACCCTGGCCTTCAGTACCTTGCCGGATGGCGTCACCGCCACCAACAACCGACAGGCCGTAGTTTTTATCGAGGACAACGATTTAACTCCTCTCGCTTCCATCAACTCCCCCAGCGTGCTTGAGGGAAACAATGACATAACGACACTGCGTTTCACCGTGTCGTTAAGCCACCCCAGTGAGCGTAGTCCGCACCTCTGGTACGAGGTCGATAAGGACGCGAGCACCGGAACGTGGGGCGCCGATTACTATGTAGATAAGGTTGCGGGCAAGCTGGAATTCGGTTCCGGCGAAACGACCAAGACCATAGCAATACCCATATATGGAAACACCAGGCAAGAGCCGAACCGTACGGTGGTAGTGGCCCTGAAAGGGCCTTTGTCTAACGTTGCTTTCTCCTATGAGGACGCATATCTCATCAGGATTACCGGCGTGGGCACAATCATCGACGACGATTCTCCCACTTTTACCCCATCTCCTACCCCCACGCGCGCTCACACCCCAGTCCAGCCTACCCCTATGTACACCCACACGCCAACGCCAACCCTCACCCACACGCCAACGCCAACCCTCACCCACACGCCAACGCCAACCCTCACCCACACGCCAACGCCAACCCTCACAAACACGCCAACGCCAACCCTCACGCATACGCCGACGCCAACCCTCACGCATACGCCGACGCCAACCCTCACGCATACGCCGACGCCAACCCTCACGCATACGCCGACGCCAACCCTCACGCATACGCCGACGCCAACCCTCACGCATACGCCGACGCCAACCCTCACGCATACGCCGACGCCAACCCTCACGCATACGCCGACGCCAACCCTCACGCATACGCCGACGCCAACCCTCACGCATAAGCCGACGCCAACCCTCACGCATACGCCGACGCCAACCCTCACGCATACGCCGACGCCAACCCTCACGCATACGCCGACGCCAACCCTCACCCACACGCCGACGCCAACCCTCACGCATACGCCGACGCCAACCCTTACGAACACGCCGACGCCAACCTTCACGAACACGCCGACGCCGGTTCCGCCTACTCTTACCTCTACTCACACGTCTACGCCAACCCCTACGGCCCTGCCACGCCTCGATGCCGAAATCATCGGTATTTATGCCGAGCCGTCCGGCCAGGTCATGCAAGGTACCCATGTGAAAGTAAGCGTTACGGTTCGGAATAACGGCGACTATGCCGTCAACATTCCGGTTGAGCTGACTTTTCCGTCAAAGACGAAAAAACCGGAACGCAGGTCGCCGCGCACGAAGCCAGGCGAGACCGCTACCGCAACTTTCACTTGGAAAACCCGCAACTACGACGCAGGCATCCACACGCTGCGAGCTGCCTTGCTGGTCAACGACAACGCTACCAATGGGAATATGGCGGCCGAGCTAACTGTTCGCCTGATTCCGCTCGTGCCTACAGCATCCATCGTAAGTATCAAAGCTAGCCCGGCAGATCCGGTAGTGGGGATGCCGGTAACTATAACGGTTACGGTACGCAATGACGGGCTGATTTCGGCCCGCATTCCGGTAACACTGCACTTCCCGTCAACCGACAAACAGCCGGAAACGCGACGGCCTTACGTGCTGTCAGGCGAAGCGACCGCAGTCAACTTTACCTGGCGCACGAGCAGATATGCGGCAGGCGATCACACCTTTTACGTTGCAGTCGCGGGCCATGCGCAACCTTTTATCGCAACGCTGCTGCCGCCAACGGTGGACTTCACAGTGTTAGAGATCCGTTCCCAAGGCGCGGAGTTTCCAATCGTAAAGGGCGACTGGGTTGAAGTCTCTGCTCTGGTGCAGAACTTGGGGCCTTATGGCGGACGCGCCGATGTCTCCCTGCACGATATGACCGCCAATCGCGTTATGTATCGCAAAAGCGCCCACCTGGAATCGGGGGAGAGGGAATTTGTCAATTTCACCTGGAAGACACTTCGCTACGCAACAGGCGACTATCAACTACAGGTCAGCGCCAAGGCTGAGCACGACGTTGACCCTTCCAACAATTACTCCGATTACATATCCCTCCAAGTACTTACCAACCGGGACATCACAGTGGGCTATGGGGGTGATGCGCCTGAGAATATTGTCTCGGGCGATGTCTCCAAACCCCGCATCCGCTCGGTGCCGGAGCATCACCAAGAGATTATTGCCTATGATTCGGTATCTGTGGTCGGCGCCGAGCTGCGTCCTCCGGCTCGTGAAGGCGACTTTGGGGCAGTGTCTTTTCCCTTGGTCAACAAAACACGGACCCCGTACCAAATGGCCCAAACCTCCGCAGTGAGATGCGCCGAATATCAGCGTCAAATCTGGGAAAGTCAACCCAGAGCGGTTCTGTGTCCGGCGGCGCCTCCGCTGGTTCGCTAAGTGGCGGACACAATCACAGCGTCTCTCAGTACCTCCACTAGATGGCGCGCCCTGCGGCCAGCCCCATGCTCCACCTGCTGACGGCAGGATACTCCCATTACCGCCACTTCCCAATCGGGTTTAGCGGCGATGGCCGGGAACAAGGCCAGGCCGCCAATCTGCATTGATATGTCGTAGTGCTCCTTCTCAAAGCCGAAGGAGCCGGCCATGCCACAACAGCCGGCATTGATCAACTCGGCCCGATAGCCGGGGGGCATATTGAGGACTGACATGGCGCTGGCGGTGCCGACGATGGCCTTCTGATGGCAATGGCCATGAAACAGCACCTGCTTGGCGCCGTCGGAAAACCGCAAGTCAAGTTTGCCGTCGTTCTGGGCTTTGGCGAGAAATTCGTCAATCAGGAACGACGACTCAGCCACTGCTTTGGCTCGGTCGTCGGCGATAAAGTCAGGGTACTCGTCGCGTAGCGTGAGCAGACAGCTTGGTTCGCAGCCCACTATGGGGATGCCCTGTTGGGCATAGGCGTACAGCGCGTCAATGTTGGCGCGGGCCTGCTCTCTGGCCTGGGTCAGCAAACCCTTGGCAATCATAGGTCGGCCGCAGCAGCCGCCGTTAACCAGTTCCACCCGGTAGCCTGCCGCCTCCAGCACTTCAACGGCGGCAATGCCGATTCCGGGGTAGTTGTAATTCATGAATGTGTCGTTGTAGAGGGCCACGGTCCCATACTTGGCTTCGGGAGCGCGGCTGCCGCGTCCGGAGAACCAGTTGGGCAGCGACTGCGACGCGAACGCGGGCTGCGACCGCTGCGGGCTGATGCCGAGGAACTTTGAAGCCAAGGATTTGCCAATGCCACTGCCGGCCAAACGGTTGGCAATGGGCGCATAGCGGCTGCCCAAGCGGTTCAGCCCATTGATGTTGGCGAATAGGCGGGAGCGCAAGGGGACGCCATGCTTTTCCTGGTAGTGGCTCAGGAACTCGTACTTGAGCTTGGCCATGTCCACGCTGGACTCACATTCGGCTTTGCACGCCTTGCACTCCAGGCAGAGGTCAAGGGCCTGGTGCAAACGCCGGTCCGTAAGCGAACCCTCTGCGCCGTCTGGCATCCGGCCGGAGAGGGCGGCCCTCAGCAGGTTAGCGCGGCCCCGAGTGGAGTGCTCCTCATCGCGGGTGGCCATAAAGGACGGACACATGGAACCATCCAGCTTGCGGCAGGCGCCCATGCCGTTGCACATTTCCACGGCGCCGGAGAAGCCGAAGTCCTGCGAAAAATCCAGGATGGCGGTAAGTTCGGCGGCCCGGTAAGCGATGCCGTAGCGCAGGTTTTCGGTCATTGGCGGCGTGTCGATTATCTTGCCGGGATTCATAATGCCCTGAGGATCCCAGGTTTGCTTGAGTTCTCGGAAGGCGTTGTATATCCGGTCGCCGAACATCTTGCGAGTCCAGACGCCGCGAACGATGCCGTCGCCGTGCTCGCCGCTCATGGAGCCTCCGAACTCTTTGATGAGGTCGGATACGGCGTCGCCGATGGAGACCATCTTGTTGATGCCCTCCTGGTCTTTGAGGTTAATAAGAGGGCGGATGTGGAGGCAGCCGACGGAGGCGTGGCCGTAGTAGCCGGCGGTCGTGCCGTGCTCGGTGACGATTTCATCGAACCGGCGGACGAACTCGCCCATAACTGCCGGGTCAACGGCCGGGTCTTCTACAAACGGGATGGGCTTGGCGTCGCCGCGAGTGCTCATCAGCAGGCCGAGGCCGCCCTTGCGCACATTCCATATGGCGGCCTGGCCAGCGCGGTCGAGGATGTTAACGCAGGCATAGGCCAAGCCAATATCGGCCTTGAGAGCATTCATGCGAGCGGTGAGTTCGTCTTCCGATTCGCCGTAAAACTCAACCACCAGCATAGCGCCTGGGTCGCCGATGATGAATGAAAGGTTGCGTGAGGAACCGAGGGCTTCTCGGCCGCGGTCAATGACCATTTTGTCAATGAGCTCGATGGAAGACGGGGCGTGGGTGAGAACGCGTGTAGTGGCTTCGCTGGCGTCAAATATGGTGCGGAAATGGAGGATGGAAAGTGAGGTCATAGTAGGACGCGGCACCAGGTTCACCTTGGCCTCAGTGACGACGCAGAGGGTGCCCTCGGAGCCGACGACCATACGGGCAAGGTTGACTGGGCCGCTGTGGCCGTCGTCCAAGATGAACTCGTCCAGGTTGTAACCGCTGACGCGACGCTGGATTTTGGCGTAGGTGCGGTCAATCTCGTCCTTCTGCTCACGCGCGATACGCAGGACGCCGCGATAGATATCGCCCTCCAGCCCGGCGGCGCTGAGTCGGGATTCCAGCTCGGCGGCGGTCAGCTCTCCCAGATGGGCGGCAGAGCCGTCGGATAGGATTACGTCCAGTTCTCTAATGTGGTCCAGCGTCTTGCCGTAGATGACTGAGTGGGCGCCGCAGGTGTTGTTGCCTATGCCGCCCCCGACACAGGCGCGGTTGGCCGTAGTGGGGTCGGGAGCGTACTGGAGACCGTGGGAAGAAACTTGCCGGGTGAGCTGTTCCAGGATAATACCGGGCTGTACCCGGGCCCACTGCTCCTCGGCGTTGACTTCCAGCACGTTGTTGAGGTACTTGCTGAAGTCCATGACGATGGCGTGGTTAACCGTTTGCCCGGCCAGGCTGGTGCCGCCGGAGCGGGGCAGGACGGGTATGCCTTCCTGCGCGCCGAACTCCACTACGGCCTGCACGTCGGCGGCGCTGCGGGGTATGACGACGCCGACGGGTTCCATCTGGTAGATGCTGGCGTCGGTGCTGTAAAGCAGGCGAGAGTATGGGTCGAACCGCACTTCCCCATCAACGCGGCGACGGAGTTCGTCGGCGATGTCTTGGCGTTCCCTGCCGCGAACCCTGCGCTCCATTATCGTAGCCATAACCTTTTCCTCCTGCCGATATGCCGGCCATCGGTGGACAGGTTAGCGTACCGAGGCGGCGGCGGCAACTCAACAGTTGCCGAAGCCAATTTTGCCAGGATCCGGTTTTTCAAGATTGAGGTTGAGCTTTGGGGTTGGATCCTGCCGAGGCATGATAGGGATATGTGGGAGGATGACTAGGCGCAGGAATCGGCGGGTTGACGGGCAGAGGGGCAGGGGGTAGTATTGCCGCATCAAATCGACGCGATGGAGTGTGCGCTATGCCTATTTACGAGTACTCTTGCCCTACCTGCGGGCACCGGTTTGAGAAGCTGCAAGCGATGTCGGCCGTGGGCGCGGACTGCCCGCACTGTGAGCAGCCGGCCAAGCGGGCAATATCGGTCTTTGCCGCCGTAAGCAAGGGCGACGGGTTCGCCGGCGACATGGCCGACTTAGGCGGCTCGCCGATGCCGATGCCCGTAGGCGGCGGGTGCGGTGGAACCTGCGGCTGCGGACACTGACCGACCACAGCTGTCAAGCATAGCGAAAGCGGGCGCGGATTAACATCCGCGCCCGCTTTCGCTACTGATCCGTGCCTGAGGGCCGAGGGTAAGCAGTCGGCCTTGTCGGGAGGAGGGGGCCGACAAGGCCGTAGGCCGCGAGGGGCCGGCATCGGGCGCCACTGCCGCTATAGTGGTTCCCGACGTTATCGCGTCAGTTAGGTAGGGGTCGGTCTAACGCTAACACGCAACGGCTAATTTAGTGCATGCTAATTGATTTGTCAATGCTATGAAAGCAAATTGGTTTGCGGCCTTGATTTTTGAGGATCTGCCTCTTGACAGCGAATTTTACTATGTCCATAATATTCACTAAATGCGGGCTGAATGTGGATGACGTGCCCGCTGAACCATCGGAGGCTATCAAGTGCTGATACTAAAAACCTGGCAGCGTACCTCAATTTCAATACGCGCGATTGCAATAAGCGCGGCGGCGCTGTGCCTGCTTCTGGCCACGACGGCCTGCGCCAGTGAATCTACCCCGACGCAGACGCCCCCCGAGCCGGCAGATGCCGGCAGTGGAACGGAGGCGGTGGATGTTGACGAGCTGAAGGGGGAGGTGATTAATCACTACGCCAACAGCGTACACGCTCTGTATTCCCAAAGCCTTGCTTCGGCCAGGGTGATGGACGCGGCCATTGACGCTTTCATCGCTGACCCCACACCTGCTACGCTGGAAGCGGCGAAGCGGGCTTGGCTGTACGCGCGGGATGACTACGGGCCTACGGAAGTGTTCTGGTTCTACGGCGGGCCGATCGACAACGAGGAAGACGGGCCCGAGGGGCTCATCAACGCTTGGCCTCTGGACGAATCCTATATTGACTACGTGGACGGCAACCCAGCCGCCGGCATCATCAATATGCCGGACGAGTACCCGACCATTGACGCTGACCTTATCATCTCCTTGAATGAAGAGGGCGGCGAGGCCAACGTCTCCACCGGCTGGCACGCCATCGAATTCCTGCTTTGGGGACAGGATATGGACGCCGTAGGGCCCGGCGCCCGCCCAGTGGAAGACTACACGACTAACGAAAACGCCGACCGCCGAGCTACCTACCTGGCCGTGTCGTCTGACACGCTGCTGACGCACTTGCAAGAGATGGTTGACGCCTGGACCCCGGGACAGGCCAACTACCGGGCTGACTTCATAGCGATGCCGGCCGATGAGGCCTTGGCTAACATCATCACCGGCGCGGGAGCTCTCAGTGCTGGTGAGCTGGCCGGCGAACGCATCAACGTGGCCTACTCTGAACGTTCTGAGGAAGACGAGCATTCGTGCTTCTCGGATAATACCAAGGCAGACATCATCGGGAACGCCATGGGAGTGAGGATGGTGATGACTGGCGATTACGGCGTAACTTCCGGGCTCGGTGTGCTCGACTTGTACGCCGCTCAGGATGAGGCTCTGGCTAAACGACTGTCGGAGCAGCTGGCCCGGAGCGTGTATCTGGCCCGGCAAATTCCCGACCCCTTTGACCAGCACCTGACCGAGACGGCGCCCGATTCCGGGGCCGGCCGTCAGGCGGTGCTGGCAACCATTGAAGCTTTGGAACAACAGGCCGACACCATCGTGCAGGGAGCGGCGGGTTTTGGCCTCACCATTAACACCGCGGTCTAAACGGCTCAGGACGCCGCAACGCTTGACGGCGTAATGGCTTCTCCATCCCGCACTGCCAGCATTACCCGGCAGCAGACTTGGTTATCGCTGCTGCCGGGTGTGTTGATGCTATCGCTGCTCCTGCTGGTACTTGGCTGTCGAACAGAGCTGCCTTATGACCCTGAGCTGCTGCTGAACACGCAGCTGGGCGGCGAGACTACTGTGGTATCTACTAACCGAAACTCCTTTGCCCTGCCGGCGCGGAACATTTCGCGCCTGGAACGACGCACTTTCGAAGTAGGCGACAGCTTTTTTACGCAGAACTGGGTAACGGCGCCGGCCTCTACCGAGGCGCGAGATGGGCTGGGGCCTACTTTCAACGCGCAGTCCTGCTCATCCTGCCACACTCTGGACGGACGGGCGCAGCCGCCGCAGGACGCAGATGATCCGGAGCGAGGCCTGCTGTTCCGGCTGAGCATACCGGGGCTTGACCCGACAACCGGCGGCCCCATGCACGACCCGGTGTATGGCGGACAGCTGCAAGACCGGGGCATCCTTACCGTTCCGGCGGAAGGTCGGTTCATCATCAACTACCGGGAGGTTTCGGGGAATTACGGCGACGGCACGCTCTATACCCTGTTAGAACCGGAGTATTCCTTTGTCGATCTAGCCTTTGGCTCAATGCACCCGGAGATTATGTTCTCGCCCCGCATCGCTCCTTCAGTGTTCGGGATGGGCTTGCTGGAGGCGATACCAGAGGCCGACATTCTCGCCGCCGCGGACCCGGACGACGCCAACAGCGACGGCGTCTCCGGGCGCGTCAATATGGTTTGGGATGTGCGTCGGGGCGGTACGGCTCTGGGCCGGTTTGGCTGGAAGGCTAATGTGCCTACCGTGGAGCAGCAGATTGCCGGGGCCTTTCACGGGGACATCGGCATCACATCGCCGCTTTTTGAAGTTGAGAACTGCCCGTCAGGACAAACGGCTTGTCAAGCCGCGCCCAACGGCGGGATGCCGGAAATCCCCGAAGAACGGCTAGCCAAGGTGGTTTTCTACAATCTCACCCTGGCTGTGCCGGCCATGCGCGACGTTGACGACGCTCAGGTAGCGAAAGGCGCGAAGCTGTTCGTGAAAGCAGGCTGCGCCGCCTGCCACACGCCGACCCATACTACCGGGGAACACGCCGTGTCAGCTCTGGCCGGGCAGGTCATTTTCCCTTATACGGACCTGCTGCTGCACGACATGGGCGACGGGCTGGCCGACGGGCGGCCCGATTTCCTGGCCGATGGGCGGGAATGGCGGACGCCGCCGCTGTGGGGCATTGGGTTGATAGAAAACGTGAATAATCACACGCGGCTGCTGCACGACGGGCGGGCCCGCAATATCGCCGAGGCGATACTGTGGCACGGCGGCGAGGGCCTGGCGGCGCGCGAGGAGTTCCGTAAGATGTCCCGCGAGGAGAGGGAAGCCCTGCTGCGTTTTCTGGAGTCGCTGTAATGCAATCCTTATCACAAAAAGGGCTGGCGCTGACGGCGGGATTGGCAGTCCTGCTGGTACTGGCGGCGGCGGTTGGCTGCGCTGCCGGATCGGCTGAACAAGGTACGCCAACGTCGACGCCGGCCTCGCGGCAGGCCGTGCTGGTGAATCTCACGGAAGAGCTCATCGCGCCGCGCTTTCAAGCGGTAGCAACGGAGATGGATGCGTTGCGAATTGCGCTGGATGACCTTTGCGTGGCGCCGGGGCCGGCCAGTCTGTCCGTCGCTCGGACAGCCTGGCGTGATGCGCGCGCGCCTTGGATGCGTTCGCAGGCGACGTGGTTCGGGCCGGTGATGGAGCGGCGCTCGCGCTCGCTAGTGGACTGGTCGCCGGTTGACGTGGAGCGGATTGAGAAGCTGCTGGCTGAAAGGGATCCGGTGACCGCCTTTGACGTACGGGAGTTTTTCCCAGCCACCGCCCGGGGCCTAGGCGCAATTGAGTACATGATTTTCGGAGAGGACGATGCTGTACTGGAGGCGCTGGGCTCCGCCAATTCGGTTCGGTGCCAGTATCTGACCGCTCTGGGAGGTGTGGCCGCCGAAGAAACAGCGGAGCTGGCTGCGGATTGGGTCGACTACGCAAGTTACTTCAACGGGACAGGCAGCGTTGCGCTGTTGGAGCGGCAGGCCATTGATGAGCTGGTGAGCGGCTCCATCTTCCTGACGCGCAGCATCACGGATATGCGACTGGGCAAAGCGCTGGGTGCCGGGGGCGTAGCGCCTGAACCTTTTGCCATCCCCGGCGGCGGCGGGCATAACGCCGTTGCCGATATGCGCAACCAGGTGTTGGGAATGCAGGACGTGTATCTGGGCGCGGACGACGGTGCGACATTAGGTATCGGCGAGCTGGTGGCCGGCGTATCGCCGGAGGCCAACGGGCGGATGGCGGCTGATTTTGAGGCCGTTCTGGGCGCGATAGACAGCCTGGAGGAGCCGTTGCAAGCGGCCGTCGTGAATAATCCGAAACCGGCGCAGGAGGCTCACGCCCGTTTGCAGGAGTTGCAGCGGGCTTGGAACACCGAAGTGGTAAGCCTGCTGGGGGTAACAGTGGGGTTCGCTGACACCGACGGCGACGGCGGTTAGGGCAGCACCCACTCTTTAGGGGCGAGGCCGGGCTTAATGGCGGCGAGGTCGGCGTTAGGGTCAATTAGCTTGGCGTTGGCCCGTCCGTTGAAGGAGACAAATGCGTCGGCGGTTACTACGACGTTGGGATAACCGCGGGCGGCGAAGTCGGCGGCGATGATGTGAGCGGTCTGTAGAATCATATCCGGCTGGATCGCCATGCGCTCGGCTTGCAGCGGAGTGAGGTAGTCATCGGGGAAGGCCAGCCAGCTTTGGCCGCTGTCGGTATGCCGCACCCGGTACTGCACAAAGCCAACTTTTTCGGAGAGCATAACTCGCCAGGCGAAGCGGTAGCCCTGTTCGTTCCAGCGCACGTTGCCGGGATAGGCATAGTGCCGCAGTGGCATTGCCAGCTGAACTGCCGCAAACATAAGGAAAGCAACGATGGCGGCGTGGGTTCGCCATGATTGGCCGGTCGCATCACGCCGGCCAGCTGGTTGGTTCTGCTGGGTGCGGCCAGCATCCGGGGCATTACGCAGCGGGAAGGTCCTGAGTTCGGGCCGGCGCAGGAATGACGGAATGGACAGCCACGATAACACCCGTCGAGGCCAGTCAGGGGGGAAGAATATGGTCGTCAGCCCAATCATCAGCCACGGGAATATACCGAGCTGGGGGAACAGAGCCGACGTCGCTAAGTGGAATACGACTAGGAGGGCATAAGCGGGGAAGCGTGTACGGCGCCAGAACAATGCCGGGACTATTGCCATGTCGAACAATGCGCTGCCCCAGCTCATGGCGTAAGCGGTCCAGACTTCTTGCAGCAGAGGGCCGAATAGGGGCGCGTCGCCGTGCTGGTACAGCCAGATCCGCAAGGGGAGGGCGTGTAGCAGCCAGTCCGAGTTGAGCTTGGCGATGCCGGCGAAGAGGTACACTGCTCCGAGCTGGGCGCGCAAGACCCAGAGCGTCCACAATGGAACCGTATTACCGCGGAAGGGCAACAGGGCCAGTAGAAGGCTGACCAGGCTCATCAGGTAGTAGTGGTTCAAGTAGGTGGTGCGGTCAATCAGCTCAACGTAGGTGAAGCCGAGGCAGAAGAGGGCGACGCAGATACGCCACCGACGGCCAACTATGATGCCGAGGCTGAGCAGCGCCAGAACGGCAAAATGAGCGTACATACCCCAGCCGGGCCAGGGGCGTACCCAGGCGAATCCCAAGTATGTGAAGTGATAATCGGGCTCAATGTAGAGAGGGGCGATCCAGCCGTTTGCGAAAAAGCGGAGGATGGAGGCCAAGGCAATGAGACCAAAGATGATGCGAAAGGCGGCGACGGATGCGCCGTCAGCGGGCGCTCTGCCAAGCGTAGCGCAACGCCGCAGCGCTTGGTTGGGCAGCGCGTGAAGGAAGGGGAAGGAGCGCGGATGATGCGGAATTGCTTCCATAGCAGGGTTTATTGTAATATCCCGGTGAACGCTAGGTTGAGCGCAGATTACTCTTGAGAGGGAGATTTTCAGAGTGGGAAACGATATTTTAGCGACTCTGCTGCCGGTTGCCGGCTGGGAGCCGCAGAGGGCGAAAGAGGTTGAATTTTCCGGCGGCAAGGATCCAATACTGCCGACGCCGTTCCGAATTGGAGAGGCGGCAGCGGCCAGTCTGGCCGCGGTGGGACTGGCCGTTTCCGACCTGTGGGAGCTGCGGGCGGGACGGCGGCAAGAAATCGGCGTTGACGCCCGGCGTGCCACTGCATCGTTGCGCAGCAGCCGCTACTTGACCCTGAACGGCACGCCGGCCGGCGGTGAGCGGCCTTCGGTGATGGGAGTGTACCCAGCAAAAAACGGGCGATGGAGCTATCTGCACTGCAATTTCCCCAACCACAGGGACGCCGCTCTCAGAGTGCTGGGAGTGGAAGAAGACCGGGAAGTGGTGCGGCGGGCGGTGGCGCAATGGGACGCTCTGGAACTGGAGGAGGCAATCATCGCGGCTGATGGAGCTGGCGGAATGGTTCGCTCCATGGTGGAGTGGGCGCAGCATCCGCAGGCCGCCGCGGTGGCATCGCTGCCGCTGATGGAGATTGAGCGCATCGGGGATGCTGCGCCGGAACCGCTTCCGGATGGAGACAGACCACTATCGGGAATACGGGTACTGGACTTAACCCGGGTGCTGGCCGGGCCAAGCTGCGCCCGCACTCTGGCGGAACACGGGGCGGACGTGATGAAAGTGAGCGCCAGCCACCTGCCCAGCAGCCGGTCACAGGAATACGACACCGGGCACGGCAAGCTATCGACTTTTCTGGACTTGCGCGAAGCCGAAGACATCGCAACGTTGCGGAAACTGGCCAGCGAGGGAGACGTTTTCTCTCAAGGATACCGCCCGGGGACGCTGGCGCAACGGGGTCTGTCGCCGGAAGACTTGGCTAAGCTGCGACCGGGCATAGTGTACGTGTCGCTGTCGGCTTTTGGCCGCGTGGGGCCCTGGGCCGGACGACGCGGCTTTGACACGGTGGTGCAGACGGTCAGCGGGATGACGGATCGGCAGGGACAGCTGTTTCCCGGCGCAGAGCCGGGGCCGCAGTTTTATCCGGTTTCGGCCATTGACTACCTGACCGGGTACTTGATGGCGTTCGGCGCGATGCTGGCGCTGGGTCGGCGAGCCAGAGAGGGCGGCAGCTGGCTAGTGCGAATCTCGCTGGCGCAGGTGGGCAAGTGGCTGGTGGAACAGGGGCAGGTTCCGGAGGCGGAGCTGCGGGACGTACCGGCGGAGTTTGAGGCCGGGGAAATCGCAAGCTGGCTAACGACCAGCGACATCCCAGAGGGTCGTTTGGCGCATCTGTCGCCAACGCTAAAACTGTCTGAAACGCAGCCTTACTGGGCTAGGCCGACGGTTCCGTTGGGTTACCACGAGCCGGTTTGGCCGAAGTGAAGGCCATCCCAGACGTGCCGGGGCCTTTTCGGGTTTGCGCTCACTGTCCTGAAACGCGCCGGTGTTCTCAGTGCTGGCGCGCCGTAGGGATGGCTACATGAACAGCTCACCTACGGAGCGGCCCTCGTGGATGCGCTTGATGGCTTCACCGAGGAGAGGGGCGACGGAGAGGACGGTGAGGTTGCGAACTTTCTGTTCAGAGGTGAGGGGTACGGAGTCGGTGACGACTACTTCGGTGAAGGCGCTTTCACTGAGTAGGCGCGGCGCGGCGGGAGAAAAGACGGGGTGGGTAGCGCAGCAATAGACTTCGGTAACCCCGGCGTCGAGCAGGGCATTGGCGGCGTTAACGATGGTGCCGCCGGTGAGGATTTCGTCGTCGAAGGTGAGGGCCCGCTTGCCTTTGACGTCGCCGATAACGTTGAGGGTTTCGGAGCGATCGTTGTTGCCGGTGCGTCGCTTTTCGATGACCGCGACGGGGACGCCCAGGCGCTCAGCCATATCGCGCGCGCGTTTGCTTATGCCGAAGTCAACGGCGACCAGCACCAAGTCGTCGAGGCCTTTCTCGACGAAGTAGTTGGACAGAATGGGTTCGGCGGTAAGTTCGTCAACCGGAATGTTGAAGAAGCCTTGAATCTGGCCGGCGTGGAGGTCAAGGGTGAGGACGCGGTCGGCGCCGGCGGTGGAGATGAGGTCGGCGACCAAGCGGGCAGTAATGGGGACCCGAGGCTGGTCTTTTTTGTCGGTGCGGCCATAGCCATAGTAGGAAATGACGGCAGTGATGCGGCCCGCCGACGCCCGCTTGCAGGCGTCAATCATTATCAGCATCTCCATGAGGTTGTCGTTGGCGGGGGCCATGGTGGGCTGGACGATGAAAACGTCGCGCTCGCGGATGTTCTCGTGTATGCGAACGAAGGTGTTGTCGTTGGCGAACTTAAACGCTTCGCTCTGCCCCAAGGGGATGCCGAGGTAACGGCAAACGTCCTCGGCGAGTTGGGGGTGGGCATTGCCTGAAAACACCTTCAGTTCGGTTTCGTTGAGCACGGACATAGGGCCACCTTTGCGTGAATACGGTACGTCAGGTATGGTAGGGTGTGATGGGCCGTCCGCTTGGCCAGCCGGCCGACGAGCGGAGGTCAGACGGGAGGGTAATGGTAAATCGGCGGCGGACGCTAGTCAACGAAGTTTGGTAAAATGGGGTAATGAAGGAAACGGGCTGGGTTAAGGAAATGGTGGAAGCCGCCATCATCGGGGTGGTGATATTCATCGCCATCCAGACGGCGTTGGTGAACTTTCGCGTGGAAGGGTCGAGTATGCAGCCAACGCTGATGCCCGGCCACTACCTCATGGTGAACAAGCTCACGTACTTCCAGCTGGACACCGAGCGGCTGGGCATGATTATCCCATTCTGGCAGCCAGCGGAGCCTGGCGAGATGTACCTGGGACGAGCGCCCCGGCGCGGCGACGTGGTGGTGTTTGATTACCCGGAAGACCGACGCCGTCAGTTTGTAAAGCGCATCATCGGAGAGCCGGGGGATCAGGTAGCTATTGACGCCGGGCGGGTAAGCGTCAACGGGGCGCCCCTCAGCGAGCCGTACCTGACTGACAGAGGCGACAGCTCCATGCACACGGTAACGCTGGAAGAGGACGAGTACTTTGTGATGGGAGACAACCGAATGGGCAGCCAGGATTCGCGGCACTGGGGCCCGCTGCCGGAGGATCACGTGATTGGCAAGGTATGGGTCATTTACTGGCCACGGTCAGCGTGGGGCCTGCCGCAGTAGGTTATCTGACGATAGGACAGTGGCATCATCGTACATGAGAGATAGGGGCAACCGCAAAGGTTGCCCCTATCTTTGTAATTCAGGGTAGCGCAAGCTGATTAGGCCGGCAAACCCATTTGGACGCGCTGGCTAACTGAGACCCGTTGCCCGCGCTTGTGAAACGATGTAGTTAATCGCCTTGACCATTTCCTGAGCGCGTGGGATGGGAGTAGTACCCCCTGAGGTAACCACGCCCGCATCGACTAGCAATGCGCCTTCGCCATCTGCTTTCCCCGGCGTCAGCAATTCTTGCCGAATGAATTCAGCCAATGGTTTCCAATCAGCGCCGTCTTTAGTCCATTCGTAGTAGCAGCCGGCGAAAATGCGAATCACCGAAGCGTTGAACGCGAATGTCGTGGGGCGTAGCTTTGGAATCTCGGAATTGTCGGTTTCCCCGGCGATCAGGTCGTCGTATTCTTTCCTAGCGGCGGGTAGGAAGTCGTCCGCCCACATCAGGCACCGATCATACAAGGAGTCCAAGTCCAGCATATGACCGTCGTTGCGTTCTCTGCTGACGCGGCCATTGTAGCCAACATCCAACGTCTTCAGTATCGCCGCCAACTGATTGATGGCGACTATACACTCGCCAGCCCGGCGAACTGTGGTGCGATCCATCTCAACGCGCCCAGTGAACAGATTGCTGTTCTCAGAAAGCCACATCGCAGCCAAGTTGAAGGCATTGCGTTCGTCGAATCGAGTAACGGTGTTGCTTTCGATCGGTTTCGTCTTTGAAGCGTCAACGAACATTTGACGCAATGCTCTGATGTCTTCTTCAATATAGAGAACGACCGGGAGAGAGGATTGCCTAAGAGCGGCCAGTTGATCGGAGCGTCGCTCATCGTTTGTCAGATCTAACAGTACATCGGCAATTGCACGGCGACGATGCTGACCGTCAAAGATCTTCATCGTGCTGTTCCTGGCGGTCAGGATACGCAATTCTCCGAAATTGTCGTTGGCCCGGTCGTTTTCGTCCGTGTAAGGTACGAACTCTACCGCGTCTGGAGCAATTCCAAGCAACAACGCGCCAAGCAGCCAGTTTGTCCGCTCACTCTCCAAGTATCTTTGGATGCCCTCGGCATGGCTTGGCGTCAGACGGCGGTTGACGTCTTTCATCACTTCCTCGTCGATCCGCTGCGGTAGCAAACCGTCGAGCGTTGCCAAATCAAGAGCGAACGAATATACGTCTCGTTCGCCTTGGCGGAAGCGGTGCGCTGGAACTCGCAGGCTATACTGGCTGCGGATGGTCGGCACTGTAAGCGTCATTTTGAACCTCGCAACGTGTTATTTAATTTACAAAATAACACGTTGTCATTGGGATGTCAAGCGATAAAGGAGAGGGGCGGCCATTTGACCGCCCCTCTTTAGCATATGGGGACATTCCTGCTAGGCAATCAGCTCGCTGATTAGAAACCGGGGTTCGATGTCGGTGAAGTTGGGTACGTCGCCGACCAGCTCGCGCCCGTGGGTTTTGAAACCTTCGTGCACGCCGTCGACGTCGTTGAAGAACAGATAGCCGACGGCGGTGTACATCGGCGGCGCGTTGGGGTCAGTGTCTGAAATGCCCCGCTCTACGTTGTAGTAGCGCATCCCGAAGGGGGTAAGGCGCTCCTGCACCAGGGGCATATGGACGTTGACGTAGTAGTCAAAGTCGAAGGACTTGCCGGCTTCGTTGCCGTAGAAGACGGTTACTTTAATCACGATGTATCGCTCCTATGGTGTCCTGGTTCCCGCCTTCCGGGCAACGAAACGAGCTGCATTGCGCCGGGCAGCTACGCAACCTGCACGGTGGCGCCGGCTTCTTCCAATTTGCCTTTGATGCTGTCGGCTTCGTCCTTGTTGATGCCTTCCTTGACGCGGGCAGGAGCGGACTCGACGAGTTCCTTGGCTTCGCGCAGGCCGAGGTCAGTAACTTCTCGGACAGCCTTGATGACATTAATCTTGTTGGCGCCGAAGTCGGCCAAGGTGATGGTGAACTCGGTCTGTTCTTCGGCTGCGGACGGGGCATCGTCGGTAACTACGCCAGCGGCGGGCGCGGCGGCTACGGCGACGGGCGCGGCGGCGAGACGCCGAACTCTTCTTCAATGGCCTTGACCAAATCGGCCAAGTCCATCACGCTCATGTTCTTGATTGCATCCAGAACTTCCTGATTCACTGCCATGGTTGATGCCTCCTGATGGCTTGCTGATTCTGCGCTCTCGTCGTGGGAGAGGTTGGGTGAGGGTGTCCGTTAGGTTGCTACTCCGCTGCCTCAGCGGGCTGTAGCTGGTCAATGCGCGCTTGCAAGGCGTAAGCCAAGCTGCTGATGGTACCGTTGAGCACACTGGCCAAAGCGTACAGGGGCGCCTGCATATTGCCCAGCAGCTGTGCAACGAGCGTCGGATGCGGCGGCAGATTGGCCAAGCGGATTACGGCCTCGGGGGATAGGGCGTCGCCGCGATTGACCACTGCGCCGTGGATGGCCAGGATGCCGTCGGCGTTGGCGGCGTCGTTGACAGCTTTGGCGACGGTAGCGGCGTCATGATAGCCGAGGGCAATGGCGGTCTGGCCGGAGATGACGTCCTTGAGTTGGGGAACGTCGGCGGCGTCGGCGGCCAGGGCCAGCAGGTTGTTTTTGACGACGATGAACTCGACGCCGCCATCTCGCAGTCGGCGTCGGAGGTTCACCATCCGGTTCACGCCGATGCCGGAGTATCCGGTTGAGACAACAATGGAGCAGTTCTCCAGTTTCTCGCGCAGTTCGGCTACCCGGTCAACTTTAGCCTGGGTTGGCAATGTCTTCCTCCATATCAAAGAAAATCCCGCGCCACGGAGACTTGAGGCGCGGGTTGACGAAGCGGCCAAGCCTGCATCGTATCGGGTTCCCGTCGTTTCGCCTCGGCGGGCGGCTTTGGCGCCATTATCCCGAAGGTGTCGGGGCCCGCTGTCTCAAGCGCTATGTTGGCTATTCGGTTGTAAGGTAAGCCTACCACCTGGGCGGAGGAAAGGCAAGACGCCTTATCCTATCCTGCCATTCCCGGGCAGAAGAGAATGCGGAAAGCTATTCCGGCCGCAGCGCCTGCAACGTTGGCACGTCCACTGAGATGCCGGGGCCCATGGAGGAGGTGATGTATGCTGACTTGATGAATGCGCCTTTCACAGCGTCGGGGCGTTCGCGCATCACGGAATCCATGAACACGGTGAGGTTTTCCATCAGGATGTCTGTCTCAAAGGACGACTTGCCGAACTGGCCGTGGATGATGGCGGTGCGGTCGGTACGGAACTCCAAGCGTCCGGCTTTGGATTCCTGGATGACGCGGGGCAGGTCGCGAGCCGGCACCAGTGTGCCGGTGCGGGGATTAGGCATGAGGCCCCGGCGACCGAGGATGCGCCCCAGGCGCCCAATCTTGGACATTACCTCGGGAATTGCCAAGCCTACGTCGAACTCCAGCCAGCCGCCTTCAATCCGGGCGACAAGGTCGTCGTCGCCTACGTAGTCGGCGCCCGCCTGGCGGGCAATGTCGGCGGCTTCACCGTTGGCGAACACCAGGACTCTTACTTGCTTGCCCAAGCCATGGGGCAAGACGGTTACGCCCCGCACCTGCTGCTCAGCGTGGCGCACGTCGGCGTTGGTGCGTAGATGTACTTCCATAGTTTCGTCAAACTTGGCGGTGGAAAGCTCCTTCACCAGGTCTATGGCTTCGCGGGGCTGATATACGGCGTCTTCCGGCACGCGCTCAGCGACGGAGTTGTAACGGCGGCTGTGCTTGGGCATTGTGCTGCGCTCCTACTGGTCTTCCTGATCTCCGTCCGCTACGGCGATGCCCATGCTGCGGGCAGTGCCGGCGATGATATTCATGGCCTGCTCGACGGAGTTGGCGTTGAGGTCTTTCAGTTTCTCTTCGGCGATGCCGCGGAGGACATCGCTGCTGATGGCAACCCCGATGGGAGTTCGGGCGTCACCCTGGCCTTTGGCGAGGCCCGCGGCCCGGCGCAGCAGGTCGGAGGCCGGCGGAGTGCGGGTTACAAAGGTAAAGGAACGATCCTGGTACACGGTCAGATGAACGGGAACGATGGTGCCAGCTTGGCTGCTGGTGCGCTCGTTGTATTCCTTGACGAAAGCCATGATGTTGACGCCGTGTTGACCCAGGGCCGGGCCTACCGGCGGAGCGGGCGTAGCCTTGCCCGCTTCCAGCTGCAGCTTGATGACTGCCATTACTTTCTTAGCCACTGACGGCCTCCAGAATTTAGAAAATTAAACCTTGTCAACCTGCATGAAGTCGAGCTCAACGGGGGTTTCGCGGCCAAAGACGGAGATGAGGACTTTGACCTGTCCGCGATGCTCGTCCACTTCTTCGACGCGGCCGAGCATATCGGAGAAGGGCCCCTCGGAGATCCGAACAGTGTCGCCCTGAGCCATGCCAATAACGGCGCGCGGTTCGCCGGAGGCGACTCTTTGCAGGATGTCGTCAACCTCGCGGTCGTCCAATGGGACGGGGCGAGGCCGGTCGCCGCCTTCCTCTTCAGCGGAGATGAAGCCGGTTACGCCGGTGGTGTTGCGCACCAGCAACCAAGCTTCGTCGTCCATAATCATCTGCACCAGGATGTAGCCGGGGAACAGTTTGCGACGTTTCGCGGTGCGCTCGCCTTTGTTGCGGATGATTTCGTCTTCGGCTGGGACCTCAACGCGCGTGATGCAGTCCAGCATCCCGAAGCTGTGGCGGCGCAGGTCCAGGTTCTTCTTGACCATATCCTCCTGGCCGGTATAGGTGTGAACGATATACCAGCGCAGGTCGGCGAACGGTTGCATTGTGGTCATAACATGCCTGAATAAGGATGGATGAGCAGGATGGTGAGGCGGCCGGCACCAAGTCCACAAGGAAGAGCGACAGGCCAACTCTTCCAGGCCGGCAACCAGTGTCGGACGGCCACCGCGCTAGAAGAGGCTGGGGTTGAGGATAACCCGAGTGAAGAGTTCAGCGAAAACCCGGTCCAGCATACCCAGGAAAAACCCCATGGCGACAGCCAGCGCCAGCACTATGATGGTGAGGCGAGCGGTTTCTTCCTTGCTGGGCCAGACGGATTTGCGCAGCTCGGAAACGGTTTCGCGGAGGAAACCGACCGGGCCGACTCTCCCCACGGAGCGGGGAGAGAGCGGTGCGGGTCGTCCAGCGGATGCTCTGGCCAAGGGATCTACCTCACTTCGCGGTGGACACGATGGTTGCGGCAGCGGCTGCAATACTTGCGCAGTTCCATGCGGCTGGTGTGGCTCCGCCGGTTTTTGATGGTCGAATAGTTACGCTCGCGGCAGTCGGTGCACTGGAGGGTGATAATCTGCCGGGCGTCGGTGGACTTGCGGGCCATGGTATCACTCCAGGAGTTTGGTGAAGACGCCGGCTCCAACGGTTCGCCCGCCTTCGCGGATGGCAAAGCGGAGACCTTCCTCGACGGCAACCGGGGTGATGAGGCTGACAGTCATGGTAATGTTGTCTCCGGGCATGACCATTTCCACGCCGTCGGGGAGAGCGATTTCGCCGGTGATGTCGCTGGTGCGAATGTAGAACTGCGGCTTGTAGCCGGTGAAAAACGGGGTGTGCCGGCCGCCTTCGGATTGGCTGAGAACGTACACCTCTGCCTCGGCCTTGCGGTAAGGCTTCATGGAGCCGGGAGCAACGAGCACTTGGCCGCGTTCCACTTCGTCGCGGTCGACGCCGCGCAGCAGTACCCCCACGGCATCGCCCGCTTCAGTGGTGTCAAGGAGTTTGTGGAACATTTCCAAGCCGGTGGCAACGGTGCGGCGGACATCCCCGGAGCGGATGATTTCCACTTCAGAACCGACGTTAAGCTGGCCACGCTCGACACGTCCGGTGACGACCGTGCCGCGTCCCTTGATGCCAAAAACGTCTTCAATGGGCATCAGGAAAGGCTGGTCGGTGACGCGGGCCGGTTGCGGGATGTAGTCGTCCATGGTGCGGACGAGTTCGCGGACGCCGGCCATGGCCTCGGGATCGCCTTCCAGAGCTTTGAGTCCACTGACGCGGACGATGGGGGTATCGTCGCCGGGGAACTCGTAGGTGTCCAACAGTTCGCGGACTTCCATCTCCACCAGCTCCAGGAGCTCTTCGTCATCCATCATATCAACCTTGTTAAGGGCGACGACGATGGAGGGAACTTCCACCTGACGGGCGAGGAGAATGTGCTCCCTGGTTTGAGGCATAGGGCCGTCGGGAGCGGACACGACGAGGACCGCCCCGTCCATTTGCGCCGCGCCGGTAATCATGTTTTTGATGTAGTCGGCGTGGCCGGGACAGTCAACATGGGCGTAGTGCCGGTTTTCGGTCTCGTACTCGACGTGGGCGATGGCGATGGTAACGCCGCGAGCCTTTTCTTCCGGCGCGTTGTCGATTTCATCCATATCGCGGAAGTTGGCTCCACCTTCCTCGGATAGCACGCGAGTGATTGCGGCGGTAAGGGTGGTTTTGCCGTGGTCAACGTGCCCAATGGTGCCTACGTTCACGTGCGGCTTGGTCCGGTCGAAGACTTGCTTAGCCATGGTGGGGAGTTACTCCTTGCTCCTTGTTTTTGTTACCCACAGGGCGCTGCGTCGTGCGCCCGACGGGGAAGGACTGCGTTAGTGAATGCTTGTGATTGGTGGTGGAGCCCAAGGGCGGAATCGAACCGCCGACCCCGTTCTTACCAAGAACGTGCTCTACCGCTGAGCTACTTGGGCAGGATTGATTAGCTGATGCGATCCAGGTAGGTGGTGGAGGGGGCAGGATTCGAACCTGCGAAGCCCATAGGGCGCCAGATTTACAGTCTGGTGGCTTTAACCGCTCACCCACCCCTCCAAGTTTTTGGTCGGCAGTACCGCTCCGTTGTCGCTCCCGTATGTAATTTATAAGCGCTCCGCTATAAAGAGCCCCAGAGGGGATTTGAACCCCTAACCTGCCGATTACAAATCGGCTGCGCTGCCAATTGCGCCACCGGGGCAGGATTATCGACCGCGGCAGGAGCATAAAATACGTCCCACGATAACTCAAAAGCGGCCCCGACAAAGCCGAGGCCATCCGGTTTTCGTCAGTCGGTTTAATAGGCTACGAAAAAGCGGCCAAATTGTCAACAGGCTTTTGGGGTTTCCATGCCTCCCATTCCAGGATAGCAGCATAACCGGGAGAGGCGGCGCCCTTGAACCGTAAAAACGGCAGGGGCAGGCCCGAAGACCCACCCCTGCCGTTGCCGCTTCCCGACTATCGGGTAAGCGCGGTTGCCCGCCAGCCTACCAGACCATCAGGTTCCAGCAGTTGCCGCCGGCGCTGCACGTCAGGCTGCGGCTCTTGCCGCCGAGGGCTACGTCTTCAACGTTCTCGGTTACCAGCACCCAGTAGGGTTCGCCCGCCACCAGCTCCGTCAAGGTGTTCAGCTCCGCGAACTCCGGACGGCTGTCGTAGAACAGCCACTCCTTGCCGATGCCGTCAAAGTAGAACACCGCCGCCAGGCTGTCCCCCAGCGGAGCCAAAGCCTCGGCTATCGGCGTCTCCTGCCCCAAGGGCCCCCCAGACAGTATCGCCAGCTCTCCGATGGCAACGGTTTCCTCAACCTCCAGCAGCACGCTGTACCGGCCTTCATCCAAACCCGGGCAGACGACGCCCGCCACGGTAACGGCGCCATCGCCGTCAGTGCTGGGCGCCCCGGTAGGCTTGACATCGCGCCCGCCGATTTCCACCCGGTCGATGCGGGAATGCACCGGCAGCCGAGACGCCGACAGCATCACGCTGTCCCCAGGCTGACACTCCCCAGGCTCAATCGTGATGATGGACGCCGGCACGGCATACTCACCCAGCCGAACCAAATCGCTATACTTGGCCTCAATGCGGCTGGTGGACGGAATGCTCACCGCCCCGCTAACCTGATGCTCAACGAACCAGCGGCCGGTGCCATCAGCGTACTGACTGTACTCCCGTTCCCGCTCACCATCGGTGACGGTGATGGTGATGGCATCCAGCCGGGTGCTGTCCGCGTTGTCCACCGGCCAGTTCTCCCCGGAGATGGTAACCACATCCCGAGGCCCGGCCACCGCCGGCGTTACCTTCACGGCAGGTTCCGGGATGGTAATGACCACGCTCCCGGTGTAGCCGTTCTTGTCAACGACCTTGATGGTGTGCGCTCCCGGCGTCAGCGCCGGGTTGGCGCCGCCACCAGACTCCGGCCAGATGGCTGCTGCGAAGACGCACCGCCCAGCGCTGGACACGGGAACCTCTCCGTCGCTGTCCAGCGAGTCCGAATGCACCTTCAAAGGCACACCGTCCAAGGTGATACTCTCCGCCATAATCGCGTTGCCGGAACCGGAGCCGAAACCCACGCAAGTCAGCGTAACCATCTCGTTGGGCCGCGCTGACGGCTGGCTCACGTTCAAGACCGCCGACTGGATGGTCACCTTGGCGTCCTCAGACTTGTCGCCCCACTTGGCGTCAATCCGCACGGTGCCTTCCAAGGCCACGCCGTTGATGTGCGGCGGCAAATCAAACGTAGCCGTCGCCGAACCGTCCGAGCTGATGCTGGTGGACGACACGCTGACCAGCGACACCGCGCCCACGTTGTCATCGCCCATACCGCTCTTCATCACGGTCTGCCCGGCGAGTTTCAGCTCCATGAACCCGGCGCCCTGCGTAGGAAAGTCCTGCGCGAATACGGTTATCGTATCCCCGACAGCGGCCTCAGCAGGCGACACCCGAATGGACGGCAGCAGCTCAAAGTCCTCATAGTCCGCGCCCGACGAACGGCCTTCACCATCCGCCACGCAGATGAGATTGTCGTTGCCCGGCTTGAACGTCGGCACGGTAACCGTAACGGGAATGGCCACCCGGTCATCGCTGCCCACCGTAGCGCTAGCCACCCGCTCGCCCTTGCCGATGATACCCACGTCGCACAGATGCCGGGCAAAGACTTTGTCGCTGGACGCCTTGTCTTTATCGGCAACGGTGTAAGTCATCGCGGCAGTATCCAGCGTGTAGTGGAAGCAGAACTCGTTGCCGGCCCCCGGCCCCATAGCCGCCTTCATACCGGCGCAATTCAAGGTCTCCCACCACTGCGCCACGGCGAACCGCGCGGCCATCCGCTGGTTCACATAGGCCGCTGCCGAAACCCCATTGTTGAACCCGCTGCCCGACACCGTAACCTCATCCCCACGCTCGCCGTCCACATCCGACAGCGAGATTTTGGCCAGCGTCGTCACGTACACGCCTTTCCGGGGAGGCAGCTTCCGGTTGGGCAGATTGGCAGCAATGCTGGCGGCGCTGAGTTCCATGCCGTTGGCATCCTTAAGCCGCGGTATCCGCCCCTGGACCAGACCTATCGTGCCGGGGACATCATCATTGAAGCCCAACACATTGTAGGCCACCGTGTGCTGCCCTGCTTCGGACGGGTTCCTGATGCCCGAGCTGCTCAGGATAACCATGGTCAGGTCTTGCTCATTCTGGAGACCATTGGGGCCTTCACAGGCATCCGAATCTCCCGTGCACATATCAGGGAGGCGTACCCGGATACTGATGTCATCCTTGTCGTCGTCAAAGTAGTCGTCGGTCTCAATCTCCGGCGGCTCTGTAGCGTACACCGGCGCGCCGTTGCCCGTGGCGGTGGTGCGAGGTGTGTTCGCCACGAAATAGACCGAACTGGCTGGAATGGACTCCGGAACCTGGAAGTCGTCTTCCAGGAACAGCACCACGCTGGCCCCCACCGGCATGCCACCATACACATCGATCAGCTTCACCGTCAGCTTGGGCGCCGCCCCAGACGTGGTGCTGTCCGACTCAATGACAGCGTCCTGGGAGTCCTCAGCTCCGGGTTCTACCTTCTGTTCCAAATCGGCGTTGAGCCGGACGTCAACCATTTCCTCGGCGCCGGTTCCGACGGCATTGTTCGCTGCTACCTTGAACCTCATCCACACATTGTTGGCGATGCCTTGTCCAACGCCGGCAGCAACTCTCACACCTGTGATATCACCACCCCTCTGGGCAGCGTCCGGGTTCTTCCATGTATTGGAGGAGAGGTTATTGTGCTTGGTAGGATTGGTTGCGATGTTATTTCCCGTTCCGCCTGTGAATGACTCAAGCTTGTAGCTGGTAACCGGGCTGCCTCCGTCATCCGCCGGCGGATCCCAGTAGACGCGGACGTGGGTATAGGAGGGGGCCAAGAAATATGTCTGCACCGCTTTCAAATTCCGCACCTTGCCGGGCACTGTCGCCGCCGGCGTTGCATCAGCCGAAGCTGCGCTCCATTCCCCTGTTCCCGGGCCGCAGGTCACCCTAACCCGCACGTTATACGCAGCGCCGTTCTCTAACCCTGTAATCAGCGCCGCCCCGGACAGGTCCCGCGTGTTCAGCGTAATCGTACCGGTGAACGTCATCCAGGCTCCCGAACTGCCTTTCCGGTATTGCATCTGGAACCCGGTATATTCCGGGCTGCCCAGCACGGTTGCGTCAGCGTTGCTGGCCGGAGCGGCAATATCCACTGCCATCGCCATATTGCGCGCCGTCACTGTCGGAGCCGCCGGCGCAGTAGTCGGCGCAGTGATAAACCCTGCGCCACCATCCGCGCACCGCGTATCTTGCGCGTCGGCAACGCCCGCATTGGGCAAAGCCAACACCCCAAAGAGCGCCAGCGCGCCGACCACGGCCAAAGCCGTGATGGCCAGCGGCGCCGACCATTTGAATCTCTTCACTTTCGCTATCATTTGACAGAATCTCCTTGCGGGATTGTCGTTCATAGGGTTGTCGGTTCAATGGCCCTCACCACCATCATTCACCCACTCCGACGCCCGCTTTGCTGGCATCGGAGTGGAACGGCGGAGGGCTTACGGGACGGAAACGCAACAAGCCGGCATGGGCTCAAAGCGAGCCGGCCGGCGCCGGGTTCCGTCAGCTGGACAGATGCTTCAACGCGCGCCTCCTTCCTTGTCTGTGGCGCGCGCTGTCTGTGGCGCGCGCTGTCTGTGGCGCGCGCTGTCTGTCTACATTATATCATACTTCGCAATGCCGGTGTACTACCGCTACCGCCCGCTTCCGTCCGATTTTCGCGGAGTTTGGAGGTTACAGGACGCAATGAGAGTTGGATGGACGGTTGGGGTCAGAGGCAATCACGGAGCGAAACGGATTATTTCGGCGCGGCCCGGTTTCCTGGAGGCGATTTCGCTACTCGGATTCCAGTGGGCCGGTATGTGGAAACGGGCACTTCAGTGACGGATTGCGTAATTCAGCACTGGGATCAAAAAGGCCTTTTCAGGATAGAAAGTCAAGCCCCCGAGTAAGAGAAGCCCAGCCAACGGTACGAACCATCTCACGACGCTGACGGACTATCGGCGACATCAGCACCAGATGATAGCCGGAAACAACACGTTTCACTCCCTTCGCCCGAAGCGGTAACGACCCATCCCAGTAAGCATTACCGGGCAGGGGCTGGAACCCAATCACGCCCTGCAACAGAAGGCCTTGGCGGAGCGGTGTGCCGACTGGGTGAGGCAGGACGGCATAACCGTCTGCTCGGTTAGCCGGCTAACTTCCGGCACGGCAAGATGTATCTCACCGAGTCGTTGGATTGAGTCGCGAGAGTAGTCGGCAAATCCAACTTCACCCAGCGCGGTCTGGGCGGCGGCAACCTGCCCAATAAACACGCACAGAATGACGCTGATCGGGTACAATCCTCCCACCTCAATCCCTGTAGGCACGGAGATTAAAATGACTGCCACGTTCGCGGAGCAACCGATACTGAACTCGCCTTACGAGTACCCCGGCCGCCACTGGGAATTAGAAGGCGGCATGCCGACCGACCGTATCGTAGAAAGTAGGCGTCTATCTTCGCATGTCGTACCGGTACCGCCAGCCCGGAGACCGAACCAAGCGCAGCGCGCTTTGTCCATGGGCGTAGCCGAACTCTCCGACGGAAGCCAGCAGTACGACCCTACCCCGATCATCAATGAAGTCCGTCGCCAAGTAGATGCTTGGCGGAAAATCCCGAATCCGAACGACTGGGGCGTGACGCCGGAAACTGCTCGCTTGTTACAGCACTGGCGCAGCTACAACTTCCCCAACATTCGTCCCTTCTTCTGCCAGGTTGAGGCCGCAGAAACGGTTATCTGGCTGACGGAAGTAGCCGGCCTGCTGTCCACTAGCGGCAGGCGCCGCCGGCGCGAGTACGATGGCATTCGCGCTCACATCGACGGGGCTAACAAGCAGGCCAACCCTGACCTGCTCCGCATTGCGCTGAAACTCGCTACCGGCGCCGGCAAGACTACCGTAATGGCGATGCTGATTGCCTGGCAAACCGTCAATGCCGCCCGCTACCCCAATCGCCGCCTGTTCACAAAGGGATTTCTCATCGTAACCCCAGGCATCACCATCCGCGACCGGCTACGCGCGTTGCATCCTAACGACCCTGAGAACTACTATGAGCATCGCGATTTGGTACCCAAGGATATGCTGAGCGCCGTCAAACAGGCGCAAGTAGTCATTACTAACTTTCACGCCTTCCGATTGCGAGAACGCCTGCAAATCGTCCCTAACGCCAAACGGCTGCTACAAGGAAAGACCGGCGAAGAAATCAGCACACTTGAAACCGAAGGCCAGATGCTGCGGCGGGTGATGCCTGAACTGATGCGAACGAAAAACGTGATGGTGCTCAATGATGAAGGCCACCATTGCTATCGCCAAAGGCAACAAGAAGAAGCTACGGAACGCAGCCTGGATACAGACGAAAGGCCGGAAGCTCAGCTGAACAACGAGTACGCTCGCGTCTGGATCTCCGGCATTGAAGCCGTCAAGCGTAAAATCGGCATCATCGCAACTCTTGACCTGTCGGCCACTCCTTTCTTCCTTCGTGGTTCCGGCTATGTAGAGGGCACACTCTTCCCGTGGACCGTCTGCGATTTCTCCCTAATGGACGCCATTGAGTCTGGAATCGTCAAAATTCCGCGAGTGCCGATTGACGACAACGTACCCCAAGAGAATCGCCCCGTATTTCGCGAGCTGTGGAAACACGTCAGCGGAGATTTGCCTCGCGTCGGACGGCGGCGCGCCAACGCCGTTCAAGACCCGCTCAACCTGCCACCCCAACTGATTTCGGCAATGGAAGCCCTGTATGGTGGCTACGAAAGGACATACAACGCCTGGCAAAACGCCGGCATTCAAGCGCCGCCCGTTTTCATCGTAGTGTGTCAGAACACTGCTATCTCCAAGTTGATTTACGAGTACATCGCCGGCTTTGAACGGCACAGCAAGGACGGGAGCGCCGGCCAGCCATTCCAGGGAAGGTTCGACTTATTTCGCAACTATGACCAGAGCGGCAGCCGCTTGGCTTTGCCGCGAACGCTTCTCATTGACAGTGAACAACTCAGTGTTGCCGAAGCCTTGCCCGCCGATTTCCGGACGACCGCCGCTCACGCCATTGAGCGGTTCCGCAGGGAGAGAATACAACGCACCGGAGATAAAGACGCTGCGGAAAATATCTCGGACGAAGACCTGCTGCGTGAGATGATGAACACCGTAGGCAAGCCGGGGAGTCTAGGCGCTGGCGTCCGCTGCGTAGTGTCCGTATCCATGCTCACCGAAGGCTGGGACGCCAACACCGTTACTCACATCCTCGGGGTGCGTGCCTTCGGAACCCAACTGCTCTGCGAACAGGTAGTAGGACGCGCCTTGCGCCGACAGTCATACGAGCTGAACGAGCAAAACCGCTTCGACGTTGAGTACGCTGACGTGCTGGGTGTTCCCTTTGACTTTACCGACGGCGACAAACCTCCTCCCCCGCCACCTCCCCCGCCTCCAACAGTTCGGGTTCACGCTGTAAGCCCGGAACGGGACTGTTTGGAAATCCGGTTTCCAAACGTTGTGGCCTACCGAGTGGAACTGCCTAACGAGAATTTGAATGCACGGTTCAATGAAGATTCCGTATTGAGGCTCACTACCGAGGTGGTTGGGCCAACCAGAACGGAAAACCAAGGCATCATCGGCGTAGGTACCGAGCTTACCGTAGAGCGCCTGCGCGACACTCGTCGTCAGCGCATCGGCTTCGAGCTGACCGCTCATATTTTGCAGAACCAGATGCGAGAATCAGGTGAAGCGCCCCGGATGCACCTGTTCCAACAATTGAACGTCATCGTGAACCGTTGGCTTGACCAATACTTGCAGTGCGCCAACGACACCTACCCTGCGCAGGTTCTCTATCGGGAAATCGCCGACTTGGCAGGCGAGCGTATCAAGGCTGCCATCACCAACGCAGTCCGAGCGGAACTCCCGGACGCGACGGAACGCATCAAGGCGGTCGTCGCTCCATACAATCCCTGGGGTTCTACCCAGCACGTAAATTTCACCACCAGTAAGCGGTCGCGCCGTCCTTCTGACCGGTTCGTCAGGCAAATCCTGGAAACCAGCCCCGAAAAGTGCCACGTGAACCTGGCCGTGTGCGACAACTCTTGGGAAGCCGCTTTCTACGGCATTGTCGAGGCCCACCCCAAGGTCATCGCCTACGCCAAGAACGAAGGGCTAGGGTTGAAAGTTCCTTACCGACTAGGTTCAGCCAGCAAAACCTACGAGCCGGACTTCATCGTGCAAATTGACGACGGGCACCCAACGGATGATCCGCTCAGCTTGGTTGCCGAAGTCAAGGGTTATCGGGGAGAGGATGCTATCGCCAAAGCCGCAGCAATGCGCGAGTACTGGATCCCCGGCGTCAACAACCTGGGCAGTTGCGGCCGCTGGGCGTTTCATGAATTCACCTCGGTTAGCAATATGCAGAGCGAGTTTGACGAAGTGGTGGAGCGCAGCGCCGCCGCCCGGCGCCTTGCCGACGCAGGTGGCACCCAGCCGGATATAGAGTACATCCCACGCCGACGCAGTGAGGTGTCCGTATGATATTGCCGGACACCTCAGTGTGGGTTGACCACCTACGCCAACGAGAGCAGGGCCTGACTCGAGCGCTTCAAGAAGGTAAGATACTCATGCACACCATGATCATCGGCGAACTGGCCTGCGGTAATTTGGCGAACCGCCAGCAGCAACTGAACGACTGGCGCAGGCTACCCATCCTACGAGAATCTAGCAACGAGGATGTGATGAATTTTATCGAATCCCATCGTTTGATGGGGCGAGGTATTGGCTTAGTTGACGCCCACCTATTGCATTCGGTATTTAACCACGTAGGAGCGTTGCTCTGGACCAGAGACGGAAGCCTCAAAAAATTGGCGGAAGAACTCTGCGTAGGTTACTCTGAATCTGCCTGACTGGCGTTTCGATTACTACGCCAACCACAGTCACACGAAAAGGATGTGCTGCCATGCCGCCCCGCCGCCGCAACACCCGCCGCGCTCCCACCGAAGTCGTTACCTTCACTCACCCCGACGACTCCCGCCGCAATATCCCCACCGCCGAAATGGAGCCGGTGCTGGACGAGGCCCAGCGCAGCCCCATTCACATAGCCTACAAGCGGCGCAACCGAGATTTGGACCCGCAACTGGTCTGGCGGGGCAAGGATGAGCAGGACGACTCCGACCTGATTGTGGCCGCGCCGCCGCTGTTCACCCAGGAAAAGGTGCACCCCAAAGCGCTGGTTGACGACCTGATGCGTCTCTCCCAGAAGGGCGAAGTTGCCGAACAGCCGGAGCTGGACCTGTTCGCCGACTTCAACGGCTTGCACGACCCTGACGCCCGCGCCGAGTTTTACCGCCACGATCAAAACTGGGCTAACCGGATGATACTGGGTGACAGCCTCCAGGTGATGGCCTCCCTGTCTGAGCGGGAAGGGCTGCGCGGCAAGGTTCAGTGCATCTACATCGACCCGCCCTACGGCATCCGCTTCAATTCCAATTTCCAGTGGAGCACCACCAGCCGCGACGTGCGCGACGGCAATGTTGCCCATATCACCCGAGAACCCGAACAGGTCAAAGCCTTCCGTGACACCTGGCGCGACGGCATCCACTCCTACCTGACTTACCTACGCGACCGCCTCACCGTAGCCCGAGACCTGCTGGCTGACACCGGCAGCGTTTTCGTCCAGATTGGCGACGAGAACGTCCATCGCGTGCGTGCAGTGATGGATGAGGTGTTTGGCGAAGCGAATTTCGTTTCGTTGATTGACTACACCAAGACCACAGGATTTTCCGGGCAATTCTTGTCTTCAGTTTCTGATTACATTGTTTGGTACGGAAAGAGTGTTGACAAATTGAAGTACAGGGCATTGTATGGCGAAAAGCAGGTTGGCAAAGAAGGAGCTACTAAATACCGAGAAGTTCAGAAAATAAGTTCTATTTCCAATCTGCCACATTCGGGGACGCGCCTTGCGACGTCAGCTGATCTGACGTCGCAAGGCGCGTCCCCGAATTCTGACCAAATTTTTCACTTCAGGAATCAAGATTGGTTTCCACCTCCGGCCCTACATTGGAAGACTACCGTACAAGGGCTAGAGAGGCTGAGTAGAGCATCAAGGGTCGTACAAGCAGGGAGGTCCTTGCGGTTTATCCGGTTTATTGATGACTTTGCGGCGGTTCCGCGAATAAACGTCTGGTTGGACATTGGTGGAGTACAAAGCAGAGCTGACCCAAAAGTTTACGTTGTGCAAACAGCTAACGAGGCGATAAAACGTTGCATCCTGATGACCACCGATCCCGGCGACTTGGTGCTTGATCCCACGTGCGGCTCAGGCACCACGGCTTATGTCGCCGAGCAGTGGGGCCGGCGGTGGATTACGATTGACACCAGCCGCGTCGCTCTGGCCTTGGCCCGCGCGCGCATCATGGGCGCCCGCTATCCTTACTACCTGCTGGCCGACAGCCCGGAGGGGCAACGCAAGGAATCCGAAATCCGCCGCCGGGAAATCACCGAAGCGCCCACCTACGGCAATCTCCGCCAAGGCTTCGTCTATGAGCGCGTGCCTCACATCACTCTGCGGGACATCGCGAACAACGCTGAAATCGACGTCATCTGGGACAACTACCAGCAGTCTCTGGAACCGCTGCGGGAGAAACTCAACGCGGCCTTGGGCAAGGCATGGGAAGAGTGGGAGATTCCCCGAGAGGCCGGCGAAGATTGGCCCGCAGAAGCTACCGAACTGCACCAACACTGGTGGGAGCGACGCATCGCCCGCCAGCGGGAGATTGACGCTTCCATTGCCGCCAACGCCGAATTCGAGTACCTGTACGACCGGCCCTACGAAAACCGGCGCAAGGTGCGGGTCGCCGGCCCTTTCACTGTGGAAAGCCTGTCGCCACATCGGGTGATGGTGGCGGACGACAGCCGGGGTGGGGGAGGCATCTCCGAAACAAGCGACGGTTACCGCTACGATGGGGAAGTTCCGGAGCGAGACTTCGCCGGCATGATTCTGGAAAACCTGCGCACCTCCGGCGTACAGCAGGCACAGAAGGCCGACAAGATTGACTTCAATTCCCTCACCGGCTGGCCTGGCCGTTACGTCTGCGCCGAGGGCAGCTTTACGGAATGCGAGGACGACAAGGCTGTTGAACGCCGAGCGGCCATATTCATCGGCCCTGAGTTCGGCACTGTGCTGCGGGCTGACCTGACTGCTGCGGCGCGGGAGGCCGCCGAGTCCGGCTTCGACCTGCTGATTGCTTGCGCCTTCAGTTACGACGCCCATGCCGCCGAGCTGACCCGCATCGGCGCGTTGCCCGTCCTCAAAGCCCGCATGAATGCCGACCTGCACATGGCCGACACGCTGAGTAACGACAGCAGAGGCAACCTTTTCGTCATCTTCGGCGAGCCGGACATCGAGTTGCAGGACGCAGGCAACGACATGGTTCGCGTCAAAATCCTCGGCGTTGACATATTCAATCCGGCCACCGGCGAGGTTCGCAGCGACGAAACCGACAACATCGCCTGCTGGTTCGTGGACACCGACTACAATGAAGAGAGTTTCTTCGTCCGTCAAGCCTACTTTCTAGGCGCCAGCGTCGACCCGTACAAGGCCCTCAAAACCACGCTGCGGGCGGAGATTGATGCCGACGCTTGGGCCACCCTGAACAGCGACATATCCCGCCGATTCCCCAAACCAAAGTCGGGTCGCATCGCGGTAAAAGTAATCAACCACCTGGGCGACGAAGCGATGAAGGTGCTGACAGTGCGCTAAAGGCAGAGCCTGCCGGCCGCCGCCGACAAACAGAGTCGCTATACCTAGCCCTCATTACGGATTAACCGGTACAGGTACCCTAATCGATAGCCTGTCTCGAATTTCGTCGTATATCTGGACGTTCAGACTCTCCGGCAACTCCAGCGTTACCGCCAAAGCGTACCGAATCCGATCGTCGAGCTCCCCAGCGTCAGCTCGACATTCCACGCGAATCTCAACTTCGTCGCCATCATTGATAACCTCAGCGCCGCGCCCTGACAGAACTTCGTGCTGGACTGTTCCACGGAGAAACCAAGGGGAGGGGACGCCAACAGTCTCACTGGCTAATTCACGCCCCATCCTGAACCGAAGTTGAGCGCGTCGGTAATTGCGATGTTGGGGGTTAATGGGCGAAAACCAAGACAAGGTAGTTACCATACGCCGCGGATCGGTTCCCCCTGACAGTATCGGAGGTAGAGGAAGACGAAAAACGTAAGCTTCGTCAGCGCCAATCTCGCCGCATCCCAGTACAGTTACCCTTTGGTCGGTGCATATCATTACACGGTCAGGTTCAGCAAGCCCGTACCCCATCAACCGTATCGCAAGGGCTTTTTTCTGTGGGGTATTCCCTTGTCCGTTCAGAAGCGATATGTAACGATCAAACTCGTAATGCGCTCCATGCACCAAGAGAGTTTTCAGCAGAAGGGCGTCGAAGCGCTCATCCGGGAACGAATCCGATTGTGCCCTCAATTCTTGCAGGACATCGTAAATCCGTACCGCCGCGCGAGATGCCAAAGCTGTTGCGTTGCTAGTGCCTCGCGTATAAAGGGTTGCTTCCAAACTACCCCGTTCTCCGGGCCAAGCCACCTTGTGCCCCGGTGCGGCCCTTCCTTGGGCTAACCGCAATACCTCGTTGTCGTGAGTGGTGCCGAGCTTCTCTGATAATAGCTGCCGTCCGCCGGGCAACAAAATATCAGGCTTAACTGACTTACGATACCCTGGGCCTTGCGCACTCACCACGCTGGGGAACCCATCCTGTCTGAAAGGGTCAATCCGACGATAGACGTTGGGGGGTGTAGAGCAATCTACATGGGCTGCCCCTACCGTCAATCCGTTGAGTGTTTCAGCAGGAGAAAGCAGAGTGCGATTTCTAGTGTCGGCAACCAGTGCAGTCAATAACGTGGCCTCCCGTTCCCCTTGGTCCAATCCGCTCAGTGCGCCACGGGGAATATCCAGATCGATGTCTTGGTCGTGATTACCCGCGCTGACCAGAAAAAGCACTTGGTATTTGAACGATAGCCAATCCAGCAGTCGGGCCATGGGGCTCATGTCACGGAAGAAAGGGCGCCGACGGTCACAGACCGACAAGTTTATAACCCGTATGCTGGGAGCCACCGCTGGTTCATCCCCATCTCCTTCGAACAATCGGCGGACCGCACGGTGTACTAAATCTACCGCGAGCTCCTCGTCGGGTATCACCTCATCCCTCGGTTGACCGGGAACTCTCGCGCTAGGCCGCATTATTGGCCTTGCGTACAACCTACGCGCTAGCGATTCAGATTTGGCGTCCAACTCGCCATGGCAGATGAGGGAAGCCATACCTGTACCGTGCCGGCGTTCATTGGCTTGGTAGTACTGCTCGTATCCGTCAGGGTCATCAAGCATTAACCGCCCGTCCAGCAGCTTGTGACCGGTCAGAGGCAACCCGTCAAGCAAAGCGATCACTGGGTCGCCCAGTTCGCCGGCGTTGACGTCCGGGGCATCCAAATTATCCGGTTGGGCTAATTCATCGATTTGCGGAACCGTCCACTGGCCCGATGGCCGTAAGAACATTACATCTTCACAGAGGATAAGTTGGCTATCCCTTTGTTTTACTAAATCAGAGACGTGGGCTACCGGAACACGGCCCAGCAAACCGTGATAGCTAATCTCGGAAATAATGGACCTTTTCGATATTTCGCCACCCAACGACTCTACCAGGTCGACGAATCTGGATTCGGCCTGTCTGCGCTGGATAGCCGTATTCTTGAACCACAACTCAGCCTCGAACGGAAGCAAATCAGTGCCCTGCGAGTACTGTAGCCGCATTTGCCAGTCTTCCAGCAAACCAGTTTCATCAATGCGATCTTCCGGGCCCCAAAAACGCACAGCCCGTAGTTGCTGAAAAACGTGCTTCAGAGGAGCCAATCCGGGTGGAAAACGCGCGTCGGGATCCTGCTGGAATTCGTTGAAGCGCAATCTCAAACTGCGCAATGCGCTAGCGTTGGTCATTACCAAAAACAGCCTTCCGGAGTAAGGGCGGCACTCGCCTTCAGCACTCACTTCGTAAAAATCCTCATCGGGATCAATATCCGTCAATTCTGATTCCGCTAGCCAGCTCAGCCCGTCTATCCGGCGCACTGAGTTGACGAAATTCTCCACGGTCCCGGCAATTTCCAGAACCAAGACCTGATCTGGCAGAATTCCAACTGCGTTGTCACGAAGCTCCATGTCCCGTTGCCTGAGCGCATCGGAGAGGCTTTGGAATTGGGGAGCCAGCCTATCCCATTGCCGCCTTGCATCTGGGAAATGAATGTTGGAGCGACCGCCACCATGGTGGCGCTCACGAGATGAAAGCACGGGATCTGGGAGAACCAATAGTGGGCGATCGTCCATATCAGATAACTCACCTTGCGCTGGCGCGAGCGTTTAGCTGCCGCAACCGGTCGCGAATTATCCGGGGCATATCGACGTCCGGCTGGCTCAGCACAGCGCGTCGCGCTAAATCTAACCCAAAGTCTTCCACTTCGGCAAAACTCAGCCCCAGCAGTTTGGTCGCCAGACGCTCAACCGAATAGCCGATCTCGTAGCCGGTGCGTTCTTCAAATCGGCACAGCCACTGCGCAATTTGCTCCTGTGCAGGCATAGGTAATTCGAGGTGAATTTGAAAACGGCGCCAGACCGCCCTGTCCAGCAATTCGGGGTGATTGCTTGCGGTCACCACTACCACGTAGCTGGGGAGTGCGTCCACTTGCAACAGCAAAGAGCTCACGACCCGCTTGATTTCGCCGGTCTCGTTAGAGTCTCCTCTCTCTTTGGCCACTGCGTCGAACTCGTCGAAAAAAAGCACGCACTGACGCGACCGTGCGTAGTCAAAAACCTGCGAAATGCGCTGCGCCGTTTCTCCAAGGTAACTGCCGATCACCGCTTCATATCGCACCACTACTAATGGCACACTCATGGCGTCGGCCAAGGCCTCCGCCAACGAGGTTTTGCCGTTTCCAGGTGGTCCCGTCAGTAGGAGGCGATGACGTGGCTCGATATTGTAGGAGCGCAACAGATCAGACCGTAGCTGCTCCTCCACAAGCTCCGCGACAGTAGCCTCAACTGCCCGAGGCAGTATCAGCTCCCCCAGGCTCCGCGACGGTGCCATTTCAAAAACGAGATCGCCTACTAAAGGCGCCTTTTGAACTACGCCGAAGGTTCCAGGCAGTCTGCTGCCGTTTCCGTTAAGGGAGAGATTCCCCATTATACGGTCGGCAAGAACCGTATGCTGCTTGGCGCGCTCATCAGCTGCCAAGGCTTCGACCGCCTTGCGAAACTGAGCTTGGTCTCCGCTGGAACCGGCTTTCACCAAAGCCAAGATCAGATCTGCGCGCGCCATACCAACCTGCCTGCTCGAAAGCAACCCAATTTGCCCGATCCAACCTGTGAACTGCCCTCCCAATGGGAGGGATTATATCAGGAAATTGCAGTCGTGCCGTACTTGCTTGGGATGATACCGCCAGAGCGAAACGGTAGCGCTGCGAGCCGAAAAAGTGGCAGGGTCCATAGCCTCGTTCCGTCAATAGCCCTAGATCGCGATACGCACTCTCGGAAATTCGCCAGCAGTAGCCAAGGGCCAGATTTCCGCGTTTCCTACTCAATTTGGAAACATGCCCTAGCACCAAACTGCAGTTTGGCAGGCGTTCAGGGCAGCCATTTTTGCCATAACAGGTAAGAGTAAGCCACGATTATCGCCATACCGATGATGGCTGAAATCCACCGTTCGAAACTGCGGTTTCCCGCATCACGAAAGGCGATTTGGTATTCTCCGAACCCCCCCTTTTGCAGGACCCTCGCAGTACGCTCACCCTGCAAGTCCCAAACGCTGATGACCAGGAATACCATAACCGCAGAGAACAAAACGGCGAACGCCTCAAACAGGAATCCAGCCCATCCCAATACCTCGGGGCGTGATGCCAGAGCCAGGAACACGGTAATGCCGCCGAAGATTACCAAAGCGAACAGCTCGCCGAACTCGATACCATGGCCGCGGGAATGGACGACAATGTTGAGCTGAGCCTCAGCGTCAGCCAGCCGCGTCCGGTCATTGGAGCTGGCATTGGCAGCAGCCTCGGAAAGGCCGGTTCTAGCTCGGTGGTAAGCGGCTTGCAGGTCCTCGGGGTTGTGGGCGCCGTCCACGTCCAGAATGTGCTGGCGGATAGAGGTATCAATCACGTTACGACGCGCCATCAGGTCAACGTCATGGAACAGCCTGATAATGGCGTTGTCTTCGTCCCGGGTGCGTCCGACCAAACGGGTCACGCGGAACGACAACAGCAGGATAAAGACAGTTGCCGACATAGCCAATGCTCCCAGATAAACGTCTCCTTTAGGCCACTCCCAGCCAACCGGGAGCGTTCGCAGAATGTCATCGCGCAGATAGACAAAGGCGCCGCAGCCCCACAAAGAGAGGATGAGCGCCTTGAAGCCGAAACGAATTTCCGCCTCAAAGTTGATAAGAAGATTAGCAGTAACAATAGCAGCAGTGCCGATGATTAGCAAACCCGGTCGCTCTACCTCAATGTTCCAGAATAAGAACAGCCACAGAAGAGTTAGCGCAGGCGTCGAATAACCGATGGCATTTATTCCCAAATTGCTTGTGATTATATTTGCATTGCGCCAAGATATACTTGCCGCAGTATAAATGGTACCGGCAAAGCCCACGCTTATAACAAAACTCCCTAAAGGCATTGAATCTCCGGTAGATATTCCTATGGCGAAATTTATTGGCGCAGCGAACAAATTGGAAATCAAACCGGCCGCTACCATACAAAACAAATCTATAGAGAGCCTAGAACCGGCCTTCGGTGAGAACTCAGATAGTTCTTTGCTAATCTCGAAAGCCCACTGAAAACCGAACGAAGACGCAGCAATCGCGATCGCTACCGAGAACGCCAATACGATGCCGAAAATCTCCAATTCCCTCCATGGCTTCATACTCATGTCAGGAAAAGAACCGAAACCCGAGTGGCTTGATATTATGAGCACTACACCAAGGAAGCAAATAAATATAAGCACATACGTGCCGGCGCGAATTTTATTGTATCCGACACCCTGTAGTACTCTGTTCATAAATAATATGAGTACGAGAGGCCAAAGCTCGACCAAAATGGCAGCGATTGAAATATCTATAAATCTATATGATAAAGCCAACATGGCATATTCGGTACTGCTCGCGATTATGGTTATCAGTATCGCCCAACTGAACGCTCGGCGGCTGACAAGGCTCCAAACTGGCCGCTGGCTGAGTAATGGACGGTACGCCAAAGCTAGAAATACTAGCGAGCCTACCGCCAGGCCGAGTCGTAACCCTGTGTTGAAAAGAAACGGATATTCCTGCGCTCCGATTATAGGGACTAGGGCCGGAATCCATGAGTATCCCAAAACAGCGGTGATCATATAGAGTACGGCTACGCTGTTCGGCCTTCTGTTTCCTGCGTGCGTCATCGTTTTAGTGCCCCGCCTTACCGTCGTATGCCTGGCACGCCTCACTACGCAAGCGGGATTGCCCGCAGAAGGGCGCGACAGATTGCCGTGTACTGCTTCTCGCCATGATGAGGGGTCCGTTGACGTTTTTTGTTAGGACATATTTGTGACGCAGTATCTGCCCAAAAAACACTGCCAGGAAAAAAGCATGGCCTATGCCCAGTCCGAGTCTCAGCGCTACGCTAAACAGAAAGGGACCTTCCGATCCGCCTCCGCGGGCAACCAGCAGAGGTATCGCCGAAAAACCGACGACCGCAACGATCATAAGCACCATTCCCAAAGCGTTCTGGTTAGCCCTCCGAACCAGTGCCGGTACAATAATGTCGGACTGTGCCATAGCAACCTCGCATTCTAAGTTCTACTAGATGCCAGCCGGGCGATGTCACTGCTCGAGGTGGGAAACCCTCGAACGTAGGAGCGTTTTAGTAATTCGTTCGGTGTGTCCGTAGGCACAGAGCTATATCGCTACTTTGTACTTTCCGAAATGCTCTTACGGCATTTGCTCGCAGTAGTCTCCGGCCGGATGCTGTACGTAGTAGTATCCGCTCACTTCCGCCTCATATGAGCCGTTGCACGTGTAATAGCGATTGTCGGCGGCTTGACCCAAGGGGTAGCCCATTGGAACCCATTTATCCATGGTGGTATGCGGTAGATATAGGGGCATGGTTGCCGCATCATAACGAGGCGGTTCGGGTTCATTGTCCTGATCGTCTCCGCTGTAGCCGTCGGTATCAATTGGTATCCAGTAGCCATGGAACAGCTGAGGGTAAAACCGGTCGCAGGCTTGTGGTCCGTCGTTCAGTCCGGCGGCGCTAATGATACCTAACCATTCCAAGTTCAGAGGGATGACGTTCTGCTCGTTATACTCTGTGATTTCTCGCTTAGAAGGCGCTCCATATTGGCCGTTGCTGTAGGCGTACGGTAGCCGGCCTTGCTCCCGGATTATCCGGTAGGGCGGGTTTTCCATCATGAGGAGGTCATCGCCTTTCAGGTCGAGCCATTTGAGTAACCGTACATACTGATTCGGCGTTTGAAATACCAGGTTGATATCTTCCAGGTGGCCTTGGTTTGCCAAACTGTTGTTGGCTTCTTCGGTCAGCCGGCGGTAAGCGTTGGCTACGTTTTGGCCCAGATAGTTGCGGCAGTCGTCTTCGTAGCGGTGGTTGCGCAGGTGTGCGTTTCTGCTGTTGAGGGGTTCCGTCCAGTACTCGTGGCAGTAAGGAGCTTGATACGGCGCGTTTTCGTCGTCGTATTCGTAGCGCCAGCCCTCTCTTTTGAGTTTCCTGGACCACAGGATACGGTCCAGGTCGTCCATGCTTGCCGGATCGAGCCTGCTGAATTCCTGGTACTCTAAAGGAGTCAGGTTTTCCAGCGCCCAGAACTGGCAACGGCGTTGATACTCTTCGGCTTTAGACCCCTCCACCAGCGGTTGGTATGGAACGGTTTGTCGTTCGCCGTTCCGGTTACCCCGAGCATCGTTATCTTGCTGACCGTTACCGTCTTGCTGACTCCCGTTATTGCCGTCTGCAGCAGAGTCGGCGTCCTTTCCTTCCGCGTTGTTTGCCGGGCGTTGGTCGTCCGGTGGAGAATCACTGTCTCGGGTTTCGCGGGTTTCCCCGAATTGGGTATCGGGTTGGTCGCCACCCCAGAAGCAGGCTTGGGTTACGGTCAGTGCAAGTGCAAGCGCGGAAAGCACCAGTAATTTCTTTCCCATGTTCTTGATTTTCCTTTGCTGGATTTAGCGACTTGCCACAGCTGCCTAGTCCGAACCCCAGGCTGGCTTATTTGCAAGAAAGCACAAGAACCTGACCTGAGTTGCACCCCACCTGAGAGCCTGCCCGGAGTTCTCGGAACGGTTGTGGCTTGTGACAGGGGTCAAACTACCGTAAGGGCAGCAAGGTATCCATAGAAAATATGCCATGCCACGGCGCCTTGTTGTCTAACAGGAACCGGAGCCCCCGCAGCCGCGTTGCGCCCCAGTTTCCTCCCCCGATGCAGCTTGATACGCATATTCCGCATCCCGGCGTAATCGCCGGCCTTGAGGCGCGCCAGCGCCGTGGCCAGATAGGTCAGCATAGACACCGCTACGTGCAACGACACCTTGCGGATATTCAGGCAACGGTGAGCGTCCAGCAGCCGGCTGTGCTTGGCGCTGCTGAAATAACGCTCAACGCTCGGTCTTTTCCGATACTCTGCTTTCCACTTCTCCGAGCAGCGGGGCAGCAGTCCGACGATGCGCAAAAGACGGTCCTTCGGCTTTTCGTAATGCTCGAAGTCGCAGTAACGGCTGAAATCTACCTTGTCTTTAAGATGGCAGCCGGCACCAAGGCAGCGGAACCGGTGTCCCTGATCGGGATCGGTGTCAATGTACTCCATTGACTTGCCGCCTACGCAGGTCGGCCTACCTTCGGCATCGTAGATGCCATCGTATAACCGGCGACCATCTTCGTCCTGTGTCGGCTGTCGGACGGCGATTACCGGCGTAATGCCCAGGTTGGCAACGTGCTTGATATTCCCCAGGCTGTCGTACCCCTTGTCGCCCAGGAAGTAACGCGGCCTCAGCGTCCCGTACTTAGCCAGACAGGCGTCCAGGTCATGGCTCATCACTGCCACATCGCTGGCGTTGGCAGGCCGAGTTACGGCATACAGCGGCAACTCGTAGTTGGCATCGGCGATGACATTCACTTTGTAGCCGAAGTACCACTCATCCTTCTCTCCTGCATCGGCATCGCCCCTTTTGTCTTTCCCGGAACGGCGGCGCGTCTTGGAGCTGCGCCGGTGGGAACGCACATTTTTGGCGGTACGGTGTCCCCACCGAGCGTCAACATCCTTGGCGAGCCTTTCCGCTCCCGTCCGGCGGCTCTTTCTGCCCGGACGCGCCCAGGCTAAGATGTCGGTGCTGTCCATGACCAGCGAGCTTCCCAGCGGTGGCTTGCTGCTTGGGACAATGCCAGTCCCACGCAGGCGTTCAATCTCGTCGCCGCACCGGCGGAACACCTCGGCAGTAATCCCTTCTATCGCTTCCAGGTGGTCGGAGAGTTTCTTCTTGAAGCGGCAGTAGGCGCCTTCGCTGGGAGCCCGGTTCAGCCTACAGAGTTTCAGCAGGATTTCATCACTGCCCAGACGGTTCAGGAAGGCGTTGGCGTACCGCTCGTTGAGCGCAAACTGCATCACATAGGCCGACAGCATAGCCTGAGCTGAATAGCCTGGGTTGCCGCCGTGCCGGTGGGGCGCATCAAGCGCTTCCGCCAGATCGTCGGCGCGGGATACAACTCCCTCAATAACAGCGGCAAGGAAACGGTAACTGCGCTTGGGGGGTTGCTTATGCTGTCGGGTATGATTAGAATAGAAAACGCTCAAGAGGATTTAGAGAGATCCGGAGAGCAACCGACCGCTTGGCGTTGCGAGCGCTGGGCGGTCAACTTTTGAGGCTTTTTCAACTATCCGAATTATACCGGCCGGAGCTTGGGAACTCAACCGGGACCGGCTTGAAAATGACGTTTCCCAGTCAGGAACCGGCAAACTATGGCAAAGTTATGCAGCCTTTCCGGAATGTGCCCGGCAACGGTTTTAGGGCAGGCTGCGGACTGGGCATTTGCCATCCCGTCACTGACCACGCTCCAGACGCCGCCAAAGGCCTTTCACAGGCCTTCCGGGGCGTAATCCCATTGTGAAAGAGGTAAACGGCAATGTTAATGCGGTTTAGCGCGTTTCCCCACGAAACGCGCTAAACCGCCGGTGAAGCCGATTGATGACGGCAAAGGCACCAGGAAACTGGAAACGGAGTACCCGGAAATCCGCGGTAGCCGTCACTGTGGAACAGCATCAGCTACTCGGAAAAGTCCGTCTTTGAGCCAAGTGCTGAATTACGCAATCCGTCACTGAAGTGGCGGTTTTCTCCTACAGGCTCGCTGGAATCCGAGTAGCGAAATCGCCTCGGTTTCCTGACAGCCCCGCAGTTGACAAGATGGCAAGGTTCGGGTATACTGCGAATACTCTAATGTGCAGTTTCACAGCCCCAGCGCCCACCAGAACTCTCGCCTGCGCCCTCCATTCTGACTAGCCGCTGCTTCGGCTTGCGTTGACCGCCGGCTGAACCGACGTGTCTATTGTTACTTGACGAGGGGCAGGCTCCCTCCCGTTAACGCAGCCTCCCTCACCACCGCCAGGAGTAACGATTTATGGTGCTAACCCGCAAGCGCTCAGGCCGAAACGACCGTGGATTGACCGCCCGCGAGGTCAAAACGTACTCCGATTCCAGCATCGCCAACGTCCTTGACGTGCCCAACCTCATCCGCAGCCAAATTGAGTCCTTTGAATGGTTCAAGACCAACGGCTTGAGGGATGTCTTCGATGAATGCTCCCCCATCGTCGCCGGCGTAACTCGCCGCTTCGCTAACAGCGACGCCGGGCGGCGCGGAGACCGTTACGAGTTGTATTTCCGCGACCATTGGTTCGATCCGCCTCAATTCTCGGCGGAAGAGTGCCGCGAACGGGAAATCAACTTTTCTCAGGCCCTGTACGTCAAGGCTCAGCTGCGCGACCAGGAAACTGGGGAGATAACCGAGTCGGACATCTTCTTTGGAGACGTGCCGATGATGACCGAAACCGGCACCTTCATCATCAACGGCGCAGAGCGCGTGCTGGTCAGCCAGTTGCAGCGCGCTCCCGGCGTTTATTACGAGCGGGAACAATCCCAGGATCCGGCCTGTCCGGAGTGCGGCAAGCTGGAAAACTGGTACTACAAGGGACGCATCTCCGCCAGTCGGGGCGCCCGCATTGAAATGCAGACCTGGACGCATTACTACGCGCGCCGACGAAACCTGCCCGAAACCATCACCGTCAGCGTTGACCGCCGCCGTCGCATGAGCGTTTCCACCTTCCTCTACGCTCTGGGCATTGTCAGCCCGGAGGAGATGCGCTCACTCTTTGACGACATTGGCAGAATTGGCGACTTTAACGATTGCCGCCCCTTCGTCGGCGGGGTCGAACCCACGGCAGACCGGGACTACATCACTGATCCGGATTCTAAGGATCCCAGCGCCAGGGAAAAAGAAGAGCTGCGTTCCTTGTGGGCCCGGGTTCACCCCGACCGGGAGTTCAACATAAAGCAGGCCTGGCGCATCGGCCTGGCTCAGCGCAACCTGTATAAATGGCTGCGCCCCGGCGAGCCGGCAGTGCAGGTGGACGGAGCCTGCTCCTTCGTCCTCAGCCACTTTTACGACGGCAAGCGTTTCGACTTGGGAGAGGTGGGCCGCATCAAGCTTGACCAGCGGCTGGGTCGTTCCGACGACCAGGCGCTTACCAAAGAGCAGAAGGACATCCTGAACTTCATCCGTAAGCAGCACGGCTCCACCGGAGACGGCGTTACCCCCAACGAAATCTTCGCCGCTTCCGGACGGGAACATCGCATCCTGTCTGACCGGGACACTGACGCGCTGATTACCTACGGCTACCTCGAACGTCGGGACGACCGCCGTATTGAACCCCTGGACATCTTCGCCGGCGTGGCCGACGAAACCGTCACCGTCAGTGTGCGCAGCCAGGACGCCGCCGGCGCCGGCACGCTGTTGGCGCTGCTGGAAGATTCGGAGGAGGACGTGCAGTCCGTGGCGGTACAGAGCCAGGTGACGGATATGCTGGGCGAACCCGTTGCCATCGTCATCCAGCCGATAACCGGCAGCGCTGTTCGGGAAGCTGTTTCTTGCGGTGAGGTCGCCATCCTGAAAAACCGCTTCCTGTCGGAAACGAGCATTGTGGAACCCGGCCAGCTGATTTACGCCGAAAAGGTGAGCCAGGGGCCGTTGCAATCTTGGCGGCTGACGCCGGTGCGCGCCCGCGCCTCCTACATCGTCGGCGTGGTAACCGAAGTGAACGCCGGCGCCAACGGCAATATGCACAAGGTGCGGTTCAACCTGCCGGGCATACTGCTGCCGGAGCGCCGGGTTTTGGATCTGTACGACATCACCGATGCCATCCGCGGCCTGATTGAGCAGCACATCGCCAACGAAGAGCCCCGGGACAACATTGACCACCTGGGGAATCGGCGGGTTCGCGTCGCCGGCGAGCTGATGCGCGACCAGGTTCGCATCGGCCTGCTGCGGATGCATCGTATGTTCCAGGACCGGGTAGGCCGGCTGGAAAAACCGGAGGACGCGGTGCCGGCCAAGCTGGTCAACGTGCGCCCGGTTACTGGAGCCATCCGCGAATTCTTCGGTGGCGACAAGCTGTCCCAGTTTATGGATCAGACCAACCCGCTGGCGGAATTGACCCACAAGCGCCGCCTATCCGCCCTCGGCCGCGGCGGGCTGACTCGCGAACGGGCCGGGTTCGACGTGCGTGACGTACACGCTTCCCACTATGGGCGCATCTGCCCAATTGAGACCCCGGAAGGCGCCAACATCGGCCTCCTCAGCAGCTTGGCCGCCTATGCCCGCATCGACCGGCTGGGGTTCATCGAGACCCCGTACTGGCCGGTGGTCAAACGTCTCTGGCTGAGCGACTGCAAAGATCCCGGGTTCCCCGGCTACTTTGACCCGGTAGGGCACGTGGTTACTGAAAACGTAACCACCCGCAAGGGGGAGGTCATCGTCCTGGCGGGTGAGGCCATCACCGCCGACCACCTACGACGGCTGTCTCGGCTCTCCTCGGACACCGTGATTGAGGTATCGCCTTTCGTGGATACCCGCCCCCAAAGCGTCCGCTACCTTACTGCCGACCTTGAAGAACGGTTCCCCATAGCTCAGGCCAATTCCAACTTCGACGAGCTTTACCAGTTCACCGACGAACTGGTAGAAGTGCGCGAGGGCGACAACTATCGCCTGGCGGCGCCGGCCGGCGTTGAATACGCCGACGTTTCTCCGTTGCAGATTATGAGCGTATCTGCCGCGCTGATACCCTTCCTGGAGCACGACGACGCGAACCGGGCCTTGATGGGATGCAATATGCAGCGACAAGCGGTGCCTCTGTTGCAGCCTCAGGCGCCCATCGTAGGCACTGGCATTGAGAGTCGCGTGGCCCGGGACAGCGGCCAAGTGCTCTTGTCGCAGGCGCAAGGATCGGTGCTGTCCGTGAACGGCCACGAAATAGTTGTGGTTGACGATTCTGGACGGGCGCACTACCACCGCCTCATCAAGTTTGCGCGTACCAATCAGGGCACGTGTCTCAATCAGCGTCCGGTGGTTCAGAAGGGAGATTACGTCAACAAAGGCGACGCCCTGGCGGACAGCTCTTCTACCGACGGCGGCGAACTGGCCCTGGGGCAGAATGTGCTCGTCGCCTTTATGTCCTGGGAGGGCTACAATTACGAAGACGCCATCATAATCAGCGAGCGGCTGGTGAAGGACGACCAGTTCACGTCGGTTCACATCGAAAAGTACGAGGTGGATAGCCGCTCTACCAAGCTGGGCGATGAGGAAATCACCCGCGACATTCCCAACGTTGGCGAGGGCAACCTGCGCGACCTGGATGAGCGCGGCATCATCCGCATCGGCGCCGACGTTGGCCCCGGCGACATCCTGGTGGGCAAGGTTACGCCCAAAGGCGAAACCGAAATGACTGCCGAAGAACGCCTCCTGCGCGCCATTTTCGGCGAAAAGTCCAAAGACGTTCGGGATACCTCCCTGCGTGTGCCCCACGGCCAGCGTGGCAAGGTCATCGGCGTCAAAGCCCTCAGCCGGGACAAGAAAGACGAGGATGAACCGGCCGACCAGCTACAGCCGGACGTGAACGAGGCCATCCGCGTCTGGGTTGCCCAGACCCGTAAAATATCCGTCGGCGACAAAATGGCCGGACGCCATGGTAATAAAGGCGTGGTTTCCCGCATCCTTCCCGAAGAGGATATGCCGTTCCTCTCCGATGGCACGCCGGTTGACATCATCCTGAACCCCATCGGAGTGCCTTCGCGTATGAATCTGGGGCAGGTTCTGGAAAGCCACCTGGGATGGGCCGCCCGCAACCTGAACTTCCAGGCCCTCACTCCGGTGTTTGAGGGGGCTGACGACGACAACATCGAAGATTCGTTAGCGCGATGGTGGTTCGCCCAGCAGGCCAAAGCCGCCGCCGATCCCAGCGCTGACGACGTCGGTGCCCCTGACCCTGAGAGTGTGTACGACTGGCTCCGTGAGCAAGGTTTTGACCCCGAAGCCATCTACGACGAAGAACAGCACGGCAAAGCCCGGGAGGCTTGCCTGTACCTCTGGCTGCGCGACGTGGCCGGGGAAAATCCCGACGGCCTTACCATGGCTGAGATGCACCAGCTGGCCTTGGATGTGCATCGCCAGAGGCTCATATCGCCGCCCACCTTCGCCAAATTTCAGCTCTACGACGGGCGTTCCGGCGAACCCTTTGACCAGCCCGTGGCGGTGGGCAGCATCTACATGCTCAAGCTGATCCACCTGGTGGAGGACAAAATCCACGCCCGTTCCACCGGCCCCTACTCAATGATTACGCAGCAGCCTCTGGGCGGCAAGGCTCAGTTCGGCGGCCAGCGTTTCGGCGAAATGGAGGTGTGGGCCTTGGAAGCCTACTCCGCCGCCCATAACTTGCAGGAGGTGCTTACCATCAAGTCCGACGACGTCACCGGTCGTGTCAATACCTATGAGTCTATCGTCAAGGGCAACCCCATCAGTCAGCCCGGCATTCCCGAATCCTTCAACGTTCTACTCAAAGAGCTGCAAAGCCTGGGACTGAACGTGCGCTTGGAAGAAGAAGATGAGCAGGAAGACGTCAGCTTGGGGCTGCCCGGCGAAGACGACTACCTCTTTGCCTCGGAGGTGAACTAAATCATGGTCAGCAGGATGCTCGACAGTCGCGAAGCCACTACCTCCTCCGACTTCAACGCTATTCGTATCTCCATCGCCTCGCCAGAGCAGATTCGCGGTTGGTCCTCCGGGGAAGTGCAGAAGGGCGAGACCATCAACTACCGCACGCAGCGCCCGGAGAAGGAAGGCCTGTTCTGCGAGAAGATTTTTGGCCCTACTAAAGACTGGGAATGTCAGTGCGGCAAGTACAAGCGGCAGAAGTATAAGGGCGTAGTTTGCGACCGCTGTGGCGTTGAAGTTACCCGCTCCAACGTTCGGCGCCAGCGGCTGGGGCACATCGGCTTGGCCGCCCCGGTGGCCAATATCTGGTTCGTCAAGAACACCCCCAGCGTGATGAGCCTGACGCTTGACCTGAAACTGTCCGACCTCACCCGGGTGCTTTACTATTCCGCCTACATCATCAACCAGGTTGACGTTGACCTGATGCGCGAGCGTTTCGAGGGATACTCCGCGGAGGTTGAGCAGATACGCAATGGGCCAATCGCTACCGCCGATAACGCCTTGCAGAGCTTGGCTAACCACATCACCGACTGGGATCTGGAAAGCCGGCGGACGGAAGCCTCCACCGCCTTGGGACGGCTCCCGGACCGGCTGGGTGATATGGTCGAGTTTGCTCGCGTTGCTATGGAACGGCTTACCTCCGCCCAGCCCGACGCCGATGAAGACTTTACCTCGGCCCTGCAGTCCATCAGGGACATCGCCGACACCAGCGTGGAGGCCCATGACGCTATTGTTGCGGCCGGCCTGAATGTGCTCTCCGAGGCCGATCTGGAATCTCCGGTACGGTTGTCGACGTTGGCTGTGGACGGAAACCCGGTGGCCGCTGCCATCTCCCGATTCCATCACGGCTCGGTGACCATCACCGACCGGCTGCGATGGCTCAGCGAGAGTGCGGCGGCGTTAATCGCCGCCTTCGCCGCCTGGCAGGAAGATGCCACCGAAGAGCGTCAGGACGACGTGGCCGACGCCTCCGAACGTTTGGAAGACGACATCGTCGCCGTTGATGAAGAGATACTGCTGCTCACGCTGAGAGACTTGCACCGGCATTTCACCCTCGACACACCCCAGACCGATTATGCTGCTGTCCGGCAGTCGCTGTCTAACAACCTGGCAGAAATCCATACGTCGTTGATGCAGATTGAAGAGGCGGTTAGTACCTGGAACAACCGCCGTGGTGAAGACAGCCCCGATGGCCGGGGCTGGAACGTTCCGGCCTTTTCGGCCCTCCTGGAACGGCTGCAGCCCGACAGCGACGTTATGAAGTCCATCAACCGGCTGGAAGGCCGCGTCGCCGGTATCGCCGTCGGCGTTGACGGCGATGGCCGACAAAAGGAAATCGATGCCTGGAGCGAGGAACTTTACTATCCGCAATACCTGGTCGGCGAGATCGACAACTATCTGCAGCGCGCCCTCGCCGAGCGGCGCAAGGAAGCCGTTGACCTGATTCAGTCCATGCGTTGGCTCCGCTGGGACCCGACCCAGCGTCTGCGCGGCGCCGACGTGGACTGGCTATGGGACGACCTTAAACTGCCGACCCGTGCCCGTGAGGACATGGAACTGCCCGACGAGTTTTACATCGCCCGCAGCGGCTCCGGCGGCCTGCGTCTCACCATCCTGTCCACCAGCCGCTACGAACGTTTAAAGCCCTTCTGGGGCGACGCCTTCGACGCCGACATGGGCGCCGAGCCCATACTGGAATTCCTCAAGCTAATGGACACGGACCTTGACCAGGAGCGCTACTACACTGGCTTGGAAACACGCGCCACCTCTTCACAAATCCGCACCAAAGCCGGTAAGCGAATGCGCCTTTTGGAAACCTTCCGCCGCAGCGAGAACCGGATGCAGGACATGATTATGACCGTCCTGCCCGTGCTGCCGCCGGAATTGCGCCCCATGGTGCAGCTGGACGGCGGACGGTTCGCCACCAGCGACCTGAACGACCTTTACCGCCGCGTGCTTTCCCGCAACCACCGCCTCAAGCGGTTCGCCAGTATGCGCGCCCCCGGTCTGATGATTCGCAACGAAAAGCGAATGTTGCAGGAAGCGGTGGACTCCCTCATCGATAACGGCCGCCAGGGCAAGGCCGTCAAGGGCAAGCGCGACCACGCTCTCAAATCTCTCAGCGACCTGCTCAAGGGCAAGCAGGGTCGCTTCCGGCAGAACCTGCTCGGCAAGCGGGTTGACTACTCTGGCCGCTCCGTTATCGTCGTCGGCCCCGAGCTGAAAATGGACGAGTGCGGCCTGCCCAAGATTATGGCCTTGGAGCTGTTCAAGCCTTTCGTGATGCACCGTCTGGTGTTCAGCGCGCAGGCCCCCAACATCAGGGCGGCCAAGCGCATGGTGGAACGCTCCTCTCCGGAAGTCTGGCGCATCCTGGAAGACGTCATTAAAGACCGTCCGGTGATGCTGAACCGGGCGCCCACCCTGCACCGCTTGGGTATCCAGGCGTTCAAGCCCGTGCTTATTGAAGGCAAGGCCATCCAGCTGCATCCCTTGGTCTGTTCCGCCTTCAACGCCGACTTTGACGGCGACCAGATGGCCGTCCACGTCCCCCTGTCGGCCATGGCTGTCAACGAAACTGGCACGGTGATGCTCAGTGTCAACAATATGCTATCGCCGGCCTCGGGCGACCCCTTGGTTGCGCCCACGCTGGACATGGTGATGGGCTGCTACTACCTCACCCAAAAAGCGCCCGACGCTGCCGGCGCCGGCAGGGTTTTCTACGACATCCATGAGGCCCGCATCGCCTACTCCGATGGGCAGATTAACCTGCGCGCCCCTATTGACGTGCTCTCTGTTCCCGGAGAGTCAGCCCGCATTGAAACCACCATGGGGCGCCTAATCTTCAACGAGGCCCTGCCTCAATCAGTAGGATACAAGAACAAGCTGATGGATCGGGGCGCCATCAAAGACCTTACTTCGGAACTGCACAGCAGCCTTTCCAACGAAGAAACCGCTCGCGTCCTTGACCGCATCAAGGAGATAGGCTTCTACTACGCCACCAAGTCCGGCATCACCATCGCCATCAATGACATCCAAGTGTCGGACCAGAAGCGCGACATCCTGGAGAGGGCTACCCAGAAAGTAGCCGAACAGGAAGACAACTTTATGATGGGTCTGATGACCGAGGATGAAAAGTACGAGCGGGTCATCAGCGCTTGGACTGACGCTTCCGACGAAATGGAGAAGGTGGTATCGCAAGATCTGGCCAGCTACGGCGGCGTCGGTGTTATGGCTGCCTCCGGCACCAAGGGCAACATCGCCCAAATCAAGCAGATGGCCGGTATGCGCGGCCTGATGAGCGACCCCGAAGGCCGCATCATTGAACGCCCGGTGAAGTCCAGCTTCCGCGAGGGGCTCACCGCCTTGGAGTATTTCATCTCCACCCACGGCGCGCGCAAGGGTCTCACCGACACCGCCCTGCGCACTGCCGACAGCGGCTATCTCACCCGTCGCTTGGTGGACGTGTCACAGGAGGTCATCGTCCGCGAATATGATTGCGAGTTCGCCGAACCCTTTTACGTGCCGCCCCGCCCCGACGATGACAACCGCAGCATCTTGGCCGAGCGCATCGTGGGGCGCATGGCCGGCGACGTAATAGCAGACCCACGCAGCGGCGAAATCATCGTTGACCGCAACGAGATGATTGACGAAGCAGTTGCCCGGCAGATTGAAGACGCCGGCATTGACTTAGTGCCCGTGCGGTCGCCGCTGACCTGCCAGACTCCCCGGGGCATCTGCCAGCTGTGCTACGGCCGACTGCCTGCCACTGGAGAGCTGGTGGAAATCGGCCAGGCAGTGGGCGTAATCGCTGCCCAGAGCATCGGAGAGCCGGGTACCCAGCTAACCATGCGCACCTTCCACACCGGCGGCATCGCCGGCTCCGACATCACCACTGGCCTGCCCCGAGTGCAGGAGCTCTTTGAAGTCCGCCCGCCCAAAGGCGCCGGCGTGCTTACCCACATCGACGGCGCGGTTTCCATCGAGGAAGACGCCAACGGTTCCCGCCGTATCCGCGTTACCTACGACGACGAGGAAAGCCACGAATATCATCTGCCCGATCATTCCATCCTCAGGGTGCGGCCCGGCGAACCCGTTGCCGAAGGCAGCCTGCTGGCCATAGCGCTAAACCCCGACGCACCCGCTGATGGCGACGGCGCCGACGGCGGCACTCTGTCCGGCGCCGCCGTCGTCCAGGAAATTCGCTCCGACTATCAGGGCGAGGTCGAAGTACGCGCTGACAGCGTCACCGTAGTCTGGCGCGAGGAGGAATCCCGCGCCTACGACATCAGCTCGCAGATGAATATCAAGGTCAGTAACGGCCAGTCGGTGATGGCCGGCGACGCTCTGGTAGAGGGCCCGCTGGATCTCCGTGAGTTGCTGGACATCCGCGGCTTGGAAGGGTTGCAGCGCTACATGGTGGACGAAGTCCAGGAAGTGTATCGCTCGCAGGGCGTCAGCATCCACGACAAGCATATCGAAGTCATCCTGCGGCAGATGCTCCGTCGGGTGGAGGTCGATACTCCCGGCGACACTGAGTTCCTGAAAGGCGATGTGGTGGACAAGTTCCGCTTCCAGGACCAGAACAACCGCGTATTGGCTGAGGGCGGCGAACCAGCCACCGCCAAAACCATGCTCCTGGGCGTTTCCAAGGCGGCCCTCGCCACCGACAGCTTCCTGTCCAAAGCTTCTTTCCAGGAAACCACCAAGGTGCTGACCATGGCCGCAGTTGCCAGCGACCGCGACTGGCTGCGTGGACTCAAAGAAAACGTCATCATCGGCCGGCTCATACCCGCCCGCCTGGAGTCCCTGCTGGCTTCCGAGCAGAAGCTGGCCCTCAGCGACGGCTTCGATGAATTCGAGGGCGACGTGCTGGCGCCGGCATGGCTCTCCGGCGACGGCGATCTTGAGGAAGGTTTCGGCGGCCCCCTGGAGCGGGCAGCCTTGGATCTGCCTCAGGAACACATCATCGACGAAGAGCTTATCTCCGGACAGCCTGCGTCCGCCTTCACCGGCAGCGACGGCTTGGACAGCGCCGGCTACCAGATTCGCACCGCCGAGGAGGAGGACGAACTGCTGCGCCGCGCCCTGTCCATCGCCGAAGCCAATTCCCAAGTGGACCGAGAGGTGGAGGTTGCGGCATCCCGGGTCTTCTCACCCTTCGACGACGAAGACGAGGACATCCCGGCGTTGTAAATCCCGGTTTGCAGCTCAGCAAGATAAGGCAGGGGCGAATGTCTATTCGCCCCTGTGTCCAAGTAGGATGGGAGCATATATGGACTTGACGGTGAACTTGGCTTCCCAACGCCGGAAGGCTCTCATCCTGTCCAACCCGGTAATGGTTGCTTCGGGCGCTTTCGGCTACGACGGCTACGGCCGCGGTCTTCCTGCGGACGCGCCTCTGGCATCCCTCGGCGCCGTTCTGCCCAAGACCTTCACCCGCTACCCTAGAAAGGGAAACCCGGAACCGCGCTGGTTCCCGCCCTCTTTCCGCGAGGGACTGGCCGCCGGTGAAACCACTTTACTGAACTCCATCGGCTTGACCAACCCCGGCATTGAGGCGGCAATGTCCGACTTGGCGCCTCAATGGGCCGCTATGGACACCAACATCGTGATGAGTATGGCTGCCGAAAGCCCGGAACAGTGGGAAGAAATGGCCGCGTTCACCCGGAAAGTTGCCGGCTTTTCCGCTATCGAGCTGAACCTGAGTTGTCCCAACGTGGCTGATGGCGCAATGTTCAGCCACCGCCCTATTCTTACCGAGGCGGCGGTGGCTGGCGTTCGGCGTCAAACCGATATGCCGCTGTGGGCCAAGTTGTCGCCCAACGTGCCCGACATTACCGAAATCGCCCACGCTGCTGTGTCCGCCGGCGCTGACGCCCTGACCATATCCAACACAATGCCGGCCCTTCACATCGACGTTGACACCGGCAAGGCTGCCCTGGGCGCGGGCTACGGTGGCCTGTCCGGGCCAGCCCTGCGCCCCATAGCTATGGCTTTGGTTCATCGGGTGGCGCAGACGGTTGACGTACCGATTATCGGCGTCGGCGGCATTATGACGGGCCGCCATGCCGCCGAGTACCTACTGGCCGGGGCATCAGCCGTGCAGGTAGGCAGCGCCAATCTGGCCGACCTCAGCGCGCCCTTTCGCATCCTCGCTGAGCTGGAAGCGCTGCTGCGCGAATGGGAAGTATCGGCCGCGGCGGATATTATCGGCCAAGCCGAACTGGCGTAATGTCCGGGTGGATTGCAAACAACCGCTTTCGCGAACAACCCCACCTAGCAACTGGCGGGAGCGTATTGTCAGGAACTCCAAAATCGTGGCCGGCAAACCGACGGTAAAAGGCGCCTGCATCTCCGTTGAGCCGACCGTGGAATTGCTGGATAGCGGCTGGTCTGAGGAAGGGATGCTGAGAACTGTTTCTGTTGGCTTCCTGACAACGTTGCAGAAGGCCGCAAACGCCACTGCCGACACTCCCTTGTCCTATGTAACTTGGGGAGCGGCTAATGGCGCGCTTTGACGATAAAGACAAGCAAGACTTTGAGGTAACGCGGCCGGCATTTTGACCTGGCCCCTACCACGCCGCCCGCAGCACAGATTCCAGCTCCGCAACCCCCTGCACCGGGCGCACGTTGCGGTGCAAAGCGAAGTCGGTCAGCGCATCTTTGGCAATACCGGCGATGCCATCTACCGGAACCCCCACATCACGCAGATTGACCGGGAGGCCGATGGCCTCATAGAACCCCGATACGGCGGCGGCAGCGGCATCCGCCGCTTCGGTGTCGTCGGATCCCGGCTCTCGCACACCCAGCGCATCGGCTACGCGGGCCTGGCCGGCAAGGTTGTAATCCCGGTTGAACCGCATCCCTGGCCCGGTGAGGGTGGAATAGGCCGCCCCGTGACTGCAATCGGCGTAGCGAGTATCCAGGCTGTGGGCCAGCGCGGTTACCACGCCCAACGCTGAGCCGTTGGCACCGGTGTCCCCGGCCCGATTGTACATAAACGACGCTGCGCACAGGTTGACGCGCGCCGCCCCGTCCGATGCGTCCCTGCGCACTGAGGGCAGATTCTCCACCAGTATCCCCAGCGCCGCCAGCAAGTCGGCCATCGCCATCGGGTTGCTCCTCGGCGCTTGCAGCGCGCTGATTACTCCGCTGAACAGCGAGCCCGACGCGCTGATGCACAAGTCAGTCGGCGCGGTCAGCAGCGCCTCGGTATCCCAGATTATCGCCGCCGGCCGGGTCTTGGGGTCGAACATTTCCAGCCGATGGCCGGTGTCGCCATCTATGACTGCCGTGCCGGCTCGCGTCGCTGCCGTGGTTGGCGTGGTCAGCACCAAAATGTTGGGCAGCTTGGGCCGCATCAGGCGCGGACTGACGGGCGGCTGCCCCGGCGGGTATTTTGTGGCGTGTTTTCGGAGGTCGCCGCCCTCCGCCAACAGGATAATGATGGCCCGCGCTGTCACCACCGCGCTGCCGCCGCCTACTGCGATTATCAGGTCGGCGCCGGCCTCACGGGCCATGCGAACACCGTCCAGCGCCGCCGGCGCCGGCGAGCCGGTCTGTACGCCGTCAAACACCCCGGCCGGAGGTTCCCCCAAAGCCTCCGCCACCCGTTCCAGCAAATTGGTGCGCGTGGCTACCGACTGCCCGCAAACTACGAAAGGTCGCTTGGCTCCCGCGCGCTGCACCGCTGACCGCAGGTTTGACAAAGCGTCATCACCAGCGTGAACCCTCACCGGGTAGGCAGTGTGCCGAAATGGAGCGACTGCGTCCATAAGCGTAGATCCTCAAGCGACAGCGACAGCCGTAATGACGCCGGCTTGCGTTAGCTTCCTAAAATGTCACGGGCTTCCTCTACGCTGTACCCAACACAACCACAGCGAAGGAAACCCGTGAACGCCACTAATCGTATCACCAAATCCCACCACTGCCTACCCGCGCCCAAAGGAACCGACCGGCCCGGCGCCAATGGTTGCTGCATGACCACAGCCTGCGTCGTGCTAAAATCAGGTATGCCCGGTTATAGTTCCACTACTTTACCATCTTTGGAAGCTCGCCTGTTCCGCTGCCGCAGCCAGGCATTGCGCCTGCTGGACGCGGCGCAGACGGCTATGACGCGCGGCCGATGGAACGAGTCCGAAGAACTCCTGTGGGGCAGCTTGGTAGCGGCGGCCCGCGGCGTTGCGCTGTGGCACGGCGCGCCTGCCGACTCTGACGACGCCCTACGCGGTTTCCTTCATCGTTTGGGCGAGCAGGAACGCGACCGCTACATCCGCGACGCCTTTGACCACCTGTCCGCCCTGTCCGACGCAGCTGAGCGCGTTCGGGAACGGCGCAGCCGCGTTGACTATCTCTTTCTCGCAATGGACGACCTGACCGAAGCAATTGAGCGTCTGGTGGCCCGCATCCCCGGCGGCGATAACCCCATTCCCTCGGCCAATCCCGACGACGAAGTTGCCGATTTCAACTGATAAGCCGCTATGCCCGGAACCGTCGCCATCGCAACCCACGGCTGCAAGCTGAACCAGGCGGACAGCGCCATTCTGGCCCGGCAGTTCGCCCAAGCCGGCTACCGGCTGGTGGACGCCAGTGCAGACGCCGACATCATAATCGTGAACACCTGCACCGTCACTGCCACCGCCGACGCCAAAGCCCGCCAGGCCCTGCGCGCCGCCCATCGCGCTAACCCGGACGCCGTGTTAGTGGCGGCCGGCTGTTACCCTCAACGGGCCGCCGCCGAACTGCGCCGGATGCCCGAGGTCTCCCTGGTGGTTGGCAATCAGGAAAAGCCTGAACTGGCCAGCCTGGCCATCGCCGAACTGACCCGGAGCAGAGGCGATTCTGCCACATCTCACTCTCCTGCTGCCTTTCCCGGTATGAAAGACGGCCTGGACGAGAGCGTTGGCATTGAGAGCGCCGGCATCCTGCGCCGCAGCCGGGCTATGGTCAAGATTCAGGAAGGTTGCGACCAGGTTTGCGCCTACTGCATCGTGCCCAAAGTGCGCGGACGCGAGCGCAGCATCCCGCCGGACGACTTGGTAGCCGTCATCAATCGCCACGTCGCCGACGGGTTCAAGGAGATAGCCCTCACCGGAACCCAGCTGGGCACCTATGGCTTTGACCTGGAAGGCGTTGACCTGCCCCGGCTGTTGGCCCGTATCCTGAACGAAACAGACTTGCCGCGGCTCCGGGTATCCTCGTTGCAGGCCCACGAAATCGGCCCTGAGCTGCTGCGGCTCTGGCGAGACTCCCGCCTATGCCCCCATTTCCACGTGCCGCTGCAAAGCGGCAGCGAAGCCACGTTGCGCGCCATGCGCCGGCGCTACGATTCCGCCGCCTACCGGCACGCTGTTGCCCTGATACGAGACACGGTTCCCGCCGCCGCCATCACTACCGATATCATCGTTGGTTTCCCGGGCGAGGACGCCGACGCCCATGCCGCCAGCCTGGCCCTGGCTGCCGAAATGCGCTTCGCCGACATCCACGTATTCCCCTACTCGCCGCGTCCCGGCACTACCGCGCGCTATCTGCCCGGGCCGGTTGCCGCTGCCGAAAAGCGGCGTCGGGCTGCTGAGATGGCCGCCGTCGCAGCCGCCGGGTTCGCCGAGTATCGCAATCGACTGGCCGGCCAGACCCGCCCGGCGTTATGGGAAACGGCCAGAGCCGTCGCGCCGCAACGCTCCCAACTCTTCACCCCCTATCAGTCCATCACTCCTCACCATGCCCGCGAAAGCGGGAGCCCAGGCGATGCCTTGCGCTGGAGCGGCCTCACCGACAACTACGTACGCGTAATTGCGGAGACGGAGATCTCCGTTGACCTCAGCAACCGCATTACGCCGGCCCTTCTGGTCCGGCTGGACGGCAAGTCCATGCTGGCAATCCCGGAAGTCTAAGGACGAGCTAAAACTCCACGGGCCGCAGGTAAGTCATATCCTGGCGTCGTTCCAGGTAGCCGGCTCTGGTTTCATATCCGTGGGCAAAAACCATCAACCAGCCTTGCCGTTCGGCGTCGGCGAGGATTTCCCGCTTCTGCTCCATCACGGCTTCCGGCTCATAGTCAAAGGACGACAGCGTCGTCAGACCCAAGTGGTACGGCGTCGGCGCCAGGTCTCCCAGATATGCAATGCGCTCTCCGCCGTGGCTGAACACGGCAATTTGGTGGCCTTTGCAATGGCCGTCGGCCACCAGCAGGTTCAAGCCGGGCAAGAGCTCGGTGTCCCCGTCCAGCAACTCCAGCTGGCCCCGTTCCGCTATCGGCGCCAGCTCGTCCGAGCAGTAGATGTCAGCGTGGCGCTCTGAAGGCTGTTGGGCGTCTTCCCAAGCGGCGCGCTGCACGTAGTAAGTTGCCTTGGGAAAGGAGGGCACCATGATTCCCTGGCGGTCCATCCGGGTAGCGCCCCCGGCGTGGCTGAAGTGGAGATGCGACAGCACGACGCCATCAATATCCCTGGGCCCCAGCCCCAGCGCTTTCAGGCTGCGCATCAGCCGGCTGGGCACCAGACCGTACATTTCCTTATCCCGGACCGTGTCCTTGGGGCCTACCCCGGTATCGACGAGGATATTGCGCCCGCTGATGTGCAGCAGCGGGCAGTTCAGCCCCATCGTCAGACGATTTTTGCGGTCAGTCGTGACCATATCCTCCCACGTTGTCTTCGGCGTCCGCCCGAAGACGGCGCCACCGTCCACTTTAAATACTCCGTCGCTGATCACCGTTACCCCAGTAGCGAGCATCTCAATCCCCTTTGTACCAACTTCCCCGGAATCCGGTTAGCAGGCCCTATCAATCGTGGCTGTCTGCTTTGTATGATTGCGGCGCCGAAAACCGGAACGGCGTCGGCGGCAGCAAGCCTTGTCGGGCGTCCACTACCATAATTTTCGGCAGGTAAAATCCTGCCGCCAATAATCTACCGCCCCTTGCGGTTGGGGCGTCAATATAGGAAATTACAGATTTGGGCGATTTTCTGAAAAATTCCCTAAAATTGTACAAAGGGCTTTCCGTCGCGGCGGGTTGCCCATCCGTCTGATTCGCTGACTCGCCGTCCATCCAGCATGAGCCCAACAGAACCTTTTCAGAAAGCGCCGCAACCGGGCCTGCGCCGGCGGGTATATGCCCTGATGGAACCCTCCATCGCCCCCGGTTTCCGGGTAGGCCGGCTGTTGCGGGCCGAGCCCGCTTTTATGGTGGAGTTCGCCCTGGTTGCCGTTATTGTCGCCAACTCCGCGGCGCTGGTACTGTGGACGGTTCCCCATCTGGCGGCGTCCTACGGCTTCTGGTTTCACCTTATCGAGTACTGTACCGTCGCCATATTCCTGGCAGAGTACGCCCTCAGGTTCTGGACGGCGCCGGAGGCCGCGCCGGATCCGGCAGATGCCGGCTGGCGTTGGCGTTGGCGCTATCTACTCACTCCCCACGCCTTGGTGGATGCAGCGGCTCTGGTTCCATCCGGCATTGCCGTGGTCATTCTGCTTTCCGGGGTTGGCGGGCCCAGTCTGTCCTTCCTGCTTACGGTTCGCCTGCTGACGCGCACCGCCAAGCTGGCCCGTTATTTCTCCGCTGCGCGCCGCCTGGCCCTTGCCGTGCGACAGAAAAGCGGCCATCTGCTCACCACCGTAGTCGCTCTGATTGTCGCTCTGGTGATTGCGGCCACCCTGATGTATTTCGCCGAAACCAAGGCGCAACCTGAGGTCTTTTCCAGCATCCCGGCGTCAATGTGGTGGAGCGTGGTAACCCTGACTACTGTGGGCTATGGCGACGCCGTTCCCATTACTCCCGTCGGCCGGGCATTAGCCGCCGTCATCGCAGTGCTGGGCATCGGCCTGTTCGCCCTGCCCGCCGGCATCATCAGCGCCGGGTTGCTGGAAGCCGACATTGCGGAGGATGCCGCCAGCCTTCACGGCAGCAGCCATCCGGAGACCGGCGACGTATGTCCCCACTGCGGCCAGCCGCTTCCGGGTAGGTCAGACTCCCCGTAGCTTCTCAACCGCGGCTTCCAGTCGCCGGGTTACTCGTTCCGGTCCCATCACTTCCATCATCTCAAACAGGGGGGGAGTGGCGGTGCGGCCAGTGATGGCGGTGCGCAGCGCGCCGAAGAACTGTCGGGACGACAGTTCCAGATCCTTGCCCGTCGCCCTCAGCAGGGCTTCCAGCCGTTCGTGGGTAAAGTCTCCGGGATTCACGACGGACAGGTCATCGGCGGCCCGTTGCAATGCAGCCAGAGCGCTTGCGGCGTCCATGCCCCGCTGCGTCAGGCCGGCCGGGTCGTAATCCGGCGCATCCTCGAAAAAGTACGACAGCATATCCGGCGCATCGGCCAGGGTCTTCAACCGCTCCTGAACCAGCGGCGCGATGCGCAACAGGTATGCTCGGTCGATGGGCAGCAGATGGGGGGGGTAGGCGTTTTCGAGGAAAGGCAGGATGCGGTCGGCCAAATCGGCCACCTCCATATGCCGGAGGTACACGCCGTTCATCCATTGCAGCTTGTCCAAGTCGAAAATGGCCGCCGGTTTGCTCACCCGCTCCAGCGAAAAGCGCTCCCGGATGGTGTCCACGTTCATCACGTCGGTCTCGCCGTCCAATGACCAGCCCAGCAGCGCCATAAAGTTAATCAGAGCCTCAGGTACAAAGCCGGCGTCTCGGTACTCCATCAGCGACGTCGCGCCATGCCGCTTGGACAGCTTGGCCCGGTCGGAGCCCAGAATCATGGGCAGGTGGCCGAATTGCGGCATTGGCAAATTCATGGCGCGGTACAGCTGCACGTGGCGCGGCGTGCTGGGCAGCCATTCCTCGGCCCGCAGCACATGGCTGATTTCCATAGCGTGGTCGTCCACTACCACCGCCATGTGGTAGGTAGGAAAACCGTCCGACTTCACCAGCACGAAGTCGTCGGTCAGCTCGTTCTGCCATTCTACGTGTCCGCGGATGGCGTCCTCCACGGAAGTAACTCCCGACTGAGGCATGGCGAACCGCAGGACCGACGGCAAGCCGGCCGCTGTGTTGGCTCTGCGTTCAGTATCGGACAGATATCGGCAACGGCTGTCATAGCCCTGGCGCTGCTTGTTGCGGGCCTGCTCCTTGCGCAGTTCGGCCACCCGCTCCGGCGTACAGTAGCAGCGGTAGGCGTCGCCCGATGCTACCAGCCGCTCGGCGGCGGCGTGGTAACGTTCCAGTCGCTCCGACTGGAAGTATGGCCCGTAGGGGCCGCCGACCCGGGGGCCCTCATCCCAATCGATGCTGAGCCATTCCAGGCCGTCGAGGATGTGATCCACTGCGCCCTCGGTGATACGGCCCCGGTCGGTGTCTTCCACCCGCACGACGAACTGTCCGCCATGCCGACGGGCGAACAGCCAGTTGAACATGGCAGTACGGATATTGCCGATGTGGGGGTTCCCGGTAGGGCTGGGCGCATAGCGCACGCGGACAGGGGTGGGCATGGCGGGTTGACCTCCTTGGAGCACATTGCCCGCAGATTAACGGTCCGGCGGGCGGGGTCGCGCTACTGCCGACGATGGTTGTCCCTTGACGCTGGCGCACTTGATTATACTGCATAGCGATTACCCCCCGGAGGATATCCTGCCCGCAAGGACAGGCCCGAAGGGGTTATTCTCTTGCCTTGTAACGATGCGTCGGGGGATTAAAATACCGACCGGTTCAGGATGGGCTTGGCTTTTTACGGCGCCTGCCTTGATCCGTGGGAATACCGGGCCGCGCAGATAGCAAGCGCCTCCCTTCGCCCGACCACCAGCCCTTCCTGCATCGCGTGGCGCAGGGATTCCTTAGCTCCCAGATGGTAGTAATGCTGAAAGGTGGCTATTTCGTAGCCGCTGAACCAGTCAAACAGCCGATCGTTGCGACGGAATCGATTTTCGACCCACATTGAGTACAGGAACCGACACGGCGCATCTTTCAGAGCCTGCGCCAGTTCGTACCCGTCCTGCTCACTCCAGGCATTGTAGTAGTCTGTAAAACGACCGGAGTACGGAGGATCGGCGTAGATAAAATCCGGCTTGCCGACCTGGCTGACAACGGCGCGCCAGTCAGCGCAGACGAACTCCCAATCTCGTCCCCGCATGGCGTCGCCGGCCCACTGAACCTGGTTGCAGATTTTCGTGATGTAGGCCGGACGGAAACGCTCCGGCTTTTTGCAGAAAGGCGTGTTGAACTGTCCTTTACGATTAAACCGCATCAGCCCGTTGAAACAAGCCCGGCTCACAAACAGGAAATCCAGCGGGTTGCCCTCGTTGTTGAAACGCTCCCGAACCTGATAGTAGCGATCCGCGCCTTCAATTCGCAGCCGCTCTCCCTCGTGTTGCAGGAACGATTCAACTTTTGCCGCGGTAATCTGCCCATTCTGTACGGCTCGATAGAAGTTGATGACGGGGACGCAGGTATCGGCGGCCAGCGCCCGTGGCGGTCGCATGTTCAGCAGCACCGCTCCGGAGCCCAGGAAAGGTTCGACCCATCGCCCTTGGCCATCCCATTCGATATGGCTGGCGATAAAGGGCGCCAGCTTGGTCTTGATGCCTTGCGTCTTGATAGGCGGCGCTTTGGGTATCATTGCGGCAGACAGCATTTTTAGTTGCCTCTGCCGCGCCCGCTTATTCGCGCCCAGGTGTCGCGCAGCGTTGTTGTGCGGTTGAAAACCGGCGCGCCGGGGCTGGTATCAACGTCGGCGCAGAAGTAGCCCAGTCGCTCAAACTGATAGCGTTCGCCCGGTTCGGCGTAGGCTAACGCGGGCTCGGCCATGGCGGTAAGCACTTCCAGCGAGTGGGGGTTAATCAGCTCAACGAAGTCGTCGCCGGATCCCGCTGCGGCGCCGGCCGGGTCGGAGTCGGTGAACAGGTTGTCATACAGTCGCACCTCCAGCGGGGCGGCGTGAGCCGCCGAAACCCAGTGAAGCGTCCCCTGTACCCGTCGCCCGTCGGGGGCGTTGCCGCCGCGACTTTCCGGGTCATAGACGCAATGCACCTCTACCACGTTGCCGTCGGCGTCCTTGATCACGTCGGAGCAGGTTATGAGGCAGGCGTAGCGCAGCCGGACTTCCCGGCCCGGAGCCAGGCGGTAGAACCGGCGCGGCGGGTCTTCCATGAAATCGTCCCGCTCGATATAGATTTCCCGGCTGAACGGCACAGCGCGGACGCCCATTAACGCATCCTCCGGGTTGTTGACGGCCTGAAACTCTTCGCTTCCGCCCTCCGGGTAGTTGGTGATGATCACTTTCAGGGGGCGCAGCACGGCCATGCGGCGGGGTGCGCGGCGATTCAGGTCTTCCCGCAAGCAGTGCTCCAGCAGGGCCAGCTCGGTTACCGTGTTGCGCCGGGCCACGCCCACCCGTTCGCACATATCGCGGATCGACTCCGGCGTGTAGCCCCGCCGGCGCAGGGCGCTGATGGTGGGCATTCTCGGGTCGTCCCAGCCGGCCACGTATTTATCCTCAATCAGCCGTCGCAGCATCCGTTTGCTCAGCACCGTGTGCGTGAGGTTCAGGCGGGCGAACTCAATCTGCCGGCTGCGGTAGATGCCCAGCGCCTCCTGGCACCAGTCGTAAAGGGGCCGATGGTCTTCAAACTCCAATGTGCAGAGGGAGTGGGTGATGCCCTCGATGGAATCCGACAGAGAGTGCGCGTAGTCGTACATTGGATAGATGCACCAGGCGTCGCCGGTGCGGTGATGCTCGGCGTGGCGGATGCGATAGAGGACCGGGTCGCGCAGGTTCAGGTTGGGCGATGCCATATCGATTTTGGCGCGCAGCACGTACTCGCCATCGGCGAACTCGCCGGCGCGCATCCGACGGAACAGGGCCAGGTTATCTTCAGTTGAGCGGTTGCGATATGGGCTTTCCCGCCCCGGCTCGGTCAGAGTGCCCCGGTATTCGCGGATTTCCGCGGCGTTCAGGCCGTCCACGTAGGCGTTGCCGTCCAGTATCAGCTGCTCGGCGTACTGGTAAAGCTGCTCGAAGTAATCCGAGGCATAGTAAAGATGCTCATTCCAGTCAAAGCCCAGCCACTTGACGTCGGCCAGGATGGATTCGACGTACTCAATATCCTCTCGCGTGGGGTTAGTGTCGTCAAAGCGCATATTGCAGCGCGCGCCGGGGAACTGCCGGCCCACGCCGAAGTTCAGGCAGATTGACTTGGCGTGTCCGATGTGGAGGTATCCGTTGGGTTCGGGGGGGAAGCGGGTTACCACGCGGCCATCGTAAGCCCCGGCCGCCTGGTCGTCGCTGATGATGCTGCGGATAAAATCGGTGGGGATGTCCCCGGCGCTGCCGGCTTCGTTAACGCTCATTTTCCCGTCGCTTGGCTTTATAAATTCGCTGCCAATGCAGCCCATCAATTGATTATAACGCACTGTGCTATTCTCCCTTTGCAAGGATCAGCGGCCCCGCCCAGCGCCATCCGTTTGCTGTCGCCGGCCCGGTGCGCTATACTCCCTGCGCTTGAAATGCACACCCTCTTTGCTTCGCCCGGCTGACGGCGCATCCACCGCAGCCCGGACGGGAGGCCCCTTTATGGACATGGGATTCAGCGAAATTCAGCAGATGCTGAAAAACTCGGCCCGGGAATTCCTGAGCCAGGAATGTCCCCTCACCATGGTGCGGGAGTTGGAGAACGACCCGCAGGGATTCACCGAAGACACCTGGCGGCAGCTGGCCAGCCTGGGGTGGACCGGCATCCCCTTTCCCGAACAGTACGGCGGCACCGGCGGCTCATTCCTGGATTTGGCCGTCTTGATTGAGGAGATGGGCCGAGCCCTGCTGCCCGCGCCTTTCTTCGCCACCGTCGCGCTGGGCGGCCTCACCGTCCTGGACGCCGGCAGCGATGAGCAGAAGCAGAACATCCTGCCCGGCGTCTGCGCCGGCACGTTGCGCCTCACCCTGGCACTCACCGAGCCGTCGGCTACCACTGAGGCCTGGGGGGTGGAGACTGCGGCCATTCCGTCGGGCGAGGGCTATGCCATCAGTGGAACCAAGCTCTTCGTCCCCGACGCTCACGCCGCCGACATCATCATCGTAGCGGCTCGCACCGGGCCGGCCGAGGGCGACCCGGAGGACGGCGTAACCCTGTTTCTGGTGCGGGCCGACACGCCCGGACTAACCGTCGCGCAAGTCAGTTCCATCGGCAACGAGCGGCTGTGCGAGGCGCGGCTGGACAACGTATCCGTGCCGAGCAGCGCAGCGCTGGGCCAGGTCGGCCAGGGCTGGCCGATTATTGAGCGGACGCTGACCCGGGCCACAGCGGCCCACTGCGTGCAGATGGTCGGCGGCGCCGAAGCAGTGCTGGATATGACGGTTGAGTACGTCAAGCAGCGCACCCAGTTCGGCCGGCCGGTGGGCAGTTTCCAGGCTGTCCAGCACCACTGCGCGAACATGGCCACCGATGTAGAGGGCGCACGCCAGGTCGCTTACCAGGCGGCCTGGGCCATCTCCGAAGGCCGGCCGGCCCGTCGCGAGGTTGCCGTCGCCAAGGCGTGGTGCAGCGGAGCATACCAGCGGGTCTGCTCGCTGGGCCACCAGTGCCACGGCGCCATCGGCTTCACTATGGAGCACAACCTCCAGCTCTACACCCGCCGGGCCAAAGTCCAGGAACTTTCCTACGGCAGCGTCCACGACCACAAAGAAGCAGCCTTGCAAGAAATCGAAGCAGCCTGAGGAGCCTCCCATGACCACCATCACTCCCGCCCGCAATTCGCCCTTTGCCGCCATGGCCCGCGACCCGCTGCACCCTGACGTTATCTATCGGGACGAGCGTTGCTTCGTAGTGCGCGACATCGCCCCCAAGGCGCCGGTGCATCTACTTATCATCCCCAATATGCCCATCAACGGCCTGGACTACATCAGCCCTGCGATGGAGGCTGCGATGGGGCATTTGTTCGTTGTTGCGGCGGAAATGGCTCGCCGCGAGGGGGTTGCCATCAGCGGCTATCGCCTGGTGGTCAATAATGGCGATGACGCCGGCCAGACCATCGCCTGGCCCCATATGCACCTGCTGGCCGGCCGGGAATTGGCCGAGATGGGCTGACGCATGACCGCCATCGCAATCCCCGGTCGGGTATATGACCGGATCCATCGCCGAATGCGCCGCCTCCCGCCGGGCCTCTGCGAGCACTGCCAGCGGGTGGAGCAGATTGCCCGCGACCTTTGCCAGCGCCACGGGCAGGACGCCGACGCCGTCGGCCTGGCTGCGCTGGCCCACGACGCCACCAGGCACTTCTCCGGCGTGGAAAACCTGCTGCGGATGGAAGAATATGACCTGCCCTCCGTAACGGATTTAGAGCGGCGCAACCCCGCTCTCCTGCACGGCCCGGTAGGAGCCGAGCTGCTGAAACGTGAGGACGGCCTCAGCCATCCGCAGCTGTACGATTCCGTCTATTGGCATACCACCGGGAACCCTGCCGGCGGCGACGACATCGGCCATATCGTATTTCTCGCCGACAAACTGGATCCGGTCAAGCGCAGCAGCTATCCCTGGCAGCCGGAGTTGCAGGAACTGGCGGAGGATGACCTTTCCGCCGCGATGATAATGTTCCTGACTAAGAACATCGCGCGCCTGTTGGATAAGGGCGTACCGGTGCATCCGGCGGCGCTTGAGGCGCGGAACGTTTTGCTGCTGGCCAGCAGCGCATCGGCAGCGGAGATATAACCGATTTATGCCCGCTCACCTGGAAATTACGCCGGAAGCCGTCCGGTTCATCCGCAGCCGCGGCGGCCAGGCCGTGATTGATCTGATTTGCTGGAAGGGTTGAACCGGCGAATCCGTTGAGGTATCGGTCGATACCAACGCGCGCCGCCGCCGGAACCTGGACGCCTATGAGCGCGCCGGCCAGGACGGCGTTGATATTCTGCTCGCGCCTGGGATCGCCGACTACGCGGAGCGGGTGGACGTCTCGCTGAGCCGGTTTCTGCTGTTCCGCAACCTCAAAGCGACCATCGCGCTGCCGGATGGGATAACGCTGGGCCGGCGGGCTTCGCCGGTTTAATCCGCCTGGGTGGGCAGCAGCTCGGCTATGCGGCAGGCGAACCCGGGCAGGTAGTCAGCGCCGTCCAGGGTGTCATCCTCGGTCAGGGTATGCGGCGGCGCGTCAGGGGTGTGCAGGGTGAGGGTGCGGGCGTCGATGTCAATGACCCAGACGGCTTTGCCGCCGGCGCTGAGGTATTCGTTGACTTTCTGAGCGATTTCGGCGGGGGTATTGCTGTCGGAGAGTATTTCTACGGCGAGGTCGGGAGCGCCGTTGTAGAGCATACCGAAGAGTTCGGGGCGGCCTAAGCGGGCATTGGACACGAAGGAGACATCGGGCATCCGGGAGGTGGCGGGAGAAGCCGGGCCGGTAACATAGCCTCGATTGCTGCCGTACACCCGCCCCAAGTTATGGTTGTCAACGTGAATGTCCAGGTGGCGGCCGGTTCGGATTACGGTTCTCTCGTGTTCTTCTGAAGCTGCCATCTGTTCGACCAGGGCTCCTTTGACCAGCTCGTAGCGGGGGTGTTTGGGCAGGGCGGCGTACTTTTCCAGCGTAACCGGCGGGGCGGCGACGGTTTGTTGCGTAGCCATGGCAAACCTCCGTGTCGTTTTGCCTGTGGTCTGTACGGCGGCGGCTAGCGGGCGTAGCGGTAGCCGGCCGGGGTCCGGGCGCAGTTGAGGCGGCGGTTCAGGCGATTTAATCCGCCCGTGTGGGCAGCAGCTCGGCTATGCGGCAGGCGAACCAGGGCAGGTAGTCGGCGCTGTCCAGGGTGTCATCCTCGGTCAGGGTATGCGGCGGCGCGTCAGGGGTGTGCAGGGTGAGGGTGCGGGCGTCGATGTCAATGACCCAGACGGCTTTGCCGCCAGTGATGAGGTATTCGTTGACTTTCTGAGCGATTTCGGCGGGGGTATTGCTGTCGGAGAGTATTTCTACGGCGAGGTCGGGGGCGCCATTATAAAGCATACCGAAGAGTTCGGGGCGGCCTAAGCGGGCATTGGACACGAAGGAGACATCGGGCATCCGGGAGGTGGCGGGAGAAGCCGGGCCGGTAACATAGCCCCGGTTGCTGCCGTACACCCGCCCCAAGTTATTAGGAAAGACGTGCGCTGACATAAGCCAGTTGACCAGCGATCCGGTATGTTCGTGTTTTTCCGAAGCTGCCATCTGTTCGACCAGGGATCCTTTGACCAGCTCGTAGCGGGGGTGTTTGGGCAGGGCGGCGTACTTTTTCAGCGTAACCGGCGGGGCGGCGACGGTTTGTTGCGTAGCCATGGCAAACCTCCGTGTCGTTTTGCCTGTGGTCTGTACGGCGGCGACTAGCGGGCGTAGCGGTAGCCGGCCGGGGTGCGGGCGCAGTTGAGGCGGCGGTTCAGGTGGAGCCCTTCCAGCACGAACTCGACTGCCGACGCTTGCACTTCGGGCCGTCCGTCGTCTCCGGTGAGCTGGGACACGACGGACGACAATCCCTCGATATTGGCCAGGGCGGAGGAGTAAGCGGCAGCGGGCACATCGCTGCCGGTTTCCACTGCGTTGCCCAGGTCAAAGGAGGTTACGATGTCGTCCAGGTCGTCCACGTTGCAGTAGCGGGTGAAGATGGCGAGGGTGGCGCGTTTGGTGAGGTCATCAACCAGGCGGTCTTCGCGGCCCTCGCCGAAGGTTTCCAGCTCAATCTTGCCGCCGAGGGAGGCGATGAGATAGGGCAGGTCGCTGACGCGGGGGCAGGCAACGGTTTCGCCCTGGCGGATGCTGCGGCGCAGGGCGTTGCTGATGAGGGTTTCGTAGTTGGCGATGGACACGCGCACGCTGACGCCGGAACGCTGGTTGATTTCGTTGCTCAGGCGCGCCCGGGCCGTTACTTCGGCGACAATCTCGGTCATATAGGACGGCACGAACACCTTGTCCTCGTCGGGGAAGCGGTTGCGTTCCTGCTCCATTATCTCGATTTCTTCTTCAATAACGCGGGGATAGTGGGTATGAATCTGGGCGCCGTAGCGGTCTTTCAGCGGCGTTACGATGCGGCCTCGGTTGGTGTAATCTTCCGGGTTGGCGGTGGCTACCACGAAGACGTCCAGGGGCAGGCGAACGCGGTAGCCTTTTATTTGAACGTCGCGCTCTTCCATCAGGTTGAACAGGCCCACCTGGATGCGCTCGGCCAGGTCGGGCAGTTCGTTGATGCAGAAGATGCCCCGGTTGGTGCGAGGCACCAGGCCGTAGTGGATGGCGGTTTCGTCGGAAAGGTGGCGGCCCTCGGCAACTTTGATGGGGTCGATTTCGCCAATCAGGTCGGCAATGGAGATGTCGGGCGTGGCAAGCTTTTCGGAATAGCGCTGGTCGCGGGCCAGCCAGGCGATGGGGGCGTCGTCGGCCATTTCGTCAACGATGCGCCGGGCGTCGGGGCTGATGGGATTATAGGGGTCGTCGTTGAGTTCGCCGCCGGCGATGACGGGGATGTACTCGTCCAGCAAGCTGACCATGGCGCGTATCAGGCGGGTTTTGGCCTGGCCGCGCTCGCCCAGGAGGATGATGTCCTGGCCGGCGAGGATGGCGTTTTCCAGCTGGGGGATGACGGTTTGCTCGAAGCCGACGATGCCGGGGAAAACGGGTTCTTCGGCGCGGATTTTGGCGATGAGATTGCGGCGGATTTCCTCGCGCACGGAAACGGATTGATAGCCGCTGCTGCGGAGCTGGCCGAGGGTGGCGGGCAGAGCGCTGGGGTTGGGGTTGGTGGGCATTGAGGCACGTCCTTATGGTTCCGGACCGTTCCGCCCGGTTTGCTTGATGGCGGCAGTATAGCAAACGGGGAGGATGGCGCTGATGTCGATTGACACAGCAAGCATCGTTTGCCGGGCGAACCGCAACTTGTTAGAATCGGAGCCTATCATACGGCGCGCTGGCGCCGCAGACGGGAGGCCGCGCGATGACTACTGAAGCGGAAACCCAAGGGAATCTCAACATGGCTGAGGATATCCCGGAAGATTGGGCCGCCGAGTTCAATGTGGGGCACATTATCATGGCGCCCGCAGACCTCCGACGCCGCATCGTACGCATGAATGACGTCAGGGTCTTTGCTATGGGCACCCATGAGCCGGACCAGGCTCAGGAAGACCAGCTTGATCATCTGTCGAATCTGTCCACCGCTTTGGGACAAGCGGGGTATATCATTCAAGAGTTCCCTCCCGGCTCGATTGGAGTAGCGCCGGAGCGCATCGCCCCAGACGCGGCCGGCGCCTATGAGCGCTACCACGAACGCCTCGTTGAACTGCGCGAAGCCGCCGAGGAAGAAGGCATTGAGTGGAGCGAGGCCTCTGCGGAGGATTTCCGCGCTTTCGTCACCGGCAACCCCGGCTGGCGCAAGGGGTCTGTTGTCCTTATGGAGAACGGCAATCTACGCACCGTCTGGGATGACGACAATGACGACGATAGGCACGTGGCGCTGCAATTTCTTGGCGATGGCCACGTCCAGTACGTGATTTTCAAGCGCCGCCCCGGCGCCGTCAAAGTCTCGCGCGTTGCCGGCGCCGACACCTTTGACGGGATCAAGCGTCAGGTTGCCGCTTTTGACCTGAGCTCGCTGGTGTACGCATGACGGCGGATTTCCCGGAAGATAGCGACAACATCGTTCGTTATGTCGGTTATTCACAAATCAGGGAAAACGGTCGGATTGACGGCGCGGCATTTTGCAGACGGCTTAATGAGGGTGGGTTATCCGTCAACTTGCTGGAGTTTTTTGCCGATCTTGCCAAGCCGCAGCAAGTTTCCGGAGTCAGGAAGGTGATTCATCGCACGCTGGGAAGGCAGGCTATCTTCGCGGAATTGAACATTGGCGACGTCAAACAATATCTCCGAGACGAGTTGCCGGATGTACACGTCATCAACACGCCGCAACTGGGCACTGATCGTTTTCCTGAGCCGGATCCATCGCACTGCGAGATTATTAGGATTGCCGCCGGCGGAAGCAGAAAGTATGGCACTCACAATCGGCGATATGATTGCCAGGCGCGTCAACGCCATACACCCCGCCGTACTCTGATGCAACGACCGCGTATCGTTTGGGTGTTCACTTGTTGGCGGCGGCAAATCAGATCTGGACGCTATTCGGCGGGCGCTGCGCTACTCCCGTAGGATGCCCCGGCGGTGTAGCTGCTCGCGCAGGTAGGCCATATCGCGGTTGCCTTTGATGGCGTTGCAGCTGTGGCACATCAATTGCAGGTTTCCGAGAGCGTCCAGGCCGCCCAGGGAGCGGGGGTGAATATGGTCTATGGTGAGTACGTGCAGGGGCAGTTCGTATTCACAGCCGGCACAGCGTCGGTTCTGGCTGGCGTACAGCAGTTCCTTGTCTGATTGAGGATTGGCCGGGATGAGCAGGGTCAGGTCGCTGCGCCGGGGCGGTTCTTGCAGGGCCATTGGCGTCCAGTCTTCCCACGGCTTTCCGTCGTCGCCGTTCATCGGTATCTGCAATTCCCGCCGGGCGCGCTGCGCCAGGACATCGGCGGCCTGCGGGAGCTTGTCAATGCCAATCCACTGGCGGCCCAGCTTTTCGGCGGCGATGCAGGCAGTGGCGCAGCCGCAGAACGGGTCGAGTACCAAGTCGCCAGGGTTGGAGGAGGCTTTGATGATACGTTCCAGCAGGGCTACCGGCTTTTGCGTGCGCCAGCCGGTGCGTTCACTTGACCATGCGCTGACCGGGCGAATGTCCAGCCACTGGTCAGTAGGGGCCTGGCCGGGGTTTTCCGCAAGGTAGCGCTTAAGGCGGGGTATGTTGCCATCAGCGGGATAGGCGATTAGGCCGGCGGCGTCGAGCGCGTCCAGCCGGGCTAACGGACTCGTGATGTTCCGGTATCCTGGAATAACGTTTTCTTCAATCCAGGCGGCGTAACGCCCGGCCAGCGGCGCGTTCCACTGCCGTCCACGCAGATTTGGGTCATAGCCGCGCCAGGGCTGCCCGGTTTCGCCCGCGCCCAAGCGTGGGGCAGTGAGGTCTCCGAGCTGGTATTTCCCCCGCTCGTCTTCGAAGCGGTAGAACCGTTCCACGTAATCGCTGTCCAGTGGAACCCGAACCTCAGCGACGTTTATGGAGCTGCGCCGACTGTAGAAGAGGATATTGTCGGTGACTCTGCCAAAGGTACGGGAGTCGTTGTGCGCCGAAGTCCGTTTCCAACTAATCGCCGCCCGATGATGCTGCCAGCCGAACAGCGCGTCCATGATAGTTTTGAGATAATGGACTGCGGTATCGTCGCAGTGCAGGTAGATGCTGCCGGTGGGTTTCAATACGCGGTGCAGTTCCAGCAGGCGGATGCTCATGAAGGTGAGGTAGCCGGCCATGCTCTCGCCGTGCGCCAGTTTGGCGCCGTTGATAAGGTGGAAAAGCGACGGCCGGCGGAACTCAATCTCATCAATCCATTCGGCCTTCATGTCGTCCAGCGTCCAGACGTCATCGAACTCGGCGCCCCGGGCCTCGCTGTCCAAGGGCGCGGCGTAGGTGCGGTTGGAGTTGAAGGGAGGGTCGAGGTAGATGAGGTCGACGCACTGGGAGTTGATGCCGCGCAGGATGTCGAGGTTGTCGCCGGTGAAAATGGTTCGGCTAGGGACGTTGCAGGCGCTGGGCATGAGGATACCTCCGTCATCAGCCTAACACTGCCGCTTGAGAGGGGGCAACGGCCTGACGTCACGATGCAGGGGGCTACTTGCCGATGGAACGGCGGAGGATGGCGACGGCGGCGGCGGCGTCAATATCGCCGGGGGAGATGGCGGCGCCGCCGCCGGCGTCGCGCAGGGCGGTTTCGGCGGTCTGGGAGGTGAAGGATTCGTCAACGGTGAGTATCGGGATGTCGGCGGCGCGTTCCAGGGTGCGGACCAGGGCGGCGGTTTTGCGGGCCTGCTCGCCGATGCGGCCGTGGGCGTCGTAGGGGATGCCGACGACGATGGCTGCGGCGTCCCGCTGCGCCGCGGCGTCCAGGATGGCGGCGATGTCGGCGCGACGGTTGCGTCGCAGGAGGTGGCCGATGGGCAGTATCAGCTCGCCGGGCGGGATGCTGACGGCCAGGCCGATGCGTCGGTCACCAACGTCCAGGGCGAGGAGGCGGCCGGCGCGGGCGAGGCGGGCGACGGTTGGCATCGCTCCACTTTTATGATTATTGGAGGCCGACCCAAGCAATGATAAGGACTGTGGGAACCACTAATGCTACCGCGGCAATCCAAAACCCATCGCCCTGAACTATACTGGCCGCAATTAATATCGCTGGAATACCGATAAGCGCACCGACAAGCATCGTGGCATAGACCTTAGCGGCAAGAGGATTCTGCCGGTGTTCCCGACGGTATGTAATGAGGATTCTCTGTAGTATCAACTTCATCATTTTATTGTACACCGGAAGGAAGCGTTTTGGAACCACCAAAGAGGGGGGTGAGGGATGGCTGGGTTAGCTTTGCAATGCGGCACGGATGAGGCCGGCTACGCTGTCCAGGGCGGCGCCGAGGCGGTCGGGCTGGCGACCGCCGGCCTGGGCGGTTTCGGGACGTCCGCCGCCGCCGCCGCCCATGAGCTTGGCGGCGTCCCGGGCGATGTTGCCGGCGTGGAGGCCGCGACTTACCAGGTCGGGGGTGAGCATGGTTATGATGATGGGAGAACCGTCGCTGACGGCGCCCAGGGCTACGGCCACGCTGTCAAGTTTCTGCTTCAGGTAGTCGCCCATTTCGCGCATGGCCTCCGGGCTGTGGGCGGAGGTTACGGACGCTACCAGATTTACGCCGTCCACATCGCGGACGCGGGCCAGCAGGGATTCGGCTTCGGCGCGCAGGCTGGCGCGTTCCGTTTCGGCCAGGCGTCGGCGGAGGGCGTCGGCGTCGGCGATGTAGGCGTCCAGGCGGGCTTCCAGTTCGTGGACGGGGGCTTGCAGTTTCTGCGCGATGGCTTGCAGGGTGGCGGACTGCTGCGTGAACAGTTCCTCGGCGGCGCGGCCGGTCATAGCCTCGATGCGGCGCATACCGCCGCCGATGCTGGACTCGCCCAGCACGACCAAGGCGCCCAATTCGCCGGTGGCGTGGACGTGAGTGCCGCCGCAGACTTCAAAGCTGAAGGGGTTAGGATCATCGGAATGTCCGGCCATTTTGACCACGCGCACCACGTCGCCGTAGCGGTCGCCGAAGAAGGCCAGCGCGCCGTCGCGCACGGCGTCGGCGTAGGTGGTTTCCTGGGCGGTGACGGCCAGGTTGGCGCGGATTTGGCGATTGGCCAGGCTCTGCACGGAGATCTGTTCGTCGGGCGTCATTGCGCCGACGTGGTTGAAATCGAAGCGCAGCCGGCCGGGGGCGCACAGGGAACCGGCCTGGCGGACATGGGGGCCGAGGACGGAACGCAGGGCGGCGTGGAGCAGATGGGTTCCGCTGTGATTGCGGGAGGCGTCCAGGCGGCGCTCGGCGGCGACCTGGGCGGTTACGACGTCGCCCAAGGTGACGTCGCCGTCGGAAACCTTGCCGCGATGGACGATGAGGCCGGCGACAGGGCTATGGGTGTCGGCTACCTGGACGCGCCCGTTGGGGCCGATGATGACGCCACTGTCGCCAACCTGCCCGCCGGCCTCGGCGTAGAAGCAGGTTTCGGAGAGGACGATTTCGACCGGCTGGCCGGCGGCGGCGTGGCCCACGGCTTCGCCATCGCGCAGGATGCCGAGGATGCGGGCCGGGACAGCGGTCTGCCGGTAGCCGATGAAGGGAGTGTGTCCGGCGCCGAGGTTTTCGTAAGCGGTAACGATTTCCATGCTGCCGGTTACCTGATGGCCGGCGCGGTCGCGCTGGCGCTTGGCGGCCATTGCGGCGTTGAAGCCGTCCATATCTACGGCTAGGCCGTACTCGCGGCGTCCGATTTCATCCACCAGTTCCGGGGGGAAGCCGTAGGTGTCGTAGAGTTCAAAGGCTACGTGGCCGGCGATGACGCCGGCGGCGCGGGATGATGCCAGGCGTTCTTCCAGCAAGGGCATACCCTGGCGGATATTGTCCAGGAATTGGGCTTCTTCCAGCCCGACGACGCGGCGGATGAAATCGCGGTTTTCGGAGAGGGCGGGGTATGCTGCGGCGAATCTTCGTATCACTGCGTCGGCGACTTCGGTCATAAAGGGGCGGTCGAGGCCGAGCTGCCGGCCGTAGCGGATGGCGCGGCGGATGATGCGTCGCAGCACGTAGCCTCGCTCGCTGTTGGACGGCACCACGCCGTCGCTGATGAGGACGGATGCGGCGCGGGCGTGCTCGGCGACGACGCGGATGGCGTAGTCGGTATCGCCGTCTGCGCCGTATTCGCAGCCGGCCAGTTGGCACACGGCGTTGATGATGGGACGGAAGAGGTCGGTTTCATAGACGTTGGGCTTGTTTTGCAGCACGGCGGCGGCGCGTTCCAGGCCCATGCCGGTGTCCACGCTGGGAGCGGGCAGCGGAGTACGGACGCCCTGCAAGTCCTGGTAGTACTGCATGAAGACCAGGTTCCACAGTTCGACGAAGCGCTCGCAATCGCAGTTGGGATGGCAGCCGCCGGGCGCGGCGACGGGGCCGCCATCCGCCTCGATGCGGAGCATGGCGGTGAGGTCGTCGGGCGTCATCAGCTCGTCGGTAAGGCGATGCTGGCCGATGCCTTTCTCGGCGCCGCCGTCGTAGTGGAGTTCGGAGCAGGGGCCGGTAGGGCCTTCCAGTCCGGCCGGCCCCCACCAGTTGTCGCTGTTGCCGTAGCGGTAGATGCGATGGGGCGGGATGCCGATTTCGTTGCGCCAGATGTCGTAGGCTTCGTCGTCGTCAAGATGGACGGTAACGTACATACGCTCCGGCGGCAGGCCGAAGAGTCCGGTGCAGAGTTCCCAGGCGAAGGCGGCGGCGTCCTGCTTGAAGTAGTCGCCGATGCTGAAGTTGCCCAGCATCTCGAAGAAGGTGAGGTGCTTGTGGTCGCCGACTTCGTCGATGTCGGTGGTGCGAAAGGATTTCTGGCAGCTGGTGAGGCGGCGGCGGGGCGGGGTCTGCTCGCCCATGAAGAAGGGCTTGAAGGGTACCATGCCGGCGGAGGTGAAAAGGAGGGTAGGGTCGCCGGCGGGGATGAGGGATGCGGAGGGCATGGGGAGATGGCCGCGCTGCCGGAAGAAGTCGATGAAAGCGCTGCGGATGCTATCGCCGGCGGTGTCCATAGGGGTCAAGGCTCCGGTGGAGTGGATTGGGGAATTGAGTTTTGCGGGGAACGCATTTGATTGTAGGGTAAGGCTGTGAGGAGCGTCAACGAGAGAGGGCCGGGCCATGTCAAGGGCAGCGACAGGAGAGGCTGACGATGGCGGGGGGACAGGCTCACCGCGCGGGAAAGGGGAGGAGAGGTCAGCGCCAGGGCAGCCAGTCGAAGAAGCGATTGACCTCCTCGATGTACTCCAGGCCCATCCAGGAGGGGTCAATGACTACGACGGCGCCGATGGCGGACAAGGCCAGGAGTATGAGTACCAGCATTACGATGCCGAGCCAGAGAAAACGGCGCCACAGAGCCGCCAGCCACCGACGGATGACGCTTCCCAAAGATACTTGCGGCAGTCTACGGTGGACGTATCGCCCGATGGTCGGTTCGGCAAGCAGTCTTGGGCCGCTGTCGGGCATTGCGCCCCAGACGCGGAGAGTATGACGCCGTTCATCGGGCAGGAGGTCGGCGGTGTCGGCGTAAAGGATGAACCGCCCGCCGGAAGTATCGTATTCGTGGGCGGTGATGATGGGCACTCCCTGCTCGGTCTCGATGGCCCAGGTTATTCCGTCATTTCGTCTGGGGACGATGATCAGCACAACCTCTCCGGGGGGTTCGTCGGAGACTCCATCCCGATAAACGTCGAAGGCGGTGCCATCATCGGAGAGGACGTTGTTGATTCGCGCGCCGCCTCGGGAACTGCCGATAGCCAGGAGACGGTTGCCAATCAGGTGCGGTTCGACTACCCACTCTATGGGGCTGTGCCGGGCGCGACCGGTCTCCGCAGCCTGGGTTTGGGCTACGGAGGGTTCAGTGTCGGCGGCGGCGCCGTTTTGGGCTATGGGGCCGGCGGCGGTGGACTGGGCAGTCATTATGGGCGTTCCTCTGACACGGCTATACCGGGGAAGATGGACAGGGGGCTAGTATTCGAAGCCGGTTTCGGCGGCCCAGGCCTGGACGCCGCGGCGGAAGGCCAGGGCGCCCATGGGTGCGATGACAGCCTGCATGGCCTCCAGGATTTCCCGGGGCGTGGCGCCTTCGTTGAGGGCGACGCGGATGTGGGCCTGTATTTGTTCCTGGTCGGCGCGGAGGGCGGTTTCCACGCAGATTTGGAGGAGTTCTTTGGTTTTGCGGTCGAGGAGGCGCTGGCCGGTGTAAGTGGCGGTGATGAACTCGCCGTACTTTTGCGTCCACTCCGGGTCGGCGAGGGCGTTGATGCGGTGCATTTCCAGGGTGTAGCCGCGGGTTTGGGCGGCTTCGTCAATCAGGCGCTGGGCGTTGTTTGCGTCGGGCATAGGTTCAGTACCTCGGAAGAAGATGGGTATTGCCGCCGGCGGTGGAATGGCGGGCGGCGGGCATTATAAGGGATTACAGGTCGTAGTGGACGCGGGCGGCGGCCTGGAGCGGGTCGTCCTGCTGGAACAGGTCGGGGCGCTTGCCCCTGGCCAGGGCGAGGTGATAGGTAAAGAGCTGCAAGGGGACGACGCTGGCGATGGGGGTCAGCATTGGCGGGCAGTCGGGCAGGGGGAATACACGGGCGCCGGCCTCGGACAGCGCGGCGTCGGGGCGGCTGCTCAACGCCCATACCGGAGCGCCCAACGCGGCGGCGGCGCGGGTGAGGTCAAGGGCACGGCCCCGGTCGTCGCCGGGTGTGGCGATGATGGTCAGCAGGCAGTCGGCGTCGAGGGAGCAGAAGGGGCCGTGAAGCAGCTGCTCAATCTGGAAACCTTCGCAGTCGGCGCGGCTGGTTTCCTTAATTTTGAGGGCAACTTCGTAGGCGTTGGCGCGGTTGGCGCCCCAAGCGGCGGAGATGAAGCGGCGCCGGTCGCGGTGGTCGGCGACGACGGCCTTTATATCGTCCTCCGCGGCCAGGACTTGGGCAATTTGGCCGGGAAGTTCGGGCAGTCCGTTATCGGTGTCATAGAGGCGTTCCGCCAGGCCGAGGTTGAGCATGGCCAGGACGGTGAGGGCGGTAGTGTAGCTGACGGTAAAGGCGGCGGAAGTTTCCTGGGGGACGGTTGGGATACCGGCGTCGGCGGCCCGGATGCGGGGGCCGGGGTCGGTGGAGGTGACGGCAACGGTGTAGGCGTTGCGGGCGATGGCGCAGTCCAAGGCGTCGTAGGATGAGCGCTTGGTGCCGCGATGGCTGATGACGATAACGGCGTCGTCTGCGGTTACGGGCGGATCAGCGGCGCAGAATTCGAAGGAATTGTGCGCGAAAGCCTCCGGGCCGTTGGTCATGACGGCGGCGCCGACGAGGGCGGCGTGCCAAGAGGTGCCGATGCCAACGATATGGATGCGGCGTTTGCCGGCCAGCGCGCCGGCAATCTCAGCGCAGCGGTCGCGCTGGCCGGCGATGACTGAGGCGACGGCGTCGGGCTGCGCGACGATTGCGTCGTACATCCGATAAGGATGCGCAGCGCGGACGGCAGATGCGGCAGTGGTCATGGTGGTTGAGTCTCCGTTAACCGGCGTCGTGGCCGAGCAGAGGAGGAAAGAGCCGGGGCTTTCAGTTGCGCTGCGGCGCAGGTGCGGCAGCTCCTCAGGGCGGCGGGGCGCGGTCGGTTGGGTTGATTTTAGTGGTTTTCATTGGAATTGTCTCTCCTTTTGGTCGGTCGGTGGACTTTTGGTTGGGTTCCTGGGGGTTCAGGATGTCGGCGCTACGGCCCGAGAGCGTGCTTGCTATTTACGTCCTAGTCTTGCGCGTGCTAACGGCTGCTTACGCAGTACCTTCCTCGCGCAGCGGTGGTGACTCCCGCCGTGCTGAGTGCGCCAGCCGGGTAATGTGACCGACCTCCGGCGCACCACAGTGGTGCAATGGATCCGACGTGCCGCACAGTACGGATGCGGCGGATTAGACCGTGATGTCCTGAACCCCGTGAGACTCCTATTAAGTTGTAGTGTCGGGCGGTTGTCCTGGCCGGGGACGGGTATCCGACGGTTCGCGCGGGGCCGGCGGATGAGCCTGACGGGGATATTGTAGCACGATGGTACGGTTTTGCAAACGGGGGGTTTGTCAGAATCAGGATTTACCGGATTTGGGGATTTTCAGGATTGGGTTGTGGGCTGGCTGGGGGTTTTCGGATTGGAGGCCGATGGGCGGGTATGCGGCGGCGGGGTTCGGTGATAAAATCGGGAGGCGTTCGTGGGGGTTCTGCGTTGTGGGGCGTGTTCTGCGCAGCGTAAGGGAATTCCGCGGCGTTTTTCAAAAGCTGACGCAAAGCGGCGGTGGTTAGCATAGCCCGGAGAGGACACGCTGACACCCGGAACACAGGAGGTTTGATTATGCCGTTTGGAGGCAATGACTGGCACGCGCTCCGTCAAGAAGAGACGCTGGAGCCGGAGATTCCCATTTGCGACCCGCATCATCACTTTTGGGACTATCGCAGTGAGCGGATTCCTTACCAGAGATATTTGCTCCACGAGCTGGCCGAGGACATCAACAGCGGGCACAACGTTACGTCGACGGTCTTTGTGGAGGCCCGTTCCATGTATCGCGCTACCGGGCCGGAGGAGATGCAGTCAGTAGGCGAGGTGGAGTTTGTGCAGGGACTGGCGGCGGCTTCGGCCAGCGGGTTGTACGGACCCGGACGGGCGGCGGCGTCTATCGTCGGGCACGCGAACCTGAACCTGGGAGACGGCGTTAAGCCGGTGCTGGAGGCGTTGCAGGCGGCCAGCCCCAACCGCTTCCGGGGCATCCGGCACTCGGTGACGTGGGATCCGCATCCGGAGGTAGAGAATACGGCAGCGCATCGGATGGCGAACCAGATGTCCAACGCCAACTTCCGGGCCGGCGCGCGGGCGCTGGCCGGCATGGGGCTGACATTGGAAGGATGGATGTATTTCCCGCAGCTGCCGGAGCTGGCGGAGTTCGCCAAGGCGGTTCCGGACTTGACCATCATTCTGAACCACATCGGCGGGCTGCTGCGAGTGGGACCGTACCGCAACAGCGAGGAGACGCTGGCGACCTGGCGCAAGGGCATTGCGGCGGCGGCGGAGTGTCCGAACGTGGTCGTGAAGCTGGGAGGCATCGGGATGCCGCGGACGGGCTTTGACTGGCATGAGAGGGCCATCCCGGTGGGGTCGGAGGAGCTGGCGGCGGATATGGCGCCGCTGGTGCACTACTGCATTGAGCAGTTTGGGCCCGACCGCTGTATGTTTGAGAGCAATTTCCCGGTGGACAAGGTGTCATACTCGTACAACGTGATGTACAACGCATTCAAGCGGCTGTCCAAGGGCTACTCGGCCAGCGAGCGGGCGGCGATGTTCCACGACACGGCGGTACGGGTGTACCGGGTGGACGAAAGCTAGGGAACGTCGCCCGCCCGTAGTTTTCCCGCTGGGAGAAGCGAGGATGCGCTTTCCAGCGGTGATCGGGCGGGCGACGTTAATCAGGAGGTTGGGTTTGGCGATGGACCCGAGGGGCTTTCCGCCGGAGTTTTTCCAGCGGGAGGACGAAAGCGACGACGCTGATTTTTACGCGATGCCCCGTTTGGTGGTTCACATTGACGACGGGGCAATCCGGGCGGTGGGCCGGCTGTTGCAGCAGTTGGTTCCGGAAAACGCGGAGCTGCTGGATTTGATGAGCAGCTGGCGAACGCACTGGCCGGAGGAGCATCCGCGCCGCCGCATCGTAGGGTTGGGGATGAACGCCACGGAGATGGCGGACAACCCGCAGCTGGATGAATACGTGCTCCGGGACATCAACGCCGACCCGTCGCTGCCCTTTGCCGACGGGTCGTTTGACGCGGTGATCATTACGGTGTCGGTGCAGTATTTGACCAGGCCGGTGGAGGTGTTCGCGGAGGTGTCGCGGGCGCTGCGGCCGGGCGGCGTGTTCATCGTAACGTTTTCCAACCGCTGTTTTCCGACCAAGGCGGTGCGGGTGTGGCGCGGGACCAACGATGAAGATCACGTTGAGCTGGTGGCGTCGTATATGCGCTGCGCCGGCGGATTCAGCGGGGTGCGCGGAGGACTGGCCAACCCGGACATGGCGCCGCCGGGAGACCCGCTGTTTGCAGTGTTCGCCTATAAGGAGATGGGGAACAGCAGCGTGGGATAGTGATACAATGCCGTTAATCTTGGCCAGGATTGACGACCCAAGGTCGGGTGACCGCGATGACTACGATTGAGATGGCCGGGGTTAAACGGGAGCTGTTGACTGCCGATGACCTGTTGCGTCTTCACAGCGAGGGCGTGAGGGGCGAATTAATCAAGGGGGCGGTGCGCAGGACGACGCCGGTGGGAATGCTGCACGGAGAGGTAGTCGCCGCGCTGATGGTTGCATTGGGGACGCACGTTCGCGCTGGAGGATTGGGCCGGGTTTTCGGGTCGGATAGCGGGGTACTGCTGGAAAGGGATCCGGACACGGTACGAGAGCCGGACGTGGCGTTTGTTTCCGCAGAGAGGCTGCCTCTGGATGTGGAGATTGCCGGTTACTGTCCGTTAGCGCCGGATCTGGTGGCGGAGATTAAATCGCCGAGGGACTCGGAGCGGGAAGTTGAAGAGAAGGCCGATATATGGTTGGCCTTCGGCGTGCGGATGGCACTGGTAATTGACCCGAGGCAGGCACGATAAAGACGCGGCAGCCGAACCGGCCGGCGGTGGTTCTCACTAGGGACGATGCGCTGGACGGCGGTGAGATATTGCCGGGGTTCAGCTGCCCGGTTCGGGAAATACTGGGGGGTCAGTCGGCTACTTCCAGTATCATTTCGACTTCTACGGGGGCGCCTCTGGGAAGGGCGGCCATGCCGACCGCGGAACGGGCGTGGCGTCCGCTCTCGCCGTAGAGTTCCACCAGGAGGTCGGATGCGCCGTTGCCAACCGCTGGCTGCTGGTCGAAATCGGGGTCGCAGGCGACCATGACCAGCAATTTGGCGACTCGCTGCACTTTGTCCAGGTCGCCGATGATGCTGCGGGCGGAGGAGAGACAGTTGACGGCGCACTGACGGGCGGCGGCGTAGCCTTCCTCGATGCTGACGTCGCGGCCCACTTTGCCGGTGGCGACCATGCTGCCGTCTTCCAGGCGGGGGAGGTTGCCGGAGACGAAGAGCAGGTTGCCGACGCGGACGGCGGGCAGGAAGTTGCCGATGGATGGGTTAGGCTCGGAAACGGTGAGGCCCATGCCGGCCAGCTTGTTTTCTACTTCCATTGTGTGATGACTCCTGTGCGCGTTGGCGCGTATTATGGGCGGTAGCGGTTGACGATGGGTAGGCGGCGGTCTTTGCCGAAGGCGCGAGGGGTGATTTTGACGCCTGGGGGAGCCTGGCGTCGTTTGTACTCGTTGCGGTCGACGGAGGTGATGACCTGGCGGACCCAATCGGGGTTGTGGCCCATGGCGACCATGTCGGCATAGGCGTAGTCGTCTTCGACGTAAGCTTTGATGATGGGGTCGAGCAGCTCGTAGGGCGGGAGAGTGTCCTGATCGGTTTGGTTGGGGCGGAGTTCGGCGCTGGGAGGTTTATCCAGCACGGCCCGGGGGATGATAGGGCGCGGGTTGCCGGCGGAGTCCGGGGCGGCGCCGGCGTTGCGCCAGCGGGCGAGTCGGTACACCAGGGTCTTGGGAACGTCTTTGAGGACGGCGAAACCGCCGGCCATGTCGCCGTAGAGGGTGGCGTAGCCCATGGCCATTTCGCTCTTGTTGCCGGTGGTGAGGGTGAGCCAGCCGAACTTGTTGGCGATGGTCATGAGGACGTTGCCGCGGATGCGCGCCTGGACGTTTTCCTCGGCGGTGTTGGGTTCGGAGCCGGCGAAAGGGCGGGCGAGCATTTCGGTAAAGGCGTGATGGGCGGGTTCTATGGGGATATGCCAGAGGCTGATGCCGAGGTTGTCGGCGAGGGTTTGGGAGTCGGCGACGCTGCCCTCGGAGGAGTAGCGGGATGGCATGGCGACGCCGACGACGTTTTCGGGGCCGAGAGCGTCGACGGCGACGGTGGCGGTGAGGGCTGAGTCGATGCCGCCGGAGAGTCCGACCAGGGCGCGGCGGAAGCCGGATTTGCGGACGTAATCGCGGGCGCCGACGACCAGGGCCTGGTAGATTTCTTCGGTTTCGTCGAGGGCGCGGCAGAGGATGGGCTGAGCGGGCTGCGCGCGGGCCGCGCTGCGTCGGTAGTCGGAGACGGGGATGACTTTGGCCTGGCCGACTTCGGCGAGGATGGCCCGGTTTTCCTTACGAGGGCGAGGGTCGTGGAGGCGTTGTCGGAATACGGAGTCGACATCGAGGTCGGCGGTGATGAGGCTTTCTTCGAAAGCGGGGGCGCGGGCGATGATGCCGCCGTCGGGGGAGCAGATGATGCTGGCGCCATCAAAGACGAGTTCATCCTGGCCGCCGACAGTGTTGAGGTAGGCGACGAACAGGCCGTTGTCGGCGGCGCGGGTGGCAATCATGCGCTCGCGCTGGGCGGCTTTGCCGGCGTGGAAGGGAGAGGCGTTGATGTTGACGATGACTTCGGCGCCGGCGTCGCGCTGGACGGCGATGGGGCCGATGGGATACCAGATGTCTTCGCAGATGTTGATTCCGACGGAGGCGCCGTTGATGACGTACACGGGGCAGGCGTGGCCGCGCTGGAAATAGCGGTCTTCGTCGAAGACGCCGTAGGTGGGTAGGTACATTTTGCGATACCAGTCCAGGATGCGGCCGTCGTTGATGATGGCGGCGGCGTTGGCGACGTCGTCGCTGGCCCGGCCGCCGGAGTGGCTGGGAGAAGGGCCGGGGGAGCCAACGATGACGGCGATGCCGCGGGCGGCGGCGGCGATGCGCTGGACGGCATCGGCTGCGTCGGCAAGGAAGGAGGGCTTGAAGAGGAGGTCTTCGGGAGGATAGCCGGTGACGGCGAGCTCGGGAAAAGCGACGAGGTCGGCGTGGGCGCCGCGCGCTTCGTCGATGAGATCGATGATGCGCGCGGCGTTGCCGGTGATGTCGCCGACGGTGGGGTTGAACTGGCCGAGGGCCAGCCGGAAAGAGCGCTGCATTGCGGCATTATAACGCAGGCGAGGGTGGAGGCCACGGTGATTTGGGGCCAGGATTTTGGTGATGAGGGGTTGCAAGAGGCGTTGTGGCGTGATATAGTATTGGTATCAGGAATATAATATATTGCGATATGCGATGTGAAATACCGCACAAGCCGCTGTGGGGTAGAGAGGCGCGGACAGGGGAGAAAGACGGACGGATAAGAAGGAGGTGTTGTTATGGCGTTTTTCAAGAGCGTTATTGTTCCTTTGGACGGGTCGGAATTGTCGGCGGCGGCGCTGCCGGCGGCGAGTCTGATGGCCGAAGCAGCCGGGGCGCGCATCACGCTGATGAGGTCTTTTGAAGGGGCGCCGCAGTGGCACGCCGATGCCGATTTGGGAAGGTTCAGCGGCTCGCTGGCGGTGGCGGAGCATGACCGGATTACGGCGTTTCTGACAGCGGAGAAGCATCGGCTCCATGGGCTGGGCGTAACCGCGCACATTGATATTCACGTGCGGGAAGGCCGAGCGGAGACGGTCATCTCGGAGCTGGCGGGACGGGAACCGGATGGGCTTATCGTGATGTCAACTCACGGGCGCGGCGGGCTGACCCGGATGCTGATGGGCAGCGTGACGGCGCGGGTGGTCAGCTCGGTGAGCAACCCGGTGCTGATTGTGCGCGGCGGCGCGTCGGACGGCGTGAGGGTTGGGGCATCCGTGGACAACATCATAGTGCCGCTGGACGGTTCGGCGTTTGCGGAGAATGCGCTGGCCTACGCCGGCGCGCTGGCCGAGGCTTGCGGGGCACAGGTTATCCTGATGCGCAGCACGCACAACGCAGACTATTTCCGCGCGCATACGCAGTGGGCGCGGCTGGACGGCGAGGGCGGGTTCAACTTCGGCGGGCCGCTGGAGATGGCGGCCAGCATGGCTACATTGTCGCGGGAATATCTGTGGCGTAAGGCGGAAGAGCTGGAGGCCGGGTTCGGGCTTGCGGACGTGGAGGCGGTGAACCCTACGGAGCCTCCGGCGGAGGCCGTGGTTGACCTGGCGCGACGGTCGCGCAACGCGCTGGTGATGATGGCAACGCGGGGGCGTTGGGGGGTGGGCCGGGCGCTGCTGGGTAGCGTGGCGGACCAGGTGGTGCGTCGTTCGCCGGCGCCGACGCTGCTGGTGCGGTCGCCGCTGCGGGCCGGGAAGTTTGCGCCGGCGATGGCGGCGGAAGGCGGCGGGCTGGAGCTGGCGAGGGTATAGGTCTCTTTCCCGCCTGGATAGAAAGACCTGCGGCGAGGAAGCCGCAGCCGGAGAAGCGCGGAGGGGAGAACCCCTCCGCGCTTTATTCCGTTATTCTCGCGCAGGAAGGTAGGGTAGCCGCACCATACGGGGCCCGTATCAACTGGCAGAGCTTTCGGAGGCGGCGGATGCGCCTGCTATAATCGGCGGCTATGGTGATGCGCGCGCTGCCGGCCCGCCTGGCCCGGACGATGCCCTTCTACTACGGCTGGGTCATTCTGGGCCTGTCGGGGGTTGTGTCGTATTCGTCTCGGCCGTTGATGTCGGTAGCGGTGCTGACGGTGTTCATGGTGCCGATGACGGAGCAGCTGGGATGGACGCGGGCGCAGTTTTCCGGAGCAGTGAGCCTGGGGGGAGTGCTGGCAGTAGCCGCGGCGCCGCTGGTGGGGCCGGTGCTGGACCGCTACGGCTCGGGCCTGGTGGTGGGAATATCGTCGGGGATAGCCGGGCTGTGCGCCGTGGCGCTGGGGGCAGTGAGCCAGATTTGGTTGTTTTACCTGGCATACGTTCCGGGGCGGACGGTTTTTGCCAGTCCGCTGGAGCTGGGCACGTCGGTAGCGGTAAGCAACTGGTTCATCCGGCGGCGTCCTTTTGCGCTGGCGCTGAACCACGCTGCGCAGGGTTCGGGGCTGGCGGTGATGCCGCTGGTGGCGCAGGCTATCATCGGAGCGCAGAGCTGGGAAACGGCGTGGTTCGCGCTGGGAGCGTGGACCATGGCGGTGGGAACGCTGCCGGCGATTCTGCTGATGGCGCGGCGTCCGGAGGACCTGGGTGTGGAACCGGACGGTGACGGAGAGTTGGGGTCAGCGTCGGGCGGACGTCCGGCGGCAGGACGGCGGCCCCGCAGCGCGTCGGAGGAAATCAACTTCACGCCGCGTCAGGCGATGCGGACGCGCTCTTTCTGGCTGATGATGCTGTTCGCCTTCGCCGGGTTTATCGTGCAGGCAGGGGTGTCGCTGCATCAGGCGCCGCACTTCATTGACCAGGGGGCGCCGGGCTCGGTAGCCGTGTTCACGCCGGTTACTTTTGCCATATCACAGGTGCCGGCCAGCATTGCGTGGTCGGCGCTGGGGGGACGGATAGAAGCGCGGTTTGTGATGGCGGCGGCGGGCCTGGTGGTAGCCGGCGGCGCGGTCATCACGGCCTTTGCCAGCGGCATCGGCGTGGGAATAGTGGGGGCGTTTATCCTGGGGTTCGGGGTGGGCGGGCTGCACATCACGGCGCGGCTGACGTGGGCAGACTACTTCGGGCGGCTGCATCTAGGTAAGATACGCAGCTGGGGGCTGGCCGCACAGGTGGGAGGGCAGGCGCTGGGGCCAACGGCGGCGGGATTCGTCTGGGACTGGACGAGAAGCTACCAGTGGGTGTTTCTGGCGTTTGGGGTTAACCTGGCGGCAGTGTCGCTGCTGATGCTGACGGCGCGGCGGCCGGAGGGCGGAGTTAGGTGAAAAGGCGGGATAGCCAGGCGAGGAAGGTTTGAGCCAACCGGCCGGCGGTGTTCAAATCTCCTTCACGAATTGCCAAGCCGATGAGGCCGGGGAACTTTCTGGTGGATAACCAAGCATGAACTTTGGCTTTGGTGATTTTGTCGTCGTTGAACTTGCGCGGCTGCGGGATTTGGACGATATAATCTTGCGCGCGAGGCCATACCGGATCATCGGCAGGCACCATTCGGGAGACGAAATCCTCGAGCTCGCCGCCGGACAGGTTATCCGGCATTATCCAGACACCGATGCGGGGGATGTCGGCGTCGGCATTTTCGGGGATGATGGCGCCGTTGGAGTCGAGAGAGGCTGGCAGCGCGATTCGATTGTCGGCGTCGGCAATGCGATTGAGCACTTGCCGCCAACGAGCCTGTGGGTCATCATCGGCGTCCACTATGAAACCGACTGCGGTAATGCCATCTTGATTGATGAACCCGCGGATGCTGTTGATCACACCTTGAAAACCCTTGGCGTCGTGAATAGTGAAGCGTTCAGCCAGTCCCGGTTGCCCCTGTCGGCATAGGTGCAGTATCGCGTTCTGGTCGTTTTGGCCCTCGACAACCAGCAGGCCGGATGCAGAGGTCTGGGTGGGAGTGGCCATGGATTAGCGCACTTCAATGCCATGCTCGGCGGCGATAGCAAGTTCGGGTTCGGGGTATTCAACCGCGCGCAGGCGGTTGACGTTGCGTCGTATGCTGTAAAGCACACCCTCAACGTCTTCCAGCTCGTTAGCGGCTTGAGCGAAACCCTTGATACAATCTGCGCTGTGGGTGGTGGCCAGCACCTGTACGTTGTTGCGTTGGGCGGATTGAAGAACCATTTTCCAGAAATTGGTTTGGATGGAGTGGTGGATGCCGTTCTCGACTTCGTCGATGAGGAGGAAGCCGTTACTGCTACTCGCCAAGGCCAACGCTATGCTAAATATCCGCACCGCCCCATCGCCAAGACTTCGCAAAGGAACAGGATTGTCTTCTCCCACGACTTTTGCCAAAAAGCGGCGTCTTGACCTCAACCTACCCCTCGTGTTTGACCCCACCGAAGCCACGCGTTCTACAGAGACTGCCCGGAGCAAATTGAGAGCCTGAACAGCGCTTTCCTCATGAGGTGTCAAAGCAACTTCATCCCAAAATTGATCAATGATGGAATTGTCTGGAACTTCTGGTCCCAGGGTGTTGCATATAACTTCACGAGGTAGTTCTCGACCCTCTACCAACCGTCTAATTCCCGAAGGAACATGGCGGCGGATCCGAACCTGCTCCATGTAATGTAACGACCTCGTGGGGATAGTGTATCGAGAACCTTGAAATTTAACCTCCAGTGCGACCACTTCTTCGTCCAAAAAACTATCAGATTGGAATAGAGAGAGCTGGTTAATTGATTCTTCTGTTAAGTGAATCATACGGATTTGGAGGTCATCGATGGCATCCCCTCTCCCTATCGATACAGGAGCATCGGGATAAATGCGGCGCCCATAGAATAGCGCATCCCAATCAGGCGCAATAACTTCGTCACCGTCTTCATCAAGAGCATTGACAACTTCATCCCGGTTAAGCAGGACATTTGCAAGAACGTGTGCACGCCCGCGAGCAGCGTGAACTCGTGCAGCGTCAAGAACGGTAGTTTTGCCTACGCTGTTTTCGCCAACGAGCAGTGTCACTCTCCCTAATCTCGGGAGAGCGAGTACGTCTATGCCCCGGAAGTTCTTGATGACCAGACTAGGCAAATGCAGAGTCGGGTCGGGTACTGCGTCGGTCATGGCGCTCACCTTGGGGGCCGCGGTTAGCTGGCGGCGGGTTGGGGTTGGTGGAGGGCTTGGCGAAGGTAGCGGCCGGTGTGGGATTCGGCAACTTCGGCCAGCGTTTCGGGGGCGCCGCAGGCGATGAGATTGCCGCCCCGGTCGCCGGCGCCGGGGCCGAGGTCGATTATCCAGTCGGCGTTTTTGATGAGGTCGAGGTTGTGCTCGATGAGGAGGACGGAGTTGCCCTGGTCAACCAGGCGATGAAGGACATGGAGCAGGGCGGCGCAGTCTGCGAAGGAAAGGCCCGTAGTAGGTTCGTCGAGGAGGTAGAGGGTGCGCCCGGTGGCGCGGCGGGACAGTTCGGTGGCGAGTTTGACGCGCTGAGCTTCGCCGCCGGAGAGGGTAGTGGCCGGCTGTCCGAGACGGATGTAGCCGAGGCCGACGTCGCGCAGGGTTTCCAGGCGGTTGCGGATGCGGGAGTAGTTCCAGAAGAAGTCGAGAGCGGTCTCCACGGTCATGGCGAGGACGTCGGCGATGGACTGGTCGCGGAGGGTAACTTCCAGGGCTTCCCGGTTGTAGCGGCGGCCCTGGCAGACTTCGCAAGGCACGGTTACGTCGGGGAGGAACTGCATCTCAATCTGATTGTAACCTTCGCCCTGGCAGGCTTCGCAGCGTCCCCCCTTGACGTTGAAAGAGAAGCGTCCGGCCTTGTAGCCGCGGATGCGGGCTTCGGGAAGCGCGGCGAAAACTTCGCGTATGGGGGTGAAGGCGCCGGTATAGGTGGCGGGATTGCTGCGCGGGGTGCGCCCGATAGGAGACTGGTCGATGTTGATGACTTTATCTATGTGCTCGATGCCGGTGATTTCGTCGTGGTCGCCGGGGCGGTCGCGGCCCTGGGCGACGGCCTGGGCAAGGCGTTTGTAGAGGATGTCGTACATGAGGGTGCTTTTGCCGGAGCCGGAGACGCCGGTAACGCAGCCGAGGAGTCCGAGGGGGAAATCAACGTCGATGCCCCGGAGGTTGTTTTCCCGGGCGCCTTTAACGGTGATGTAGTTGCCGTTGCCGGGGCGTCGCCGCTCCGGCGTGGGGATACGCTTGCGCCCGCTGAGATAAGCGCCGGTGAGGGAGGCTTCGCTGGCCATAACCTGGGAGACGTCGCCGGCGGCGACGATGTGGCCGCCGTGCTCGCCGGCGCCGGGGCCGAGGTCAACGATGTGGTCGGCGGCGCGCATCATGGCGTCGTCGTGCTCAACGACGATGACGGTGTTGCCCATATCGCGGAGGCGGGTGAGGGTGTCGATGAGGCGGTGGTCGTCGTGAGGGTGGAGTCCGACGGTGGGTTCGTCGCAGACGTAAAGGACGCCGGTAAGACCGCTGCCGATCTGGGTGGCGAGGCGGACGCGCTGAGCTTCGCCGCCGGAGAGAGTGCGGGCGGTGCGGTTCATGGTTACGTAGTCAAGGCCGATGCTGTCCAGGAATTGGAGGCGCCCTTCAATTTCTTTGAGGATTTGGTCGGCGATGACCATTTCGCGCTGGGTTAGGGTGGCGGCGACGGCGACGGGGGGCGCGGCGCGTTTGCCGTTCTTGCGGGCGCGACGAGTTTTCGGCCGGTCGCCGTTAGCCCGGTCGCCGTTGGAGGGGACGCTCTTGGCGGCGGGCAGCGTCTCCAATGCCTCCGGCGGATGGTGTCCGTTGCTGGCGCTATGCCCGTTGGCGGCGGCGTCTGCGCCGGGCTTGATGCTGCGAATCCATTGCAGGCCGGAGCCGATGGTGAGGCCGGTAACGTCCATGATGTTCCGCCCGCAGACCAGGACGCCGAGGGCTTCGGGGCGCAGGCGCGCGCCGTTGCAGGAGCGGCAGGCTCGTTGGGCCATGTAACGCTCGATTTCGCTGCGGGTGTGGTCGGATTCGGTGTCGCGGTAGCGGCGTTGCAGGTTGGGAATGACGCCTTCGTAGGAAGTGTTCCAGGCGTAGGTGCGGCCTCGTCCGGTGCGGTGGCGCACTTTGACCTGCCTTTTGCCGGCGCCGTAGAGGACAACGTTGAGCTGCTCCTCGGTGAGTTCGCGCACGGGAGCATGGGGTGAGAAGTCGAACTCGCGGGCAACGGCTTCCATCATGCTGGCGTACCAGGAATTGGCGGCGCCGGAGCGGGACCAGGGGACGATTGCGCCATCCAGGAGGGACAGGGAACGGTTCTGGATGACCAGGGAGGGGTCAATTTCCAGCTGGTAGCCGAGCCCGGTGCAAGTGGAGCAGGCGCCGTGGGGGCTGTTGAAGCTGAAGGTGCGCGGCTCGATTTCGGGGAGGCTGACGCCGCAGGCGACGCAAGCGAACTGCTCGCTGAAAGTGAGGTCTTCCTGGCCTTCGCGCCCTACCGTCAGCACGCCTTCGCCCTCGCGCAGGGCGGTCTCGACGGACTCGGTCACCCGGTTCGGTTCGGTGTCGCTGCGGATGATGAGGCGGTCAACGACGATGTCGATGTAATGCCACTTCTGCTTGTCAAGAGTCAGGGCATCGGCATCCTCCACGAGGATGGTATCGCCATTGACGCGGAGGCGGACGAAGCCGGCGCGTTTGGCAGCCTCGAAGACTTCGCGGTGTTCGCCCTTTTTGCGGCGGACTTTGGGGGCGAGCAGAGTGATGCGGGAGGCTTCGGGCAGGGCCAGAATGGCGTCGACGATTTGCTGGACGGTCTGGCGGGCGACGGGGTTGCCGCACTTGGGACAATGGGGCCGGCCGACGCGGGCGAAAAGGAGGCGGAGGTAGTCGTAGATTTCGGTTACGGTGCCGACGGTGGAGCGGGGGTTGTTGGAGACGCCCTTCTGGTCGATGGAGATGGCAGGGGACAGGCCCTCGATGTAGTCAACGTCGGGCTTGTCCATGCGGCCGAGAAACTGCCGGGCGTAGGCGGAGAGGGATTCGACGTAGCGGCGCTGCCCCTCGGCATAGATGGTGTCAAAAGCAAGGCTGCTCTTGCCGGAGCCGGAAACGCCGGTTATAACGACGAGCCGATCCCGGGGGATGGAAACGTCGACGTTCTTAAGGTTGTGCTCGCGGGCGCCCTTGATGTAGATGGTTTCTTGAGGCATAACAAGGCAATTTTACCAAAGATGGGAATGTTGCGGGTTTATTGCAATTCCAGCAGAGGGTCGTTGGCGTTGACGGAATCCAGAGGACGGACGAAGACGGTTTTGACGATGCCGTCGCGATGGGCCCGGATGCTCTGCTCCATTTTCATGGCTTCTACGACGCATACTTCATCGCCGGCGGAAACGGCGTCGCCGGGGCGCACCAGGATGGACATGACCCGGCCCGGCATTGGCGAACGGAGGATGTCGTCATCTACGGGAGGGCCGGCCGGCGATACGACGGAACCCGATGCTACGGACGGAGGGGCTGCGGGTATGGGAAGGCCGCCGGCCGGCCGGCCCCGGCGGGGCGGCGTTGGGCCGAGGTCTGCGGCGACATCTACCTCAAAGGCGGCGCCGTCCACGGTGACGCGGACGGGCGATTGGCTGAGGTCGCCAACTTCAACGGTGTACCAGCGCTCGCCGACGCGAACCCGAATAGTGGTCAAGTTACCAGGACACGCTCCCCAGCCGCGAGCGGAAGAGTTCCCGGCGTCCAAGGGTGCGCCAGCGGGAACCGCCCTGGGTCAGGGCAGAGCCGTCCGGTTGGGCAGCCCGTTCGACGGCAACGGCGGCGGCGCCGATGGCGGCGGCCAACGCTCGCGGGTCGAGTTCGGGAAGCTGGCCGGCGTCCGGTCGGTGTCCGGAGGCGGATATTGGGCTGCGGTGCACGGCGCTCTTTTCGCTGTTGGCTTGTTGTCGTCGCTCGAGAATGCGCGCCAGGCTGCCGGTGTGGTAGTTGCCCGACGTGAAGTCGGCGCTGGCCAGCGCGTCGCGCAGCAGGGGGATGTTGGCGCCCACGCCGGCCACGTGGAAGTCGGCCAGGGCCGAGTCCAGCGTGGCGATGGCGGCGGCGCGGTTTTCACCCCAAGCCATCACTTTCGCAAGCAACGGTTCGTAGTGTAGCGAAACCTCGTAGCCGATGCAAAGGGCAGTATCAACGCGGACGTTTTCACCCTGGGGCAGGCGCAGATCGGTGACGACGCCGACGTTGGGCAGGCAGGTGTCGGGGTCTTCGGGATAGACGCGGGCCTCGATGGCGTGGCCGTTGGCGCTGATGTCGGGCTGGCGGATGGAGAAGGGAATACCGGCGGCGGATTGCAGTTGCAGCTCCACGATGTCCTGCCCGGTGAGGAGCTCGGTTACGCCGTGCTCAACCTGGAGGCGCGGGTTCATTTCGAGGAAGTAGAAGTGTCCGTCGGGGGTTACCAGGAACTCTACGGTGCCGGCGCCGGTGTAGCCGACTTCCCGCCCCAGCTGGCGGGCCAAGCGGCCGATTTGGGTGCGGACTTCGGCAGTCATTTTGGCAGACGCGGGGGTTTCTTCGATGAGTTTCTGGTTGCGGCGCTGGATGGAGCAGTCGCGCTCAAAGAGGTGCAGGACGCTGCCGTACTGGTCGGCGATAAGCTGGACTTCGATGTGGGAAGCGCCTTCAAGGTAGCGTTCGTAAAAGAGGCTGGAATCGGCGAAGGCAGCCTGGGCGGTTTTGCGGGTGCGCTCAACGATGGGTTCCAGCTCGGCCATGGTGTGGACGACGTGGATGCCGATGCCGCCGCCGCCGGCAGCGGCTTTGACCATCATGGGGAAGCCGAGTTCCCAGGCTTTGGCGATGGCTTCGTCGTCGCTGACGGGCTCCTCCGTTCCGGGCATAACCGGGAGGCCGGACTTGCGTGCGACGCGACGGGCGGAAAGCTTGTCGCCCATCTGATTGAGCACCTCTGCGGTGGGGCCGATGAAAGCGACGCCGGCGGATTTGCAACGGCCGGCGAGTTCACTGTTCTCGGACAGGAAGCCGTAGCCGGGATGGACGGCCTGGGCGCCGGTGGCGAGGCAGGCGTCAATGACGGCGCCGACGTTGAGATAGGACTCGGCGGCCGGCGCCGGGCCAATGCAGACGGACTGGTCGGCCATTCGGGTGTGCATGGCGCCAGCATCGGCTTCGGAATAAACGGCCACAGTGGCCACGCCGAGACGCTGGCAAGTGCGAATGATGCGGGCGGCGATTTCGCCCCGGTTGGCAATCAGTATTTTGCTGAACATCGGGATACACCGCTTACTGGTCGGAGAGGACGACGGTTTATTTGCCATTTACTTGGGTTGAGGGAGGAGCAACAGTCTATTACGTTCTCCCGGTTGGCAGGCCAACACAGCATTTGCAATTTTCAGGGATTTTCGGTTGCGTCCAGAAAGGCCTGGGAGCGCAGCCGTCGGTCGAGCCAGTGTTGCAGGGTTGCGGTGAGGAGAGCGTGGACTTCCTGGCGCACGGCGGGCGGCATATCCAGGCGGGGGAGCTGGCCGGGGGATTGGGTGCGATGCAGCAGTCGCAGCACTTTGAGAGCGGGAAGAGACAGCGGGCGCGCGATTGTGTCGGGAGGAGTCGGGCAGTCGGGGCAGATGACGCCGCCGGCGCCGGGGGCGAAGCGATGGCGCTCGGGCTCCAGGTCGGCGCCGCACTCCACGCACTGGTAAAGTTCGGGGAGAAAGCCGGAGAGGTGCAGGACTTGGAGGTCAAAGCAGCGCAGGGCCAGGTCGGACGCGGGGTCATCGTGAGCGGCGTCGGGGGTATGGCCGATGGCGTCCAGGGTTTGAAGGGCGAGGTCGAGGAGCTGCGGGTTGGCGGAGGCGACGGCGCTGAAGCCGTCAATCAGCTCGGCGACGTAGAGGCCGCGAGCAGCGGCGGCGTAGCCGGATTTGACGGCGGGGAAGGCGTCGACGACCTCCGCCTCAACAACAGTGTCCAGGGAGCGGCCCGGCGCTACGGAGAGGCGGAGCAGGGTCAGCGGCTCAAAATGGCCCATAAGCTTGCTGGTGAGACGCCGGGCGCTGCGGGCCCGCACTTCCAGTTTGCCGAGCTCGCGGGTGTAGAGGAACGAGATTAGGTCGGCCTCTCCGACGGCGGCTTTGCGCAGGGTGAGGCCCTCGGCGCGGTAGATGCGTGGCGAGGTCATGCTCACACTGTAGAGGCTTGTGGGTTCCCGCCGGCGCGGGAGCTGCGATTTGGAGAGAAGTCGGCGGGAAAGATGCTTCAAGCGCGGGGGTGGCTTTGCTGATATTCTTCGCGGACGTGGTCGTCGGTGAGGTGAGTGTACATCTGGGTGGTGGAAATGTTGGAATGGCCGAGGAGTTCCTGAACATGGCGGAGAGAGGCGCCGTTCTGGAGCAGGTGGGTGGCGAAGCTGTGGCGGAGGGTGTGCGGCGTGATGCCGGTGTCAACGCCGGACTTTTTGGCGGCGGATTTGAGGATGTTCCAGACCCATTGGCGGGTAAGACGCTCGCCGCGCTGGTTGACATAGAGGGCGGTTTCCCCTTTTTTACTGCTGACCAGCTGGGCACGCGCGTCGCCGATGTAGGCGCGGAGGTTGGCCAAGGCCTCGGGATACAAATAGACGATACGCTCTTTGGATCCCTTGCCCCAAGCGCGGATGAAGCTCTCTTCGAAGTCGATGTCCTGGACGTTGAGGGCGACAAGCTCGCTGACGCGGACGCCGGTGGCGTAGAGGAGTTCCAGGATGCTGGCATCGCGGCGGCCTTCTGGCGTGCCGGTATCGTTGGCGGTGGACAGAAGCCGCTGCACTTCCTCCTGGGATAGATATTTGGGGACGGAACGCCCGACGCGGGGGGAACCGAGGTTTTCGGTAGGGTCTTCGCTGATGAGTTCGTTGGCGCTGAGGTAACCGAAGAAGGAACGCACTGCGGCTACTTTGCGGGCGGTGGTGGCGTCGCGGTAGCGCTTCACATCGCGCAGCTCGCTGATGTAGGAGTTGAGCAGATCGATGTCAACGCGGCGCCAGTCTTCGGGGTCGTCGCCGGACACTTTGAGCGTTTGGGCGGCGAATTTGAGGAACTGGTTGAGGTCGTTGCTGTAGGCGTCCAGGGTGTTCTGGGAGAAGCCGCGCTCGACGACCAGATACTGGAGGAAGGAATTTACGGTCTCTTTCATAATGTTTCGCCATTAGCCCGCCCTGAATCGTCCGGTTTAGTTTGCCGTTCAATTGCGGCCTGCGGCGATGGGATTGCGCAAGCGCGGCGGGGAACGGTGGTATTATGGTAAATTCGCAGGATACGGGCCTAGTTGCAAAGGCGCAAGATTCGGCGATTTCGGACTTTGGAGCATGGAGGAAATGAACCCGTCGGTGATTTGGTCCGTTGGGCTGCAGGCTGGCGAAGGAGCCGGCGACCTGTCGTTTCTAGCGTATCTGGACGTGTGGATAATCAGCGGGCTGGTGCTGCTGGCGGTGGCAGTGGTAGTGGGCAAGTGGATTTGGGGTTGGTGGCGCCGCCGGAATGAAGTGGATGAGTACGGATATTATGACGGGTATGATCCTTATTACGACCGGGAGGCGGATTTGGATGAAGGGTATGAGGAGGATGACGGCTACCGTAGCGGGAGGGGCTAGGCAAAGGAGCCAAGCCGGGGCATAGCGGAAGCTGGGAAGCAGGTTTCGGGAGCGGCTGATTGAACCGGCTAGCGCAGCTGGACGACGGTTACGCCGGCCGCACTGCTCCCTTCGCCCGGCTTGGCGGCGGCGACCAGAGGATGGCCGGCAAGGTACTCTCGGATGGCGCGGCGGAGGGCGCCCGTGCCCTTGCCGTGGACGATTTTGAGGGAGGACATACCCTCCAGCGCAGCGTCGTCAAGAAGCGAGTCGATGACGTTGAGGGCCTCGTCCACGCGGTAGCCGTGTAGGTTGACTTCCGGGCTGAGAGTGCGTTTGCTCTCCGGGCGGCGATAGACGACGCCGGCCTGCTCGGCGGCGGGATGGACAAGGTCGGCGGGACGGTCAAGCTGATACACGGGGAGGCGGGCGCGCATAGCGCCGATGACGACCTCAATCTCCTGCTGCTCGTTGGGCGGGGTGACGACTTCCACCGGGCGGGAGACGCCGCGGAGATACACGCGGTCGCCGACGCGCAGGTCGTGATACCAGGGTGGACGCTCTACCGGGATGGGCGACCAGTCGGGCGACACCACCTCGCGCTGCGTTTCAGCGAGACGCCGGCGTTCCGCGGCCAGGTCAACGTCGGGGGTTGACGTTGAGGCTGCTGCCGGGGCCTCAGCAGCGATATCGGAGCGGTGAGACTGCCGGGCCTGCCGGCGTTGCAGGGAACGCTCGGCTTGGCGGATGCGAGTGGATACTTCGGCAATCTCCTGAGCCAGTTCGCGGCGGGCGTCCTCGACCAGCTGGGCTTTGGCGTCGGCCACGGTGGCGAGGCGCTGGGCGATTTCCCGCTCGTGGCGGCGGGCGTCGTCCAGCGCCTGCTCGGCTTCCTGGCGCAGTTCGGCCACGGTGAGGCGTTCTTCTTGCAGCTCTCGGAGGAGGCGGTCGGTTTGCGCATGGGACGGCTCCAAGTGGCTTTGGGCGCCGGCGATGATTGACTGCGGAAGGCCCAGGCGGGCGGCGATGGTCAAGGCATAGCTGCGGCCGGGGACGCCGTGGGTGAGTCGGTAGGTAGGTTCCAGCGTGCGGGGGTTGAGGTCAACGCTGGCGTTGACCATGCCGGGTTCTTCCTGAGCCAGGCGAGCCACGCTGCGGTGATGGGTAGTCGCCACGACCATAGCCCCGGCGTCGCGCAGGTGGGACAGCAGAGCGATGGCAAGGGCGGATCCCTCTTCCGGGTCGGTGGCGGAGCCGAGTTCATCAATAAGGATGAGAGAGCGGCCGGTGGCGACGTTTATGATGCCTTGCAGGTTGCGAACGTGGCTGCTGAAAGTGGACAGGGATTCGAAGATGCTCTGCTGGTCGCCGATGTCGGCGTAGATGCCGTCAAACAGGGGCAGTTCTGCATCGCTGGCGGGGAGCTGGAGGCCGGCGTGGGCCATCATAGCCAGCAGTCCGACGGTTTTAAGGGCCACGGTTTTGCCGCCGGCGTTGGGGCCGGTGATGAGCAGAACGGGATGGCCGGCGTCAATGGAGATGGAGGTAGGCACGACGTTGCCGCTGAGCAAAGGGTGGCGGGCGCCGGTCAAACGCAGGCGACTGGGTTCGCCGGGCGCCAGCAGGCTGGGCGCGACGGCGCGGAGAGATGCGGCGTATCGACCCTTGGCCATGGCCAAATCCAGGCGGCCCAGCAGGTGCAGCGTCAGGGTGAGGTCTTCGGCGCAGCGGGCAACAAGGGAGGACAGCTGCCGCAGCACGCGCTCTTCCTCCCGCTGTTCGGCCAGACGGGTTTCCCGCCAGCGGTTGCCCAGATCGATGGCGGGCATGGGCTCGATGAAGACGGTTGCGCCGCTGTCGGAAACGTCGTGAACGATGCCGGGAGCCTGGCCCTTGAAATCGGTTTTGACAAGCAGCACCATGCGTCCGTTGCGCTCGGTTACGATGTCCTCCTGGGCGATGCCGGCACGCTGGTAACGGCGGAGGGAGCGCTGCATCACGTCGTTGAGGGTGGAATAGGCGGAGCGGGATTCGCGGCGCAAGCGGGCCAGTTCCGGCGATGCGCTGTCCTGCACTTCGCCGGCGGAGCTGACGGAGCGGTTGACGGCGCTTTCCAGTTCGGGCAGTTCGGGCAGGCTCCGGGCGATGGCGGTCAGCAGAGGCAAGTCATCCCGGTGGGCCAGGGCGCTGCGGTTCCAACGGGCGGCGGCGGCCATCGCCCCGAGGTTGCGGAGTTCCAGGCCGGACAGTACGCCGCCCAGTAGAGCGCGATGAACGGCCGGCCGGAGGTCGTCGGCCGGGCCTAGTTCCAGGGCTCCGGAGATGTCGAGCAGGCGGCGGGCTTCGGCGGTTTCCTGCTGGCGGACGGCCACTTCGCGGGGGTCGCTTGAGGGAGCGAGGGCGGCAGCGGCTTCGGCGCCTACGGCGGTGCCGGCAGCAGCGGCCAGCTGGCGGCGGATTTCACCGAATTCCAGCAGTCCCAGCGCGCGCCGGAAGCTGCCGTCGGAATCGTTGGGAATGGGTTGACTTTCGTCCGCCGGGGTCATAAGTCTGAGCTATCCGGGTGAGCCTATACCGGCATCATATCCCAAGCTCACTGTGCGAACCTAATCGGACTAGGTCAAGATACCGTTGACTTGCCTTGCTGTAGATAAGGATGAGGTCCGGATGCACGTGGCAATTGCGGTGATAATTCCAAATCCCACGCATGGGATGGTCTTTATACTTCTCCGGCAGTGTGTCGCATGAGGCTAGAGAACTCACAACGTCATAGAGGTCATCGCCCAGAGTTTCGCGGTACTGACCGCGGTTTTCGCGTTTGTAATCGCGCTTAAATCTCGTAGTTCGCCTAATCGTCCTCATCGTTGTTCAGGTCATCCATCAGGTTGGCAAGGCTACCTATGGTGACCATATCGCCCTTCTCTACCGAGTCCATAGCTTCTAGCGTATCCGCATTGGGAACGAAACAGTCGAAGTAAGGCACCCGCCCCTCGATGGCGATGTACGTCAGCATCTGGCGGATCGCGTCGGATACGGTAAGTCCATCTTCCGCCAGCACTGCAACTGCT